>NZ_JAWXXR010000001.1:1567500-4544433 GCF_033842865.1 Shewanella indica
ATTAGCGGATGACTTGTGGCTGGGGGTGAAAGGCCAATCAAACCGGGAGATATCTGGTTCTCCTCGAAAGCTATTTAGGTAGCGCCTCGGACGAACACCTTTGGGGGTAGAGCACTGTTAAGGCTAGGGGGTCATCCCGACTTACCAACCCTTTGCAAACTCCGAATACCAAAGAGTGCTATCCGGGAGACAGACGGCGGGTGCTAACGTCCGTCGTCAAAAGGGAAACAACCCAGACCGTCAGCTAAGGTCCCAAAGTAATTGCTAAGTGGGAAACGATGTGGGAAGGCTTAGACAGCTAGGATGTTGGCTTAGAAGCAGCCATCATTTAAAGAAAGCGTAATAGCTCACTAGTCGAGTCGGCCTGCGCGGAAGATGTAACGGGGCTAAGCAATTCACCGAAGCTACGGGTATCAGCGCATCACCTGATGCGATTTGCTGGCGTGATTCACTTTGTGAATGACGCCCAAGCACCCAACACGTTGAGTCGAAAGATGAAACAGGGTGTTTAAGTCGTATGAGGGATGCGCTGATGCGGTAGAGGAGCGTTCTGTAAGCCGTTGAAGGCGAAGGGGTAACCCACGCTGGAGGTATCAGAAGTGCGAATGCTGACATGAGTAACGATAAAGGGGGTGAAAAACCCCCTCGCCGAAAGACCAAGGGTTCCTGTCCAACGTTAATCGGGGCAGGGTGAGTCGACCCCTAAGGCGAGGCTGAAAGGCGTAGTCGATGGGAAACGGGTTAATATTCCCGTACTTCTGCTAACTGCGATGGAGAGACGGAGAAGGCTAGGCCAGCGCGGCGTTGGTTGTCCGCGTTTAAGGTAGTAGGTGGTGTGCTTAGGCAAATCCGGGCACACATACACTGAGAGCTGATGACGAGTCCCCAAGGGGATGAAGTGGTTGATGCCATGCTTCCAGGAAAATCTTCTAAGCTTCAGGTTAGTAGAAATCGTACCCCAAACCGACACAGGTGGTCGGGTAGAGAATACCAAGGCGCTTGAGAGAACTCGGCTGAAGGAACTAGGCAAAATGGTACCGTAACTTCGGGAGAAGGTACGCTGCCGGCGGTGAAGACCTCGCGTCGTAAGCTGCTGGCAGTCGCAGATACCAGGTGGCTGCAACTGTTTATCAAAAACACAGCACTGTGCAAAATCGCAAGATGACGTATACGGTGTGACGCCTGCCCGGTGCCGGAAGGTTAATTGATTGGGTTATCTTCGGAGAAGCTCATGATCGAAGCCCCGGTAAACGGCGGCCGTAACTATAACGGTCCTAAGGTAGCGAAATTCCTTGTCGGGTAAGTTCCGACCTGCACGAATGGCGTAATGATGGCCACGCTGTCTCCAGCCGAGACTCAGTGAAGTTGAAATTGCGGTGAAGATGCCGTATACCCGCGGCTAGACGGAAAGACCCCGTGAACCTTTACTATAGCTTGGCACTGAACATTGACCCTACATGTGTAGGATAGGTGGGAGACTTAGAAGCGAGAACGCCAGTTCTTGTGGAGTCAACCTTGAAATACCACCCTTGTAGTGTTGATGTTCTAACCTTGGTCCCTTATCGGGATTAGGGACAGTGCCTGGTGGGTAGTTTGACTGGGGCGGTCTCCTCCCAAAGAGTAACGGAGGAGCACGAAGGTTGGCTAAGTACGGTCGGACATCGTACGGTTAGTGCAATGGCATAAGCCAGCTTAACTGCGAGACAGACACGTCGAGCAGATGCGAAAGCAGGTCATAGTGATCCGGTGGTTCTGAATGGAAGGGCCATCGCTCAACGGATAAAAGGTACTCCGGGGATAACAGGCTGATACCGCCCAAGAGTTCATATCGACGGCGGTGTTTGGCACCTCGATGTCGGCTCATCACATCCTGGGGCTGAAGTCGGTCCCAAGGGTATGGCTGTTCGCCATTTAAAGTGGTACGCGAGCTGGGTTCAGAACGTCGTGAGACAGTTCGGTCCCTATCTGCCGTGGGCGTTGGATGATTGAGGGGAGCTGCTCCTAGTACGAGAGGACCGGAGTGGACGAACCGCTGGTGTTCGGGTTGTCATGCCAATGGCATTGCCCGGTAGCTACGTTCGGAATCGATAACCGCTGAAAGCATCTAAGCGGGAAGCGAGCCCCAAGATGAGTCATCCCTAGGTCCTAGAGACCTCTAAAGAGCCGTTCGAGACCAGGACGTTGATAGGCAGGGTGTGTAAGCGTTGCGAGGCGTTGAGCTAACCTGTACTAATGACTCGAGAGGCTTAACCATACAACCCAGATGGGTTTTACGGACTTGAAGAAGTTAGATACTTGATTGAAGTTTGAACTCAAGCTCTGAAAAGAGCACAGCTTTCTGAATTTAGGAATGAATTTATCAAATACATCCCTGTATTTGACCCTAACGGGCCGCGCTAAAGCGCGTTTAAAATTTGTTCCGTACAATTTTATGTCTGGTGACAATAGCATTGTGGTCCCACCTGATCCCATCCCGAACTCAGAAGTGAAACGCAATCGCGCCGATGGTAGTGTGGGGTCTCCCCATGTGAGAGTAGGTCATCGCCAGACGCCCAATAAAATGAAAAATCCCCAGCACTCTGTGTTGGGGATTTTTCGTTTTAATAGCATTTTGATATGTCCACTCTCACATGGGGAAGATAAAGAGTCCGAACGCAGTGAGGCACAATCCCATGTGGAGTAGGGTGAGGTTGTCGTGTTTATCAAACTCAGTTTGATGCGACAAACGAACGCGCAGAGCTTGCTCGAAGCTGGTCATCGCCAGACGCCACTTTGGTTTTCACTTTTTACTCTTTATTAAAGAAATGAGTGAAGACAAAACAGTAACGATAAATCCCCAGCACTTTGTGTTGGGGATTTTTCGTTTTAATAGCATTTTGATATGTCCACTCTCACATGGGGAAGATAAAGAGTCCGAACGCAGTGAGGCACAATCCCATGTGGAGTAGGGTGAGGTTGTCGCGTTTATCAAACTCAGTTTGATGCGACAGACGAACGCGGAGAGCTTGCTCGAAGCTGGCCATCGCCAGACGCCACTTTGGTTTTCACTTTTTATACCATTCCGCATTAAAGTTCAGTCACTTTCGCCCAGTCTCTGGTGCACATCTTTATCACTCGCTTTGTACTGCTGACGAAGTCGTTCCAAGCCTGACTGCAAGCATCCACAATGTCCTCATATCCTTTGAAACAGCGATTAGCGAGATGACGTTGGCGTAGCCAACTCCACACCTGTTCGATGGGGTTTAGCTCCGGGGAATAGGGCGGCAATTTGAGTATCGACAAGTTGGGGATATCAACTGCAATGTCATTGGTATGCCACCCTGCACCATCCATTACCACCACAGCATGTCGTCCTGGTTTAGTTCGGTTGGCGATCAGTTCCAGGTGCTGGCGCATGATGTCCTTATTAACAAACGGCGTGATGATGGCTTCAGTTTCTCCTGTTGCGGGACAGACTGCGCCGAAGAGGTGCGCGTATTCAAACTGCTGCTGTTTTAGCGCTCTGGGTCTACTGCCTTTCGGTGCCCAGAGTCGTGTTGTTGTATTTTGCTGACTAAATCTGGCTTCGTCCTGAAACCAAATATCAATCTGGTGTGGTCGTATATGGATAGGTGTGTGAAGGTTAGTTTCCAGAGTAAACTTTTTTAAAAGCGTTCTGCACGCCTTGAGTCTGTTTGGGATGCCTGGAGCGGCTGGTTATCCAGCTGAACCCCATGCCTTTGAGTAGCTTGTAGATATGATTGAGGTGGTACTCGACACCAAACTCACTCAATATGTATTGCTGGATATCTGCCCCGGTTAGCCTGCCTCCCTCATTCGATTGTGCTTTGAACTCAATATATCTGGCGAGCCTCCGCTTTTGGTCATTGGACAATGATGGTCTTTTGCCGGGTCGCTGCTTATCTTCAAGCCCTACGAGCCCTTGCTCAAGATAGTTTGAGACCCATGAGTTGACGCTGGATCTTGCCACCTTCAACTGGTTCGCTACTTGAGTACGATTACGGGATTGCAAAAATATGGACACGGCGAGTAATCGCATACGCTTTTGGGGATTTTTTTCTTTTTTAGAGAGGCAAAGCAAGCTTTCGGCAGTTTCAGATTTCATGGGCCAACTATAAGTGTTGAGTTGCCTACCATTAGATCAGACTTCAATGCGGATTGGTCTTAGTTTCCATCGGTAAGTTTTTTAAAAGCCGCTTGAGCTTCATCAGATTGCTTGGGGTGTTTTGAACGGCCTTGGCCGGTTTGCGCAAGCACAGTGACCATTATCAATCGATTTTAGCTGGATGATGAGGGTTTGTTGATTTTGCTCGGTATGGACGGCTTCAAAGCCTTCCCAGAGCGCAATGGTAAAGGTAAGATTCGACATCGAGAATGGTTGGGGTTGGTCATTGTTTTTGTTTGGCGACTAAACAATAACTCCAACCGTTTTCGTTTCCAGTCCACACTAATCTGCGATGAACCTTTTTTATTGCCCCTTGTTGGGCCAGAGAGTGAGCGTTATGTCAGTTAAACAGCATCAGGTGATCATTATCGGCGCTGGCGCCGCAGGGTTAATGTGTGCCCTCACTGCCGGGTATCGGGGCCGGGATGTCCTTTTGCTGGATAACGCCAAACAACTGGGGCGCAAAATTCTGATCAGTGGCGGCGGTCGCTGTAACTTCACCAATCAGAACATTGAACCGGGCGCCTACCTCTGCAGTAACCCACACTTCGTCAAGTCGGCGCTGGCTCGTTTCAGCCAGTGGGACTTTATCGCCATGGTCGAGCGGCACGGCATCGATTATCACGAGAAGACCCTTGGACAGCTGTTTTGCGATGACTCGGCCAAAGATATTGTCGATATGTTGACCACAGAGTGCGATTGGGCAGGAGTCAAAATTCAGCTGCGTACCGAAATTCTGTCTGTGGCAGCCACAGATGGTGGTTACAGCCTGCAAACCAGTGAAGGGGAATACCGTTGTAAATCTCTGGTGATAGCCACTGGTGGCTTGTCCATGCCGAAGCTCGGGGCAACACCGTTTGGATTCCGTATCGCCGAGCAGTTTGCCATCAAGGTGCTGCCGACCACTGCCGGGCTGGTTCCCTTTACCTTACAGCCTGAAGACAAGGCCAGGTTTGAAGGCCTGTCCGGCATCAGCTTGCCGGTTATCGCCAAAGCCGAATGCGGCAGGCAGTTTAGAGAGGCCATGCTATTCACCCACAGAGGTTTGTCCGGGCCGGCTGTGCTGCAGATCTCCTCCTACTGGCAGCCAGGCCAGAGTGTGCTGTTTGATTTACTGCCGGACCTGGATTTTGTCGACTGGTGCAAAACAATCACTGCTGAATCACCAAAATTGTCGCTTAAGAATGGACTATCTCGGCTGTTACCTAAGCGCTTGGTTGAGAGGCTGCAGGAGCTGGGTGAATTACCCAACAAGAACTTTAACCAACTGTCCAAGGCAGATGTGGCGGCGCTGGACAGTTATTTCCACTGCTGGCAGATCCAACCCGGCGGCACCGAGGGTTATCGCACCGCCGAGGTGACTCTGGGCGGTGTGGATACCGATGAGTTATCTTCCAAGACCATGGAGGCCAAGCGTCATCCCGGGCTCTATTTTATCGGTGAAGTGGTGGATGTCAGTGGTTGGCTCGGCGGCTATAACTTCCAGTGGGCCTGGAGTTCCGGCTACGCCGCCGGTGAAGTGGTGTAACTGAGCTCAATCCAATAAAAACGGCTGCATTGGCAGCCGTTTTTGCGAGCATCAGTTTGCTTATTCAGCCTTGGCCTTGCTCAAGTGGCGACGGTAGATCAGCAGATAGAGCGCCGGCAGAACAAAGAGCGACAGCACTGGGGCGGTAACCATACCACCGACCATGGGCGCGGCAATCTTCTGCATCACGTCGTTGCCCGAACCTGCGCCCCACATAATAGGGAGCAGACCGAAGAAGATGGTCGCCACTGTCATCGCCTTGGGGCGGATCCGCATTACTGCACCTTCAATCAGGGCGTCCTTGAGGTCTTCCACTCTGTGGTATTCGCCTCTGTCCTGCTTATGCTTGATGGCATTGTTGAGATACACCAGCATGACCACACCAAACTCGGCGGCGACCCCGGCGAGGGCTATCATGCCCACCGCGACAGCGACCGACATGTTGTAGTCCAGCAGATACAACAACCAGGTACTGCCCACCAAGGCGAACGGCAGCGACAGCATTATGATGCTGGCCTGCATGGATGAGCCGAAGGTCATCATCAGCAGAATGAAGATCACCGCTAGCGCCATGGGGATCACTTGCTGCAGTTTGGCATCGACCCGCTGCATATATTCATACTGACCGGCAAAGCTGTAGCTGTACCTGGCAGGCAGATCCAGTTCCTGCTCCAATACCGGCTTGACGGCTTCGATATACTCACCAATGGACGTGCCGTCAATATCGACAAATACCCAGGAGATCAATCGACCATTCTCGCTCTTGAGCATAGGCGCGCCATCAGTGATTTCGATGTCGGCCAGATTGCGCAGCGGCAGATAGTGGCCACTCTTGGTGATCACCGGCAGCTCTCTGAGCTTTTCGATATTGTCACGCAACTCTCTTGGATAGCGCAGGTTGATGGGATAGCGCTCGGCACCTTGAACCGACTCACCGATATTCATGCCGCCAATGGCGTAACGTACTACGTCCTGAATATCGCTCAGGGTCATGCCATATCTGGAGGTCACCTCGAGTTTCGGTGTGATGTCTATGTAGCGGCCGCCACCCACCCGCTCGGCATAGGCCGACTTGGTATGAGGCTGAGCCGATAGAATCGCTTCTATCTGGGCCCCTATCTCCTGCAGTTGATTGACATCGGCGCCGGTGATCTTAATCCCCACTGGTGTCTTGATACCGGTAGACAGCATGTCGATACGGGTCTTGATCGGCTGTACCCAGGCGTTGGTGAGACCGGGCACTTTTACCGTACTTTGCAGCTGAGCAATGATGCCGTCGAGATCCATGCCTTCGCGCCACTGCTCTTTGGGTTTGAGCATTATGGTGGTTTCCAGCATGGTCAATGGCGCAGGATCCGTGGCGGTTTCGGCGCGGCCTACTTTGCCAAACACCCGCGCCACTTCCGGAACGGTTTTGATCAGCCGGTCGGTTTGCTGCAGCACTTCGGCGGCCTTGCTGGCGCTGATGCCCGGCAAGGCTGTTGGCATGTACAGAAGATCCCCTTCCTCGAGCTCTGGCATAAACTCGCTGCCCATATGACTCACTGGATACCAGGCACTGGCCAGCGCCACCAGAGCCGCCAGCAAGGTCAGCTTGGGGAAGCGCAGCACGGCATTGAGCATAGGTTTGTAGATGGCTATCAATACCCGGCTCAGTGGGTTGCTGCTTTCCGAGGGGATCTTGCCGCGGATAAAGAAGCCCATCAGGATAGGCACCAAGGTGATTGACAACACAGCCGCGGCCGCCATGGCAAAGGTTTTGGTATAGGCCAGAGGGCTGAACAGCCTGCCTTCCTGGGCTTCGAGGGCAAATACCGGCACAAAGCTCAGGGTAATGATCAGCAAGGAGAAGAAGAGTGCCGGGCCCACCTCAATAGAGGCTTCGGCGACAATTTTCCAATGCTCTTTGGTGTCGGGTTGGCGCTGATGGTCTTGTTTGAAATGCTCGAGGTGCTTGTGCATATTCTCGATCATCACAATGGCACCATCCACCACGGCCCCGATGGCGATAGCGATACCGCCAAGACTCATGATATTGGCGTTAACCCCCATCTTGTTCATCACAATAAAGGCGATCAGTATCGACAGTGGCAGGGTAATAACGGCCACCAGGGTCGAGCGGGCGTGCAGCAGAAACAGCAAGCAAACAATGCCGACCACTACCATCTCTTCCAACACCTTGTGCAACAAGTTGTCGACTGAGTTTTCAATCAGTTGCGATCTGTCGTAGGTGGGAACTATCTCCACGCCTTCGGGGAGACCCGCCTTGAGTTCTTCCAGCTTGGTTTTCACCGCCTCGATAGTCGCCAGGGCGTTTTCCCCATAGCGCATGACTATGATGCCACCGACGACTTCGCCCTCACCATCGAGCTCGGCTATGCCACGGCGAGATGCCGGGCCCTTACGTACGGTGGCAACGTCTTTCAGCAGCAGCGGTGTGCCTGAAGGACTGGTGATCCCCAGTGGGATTTCACGAAAGTCCGCCAGTGTTTGACGATAGCCCTTGGCGCGCACCATGTACTCGGCTTCGGCCATCTCCACCACAGAGCCGCCGGCCTCGTTGTTGGCCTTGGTAATCGCCTGCTTGACCGAGGCGATGTCCAGCTTGTAAATCGCCAGCTTGTCCGGCTCCAGCACTATCTGATAGGTCTGTTCCATGCCACCGACAGTGGCGACTTCCGATACCCCGGCAACACTCTGCAATTCCAGCTTCAAATACCAGTCCTGCAAACTCTTGAGTTGCGAAAGGTCCAGATTCCCGCTGCGGTCTACCAGGGCATATTCATAGATCCAACCGACCCCGGAGGCATCGGGCCCCAGTGAGGGTTGCACCCCTTCGGGTAGACGGCTGCTTATCTGGCTCAGGTACTCCAATACCCGGGAGCGGGCCCAATAGATGTCGGTGCCATCTTCAAAGATCACATAGACATAGGAGTCACCGAACATGGAATAGCCGCGCACCGTCTTGGCCCCGGGCACGGCCAGCATGGCGGTAGACAAGGGATAGGTCACCTGTTCCTCTACCAGCTTGGGCGCCTGTCCCGGATAGGCGGTTTTGATGATGACCTGCACATCGGACAGATCCGGCAGGGCGTCGAGCGGCGTGGTACGCAGCGCCTGAATCCCCCAAACCGTCACCATCAGGGTGACAATCAGCACCATCACCCTTTGTTTGATGGAGGCTTCAATGATTTTTTTCAGCATGTTGCCTCCTAGTGCTGGTGGCCTGAGCTCAGGCGCATCAGGCTACCCTTGAGACTGGCTTCTGAATCCAACAGGAATTGCCCGGAAATCACCACGTTTTCGCCTTCATGCAGGCCTTCGAGGATCTCTGCCTTACCCTGACTCAACATGCCGACAGTGACCTTTCTGGCACTGAAACTGGCATCATCCTGTTTGACTATGACCCGGTTTTCCTTGCCTGTTTGGATCAAGGCTTCCTGGGGGATCACCAAAGTATCGCGTTTCGGGCCACCATAGAGGGAAACCTTGGCCAAGGTCTTGGGCCTGAGCTCCATCGCTTGATCATTGTTGAGTACCACTCTGACTCTCAGGCTGCGGGTGATGGGATCCAGTTCGGGATAGATGTAATCAATCTTGCCTTCTATGCCCTTGAGCCCCATGGCGGGGATATTGACCTCGGCGGTCTGGCCCACTTCCAGCCAGCTCTGCTCGTTTTCAAACACATCGGCAATGACCCAGACCTTGGAGAGGTCAACCAGTGACATGACCTCGGTCTGAGGTTGTATATACATGCCGTCACGCACCGCGAGTTGTTTGACTACGCCGCTTTCGCGGGCGTAGAAAGGAACCCGGTATTGGGTCTTGCCTGTCTTGGCCAGCTGTTTGATCTGCTCTTGGTTCATGCCCAGTAGTTCGAGGCGTAGCCCGGCCTTGCGCAATAGCTCTTGGTAGTTGGCACTGTTGCCTGAGCGTTTCAGCGTCTCCTGGGCCAACAGATAGTCGTCCTGGGCATTGACCAGGTCCGGTGAATAGATCTCGTACAGCAACTGACCTTTCTCGACCCTGTCACCGACAGACTCTACTTTAAGTTTTTCAATCCAGCCGTTGACCCTGGCATGGATATGATTGATTTGGCTCTCGTCATAGTCTATCTGGCCGACTGTTTTGACAAACTTCCACAGCGTGTCCCTTTCCACCTTGGCTACCTTGAGGGCCAAGGCTTGTTGCATCTGGCCTGAGACATCAATCTCAACGGTTTCCGAGTGGCCGCCCATCTCGACTTTTTCCAGATTCATGCCGCAGATGGGGCAGGTGCCGGGCACATCGCTGATGATATGCGAATGCATGGGACAAACATATTTGATGTTACTGCCCTGATCCAGAGGAGCTGGTTTGATCTCCAATGCGGGTTTGCTCTGCTGCATGGCGTGCTGGCTATGGTCATTAGCCTGGTTTTCCGCGGCTTTAGTTTCTGTAGCCAGGGTTTCTGCAGCTTCGGCGTGACCGGCATGGGAACCTGGCTCCTCTTCTTCCTCTTCGACCAGGAACATATTGCATTTGGGGCAACGTCCCGGCTCGTGACTGGTCACTTCCGGATGCATGGGGCAAACATAGGTTTTTTGCTGAGCCTGTGTTGGTTCTGCCAGGGCTTCAGTGGCCTCATCTTTGACCAAAAACATGTTGCACTTGGGGCAGCGTCCCGGCTCATGGCTGGTGACTTCCGGATGCATGGGGCAGTAATACTCCTGGGTTGCCGTCCCATGTTGATGATCTTTGTGTTGTTCCTGCCCTTGGGGCTGATTGCCCTGGGCCATTGCCTGCATACTCCATTGCGGGCCGACAGCCAGCACCAGACTAAGCGCACAGGCCAGTCGTTGGCGTTTACGGTTTGAATCGCTCATATGCCTCATCTCCAGCTACAGCTTGTTTAGTGGTGGTGGTGTTTCTGGCCAGCTACAGGCTCAAGATTCATACCACACTTGGGGCAGGAGTCACCTTTCTTGCCTGTCACTTCAGGATGCATGGGACAGTGATAGTCGGCTTGTTGCGGTTTTTCCAGAAACATGCCGCATTTGGGGCAGGAATCGCCTTTGTTACCTGTCACCTCCGGGTGCATGGGGCAGCTATATTCGGCAGTTACCACGGCTTGTTGCTGACCGTGGTGATGATCTCGTTCACTTGCGAAGCTGGCTCTGGCCAGGGTGACAGACAATAGGGCAATAATCAGGACGCTGATAAAGGTTTTCATTGATTCACTCCGTTTGGGATACGCTTTGGCCAGGTGCAACTGTGCACTCTTGGGGCTTATCCCATTAAAAATTTGTATTTATTGGCAGATTTTGGGCACAGGTGTGCCTTGGATATCAAACTATGGGTGGCTTGATTGTCTGGCCGATAGAAACAGAGTGGAAATGAGGCATAGGCGTGGCCACGGCGGCTTCGGGCAGAGACATCACCGGCCAGGAACCGACGGCAATGAGAGTACCCGCTACGGATATCACCAGACAATGGTTACAGTCGCTCTTGCAGAATCCTTTGCCTTCACAACAATGACTCACAGTGTCGGGAAGCACTGTATCAATTTGCGAGTCATCGCAGCAGTGACTGGCATTTGTCTGTTGAGTGTGACAATCCATGGTGGCAGCCATTGAGTGTGCCGTGGAGTCCATTTTTCCGGAATGCGCTTCAGCTGTTGGCACCATCCAGTGTCCATTGGTTAGCATACCCTGCCCGAGCAATGCGAGCATGGTAAACAGAACCAGGATGTGGTGGCGAACCGATAGCATCTTGAGCTTGAACTCCAGAGAGAATGGACCCCAATAGTCTACCATGCTTTCAAAAGCTTGCCTTGATATGACTCACATCTGAAGAAGTGTGATGACATTGCTACACTTTTTCCGGCAATCATTGTTAGCAGCATGGTAGAGCCTCTGTCTCATTCCACTCTGAAAACTCAGCGGCGCAGCTGTGCCAACCAGTCGGCCATCAGGCCTCCGTGGGTCATTACCTCGGCAGGAACAGCCTGACCGGCTTCATCAACAACTTGTAACTGTGGACTGCGAATAAAGGCGTTGGCTTCTGCCTCGGTATCCAGAGTCGGTAGCTGCAGTTGCAGACTTTGTTGTTCGGCAACAGTCAGTGTCAGATAAAGAGGACCGGATTTAACCCAAGCGCCCGAGTCATCGGCATTGACGGCAAAAATGTCCCGGTATTTGAGTTCGACAACATGTTTTCCGGCGGCTAACTGGTGGCGGTCAAAGTTGGATACAGCTTGGCCATCAATAGCTTTGATCACCAGATTATCCGGCAGGTTCAACTCGGCTGCGAAACTGCCCGAAGCCATAAACAGGCTGGCAAAGATTAACAGGGCGGCGCTAAAACGAGATGCAGAAATTTTGTATGCAGACATAGTGGGAACTCCCAAAAAATATTCAGATGTAAAAACATTAACTAAAGCTTTGCGGCCGTAAGGCCAGAGTTACATCTGTGCTGAATTGGGAGGGGGTGTTTGCTGTGAGAGTATAGCGGTTTGCAAGCTCCAGCTAGGCAGGGCGATCTGCTGGCTTCCTGTCACCAACAAAGGATGGCCGGCGGTAAGCAGGCTTACCCCTGGTGTGCAGTGGCTGGCACAGTTGCCCATGGTGCCGCAATCCATACCCAGATCGCAGTCTGGGCAATGCTGCTGGCCTTGGCAGCAATCCATATCCATAACCATGCTGGTGGATGCAGATGAGTTCATGGCTGCCATTGACTGATGCTCAGACACTGAAACAGACGCGGCTGCAGGCATCACGGCCTGTCCCAGCGTCATTATCAGTGTCAGTATCAACAGCAAGCTTCTCATCGTTATCCTTTCGTTCTGGTGAAGCACGCAGTCTGTGCTTACCTCAATAGACAGACATCTTGATTAAATAGTTTCGTCTTGTCCAAAATAAAATTGTTCATTACCTCCTTAACGTCGCTTGGATCACATTTATTGTTTCGAGAATTGGTTGTATGTTAATTATTCGATTGACTATGCTTGATTAAGCGTGTGCCATGCTTTAAGTTTAGGAAAAGTGCATATATGGCATTAACTTAAAATTCAGTCGTCATTAGGCCTTGAGAGTTAGAGCTAAGTCTCATTTTGCACTTTTCGGGTCAGATTAATGAAAGAAAACTGGTTTATAATCAAATTTCAGAACAACGAATAGCTCAATATAGATATAAGAATTTTATTTTGGAGAAGAGTGATGAACTGGCGTGCAATCTTTAAACCCAGCGCAAAGTATTCCATCCTGTCGCTACTGGTCGTCGGCATAGTGATAGGTGTTGTTGGCTACTTCGCTACCCAGCAGACGCTGCATGCAACCAGTACAGATGCGTTCTGTATGACCTGCCACAGCAACCACTCACTGAAAGATGAAGTGTTGGCATCTGCCCACGGTGGTGGTAGTGCCGGTGTTACTGTTCAGTGTCAAGACTGCCACTTGCCTCACGGTCCGGTTGACTATCTGGTGAAGAAGATCATTGTTTCCAAGGATCTCTACGGCTTCCTGACTATCGATGGCTTCAATACTCAGGAGTGGTTGGACGCTAACCGTAAAGAGCAGGCTGATAAAGCACTGAACTACTTCCGTGCCAATGACTCTGCCAACTGTCAGCATTGCCATACCCGCATCTATGAGAACCAGCCTGAAACCATGAAGAAAATGGCTGTTAGAATGCACAGCATGAACTTCAAGAAAGATCCTGAAAGCAGAAAGACCTGCGTGGATTGCCACAAGGGTGTAGCGCATCCTTATCCAAAGGGTTAATCATTTTGAGCTGGAAAAACCGCTGCTTGCAGCGGTTTTTTTATATCTGAAGTGAAGCCGGACTAGCGATCGACAGGCTTGATGGGGGCTGGAGCGATTAAACAAAACACTCGGTGTTTTTTAACTTTGCCAGCGCATCAATAGTCTGTGTTCACCAACGCCAAAATAGTCGGCTTCCAGTCCCAGGTTTTCAAACCCCATGCGGCTGTAGAGATGGCGGGCGGAATTATCCGGCGCTACCGTCAATAACAGTTCATCGACACAGTGGCTGCAATCATCCAGACAAGCACTGAGTAATTGCTTACCTATCCCTTGACCTTGTTTCGTCGGAGATACAGCCAGCGACAACAGCCAGTGCTGTCCAGGCTTTTCGCTGCTCACCCGCAGCAGGTAACCTACCAGCTGACCGTCGACAAAGCTCCCCAGAAAACCACTGGACCAAGCATCCAATGCCTGACGGAAAAAGAAGTCCGGGTAGCAATGCTCACCGAAGGTTGCCAGTTCCAAGGCCAATACCGCATCCAGATCGGCTCTGGATATTGGTCTTATCTGCATTAGATTAATCTCCGGTCAGTATCTTGTCCCATTCGAGGTTCGGGGAACCGACCACGATAAAGTTGGGGTTTTCCAACGACTCACGCTCGTTGTAGGTCAAGGGTTGCAGTTCAGTATCCATTAATTGGCCACCGGCTTCTTCTATGATGATTTGCGCTGCGCCTGTATCCCACTCGCCCGTAGGGCCGACACGTACATAACAATCCGCTCTGCCCTCGGCGACCAGACAGCTCTTGAGCGCAGCGCCACCGAGCGCTACAAGTTCACAATGTTTGGGTTGGTTGAATAGCTTGAGCACGGACTGCGGATCCTGACGGCGACTGACCGCCAGGCGCAGGGCGTTATTCTGTTCTTTCGGTAACAGCTTGCTGTGAATTCGCAGCTCCGTCAGGGAAGTGCGCTTATAAGCTCCGAGTCCCGCGATGGCGTAGTAGCATACTTCGGTCATGGGCGCATAAACTACACCCATAATAGGACGGTTGTGCTCAACCAAGGCGATAATCACCGAGAAATCGCCGCTGCCGGCAATAAATTCTCCGGTGCCATCCAAGGGATCCACCAACCAGTAGCGGCGCCACTGGCTGCGTTCAGAAAGGGGAATATCAGCTGCTTCCTCAGATAATACCGGGATATCCGGTGTCAATGCCTGCAGGCTGCTGCAGATGATATTGTGGGCCGCGATATCGGCCGAGGTGACAGGGGTATTATCTTCCTTGGTTTCCTTGCTGAAACTGCCTTGTTGGTAGATCTGGCGAATTTTCTGCCCTGCTTCCATTGCAATGGCGATAACATGATCTATCAACTCTTCTGGCTTCATAACTACTCCAAACGCTTTCCATCGGATAAGCAAAAGTCAGTGGCCGGGAGTGGCCATTTTTAGGGGGATTCAGTCAGTCTCAGCTGTTTCATCGCCAAAAACAAGGCGCTGACGCTGCGTCCTTCTGAAAAATCATTCATGTCCAGCAGTTCTTGCCAGCGTTCCAGCGGCCAGGGAACCAGCTCTATCGGCTCAGGTTCATCGCCTTCCAGGCGACTCTCATAGAGATCTTCGGCCAGGAAAATTTGCATCTTACTGGCGAAATACCCGGGAGCCAGACTCAACTCCTTCAGCTTGGTCAGTTTACGGGCACCATAGCCTATCTCTTCCTGCAGTTCACGGTTGGCGGCTTCAGCGGCGGTTTCACCCGGGTCGATCAGTCCCTTGGGAAAGCCAAGCTCATAGTTGTGGGTTCCCGCGGCATACTCGCTGCCCAGCAGTAACCACTCACCATTGAGAACCGGCACCACCATAACAGCACCACGGCTGGCACTTTTCATCCGCTCGTAGTGACGTTCCTCTTGATTGGAGAAACGCAGGTGTACCTGTTCTATTTGAAACAGACGACTGCGGGCTACAACTTCGGTGTGCAATATTTCCGGCTTCTTCTGCCGCTCTGTCATAGAGGCCTCTGACGCTGACAAACTGAAAATGTGACTCAGGCTACAATGTTATACCAATTCACACGAAATAACAGAGCTGCAGAGTTTGTCGGGGCGGTGGGGTTTTTCGGATTAGTTGATTTAGATGCAAGCGTTTGCGGGTTTTCGCAAGAGTTTTAAACGGGAAAGCTCAACTTGAATAAACGGCAGCCGGGAGGAGCCCGGCTACCTACTTATTTAAAGACCCGGGATTTTGCCGTTGTAATTGATGGGGAAATATCCTTGGGGATCACGCTTGCCCAGAAATGGCAGCGCTTTTTTCAGATCTTCAGACTGAGCCTGAGTCTCACGAATGCGAGCCTTGACCTCAAGTTGTTCATTGGCCTTGAGCAGCAAGGTGCCGGCCACGCCTATGGCGTTTTTCTCCTCATCGGTCGCCAGTTGCACCTGACCGGCAACACACTGCAGGCCGAGTTCTATGTCTCCCAAGGGATATTGACCAAACTGGTTCTTGATGCCGACCCGATTGAGAAATACTTTGCCGCTGAGCGCCTCACACCAAGGCTGGCCTTGTGCCAGAGTATCCAGCAACACAGAGACATCACCGCTCACTTGAGTGCGAAATGGCAGACGACTGCCAGCCAAGAGAAACTCGGCCGGTGCTTCAAAACGCAGCTTCTCAGCGCTGATAGCGCCGGCAGCCAAGGTGACTTGCCCCTTGGCGTTGACGGCACTGGCGCGACTGCCCAGCTGGAAGTCCAGTTTGGCTTTGCCGGTCAGCAGTGCCCAGGGACTGAGCTCCCAGCTCAGCTGCTCCAACTGACGTTGTTGCAGCTTAATGACATCAATACTGCCGCTCCAGATAGTGCCGCTGACGCCACCGAGTTGCAGATTATTTGGCAGAGGCGCCAGCGAAACCGCCAACCTTGCGGGAAAGAGTGCCAGCATAAATGCCAGGTAAATCAGCACACAGAGTATTATTTTACTAATCAGTTTCAAGACTACACCTTACGACTGAGATAACTGGATTCGTCTGACTTTCACCATGCCAGGGCTATCACCTTCGGCCAGATCCAGGCTGTCCAGAGACAATCCCTGTTTCTGTACCAGATCCCCAAGATAGGAGATCAGGCTATCAAAGGGCACTTCATCCATCCAGATCTGGATCTGTTTCCCCTGTGGTGCCATGCGGGTGATCTCTAAGTCATAGCTGGCGGCACTCTGGGTCACCACAGTGCTGAGACTACCCTTGAGAGCCGGTCTGTTGCCGCTCTGTTTGATCCCGGCAATCTTATTGGCCGTCTGTTTCACAAAACTGAGCATCTGGGTCTGAGCATTGAGGTTATTCTGTGCCTTCTGTTCGGCATTGCTTATCGGTGTCCAGATCCCCCAATAAAGGACCCCGACAGCGACTATTACTGCCATGGCCGCGACCAATTGCTGCTCCCGCTGTGCCAGAGATTCCCACCAGTTACGCAAATTTTCCATTTATTTGCTCCTTAGGGTCAGAGTACTGGTAACCGCATTTTCAGTACTGTTCATTGCCCCTCCCTCGAGATGGAATTGACGCCCGGCCAGCTCTTTGAACTGTTCTATCTGGGCGTAGCTCTTGGCCGTCACCTGCATACGGATTTCATTGCGCCCGGCATCAAATCTTAGGCTGTTGGGTTTGAGATCCGGCACTTGTTTGAATGCACCTTCCAGTCTATCCAGCATGGTAAAAAACTCGCCACCCGAGCCGCTACCCTGCAGGGCTCTGAGTTGAGATTCCAGCTGTGAGCGCAGATTGACTATCCGTGAACTGCCGGGAACCACCTGGCGATAAATGCTTTCGCTCTGGGCCTTCAAGTCATCGGCCTCGGTCTGCATCTGATGTATGTTGAGCCCCTTGTTAACCAAGCCAAGCAGCAGGGCTATGGTGGCGACGATTGCCACCCGTTTCCAAAGCAGTAGGTGCTTGCTGTATTCACGCTTGGGAACATAGGGGCCGGATAGCAGATTGATAGGTGACTTGAGCAGCCCTTTGGCCAACACCAGCATGGGCATTTCCAGCGGCATCTGCCGACACTCCAGATCCGGCCATTGAAATTCGGTATAGCAGGCCAGGCTCGGTGCTGTTTGCTGCTCTTCGAGCAACCCGGGCAGTAAGGGTTGCAGCCAGTCCTTGGGCATGCTCATACCCATGCCCTCGGCTGTACGCAGTAAGAGTTGATCTTCATAGGCCATCAGGGCCCAATCACAGTCTTCCCGCTCCAGTGCCAGACAATCCGGTACCATTTTACGCACTTTGAGCCCGGCCTCGTTCAGCCAGGAGAGCCAGTTTTGCATCTGCTCATGGGCAACCACGGCCACACTCAGGCTCTCGCCGCTGCGGGGGCCAACGACAAAGTGCAGCTCATCAACATTCTGGGCCAGGGTATCTTCAAGCAGGAAAGGCAACGCCTTGAGAGCCTGGCGTTGGCCCTTCTCCGGTAGTTCGACCGAAGTGAGCTGAATGGCACTGGCCGGCACCAACACATCGACCGGCCGATTACCGGCTCGTTGCGTCAGGGTCGCCAGCGACCGCGCATCAACCAGCTCTCCCGAGGCAATAATCTCCTGTTCCTGCTCAGACCATACGACCCAGGCGCAGGGCGAGCCCAGGTTTTTGCCTAAACGGATAAATAAGCGTTCACTCACTATTATTCTCCACAATCCCTGGCCTTGGAGGCTTAGGGGCTTGTCCTGTTATTCTTGTCCGCCATATTGCCGGGTCAACACTTCGAGCTGATTCCCACCCACTATATGCAGCATACTTTCCAATCGGAACAGGGCATCATCTACCCTGGCCTTGGCCTCCAGCTTAAAAAACTTACTGTTGACCACAAAACTGGACTTGAGCTGATCATTCTTACTGGCAATCGAGGTCAAAGAACCCAGCGCCCAGAAATCTTCTATTTTGTCGAAGCCCCCCGCTGGGCGCTGGTTAATAATGCTTTCTGCTTCGCCTACCGAGATCTGGTTTTCCAGCATGCCAGCCAGCAGTGCAGCCTGCTCAACCTTGATGGTGTTGACGTTCAACAACTGTCGGTCATTTCCCGGTATGGCGCAAACATAGGGCTTTAAAATGCGATAAGTCTCTTGGTTAAAGCCAAACACAGCCCTGAGTTCACTGCTGTGACTCATTAGCGTGTTGGCCGCCCGGTAAGGGACAACCCGCGCTTCATACTCGGCATCTTCGGCGCCAAAGGGTGAGGCTATAGAATCCTCATCCAGATAATCTTTCAACGTATGGGTCAGACGTTCGGCACCGAATTCATCCATCCCCAAGGATTCCAGTAATCCTTTGAACTGTCTGGCGGCCAGCGGCATCTTCTGCGGTTGCCCATCTGTCGTCTCTTTGCTGCTGACACTCAAGGCATTGAGGTTAAAACAGCTGCGAAGATCGGAAATGGTGCCGCCGATTTCGCCATTTTCTGCCGGGAGAATGACATCTGCCAGTGCCCAGTACTGTTGCAGATGCACCCGACCTTCAGAGTCATCCAGATCCTGTTTCAATACCTTACGCGCTAACTCTTCGGCCGAAATGGCATACCAGTAAGCTTGGTCATACTGCGCCAGATTTAAGGTTCTGCGCACTGATAACTGATTGCGCCCGGTAATACTGGTCGCCAGCACGGCCACAATCGCTACTATCAACAGCACCACTATCAGAGCAACCCCTCTTTGTTTGCCTTTCATCAGAGTTCCTCTTTACCTTGGCCTGAGTCGTTACCCTCTTGGCCGTCCGACTCCTGCTGACCACCATCTGTATTAGTGCCGCTGTTGTTATCCCCTTTGTTAGTGTCGCCACTATTATCATTCTGTTTGTCGGCTGCCGGGGCTCCAATCGGCAACAGGAATTTGCGGCTGATAACGCCTCTGTCCTCTGTTTCTATCTCTATGGCGATCGCCTTGGGTAACTTGCTGGCATCGGCTTTACGTTGCCACTTGTCCTCGACAAAAAAGGCGTACTTTACCGATAGCACCTTGTCCATCAATACGGTTTTAATCGGCTCGGCGCCGAATTCCGGCTCTGGATAAGGATAGTACCAACGCTCAAGTCGGCCTTCCTGTACTACATAGGCCACAGACTGCAGGCTGCCTCTTGGCAGTAAACCTCCCGGGTTGAGCCACCCGAGACGAAAAAACACCAGCGCCTCGGATTCAGAGTCCAGAATATCAGTCCCGGTTTGAAACACTGTGCTGCCACGGCCGCCTTCCAGTAGCCTGGGAGTACGGGCCACCATCTGGCCCAGATCCCGCTCCAACACCCCAAAGCCCTGCTGCAGGTATTTGAGTTGCTGTGAAAAATCGCGGGTCACCTCATCGTTCTTCAGCACAGTTTGTAATACAGCATTGGCTGCCAGGCCCAACATGGCGAAGATCGCTATGGCGATCAGCATCTCCAGCAGGGTAAAGCCGCTATTCCTGCTTGAGTACATAAGAGTTCACCTGAGCGATGATCCGCTCGAATTTGTCATCATCGCTGACACTGATACGGATCATCCGAAAATTATCATCTGTGGTCTTGACCACCTCTTTGCGCCAATACCAGGTTTGGCCGGCCAGTTCGCTACGACCATCTTTGCGTCCAAGAGCAGGAAAGCCTTTTTCCAACCTGGCATCCACCATCTGGTTATCGGCCACCCACTGTGCCAGGGTGCGCTGTTCCAGAATCGGCATATTGGCAATCTGATCGCCTATGCTCTTGGTAATGGCCACCGCCGCAATGGCAAACACTGCCAGAGCGACTATCACTTCCAGCAGCGTCATCCCCTTTTGCCGGGCAAGTTTATTCGAAATCATCGAACCTCCCCAGCTTGAGGCGACCCAGGCTATCACCACTTACCAACACCTCAACGGTTTCGCCCATGCTGTCGCTGGTAATAAAGCTCAGCTCGAAAGCTGTCATTTCGCCACTTGGCAACAGCATGATCTGCGGCTCGGGAAACTTCTTTTTGTCCGCGTCCGATTCTTCGATAAAGGGCTCGTCGAACCAGGAGTCCTGCTCTTCATCTTCCTGCACCAAAGGCAGGCCTTCGAGCTCTACCGACAGTTTGATGCCTTCCGGCAACTGCTTTTCGGCCAGTAGCCTGTCCTGCTCCAGCGGTTGCCATTTGTTCTCTTTAAACAGCACGAAGTGGTACTTG
This sequence comes from Shewanella indica, assembly GCF_033842865.1. Taxonomy (NCBI): domain Bacteria; kingdom Pseudomonadati; phylum Pseudomonadota; class Gammaproteobacteria; order Alteromonadales; family Shewanellaceae; genus Shewanella; species Shewanella indica. Next base: position 1,588,099 of record NZ_JAWXXR010000001.1, read on the forward strand.
TCCTTGTCCACCACTATGCCGATAAACTGGCCACTGAGTACGGTTTCATCCAGTACAGTCTCGGTGGCCGCCATAAATCTCTGCGCCTCACGGGTTAACTGTTGCTTGGGACCGCTGTCCCCCATTGTCATGGTCACAGCCGTAGCTGCCAGCCCCATCAGCAGCACTACCAACATCACTTCCAGCAGGGTAAAACCCCGTGAGTGCTTGTTTTGCATCTTATTGGAAATCTTGCAGATTCCAGTTGCCTATATCGTCTTCTGTGCCGGGCTGGCTATCAGGGCCTGAGCTGAAGACGTCTATCTTGCCGTGTTCGCCCGGGCTCATCAGTAGATAAGGATTACCCCAGGGATCCATAGGCAGACGCTTAACGTAGCCTCCGTCGCGGTAGTTACGTGGCTCAGGAGAAATGGTCGGCTTCTGGACCAGAGCTTCCAGTCCCTGTTCGGTTGTGGGGTACACGCTGTTGTCCAGCTTGTACATGTCCAGCTGGTTTTCCAATGCGACTATGTCAGACACCGCCTTTTGTTGGTCTGCCTTGTCCTTGTTACCCATCAGATTGGGTACCACCATGGAGGCCAAGATCCCCAGGATCACTATCACCACCATCACTTCCAACAGGGTAAAACCTTTCTGTCTGTTGTTGCTTTGCATTAACTTACTTCCTCCTAAAAAATCTCACATGGCTGCGGTGAAATAAGACTCAGCCACTAATCATATTGTTGAGCGCCAATATCGGTTGCAAAATTGCCAGAACAATAAACAACACTATCCCGGCCATACTCACCACCAACAGAGGTTCGAACACCCCCAAGGCGATATTGACGTTGGACTCGAACTCCCTGTCCTGGTTATCTGCGGCGCGCTCCAGCATCTGCTCCAGTTCACCACTCTTCTCACCCGAGGCTATCATATACAACATCATCGGCGGGAACAGCTTGGTATTAGTCAGTGCCGCTCCCAGACTGGTTCCCTCACGCACTCTGGCCGTGGCCTCTTCCACTGCCTGACGTACCCGCACATTCAGCAAGACCTCACTGGCAATCCGCATGCCATCAAGCAGCGGCACTGAACTGGCACTGAGGATACTCAAGGTTCGGGCAAAGCGTGACGTATTCAGCCCCTTACTGACTTTGCCCACCACAGGCAAACGTAGCAACAGCTTGTGATACTTGAGTTTGAAGGCGGGTTTGGTGAGCATCTTCTGAAACAGCAGCGCCAGCAATACTATGGCGCCGAGGACGAATAGCCCGTAATGCTGAACAAAGTCAGAGGCGGCAATCAAAAACTGAGTGGTACCGGGTAACTCCTGGCCCATATGTTCAAATTGACCAACCACTTTGGGCACTACGGCCGCCAGCAGCACGGCGATAACGCCGATAGCCACTGTGGTCAGCACTATGGGGTAGATCATCGCCTGGGTCAGCTTAGTCTTGAGCTGTTGGCGCCGCTCCGTGTAGTCCGCCAGGCGATTGAGCACCACTTCCAAATGGCCGGACTTTTCACCCGAGGCCACCATGGCGCGGTAGAGATCATCAAACACATGGGGAAACTCGGCCATGGAGTCGGCCAGCGAGTAGCCTTCCACCACTCGCGAGCGTACCGCCATCACCATGGAGGCGAGACGGTCTTTTTCGCACTGTTGGCCTACGGCCTTGAGGGCTTCTTCCACCGGCAAACCGGCAGCGACCAGAGTTGCTATCTGGCGGGTGATCAGCGCCAGTTCAGCCACAGAGATCTTCTTGCGCCGCGCCAACCAACTGCCACTGCTGGCCTTGGCTTCTTTTTCGGTGACCGGGGCGATATCCAGCGGCATCAGCTTCTGTTCACGCAGCTGACTGCGGGCCAGTCTGGCGGTATCGGCTTCGATAACCCCTTTGACCTGCTTTCCGGCTTGATTGAGCGCCTTATACTCGAATGCCGCCATGAATTACTCCTCGCGGGTCACGCGCAGCACTTCTTCCAGGGTAGTGATCCCCGCCAGCACCTTGACCATGCCATCATGGCGAATGCTGGGGTTGTGCTGACGAATATATTTTTCAATCGCCAGTTCGCCACGGCCACCGTGGATGAGTTCGCGGACGTTGTCGTCCACCAGCAGCAGTTCATGGATCCCGGTACGGCCACGATAGCCGTTATGGCCACAGCTCTTGCAGCCCTTGGCGCGATAGATCACCGCATCTTCATCGCCTATGCCCAGGAGCTCACGTTCGCGGGCATCCGGGGTATGGGCTTCCTTACACTCGTTGCATAGAGTCCGCACCAGGCGCTGGGCCAGCACCCCCAGCAGACTGGAAGACACCAGGAAAGGCTCAACGCCCATGTCCTGCAAGCGGGTAATGGCACCGGAAGCCGTGTTGGTGTGCAAGGTAGAGATCACCAGGTGGCCGGTGAGTGAGGCCTGCACCGCAATCTGCGCCGTTTCCAGGTCACGGATTTCCCCTATCATCACCACATCAGGATCCTGACGCAAAATGGCTCGCAATCCGCGGGCGAAGGTCATATCCACCTTGGTGTTGACCTGGGTTTGGCCTATGCCTTCCAGCTCGTATTCAATCGGGTCTTCAACTGTGAGTATGTTGATGTCGTTGTGATTGATTTCGGTCAGACCGGCATAGAGGGTAGTACTCTTACCCGACCCCGTAGGGCCGGTCACCAGAATAATGCCGTGAGGTTTACGGATCAGTTCATCGAACTGGTGGCGAATGCTGTCTTTCATTCCCAGTTGTGCCAAGTCCAGATTGCCGGCGTTCTTGTCCAGCAGACGCAGTACGACCCGCTCGCCGTGGCTCGATGGCATGGTCGATACCCGCACATCCACGGCGCGGCCACCGATACGCAGTGAGATCCGGCCATCCTGCGGTACCCGCTTTTCGGCGATATCCAAACGGGCCATAACCTTGATCCGCGATACCAGGAGTGATGAAAGCTTACGGTTCGGCTTGAGTACTTCCTTGAGCACACCATCGACCCGGAAACGCACCACCAGCTGCTTCTCGTAGGTTTCGATGTGAATATCCGAAGCTTCCTCTTTGATGGCTTCGGACAATAGCGCGTTGATCAGCTTGATGATGGGCGCATCATCTTCTCCTTCCAGCAGATCTTCGGTCTGCGGCATCTCTTCTGCCAGGGTAAAGAGATCCATCTCATTGCCTATGTCTTCCATCAATTGCTGCGCCTCGGAAGAGTTACTCTGATAGGCCTGAGTCAGGTAGCGCTCAAACTCATGGGCTTCCAGTTTGTGCAGCGGCAGTTCCTGGCCGGCATAGCGACGCACCTCAAACAACACAGACAAAGGCGTTGCCTGGGTGTAATAGAGGGTCAGCCGTTCATCTTGGCCTTTACTGAGCACCAGGTTGTATCTGTGAGCAAAGGCAAACGGCAGCCGCTCACGGCTGCTTGAGTGAAACAGCTCGTCACTTTCAGCCTCGGCGGTCAGCGCCAGTTCACTGGAAACCTGGGCCAGATCGTCTGTTGGCGGCTGGACTTCAGTCATCGGCTTCGTCCTGCTTGTTTTCATCCAGCGTCTTCAGGGTGGAGTCTGTTTTACGCATCTTGGTATCCAGTCCCTTACCCTGCTTGTAACGATCGAGGATCTCATTGACTTCGGGTGGCAGGTATTCTTCCTGGCTCCACTCTTCCAGCATGGGCACATCAGTCCTTGGCATCAGGTTGATACCACGTTCCTGCTGTTCCAGCTGCAGGGCTCGGAAGTAGTTGTATTTACGGCCGGCAATGCCTTCCATGGTGACACCATCACGGATGATGGTCGGCTTGATAAATACCATCAGGTTCTTTTTCTTCTTGCCGCTGCTGGATGACTTGAACAGATGCCCCAGAATCGGGATATCGCCCAGGAAAGGTACTTTCTGGACGCTTTCCTGTACCTCTTCATTAATTAGCCCCCCCAGCACCACGATTTGGCCCGAGTCGGCCATTACGGTAGTCGTCAGGCGGCGGGTGGCAAAGGTCACGTCCACATTGGTCTTGCCGTTGATGCCGGAGACTTCCTGCTCAATGGTGAGCTTGACGGCATTGCCTTCGTTGATCTGCGGCACTACCTTGAGCTTAACCCCGACTTCTTTGCGTTCAACGGTTTGGAATGGGTTGCTGTTGCCATTGCTGGAGTTCTGCGCGCCAGTAAGGATGGGCACTTCGTCACCGACGATGAAGGAGGCTTCCTGGTTGTCCAGGGTGGTAATAGAAGGGGTCGCCAATACGTTGGAGTTGGTATCGCTAGACACCGCCTGTATCAGAGCGCCAAAGTCGCCCATGGTCACACCCCAGGCCATGCCGTTTACCTTACCGAGCGCCTGGGCCAACAGGGTGATATCGCCCTTGGTGTCAGGGTTATCGGTACAGGTCAGGTTGTCACCCGAACCGGTACAGGTCTGGGAGGCTTTCTTGTCCTGCGCATTCCAGATACCCGCACCAATTTCACCTATGGTGGGTCCCAGGTTGTTGAACTGAGTACCACCACCGGCCTCTGTGGCCCATTGGATACCGAAGCCCACATCATCCCCTTCGGCGACCTCGACTATGATGGCCTCCACCAGTACCTGGGCGCGGCGGATATCCAATTGGTTGATCACGCTCTCCAGGGTACGCATCTGATCTGGCTCAGCGCTGATCACCAGGGCATTGGTGTCTTCATGGGCCATGATATTGATTTCATTGCGGCGTTTACCGCCGGCGCTGCCGGGGGCTGGTGCTGCACCATCTTTCGCTTCCAGTTTTTGGGCAAACCCTGTCAGCACTTCCACCAGGTCTTCGGCCTTGGCATAACGCAGATAACGCACCTTGGTATTGCCTGTGCTGGCCTGTTCGGCATCGAGGCGATGAATAAGCTCTACTACCCGCTGACGACTGCGTTCATCACCACTGACCACCACGGCGTTGATCCGCTCATCGGCCACCACCTTGGGCGCCTGTCCCGGTAGCTGTGCCTGGTTGGCGCTGGCGCGATAGAGGGTATCTATGATCCGCACCATCTCACCGGCAGAAGCGTATTCCAAGGGCACTACCTGCACTTCAGTGTCACCCTGCTTGTCTACCCGGCGCACGATTTCCACTAGCTTGTTGACCACATTGGCACGGCCGGTGATCATCAACACATTGGAAGGATCATAGTTGACCACGTTGCCGCCACCGGCATTGTCATTGAGCTGACGCAGCAAAGGCGCCAGTTGCTTGGCTTCTGTGTTGTACAGCGCCACAATGCGGGTCACCATCTCGTCGCCAAGACCCGGGGTATTGTCATCGGCAACCCGAATCGAAGAGGTCTTGGCGTCTTTGTCTTTAATCACCTTGATGACATTGTTTTCCAGCTCGACCACAGCATAGCCGTAGACCTGCAGTACGTTGAGGAAAAATTGGTAATATTGCTCGTCGTTGAGCATGTCATAGCTGCGGACGTTGATTTTGCCGCGAATAGTAGGATCGACAATGATGGTCTTGTTGAGGTTTTTACCAACTATGTTGATAAACTCCTGAATATCTGTGCCTTTAAAGTTTGCCGCATATTGCTCAGACCAAGCGCTTGGCTGGGTCAGCAAGGCCGCGGTAGCTACCAGACCAGCGATAAGCTTGGTTCGAATCCGTTTATTGTTCATTATTGTGCTTTCCTCTAAACCTGCTTTATTGCGGCAAACTGAACATGATTTCAACCAACTGACCTTCGCGCTCTACCATCACAGAGACTTCGGTCAGCTCCGGCAACTGGCCCATCACCTCCAGCGCCTGACTCATATCAGTTAAATCATAACCATTGATGGATTTTGCCAGGTCATTGGGCTGGAACCCGGCATCCTTGAATAATCCGGCATCTTTGCCCGGATTGAGTCTGTACCCTTGCACTTCGCCATCCTTTTGAACCGGTGAAATTGCCAGGTAATCGGTAATCTTGCTGGGATCGGCCAGCAACTCATCGCGGGAAGCCACCAACTCGCGGCCAATGTCGGCATCACGGCGGTCAACCTTGGTCACGTCACCACCGCTGCGGGCCTGTTGCAGCTGAGCATTGGCTTGTGACTGAGTAGTATATTGCAGGCCGTCGAGCATCAGGGTTTCGTAACGACCGGCATTGGTAATAATGATACGGTCGGCATACACCTCTTTCAGCGATGCTGAGGTGCCCTTGATCTTATCGCCCAGACTGTAGGTTTCCTGGCTGCCTTGAGACTCGATAATCGCCAGGCCTTTCTGCTCGGCGCTGGACGCCACCACCCCGGTCAACAGAATCGACAGTGACGTTTTGGGCGCATCTGTGATCATTTCAGTTGAGACTTCTTTAGGCTTGGTGCTGCTGGCGTCTTTTTTGCCGAACAGCGCCAAACCATTGATACCGCTGATATCGACATTCTGTGATTGGGGACCAGACACCGGGGTTGGTGTCCAGTTGGCAGTCGGTTTTCCTGTTGGGATCAGTTTCCAACTAATCTGTGCCGTCAAATACAGAACCAATAGCAACAATAGCCAAAACACGGCGGTGCTGGCGGGTTTTTGCGGTATGCTGCCCGTCTTGGCGATAATCTTATCCAATAAATCCATATTTTCCGGACCCTCTAATCAGGTCTCTGTTCTGATTATAATAGTGAATGAAACCTTCGCCATGCTAACTCACACTCTTGTTTGCAACAAGACCATAACAGGGGGTTGGTTGGCGAAAATTGTACGATTATGCTACCTTTGCGCGCCTGGAAAGGGTGTGAAGCGCTCCACTGTTTAACCCCGTATTGGCGGCTTGGACAAGGGGTTTATCCCCGAGTTGTGAGCTCATCCCCTTTTTCAATTATGACAGGAGTATCCATGGCCAATAGCAATGACAACGCCGAGGCGGTCCGGCTCGATAAATGGCTCTGGGCGGCGCGCTTTTACAAGACCCGCGCCCTGGCCAAAGAGATGATCAACGGCGGTAAAGTACATTACAACGGTCAAAGAGCCAAATCCAGCAAGCTGGCAGAAGTCGGTGCGCGCATTAGGTTACGCCAGGGATATGACGAAAAAGAGATCGTCATAAAAAAAGTTTCCGGTGTCCGTCAGGGAGCGGCTATCGCCCAGAGCCTGTACGAAGAAACGCCGCAGAGCATACAAAAACGGGAAAGCAATGCTGAAGCCAGAAGGCTCAACATATTGCATAATCCGGCGCCCGATACCAAGCCGGATAAGAAACAGCGGCGGCAAATCATTCGCTTCCGCGAGACCTGAATTAACTGTGAGAAACCCAATGAACCAAGATACTCTCCATCGCTATCTGTTTGATAACGCTGATGTAAGGGGTGAACTGGCCCAGCTTGGTGACAGCTATCGCCAGATAATTAGCACCCATGATTACCCGGAGCGCCTTAAGGTCCTGCTGGGTGAGTTGCTGGCGGCGACTTCGCTGCTGACGGCAACACTGAAATTTGAAGGTGATATCAGTGTACAGCTTCAGGGGCAGGGTGGTCCGGTGTCACTGGCGGTGATCAACGGCAATAACCGTCAGGAATTAAGGGGCGTTGCCCGCTGGCAAGGCGAGATTGCCACAGATGCAACACTGGATCAGCTCTTTGGCCAAGGTTATATGGTCATCACCCTGACTCCGACCGAAGGTGAGCGTTATCAAGGGGTAGTGGCCCTGGATAAGCCCAGCATCGCAGAATGTCTTGAGAGCTACTTTGCCCAGTCGGAGCAATTGCCTACAGGTATTTGGTTATTTGCCAATGGTGAACATGCCGCCGGTATGCTGTTGCAGGTATTGCCGAGTGAGCAGAGTGAAAATACCGAGTTTGAACACCTGACTCAGCTGACCGCTACTATTAAAGCTGAAGAATTGTTCAGCCTGCCGGCTACTGAAGTCCTGCACCGTCTTTACCATCAGGAGCAGGTACGGTTGTTCGACCCAGTAAGCGTCAGCTTCAAGTGTACCTGTTCCCGTGAGCGCAGCGCTGCAGCGATCCGCACCCTGGCGAAGGAAGAGATAGACGCTATCATTCAGGAGAAGGGGCTGGTGGAGATGGGCTGTGAATATTGCAACAGTCACTACCGCTTCGATGCCATCGATATCGAAGCCATCTTTGCCAACAGTCAGACACCTAATACTCCCCAATAACGGGGGCAATATTCAGTTGTTTTTAAGAGAGCGAGTGATCGCTCTCTTTTTTTTGTCATTTTTCAGAACGTGCTCACACTTTAGCCGCGGCTTAAGTTACAATCGCGCCAACCCGACAGCAGACCGGGACCATATCAGACCTCATAATAGATGGAGACCTTACTTATGGCGGCAGAAGCAAACCGCATTCAACTCAACCTCAACAGTGCCCAACTGGTCGAGCAGGCGATTCTGCGCGGTGAAGGCAGATTAACAGCCAACGGTGCTCTGGTGGCTCAGACCGGCGAGCGCACCGGCCGTTCCCCCGCCGACCGTTTTATCGTCAAGGAGCCGGGTACCGAGGCTGATATCGAGTGGGGCGTGGTCAACCAGGCGTTTGAACCTCAGAAGTTTGCCGCCCTGTGGGAGCAAGTCGAAGCCTATCTGGCCGACAAACAAGTATTTGTCTCTGAGCTGGAAGTCGGCGCCGATGCCGAACACTACCTGCCTATCAGAGTCACGACCGAATACGCCTGGCACCAATTGTTTGCCCGTAATCTGTTTATCGTACCTGAGCACTATAACCAGAGCCACAAACCCGAGTGGCAGATCATCAACGCCCCAGGCTTTGTCTGCTCACCCGAGCGCGATGGCACTAACTCGGACGGTGCAGTGATCATCAACTTCGCCGAGCGTAAGGTACTGCTGGCCGGTATGCGCTATGCCGGTGAAATGAAAAAATCCATGTTCTCGGTACAAAACTTCCTGCTGCCGGCCAAAGATGTACTGCCTATGCATTGCTCGGCCAACGTCGGCAAAGATGGCGACACAACTCTCTTCTTTGGTCTTTCAGGTACAGGCAAGACTACATTGTCTGCCGATCCCAAGCGTTTTCTGATCGGTGATGATGAACACGGCTGGGCTGAAGGCGGCGTCTTCAATATTGAAGGCGGCTGCTATGCCAAGTGTATCGATCTCAGTCAGAAGAATGAGCCGGTGATCTGGGATGCGATTCGCTTCGGTACTGTGCTGGAAAACGTGGTGCTGGATGCTCAGCGAGTGCCTGACTACAAGGATGCCAGCCTGACCGAGAACACTCGCGCCGCTTACCCACTGGAGCATATTGCCCAGCGTAAGGAAGATAATCGTGGTAACGAGCCTCACGCCGTGGTGTTCCTCACCTGTGATGTTTCCGGCGTCTTGCCTCCGGTAGCCAAACTTAGCAAGGAGCAGGCAGCTTATCACTTCCTCTCGGGGTATACCGCCAAGGTAGGTTCCACCGAAGTGGGCTCAACCGCCGCGATTCAGTCGACTTTCTCCACCTGTTTCGGTGCTCCCTTCTTCCCTCGTCCTGCCGGGGTTTATGCCGAGCTGTTGATGAAGCGTATCCAAGCCTTCGGCAGCCAAGTTTACCTGGTGAACACAGGTTGGACCGGCGGCCCTTATGGCGTCGGCAAACGTTTCGACATTCCTGTCACCCGCGCCATAGTGGATGCCATCGTCAGCGGTGAACTCAAAGAAGTGCCGACCGAACATATCGAGCAGTTGAATCTGGATGTCCCGGTTGCCATTCCCGGCGTCGACAGCGCGCTGCTCAATCCGGTCAACACTTGGGCTGACAAGGAAGAATACGCCAAGTATGCCAAACAGTTGGCTGAATCTTTCCAGAGCAACTTCGCTAAGTATCAGGTCTCCGATGCCATTAAGGCTGCCGGTCCTAAAGCTTGATGACAGCAGTAAATGATAAAAACGGCTCCTGAATGGAGCCGTTTTTATTGGCCAATTCCTGCTCTTGTCATAAAAGGGATTTAGTCTATTCAATGGACTCGCAAAGACTTAGTGCTTTCGGGGGGTTGTGATCACCCCAAAGGCTAAGGAAAATGCACCTTCAAATTTAATTAATCACGGACGATCAAATGGTTAAACCAAAGTATCTCGCAGTACTTCTTAGCGCCACGCTGCTTTCCGCCTGCGGTAATTCCGACTCAGATGACAACCAACCACCTGTGACCAAGGATATCAGTGTTCTGGGACAGGTCAGTTATTTGGGGGCTGTAGCTGGTGCTGATGTTTGCGCCGATCTCAATCGTAACTTGTCTTGTGATGCCGATGAGCCCACAACAACAACCGACAGCGACGGCAAGTATCAGCTCGATTGGCGCAGCGATGAGCCTACTCCCGATTATTATCTGCTGGCCAGCTGGATAGCGCAGACCAGCGACAACCCCCCGGTCAAACAGCAGCACAATAAGCAGAGTGTCACTGCCCGAACCGCTGATGACGGCAGCCTGATGCTCTTTGCCCTGAACCAGCATACGGGCGCCATCAACCTGGTAACCCATTTGGAATTCAGTCGTTTCCAGCAGATGTTGCAGGCGGGCATTAGTGATGCCAAGCGCGATTCCCTGCTTAAGGAACTCAGGCAGTTATATTCTCTGCTGTTCGCCACTGAAGGCAAGACCCCCTACCAGATCCCAGCCGAGGTCACAGCAGCGCCGACCTTTGCCGAGGCCTTCTGGCTACTGCAACATATTCACGCTTTGACAGCAGCTCAGATAGAAAAGCTTCTCGGGGAAGGTAATCATGAGGCAATTCTGGCGGCCGAACAGACCCTGGCTATGACTCTGAATGAGCTGCGACACTTGATTGCTGCCAGTGGTCAGACAGCGGCGACATTCCTGGCAACAGATCCCCAAGAGGTGCGGAGCAAGGTAAACAACGCCATGGTGGTCCTGGGTTATCTGGAGCCTCAGGATGATAAAACCATGAACGACAATGACTGGGTGATAGTGCTCAATGGTTTGATGGAGGATGATGAGCAAGCTCATCTGCTGGATTTGGGGCTGAGTGGCGCACAGGAGTTTTTCTCCCTGCAATATGGTGACCCCTCAAAATTTTTGATCGGTAGTGTCAACCAAGGCAAGGTTTTGGCCCAGGATATTCCTCTGGGAGATGAAGTCGCTTCCGAGTGCTGGAATACCCAAATGGATCGCTGGATAAATGCCGAACGCAAGGATCAAGGCTATCGCCCAAGCGCGCCGGTTATCGAAGGCAATCAACTGCACACCTTCTATGATGGTACTCAGGTGCCAATCACTATGCAGGTGGACAAGTACCAGACCGGCGATGAAGACTGGCAAAGCTTGTTGGCAGGCACCCCGGCTGTCCTGCAGTTAGCCAAGCTCGAATGGCCTGGGCAGGTTTACCGCATCTGGACAGCGCAGCAAGCCGATGTGATGTGTCGCAATGAAGAGTTTGTTTCCTGGGAGATGCCGGTTGCCAACGCCGAAGCTCTCGACTCCAGGGCCTTGATTACCCTCTTTTGGCCTATAGCAACAGAGGATGAAATTACCCTGGATGGCGAACAGCGTTTTACGCTTAACTTTGGCGATGCCCCTGAAAGCTACGAGTGGCAGCTAATCCAGAGCCCGAGTGGTGCGCCTTTGTTGCAGATCACTGAGCTGCTGGACAATCCTGAGTTGGCCGACAAGGTTTTACCCAGTGAATATTTGATCCAAGGTGGCCAACTCATTGAAGTGGATATCTACCGTGCCTTTGATTTCGATGCCGGCAGGCAGCAGTTACGACTCACCTACGAGCAAAGCTTCAGCGAGCCCTTGTATCAACATCTGAAGCAATTGGCACAGGCTAATTGAATACGGTGTGATGGAAGTGAATGTTTGTTGCTATCGCCTTCAATGAAGGAATCGCGATAAAAAAACGGCCCTTACGGGCCGTTTTGAGTTCTGGGGAGATAGATGAGTTGTTTGGCGGCTTAGTTGGCGGCAGCCTGCTGACCGGCGATACGGCCAAAGACAATGATGTCAGTATAGGCGTTGCCACCCAGGCGGTTGGTACCGTGAGTCAAACCTGTCACTTCACCGGCGGCAAACAGACCTGGGATTACCTTGCCTTGTTCATTCAGCACGTGGGTCTTGGTATCTGTTACCAGACCACCCATGGTGTGGTGTACTGATGGCGTGGCTTTCAGGATCCAATATGGGCCCTTGCTCAAGTCCACCAGCCCGGCTCTGTGGTTGAAGGCTTCATCCTTACCGGTTTTCGCATAGTGGTTCACATCCTTGATGGTCTTCTTGAGGTTTTCCAGCGGAATGTTGAATACCTTGGCGGCTTCTTCAATGCTGTCTACTTCATACATCAGACCACGGCTGGTGAAGTCTTTGTATTCACCCTGGTGCATACCAATGGTACCGGCTACATCATCAATGTCCTTGTTCCACAGAACATAGGTGTAACGACCGGGTTGTTCCAGAATCGCATGGGAGATCACGTCGCGACGTTCCAGCTCTTCCACAAAGCGCTCACCGTTTTGGTTGACCAGAATCGCGCCAAAGAAACGGGAGTCGGCGATCAGGGCAATGGCTCCTGTCTCTGGGTTACAGATAGGGTAGGTTTGGATATAGCCCAGGTTACGGGTGTCGGCATGGATCTTCTCACCCATGACAATACCGTCACCTGTACCACCTGAAATACCTGTTGTACCGTAACGCTCATCCAGCTCTGGGTTGTATTGCTTGCGCATAGCCACGTTGGCAGAGAAACCACCGGTAGCGACAACAACACCGCGCTTGGCATGATAAGTGATCTTCTTGCCGTTCTTGGTCGCCTCAACACCGACCACACGGCCATTGTTGTCCATCAGCAGACGGTCGGCGGTAGTGTTGGTGTGAATAGGCAGACCGACTTCTTCGGCTTTCTTGGCAAACTTGCCGATCACTTCGGCGCCCGTGTGGCCTTTGGGGATCAGGGCGCGCTTGACGCTGTGACCACCAAACTGGAACAACTGGTTGGGATAGAACTCAACCTTAACATAGTCACGCAGCCATTCGGCGGCATTGACGGCATTGTCCACCATCACCTTGACCATCTCAGGGTCACCCTTGAAGTCGCCCCCTTTGAGTGTGTCTTGGATAAACAGCTCTTTGGAGTCGGTAATCTCCATGTTTTTCTGTACCCAGCTACCGGCTACGTTCATTTCGGCGCCGGAGATCAGTGAGTTACCACCTATGATGGGCATTTTTTCAATGATAACGGCAGAAGCACCGGCTTCCATGGCCTCCAGACCGGCACTGAAACCGGCGCCGCCTGAACCTATCACGACTACGTCATAGGTGTATTCGGCTGGTGTCAAAGCTTCATTATGCTTGGCCGTGGCACTTGCGGCTACCAGGGTCACCCCGGCAGCTTCAATACTGGCGGCTACGGCTTTCTTGAGAGCATCTGAGGTCACGGTTGCACCGGAAACCCCGTCAACTTCTACAGAGTTGTTATCTATAATGGCTTGCTTTACATCTTTGAATGCGGCGGCGGCCAACACAGGGTTTTCTTTCTGCTTCAGCACGTCGATAGCCACAATACGGCCATCCTGAATGCTGGTTTCAACCTGGATCTCACCATGCTTGCCCTGGGCAGTCCCCTGACTCTTGATGATCTCATGGGTCACCTGACAGCCGGTAATCACCACGGCAGTGGATACGGCCACGCCCAAAACGGATTTGTTCAACTGCATATTCAGTTCCTGTCGATTAAAAAAGGGAGCTTGGCTCCATTGTTAAAACTGGTATCCGAAAGCCAACCCATACTCGATACCGTCGTTGTACTGTGCGCCCCAGCTATCGTACTGAGTCAGGTGCAACTTGCCGTAGAAGGCATCGGTAAAGTGGGTCTGCCACCCTAGAATGATCTGGTGCCCATAGCTGTCGTAACTAAACAGCTTTTGGTGCTCTTCGTCCCTGTCTATCTGCGCTTCGTAGTTGACGGATAAGTTGTGCTTCAATCCGGCAAAACTCAGCGGGTATTTGGCGTTGAGCACCAGGGCGTAACCTGAAATGTCATTGAAGTTCTCATCTGTTGGTGAGAAATGACCAAAGGTATAGTTGAAGCCAACCCCATAGTTCAGTGCCAAATTGCCAAACTTACTGTTGTGCGTAACCCCCAGATAAAGGTTGTCTTCGACCAGAGTCTCACTGGCAGAGATAAAGTTCTGGGCCCAAAAGTTAAAGCCGCTTTCACCCAGTTTGTGCTCTATGATTGCCAATGCCTTTAGAGTGGTTTTACCATCTTCATTCTTCTGGTTTTCTGCGACTTCCCCCGGATTCTCCAGCTTGATATTGGCGAAATAACTGCCCCAATCGGCCAAACCCAAATGATTTAACTTGAGAAAGGGTTGGTTAAAGACGCCAGGGTTATCATCTTCGGTATCACTGGTATAAAATTTATAACCAAGATCCAGGCTGGTTTTGGTCACATCGGCCTGCACATTGGCAGAAAATGCCATAGCCAGTGCCACCCCACTCAACAACCATTTTGAGTTCATAATATTTCCTCAGACAAATAAAATGCCAAGTAATTGAAAACTTTAAACACATGAATTAGACGAGAAAATAATAATTAATTGTTGCCAATAACTGCTGTGATCTTGGTCGATTACAATCCTTAAAAAAATAAACTCTGTGGTTTAAGGAAGTAGGTGATAAGAGAACATAAATTAAGTGAAAATTCCGTCAAATAAATAAAAAAGAGACAGCGAAAGCCATCTCTTTTTAAAATGGTAATAAAATATAAGCCTAACTCACATTTTCCTTTAATCTGTAATTTCTATCTCGGCAATAAACATTTGTGGAGTTCTATATTCCTTGAACTGCCAGCCCAGTTGTTTCGCCAGCCGTTTGACCAACATAAGTCCCAGACCAAAGCCTCCCAGACTATCCTGTAAGGTCGAGTTACTGACCCTGATACGTTTACCTCTCTGCTCCACCTTGACCTCACCTGTGCCATGTTCGAGTGCGTTGCGTAGCAGATTATTGAGCATGATGGACAGAGGCTCTTTCAGCACCTGAAGTTGGGTATCGTCACAGTCCAACTGAATCATGCCCTGCTTGCCCTGAGCATGTTCCTGCTCGGCGGCCAACTGTTGCAGCAATTCAGCCGGCATCAAAGGTTGTTTCTCCAGCTGAGTGCTGCTCTTGTTGGTGAGCCAAAGCAGAGTTTCTATGATGGATTTCATCTGCGCTGTCGCTTGGCTGGCGGCCAGTACTGGCCCGGTCAACTTGCCCTTTTGCAAGGTGAGCAGCTCAAAGGATGACTGGCAGATAGCCACAGGCGTGCGCAGTTCGTGGCTGGCAAAGCGCAGGAAGTTGAGCTCCCTCTGCTGCGCTTTTTGTAATTGCTGCAACGAAGTATTGAGCGCATCCACTATCGATTGCAGCTCGGCATAGCCTTGTTTGGGAAAACTGAAGCCATTCATGCTTTGCCAGTCGTGTTGCTTGATCGCCTGACTGATTTTGTGCACCGGAGTGATTACCTGTTTTTGCATGTGAAACGCCAGGCTGGCCACCACCCCGAAGGTCATCACTATCAGCAATAAAATGGCGGTCATGTTCTTGGGTGCAAAGACAAGATCATGGGTGGCATCATAATGTAGCCATAGATACAGCGGCTGGCCTGAAGCCGTGTAGTGGACACTTAAGGCATCGATATAGGGGCCATCGAGATGCTGGTAGCGGATGCCGGTTTCTGCAGTGGGAGGCTGAAAGTCATTGATGGCTTTTATCTTATCCGGTACCCGCTGCCAGTCGGCAAATACACTGATGTTGTCGGTATCCAGCTCGGTACTGCCTTGGGTAAATACCGCCTCGGCTGCCTGGCCTGCGTTATGCAAGGTGATTTCATGCATGGAAAACATGCCGGTGCACATCATGCAAAGGGGGATGATGCTATTGATGGCCAGAGTGACCGCTAGAAAAATAAGCCCATAAATTTGATAGCTGCGCTTGAGACTGAACTTGGGCATCATCTTCAGTCACTCCTCAGGCAGAGTCCTACCCCGCGAATAGTGTGGATTAACTGGCTGTCGAACGGCTTATCCACTACCCGCCGCAACAGATGCAAATGGCTGCGCAAGCTGTCGCTGTCCGGGGGACAATCGGGCCAGAGCATACGTTCTATCTCTTCCCGCTCCACGGTTTCCGGGCTGCGGCGAGCCAGCAAAGCCAGTATCTGCCAGCCGGTGCGGCTTAGAGATAACTGCTGCCCTTGGCGATAAGCCTCGTGTTTACCAAAGTCCATTTCCAACTCACCCAATTGTAGTTTTGGCGGTGCTGGACGGCGCTGAGCCACTACCTTGATGCGGGCGACCAGCTCCTCCATGGCGAAGGGCTTAATAAGATAATCGTCGGCGCCGGCATCAAAGCCGCTCAATCTGTCATCCAGACCACTGCGGGCGGTGAGCATGATCACCGGCGTGGTCATACACTGGGCCTTCCAGCCCTGGCATGCTCGCACACCGTCCCCGTCAGGCAAGTTGAGATCCAGCACCACCACATCAAAATGCTGCTGTCTCAGCAGTTCATTGGCTTGAGCCAAGGTTTCGGCATAGTCACATTCAATACCCTTTATCGCCAGGTATTGAATGATATTGTTTGCCAACAGACGATTATCTTCGACCAGCAGTATTAACATGTCAGATCAACTCAAATTGATGGGCCAGATGGATTAGATTTGCCCTGTTGCTGGCACCCAGTTTTTTACGCATTGACTCCATATGGTATTCAACCCCACGGACACTAATGTGCAGTCGATCAGAGATCTCATGATTTTGCAGTCCGGTTGCCGCCATTCGCAGCACTTTTCTGGCGTTGGTCTTGAAGATCCGGCTTTGCAGAAACGGATTGAATCTCTGCCTGTCATGTTCAAACAATAGACTCTGAGCCAAGATCAGGGTCTGTTGCAAACGCTCAGGTTGCGGATCCGGATGACCTGAACCCAACAGCATAAAACGGCCAAACCAAGTCGGGTTGGCATAGCTGGGCACGGGGAAGCTCAGAACAGTGTCATAACCATGTTTGGCGAACAGGACTTTTACCGGGTCATCCTCTTGCCAGCGGTAACACCAGGCTTTGTTTGCGCATAAAGACTCGGCGAAATTATTGTCGCTGCGGGCATAGTGTTCCAGATAGTACTGTTGCAGGGTTGCTATCCGACAGGAGGACGCCAGTGACGCGATTGGCCTTCGTAGCCACACGGGGGCGAATAGGCCTTGATTTCCCGGGTGCTCCAAATACTCCCTGGCGTTGCTTGGCAGCCCTTGAAACCAAAATCCCTGGAATCCTTGCGCGGCAATCAAAGGACCGACGGTTTGCAGCACTTGCCTTAAACTGCTCTCTGCTTCTGTGAGTGCAGTCTTGTTCAATACTGTACTCATGCGATTACTCCTCAAGAACAAGAATCAAAGCCAAAATAACCCAGGCTATGAAGTGAACAAAGATAGTTGAAACAGATATATAGGCTAGGCTACAAAAATGTAACTCTATGTAAAGTCGTCGGTTATTTTGACGTTATTTTGACATCGATTGTTCTATGATGCCAAAACAAGCAGCAAGTTGGATATAGCGTACGCTTGACTTTAAAGCGACAGCTATGGCGCTCAAGAGCGCTAAACATCTTCCCGTATCGGTTACACGGTCGAGCAACAGTCCGCAGCAGTCCGCATCAGTTCACCACTACGCTGGCTCATTATGCCAGAGTCCAAGGCATCTGACTCAGTGCCCGAAAACCCATTGAGCAAAGGCTATTCCCGGTTCTTTCAACATAGAGCCCCGGAGGTCAATCCTACCGGGGCTTGGTTTTCTTGGAACTTCATCAGGAATTGCGTTGAGGCCTCGACATCCGGGGTAAACAACCTGTTTGCGCAGCGCCTTTAATAGTTGCTCATTCTGGGGTGACAACTGCCTGTGATTCACTTTCTTCTGCAGATCCAGCGCCTGGGCCACCTGCATCAGCTCAAAGCCATAGATACGTGCCACGCCATTCACTACCTTGCTGAGATTCTTACCGGCCTGGAAGCCGACGCAGAGCACACATGGGACTTGTTCGCACTTTCCCTTATTAATGTGAATGCCAAAAGCACCATTGATAATTAAAACGGCCGTCACATTAAAATACTACTTTACCTATATAAGCTATTTGTCCAGCCGTTAATGATCACTGGTATAGATATAAAATTCTTTTTTAATTTTCTTAGTTAAGAAATTACAACACAGAAAATAACTTAAGAAGCGAGATTAGATATTTATTCAGACTGGACTGCAAATATGTAAATTACTGCCCTTGAATGCCATTTTTTGACATTACTTTGACGAAACAAAATTTAGGGAGGGGCAGTTTGCTTTCATTGCTATAACCACAAAATAAAGGGAGAGTCACTCCGGGTGACTTGCAGGGCTGAGTAAATTGGTTAAAGATAGAGCGCTTCAACAATAACAATATCCTGTACCCCGGAGCCTTTCATGCGCATGCTGTCCCTGCTCTGGCTCGCTGTCGCGACGTTACCCGGCGCCGCACTTGCCGAACCAGCCATCCAAGCCAACACCTATATCAATGATGCCATTTTGCCGCCGCTCAAATCCTGGAGTGGTGCCAGCGAGGCCTTAATGCGTGCAGCCGACGACGGCTGGGCCACGCCTTTTGAACAATCCGGCGGTATTGAAAGCCCAAGCTATCAGCAGACCTTTGCCTGGCTGGATAGGCTGATGACCCAAAGCAACAAGCTCAACAAGGTCAGCCTGGGCAAGAGCCCCCAGGGCCGTGATATCTGGATGATAGTGGCCAGCGCCGAAGGTGCCGCCACCCCGGCACAGCTGAGACGCAACCATAAGCCCAATGTTCTGGTGCAAGCCGGGATCCACTCGGGTGAAATTGACGGCAAAGATGCCGGCATGATGTTATTGCGGGATATCATAGTCGGCGACAAGGCCGAGCTGTTGGAACAGGTCAACCTGCTGTTTGTACCTATTTTCAGTGTCGATGCGCACGAGCGCTCCAGCCAAAGCAACCGGGTTAATCAACGCGGCCCACTGAACATGGGCTGGCGAACCACCAGCCAAAACATCAACCTCAATCGTGACTACGCCAAGGCCGACAGCATAGAGATGCAACACATGCTGACCGCCATCAACGACTGGCAGCCACAGCTGTATATCGATGTGCATGTCACCGACGGTATCGATTACCAATATGATGTGACCTTTGGTTACAACCTGTCTCAGGGGCTGAGCCCCGCCGGCTACAACTGGCTGCAACAGGAGTATCGCCCGGCGATAGAACAGGCGCTGACCCAGGCAGGTCATATCCCGGGACCTCTGGTCTTCGCCTTGGACAATACTGACTTGAGCAAGGGCATGTCACTGTGGAATGCTTCGGCCCGTTATTCCAACGGCTATGGCGATGCCAGACACCTGCCGACCATATTAATTGAAAACCACAGCCTCAAGCCGTTTCGGCAACGGGTGCTGGGCACTTATGTGATGCTGGAGCAAACCCTCAAGACGGTGGGGGCCAAAGCGACCAAGCTGCGTGCGGCGATAGAGAAAGACAAGTACCGCTACCCACGGCTGGTGACCCTGACCTGGAAGTCACAAAAGCAGCAGCAGGGCTGGGATTTCAAAGGCATAGACTACCAATTGGAACAGAGCCCCATTTCGGGCAAACAAGTGGTGCGTTGGACCGGCGAGTCCAAGCTGTATCCCAACCTGCCGGTAATAGGTAATACAGAGGCGGATATCCGGGTCAGCCGCCCGGCCGCTTACTATATTCCGCCCCAGTGGCAAGAGGCGATTGCCAAGCTATCGCTGCACGGCATTCGCATGACTCGCCTGGAACAACCTCAAACACTGAAGTTGCAACAATATCGCCTCAGCGACCCCCAGTTTGCCGCCAGTGACTATGAAGGCCGCCAGAGAGTCAGTGCCAAGGCCAAACTGGAAAAGGTTGAACTCACCTTGCCTGTCGGCACGGTCAAGATAAGCACTGAGCAGCCGCTCGGCGATCTGGCGATGATACTGCTGGAGCCGCAATCGCCCGACTCACTGCTGCAGTGGGGATTATTCAACACCATATTCACCCGCACCGAGTATATTGAGGACTATGCGGTTGAACCTCTGGCACAACAGATGCTGGCCAATTCCAAAGCGCTCCAGGCCGAATTTGACCAGGCGCTCAAAGACCCGGCATTTGCCGCCGATGCCAAGGCCAGGCTGCGTTGGTTTTACGAACGCAGCCCTTACTATGATAAGGCTTACCTGGCTTATCCCGTCTATCGCGCCAGATAGGTGCTGACGATAAGCTATTCCGGAGTTGAGCGATGAAACAGCAGGATCAGTTACAGGGAGGCTGCCTGTGCGGCGCCATACGTTATCGCCTCGAGGGGGAGCCGTTTGATGCCGACCACTGTTACTGCGGTCAATGTCGCAAGAGCACAGGGGCTGTGGTAGGCAGTTGGATGGACTTCAGGCTGGAGCAACTCACTTGGCAGGGGGAAGCCGTGCGGCAATACGCCTCCTCGGCCAAGATCCGCCGCGGCTTTTGCCCAAACTGCGGCACCAGCCTGAGTTATCGCAGTCTCGATCATCCCGAGTTTATCAGCTTGAGTATTGCTTCTTTGGATGACCCAGACAGAGTGGTGCCCAGATATCATATCTACTGTGCCGACAAACCCGCCTGGTTGGAGATTAGCGACGACTGCCCCCGTTATCCCGCTAATCGCAGTCAAGGCGACTAGCCGTCGGCAGAACCTTTATTGCACAATAAAAAAATCCGCTCTGTGGCGGATTTTTTGTCATTGATTGCGCCAAAGCTTACATATCACAAGGCTTCAGCGGTTTACGCAGCTGCGCCCGGACATTATCCATACCGGAATAAAACTCTTTCATCATCAGCAGACCCATCATCTTGCCGTTGTCTGTAATGATCAGCTCATCCGGATTTTTAGGATCATTCTTGATAGCGCCAATTAACTTCATCGAGCTCATCTCTTTGAACAGGGCCGTGTCCAGATTAACGCCAAAGGTATCGCGGAAATACTTGCGCGACAGACGGCCAGAGAACATCCCGAGCAGGAAACGATACTGCATCACATCTTTCTTGCTGTACTGCTTTTGCTGCTCAACACCCATCTTGCCGCTGGCGATCCGCTCCTGATACTTGCGCAGCGAGAAAGTATTCACATGCAGGGTATCGTTAAGGAAACTGAATGAGCCTGAACCCACACCCAAGTATTCGTCGTAGTCGATTACGTATTCGTCAAAGCCTTCATCGTTGGCCTTACCAAAGGCCCAGGCCGACAACTGGTTGTACTGGCCATTAAGGGTATTGAGGATCATTCGGTACTGGTTGGCCATATCGGCCTGAGGCGCCGCCAGTTTCCCTTTGACGCTCTTGCGGGTCTGGTGGGTGATCATCAAGGGATAAGTGGTGATCTGGCGTGGATCCAGTCTGGAAGCCATATCCAAGTCATGTTGGATCACTTCGTCTGTCTGACCGCGGAAACCGAAGATCAGATCGACGTTGATAATCGGAAACAGCTCTTTGGCGGCCATGATCTTGTCGAATGTCTGCTGGCCGGTACCGAACTTTTCCAACCTGTCTGTCATCTTGAGGATGTCATCATTGAAGCTCTGCACCCCGATGGACATGCGGTCAACCAAGCCCTTGAGCTGTTTAAAGCCAGGGCTGTCCAGGTGTTGGGGATCCGATTCACAGGAGACTTCCTTGATGGAAGGGAACAGGGTCTTGGCATACTCGATAGTACGCGCCAGCTCATCTTCAAGCACTGTTGTAGTGCCGCCACCTATGTACATGGACTCGAAGTCGTAGCCCAACTGCTTGACCATATCCATCTCTTTATGCAGCGCCACAAAATAAGCGCGGGCCTTGTCTTCCTTGAACAGGAAACGATGGAAGGTACAGTAAGAGCAAAGCGTGTGGCAGAAAGGGATATGGGCATAGAGCATGTATTTCTTGCCCTCTACCGGTGCCGGCATTACATCCGCAGAAATAGTGTCCAGCCTCAGGTTCTTATCAACATAGTACTGCATCACCCGCTCCATAGCCCCCAGCATCCAGTTGGGTACTGTGATATTGGCTTGGTATGGGGTGACCAGTTGGCGATCGAGAGTTTGGATAATTGACGACATAAGGCTTCCTGTTAGTTTTGCTAATCCTTAGATACCACAATCAGTTAGATTATTTCCAAGGTACTGCCAGCTGTTTGTAGACTACCTCCTGTGGAGTAGTTAAAACGTGAACTGGCTAGAAGATAACAATACCTATCAGTATCGGAAGTGATGTTTTGTTAAGCAGATCATGTTTTAGCATTAACGGATGAAAAATCAACCTTTCGAGGGGTGTCTTTACATCAGGCAGCAAAAAGGGGTCCGCAGACCCCTTATATTCAGTTGAGCTTAAACTGTCTGACCACGCTGGAGAGCTGATCTTTGGCTGCTGCCAGTGCCGCTGTGCTGCCGAGTGTCGCCTTGCCGCTCTGATTTAGCTCCTCAACCATTTCGCGAATGACGCTGAGGTTGCGGGTAATCTCTTCAGAAACCGAACTTTGCTCTTCGGCGGCCGTAGCTATCTGAGTGCTGAGGCCATTGATATCGAACACATGCTCGGTCAGCCCTTGCAGACTTTCGGCCACCAGTGTTGTGGTATCGGCCGTTGCCTGACAGCTTTGGCGGGTACGATTCATGGCATTGACCGCCGAATCGGCGCCTTGACGCAGCTGCTCCAACATATTGTTGATCTCTGAAGTGCTGGCCTGGGTGCGTGCTGCCAATGCCCTGACTTCATCGGCCACTACGGCAAAGCCGCGCCCTTGTTCACCGGCACGGGCCGCTTCAATGGCCGCATTCAGTGCCAACAGGTTGGTTTGCTCGGCAATCTCGCCTATTACGTCCAGTACGCCGGCAATTCTGCGGGTGCTCTCATCCATCTCGGCTATGGTCTGGGAGGCACAGTCGACTTCGCTGACCAGCGCCATCACATTGTTGGAAGCCTGTTCGACCGCCTGACGGGATTCATTTCCTTGAGCTCTGGCCTTATCGGTCAACTGCGCTGCTGAAGCAGCATCGTTGGCAACCCCTTGGGCGGTAGCACTCATCTCTTCAACTGCGGTGACGACCTGGTCGGTTTCCAAGGCGTGGGCCTGCAATGCGGCCGAGTTGGACTCAGACTGCACATTGAGCTCACCGACCTGTTGCGCCATATGTTCAGAAGCTTGGGCAATGTCGCGGATCATGACTTGTAATCTGTCGCTGAGCTGGTCCAGATCGGCTGCGAGGGTGCAGAGTTCATTCTTGCCCTGGATCCCTATCTTGTGGGTCAGATCCCCTACAGCCAGCTTGGCGACAGATTGCTGGATCCGGCTGACAATAGCCACCAGATGGCGGCTCATTAAGAGTGCCATCAGCAGGGAGGTCACTATGGCAAACAGGATAAGTCCGAGCAGAATGGCTTCGGTATTATCTACCTCGGAAACCGTCATTTCGCCTAATTCCTGGTTACGCTTGGCTATCTGCGCCACCAGTTGATTGATCTCGGCACTTACCTCAGGGCCCAGATCTCGCCTTACCGGCGTCAGGACCGGCTCTGTGCCGGTTCGCTCAGCCAATGCTAATTCATCGAAATAGAGGCGGGCGTATTTGTCGATCCCGGGTTTGAGAACGGCGATTCGCGCGCCGGCATCGCTCATAAAGGCAGTGTCGAATTGGCTCAGGCGGGCTATCAGATCATGCACCTTATCCTGATGCATGCGTACTCCTTGAGAGTTGTGCACTAAGGAAGCCAATCGCAGTTGATAGAACTCCTCGCGGATCCCGGCGAAAGTTTCGGTCAGGCTATTGTTGTTCACCAGACGTTCGCTGGCGTCATTGAGTTGGAAAAATGCACGATAAGCAAAGATGCCGATCACTATCAGTAGCACACTGGACAGCAAAGACGGCAGCATGGATAGCATGCTGGTTCGAGTATTATTGATCATGATGGTATCTGATTGAGTGAAGGGAAATTGTGTAAGTTTGTTACGTTTGTAGAAGTATTTTACATGCGGGTGATTAAATAAGCAATTTACCACAAACAGCCTTGCCGCCATCAAGTGGTTATCTTTAAAGTATTTTGTTCTATTTTTGGATGTATGTTTTGCGTTAAAGAGGGATGTTGGTTAATCATATTTTTGTATTGCTGTGTAATTATGTTACTTTTCGCTGTGTGCCGATGGGAAAATAAGCGCTAGATTAAAATAAATTAACCTTAAAAAACAGTTAATTAAGAATTTAAGCCAACAAAGTAGCTTTATATTTCTCTTTAGTTGGAATAAGTGCGGAATATAAAAAAATCACCTTGATATTTTTCATTATTGATAAAAAAGCCGTGTCGATTGACACGGCTTTTCAGTAGACAGAGTGCTGACCTTAGTCTCTGTATTTCAGAGTACCGTTGGCCTTGATCTCGTCATACCACAGGTTGTGGTGTTGAGTGGCCCAGTTTTCATCACAGTAACCGGAAATCATACACTCCATACCACCTTCAGACATAACAGTCGCCATGAAGATATGCACTATGGAGAAGGCACAGATGATGATGGCACTGATTGAGTGCAATACCAGAGCAATCAGGCTCAGGGTACGGCTGGGTTCAAACAGGTTGGGGAACAACAGCAGCATGCCTGAAGCAGAGATGATCAGCCCAAAGAAAGCAAAGGCCCAGAACCACATCTTCTCACCGGCGTTGGCAAAGCCGGCATCAGGGTGTTTGCCCTTGAAAGGCCCGAAGTTGATGTAACCGCCCACTACCATGAACCACTTGACGTCATACATCTTGGGCAACTGGTTCTTGGCCCACAACAGCGTCATCAGCGCCCAACCGAACATGAAGGGAATCGCCATCACGTCGTGCACTTGCTTGGCGCCATTGACCATTGATGCCCAGAAGCCTTCACCCAGATACGGCTGGAAGAAGAAACGCCCTGCCAGCAGCACCAAGCCGGTGAGGATCAGCAGTAAGCAGGGAATCGCCCCCAGCCAGTGAATGCTCACATCAAACTTGGACCAGCGATGCACCATTTTGCCGGAGAAACCATGGTGCAGTTTGGAAATACCATTAACCATGATAAATAGGGCAAAGATGATGATCATACCGAACAATGCCAGCATCAACCCCGGTGCCAGCCAGTCGCTGCGAAGTTCCAATACCCGCAGATCATAGGTGTTGATCGGCTGGTTGTGGAACTGACTGTCGGATGTTGTATAACCCGTTGCTCCATCTTTGAGCTGAGCCCAGATCTGGGCATCGCTCGCTTGTGGTTCCACAGGTGCATCGGCACCATTGGCGAAGCATACGGCGCTGAACATGAGCGCAATAGCCAAGCCTATGTGTTTGAACCATTTGTTCATATTAACCTCTCTCACCGGCCCAGCTAAGCCGGGCCGGATATTCGTGCCGTCTGTTACTTCCAGGCGCCGTTTTCGGCACCGCGATAAGCCACACGCTCACGGTAGATGCCGGAAACCACTTCCGCATCACCGGCCAGCAGGGCCTTGGTTGCACAGAGTTCGGCGCACATAGGCAACTTGCCTTCCGCAATACGGTTGGCACCGTATTTCTGACGCTCAGCGTCCGAATGGTTTTCTTCAGGACCACCGGCACAGAAGGTACACTTGTCCATCTTGCCGCGGGAGCCGAAAGCACCTGATTTCGGGAACTGAGGTGCTCCGAATGGACAGGCATAGAGACAGTAACCACAACCGATACAGGTATCTTTGTTGTGCAGCACTATGCCGTCTTCGGTGCGGTAGAAGCAGTTGGCAGGACATACGGCCATACAAGGCGCGTCGCTGCAATGCATACAAGCCACAGAGATAGAGGCCTCGCCGGGCTGACCATCCTTGATGGTCACCACGCGGCGACGTTGGATACCCCACTCGAGAGCGGAGTCGTTTTCGTTTTTACAAGCGGTGACACAGCCATTACATTCAATGCAGCGCTTGGTATCACACAGAAATTTCATTGTAGCCATAGTGGCAATTCTCCTCGCTTAAGCTGCACTTATGCTTTGACGATCTGACAAAGCGACGCCTTGGTTTCCTGCATCTGAGTCACTGGGTCATAACCATAGGTCAGCGCAGTGTTACAGGATTCGCCCAATACGTAAGGCACTGTGCCTTCCGGATAGTTGGGCTCCAGGCTCTCGCCGTGCATGATCCCGGCAAAGTGGTAAGGCATCCAGGTCACACCAGGTTTAACCCTTGGGGTCACCATGGCCTGAACCAGAATTCGGCCGCCTTCGGCGCCTTCCAGCCATACCTTCTCACCGTCACGGATACCGCGGTCGGCAGCGTCACCAGGGTTGATCTCAACGAACATCTCCTGCTGTAGCTCTGCCAGCCATGGGTTGGCACGTGATTCTTCACCACCACCCTCGTATTCCACCAGACGACCGGAAGTCAGTACCAGTGGGTACTTGCCACTGACATCTTTCTCCTGGATAGACTTGTACAGAGTCGGTAGACGATGTACTTGCATGTCGTCATAAGTTGGATACTTGGCTACCAGATCGCGACGGGCTGTGTACAGCGGCTCGCGGTGTACTGGCACCTGATCAGGGAAGGTCCACACAATACAACGGGCCTTGGCGTTACCGTATGGGATACAACCGTGCTTGACGGCAACCCGGACAATACCGCCGGAAAGGTCGGTCTTCCAGTTCTTGCCTTCGGCTTCGGCTTTCTCTTCGGCAGTCAGCTCGTCCCACCAGCCCAATTGCTTGAGCAGCTTGTCGGAGAATTCAGGATAGCCGTCCTGGATTTCAGCACCTTTGGAGAAGGAGCCTTCGGCCAGCAGGTTCTTGCCTTGATATTCCACACCGTAACGGGCGCGGAAGTTACCGCCGCCGTCTTTGACGTGCTTGCTTGTGTTATAGAGGATCTGGGTACCTGGGTGCTTCATCTCAGGTGTACCCCAACATGGCCAAGGCAGACCATAGGTTTCGCCCTTGCATGGGCCACCTTCGGCTTCCAGAGTCTTGTTGGAGAAAGTGCCCCAGTTCATGGTGTGAGCTTTAATACGCTCAGGGCTCTGGCCGGACATACCGATAGTCCACATACCGCGGTTGATTTCGCGGGTGATGTCTTCGATCAGAGGCAGACCATTCTCTTTCTTGATGCGCTTGGTGTACTGCTCGGCAAAGCCCAGTTTCTGCGCCAGACGATACATGATTTCAATATCTGTCTTGGACTCAAACAACGGCTCGATAACCTGTTCACGCCATTGGATAGAACGGCCTGAGTTGGAGATGGAACCACGGGTCTCAAACTGAGTCGCGGCAGGCAGCAGGTAGACGCCATCCTTACGACGGTGCATAACACCGGCCATAGTTGGGAATGGGTCAACAACAACGACTGTATCCATCTTGTCCAGTGCATCACGCACGTCGCGCTGACGGGTTTCAGTGTTGACTGACTGACCCCAGAAGAAGGCCAGGCGTACGTTGTCTTTCTGTGCCAGCTTTTGCTTGTCTTCCAGCACACCGTCGTGCCAACGGGAGCAAGGAATACCCGGAGTCGTCATAGGTTCGCGGCCCAGGTAAGTCCCCTGGTCGAAGCGGCTCTTCATCCACTCCATATCCAGATCCCATACGTGGGTCCAGTGTTGCCATGCCGCAGTGGTCAGGCCGTAGTAACCAGGCAGGTTATCGAACAGCAGACCCAGGTCGGTAGCGCCCTGTACGTTATCGTGACCACGGAAGATGTTGGTACCACCACCGGAAACACCCATGTTACCCAGAGCCAGCTGCAGGATACAGTAAGCACGGGTGTTGGCATTACCTACGTGGTGCTGGGTACCACCCATACACCAAACCACAGTGCCTGGACGGTTATCGGCCATCATCTTGGCGGCTTGGTACAGGTACTCTTCGCTACAGCCAGTGATGTTGGCCACTTCTTTAGGTGGGAACTTCTTGGCTTCTGCACGGATGGTTTCCATCTCGAACACACGTTCTTTGATGAAGGTCTTGTCTTCCCAGCCGTTTTCGAAGATATGCCACAACATACCGTAGATAAATGGAATGTCGGTACCCGGACGGATAGAGCAATGCAGGTCGGCATGAGCTGCGGTGCGGGAGAAGCGTGGATCAACCACGATCAACTTGGCATTGTTCTTCTCTTTGGCGATCAGAATGTGCTGCATGGAAACAGGGTGTGCTTCAGCAGGGTTGGCACCAATGAAGAAGATGGCGCGGGCATTCTGAATGTCGTTGAAAGAGTTGGTTTGCGCACCATAGCCCCAGGTGTTGGCCACACCGGCTACAGTGGTAGAGTGACAAATACGGGCTGAGTGGTCGACGTTGTTGGTACCCCACATGGCAGCCAGCTTACGATACATGTAGCAGCCTTCGTTGGAGAACTTGGCACTACCCATAAAGTAAACAGAATCAGGGCCTGATTCCTGGCGGATCTTCAGCATCTTGTCACCAACTTCGTTGATGGCCTGATCCCAGCTGATACGCTTCCACTTACCGCCTTCAAGCTTCATTGGGTACTTGAGACGTTTCTCACCATGACCGTGCTCGCGCAGTGCAGCACCTTTGGCACAGTGACCACCGGCGTTGAATGGGTGATCGAAGGCAGGCTCCTGACCAGTCCAAACACCGTTTTGTACTTCGGCATACAGACCGCAACCTACGGCACAGGCACTACAAATGGTGCGTTTTACTTCTATAGGCGCATCATGAGGTACATCTTTGGCTTCGGCGCGACGTATCATGCCGGTACCCAGCATAGAGGCGGCAGCGATACCACCGGCAGTAATACCGGCATTTTTCATAAACTGACGACGGCTGATCCCCAGTTTGGGTTTGTCGGCCTTAGGGGCGACATTGGATGTGCGAGTTAACTTCATCGCTTGAGATCTCCTGGATTAGCTACGCAGGCTGTTGTAATAGCTGCGGATATGCGCTGTTTCGTGATAGCCCTTTGTCGCGGACTTCGCTTCAACAGGCTCACTGGCCTGAGCGGCATTCACCCCTGTTGCAGCAATCGCGGCACCCGCGGCACTGCCTATGGTGATAGCCTTCAGCAGGGATCTGCGGTTCAGATCTGGCTTCTGGTCTTTCATTTTCGCTCCTGATAATTTTCCCCCGCGCTGCGGGTGACTCGACACTTTTTTGTGCACTCCAGCCTATTAACAACTCAAGCTGCGCTTATGTACAAAAAAGGTAAAAAATCCGTTATATATGAATGGAGTCCTTCTTTAAGCATGGGCAATATAAGGCTTTGCAAGAGTATGGGTTTTGATCTGGGACAGTTTGAATGTAAGCCCCATGGGAGCGGCTGTTTAAAGCGTTAACTGCTTCAAACTTTCAATAAAAGGAAAATAGCGAAAGTATCAGGAGAGTGTGGATTCTGAAGTAAATGATGTTAAAAAACGGATCATAAAAAAACACCCCGGCAGGCCGGGGTGTTTGCAGTCTTAAATCAGCTCAGGGGACTCAATTTTCGCGATATTTGAGCGTACCGTTGGCCTTGATTTCGTCGTACCAGACATTGTGGTGCTGCATCGCCCAGTTTTCATCACAATAACCTGACTTCATGCACTCCATACCACCTTCAGATAGTACGGTCGCCATCCAGATATGCACTATGGTGAAGGCGATGATCAGAATTGCACTGATACCATGCACCAACAGCGCCGCCATTGAGGCTTCGCGGGGCAAATCCAGGTTAGGCAACACCATCATGATGCCGGAAATGCTGATAAACAGGCCGAAAATGGCCAGGGTCCAGAACCACATCTTCTCACCGGCGTTGGCAAAACCCGAATCCGGGTGCTTACCCTTGAAGGGGCCGAAGTTGATGTAGCCTCCCACCAGCATGAACCACTTGAGGTCATAGCTCTTGAACAGCTGATCCGGCATCCATTTCACCACCAATACCGCCCAAGAGACGATAAACAGTGGCCCGACCCAATCGTGGATCGTCTTGGAGCCATAGATCAGTGCCGCCCAAATATCGCCACTGACATAGGGTTGCAGTACATGCTTGCCCAACATGATGTTGAGCCCGGTGAAGATCAGGATAAGACAACTGATCGCCACTACCCAGTGGATGATCAGGTCAGCCTTACTCCAGCGGAACACCAACTTACCGGAAAAGCCGTGATGCAGCTTGGATGGGCCATTCACCAGGTAAAAGAGCACGAACGCCCCAAACACGCCGACTACGGCTATCGCCATAACGGGTGTCAGGTACTGATTGCGCAACTCCTTGCCCTGATTGCCGGCCACGTTGATCAGCACGCCGGTTTCAACACCTTTGGCTGTGGTATAGCCGGATTCACCGGATTTTACCGCGCGCCAAAGATCGGCCTCACTGGTTTGCGCCTGTTGCTGGCTCGACTGTTCATCGGCGGCCATGGCTGTGGAAGCAAACCCCAGCCCGGCAACCAATACCAGCAGAGCGAACAGACTGCGCAGTGATTTGATTAACATAGTCACTCCTCGTCAGGGTGGGCCTTAGCCCACCCTCGCTCTGTCTCAGTTGATCTCACCGGTCTTGGGATTGTAGCCCCAAATTACATCAGGGTTACCCCGGGCGGCCATCCGCTCACGATAGATATTGGATACCACTTCCGCGTCACCGGCCAGCAGCGCCTTGGTGGAGCAAAGCTCGGCACACATAGGCAGCTTACCTTCGGCGATACGGTTGGCACCGTACTTCTTGCGCTCGGCTTCAGAGAAGTTTTCCTCTGGGCCACCGGCACAGAATGTACATTTATCCATCTTGCCGCGACTGCCGAAGGCGGTCTTTTTCGGGAACTGAGGCGCCCCGAAAGGACAGGCATAGAAGCAGTAGCCACAACCGATACAGGTATCTTTGTTGTGCAGCACTATGCCATCGTCAGTGCGGTAGAAGCAGTCTGCAGGACAAACCGCCATACAAGGCGCGTCGGTACAATGCATACAGGCAACTGAAATGGACGCTTCACCGGGCTGACCATCATTGATGGTTACCACGCGGCGACGCTGGATACCCCACTCGAGCGCGGAGTCGTTTTCGTTTTTACAGGCTGTGACGCAACCGTTACACTCGATGCAGCGCTTGGTGTCACATAAGAATTTCATGACTGCCATAATGGCTTATCTCCTCATCAAGTACGGTTAGGCTTTGGTGATCTGACACAGGCTGGATTTGGTTTCCTGCATCTGTGTCACCACATCATAGCCGTAAGTCAGAACCGTGTTAGCCGATTCACCTTGAACGTAAGGTACTGTACCTTCCGGATAGTTCTTCACCAGGCTCTCGCCTTCGAAGATACCGGCGAAGTGGTACGGCATGAAACATTCACCGTTGATCACCCTTGGTGTTACCAT
The DNA here is from genome assembly GCF_033842865.1 of Shewanella indica. Lineage (NCBI taxonomy): Bacteria > Pseudomonadati > Pseudomonadota > Gammaproteobacteria > Alteromonadales > Shewanellaceae > Shewanella > Shewanella indica. The sequence goes on from NZ_JAWXXR010000001.1 coordinate 1,619,388, forward strand.
GGCCTTAACCTTGATCTTGGCGCCTTCAGGGCTGTGTACCCAAACATCGTCGCCATCGCGTAGACCGCGGTCGGCAGCATCTCCTGGGCTGATTTCGATAAACATCTCTTGCTGCAACTCGGCCAACCAAGGGTTGGAACGGGTTTCTTCACCACCGCCTTCATATTCCACCAGACGACCAGAGGTCAGTGCCAGCGGGAAGTCTTTGGAGAAGTCCTTGTCCTGAATTGACTTGTACAGGGTCGGCAGACGCGCCACCATACGGTCTTCGTAGGTGGGGTACTTGGCGACCAGGTCTCGACGAGGCGTGTACAGAGGTTCACGGTGCAACGGAATGTCGTCCGGGAAGTTCCATACGATACAACGGGCCTTGGCGTTACCATAAGGGATACAACCGTGAGCTATGGCCACACGCTGAATGCCACCGGAAATATCGGTTTTCCAGTTTTTGCCTTCGGCGTGTTTCTTCTCTTCTTCGGTCAAGTCATCCCACCAACCCAGCTGCTTGAGCATCTTGTCGGTGAACTCAGGGTAACCGTCCTGAATCTCACTGCCTTTGGAGAAGGAACCTTCGGCAAGTATGTTGTTGCCATTGTGCTCAACACCGTAACGGGCACGGAAGTTACCACCGCCGTTGCGGACTTCACGGTCAGTACGATAGAGGATTTGAGTACCTGGATGCTTCATCTCAGGTGTGCCCCAACATGGCCATGGCAGACCATAAGTTTCACCCTTGGCTGGGCCGCCGGGTGCTTCGAGGGTATCGAAGTCGAAGGTACCCCAGTTTTCCTGGTGCATCTTCAGACGCTCAGGGCTCTGACCTGTGTAACCTATGGTCCACATACCGCGGTTGAACTCGCGGGTGACATCTTCAACCAGCGGCTCTTCACCGTTGACCTTGATGTGCTTACAGAACTCTTTCTCAACGCCCCACTTCTTGGCCAGCTTGTACATGATCACATGGTCAGGCAGCGATTCGAACAGAGGGTCGATGACCTGAGAACGCCACTGCAGTGAACGGTTGGAAGCTGACACAGAACCATAGGTTTCAAACTGAGTCGCGGCAGGCAGCAGGTAAACGCCATCTTTACGCTGGTGCATAACACCGGCCATGGTTGGGAATGGGTCAACGACGACCACAGTGTCCATCTTGTTCAGTGCTTCACGCACCTCGCGGCCACGGGTTTCGGTGTTGACAGACTGACCCCAGAAGAAGGCCAGACGGATATTGTCTTTCTGGGCAATCTTGTTCTTGTCTTCCAGCACACCGTCGTGCCAGCGGGAACAAGGAATACCGGCTGAAGTCTGTGGCTTCTGGCCCAGATACTCACCTTGGTCGAAACGGCTGTTGACCCAGGCAGGATCCAGATCCCACACATTGCACCAGTGCGCCCAGGCGCCGGTAGTCAGACCATAGTAACCAGGCAGGTTATCGAACAGCAGACCAAAGTCAGTAGCACCCTGTACGTTGTCGTGACCACGGAAGATGTTGGTGCCGCCACCGGAAACACCCATGTTACCCAGGGCCAACTGCAGGATACAGTAAGCACGGGTATTGGCGTTCCCCACGTGGTGCTGAGTACCACCCATACACCAAACGATAGTGCCGGGCTTGTGTTCGGCCATCATCTTGGCGACGCGGCGCATCTGAGCTTCACCGACACCGGCAACATGCTCAACCTCGGCAGGGTTGTACTTCTTCACCTCTTCGCGGATACGTTCCATGCCGTAAACACGCTGATCGATAAAGCTCTGATCTTCCCAGCCGTTTTCGAAGATATGCCACAGCAGACCGTAGATGAAAGGAATGTCGGTACCGGGACGGATATGCACGTACTCGTCAGACTTGGCTGCAGTACGGGTGAAACGTGGATCAACCACTATGACTTTGGCACCGCGCTCTTTACCTACCAGAATGTGTTGCATCGCCACTGGGTGAGCTTCACTGGGGTTGGAGCCGATAAACAGCATGCACTTGGCATTGTGCATATCGTTGAAGGAGTTGGTTTGCGCACCATAGCCCCAGGTGTTGGCCACACCGGCTACAGTGGTAGAGTGACAAATACGCGCCGAGTGGTCGACGTTGTTGGTGCCCCACATGGCTGCGAGTTTGCGATACAGGTAAGACTGTTCGTTGGAGAACTTGGCACTACCCATGAAGTATACAGAGTCAGGGCCGGATTCTTCGCGGATCTTCAGCATCTTGTCGCCGACTTCGTTGATAGCCTGCTCCCAGCTGAGACGCTTCCACTTGCCGCCTTCAAGTTTCATTGGATACTTGAGACGTTTCTCACCATGGCCGTGCTCACGCAGTGACGCGCCCTTGGCACAGTGACCACCGCGGTTGAATGGATGGTCCACGGCAGGCTCCTGCCCGGTCCAAACACCGTTTTGAACTTCGGCGTAAATGCCGCAACCCACTGAGCAGTGAGAGCAGATAGTACGCTTCACTTCGGTAGGGGCATCATGAGGAACATCTTTGGCTTCGGCTTTACGCATCATTCCTGCGCCCAGCATAGATGCTGCGGCAATCCCACCGGTAGCCAAACCGGCAGACTTAAGGAACTGACGACGATTCAGACCCAGAGCGGGCTTTGCAGCCACCGCGGCCTGGTCTGTTTTGCGGGTTAATCGCATCACATACTCTCCTTATCGTTATTTGTTACGCAGTGAGGCGTAATAATTGCGCACATGGTCAGTCTCACGGTAGCCCTCACCCTTTGGCACTTCTGGTGCTTCAGGCTTAGCCGCCAAGGCTTGACCACTGACAGTCGCAACCGCGCCTGCCGCACTGCCGATCGCCAATGCCTTGAGCAGTTGACGACGACCCATGTCGGAAGCTTGCTTCTTCATAGTGTCTCCTCGTGTTGAAGGTAGACGGGGGAAACTCCCCCGCATGCTTTAGCCCGTGTTGCCACGGGCAAATTCTTAGGCCAGCTCACTGGCCTTGGGCTGGATCTGTACCGCCGGGGTTTCCACCACAGGCGTGCTCAGCACCAGCTGTTCAAACTCATTGATTTCGGTTTCAAAGAAGGCCCGGCCGAGTTGTGCCACCACGGCGTAAAACGCGGCGGAGGGACAACGGGACAAGGTATCGAAGAAACGTATGATCCAGCTGCCGATATGGCGGCGGTAGAAGGCCAGTTGCTGGTGGGCCGGAGCTTCCAGCAGCAGTATGCCCATTACCTCGCACAGAGCGGCGACATGATCTTCCGGTTCCTTGACATTTTCTTCGCGTTCGAAGCCCAGTTGCATCAGGTCCTGACGCAGCAGAGCCAAGGGCTTGTCCATCAGCGAACCTGTCATAAACCAGCTACCGTAGGGCAGGATTTCCCCTGAGCCTACGCCGAGGAAGATGTTGAAATACTCATCTTCCAGCTGGTTACTGTCGAATTGTACGGCCGCCAACTTGAGCGCCAACCAGGCCTTGGTCATCTCACTGTCGTCATTGGCGTCGACTTCGAGGTCGCCAAGAAAACTCAGCAATTCCGGGCTGGGGTGGCGCCTTAACAGCGCCGCCAGCAGCTGATAGATATCTGCTCTAAGCTGATCGTTTTCTGATACTTCTCTTACTGTTTCGGTCATAGCGGATCTCTTATCTCAGTTGCTTTTCCGGATCCTGGAGTATGTCTTCAAACATATCCTTCACCCGGCAATCACCACACATCTTTAAGCGCTCTATGTTGGCGCTGAAAGCGCTGTGGCTTCCGACCATATCCAGCATCCGGTGCACCATAGACTGGGTCGCGAACGGCGCTCCACAACGAATACATTCGAACGGAGCTTCTTCTTTCAGGATCCGGCGCTGCTGCCGTGCAGCCTTATCCAGATTGACCTGAGGAGTCAGGCTGATCACCTTCTCCGGGCAGGCAGCCTCACATAGGCCACACTGCACACAATCCTGCTCGACAAAATACAGTGCCGGAGTGTCGCCACCGTCGGTCAGCGCCTGGGTAGGGCAGGTCGCGACACAGGACATACACAAGGTGCACTTGTCGGCATTGATATTCACCAGGCCATAGGGGATATTGCCCATGGTCAGTTGAGTATCAACATTGGCTGCTTGCTCATTGAGATGGTCGATAGCAGCGTACAGCTGGGTGCGCTTGTTACCCTCAGAGAGCACAGCAGGTACTATCACGGGCCAGTCCAGACTTACATCCAGTATAGGCCAGAGATTGGCAAGCTCGGCTTCGTCGATAACCCGAATCCTTTGAGGCTGTCCCATCTCATCCAAAATGGCATTGGCCAATCCCAGTTCGCCCTTGAGCATCTGGGTCAGGGTAGGGGCCGTAGCGCTGGTGTTGAGGATCAACACCTGGCGCGCTCCCCAAGCCAGAGAAGCCATCCAGTGATCCATGCTGGCCACAGTGACTTCTTCCAGTGCCACAGGTAGAACCTCGCCCGGCAACTCGTCATTGATCAAGGCGCCGCCCTGTCCCATGTCGTGGAACAGCACTACAGGCGCGGTTTGTGCCTGTTCGCGGAAGCGGGAAATCAACTTATTCAGGTATGAATGCAGCGCCTGAGGGGTTGGCTGGTCGTAGGCAATGGCCCCGGTTGGACAGGCATTGGTACAGCTGCCGGCGCCGTGGCACAGATAGGGGTCTATCTCAATCTGCTTGGCCACGCTCTTGATAGCATCGGCCGGACAGAAGTTGAGGCAGCGGTTACAACCATTATTGCCGTTGCGATTGTGGGCACAGAGATCGGCGTTGACCTTGACATAGCGCGGCTTGTCAAACTGGCCGATCATCTGGGGCAATTCCTGCAAGGCTTCGGCTAATTTCTGCGGATCCTGACCCACATAGAAATAGCCGGGTGGCAGCATTTCCAACTGAATTTGCGGCTCGCGGCTCAGGTCGAGGATAAGGTCAAAATGCGGCTTGCGCAGCGCAACCACACTGAGCTCGGCGGTGCCATTGTCATGTTCGACACTCACCTGGAATTGACCGAGGAAGCCTTTGATACCAATCAGCTTGTTGTAGTAGCTCTCGACATCTTCGGCGGCAGCCATTACGGCTTCGAGATGGGCCTCTTCCTGGCTGGTGATCGGCTCGTTGGCCAAGATCACTCTGCCGGCCATGGCAGACAGTTTATCTGCCGCCAGCCGGGCCAGATCCTCAGGGCCTATCACAAGGACATTCCCTTCTGTGGTGTAACTTACGGTCGGCGGGATCAGGTTTTGCAGAATCTGAGTCTGCTGGCTGACCTCACGACGCACCTGCCGCAGCGCTTGCTGGGCGGGGTTATTGCTCACACTATTGTTCACTTTGCGTTCCTGAACAGTTTATGGCGATGGCCGTATTCTTTATCTTGCTGCTTTTATTATTGATTTACAGCTTGCTATAGCCTGAATACAGCAATTCACATACCAAATTTATGGGCATTAAAGGCTGTTAAACTGACGTCAAACAACCGGCTTATGAGTTTCGGCTTCTGCATCTGTGGCATTTTGGGCCTCTGCAGTCACATCTCCGTCCAAATTGTCCGTTGGTGACTGTGGCGCAGATTGTTCGGCTAACTGCGGGGTTTCGGCCTCTGCCTCGGTTGCTGAAGTCTCTGCTTCGGCCAGGGCTTCTTCAGCCTCTTCCGGTTCCTCTTTTTCCAGCACGTGACGGAACACCTTCTTGGCCAATTCGGCCGAGGCTTCAGCGCTTAGCTTGGGCTGGTTGCTGTAATCGAGGGCGTACTCGAGCAAGCCGTCGATTTCGTTGAAGTGAGGTTGCTTCCACAGGGTGCGCAACGCGGCGGTCTTCACTGCCGGGTCGACATTCTTGGCCATAAAACTGGCGAAGCTGCCACCAACCTCGATACCACTGGGGTCGGGTAAGTCTTCGGCGGTCAGCAGTTTCTCTTCCTGGGTCTCGGTTTCTGGAAGGGGGTCGAGCGCGGTCTGAGTTTCCGGCTCTGCCTCTGCAACGGCTTCCGCTTGAGGAGGAATTTCTTGCAGCGGTTCATCGACAGGGGGTTCACCTTCCTGTACTTGCTGCTTGCGTAGCGCCCAGCGGCTCAGGAATCCACTCTTTTCGGCCATCAGTGCCTCCGAATGTTGTCTTCGGCCAATTCCTTGCGGCGGTTAACATGTTTGCGTCTGTGGGCGGTGATTTCCACTTCACCGTGACGGGTTATGAAGGCTTCAATCCAGCAGGCGATTGCCTCCGGCATCGGCATGTTCAGCACTGGGGTATCTCCTTCGAGACAGCCGGCTGCGACATTTTGGTCGGCGGAGATGGCGGCCGGGATCCAGTTGCCCTCTACATCTTCGTCACAGACGATGTAAAGCATGGGATTGTCCATATCCAGGTTAAGGCGGTAACTGGCACGCTCATCACGAAACAACTCCAGTAGGACCAGCTTGGCTCCGGGCGGCGCCTCATGGGTAGCGGGCACGATTTGGTCCAGCTCCCAGCTGATGGATGTCCAACGACCGACCTGTTTCTCCACTTTTTTCAGTGAAACGTACATGGGCCATACGCTTTCGGAATGTTGCATACTGACTCTCCCTCCCGATGGGATTATTTTCGGGCATAAGTAAGATCTCTAAGTCTTTGCAATTTTAGTGCCAGTTGCCATTTGAGAAATAAGTTTGAACTTGATCATCTATTTAAGGCTAAAAATAGGACATTTTGTCCAATATGCAATCTGGTTTGGGACATTCATGACCTGAGTGCCGCCGGCGCTTGCTGCGGATCACGCATTTTGCAGCCTGAATCCTGTGACGGTATAAATATTGCTATGCTGTGGCCCATGCTCTCTGTGAAGGTTCGATAATGACAAGTGCCAAACCCCAATTGATCAAGACCAATACCCAGGTACCTTTGACCATTGCCGTAACTGCGGTCGATGAGAATGGTCAGTTGCAGGAAAAGTTTGTTGCCTGTGAAAGGCCGCTGACGGTTTACCTCAACTGGCGACCAATAGTCACCCTGATGACCCTGGGCGCAAGAGCCGAGGCCCTGGCACTGGGTTACCTAAAGAATCAAGGCTTTATCAATGATGTATCGCAACTGGAATCTGTGATTGTTGACTGGGATGTGGCTTCCGCGGCCGTGATCACCCGGGAGCAGACTGAGGATCTGGATGCCAAACTGGCCGACAAGACAGTCACCACAGGCTGTGGCCAGGGCACTGTCTTCGGCGGCTTTATGGAAGGATTGGACGATATAGTCCTGCCGCAACCAAAACTGAAACAGAGCATGCTTTACTCACTGTTGAAAAACATCAGTGAATATAATCAGACATACAAGAATGCCGGTGCTGTTCACGGCTGTGGTCTGTGTGAAGCGGATAAGATAAAGTCCTTTGTCGAAGATGTTGGTCGCCATAACGCAGTCGATACTCTGGCCGGTGAGATGTGGCTGGAGCAAGACAGGGGCGACAACAAGATTTTCTACACTACGGGGCGACTTACTTCCGAAATGGTTATCAAGGTCGCCAAGATGGGGATCCCTGTGCTTTTGTCCCGCAGTGGTGTTACCCAGATGGGTCTGGAATTGGCGCAGAAGCTGGGAATCACTATGGTCGCCCGCGCTAAAGGGCGCCATTTCCTGGTGTACAATGGCGCCGATAATATTGAGTTTGATGCCAGCAATCCACGCTGATACCCAAGATACCAAGGAGAAGTGATGACGGAGCCCAGTGAACTTGTCTATATGAGCGCCAAGCAGGTGGCCGAGTATCTGGACCTCAATGAAAAGAAGGTCTATGCCATGGCTAACGAACGTATGCTGCCGGCGACCAAAATCACAGGTAAGTGGCTGTTTCCAAAGATACTAATCGACCGTTGGATCATGGATTCCTGCCACAGTGGTATGTTGACCGATCGTTTGCTGATCACCGGCAGTGATGACCCCTTGTTATCGATGCAGGTGGCCAGGCTGATGGCTCAGGTTGGCAGTCGAGAACTTATTAGCTACAGCGCTACAGGTTCCCGCCTGGGGCTGGAGCTCTTGTCCAAGGGCTACGCCGATGTCTGTACCTTGCATTGGGGCAGTTTGGAGGAGCGTAATATCCGCCATACGGCGCTGCTGAAGGGGTATCCCAACCACCAGCAATGGATCATGGTTCACGGCTATAACCGCCAGCAGGGGTTGATAGTGCGGCCGGATATGCACCACAGGTGTCAGGAAGAGAGCAAGGTGTTGCAACTCTCCTGGCGCTGGGTCACCCGCCAGGGCGGTGCCGGCAGCCAGCAACATCTGGAACATTGGCTGTTGAAACAGGGTGCCAAGCTTGAGCAGCTCAACTCAGTACTCACCGCCTTCAGTGAGCGGGAGTTAGCCGGTTATATCGCCCGGGGGGATGCCGATATAGGCTTCGGTTGTCAGGCTGTCGCCATGGAGAGTGGCCTGAGCTTTGTGCCCTTGGTGACTGAGTCTTTCGACTTTGTTATGCCGCAAGGGATCTACTTCCGCCGCCAGTTGCAGCAGCTGTTCAAGATGCTCGGCGGCAGCCACACCCGGCAGATGGCTGCTCTACTCGGTGGTTACGATCTCACCGATTGCGGCCGGTTACTGTGGAGTCCGGAGTAGCTCGATTTCTCAATCCAATTTGAGGCCTGCCGTTGGTGGGCCTCAAGCCTTGAACTTCCACCACTGACATCTGGCGGCAGCATCGAAGAAACTCCAGGCCAACACCCGGGTTTGTTTATTGCCCTGTTGCATCTCCAATATCTTGACCTCTTTGGCGCCAAGTTGCTTTAACGCCTGCTGGCAGGGGTTGAGGTTGTCACCCTTGGACACCAAAGAAGAATACCACAGCACTTGTCCACCATATTCACGGCTTTCGTGAATCATACGCAGCAAGAAGCCCAACTCGCCACCATCGCACCAAAGCTCGGCCTGACAACCGCCGAAGTTGAGTTTGGGCTCCTGACTCTGATGTTGCTCGCCGCGACTTGCCGCCAGATTGCGCTGTTTGCGTTCGCTGCCACTGCGGGCATCGGCGGCCGAAGCATGAAAAGGAGGGTTACAGAGGCTGAAATCAAAACACTCCCTGCTCTGCAAAAGACCATGAAATATCTGCTCTGGCTTGGGCTGCAACCGCAGTTCTATGGCGCTGGCCAGCTTGGGATTGTGCAGTAATACGCCGGCGACATTATCCAGCGCCACAGGGTTGATATCGGCGCCGACAAACTGCCAGCCGTAGACACTTGAGCCCAGCAAGGGGTAGATGCCATTGGCTCCTGTGCCTATATCCAGGCCGCGAATACGCCGGCCTTGGGGGATTTTACTGCCTTCTGCCAGCAGATCGGCGATATGGTGCAAATAGTCCACTCGCCCGGGAATGGGGGGGCACAGATAGCCCTCGGGCAATTGCCAACCCTGGATATGGTAATGGTGCTGCAATAAGGCGGCATTAAGGGCCAAAACAGCTTGAGGCTCGGCAAAGGGAATCGAAACCTGGCCATAATCTGTGGTGATAAGATGAGGCGCGAGCGCTGGGTAACTGGCTGCCAGGGCGGCAAAGTCATAGCCCTGGCGGTGCAGGTTGCGCGGGTGCAAGCCCTTGTCTTTGGCTTTCCCGCCCGTTTTAACCGAGGTTTTGCCGGCCGTCGTCTTTGGCGGCGTTTTATTAACCTTTTTCTTTACCTCGGTCCTGGCCTTGCCTTTCGAGGTGTTGAGCCGACGCTTTTTTACCTCAGTCATACAGGTATTTGGTAAACAGCAGATTCACTACCAGCGCCCGACCGGTTTCCTGTTCCAGCAAACGATTGACTGTGTCGTAACATTCGCGACGGATCTCTTCCCTGCCGGTAAGCGACTTGACCCTGTCCTCGGGTTGGTTACCGAGAATCTCCACTATCGCGGCCCGCAGCAGGGGATCATGGTGTTGCAAGGCTACCAAGTCCTGAGGGTCTTTCACCATCAGTTCAACACTGATGCGCACAAACCCCAGCTTCTTACGATTGGAGATATAGTTGGTCACTATTTCAGGTTCAAAGCCATAGTAGGCATAGGTGTCTTCGGCGGGCTTTTCATCGGCCGCCATCACAGGCTGCAACATGCCGGCCAGCATAAAAAACAACAGTGTCAAAACGCGTTTCATATTGAGTATCAAGCTCCCGTAACTTGTGCAGACGCCCCTTGCGATCTATCTGCTTGTGGGCAAGCGTGATAGACTCCCGAGTTGTAATATTGTACCGGGTATCCGATGAGTGTGACCAGTTTAAGCTTTCCTTATGGTGAATCAATTCAGTGGTTTTCGCCAGAGCAATCACAACAACTTCCCGCAGCGCCATTGCACGATTGGCTGCTGGCGACCGGTAGTCTCACCAAGAGACTCAAGAGCTGCTGCAACCACTTTGAAGTCAAACTGCTCGGTGAAGCCATGCTGTCCACCGCCGCTCAGGAATGGCAGGGTAAGGAGCACAAAGCCATCTGGATCAGAGAGGTGTTACTCTGCCTGGATGGCACTCCCTGGGTCTTTGGCCGCACCCTGATCCCGGCAAAGCTGCTGGAGCAACAGCAGCGACTGGGCAAATTGGGTACCCGCCCCCTGGGAGAGCTGTTATTCGGTGATATCGGCTTTGAACCCGGTGCCATAGAAGTCGCCAGTTTCGATAACCATTCACGGGTCGCTTCCCTCGCAGATTCACTGTCGCAATCCACCACAGAGGCAATATGGGGCAGAAGACGTTATTTTCACTTTCAGGAGCAGCAACTGATTGTTGGTGAAATCTTCCTGCCGGCGGCGGTTGCCGCCATCAATCAAGGCCAACTTACGCCTTGAGCAAGGGCTTGTAATCCCTCTATTGAACGACCAAAAACACAAGGGACGCTTGAGCGTCCCTTATTTCTGTCAGTGCCTGCGCCGCCAGGCGATCAGCGCCAGCCCCAATAGGCTCAGGCCGCCGAGGCTACCGCCACCGCCGCCGGAACTGCTTTCAGTTGTATTGGGCACGACCGGATTGGAGACCACCAGAGTGCGACTATTGCTGCTCTGATTATTCTGTGAGTCGGTCACAACCAGGCGCACACTGTAACTGCCTGCCGCACTGTAGGTATGTGAGGGAGAAGCGATAGTGCTGCTCTGGCCGTCACCGAAGTGCCACTGATAACTGAGTTCACCGTTGCCACCGCGACTGAGGTTATTGAACTGCACGGTTAAACCTGTACCACTGATATCGAACAGTGCCGACAGAGGAATGCTAACCGTCAGCTGCAAGCTGGTCACGGTTTGCCGATTATTGGCGTCTGTCACAGTCAGTGTGACTGTGTAGTTGCCGGACTCACTGTAACTGTATTGAGGCGTCGCTTGGGTACTGCTGGCGCCGCCGACCCCAAAATCCCACAGGTAGGTGTAAGGCGCAGTACCGCCACTGAGATTAGCGCTGAAACTGACATTGCCTCCCTCCTGCTGCGCTGAAATGCTGGCACTGAGTTCTGTGCCGCTGCTGTCGCTGCGTTTACTCACCAACAGTAGCGCCTGGCTGCTGTCTTGCTCCTGGGTCAAAAGCTGCACCATAAGACCCAGCTGGGGCAACACCAGACCGGCCTGAGGCTTAAGCGGCGCGCTGTAGTCGTCGCTGTCATCAAACAGGCTATTGTTGCCAAGATGGGGGTCACCGAAAAACGCCGACTGTGGATAAATACTGAAGCTGGCATCACGAACCTGCACATCGGTATCACGGTTGCCGATCAGGTTTTGATCCGCATCCACCACCCCAATGAGGCCGTATCCCGGATGTTCAGCCACCTTGTTGTCGCTGTAGGCTAAGTTTTCATACCACACCAAGAGTCCCGGTTCATAGCTATCTTGTTGCAGTCCGCTATCAACACCCTGATAGTTACGCAGTTGCAGCAGGTAACGCCGTGTCGCTCCCGGGCGGGTATCGTCGGTGCGGACAAAACCGGAAAGTACCACAGTCTTGAGAGCTGTTTCGGCATTATCGCTGTAGATAAGCTTGCCATCACTCTCGAGACGTAAGTCATCGACGGCAAAGCCATAGCCACCGACCGCTTCATCGGTACGATATACCAGGCTTATCTGCTTGCTCATTCCGGCGTATGCGCTAAGGTCGAAATTCAATTCTTGCCAGCCCTGTTCCCCTTCACCACCGGATAAGGCCGCCGAGTCACCACTGATAATATTGGCGGCATTGTTGATACTGTTACTGCTCTTGGTATGGCTTCCAGCCAATGGCACCCCATCCACCAGCAGTTGCACATAGTCATAGTCCTGCTCTATCTGCCAATGGGCCTTCATCTTCAGTGTTAGCTTGGTACTCATGGGCAGTTGCAGCTCGAACGACATGGCGTTGTTGAGCTGATCGCCCTGATTCGAATAGTACTGGTATTGCCCCTGATAGGCCTGAGTAAAGGCGATGGAGTCGGACGGCAGCTTGATGGCCAGCTGGTTTACGCCATTGCTATTGGCATGCTCAAGCGACACTTGAGTGCCGTTGCTATCCAGTGCTTGATAATCCAGGGTTTGTTCGTTGACCCAGCGGCCCTTGTACCTGTCCTGTAGAAATGAGCGGGCGTAGGGGCTGAAACCACTTGGCTGGGAGCCTCTTGGGGAACCTGCCCAGCTGCCGCCGGACATCAGAGACCAGAGACCTACAGGCGAGCCATCGCTGGCTTCGGCACTGGTGTCATACTCATCCGGTAAACCGAGATCGTGACCAAATTCATGGGTACAAACACCTGTTCCGGCATCCAGCGGCTGAATGGTGTAACCGAACAGACGCATATTACTGCCGGGAATAGCCTGACCATATTGACCGGGCGCCGAGGGCACAAAGAATCTGTGTGACCAGATGGCATCATCGCCGAGCATACCGCCACCGGCCTCTTCGCCTATGCTGGAATGGAAGATCATCACATGATCCAAAATCCCATCGGCTTCATCCAGGTTGCCGTCAGCGTCGATATCATAAGGATCTTCAATATCATACTGCGCCAACTCAGCGGCGCTCATGCTGGCTACTGCAGCCGCGACCGCTTCTTCCACCAATTCAGTGGCGGCAGTGTCGTCATTGTTGTTATTTGGGTCGTTGGCACCATAGTAGGCGGCATTTTGGCTGGCTCTAAACCAGCCTTTCACATCGCCGCTGAAGAAAAAGCTCTGGCCGGAAACCGCTTGATAATATTGATAGGCAGAGGGCAGAGTTTGCCCCTGAGGTCCTGGGAAACCTGCCTCGGAAAACAACAAACCACGGTAATGGGCTACCGAGTAGTTGGCGTAATACATTTCGGTATCGCCGGGACTCAGGCGATTGTTGTTATAGGGCAAATCGGGAAAATCCACCAGCACGGCCAACACCTTGACCCGCTTGGTCACATCGGTATCGGCTACCCGCGACTGTGCCCGCATTAACTTGCTTTGACGCAGGCTGTTGCTTCGCGCCTGTTGCAGCAGTTGTTGTTCTCTGGCCTTAAGCACTTGTGCGGCCTTGCTGCCCGCTCCGGTAGATTTGGCGATGTAGGCTGCCAGCGCTTGTTGCCGCTCCTCTTCTGAGGCCTCGGCATCGAGTTCACCGCGTTTCTCCAGCCAGTAGAGGATCTGCTCTTTGTTGATCACTCCGGGATCCGCCGGAGCCGTGGCGGCCAGAGCATTGGATATACCAAAGAGACAAGCAGCCCCCAGGGCCAATACCGACTTCAAACTCATGACTTTGGCTCCTTGATACAGTTTTCAAACTTCTGATTGCGCTGCTGAATATACTCAGAGACCTTAGCTTCGGCCTCTTGTTCACTCATTTGCTGAGTGATGATGTTGCGCTCGATTAGACTGGCTTTAATTTTAGCCCGATTTACCACAGGTGCCCCACTGCCACAGGGCAACAAAGGTTTAACCGCGCGGTTTTTATCCGCAATGGCATCGATTTCGCCATCGTTCCCTGCCTGACAGGCACCCAGAAACAAGCAGATCGCAAGAGTTGAGGGCAGTCGCACAGGCAACACCTTGTTGTTAACAGAGATGGTACAGAAGATTAACAGCGGCTGTTAAGATTGCACAGCAGAAAATCGCGGCCAATTCGCCTCATTCAGCGATTATTCAGCCTCAGACAACAAACCTTCGCTATAAAGCAACAATAAGACCGAGGCCGACCAGCTGAAGTTGGTGCCATGCAGTCCTTCACCGCTGAGTGGATGGTAGTTTTCCCGTATCGGCAGATCCCGGCTATCGGCGGCGATGGCCTCCAGCAAGCGCCGCGACATTGCACTTGCCTGCTGCCGGTAACCGTAATGCTGCAATCCCTTGATGGCAAAGAAGGCCTGATCCAGCCATACCGGCCCGCGCCAGTATCTGTCGGGAGCAAACTCCGGGCTGTCGCGGCTCACGCTCGGAAACGGCACCTGGGTACCGAAGACTTCTGGCCTAAGTTGTTGCTTTACCACCGCATCTGCCTGCTCAGGCGAAGCGACACTGGCCCACAACGGGATCCAACCTTCAGTGCCCTTATTGCCGCGGAGCAATCGCCGCTTGCCCTCGGCATCGAAACGTACATCGTAGAAGAAACCGCTGGCAGGGTCGTAAAAGGCCTGCCGAATCGCTTGTCCCAACCGCTGGGCCTGTTGCCGCAGTTGCATCGCCTCGGCTTCCCGTCCCAGCAGACTGGCCATTTGTGCCAGATATTGCTTATCGGCATAGAGAAATGCATTGAGATCGACACTCTCCTGATTGAGAGAGTAGCCGAGTAAACGCCCTTTGGTGTCGCGGTTTTCCAGTACCTGCAGGCTGTTATCGGCATCGAATCTGGGCGCATTGTCCATCCCGGACTCCCAGGCTGCCGCCTGAATGATGGCATCACGATTAAGTGCCCCGGGCTCACCGTGCAACGGATGCAGATTGGCGCCATATTCTGCCAAACCATTGCCGTCATGATCCCGGTTGCGATACCACCAGGCATGCAGGGCCATCAGTCTTGGGTAGAGCTCGGCGACAAATGCCTTATCACCGTCCTGAAGGTAGATCTCCCATACGGCCCAGGCTGCCAGTGGCGGTTTGCCATTCCGCTCATTCCAGTTGCCGCCGTCACCGCCGCGGGCTGCATCTTGGTTGTAAAACACCGCATCCGGCATGCTGCCGGCATCCTGAGGTCTGACGGGATCTTGCTCATCAAATTGATAGTCAAACATCGCCCGCACATTGGACTTGGCAAGCCAGGGCTCGACACGCGCCAAGGCTACCGCCTGTTTCCAGCTATCCCATGCCCAGATACCATTGAACCATTGATAGGTGACCGAAGGCGTTATCCCGTGGTGACGCAGGGCACCGGCTGGGCTGCGCCAGTTATGTGTCAGGGTGCTGATGGCCCGGGCCGCCATGCGCTTTTGCCCCAAGTCACCATCGGCCAACTTGGCCAGACGCCAACCCCAGCGACTTTGGTTGCGCTCGGCGCTCTGCAACAACTTCGGCCACTGCAGCGGCTTTGCCTCTGCTGCGGTGTGAAAATACTGCTGGGCACTGAGAAAACTGCGCCGCTCTGAGGGAGCCAGGTTCAGCACTTCAGAACTGGCTCGGTAGCCCCGAGTGCCACGCACTTCCAGAAAGGTGGGTTCACGGAAGCTTAAGCGGAATTTGGCATCATCGAGCAGCAGCGACCAGGTTTTTCTCAGTGGCCGAAACTGCCACTCCAGTTGATTGGTCGCAAATTGTCTGTCGGCAATCCAGGGCTTGCCTACCGCCTTGTCGAAGGGCTCTCCCTGCCACTGCAACTGCCACTGACCGGCTTGGGAGCCGATATTTTCCAGAACAGTCTCAATCAGTGAGCTGCGCTCATCGGCAAAATAGAGCCTGGTGCTGAGGCTGAGATCTTGCCAGCGGTATTCCTGATACAGGCCATCCGGGCGACTGAACAGGCGTTTCTCCGCTTCGGCAAAATTCTTCGCCTGCCCTGTGCTCAACTCCAATATGCTGAGGTGCTGCAAGCTTGGCGCCAGATGCAGGCTGTATTCCTGGGCGATGATCATGGGGCCGGTGAAGCTGCCATAAAATGCAGGATTATCCGGTAGGTGATATCCATGCCAGGCCCCCATATCCATGTACACAGCGGGGATCTTCAGATTCCCGGCGGCGTCCCGCTCCAGCGCTTGCTGCGGCGTGCCTTGATAGGGCAAGAGATTGTCATAATCTCCGGCGCTCAGACTCAAAGCACAGATCAGGGCACAACTAAGCACTTTTACCTCGACTCAACAAAAGGATTAACAACTCAGGGATTCAAATATCGGGAGACACCATCGAGGAACATCTGCACCGAGATCATCACCAGCACCATGCCCATCAGACGCTCGACCGCCGTGAGCCCCTTGTCGCCCAACACCCTGGTAAATAACTTATAAAACATCAAGATAACCACGCTGGCGCCCCAGGCCGCCACCAGAGCTATGGTCCAGTCGCCCATACGGCTGCTATCCGTATGGGCCAGCAGTATCAGTGCCGCCAAAATCGAAGGACCGGCCATCAGCGGAATCGCCATCGGCACAATGAAGGGCTCTTCACCGGCAGCCAGGCCCACCACCCCACCGGGTTGGGGGAAGATCATCCTGATGGCTATCAGGAACAGAATAATGCCGCCGGCAATGCTGACCGATTCTGACTTGAGGTTGAGGAAACTCAGGATGGCTTCACCGGCATATAGAAATAACAGCATGATCAACAAGGCAAAAATAAGCTCACGGATCAACACTCGACGGCGTTTCTTGGGCTCGATATGACGCAATATAGAGGCAAAGATAGGCAAGTTGCCCAAGGGATCCATAATAAGAAACAGCATTACGGCAGCCGACAGAGTATCCATAAATATCCATTCACCAATACAACAACATAGAGTCGACTATTGTATAACTTTTTAGTCACCGGCTGTGGACTTTTATCTGTGGTCTCGGGGGGAAAATCCTTCAAGGTAAATTCCAGGTAACGGCACTGCTCATTTGCCCGGCTACTGGTATACTATGGCGTTCTCTAAACTTCAGCCGTGAAATACATGCTCTATCTTGTCGCCAGTTTTATCGCCCTGCTCCTGGGCCCGCTGTTTTACCGCTATTTCTCTTCAGGCAGCGGTTTGCAGAAGGGCTTGGACGGCTTTATTTTTGTTTCTCTTGGCGGCCTGGTATTGATCCATATCCTACCGGAACTGCTGGAGCATGGCGGCATACTGGCGATCATCTTCGTGATCCTCGGCCTTTGGGGACCCAGTGCCAGTGAGAAGTTGTTTCATCGCTACTCAGAGATCACCCATAACCTGACCCTCACGCTGGGGATCGGCGGCTTGTTGTTGCACACCATCACAGATGGCGGCGCCATGGTGCTGGCACAACAGGAAGGCAACTCCAGCCTGCTGGCGCTTGGGGTGATCATGCACAGGCTACCCGTGGGCCTGGCGATTTGGTGGTTGCTCAAACCCCAGGTTGGTACCCGTTGGGCCAGTCTGGTGTTGCTGGCCATGATGGCGCTGACATCTGTGGGCTACTTCGCCGGCGAGCAGCTGCTCAGCCATCTGAGCCTGGATAATACCGTGTACCTGCAAGCCTTTGTCACAGGCTCTATTTTGCATGTGGTGCTGCATCAGCCCCACGGCCATGGGCAGCAGACCCCAAGCAGCAAATATGAATATCAGGCCGGCATAGGCAGCCTGCTGGGGATAGGCCTGTTGGCATTGCTGCTGATGATGGATTCCGGCGGCCACCAACACGCTCACCATGACCACAGCACAGATCAACTGCTGCACTGGTTGCTGTTACTGGCTCCGGTATTGCTGGCGGCCTACGCCTTGGCCAGCATACGTTTTGCCGCAGGTTTGTCTCCTACTCAAGCTTCGCTACCGGGACGCTGGGTTCAACGTCTCGCCGGCCCTGAAGCCTTGTTGCTGACCTTGGTGTTGCTGGGCTGGCAGTTTGCCCTGCTGCAGACCCTCGCACTCGCCGCACTGGGACTGTTTTTGAGTTATGCCCGCATTGAATTGACCGATCCCCACCCCAAGGTGCCGCAGTCCGCCTGGCATTTTGGCTTCACTCATCTGGTGGATAGAAGCGCGCCCTGGATCTTGCTCAGTTTGATTCTCGCCAATCTGATAGGTCATCCGTCAGTGCCACTGTCGCACCCGGTGGCACAAGTGCTGGTGCTGGCCTTGCTGTTTCTGCCGTTGCGTTTCTGTAATCTGGGCGCCGCCGTACTGGCGATGTCACTGGCCTACAGCGGCTGGAGCCCCTTGGCAGTAGCCTTGACCCTGATAGCCGCACCTGTGCTTAACCTGTCACAACTCAAGTTGATGAACTGGAGTCAACGGCTCGGTATGTTGTTGCTGTTATCCATTCTGCTTAGCGGCATTGCCTGGTGGCAACCACAGTGGCGTGAGCTGGGCGATCTACCGAAAGAGATAAGCTACCCGGCACTGACGTTGCTGTGTCTGCTTTACTCCAGTAGCATACTGCGTCAGGGGCCACGTAAGTTTTTACGGGGTATGTGGCTGGTCAAAGGCCATAGCCATGACCACGGCTCGGGGCAGCACAACGACTCAGGCCACAACCATGGTTCACACAACCATGGTTCACATAGTCATGGTTCACACGGCCATGCTCACCATAATGGCCACGAGCATCAAGACAAAGGCTCTCACTGATTTAACCCTGTCAATTGGCGCCTTTGTTGGCTAACTTGTGGGATAAGCCCGCATTTAGACCCGGCATAAGGACAGCCCATGTGCATTCTGTTTCTGGCGCTGGATCAGCATCCGGATTATCCGCTGATCCTCTGCGCCAACCGCGATGAGTTTCATCACAGGCCCACAGCCCCGGCACATTTTTGGCCGCCACAGCAGCAACTGCTGGCGGGTAAGGATCTGCAGGCAGGTGGGACCTGGCTTGGCTGTAATCGTTTGGGAATGGTGGCCGGCCTCACCAATATCCGTCAGTCAATCTCTCAGCCGGATGGTATGCGCAGCCGCGGGGAACTGGTGCTCAAGGCGCTCAATAGCCAAACCCCAATAGAGCCGCAATGGCTCAGTGACCACAGCGACAACTACAATCCTTTCAATCTGGTTT
The DNA here is from genome assembly GCF_033842865.1 of Shewanella indica. NCBI lineage: Bacteria > Pseudomonadati > Pseudomonadota > Gammaproteobacteria > Alteromonadales > Shewanellaceae > Shewanella > Shewanella indica. The sequence continues at coordinate 1,638,380 of NZ_JAWXXR010000001.1, forward strand.
TCGGCCAGGGCAAGCGCCTTTGGTGTTATCACAGCCCGGATAAGTCATTGCGGTGCTTGAACAGGGGTTTTCACGCCATCAGCAATGGCGCCTTGGATGAAATCTGGCCCAAGATGGCCCGCGGCGAGCAGGCGTTGGAGCGGTTGATTAGCCAATCGGCCAAGCCGGATATAGATAGGCTGCTGGCAATAATGCGTGATGAGACTCCAGCGCCGGACATCAGCCTGCCAAACACAGGAGTCAGCCTGGAATGGGAGCGACGTCTGTCATCCATCTATATTCGCCACCCGGAATACGGCACCCGGGCCACCAGCCTGATATTCATCTCCCGCGAAGGGACACTGAACTTTTACGAAGCCAGGTATGATGGCAAGGGGCGACAACTGGGGTTGGAGCAGTTCAGTTTTGCGCTGACAAACGCGGAGCCACTATGCTGATGGCGCCGCGGATCTGCCCAAGCTGATAACCTCTGGCGCTGTCATCCGGGTAGTGCTCATCCAATGCGGTTTTGACCTCGGGCGCCAATTGGCTGCCGTGACAGGTGAGGCAAAGCGGCGCTACGCCCTGGGCCTTCATAAAACGCAGCTGTGACTCGGTCTGGGCAACATGGCTCAAGGTTTGCGGATCTTCACCGGCTGCGGCCCGCTGATCGAATGACAACAATACCTGTCGCTGCCAGGCTTCTGGCTCGGCTGCCGGATTACGGGGTTTCAAGCTGACACGTTTTACCTGCCAACCGCTCTCGGCAGAGAGTTGGCGGGCGATTTCCGGCGCCTTATGGGAACAAACTTCGATAGCCGCCACCGGGCCACCTTCGGCCAGGGCTTGCTGCAGTTGCGGCTTGAGTGTTTGGGCAAAACGCTTGGCCAGCGCGGCCGCTTCGGTGTTGAAGTCTGCCGCTGTTGGCTCTGCCACGGCTTGATTCACCAGCGCAAAGGCCAGCAAGGCGGTCAGTGTGGGTTTTAACATAGGGTGCTCCATTAGATTTTTTTAATGGATTGATATTAGATAAATCTAATTCCCTATGCAAGTCAGGATGAATGATCGTGAGTGATTACCCAATGGTCGTCTTTCTTTTCCAACAGCAGGGTAAAGACTCCGGATGGGCTGTCCTTTTGTCTGAGCAAGACCCAGCGACCGGCCACCAAGGCAGAATAGTTACTCAACATCTGCACATCCTTGAGCTCCAGCTTGAGCTGGCCCATAGTCGCGTGATTCGGATAGCTACGTTTATAGGCGGCCAGCATCTTGTCCCAGCCATATTTGAACTCGCCTTTGGAGACAAACCTCAGCTTGGGATCGTGCCAGTAACCCAGCATATAGGCATCAATATTTCCCTGATTCCAGGCTTGTTGCTGACGATTGATCAGCTCGGTAATTTCATCTGTCGGTACCGCTTTAGCCGGAGCGATTGCAAGTAGCAGTACTGACAGGAGTCCAAAGATTAACTTTTTCATATTCCCTCCTTGCACTCTCCCGGAACCAGGCCAGGAAACCGTGCCGACATAGGCGTTGAGCTTCTATACAGATACTAACCTATTTGGCCCTGGATAAGGAAAGAACTGGGTAAACATTGTCTTAGTAGATTGTAAGCAAATCCACCGCGCGTTTTGAACAAACTTACGTCACGGCGATTTATAGCCAATGACGAGTCCTTGGCAAGATGTAGAACCCAGGCTTGCACAAAAGAGATAATACTGAAATTATATTTTCCCTCAGGCCTCTGCTTGGGGAAGTGCTGCCTATGTTCAGACTCCTAAGCTAATCAAGGTTGGACTGGCGGCCCACCCTAAACACTTTTGAACTATACCTTTAATCAACTCAAGGTTTGGCAACTCTCTATGTTTAAAAAAATCTGCCAATGGCTGCTGGCTCAGTTCGGCTGGCAAATTCGCGGACAACTGCCCGACTCCCCGCAATACCTGGTGATAGTGGCGCCCCATACCAGTAACTGGGACTTCATTATCGGCGTACTCGCCCGTGGAGCTCTGGCGGTGAAGATCCACTTTCTCGGTAAGCATCAACTCTTTATTCCGCCTTGGGGCTGGTTTTTCAGGGCCATAGGTGGCAGGCCGGTAGACAGGCGCAAGAACAATAATCTGGTCGATGCGGTCAGCGACTTGTATCGCCTGGATCGCAACTTTAAGCTGGCGCTGGCGCCGGAGGGCACCCGCAGCCCGGTGAAACGCTGGAAGACAGGTTTCTACCATATCGCATCCAAGGCGGGGGTGCCGATTGTGGCAGTGGGGCTGGACTTTGGTCAGAAGGCGGTGGTGATCAATCAACCCTTGATACCGAGTGCTGACATGCAGCAAGACATGGATCAGCTTATCGCCTTCTATCGCGGCATTCGCGGCCGCTTCCCCAAGGCGATCCCGGACTATTCAGCGGAAAAGTGAATCTTGTTCGGCAGGCGTCTCAGGACTATAGTGACGCTTAACCGAAAACTTTGTATACAAAATTATGGATCACCAGACCTTCCTGTTGTACCTGTTTGCGATCTTATTGATAGCCATTTCTCCCGGCCCGATCGCCATGTTGTCTATTTCTCACGGGATCCATTTTGGTAAACGCCGCAGTCTGGCAACGGCCTTGGGGAGTGTCAGTGCGGCACTGCTGTTGATGTTGGCCTCCATCGCCGGGCTGAGCGCCTTGCTGCATGCCAGCGAATACGGCTTTACCCTGCTCAAATGGTGCGGTGCCGCCTACCTTATGTATCTGGGAATTAAGCTGCTGCTCACCAAGCCCCATGCGGCCGAGCAGAGTGTTGGCCCCAAGGGACATGGTCATCCTCTCAGTCTGTTCCGGCAGGCGTTTCTGGTGGGGATCAGCAACCCCAAGGATCTGCTGTTTTTCGCCGCTCTGTTTCCACAATTTATCGATGTGACTGCGCCGCAGGGGCCACAACTGGCAGTATTGGCTTCCACCTGGGCCTTGGTAGACTTCAGCTTTGTGATGATTTACGCCTCTATGGCCAGTGTGTTGGCTTCATGGCTGAAGCGCAGTCAACGGTTGCATTGGCTGGATCGTGTCAGTGGCGGGGTGTTTGTCACCCTCGCCACTGTATTGGCCGTTAAAGATTAGGGGAGCGCTTTAGGGGAGGTGCGAATAAGCCTATGTAGGCTTATTTGCGCCGGCTCCATTATCTTTTAAGCTGCGGATATCATTGCCGGTAGGGCCCTGGAAGGCACGCAGATCGAACTGCGGCAAGATGGCAAAGATATGATCGAAGATATCCGACTGAATATCTTCATAATATGTCCAGCGGGTATCATTGGTGAAGATATACAGTTCGATCGGCAGCCCTTCAGTCGTAGGCGCCAATTGCCGCACCATCAGGGTCATCTCCTTGTGTACCTTGTCGTGGTGCTTGAGATACTCCAGCAGGTAGGCTCTGAAGGTCCCCACATTGGTCAGCCTGCGACCATTGACCGGCATTTCGATATCCGACACTTTCGCATTACATTCAGTGATCTCATGGATTTTCTTCGGCAGGTATTCTTTCAACAGGTTGATCTTCTCCAGCTTCTTCCTGTCTTCTTCGGTCAGGAAACGTATGCTGTTGATATCTATGTTGACTGAACGTTTGATTCGGCGACCGCCTGACTCGGACATGCCACGCCAGTTGCGGAAGGCATCGGATACCAGCGCATAGGCCGGGATCATGGTGATGGTCTTGTCCCAGTTGCGAACCTTGACTGTTGTCAGCGATACCTCTTCCACCGCGCCATCGGCGCCGTATTTATCCATCTGGATCCAGTCGCCTGTGCTGACCATACGGTTAGCCGCCAGCTGAATACCGGCAACAAACCCCAGAATGGTGTCCTTGAACACCAACATCACCAAACCTGTGGCGACACCCAAGCCGCTGAGGAAGTAGACAGGAGACTGGTTGGCGAGCACAGAGATGGAAATAATGATGGCGACAAAGAACAGGAACAGCTTGATCAGCTGCACAAAGCTCTTCACCGGTAGACGACGGCTAATCAGCTTAACGTCTGCCACCTCGTTGACCGCATCCAATGCCGAATAGGCGGCGCGGATCAGCAAGACGACCAGCCAGACACTGAGCAGCCTGTCGACCAGTCCGGCCAACAGTTTATGATCTGTCAGTGCTATGGGGATCAGCAGGTTGAGCACCAGCGCCGGCACCAGCATCGCCAGCTTTTCCAGCACTCTGTGGCGCATAAAGATATCGTCCCAGGTGACTTTGGAACGTTGAATCACCAGGTTCATCGCCCGCACTACACCGCGACGCACAATAAAATAAGCCAAACCTGCCAGCAGCAGGCAGGCGAGCACCATGAGCGAAGTGGACAAACCATCGGCTGGTTGGCTGTTGATCCCCAGCTGTGACAACCAGTGTGACAGTTCGAATCTTAAGTCTTTGTCCAAGTTATCCAAAATTAACCTCTCAGAGAAAAATCACTCATCCCGGCCCACAACCCAGGCCAGGTTGCAGAGTAACATACAGGTGTTAACTTTGGCTGAACAGTCGATCCCATCCTCGTTGGAAAGTGTGCGCTTAATCACCTTTCAAGGTGAGTACTATTTTGGTTCCCAGCGGCTGTTGGAAGTGCTCCAGGTGATCTATGGGAAGCCCGGAAATTGATAATTGTCTGTGATTGTACCAGTCGAGTTTCAACTCATCGTGGCGACCGGATACCACCAGCAGACCGGGGAAGCGGCGTCCCGAGTCCAGATCGGTCAAGCTTAAGTGGCTCTGCCAGTGCTTACGTCCATGCAGACTGCAGTTGGAAAAGCTGACGTCGGCCTGCCAATCTTTATTCGGTGACCAGCTGCTGAGCAGTATTGACTCTTGGCAATGCTCGCTATGGTCAGGTAGTTTGCCTACCCAACCTGCCACATGGAACAGACTCCATGAGGCCAGCAACAGGTAAAAGCATCCTCCGCCAAATTGCAGAGCCTTCGACAACCAGGCCTTGGTATTCGACGGCATACCCTCTCCAAACTATCAGATAGACTAAGAGCGGGATCATATAGTGGGGTATGTTGTAAGTAAACGCTGACCAATGAGTTACAAACTCGGTGATTGTTTCATTGAATGGTTTAATTCGCCACACAGCCGGCTGGATGTGTCATAGGACTCTTCACCGCAGCCAAAGTATAAGAGATGATAATGCCCTTTATCTTCCGGTATACCCAGCGCCAAAGTTGCCTGCAAGACAATTCTGACCCCTTTTACAGTCAAGGCTGACATATTAGCGGGCAATAACTTCACTTTCTTGCCAAGGACTTGGTCATTTGCTGCGAACTATGTCTTACATTCCAGTCTGTAAGCCGACGCAGAGCACACATGGGGCTTGTTCGCACCTTTCCTGGACAAAGGCACTTGAACATACTTCCCGTGGATTGCCGTATGCCAGGAAAGCAAGTTTATGTTTTTCGTCATTGCCAGCCCAGGTAAGCCCGGTTATTGTTGACGCCAGGATCCAGCCAAGCGCAAGCGAATTTTTTCATGTCGAAACAGAACCTTTTCAAACCCGGCTTCGCCGTCAGTGCTCTGGCGTTGCTATTGAGCTCAAGTTTTGCCGTTGCCGAACCGGCCCAGGTGGCCGAAGTCACTCTGGAAAATGGCGCCAGAGTCATACTCAAAGATGATTTTACCTGGGAATATGTGCTTACAGAGGCGGTGATCAGCGCCGCCGAACCCGAAACTGTGACTGAAGATGTGGTGGCCGAGATATCGAATACCGCAGCCAATACCGGCACCCATACTGTCGCAGTGGCGCCCAAGTCCGAGGTAAACCCAGCCGCCACGGCTGAGCAACTGACCCAGAGCGCCATGACCACTCCCGGACTGCTTGGCAAGACTGCCAGGGAAGGGGTCAGCGTTTCTCTGCTGCAGACGCAGTGGCAAGGTGACAAACTGGGCCTGACCTTCGAACTCGGCAGTAACAGCAGTGAAGATATGGTTGGCGTACTGATCAGTGTCAGCTTTTATAACGATCAGGGGCGCAAGATGAAAGAAGAGGAGCTACAGGTTTGGCGTGCCATCAAGCGTATGCCGGAAACCTATCTGCGCAAGGGCCAGCAGCGGCAATCCTCGGTGATCTGGATTGAAGGGGTAGATAAAAACCAGTGGCAGAAGCAGCTGTTGAATCTAAAGATCACAGAACTGGATGCCTGGTAACATCTGTCTCTCGGCATTGATTTATTAAAATAAATAAAGAGCGCCAGTTGGCGCTCTTTGTATTTCATATACGGACTTTTGTCCCTAAGGTGCCCAAGGGCCCTCAGACCCTTCCAGCGATTCCCGGCTCAGAGGCTGCTTGGCAGCAACTCCTTTGGCAGATAGGCGTTATAGCGCCCACTCGCCAGCAGCTCAGTGGCCTTGGTGATATCCGGACCGAAGTATCTGTCCTTGTCATAGAAGGTAACCCGCTCGCGCAGTTCAGCCTTGGCCTTGGCTACTGCCTGGCTTGGCTGCAGCGGCGCCCGGAAATCCAACCCTTGGGCCGCAGCCAGCAGTTCCACTGCCAGCACGCCGCGGGTGTTTTCCGCCATATCCTTGAGCCTGCGGGCGGCAAAGGTTGCCATGGAAACATGATCTTCCTGGTTGGCCGAGGTCGGCAAGCTGTCGACAGAGGCCGGATGAGCAAAGGTCTTGTTTTCACTGGCCAGCGCCGCGGCTGTCACCTGGGCAATCATAAAGCCCGAGTTAACCCCACCGTTTTCCACCAAGAATGGCGGCAGCTTGGAAAGATTGGAGTCGATCAGCAGCGCAATGCGGCGCTCACTGATGGCCCCCAGCTCGGCAATCGCCAGTGCCAGATTATCCGCCGCCATGGCCACAGGTTCGGCATGGAAGTTACCGCCTGAGATGATCTCGCCGGTATCTTCAAACACCAGTGGGTTATCTGTCACGCCGTTGGCTTCAATTTCCAGCACTTCGGCCGCCTGACGGATCTGCGTCAGGCAAGCGCCCATAACCTGTGGCTGACAGCGCAGAGAGTAGGGATCCTGCACCTTTTCACAATTGGCGTGTGACTCGGCAATCTCGGAGCCGCTCCCCAGCAGATGACGGAATACTGCCGCCGAGTCTATCTGGCCCTTTTGACCGCGCACCGCATGAATTCTCGGGTCGAACGGGCTGCGACTGCCCATGGCCGCCTCGACACTCATGGCGCCGACCACAGAACCGGCGGCAAACAGGTCCTCGGCATGGAACAAGCCTTCCAGTGCCAACGCCGTCGATGCCTGGGTGCCGTTGAGCAGGGCCAGGCCCTCTTTGGCAGCCAATTCAATCGGTTTCAGCCCGGCGATACTCAAGCCCTCAATGGCGGGCATGATACGCCCCTGATAACGCACTTCGCCCTCGCCGATGATCGGCAGACACATGTGCGACAGCGGCGCCAAGTCGCCCGAGGCTCCCACTGAGCCCTTCTCGGGTACGCAAGGGTAGACACCGGCATTGACCAGGGCGATCAGGAAGTTGATCACCTCGAGACGGATCCCGGAAAAACCTCGGGACAGAGAGTTGATCTTCAACACCATCATCAGCCGCACGGTTTCATCGCGCATCAATTGGCCGGTACCGGCGGCGTGGGACAACACGATAGAGCGCTGCAACAGTTCCAGATCCGCCGGGGCAATCTTGGTGTTGGCCAACAGGCCAAAGCCGGTGTTGATGCCGTAAACCGTGCGGCCCTCATCCAATACTTTTTGCACCACGGCGGCGCTGCTGTTGATAGCTGCCAGCGATTCCGGGTGCAATTGCAGCTGGGTTGGCGCGCGGCTGATGCTGCGCAGTTCAGACAGGGTCAGGCTTCCCGGTGTCAGAGTGATTTGAGTGGTCATCATCAGTCCTCCAACATAGGCAGATCCAGGCCCTGCTCTTTGGCACAGCGCTTGGCAATCTCATAGCCGGCATCGGCGTGACGCATCACGCCCGTGGCCGGATCGTTCCACAATACCCGGGATACCCGCTTGGCGGCGGCGTCGCTGCCGTCACAGAGGATCACTACCCCGGAGTGCTGACTGAAGCCCATGCCGACACCCCCACCATGGTGCAGCGACACCCAGGTGGCGCCACCGGCAGTATTGAGCAGTGCATTGAGCAGCGGCCAGTCGGAGACGGCATCCGAGCCGTCGAGCATGGATTCGGTTTCCCGGTTGGGACTGGCCACAGAGCCGGAATCCAGATGATCCCTGCCTATGACCACAGGCGCCGACAGCTCGCCGTTTTTCACCATTTCGTTGAAGGCCAGCGCCAGACGGGCGCGGTCTTTGAGGCCAACCCAGCAGATACGGGCCGGCAGCCCCTGGAAGGCGATACGTTCACGGGCCATATCCAGCCAGTTGTGCAGGTGTGGGTCGTCCGGAATAAGCTCTTTCACCTTCTGATCTGTCTTGTAGATATCCTCAGGGTCACCACTGAGTGCCGCCCAGCGGAACGGGCCAATGCCTTCACAGAACAGCGGCCTGATATAGGCGGGAACAAAACCGGGGAAATCGAAGGCGTTGGCCACTCCTTCGTCAAACGCCATCTGGCGGATGTTATTGCCATAGTCCAGGGTCGCGGCGCCGCGGCTTTGCAGCGCCAACATGGCCTGAACCTGCACCGCCATGGAGGCCTTGGCGGCCTTGACTACAGAAGCCTCGTCTTTGAGGCGCATCTCCTTGGCCTGCTCCAGCGTCCAGCCCTGAGGCAGATAGCCATTCAGCGGATCGTGCGCCGAAGTTTGGTCTGTCACTACATCCGGAGTAATGCCGCGCTCAACCAGCTCACTGAAGATATCGGCGGCATTGCCCAGCAAACCCACGGAAACCGGCTTGCCCTCGGCCTTGGCGGCTTCCAGCATCGCCAGAGCTTCGTCCAGGCTGTGGGCCTTCTTGTCCAGATAACGGGTACGCAGACGAAAATCGATACGGGTCTCGTCCACTTCACAGGCCAGTACAGAGAAACCGGCCATGGTACCGGCCAGAGGCTGGGCACCGCCCATGCCGCCCAGGCCACCGGTCAGGATCCAGCGGCCCTTGGCTTCACCATCGAAATGCTGCTTGGCCACGGCCACAAAGGTTTCGTAGGTGCCCTGGACTATGCCTTGGGTGCCTATATAGATCCAGGAGCCGGCGGTCATCTGGCCGTACATAGCCAGTCCTTGCTTGTCCAGCTCGTTGAAGTGTTCCCAATTGGCCCAGTGGGGTACCAGGTTGGAGTTGGCGATCAGCACCCTGGGGGCATCGCTGTGGGTCTTGAATACTCCCACCGGCTTGCCGGATTGCACCAGCAAGGTTTCATCCTCTTCCAGACGCTTGAGCACCTCGACGATTTTGTCGAAGCACTGCCAATCGCGGGCGGCGCGGCCTATGCCGCCGTAAACCACCAGATCCTCGGGGCGCTCGGCCACATCCGGATGCAGGTTGTTCATCAGCATTCTGAGCGGCGCTTCGGTCTGCCAGCTCTTGCAGTTCAGAGTGGTGCCGGTCGGCGCAATGATTTTGCGCGCCGGATCATGTCTCTTATCCATAAACTTCCATTCCTCTGTTGCTTGTCTTGTGGTTTATTTTGTTGTTTTTATTTAGCTTTATGTTCGCCTCTGAAGGTCAAATGCCCTCCGAGACGGAAGCGGCTGCCGGGATGGATCAGCCGGGCAAAACTCACCACGCCCTGGCGTGACCAGGTGCGGCGCAGTATCTGTAAACAGGGCTCGCTGGCGGGGATCGTCAAGCGGGCGCGTATCTGTTCATTGGCGACTATCGCCTCTATGGTGTGGCGTGCTTCGGTCAAAGGCGCCACCTGCGACAGATATTCATGAGGGGTCTGCAAATTGAAATCCTGCTGCAGATAGTCGGGGATTAACTGAGGGTTTACGAAGCGCTCCTCGAGCTGTAGCGGCAGCCCCTCTTCACAATGCACCAGCACCGAGTAAAACACCCGGCTGCCGGTCTCCAGCCCCAGGGCGATGGCGATAGGCGCCAGGGCCTCTATGGCGGTCAGCTCCAACACCTGCACGCTGTAACCATGGCCGCGGGCCTTGATCTCATCGGCGATATTGCGGATAGACAACATGGATGACTGCGACTTGAACTCGGCCACAAAGGTACCCAGCCCCTGACTGCGCTCCAGCACGCCGTTGTCCACCAGCTCGGTCAATGCCCGTCTGGCCGTCATCCGGCTACACTCAAATAGCTCTGCCAGTTGGTTTTCGGAAGGCACCCTGGAGTGCTCCACCCATTCACCCGACTCAATGCGGTCTGAGATGTACTGTTTAATGCGGGCGAACTTGGCTGTGCTCATCGAATCGACTCTGTGTTGGTTTCAATCTGCTGAAAAACTCGGCTATAATCCTAACTTGTATATACAAGTAAATACAAGTTAGCTCACAAAATCACAACAATTGCCATCATTAAGGCAAGCGTAAGGCAAACAACAAGGAGCAAGCATGTCCTGGGATCAGGTTTGGATAGATATCAATATTGCCACTATGGACCCTTCTGTATCAGAGGCTTATGGCGCCATCACCGACGCGGCCCTGGCAGTAAAAGAAGGCAAAATAGCCTGGATTGGCAAGCGCAGCGAACTGCCTGCCTTCGACGTGCTGGCAACTCCGGTTTACAAGGGCAAAGGCGGCTGGCTGACGCCCGGGTTGATAGATGCCCATACCCATCTGGTGTTTGCCGGTAACCGCGCCAACGAGTTCGAGCTGCGTCTCAAGGGTGCCAGCTATGAAGAAATCGCCCGTGCCGGTGGCGGCATTATCAGCACGGTTAAGGCCTGCCGTGAGGCCAGCGAGGCCGAACTGTTCGACGAGGCTCGCCGCCGCCTCAACGCCCTGGCCAAGGAAGGGGTTACTACGGTGGAGATAAAGTCGGGCTACGGGCTGGAAACCGCCACCGAACTCAAGTTGCTCAGGGTCGCCCGCGAGCTGGGCAAACACCACCATGTGGATGTGGTCACCACCTTCCTGGGCGCCCACGCCTTCCCGGCCGAATATCAAGGCCGGGAGCAGGAATATGTGCAACTGGTAATCGAGGAGATGCTGCCTCAGGTATTGGCGGAAGATCTCGCCGATGCCGTGGATGTGTTTTGTGAAAATATCGCCTTCGACCTGCAACAGACAGAAGCCATTCTCAGCGCCGCCAAGGCCAAAGGGCTGGATATCAAGTTGCACGCCGAGCAGCTCTCCAACATGGGCGGCTCAATACTGGCCGCCCGTCTGGGGGCCAAGTCTGTGGATCATATCGAGTATCTGGATGAAGCCGGGGTCAAGGCCCTGGCCGAGAGCGGCACCTGCGCCACCTTGTTGCCCGGCGCCTTTTACTTCCTGCGGGAAACCCAACTGCCACCGATAGCCTTGCTGCGCCAATATCAGGTGCCCATGGTGCTGGCCAGCGACTTCAACCCGGGGACTTCCCCCATCTGCTCAACCCTGTTGATGCTCAACCTGGGCTGCACCCTGTTCCGCCTGACGCCGGAAGAGGCCTTGGCCGGTGTCACCCGCAATGCCGCCCGCGCTCTGGGCCGCGAACAGCGCATAGGCATGCTGCGTCAGGGAATGGATGCCGACTTCTGCCTGTGGCGGATCTCAACTCCAGCGGAACTCGCCTACAGCTACGGCGTGAATCCGTTGGTGGATGTCATCAAGGGGGGCAAACTTATTCATCAATAAGTTTGGCAAGTGATTGGATGGCAGGTCACCGACCTGCTGTCGCTTGTGCGCCGACATCCCAGCGCCAGGGAATAGCTGCACAGCTTAGACTCATCAGTTTTAACTGGATTAGTCAGAATCCAGTCTGTCAGTTTCGTTTCCTTGACGTGACAATAGCTGACAGATTGGCCTAACCTGGTTCTGCCCCAAAATGAGTTATGCACGATATATGTAGTAATTTTACTAATCCAAAGTACCTCGAAGAAGTTACTTTCGCACGATGAAACTAATGAATGACTTTCTTTCTATCACCTGGTCTTGACAAAAAATAAAAATGAGCGACAACTTATCTTTAAAGTAGTATCTTAATCGTTGATAAAAATGATTTGTAATCGGACAGATTGAGAGATGATGAGATATGCCAATAACTGCCTATTCAAACACTTATAAACGAGAATTAGATGCAACTCAATTGGAGTCACTTTTTAATGAAAGTCCTCATTCTCTAGATGTTTCGTTTCAAAACTTTGTGAAAAATGACATAGAGTGCCCTTCATGCAATGTTACTGGTGGTTATATAGTTAGTGAGGGCATTTGTACAAGAACGGGTAGAACGGTATCTCAAGCTCACTTTGCATTTAGAAACGCTCAAGGAGTAGATGCACACTTACCATTTTGTGACTTCTATGATGGTGAAGACAAACAGAAATTGGTATCAAATGAGGGTAGAGTTGACTTCAGAAGGTCTCAGTCTGCTATAACAAGACAAATTGGAGTCATAGTTAGTATTGGGATAGAAAATAATATTTTCAGCCAAGGTGACATGAGGGATATGAGGCAATGGTTTCTTGATTTGAGGAAAAGTGGCCAAGAACTTTTTGATATCTCTCCACACATTGTCAATCTAGCCAGAAGCTCATACGTTAGATCTAAAAGAAATTTTGAAAAATTTGTCCCAGACGTGAGTGAAGCTTCAAAGGAAGGGTTTGATATCGATAGGGAAGTTTATGAATCTCTAAGCCATCAATATCCTCATTACAAATTGATTGAGTATTATAAGGAAAATCCATTCTATTTAGAAATAGCACAGAAGGCTGTAGTTAAAAAGGCTATTAAAATAATAAGAAACGACTCAAATTTCTTAAGTTTTGACCGAAGCGTACTCTTAGATAAGTATCAATTGACTCGTAAACTTTCCGATAAAATTGTTCAAAACGATGGTTTTCTATCACAAAATCTATCTCCTAGTGCAATTTTTAAATCTAATCCGTTAATGGCACTTTCAGCTTTACTACTATTTGTATCGAATTGGGATATTGATGAAGCATGGGGAAAGGTTGAAATAATTTATAAAATTCGGACAGTTAAAGATCATGATGCTGGCAACTTTATTGGCCTTAATCCATTTGCAAATTATAGTGCTTGGGTGATCATTAAAAAATTGATGGTCATAAAAGACACCCTTGAAGATAATCTAGACTATGACTATTTATTTAATGAAGAAAAATCACGATTAATGAAGTTATACGGTCTTAAAGGTTGAAGGAAACATACAGGACATCCTATAGGAAACATACAGGACATCCTAAACACTTTACGAGCTGCAAGGAAGCTCGTTGCAGGGGTCAGTCTCTGATAAATAAGAGGGTGTTCAAAATTCTGTGTCACGTTAAAAATCACAGACCGATGTGAGCATCCAGTCGTCCTTCAAAATGGATGGACAGCTGAGATAGCGTTAAATTCCAGTTTTGAATCGGGTGTGACCACCGCTCCTGAGCCTTCAATATACCGGCGTAGAGCAGTTTGAGTAAACTGTTCTCGTTGGCAAAAAAAACATACAGGACATCCATACCAAACATACAGGACATCCAAAACACTTTCTGAGCCGCAAGGAAGCACCTTGCAGGGGTCAGTCTCTGATAAATAACGACGGATTTTTGGAAGTAGGCTCTCTGAGATGAGTAATCTGCGAGATTCATGCAAAAACTGCGGTTGCCAAGCATGCCAACGGCAGGCTTAAGCCTGTTTCTGCAAAATCACCAACGATCTAAGGTTAATGGGGATGTATTGCTTGGCTTTGTTGCTTACCCCGGCACCATTTACCACCATATTTGGCCTTCATGGCACACATTGCATCCCATCGGCCACTCATACCACTGTACTGACGGCGAAACTCTTTGGCGGAAGTTATCCAGGCATCGTCGCTGATACCAAGCTCAAGCAGTAGTTTGGGTCTGGAACAGGCAATAAAGCCACGCTTGTCTTCCCGCACCGCCCGGCCAGTCCAATCAATTAACTCCAGATAGTCGGCAAAGTGAAATGGGATGCCGCTTTGTTCGGCGGCAGTGGCTGCACCATCAAATTGCAGCAGTGGCTTAATTGAAGCATTGGTGGTTGCAGGCTCAGCAACTTCTCCTATGCGCTCCTGAATGGATGTGTAATCAGAAGTTTGCAGCGAATCTGCAATACCGGCGCGAATGGGATTTAAATCCACGTACATCATGCAGGCCAGCAGCGCCTGTTCATCGAGCAGTGCCTGCGACTTAAAACGTCCTTCCCAGAATACGCCCTTGCAACCATCTTCTCGATTGGCCTTGCGGGCGATATCTTCGTTTAAACAGCGCATAAACCAACTGATACTGCCAAGGCGTTCCTGCCAATCGCTAATCAGCGTATCCAGCAGTATTTGTTCACCTTCTGAGAGACTATCGCCCTTGAGGAACTTTGCCGCCACAGGATTGCCACTAAAGAGCCCTGTCCAACGCTCAATGACTTCAAATGGCGACAACGATTGTTGCGCAGCAAGGTCGATTTTGAGCACCAAATGGTAGTGATTACTCATGACCGCATAAGCGCAAACGTCGATGCAGAATATTGACGACAACTGCCTGATTTTATCCACTATCCAGCCACGTCTATGCTCGTAACTGCGCCCCGAAAGTGCGTCTTCACCACACAAAAATGCCCTTCTCACGCAACGGTTAATCACGTGATAAAAGGGCGTACTTTCAGCATCTATCAACTGACGACGGGCTGTGGTCATAACCAACCTCGACTGAGCTTTGATGGGTATTTCAAAGCCTAGTCAAAGCTGTGCGAAACATCAAAAAGATATGGCTGTCCTGTCTTTTGTCTACGGGCGATATCTTCGTTTAAACAGCGCATAAACCAACTGATACTGCCAAGGCGTTCCTGCCAATCGCTAATCAGCGTATCCAACAATATTCGCTCACCTTCTGAGAGACTATCGCCCTTGAGGAACTTTGCCGCCACAGGATTGCCACTAAAGAGCAATGTCCAACGCTCAATGACTTCAAATGGCGACAACGATTGTTGCGTAGCAAGGTCGATTTTGAGCACCAAATGGTAGTGATTACTCATAACCGCATAAGCGCAAACGTCGATGCAGAATATTGACGACAACTGCCTGATTTTATCCACTATCCAGCCACGCCTATGTTCGTAACTGCGCCCCGACAGTGCGTCTTCACCACACAAAAATGCCCTTCTAACGCAACGGTTAATCACGTGGTAAAAGGGCGTGCTTTCAGCATCTATCAACTGACGACGGGCTGTGGTCATAACCAACCTCGACTGAGCTTTGATGGGTATTTCAAAGCCTAGTCAAGCCTGGGCGAAACATCAAAAAGATATGGCTGTCCTGTCTTTTCGTTTCAAAGCCTAGTCAAGCCTGGGCGAAACATCAAAAAGATATGGCTGTCCTGTCTTTTCTTGTTTCAAAGCCTAGTCAAGGCTGTGTGAAACATCAAAAAGATATGGCTGTCCTGTCTTGTCCAAATTAATAAGCCAGCGGGGATTTCGGCTACGTTGGGGTGTCCTTGAGGATACAAGGGACTTTGAATAAGCAAAGTCCCTTTTGAGTTACTCCGCCGTCGTTGGGTCGATTGAACGTTTCACCTCATTGACGGCATTGATAGGAAAACCGCCCCTTTCCGCATGTTCACGCACCAGTGTCTCATTGGGGGCTATGTAAACGCAGTAGATCTTATCTGGGGTCACAAAGCTCTCTACCCACTGGACCTTCGGCCCCATATCTTCCAACACGGCACAGGACTTTTGTGAGATTTCACGAAACTCTGCCGTGGATAAACCTCCGGCTCCGGGTAAGTCTCTTTCAATGATGAATTTAGGCATAACAACCTCCTTACGGGATCTTGCTGAGTATAGTTCCTGAAGGGAAGCTCTTCCGCTTGGCTAGAGCTCTGGTCGCTGTGATTCTTTGGCATGCCGGTTTAAATGAAAACATCTTAGCTCAGTTGATATATCTGCTTTATTGGCCGAGGAAAACTCAATGTTAACCACAGATTTTGCAAATAGCGGCGGCTTATTGCACATTAGGGGTTCTTCAATGGCATCTGAGTTGGAAAGTGCATGCAGCTGTGGCAGATATTGGCGACATTCCTGTTGTTGGGCGCCCTGAGTGGCTGTTCCGGTCGTCCCGATCCTGTTTCCGCTCCGGCTACAGTGGCTAAGCCCCAAGTGGGCACAGAGTCCGAAGCCAAGCGATATGAGCAAGTGCCCCTGTCACAGCAGCGGCTGCTGACGATGCAGCGAGAATGGCATGGGGTTCCCTATCGTTTGGGAGGCATGAGCAAGCGAGGTGTCGACTGTTCGGGCTTTGTCAGCCTGACTTACCGGCGATTGAGCGACATCATGCTGCCGCGCACAGTGGAGGAACAGCGCAAGCTGGGGTTCGCGGTCAAGAAAAGCCAGCTCAAGGTGGGCGATCTTCTGTTCTTCAAGACTGGCTGGAGTAGCCGCCATGTGGGGATCTATATAGGCAACAATGAGTTTATGCACGCCTCTACCAGTCAGGGGGTGATGATCTCATCGTTAGATAACAGCTACTGGAAGCAAAAGTATTGGCAGGCCAGGCGCCTGCTCTAGTGTCGGGAGAAGGGAGATGGATAGCCTGTTACTCGCCAAAATAGCTACCGCCATCATAGCCGTGGTGGGCCTGTCGCTGGTGGCTGAGCGGGTCAGCCCCAGAGTGGCGGGTATTTTGTCCGGCTATCCGCTTGGTACGGCTATCGCACTGTTTTTTATCGGCATTGAATTGGGTGAACCCTTTGCTGCCGCCAGTGCTACCGCGGCCTTGTCCGGTTTTATCGCTTCGTTGCTGCTGATTTGTGGTTATGCCCTGGGTATTCGTCTCGGCGGTGGGCGGCCACTGCCGTTAGTGGCACTGCTGGGGTCAGGCCTGGGATTGCTGGCCTTTGGCCTCAGTGGCTATCTTCTGAGTCTGTTGAATCTTAATCTCCTCGGCGGAAGCCTGGCGCTGCTGCTGGCGATTGTGCTTGTGGGTTTGGTGCTTGCCAAAATACCGGACGCCACTGTGGCCAAGCCCGTTCGACTCAGCCCACTGGTATTGCTGCTTAGGGCTGCGGCAGCCGCCATGATAGTGCTGTTGGTCACGGCGGCGGCCAAACTGCTGACGCCGGCTCAGGCCGGTATTCTGGCCGCTTTCCCCATTACGCTTTATCCGTTTTTGTTGATCATTCATCTGGCCTATGGTGCGCCGCAGGCACAAACCATTATCAAGCATTATCCCAGAGGCCTGGGGTCGCTCATGTGTTATGTGATTGCGGTGAGCTGGCTCTATCCGCTGCTCGGCATTGTCTGGGGAACTGTGCTGGCGTTTGTGGTGGCAACCCTGTATTTGCTGGCGTTGAGCGCCTGGCACCGCTTGAGAACCAAGCCTCTTGAGACTCCCGACCCCGAGACGACAAAATGCTCCCGCTGATGGGGGCAGCAAAGCCTAATTGTGGTATGTTAGGCGCCACTGCAACACAAGTATTTTTGCCAAGGGGAACAGCATGGCCAAAGCCAAAATCGGGATAGTAACCGTTAGTGACCGTGCCAGCGCCGGAGTCTATGAAGACATTTCCGGCAAGGCGATCATAGAGACTCTCAATGCTTATCTCACCAGTGAGTGGGAAAGTGTTTATGAAGTGATCCCGGACGAGAGGGCGGTGATTGAAGCCACCCTCAAGCGGATGGCCGATGAAGACGGCTGTTGTCTGGTGGTGACCACAGGGGGCACAGGGCCGGCCAAGCGCGATGTTACGCCCGAGGCGACCGAAGCCGTGTGCGATCGTATGATGCCTGGCTTTGGCGAGCTGATGCGCGCCGAGTCACTCAAGTTTGTTCCGACAGCGATTTTGTCACGGCAAACCGCCGGGTTGAGAGACGACACCCTGATAGTCAACTTACCGGGTAAGCCCAAGTCGATTCGTGAGTGCCTGGATGCGGTATTCCCGGCGATTCCTTACTGTATCGATTTGATGGAAGGCCCCTTCCTCGAATGCGACGAGACAGTGATCAAGCCGTTTCGTCCCAAGGCGAAATAAGCCAACCCGGTTTTTACCCGGCCGATACCCTTGGGTTTCGGGGGACGGGTTTCGGGGGTTCGGCAATCGAAAGGCAAGCCAATATTGAATCTCGGCTTGCCTTTTCTTTTGCGGCTTGGGAGGGAATCAGAGGCCGAACACCACCTTTTCGCTCTTGAGTGAGCGTTCCAGTCCCAGCACCAGGGCGGCGGCGATGGCCAACGTCAGCAAGCTGGATACCAATAGCTGCAGCAGCGGCAACTCCTTACCCTTGATAAAAGCCATCAGTGCCTGTTGCTGCCCCGAGACCGGCAACCACTGCAAGGTGTCCGGCGCTATGTCGTAGCTGGCGGTCATTGCCAGGGCCAAGGGCACGAACAGTACTATGGTCAGATAGGACTGGGCTTCCTTGAAGGTCTTGGCCAGGAAGGACACAAACAGCTGCATGCTGGCGGCCAGCAGGGCGACCGGCAAGCCTATCAACAGCATCAGGGCAATAAACTCGGCGCTGATGCTGATGCTGAAGCCGAGCTCCTGCCAAGGCACCATGGGATAGGCAAACTTGGAGATCAGCAAAATCAGGATCAAGCCCAGCATGGCAAACACAGTTACCGCCAGCAGTTTGGAGATCACCAATTGCCTCGGGGTGACAGGGTGACTCAGCAGCAGCGCCAATGAGTTGCGTTCACGTTCGCCGGCACTGGTATCTATCGCCAGATTCATCCCGGAAATAAATACCGAGTAGATCATGGTGAAAATGGCGATCCCGAGGATCATTCCGCCCTTGGAGTCGGGCGTGGCCTGATCCTGCAGTTGCACCTTAATCGGCTGCATTATCCTGGGATCTATACCGCGGGCCAGTAGGCGCAGGCTGCCCATTTCGGAGGAATAACCCTGCAGCGCCCGCTCCAGACGGCGAATCGATTTCTGCAGCTTTTCATCCGAGTTGTCGGCTATCAGGATCACCTCGGCCCTTTCGCCTTTGGCCATCTGCGCCCGATATTGCTCGCTTATCTGCAGTATCAGAGCGCCTGCCTGCTCGCCGCTGTCCTGATTTATCCCCTTCTGGCCGAGATAGCGCACCAGATCCGGCGCCTGTTCGGCGTTGTCTATGCGAATTTGCAGATCATCCGGGCTGGAGAGCTGACCAATCAGCACCACAAACAGACCGCACATGATCAACGGCGTGCCTATGGCATAGTAGAGACCTGCCATTACAGAACGCTTGTCGCGGGCGGCATCCAGCAGTTCCTTGCGAACCAGTGTCAAGAGTCGACTCATCATGCGGCTATCCCCTCATCCGTGCCTATCAGTTGTATAAAGGCATCTTCCAATGACTCCTTACCGGTTTGACGGCATAGATCGGCCGGGCTGCCAACGGCCACCACGCGTCCCTGGGTCATGACTATCACCTTGTCACAGAGGGCGGCGACCTCCTGCATCACATGGCTGGAGAACAACACACAGTGGCCCTGGCGTTTGAGATCCAACAGCAGCTCCCGCAGAACCCGGGTGCTCATCACATCCAGCCCGCGGGTGGGTTCGTCGAGAATAATATTGGTAGGTTGATGCACTATGGCCTGAGCCAGTGCCGTCTTCATCCGCTGCCCCTGGGAAAAGCCCTTGCAGTGGCGGTCGGCAATATCGTCCATCTTGAGTTTGCCGAGCACATCGGCAGTCGCCTGCTTGGCGGCCTTGCTCGGCATGCCGCTGAGTTCGGCGAAGAAACGAATATATTCCCTCGGACTCAGGCGTTCATAGAGGCCGAAGGGATCCGGAAACAACCCCAGTTGCTGCTTGGCCGCCAGCGGATTGCGACCGACATCTATGCCGTCGACTTCGGCTATGCCTTCGTCCGGTTTCAACAGGCCAAACACAGTGCGCAGGCAGGTAGTCTTGCCTGCGCCATTGGGGCCGAGCAGGCCGGTAATCATGCCATCTTCGGCGCTGAAACTCAGGCCATCCAGGGCTTGAACCTTGCCAATGCGCTTACTCAGATTGGTCACCTTGATCATTTTGTTCCTCCTGGAATGGCTTCCACTGTGCTGGCGTTGAGATAGAAACTGCGACGCACATCTTTGTTAAGACACTCGCCGTCCAACTTGTCCGGCGCCGTGCCCTTGACCAGCTCGGCGATCAGCTCATTGGCGCAGGACTGGGCGGCGACACCATGGGTGGCATAGGGGGAAATCAAGTGTCTGGCGTTGCTCAACTGGGCCATGGCCAGCTCGCCCCAGGATGGCGGCGTGGCGGGGTCCTTGGCTCCGGAAAGCAGCAGGGTGGGGATATCGCTGGTTATCGGCTCGGCAAAGGTGGCCGCCGCGGCAGGGACATTCCAGATAGGGCAGCTTCTGTCCAGGCTGCTGAGCATCTCTTTGCCTATGACGCTGGCCTCGGCCTGTTGACGCTCGGCGGCGGTCAATCTGGGCCAATCTTCACCGCAAACCACGGCGGCGTGCATGCCCATGGCGATACCTGTGCTATCGACACTGAGAGCCATCAGCCCCAGCAGGGGTTGGTATTCCTCCATTGCCGCTCGGTGGATGGCGTAGGGCAGCAAGGCTCTGACCGAGGGGCTGTAGAGCGCCATTCTCAGGCTGCCGAGCAGCTTGCTACGGGTCAGGGTCAGCATGGCGATATCGCCGGTTACCGGATGAGGCACCTTCTTCATCACCGCATGTTGCCCCAGGCGCTCGGCCAGTTGGTTCAGTTCCTGACGCAACTGTGGGTAGGTTTGAGCGCACAAAGCGTCCTGTTCACAATCGCTCAGCAGCAGATCCTGGGCCCGGCCAATGGCGGCGCCTATGGCCAGCACACTCTGCTGCATAGGTACGACGCCATCCAGGGTCACTGTTTTGAGTACCTCTGGATAGTGGCGCATATAGAGCTGGGCCATACGGCTGCCGTAGGAGATGCCATAAAGGTGCAGTTTCTGATAACCCAGATGCCGGCGAACCGCTTCGAAGTCGTGCAATGCTTGCTCGCTGCCGTATTGGCTGATATCGGCATCCAACTTGCTCAGGCAGTTACGGGTTTCCTGTTCGACATCCAGTGCTTCGTCGTTATAGGCCAGGGTTTGTTCCAAATCCAACGCTGCACATTCAAGGGCGTTGGACTGGCCGGTGCCGCGCTGATCTATCAGCAATATGTCCCGGTTTTGACGCACTTTGCTTAAGATCAGGTTGAAGGTGGCGGCATTTTCGATGGCCGACTGTCCCGGCCCACCTGAAATGGCCAATACGGCTTCATCGGGGGCGGTATTCTTGATGGCCGGCAAGACGGCATAGTGGATTGCCAACTGGCGGCCATCGGGTTTTTGCGGATCCTCCGCGACTCGAATTGTGCCGCAACGCAGACGCTCAGATAGACCGTCGATATAACAGCCCGTGCTTTCGGAAGCTGTCTGTGCCTGACTCAGCGGCGTCCAACAGAGCCCCAGTGCCAACAACAGCATGCTGGTTACGGCAGGCCAGTATTGTTGGCCAAAGTTCCTTTGCTTCATGCTTGTGTCCCTTTTTGGCATTCCTGCCGGATTGTGTTAGTTTAACTACTGTATCAATGTATTAATACAGTGTTTCAAGGCTAATGTTAGAACTATTGAATGTCAACCCCAGCAGCGGCGACCCCATCTACCGCCAATTGAGCGAGCAGATTATTCATCTGATCGTCGGCGGTCAGCTGCCCGAGGAAACCGTATTGC
This sequence comes from Shewanella indica, assembly GCF_033842865.1. NCBI lineage: Bacteria > Pseudomonadati > Pseudomonadota > Gammaproteobacteria > Alteromonadales > Shewanellaceae > Shewanella > Shewanella indica. Next base: position 1,660,045 of record NZ_JAWXXR010000001.1, read on the forward strand.
CCTCGGTGCGGCAGATGGCTGAGCATCTGGCTGTAAACCCCATGACAGTTTCCAGGGCGGTGCAGCAGTTGGTGGAGCAGGGATGGCTGGAGCGGCGACGCGGCCAGGCAACCCGGGTAGCCCTGCGTCAGGCTCATCAGAGTCTATCGGCCGAGGCCATAATAACGCCGCAGCTTGAAGACTTGTTGGTGACGGCGCAACAGTTGGGGTTGTCGCAGCAGGGGCTGCAGCAGCTGGTAGTCAAATATTGGCCCCAAACCAAGGAATAACAGGGAAAAAGTATGGAACAGCCAGCCGGGTCATTATTGTGTTTCACTAAGGTCGACAAGAGCTTCGACGGCAAATCTGTGTTAACCGCGGTAGATCTGCAGTTGGAGCCAGGGATGGTGGTAGGGCTGCTTGGTGCCAATGGCGCCGGTAAATCGACCCTGATGCGTATTGCGCTTGGGATAATTCCCTGTGACAGTGGCCTGGTGACGACTCTGGGACAGGCGCCGCAGCAGCTGGATTCAGGCCATAAGCAGCGTTTGGGCTATGTGCCGCAGCAGCCCTTCGGCTATGAGGGGTTCAGTGTCGAGCGGGCGCTGGCCATGCACAGCAGTTTCTATCCTCAGTGGGACATGGAGTTGCAGCAACAATGGTTGCAGCGTTTCGGTCTGGATCTCAAAGCTCAGGTGCAACGGCTTTCAGGGGGACAACGTCAGTCTCTGGCGCTCATTATGGCAATGGCCTATCGACCTCAGTTGCTGGTGTTGGATGAGCCTGTGGCCAGTCTGGATCCCGTTGCCAGACGTCGTTTTATGGCTGATCTGTTCGAGCTGGCGTTGGAATCAGGTTCCGCCGTACTGTTTTCATCACATATCACTTCAGATCTGGAACGGGTCGCCAGTCATCTGGCGTTGCTGAAAGCAGGGGAATTACTGCTGTTTAAGGAGATAGATGCGCTCAGGGAGGAGGTGCGTTTGCTGAAGTTCGCTGCAGACAGTGACATCCAGTTGCCTGAATCCATGCGGCTGTTGGCGACAACCCGTGCCGGCTGTGTGGTGGATGGTTATCGGGGGCAGGCCTTGCCCGGCATGATAGATGCCCGCCGCCTGAATCTGGAGCAGCTGTTTATGGAGCTGCATCCATGAGGCTGGCTTTTTTCCCTGCCTTATGGCTTAAAGATATCGGCAGTGTCAGCTTCCTGATAACGGCCGGACTGGGCTTGTTTTTGGCCCTGGTGATACAGTTGAGTGGGGATAGCGACAAGACCGGGATGTTCCAGGCAATGGCAATTCTTTCTGGATGTGCCGCCTTTGCCTGGCAATCCAATCGTCTGGCCGCCTGTGAATGGCTGGTATTGGTGCCGGGTTTTAAAAAGGCGCTACTGCTGCAGGCCACAGTGCTGGCGATACTGGTTCAGCTTATTTGTTTGGCGATTTCACCTGCGAATTTGGCTATTCAAGGTGTTGCCTGGAGTCTGGGGCTGGCGTTTGTACTGGCATGTTTGCGCTATCCCAAGTGTTTTTACTGGTCGGTACTGCTGTTCTTGGTCTTGCCAATCAGCGAGTCCATTGCCCGTCTTTTACCCGCCTGGAGCTGGTGGTTGGCAACGACAGTGTTATTGGTCATGCTCGCCAGACAGTTACGCTTGCTTTGCTGGCACCCACAGGCGCGTAGCATCTATCTCAATGGGCTGGAGGCGGGTTGGGTTTTAGGCCCAAGGCTGGGGATATGGCCGCCGCTGCTGAGGTTGGAAGCCTGGCTGCATCCGGTCAATTTTTTCATCGGCCCCACCTTGAGCTGGTTGCTGATCCTGCTGCCGGGCAGCAGTCTGCTGTTGATACTTGTTAATTTAGGTTGGCATAAACAATTGCCGGTGATTTATATCGCTGGCCAGTTAGCCATGCTCATCTGCTCCCTGGTGCACTGGAGTCGGCTGCAACGCTGGCGAGGGGCTGAGTTATTGCTGTTGCTGCCCGGGCATACTGGACTTGCTGGGTTGACGGCCGCATTTGCCCGCGGTCAAACCCGATTGCTGGCGTTGTTGGGGCTGATGTTAACCTTGATCCTGATGTTGGATTGGTTCGTCGGCGAAACCCAAGGCTTAGCTGGAGTGCACCAATTGCTGGCGGCTCTCTGGGGCTCGGCGCTGCTCCTGGCGCTGGGAAGTATCAGCCACCAGAAAGGCTATCTGGCTGGCGTCATGCTGCTGTTTATTGTCAATTCTACTTGGAGTTCCGGCCTGGCACGGGGGTTACAACAAGGTTCGGGCAGCGTTGTTTGGCTGAGCCTTGACCTGATTATGCTGGTATTGGCGCTAGTAGTGTTTCATCGTTGTAGCCGCAGATTATGGCGTACAGGAGTCGTTGAACCTTGATACCACAACTGGTCTGATCTCTATGGGGGAAGCGTGATACTGTACGAAACTAGAGCAAAAGCTCTTATGTTTACTTGAGCCTTGGGGTAGAATCGCAAAAAGCGGAACAGCTGTAAGCTAAAAAGGTAAACCGAGTTATGTCTCTAGAGCAGTACAGAATCACCCATCTCTTGCGTCAGCAGCTTGAAGCGCGTGCAGAGGATATCGCCCTGGAAGGCTTCGAAATAGCTGCGCCTTGGGATAAGGTCAGCTGGAACGAATTTGACCGCATCAGTGCGGCTATTGCCGGAATCCTGATTGCCAATGGCTTTGAGGTTCAGGATCGCGCCGTGATCCTGTCCCATAACTGCCCGCAGTGGACTTGCGCCGATGTCGGCGTCGTTCGTGCCCGTGGCGTTGTGGTGCCGGTTTACCCTACCTCCACCCTGAAGCAAGCTGCCTATATCATCAATGATGCCGGCGCAAAAGTTTTATTTGTGGCCAATAAGGCACAGTATCGACTGGCTTGTCAGTTAGAAGCAATGTGTCCGACATTGGAACTTGTGGTGGTGTTTGACAAACATGTTACTTTGGAAAAACTGCATCATCATCATCTGGATGTATTACTGAACCAAGTTGTATCCGAAGAAGCACGCACTGAGTTGGCTGTCCGTGAACAGAATGCCACTCTGGATGACCTGCTGACTCTGATCTACACCTCAGGCACCACCGGCGATCCCAAGGGGGTGATGCTGGATCAACGTAACTTTGCTTCGGCTATGCGCCAACATTTCCAATTGATCCCCTTTGAAGCGGATCAGGTTTCCTTGGTATTCCTGCCTCTGAGCCATGTTTATGAGCGCGGTTGGACCTTCTATGTACTCAGTCGTGGTGGCAGAAATGTCTACCTGGCTGACACTCATAGGGTAAAGGAAGCCATTGCCGCCGTGCGTCCTCACACCTTGTGTGTGGTGCCCAGATTCCTGGAGAAGGTTTACAGCGCAGTACAGGATAAAGTGACCCGGGCCGGGAATGGCAATCGCAAGTTGTTTGCTTGGGCACTGGCTGTGGGCGAGCGCCAGTTTGAAGTGATGCAGGGCCGGGCTCAACCCAGTAAAAAATTGTCATTGCAGTGGTATTTGGCTGACAAGTTGGTTTATCGCCGGCTCAGAGCGGCTCTTGGCGGTCGTCTGCGGTTGATGCCCTGTGGTGGTGCCGCCTTGGATGCTAAAGTGAGTGCATTCTTTGCTGCCATTAACCTGCCGGTACTTTGTGGTTACGGTATGACAGAAACCACGGCAACCGTCACCTGTAATACATTGGACAATAGGGTGACAGGTTCCAATGGTCGCTGTATGCCCGAAGTGGAAATTCGTCTCGGGGCCGAGAATGAGATTTTGGTTCGCGGCGATACCGTGATGCGCGGTTATTTTAACCGTCCCGAAGACACCGCCGAAGCCTTCGAGGATGGTTGGCTCAAGACTGGGGATGCCGGTTACCTGGATGAACAGGGTAATCTGTTTATCACCGACAGGATCAAAGAGCTGATGAAGACCTCCAATGGCAAGTATATTGCGCCACAGCGGGTCGAAGGCAAAGTAGGTTGCTGCCCCTTCATCGAACAGGTGGCGGTAGTCGCCGATGCCCGTAACTATGTGACGGCACTAATCGTTCCTGCCTTTGAAGCTCTGGAGGTTTGGGCCAGACAGAAGGGGATCCGTTATGAGTCGCCGCTGGAGTTGATACGTCACAGCCATGTGGTGGAGCATTTTGAAGAACGGCTCAAACACCTGCAACAGGAACTGGCGGGTTTTGAGCAGATTAAAAAGTTTACCCTGTTGCCTGAGGCCTTCTCTATGGAGGCGGGTTTAATCACCCCGACCCTCAAGCTCAGACGTAAGATGATCTATCACAAGTATTCCCGTGAAATTAACGCCATGTATGGCGGTTAAGTCCGAAGAAGGCTGCCTGGGTAGCCTTTTTAATATCCTGATTCCTTCAGGTTCAATCTTGGCTGTTGTAGTATTGGCGCCCAAGATTGACCTTGTTGCCAAGGCCATTTCTCAAGGAAGCAGTATATGGAAGGACTATTCCAACAGGGCTGGCTCACAGGCTTGTTTCTCCTGATGTTCTCATCATTTTCACTCGCCTCTGAACTGGCTTACACCCCCCGTGGACACCTCAAGTGGATGACGGCGACCGGCAAGATGGTTGAGCCAGGTGCCATGAATGGTAAGCTGAAGGCTGGCAAAGACAAGTGCGAGTTTTAATCAACAATAATAACAATAGGATACCCTATGGAAGCGTTAAGCCTGGATATTCAACCCAGATTCAATGAAACCGATGGCCTGGGCCATATCAATAACACTGTGCTGCCCGTGTGGTTTGAAGCCGCCAGAGAGCCTGTGTTCGAAATCTTCAACCCAGGTCTGGATCTGACCAACTGGAACCTGATAGTGGCCGGATTCACCATCGCCTTTAAGGCGCCCACCTATTACGGTAAGACAGTCAGAGTATTGACCTCGGTCAGCCGCATAGGCAACAGCTCGTTCGAAGTATTGCAGCAGAGTTGGCAGGGAGAGCTGCTGACCGCCGAAGCCAAGACCACCCTGGTGCACTACGACTACAGCTGTGAGCAGAGTCGACCTATTCCTGATGAGATCCGTCAGCGTCTGCAGCCTTTGCTGCGGGAGTGAGTCGGCGTTTTCCAAGTACAGATTAAGCCAGCGTCTTCTACGTTGGCCTATTCTGGCTACGGTATTGGTGAGGTGTCTGGTCAAAGAGACCTTTGAAGGCACAGATAAAGGCAGAATCGGACTGATAGCCCGCCTGAAATGCCACCTGTTGCACTGTTTCACCTTGCTCCAACTGCGTCAGCGAACTCAACAAACGTAGGTGCTGGCGCCAGAGTGGATAGCTGCAACCCAGTTCCCGGGCAAACAGCCGGGAAAGAGTGCGCTCGGATGCGCCCACCCGCTCGGCCCATTGGGCCAGAGTCATTTCCAATGCCGGCCTGGCAACTTGTTCATCAAAAATCCGCAGCAGACGTTTGTCTTTTGGCAGCAGTAACCCCAAACGATAGGGCGCCGCCTGGATCACCTCATCCTTGAGAACCGCCAATAACCTCAACCTTGCGTCTGAGGCTTGCGGGCTGGGTGCTTGTGTCAGATGCAGCAGCAATTCCCTTAGAAAGGGAGATACTGCCAAGGGTTTGGCCTGAGTGGGAAAGCCCTGGCTATATGCGGGATCCAGGTAGAGACCTATGAACTGGGTATCCACCAGGACTCTGGACTCATGCTCCTGGGTTGCCGGAATAAACAGGGCGCCGTTATGGGGCAGTATAAAGCGGGTATCCCTGACCTGAGTCTGTAACAGGCCGCTTGCCGGAAACACCAACTGATGCCAGTTGTGGCTGTGCCAGCTATCGACATGCCCTCTGGGCATCCACAGCACTTTGCTGAGCACCCGGGCGTCGGGATAAGCCGCTATCAGCCCGTTGGCATCGAACCGTGCTTCTGAAGCTAGGGTATCTGTTGGGGAAATAGCTTGGCGGTTTGGCAATGTTATCTGTCTTTATGTCGATATCTATCGGTCTGCTGTCAAGGCTAACATGACGGCCAACTGAACAACAAACGCGGGAGCGACAGGTGAAGGTACATTTTATTCAACATGAGTCTTTCGAAGGGCCGGGGGTTTTGGCGAACTGGTGTCGCGCGCGCGGCTATGAAGCCAGCTATACCCGCCTCTGGCTTGGTGAATCCTTGCCGCAGAGCCTCCAAGGCGTAGGTTTATTGGTTGTGCTCGGAGGCCCACAGTCACCGGCAACCGGCATTGCCGAGTGCCACTATTTTGATGCCCGGGCGGAACAGGCCTTGATAGCCAGAGCCATTGCCGGGCAGGTGGCTGTGTTGGGTATCTGTTTGGGAGCACAGCTGATTGGCGAGGCGCTCGGTGCTTCTTTCGAACCCAGCCCAGAGGTTGAGATAGGCTTCTTTCCCGTGACCTTAACCGCGGCCGGCAGGGTGCATCCAGGCCTGGAAAGCTTCGGCGACAGTGTCACTCTGGGGCATTGGCACCATGATATGCCTGGGCTGACGGCCGATAGCAAGGTGTTGGCATTCAGTGAGGTATGTCCGAGGCAGATAGTGGAATATGGTGCCAGAGTGTACGGCTTTCAGTGCCATCTGGAATTTGACGCCGAGGCGATAGAGGCGCTTATCAGTCACAGTACCGCCGAGTTTAGTCAGCCCCATCCTTGGGTGCAGCCACCTGATGTACTGCGCCAGGCCGAGACTCAGGAGATGAATGTCTTGCTATGGCAATTTCTGGACTGGCTGGTGCGCTGAAGCGGGCAGCATAGACAGCCTAAAAGGCGTGCCCCTGCTGCTAGGCGTCTATGTGGTCCATAGCCTATGTAGCCCGCCAAACCCCTTGCCTTACCCAAATCGGCGGCGGTTAGGCAAGCTCTGCCATGGCATCTCTGACCCGACGGGAGTCATCGTTGGCTAGCGCCGAGAGCAACTCGGCCGCGTCGGGATAGTCGCCTTCCAGGCAATCGATCAGCTCGATTTTCTCATTGACAGTCAACTGAGTAATAAGGGGCTTCAGCGTGCCGTTTCTCAGTTGAGCGACTAGCCAGTCACAGGGAGCCTCATATTCCCCCTTGCCTAGGCAAAAACGCAGCAGTTTCATCGGCTCAAGCCGCAGCGGCTCCAAGGTTTGCAGCAGCCAGCTCAGCGCGGCTTCCTGCAGCTCATCGCTGTCCTGGTATCTCCTGTCTATGTATCGCGTTGCTGGCCAGTCGCCGCGGCGCACCTTGTCGGCCATAAAGGCCCGCAATAGTTGCTTATCGAACAGTTCAAACCCTAATTGGTAGCCAAGCAGGAGCTGCAGCAGTCGCTGCCGGGTTGGGGTGGGAAGCAGCCACAGGCACTGCTTGAGGTCATAACGCTCGAAGGATGAGTAGATACTCAGCTCATCAATGGCGAACAGGCGTTGCAGGCAGGCTTGCATGGCTGCCAGCGGCAGTTCACCACTCAGGTATGCTTGCAGTCGAGCATTGACCAAGGCGACCCTGACATCGACCGAGTATAGGCCCTTGAATGCAGCCAAGATCTCCTCGGCGCTGACACTCTCGTCAAACAGCAGCACCTCGCCCGCAACACCTTGGGGCATGCCCTCCGGCGGTATCGCTTGGGTCAGCAATAATGCCTGCAACTCTTCACCCTGACGTCGAATCAGGCTGACATTGAGCCAGTTATATCTGTCATCTTGGGCCTGCTCGCAAACCACAAGTTGCGGTGCGGCAACCACAGGCTGCGTTATGCCCCGCTCCAGCAACTGGCAGCGATCATCAAAGTCTTGAGCCAGTACCCGCTGCCAACTCTTGAGGTTGTCGCGAATAAAATACTCGAGGCAGAGTGACAACTCCCGCAGCAGCTCAGGGTGTTGGATAAAGCCTTGCCCTGGGAATTGCAGCTCGAGCAGTTCGAAGGCATTGAGCTTCTCTCTATCCGGCAGTCGTCTCAGTGCCTGCAGCAGTGGATCTGCCTGGCTCGATGAGGCCTGGGCCAATGGGCTCAGCTGCGCTAGCGCGCGCAGTGTGTTATCGCCATCGCCGCTGCTCAGCGACAGTTGGAAGTCAAACACTGTCAGTAAGGCTTCACTGACGCCGAGTGATTGCATGCTGCTGACAAAGCCCAGGCGCTCGGTATCAGAGTCAAACTCAGGGTCGAAATTATCGTCACTGTAAGGCATGGCGGCATAATGCAAGAGCTTGAGTGGCGCTAGTTCCAGCAGCCATTGCCACAGGCGCCGGGCCAGTATGAGAGCCGGGGCTTGCGGCTCATTTGGCTGAGCCGAGGAGTGAGTGAAAGCCTGCTGCGAGGCCAGCAGGAAATAGCACAGCATGGCACCGCGGCGAAAACCGTCTTGTTTGTCGAACAATAGGTATTTGGGCTGGAAGTCACTGATGGGTTCCAGGGTCAATTGGCGGCCAACATCATCACGCCCTCTTCGATAGAGCTGGTCTTGTGCCAGTTGCAGCGCCTCAAGCTCACAAAGAGAGGGCTCGGGCCGACAGATAAACGCCTTGAGCGGCTTGGCATCGTCTGCGGCCTGCTTGAGCACTTGCCCGGCAAGCAGTTCCCAAGGGCTATTAGCGTTTAATCTCTCGCTCAGCGCCCGGCTGGTGGCGTCATGGCACCCGGCCAGACAGTCCTGTTGCCAAAGGAAGGCCAGCAACACATAGTGGCCGAGCTCCATTTGGCTCAGTGGCCAGTTATCCGGGGTGGCAAGCTGGCGGTGTTGCCGGAACAAGGCCAGGGTCTTGTTCAACAAGGGGCGGTTGTAGACCTGGCGCTTGTCGTTCCATTGCTGCAGCAGTTTAGCCAGTTGCGCCTCGAGCAGCGCCTGCTCACTGGTGTCACTGAGGTTGCCGTAGCGCTGCAGATATTGGACATCATCGAGCAGTCCTTCATCGTCGACCAGGTTTTCGCGGATCTCTTCCAGCTCGGGTTTACCAAGCCAAGCGAACCAGATATCCAGCAGGCGTAAATACTGCTGTTGCCTTTGCGGTAGAGTCTTTGATGGCAAAATATCGGCAAAGGCTTCGACATCTTCTTCATCACCATAGAGCAGTTCATAACGGCTATCGCTGAGAATACTGCTCAGCTCTTCGGCAATATGTCGATTGGATTCTGCCGTAACGCAGTAGTCGACTATATAGTGATAGAGCCCCAGGGCTTTGGCCTTACAGGCGGGAATTAATGCTATTGGTTGCTGAGCCGCCAGCGCCTGGGGTTGGCTGCCATCATGCAGATATTGCCACAATGCCGCGCCTTGGGGTTGCGCCAGTACCAATGGCTTTAACAGACGCAGCAGCCTGCCCGGCCGCTGATCGTCCTCATCCTGATAGCTGCCTTCTTGTTCATCTGCGTCGGTTTCAACACTCTCGGTTATGCCGCATCTGTAACAGGCCAGCGCGCCACTGGCCTGGCTCTCTATGGCGGCGCGCAGGTCGCTTATCTCCTCTTCGAGGCTGGCGCAGATAAACTGGCTTTCAAGCAGGGTATCCAGCCCCTCGCTCTGTTCAACTTCAAACCAGGCAAACTCAATCGGGTACATGCTGACAAAGAAATGCAGCACGGCATCGACTCTGCCGAGTGGGCGGTCTTCGGCGGCGAGCAGTTTCGGGCTATTGAGTAAACGCTCGCTCAACAGCTGTTTGAACAGAGGATATTGCTGTGAATTTTGCTTGAGGAAGTCGGCCAGAGGCTGATGACTCTGAATGCCGGTTTCGCCACTGTAGAAGAAGCCCTGGCGCAGATGGTCACTGTCGCACCAGACAAAGGCCCGCAGCATATCCGGGCTCCAGCCATTGAGCTCGAGCAGCCGTGCCATATATTGCTCATAGCCATTGCTGTAGACATTGTCCCAGGCGGGGATCAGGAAGCGTGCCAATAGCCAGGCCAGTTCGGGTGTGCGCCGGGCCAGCAGAAACAGGGCCTCGACCCCGAAAATGCGGCTGTCGTCCAGCCACATGCGCTGCAGATCATTGTGCCTGCGGGCGAAGTCTATCATGGCCTCGGCGGTGGCCAGCAGTTCGGGGGTCAGGTGCGGGTGTTGCATGGCAATGGCGAACAGCAAAGGTTCAGAGAGGTAAAGGTCACACTCGTCACTGATGAGTGGCGGCAGCATGAATACTTCGCCATCCGGGCCCAGGCTCAGGGCTTCCTGCAGCAGGCTGCGCAGTCCTGAATCTTGCAGATCATCGATCTGCAGGCGGCGGTTGCCGCTGTCTGTCTCGGCGACAAATTCGATATCGAACATCCCTTTACGCAGAATAGTGCTTTGCTGCAGTTGTTGCCGGTATTGAGCCAGTGCTTGGCTGATGGAGAGCGGATCCCGGGGATCCAGCGGGATAAGAGTGTGCTTTTTAAATGACTGCATCTTCCTGACTCAGTAACGGCTAAGGCCAAAGGCCTTTAAAAGGTGGCGGGATGATAACAAATACCGACATGGGGGCGACCGCGCAAAAGTAAAAATCTGCGCGGGGTCACCGGCGGTTTTGAATATTAACGGGCAGAGAGCAATGATTGACGCTCTGTTTGCTTTTGTTGTTTATAGTCCAGAGCTTCTTGGGGAACCTGACTGATTTTGCCGGTTTCCAGCCACTTCTTTAAGCGGTTGGCATCGGCCAGATGGCTTAGCTTGCCGAAGGCGTCCAGCACCACAAAGGCGACTTCCCGCTTGGCCATTTGGGTCAGCATCACCAGACAGCGGCCGGCGTCATCGGTATAACCCGTCTTGGAAAGCGAAATTTGCCAGTTTGGTTTATTCACCAGCCGATTAGTGTTGTAAAACGCCAGGTTATATCTGGGTTTACGAAAGGTGACGCTGCGATTGGGGGCCGAGCTCAGCTCGCCTATCAAGGGATACTTTTTAGTCTCTTGCAGCAGTTTGACTAAGTCCCTGGCACTGGAGACATTTTGTTCCGACAGCCCCGTTGGTTCAACAAAGTGACTGTCTGTCATCCCCAACTCTTCCGCCTTGGCATTCATCGCCTGGATAAAGGCCGGATAGCCGCCGGGATAGTGATGCGCCAGGGTCGCGGCAGCTCGATTTTCCGAAGACATCAATGCCAGCGCCAGTGCTTCTTTGCGTTTTAGCTCACTGCCGATACGGATACGAGATACCACATTTTGCATGACTTGGGTTTGGCTGACATCCACGGCAATCCGCTCGTTGAGCGGTAACTTGGCATCCAGCGTCACCAGCGCCGTCATCAATTTGGTGATGGAGGCGATGGGTTGTACCTGCTGCGGGTTGTCCTCATAGAGGATTTCACCGGTTTTCATGTCCACCAAGATAGCGCTGGCCGAGGCCAGTTGCTGTTCAGGAGAAGAAGTGGCTCCGGGTGCAGATTTGACCTGGAAGCACATAAAGCAAGTCATGAAGAGCAGCAGAAAGAGTCTCATTGAGGGGCTTTTCTCTTATTATTGTGTTTATTAATAGGAAAAAAGTGTAATAGAGACTCGCTCGAACACCAACTTTATTCTTGGTATTCCTTGAGAACTGCCAGCAATTCCTGCGGTAATTTGGCCTTGGTGCCTTTCTTGAAATCGTACATGACGGCGACAGAGCTACCTGTAGTGGTAATGGCTCGCTGTGCCTTACTGTACGCCTCGTAATGCATGGTAAACCTGTCTTCACCTATATCGCTGATTTTGACCCCTATCAGCAGGGTATCCGGGTAGGTAACCGGGCGCTTGTACCTGGCCTGGTTTTCGCTTATTACCGGCCCCATTCCCTGTTTGTACATCTCACCCAAGGGAAAATGGCGGTTGAAGAAGTCGATTCTGGCGCTCTCAAAGTAGCGGAAATAGACCACATTGTTGACGTGTTGCAGGGCATCCATTTCGCCCCAGGCCACCGGGATTTGTGAGTGTTGTGGGTAACGCTGAGTAAAATCTTCCATATTTAAACGACCGTTTTATTTTGGTTGGCTCAGGATAACAACAGCGCCTCTCTGTCTCAAGAGGGGAACAACATTCCGTACAGGTGTTGATTTTCCGGGATAAGGAATAGGTGTTGTAAACAATAAGGGGAGCCATTGGCTCCCCTTGATTCATCAGTTAACTTAGGCGGTTATCAGTCAATTTTTAGCTCGGCGAAGCTCTTTACCTGCCGGAAATCACCTGTGCGTTGCCCGGCTTCACGTACCATCTGACAGGTGATCAGCCCGGCAGCGGCAGCGGCCTTGAGTTCGTCCAACATGTCCGAGACAAACAGTATCTGCTTCGGGCTCAGACTTATGGTGTTAATAATGTTGCAGTAGGCTTGCTTGTCGAGTTTGCCGCCGGTGCGGGTATCAAAATGACCGTTGAACAGTTCGGTCAGATCGCCGCCATCACTGTGGCTGAATAGTAGCTTCTGGGCTTCCACTGAGCCGGAAGAGAAGCTGTATACTCTGAGTCCCTGAGCCTTGTATTCCTTGATGGCTTCAATGAAGTCAGGATAGATGTGACCGGTGAACTCGTTCTTGGCATAGCCCTGTTTCCAGATCAGACCCTGCAGTGTCTTCAACGGAGTGGCTTTGCGATCTTCGGCAACCCATTGTTGGAGTATTTCTATTACTCGCGGCAGATCGGCATCAGGTTCCAATGCCATCTCTTTGGTGTCGCTGATACAGTTTTCTACCAGAATATTATCTTGATAACGTTCTAAAAACTCCGGCAATGCCTCGGCCGAATAGGGGAAAAGCACATCCTGAATAAAGTTAAGATCTGTCGTAGTGCCGGCGGTGTCGACGACTATGGCTCTGATACCCATAAGGTGAATTACTCCAAAAAGTGCTGTTTTCTGTGCAGATCCTAAGCTTTATTGGCGCGCTTGACCAGCTTCTTTAACCCTTTGTTGCCCACCAATTTTACATTTTGGGCGGAATGACAAGTCCTAAGGCCGGATGCGAACCTAACAGGTGTTAAGTCTTTGAAGCTCCATATAGAAGTGGTTTGCAACAGGCAACAAAAAGCCCGGCATATCAGCCGGGCTTTGAGGCGACAGGCGAATTATTTGGCCTGTTTTCGCAGTTTGCGCTCTTCACGCTCACGCTTACTGAACATGCGCTCTACCACCACGAAGAAGAGTGGGATAAAGAAGATACCCAGGAAGGTTGAGCTGATCATACCACCCAGTACCCCGGTACCTATGGCATTCTGACTGCCTGAACCCACACCTGTACTGACGGCCAGAGGTACAACCCCGAGACCGAATGCCAGCGAGGTCATCAGAATTGGCCGCAAACGTACCCGCACTGCGTGCAGGGTGGCATCGACAAGTTTGGAGCCCTGCTCATAGTATTCTTTGGCGAACTCCACGATCAGAATGGCGTTCTTGGTCGCCAGACCCACAGTGGTCAACAGACCCACCTGGAAGAACACGTCGTTTGGCAGGCCACGGCCATTCATGGCGATTAGGGCACCGATAATACCCAGAGGCACCACCAGAATTACCGCGAAAGGCACGGACCAGCTTTCATACAGAGCCGCCAATACCAGGAATACCACCAGGATAGACAGCGCGTAGAGTGCAGGCGCCTGGTTGCCTGACAGACGTTCCTCGTAGGAGAGGCCGTTCCATTCGATACCAAAGCCTGGTGGAAGCTGGTTAACCATGTCTTCCATGATGTTCATCGCTTCACCGGTACTGAAGCCCGGAACCGTTGCCCCCTGGATGTTCATTGCCGGTAGACCGTTAAAGCGTTCCAGACGCGGTGAACCATACTCCCAGCTGCCGGTGGCAAAGGCTGAGAAGGGCACCATGTCTCCCTGGGTGTTACGCACATACCAGGAGTCCAGATCTTCAGGTTGCATCCGGTATTTGGCATCGGCCTGAACATAAACCTTCTTCACCCTACCACGGTCGATGAAGTCGTTGACATAGGAGCCACCCCAAGCGGCAGAAAGCACGTTGTTGACATCACCTATGTTGACACTCAGTGCCCGCAGCTTGGCATGATCTATATGCAGCTGATACATGGGCGCATCTTCCTGACCATTGGGGCGTACACCCACCAGGTTGGGATTTTGAGCCGCCATGCCCAGCAGTTGGTTACGGGCCTGAACCAGTTTTTCGTGTCCTTGACCATTCTTGTCCTGCAGGAAGAGGTCAAAACCGTTGGCCGTACCCAGCTCAATTACTGCAGGTGGTACGAAGGCAAACACGAAGGCTTCTTTCATCTGGCTGAACACCGCCATGGCGCGGCCGGCAACCGCCTGAACATCACTGCCTGGAGCCGTACGTTCAGACCAGTCTTTCAGCCCGACGAAGGCGATACCCATGTTCTGCCCCTGACCGGCGAAACTGAAGCCCGCCACACTCAGAACCGATTTGACGTTTTCGTCTGCCAGGAATTGATCCGAGACCTTTTCCAGTACCTTCATGGTACTTTCTTGAGTGGCGTTGGTTGGCAGTATGGTCTGGGTAAACAGCATGCCCTGATCTTCGTCCGGCAAGAAGGCGGTTGGCATGCGGATAAAGATCCAGCCTACGGCCACAACCAGTGCCAGATAGACGGCGCTCATACGTACTGAACGTTTGATGATGCTAGCAACAGTACTTTCGTACTTGCCAGTCATGCGATCGAAGTTACGGTTAAACCAGCCGAAGAAGCCGGTTTCGGCATGGGTATGCCCCTTCTTCAGTGGCTTAAGCATAGTGGCACAAAGTGCCGGAGTCAGAATGATGGCCACCAATACCGACAAGGCCATCGCCGATACGATAGTGATGGAGAACTGACGGTAAATAACCCCGGTAGAGCCGGACATGAAGGCCATAGGTACAAACACTGCTGACAGTGTCAGACCGATACCTACCAGTGCACCGGTGATCTGGCCCATGGATTTCTTGGTTGCTTCCTTGGGGCTGAGCCCCTCTTCGGACATCACCCGCTCAACGTTTTCCACCACCACGATGGCATCATCCACCAAGAGGCCGATGGCCAGTACCATGGCGAACATGGTCAGGGTGTTAATCGAAAATCCGGTGAATGACAGGATGGCGAAGGTACCCAGCAATACTACCGGTACCGCAATCGTTGGGATCAAGGTGGCACGGAAGTTTTGCAGGAACAGATACATGATGACGAACACCAGTACCACGGCTTCCAGCAGAGTATGAACCACACCTTCGATGGAGTTCTTTACGAAGGGTGTCGTGTCATAGGGATACACCACCTGCATGCTGGCCGGGAAGAAGGGACGCATCTCTTCTACCTTGGCGCGCACGGCTTCGGCGGTATCCAGTGCGTTGGCACCAGTGGCCAGCTTGATCGCCAGACCTGTGGCAGGGCGTCCATTGTAGAGTGATTCGATGGAATAACTCTCAGAACCCAGTTCAACCTTGGCGACATCACTCAGATAGACATTGGCTCCCGAGGGGTTCGACTTGAGGATAATGTTGCGGAATTCCTCAGGCGTTTGCAGACGGCTCTGAGCCGAGATAGTCGCATTCAACTCCTGGCCTTGGACCGCAGGGGCACCACCCAACTGACCGGCAGAAACCTGAGCATTCTGTTCTTTAATCGCAGCGATTACATCCAGAGTGGTTAGGTTGTAGTTAGTCAGCTTCAGTGGGTCGACCCAGATACGCATTGAGTACTGGGCGCCGAACAGGGTGGTTTCACCCACACCGGGTACACGACTCATGGGATCCTGAACGTTGGAACCCACGTAGTCGGCGAGGTCGGCCTTGGTCATGGAGCCGTCATCTGAAATAAAGGCGACTACCATCAGGAAGCCGGAGCTGGATTTGTTAACCCTTACACCTTGAGCCGTTACTTCTTGAGGCAGCAAAGCCATGGCGGCCTGCAGCTTGTTCTGTACCTGAACCTGGGCGATGTCGGGATCCGCCTCGGCGTTAAAGGTCAGAGTGATTTCGGCGTTACCGAAGCTGTCACTGGTGGACTTGATATAGCGCAGATGGTCGAGACCTGTCATACGCTGTTCAATCACCTGGGTCACAGAATCTTCAACAGTTTTGGCCGACGCACCTGGATAGTTGGCAGCGACCACAATGGTTGGTGGCGCAATATCCGGGTACTGGGAAACCGGCAGGGCCTTAATGGCCAGGACACCCGCCAGCATGATAATAATCGCGATCACCCATGCGAAGATGGGGCGATCGATAAAGAAACGTGCCATAACTTCCGCCCTGTTATTGCTGGTTTGCTGTCATGGGTTTAGCCGTCACAGGCATGCCGGGACGGATTTTTTGCAGCCCTTCGACAATCAGTTTGTCACCTGGCTTGAGTCCTTCTGTTACCCGCCACTGGTGATTGATGACATCGGCAGTCTTGATCACCCGAGCTTCTACCTTGTTTTCGCCATTCACCAACATGGCTACAGCCTCACCCTTGGGACTACGGGTAATGGCTTTTTGCGGTACCAGAATCGCTTGAGGATCGACACCTGTGTTGAGGATGGCGCGCACATACATACCAGGCAGCAGCGTATGTTCCGGGTTAGGGAACTCGGCTCTCAGCGTCACAGAACCTGTGCTCTGATCGACACTGACTTCGGCAAATTGTAAGCGACCCTTGTGATCATAAGTAGAGCCATCTTCCAGTAGCAGAGTCACTTCGGCATCATCGGAAGCCTGCAGTTTACCGGCCTTCAACATGCTCTTGAGACGCAGCATCTGGGTACTGGACTGCACTATATCCACATTAATGGGATCCAGTTGTTGGATGGTCGCCAGTGGCTGAGGCTGGTTGGCGGTCACCAGAGCACCGGCCGTGACGCTGGATTTACCGATACGACCTGAGATAGGCGCCTGTACTTCGGTATAGTTGACGTTAATGGTCGCGGTATTGATGGCCGCCTTGGCCACTTCCACCGCTGCCAGTGCTTCTTTATAGGAAGCATCTGCCTTATCGTACTCTTCTTTACTTATGTATTTGGTTTTGACCAGTTCCTGATAACGGGCCTGAGTTGCCTTGGCCGATGCCAGAGACGCTTCGGCGCGGGCCAGATCCGCCTTGGCGCTCTGTAGAGATGCCTTATAGGTGGAAGGGTCAATTTGATACAGTGACTCACCCTGTTTCACATCGCCGCCTTCGGTAAAGCTGCGTTTCAGAATGATGCCGTTGACCTGAGGCCGAACTTCGGCTTCAAGGAAAGCTATGCTGCGCCCAGGCAGTTGCACTTGCAGTGCCTGCGGAGCCGACTTGACTTCCAGGACACTGACTTCCATAGCGGGGGCCGCCTGATTGCTTGTGGCTTTTTCAGCTTCCGACCCACAGGCCGTCACCCATAACGCCATACTTACAACTGAGGCAACTTTTAATACATGCCGCATGATAACTCCTAATCAGTATCTGCTTGCCGGGAAGGGAAAATGTCTCGTACGACAGGCTTCCTGGCGCAGTTCGCCAGCAAAATTTTCGAACCCATATTTATCGCACAAGCATCCTGTATCAACAAGCTACAGGATAAGCGAAAAGTGTAAATGAATGAAAATTTTTTAATCAATAAACGACACTATTGCCATTTATTTACATTTAGTTGTGAGATTTATGAATTCAACAACTTATGTATCCAAATCTCGTTTTTGCCTGTATGGGAGATATTCTGTTTTGTCTTGGAGGCAAAGACAGCTTTCCCAACTGCTGCAAGCGTTTTATGGTTGGGTGACCCAAGGCTAAACTGCAGAAATTTCTCTGCACCATGCTGGATCCTCCACCGCGAGGCGAGTATTCTACTACTGTCACGATAATTTGATTAGTCATATAGAAATAAACCCACTGTCCCACAGGTGCAACAATAAATGGATCTAAACAGGGTACAAATATTTGCTCAAGTTGTTGAACAAGGCAGCTTTACCGGCGCGGCCAAGGCGTTGGGGCTAACCAAGACTACCGTCAGTCGCAAAGTCGCAGAGTTGGAAAAGGCGACCGGTGTTCAGCTACTGTTCAGAACCACCAGGGCATTGAGGTTAACCGAGGCCGGCGCTGAGTATTACAACAAGATCACCAAGATTTTGGTGGATCTGGAAAATGCCGAGGCGCAGCTCAGTGCCAATCAACAGCGGGTCAAGGGCAATCTGAGAGTAGTCTGCCCGATTGAGATGGGGCAGTTATTCCTCGGCCCGGTATTTGCTCGTTTTCTTGAAGCATACCCGGATATTACCATAGAAGCTGAGCTGACTAATCGCAAGGTGGATATGGTTGAAGAAGGGATAGACATACTGTTTCACCTGTGCGGCATCGAAGACTCACGTCTGCAGCATTATCAACTGGTGAAGACCAGCACCACCTTGATGGCAAGCCCTGATTACCTTAAGCGTCATGGTACTCCTCAGTCCCCGGATGATCTTTGGCACCACAAGGGCATAGAGCAGGGCGGGATCCAGCTTATCAATGACGGTTGCTGGAAGATTTTTGATGGTAATGAATGGCAGGTGATCACCCCTGAGGTGCAGCTTAAGGTCAATAATATCACTTTAGCCCGGGAAGCGGCCATTGCCGGCTTGGGGATCACTTGTCTGCCGCCGATGATTGCCGATGAGGCCTTGCAAAAGGGAGAGTTGGTGGCTGTGCTGGAAGACTTTCCCATGGAACACAACACCTTGTTGCTGTCTTATCCAAAACGGGCCTACTTGCCTCGTAAATACATAATTTTTATAGATTTTATCTATCAGGCCTTGTTCGGTTACTGGGGTAACATGTTGCTGGAGATCCCCGAGTATGTGAAGCGTCCAGAAGGCTTCGAGTAAGTCGCCATGACTGCGGCTCCGTCGCAGTCATTCATAATTGTTCACATTTATTCCTTCACGGTTCATTAACCTAGATAACCCTGTTCATAACTTCTTCTTACTATCCGGGCTAACAATAATCATGCTCTGGTGGATAAAGATGAACCCAACTCATAAGCTGTTTTTATCAAGTTTGCTGCTGTGCAGCAGTTCAATGGTGCTGGCAGACGAAGCTCCCCGTTTCGCCGGTGGCAGTTTTGCCGGCAATCTGACCTTTGCCTCTGACTATGTGTTCCGTGGCGAATCGGAAACCCTGGATGGCGATGTGCCTGTAGTCCAGGGCACATTCAGCTGGAACCATGATGCCGGTTGGTACGCCGGGGTATTTGCCTCGAACATCAAGTTTGCCGACCCCAATCTTGAGATAGTCACTGCGCCTTTCATCGGCAAGAGTGGTGAGTTGGGTGATTCAGGTTTCACCTATGATGTCATGTTGTTCTCTTATCTCTATCCAGGCGCGTCCTACTCCAACTACACAGAGCTGTGGCTGAAACTCGGCAAGTCTTTCGGTCGGGCCCATCTGCAACTGGAAGTGACGCCGACTGTGGATGACTGGTTCGGTGTCGATGGTTGGCACGGAGTCAACTATGCGCTGCACCCAAGTTATAGTTTCGAGAATGGTATCAAGGTTTCCGGTTCTGTCGGTTATCAAGACCTGAGCGGCAATGGTGCCGAAGGATGGGGACATTGGAATCTGGGGGTCAGTAAGGAGTTCTATGGTTTCAACCTGGATCTGCGCTACCACGGCAGTACGGTTGAATCAGATCACAAGGTTTATGGTACCCAGACTGAGATCTTCGATGACAGGTTAGTGATAGGTATCAGCAAAGCGTTTTAAGAACTGCTTCCCTGCAGTCTTTGTGAGTACGCCATTTGGCGTGCTCTTTTTTTAGGTAAGGTGCGAACAAGCCCCATCTATGTTCTGCGTCGGCTAACAGGCTTGGAGGCAAGGCGTGGTTTGCAGCAAATGGCCCAAGTCCTTTGCAAGACTTCCTTAGAACATGCTCTTTTCAAGATAGAGACGGTTGTCGGCAATATGTCCAGGCTCGGCGCGGAAGTCCACCACCTGATACTTATGGCTGATCAGCATATTCAGCATAGAACGGAACTGATTGCGGGTCTTGACCTGGATCTGCTTGTAACCGGCTTGAGTGGCCCAACGCTCCTGCGCTTCCAGCATGCTGCGCGCCAGCCCCAGGCTGCGATAATCAGGTAATACTCCGCCTAACCAACTGTAAAAACACTGCTCGTCCAGAGCATAACCCAGCTTGAATCCCGCCAATTCACCTTCCACAAAGGCCAACAACAACAAACAGGCATTGCCTGTCAGCCGACGTTCGAACTCTTGCTGTTGGTAGCTGGAATCAAACTCGGGGATCTGAGCACTCAAGGCCATGATCTCGTCGATCTGTTGCTGGTCTATTTCAGTAATAGCTTTGATTTCAATGGAGTACATCATTATTCTCTCAACGGGCCGCAACGTGTCACAGATTGCGGGATAAAAACTGGCCAAAATTATAACAGGTCTGGCCAGTTGAATGCATCAGGAGAATTGCTGCTGGTTTTCTGTCTGCAAGATCTTGTCCTGTAGTACCCGCAGCAGCACACCATAAGCGGGCAGGAACAGCCCCAGACTAACCAACAGTTTAAAGCTGTAATCCACGGCGGCAATTTCCGGCCAGTTGGCGGCCATAAAGGGGTCGCTGGAGGCGAAGAAGGCGATACTGAAGAACACCAGAGTATCCACCAGGTTGCCTACCAGGGTTGAGGCTGCCGGAGCGACCCACCAGGCACACTGGCGGCGAATTCGGGCAAATACTGCGATATCCATCAGCTGGCCCACCAGATAGGCGGCGAAACTGGCAAAGGCGATACGGAATATAAAGGTATTGAAGTCCGACAGGGCACTTAGCCCCTGAAAGTTACCTTGATGAAACAATACGCCCATGGCATAGGAGATTAACAAGGCCGGCAGCATGGCCTTGAAGATGATCTGCCGGGCGGCAGCTTGGCCGAATATCCGTACCGTTAGATCGGTTGCCAGATAGACAAAAGGAAAGCTGAAGGCGCCCCAGGTTGTATGGAAGCCGAATAGCTGAAACGGAAGCTGTACCAGATAGTTACTGGCACTGATAATCAGGATGTGAAAACTGACCAAGAGGATCAGTGCGCGTTTGAGCTGCGCGCTGGTTAACATTAACATATTGTGACCTTTTTAGTTGGCTGGGCGGGGTGAGGGAACCCGCATCTTCGGTTCGACCGAAAGGGCGCACATTATAGAGCCCATAATCCGGCTGACAAGAGGGAAGTGTAAAAAATGTCCAACCTATCTAAGGAAGTTTCTGTATTTGGGCGTTTAAGTCTATGCAGGGCAGGCATGGGGCTTGCTCGCACCTTCCTTAAAGCTACTCTACACTGAAAGGGAAGACAGGAGAGTTAAATGAATCGAATCTGCTGCCTGCTGCTGGCCTTATTGACGTTTGTCTGGCCGGCCATTGCCGAACCGACCAAGATCCAGATAGCTACCGCCAGTTGGGGCGGTTATACCGAAACCAATGGTGAAGGCTATTATTTTGAACTGTTACGAAGGGTCTTTCCCAAGCCGGAATGGCAACTGGAAATCCAGTTTGTTCCCTTTCCCCGCTCCCTCTACATGCTGGAGCGTGAACAGGTGGACATGGTGTTGGGACTTTATTTGGGGGATATCTCCAAGGGGATTTTCAGTGCTCACAAAGTAGAAACCGAGGTGATAGATGCCGCAGTAACCCCTGAGTTGGCCAGTGTATGGCAGGGCATGGTGTCTTTGGCCCATAGAAAGGTTCAGGCTTTGATCGCCTATCGCTTTTTTACCCTGACCCAGGTACCCATGCTCTATCAGGAAAACAGCAGCCTGCTGGAGATGCTGCGTAAGGTGAATGAAGGCAAAATCGACGCCGTGCTCGATTATAAACCCGACATGCAGCCACTGTTGGCGCAGTTAGAACAGCCAAGAAGACTGGTTCTTATCGAAGATGTGCTGCGGGCAGATGTTTATTTTGCCTTCGCCAATAATCCTAAAGGGCTCGAGTTGAAGGCCTTGTTCGACCAAGGCTTTGAGCAGTTGGAACGTTCCGGGGAATTGGCGGAGATAAAACAGCAGAGCCTGGAGCAGCTGCAACTGAAGATACAGGAGCCGCCATCACCCTAAAAATCCAGCAAAATCGACATTATGGTGGCGAGTTTGTTTTCCAGCTCCTGCCACTCGGCTGCCGGATCAGAGCCGGCAACTATGCCGGCACCGGCAAACAGGTTGATACAGCCGGGTTCCAGTAGGGCGCAGCGGATGGCTACCGCAAATTCACTCTCATATTTATTCAGATAACCACAGGCTCCGGCATACCAACCGCGCATATAGCCTTCCCGCTGGCGCAGAAAACTGATGGCAGATTCCCGCGGTAAACCACCGACGGCCGGGGTTGGGTGCAAGGCCTGCAGCAGTTGAAAATCTTTTACTCCGTGACGCAGTTCGGCGCGAATCGATCTGTGCAGATGTTGAATATGGTTGAGTTTGAAGATGGTGGGTGTCTCATCGGCACCGACATAGCGGCTCAGCGGGGTCAACGCCTTGACAATATGCTCTCTGACCAGCTGATTTTCATGACTATTCTTGTTGTCATCCAATAGCTGCTGCGCCAGGCGTTCATCTTCTTCTGGGCTCAGGCCGCGAACTGTAGTGCCTGCCAGCGCTTCGGTATACAGCTCCTGTTGTTGACGGCGATAGAGGCGTTCGGGTGAGCAGGAGATAAAGCTGCGCTCGGGACTGAATTCGAAACCGAACTGAAAACTGTTGGGGTTACGTCCCTGCCAACTGGCCAATACTTGCCAGGGATCCGGCGTGTCTTTCACTTGCAGCTGAGTCAGGCGCGACAGCACTACTTTGGGCGTGTCCTGATTGAACCTGGGGGCGGTAACCTGTTCCACCAAGGCTTTCCAGCGCGGATAATCGGGCCTGTCATTGCGTGACAGCTGTTCGGTCTTGGTCGGCGGCGTCATGGGCCGGGCCGGCACAAGCGCATCCAGTGCGGCTTGTGCTTGAGCTATCTCTTGCTGCTGGTCTGCTTGACCCAGGTTCAGATTAACCAAGAGACGGAAATGATCTGAACTGCGTCTCAACTCAATTCGGGGTAGCAGGAATCTGGCGCGGCCAAACTCGGGCCAGGAGGCGATTTCGCGATCGAAGGCGACCCCGCCGTAGTAACGGATCTCCTGATTACTGGAGTAGGCCCGCTGTGTCTCATAGACTTCGGCCAGAGCCTCGTCTGTGACTTCATCTTCGAAGCGGAAATCCAGGCAACTGCCAATGGCGGCTACCTCCTCGAGTCGGTCCCTTCCTTGCCAATAAATTCTTGGGTAACTGGGCTGGGAAGCCAGCCAGGAGATCAGTGGGATCGCCTGTACCTCGGCGGCCAGTTGGACAATAGGTTCTGCTGGTGTCGGCTTGGTCAATTGACACAGCTTGTCTTGGAGTGACGAAATGGCCTGAGACAGGGTAAGTGCAGACAAGGGGAGCTCCGAACATCCGAACAAAGGGATCCGGAAGCAGAAAGCGTCCGGCTATCAGTATCTTTAACACAAACTAAAGTTCCACACCTCTAGTGTCAAGCCATCGAAGGGGCCGGTGTGACGTATAGCATGATCCCATTAATCAGCTTAGGTTAATGTGATGTAAGTGGACATTTTTGCTCGGCAAATTGTCTTGCTGGGACAATCTGTCCGTAGTCGACTCTGTTATCTACTCCCTTTGTATTAATTTGTCGATCTGTATTGGTTTTTACCGTCACTGAGCTTGTAGCTTTTTTGGGCGGCGCCAGAATAGCCCGGATAATCCCTATCAGAAACGACAGAAGAGCCTTATGTCCCATATTCCGGTAAAACTCTCTGCCCTCGCACTGGCGCTGGGCTGTGCCATGCAGGCCAATGCGACCTCTATTGAACGTGACCCTCTGGTCAATAACGCGATGGACGTGATTGTAGTGCACGGTGAGCGTGCCAACGCCACCGAAGTTGCCACCACCAACTGGAGCATTTCTGAAGAAGAAATCAAAGCTCTGGGGGCCCAGAGCCTGGATGAGGTGCTGAAGAATGTTCCCGGCGTTTACGTGCGTTACGGCGGTGATGGTACGCCTAGGGTGGATATCCGTGGTTTCAAGACCCGCCATGTCACTCTGTTGATCAATGGTGTACCGGCCAATAGTGCCGATGATGGTCAGTTTGATCCCAGCGTGATCCCAACCAGCCAGATTGCCAGAGTTGAAGTCTCCGTTGGTCCAACCTCGGTTCTCTATGGCCCAGGCGGCGCTGGCGGTGTTATCAACATCATCACTAAGCGTGGCGACAGCGCTCCGGCAGTATCCGGCAACCTGGAATTGGCCAAGGATGACACCTTCAAGGGCGATATCAGTGCCGCCGGTTCTGGCGATAACTGGCAGGGACTCATCAGTGCCAGTTATCAGCACACAGATGGTTTCCCTATGTCTTCTGACTATCAAACCACTGAGTATCAAGATAAATATCAGCGCAACAATGCAGACAAAGAACTGTCCAATCTGTATGCCCAAGGCAGCTATTGGCTCAGCGACAACACTCAACTCATTGCCAATATGGCGCTGCGTTCCGGTGAGTGGGGCAAGCCCCCAAGAGATGGCAGTGGCAGTGGCCGGGTGAAGTTTGAGCGGGTCGATGACTATGATTCACAGACTTTCCAGTTGGGTCTGGCACATAAGTTCAATGATACTTTCACTTTCCGTGGCTTTGGTTATCACAACCAGAGTGATACCTATGAAACCGTGTACGGCGATCACAGCTACGCCGAGCTGACTCAAGCTCAGGATGGCACTTCCAAAGTGCAGGGCGCAAATCTGCAGTTGATCTCCGACTTCGACACCGCGGGTATTCTGACCACCTCAGTGATTGCTGAAAAACAGAGCTGGGAAGCGGTAGCTGAAAGCTTTGGCTCCTCCAAGAAGTCCGGCAGCAGCAAGATTGCAGCAACCAAGGGCTCAGGCGGCGGCAGTGGAACTGGTGGTGGCAGTGGTTCCGGCGGTGGCAGTGGAACTGGTGGTGGCAGTGGTTCCGGCGGTGGCAGTGGAACTGGTGGTGGTAGTGGTTCCGGCGGCGGTACTGGCTCAGGTGGTGGCAGCGGTTCCGGTGGCGGTAATGGCTCAGGTGGTGGCAGCGGTGAGTCTTTCGATGATTCGGCCTGGGTTTATACCGCAGCGGCTGAGTATCAGTTCCAGTCCGACGGTGATTGGGGCTTTACTCTGGGTGGTGCATACCACGACATGGACAAGACCGAAGGCAACGAGAACGATTACTCGGCGCTGGCCTCAGGTTTCTGGCAAGCGGCCGATGAGACCCGTTTGAGCCTGAGTGCGGCTCGTAAGGTACGCTTCCCCTCAATGCGTAACCTGTACTCCCTGTCTTCAGGCAATCAGGAACTGGAAACGGAAATCTCCAAGCATGTTGAGTTGGGGTTGGAGCAGGGGCTGGGTATGAATACCGAGCTGCAGTTATACCTCTATCACACTGATGCTGATGATTATATTGCCAAAGATGCCAGTGGTATGTATCAGAACATAGGCAACTATCGCTTCCAGGGTTTGGATACCGTGCTGTCCAACAACAGCATAGAGAATCTGGATCTGAGCTTGAGCTACAGCTATCTGCACGCCGAAGACAGAGACAGCAGCACAGGTTTTGATGGTCTGGACTATCGTCCCAAGCATCAACTGCGCTTCCAGTTGGGCTACAAGCTGCCGACCGAGACTCGTATCCACCTGAACGTAGAACGCATTATGGATCAGAACTACTACGATCAGGAGAAGATCGGCGGTCAAAAGGTTTGGCAGGAGAAGTCCTTGGATGATTACACCCTGGTGGACATCAATCTGGTACAACCTTTGCTTAAAGATAATCTAGAGCTCTATTTACGAGCCACCAACCTGCTGGACGAGAACTACTATCAGAGTGATTCTCTGCCTCAGGCCGGTAGACAAGTCTTTGTTGGGATTAACTGGCAGATCTGATAATGCGCTTACTCGAACTTGAAGGGATCAATTTCAATCATGGTTGTTTGCAGCCTTTGATATTGAGGGATCTGGATCTGAAAATAGAATCCGGATCCTGCCACTGCATCAGTGGCCCCACGGGTTCGGGTAAATCCAGTTTGCTGGCTTTGCTTGCCGGGCTGCAACGGCGTCCCTGTGAAGGCGGTATTTTCCGTCGTCAGGGGTTGTTGGTGGGCCTGGTGATGCAAGATCCCCAAGTGCAAATATTGCGTCAAACAGTCGGTGCCGAGGTGGCCTTTGCCTTGGAAAACCTCGGTGTGCCCAGCGGCCAGATGATCTCCAGAGTGCAGCATGCATTGCGCCGGGTGGGCTTGTTTGTCTCGCTGGAAACCCAAGTCAGCAAGTTGTCTCTCGGACAGAAATATCGCTTGATGATTGCCGCCCAGTTGGTGAGTGAACCGGCGGTTCTGCTGTTGGATGAACCTTGGGCGCAACTGGATGATGCCGGTGTCGATGAATTGCTGGCAGTGATCCGTAATCTGCGGGCTGAAGGTATGGCCGTCGTGCTGGTGGAGCATAATCCCCTGGCTTTTGCTTCGGTTGTTGAGCACTTCTGGTACTTGCACCAAGGGCGGCTATTACCAGGTTGTTACCGGGCTGAATCCGGTAGTCATATGCAGCGACTGGAGCCGGACCGAAGCCGGGAGCTGGTCAGTGCCACTTCATTTGAATTTCGTTACCAGGGGCATTCGCCCCTGTTTGTGTGTCAGCAGGGCCTGTCTTTGGGCGCTGGAGAATTGGTCACACTGGTGGGGAATAATGGTTCGGGCAAGAGTAGCCTGCTGAAGGCGATAGCCGGAATTCAACCCGCGGTGGCGTCATTGCCGCTAAGGGTCTTTGGCCGTAAACCCAAGCCAGGGATCTACGGCCCCATGCTGGGCCTTCTGATGCAGCGTCCCAACCGTCAGTTATTTGAGGCCACAGTGATTGAGGAGATGCAGTTCAGCCTGCGTCGCTTCGACTTGCCGTTGTCCCGGGCGGAGAGTTTGCTTGAGCAACTCGATTTGTTGCATCTGGCCCACAGTTCTCCACACACACTTTCCTATGGTCAGCAGCACTTGATTGCCCTGGCTTCTATCGCTTGTTTGACTCCCAGCTTGATGCTGCTGGATGACCCCTTGGCAGGGTTGGATGGCAAACATTTGGGGCAGCTTTGGCAGATACTCAATTATCTGCGTGAACAGGGAGGCAGTATAGTGATAGCCAGCCACAGACCCTTGCAAAATTTACCTTGTAGTCAGTTGTGGCAGTTGCAGCAAGGTCAACTGGAAATAGCGTTTTCCCCAGAGGAGGTTGCCTGTGTGGGTTAAGGGGCAGCGCCACGGCCGTACTTCTCCGAAGGGGCTGGATTTAGGTTTGTGGGGCAGTGCCGCGGCTTTACTGCTGGTGCTGAGTCTGTCGTCGGCGGCCTTTATTTTGCCTCAGGCGCAGCTTCCCTGGTTGGCGGCTATCAATCTGATATTGGTGGCTCATGGCATGCTGCAGCGCGGCGCCATAGGTGGGGTGATACGCTTTGTCTTGTTGCAGCTCGGTTTTACTTTGGGGCTGTATGCATTGATGCACGGCGGCGAGCAGTTGGGACAAGGTACTTTGGCTGTGGCCCGCATTACTCTGGCTTTGCTGCCGGGATGGTGGCTGTCGGTGACAGTGCGCCCGGAGCGTATCGGTGAGGTGTTATGCTTGGTCATGCCGAGCAAATGGGCCTTTGTGGTGGCAGCTTCTATTGGGTTGTTGCCCTTTATGACCCAGGAGATCGCCGAGATCTATCAACTGCAGCGGCTGCGGGGGGCGCGCATTGCTCCCAAGCAACTGCTCAATCCGCGCAATTGGCCGGAACTGGCTTACTGTGTGCTGTTTCCCCTCTTGATCCAACTGCTTAAGTTGGCCAAACAGATGGCGCTTGCCGCCAAGAGCCGCCACTTTGGTCACACTTCCAAGCCGACCCATTGGCGGGACAACCGGAGCGAACATGGCAACAAATAACGTCAAAGGATTTCAACTGCAGGATGCGCTCTTTATCGGCTTTTGTGCCACCTTATTGGTGGCGGTCAAGAGCATGCTCAGATTGAAACTTGGCTTGTCGGGACATTCTATGCTGCTGATGAGCTTCTTCTATCTCACCTGTTACGGCATTGTCGGACGTATGGGGGCGATGACCGCTTGCGGCGCCTTGGCCGGAGTGGTCGCCATGACCTTGGGCGTTGGCAAAGGCGGCCCGCTTATTCTGCTCAAATTCCTGATCCCGGCGGTGTCCATGGATCTGGCGCTTCTACTGTTGGCCAATGCGTTTAATTTGCGCTGGCGTTTCATCGCCCTGGCATTGGTGGGTTGTATCGCCTGGGCCGCAAAAGGTCTGGTAGAGGATCTGCTGGTGGGCATGAGTGAGCAGGTGGCCTTGGTACGTTTTGGTCTCAAGTGTTTACAAGGTGGTGCCTTTGCCATAGTCGGGGCGCTGCTGGTGCCCCCTGTCTTGAGACGCCTCAAGGCCCACGATCTTCTCCACAAAGATATTCAGACAGATTGATTAAGGTTTATTGATGAAAGATTGGCTGATTTGTATAGATGATACCGATGATATTGGCACCAAAGGCACCGGCGAGATAGCTGCCGAGATAGCTGAATTGTTGACCCAGCAAGGCGGGCAAACCTCCCTGGTGACCCGGCATCAGCTCTATGTGCATCCGGATATTCCTTACACTTCCCACAATAGTGCCATGTGCTTTGGTTATCGCGGTGAGCTTACCTTAGAGGCGATCCGTGAGTTGGCTATAGCTCATTTGCTCAGGGAGTCTGCCAGCGCGGCCGACCCTGGGTTGGCGCTCTTGTCTCTGGCCGATTTCAGCGGTCAGGACGTGCTGATGGCTTTTGGCCGTGAGGCCAAGCAAGAGGTCAAGACCAAGGAACAAGCCTACGGCTTGGCTAAACACTTGGGTATCAGTCTCAGCGAGCACGGCGGCACAGGGCAGGGCGTTATCGGCGCTCTGGCGGGCCTTGGGCTCAGGCTTACAGGTAATGATGGCCGGGTGAAAGGCCAACTGAAATTGGGTCAGACAGATGAAGCCGCGCCTTTTGGCGTTGCCGACATACTAAAGCGCTCTGAGCTGGATGGCGTATTGACTACCACAGGTGAATGGTTGCAGGAAACCGACTCTGTCTGGCTTAGCGGCAAGGTTAAAGCCGTGTGGGCCGAACACAAGTTTGCCCTCCTGGTCAGCAAACGTGGCGCCGAGTGGCACAATGCCGGTAAACAGGAACTGAAGGAGTTCTGAATGCAGCAATGGTTTGAACTCAAGCAGGGTAAACGTTTGTTTCTCGGTGGCAACAGCAATCTGCAGGCTGCCCGCGAGGTAGCCATCCAATGTGCTTGTTTTGCCGAAGACGACGAAGACGAGCAGATAGACGATATAACCCGCTCCTGTTACAACTGTCAGTATCGCCGTTGGTTGAGTGAAGGTTTTCAGTGTCTTGGCCCTATACCTGAGTGAGATTGGCATCATAAAGGCAAACTTTACCCCCTTAGGTGCATAGGCATTTCCGGATTTGGCTTCTAGAATACGGCAAAGCCGAGTGACATTTGTTGGAGAGTCGTTAACCCCTGACAAACGTTGTTCGGATGAGGACAGAAGCATTTGCCGGAGTGAAAGAATGACTGATGCGGTTCCGACAGCAGCCCTGTTGAAGTTGCCCGTTACCCGATTGGGGATAGGCATGTATGTGTCGGCCATTGAGAACAATGGCCGGTTAGCTGTCGCCAATGCCGGCCAGATCAGGAGCCGTCAGGCGATCACTCAACTCAGCAACAGCGGCATCCGTTTTGTCTGGGTTGATGTTGAGCGTTCCAGCGACAACTGCGGCCTGAAAAAACAGCGCCCCGTTTGCGATAACCATACTCGTAAAACCTCGGTTAATCCTGAATTGGCAAGAGGTCAGGCCAAACAGCTACTGACAGAAGCCAAGGGCTTGGTGCGTAAAGTCCTCAGTGAAACCTTCGAAGGCAAGGCGATAGAAGTCGAGCCGTTTGCGGCATTGGCAGACAATATGATCGAGTCGGTGATGCTCGACTCTGATGCGATGAAGTGCATATCGGCGCTGAGATCCAAAGATGCCTACTTACTGGAACATTCGGTCAATGTTGCCTTCCTGCTGATCACCTTTGGTAAATATCTCAAGCTGGATCGCGAGATGCTCAGGCAGCTGGCGATCGGCGGTATTCTCCACGATATCGGCAAGATCAAGGTGGATAACAAGATACTGCACAAGCCGGGCAAGCTGACGCCGGAAGAGTTTGAGCACATGAAGCTGCACCAAGTCTACGCCATCGAGATCATGGAACAGGCCAAGGGCTTGTCTCAAGTGAGCAAGGATGTGTGCCTGATGCACCATGAAAAACTCGATGGTCGTGGTTACCCACGGGGCCTGACTGGAGATGCATTGCCGCTGCATGGGCGTATGAGCTGTATCGTGGATATCTATGATGCCCTTACCGCCACCCGCTGCTATAAAGAGGCGATGAGCCCGGCAGCTGCCTTTAAAATTCTGCTCAGTCTGACGCCCTTTCATCTGGATGAGAGCCTGGTGTATGAGTTTATTCGTTGTATCGGTGTCTACCCGGTCGGTTCATTGGTGCAACTGTCCGATGGCCGGGTGGGCATAGTCTGGGAATCCAAAGACAGGGATGTGTTGCACCCCATAGTCAAATGCTTCTATTCATTGAAGTTTAAGCGATATACCGATGTGACCATGGTGGATCTGCAAAAGTCGGATCTCAACATAGACAGAGGTGTATCGCCCAGCTCTTTGGATGTCGACCCCAAGCCCTTCTATTGATCTGGCGGTAAACTGGGTAAACTGATGGGCCCGCCGAGTGGTGGGCCTTTTTGTTGAGTTTGTGGAGTGACCCCGATGCGCCGAATTTTACCTATCATGACCCTATTATTGTCGCTGGCCTTGCTGATCCCCGGGGTGACTCAACCTATTTTGACTGTCAGCGGCACGGTAGAAAAGGCCGAGCTGACCGAAGCCGGGTTGGACATGATTGCCGAAGCCGTCAGTGATGGTTCCGGGCGCGACAGTGCCAGGGGAATGCTGGCGATGATTAGCGGTATGTTGGGGCTTAACAACCTTCAAGGTGAAATGGAGGTGTTCAACAAGACCCGCAGTATCTGGGGCACAGTGACCGAGCTGCATCAACACGGCAATACCCTGGTGGCGGCGCTGGTGATGCTGTTTTCCGTGATAGTGCCGGCCTGCAAGCTGGGGCTGATGCTGCTGGCTCAGGCGCCGCTGTCCAGTAAGGTGCGGCAGATCATCGACAGTATTACCGCTGCCATCGCCAAATGGTCCATGGCCGACGTATTTGTGGTGGCACTTATTATCACTTATATGGCCGGCAACGCCTCGGCCGGCATGGGCGATTTGGTTCACACCCACGCCAGCCTGGAGTCGGGCTTTTGGTTGTTCCTCGGTTATTGCCTGTTGGCTATTGCCGGCCAGTATTGGCTTAAATCCCGTCAGTCCTGACCCAGCACGCCGTCTGTCGCTATCGGTACTATCCAATAGCGGCAGGGGTTGTGGCGGCAGACCTCCGCCAGGGTTTGCAGCAGCGCCTGCTGTGACTCTTGCGGGTGCATCACCTCAAACTTGTAGAATTCCCGATAACCTTCCACCTGTTCCTTGAGATTGAAGTGGCTGTGCTCGCGGCTGAAGCCACAGATATTGATCAGGCTGAAGCCGGAGAGGTAGTCCAGCGACATCAGGGTGTCGACCACATCGTCTTTTAGATTGTGCTGCACTATCAGCACCAAGAGTTGTTTCATTGGCGTTTCTCCAGGGTTTGATACAGCAGCGGCAACAAATAGAGGGTGGTGATAGTGGAGGTGATCAGCCCGCCTATGACCACGATTGCCAGCGGCCTTTGAATTTCGGCGCCGGGCCCGGTGGCAAAGGCCAGCGGGATCAGGCCGAACATGGCGGTGGTGGCCGTCATCAGAATCGGCCGCAGTCGGCGGGCGGCACCTTGTTCGACCCGCTCACAGAGGCTGGCAAACAGATGCCGCGACTGTTCATAGTAACTGACCATCACCACGCCGTTGAGCACGGCTACCCCCAGCAGGGCGATAAAGCCCACTGAGGCCGGCACCGACAGGTATTCGCCCGAGATAAACAGGCTGAAGATACCGCCCATCATGGCAAAGGGGACGTTGGCCAGGATCAGCAAGGCTTTGGAGATATTGCCGAAGGTGGTGAACAGGATCAGGTTGATCAGCATCAGCGCCACGGGCACCACCAACAGCAGGTTACGGGTCGCCCGTTGCTGGTTCTCGAATTCGCCGCCGAAATTCAGGCTGTAACCGCTGGGCAGAGACAGCTCAGCGGCCAGCTTGCCCTGTAGTTCTTCAACAAAGCCGACGATATCGCGGCCGCTGACATTGGTGGTGACCACGGCAAAGCGGTTGCCTTGCTCGCGTTCAATCAGTATCGGCCCTTCGCGATAGCTTATTTGCGCCAGTTCACCAAGGGGCCTGAGGCTGGCATCCGGCATCACCAATAGCCTTTGCTCCAGTTGCGGCAGGCTGTTGATACCATCTGCTGCCTGGGCGATCAGCACGGGAGTTCGCTTCTTGCCCTGGATTATCTCGGTTATGGCCAGGCCTTCCAGTTGGCTCTTGAGATATCGACCAAATTCATCGGCACTCATGTTGTAACTGCGGGCCAAACCCTCCTTGAGACGGAGGTTGATAAAGGGGCTGCCTTCGGTCATGGCGGTTTTGACATCCTGGCTGCCGCGAGTGGCGCTGGTCAGGTGTGCTGTCTCGCTGGCCAATCTTGAAAGCGTCTCAAGATCTTCACCGAAAATTTTAATCGCCACATCGCCTATGCTGCCGGTAAGCATCTCGGAGACCCGCATCTGGATAGGTTGGGTGAAGTTGAAATTGATCCCCGGAAACTTGAGCACTTCGGTGCGTATGGCATCAATAAGCTCCTCCTTGCTGGCAAAGCGCCACTCCTCCACGGGTTTAAGTTCCATGAATACATCTGTTTCATTCAGCCCCATGGGATCCAGCCCCAGCTCATCGGCGCCGGTGCGGGCGACCAACTGGCGTATCTCGGGTACAGTGGTCAGCAGGTGCTGCTCTATCTGAGTATCCAGTGCCAGCGAGGCCTGCAGCGAAATCGACGGGGACTTCTCCAACTGCAGAATAATGTCACCCTCATCCAGGGTCGGCATAAAGGTTTTACCCACCTGAGTAAACAGCCCCAGGCTCAGTACCAGTGCCACCAGTGCCGTGGCGCAAAAAGCCTTACCGTGCAGTAACACCCACTGCAGACTGAGCAGGTAGCGCGCCTTGAGCCAGCCAATGGCCTTGGGTTCGTTGGCCGCTTTTTCATTGACCAGATAGGAGGCCAGCACGGGGATCACCGTCAGCGACAGTGCCAGTGCCGACAGCATGGCAAACACTATGGTGATAGCCACTGGGGTGAACAGCTTGCCTTCGAGGCCGCTGAGAGTCAGTAGCGGTGAGAAGACTATGATCACTATCAGGGTGCCGGACACCACAGGCACGGCCACATCTTTGGTGGCGCGGTAGATGAGGTGCAGCCTGGGCAGGCGTTTGCCGCCGGCAATTTGGTTGACCATGTTCTCCACCACCACCACGGAGGAGTCCACCAACATGCCGATGGCGATCACCAGGCCGCCGAGACTCATCAGGTTGGCCGACAGATTGAAGTAACGCATCAGCATAAAGGTGGCCAGCGCCGCCAGCGGCAGCGACAGTGATACCACCAATGCAGCGCGCAAATTGCCGAGAAATAGTGCCAGCAACAGAATAACCAATACCACGGCCTGAAACAGGGCATCTGAAATGGTGCCTATGGCTGTATCTATCAGGTTGGCCCTGTCGTAGAACACATTCAGCTGGCTGCCGGATGGCAGAGTTTTTTCTATCTGGGCCAGCTTTTCCCGTACCAGTTTGATGACCTGATCGGTATTGGCATCCTTGAGGCCGACGATCAAGGCCTCTGTGGTTTCTTCACCATTACGGGTCACGGCGCCGTAGCGGCTGAGATGACCTATTTCGACTTTTGCAAGGTCTTGCAGGCGATAGCTGCCACCCTGATTGGTGGCAATCACCAGTTGTTGCAGGGCCTCCAGCGAGTCGATGCGCCCTTCGGTGCGAACCGTCAGGTTATCTGTCCCGAGCGTGATGCGTCCGGCACCCGTGTTGCTGTTGTTGCTCTCAATACGGGCTATCAACTCTTCCTGGCTGATACCGGCCTGAGCCAGAGCGACGGGATCCGGGGTGATCTGCAGTGTCTTGGCAAAACCGCCGAGAATGTTGACATCGGCGACTCCGGGCACGGTACGCAGCAGCGGCCTGACTTCCCATTCCAGCAACTGACGGCGCTCCAGTAGCGACAGCGAGGGATTCTCCAGCGAGAACATAAAGATTTCACTGAGCGGGGTGCTCATGGGGGCAACGCCGCCTTCAAGATCGGCGGGCAACTTGTCCCATACCGCCGCCAAGCGTTCACTCACCTGTTGTCTGGCCCAGTAAATATCTGTGCCTTCGTTGAAGTCCAGGGTGATATCGGTAATTGCATACTTGCTGGTGGAACGCAGTATCGCCTGCTTGGGGATCCCCAGTAGCTCAGTCTCAACCGGTACTGTCACCTGGGCTTCTATCTCTTCGGCTGTCATGCCGGGAGCCTTGAGGATGATTTTCACCTGGGTCGGCGAGATATCCGGGAAGGCGTCCAGCGGCAGCCCCAACCAGGAATAGGCGCCGGCACCACAGAGTAGCAGCGCTGTTATCAGGGTAAACAGCCTTTGAGTCAGGGAGAAACGGATAATGGCACTGAGCATGCTATTCGCCCCCCAAACCCAGGAGTATGCCTTTGACGGCCGCCACTGAGTCGCTCAGCACCTCGGCACCGACCAGAGTTTCATTGGGTGCCAGGAAGTAGCTGTCGGCGCTGGCACCTATAACCTGCACGTCGGTTGGTCGCAGTTTATTTTGGCTGTGACTCAGCACCTGGCTGCCAGTGCCCCAGGAATAGAGACTCTGCTTGGGCACCACCAGGGCATTGATGGCCTGCAGCGGAATAACCTGCAACTGCTGCCCGGGTTGCAGGCCGCAGCTTGGGGGAACGGCCTGGCTCCAGGCATCGACAAAGCCCTGTTTGGCCAACTGGTCCTTGCGGCTTATCTGCAGTTGGCACTCTCCGGCCATCACGGCATTGACACTGTCTTTCTGGGCCAGGGGTAAACGCAGCTTAAGCCTGAGTTCGTCGGCGGGTAGTATCCCCAGCAGTGGGGCGCCGCTCATCAGCGGTTCACTGCTATCGCCATATTGCAGCAGTCCGGCCATGGGCGCGTGCAATATCAGAGTCTCGGGATTGTCCCCCGGCTTAAGCAATTCACTGAAATGCTGCAGGTGTTCATATTGCAGCAAAGCGTCGAAATACTGGCGGCTTATCTGCGACCAGGTTTCGGCACCTATGGCGCCGTTGGCCCGCAGCTTTTGGTTGCGATCATAGCGTTGCTTGGCGAGCTTGAATGCCGCTTCGGCGGCGGCAAATTGCAGTTGAAAGTGGGCAATTTCGGCGCCCTTAAGTTGCACCAGTGCTTGACCTTCATCGACCCATTCTCCTTCGGCCACCAACCAGCGTCGCTGTTGGATGGTTTCCGGTGCCGTGAGATAGAAGCTGCTGCCGGGCTGAGCCGCCAATATTGCCGGTACAGGGGCGGCCTCTATCTGTTGTACTTGGTTCACTGAGGTGAAGCTGAGTGTCAGCTTGCCGAGGTCAGCAACCGAAATTTCCTGTGCCCACAGCGGGGAGAAGAACAGGGTCGACACCAGTGTGCCAACCAGGGTTTTAGGGGTCATAGGGTAACTCCGAGCGCTTGCAGTTGTTGGGAATGCAGCTGGGCTTGTGCCAGCTGGTTGAGCGACAGCCTGGCTTGGGTATCCAGGGCCTCAAGGTGGCGCCGCAGCCAGGATTCATACTGGGCTGGGCCTTGTTCGGCCGTGGTCAGCAGGGTTTGGCTGAGCTGTTTGCTCAGCTGCACGGCTTGTTCCAGCCCTTGCTGCTGTTGTTGTAGTTGGGCTTGGCGCTGTTTGAGTTGTTGCAACTGCAGTTGGCTCTGCAGTAGCTGCTGTTGTTGCTGTTGCTCCAGTTGCAGTCTTTGTTGCTGCAACTCGCCAAGCTGTTGCTGGTTCAGGCCGTTGCCAACAGGCAAGGGGATCTCCAGTGCCAGACCCAGAGACTGTTCATCTTGTCCCAGAGTTGCAGTGTTTTTGGCCGTGACTGAAACCAACCAAGGAGTGTCATCTCCTTCGAGTTGGGTGTTTGTGGTGAGCTGTTGACGTTGCTGCTGCAGCGCCAGCAATTGCCACATGGGATGCCCGGCACCGGCATCATTCGGCAGTGGGGTGTCACTTTCATCCAGCGATGGCAGCTGTTGCAGCCCGGTCAGGCGCTTGAGTGCCTCATTGGCCTCTTGTCGCTGCTGCTCCAGTGGGAGCTTTGCGAGCGACAACTCCAGCAGTTCACGTTTTAATAGCAGTACCGCAGTTGCCGGCATTTCACCACTTCGGCTCAGGGCTTGTTGCCGCTGCAACAGTTGCTGCAGTACTTGTTGCTTGTGGCGCAGTTGCGCCAGTTCCTGCTCGGCTTG
This sequence comes from Shewanella indica, assembly GCF_033842865.1. Lineage (NCBI taxonomy): Bacteria > Pseudomonadati > Pseudomonadota > Gammaproteobacteria > Alteromonadales > Shewanellaceae > Shewanella > Shewanella indica. The sequence continues at coordinate 1,696,487 of NZ_JAWXXR010000001.1, forward strand.
TGCCTGTTGCCACCAATACTGACGCAATAGTCCAGAGAGATAGAGGCGCTGCAATTGGCTCTGCAATTCCAGCATGCGTTCGTTAATGGGCTTGAGTTTGGCGTTCTGGCGCTGCATGGCCGGCGACTGAAAAGGCAGGTTGAGCGAGAGCTCCTGCTCATAGTTGTTGTGGCTTTCCAGGCTGCCAAGATGGCTCAAACTGATGCTTGGCAGCCCTGCCAGCCAGTCCGAGCTGTGATATATTGGAGCCAATTGTGCCGAAGAGGTGTGCAGCCTGTTTTGACTTAGGGACAAAAGGGCGTCTCTGTCTGTTTCCGGGGCCGCTCTCAGCTGAAACACCATTAACAGCAGGCTACAGCCCAGGTAGAGGGGGCGGATTTTCATGGGAGTTTCTCTTGGGGAAATATCTGCCGCCAGCCTGGCACTGATTTGGCTTGTCGTCTTCGGCAACATGTATCATATTTGGGCTTATGGGACATATGTACCATAATTTAACTGTATGTTTTTGAAGGTTATTAGTCGGGAGTTGTGCCAATGAAGGATCTGGTGATGATAGGGCTGCTCAGTGTGATCATGACGCTGAATTTGCTGGATGTGTTGTCAGATATGCAGCTCGGAGTGCCGACTTATCATATAGTGCAGGAGAGCATTCTGGTGGCTCTTTCTGCCTGTGGTGCCTTGTATATCAGTTTTGATCTGATCCGCCGTAGCCGCGAGATGCAGCTACTCAAGTCAAAGTTGGCCAATGCCGACGCCAGGATCTGCAACATCTCCAGCCGAATGCAAGCCGCCCGCCAGGAATACACTCAGGCGGTACAGCAACAATTTGAACTCTGGTCGCTGACCCGCAGTGAGCAGGAAGTGGCTTTATTACTGTTGAAAGGCTTGAGTTTCAAGGAGATTGCCAGTGTTCGCAGTACCAAGGAGAAGACGGTGCGACAGCAGGCCTCGGCAATTTACGCCAAGGCGGATGTCGATGGCCGCCATACCTTCTGTGCCTGGTTTATGGAAGATTTTATTCAGCCCGTTGCTAGCACCGATGCTTCACAGGCGGCCTAAGACACAATTGGCATCTGTCGTTTTGAAAGCGGTTTTATCCGCGTTTATTGAAGCCAATCCAGTGGCTGCTGAGCGAGTAGGATTAGGCATTTCCCCGGCAACTTTTCTTATTGCTACCAGACTATCGCTGTCACAGAGAGCAGGTCTTCTGCCATAAAAAGGTATAAAAAATTTTTTCTTAGTGCTTTGGGTTCTTTATTATCGAGAATCGATATTGGCACCCAGGCTCCACAGACACCAATAATAGCGGCATTATTTAACTGTGGAGGTGGCGGTGAAGCCTGGCTATATCTTGCTGTTTCTCTTACTGGTGGTACTGGCATCGACCCAGACCCAAGGCTTGTTGCGGGCCCTGATTGAACTCAGCGCCTTCGCAGGCTTTTGTTACCTGTTTTCAACCCTGCCAGAGAATATAACCAAGAGACGAACTGCCGATAAACAGCCAGAGGATCACGCCGAGAAGTAAGGGCTTACTACCACTTTGCTGTAGTTTCCTGAAGGTGATACCGCAGCCAATCAGGAACAAACACACCACCAGGGCACGCTTTGCCAGCGCAAATAGCTCCTGATAGATAAATTGGCCTTGCGGCAACAAACTGGTGATGGCGATAGCCAGGCAGTAAAACAGAATAAATCCGGGAATATTGAGTTTACCCTTGCCACCAAATAACAAGGCGCTGATAGCCGCCAGAGGCACTATCCACAAGGCACGTGCCAGTTTGATGGTGGTTGCTGTCTTAAGTGCTTCTTCACCATAGGCGGACGCGGCGCCCACCACGGAAGAGGTGTCATGAATGGCGATGGCGCTCCAAACCCCGAAGTCATGTTGACTTAATTGCAGCAGATGACCTATCACGGGAAAAACGAACAGCGCAACCGAGTTGAGTACAAAGACGCAGGCCAGTGCAATGGCGGTTTGTTCGTTGCGGGCATTGATAGCCGGTGCCACAGCTGCGATGGCGCTGCCACCACAGATGGCGGTGCCACTGGCAATCAAGTGACCGACTCGCCTATCCAACCCCAAAACCCGAGTCAACGCCGTGCCCGCCAGCAGGGTCAGCAATATTGATCCCAGGATTAACGGCAAATTGCCTACAGAGGCGTCGATCGCCTGTTGCAGCGGAATGCCAAAACCCAGGCCGACAATGGAGATGGCCAGCAGTTTTTTGGTCAGTTTCCCCAGATCCCAGTCCGATGGCAACCAGCCGAGATTAGCCAGCACAAATCCCACCAAGAGTGCCAGAGGTGAGGAGATGGCGGGGTGTAGGCAGGCGAGGGCAAGCAGGCAAAACAGCCACTTTTTCTGCAGTTGGCTCATGGATAAGAGATAGTAAAATTCCGGGAGCGTTAGTATAAGTGAGGCAAAATGCTAGGAAAACTAAAATTAACTTAATATCCAGCGTAAGTTTTGCTGAATCTCTGACTAAAACAACAGGACCAGGGAAGCCAGTTCCCCGATCCTGAGTCGATGTTATTTCTGGCACAAGTTTCGGGCCAAGTGCCTATGACGCTCTGTTGCGATTAGACCCGTGAAGACAACTGATATTCATGGCCATCTTTAGTGGTAAAGCGCTTGCAGCACTTATTGCTGCGTGGCTGACCGCCATCATTGTGCAACAGGCTAATCCACTCACGTTTGAGCCTGTTGTCCTGACAGCGGCCATCGATGAGACAGCGTTCCAGCTGAATGTCTTCAATGGCGGCGCAGTCGCGGCTGCCGACACAGCCTTGGCGGTCGAAACTTAGCTCCAGGTGACAGTCGCGATCATCCTTGAGCAATATGGCTTCTGGTTCGCTGCGGTGGCCGCTTAGGGCAACAAACTGTTGTGGCTGTTTGAGGCCACACTGGCTGCCATCGGCAAAGCAGGCCAAGAGATGCTGATAGTAGACCACATAGCAAACCACCTCGGCATGTGAGCCGTTTGCCAGTGGGAATAGCCGGTCAAGCAGTTGCTTGGCATTGGCCATCTTGTCGGCGATATGGCGTTCACCGAGTGCTTCCACGGCAAAGACGGCTTCGGCGATGAAAGGGTTGTGCTCTTGATTGATTTTTTGTTGCATAGTGGAGATGTTCATCGTCTCGCCCTCGTGTTTTGCTTTCCTTGACCAGATGGCACCTTTGCCTCATGGCCGGACAATTCCTGTGAATTGCTTAATTTGTAGGCTAGCGGTTTTTTGATTACAATTTCACAATAAAAATTTTACAGTGTGAATTTTACAAAATGCGCCAAGACCAAAGCCTGATCCGTAAGTCACATTTTCTGGGAACTAAAATAAGAAACCTCAGAAAACGCAATCACTTAACTATGGAAGACTTGTCGGCACGCTGTGTCAGGGTCGATCCTGAGTCGGCGCCGTCTGTGTCATACCTGTCGATGATCGAAAGGGGCAAGCGTGTTCCCAGTGCAGGTATGCTGGCGGTCATAGCTGCAGTTTTTCAAAAAGAGGTGAGTTGGTTTCTGGACGATGCGCCGGAGGAGCAAGCTATCACCCCGGACAAGGGGCGACGCGGTGGTGTCAGTGGTATGCCGCTGGAGCCCGGCTTCCTGTTTTCCAATGATATTCTGCAGATAGCCATTCCCGAGATGCTGTCACAGACGGGGATCAGCGGCCGCCAGTTTGCCCACTTATTGATCCGCGCCCATCAGGAACACCATCAAAACCATTTCCCCGATCTGGAACGGGCCGCCGAAGAGGTGGGTAAGAAGCGTCTGCCCTTGTCGGTAGAAGAGATGCTGGATCTCGCCGCGGCGCAGGGACTGAAGATCCAATGGTTCGCCCGGCCGGCAAAACAGCTGACGGATGCCCAGGGGATATGTACCGGAGAGTTGGTGACCTCTTACATGGAGCCGCCGGGAACGCTATTTCTCAACGAGATCCTCAAGTCTCAACCAACCAGGCTCAAGTACGATTTGGCGGTGCATATAGGTCACTGTGTGCTGCATAACCGCGATGGGCTGAGCAATGTGTTGACCGTGGGCCGCAGTGGTTTCAGTGAAACCGATCCCCAGATCCAGAGTTCGTCTCTTAATGCCCAGGATATACTCCAGGCCTGGCGTGGCTTTGAGGCCAGTTTCTTTGCCGGGGCCTTGCTCTGCCCCAAGGTGGCATTCAGACAACTGCTGGACAGATACGGCTACGAGATAGATGCTCACCGATTGGCGGGGGTTTCTCCCTCGGTAGCGATGCGGCGTATGACCGGGGTTTCACCTTATCCTCACTGGCACTACTTCGACGCCTATGCTCCGGGCAAGCTAAAAGCAGTGTATCGCGGCAATGGTATCCCGCTACCCTGGGGTAATATGCGGGCGGTGGCCGATCCTTGTCAGCACTGGGCGGTATTTCGGATGATCACCGAGCCCAAGGAAGGCAGTTCGGCGCAGATATCCATTCTGGATGTGGAGCAACAACCCAGGATCTATTGTTGTGAATCGGTCAAGGTCAAAGACTTGGCCGGCAATCATCATGTGCTTTGTGCCGGGATAGATCTCAATCCTGCCATTGAGGCCCAAGGGGAAGATGCCTTGTCACTGGCGCAAGATCTTAAACAGGCTTGTGTCGAGCAGGGCGGAGAAGGCGCCATTCCCAGAAAGATAAAACAGCAACTGCTGACGGTTGCGCGGATCCTCAATATCAATTGGGTCGAGCGTGGGATTACCGGCGATGCCAGATTGATCTGCTCCAGAGGTGCGGTTTGCCCAAGACGCCCAACCTGTTATGGCGAACAGTCTGAGGTGAGCTTTCCCTGGCCCAAACAATAACCTTGGAACACTAGCAGAACTTTGGGTTGATAAAACAGACCATAGATAACTTATATTCACCTATTGTCTGTTTTGAGTGACGCAGTTACTAACGGGTTTAGCTCACTCGAATATAGCCATTACAAAGCCAATAGTGAGTAAAATAGCCATAATAAGCCTAAGGATGCTCTGTTGTTTCTGATAACGAATAATCACAGGATCCTGGCTGTTGGCCAGAGTGCCAGACTCCAGCGATTGTTTGACTCTTATCGCTATATTTGATGAATTTTTTTCATCTGTTTGAGCCAGTTCAGGATACTGAACCCGTATATGTTTCAATAGCTGCTGCCAACGCCAAAGCTGCAAGACAAAGAAGAGTCCTGCCAGAATAAACATCAGCCAGGCGATATGTGACAGCGCCCATTCTATCTGTGGTTCCATGAATACTCTTTTATTAGCCGAAAGATAGTTGCGGCTATGTTATACCAATCAGCAGCAAGATTCAGGAGTTGCATGTGTACTCAAGGTTTTGCGGGAATGAGGTTCAGTATTCCCAACGGCAGTTGCAAGGCTGCCGTTGGGGAACCTGAGGCTAAACCTTGAAGCGGGCGACTAAGGTATCCAACCTGTAGGCCAGATTATTGAGCGCGTCACTGGCCGCGGCGGCAGCTTCGGCGGTCTGGGCTGTGCGCTGGGTTATGTCATTGATCTCACTGACGTTACGATTAATATCTTCCACTACAGTGGATTGCTCCTCTGTGGCTGCCGCCACTTGGATATTCATATCGCTTATCTGGGCAATTTGCCCCGAGATACCGCTGAGCGCCTGGCTGGCTTCATCCACGGCCTGAACGCCTTCATGGGATCGATTGCGACTCAGCTCCATGGCACTGACGGCTCTGGCGGCTTCGGCCTGCAGCTTATCTATCATTACCTGCACCTCATCGGTTGAGGCGGCAGTGCGGGAAGCCAGGTTTCGGACTTCATCGGCCACAACTGCAAAACCACGGCCGGCTTCGCCGGCCCGAGCCGCCTCAATGGCGGCATTCAGTGCCAGCAGGTTGGTTTGCTCTGAGATGGCACGGATCACATCCAGAATGCTGCCTATCGACTTGGTATGGGTTGCCAGTGATTCGATCACCTCGCCGACCTGAGCCACATCCTGCGACAACTGGTTAATGGTATTGCGGGCACGGGTCACCACCTGTTGGCCGGTGGCCGATTCGCCGTCGGCATCTTTGGCTGTTACCGCCGCCTGGGCCGCATTGGCGGCAATTTCGTTAACGGTTGCCCCCATTTCGTTGATGGCGGTTACCACCATCATGGTGCGGTCTTTCTGATCCTGGCTGTCGCTCATGGTCTGTTTGGCTTGCGCCGAGACGTCCTTGGCGGATAGCCCCAACTGTTCGCTGGTGGCGGCCACTTCGACCACAGAGTCCTGTATTTTGGAGATAAAGCTGTTGAAGCCCTTGGCCAGTTGGGCTATTTCATCCTCACCCTCTACCGGCAGACGTTGGCGCAAGTCGCCTTCGCCTTCGCCTATGTCGCGGAACATTTCTGCCACCTTGCTGATGGGACGGCTAACCGAGCCAGCCACTATCACCGCCAGGAAGATGAAGCCAGCGGCAATCAACACTGTCCATAATAAAATTTGATAGGCTGCCTCTTGCAACAGGGCAAAGATTTCCCCCTGAGGAACCTGAGCTACCAGATACCAATCCATTGATGGAATATAGCTACTGGCAACCAGCATGTCGGTACCATTAACTTTGGTTTCGAGCAGCTGGAAGTCGCTTTTATCAAGCAGCTTGCTAAGATTGCCTGGGTAGAGATCCTGCAGGCTGCGCTTGCCTGTCAGGCTCTTGTCCGGATGCAGTTGGATCTTGCCCTGATTGTCGGTGAGGAACACATAGCCGCTTTGCTCTATCTTGAAGGAGTTGAGCAGGCGCACCATATCGTCGAGTGACTTGGCCAGCCCCACCAGGCCGCGACCGTTGGGCTGTTGATAGTTAATGAAGAGTTTGACCTCGCCGTTGGCTTCGGTGAACACATTCAACATGCGTTCCTGGCGGCTGTCTCTGTAGTTGAAAAACCAGCTGTCCTGCTGTTGATTGAGGATCCGCAAAAAGCCGTCCTGGGTGTAATAGGCCGCTGTTTCCCGATCGGCATAGGAAGCTTGCGCCAAGTGATACTGGCGAGTCATGTCCTTGAGTTGTGAGATGACCAAAGGGAGTTCGGCTTCGGGGCGTCCCTGTTCCAACCAGTGCCTGAGCATTTGACTGTGGGCCAGTTGCTCGGCGCCATTCATCAGCGTGCTGATTTCCAGATCTAATTTATTGCGGATCTGTAGCATTAAGCTGGGCAGTTCGGAGTCGAGCATACGTTGTTCAACGACCTTACGGGCACTGCGTTGACTGAGAACACCGACTAAAATCGTCGACATCAGTACCGCCAGAGTCACTGTCAGTAGAATCTTTTGTTTGATGGTGAGTTTGAGTTTCATAGCGACCGCCTATCCATATCCTTATAGTGTGGACAACAGCATTAACTGATTTAACGTTAATTACACTTGAGCATAGTAATTAACGCATTGGCAGGGATTTCCCCGTAAGTCTTTGTAGAGTATAGGCAGGCCAGCTGTTTTATGGGGCTGGATCTTATTGTAGAACCGGGATTATGACCAAAAAGCCTTAATGTATCAATAGGTGCTAATATTGCTTTTGCGTAAATAAAAAACGCGTCTTAAAAGACGCGTTCTTATGGCTTACAGTCACTAATTACATATTGGGATAGTTAGGGCCACCACCCCCTTCGGGGGTCACCCAGGTGATGTTCTGGCTGGGGTCCTTGATGTCACAGGTCTTGCAGTGAATGCAGTTCTGGCTGTTGATCACAAACTTGGGTTGCCCCTCGTCTTCAACCACCTCATAGACACCCGCAGGGCAATAGCGCTGCGCCGGTTCATCGTATTTCACCAGGTTGACCGCAATAGGGACATTGGCATCTTTCAAGCGCAAATGGCAGGGTTGGTCTTCCTCGTGGAAGGTATTGGACAGATAAACTGAAGAGAGCTTGTCGAAGCTAAGCTTGCCGTCCGGCTTGGGGTAGTTAATCTTGCTGTAGGCACTGGCTTCAGCCATCTGGGCATAGTCGGGATGCTCGTCTCTCAGGGTCACAGGGAACTTGCCGCCAAACCAGTTTTGATCGATGTAGTTAAAGGCGCCCCCCAGGAAGGTGCCGAACTTGTGCATGGCCGGGCCGAAGTTACGGGAACGGTAAAGCTCATCAAAGAGCCAGCTCTGTTCCAGCCGCTCCTGGAAGCAGTCGAGATCTTTTCCGCCTTCAACTCCGGCGATAAGGCCTTCTGCCAGGGTCTCGGCCGCCAGCATACCGCTCTTGATGGCGGTGTGAGTGCCCTTGATCTTGGCGAAGTTGAGTGTCCCGGCATCACAACCTATTACCAGACCACCGGGGAAGCTCATCTTGGGCAGAGAGTTTAGTCCCCCTTTGGTGATGGCGCGGGCACCATAGCTCAAACGCTCGCCGCCGCTTAAGGTCTTGGCGATGACAGGGTGGGTCTTGTAACGCTGAAATTCATCAAAGGGGCTCAGATGCGGGTTCTTGTAGTTGAGGTCGATGATCAGCCCCACGGCAACCTGGTTGTCTTCCATATGGTAGAGGAAACCGCCGCCGCTGGCGCCTTCCTGTAGCGGCCAGCCGCCACTGTGAACCACTTTACCTTGTTGGTGTTGTTCGGCCGGGATCTTCCAAATCTCTTTGAAGCCTATGCCGTAATGTTGTGGTGTCTTGCCGTTATCCAGGTGGAATTTTTCTATCAGCTGCTTGCCCAGATGGCCACGGCAGCCTTCGGCAAACACAGTATATTTGGCGTGTAGCTCCATACCCGGCATATAGCTGTCTTTGGGCTGGCCATCGGCGCCTATGCCCATGTCGCCGATCAATATTCCCTTGACGCTGCCGTCTTCATTGAGCAGCAATTCGCTGGCAGCAAAACCGGGGAATATCTCCACTCCCAGGCCTTCGGCTTGCTCGGCCATCCAGCGGCAGAGATTACCGACGCTGATAATATAGTTGCCATGATTGTGCATGGTCTTGGGTACCAGGCTGTTGGGCAGATGTTTGCCATCTTCGGCCGACTTGAGCAGATAGATTTCATCTTCTGTAACCTGGGTATGCAGGGGGGCTCCCAGTTCTTTCCAGTCACCGAAGAGTTCTTCCAATACGCTGGGTTCAAAGACGGCACCGGAGAGAATATGCGCGCCGACTTCAGAGCCTTTTTCGACCACACAGACACTGATCTCTTTGCCGCTGTCTTTGGAGATCTGCATCAAACGGCAAGCCGTAGCCAGTCCGGCGGGGCCTGCACCAACGATAACAACATCGAATTCCATTGATTCGCGTTCCATCATGTCACCTCTATCCTTCAAAGTCCCCCGATGTAAACGGGTGTTTTATTTTTATCCAGCTCCAACCTTACCTGAAAATCTATTCAGGGCACAGTATTTGATCGGAAAGCAGCCGTTAGTTTTGATGAAATTTATGAGTGAAGCTTGTCACAAAAAGTCCACGCAGATTTGAACCAGATCGGGAAATCCATTTTTAGGGGTATGGTTCACCCCCCTTTTCGTCCTATAATTGGCGCAGACGGTTCTCCGAGCTTTTGGTCCTACGTCAGTGAAGATATGGTCCTTTAGCCGTGGCAATTTTGCCACCGGGGTGAGTAAAGAAATGCTCTCACCTCCCTGACTTGGAAAGGTGATCATGTCCCAATTACAAGACAATTTTGGTCGAAGATTTCACTATTTGCGGATGTCAGTTACTGACGTCTGTAACTTCAAATGCAGTTACTGCCTGCCGGATGGTTATCGCCCGGAGGGCAAGCCCTCTTTTCTGACGCTCAGCGAGATTGAGAATCTGGTTGCTGCCTTTGCCAAAGTAGGTACCCGCAAGGTACGGATCACAGGTGGCGAGCCTACGCTGCGCAAAGACTTTACCGATATCATTCGCGCAGTTGCCGACAACAGCGAAATTCACACTATCGCCACTACCACCAATGGTTATAGGCTCGAGAAGCACGCCAAAGAGTGGTACGACGCCGGACTGAGGCGGATCAACGTGTCTGTGGACAGCCTGGACCCCAGGATGTTTTATCAGATCACCGGCGAGAACAAGTTCGATGAGGTCATGCGCGGTATAGATACGGCGCTGGAAGCCGGCTTTGAGCGGGTCAAGATCAACGCTGTGCTGCTCAAGGATCTCAACGACAAGGACCTGCCACGTTTCCTGCATTGGATCAAACATACCCCCATAGATCTGCGTTTCATCGAGCTGATGGAAACCGGTTTGGGTCACGACTACTTCAAGGCGCATCACCTGGCTGGAGCCGATATCAAGGCCAGACTCGAGGCCGAAGGTTGGCAGTATGATCAGCCCGCGGCCGAAGATGGCCCGGCGCAAAACTTCAGCCACCCTGATTATCGTGGCCGTATTGGGCTGATCATGCCTTATGCCAAAAACTTCTGCGCCAGCTGTAACAGGTTGCGGGTTTCTGCCAAGGGTAAGCTGCACCTGTGTCTGTTCACCGAACATGGTGTCGATCTTCGGGATCTGCTTCAGAGTCCTGAACAGCAGGATGAGTTGATTGCCCGTTTGCATCAGCAGTTGCAACAGAAGAAAGAGACTCACTATCTGCACCAAGGCATTACCGGTGTAACCCAACATCTGGCCTCTATCGGCGGTTGAGGGTGGCGCTCGTTTGGGCGCCAGATACTTATCATCGCCATCTCGGTAGCATTCAGCAGCAGGAACTGACATGGGACATTGCATTCATACCCATTTTGAGCCCTTGAATATCGCCATTCTTACCCTTTCAGACAGCCGGGAGCTGCAAACAGATACCTCCGGGCGTTTTCTGGTACAGGCACTGCAGGAGGCTGGGCATAACTTGGTCGAGCGTAAGCTATGCCTGGATGATAAATACCAGATGCGCGCTATCGTCAGCCAATGGATAGCCGCGGCCAATGTCCAGGTGATCATCACCACCGGCGGCACCGGCTTTAGCGGCAGAGACAACACCCCAGAAGCGCTGCGGCCGTTGTTTGATGCTGAAATAGAAGGCTTTGGTGAACTCTTTCGCCACATCACTTACACTGAGCTGGGCACTTCTACTGTGCAGTCGCGGGCATTGGCCGGTATCGCCAATCAAACGGCGTTGTTTTGTTTGCCCGGTTCCACCGGCGCATGTCGTACGGCCTGGAACAAGATCCTCAAAGAGCAGCTGGATGCCCGGCACCGGCCCTGTAACTTCGTATCCCATTTGAAAAAGGTTGCTATAGATGACTAATGCCTTTACCCATATCAATGCCGACGGCAACGCCCATATGGTGGATGTGACCGAAAAGTCGATCACTGAACGCGAAGCCCGTGCCGAGGCTTATATTGAGATGTCAGCCGAGACGCTGCAGATGATCATGAGTGGCAGCCACCATAAGGGCGATGTGTTTGCCACTGCCAGAATCGCCGGCATTATGGCCGCGAAGAAAACCTCAGAGCTGATCCCTCTGTGCCATCCCTTGATGTTGACCAAGGTCGAGGTGGATCTGCAGGCCGAGCCGGAGCAAAACCGGGTCAGGATCACCAGCCTGTGTAAGCTGGCTGGCAAAACCGGGGTTGAAATGGAAGCCCTGACGGCGGCCTCGGTTGCGGCGCTGACTATCTACGATATGTGTAAAGCGGTGCAGAAAGATATGGTGATTACCCAGGTAAGACTGCTGGAGAAACGCGGCGGTAAATCCGGTCATTTTAAGGTGTAACGATATGATTAAAGTGCTGTTTTTTGCTCAAGTACGCGAATTATTGGGAACGGCTGCCATTGAAGTCGAGAGCCAGCCGGGTTTGACGGCCGAGGCGCTGCGTGCCCAACTGGCGGCCACAGACGACAAGTGGGCCAGAGTGATGGCGTCCGACAAGCTGTTGGTAGCCGTCAACCAAACTCTCAGCCCTTGGCATACAGAGATCAAAGCGGGTGATGAGGTGGCCTTCTTCCCACCGGTAACCGGAGGTTGAGATGCAAAGCGATCGTATTTTGGTACAAACCGCCGACTTTGATGTCCCGGCCGAATATGCCCGCATCGCCGCCGATAACAGCGATGGCGCCGTGGTGACCTTTGTCGGCAAGGTACGCGACTTCAACGATGGCAGTGCGGTTACCGACCTGACGCTGGAACACTATCCCGGGATGACAGAAGCCGTTTTGGGGCAAATCGCCACTCAAGCCCGTGAGCGCTGGCCGCTGAATCAGCTGACCATCATTCACCGGGTTGGCACTATGCATCTTGGCGAGCAGATAGTGTTTATCGGTGTCAGCAGTGCCCACCGCAAGGCGGCGTTTGCGGCTTGTGAGTTTCTCATCGATTTCCTCAAGACCAAGGCACCATTCTGGAAGCTGGAGGCCGGTGACAGTGGCCAACACTGGGTTGAGGCCCGCGATGCCGATGAGCAGGCCGCCAAGGCCTGGGAAAAGTAACCGGAGCGTTTGATGGTGCTATTGGAGCGATTGCTGAATTCGACGAACAAGGCCGTGCTGACCGCACTGGCGCTGCTCGGTCTGTGTCTGCCGGCTGCGGCGGCGCAAAGCGTTCATGTGGCTGCGGCGGCCAATATCAAGTTTGCCCTGGATGATATCGCCGAGCGCTATCAGCAACAGACAGGACGCCAACTCAAGATCTCCTACGGTTCTTCCGGTAACTTTGTAGCGCAGATAAAGCATGGTGCGCCGTTCGAGCTGTTTCTCTCGGCCGACGAGCGTTATGTCGAGGCGCTGGCTGACGCCGGCATCACCCGTGACAAGGGTGTGGTCTACGCTTACGGGCGCTTGGCACTGGTGGCTCCCAAGAATTCGCCACTGAAACTGGATCAAGAATTACTGGGGCTGCAACAAGCACTGGCCGCCGGGCAGATCAAGCGCTTTGCCATCGCCAACCCGGATCATGCTCCCTATGGCGAGCGCGCCCGTGCGTTGCTCAAGCAAAAGGGTTTGTGGCAGGAGTTGCAGGCCAACCTCATCTATGGCGAAAACGTTTCCCAGGCGGCGCAGTTTGCCTTGAGTGGCTCGACTCAAGGCGGCATAGTTGCCTTGTCGCTGGCGGTAGCACCGCAGTTTCAGGCGAGAGGTCGCTATCTGGCGTTGCCGGTAGATTCCCATGCCCCGCTGACCCAGCGGATGGTGCTGCTTGAGAAAGCCGGCGACGATGCCAAAGCCTTTTACGACTATCTGCAGGGGCCGGAAGCGCGACAAGTGTTCAGCGCCTATGGCTTTGCCCTGCCCGAGGGAAGCTGAATGGATTGGCAGTCGCTATGGCTCTCGGTCAAACTGGCTGCCATCAGTGTCTTGGTGCTCTTGCCGCTTGCCATCTTGTTGAGCCGCTTGCTGGCCTACCGTGAGTTTCGCGGTAAGTCCTGGATAGAAGCGCTGATCATGGTGCCCCTGGTGTTGCCACCTACGGTGATCGGTTATTACCTCTTGGTAGGGCTTGGCAGTGAAAGCTGGCTGGGCCTATGGCTACAGCAAACCTTGGGGGTGCAGCTGGTATTTCATTTCTCCGGCCTGGTGGTCGCCTCGGTACTGGTCAATATTCCCTTTGCGGTGCAGCCTATTCAAAGGGCTTTTGAAGCTATTCCACAGGATGTGCGTGATGCCTGCGCCTGTTGTGGCATGAGTCGCACCAAGCAGCTATTCAAGGTGGAGTTGCCCTTGGTATGGCCGGGGATCCTGACGGCCCTGGTGCTGTGTTTCTCCCATGTACTCGGCGAGTTTGGTGTCGTCCTGATGATGGGGGGCTCCATCGCGGGAGAGACCAAGACGATTTCCATCGCCATCTATGACAGTGTCCAGGCATTTGACTTCGCCTCGGCCGGTACTATGTCGCTGGTACTCTTGCTGTTTGCCATCACCACATTGGCATTGACCACAGGGTTGTCGCGGCGGCTCGGGAGATTGAAATGACCCCGACAGATCTGCATGTCAGCGTCCATCAAACCAAGGGGATCCCACTGCAGGCAGACTTTGTTTGCCGAGCCGGTGAAGTCCTGGCCGTGGTGGGGCCCTCCGGTGGCGGCAAGACCACGCTGCTGAGGATGATTGCCGGTCTCAATAAGCCGCAATCCGGCAGCATCCGCTATGGTGATAAACCCTGGTTTTCCGAGACGGTGAACCTGAGCCCACAGCAGCGCCATCTGGGGTTTGTGCCGCAACACTTTGGCCTGTTTCCCAATCTGAGTGCGGTCGACAATGTTATCGCCGGGCTTGACCATCTGCCCAAGGCCGAACGCCGGGCCAGGGCGCTGGATTGGCTGGAGCGGGTTAATCTGCAAGGTTTGCCGGATCGTTTGCCTGAGCAGTTGTCCGGTGGTCAGAGACAGAGAGTGGCACTGGCCAGAGCGCTGGCGCGTGAGCCTTCGGTATTGCTGCTGGATGAGCCTTTTTCCGCGGTCGATCGCGAAACCCGTGAGCGCCTGTATCTGGAGCTGGCACGACTTAAATCGCAGCTGCATATTCCGGTGATCATGGTGACCCATGATCTCAACGAAGCCTTGTTGCTGGCCGACCGCATGGTGCTTATCAGCCAAGGGCAGTTGCTGCAACAGGGTGTGCCCCATGAAGTGTTGGCTAAACCCCGTAACGAGGCGGTTGCCCGGCAGATGGGCCTGAGAAACTTGTTTGACTCAGAAGTGGTGGCCCTGGAACAGGAGCGGCAACTCACCTGGCTCAAGTTTGGCGAGCAACTGATTGCCTGTGACTATGATGCGCGCCTGAATCCGGGAGATAAGGTGCGTTGGGTAGTGCCTAATCAAGGCGTCAGATTCAACTCCATCAGCCGTGGCCGCCTGTGCCGCAGCTTCAATAAACTCAATGTCAGGCTCGAATCCCTACTGGTGATGGGCGAGTCTGTGCGCTTGCTGGCAGTAATCGAAGGCGTGGATCAGACTCTCAGCGCCGAAGTGCCGTTACATCTGGCACGTAAGCTGGAGTTGGTTGCCGGTATGCAGACTGAAGTAGCCCTCAAATCCGAACAAATTCATATTCTCGAACACTGATAAAGACGGTCTTTATGCCTGTTGTCGGTTAGATGATCAAAACTTAATTTAGCTTCAATCCTGAGTTCAAGCGCTGAAATCTATACTGCAGCCATTGAAACAACCTCAGGAGAGAAACAAGATGCAAAAGTTGGCATATTTACTGGTATTATCCTCACTCGGCAGTGGTGCTGCTCTTGCGGCCTATACCGGGCCGGGAGTCGAAAATCGGGTCATTACAGCGTCTCAGGTCGAGCAGGCCAAGGACGATACCCTGGTTGAGCTGACAGGTTACCTGGTGAAGAGTCTGGGCGACGAAACTTATCTGTTCCGTGATGATTCCGGCGAGGTTAAAGTCGAAATCGACCATAAGCTGTGGCGCAATATCAATGCCGATGTGAAAGAAAGCACTCTGGTGAAACTGACCGGCGAGGTTGACAAGGAGTGGAACGGCAATGAAGTTGAAATTGAAAGTATCACTTTGATTGGTGACACTGCGAAATGAATCTTGGCTTGTATGAGTAGCTGGCCTTCGGTGCCAGCGCTCGGATGGAGGCAAAATGAGACGTTTATTGGCGGGGCTGGTGCTGTTTTCTTCGGTGGCAGTCGCGGCTCCCTCGCTGCTGGAATTGTTGAATGATAATGACCGTATTCAACCTATAGAGCTGATGCAGCGTATTGAGTCCCAGTTTCCCGGGGTGATCGTCGAGTTTGAAACCGATGTGGATAATGGGGTCCTGGTCTATGAAATTGACTTAATAAACCCGGATGATCACACTACCACTGAGCTGGATATACTCGCCGGTAGCGGCGAGATCCTCAAACGCAAAGTCGATCGTCTGGAGGCTGACGATATGGCCGAGTTGGCCGCGGTCAAACTCTTGGTGCAGAAAAAGCTCAGTTTTTCCCAACTGGTGGCAATGGCGATGCAAAACAGTAAGGCTCATCTGCTGGAGGCTCAGTTGGACAAAGATCTGGGGATTGCTTACCTGGAGCTGAAAGTAATGGATGAACGAGGCAAGCATAAGCTGGCGTTTGATATTGAAAAACAGCGGCCATTGCCTCTACTGAAATGGGACTGACAATGAAGATATTACTGGTCGAAGATGACGTAACCACTCAGGATTATATCGTCAAGGGCTTTCTGGAGCAGGGACACAACATTGAAACTGCGGCCGATGGCCATCAGGGGTTGCTGCTGGCGACCAGTAGTCAATACGACTTGGTGATCCTTGATCGCATGTTACCCGGGCTCGATGGTCTCAAGGTTTTGGCGGCACTTCGGGCCACCGGTAATCAAACCCCGGTGTTGATCCTCTCGGCACTCAGTCACGTTGACGAGAGGGTCAAGGGACTGCGAGCCGGTGGTGACGACTATATGACCAAGCCGTTCGCCTTCTCCGAGCTGCTGGTACGGGCTGAGAAACTGATGTTGCGTGGCCAGTCACTGCCGGCTAAAACAGAGCTCAAGGTGGGTTTATTGGAGATGGAGTTACTGACCCGTAAAGTGACCCTGGACGGCACTGAACTAATGCTGCAGCCCAAGGAGTTCCAGCTGCTCAAGTACCTGATGGAACATGCCAATCAGGTGATCAGCCGCACCCTGCTGTTTGAAGCCGTATGGGACTACCACTTTGACCCCAGAACCAATGTTATTGATGTGCATATCGCCAAGCTGAGACGTAAGTTCGAAGAGTTGGGGCATGGCGAGCTGATTGAAACCATAAGAGGGGCTGGTTATCGTCTCCGCCAAAGCCATTAAGCCGTATCAGAGCAGCGTATGGCGTATCACCATCTTCTTCTCTGTGCTGGTGACTCTGATCATCGGCGCGTTACTGTTTGCCCTCTATCAACAGCTGGTAACCGAACAACAGTCTCAGGTTGAGAAGCATCTGGCATCGGAGGCGCAGCGTTACCAGCAACTGGCCTTGAGCGTAGATAAGCGCAGCTTTGCGGCGCAAATTCATGCCGCTGATCCGCAAACGGCACTGATTGCCTGGCAGGGTAGCCCGGATATGGTCGGGGCGTTGACCTTTATGCCGGATAATATGCCGCTGCTGCCGAAAACCCGCGATTTCCCCATCCTTACCGGTGGCCCGGATAAGCTGCATATTCTCACCGGCGGCGTGGTAATGACACGTTATGGCCCTGTGCTGATCGCCACCCGTACCGACCACTTGGCGACCTTGATCGAAAAGTTTCTCAGCGCGGCAGCCACCGCTGTGATGCTGACAGTGGTACTGACGCTGGCTATGGGGTATCTGTTTTCCAAGGCGCTGCTCAGGCGTCTGGTGCAATACAACCGCTTGAGTGAACGCATAGAGCGAGGTTACTACAACACCCGCTTGCCTGTGAGTCGCAACAGTGATGAATTCGATATGCTGGCGCGCCAATTCAACCGAGTGTTGGATACCCTGGAACGCAACCTTGCCGCCGTGCGCGGGGTGACAGACAATATCGCCCATGACCTGCGAACTCCTCTTTCGCACCTGAGGATAGGGTTGGAGCAGTTGCCGCAGTATCCGGCAGAGGAACTCCCTGAACGCAGCGCCATCTTGATCGAAAAGCTGGATCACTGCTTGGCGACCTTCAACGCCATGTTGTCGCTGACCCGTATTGAAGAAGGGCAACAACAACTGGAGCTGGAGCGCTTTAGCTTGCAGCAGATGTGTCACGATCTTCTGGATATGGCCGATGTATTGGCCGAGGCACAAGAGCAACAACTCAAGCTGGAAACCAGTGAGGATTGCCCTATCACAGGCGACAAACACCTCTTGTTCCAGGCGCTGTTCAATCTGGTCGACAACGCCATTCGCTATGCAGGCGAGGGAGCCTGTATCACCATTTCGCAGCAAGCCAATCAAGTCATCATCAGCGACAATGGCCCCGGGATCCCGGAAGCGGAGCGTGAGCGGGTCTTCGAGCGGCTGGTGCGGCTGGATCCGAGCCGTCATAAGCAAGGCACCGGCTTGGGGCTTTCTATGGTCAAGGCGATTCTTTCGCGGCACAACGCCAGTATTTCGCTGCAGGATAACCACCCCGGCCTTAGGGTCATAGTCACATTTCAGGTTTAACCCATGTATTCAGTGATAGCCACAGAGCCCGACTTTATCCTGCTGGACAAGCGGCCCGAGGTTCATTTTCACAGCCAGCACGGTGAGGCAGGTTTAGTGGCCAGTGCCGAGCGAGAATTGGGCTATAAGCTCTATCCCGTACATAGACTCGATACCTTGACCTCCGGCCTATTGCTGCTGGCCCGTTCATCCGAGGCGGCAGCTGAATTTACCCGCATGTTCAGTGAACACAAGGTGCAGAAATATTATTTGGCGTTGGCCAAGGGTAAACCGGGCAAAAAACAGGGTTGGATCATAGGTGATATGGCCAAGTCCCGCCGTAGCCAGTATAAACTGCTGCGTTCCACCGATAACCCGGCTGTTACCCAGTTCTTTTCCTGGTCGGTCGCCGAGGGGCTGCGCCTGTACCTGCTCAAGCCTCACAGCGGCAAGACCCATCAGCTGAGGGTAGCGCTTTCCAGTCTGGGGGTGCCGATTCTGGGGGATACTCTCTATGGCGGCAGCGCTGTTGATGCCGACCGTGGCTACCTGCACGCTTATGCGCTGGAGTTTGAATGGCACGGGCAAGTGCTCAGATACCTGAGTTTACCATCGCAGGGCGAGGCTTTTATGCAGTCGGGCGTTTTGAGTCAGTTGCAAAAGCTTAAGCAACCCTGGGATTTGCACTGGCCCAAGCGCAAATAAATACTGGTAGTTGACATTTAGGTTCACTCTCGGGGAAAGAGAAAAGGTTGCAAGCTGGGCATCATGCTGCCAAGTTAAACGGGTTGTCCCTTTAATTCCTCGCCAGGAGTCATACCATGGATACCAATAAACTCTTGCTCGTCATCATCGCCATTTTATTGCCGCCGGTGGCGGTATTTCTCAAAGCCGGTGCCGGTAAAGACCTGCTGATCAATATCATTCTCTGTCTGTTCTTCTGGTTCCCCGGATTGCTGCATGCACTCTGGGTGGTAACCAAGGACTGAGAACAAACGCTGAGACAGCGGCATTGGCTGGTCTTTGTTCGCGGCCAATCCGGGCTTTAGCTTCTTAAATGCAGTGGTTTGATTGCTAAATTTTTAGGGCCAGCTCCGTCAGTGAGGCGCTGGCCGCTTTGATGGAAGCCCGATGGCGCTCGTCGGCAAACTCCTGATATTCGCTGCGCACTTCATAAAACTGCTCCACCCCCAGATAGTGGCTCAGGGTCTTGATATGAGGACTCAGGTGATTCATTCCAGCGCGGATCCCCTCTTCGCCAAAGCCAAACTCGCCGCAGGAGTAAACCAAAACCAGTTTTTTGCCGCTGAGTATCGGCCGCAGCGGAAAATCGCCGCGCTTTAAGTCGAAGCTGAATGTGCGGTTGATGCGGATGACCTGATCAAACCAGGCCTTGAGTGCCGCCGGCATGCCATAGTTGTACATGGGGGTTGAGATCAGAATGATATCGGCCCGCTGCAGCTCGTCGATAAGGCAGTCCGACAGTGCCAGCAGCCGTTGCTGCTCTGTACTTTGGTGTTCCTCCGGAGTGAATACGGCGGCAATCCAATCTTGGGTGATGGCCGGCGGTACTTGGTCACCCAGATCACGATAGATGAATTCGGATAGATTATTTTGGGCTTGCCAGTGATCGCAAAATAGCTGCGCCAACGACTTGGAAATCGAATTATAGCTGGGCTTGTCATTGTCGGTTCTTCTCGCGCTGGCATCTATTCTTAAAAGGGTTTTCATCACTTTCTCCGTTTGTTTGCTCAGGGCATAACTATCTGGAATACCGCTCGAGTTGACAAAGGGTCATTTCTCACTTATAGATGAGTAAAATTCACTTATTTGATCGCAATGTTTGCCCATTTACCCACACTGAATAACTTGAGAGTGTTCGAAGCCGCCGCCAGGCATCTGAGCTTCAAGCTGGCTGCGGAGGAGTTGAGCCTGACTCCGACTGCCGTTTCCCATCAGATAAGAAATCTCGAGACTCAGCTGGACACCCGCTTGTTTATCCGCCAGACCCGGGCGGTATCACTGACACCGGCCGGAGCCGAGTTGGCAGAATCCTGTCGCCAGGCCTTGCTCGGCATAGCCCAGGGGATTGAACGTTTGGGCGTGACACCAAACCAGCTGAGAGTTTCCACTACCCATGGCTTTGCCGCCCTATGGCTGGCGCAGCGCTTGCCGGACTTTCAGCAGCGTTTCCCCGATATTCGGGTGTCGGTCAGCAGCAATGAGGGGCTGCAGCCTAGCGACCCTCTGGGTGAGACAGATCTCTGCATACGCTACGGCAAAGCGGCAGAAGGCGAAGAGGTGTTATTTAGCGAGACCTTCGGCATTTACGCCAGTCCCGGTTATCTCAAGAGCAAGCAACCTCAGGTGACGCTGTTGCAGACCCGTTGGCAGAATCCGGCTCTCGACGGGCTCGATTGGCTGCAATGGCAACAGACCTATCACGAGTTCAAGGGTGCCAGATTGCTGGAGTTTACCCAGGAGGATCACCTGGTGCAGGCCGCTCTGGCCGGTGAAGGCCTGGCGCTTGCCAGTTCTGTGCTGGTGGCCTCTTTGGTGGAGCGGGGTTGGTTGAAACCTTGCTTGCCGGGCAAGGTGTTGCCTGGACTCAGTTATCGGCTGCTGCCGGCTCCCGGCCGCGAGCAGAGCCACAGAGTCAGGGTGTTTCTCGAATGGCTCAGGCAGCAGGCACTCAGCGGGGAGCCAGATAGGTCACAGGATTGAGATAAAACGCCTTCTTGTATCCCTGGGGCGCGTCATCCATCAACCAAGGCATGGGCATCAGGCTGACTATGCTGTAGTGCAGATGGGGCGGCTTGCCTTTGGCATTGCCCGAGTCGCCGACTGTGCCCAGTTTGCTGCCCTGAGGTAGATATAGACCGTTCGGCTCCAAGCTGTCCAGATGGGCGAAATAATGCAACTTCCAGCCTGGCCCCAAGGCCAGCACCACCTTGCCGCCGAGACGCCACTCCCCTTGATAGAGGCGCAGCATGGGCGTCGGGGCCTGCACTTGAGTGCCGCGGGCGGCGAAGATGTCTATGCCCTTGTGTACCCCTGAGGTGCCCCAGGGATAATACCAGAAACTGTCTTTATGCCAGTCTTTGGCGCTGGCTTGGTGAACCGGCACCTGTGGGGTTTCCGGGATCAGGGCACCGGCAAAGATCAGCAGTAGCAGCAGGATAAAGCCATAACGTTTCTTCATTGCCGACACCTTCCTTAGCTTCAAAATTGAAAGCAGATCGTTATTCGCGCTATCGAGCTTTGGTTCATCACGAACCGAACAAGATAGCGCTTAGATGTAAAACCTATCCTGGTTCTGGAGCTTTACACTTGGCTTGCGTCCGGGAATTCTATCACCGTTCAGAGAGCAAAAAAGCCATAGACAGCAGCAACAGCAAGAGTAAACGCATGGGTTAATTTCTTCTTCCCAGAATGCTCAGGATCCGCAGGAACAGGTTGATGATATCCATATAAAGCGCGGCGGCGCTGTCGATGGCGTTGTCGACCGTCTTTTCCTTGGCGTTGGCTCGGCCCCAGTCATAGCCAATGTAGCCGCAGAAGATCAATACCACTATCCAGTCGGTAATGCCGTGATGGCTCTTGAAGATAAATAGTTCCACCAGTTCGACAATGATCACCAACAGCAGGGCTATGGCCAGGGCGCCGGCTATGCGGGCAAAAAAGGCGGGAAATAGGGTGCCCAATATCATCATTGCCAGAGTCACGATAGTCGTTATCCGCAGTGCCTCCAACACCAGAGTTGGGTCATAGCTGCTGACCACCAGGTTAATTATCAGGCCGAAGGGAACAACGACCAGGTTGTAGCCGAGAAAGCTGACGGCAGGCATCTTTGACGTTTCAAACAGATAGACGCCTGCCATACAGCAGACGAAGTAGCCGATAAAGAACAACCAGATTGGAATCGTGGCGATGATTTCGGGATCGATATTCAACACCATCAGGTAGTTGATCACAAAACCCCAGATCAGGGTCAGACCAACGACCAGGTTATATTTACCGGCACTGATCTGGCCCTTGTCGGTGCCATAGTTGCGTCGCAGGCTATTGTCCATAGCGGGAAATTTCCTAGTTGTAGATTTCAGGCAAAATGAAAGCGCCACACGATATAGAAAAATATCAGGCTCAACAAGCCGCTATCACCCAAAACTCTGTACGACATTTTCCAACCATCAAGCACTTGCTGCAATAGTGACTTATGTTGCCAATATGTTTGTTTTGGCGTTATTTTGTAACTTAATGATTTTGAAATAAAAGTATTTATTTTGCTTCATCTGTCCTTGTTTAAATTCAGACTTTCTTACTAGCCTTAACTGGAGAGATTTAATGCGTTACTCAATTGGAGCACTGGTTCTGGGCGCCGTGCTTGGCCTGACCGGGTGTAACTCAGACAGCGACAGTGGCACTCAAGCCGCAGCCGAGAGTTATACTCTGGTGGTCATGCCCGATACCCAGAAGTACTCCCGCTATAATCCCGAGCGCTACAATGCTCAAACTCAGTGGATTGCCGATAACTATAAGCAACAAAATATCGTTTTTACGGCGCATCTGGGGGATGTGGTTGACCTGCCTGACTCAGAGCAGGAATGGCTCAATGCCCGCGCGGCCATGAGCATTTTGGAGGCCAATCCAGCCACCCCATACAGCATATTGGCGGGTAACCATGATGTGCTGGCTTACCGTCAGTCCGGGGTTGATATCAACAGCAACCTCGACAGCGACAGAAGCCTGGCGGCAGAGCCTTTCCTCAAGCATTTCCCGGCGTCTTTGCAGCAAAATAACTTTGCCAGTTTCCAGGGGGCGGATGCCACCGGCTTCAACAGTTATCACCTCTTCAAGGGCGGTGAGCGCGAGTATCTGTTGCTGGCGCTCGATTGGCGTACCTCGGCGGCCAGTATCGCCTGGGCACAGTCGGTATTGGATGCTCACCCGGAAACACCAACCATACTCACTACCCATCAGTTATTAAATGTGGCCGATGATGGCAATAGCGCCATATTTACCGACAATGGCGCCATGCTGTGGGACAAGTTGATCAAAGACAATGACCAGATCTTCCTCACCTTTAACGGCCATCACCATGGTGAGGCCAAGATGGTGGCCAAGAACCGCTATGGCCGCGATGTGGTCATGATCTTGGTGGACTATCAATCGGGATTCTGGGGTGGCAACGGTATGCTGCAACTGGTGAGTTTCGATGAAGCCAACAAGCGGTTGCAGTTCCGTTCATTCTCACCTTGGGTAGCCGCCATTCCGGATGCAGAGAGGCAGCCGCAGGATGTGCTGCAACGCTGGGAGTTTGAACAGCCGCTGGACTTTGAAAAACGTTTTGCCAAGCTGAATCAGGAAGTGGAAACCGAAGGCCCGGGTAAGCTTGAAGGAACACTCGCTTACTGGATATTCGATGCTGAGCACAAGTTAACCAGCACAGATCCGACCAAGGTGCAGTTTATGGATCTATCCGGGCGCGGCAATACCTTGAGCCTCAAGGCCAAGGGGAGCAGCAGTGGCACTCAGGAGCAATTGTTTGAACTGCTCGATGAAGCTCCTGGCTTTGGCCACGCCACTGGGGCGGCTCGTTTCAAGGGCGGCAATACCCAGGGCGGCTATTATCTCTCCAGCCAGGCACCGACGCTGGTTTCTGCCGATGGTCAGGCGGGTGTTCTGCCGCAGTACACCATAGAGATGATAGTGCGCCTGGCACCAGAATGGCAGGCATCGGAAAATGCCTGGGGCGCAGTCTTTGCTCATAAACCCAGCCAGAGCCAGGTGTGTGAACACCATAAGCTGGATTGTGGCGGCGGCGATCCTTCGCTGGCGTTGACTGCTTCCAGTCTCAAGGAGTTTCAGTGGATCTCCACCTCCAGCAATGGCGTGGGGCCCAGCAATTGGTCATGGGAAGTGGACAGGGATTATTGGTATCACGTGGCTATAGTCAATGACGGCCAATACGCCACCATGTATGTGGATAACTCCAGGGTAATGCGTACCGCCGAAGCCGAGCAGCATGGGCTGGTGAGTATTCCCGGCGGTGAATGGATGGTGGGGGCCTCCAGTTGGGACGGTGAGGTGGCCGATCTGTTCCGCGGTGATATTGCCGAGATCCGGATTGTCGACAGGGTATTGCCTGAGTCTGACTGGCTTAACGCCAAGTAAAAATACTGAAAATTAAAGAGGCTGCCCAGGCAGCCTCTTGTTATATCTGTTCAACCGCAGACGGGACAGTTGGAGATCTGCGGCAGCTTCATCTCGCGAAACTCCATGGTCATGGCATCGAACATCAGCAAACGACCATAGAGTGGTTTGCCAATACCACTGATCACCTTGATGGCTTCTACTGCTTGCAGGCAGCCCATCATACCAACTACCGGCGCTAAAATGCCCGACTCGACACAGCTGAGCTGCTGCTCGCCGAACAGGCTGCTGAAACAGTGATAACAAGGCATTTGTTGCTGATAGCCGAAGACGGAGATCACCCCTTCCATACGGATGGCAGCGGCAGACACTAAGGGCACCTTATGCCGAAAACAGCTGCGATTGAGCTGTTCGCGCACCGCAACATTGTCGGTGCAGTCCAGCACCAGATGGTGCTCGACAACCAGTTGATCCAATTCGGGATCATCCAACACCCCATTGATGGCATTTATCTGCACATGGGGATTGAGCGCACTCAGGCTCTCTTTGGCCGATTCCACCTTGGGCTGGCCTATATTGCCATCCTGGTGCAGTACCTGGCGCTGCAGATTGGACAGTTCGACAGTATCGAAGTCCACCAGGGTCAACTTGCCGACCCCGGCTACAGTCAGATACTGACCGGCAGCGCAGCCTAGGCCACCGGCACCTATCATTAGCACCTTCGCCTGTTTGAGCTTCTCCTGCCCTTCAATGTCCATTGCCTTGATGGAGATCTGCCGGCTGTAGCGCAACATCTCGGCATCTGTGAGTATCTCGTCGCTCATATCGGCCTCAGCACAGCACGCTGTTAAAGGGTTCAACCGTGACTCTGGTACCAGCAGGTGTGTCGCCCTGCATCTGCTCCAGAATAATAAAACAGTTAGCCAGGCTCATGGAGGTCAGCATGCCTGAACCCTGTGAGCCGGTGACCGCCACTTCCAGTTCTCCATCCTGGTTGCGGCTCAGAATACCGCGCTGGTATTCCACCCGTCCTGGCTGTTTACGTATAGGGGCGGTCAATTTAGCATCCAGTAGTAGCGGGGTTGGTTGTGGCAGCCCCTGCAGTTTATGCAGTAAAGGCCACACCAGCTTGTAGAAAGTCACCATGGATGAAACCGGGTTGCCCGGCAGACCGCAGAACACTGCCTTGCCTATGTGGCCGAGGGCAAAGGGTTTGCCCGGCTTGATCGCCAGTTTCCAGAAGCTTATTTTGCCTTCCTCATCGAGGATCTGCTTGGTGAAGTCGGCCTCACCGACCGAGACACCACCTGAGGTGATCACCATATCGGCGCTGGCTGAGGCGTTGCGAAACGCCTGACGGATAGCCTCAGGATCATCCGCAATCACCCCAAGATCCTGCCACTCGACACCGGCGCGGCTGAGCAGGCCCTGAATCGAGTAGCGGTTGGAGTCGTAGATCTGCCCGGGCGCCAACTCTGAACCCACTGGGCGCAATTCATCACCTGTGGAGAAGAAAGCGATTTTAACCTTGCGGATCACTCTAAGGCTGCTGATCCCTATGGTGGCCATCACCCCCATTTCGGCGGCACCTATCAGAGTGCCAGCCCTGAGGACCTTGGTGCCGGCCAGCAGCTCTTCGCCGCGGCCACGCACATTGTCTCCGGCCTGCTTGCAAGGTTCTATGGTGATCTGCTCGCCATTGGCCTCGGTTTTTTCCTGCATCTGCACTGTATCAAAGCCAGCAGGCACTGGAGCGCCAGTCATGATGCGAACACAGCCGCCGGGTTGATACTGGCCTTCAAAAGGGTGGCCGGCAAAGGAGCTACCCAGTAATTTCAGGCTGGCCTTCTCGGGCAGGTCGGCATAACGATAGGCGTAGCCGTCCATCGCCGAGTTATCGAACGGGGGCAAGTCTATGCTGCTGGCCAAGTCTTCTGCCAGTACCCGTCCCAGAGAATCCGACAGTTGCACGGTTTCGGTATCTTCCAACGGGGTGACCTGCTCGAGTAGCAGGGGCAGAGCGAGATCCGGGTGCATCAGCCCTGGATGGGCACAGACGTCTTGCGGCTTGGACATAGAGCAACCTTATTTGAGCTATTACTGAACCTGGTTGGCTATTATGCCACGCTGAAAGTGGATGACTATGATCTGCATGCCAGTTTTCGTGCACTGGGCGTAGACTTTTCCTTTTACAGTCAGCGGATTGCGGCAAATAGCAAATGATAATTCAAGTTAAATGAAAAGTGTTTTCATTATAAATCATTGCGTTAGGTAAAGATTCTTGCATTTGTTGTGTCCCTTGATAACAATAGCGCCCATGAAACAGATACCCGAAATGAGAGGCAAGGATATGTTGGCACAAGCCATGATTGATAAGTTGAACGAGCAGATCAATATGGAGTTTTTTTCCTCCAACCTGTATCTGCAGATGAGCGCTTGGTGTGAAGACAAGGGCTTTGAAGGCGCGGCCAAGTTCCTGCGGGATCATGCTGATGAAGAGATGCAGCATATGCGTCGCCTGTTCACCTATGTCAGTGAAACCGGTGGCATGCCTCTGCTGGGAGCCATTGAAGCGCCCAAAGCCGACTTTGAATCCCTGCTGTCCCTGTTCGAGTACACTTACGAGCACGAACAGCTGATCACCAGCAAGATCAATGCATTGGCTCATACCGCCTTCACGACTCAAGACTATTCCACCTTCAATTTCCTGCAATGGTATGTGGCCGAGCAGCACGAAGAAGAGAAGCTGTTCAAGTCGATAGTCGATAAGATCCGTCTGGTGGGCGAGGATGGCAAGGCGCTGTTCCTGGTGGACAAGGATCTGATGCAATTGGCGAGCGAAGGTGGCGAGACAGTAATGAATGCACAGATGGCTTAAGGCTATCCAGCGATGACAAGAGCAGCCTCAAGGCTGCTTTTTTATGCCAGAAGTTGACGGATGAAAGTTTCACCCTGAGCTAGGATTGGCGTCAGGCTCTTGGCCGGCAGTGGTCTTGAAAGTAGATAGCCCTGGCCAAAATCACAGCCCATGGACTTGAGCAAGATCCATTGCGCGCGGGTCTCTATGCCCTCTGCCACCAGTTGCAAGTCCAGGCTCTTGCCCATCATGACTATTGCCCGCACCAGGCTGGCATCTGCCTCATTCACCAAGGCATTATCGACAAAACTCTTGTCGATTTTGATCACAGAGATAGGGAACTTGCGCAGATAGCTCAACGAGGAGAAGCCGGTTCCAAAATCATCCATATGAATCGTCACCCCGAGTTGGCGAATGCTGTTGAGCACTTCCAGACAATGGGGACTGTCATCCAGCAACATGGATTCGGTGATCTCTATATGCAGTCTCTCCGGCGCTATGGCGTGACGTTTGATGGCGTCAGTCAGCAAGGAGTCGAAGCGTACCCCACTGACATTGATACATTGGCGGCTGGAGACATTGATTGCCATATCCAGCTCAATTCCCTTGGCATGCCATTGGCTTAGGTCTTTCAGTGCTTGTTCCAGTACCCATTCGCCTATAGGTTCTATCAGGCCGCTGTTCTCTGCGATAGGAATGAATTTCTCCGGCGAAACCCAGCCATATTCGGGGTCATTCCAACGTATCAAAGCTTCGACAGAAGTGATTTGGCCGGTTTCCATTGAGACTATGGGCTGATAATGCAAGCAAAACGCTTGATGTAACACGGCGCTTCTGAGACGTTGCTCCAACTGCAAGCGCTCCAGCATGCTGGCGTTCATGCTGGGAGTGAAATACTGGTAGTTGTCGCGGCCGTTGTCTTTGGCGCTGTACATGGCGGTTTCTGTGTTGCGGGTCAGGGCATCTATATCATCGCCGTCCTCGGGATAGACACCTATACCAAAGCTGACCGAGATCAAGGTGTCCTGACCATCGATATCGAAGCTATTGCTGAATAGGGCTTTTACTCTGTCGGCTACGGCTGTCAGGGCGGCATCATTCTTATAGTGCGGCAGGATCACGGCAAATTCATCGCCCCCTAGGCGGGCGACAAATTTTTGTTCATCCGGGAGTGATTCCAATCTTCTTGCCACCTGTTGTAACAGTAGATCACCGCGTTTGTGGCCCAGTACATCATTGATATATTTGAATCTGTCGAGATCGATCAATAGAATCGCCAGCTTGTGACCATGGATACGGGCCTGTAACAGCTCGTGGTGTAGTCGCTCGTTGAACATCTTACGATTGGGCAGCTTGGTCAGAATATCGAAATGGGCCTGATACCAGATGTCTTGTTCATACTTTTTCCGATGGCTGATATCGACAAACAAACCTATGTGTTTGAGTATGTTATTGTTATCGTCTCGCACCAAGGTGATAGCCAGATACTCAGGATAAATTTCACCGTCTTTGCGCTTATTCCAGATCTCACCTTCCCATTTGTTATTGGTCAGCAGGCTGTCCCACATCTCCCTGAAGAAGGCATCATCGTGGCGACAGGAGTTGAGTATTGAAGGATTCTTGCCCTTGACCTCTTCCAGGCTGTAACCGGTAATACGGCTGAATGCCGGGTTGACCAATTCAATACGGTTATTGGCATCCGTGATGACAATCCCTTCGCCTGAGTAGTCGAATACCGCCGCGGCCTGTTTCAACTGTTGATAGGATTTTTGCCTTTCATTAAGCATTTGACCCAGTGCCTTGGCCATATCGGCCAATTCATCCTTGCCCTCGACCTTGATATCCAGATCCAGGTTGGGATCTTTACTCATCAAGCGCATGTTGTCGGCTATGGCGTAGATGCGCCTGAGTAGGTTGTGACTCAGGGCCCTGCCCAGGAGCAATAGCAGGCCGATAGTGATGGCGGCTGAAAGGAGATAGAGGGCGATAAGGCGCAGCGACTGGGCGCGCTGAGCGTTGGAAAGATTGAGAATATCATCGGAAACACTGTCGGCTATGGCATCCATTTGGCGGATCCTTTCACTGGCCAACTGCCACCAGACTTCGGGAGTCACAGGGGGCTTGGGTTGGGTCAGGGCCTTCAGAGCATTGAGCATTTGCTCGTCGGAAATCTGTACCAGGGAGTCTATCTCTTTCACCTTGGCCCCCCGGCTTTGCATGGATGCTATCAGCTGCATCTTGTGGCGATATTCGTTGAGTTTGTCCCTGATTTGGGCAATCGCCTGTTGTTGTGTACTAGAGAGCACCCAGTTTGAGCTTAGTTTATTGAGGATCTGTTCCAGGGACTCAAGTTTGATATAGAAGTCTTGTTGGTATCTGCTTTCTCCCCGAAGAAGAAAGTTTTTAAATTCATGCAATAGGCCGCCATAACCCAGCTGGGAGCTGAACTTGTGCGCCTGACGCGTTATGGCATCTTGTTGGCGCAGTTGTTCCCTGACGTTATTCAATGCCTGGCTCTTATTGTCCTGCAGCATAGCTTCCAGGCGTTGTTTGTGTTCCGCTATGGCACTGGCGCGGAACAGATCTATGCTCTGATCTTGCTCTGTTATTAATGCCAACAGCTGTTCATAACTGTCGGTATCAAACTGACGTTTCAGCAGCATGCCGTTGATTAGGCCGCGCTCACGCACCGCCAACTCCTGAATCCGCAACAGTGCAGCCAGATCGGCATAGGCTCTGGCCTGTTGCACATTGCTCGACAGGGATTGCAGATTGGCAATACCCAACAGGAGTTCGTAGTTGAAGTCGGAATAGAAATTCAGTGCGTCGCTTTCATTGCGACTTAAGAGTTCGCGCCGGTTATTTTCCAGCGCCTGCTTGCCGAGCCGCAGAGCTTCCAGCTTGGTTTGTAGTAGGTGCTGGGCTGCAGAAGACAGTTGTTCAGTAAGTTGCAATAAGTGGGGAGAGTTTTGCAGGGCGGTTATCTGTGCCGATACTCGCTGCTGCTGCATCTGGAGACTATCGGCAAAGCACTTACCATCGCAGGCGATATAAGCGGCGCTGAGACCCCGTTCCTGCTGCAATTCATAGATGAGATCGGCCAGACGACGTCCTACCTCGACGGCATGATAACTTTGGTTGGCCAAACGATAGTTATGCAGCAGTTCAAATAAACGTACACAACCCAGTAGGCTGAGAACCAAAACAGGCACTAAGGCAAACAAGAGTAATTTGCGCTTTAGGCTCAGTTGGCTTAACACCTATGGCTCTCCTCGAAATCCTAACTGATAAAGACCTGCCTGTAAGCTATTGGGATACAGGCAATAACTCTCGATAAGTAACACATTGCCTATCAGGGGGCGACCCGTTATTCAAGGATTTCTAATCTAGGTCACGAAAATAAACCTTAAAAAGAGGAGGGTTAATGTAAGCCTTGTTGTAACCTAGTTTGCCGGTTTGTTTAAAACAAAAGCGGCTATGTAGCCGCTTTTGATCAAATAGTTAGGGAGTGCTGGTTTATTAGCCTGCGTTGGCCAGCAGAGATTCGCGATAACTGACAATATCCTCGATGGAGAGAACCGGCAGGTTGTGTTGGGCGCCAAAAGCAATGATTTGTGGCAGTCTGGCCATGGTGCCATCCGGGTTGGTTACTTCGCACAGCACTCCGGCGGGTTTTAGGCCAGCCAGTTGCATCAAGTCCACAGTGCCCTCGGTGTGACCGCGGCGGGTCATCACACCACCGGGTTGAGCCCGCAGCGGATAGACGTGCCCAGGGCGGGCCAGGTCTTCCGGTTTGGCGTTGTCGGCAATGGCGGTCTTGATAGTGGTCACCCGGTCGGCAGCGGAAACCCCGGTCGTGACTCCGACTTTGGCCTCAATGCTTACGGTAAAGGCGGTGCCGAATTGGCTGGAGTTGTTTTCCACCATGGGCGGCAACTGCAGGGCCTTGATTTTCTCGTCGGTAAGGCAGAGACAGACAATGCCGCTGCATTCGCGGATCAGCATCGCCATCTGGGCGTTGGTCAAGCTCTCGGCGGCAAAGATTAGATCGCCTTCGTTTTCTCTGTCTTCATCGTCGACCACCAAAACACCGCGGCCTTGACGCAATGCTTCGAGGGCGGTTTCGACTCTTTTAATTGGGGTGCCAAAAGGCGCTAATAATGACTGATTCATGGTAAAAATCCTTAAATTACGGCTTGGGTTTTCCAGAATCAGGGCAAAGAAAGGAATAGCGGTGTCTCTGCCATTGGCAGAGACATATCACTAAGCGGATCGCCTGGCGGCAATCTGATTCTCTTTCATCCGGACTGAGCCATCTAAATGGCAACACCGTCGGCTCTGGATTAGTCACGCTAGGATGTGATGACACCAGATCTGCTGACCCCGCCAAAATCTGGCGGGCGCTCGCGGGCTTTCATGTCGCTGACACGATTTACCGCCGGTGGGGAATTTCACCCCGCCCTGAGAATTTACCCGTCATTTGTATATAACAGGCGGTAACAGCATGCGCTTGTAATATACAAATGACAAGCGGACAGGGTCACATTTTCTGCCGGCAACTTTGATATCAAGGCTTAGGTGACAGGGCTTGCCGTTGGCGCCGGTCGGCGTCACTATATGCAGGCGGCCTGTAGTCGAGGGAGTAGGCCGCAGATATTAACGCTTTAAGGAAGAGTGATGAGTCGAGCAGGATCCCTGATGTTGGTTTTAGGCACAGCCTTGTGGCTGTGCGGATGCAGTGGAATGAATTCAGAAAATAAGCTGGTGGCACCGGTTGCCGAAAAACGTCCCCACACCATGAGCCTTCACGGTGTGACCAGGACAGACGACTATTATTGGCTGCGTGACGATGAGCGCAAGGCCCCGGACGTTATCGACTATCTGGAACGGGAAAACGCCTATACCGCCGCACGTCTTAAGCCTTGGGAGCCACTGAAACAGAAACTGTTTAAAGAGCTGATCTCCAGGCTGGAGCAGGATGAGAGCAGTGTGCCATATCGCTGGCATAACCATTGGTATTACCGCCGTTTCGAGGCCGGGCTGGAGTATCCGGTGATCGCCAGAAGCCGTGAGCTCAATGGTGAAGAGCAGTTGCTGCTTGATGTTAACCTGCGTGCCGAGGGACAGGAGTTTTACGCCCTGGGCGGAGTGTCTGTCAGTCCGGATGAGCAGATACTGGCCTTCGCCGAGGATACCCTCAGCCGCCGTATTTACAGCGTCTATTTTAAAGATCTTGCCACCGGGGAACTGCTTGCCGACAAGCTGACGGGCGTTGATGGACGGGTGGTCTGGAGCAATGACAACCGTTATGTGTTCTATATCGCCAAAGACCCACAGACCCTGCTGGGATACCAGGTTTTCCGGCACAAGCTGGGAAGCCCCCAGAGCGAGGATTTGCTGGTTTATGAAGAGCAGGACGATACCTTCTATATCTCCCTCGGCAAGAGTCTGGATGAATCCCTGATTGTATTGCACCACGAGAGCACCACGACCAGTGAAGTTTCCCTGCTCGATGCCAACGCCCCGCTCGGCGAGTTCCGGGCGTTTCTGCCACGGGAAGAGGGCCACGAATACAGCATCGCCAAGCGTGGAGATGAATTCTTCATCCTCAGCAACTGGCAGGCGACCAATTTCAGGCTGATGAAAACCACGGCTGCCGATGCCGGCGATAAGCGCAAGTGGCAGCAGGTGCTGGCCCATGATCCCGAGGTGCGCCTCGAAGATCTGTTATTGCTGGACGATTATCTGATAGTACAGAGCCGCAGCCAGGGGCTGAGCCATATCAAGGTCTATCCCCATACAGATCTCAGCCGCGGCTATGAATTGGCCTTTGATGACCCGGCCTATGTGGTTGGTCTGGATATCAATCCCAGCCAGCACAGTCGCGAACTGAGGTTATATTACTCGAGCCCGACTACCCCCGAGAGTATTTACAGTTATCAACTGGATAAGCCGGGTGAGCGTAAACTGCTCAAACAGGAAAAGGTATTGGGGGATTTCGAGCCCGGCAACTATCAGGCCGAGCGCTTGTTGATCCCGGCACGTGATGGTGCCCAGGTGCCCGTGACTTTGGTGTATCGCAAGGACAAGTTCCGTAAAGACGGTAGTAACCCACTGTATCAATACGGTTATGGTGCTTACGGTCATATCATAGAGCCGGATTTCGATGCCTCTGTTCTCAGCCTGCTGGATCGCGGCGTGGTTTATGCCATTGCCCATGTCCGGGGTGGAGAGATGCTCGGCAGGCCTTGGTACGATGATGGCAGGCTGTTTAATAAACGAAACAGTTTCAATGACTTTGAGGACACTACCCGAGCACTTTTGGACCTGGGTTATGCCGCACCCGGCAAAGTGGTTGCCGCCGGAGGCAGTGCCGGTGGTTTATTGATGGGTGCCGTGGTCAATCAGGCTCCGGATCTTTACCTGGCGGTGGCCGCCCATGTGCCCTTTGTGGATATAGTCACCACCATGCTCGATGAGTCGATTCCACTGACGACCAATGAATATGATGAGTGGGGCAACCCCAATGACAAGCCCTACTTTGACTACATGCTGAGCTACTCGCCTTATGACAACATTCGCCATCAGGCCTACCCGCATCTGTTGGTGACCACAGGGCTGCACGATTCTCAGGTGCAGTATTTTGAGCCAGCCAAGTGGGTGGCCAAACTCAGGGATTATAAGACGGACGACAATCTGCTGCTGTTACAGACGGATATGGAGGCCGGCCATGGCGGCAAGAGCGGACGTTTCCGGCAATTTGAAGATACCGCGCTGGAATATGCCTTCTTCCTCGGCCTGTTGG
Organism: Shewanella indica; assembly: GCF_033842865.1. Classification (NCBI taxonomy): domain Bacteria; kingdom Pseudomonadati; phylum Pseudomonadota; class Gammaproteobacteria; order Alteromonadales; family Shewanellaceae; genus Shewanella; species Shewanella indica. Next base: position 1,730,249 of record NZ_JAWXXR010000001.1, read on the forward strand.
GACTGGAATGAGTGGTGATAACTGGCAGCTGTATATCCTGCGCTGCGCCGGGGGCGAGCTGTACACAGGGATCACCAAGGATGTGACCCGGCGCCTGCAGGAGCATCAGAGTGGCGGCCCCAAAGCCGCCAAATATCTGCGTGGTCGCGGGCCTTTGCAACTCGTTTATCGTGAAGAGATTAGTGGCCACGGTGATGCCCTGCGGCGGGAGATGGCGGTAAAAAAGCTGAGTAAGCGCGCCAAACTGAGTTTGATTGCCAAGTCCGCAGTTATGCCGGGGTGAGTGACCTTAAAAAAGAAAAAGGAGCAGGAGCGCCAATGGCCGGGCCATTACAGCGGGCGCTTCCTGCGGTCGGGAAGAGGGTCCCCAAGGAGGGGGTGATGGCTCATCGGCGATGGCCCATCAGCAAGATAGTGACAAAGAGCCGCGGCCGGCGAGTTCCACAACGCCAGTCGACGGCTGTTTCGCTACTCAGCTAGATAAAGCAGAAAACATGCCAAAGCAATAACACATTGTTTATATTTGTTATTCTTGCGCCCACCTTGCAGTAAGTGTCCGCACTAGTGTCCTCTTTTCTTAAAAAGTGACCGATTTGGCTATTCAGGTGTCCGCTGGACACTCAAACCGGCTCTTAAAGTGGTCCATTTAAAGGTGGGTTATTGAGGCAAACAGGAAACCAGGCGCATGCTTGATGTCACACTCTCAAACAGATAGAAAACTCGGTAGGTTATTGTTTCCGAGCGGACGAATTGATTTTCGAGCCTTTTTGGGAAAAGTATTGGTCTTGGATTTGGTTCTTGGCATCAAGGCGCTTAACTGTGCTTTTTGGTTAACTGACACAAAGAGTCCGCCTTTCTCTTGGTTTCGCCCTGTGTATCCTTGATAACAAAGTTGATTAAGAATACAATCTATGGCCGATTTTTGTGCCCTGAGCCGGAGAATTCTCGTCAGGGGCGAGTTCGAAAGCGGGCTGGCGCTGAATTAAGCCTTAAACTTACTCAGCTGTCCCTAGGCTCAGGTCGTAATGAGTAACGGAATTAACCGATGACAACAAATACTGAAAACCAGGGCAACTCTCTGGATATCGTAAAGTGGGTAGTAGCTATACTACTGGTGGCTGCAGCGATTGTTGGCAACCAGATGTACAACGACAGTGAAATCTTCACTCTGCCAATCCGCGCAGCGGGTGTGGTTGTCGTATTTGCTATTGCAGGTTTTATAGCCCTGCAAACGATTAAGGGTAAGCAAGCCTTGGCCTTTGCCCGTGAGTCACAAATCGAAGTGCGCAAAGTTGTATGGCCTACTCGCCAAGAGGCGTTGAATACCACCTTTATCGTACTGGCTGCGACAGGTATCCTGGCCTTGATCCTTTGGGGATTGGATGCGGTATTGCTGCGCATTGTCAACTTTATTACTGGCGTATAGGCACTAGAATGACTGAAGCTAAAGAAGCTAAGAAAAGATGGTATGTGGTTCAGGCTTTTTCCGGTTATGAAGGCCGTGTATGTAAGTCTTTGCTTGAACACATCAAGATGCATGGTATGGAAGAGTTCTTCGGCGAAGTACTGGTTCCTACCGAAGAAGTCGTGGAAATGCGTGCCGGCCAACGCCGCAAGAGTGAGCGTAAGTTTTTCCCCGGTTATGTGCTGGTACAGATGGAAATGAACGATCAAAGCTGGCACTTGGTGAAGAGTATTCCTCGAGTGATGGGCTTTATTGGTGGCACATCTGATCGCCCAGCACCTATTTCTGATAAGGAAGCCGAGGCTATCCTGCGTCGCTTGCAGGAGACGACTGATTCTCCGACTCATCGCGTTATGTTCGAACCCGGCGAAGTGGTTCGGGTTACCGATGGTCCATTTGCCGACTTCAACGGTACTGTTGAGGAAGTGGATTATGACAAGAACCGCGTTAAGGTGTCTGTGATGATCTTCGGCCGCTCAACTCCGGTTGAGTTGGACTTTAATCAGGTTGAAAAATCCTGATTAAATAAAATACAAAATCCGTTTGGCAACGGGTGCGGATTTCTATATAATCCGCACCCGTTGTTTTCGGGGAGCTCAAGGCATGTTGCCTGAGCGTTTGAACCCAAACTGAGGAAATGTCAGATGGCAAAGAAAATTGAAGCTTACATCAAGCTGCAAGTAGCAGCCGGTGCTGCAAACCCGTCTCCACCAGTTGGTCCAGCTCTGGGTCAGAAAGGTGTGAACATCATGGAATTCTGTAAAGCATTCAACGCTCGTACTGAAAAGTTCGAAAAAGGTATGCCAATTCCAGTAGTGATCACTGTTTACAATGATCGCTCATTCACTTTCGAAACCAAGACTCCACCTGCAGCCTTCTTGCTGAAGAAAGCCGCTGGCCTGAAGTCAGGTTCTGCCCGTCCTAACACTGAGAAAGTGGGTACTATCAAGCGTAGCCAGGTTCAGGAAATTGCTGAAACCAAGGCAACCGATATGACTGGTGCTGACATTGAAGCGATGATTCGCTCAATCGAAGGTACTGCGCGTTCCATGGGTTTGGTAGTAGAGGACTAATATAATGGCAAAGCTGACTAAGCGCATGCGCACCATCCGCGAGAAAGTGGACGTAACCAAAGCATACGACATCAACGAAGCTGTAGCTCTGCTGAAAGAACTGGCTACTGCCAAGTTCGTTGAGAGCGTAGACGTTGCCGTTAACCTGGGTGTTGATCCTCGTAAATCAGACCAAAACGTTCGTGGTGCCACTGTGCTGCCACACGGTACCGGTCGTGAAGTACGTGTTGCTGTATTCACTCAAGGTGCCAATGCCGAAGCTGCGAAAGAAGCTGGTGCTGAACTGGTAGGTATGGAAGATCTGGCTGAGCAGGTGAAAGCCGGCGAAATGAACTTCGACGTAGTTATCGCATCTCCTGATGCTATGCGCGTTGTTGGTATGCTGGGTCAAATCCTGGGCCCACGCGGCCTGATGCCTAACCCTAAAACCGGTACTGTAACTCCTAACGTTGCCGAAGCTGTTAAGAACGCCAAGGCAGGTCAGGTTCGTTACCGTAACGACAAGAACGGCATCATCCACACTACTATCGGTAAAGTGGACTTCGAAACTGTTCAACTGAAAGAAAACCTGGAAGCACTGCTGTCTGCACTGAGAAAGGCTAAGCCTGCTGCAGCCAAAGGTCAGTATGTGAAGAAGGTAAGCATCTCCACCACTATGGGTGCAGGTGTAGCTGTCGACCAGAACACTCTGGACGCTGCTAGCTAATTTTACAAAATGCGCGTGTTAGCCTATAATGCGCGCACTTTTGTGGGTTGGAACCTATGACGGGTGTTTTCACTCTGATGGGTTTCCGTCCAAGACCGCAGGTGTTGACCGTCTGGAATACTTAATTTCCTGCGTAGACGGTGTCAGGCCCCAGATAGATTTATTTCTGCTGGATTATCTGCACCGTAAGTAACTGAGTACGTTTGTATTCAGTATGGTAAACACTGGGGGAACCCCCAGGTAGAATCCAGGAGTAAAGCCAATGGCATTAAGACTCGAAGACAAAAAAGCGATTGTTGCTGAAGTCAACGAAGCTGCCAAAGGTGCGCTTTCTGCAGTTGTCGCCGATTCACGCGGTGTAACTGTAGGTGCTATGACAGTTCTGCGTAAGACTGCTCGCGCAAACGGTGTGTATGTACGTGTAGTACGTAACACTCTGGCTCGCCGCGCAGTAGAAGGCACTGCTTTTGAGTGTCTGACAGAGGTGTTCTCTGGCCCAACTTTGATTGCTTTCTCTAACGAGCACCCAGGTGCTGCAGCTCGTCTGTTAAAAGACTTTGCTAAAGAGCAAGCCGCTTTCGAAGTTAAAGGTGCAGCTTTTGAAGGGGAATTCATCCCTGCAGCTGACATTGATCGTTTGGCAAAACTGCCAACTTACGAAGAAGCACTGGCACAGCTGATGATGACTATGAAAGAAGCATCTGCTGGCAAGTTCGTTCGTACTCTGGCCGCTCTGCGCGATCAAAAACAAGAAGCCGCTTAATCTCAAGCTGGCTGCTTAACAGAATTGAATTCAGAACAATAGGAAACATTTGTTATGTCTATCACTAAAGACCAAATCCTTGAAGCCTTTGCAGCTATGTCTGTAATGGAAGTTGTTGAACTGATCGAAGCTATGGAAGAGAAGTTCGGCGTATCTGCTGCTGCTGCAGTAGTTGCTGGCGGCGCTGGTGAAGCTGCTGCTGCTGAAGAGAAAACCGAGTTCGACGTAGTTATGACTTCTCACGGTGACAACAAAGTTGCTGTGATCAAGGCTGTACGTGGTGCCACAGGTCTGGGTCTGAAAGAAGCCAAAGCTATGGCTGAATCTGCTCCAGTAGCTGTTAAAGAAGGCGTCTCTAAAGAAGAAGCTGAAGCTCTGAAGAAAGATCTTGAAGAAGCTGGTGCTCAAGTAGAGATCAAGTAAGTCATACTGACTTACAATCACCCAAGCCAATTGGGTGGAGGCTGGCGGTTTTTTGACCGTCGGCCTTTTTTGCGCTGTAAGCGTTGGCGATTTTTTTCACCGTTTGTCGCCAGATTTTGCAGTCCCTAGCAGTGATTATTGGTTAGGTTCTTGCCATCAACGGTGATGGGCAAACGTGCTGGATTAACTGTGTTGATTCAGTCTTGGTCACATCTCGCAAGCAGAGGAAACCCATGGTTTACTCCTATTCTGAAAAGAAGCGTATTCGCAAAGACTTCGGTAAGCGTCCACAGGTATTGGACATCCCTTACTTGTTGTCTATTCAGTTAGACTCTTTTAAGAAGTTCACCGATCAAGATCCTACCGGTGAGCGTGGCCTAGAGGCCGCCTTCCGTAGCGTTTTTCCCATCAAGAGCTTTTCTGGTAATTCAGAACTGCAGTACGTCAGCTATAAGCTGGGCGAGCCTGTTTTTGATGTGAAAGAGTGTCAAATCCGCGGTGTGACATACTCCGCTCCACTGCGCGTTAAGCTGCGCATGGTGCTGTATGATCGTGAAGCTGCCGCCGGCACTGTAAAAGATATAAAAGAACAAGAAGTCTACATGGGGGATATCCCTCTGATGACTGAAAACGGTACCTTTGTCATCAATGGTACTGAGCGTGTTATCGTATCTCAGTTGCACCGTAGCCCAGGTGTGTTCTTCGACCACGACCGTGGTAAGACACACTCCTCAGGTAAAGTGCTGTATAACGCGCGTATTATTCCTTACCGCGGTTCATGGCTCGACTTCGAGTTCGACCCTAAAGATGCGTTGTTTGTACGTATTGACCGTCGCCGTAAGCTGCCTGCCAGCATCATTCTGCGTGCCCTGGAATATTCTACTCAGGATATCCTCGACATCTTCTTCGAGCGTATTGACTTCAAGATCAAGAAAGATTCTCTGGTCATGACACTGGTTCCTGAGCGTCTGCGTGGTGAAACTGCCAGCTATGACATCAAGGACTCTGAAGGCACTGTGCTGGTAGAGAAGGGCCGTCGTATCACTGCCCGTCATATCCGCCAACTGGAAAAAACCAACACCACTGAACTGGAAGTACCGGTTGAGTATATTGTTGGTAAAGTGGCGGCTCAGGACTATATCGATCCTGACACAGGTGAAGTACTGGTTACCGCCAACAACGAGATCAGCCTGGAAGACCTGGCCAATCTGTCACTGGCCGGTATCAAAGAGGTCAGCACCCTGTACGTCAACGAACTGGATCACGGTGCTTACATCTCTGACACCCTGCGTATTGACTCAACCACCAACCGTTTGGAAGCGCTGGTTGAAATCTATCGCATGATGCGTCCTGGCGAGCCACCAACCAAGGATGCCGCCGAAGCTCTGTTCCAGAATCTGTTCTTCAGCGAAGAGCGCTATGATCTGTCTAAAGTGGGCCGGATGAAGTTCAACCGTCGTCTTGAAATCGACGAGAACGAAGGTACCGGTGTACTGACCAAAGAAGACATAGTTGCCGTAATGAAGAAGATCATCGAAATCCGTAACGGTTTTGATGAAGTCGATGATATCGACCACCTGGGTAACCGTCGTATCCGTAGCGTTGGCGAAATGGCCGAGAACCAGTTCCGTGTCGGTCTGGTACGTGTTGAGCGCGCAGTACGTGAACGTCTGTCTCTGGGCGATCTGAACGAGCTGATGCCTCAGGATCTGATCAACGCCAAGCCAATCTCTGCAGCAGTGAAAGAGTTCTTCGGTTCTTCTCAGCTGTCGCAGTTTATGGATCAGAACAACCCGCTGTCAGAAGTGACTCACAAGCGCCGTATTTCGGCTCTTGGTCCTGGCGGTCTGACCCGTGAGCGTGCCGGCTTCGAAGTTCGAGACGTGCACCCAACTCACTATGGTCGTCTGTGTCCAATTGAGACCCCTGAAGGTCCAAACATTGGTCTGATCAACTCACTGTCTACCTTTGCCCGTACCAACTCATACGGCTTCCTGGAAACACCTTACCGCAAGGTGATCGACAGTGTGGTTACTGATGAAGTGGAATATCTGTCAGCCATCGAAGAAGGCCGCTATGTGATTGCACAGGCCAACATCGAGCTCGACAACGAAGGTCGCATTGTGGAAGAGCAGGTTGCCTGTCGCCACAAGGGTGAATCCACCTTTATGCGCGCTTCCGATATCCAGTATATGGACGTATCTCCACAGCAGATCATCTCTGTGGCGGCATCTTTGATCCCATTCCTTGAGCACGACGACGCTAACCGTGCATTGATGGGTGCAAACATGCAACGTCAGGCAGTACCAACACTCAAGTCAGAGAAGCCTCTGGTGGGTACAGGTATTGAACGTACACTGGCTGTTGACTCAGGCGTGGTTGTGGCTGCCAAGCGTGGCGGTGTGATCGACTATGTTGATGCCAGCCGCATCGTGGTTAAGGTTAACGAAGATGAGCTGCGCCCAGGCGAAGCCGGTATCGATATCTACAACCTGACCAAGTACACCCGCTCCAACCAGAACACCTGCATCAACCAGCGTCCATGCTGTAGCGTAGGTGAGCCTGTGGTGCGTGGTGACGTGCTGGCCGATGGTCCGTCAACCGACTTGGGCGACCTGGCTCTGGGTCAGAACATGCGCGTGGCGTTCATGCCATGGAACGGTTACAACTTTGAGGATTCCATCCTTATTTCCGAGCGCGTAGCGCAGGAAGACCGTTTCACGACTATCCACATTCAGGAACTGTCCTGTATCGCTCGTGACACCAAGCTGGGTAGCGAAGAGATCACTGCCGATATCCCTAACGTAGGTGAGTCTGCACTGAGCAAGCTGGATGAATCCGGTATCGTTTACATCGGCGCCGAAGTTAAAGGCGGTGACATTCTGGTTGGTAAGGTAACGCCTAAGGGTGAAACTCAGCTGACTCCGGAAGAGAAACTGCTGCGGGCTATTTTCGGTGAGAAAGCGTCTGACGTTAAAGACAGCTCTCTGCGTGTACCTAACTCAGTGAAGGGTACCGTTATCGACGTGCAAGTCTTCACCCGTGATGGTGTTGAAAAAGACAAGCGCGCCATCGAAATCGAAGAGATGCACATTGCTCAAGCCCGTAAGGACTTGACAGAAGAGTTCAAGATCCTTGAAGAAGGTGTTCTGAGCCGTGCCCGTAACTTGCTGCTGAGCGCTGGTTTCAGTGAAGCCAAACTGGCTGAACTGCCACGCAAAGACGTATTGGTTCAGGTTATCGACGATGAAGCCAAGCAAACCGAATTGGAACAGCTGGCTGAACAGCACGAAGAGCTGAAAGCCGACTTTGACAAGAAGTTCGAAATCAAGCGTCGCAAGATCACCCAAGGTGATGATCTGGCTCCAGGCGTACTGAAGATCGTTAAGGTTTACCTGGCAGTTAAGCGTACCATCCAGCCTGGTGACAAGATGGCGGGTCGTCACGGTAACAAGGGTGTGATCTCCAAGATCTGTCCTATCGAAGATATGCCATACGACGAGCAGGGTAACCCTGTCGACATCGTACTAAACCCTCTGGGTGTACCTTCGCGGATGAACATAGGTCAGGTACTGGAAGTTCACTTGGGTGCTGCGGCTAAAGGTATTGGTAATCGCATCAATGCCATGCTGGAAGAACAGCGTGAGCTGGCCGAACTGCGTGGCTACATCAAACAGGTCTATGAACTGGGCGATGAAGTGAAGCAGCGCGTGGATATCGATTCATTTACCGATGATGAAGTTCTGCGTCTGGCCAAACACCTGAAGGATGGTCTGCCAACGGCAACCCCAGCCTTCGACGGTGCCAAAGAGAAAGAGATCAAGCAGATGCTTGAGCTTGCAGGTCTGCCGACTTCTGGTCAGCTGAATCTGTTTGATGGTCGTACCGGTAACCAGTTCGAGCGTCCTGTGACCGTAGGTTACATGTACATGCTCAAACTGAACCACTTGGTTGATGACAAGATGCACGCCCGTTCTACCGGTTCGTACAGCTTGGTTACTCAGCAGCCTCTGGGCGGTAAAGCTCAGTTCGGTGGTCAGCGTTTCGGTGAGATGGAAGTGTGGGCCCTGGAGGCATACGGTGCTGCGTATACTCTGCAGGAAATGCTCACAGTGAAATCGGATGACGTTAACGGTCGTACTCAGATGTACAAGAACATCGTTGACGGTAACCATCAGATGCAGCCAGGAATGCCAGAGTCCTTCAACGTATTGCTGAAGGAGATCCGTTCTCTCGGTATCAACATCGAGTTGGATCAAGAGTAAGACGCGGTTTAAAGCCTGCGTTTGGCAACGAATTGGTGCTCCGCGAGAGCGGGGCACCGGGTTTAACTCCTTCAGGAGAGAAACGTGAAAGACTTATTAAAGTTTCTGAAACAGCAAAGCAAGACTGAAGAATTTGAAGGCATCAAGATCGGCCTGGCGTCGCCTGATCTGATCCGTTCTTGGTCATTTGGTGAAGTTAAGAAGCCTGAAACCATCAACTACCGTACATTCAAGCCTGAGCGTGAAGGCCTGTTCTGTGCCCGTATCTTTGGCCCGGTCAAAGACTACGAGTGTCTGTGCGGTAAGTACAAGCGTCTCAAGCACCGCGGTGTGATCTGTGAGAAGTGTGGCGTTGAAGTGACCCAGACCAAAGTACGTCGTGAGCGTATGGGCCACATCGAACTGGCCAGCCCAGTTGCCCACATCTGGTTCCTCAAGTCACTGCCATCCCGTATCGGTCTGATGCTGGACATGACTCTGCGTGATATTGAGCGGGTACTCTACTTCGAATCTTATGTGGTTATCGAGCCAGGCATGACCAGCCTGGAGCGCGGTCAAATGCTGACCGAAGAAACCTACCTGGATGCGCTGGAAGAGTATGGTGACGAGTTTGAAGCCAAGATGGGTGCCGAAGCGGTTCTGGAACTGCTGCGCGCTATCGATCTGGAGAAAGAAGTTGAGCAGATGCGCGAAGAGCTGCCATCTATTAACTCTGAGACCCGTCGCAAGAAAGTCACCAAGCGTTTGAAGCTGGTTGAGGCCTTCTACCATTCAGGCAACAAGCCAGAGTGGATGATCCTCAAGGTGCTGCCGGTTCTGCCACCTGATCTGCGTCCTCTGGTTCCACTGGACGGCGGTCGTTTCGCGACTTCAGATCTGAACGATCTGTATCGCCGCGTGATCAACCGTAACAACCGTTTGAAGCGTTTGCTGGATCTGGCCGCTCCGGATATCATAGTTCGCAACGAAAAGCGTATGCTGCAGGAATCTGTTGATGCCCTGCTGGATAACGGTCGTCGCGGTCGTGCCATTACCGGTTCCAACAAGCGTCCTCTGAAGTCCTTGGCCGATATGATCAAGGGTAAGCAAGGTCGTTTCCGTCAGAACCTGCTGGGTAAGCGTGTTGACTACTCAGGCCGTTCGGTAATTACCGTGGGCCCAACTCTGCGTCTGCACCAGTGTGGTCTACCGAAGAAAATGGCGCTGGAACTGTTCAAACCATTCATTTACGGCAAGCTGGAAGGTCGTGGCCTGGCCACTACCATCAAAGCCGCCAAGAAGATGGTTGAGCGTGAAGTTGCCGAGGTTTGGGACGTACTGGATGAAGTGATCCGCGAACACCCTGTGATGCTGAACCGTGCACCAACACTGCACCGTTTGGGTATCCAGGCGTTCGAACCTGTACTGATCGAAGGTAAAGCGATTCAACTGCACCCACTGGTGTGTGCGGCCTATAACGCCGACTTCGACGGTGACCAAATGGCGGTACACGTGCCTCTGACGCTGGAAGCCCAGCTGGAAGCCCGTGCGTTGATGATGTCAACCAATAACATTCTGTCACCTGCCAACGGTGAGCCGGTTATTACTCCTTCTCAGGACGTGGTACTGGGTCTGTACTACATGAGCCGTGAGCGCGTAAATGGCCGCGGTGAAGGTATGGCCTTTGAGTCTGTTGCCGAAGCCGAGAAAGCCTATCGCACAGGTGCCGCCGAGCTGCACGCCCGGGTTAAAGTTCGTATCACCGAAACTCATATCGATGAGAACGGTGAGCGCACCCAGCAGCGTCGCATTGTCGACACCACAGTAGGTCGTGCTCTGTTGTCATTGATCCTGCCAGCCGGTATGTCTTTTGATCTGGTTAACCAGAACATGGGCAAGAAGCAGATCTCCCGTTTGCTGAACACCTGCTACCGTCAGCTGGGTCTGAAAGATACCGTTATCTTTGCTGACCAACTGATGTACACAGGTTTCCAATACGCCACTATCTCAGGTGCCTCTGTCGGTATCAACGATATGGAAATCCCGGAAGCCAAGTACAAGCTGGTTGCCGACGCAGAAGCCGAAGTTCTGGAAATCCAGGAACAGTTCCAGTCTGGTCTGGTAACTGCCGGTGAGCGTTACAACAAGGTTATCGATATCTGGGCCAGCGCCAACGAGAAAGTCTCCAAGGCGATGATGGAAAACCTGTCTTCCGAAGTGGTTATCAACCGCGACGGTGAAGAAGAGAAACAGGCTTCTTTCAACAGCATCTACATGATGGCCGACTCAGGCGCTCGTGGTAGTGCCGCTCAGATCCGTCAGTTGGCGGGTATGCGTGGTCTGATGGCCAAGCCAGACGGCTCTATCATCGAAACGCCCATCGTGGCGAACTTCCGTGAAGGTCTGAACGTACTGCAGTACTTTATTTCAACCCACGGTGCTCGTAAGGGTCTGGCGGATACCGCACTTAAGACAGCAAACTCAGGTTACCTGACTCGTCGTCTGGTGGATGTTGCCCAGGATCTGGTCGTTATCGAAGATGACTGTGGTACTCACGAAGGTCTGATCATGAAACCGCTGATTGAAGGTGGTGACGTGGTTGAGCCACTGCGTGAGCGCGTACTGGGTCGTGTTGTTGCCGAGGATGTTTACTATCCTGGTTCCGACGAAGTCCTGGCGCCACGTAACACTTTGCTGGATGAGGCATGGTGTGACAAGCTGGAAGAGTACAGCGTTGACGAAGTTAAAGTTCGCTCTGTGATCTCCTGTGATACCGACTTCGGTGTTTGTGCCAAGTGTTATGGTCGCGACCTGGCCCGTGGTCACCTGATCAACCAAGGTGAAGCAATCGGTGTTGTTGCTGCTCAGTCAATCGGTGAGCCTGGTACACAGCTGACGATGCGTACCTTCCACATCGGTGGTGCGGCATCCAGGGCTTCTGCAGAAAACAACGTTCAGGTGAAGAACGCCGGTAACCTGAAGCTGCATAACGCCAAGTTCGTTAAGAACAGCGATGGCAAGTTGGTTATCGTATCGCGCTCGTCTGAGCTGGCGATTATCGATGAACTGGGCCGTGAGAAAGAGCGCTACAAAGTGCCTTACGGTACTGTGCTCGAAACGCTGGAAGGTGCCGAAGTTAACGCTGGCCAGACCATCGCTAACTGGGATCCACATACTCACCCAATCATCACTGAAGTGGCGGGTTATGTGAAGTTTGAGCAGATGATTGACGGTGTCACCATCTCGCGTCAAACCGACGAGCTGACCGGTCTGTCTTCCATCGTGGTATTGGATGTGGCCCAGCGCCCAAGCGCCGGCAAAGAAATGCGTCCAATGATCCGCTTGGTGGATGAAAACGGTAATGACCTGACTATTCCTGGTACCGACGTACCTGCGCAGTACTTCCTGCCCAGCAATGCGATCGTAAACCTGGAAGATAATGCTCAGATCAGCGTCGGTGATGCACTGGCTCGTATTCCTCAGGAATCGTCCAAGACACGCGATATTACCGGTGGTCTGCCAAGGGTTGCTGACCTGTTCGAAGCCCGTAAGCCGAAAGAGCCTGCGATTCTGGCTGAGATCAGCGGTACCATCTCCTTCGGTAAAGAGACCAAAGGTAAGCGTCGTCTGGTTATTACTCCTGCCGAGGGCGGTAACCCATACGAAGAGATGATCCCTAAGTGGCGTAACCTGAACGTGTTCGAAGGTGAAAAAGTCGAACGCGGTGAAGTGATCGCCGATGGTCCAGAGTCTGCTCACGATATTCTGCGTTTGCGCGGTATCCACAACGTAGCCAACTACATTGTGAATGAAGTACAGGACGTATATCGTCTGCAGGGTGTGAAGATTAACGACAAGCACATCGAGGTGATCATTCGCCAGATGCTGCGTAAGTGTCTGATCACTGAAGCCGGTGATTCTGAGTTCCTCGAAGGGGAGCAGGTTGAGGTGTCCCGCGTCAAGATCGCTAACCGCGAACTGGAAGAGCAGGGCAAGATTCCGGCCAAGTTCGAACGTGAACTGCTGGGTATCACCAAAGCCTCTCTGGCGACTGAGTCCTTCATCTCTGCGGCCTCGTTCCAGGAAACCACTCGCGTACTGACCGAAGCGGCAGTAGGTGGTAAGAGTGATAACCTGCGCGGTCTGAAAGAGAACGTGATCGTAGGTCGTCTGATCCCGGCTGGTACGGGTTATGCTTACCACAACAACCGTAACCAGGCTCGCGGTGAAGTAGCGACTGAAGCACCTAGCATCAGCGCCAGCGAAGCCGAACAGAACCTGGCCGATCTGTTGAACCTGGCTGGCAGTCAGGAATAAGTAGCATAGATGTTACAAAAGGCGCCGAAAGGCGCCTTTTTCATTGGAATACGCTGCAAAAGTTGGCTATTTCTTGACAGCCAAGCCTTACCTTTCTAAAATTCCGCGTCCCACTATTGTGGGATTAGATTTTTCACACCTTATTGTTGAGTTGAAATCAACTGATTCGGAGCTATACATGGCAACTGTAAACCAGTTGGTACGTAAGCCTCGCGCACCTAAAGTCGAAAAGACTAACGTGCCTGCGTTGAACGCGTGCCCACAAAAGCGTGGTGTTTGTACTCGTGTGTACACCACTACTCCAAAAAAACCTAACTCTGCACTACGTAAAGTAGCTCGTGTGCGTCTGACCAACGGTTTCGAAGTATCTTCGTACATCGGCGGTGAAGGCCACAACCTGCAGGAACACAGTGTAATCCTGATCCGTGGTGGTCGTGTTAAAGACTTACCTGGTGTGCGTTATCACACTGTTCGTGGCGCCCTGGACTGTGCTGGTGTGACTTCACGTCGCCAAGCTCGTTCTAAGTACGGTGCTAAGCGTCCTAAGTCTTAATGGTTTTCCGTTAAGTAAGGCCAAGCTAAATATAAATTCCAGTTTTGGAAATACCTGAAGCATACGGAGAATAGTTATGCCAAGACGTCGCGTAGTAGGACAACGTAAAATCCTACCTGATCCAAAGTTTCAAAGTGAGTTGCTGGCTAAGTTCATCAACGTCATTATGCAGGACGGCAAAAAGTCGACTGCTGAAAAAATTATCTACAAAGCACTGGATGTTGTCGCCGATAAGAAAGGCGAAGAGCATCTGGTTATCCTTGAAGCAGCCCTGGAAAACGTTCGCCCAGCGGTAGAGGTTAAGTCTCGCCGTGTTGGTGGTTCTACTTACCAGGTTCCATGTGAAGTTCGTCCAGTTCGTCGTAACGCACTGGCGATGCGCTGGTTGGTTGAAGCTGCTCGTAAGCGTGGTGAAAAATCTATGGCTCTGCGCCTGGCAGGTGAACTGCTGGACGCTTCCGAAAACAAAGGTACTGCCGTTAAGAAGCGCGAAGACGTGCATCGTATGGCAGAAGCCAACAAAGCGTTTGCTCATTACCGTTGGTAATATCGGGCGCGGGCTTGCCCGCGCTTTCTCTGACATTGCTAAGATTTTTATCTTAGTCAAGAGGGTATAATCGTGGCTCGTACAACTCCAATTGAGCGTTATCGCAACATAGGTATTTGTGCTCACGTTGACGCAGGTAAAACCACTACCACAGAGCGAGTCCTGTTCTATACAGGGGTAAACCACAAGATGGGTGAAACCCATGACGGTGCGTCTACCACTGACTGGATGGTTCAGGAGCAGGAGCGGGGTATTACTATTACCTCAGCGGCTGTTACCACGTTCTGGCGCGGTATGGATGCCCAGTTTACTGAGCATCGTATCAATATCATCGATACCCCAGGTCACGTCGATTTTACTATTGAGGTAGAGCGTTCTCTGCGCGTACTTGACGGTGCTGTAGTGGTCTTTTGTGGTTCTTCTGGTGTGGAACCTCAGTCTGAGACCGTATGGCGTCAGGCCGACAAGTATCATGTCCCCCGTCTGGTGTTCGTCAATAAGATGGACCGTGCCGGTGCCGACTTTGATCGCGTAGTAGGACAGATCCGTAACCGTCTCGGTGCAACTTGTGTGCCTATTCAATTGAATATTGGTGCAGAAGAAAACTTTAGCGGGGTTATCGATCTCATCAAGATGAAAGCCATCAACTGGAATGAAGAAGACCAGGGCCTGACTTTCACTCACGAAGAGATCCCAGAGCATTTGCTTGCCAAGGCAACCGAAATGCGCGAATACCTGGTAGAGAGTGCCGCAGAGGCTTCTGATGAGCTGATGGACAAATACCTTGAAGAAGGTGAGCTCACAGAAGAAGAGATCAAAAAAGCGCTTCGTCAACGTACTATCAACAACGAAATTGTGCTGGCTACCTGTGGTAGTGCCTTTAAAAATAAAGGCGTACAGGCAGTTCTCGATGCTGTTGTTGAATACCTTCCTGCTCCGGTTGATGTTCCTGCGATTAAGGGCATCGATGACAGAGAACAGGAAGTTGAGCGTGTTTCTGATGACAATGCACCTTTCTCTGCGTTGGCATTCAAAATCGCAACAGACCCATTTGTGGGTACTTTGACCTTTATCCGGGTTTACTCAGGTGTCCTGGAGTCAGGTTCAGCCGTTTACAACTCTGTAAAAGAGAAGCGTGAGCGTATCGGCCGTATCGTGCAGATGCACGCCAACGACCGTAAAGAACTGAAAGAAGTGCGCGCAGGTGATATAGCTGCTGCTATCGGCCTGAAAGATGTGACAACCGGTGACACCCTGTGTGACCCAGACCATAAGGTAATTCTGGAGCGGATGGAATTTCCCGAGCCGGTCATTACCATTGCTGTGGAACCTCGTTCCAAAGCCGACCAGGAAAAGATGGGCATTGCGCTGCAGAAGCTGGCAATGGAAGATCCTTCTTTCCGGGTTGAGACTGATGAGGAGTCGGGTCAGACTCTGATTTCAGGTATGGGTGAGCTACACTTGGACATTATCATCGACCGTATGCGCCGTGAGTTCAGCGTTGAATGTAACGTTGGTAAACCTCAGGTGGCTTATCGTGAAACTATCCGCAGTGCTGTGGAAGTGGAAGGTAAGTTTGTGCGTCAGTCTGGTGGTCGTGGTCAATTCGGTCATGTCTGGCTGAAACTGGAGCCTCGTGAAGAGGGTGCCGGTTATGAGTTTGTCAACGAAATCGTTGGTGGTGTCGTTCCTAGGGAATACATCCCTGCGGTTGACAAAGGGATCCAAGAACAGATGAAGAACGGTGTTGTCGCCGGCTTCCCTGTATTGGACGTGAAGGTCACTCTGTTCGATGGTTCATATCATGATGTGGACTCGAACGAAATGGCGTTCAAAGTTGCAGGTTCTATGGGCTTCAAGAAGGGGGCGCTGCAAGCTAACCCTGTGTTGCTCGAGCCTTGCATGAAGGTTGAAGTGACAACCCCAGAAGACTACATGGGTGACGTAGTAGGTGATCTGAACCGTCGTCGTGGTCTTATCGAAGGTATGGATGACGGCGTCGCCGGTATCAAGATTATTCGAGCTGTGGTACCTTTGGCTGAAATGTTTGGTTATGCAACAGATTTGCGCTCAGCGACTCAGGGCCGGGCTTCATACTCCATGGAGTTTTTGAAGTACTCTGAAGCGCCGCAAAACGTTGCTAAAGCAGTTATCGAAGCTCGTACCTGATTTAGGTAACGGCATTAACTGTTATTTTGATTGATGGTGTCCGGCAAAGCCGGACTCTTCTGAAAAGAAAGGAATATATCGTGTCTAAAGCTAAATTTGAACGTTCCAAGCCCCACGTTAACGTGGGCACCATTGGTCACGTTGACCATGGTAAAACCACTCTGACTGCTGCTATCTCAACTGTACTGTCTAAGACTTACGGTGGTGAGGCTCGTGACTTCGCAGCGATCGATAACGCTCCAGAAGAGCGTGAGCGCGGTATTACCATCAATACCTCTCACATCGAGTATGACACTCCAACTCGTCACTACGCTCACGTAGACTGCCCAGGTCACGCTGACTATGTTAAAAACATGATCACCGGTGCTGCCCAGATGGACGGCGCAATCCTGGTAGTAGCTTCTACTGACGGCCCAATGCCACAGACTCGTGAGCACATCCTGCTGTCTCGTCAGGTAGGCGTACCTTACATCATCGTATTCATGAACAAGTGTGACATGGTAGACGATGAAGAGCTGCTGGAACTGGTAGAGATGGAAGTTCGTGAACTGCTGTCTGAGTACGATTTCCCAGGTGATGACCTGCCAGTAATTCAGGGTTCAGCTCTGAAAGCTCTGGAAGGCGACGCTCAGTGGGAAGCCAAGATTGTTGAACTGGCTGAAGCACTGGATACATACATCCCTGAGCCAGAGCGTGATATCGATAAGCCATTCCTGCTGCCTATCGAAGACGTATTCTCAATCTCTGGTCGCGGTACTGTAGTAACAGGTCGTGTAGAGCGCGGTATCATCAAAGTTGGTGACGAAGTAGAAATCGTGGGTATCCACGACACTACCAAGACTACCTGTACTGGTGTAGAAATGTTCCGTAAGCTGCTGGACGAAGGTCGTGCCGGTGAGAACTGCGGTATCCTGCTGCGTGGTACCAAGCGTGATGAAGTAGAGCGTGGTCAAGTACTGGCTAAGCCTGGTTCAATCACTCCACACACCAAGTTCGAATCAGAAGTTTACGTACTGTCTAAAGAAGAAGGTGGTCGTCACACTCCATTCTTCAAAGGCTACCGTCCACAGTTCTACTTCCGTACAACTGACGTGACCGGTACTATCGAACTGCCAGAAGGCGTAGAGATGGTAATGCCAGGCGACAACATCAAGATGGTTGTTACTCTGATCTGCCCAATCGCGATGGACGAAGGTCTGCGCTTCGCAATCCGTGAAGGTGGCCGTACAGTTGGTGCTGGTGTTGTAGCCAAGATCATCGCTTAATTGCGAGATAGGTTACTTTGAAAAGGAAGCTTCGGCTTCCTTTTTTGTTTTATAACCAAGTTACTTACACGCTTTGCTTCCTTTTATGCGCCAACGCTTAATTAATCCGGGATAGAGGATTTCTGCCTTAAGCAAGCTGTACCTTCATTTAAGGGCTTACAGGGTTACGAGCCTGAATTGCACATAAATTCAACCTGCGCTTGTCGTGCACTAAAAACAGCTTGTTATCCATAAAGCTCACCTGAGCCTTGGATGGTTTGATGTCACCGAGACTTTGAACCTGGGTTAGTGCCAGTTCAAAGGCGCTTTGCTCCTCGGTCAGTGAATGGCACTCGAAACGATTGTTACCCTTGGTTCTTAACCACAACTGTGGCCCACAATTGCTGAAGCGGGCGCTGCCTGGCGCCAGACGGCGAGACGACTGCAATAGAAGATCTTTTTCCTGACCACTGCCGAGCATTTTGGAAAGCTTGCCCAAGAGGCTATCCGGCAGGCCATATTTGTATTCTGCCAATATAGTATCTTGAGTGCCTGGTGCCGATTGCCCCTGACAGAGGCAGAAAATCTGTTTGTCACAGACCTGGATCGCTTCAAGCCAGAGTGGGCTGCCTGGCTTTAAGGCGGTGAGCTCAGGTTCGTCCGGCTCCTTGTATCTGTTGACCAAGTGACAGTGATCGTCTTTGATAAATAGCCAGGAAATGGCTCGGCCCTTACGGGTATTGGGGGAACTCATTCGCAGTAGCAGTTGGTTGTCATCCAGCGGGCAAAGCTGCAATGGCAGAAAGTGGAAGTGTTGCTGCTCCACAGTCATGGAAAGCACGTCCGGATTGGCAAAGGGATAGTGCTGCGCCTGATCTTCTGCCGGTGACTGCCAGATCCAGAGCCCGGTTTCATCCACCAAGGTGAGTTGTTGATGCCAGAGGCAGACCTGGGGATGCCCCTTAAATTGAGTGAGATCCAGCAACAAGTCGGGGGAGTCGGCCTCGGTAGGCCAAATGGCCAGCAGCGGCTTACCCTCAGACTCATCCCACAGAGTTAACGCCAGTAGTTCTGGGGCCAGGAAGCGGGCAGCCTCCAGTAACCAGCCTTTGTGGTTGAAATCCCACTCTCTGATGATACGGCTCTTGAGTCTGTGCATGAGATCTCCGGCAATAACAGCATTGGCATTGATTGTCGCAGAAACTGTGCAATAGATCTGCTACGAAAACAGAAATTTATCGACCTGTTTATCGGGAAACTTTGATCTGTTCCAGGCGCTATTCGACTGTGGGACTTGGCGGAGTTCAAAAGCTCCCGGGCACTAACGCCCCGGGCATTAACTCATAGTCACGACAGCGGGTAGCAGTTTGCCGGCGCGCCAGGAAAGAGGCAAAAGGCGTTTTATGTCCTAAACTTCTTTATGCCTGCTACTCAGCCACAGAGATCCCCATGACAAATAACAAGCAGCTCGAAACGCCCACGACTCTGGATGTACTCGATTCGGCCCAATGGCTGCATATCTCGGAAACGGTAAAACTCTTGTTGTTGTCGATAGCCCAGATAGAGTTGACCCTGACTGACGGTGAACACAATGTCACCGGTTTAGGGAGTCTGTTTACCGACATGGCGGAGCAATTGCGTGAGGTGAATGCCTGGTTGGAAACTCAGGAGAATACTCCGGCCGAGATCCTTGATCACGGTCGCCATCTGGCCGGTAAGGTCAATGAAGGCATAGTAGCTTTTCAGTTCTATGATCGTCTGTCACAAAGGCTCAACCATGTGGTGACCGGGCTGGCGCTGACTGAAGAAGTTCTGCGGGATGAGCATAGTCGCACCTCGGAACATGCCTGGAAAATGTTACAGCGTACGATTAAGTCGACATACTCGCTGGACTGTGAACGCAAAATGTTTGATCTTGTGCTGCAGGGAATGCCACTACACGAGGCTTTGAGCCAGTATCAAGATGAACATCTCAAGCACAGCAACAACCATATCGAACTCTTCTGACTTTCTACGCCTGTTTATTATTTCCCTGGCTCTGGCCTGGCAACCCGCCTGGGCCGGCAAGGCCTCCTTTAGCCAATTCTGTGAAGCGCTCAATGGCCATTGGCAGGGGGATGGCGCCCAAAGGGGGCAAACCCCGAAGGAGCTCAGCCTGGATGCCATCTGCAGTAAAGATAAGCGACAGTTGTTACTCAGCGTCAGTGAGGGCGTGCGCCACCCCCTGAGTGAAACCTGGTGGTTTCGAGACCAAGATCCTAGTGTGGGGCTCTGGTACTTTGACGGTGTGACCGAAGAACGCTTTCAATCCTTCACCCTTTACCATCAGGGCGGCGGATTTTCCCTGCTGGGTGAAGGGCGGTCCGGTGGACGTCCGGCGCTGATCCAACTGCTATTCGAAGCCGACAATGACGGCTGGCTCTGGCGCCAGAATCTGCACTATCTGGATGAGGACTCGGATAGCTATCAAACCTACAGAGCCATCTCACTGCAACCTCGCTGATTTATATAGCGCCGCTGAAACCCTGTTGACGCCAAGCTTCATAGCTGATGATAGCCACTGCATTGGAAAGATTCAGGCTGCGGCTGGTGGGCACC
Organism: Shewanella indica; assembly: GCF_033842865.1. Lineage (NCBI taxonomy): Bacteria > Pseudomonadati > Pseudomonadota > Gammaproteobacteria > Alteromonadales > Shewanellaceae > Shewanella > Shewanella indica. The sequence goes on from NZ_JAWXXR010000001.1 coordinate 1,750,351, forward strand.
ATAGGGATCCTCAGTCTGTGCTCTGCAGCAATGCTTTGCAATATTTCCTGAGGCAGGCCGCGAGTCTCGGGGCCAAACAAGAGCACATCCCCTTGCCGATATTCGAGTTCAGAATGTGGCCGACTGCCCTTGGTGGTGCAAGCCAAAATGCGTTTGCCCGCCATGGCCGCGAGAAAACGCGGGAAATCCGGGTAGCGGTTTACTCGGGTCAGATCGCCATAATCCAGCCCGGCCCGGCGCAGTTTTTTCTCTTCCAGATCAAAGCCCAAAGGCTCTATCAGGTGTAGCTCGCAGCCGTTGTTGGCACAGAGACGGATAATGTTGCCGGTATTGGGGGCAATTTCGGGTTCATAGAGGGCGATGTGGAACACGGGTTGACCTTATTGCATGCAGATGCGGGCATTATACCATTCCGCTAAGGAGTGTACTCTCTCAGTGAGAATGCAAAGTCGCTAGAAAGTAAAAAAGCCCCTTAAGGGGCTTTTTCAGGCGAGGTAATTGCTTACATCTCGTATTTGACAGTCAGGTAATAGAAGCGACCTATGTTGTCATAGCTGGCGCTGCCGGTACCTGTACCAGTGGTGCTGCCTGGCAGGTCACGGTCGAATGCGTTGTCTATCCCGAGACCGAACTCCAGACCATTGTCCATGGTGTAGGTGGCATACAAGTCGGTAACACTGTATGAACCATAGCTCATGACATTGGAGTAAGGCACGTCATAGTCGGCGTTGAACTGCGGAGTATACAGATCTACCGAGTCCAGATAACGTGTCTTCCAGTTCAGGTTCCAGGCGTCGTAGCTGTAGTTCAGTACCAACTGACCTTGCCACTGTGCTTCACCTATCGTGCCGGCATACTCTTCATAATCGGAGGAATCATCCTGGAAGGGATATTCGTTGCGCTCGATTAGATAGGTACCCAGTAGGTTGGTGCGCAGGTCACCGCCAAATAGCGGGAAGTCATAACCGATTTCGAAGTCGACCCCTGAGGCTTCCTGCTTGGCTATATTCTGCACAATCTGAGTGATGTTAGTGATCTCGTGTGAGGTGGCGTCACGGGTGAGCAAATCACAGTATTGGTTGTTGACCCCTGTGGGGGAGTCGATACAGCGATTGATAATATCCTGAGCAGCGATATTGGCGATAGCATCTGTGATTTCAATGTTCCAGTAATCCACCGTCATCACCAGACCTTCAACGAATGAAGGCTGATAAACCAGACCGACAGTGTAGCTGTCAGACTCTTCAGGCTCCAACTGGTCATTACCACCGGAAACCCCTTCGAGGGTTGCGCTGTCATAGCTGGAATCGAAATCAGTTGGTACCCCGAGTGCGGCGCAGTTGGCAGCACGAATCGCTCGTTGCTCTGGAGTTACCTTGGCCAGTTCGCTGGTTTTACAGGTGTCATCAACATTGAAGAAGTTCTGACCTTGGGCACCATAGTATTCGCTGATGTTAGGGGCGCGCAGAGCGGTAGACAGAGTCGAACGCAGGCGCAGCGAATCTATGATGGTCCAGTCCAGACCCAACTTCCAACTGGTAGCATCGCCAATGGTGGAGTAGTCAGCGTAACGGACCGCGCCATCCAGAGTCAGGTTCTGGATACCAGGTAGGTCTTCCAGCAGCGGCACAGAGATCTCGGCATAGATTTCTTTGACATCGAAATCACCGCCTTCACTCTGCAGGGCGTTAAAGAAGGTGGCGCCGGTAGCGGCAAATGGATCTTCGTTGTTCTGACTCTTTTCCTTGCGGTATTCGATACCGGAAGCGAAACCTACCATACCGGCAGGCAGCTCAAACAGGGCAGAGTTGGACATAGAGCCGCCGATTACATACTGCTCGATTTTGAATTTACCTGTAGTGGTAGTACTGAACCAGTCGGCAGCTTCGCGGGTTACCGCTCCGTCACCAAACAGATTGACGGGCACACAACCTGCGGCCTGGGCATCTGTGTCACGACAGACAATTTCGCCGCTGACAGGATCGCGAATAGCATCTACAGACTGCTGGAAATTTTTATAGATCAAGTTGTTGTAATTGGTACGGGTCTGCTCTGTCTGACCATAGATGGCATAGGCTTCCATCTCCCAATCTTCCAGCACTATACCATTTAGACCGAGCACATACCTTTGGGTGGTACGCTCATCATCTTCGGTGCGGGGACCCAGATCCGACATAAAGCGGTTGACTACCACAGAGTCTGAGCCGACCTGATCCATCAAAGCGCCAAGTTCATCGGAAACGTAGGGGTTATCACGGGTTACTGTCGTATAGTCATCTCTGAAGAAGAAGAACGCCGGTTGCCCTGAAGTGGTGGCATTGGTTCGGCTCCACTTAGCCTCGAAATAACCGTTCAGGTTATCGGTAAAGTCATAGTTGGTCTTGAAGTTGATGGTGGTACGATCAAACTCGGGCTGCAGTTCTTCCCACTGACGCAGGTTGATATAGTCACAACCCTCACCGGCACATTTTATACCGTCCGTGATTTCACCTAGACCAATAGTTTTCGGAGTACCGTCCGGGTTGAAGCTATAATAACCCGGTGTTCCGCCATAGAAGCCAACAACACCGGCATTATTGATCCCCCAGTAACCGGCATTTGGCAGCAGCTGCTTAACAGTGCTGTCATCGATAGTATTATTGAGCTCGCTCCAAGAAACCGCTGTTTGGTCACGTTCCAGCATTCCGAGGCGATCTTGCTGTGAGTATTCGACCGAGATAGCCGCGTTACCGCGATCATTATCAAAGTTGGAACCATAGGCCAGACTGAAGCGCTGGTTATTGTAGTCGCTGTCATCGGCAATACCGGCGGCAGCAGAGGCTGAGAAGCCTTCAATCTTCTTCTTCATCTTGAAGTTAACAACACCGGTAACCGCATCGGCACCGTAAATCGCCGAGGCGCCACCAGTGATGATTTCAACACTATCGACCCATTCGGTTGGAATGGTGTTCACGTCGACAGAGGATGTGCCTGGGCTACTGGCCACATGACGCTTGCCATCGACCAGTACCAGGGTTCTGGCTGCGCCCATGCCACGCAGATCCAACAAGTTCAGACCGGCAGTACCGATAGAGCTTCCCGAGTTGGCCAGTGAGTAAGTGTTTGCCAGAGCTGGCAGTTCGTTGAGTGCTTCACCTATGTTAACGGCCCCTGTTTTAATCAGAGACTCGCCCGAAATAACGGTAACCGGGCTGGGGGCAATAGCGCCCTCACGCATAATGCGTGAACCTGTTACCTGGATTTTTTCAATCTGCTGCTCATTTTGTTCCTCTGCCATGGCCGGAGAGGCCACTGCCAGAGAAGCAAAACCCGTTGCTGCAAAAAGTGAAAAGCGAATGGCGTTCGCCAGCAATTTCTCTTTTAACATACCAACTCCCTATGAAATTGTTTAGATATTGTTATTTATGTTTCTTGTTGTAGCCAAACAATACTAGTATTTGTGAAAATCTCTTTCAATAGTTGATCTGTTGATATTCTTTGTATTCGCAAATGTTAATTTAATGTATTAGTTTTGTGCAATGAAAAGCCCGACAGAAGCCGGGCTTGTTTTGACTGTGTTTGATTTAGAAGAAACCCAAGGGACTGGTGGAGTAACTCACCAGCAGATTTTTGGTATTTTGGTAGTGAGACAGCATCATTTTGTGGGTCTCCCGGCCGATACCTGACTTCTTGTATCCTCCGAAAGCGGCATGTGCCGGATAGGCATGATAGCAGTTGATCCAGACTCGTCCTGCTTGGATCCCCCGCCCCATACGCTGTGCCCGATTCATATCCCGGGTCCAGACGCCGGCACCCAAACCATACTGAGTGTCGTTGGCAATGCTGAGTGCTTCTGCTTCATCTTTGAAGGTGGTTACAGCAACGACAGGGCCAAAGATCTCCTCCTGAAATACCCGCATCCGGTTATGGCCGCTGAGTATTGTCGGGGTAACATAATAGCCCTGACTCTGGGAACCCGGCAGGCTGTTGGCCTGACCGCCAAGCAGTACCTTGGCGCCTTCATTGCGGCCAATTTCCAGATAGCTGAGTATTTTATCAAACTGCTCCTGTGACGCTTGAGCGCCGACCTGAGTGTCGGTATCCAGCGGATCTCCCTGTTTGATACCCTGGGCTCTGGCGATGACCCGCTCGATAAATTTGTCGTAGATGGACTCCTGGATCAGTACCCGGCTGGGACAGGTGCAGACTTCACCCTGGTTGAAAAAGGCCAGCAACATGCCTTCGACGGCCTTATCCAGATAGTCGTCTTCCTGTTCCAGGACATCGGCGAAATAGATGTTGGGGGATTTCCCGCCCAGCTCAACGGTCGAGGGGATCAGTGACTCAGCGGCGCACTTGAGTATGTGGTAACCCACTTCGGTTGAACCCGTGAAAGCCAACTTGGCGATGCGTTTGCTGGTGGCCAGCGCTTGACCCGCCTCGGCGCCAAAGCCGTTGACGACATTAAGCACCCCGGCAGGCAGCAAATCTTGAATCTGCTCCAGCAGTACCATGATGGAAACCGGTGTCTGCTCCGCTGGCTTGAGTACGATACAGTTGCCGGCCGCCAGTGCCGGGGCTATCTTCCAGGCCGCCATTAAGAGTGGAAAGTTCCAGGGAATGATCTGCCCAACCACGCCCAAAGGTTCGGGAAAGTGATAGCTGACCGTGGTGGCATCAATATCGGCAGCGCTGCCTTCCTGCGCGCGAATACAGCCGGCAAAGTAACGGAAGTGGTCCACCAACAGGGGTAAATCGGCATTGAGGGTTTCCCTGACCGCCTTACCGTTTTCCCAGGTTTCGGCCACTGCCAGCATCTCCAACCTCTGCTCTACTCGATCGGCAATGCGCAGTAACAGATTGGCCCGTTCGGTGACTGAAGTCTTGCCCCAACTCTCTTTGGCGGCATGGGCCGCATCCAACGCCAACTCTATATCCCGGGCGTCAGAGCGGGCGGCCTGACAGAAGACTTCGCCGGTGACCGGGGTACGGTTATCAAAGTATTGTCCGCCAACCGGCGCGAGCCACTTTCCACCAATAAAATTGTCGTACTTATCCTTGAACTGCAGCAGGGCACCCTGAGTGCCGGGTTGGGCATAAATCATGGTGAGTTTCCTCGTCTTGTTGAAAGATTTTTCTTGTATTTATCTGTTCGGCCACAGCGGCCTTGGCTCAGGTAAACGCAAAGGCCGGGCCAGTGTGAGCCTGCTTGTTCATTTATTGTGCTAACAGTATGATGAAAAACTAAATTTGCGATTGCTGTATCTTGGCGTGGTGCCGGGTACTCGAGTTGTCTATCGCGTAAACTGTGGCAAAAAGGTACACACAGGTGTACCAGAATGGAGCAGGGCTATGACACTCAAGACCCATTCCCAATCCTGGTTATCGGCTTCCTGGCAACGTTGCCAGGGGGCCGGGCTCAATCCCGCCGCCATACCCGATGAACTCAGGCTCAATACTGCAGCCCTTGATGAGCGGTGCCAGCGCCATGGCCGGCTGCTGCAAGCCGTGGAGCACAGTGCACTGCCACTGTTCAATCAACTTATGGGGCGAACCCAGAGCCGGCTCATCCTCTCGGATCCTCAAGGTTTTGTGCTGCATCACTGGGGCGTGAGCCGCTACTCACAAAAGCTTGCCAATATTGCCCTGGATACCGGGGTCAACTGGCTGGAGCAATACAAGGGGACCAATGCCATAGCCGCGGCACTCAGCGAACGCCAGTGTGTTTCGGTTATCGGTGAGCAGCACTTTATCAAGAGCCACAGATTTATGAGTTGCACCGCCAGCCCGCTGTTCTCCCCGGACGGTGAGTTGCTGGGAGCCTTGGATATCACCAGTGAGCAGCAAATCCATACCCCAAAGACAGCCATTTTGGTGTCCAGTTTGGCGCAGCAGTTGGAGCTGGCCTTATTGTGCCGACTTCCCGGCGCTGCTGTTCGATTGGATCTGGCGCCGCAGCAGGCCCTGCTGCATTCAGGTTGGCAAGGCGTGTTGGTGCTCGACCTTGATGGACGGGTGCTGGGCGCCAACCCTATGGCAAGGCAACTACTCAAAGGCATCAACCTGGGCCAAATTCACCAGGCCTTGTCCCCTCAGGTATTGAGCCGGGGCAGCGGCCGCTTGCAGCAGGGATTGGTGTTCAGAACCCAGGCGTTGGAGCAGCCTCAACATACCAAGCCTGTGGTTCGAGCGAGCCAGAGCCGAGAAAGCCAGAGCAGAGAAAGCAGCGCTGCTTTTAAAGAACCCAGGTTGGATCAAGCCTGGCAGCAGGCGCGTAAGGTGTTGGTACGAAATATCCCTTTGCTGATCCTCGGGGAAACCGGAGTGGGCAAGGAGCAGTTTGTCAAACAGCTGCATGTGCAAAGTTCCAGGCATCAGCAGCCTTTTGTGGCGGTTAACTGCGCCGCGATCCCGGCGGAGCTGGTGGAATCAGAGCTGTTTGGTTATCAGGCGGGTGCCTTTACCGGAGCTTCCAGGCAGGGATATGTCGGCAAAATACGTCAGGCGCACCAGGGTTCCCTGTTTCTGGATGAAATCGGCGAGATGCCCCTGGCGGCCCAGAGCCGTTTGCTGAGGGTGTTGCAGGAGCGCGAGGTGGTGCCCATTGGCAGTAATCAGGCACATAGCGTCGACATTCAGGTGATTGCCGCCACTCATATGGACTTACCGGCATTGGTGCAGCAGGGGGCCTTTCGCGCCGATCTCTATTACCGGCTCAATGGTTTGCAGGTCACACTGCCTGCATTGCGCCAGCGAAGCGACCTGCGGCGTCTGATCCACAAATTGCACCAGCGCTATCGAGTTCGGCCCCAAAGCCTGTGTCCTTTGCTGGAGCAGCGATTGCTGCAATATCATTGGCCGGGAAACCTACGGGAGCTGGATAACCTGATGCAGGTAGCCTGTTTGATGGCCGAAGAGTTCCCTGAACTCAACTGGCAAACGCTGCCTGAAAGTCTGCAGCAGACCTTGGTGGCTACAGAAGAGACTGTGACCGATTTGGCGCCCGCGCCGGGCAACAATCTGCACTGCCAAATTCAGATGCAAATTCGCGACACCTGGCTGGCCTGCAATGGTAACGTCAGTGAAGCGGCACGCCGTTTGGGGATTAGCCGCAACACCCTATACCGTAAGCTTAAGGCGTTGGCGCTGAAGTAGTTTTAGATGTTGGTATTTTGTTAGTAAGCTCGCAGTGGTACAGTCAATGATTGAGGCCGAGGCAACAGATTTCGATTATTGAGTGTGAACCAAGCCGCGAAATAGCCCATGAGTTGCACGCCTCGACACTCTGCGAATTATCCGATGTCTCGCCGGTGGTTTTTCCACTAGTCTTGAATCCATATTTTCAACAGCAGGAGCGGTAATCATGTTTAAGGCACTGGTATTGACCCAAAACGATAAACGGACCCAAGCCCAGATAACCCAATTGGAGGACAGCGATCTGCCTGAGGGGGATGTCCTGGTCGATGTTGCCTACAGTTCGCTGAACTACAAAGACGGCCTTGCGGTGACCGGGCTTGGCAAGATTATTCGTCAATTCCCCATGGTACCGGGTATTGACTTTGCCGGTGTGGTGCGTGAGTCGGCCCATCCTGACTATCAGCCAGGCGATGAAGTGATCCTCACCGGCTGGGGCGTTGGTGAAAACCATTGGGGCGGTATGGCCGAGAGTGCCAGAGTCAAGGGTGACTGGCTGGTGCCTATGCCACTGGGTTGCACAGCCGCCAAGTCGATGATGATAGGCACCGCCGGCCTTACGGCCATGCTGTGTGTACAAGCGTTGCAGCAAGCTGGGATCAAACCGGAAGATGGCGAGGTGCTGGTAACCGGCGCCAGTGGTGGTGTCGGCTCGGTGGCCGTGACGCTGCTGGCTAAACTCGGCTTTAAGGTTGTCGCCAGCACAGGGCGCCTGGAGCAGAATGCGGCCTGGCTCAAGCAGCTTGGCGCCAGCGATTTAATTGAGCGCAGCGAGCTTGAGCAGGATGCCAAACCACTGGATAAGCAGCGCTGGGCCGCCGTAGTGGATACCGTAGGGAACAAGGTGCTGGCCAGCGCATTATCACAGCTGAATTATGCTGGGGTTGCCGCGATTTGCGGCCTGGCGGGTGGCTTTGCCCTGCCAACCACGGTAATGCCCTTTATTCTTCGTGGCGTCAGCCTACTGGGAATCGACTCGGTGCAGTGCCCGGCCGCCAAGCGCCGTGCTGCCTGGGAGCAGATAGTGGCTTTACTGCCTGAGAGTTACTATCAAGAGGCTTGCCATGAAATCACTCTGGAGCAGGTCCCCGAGGCCGCAGCGCAAATCGTTAAAGGTGAAATCAGCGGCCGCACTCTGATTAAAGTCGGCTGATCCTCGCCTAAAGGGGCCTCTGGGCCCCCAACAGTTTGTTGTGACTTGTCCTGAATACAGTTAGGCCCCAGCAATACGGCTTCAACCCAGCTTTTATGTTTATATTCCCTCTTATTGAGTCGGTGCTTGGTTAACCTTTGCCTTCGATTAGCTTTTGAGCTTGAGAAAGAGGCAAAGTCGTAGCGGTTTATCAGTCGCTCTCACTTCCCCCCTGATTTCATGCCTGTCTTGTGGGCTGCGGCGAAGTTTGGAAACCGTTCCAAAGAATGTCACTTGTCCGGCTTTACAGTTAAAACCCAAGCCAGATGTCATTTTTAAATGTTGCCCTTTTGTTTAAAAAGCAACTGACGCTTAACTCCCGTTTTGGAATTGATTCCACCCCTAAGATGCCAGTGTCGATTAAAACGAAAAAGGTGATGACAGATGAGCAAAGTAGATCTGCTGGGACGCCGTAACTTTATTAAGGGCGTTGGCGCCGCTGCCGGAGTTGCCGTGGCTGCTCCCGTATTGGCTGTATCGGAAAAAGCCACGGATGTGATTTGGGATAAAGAAGTTGAAGTGCTGATTATCGGTTCAGGGTTCGCCGGTTTGGCAGCGGCCATTGAGGCGACCCGCAAAGGCGCCAAAGATGTGCATATCTTTGAAAAAATGCCTTATTTCGGTGGTAACTCTGCTATTAACGGTGGCTTGTTCGCCGCGCCGGGTACACCTATGCAGCAACAGGAAGGTGTCAAGGACTCAGTAGAACAGATGGTTGCCGATCAGTTGAAATCGGGCAGGGGTATCGCCGATGAGGAACTGCTGCGTCATGTGGCTTCACACGCGGTGGAAGCCTTGCAGATGACCCTGGATGCCGGCGCCGAATACCATCCTTACCTGCAACAATTGGGGGGGCACTCGGTTGCCCGTACTTATCAAACCGCGGTCAGTTGCGGTGCAGGTATTACCCAGCCTTTGTATAAAGAGTGCCAGCGGATAGGAGTCAAGACCCATAACCGCTCCAAGTTTGAGGGCTTTGTCCTCGGCAAGGATGGTCGCATCGAAGGGGTGAAGATGCGTCAGGGTTATTACTTCGGCGAAGAGGACTCTGGCAAGTTGGTGTATATCAAGTCCAAGCGCGGTGTCTTGATGGCAACCGGTGGCTTTGCCCAGAATATTGGCCTGCGAATGGCGCAGGATCCGACTCTGACCCATGAAGTGGGTTGTACCAATACTCCCGGCGCCACAGGTGAAGGTATGTTGGAGATGTTCCGTCTCGGCGCTGTGCCTGTGCATCTGGCACATATTCAGTCCGGGCCCTGGGCCTCCCCCGATGAGGGCGGTTTTGGTTATGTCTCCAACTATTCCATCTTCAACTTCCCTCATTCAATAGCGATTAACCGCATGACAGGTAAGCGCTTTATGAATGAAATTGCCGACCGCAAGACCCGAGCCGATGCCGAGTTGGCCTGTCGCGACGAGAAGGGCAATCCGCTGCCACCTATCTTGATCACCAGCTACAAGGACTCCAAACAGCACCCCAATACCGCCAAGGTGCTCAAATACAATGTGGGTTGGAAGTTTGACTCACTGGAGGCTCTGGCCAAACACTTTGAGGTGCCTTTGAAACCGCTTAAGGCACAAATCGAAGAGTACAACCGCTACGTCAAGAGCGGTGAAGACAAGCAGTTTGGCAAGAACATGACCAAGGCAAAAGATAAGTATATTGAAGCGCCTTTCACTGTGGTGCGTCTGTGGCCCAAGGTGCACTACTGCCAGGGCGGAGTCCAGGTGAACACCAAGGCTGAAGTCAAAGACAGCCTCACAGGTAAGCCGGTTGCCGGACTCTATGCCGCAGGGGAAGTGTGTGGCGGCATCCACGGCGTTAGCCGCCTGGGAAGCTGCTCTATCCCCGAATGTATGGTGATGGGTATGACTGCGGCCCGCAGCATGATGCAAGCCTGAATTGAACGGTGAGAGAGGACTCAATAATGAAGAAAGCAAACTTAGTATGGGCACTGCTGTTGGCAGGGCTAACTTCGGTATCGGTTCATGCCGTTCAGCAGCGCGATTATCATAAGGCAGTGATAGGCAAGGATTGCAAGGTATGTCACGACCAAGGGCTTAAGCAGTACCCTTCAGATGGTGCCTGCCTTAAGTGCCACGATGTCGATGAGCTGGCAAAAAAGACAGCCCGCAGTGGTGAGGAAAGATGGCAAAATCCTCATGACAACTTGCATTATGGTAAAGATCTGCCTTGTGTTGAGTGTCATGGTGAACACCAGCCTAAAAAACCTCTGTGCAGTAATTGCCATACCTTTAAATACGATAAACATAAGGAATAATGAAAGGGGTTATATGCTGCCTCAAGTTTCCTCCACCGGCAGCGTGACCCGTAAATATCTTTGATTAAAACAGTCCCTGCAATGGCTGTTTTAATTCTATGATAGGCTCACTTGATCACAAGTGGGCCTTTTTTGTTTGCTGGCTCACAACTCTTTTTCATTCTGTTATCTTTTTTGTTGCCTGTGTTCAGACAACATTTTTGGAATGGATTCCAAGTATATGCTTTGCCTGATATTTACTCTAAATATAATTGAGGTTCCAGGTGATGAATAAGAAACTAATATTAATTTCATTGCTGATTTCCAATACAGCGATGGCGGAAAAATTACCGGATTTTTTGGCCCTGGCTGATATTGAAAATGCAAGTTTTGTTTGTTTGGGTGAAACGCCAGAGTATTCCAAACAAGATCAAAAGTATGTCGATATTCTCTGGGATGAAACCTTGCGTTATTTAAATGGCTTTGCCCAGGCGCTTACCAATGGCGAGCAAGCTCATTGCCTGAACTCGGATGAGGCTATTTACGACACCAGTGTCGGCGGGCAAAAGTTCTGCGTAATGGATCGCCGCGATATGCAGCTGATGGTGAAAAATATCTATCAGGTATTGCACAATCCCCAAAGTGCCAAAACTTGTTTCGGGGCTCGCCGTGATGTCAATTGGATCTACAGCCCAGGTGGGGAACTGGAGCAAAAATCCCCCGTGGCTCAGTGGGCGAAACGCATGAGCTTTAATGAATTCTTCAAGCAGAAAGTCACCAATAAACAGGTGCAAAAGCAGGGAAAAATCTTTACTGATAACTTCTATAAAATGGTCACAGGTGATGAGGTGAAGATGCCATCGGCTTTCCCCTATGACATCAGCGCCAACGCCTTGCCCAACCTGTGGGCCGCTGCCGGTTGGTTCCCCATGTATGCCGAAGAAAGCAAGCGCAATGACAAGAACTACAATAATGTTCGTGGCGGTTATGCTTATGCAGAGATCTTCGGTCACTGGGGACTACTGAGAATTGACAGCATCAATGGTGAGAAAGTCGGCGCCGAAGTAGGTATGACAGTACAGTCGGTCGATACTCTTTACCCGTTTCACAACCATGCCATTTCTGAAATGTACTACAACATGAGGCTGCCGGCTTGCACCAATCAGTTCAAGAGCCTGGCAATCAAAGCCGATTCACCTTTGTTGGAAACTGTAAAAGAGAATGACAAGATGCGCCGGGTCCGCTTCGATGCCGGGCAACCCAATGTCGATGCCATGTGGCTTTCCGGCAGCAGCGAACGCGATCCCCTGTTGTATTTTCACCAGAACACCATCCATGCCTTCGATGTTGATGGTAGCTGCGAAGCCAAGCCGGAAGAGAGAGCGATAGTCTCGGTTTGGGCCAGAAGCAATGCCCACGACAAACGCAATGACTATGGTACAACACTCTTGTGTGAATCAGCGCAGCAGCCGGGTACGCCGGCCAAAAAGGGCGAAACCATTCAGTGCGATCTGAGTAAGCTCAAGTGGTAGTTAATCAAGATGAAAGCCGGCATTAGCCGGCTTTCATCTTATTCTACGGTCGTGTTTCTGTTTTTGAGATTGGCCTTCAACAGGGCGATGAGTTGATCGCAGGCTTCAGTCTGGCTCTTCGGATTGAGATAGAGAGATTCATTGAACACGGGCAAGGGAGGGAGATCATGCTCTATGGGATCGAGGATCTGCATCTTGTCGTTGATCCTGAATTCGGCAATCGGGGCTATGCTCAAATCATTTTCAACCGCCATGCACAAGGCTTGGGGAGAGGGGGTGGAAAGCAGCACATTGATGGGTCGCATTGACAGTTGGTGGTTGGCAAACACCTGAGCTCTGATGGGGCAGTTTTCCGGGTAAAGTGCCATGGGAATCGTTTCTCGTTTATGGGCACTGCCGTTCTTGGCGGCAACCCAATGAAAACGCCGTTCGAACAGGAGCTCTCCCTGCACCGGAGGCTGCCAATGGGTCGCCACTATCAGGTCGAATTCCCCTTGATGCAACCGCTTATACAGATTGCCGCTGACATCTGTGTCTATGACCAACTCAATACAGGTGAACTCACGAACAAATTCCAGCAGGCAGTTGTCCAGATAATAGGTAATATAATCAGTGGGAACGCCGAGGCGAATCACTTCGCGATTCTGGCAGTCTTTCAGCTCATCCAAGGCTTGGGTGTTGAGTTGCATCATCTTATAGGCGTAGTTGAGCAGGGTATTGCCGGATTCGGTCAGCACTACGCCTCGATTGTCTCGGAGCAACAAGGGTTGGCCGACACTTTCTTCCAGCTTTTTGATCTGTAAGCTTAATGCTGACGGGGTGCGGCAGACTTTTTCTGCAGCCTTGGATAAATTGCCGCATTCGGCCACAGCAATAAAACTCTCGAGCAATTCTATTTTTAACATTGGCTATTGGCGTGACTCATAATGGTATCAGTATTACTCAATATCGCAGTCGCATAAAGCTTGTTACTATTTTATTGTGAAGTTGGGAGAGTTTGTATTTAAGCTTTGCTCAGGAGTGGCCAATGGGAAAATGGGAACGACGAGGAAACTTTTTGGTTGAAGTGGCGCAACGTTGTTTAAGAGGACAGAAGACTTTCGGTTTATGTCGTTCTCATCTTGTTGAAGCCAGTCAAATATCCAAAGGCACTGTATATAATCATTTCACTACAGAAGCCGATCTCATGGTGGCAGTGGCTTGCAGTGAATATGAGTATTGGCTCAAGCAGGCCAAACAGGATGAAATACAATATAAAGACCCTCTGGAAAGGTTTATATTTCATCATTGTCAGCGGCTCTATGAAGTATTGTCGACAAATAAATTTGTCATTGAGCGGATAATGCCAAATCAAGCCCTGTTGCTATTGGCGACCGAGTTTTATCGGCATGGCTGTGAAAGACGTTTCGATGAATATATGCAGTGGAATGCCAAGACTATTTCCGCTGTGGGAGAGGTGCCAGGATTCGATCGGGTCGAGCTGGTGATGAGTTATCTGCGTGGCGCCATGATCAATACCGACGATGCCTGCAAGGCCCACGACGACCCGCAGCTCTATTACCAGTTCAGTTATGCGCTGATCCATCTGATGGGGCACTCAGATAAGCGCAGTCCCTCCAAACAACAGTTTGCCGCCTGGCTAAGCCGCCAACCCCGGCTTGAAGATGAGCCTGAAGGTCTCAGGCGTGTGGTAAATGGATGACGACCTCGATCCACCTTGGATACGATTGCTGGTCTGAATATGGCCGTTGTTAGTAAGGCTTATTTCTACCCATGACCCCTTGGCCTCGGCGCAGTTATTTACCTGGGCATGGCAGTAGCGAATGGCGTTGCGCAGCAGATTTTCAATCGTCAGCGACTCAAGCTTTGGGGCTATGGACTGTTCCAGCTCTTCCGGTATCAGGAAGTTAAGTTCCTTTTGCTCATCTCCGACCATCCCCTTTTGGCGTGCCAGGGCTAGCGCCAGTTCGTCTTATGGTGCTTGGATTGCCCCTGTCCCCTGGTTTTTTATTGGCAATGACGTGTTTTATTTCATAACTCCCTTGCTAAAAAGTGAGTTTATCGATTCACTATGGCACACAATGTGTTCTGTGTTGTGGAAGAGAATTTGTGGAACAACTAACCAAAACTAAAGCCGATATTTTCAAGGCCTTGGGACATCCAACGCGTCTATGGATAGTTGAACAACTTGCTGATGGCGAAAAATGTGTATGTGAATTTGTAGAGGCACTTGATGTTGATTTTTCAACGGTTTCCAAGCATCTATCCATACTTCGTACTAGGGGCATTGTCGGTATGGAAAAGCGTGGGAAGCAGATCTTCTATCATCTAGCTATGCCGTGTTTGCTTCATTCACTCAATTGTATTGATTGTTTACAGGATCACCAAATTCAGAAGTAGATCGCATTCCCGAAGTGGTTTCTTACCTATCATTTGGCTAAACAACCAAATGATAGGTGGTGTTATGTTTAAAATCAAAGTGTTAGGGTCTGGCTGTACTAAATGCCAAAAGCTGGCTGAAACTTGTTCTGCTGTGGCGGATTCTTTAGAGCTTGATTATCAGCTAGTTAAAGTTACAGATGTCGAAGAAATTATGGAGTACGGTGTGATGTCGACTCCGGCTTTGGTTATAGATGAACAAGTTAAGTTGACAGGTCGTCTTGCCAGTCCTGCGGAGATCAAGGCGTTAATGCTGGCACACATTGAATCTTCAGTGTAGAGCATAGCCAAGCCGGAATAAGCGGCTTCTTCTCCGGCTTTCCATCTAAGCAAGGTGCGAATAAGTCCTCGCGACACCTTTCCTAATAATGTAGCCACAGCTCAATGGTGGTAAATCATGATGCACCTCTTTTCTGACCTGGCGACTTGGATAACTTTTGGATTGTTAGGCATTCCTCCAGAGACCAAGCTGGCTGACGCAATACACTTTTTTATTGAAGATACCACTAAGATTTTCGCGCTGTTGATCCTGATGATTTATGTCATCGCCTTGGTGAGAGCCTCACTTAATGTTGAACGTGTTCGGGATTATTTAGCGGGTAAAAATCGTTTTGTCGGTTATTTTCTGGGAGCAAGTTTTGGTGCGGTGACCCCCTTTTGCTCTTGTTCAAGTATTCCGGTGTTTCTAGGTTTCACCTCCGCAGGCATTCCTGTCGGCATCACTATGGCATTTCTTATTACTTCACCCTTAATTAATGAGGTCGCCATTCTGCTGTTGGTAAGCTTATTGGGGTGGAAGTTTACGATGATTTATGTAGGTGTAGGTCTGTCTGTGGGTATACTTGCAGGGGCTTTCCTGGATGCTGTTCGTGCTGAGCGTTGGCTACAGTCCTTTGCAGCCAAGGCGTTTGAAAGAGGGAAATTACAGGCGGGTGTATCTAATAATCAACAAGAAGCATCGGCCCCACTGATGACTTTATCGGAACGACATCAATTTGCCAAAAGTGAAACCAAAGCGATTTTTTCTCGGGTATGGAAATGGGTCATTATCGGCGTTGGGCTTGGCGCGGCACTTCATGGGTTTGTTCCGGATGGTTGGATTGAAACTCACTTGGGTGATGGTCAATGGTGGTCTGTGCCTGTTGCTGTGTTAATAGGTATTCCGCTTTATTCCAATGCGACTGGGGTTATTCCTATTATGGAAAGCCTCATCATCAATGGTCTTCCTATAGGGACAACATTGGCTTTTTGTATGGCCACAGTTGCCGCCAGCTTCCCCGAATTTATCTTGCTTAAGCAGGTGATGCAATGGCGTTTGTTAGCGATTGTTTTTACGATTTTACTGATGTCATTCACCCTTATAGGGTGGGTTTTCAACGCAATTGGTCCTATGTTGGTCTAGCTCCAATATTAAAATATTGACTAAAGTAACGCTGTGCTTTGTGCCATCTCTTTCAGAAGAGATGCTTTAGCGGGGGCGCAGTGCTTCACCTAGCGAGGAAGTGTTGCGACTGGCTTTTCAGGGGCGATTATGGGCCAGCCCCTCGTATTTTTGGCCTCCCTAATAATCAGTATCTGCAGAGATAGATGTTTAATGGTTATGCAGTCACATATCAACAT
Organism: Shewanella indica; assembly: GCF_033842865.1. NCBI lineage: Bacteria > Pseudomonadati > Pseudomonadota > Gammaproteobacteria > Alteromonadales > Shewanellaceae > Shewanella > Shewanella indica. The sequence continues at coordinate 1,766,571 of NZ_JAWXXR010000001.1, forward strand.
GATTGAGCACAATGTATGCCGCCAATCCTCTTTGGAAGGTGAGCCCGAGGGGGCTCAGGCGTGTGGCAAATGGATGACGACCTCGAGCCCACCTTGGGCGCGATTGCTTGCCAGAATATGGCCACCGTGGGCTTGCACTGCGGCATCGGCAATGGCCAGCCCCAGACCCCAACCGCCACTCTCTCTTTCCCTGGCTGAATGCGGTCGATAGAAGGGCTTGAAAATAGCCTCCAACTCAGATTCCTCAATACCCGGGCCGTCGTCAGTAATGCTTATCTCTACCCATGGCCCCTTGGTCTCGGCGCAGATATTTACCTGGGCATGGCAGTAGCGAATGGCGTTGCGCAGCAGGTTTTCAATCGCCCGCGACAGCGGTCTTGGGTAGATGGGCAACTCCAGTTCTTCCGGTATCAGGATGCAGAGCTCTTTTTGTTGCTGTTCGGCTTCAAATTCGGCATCGTCCAGTACCTGGCTCAGTGATTCAGCCAAGCCTACTTTCAGTTTGTTGTCCTGTGCCTTGAGTTTCACCCGGGAAAGTTCCAGCAGCTCGGCAATCATTTTTTCCAGTTGGTCGGCCTCGTAGGCGATACGTTCGGCTTCATCTCCGGCCATACCCTTCTTGCGTGCCAGAGCCAGTGCCAATTGCAGTCTGGTCAACGGAGTTCGCAGCTCATGGGAGATGTCGCTTATCAGTCGCTGCTGATTATTGACCATGGTTTCGATGGCGGCCGCCATGCTGTTAAAGGCCTGGGCCAGTTCGCCGATTTCGTCGTGGCGTCCGGCAGTGGCATCGTCGACCCGGCTGTTCAATTGTCCCAGCGCCAGGGCGTTGGCGCTTTGTTTCAACGAACGCAGCGGCTTGCCCAGGTGCCAGGCCAACAAACCACAGAGCAACCCTGAAAGCAGAATCGCCAGCGACAATGTCAATAACTTGTGTTCAATAAAGAAAAAGAACCAGGGCATGGGGTGGTGATCCGGCAACCGGCCATAAAGGGCATAGGGAGTGCCGTTAACCTTAAAATCGAATGGGCCGAATATCAGTTCATCGCGAAACTGGTGTGAAATTGGCGCGTTGGCTTCCTCCGCCATCAACATAAAGCGGCGCATGCCTTTGGACACTCTGTGAGTGTTGATTATCTGTCCCTGCTCATTGACCAGATAGATGCGAATTGGCTTGCCTTCCATGCTGCGTCTGCGCTCCCAATGGTGCAGAAAGCGGCCATTCAACTTGGCCGGTTCCTGTTGCAGCTCATCGGCGACCTGAGACAAGACCTCCCGCAGTTTAGGCGGCATTGGGGCCCTGTCATGGTTTTGCTGCAGCAGCGGCAGCATGCCAACAGCAAGAATGATCAGGCTGCTGCAGAGCCAAAAGCCCAGCAGCAGTTTGATAAAGAGGCGATTGGGCAGGGAAAATGATTTCATCAGGGGATCCAGATATAACCTTTGCCACGTATGGTCTTGACCCTGGGGCGACCGTCGCTGCGTTCCGGCAGTTTCTTGCGTAGGTTGGAAAGGTGCATGTCCAGGCTGCGATCAAAGGGCATCAACTTTTTGCCCAGCACGGTTTCGCTAAGCTCATCTTTGCTGATCAGTTCGCCGGCCTGATTGGCCAGGGTATAGAGCAGGCTGAACTCAGTACCGGTCAGCAGCAGTAACTGTTCATTGCAATAGGCTTCCTGACGGGCAGAGTCCAGGCTGAGATCGCCTATGGTTTGAATACCGCTCTGGGGAATGTCCTGCGGGGTGATATTGGCACGGCGTATGATGGCGCGGATCCTGGCAACCAGTTCCCTGTCATTGAAAGGCTTGGGCAGATAGTCGTCTGCGCCTATCTCCAGGCCAACCACTCTGTCTATCTCATCGCCACGGGCGGTGAGCATAAGCACGGGGGTTTGTTTCTTGCCACGCAGCTCCCTGAGCACTTCGAAGCCGTTGAGCTTGGGCAGCATCACATCCAATAGGATCAGGTCGTAATCATTGGCAATCGCCAGTTCCAGGCCGCTCTGACCATCATGGGCCAGTGTCAGCTCAAAGCCTTCCAGCTCCAGCAATTGCCCCAAGAGTTCTGCCAGGCCCAGGTCATCGTCTATCAATAAAATCCGGCTCATTTATACGCCTCACACAATTTCTCTCTGCCGAGTATACCCGCTTTTGAGTCAACTGCGGTTTAGCTGTGTAAGTCTGGGTAAAGATACGGATCTTCAACCCGGATAACCAAGCTTTACAGTGCTTTACTCAGTTTGAACCCACACTTACACATAGAGGACTAGACTGGAAGACGTCAAATACTTCCCGACCGAGAACGAGGATATCCATATGAAGACTTCAATCAAAGCAAGCTTGCTGGCCCTGATCGCCGGCACCACTCTGATGGCTGGTGCGGTACAAGCCGGTGACGGCTACGGCGATTGTCCGCACCGTGACGGCGACCGTGGTTATCACCACATGAAGGGCGAGCGTGGCTACCATCACATGAAGGGTGAGCGCGGCTATCACCACCACATGAAAGGTGACAAGGGCCATTTTGGCATGTATGGCCTGCGAGGTCTGGATCTGACCGACGCCCAGAAAACAGAGATCCAGGCGTTGATGGAACAACACAGAAGCAGCATGTCACGTCCTGACAAGGAAACCCGAGCAGCACACAGAGCCGAAATGCAGGCACTGATGACCTCAGGCAACTTCGATGAAGCCAAGGCCAAAAAGATTATCGAGCAGCGTCAGCAAGTGCGTGAACAACATATGTTGGAGCGCATGAAGTTACACAATCAAATTTATAATTTGCTGACACCTGAACAGCAAGCGAAATTCAAAGAAGGTCCTTACCGTTGTGGTGATTGTTTCGGGCCAGCGGCAAATTAAATCTGCTACTATGGGCTCAGTGACTCCCGACCGCTGAGCCCTTGAATGACACCGACTTCCCGCTACGAGTTTTGGGTTAAATTGGCGAGCCGCGCCGCAGTGGCGACCGCGATTACCCTGATCCTGATAAAACTGGCTGCCTGGCTCTGGTCCGGGTCTGCCAGTATGTTGGCTTCCCTGACCGACTCCTTTGCCGATGCCCTGGCATCCATAGTTAACTTTATTGCCATTCGCTATGCCCTGGTCCCTGCCGATCAGGAGCACAGGTATGGTCACGGCAAGGCTGAGCCTCTGGCATCTTTGGCGCAATCGGCCTTTATTATGGGGACGGCATTCCTGCTGCTGTTTCACGGCGGCGAGCGCCTGGTCAATCCCATGCCTTTGACCCATGCCACTCTAGGTATTGTGGTATCCATTATCGCCATGGTGTTGACCTTGGCTTTGGTATTACTGCAAAAACGGGCCTTGGCGGCCACCAAGAGCACAGTGGTCGAAGCCGATGCCCTGCACTATAAGTCAGATCTGTTTCTCAATGGCGCCGTGCTGTTGGCGCTGATTTTGGCGCAATATGGCTGGTGGTGGGCTGACGGCCTGTTCGCGGTATTGATCGCCCTCTACATAGGTCAACAGGCCTGGTCGCTGGGGTATCGCTCGATTCAGGCCTTGCTCGATAGGGAGCTGGATGATGAAACCCGGCTGCGCATTCGGCAATTGGCCGAGCAGGATACTCAAGTGCGTGGCATTCATGACCTGCGTACCCGTCAGGCGGGCAAGACCACCTTTATTCAACTGCATCTGGAGTTGGACAAAGAGCTGAGCCTGCAACAGGCCCACGATATTGCCGTGGCCACAGGCGAGCGGATCCGCGCCGACTTTGACCATGCCGAGGTGATTATTCACCAGGATCCTGTGTAGCGGGCACTGTCATGGCATGGATGCAACAACAGAGGTTGAATCTCGAAGGGGGTGAGCTGCACTGTCGGTATTATCCATTAAGCAGTCGTCTGGAACTTGAATGGCAGGGGCAACAGTGTTTTTGTCAGCGCCTCTATGGTTTGCCAAGACGGCAAACCATAGTCTTGAATGGTCAATACTACCGGCTGGAGATCATCTCTTTACCTCTTTGGCGCGCCGAGTTGATTGCAGCCGATGGTTCCAGTTGGCTACTCTTGCCTGATCGCAGACGCAGGGGACTGATCCGTTGGGGCTATTCCCTGAGTTTGGCGGCACTGCGTCTGGCCGCCAAAATCCTCTCTTAATAACCTGCACCCTTGGGCTTATTTGGGTCATGTCCCCATCTTTATGAGGTTTCAGTCCATCGCCAGTTCTTTGAGCTTGCGGGTCAGGGTGTTGCGGCCCCATCCCAGGCGTTTGGCGGCTTCCTGTTTGTGGCCCTGGGTATGCTCCAGCGCGGTTTCCAGCAAGATGCGCTCAAACGCGGGTTGGATTTCGGTCAGCAGATCGCTCTCGCCCTGTGACAGGCGCATATCCAGCCACAATTTCAGGGCGTTTTGCCAATCCTGGGACGGGTTTGCACTGCCTTGAGGTGCCTTGGGCTCCTTGAACAGCTCAGGCGGCAGATCCTGAGGGATAATTTCCTGGCCTGAAGCCATCACGGTCAACCAGCGGCAGGTGTTTTCCAACTGGCGCACGTTGCCGGGCCAGGGTAGTTGCTGCAGCTTGGCAGCGGTTTCCGGGGTGAGTATTTTGGCCTCTACCCCTATCTCTTTGGCGGCACTGGCCAGGAAATGGCGTGCCAACTGCGGAATATCTTCCCGCCGCTGCGACAGCGGTGGCAGATGAACTCGAATCACGTTCAGGCGGTGGAACAAGTCTTCCCGAAAGCCCCCCTTGAGTACCAGTTGTTCCAGGTCCTGATGGGTTGCGGCAATAATCCTGACATCGACCTGCACCGGAGAGTGGCCGCCGACCCGATAGAATTGGCCATCGGCCAGTACCCGCAACAGCCGGGTCTGTACGTCCAGTGGCATATCGCCTATCTCATCGAGAAACAGAGTGCCGCCATTGGCCTGCTCAAACCGCCCCTGACGCACACTGGCGGCGCCGGTGAAGGCACCTTTTTCGTGGCCGAACAGCTCGGATTCGATCAGCTCCTTGGGGATGGCCGCCATATTGAGGGCGATAAAGGGTTTGTCTTTGCGTGGGCTGTGTTTGTGCAGTGCCCCGGCAACCAACTCTTTACCCGTACCGGACTGACCGTTGATCAGCACACTGATCGATGAGCGCGACAAACGGCCTATGGCGCGAAACACCTCCTGCATTGCGGGGGCTTCGCCGATGATCTCCGGTGCCTTGACCTGAGGCTCGGCCGCTGCAGGAGCCTGCTCTGTGGCATGGTTGAGCGCCCGCTCCACCAGGGCAATCGCCTCATCTATGTCGAAGGGCTTGGGCAGATACTCGAACGCCCCGGCCTGATAGGCGCTGACGGCACTGTCGAGATCGGAATGGGCCGTCATTATGATCACCGGGATATGGGGATAATGCAGGCCGATACGTTCCAGCAGGGTCAGGCCATCGGTCCCCGGCATGCGGATATCCGAGACTATGACCTTGGGCTGGGAGATTTCCAGCGCCTGCCACAGTGACTCGGCGGCGGCAAAGCTGGCGCAGCTGAGTTTGGCGCCTTGCAGTGCCCGTTCCAGTACCCAACGAATTGAACTGTCATCATCGAGGATCCAAACCTGTTCACTCATATTGTTTCCTCTCTTGTTAGCCGCTGTGGTTGTTGATCGGCAATGTCAGGCTGAACTCTGTGTGTCCCGGGGCCGAATCGCAGTCGATACGGCCGCCGTGCAGCCTGGCAATATTGTGGGCGATGGATAGCCCCAGGCCGTTACCGTCCTTACGGCCTGTCACCATGGGGTAAAACAGGGTATCCACCAGTTCCGGGGCGATACCCGGGCCGTTGTCTATGATTGACAGCACCAGCACCAACTTGTGTCTCTGGTTACCTATGGTGACCTGATGGGCGGTGCGGGTGCGGATCATGATATCGCCGCCCTGATGCTCCAAGGCTTGTACTGCATTTTGCACTATGTTGAGGATTGCCTGTTGCAGTTGATCTTCATCCATAGGCAAGTCTGGAATGGATGGATCGTAATCCTGACGCAGATGTATCTGTTGCGGCAGGGTCACACTCACCAGATTGATCACCTTTTGCAGCACCAGATGTATGTTCTGCAGCTTGTGCTGCGATGGTTTCTGTGGCCCCAGCAATCGGTCTACCAGGGCGCGCAGCCTGTCGGCCTGCTCTATGATGAGTGTGGTGAACTCCTTGAGCTGCGGCTCGCTAAGCTCGCGGGACAACAGCTGCGCCGCACCGCGCAGTCCACCCAGCGGGTTTTTGATCTCATGGGCCAGGTTGCGCACCAGATATTGGGCCGCCTGCTGCTGGGCATCCAGAGTCAACTGCTGGTGAATACGCCGCTGCTGATCCACCTGCCTGAGTTCCAACAGGCTCAAGGGCTTGAGCTGTTCTCCCTGCTCCAGAGGGATCAGTGTCATATCTACAGTGTGGTGCTGGCCATCCAGGCTGATGAGTTGGGCGGTATTGACCGTCAGCCCCTGACGTTCCAGCACTGCGCTTTGCAGCACCCTGGGTTCAACTCCTATGGCATGCAGATGCTCTGTCAGTACCTGCTCCTGCAACCTGTGGCGGGAGACGCCCAGCAACTGCTCGGCAGCGGCGTTGGCATAGCTGGGGAGCAGGTCACTGTCGATGACCAGAACGGCAGTTGCCAGATGATTGAGCAGGATATTTGTGTCCATAGAGTTTCCCATAGCAGGATTGCACCATAATGGTGCACCAATTCGGTGCAGGCCGCAAGCCAACAACTCTGTGGACTAACTCGAAATGCAAAGTAGCTAATTCATTGAAATAAAATTAGTTACTTGGCTTGGGGCCCTTCCCGGGAGCCGGGAAGGCGGGTTGCATCAGTCCGGCTTGGTGCAGAAAAATGGTTATGGGACTACTGGATGCAAGGACTTTGCCGTTTTGTTGCACCGCCTTGAGTTGCAGCGTGTGTTCGCCGCGGTCGATGTCCTTGAGCTGGAAGAGATTGCTGCGCTGAGCATCGCTGGTGGAGATGCCATCTATGTAGAGTTGCAGAAAATGACCCGATGCCAGCTCCGGCTCTACTTCTACCTGAACCTGAAAATCACCGGCGTTATCGCGAATGGTTTCTTCATGCTGTGGTGAAAGTATCTTCAACCCATAGCCGACCTGTTCCACTTCTATGGGATCGGGCAGAGCTTTAGGCGTTTCCAGGCTTATTTGATTCTGGGTCTTGTCGGTGAATTCCACTGCCTGGGCTTGGGGGGTGGGTTCATCACTGTAATGCACCTTGCCATCTTTATCGACCCACTTATAGACAGTCGCCTGGGCAACCAGCGACAGCAGTGCCAGGCTGATTATCATCAGAGTACGCATAAAGACTTCCCTTGTTATGCAGTTGTGAACTTGTTTCAGATTAGCCTGTTTATTGGCAAAAATCACTGCCTTTAAAGGCTGGCCTGAAAAACCTGTCGGCTCAGCTCAAGGTCGACCCGGCCGTCTTCCCCCAGTTGGGTCAGGCCCTGGCGCTCAAGGTTTTCCAGCAGCGGCGTTATGGCCTCGTGGCCTATGCCATAGTCACTGAGGTGAGTCTTGACTCCCATGGATTCAAAGAACAGCCGGGTTTGCTCTATGGCTGCATCTATGCGTTGTTCTTCGCTGCCGTCGATGAGTTGCCAGACCCGTTCGGCATACTGCAGCAGCTTGGCGTGTTTGGCGGCTTTTCTCAGGCGCAGCATGGCCGGCAGCAGTATGGCGAGGGTCACGGCATGATCCAGGCCGTGGCGCACCGTCAGTTCATGACCCAGCTTATGGGTCGACCAGTCTTGCGGAACACCGGCGCCGATCAGGCCGTTGAGCGCCATGGTGGCGCTGAACATGATATTGGCGCGCACCCGATAGTTTTCGGGCTCTGCCAGCGCCTTGGGGCCTTCCTCTATCAGAGTGAGCAGCAGGCCTTCGGCAAACCTGTCCTGTACCTTGGCGTCGACCGGGTAAGTCAGGTACTGCTCGGTCACGTGCACAAAGGCATCCACCACGCCGTTGGCAACCTGTGGTTGCGGCAGGCTGAAACTCAGTTGTGGTGCCAGCACAGAGAAGCGGGGAAACACCGAGGGATGACGAAAGGAGCGCTTGAGGCCAAGAGTGCTATTGCTGATCACCGCGCAGTTATTCATCTCTGAGCCCGTGGCCGGCAGGGTCAGCACAGTACCGAGCGGCAGAGCTTGGTCAATGTGGCGACCGTCGGTTTCCAGTATCTCCCAGGGCTCTCCCTGATAGGGCACGGCGGCGGCAATAAACTTGCCCGCATCTATGATGGAACCGCCGCCGATGGCGAGAATAAAGTCCAGCTTTTGTTGCCTTATCTGCTCTACCGCCTGTAACAGCTGGTGGTACTCGGGGTTGGGGCTAATGCCGCCGAACTCGGCGCAGACACGTTGACCCAATACTAGGCCGACTTGGGTCAGGGTGCCATTGCGTTTGGCGCTTTGGCCGCCGTAGAGCAAGAGCACTCTGGCATCATTGGGCACCAGAGTGTCCAACTGCTCCAGGCTGCTACGGCCAAAGAGCAGGCGGGTTGGATTGTAAAATTCAAAATCGTACATCTTGAACTCCTGTCAGCCGTGAGTATTGCCGCCTAGGGCGTAGGGACGTTGCCAGTCAAGCCAAGCATAGAGATGGGCGATATCCTGCATTACCCAAGAGGGAATCGCTTCAGCTTGTTTGGCTGACAGCTGCGTAGGTGCATCTGTTGAATTGGGCGCTGGCCCGGACTCGGCTTGATGCATCTCTGTTGCCAAAAAGCGCTGGCGAAACAGCTGGGGCCAGGCCGCCAACTGTTGCTCTGCCAAATGCAGCGGCGGCTTTTGCTGCTGGCGTGCCACCAACACCAGGGTGCAGTGCAGCGTCAGCCCAAGCCAGAGAAAACTCTGCCAGTCCAGCAGCTCCCGCTGGCCAGTGTTGGGCTCGAGCTTCAAAAAGCCGACTTCTTGCCCCAGTTGCCTCAGCGCCGCATGGGCTTGCCAGCGCAGGGCGTTGTCGGCTTTACCTGTATTGATACTGGCAAGCCAAGCCCGTTCCAGCTCGATAAAGTGGCACACATAGCTGTCGAGCCAGCGCCGGGTCCAACTGGGAATAAACAGATGCATCGCCAGAAATGCCATCAGGGCGCCGGTAAAGGTGTCCAGCGCTCGGTAGAAGGCGATATAGGGGTCGCTTGGCAACAACAGGGTGATGGCAAACACCATCAGCATGGTGAGCCAGAATACATGGATCTCGTATCTGGCCTTGTAAAAAGTGGCAAAGGCCAGAAAGGCACTCAGGCAGGTGGCCGGTAATAACCAGCTACCGGCGCCCAGATACCAGATAAGCCCCAGTGCCAACACAGAGCCGAGCACTGTGCCATAGAAGCGGCTCCAGATCCTGGCCTGCAACTGCCCGAGCGGTGCTACCATCAGCACTATGTAGGCGGTGAGCGTCACCCAATACCCCTGCGGCAGTTGCAGTAGTTCCACCACTGCCTGACAACACAGCAGAGTGAACAGAATTCTCAGGCCGTGGTGCCATTCCCGCGAGTGTTTCACCAGGGCCTTGCGCCATTGACTGCGAACGCTTTGGGCATCGGAAGGCCAGATAAGCTCCAGGCGCTCGCGCCAGTCGGCTGCCAGCGGTCTTTGGGGATCCAGCGCCAAGGCCAGGCGGTTGGCGGCATCCAATAGCAGAGGTTGCGGCTTGTCACCCAAGGGCGGCGGCGTCGGCTTGATGCCTTTTTCCCTGTGGGTCTTGAGTTCGTTGGCAAAATTAGCCAAATACTGCTGCAGTGCCGGGTTGGCGGCATCATTTTGTTGCAGCCTGCCTATGCTCTCCAGAGTTTCTATCAGGATAAGATTCGACTCCAGTTGCCAGGCGATGTGTTGCACCTCGGCTTTATCCGGCATTTCCAGCAGCCAGTGGGCCAGTACGGCGATGGCATCATCGAGCTGTTCCCGCAAGGCCAGACGCTGGCCGACATTGGCGGCGTCCGAGTGGCTGAGTATATTGCACCAGAAGCCGAATTTGCGCTGCACACTGGCCAGCAGCTGTTCGCCTTGACGTATCGCCATCCAGGGCCCGGCGACGACGGCGCTGATGACTGCCAACCAGCTGCCGAACAGGCTGGAGAGCAACAACATCTTCCAGTCGGTACCCGACTCCAGCAGGTGCAGGCCGCAGATCAGGCAAAAGCCGGCGTTGTAGGTCAGCAGCTGAATGTATTTTCTTTGGTTTGAGCTGAGGCCATATAACAGGCCTATGGCGCCGAGTACGCTGATCCCCAGCCAAGGATGGATCAGGCTCAGCAAGGCCAGAGCGCTGCTGATACAGCAAAGGAGTGCCGACTTGCTCAGCAGCCCGGCTCGTTTGGGATAAGCCAGGTTGCGTCCCTGGACGCCGACCAGCCAGGCACAGATCAGGGCGTTGACGCCGCTGGCACTGTCGCCGAGAAACGAAAACAGCAACAGGCCCGCCATCATGGGCAGCCCTATGCGTAAGCCTTCAGGAAGATCGGCACGATCAGGCAGCCATTGCAGCAGGCGCTGGAATAGATAGGATAGATTCACGTTACTTTGCTTTGACAGCAGAATGGTACAAGAGGGACACCATTCTACCTCATTTGAGTCTGCTTGAGTGCCGGGCGGTCAACAATTTTCCACCCGGCAAATCGATTCACTGGGCCAACAGGGCGAAGTGCTGACTGTGGCGCTTGGGATCAAAGCGCCAGGCAATGGCCAGCATGCCCATAGACACAGCCGCGAGCAGCAACCAGGAAAGCGTGAAGCTGCTGGAGCTGTCCTTGAGATAACCCGCCAGCAGAGGCGACAGGGATGCCAGCAGGTAACCTATCCCCTGAACAAAGGCCGTCAGTTGTCCCGCCTGACTGTAGTCGTCCAGATGGTCCAAAGTGACAATCAGACTCAAGGGGAAGAGGCCACCAATGCCTATTCCCAGCAGCGCAGCCCATAACCAGGGCAGGGCCAGTGGCATCAACGCCAGCCCGATAAAACCGCCAATTGTAGACAGGAGTAACAGCCATAGCAGTGGCCTTCTGTCATGACTGCGAGCCGCAAGCGTCGGCAGCAACAGGCCTGCGACCACTTCCATCAGCGTCAGAAACGCCAGCAATAGCCCTGCCTGAGTGGCTTGCCAACCCAAGTCGATAAAGAAGGGCGCCAACCAAGCGAGCACACAGGTATAGGATGCTGTGCTCAGGCCAAAGAAAAGCCCCAACAGCCAGGCCCTGGGAATGCGGCTAAAGCTGCCTATACCCACACTTGGGCTAACTCCCGGTTTTCCTGAAGTCTTCTTTGCTGCTGCCTTGTTGAAGCCCAGGGGTTGCAGGCCGTGTTTGCCCCAGAACCAAAATAGCATCGCCGGCAGACTCAACAGAGCCCAGAAGGCCAGCGCCGACTGCCAATGACCAAACCTGTGCTCAAGCCAAGGGCTAATGGCAGCAGCCAGGGCCGCTCCACCCATGATGGCGGTTACGTAAATCCCCATGTAACGCTCAATATGCTGGCTATAGCTGCGCTTGATCATTCCGGGCAGCAGCGCCTGAATAAGGGCGATACCTAAGCCGGCAATGATTGCGGTCAGTAGCAGTTGCAGGCCGCTGCCGGCCCAGAGCCGAGCCAGGTTAGCCAAGCCAATCAGTAGCAGCGACAGTAGCAGGGTTTGGCGCTCTCCCAGTCTGGCGGCCAGCTTGGCACCGATAAACATAGCGACTCCCATGGTCATCACGGGCAGCATGGTCAGCAGTGCCAAGGAACTGTAACTGAGGGGCAAGGAAGTCCGGATAGCCTCCAGCAGTGGGCCTATGGCCGCCATACTGGGGCGCAGGTTGAGGCCGAGAATAATTAAGGTCAGGATCAGCCACACAGGCTGCCATTTTGATGAGCTCATAGTCCATTTCCTTATTTTGCTAAATTCAGTTAAGCCGAACCCTTGGCCCCTTTTTCAGGGGCCAAACAGGGCTCTTATGTCAGGTGAGTGTCAGCGCCGGCTGGGGCGCAGGCGATACCAGATAGCCGGGACAGGAAGTTTCATCAGCAATAGTGACGACATGATCAGGCCGATCCCCAGCCATTGATAGCTGTCCAGCTGTTCGCCGACCAAAAACACCCCGAGCGAGACGGCCACCACAGGGTTGATCAAGGCCATCATGCCCATGATTTGCGGTCCCAGATGTTTGATGGACCAGATCCAGGCCCAGTAGCTCAGCGCCGTGCTGAAGATGGCCAGCCAAGCGATGGCGGGCCAGGTCTTGGGCTCCGGTAGTGTGGGAGCCCCGGCCACTGTCCAGGCCAGCGGGATCAGCATCAAGCCGCCGAGCAACAACTGCCAGGCGGTCAATACCAGAAGATCGCCGGTTTGCCAGCGTTGCATCCAGCGGGATGATTGGGCCACCAGCAGAGTGGCACTCAGGGCGCAGAGCACACCAATCAGATCCAGCTTGGCCGAAGGGTTGAGCAACAAGATCACTCCACTCAGTCCCAGCAGCGCCAGCAAGGTCCACTTCAATGCCGGCCTTTGGCCATCAAGCAGCCAGGCCAGCAGCAGAAACATCAGTGGCAGTGTGGCCCCCAGGGTGCCAGCCACTGCGCCTGGCAGGCGGTAGGCGCCCATAAACAGCAAGGCGAAGAAGGCGCCGATATTACAAAATGCCAGCAAGAGTATTTTGCTCCAGGCGAGCGAAGGCAGCTTGGGTCGCAGCAGCAATAACAGGATCCCGGCAGGCAGGGCACGCCAGACGGCGACCCAGAAAGGGGACATATCCTGCAGGTACAGGCTGACCAGGGCATAGGTGGTCCCCCAGAAGACGGGAGCCAAGAGTGCGATTAAGTAAGGCATTTCTTTTCTTAAAGTATCTTGATGTGAAGATATTTTAGAATTCAGTGCCGGGATAAGCAAGTCGCATTTGAAAAAGAGCTGGACTCTCTGTGGGTGATAATACTAACTAATTGAATATTAATTTAATCTTGATAGGTTAGTTTACCCTGCTCATCATAGACCCGGGTATGCAGCATCTTGCCATTCGTGCCTATATCTTCCTGCAGATAGTTGCGCCCCTGTTCATCGAAGTAGCTCAGGGTCTGTGGTATGAGCTTGTCCCGGTCGAAACGTTTGCTCACCTGTAGCTGACCATTGCAGTGAAAGAGCTGTTCCTCGCCCTGCTTGGCGCCTCGACTGTAGGGGGTGCGTTTGCTCAAGGCGCCATTGTTCTCGCAATAACTGAGCCAGATGCCATCGGCGGCTATCGAAGGAAAGAAACCATAATGTTGCTCGGACTGGCGCTGGCCATTGCGCCAGAAGGTGTGCTGCACTGCGGTGCGCTGCCGACGGTCGAACAGGTAGTCCAACTTGAGCCGGCCGTTGGCGTAGTAACCTTGTTCCTTGAGTTTTCTGAGATTTTCTTCATCCAGATGCTCACTGAAGTTCTTTAATGAGCCATCGGGGAAATAGCTTTTCCAGACAGTGAATTTCTCGCCGTCCCGTTTGAACTGTTTCCTTCGCTCCCGTCCCTGCTCATAGGAGATGAATTCAATCACTGTACCCTGGTCGAAACGCTTGAAACTGTCGAGTTGGCCTTGGCTATCGTAGAGCCAGAGCTCTTGGCGCTCACCGTCTCGATACAACTCCCGGCTGCGTAATTGAGTTTGCTGGTATTGAAAGTTCAGCTGCCAACCGTGCAACTTGCCATTTTTATACCAAGCGCTTTGGTTTAGTAGACGCTCGGGCGGCGCGGATGTGCTGAAGCTGTAGCCATGCCGCAGGCCATCCTTGAACTGGGCTGCGCTATAGCTGGGGCGATCCGGCGCTCCCCAAATGGCAATGCCGCTGAAGGGTTCTCCTCGGTATCCGTCAATGCAGTCTTCGAGGTAATAACCCAGGGCGCCATTGTCATCCTTTACTTCCCGGCAGTGGATTGGCTCCAGCTTGTCAGCTTTAATCGGCAGTTGCACCTCAGAGTGACAACCAGCCAGCAGCAAGAGAGTGAGTAAAAAGAGGCTGTAATTCATAGCAGATCCTTGCTTAACGAAGTGGCTCATTGTCGCTGCCGTTACTGCTTGGCTCAAGTCTCTTGCCGATGGGCTGTTGGTTTTTTGACTCTTTAACATCGAAACCCGCCTTGGATCACATCTGCACAACAAGAGAGGGAGTAAGCTGGTATTGTGTGCAAGTCATTGATTATAAAGGGTAAGTATTGCTTAATTTGCAATTCTACAAAATATAAGTGTAAAAAGAGGTGATGAGTATGAACGTGAATCGACGTCAGGCAATGGGCCAGATAGTAGGTTTGGTTGGAGTCGCCGCCGGGAGCTCGCTGATTGCGACCACAACCCTGGCAGCAGAGTCTTGTTCCGGAGATACCAGCATAGGGATCGGCAGTGAAGGGGGCGGAGAACTGGGTACCAAGCTACTGACCTATGTGAAATTGGACCCGATGGAAGTCGCCAAACTGGCCTATGAAGGTTATGGCCGCGGTGGTTGTATGTACGGTGTGTTTGATGCCCTGGTGAAGGCTTTGGCGGCCAAGGGGCACGAGGATGCCTGTAAATTCGCTGCTATCCCTACCAACCTGGCAGCCTATGGTGGCGGCGGTATCGCAGGTTGGGGAACCCTGTGTGGCTGCTTGAATGCGGCGGCTATGGCGGTCAACGTTCTGGGTGGGGTCAACCGCACTGCGGTGATCCGCTCCGTGTATCGCTACTATGAACACACAGCCATGCCGAGAAATGATGAAGCCTTCCTCAAGGCGATTGGCGCACCGACCCGTACAGACAACGCCGGTGAGCTATTGACCGCAGATAAGATAGGCCAGTCGGTTGCCAATTCTATTCTTTGCCATACCTCGGTGACCCACTGGTCGAAAGCGAGCAAGTACGGCTCCAGTCATCAGGCGAAACTGGAGCGCTGCGCTCAGCTGACGGCCGAGATTGCCTATGTCACTACTGACTTCCTCAATAAGTCGCTGGACAATGCCCTGGACGCTGAAATGGTGGCAGAGGGTAATGCCGAGTGTAGCGGTTGTCACAGCAGCACCAAACGTGAGCCGGATACCTACATAGGGGCCGATGTTAATTCACAGATGGAATGTCAGAGCTGCCACAGCGCCCATGATATTGGCGCCGGTTTGACCGGGGTTCATGAAGGTGCGTCCTGCAGCGATTGTCACTAGGAGGCTGTTATGAAACATAAGAGTTTGATAGTGGCGTCTTTGCTGTTGTGCTTGGGTGGTTGTGATTGGTTGGACGATGATGATGACCCTGTGGTTCCGCCTACGCCGGAGCCGGGGCAGTCTGTGTCCATCAATGAAGCCGAAAGCCTCAAGGTAGCACTGAGCGCCGTGGATCCTCAAAGCCAGGCGTTGACCTTTAGTCTGACCACGGCGGAAGGTAAACCTGTCAAGGATGCCGGCAGCAACTATGTGGTGATGTATCTCAAGATGCCGGCTGAGCAGGTATCAGCCTTCTCCATGCCTTGGCACAAGGGCGCACGTTTCGAATGCAGTGAAACCGTCGACACCTGTGCTGGCACCATGGAAGCGCTGGAGACTGAAGGCCAATATCGCTTTACGCCAGAAGGGCTTGAGGAGCTGAACCAGACAGAGGGTGAACTCAAGTTGGCGGTGATCCTCACCGGAGCCAAGGCCCAGAGTGCGCCTGAACTTATCAGCGCTCCCTGAATGATTTGAGTTTCAGAGCCTTAAAATAGTAGCGCCCCAGGATTGCTCCCGGGGCGCTTTTTTTATTATCCGATGGCTTGACTCATCGGTTGATTGCAGGGCAATTAGAGGCTGTAGTACAGCTCAAATTCGACAGGGTGAGTGGTACGGCTGACACGCTCGGCCTCGGCTTGTTTCAGCTTGAGGTAAGAGTCGATAAAGTCATCGCTGAACACACCGCCGCGGGTCAGGAACTCACGGTCTGCATCCAGAGCCGCCAGGGCGACTTCCAGAGATTCGGCCACAGTCGGGATTTCCGCTGCTTCTTCGGCCGGTAGATCGTACAGATCCTTGTCCATGGCATCACCAGGGTGGATCTTGTTCTGGATACCGTCCAGACCGGCCATCAGCAGTGCTGCAAAGGCCAGGTAAGGGTTGGCCATAGGATCCGGGAAGCGGGTCTCGATACGGCGAGCCTTAGGGCTAGGTACCACAGGGATACGGATAGAAGCGGAGCGGTTGCGGGCAGAATATGCCAGCATCACAGGGGCTTCAAAGTGTGGCACCAAACGCTTGTAGGAGTTGGTGCTTGGGTTGGTGAAGGCGTTCAGGGCACGGGCGTGCTTGATGATACCGCCGATATAGTACAGGGCAGTTTCAGACAGGCCACCGTACTTGTCACCGGCAAACAGGTTAGTACCGTCTTTAGAGAGTGACTGGTGAACGTGCATGCCGCTGCCGTTGTCGCCGACAATCGGCTTGGGCATAAAGGTCGCAGTCTTGCCGTAGGCGTGAGCCATATTGTGGATCACATACTTAAGCTCTTGAATTTCATCGGCTTTCTTTGTAAGTGTGTTGAAGCGCGTGGCGATCTCATTCTGACCCGCGGTAGCCACTTCATGGTGGTGAGCTTCCACAATTTGACCCATCTCTTCCAGCACCAGACACATGGCGCTACGCAGATCCTGTGAAGAGTCTACTGGTGCTACCGGGAAGTAACCGCCCTTAACGAATGGACGGTGGCCTGTGTTGCCGTCTTCATAGCTGGTGCCTGAGTTCCATGCCGCTTCTTTGGCATCTATCTTGACGAAGGTGCCGCTCATGTCGGTACCGAAACGCACGTCATCGAACAGGAAAAATTCTGGCTCAGGGCCGATCAGCACAGTGTCGGCGATGCCGGTAGAACGCAAGTATTCTTCGGCTTTCTTGGCGATGGAGCGAGGGTCACGCTCATACCCCTGCATAGTGCCGGGTTCGAGAATATCGCAGCGGATCAGTGCTGTGGTTTCTTCGGTAAATGGGTCCAGTACAAAGCTGTCTGGATCTGGCATCAGTACCATGTCAGATTCGTTGATCCCTTTCCAACCACCGATGGATGAACCATCAAACATCTTGCCCTCTTCAAAGAAATCAGCATCTACCTGATGAGTCGGGATAGATACATGCTGTTCCTTACCTTTGGTATCGGTAAAGCGTAAATCAACAAACTTAACTTCCAACTCTTGCAGCTGTTGTAAAACTGATTCGACTGACATTATCAAGCCTCCGGTAGGGTAAAGGGGGTGCCCTTTGTCAACTCTTAGTATTTAGCGTCTGGCGCCTTGTTGGTTTCTATTAAGCCAAACTCATGCCAAGATGCTAAGATATTGAAAATAAAGGGAGTGGTAAAATCGAGGGCTGGCGAGACAAGCGGGTTTGCACTATAATGGTGCGTACTGTGTTCCAAAAAGGTGCGCTCACCATAATGGTGCGTGCGCTTATTCAGTAGGATATTCATAGGTGTTTAAAAAATAATCCTGTGCGATAGCCCCTCGCTAGAGTAGAATGGCACGCTTTTTAAAGCAACCATCCGGGGAAATAGTGTTCCCCAGCATGATGCTAGCCCAGGTTTTATAAGGCCTGGAAGGCAATCGCCAAGCAGTCATAAAGCGGTTGTACCATTCAATTTATATTGCTGCATCCCACAGAACAGAGATCGTAAGAGGCAAAACTGTGTTAGAGAATTTACGTAACATCGCCATCATAGCGCACGTTGACCATGGTAAGACTACCCTGGTAGACAAGCTGTTGGCACAGTCAGGAACCCTGGCAACCCGCGGAGAAGCCACCGAGCGGGTGATGGACTCCAACGATCTGGAGAAAGAACGTGGGATCACTATTCTGGCGAAGAACACCGCCATTAAGTGGAACGACTACCGCATTAATATAGTAGACACCCCTGGACACGCCGACTTCGGTGGTGAAGTAGAGCGGGTTCTGTCTATGGTTGACTCTGTACTGCTGCTGGTTGATGCGCAGGACGGTCCAATGCCACAGACACGCTTCGTGACCAAGAAAGCATTTGCCCAAGGCCTTAAGCCTATTGTGGTTATCAACAAGATTGACCGTCCGGGTGCCCGCCCTGATTGGGTTATCGATCAGGTATTTGACCTGTTTGACAACCTGGGTGCTACCGACGAACAGTTGGACTTCCCTATTGTGTATGCTTCTGCTCTGAACGGTTTTGCCAGCTTGGATCCCGATGAAGCCAGTGAAGATATGACACCGCTGTTCCAGACTATCGTTGAAAAAGTATCTCCTCCGGATGCCGATGCCGATGGTCCATTCCAGATGCAGATCTCTCAGCTGGACTACAACAGCTATGTAGGGGTTATCGGTGTGGGTCGTATCAAGCGCGGTAGCGTCAAGACCAACCAGCAGGTCACTATTGTTGGTGCCGACGGTAAAACCCGTAACGGCAAAGTCGGCCAGGTTCTGGGCTATATGGGCCTGGATCGCCACGAAGTGGACAGCGCCAATGCCGGTGATATCGTTGCCATCACAGGCCTGGGCGAGCTGAAGATTTCCGACACCATCTGTGCCGTCGGTCATGCCGAAGCATTGCCACCTCTGTCTGTTGATGAACCAACCATGACTATGACCTTCCAGGTCAACACCTCTCCTTTCGCAGGTAAAGAAGGTAAGTACGTGACTTCACGTAACATCCTTGAGCGTCTGCAACAGGAGCTGGTACACAACGTGGCCCTGCGTGTTGAAGAAACCGAGAGTCCGGATCGTTTCCGCGTATCCGGCCGTGGTGAACTGCACCTGTCTATCCTGATCGAAAACATGCGTCGTGAAGGTTATGAGCTGGCGGTTTCCCGTCCTGAAGTGATCATCAAAGAGATCGACGGCGAGAAGTGCGAACCATACGAGCAACTGACCGTGGATGTGGAAGAAGAGCATCAGGGTGGCGTTATCGAGAAGCTGGGTACCCGTAAGGCCGACATGCGCGACATGCAGCCAGATGGCAAGGGTCGCGTACGTATCGATTTCATGATCCCAAGCCGCGGCTTGATCGGTTTCCAGACTGAGTTTATGACGGCCACTTCGGGTACAGGTCTGCTGTATCATACCTTCGACCATTACGGTCCATACAAGGGTGGCGATATCGGCCAGCGTACCAACGGAGTATTGATCTCCAATGCGACCGGTAAGGCACTGACCTTTGCTCTGTTTGGTCTGCAGGATCGCGGTCGTCTGATGATTGGTCATGCCGCCGAGGTTTATGAAGGCCAGGTGATAGGTATTCACAGCCGCTCCAACGACCTGACAGTAAACTGCCTCAAGGGCAAGCAGTTGACCAACATGCGTGCTTCAGGTACTGACGAAGCTCAGGTACTGACTCCGCATATCCAGATGTCTCTGGAGCAAGCGCTGGAATTCATCGATGATGATGAACTGGTGGAAGTAACGCCTAAGAGCATTCGGATCCGTAAGCGTCATCTGACTGAAAACGACCGTAAGCGCGCCAGCCGCGGTTGATTGTGGTTGCGTTCGAGGTGATAGCCTCACAGTGAATAAAAAGCCCCGCTAAGCTCTAGCTTAGCGGGGCTTTTGTTTATCAAGATTAATCCTCTATTTGTCCCCTGCGATATTGCTGCTGCCATTGCTTGGGGGACAATCCCGTCCAAGTTTTAAAATGACGACTAAAAACAGCGATCTCGGCATAACCTAATTGCAGTGCCAGTTCGGTAATGGTTTGGGTGCCATAACTGAGTTGCTGTTTAGCGATATTTTGTCTGACTTCTTGCAGCAATTGACGATAGCTAAGCCCAGTCTCTTTGAGTCTTGCCTGTAACGTGCGCTCGTGTACCCCCAGCGCAGTTGATACCCTTTCAATACAACACTCTCCGGTTGGAAGTAATCGGTGAATTAAGTCTCTTGCCTGATCGGCCAGATTATCGGGATAGCGGCTCTGTAAATATTGCAGATGTGACTGAAAATGGCGGTTGAGTGCTCCCTCATCGTGATAGTTACGTCCGGTTAATTGTGTAGTTTTAAGTACTACGCCATCAAAGGATTCACGAAAGCGCACTAAGTGGGCAAAGTGCTGGGGTTCAAGTTCGCTGGGCTTACTTTGACACAAATGTAAGGGGATAGTGTTGATGTTGATATTCAGCAGGCTTGAAACAAACATTGCCAGTTGTGCCACGCTCAGTTGCATCAATTGTTCAATGCCACGGCAGTGAACATTAATTGATAAGACAAGGCGTACCATATCTCCCTGTGGTTGCAGTTGTAGCGAGATACCTGAGGCGTGCAGGTACAGATAGTCATTCATCTTTTCAAGAGCATCGGCCACGGTTGCTGTGCGGGAAATCAACATAGGTAAGTCACCGAGCACATGTAAGGTTTGCCGTTTGGCAAGCATAAGTCCGAACAGCGGCTGTTTACAGCCTAGGGCGGCGATTTCCAATAACTCGGCTAGTCGTGGATAGGCGATATAGATATTGGGATCGCGAAACTGTGCCTGACGTAATCCTGCTTGATGGATCATTTCTATGGGGTTTTCACCCAACTCCAGGACCAGTTGCTCAAATTGGGCAGCTGCACCGCTACGGACTAGGTACATGGGGCGTTGAGTTCTCTTTGGTATAAGAATCGCAATATATCAAATTTCATTCGTAATAAGTCAAGAAGATGTGCAATTAATCATCTAAATTACTATTACCTTAATAATGAAATTAATAAATATAAAAAGAGGACATCTATGCGTTTACTGAATAAAACCGCAGTGGTGACGGGGGCTGCAGGAGGCATAGGGCAAGCAATTGTCCGTAAAATACTCGCCGAGGGAGGGAGAGTCGTTGCCGCCGATTTGTCAGTTGATTCGCTCAAGGTCTTTAACGATTTTCCCACTGGTAAGTTGGTGACTTTTAGTGTCGATGTGACCGATTACAAGCAAGTTGAAGCTATGGTGGCACATGCGGTTACCCGGTTTGGTCAGCTTGATATTGTGATAAATAATGCCGGCATTGGCTCAGCCAAACCCTTGTTAGAACATGATCCTTTGGGCGATTTCGACTCAGTTACCAATGTGAATCAAAAAGGCGTATATCACGGCATTGTGGCCGGTGGACGTCAATTTCGCGCTCAAGGTACTAAAGGCGTGATCCTTAATACTTCGTCTGTCTACGCAACAATTGCCTCGGAAATGACTTTTACCTACAACGTCAGTAAAGCGGCCGTCGATATGATGACCAAATGCGCCGCGCTTGAGCTTGCCCATTGGGCGTTCGTGTTTGCGCCATTGCTCCCGGTCGTGTCGATACTCCTATGCTGCGTCAATACGAGGCACTGGGACTCTGGGAACACATTCGTAAGGAACAAATGCGTCAGGAGTTTACTCTTCCGAGCGAGATAGCCGATGTGGCGGTATTTCTGGTGAGTGACGAGGCCAATTGCATCAACGGCTGCACAGTGCATGCTTCCGACGGTTTTGAGAATTTTAAATATCCATTGCAGAAGGAGTGATAGCTCGACCCATCAACCCAATAAGAACATGAGGAAGGCAAATATGGCTTTACCGGAAGTGATTAATCATCAAGATTTTTTATTAACCCTCAATACTAACGAAGAGCAGATCATCAAAGATGCGCTGCCGGGCGTTGATGTGTATCCGTTATTTTTAGACCCTGAAAATGGTGTTTGGGTGATCCGCGCTAAGTTTAAGCCGGGTATCACCTTACCCAAGCATTTTCATACAGGCGTAGTGCATTTTTATACCTTGGCGGGTCGGTGGCACTACCTAGAATATCCGGAACAACCCCAAACAGCCGGCAGCTATCTGTATGAGCCGGGTGGTTCTATCCACACTTTCCATTGTCCCGCCGATTCTGAAGGCGCTGATGGTGTGATGGTGATTACCGGTGTCAATGTTAACTTCGATGCCGATGGTAACTTCATGTTTATCATGGATGCCGGTTGGATTGAGCAGGCTCTTCTGGCTGCCGCCAAGGCACAAGGCATCAAGCCTCGTTACATTAAACCCGGTGCGCCGGCATCTATGAGCGATACCAAATAGGAAACCATTATGAGTTTGATGAATGCAATCGTGTTGCAGGATGGCGAAGTCACTCTGCAACAGGTCGAATTACCTAAGCCACAGGCAGGCCAAGTGTTGGTACGCAGTCTTGCCTGTGGTATCTGTGGCTCGGATATTCATATTGCGCGCCACTATAACGAAGTATTCGATTTTTACCGCAAACTAGGCATGATGCCTGAGGGGGCTGATAATCATGTTCCTGTGATGCTGGGACATGAGTTTTGTGCTGAAGTGGTTGAATTTGGTCCCGAAACCCAGCAAACCCTAGCCCTAGGCACCCGAGTTACATCGGTGCCAATCCTGATGAGCCAAAATGGTGCTGGAGTAGGGGTGACTCCCGGCGTCAATGGGGCGTATTCAGAATACTTTATTCTCGATGAAGCACAGCTGCTGCCAGTGCCGGATCATCTCCCGGCTGAAGCTGTGGCGCTGACAGAGCCACTGGCTGTAGGCTTGCATGCCGTCAATCGTGGTGAAGTCGGCACCGAAGATACTGCCTTGGTCGTTGGTTGTGGGCCTATCGGTTTAGCGGTCATTTCAGCGCTGCATCTGCAGGGTGTAGGTAATATTATTGCGGCTGATCTTCAGGGCGAAAAACTGGCATTAGCCCGTGAATTCGGTGCGACTCATGTGGTTGATCCGGGTGAACAAGATGAAGTGGCATACGCTGCTGAAATTGCCGCGGGTAATCGTGTGGTGATTTTCGAGTGTGTGGGTATTCATAAACTGATCGAAGGTTTTGTGAAGCGTGCGCCGGCCAATGCGACCATAGTGGTAACGGGGATCCACACTGCTGAAGCGAACATCAACTATGCCTACGCTACAGTGAAAGAGCTGGATATGCGTTTCTCATACTACTATCAACCACATGAGTTTGCTCAGTGTTTGCAGGAATTGACCGAGAGCAGGGTGCCTTGGAATAAGTTGCTCACAGGTAAAGTTGGGATGGACGGCGTATCGGGTGCATTCAAACAGCTTATGCAGCCGAATCAACATATTAAAGTCGTGATTGAACCTTGGCGTGATGGTGAGCTGCAAACGCTCAATTAATCATCCAACACCTTAACTCGAATTCAGCCGCTAACTTATAAAGCGGCTTTTTATTTATTTTACGCTTCATTATGGTGGGGCTGGTAATCTCAAGCAGGCTCGCTAAATCGCGATGTTGATCAATTTAGATTTGCCGGGGCATGGCCCCGGCACTTTATCGACCAATCAAAGCTGCAGATACTGCTTCAGCGGCAGATCCCGGTAGCGCTTGCCGCCGGCGGCCACTATGGCGTTGGTCAGGGCCGGTGCTACCGGGGGGACGCCGGGTTCGCCCACACCGCCGGGGACCTCGGTCGAGGCGATAATTTGTGTTTCTATCTCAGGGCATTGCGGCAACCGCAGTAGTTGATAGTCGTGGAAGTTCGACTGTTGCACCTTGCCATCCTTAAAGCTGATTTCGCCCAACATCGCCAGGCTGAGGCCGAAGATGACCGCGCCTTCCAGCTGTGAATGCACTCTGTCAGGGTTAACCACAGTGCCGGCATCCAGCACTGAGATGGCCTGCAGCACCTGCAAACGCTCACCATCCAGTTTGACCTTGATGGCGACCGCCACATAGCTGACAAAGCTGCGGTGCACCGCAAACCCCCAGCCTTCGCCTGCCTTGGCCGGTGACAGTGCCATACGTTTTTCGGCGGCGTCTATGACCGTCAGATAACGATCAACATCCACAGGATGACGGCTCAGTTCTTCGCCATAGTTACCGTATTTGAAGCCCTGATTGGCAAAGTTCTCCACTCTGGGTTGCCCCAGAAGTTGCCGCCACATGGCCGGGCAACTTTGGCCGGTGCGCAGCGCCAGTTCGTCGACAAAGCTGCCGATGCCGAAGGCATGCTGAATGTTGCACACAGAGCGCAGCCAGCCTATACGGGTGTGAGCCTCGGCCTTGGCGGTCTCGCAGCGCAGCGACGGCAACTGAAATGGCAAGTCGATAAAGCCCAAATCCAGTTCTCCGTCCGAGGGTTCATCCACGCCTTCGGCAAAGGTGGAACTGATGGAAGGGAAGGCGGTGCGCGACAACAGAGCCTCCACCTTGCCATCATCACTGAGCAGCGCCTGATAATGTTGGGCGCTGATGGCGTGCAGATAGCCGTTTTGCAGCTCATCTTCCCGGCTCCAGAACACCTTCACCGGCTTGCCGCTGCGCTTAGCCAGCAGCGCCGCCTCGACGCTGAAGTCCGGCTTGGACTTACGGCCAAAGCCGCCGCCCAGCAGGGTGACATGCACCTTGACCTGCTCCTCCTTCAGCCCCAAAGCGGCCGCCACATTCTGCTGGGTACTCTGGGGCGTTTGGCTGCAGGCCCAGATTTCACAGCCATCCTTGCTGACTCTGGCGGTGGCCGCCGGCGGCTCCATCATGGCGTGAGCCAGATAGGGCACAGTGTAAGCGGCGCTGAGCGTGCGCTCTTCTGGCCAGCTTGCGGGAGGCTGGCCCAGCTCACGCCTGACTTTGCCACTCTGTTGTACTCTTTGTTTCAGGGTGGCGAGAAACGCTTGGGAGTCGTGCTTGTCGTTGGGGCTTTGCTGCCACTGGATCGCCAGTGCCTTGCGGCCTTCAAGGGCGCTCCAGCTGTTGTTGGCCAGCACAGCCACACCGCCAAGCGGCTGGAAGGCAGGCGCTCCTTTGGGAGCGGGCAGGCTGATAATATCCACCACACCGGGGAAGGCGCGGGCCTTTTTATCATCGACACTCGCCGCTTGGCTGCCGAGCACAGGCGGCCGGGCAATCGCGGCATAGAGCATGCCTTCCAGACGTATATCCTGGCCATAGATGGCGCTGCCATCCAACATGGCATCCATATCCACTATGGTGCGTGACTGACCTATCTGGGTGAACTCTTCTCTGGGTTTGAGCCTGAGTTGGTTCTCATCCGGAAGCGGCAGCTTGGACGCCGCCAGCGCCAGTTCGCCATAGCTCAGGGAGCGGCCTGACGCCTTGTGAGTCACTCTGTGAGCCTTGGCGCTGACTTCTGCGACCGGCACTTGCCAATGCTCGGCGGCAGCCTGTTCCAACATGGTGCGCGCCATGGCACCCATCTGCCGCATTCTGTCGTAGTGTTTACGTATGCTGCGACTGCCATCTGTATTCTGGCTGCCGTAACGCTTGTCGGCCAAGCCCTGCACCACCACGACTTTGTCCCAGTCGGCTTCCAGTTCATCGGCCAGCACCTGAGGTATGCCTGTTCGTATGCCCTGACCCATTTCCGAGCGATGGCAGGTGAGGTAGACCTTGTCGTCTTCACCGACGGCGATAAACAGATTCAGAGGTTGAAGCTTGTCCTGCGCCAGGCTCATGGGGCTCCAGCCCAGGGCGCTGCTGCCCAGCATCAAGGCACCACCACTGGCGCCAAAGAGTTTCAGCACATCACGACGGCTGAAGTTTTCCACTGCGGTAAATCGGCTCATGAGCTCTGCCCCCCTTTGACGGCGACATCCTTGATGGCGCTGCGGATCCGGGTATAGGTGCCGCAGCGGCAGATATTGCCGGACATAGCATCGTCTATCTGTTGGTCACTGGGGTTGGGCGTTTCACTCAAAAGCGCCGCGGCAGACATGAGCTGCCCTGTCTGACAGTAACCGCACTGGGGTACCTTGTGTTTGCTCCAGGCGGCTTTTAGCGCCGGATTATCCAGGCCTTCTATGGTGGTGATGTTCCTGCCCTCGGCACTTTTGAGACTGGTGAGGCAGGCTCTGGCGGGCTTACCATCCAGATGTATGGTGCAGGCACCGCAGAGTCCGGCGCCACAGCCGAATTTGGTGCCAGTCAGTCCCAGGAGATCCCTGAGGGCCCATAGCAAGGGCATATTGGGATCGGCCTCGACCGAAAACAGTCTGCCATTGATTTTGAGTTGCGACATTGTTCACTCCTTGTGCTGGTTGAGGCGTCTGAGATCTGTGCCCGTGTCTATGTCTATGGCGGCGCGGTGCAGCACTATCCGGCCCAGTCGTTGTTGTTGTAATTTCTCGGTCAGCAGGGCCTTGGCCCCTCGGTCACCCTGCAGTTGGCAAAGGGCGTTGAAGTCTGTGGCATTAAAGATAGCAGGCGCGCCGGGGGCATCCCGGTAAAAGGCGCTGCTGCTGAGTTGGCTGCCCAGCCAACAGTCGAGCAATTCAAGGTAATCGGCGCTAGTGAGCGCGACCTGATCGGCCAGCGCCAGTAGCAGGGCATCGGCGGAGCAGGCCTTGGCTTGCTCCGCGGCCAGGGCGATGGAGTGCCCCAACCCCTGTTGCCAGAGGGGGTTGAAACGGCAGTTGGCATGGGGCGGCAACAGCGCTTGCAGTTGCTCCTTGTGGCCGCCGAGTATGGTTAGCAGCGGTAGCAGCTCAAGCTTGGGGTACTTCTGGCTTGCCTGAGCGCGCATCTGCTCCAGCGCCTGCCAGCTGAGGCGCAGCAGCGGCGTGCCATGGCTGTCCTGTGCTGCCAGTTTGGCGTGGCCGGGCACTGAGTCATCGGCGGCGAAGCGGCTTGATGCCCCGGCGGCCAGTAACACAGGCAATAGCCTCATGGCATCAGGCCCTCAAGCCCAGTCATGGGCGCATCAAACAAAACCCCGTGGCACTGGGCCAAAATGCTGAGGGCGATGGCCCCCGGGAGTTCGCCGCCGAGTGCCAGTCCGGCGGGCGCCTCCAGTGGCATGGCAAAGTCTGCCAGCCCAAGACCGGCATGTTTGAGTACCTTATCGCGCCTGTGAGTTGGCCCTAATAGCGCCAGATAGCGTGGGCAGCTTACTTGCAGCCGTTTGAGAATGGCGCTGTCGAGCTCGACATTGTGGTGCATCACTATGGCGCCATCCTGACGCTTGAGCCAATCGGCATCCAGCTCGTTGGCGCCGAGTTTGATTATGTCACAACCGGCAAAGTCATGGCTGCGGGCGTAGGCGGCCCTGGGGTCGATAACGCTCACCTGCCAGTCCAGTTGCAAAGCCATCTGCGCCAGTGGTTTGGCATCCAGGCCGCCGCCGAAAATCGCAAGCGCAGGTTTGGGGCCCACGGGTACGGTTAACCAGCTCTGTTGCCCGTTCTGCCCAGTCTCTGGGCTCCAAATCCCGGTGCGGCGAAAGTCATTGGCGGGGAAAGGCAGAGGCTCGACATAGGTTGAGGGGGAACCCAGGGGTAAAAAGCGCGCCTCAAGGGTTGCGGGCGCTTCACCGGCTTTTGGCATCAGCAACTGCCAGAAGCCGGATTGACCGGCATTCAGAGCCTGGCGCAACTCATCGAGTGCCAGAAAATGATTCTCCCGCCCCAGAGGCAGCAGGCAGATGTTCACCAAGCCGCCACAACCCAGTTGGTAACTGGCATCCTGATCGTCGCGGGCGTCATAACAGACTTCCACCACCCTTTGTTCCGTCAGGGCCTTGTGTGCCTGATGGCGTAGATCGGCCTCCAAACAGCCGCCGCTGAGGATCCCCAGGCTCTGGCCCAGGGGATGAAACAGCATCATGGCTCCGGGTTTGCGATAAGAAGAGCCTTGTACCGAGGTGATCAGCGCCAGCACCCAGGGCTCATCTGCGCTAAGAGCCCATTGTTGCAGCAAGGTTTGCAGATGGTGCGCCATAAACTTCCCGTGTTTTTGGTGGAGAAGTTAGCATTGCATAAAATAGCACCGGGAAACAATCTTGCCGGGTGTGGCAAGTCAGGGAGGGGCAGTGGAACTCGGCGGCAAGCGCAATAAGAAGGCCCGCCTGTCGGCGAGCCTGAATGGTTGCGTCTAGTGACCTACATAGTCGATCATCTGCAGCAGTTGCATCCGAATCGCATCCGGCGTTTGGCTTTCCCAGAAGCCCGAGGTGTAGGCTATCAAGGGCAGCAGGAACAGCAGTCCAAGGACCAGCAGCATTACCGACTTGGCCGACCAGAAATGATGGCGGCTCAGGCCGAACCCCAGCGCCGCTTTCTTGGGACAGGCGGCCACGCAGCGCATGCAGGCCTGGCATTCATCGCTGTGCACTGTATTTTTGGTATGCACTATGATGCCGGCCGGACAGGCGCGGGTGCACTTGTCGCATTTCATCCCCTTGGACTCTATCAGGCAATGCTCCGGGGCGCGGCGGATTTTCAGCGGGCTGAGAAAACTCAGCAGTCCCAGCAGGGCGCCATAGGGGCAGAGGTAACGGCAAAATCCCTGACGGCGCCAGGCGACAATGGCAAGGATCAGGCCAAAGCAGGCCAGGGTGATGAGTCCCGGAGTGATGAAAAACAGCGCCATCTTGAGATCGGCTATCTTGTGATAATTACTCTCCAGGTAGCCGGGGATCCCCATAGACGGCATGCCCAGCACTATGTAGAGCAGCGCCGCCAACAACAGATACTTGAGCATACGCAGTGGCCAGTCGAGCCAGGCAGGCGGCATAAATTCGCGCTTGATAAAGCGTTTACGCAGGCGATAGAGGTACTCTCCGGCCAAACCCAGCGGGCAGGCCCAGCCACAGAAGGCCCGCTTGCACAGCAGTCCGGTCAACAACACCACCGCCAGCATCACGGCCGCCGCCGGGTGGGTTTGATCCCAGAGTCCCAGGGTGGCTATCGCCTTGAGCTCTATACCACCGGCGATGGGCAGAAACGCATCCACCACATCCGGGCGCCCAATCCAAGGCGTGATTCCGGCCTTGAGCATCAGGCTGTTGATGGTGTACTGAATCGCGACCAGAAACAGCGCCAGCGCCAACAGGTGCTGGCAGCCGCTGCGCAGGTTATTGATCCTGGGCTCGGATTGCAGCAAGCCGGGGCGCAGTTGCTGCAGCAATGCCAGGCTACCAACGGCTGTCAGCGTGGCCAGCAGCAACATGGGGCTGCTGCCAATCAGCAGCGCGGTTAAAATCAGCAGCAAGGTGAGGCCGGCGCCGAAACGGCGGCCGCTCCACCAGAGTTGGCTGACACCATAGAGGAGTGCCAGCATGAGGGTGAGCGATTCGGTCAGTGTCATGAGAATAGAGGCCAGCAACAAACGACTGCCTATTGTGAACTCAAATAAGGGCACAAGTTCTTGAGTCAAAAAAGGAAGTGTGCAGCAGATCCAAGTTTGCATTCGCAGATGGAGAAATTCGTGCACTGGCTCACAGCTGAAAAAAAGCCCCGCGGTGCGGGGCTCTCTCTATGGCTTGACGGTCAGTTACCCGACTCCATTGCCGCGATAAAGCGGTTGGACTCATCGATGGATTTATTCATCTCTTTGATAAGGCCGGAGATATCGCTCTGCAGACTGGCAAACTCACCCTTGATGGCCCCTATGGTCTGGGCGTTGAGGTTATGCTTGAGGTAGAGCATGTTGTCTTTCATTGAGGTCAGGATAGGAGGCATCTTGCTCTCGGCACGGCGCATGCTGCGGATCAGCTGTTCGTAGGAGCGGCGGGTCTCTTTCAGCTTGGCCTGGCTCTTACTGCGCAGGCTGGCCTTGCTGATCTCACCGATTTCCCCTTGCCACTCATCGAACAGGGCTTCGGCCACATCTTCCACCTTGTTGATACGGTTGCTGACATCATCGGCGGCTTCCTGAGCCGACTCATACTCGTCTTTGGCCTTGTTGTAAGCCTTTTCCAGATCGCCGCCGTCATGGTTCAGCAGCGCCTGCATCTCTTCCAGTGCCGAACTGAACTGCTCCTGTGCTTCCTGTTGCGATTCTTTGGCGTCTTTGACCCGGTCGACCATGATGTCACGTTTGTGATAGCCAACCTTTTCCATGGCGCCGTAATAGGCACTCTGGCAACCACCCAGCAGCAATCCCAGGCTGACCAGGGCGGTGGTGAGGATCTTGTTCATAAGCTTTCTCTTTTCTCTATTTATGCTTTGTATTTGGCGGCATCTATGATGCACCAGAGATGGGCGATGGCACCTATGATAGCAGGAACTACCAACCACCAGAGGGCGTAACCTGTGACTGTCACCAGAAAGAAGATCAATGCGGCCAGGATCCGCCCCTGAACCAACTGTCCCAGACCCGGGAAAAATACGCTTGCCAGCGCGGCAATCACATTGCCCGCCGATCCTTGTTGTGACATTAACTCTCTCCTTTAAATTATGGGAGAAGCGCTGAACGACGGGTCTTGGCGCATGCCTATGCATAGCGCTGGCGTCATTCTCGGCTTCCTTTGCCCTGCTGCAGTGGCAGCATCACACTTTGTAATCAGGGCATTATTGTACGAAGATAGCGACACTAGACCCAGAGGATCAAGAGAAAACCGTGAGCAACAAGATAGATACCCGCAATTTCAGTTTGTTTATGAAAGGCTGCTGGCACTTCCTGCTGCACCTGAAACAGAGATTGCAGGACGATCAAATCAATATCCGAGCCGGTCATCTGGCCTATGTGACCCTGCTGTCGCTGGTGCCCATGGTGGCCGTTACCATGTCTATGCTGTCGGCTTTCCCTGTATTCAAAGGGGTGCGGCAACTGATAGAAAATTTTATTTATCAAAACTTTTTGCCGGCCGCAGGTGATACGGTTCAGGTTTATATCAACGAGTTTGTCGGTAACGCCTCCAAGGGTACGGCCGTCGGTATCGGCGCCTTGGTGGTGGTGGCCATTTTACTGATCTCCGCCATCGACAAGGCGCTGAACTATATCTGGCGCACCAAAGAAAAACGCCAGACTGTCGTGTCTTTTTCCATGTACTGGATGATCCTGACGCTGGGCCCCGTGCTGATGGGTGCCAGCCTGGCGGCCACTTCCTACTTGGTATCGCTGAAAATATTCAATGAAGCCGATACTTATGGTGTAGGTAGTTTCTTTGTCGCGCGTTTGCCATTTCTGTTTTCTGTCGCGGCCTTCCTGCTGCTTTACACTGTGGTGCCCAACCAAAAGGTGAAGCTGCTGCATGCCCTGCTCGGGGCCATAGTGGCTGCCTTGCTGTTTGAGGCGGGCAAGAAAGGCTTTGCCCTGTATGTGACTCACTTCCCCAGCTACGAGGCGATTTACGGCGCCTTAGCGACGATTCCGATACTGTTTGTCTGGGTCTATCTATCCTGGATGATAGTTCTGATGGGAGCCGAGATCACCGCTTCTTTGCCGGAATTCCTCGATGGCGAAGAACCATTGGAGCCGCTGGATGATGACCCCGGATCGGCATAATCCGTTTGCCCGCGACTGGCTGGAGGTTGGTGGTGGCCACCGCCTGTATCTGGCGCAATTCGGCAACCCGGAAGGCATTCCGCTGCTGTATCTGCACGGCGGGCCCGGCGCCGGTTGCAGCCTTGAAGAGTTGGCGCTGTTTGATCTGCGCCGCTTTCGCTTATTGTTTCTGGATCAAAGGGGCGCAGGCTTATCGCGTTCCGAGAAAGGCCTGGCGCAGAATCACTTCCAGGGCCTGCTAGATGATCTCGAGTCGGTCAGAAAGGCGCTGCAGTTGCCGCGCTGGTGTCTGGCGGGGGGCTCGTTCGGGGCAACCTTGGGGCTGGTGTACGGCGGTTTATTCCCTGAGCGGGTCATAGCCCAGACATATTGGGGCAGCTTTATCCCCTCTGCCGAGGGCCGCGATTGGCTCTATGGTGCTGCTGGCGCCGCCAGCCGTTTCCCGGTGGACTATCATGGCTTTTCCCGCTGGCTATCCAGGAGTGAGCGCAGCACTGCGGCGCTGCTGGAAAGCTATGCCAAGGGATTTACCTGTCTCAATGCCCAGGATTATATCCGCAGTTGGCTGCGCTGGGAGCTGCATCTGTCTTTACCCGGGGGGCTGTTGCCGCCGCCAAGGGCGCCTAGGGACAGCAATATGGCCAGAATCGAACTTCACTATGCCCGCCATCACTATTTCGAAGCCATGAGTCTGTTTGATGCAGGGCTCAATAACTGGCCGAAACATACCCGCTTGCTGCAGGGGGAAAACGACTGGGTCTGTCCAACTCACTTGCTGCAGGCTCAGCTTGCGCGCCAGAGCTGCCCGATCGAGTTGCAGCTGGTGGCCGGAGGTCATCACTCGCTGGTGGATGATAAAATGCGTCACGCCGTGGTTGCAGCCCTGTGTGCTATGGGCGACACTGCGGCCTCTTGTGAAACAGAATTAAGGAGTCAGGATTGATCGCCCTGATACAGAGAGTCAGCCGTGCCAAGGTAACGGTTGCCGATGAAGTGACCGGCGCCATAGATAAAGGTTTGTTGGTGTTGTTGGGCGTTGAACGCCAGGATGATATGACGGCGATGGAAAAGCTGGCCACCAAGGTGATGAATTACCGGGTGTTCAGCGATGACAACGGCAAGATGAACCTCAATCTGACTCAGGTCGGCGGGCAGTTGTTGGTGGTGTCGCAATTTACCCTGGCGGCCGATACCAGCCGCGGTCTGCGTCCCAGTTTCTCGGGTGGTGCCAGTCCGGCTCAGGCCGAAGAGCTCTATGAAGCCTTTGTGGCATTTTGCCGCAGCAAGGGGGTGACCACAGAAACCGGCCGCTTCGCTGCCGATATGCAGGTGGAGCTGCTGAATGACGGGCCAGTGACCTTTAATCTGAGTGTTTGATATGTCTGAGCCATCACTGCTTAAGCAGCTGGAAAACACCTGGCATGGCACCATCCCCGTCAGTGCCTTTATGGGGATCCGGCCACTGGCTTTTGATGGCACAGAATTTCGTGTCGGTGCACCGCTGCCGCCCAACATCAATCTGCATCAGACCATGTTTGCCGGCAGTATCTATACCCTGTGCACTCTGTGTGGCTGGGGCATGCTCTGGCTGCAACAGCAGCGGGCCGGAGTGAGTGGTGATATAGTGCTGGCCCAGGCCGAGATCCGTTATCGGGCGCCGGTGACTGCCAATCCCGGTGAGTTGATCGAGGCCAGAGTCAGCTGGCCGGGCGTGTCACTGACGCCTTTGAGTGAAGGGCGCAGGGTCAAAGTCAGGCTGGAGGTGGAACTCTGGAGTCGCGGCCTTTGCTGTGCTTCTTTCTTGGGGGTTTACGTCAGCCAGCCCAAGCAAGAGCCGACCCTGTCCTAGCTGGGATTACCTAGGCTTACAGGTTCGGTTTTAACCTTGTAAGCCTTGAGTGATAAGCCCTAGATAACAGCCTTTCCTTTCTAAAAAATCGAATTTAATATCAAATTTTCTCCGCTTTTTTTCTATTTTGTCCATCAGTAGACTGCTCAGCATAGATTGGAGCAAAAGCTCTGACTCAAACAAATTCCTGAATCGAAGCGGAGCAGTATCATGAGCAAAGTATTAGTTTTGAAATCCAGCATTCTGGGTGGTTACTCTCAGTCCGGTCTCTTGGTCGACCATCTGATCAAGCATTGGCAGGAGCAGGGTTCCAGCATCACAGTCAGGGATCTGGCGGCCGAGCCGCTGCCGGTACTGGACGGTGAAATTGCCAGCGGCCTGCGCGGCGGCGAACAGCTGAGCGAGCGCCAGCAACAGGCGTTGGCCTTGTCTGATGAGCTGATCCAGGAACTGAAAGATCACGACACACTAGTAATAGCTGCGCCCATGTATAACTTCGGTATTCCGACTCAGTTGAAAAACTGGATTGACCTGATTGCCCGCGCCGGTGTGAGTTTCAGTTACACAGAAAATGGCCCTGTGGGTCTTATCACTGGTAAGCGTGCGGTAGTGATCACTACCCGGGGTGGGGTACACAAAGACTCGACCACAGACCATGTGGTGCCTTATCTGAAAACCGTGCTGGGCTTTATTGGAATTACCGAAGTGGAAACCGTCTACGGTGAAGCGCTGAACATGGGCCCGGATGCCAACGCTAAGGGTATTTCAGCAGCCAAATCTTCGCTGGCGGCCATCTCTGCCTGAGGCAAACATCTCTTCCACCATCAATCTGAACGCCAGTTGCTTGACTGATTTGGTTCTACTGCCCCGGAGGTGACTCCCCGGGGCTTTTTTGTGACGGCTTGTCCGGCTCGAGCGCCTCGCTGCAAAGGGGGCAAGCGGCATTAACCCCTTCGGCGGGCCACTGCTCGCGATAACGCACCCGCGCAGAGGCTTGGCCGCGATGTTGGCTTATCTGAAATCGCCCGGGCTTGCTTGTCATTTTGGTTACTCAGGCTTGCCGCAGACCAGCTCCTTGAAGGCGCCGCCGTTGAGCACGCAATCAAAGCCATTGGCTCGCAGAATGTCGCAGCCTTTTTGGGCGCGCATGCCGGCGCCGCAATAGAGCACAAAGGGTTCCTGCTTATTCGGTTGCTGCTTTAGCCAGGTATCCAGGGTATCCAGCGGCACATTCACCGCCTGTGGCAGGTGCCCTTCGGCATATTCGGCGGCCGAGCGGACATCCAGTACCCGGACTCCCTTGGCGATCATCTGATGGCACTGCTCAGGGCTCAGGCGGCCGTCTTGTGGATTGGCGTTGGTTTGCATTTTCAGACTCTCTATCAATTAGAAATTTTTTAATAAGGTTAATCTTATGGAGTTGAAAATGCAATGGCCTGGATGCAGGTCGTTTTCTCGCCAGGGCTGTTTTTTGTTCTATCCTTTGGAAAAAGGAAATGATTTGAAAATAGTGTATGGACAAGAATATGCTGTCATCCTTCTGGTTGCAGGGGCACAACGCTTCTGAGCGCCTGGAGCGCATTCACGAACATCTGCTACTCAGTTACCCTTGGGTGGATCGTATCGCCTGTGCCCTGTATCACGATTCGACCGGGCTGCTAAAAACCTTTATTAACAGCACTCACAGGGGGCAGGCCATAGTGGGTTATGAATATCCCATGTCCGACAGCCCGGTGCTCAGCCAGCTGGCCGACACAGGGCAGTATCGGGTGATAGACGATATCAAGGCCAATATCTTGCCGGAAAACAGCCATTCACGTTGGCTGCTGGAGCAGGATTACAACTCTTCCTTTACTGTGCCCCTATATGATGAACAGAGGTTTCTGGGGTTTCTGTTTTTCGATTCATACCGCGTGGCGGCCTTCGATGCCAAGGCGCAGCGGGATATGGTGCTCTATGCCAACTTGATCAACATGTCTCTGTGCACCGAACTCAGTGCGGTGCGCACTATTCTCGCCTCGGCTCAGGTGGCAAGGGACTTTGCCGACCTACGCGACTTTGAAACCGGTGCGCACCTGGATCGCATGGCGGCGTATTCGGGCCTGATCGCCGGCATAGTCGCACCCAAATATGGCCTGAGTGATGAGCAGATAGAACATATCACCCAGTTTGCGCCGCTGCATGACATAGGCAAGATAGGTATTCCGGACAAAGTGTTGTTGAAAGAGGGGCCCTTAAGCATAGATGAGCGCACTCTGATGGAGACCCATGTGGATAAGGGCGAGAGCCTGATCCGCAAGGTGCTGGGGGATTTTGGTCTGGCGCATCTGCCGGATTCGGCCATCATGCTCAACATAGTGGCCTGTCATCATGAGTATCTGGATGGCAGCGGCTATCCCCGAGGTTTGAAGGGTGAAGAGGTGCCGATTGAAGCCAGAATAGTGACTGTGGCGGATATCTTCGATGCCCTCAGCAGCGAGCGACCCTATAAGCAGGCCTGGCCACTGGACGCCTGTTTTCGTGAGTTGAGAAGCATGGTGGCCGCCGGCAAACTGGACGGCCACTGCGTCGAAGCCTTGGCGGCTTCGACCAAGCAGATCCTGGATATCATGGGGCGCTGCCGCGATGACAAGGCGGCCTGAAAGGCCCCTGCATGTGCCGATTTATCCCACTAAAGCTCTCTTGGGCTTCCTCTGGTTTTCTAAGGCTTCCCGGGGCTAAGCTCATTCCTGCCAGCGGCGGAAGATCAACGAAGTATTGATGCCGCCAAAGGCAAAGTTATTGCTCATCACCAAGTCGGTATCCAGTGCCCGGCCTTTGGCGCGAATATAATCCAGCTCGGCGCAATCCTCGGCAATATTCTCCAGGTTGATGGTGGGTGCAAACCAGCCGTCACGCATCATCATAATGCTCCACCAGGCCTCCAGCGCGCCGCAAGCGCCCAGGGTATGGCCGGTATAGCTCTTCAGCGATGAAATCGGCATCTGTTCGCCAAATACTGCGGCAGTAGCCCGGCTCTCGGCGGCATCGCCGCGGTCGGTGGCCGTACCGTGGGCGTTGACATAGCCTATCTGCTGCGGCGCTATCCTGGCATCTTTGAGTGCCAGCCGAATCGCCTTTTCCATGGTGTCGGCGTTCGGCTGCGTCACATGCAGGCCGTCTGAGTTGGTACCGAAACCCAGCACTTCGGCGTAGATGCGCGCGCCTCTGGCCTTGGCATGCTCCAGCTCTTCGAGCACCAGGGTGCAGGCACCTTCGCCTATCACCAGGCCGTCCCGGTCGCGATCGAAAGGCCTGGGGGTCAACTCGGGAGTGTCGTTGCGGGTACTGGTGGCAAACAGGGTGTCGAACACGACCGCCTCTGTGGGGCAGAGTTCTTCGCCGCCCCCGGCCAGCATCAAATCCTGCTGGCCATACTTGATGGCTTCATAGGCATAACCTATGCCCTGGCTGCCGGACGTACAGGCGCTGCTGGTGGTTATCACCCGCCCCTTGAGGCCGAAAAATACCCCGACATTGACCGCCGTGGTATGGGCCATCATGCGGATATAACTGGTGGCGGTAACGCCGCTCATATCGCCGTGTTTGAGCATGTCGCCAAAGGCGGTGATGGGTTCTGTACTGCCGGTGGAAGAACCGTAGGCTATGCCCATGGCACCTGAGGCTATCAGAGGATCATGCAACAAGCCGGCATCCTCCAGCGCCATTTCACTGGCGCGGGTGGCCATCAGAGACACCCGCCCCATGGAGCGGATCTTCTTGCGCGAATAGTGCGCCGGAGTGCTGAAGTCGCTGACCGGCGCCGCCAGACGGGTATGCAGACCGTCGAACCTGTCCCATTCATCCATGCGAACCACGGCATTTTGGCCTGCCTGCAGCTTGGCTTTGACGCTGTCCCAATCCTGGCCCAGGGCAGAAATGCCGCCCATGCCGGTAATCACCACCCTGCGGCTCATAGCATGCCTCCGTTGACCGAGATCACCTGGCGGGTGATGTAACCGGCTTCGTCAGACATCAGGAAGTTGGCCAGGGCCGCTATCTCTTCAGGCTGGCCCATGCGCCGCAACGGCACCAGTTGCTGTACCAGTTCGGGGCTGAAGGTATCAACCATTTCGGTTTCGATGATCCCGGGAGCGATGCAGTTGACCGTGATCTTGCGTTTGGCCAGCTCCAATGCCAGCGCCTTGGTGGCGCCTATGATACCGGCCTTGGAGGCGCTGTAGTTCACCTGGCCACGGTTACCGGCCAAACCGGAAACCGAAGACAGTGTAATGATGCGGCCGCCCTTGCGCCGTTGGATCATCGGCATCAGCGCCGGATGGATCACATTGTAGAAACCATCGAGATTGGTGTGGATGACGCCATCCCATTCGGCCTCTGTCATCGCCGGGAAAGCCGTATCGCGGGCGATACCGGCATTGAGAACCAGGCCGTGATAGGCACCGTTGGCTTCGATGTCGGCCTCAATGACTTGGCGGCAGGTCTGGCGCTCGGCAACATCAAACTGCAGCAGGCTGACCTTGACGCCCAAGGCTTGGATTTCGGCGGCGCTGGCCTCGGCGGCCGCTCGATTGGCATGAAAGTGCAGGGCGATATCAAAGCCGGATTGCGCCAGACGCAGGGCGATAGCCTTGCCTATGCCGCGGCTGGAACCTGTGACCAAAACTCTCTTTGTCATGCGGAATCTCCCTGCATCGCCTCCAGACTACCGGCAATATAGGCCTGGGTGTCCTGGGGCTGAAAAACGTTTACATTGGCGCTGGCGATCTCTGTTTCGCCATCAAAGATGCGGCAGTCGAACACTGCCAGTCCCGTGTCTTCCTGATAGAGGCGCTGCACCTGAGTCAGGTATTCGCGTCCGGGCAGGAATCCCGGGGTATGCATGCTGAGCTTACGGCTGCCCAGCAAAAAACCGACCCGGATAATATCACCGCGGGCCTCGGCTTCCACTCCGGCCAGTGCCGCTATGCTCTGGGCCATATATTCTATGCCGACATAATTGGGCACCAGAGCCCGGGCGTCATCGAAATAGGGGCTCTGCTCACTAATCTTCACCTTGGTCAGCAGCCTGTCTTGGCTGTGCTCGACCACGGCGTCTATCAGTATCATGGGCGCCCTGTGGGGCAGAAAATCGGCGATATCACGCTCGGTTAAAGGCTGGGTCATTCCGGGGCTCCACGGCTGAAGATCAGGCTGGCATTGCTGCCGCCAAAGGCGAAGGAGTTACTCATCAGGTGATTTAATGCGTGGCGACTGCCCTGTTTGACCAGCGGCAGTGCGGGATCCTTGCCATCCTGCTCACAGTCCCACAGATGCGGCGGCAGTTGCCCATCAGGGTTGAGGGGCGAGAGCAGCAGCCAGCAGAATACCGCTTCCAATGCCCCGGCGGCGCCCAGTGCGTGGCCGGTCAAGGGTTTGGTGGAACTGCAAGGCGGCAGTGCTTCGGCAAATACCGAGTGCATGGCGCGGCTTTCCATGGCGTCATTCTTGGGGGTGGCAGTGCCGTGCAGATTGACATAGTCGATGTCATCAGGCGTCAGCCCCGCCTGCTTGAGTGCCATCTCCATGGCAGCAATCGCACCGCTGCCCTCGGGATGGGGCGCCGAGATATGGTGGGCATCGGCCGACTCGCCGACACCGGACAGCAGCACCTGGCCGCTTCCTCTCTCCAGGGTAAACAGCGCCGCGCCTTCACCTATGTTGATGCCGTCGCGGTTGGCGCTGAAAGGATTGCAATGCCCCTTGGAGACAGACTCAAGTGCATCGAAGCCGTTGAGGGTCAATTGGCACAGGCTGTCGACCCCGCCGACTATCACCATGTCGCACAGTCCGGCATGCAACAGCCGTTTACCGGCGGCAAACACCTTGGCGCTGGAGGAGCAAGCCGTCGACAGTGTGTAACAGGGGCCGCTCAGCTTGAACCAGGCTTGCAGGAAGCGACTGGTGCCCCCCAGCTCCTGCTGAAAATAGTGGTAATCAGAGGGGAAATGACCGTGGCGATTGCGGTACTCCAGTGCTTCTTCACCCTTGGAGATCCCCGAGGTGCTGGTGCCTATGACAACCGCGATGCGCTCCTTGCCATATTTGGCCTTGGCGGCTTCCACCGCCGGGGTGATTTGCAGGGCGGCGCACAGCAACAGGGCGTTGTTACGACAGTCATAGTCGGCAAACTCGGCGGGAATGGCCGGTAATTCGCTGTCCACTACCCCGACTATGGCCGGCCGTTCAAACAACAGGTTGTCGCGGCTGACCATGCCGCGGCTGTCACCGGCGAGCAAGGCGTTAAGCACCTCGTCGGCCCGGTTGCCGAGAGGGGTACAAAAACCCGCATGATTTATGGCTGTAGTTGTCATATCTCTGTTTTGGGATCCGGCCCTGTATCCATTACAGGGGCTTAATGTTCAGTTTTAAATCGGCCTGCGGCATGTTCAAGGTCACTTCCGCATGCCAGATGTCGGGGCTGGAGTAACTTATCCGCATCAGCTCGCGATTGTCATTGTTCAGCAATACCCGGCACAGGACGGCGGCGCAATCTTCCAGTTTCACCCTGGCGCCATCCAGATAAGCGTTCAGCTTTTCCTCCGGCCAATAGATGAGTTGCAGCAAGGCCAGCAGATATTCTGCTTTAAACTCATTGCCGAGCAGTACACTCTGCTCGCTGGTCAGTGTATGTCCATCGTAGATCAAGGTAAACAGTGCTTGGCCCAGAGGTGCCAGCCCCACCACAGTCATCTGCTGCGGCTGCAGTTCCAGTTGGCTGATAAGCTCATGGCTCTGCTCCCCTCGTTGCAGGCGCACCTGCTGGCTGAGACTGAGCGTTTGCTCCAAAGTTTGAGTTTGAACCGAGTCACTGCCCTGGGGCTCATCTGGTTGCTTTGCGTCTTTGGCAGCCTTGGTATCAGAGGTTTGTCCCTTGGGCGCGGCCTGGTTCAGCGGCAGCGGCGCCAGACAATAACTGACATCCTTTGCCAGGGCAACGCAGGTTTGGCGATACAATAGCTGGCTGCAGCCACTCAGGCCAACCAGCACAGTGGCAAGCAGCAGCAAGCGGGTAACAGCGGCTGTCATAAGGCTTCCTCGACAGCGTCGCGGCAGAGGTTCACCACCAGATCCAATCTGCGCCGGGATTCACTGACAAAGGGGTTGTTGCTGTCCCAGGCGTAGCCCGCCAGGATAGAGCAGATCATCTGTTTTATTTTCGGGTTGGCGTCTTCAAAGAAGATCACCTCCTGGAATCTGCCGTCATACCAGGCTTCCACATAGGTGCGGAAGGTGTTGACCCCCAGCATCAAGGGCTCGGCATAATCCTGCTGCCAGTCTACCGCTTCCCCCTTGAGCTGGCGTACCAGACAGTTGCAGGCCAGACTGGCCGAGTGCATGGCTATGGTCACCCCGGAGGAGAATACCGGGTCGAGAAACTCACCGGCATTGCCCAGCAGGGCAAACTTGTCGCTGGCCAGGGTGCTGACATTGGCCGAATAGCCCTTCAAGGTGGCGCAGTCGCGGATCACTCTGGCGTCTTTAAGCAGCGCCTCCAGCCCTGGCTCTTCATTGACTATGGTGCGCAATTGCTGCTCCAGGCTGCCTTCGAGTCTTGCCAGCAGGTGCGGTTCGGCCACCACCCCCAGCGAACAGGTGCCGTTACTGAAGGGGATCAACCAATACCAGATATCCTTGTTGCGCGGATGCACGCTGATAAGGATCTTGTTGCGGTCAAACTCCGGGTCGCTGATATTGTCCTCAATATGGGTAAAGATGGCCGAGCGGGCCGGCAGGCTGGAGGGGCATTCCAGCTGCAGCAATCTTGGCAGTACCCGGCCAAAGCCACTGGCATCCAGCAGATATTTGGCCTGCACTGAATAGACTCGTCCATTTTCGTCTGCCACTGTCAGCCGTGGCTCTGCGCTGAGATCCACCGCGGTGACCGTCTGGCCATAACGTATCTCTACCCCTTGGGTACTGGCGGTATCGGCCAGCAGTTTGTCGAACTGGCCTCGGGGAACCTGAAAGGTGGTGCCGGGGCCCGGGGTAAACTTGTCACTGAAATCAAAGGTGGTGTAGCGGCCGTTGCGCCGAAAGGCGGCGCCGT
Source organism: Shewanella indica (assembly GCF_033842865.1). Lineage (NCBI taxonomy): Bacteria > Pseudomonadati > Pseudomonadota > Gammaproteobacteria > Alteromonadales > Shewanellaceae > Shewanella > Shewanella indica. The sequence goes on from NZ_JAWXXR010000001.1 coordinate 1,807,626, forward strand.
TTTTAAACTGAAACCCGGCCTCGGCCACGGCTTCTGTCATCCCAGCCTGCTCCAGCACTGTCATGCAGCAGGGCAACAGGCTCTCTCCGATGGAAAAGCGTGGAAATTGGGCCCGCTCCAGCACCAGGGCATCTACTCCTTGTTGTTTCAGCAGACTGGCCGCGACCGAGCCGGATGGCCCGGCACCGATAATTACCACATCGACTTGTTCCACGGCATTGGCAGTGTTCACTTTGCATTCCTTGTAAGAGTTGAGGTTAGGGGAGCGAGTAACAGGGTAAAACCTATGCCCAGCGCCAGGGTTATACCAAAGGCGGCAATGGCATAGGTGTCACTCAAAGCCAGCAGGCCAAAGGCCAGCAGGGTGGAGGCGGCAGACATCAGCACCGCCAACATCACGCCTCTGGGATGCTGTTTGGCTTCGGCAAAAAACAGGCTGTAGTCCACGCCTATGCCGAACACCAACACCAGTGCCAGGGCATGAAACAGGGTCAAGCCGCTGCCGAGCCAGCCAAGGGCGCCCAGAGTCAGAATTGCCGCCAGAGTCGGCACCAGCGCCACCCAAAGGCCGCGGCGCAAACCAAAGCGCCAGCTGAAAATCACCGCCGCCAACAGCAGTGCCAGCGCCAGCATCAGCAGGGTCAACTGACGGTATTTGGCCATCAGCGCCGAGATATCGGCGACCTTGTCGACCAACTGTACGCCCGGGTTGCTGCTTGCCAACTGCTTGAGGGCGTCGAGATCGTGGATGCCACCGAGCAGCACTATGGCGGCGTGAGCCGTTATTCCGTCAGTGGGGGCGAGGTAGAGGTCACTCAGCCCTGAGGATTTAGCCCCTTCACTGGCGAGCCAGTCTGTGGCCGAGAGCGGCTGGAATTCGGCCCATTGCCTCGAGAGCGGCCCGGCCAGCTCGGCATTCAGCCCCAGGGTGTCCAAAACTGTATCTGTCTGGCGATAGATAAGCCCCTGCAGCTGATGATCTTGCTGCTGGCGTTTGATGCTCGGCAAGTAGCGGGCGATATTGACGCTGTTGCCGAGTTTGCCTTTCGCAATCAAACGCTTGAGCCCGGGCGCCAGCTGTTCGAGACGCTGCAGCATCTCCTCGGCGCTGTCACCCCGAACCAGCAGGAACTGATTGTCCGTGCCGCCACTCAGCAGTTGCCTGAGGGCATTTTCCGGCTCGCTGACCGCTGGTGGGCTGCTCTGCAGCGCCCGGATATCATCGTTGGTCTTGAGGTCAATGCCGCCAAACAGCAGCAGTAACCCCAATGGCACTAGGATTAACAGACTGCTGCGCCGACCGAGAATTTGCCAGAGATTCAGCAAGCGGCCAGCCAGCGCCAGGCGGCTGTCTCCGGCAAGCAAGGGGCTGGCGGCTATAGCCGGATACGCCAGCAGCAGTGTCAGCCAGGTGAAAATCAGCCCGCTGGCACAGAACACGGCCACCTGTTGCATGCCGGGGAAAGGCGCCAAGCCTATGCCCAGGTAGGCGCCGATACTGGTGATCAAGGCCAGGGTCACGGCCGGGAATATCAGGCCAATAACCTGCCTGGGAGAAGCCTTGGGATGTTGCAAGCGCTCGCAGTAGAAGTGAAAGCTGTAGTCGATGGCGATTCCGATAAGGCTGGTGCCGAACACCAGGGTCAGCAGATGCAGTTCGCCAAACAGTGTCAGGGTCGTGACTGTCGCCGCCAGAAATCCACTGCCCAGGGTGAGCAGTGCCACCGTCAGCGGCATCAAGGAGCGAAACGCCAGCAGCACCAGCAGGATCACTCCAAGCAGGGAGACTAATCCGATACGGTTGATCTCGCTCTTGGCCGATTCTGTGGCGGCCGCGGCATGAAACAGGGCGCCGGCCTTGAGCACTCGAATATCTTGCGGCAGAGGCGCCAAGGCCTGCTCCAGCGCCTTGAGCTGGGTTGCCTGTTGCTGCGGGTTAAAGGCGCTGCCTATGCCCTCGGCCATCACTATGGCTGCATACTGGCCTTGCGGCGTTGGTGCCAACATTATGCCATCTGCCTGGATGAGACTGCGGCCCTCGGCCAGCGACTTGAGCCAGTCGGGGAACAGCAACAGCGGATCTTCGGCAATCAGGTCGCTGCCGGCGGCGCCAAAGGCGCTATAGAGCTGTTGCTGCGCGTTTTGAATCAGAGTGGTTAATTCACCGCTAGCGAGTTGCTGCCTCTGGCTGTCACTGAGCAGCCCCATGCGATAGGGGAAATAGAAACGCCCCAGGGCGCTGAAGCTGTCGGCCTCGGCGCTGCGCACTCTCTTAAAGGCGTTTTGCTCCTTTTTCAGCGCATTTTGCAGCTGTTTGCCGGCGTTGATCGCCTGAGGCTTATCATTGGCAATCAGGCCGATATACAGCTGATTGCCCAGTTTCTGCTCCATGCGTTTCAGCGCCGCTTCGGCGAGCGGATCTTCCTGCACCTTGGGCAGCATGGCGAGAATGTCGCTCTGAATACGGCCGCCCTGTTGCCACTGCCAGACGCCAAGCAGAATGAGCAGTGTCAGCAGCCCCAGCCACAACAGCAGGCCAACCGGCGCCGAGAGCCTGGGACGAGTGGGTTCAGGGGGAGGCGACATCAGGGGGTCACCTCGGGAAAGAAGCGAGCGCGCTCGCTGTCATTGAGTGGTGATTTGTCCAGTTCAGAGAAGAATATCTGGCTGATATCGCCGTTCTTGGCCAGCAGGGTCAGAGATTCGAGATCCTGACTGCCTTCGAGCACCATTTGCGGCAGCAGAGCTGCCATTGTCTGCTCCTTGGCCTTGAGTCCCAGTTGCCAATGACCCGTTTGGTCATTGAGCAGATAGAGTTCAAACCCCTGGCTCAATACCTGAATATCACCGGAGAGCAGGGATTGCATCATGCGCGGCAGCATTTCAGCCACGGCCGCCGGGCCGGCATCGGCCTTGGTGACACTGAGTTTGCCCTGGCTGTCCTGCTGGATAAGCTCGCCCTGTTTCAGCAGCAAGAGGTTGCCAAAGGGAGTCTGCTGTTGCCAGAGCATGCCCAGCTCTCGTTGAAACAGAAATTCGCCGCTGCTGCGAAGTGGCTGTTTCAGCACCCTGAGCCAGCGCACCTGCTCAAACTGGCCTCGGCTGCTGTCGCTGAGGGCCATCTTAGTGCTTAACTGTTGCAGAGCCTGCTCTGTGGCCGCCTTGGCAAAGAGTTTATCGAATGCTTGCGCCTCCGGCCTGACTCTTCCCTTGGCTTCGGCGGCCAACACTGCCACCGGCTCTGTCTGAGTGTTATCAGCCGCCACTTTTCCCAATGCCATAGTGGTTGGCGCCACTTCTCCCAATACCATAGTGGCTGGCGCCACTTCCCCTAAAGCCATGTTGCTGCAAGCGGCGCCAAACCAAACCAGTCCCAGCAGCCCAAGCAGTAAGGCGGGCTGCCGAGTGAGCCGAAAGCCGCAGGCTGAAGGGTTCATGACTTGGCCTCGGCGGCCGCGATAAAGGGCGCCAGGCGCTCACGGAACACCGGCGGAGTCACCAAGCACAGTTCCTGGGTCTGCATATCCACTGCGGCCTGTATGGTGTAGCCCTTGGTGAGGCGCTCACCAAGGGCGGCGTCGCAAATCTGGTAGTTGATCTTCAGCCGATTTTCCCACTCAACCAGGGCGGCACTCACCCGGATCTTCTGCTCGAAACGGCTGGGTTTGACGTATTTCAGCTGCAGATCCACTATCGGCCAGGCGTAACCCGACTCCTGCATCCGCCGGTAACCGTAGTCGAACCTGTCCAGCAGCTTGCAGCGGGCTATTTCAAAATAACGCAGATAGTTGCCGTGCCAGGTAATGCCCATGGAATCGACATCGTGGAAGGGGATCTCCAGCTCTATTTCAGTGCTGAGGATGGCTTTCATCGGCACACCTCCCACTCCCCGGCTTGGATCTTGGCCAGGGTTTGCCGCAACAAGGCTTCCAGCGGCCTGTCTTCAATCAAGAGTTCAAAGTCGGCTTCCAGCTGCGCCAGGGTGGTAGCTACTGACTCGGTCAGCGACTCACGTTCCAGTTCACCGGCGAGCAGGCGCAGGCGGATCCCCTGACTCATGGCCAGCAGTGCGGCAGCGGCCACCTGCTCGGTCAGTTCCAATACCCGCAGGGCGTCACGGGCGGCAATGGTGCCCATGCTGACTTTGTCCTGGTTGTGGCACTCGGTAGAACGCGAGAACACGCTGGCGGGCATAGTGTGTTTCAGCGCCTCGGCGGTCCAGGCCGAGCAACCTATCTGCACTGCCTTGAAACCGTGGTTGATGGGGCTGCGCTCGCCCTGGCTGGCCGACAGGTTGGCAGGCAGGCCGTTGTTGAATTTGGGATCCATCACCAGAGCCATCTGCCTGTCCAGCAGATCCGCCAAATTGGCCACCGCATTCTTGAGGCTGTCCATGGCAAAGGCGATATGGCCGCCATAGAAGTGGCCGCCGTGGAGAATATGTTCCCCCTCGCCGTCCACTATCGGGTTGTCGTTGGCACTGTTGAGTTCGGTCTCGATAAACTGGCGCATAAAGGGTAGGGCATCGGCCAAGACCCCGATAATGTGCGGCGCGCAGCGAATCGAATATCTGTCCTGCAGTCGGTCAGAGTTGCGTGGGTGTTCGTGGTGGTTGAGGTCTTCACGGATCCAGGCCGCGACCTGGTTCTGCCCCGGGTGCGGCTTGGCGGCAAACAGTATCTCGTCGAAATGGTTGGAGTTGCCCTTGAGTGTCAGCGAGGCCATAGCTGTAATGCGGGCGCACAGGCGGCTCAGGTACTCGGCCCTGTCATAGGCCAGACAAGCCAGCGCCGTCATCACGGCGGTGCCGTTCATCAGTGCCAGGCCCTCTTTGGGCCTGAGCTTGAGGGCGCTGATCCCAAGTTCGGCATAGACCTCGCTGGTGGCGCGGCGCTGTCCTTGATAGAAGACCTCCCGCTCGCCAACCAGTACGGCGGCCAGATATGACAGTGGCGTGAGATCGCCGCTGGCACCCACAGAGCCTTCCTCCGGGATCACCGGCACTATGTTGAGGTTCAGCAGCAGGGCTATGCGCTCCAGCAGCTCATAGCTGACACCGGACTTACCCACGGCCAGTGAGTTGAGGCGGCAGGCCATCACGGCTCTGGCCTGGGGGATCTCCAGCACCTTGCCCATGCCGCAGCCATGAAAGCGCGACAGATGCAGCGGCAACTCGTGTACCAGATCCGGGCCGACATTGACGGTACAGGAATCGCCATAGCCTGTGGTGACCCCATAGACCACGCCTTCTTCATGGAGCAGGCTGTCGATAAAGTGGGCGCCGCGCTGGATATAGTCACGGTACTCTGCACTGGCGTTGAGGGTTACCGGCGCCCCTTTGGCGATGGCAACCACCTGCTCCAGTGTCAGTGATGTTTGGCCGAAGCCGACCGTCTTGGTGGCCTTAACTGTTGCGCTCATGAATTGTCCTTGGGGCGGTCAGCAACTTGGTCCTGCCGCCAAAAATCGAAAAAGTTAAACCACTGCAGTGGTGCCTTGCGGGCAAAATGTTCCAGTCGCTGGGCATAGAGGCCTGCTGCCTGTTGCAGCCGCTGCTGCCGCTCGGATCTCGGGCCTTTGAGGCTCTGCTCGAAGGGCTCGAGCCAGACCTTATAGCCCTGCTGCTCCCGCAGGCAAAACATGGTGTAGATGGGGCAGTCCAGCAGACCGGCCAGAATAAAGGGGCCCTGGGGGAAGGGCGCCATCTCGCCGAGGAACGGCACTTTCACCGTGCGACCCGGGCTATGGCTGGAGGTGCGATCGGCGGCTATCACCACCAATTCACCGGCCTCGACCTTGCTTTGCAGCAACATGGAGGTGGCCGGGTTGAGTTCGGTGACCTGAAGTAAGTTGAGTTCACTGTCCGGGTTCAGCTGCTTGAGCACCCGGTTGAAGTTTTCGGCATTGCGGGTCATCACCATCACATTGACCTTCACCTTGCGCTGGTGAATGGAGATGGCGCGGCACAGCTCGATATTGCCAAGGTGAGACACCAGTAACACGGCTCCCTGGCCACTTTGTAACTGCTCGGCCAACTGCTGACGGTCGCTGAACTCCACCTGTTGCAAACGAATGCGATCGCACCAGGCATCGATGCGATCCAGTGCGGCATTGCCGAAGGCGAAGAAGTGGCGCAGGCTGTCGCGCCAAGTCACCGGCTGACCGAGACTCGGGTGCTGTGGCTCCAGTGCCTGAACCCGCTTTAAAAACGCTTGTGATGCCTCGCGGGCCTGTCGCCCCGTGATAAAGAAATAACAGATCACCGGGTACATGATCGCCCGTGCCAGCCAGTGGCCGCCGAAACGATAGCTCTCGGCCAGCAGCTTGATACCCCAGTAGCTGCCCCGCTCCTTGATGTTGGACCAATGAGCGCCTTGGGGGTTGTCTTGTGCCGCTTGGGTTGGCCCCAGTTTCTGCCCCTTGAGCTTGCGCCACAGCATGGAGAAAAACAGCCTGGTGTGCAGCTTGCTGATCCGCACATTGTCGGCCAGCCCCTGAAAATGGCTGCTGCCGTCTTCCGGGTAGATCACCTTGGTGGGGATATGCTCTATGGCAACACCGCGCCAGTAGAGACGCACCATGACTTCGATATCAAAGTCCATCCGCTCGCCGAGGGCTTCGCTGCTAAGCAGGGCCTCGGTGGCCGCCAGTGGATAGACTCGAAAGCCGCACATGGAATCGCGGATATCCAGGCTCAGGGTCTCGACCCAGACCCAAAAATGGGTCAGGTAACGGCCGTAGAGCCGACCCTTGGGCACGGAATCATCATATTGCGGCAGGCCGGAGATCAGCGCCTTGGGGTTGAGCTGCGCCCTGGCGATTAGCGCCGGAATATCTTCCAGATTATGTTGGCCGTCGGCGTCCACCTGTAGGCCGTGGGAAAAACCCGCGGCCCAGGCGGCGCGCAGGCCTGTCATCACGGCGGCGCCCTTGCCGCGGTTATAAGGGTGATGCAGCAGGCTGACCCAGTCGCTGTGTTGTTCGGCCAACTGTTGCAACAGATATCGGGTCTCATCGTCGCTGCCGTCGTTGATCAAAAAGCAGGGCAGCCCCAGCGGTTTGAGGGCTTCCAGCGTCGCAGCGATATGGCCCCTGTGGTTGTAATTGGGGATGATCAGCGCCAGCTTCATTGCTTGGCCTCTGTCTTGAAGGCGATACGACCCGAGCCGAACTTCTGTTCGCCGTCGCTGTAGCTGAAGCTCAGTTTACCCTTGGCGGGGTTATTGCTGATGCTGAGGGTGACTTGCATATTCGGCAACAGCAGTTGCTGAAACTTGAGCACCTCGAGTACCGCGACTTCGGCATCATAGCCGAATGCCTGGCTGCCGAGACGCACGGCCCAGTCCAGTTGAGTCACGCCGGGCAATACCGGCTGGCCGGGAAAGTGGCCGGTAAACATAGGCAGCTCGGCCGGAATGCTCAGGCGCCAACTGGCTTCATTGTCCTGATGCCGGTGTTGAACAATGGGCGGAAGAACAGACTTAATCATGATCAAACAGCTCAAGAATATCGTTTTTGAGCAACTTGCCCTGGGCATTGAGCGGCAGCTGCTGTGGATAGCGCCAGCGCCTTGGCAGAGTCACACGTTCAAATTGGCTCAGCAGATGGGCCTTGAGGGCGTTGTTGATGCTGAGTTTGCCCTCGGCTTCGAGCTGTGCCTTACCGGCGGCGGAAAGCTCTACCGCCGCGCCCAGTTGCACTCTGGGGTTTTCCAGCAGCACCAGATGCGATTGGGTCACCCAGGGATGGGCGTTGAGCAAGGTTTCCATCTGCACCAGAGACAAGCGCTTTTCCTCTATCTTGACGATGCGGTCCAAGCGGCCTTCGAGGCAGAACTGGCCTTCGCCCAGCAGCCGAACCTTGTCTTCACAGCGGTATTGGCCGTCGTCTTCGAGATAGGGGGAGCGCAGCAGCAAAGCGCCGTCGCTGTCATTGCTCAGCTCCATGGGGGTAAAGGCCTGCCAGGGGGTATCGCTGCTCTGTTGGCGCCGATAACCTATGCCGCCGGTTTCCGTGCTGCCGTAGACCTCGATTGGCAGGCTACCGTAGCAGCGCTTGACCCCTTGGGCGGCTTCCAGGCTCAGGGGCCCGCCGGAGCTGAAGATCAGGCTGGGAGTGTGCAGCTGGCGTTCATGCTCCAGCGCATCCGGCAGCCTCGACAGCTGCGCCGGGCTGCTGATCAGGCACAGGTTGGGAAACAGGGCGGTGTAATAACTCAGGGTTTCCGGGTATTCCACCAGATCGCTGAGGAAGGGGCGACTGGCCGCCAGTGGCCAGAGAATCTTAAACAGCAAGCCATAGATATGCTGGTGGCTGACGGTGGCAATCACACTGCACTGTGGCAGGTGAGCGGCGAAGGTCTGCTCCAGCACACTGACTTCGGCATCCAGTTGCTGCAGGCGCTTGCGAACCGCCTTGGGTTGGCCGCTGGAGCCTGAGGTGAACAGCAGCAGTTCGCCGAACTCATCCCCCTCGGCCATCTGCGGCCAGGGCGAGTGGGGCAGTGACAGCTCTTTTTTCAGCTCGAGCCAGATCTTGCCCTCACACAGGGGGCGGTCTGACACTATGGCATCAAACTCCTGGGTCAGTTCGCTCAGAGTCCCCGGCTGAGTGTTGGCCGGCAGTATGATCTGCTTGCCCGACAACAGGGCGGCACAGAGGCCAACGGCGAACAGATCGCTGCTGTCGCAGGCCAGTAACCAACGCTTTTCCGACCGGGCTTGCAGGCGCTGATGCAGATGATAGACCTGGGTGGCGAACAGTGAACCCGTGACTATGTCATGGTGGTTAAAACTGATCAGTTGTTGCCCTGCTGGGCCTTGGGTAAGCCAGGTTTTCAATAACTCTGTCATAACTGTCCCTTTATGATCGCTTCAGACAAAAGTGGCGATAGAGCCATTCTCCGCCACCGAGCAGCCCCATCAGCAGATAGGCTATCAGGCCGTTGTACAGGGTCCAGGTCTCCAGGCTGGTAAACAGCGCCGTATAAGCCGCCATGCCGCCGTTGAAGACAAACAGACCACACCAGAGTTGTGTGACCCTTACCAGGTAGGGCCTGGCTTCCTCGGGCAGATCCGGCTCGGCCAACCTGGCCAGACGTTCCACCATGCTGGGACCCTTAAGCAGCGAAGAGGTAAACAGCACCAGCATGCAGGCATTGACCAGCATAGGGTAGTACAGCAGCCAGTCCTGACGCTTGGCGAGCAGGCTGCCGAGCGCCAGCAGTAACCCCAGAACGACCGGAGCGGCCAGCGCCTTGAGCTTTTGCTTCCCCAGCAGCAACCTGGCACCGAGCAAGGCCGCCAGCAAGAGTGCCAGGCCATTGCCCGGCAGATAGTTCAGCCCCAGATATACCGCCAGGGGATATCCCAGCAGCAACAGGGCCGTGACTGTCTGAGCCAGGGCACGCATCAGTCTTTAACCAGTCCCTCGATGGCGTTAACCACGTCGTTGACCGTCCGTACCGACTTGAATTCATCGGGCTGGATCTTTTTGCCGGTCAGCTGTTGCAGTTTGATCACCAGATCCACCGCATCAATGCTGTCCAGATCCAGCTCTTCATAGAGGGAAGCCTCAGGGGTTATCGTCTCGGCATCCACTTCAAACTCATCGACCAGGATCTTGCTCAGCATTTCCAATATCTGTTCACGGCTTTGCATGAGCACCTCCTACGCGCGCTGGGATTCGATAAACGCGGCAAGGCTGGCCACACTGTAAAAGTGAGCCTTGGTTGCCTCTGAGTTGGCTTCGATCTTGACGTCGAACTGCTTCTTGATCGCCAAGCCCAGCTCAAGTGCATCGATGGAATCCAGTCCCAACCCCTCACCGAATAGCGGTGCTTCGGTATCTATATCGTCGATACTGATATCCTCAAGATCGAGGCAATCTATGATTAGCTGTTTAATTTCGTTATGTAAGCTCATAATTTATATCTAATTGTTGTTTGTAATAGGTTTCCAGATCTCTGGTGAGTTGGCGTGCCATCCGGGCATCGCCACCGCTTTCGGCATCATACCTCAGATGCGCTATGCTTGCCCCGGTTTCCACTTGCATCTGTATGGTGCGTCTCGGGATTTCATACCAGGGATCCTGTTTGGTGAGCCCGGGATGAACCACCCTGAGTACCACTGGCAGAATATCGGCCCCGGCGCGCAGGGCGATATTGGCCGAACCGCGGGCAAAGGGATTGATCACTGCGCCTTTTACCGTGCGTGTGCCCTCGGGAAAGATGATCAGATTGGTGCCTCTGGCCAACACTTCACGGCAGTCCTGTAGCAGCAGATCGGCGCCGCGATTGGGAATATAGCCGGCGGCGGAGACGACTCCGCGCAAAAAAGGGTTACGCCACAGTCCCTGTTTTACTATGCAGCCGGCATTGGGCATCAGGCTGATTAACACCACCACATCTATGAGGGTGGGGTGATTGGCAATCACCACCATGCCCTTGGCCTGCTGTAATCGCTGCAGATTTACCGTGCTGACCCTGACCACGCCGGCCCAGGTCAGCATATGCACAAAGCCACGGAACATGTAGTGCACCGCTTTTTGTACTCTTTGAATGCGCACATCGCGCTCGCCGGGCCAGAATCTCAGCACAGGTAAAATGGTCAAGGAGCTCAGCAGGCCGCCGAGGCCGAAGGCGATATAACAGCTGATACCCGCAAGCCAACGGGGAAAATAGCCGATGCCGGTCGCCGGGGTTGTCATAGTGGCTCCCGGGAAGGTTCCAGCTGCCAATGCCACTGGGCCAGCTGCCCCTGAATTGCCGTGCCGTTTGCCAGTGCCTGCAGCAGGGCGCCGAAGCCCAGCGACTGCCCGGCGCCGGTCTGCTGGCTCAGGGTAACTCGGGCTATGCCGGTAACATCGGCCGGGGCCAGTTGCAGAGACAAGGCCAGCGGCAGTTCCATCTCTTGGGTAAATTCATCATAGACGGGCGGCACAGGATCATCGCCGAACACCAATAGCAGAGGGCTGGGGTCCTCGGCCAACTGGGCCCAGGCTTCCAACATGGCTTGGGAGAGGGTATCTGTGCCCGCCGCCACTGAAGTGGAAGCGCCAGTATTACCCGTGACTATGCCAAACAGACCGCTGGCGGTGTTGTGAACCGATTGGCTGAAACCCATGGGAGAGAGTGGCTGCCTGGCAATAATATCCTGCAGCAGTTCTATGGTGCGATTGAGTTCGCCATGGCGCGAGGCAAATACGCTGCGGCATTGGCTGGGAGCTTCGGCCTGGAAAGCGGCTTCCAGCATCATCTTGCTCAGGCGGCTGAAACGGCGCCGCTGCATGGCGGCAACCTGAGGTAACTTGGGGGCGAGGCGATCGCTGTCATCAAGGGCGCAGTTGCTGCTCTGCCACTGTTGCCAATCTTGCTGCTGTTGATACTCCGGAGACCAGGCTCCCCAGGAGAGAATACTGAACGCTAGTTGCACTGCTTTGCCTCTGACACAGATCTTTGTTGCTATCCCTTACGGGTCGTGAGGGAGTGAATCTGTCGGGTCGGAATGCGACCGCCGTACCGATTGCCTTTCCCCTCTGAAACACCGGTACAAAGGGCTGTATTCTACACTGAAAGTACGGGTTTTAAGAAGGGGTTTAGGTTACAGCTAAAGATCAGTTACAACTTTTCACTAACAAGGGAATCGCCCGGCGACTGCCGGGTGATTCAAATGCTGCTCAGTTGTTCAACTGGCTTTGCAGTCGCCGCAGTGCCGTTTTGATTTTGCGAGTGTTGTCGGGCCCCATACGTACCAGCATTTTCTGCGCGTTGGGCAGGGCTTCCAGCTTGGGATCGACAAACTTGTAGTTCACACTGATGGCATACAGCTCGATAGGATCTTCTATTACAGGGGTAGCCAACAGCACCTTGATGGCTTGTTGCATCCGCTCATCGAATTTGAGGTTGGGATAACCCAGCTCATCGAATGCCTGCTCCAGCAGCGGCGACAATTGACGATAGGTGTTGAGCAGCTGCTCGTCGTTGAGCCCGGTGAGGAAGTCAGCGTAAAGGTCGTATCTGTGGTAGCTATCCGGATCCAGATAAGTCTTGTTGGCAATTTCAGATACAGTGAAGGTGTCGCTCGGGCCTTTCATCGGACTGGTTTTACGAGCCAGTTCACCTTGGGCCAGATTATCGACAAACACCACGAACTGGCGTACCAGATCTTGTTCAACCAGCAGTGGCTCTATCTTCATACCATCGGCCATGGCCACGGCCTTTTCATGAACATACTCATCACTTTCGGCCAGTGAAGGCAGGGGTTGTTCCGGCTCGACTTCGGGCTGAACCACTTCAGGTTCAGGCTCGGGCATGGTTTCAGGTTCAGGCACCTGAACCTGGGTTGGCAGCGGTTCGCTGGGCGCGGGTTCAGGGAGTTCAACCTGGGTGGGTTCTGCTGTTTGCTGCGGCTCTTGTTCGCCGCTGAAATAGTAGTAGGCTCCTCCTGCAATCAGCAATACCAACACTAGCAGGATGATAACAATGCCACTGTTGCCAGAGGACTTTTCCTGCGGCGCGATTCTATCTTCTTGATTGACTTGCATTGGATTTCCTTTCATTGATACCTGTGAGGCAGCGCTTCTCCCATTCTGCAAATATTGGCCATCTTGTCCAGCTTTCGGCCATTTAGCAGCAAGATTTATTTGTGAAATATTGCCAGTAGAGCAGATCCTGTGGTGGCTGACTTGAACCCCGGCTGAACTCTCGGCAATTTTGTGACGTTTTTAGCGCACTAGGCCTGAACATATTGCTGCCGGTCGCCCAGCCAGCGCTGAATGATGGCATCGACATTCTCCGGTGCCTGGCTCATCACATGACGGGCCAGTTTCTGGATGTGGGGAATAAGCGCCTGATCCCTGACCAAATCGGCCACTTTCATATCGGCTATACCTGTCTGGCGGGTGCCCAGCACCTCACCCGGGCCGCGGATCTCCAGATCTTTTTGGGCAATCACAAAGCCGTCGTTGCTCTGACGCAATACCCCAAGCCGTTTGGTAGCCGTGTGTGACAGCGGTGCCTTGTACAGCAGGACGCAGTGGCTGGCCACGGCGCCGCGACCGACCCGGCCGCGCAACTGGTGCAACTGCGCCAGCCCCAGCCGTTCCGGGTTCTCGATGATCATCAGACTGGCGTTGGGCACATCGACCCCCACTTCAATGACAGTGGTGGCCACCAACAACTTGAGCTCGCCGCGTTTGAAGCTGTCCATGACTTGTTGTTTTTCGGCGCTCTTCATACGGCCATGTACCAGGCCTATGCTCAGCTCCGGCAGGGCGGCACGCAGTTCTTCACAGGTGTCTTCGGCTGCCTGGCATTCGAGCACTTCGGATTCCTCGATAAGGGTGCAGACCCAGTAGGCCTGGCGACCGTCATTGAGCGCCGCCTGACGTACCCTGTCGATTACCTCCTGACGCCGACTGTCACTGATGGCCACTGTGGTGACCGGGGTACGCCCCGGCGGCAACTCGTCAATGATGGAGGTATCCAAATCCGCATAGGCTGTCATCGCCAGGGTGCGAGGAATAGGGGTCGCCGTCATGATCAACTGGTGGGGATGAAAACCCTGGCTGATGCCTTTCTCTCTCAGCCCCAGGCGCTGATGCACGCCGAATCTGTGTTGCTCATCTATGATGATCAACGCCAGCTTGTGAAACTGTACCTGCTCTTGAAAGATGGCGTGGGTGCCTATCACCATGTGGGCACTGCCGGAGGCGATATCCTCCAGCGACTGGGCTCTGGCTTTGCCTTTGAGCTTACCCGCCAGCCAACCGACCTTGAGCCCCAATGGCTCCAGCCATTGGCTGAAATTAATCGCATGTTGCTCGGCCAACAGCTCAGTGGGCGCCATCATGGCCACCTGATAACCGTTTTCTATCGCCTGCAGCGCCGCCATGGCGGCCACCAGGGTCTTGCCCGAGCCGACATCGCCCTGAACCAGGCGCATCATGGGTTGTGGCTTTTCAATATCACGGCCGATATCTGCCACCACTCGCTGCTGCGCCCCCGTAGGTTTAAAGGGTAAGGCGGCGAGGAAGGGATTGAGCAAAGCGCCGGTGGCGGGCAAAGGCACAGCTTTGTCATGATTGCTTCGCTCTCTGAGCTTGAGCATAGACAGGTTATGCGCCAGCAGTTCTTCCTGTACCAGGCGTTGCTGCGCCGGGTGTTGCCCCTGTTCCAAGCGATAGATATCGACATCTGCCGGGGGCCTATGCAGGGTGCGCACCGCCTGGGCCAGACTTTGCTGATTGGGGCGCAGCGCCTCGGGCAGCAACTCTTGCAGTCCATCGTCCTGCAACAGGCTTAGAGCCTGCTCGGTCAATTTCATCCAACTGGCCTGCTTGAGCCCTTCAGTGGTGGGATAGATGGGCGTCAGGGTGTCGTTGAGGTTGGGCGGTTCGTCGCCCTTGAGTATCTTGTAATCCGGATGAATGATCTCGGCCTGGTGGTTACCTCGGCGCACTTCGCCATAGGCTCTAATGGTTAGCCCTTGTTGCATGGCATTGCGCTGGGCGGCAGAGAAATTGAAGAACCTCAGGGTCATGGTGCCGCTGTCATCACGGACATTGCAGATCAACATGCGCTTGCGGCCATTGATGATCTGGCTGGATTGGATTTCGGCTTCTATGGTGCCGTAGCTGCCGGGTGTGAGGCTGGCTATGGGGTAGATGCGGGTTCTGTCTTCATAGCGCAGCGGCAGGTGGAACAGCAGATCCTGTACCGTGTTGATTCCGAGCTTGTGCAGTTTCTCAGCCATTTTAGCGGCTACGCCTTTAAGCTCGGTGATAGCAATAAGATCCAGTCTCTGCAAACCTTTAGCACCGGATTACTGTGAATTTATACATATACTATCAGAGAAATAGCCCTTGGCAATGCGTTGCTTTTATCGGCCGGGTAAAGTGTGGTGCAATGGCGGCAGGGCTTCTGCCTGGGTGGGCGGGTGTATGGCAAAAGCCCTGATATATTTGTGACGGATTAATCTGTCAGTGCCACCAGTTCAACAGGGTGACCAAGGGCTTTATCAGTAGCTGAACGCTGCCTATTACAAACAGCCAGGCGCCGATAAGGGTGTGAACGTCAGTGAGAAAAAAGAAGCTGCCCAGTAGAAAACAGAGCGCGACTATTAGGTCGCTTAGGGTATTGAACAAGGCGTGTTTGGGAAGAGGGGTGGCGGGGGCTTTGATATCTTGCTCGGCAAAATATCGCTGCTTACTGTCGATCATGGTTCCTTCTTGGTAGTTATGATTTGCCGCGATACCTTAACGCTGCTACCTTCCGAGTGCAAATCTAATTCCCTAATTATTTGTTTTAATGAGAATAAATATATCTACATAACCATAAGATTAAGTTAACAACTTGCATCTTGGATTCGGCAGGCTTGGCAAAAGAGTAGCGTAACTTAACGGCCCAGGCCTGAACCCTGGCTAACGGTTATTTCACCGTTAAAGCCTATCAGTTCGGCGAGTGTTTGTGCGTAGGCTCTGGCTTTGTCTGTGGCCTGCTTTTGAGGTTTGAACAGGCCAAAACCGAGTCGCTCACGCTCAGAAAAACAGAGTACCACGCTGACACTTATGAGCTCTTCGTCAGTCAGGTGTTCAAGCATGTGACTTCTGGATCTTTCGTTATAGGTATTGCGTTGCACCTTTATGCGGCAGAGTTGACTGAGAGGCTTGCTTTTCCCGCCCCGGAAGACGCAGCCTTGTTGCAGATCCAAAGTTACGGGTTTGAGCTGGCGGTAGAGGTTCAGGCCCATGATGATACCGCTGAGCCCCAGCACTATGGCTATGATGGCAGCCGTAAACCAAGTGTCCTGTCTGGCGGGGTCCAAGACGAGTACTCCCAGTATTCCGGCAAGCATCAATAATAGTCCCCAAAGCGCGTATTTCAGTTGCGTTTGCCTGCTGCGCCAGATGAGTTTCAACTTGCCCGGCTCAGCCTCGAGCTCTGTCATCAGCATATGCTGCTGATATTGGCAGAGCCTGGCCTGTTGTGGGTTTTTGGTCATAAAATGGTCGCCATGAAATCAGTAGTTTGTCGTAAAACTCAGTGCTCAAGCCAGTAGGCTCGAGTGAGCCGCTATCAGTTGCCAGCCGCTTGCCCTGTGCAGCCAAACCCGGGTAAAGCGAAAACGGCCGTTGGTCGGTGCTTTGGCATAGCTGCCTTGAATATTCACCTCCGCCGACACTATCGCAGTCCCCTGATGCAGTCGTATCTCTTCGGTTAGAGTGTCTATCCGAGTGATATTGAGCAGGCCTGAGCAGTGGGCATGCAGATCCTCTGCTTTGCCGAGCACTTGCCCCAGGTGATTGGTGAATATCAGCTGAGGCGACAACAGTCTATCCAGCAAATTGATATCCGAATTCAACATGGCGCTACGCAGTTGGCTTTCCAGTTGTTGAATCTCTGAGATGTGATTCATGGTTATTCCCAAGCCCTGATGAGTGACGGCAAAGAGGCAAGAAGGTTAAAAAATACTGACTTTGGCACACTTGCTGCAGTACCAGGAGTTCTGCCATTGGTTCAGTGCCGCGCGGTATTGCTGCATTGACTTTCGCCCTCCCAAGTAGTTTTTCCATAGCCAATCGGCGCTCAGGATCAGAGTAAAACTGGAGGCAAAAAAGCACAGCACTCCAAGCCAAAAACTGCTCCAGTTGCTGCCAGCCTGAAACCCCAGGTAGCCGCCCAATAGTAGCCCGGGGAAAGCCGCCAGAAATAGCACCAAGGGCTGAGGGTCAGATGGCGGCGAGCAGCGCTTGGCCAGTTTGGTTTGCAGTTGGGCGCTACCCTTGAGTTTTTGTTTTCCATGCACAGAAAAGGGCTGGTTGTTCCACACGGGTTTGGCCGAGGCGCTGACTGAAACTTCTGTTGTGTCTTCGGCATGAATGGCTTTGAAGTGTTTGATATTGTCTGAGCCGCAATGTCTGCAATGCATTGATTGTTCTCCTTAACTTGGATTAACCGGATCCCTGATGTTGCTCGTTCAAACAACTGCCTTTGAGTAACAAGTCTGAGCTGAACGCCGAGTCATGGTAAAGCTTTTAGCCTCTGGGTTGAACCCTGAGATGCCACGCTTGCGGTATATTTAAGTGAACCCGCATTAATGGATATAACAGT
This sequence comes from Shewanella indica, assembly GCF_033842865.1. NCBI lineage: Bacteria > Pseudomonadati > Pseudomonadota > Gammaproteobacteria > Alteromonadales > Shewanellaceae > Shewanella > Shewanella indica. Next base: position 1,824,736 of record NZ_JAWXXR010000001.1, read on the forward strand.
GAAATTTATCGGGCGTGTTGACCCTAAAAAAGCCAAGTCATTTTAGGGCTGGACAGCGCTTTACTTCCGATATTCGTAGAGCGGAACCGGTTTTTACCTGTTTTGGTAAGCCGACCTTGGTTTCTTAAACCCCTGCGATTGAGGCTCTGGGGCTCAGGATACAGGTCTCTGCGTAAGGTAAGGGAGTTATGTTTGTTTGAGCGCCTTTATCACCAGTGTCTTACTGATTTTTCCAAAGAGAAAAACATCCAACAACCGAGTAACTTACTCTCCGAAAAACTAACCTCAAGTTGTGAGCCCCTGCATAGTTAAATTGATTAACCTGAGTAGAATCCGCGCGCCAATAACATATGCGTAAACTCTATTTGGGGAGATATTGATGAAGTTGAGTAAAGTCGGTCTTGGGGTCACTGTGTTGATCTGCTCGCAACTGGCGGGTTGTATGGGGCAGATGGGGCTTTCAGGCATGTTGACCAAAGGCAATTTGAGTGCGGTGGATAACCGTTACGGCCGCGCCGGTTTGTACCTGTTGCTGGCGCCCGTCTATGGCATTACTGCCGCCGCCGATCTGTTTATTTTCAACAGTATTGAGTTTTGGACCGGCAAGAACCCTATTACCGGCAAGTCACCGGCCTTGGTAGATATGCCGGCCGATGCAGTGTTCAAGATCAATCATAAACTGGACAAGGATCTGACCACTGCCCCGGTAAAACTGAGCCGTGCCAGCATGTCAGCCATAGATGACAATACTTTGGCGATGACGCTGAGCTATGAAGATGGCACCGAGCAGGTAATGCTGGGGCGCAAGCAGGGGGAGATGGTGGACTTCTACCTGGATCAGCAATTCATTGCCAGTGTCAGCATAGCTGAAATGGAGAGTTATGTAGCGGCTCGCTCCTGAGCGCTTTTGGGCTGTTTTGGCCCTTAACTTGATGATATCCCGGGTTTTGATTATTCATTTTTGGTGTCAAAACCCGGGATTTTTTATGCTACTGCGGCTTGGCAATAAAGCTCTTCAGAAGCATTCAATTGTCAGTGGCGTACTCAGATTCAGGCGCTGGCGTGGGTGACCAGATAGCCCATATAGCCGCAGTAACCCAGCAATAATATGGCGCCTTCGCGGCGACCGATACGAAATCCGCTCCAGGCAAAGGGCAACACCAACAGTGCCAGGGTTAGCATCACGCTGAAGTCCAGGCTGCTGAAGCCGGCAGAGCTGATGGGGTGCACCAGGGCCGTGACCCCGAGGATCCCCAGCAGGTTAAACAGGTTGGAGCCAACCACATTACCTATGGCGATATCGCTCTGGCCCTTGAGTGCGGCCAAAATCGAGGTCACTAATTCCGGCATGCTGGTGCCTATGGCAATAATGGTCAGGCCGATCACTACTTCGCTGATACCGAAGGTACGGGCCAACTCGACTGCGCCATCGACAAACAGTATGCCGCCGCCCACCAACATGCCGATACCGGCGATGATAAACAGCAGCGACAGTAGAGGGTTCTTGGGGCCTTCAATAGGTTCATCGGTATCTTCGCCCTTGCTGCTGAAATAGCTGAGCAGCAGATAGCCTACCAGTAAGCTGGTCAGCACGGCGCCGTCAATCAGGCTCAGTTCACCGTCGAGTACCAGCAGCCACATCAGAATAGAGGCGCCTATCATCAGTGGAATGTCGCGTCTGACCATCTGTGTCTGAACGCCTATCGGGCGGATCAGTGCGGTCAGGGCCAGGATCAGACCGATATTGGCGATATTGGAGCCCACCACGTTACCCAGAGCAATGCCCGGGCTACCGGCCAGTGCTGACTTAACGCTCACTGCCAGTTCGGGAGCACTGGTACCGAAGGCGACGATCGTCAGGCCGATCACCAGAGGGGCGATTCCCAGACGCAGGGCGATGACGCTGGCGCCGCGAACCAAGGCTTCGGCTCCCAGAGTCAAAATTAAGAAGCCGCCGAGAATAGAGAGTGCAATCAACATTGAAAACCGCTTTTCCTGTCAGTAAGGTGCCATACATACCGGCACCGATGAATGTATTTGGGCTGCCAGCATAAGGTTTTTCCCCCCGAAGGCAACCCCTTTTTGACAGAATATGTCATAAAAATCCCGGCCGGAGCCGGGATAATCAGATAAATCAGGATAAGGGCTTTAGATTTCGTCTTCCCAGACGACCTTGGCGCCGCGGACGCCTTCCATCCGACTGGCGTATCTGCTCTCCAACACATGGCGCTTGATTTTCAGCGTTGGGGTCAGCACATCGTTTTCTATGGTCCAGGGCTCCTTAACCACCAAAACAGCTTCCACGGTTTCATGGGACTCCAGGTTGGGGTTAACCGCATCCACAGTGGCCTTGAGCGAGGCGCGTACCTCTTCTCTGGCTTGCAACGCCGCCCCTTCAGAGAGTTGCACCAAAGCCACTGGGTGGGGTAGTCCCAGGCCGATGACGCAGATAAGCTCCACATGGGGATCCTGCGCCATCTTACGTTCAATCGGCACTGGCGCCACATACTTGCCCTTGGCGGTCTTGAAGTTATCCTTGACCCGGCCTGTGATGCTGACGCAACCGTCGGCATCTATGGCGCAGAGGTCGCCGGTGAGGAAAAAGCCCTCTTCATCGAAGGCGGCGGCTGTGGCTTCCGGCGCCTTGTAGTATTCACGCATCAATCCCGGGCTCTTCACCAGCAGTTCGCCATTGGCCGCCTGCTTGACTTCGCAGCCGATCACCGGCTTGCCGACAGTGCCTATCTTACTGGCATCGAAGGGGAAGTTGATAATTGAGTAGGCGCAGTTTTCCGTCATGCCCCAGGCTTCGCAGATATCCAACCCTATGTTGTGATACCACTCCACCAGTGACGGAGGTATGGGCGCCGAACCTGAACCGAGCAAACGACACTTATCCAGCCCCAGGCCCTTATGGATCTTGCGTTTGACCAGATGGCTGATGAGGGGGATCTTCAGTAGCAGATTGAGCCTGGCGTAGCCGACCTTATCGATAATGTTCTTTTGGAACAGGGTCCACAGCCGAGGTACCGAGAAGAATACGGTTGGCCGCATTCGCTGCACATCGGCAACAAAACTGTCGAGGCTTTCGACAAAGGCAACGCAAGAGCCGGAATAGAAGGAGGAACCCTCTATCGCCACCCGCTCTGTGATATGAGCCAGCGGCAGGTAGGACAGCAGTCTGTCTTTACCATCTGTCTTGAGATCGCGCACCACGGCATTACAGGTCCAGCCGTAACTGCCGAAGGTTTGGATGGCGCCCTTGGGCTTGCCGGTGGAACCTGAGGTGTAGATCAGCGTCATTACCTGCTCGGCCTCGGGATAAGGGGCATCCACCAGAGGTGTACCGAGATTCAACAGTTGCTGCCAGTGATATTGAGCCGGCATGGTGTCATAAGGCATCGCCAGGCGCAGAATATCACCGCCGACACCGGCTTCCTGATCGGCCCAGTGATCCAGTTTACCCAGTATGATGGCCTTACAGCCACTGTGTTCCAGCACGTAGCGTATGGTATCGGCATTGGCCGTGGGGTAGATGGGCACACTGATATAGCCGCCGTGCATCAGCGCTAGATCGGTAATGAACCACTCGGCGCAGTTTTTTGACAGCACGGCTATCTTGTCGCCGGGTTGCAGCCCCAAGTGACGCAGGCCGCCGCAGAGTTGTTGCACCTTGGCCTGTACCTGACGCCAGGTCAGATCCTGATATTGGCCGTTGATTGGCTGCCTGAGATAGATCTCATCGCCTTGAGTCTCTACCCAGTGGTCGAGCATTTCCACCGGGCTCTTGAATGATGCTTCCATGGGGTGTCCCCTTTACTGTTCTTGTTATCTGCGTAGCTGCAGCTTCCCCCACGGCGGCTGCAACGATCTGATTATCTGTTAGTTTCGCTATGCAGTGGCCAAACCAGTATGGCGACAATTGTGATCTGGTGCAATATTTAATCGGTTGTTTGAAATGCTTCACAGTTCCTGGATGGGTTCACGCATCCGTTGCCACCAGTCGGCAGCGGCGACTATCTGGCCCTGCGCGTCTATGGTCGGGTAGGGAATGCCTTTGCGCCGACAGGCTTTGGCATAAATGGGATGGCCTTGCTCAAACAACATGGTCTGGCAATAGTCATTGTCCAGCTTGCGACTGCCATAGAGGCCGGCCTCTTGCCGCTGACGCTGCGCCTCATACAGCAGCAGCGCCGACGCCACCGAGACATTGAGGGATTGCACCATGCCGACCATGGGGATCACTACCTGCTCGTCGGCGGCGGCCAGGGCTTCGGCGCTGATGCCATCACGTTCATTACCGACAATAAAGGCGGTGGGGCGGCGGTAATCCAGCTCCCGAAAGTCGCGGGCCTGAGGGCCGAAATGGGTGGCGACCAGCTGCATTCCGCGCGCCTTGCAAGCCTTGACTGCCGAGGCAAAGTCATAGTGTTTAATGGTTTTTACCCACTGCTGGCTGCCGGAGGCGGTATTGCCGGACAGGCGCATATCGGCATCGGGCCAGACCGCATGAATTTCGTGGATACCCACAGCATCGGCACTGCGCAGCGCGGCGGAAATATTGTTGCTCTTGTGGACTCTGTCCAGGATCAGGCTCAGATCCGGCTGGCGCATGTCCAGCATTTGGTTGATGCGAGCGAAGCGTTCGGGGCTCATTGGCGGGGGATCCTATATGAAAAAGGGCGCCGTAGCGCCCTGTATTGGGGAGGGAACTCAGAGTTCCATCACACCGTCCATCTCGACCAGAGAACCCTTTGGCAGCTCTTTCACGCCGATGGCGGCTCGGGCCGGGTAAGGCTGGTTGAAGTAACGGCTCATGATTTCGTTGACCGTGGCAAAGTTGCCCAGATCCAGCATATAGATATTCAGCTTGACGATATCGGCCATGGAACCGCCGGCAGCTTCACAGACGGCCTTGAGGTTGTCGAATACCCGTACAACCTGGGTTTCAAAGTCGTCACCGGCCAGTGCCATGGTGGCTGGGTCCAGCGGGATCTGCCCGGACAGGTAGACAGTGCTGCCCACTTTGACTGCCTGGGAGTAGGTGCCGATAGCGGCGGGAGCCTTGTCTGTTGCTATGATGATCTTCTCTGCCATAACGCTCTCTCTTTTTCTGTTATCAACGGTTACGGGATGTACGCAGAACCTCGGGCAGTACCCTGATTCGGCGCATAACATTTGCCATGTGGATCCGGTCGCGAACCGAGATGCGCAGGTTGATCAGATAGACGCGGCCATCGCGCTCTTCGGTGCTGAGATTGTGAATATTGGAGCCTTCGGCGGCAATGATATTGGTGATCTTCGCCAACGCGCCCTGATGGTTGACGATTTCGACCCTCAGGTTGGCCTGGAATTCGACCCCATCGACGGCATCCCATTGCACCGGAATATACTTGTCCGGCTCGCCCTGATAGCCGCGGATGTTGGCGCAGTTTTCCATGTGCACCACCAGGCCCTTGCCTGGGCTTACGTGAGCAATCACGGCATCCCCAGGAATGGGGCGGCAGCAGTTGGCGAAGGTAACCAGCATGCCTTCGGCGCCGCGGATCGGCATCAGCTTGTGCTCATCATGCTGTTTCTGCGGCTCTATCTTGTCGCCCTTGAGGCGTTGGGCTATGACTATGCTCATGGCATTGCCGAGACCTATGTCGGCCAGCAGTGATTGCAGATCGGCGTGTTTGGTGTCTTTGACTACCTTGTCTATCTGCGCCGGATCTATCTGTTCCAGCTTGGTTTCGCCCAGCGCATGGTTCAGCAGACGCCTACCCAGGGTGCTGGCTTCGTCCTGCTTGAGGTTCTTGAGCACCTGACGGATTTTGGCGCGGGCCTTGCCGGTAACCACGAAGTTGAGCCAGGCGGCGTTGGGGCGGGCGCCCTTGGCGGTGATGATCTCGACCGTTTGCCCGGAAATCAGCGGCTGACTCAAGGGGTAGGCCTGGCGGTTGACCCGGGCGCCGACACAGGTGTTGCCCACATCTGTGTGTACCTCATAGGCGAAGTCCACTGCGGTGGCGCCTACCGGCAGTTCCAGAATGCGGCCCTCGGGAGTGAATACATAGATCTCTTCCGGGAACAGCTCTGTCTTGACGTTTTCAACAAATTCAAACGAGGTGGAAGCACTCTGCTGCAGTTCCAGCAGGCTTTGCATCCATTTGCGGGCGCGCAGCTGGGTAGTGGTACCCGAGGCGCCGGTCTGGCCACTCTTGTACATCCAGTGGGCCGCAACCCCTTTATCGGCCATCTGGTCCATGTCTTCGGTACGGATCTGAATTTCCACCGGGACCGCATGGGGACCAAACAGCGAGGTATGCAACGACTGATAGCCGTTGGCCTTGGGAATGGCGATATAGTCTTTGAACCTGCCCGGACGCGGCTTGTAGAGGCCGTGCATCACCCCGAGCACCCGATAACAGGTGTCTATGGAGTCCACTATCAAGCGGAAGGCATAGATATCCATCACTTCTTGGAATTGCAGCTCTTTGCTGCGCATCTTGTTGTAGATGGAATAGAGGTTCTTTTCCCTGCCCTTGACCTTACCCTTGATACCCACATCTTCCAGGCGGGTACGAATGGCGGTTTCTATGCTTTGGATCAGTTCCTTGCGGTTACCGCGGGCGGCACGAACCACCTCTTTGAGTACCCGATAGCGCATAGGGTAATAGGCCTGAAAACCGAGATCTTCCAACTCTGTCTTGATATTGTGAATACCCAGACGGTTGGCGATGGGGGCGTAAATTTCCAGGGTTTCGCGGGCAATGCGGCGACGTTTGTCCGGCCGCAGGGCGCCCAGGGTGCGCATATTGTGGGTGCGGTCGGCCAGTTTGATGAGGATCACCCGGATATCCTGGGTCATGGCCATCATCATCTTGCGGAAGTTTTCCGCCTGGGCCTCTTTCTTGTCGCGGAATTTGATCTTGTCGAGCTTGGAGACACCTTCCACCAGTTCCGCCACCGAGGTGCCGAACAGTTCGGCCAGATCCTGATGGGTAACTTGGGTGTCTTCTATGGTGTCGTGCAGCAGGGCGGCCATCAGCGTCTCATGGTCGAGACGCATTTCGGCCAGGATGCGGGCAACCGCAACCGGATGGGTAATATAGGGTTCGCCACTGGTACGCATCTGCCCTTCATGGGCATCACGCGCCACCTGATAGGCCTGCTTGAGTAATTCTACCTGCTCCGGCTCCAGATAACTGGCGGCAGACTCCTTGAGACCTTCAAACAGATACAAGTGGCTGTTCTCCTAAGAATGTGCCTTAGAGTGAAGAGTTACCTTCTGCAATCGCTGCCACGGCAGCAATTTCAGCTGCTTCGCGCTCACGTACGCTCTGACGCTCATCGGCATCCAGAGTCGCTGAGTTAACCAGTCCCTGTTCGATTTCGCGCAGTGCGATAACAGTGGGTTTGTCGTTTTGCTCTTCAACCAAAGGATCTTTACCCTGGACGGCGATCTGACGGGCACGACGCGCCGCAACCATGATCATATCAAAACGGTTGCCGATTTGTTTAACGGCGTCTTCTACAGTAACGCGAGCCATGTGTTGAAACTCCAGTGATTTGAATGGAAAAAATGACGCAAAATTGTACACGAAGGCAATTAATCTGCCAACAGACCCTTAAGCATATCATTGTGAGTATTAATTTGACTAGCACGAGTCAGGCGTTGTGAGCGAATGATCGCGCTCAGATCCCCCAGTGCAGTCTCAAAATCGTCGTTGACTATGATGAAATCATACTCTTTATAGTGCGACATTTCTGATACTGCCTGTGCCATGCGGGAGGCGATGACTTCGCTGCTGTCCTGACCGCGACCGGTCAAGCGGCGCTCCAGCTCTTCGCGGGACGGTGGCAGAATAAAGATGCCGATGGCCTCGGGCATCAGTTTCTTCACTTGCTGGGCACCCTGCCAGTCGATATCCAGGAACACATCTATGCCCCGTTCAAGCGTTTCTTCAATGACCTTGCGGGAAGTGCCATAAAAGTTACCGAAGACTTCGGCCCACTCGAAGAAGGCTTCTTCGGCAATCAGCGCCTTGAACTCCTCCACCGACACATAATGATAGTGTTGGCCGTTAACCTCACCCGGGCGGGGCTGGCGGGTGGTGTGCGATACGGAAACTTGTTTGTCGGCCGGTTTATTGGCCAGCAGGGCTGCAATCAGTGACGATTTGCCCGCTCCACTGGGGGCCGAGACAATAAAGAGGTTTCCGCGTGCGCTCATAATATTTGGGTTCCAAGTCTTTGGTTGCAAAAAATCGGTGATTAATGAGGGAAGCTACGAACTCTGGTCTGCCGTTATTCTGGATTGAACAGGAGTTCAAGGCAGCTTCCTTAAGGGCAGCTATTATATAGGCAGGCAACGCTGCCATGCCAGTGGCGCTGACAATTGCCATCAAATTCGTTAGTCTGCCATCAATAAGTCGGCCGATTTTTTAAGGGGTTCTGTGCTGTATAAATCGCTCATCTGTATTCAGGGTTACGACAATGGTCTGCGACATGCGGCCATCAGTGGCGCCGTTTATTTTTTACTACTCGTGTTGGGGCTACTTTCCGGTGGCGGTAGTTTCATCTGGTTACCCGGGATTTTGCTGGCACCGGTATTACTGCTCAGTTGTCGTCGTCGCCTGGGTGACGGTGGCCTTAATCCCTGGTTGTCACTGATAGCTCTGCTGCCTTGGCTTATTCTGTTGTTGACCTTAGGTAGCGGCCAGGAAGGCAGTTACCTGATAGGAGCCCTGGTACTGGCTTTGGCGCTGCATACAGGTTTGGCACTGTTGCCTGGAGGGAATCGCGGCCGCGGCGCCCGCAGCCAGCGAGACTATGTGCAGGGATACTGTGGCCCTGTGCCTTTGAGCGCTGAGCGCAAAAACAAGATAAGAAGGGTCGAGCCAACCCTGGGCGGCGCTTCAGTTCTTGAACCTGAACCTGAACTTGCGCCTGGGTATGCTGCCGAGCGCGGCGCTGCTGAGTATAACGCCGTCCATGACCTCAGTCATGATGCCATCTCCTATGGACCTGGCCGCAGCCGTTATTTTGACTCGGCGCCGAGTGATGGCGATGCCTCCGAGATAAATACAGAGCCTGGCTGGCATACAGATAAGCAAGCCCGGCATAAGGTCAATAGCGCTGAGTCTGGGTTTGATGATGAGGTCGACCGCACCGGCTCTTTGTCGGTATTGCTGCTCTCCTGGCGCGATGCCGTAATGCAACTTTGGCAGCGGCTTGGCGGCTTTTCGGCCGCCCAGCGTAAGGGCTTTGCCATAGCCGCTCTGGTCACAGCGCTACTTGGCTTGGGATTGATCATATGGCTGCTGTGGCCCCAGGCTGAGCCTAATGACGCATCAGGCCGTGATGAGACGACAGAGATTGTGGCCGAAACCTCCGACAGGGTGACAGTGCGCCTGCCGGACAGCTTCAGTCTATCGCTCGATGGTGACTTGCTGCGTATGAGCTGGCTTGGTGATACTGACGCCCCAGGCCCCTTGTGGGATCTGGCTACCGCCAAGGGCGATCGCCGCTGCGCCGAGCTGGTGTTTAACAATGGCACTGGCTACCGTCCCATGTCGGTCGTTATCGGCGATAACGGCAAGGTAGAAGCGGCCTTCAGCCCTCTGGACAGTCAGGTGATTGTTCAGGATATGGCGCGGCGGGGCTCGGTTAAGCTCTGCGGTTATGACTTCAGCCTCAAGGGCAGTCAGGCGGCATTGGGTTCTGTTCCGGCCTTTCGGCAGTTTATTGAATAGGGTGTATATTGGCGTACGGTTAACCACAGCTTTGATTCATCAGAGCTGTGATTCTGTTATACTGCCTCGCTTCTTTCGGCTCGGCTTTCTTCGCGGCATATTCGACAGTTTATGGATACAAAATTAACTCTGGTGATTATGGCCGCCGGGCTGGGAAGCCGTTTTGGCGGTGATAAACAGTTGGCGGCATTGGGGCCCAATGGGGAAACCATGCTGCAATTGGCGTTACGCTCGGCCATCAAGGCAGGGTTTACCCGTGCGGTGCTGGTTATCCGTCCTGAGCTTGAAAGCGAGATCCGTCGCCAGTTAAGCGACTTCCTGCCTTCCGGGTTTGAGTGGCATCTTTGTTATCAGACGCTGGACGATCTGCCACAGCCGGTATCGGCAAGGCAGACAGGGGATATCACAAAGCGCCACAGTAACAGGCAAAAACCCTGGGGCACGGCGCATGCCCTCTGGAGTGCCAGGCATCTGGTCGATGGCCCCATGGCAGTGATCACCGCAGATGATTATTATGGCGATCATGCCTTTGTGCAGTTGGCCGAAGGGCTTAGGCAATATCCCAATGAATGGATGCTGGTGGCCTGGCCGCTGGGACTGACCTTGTCCGAGCATGGCGGGGTGAATCGTGGCCTGTGTGAGGTCAATGGGAAGGGTTACCTGACTTCGGTGCAGGAGTGGCTCGATATTCGTCCAGGCACCCATGGCCTTGAGGGAGAGCTTCAGGGTGAACGCCGGCCGATAGTCGCCGATGCCTTGGTATCCATGACCTGCTGGGGCTTTTCGGCGAATATATTTACCGCACTGGAGCAAGGGCTCAGACGCTTTTTGGCAACCCATGGTGATGACCTTAAAGCCGAGTGTTATCTGCCTGCGATAGTGCAAAATGCAATTGAGCAGCCAGACCTAGAGCCGTGTCAGCAACAGCAAAACCTTGCCACCCGCAGTGTCAGGGTGGAAACCGCCCGCGAGGCCTGGTTGGGAGTGACATATCCCCAGGATGCCGCCCGGGTGAAACAGCAATTACAGGAGTTAATGGGTGCTTGAACTTATTCGGCAGCAGGTGCTGCCTCATTTCGGGATCCCTGACAATGCCAAAATCAGCCCGCTGGGTAATGGTCATATCAACGACACCTTTCTGATCCGCAGCTCCGATGATGAACTTGTGCTGCAAAAGATCAACACTCAAGTATTCCGTGCGCCCAACGCCTTGGTTAACAATGCAGCCAAGGTCAGCGAGCATTTGAGTCAGTGTGCTGCTGAAGGCGGCTATCAACTGCAGCTGATAAGGCCTGTGATGACCCGCGAGCAGCAGTTGGCGGTGGATCTCGGTGAACAGGGATTCTGGCGCGCCATCAGTTATCTGCCTTTCAGTCAGAGCATCGAAGTGGTGCGCTCTGAGGCCGAGGCCGAACAGGCGGCGCGTGCCTTTGGCCATTTCGCGCGCGCCCTGAGCCAAGTAGACCCCCATGAACTGGAAGATGTGATCCCCAAGTTTCATCATCTGCCAGGCAGAATCGAAGCACTTTCCAAGGCGGTTGCCGAGGACCCGCTTGGGCGCCTGCAGCACTGTCGGCAGTGGGCCGAGTTGGCTTTGTCCCAGCAATCGTTGCTTGCGGAGCTTGAAGATACCTGTGCCGGTTTGCCGCTGCGGATTTGCCACAACGACACCAAGATCAACAATATGCTGTTCGACAAGCGTGATATGTCCAGCATGGCCATCATAGATCTCGACACCTGCATGAAGGGTTTCCTGATGTATGACTTCGGCGACATGGTGCGCACCTTCTGCTCGCCCGAGGCCGAAGACTCCACCGCACTCGATAAGGTCAGAGTCAGGCCCGAAGTGTTTGCCGCCATCTGCCGGGGTTACCTGGCAGAGCTGGGCGAGGTGTTGACGCCACTGGAGCGCCAGAGTCTATGGCTGGGCGCCAGAGTCATTTGTCTTATGATAGGTGTGCGTTTCCTTACCGACTATCTGTTGGGGGATAAGTATTTTCATATCCATCGCGAAGGTCACAACCTGGACAGAGCCGCCAACCAGTTCACCCTCTATCTCAGCTTATTGCAGCAGAGCGAGGCCCTAAAGGCGTGTTTAGTTTGAGGGCTCCGCTTGGTTTAAAGGAGTAGTCTGGCTTATTGGTGCCGCATTTTTTCAATTCATATGTCGGCACCAAACCATCGAACTTACCTTAGTCTGCGCTATATACCGCTAATACGTAACATAGTTTATTGATAATATGTCTGCAGTCATTGCCAGCTTTGATGAATACCTCCTTGGAATCTTGAGGTGCTTGACAGAAAACTCACTGTAGGTAGAAGTAAGTTATAGCTTCCTTCATAACGGGAGTTAACAAATCTTATATTTCAGACTGTATTGCATCTTCACATACGCCTCTTAGAGCGTCATATGCATATATAGCTATAGCTTTGGCAAAATTAACTGGAACGGCGTTACCTATCTGCTTGGCAATTTCAATTTTTGAGCCTCTGAATTTGAATGAGTCGGGAAATGTCATTATTCGTGCTGCTTCACGGTGTGTAATAGGCCTGTGCTTTTCGGGATGCAGATATCGTCCTTTCTCAGGTTTAAAAAACTCAGTTCGAATGGTGACTGATGGCCTATCCCACCATAGCCTTCCGAAAAGATCAGTACCTCCTGAAGGTTTATTGAGCCAACATTTTGGAGTAATCTCTGGTGCATTTTTCATTAAGTCAAAGCGATTTCCCCCGGGAGGTACTGCTTGATACCGTTTGAGACTTGTTAAAGTTGGGGTACGTCCGAAATGTAGATCGTACGGAGGATCTGTATCTCTAATTTGTGTCCCGTACGGCTCATCCAAATCAGCAATCACTGAGCGCACATTTTCCCATTTCTGTAGGTTTGGATCAGAATTAGGGGTCGCTGAATGACTGGGTTTTGGTGGAAAGTCCGGTAGAGTTGATTCGGAAAAATACGTAGAGTTATACCCGATTACAATAGCCCGCTTTCGCGTTTGGGGGACGCCATAGTCTGCAGTATTTAAGACATCATAATGCAAATAGAAGCCTTCAGATTTTGCTCTTTTTTTAATATCTTGGAATTCATCACTCTTCAATAGTCCGGGGACGTTTTCCATTATGAACATTTTTGCTCCGGATCGGACTACTATATCCAAGTATGGCTCCCAAAGAGCACGTCTTGAGTCACCCTCTCGCTTTTTATTGAGAAGACTAAAGCCCTGACAAGGTGGCCCACCGATAACAATATCTGCATTTGGAATGCTGGCTTGCTTTTCCAGCCATTCTTCAATGTTGACGGCTATGCAGTGGTTTCCGGGAAAGTTAGCGTTGTAGGTGTTTACAGCATGTTGATTGTTATCGATAGCTAACACACATTCGTAATCAATGTCACTTCTGCATAAAAAACCGGCGCTTAAGCCGCCAGCACCACAAAATAAATCGATAACCTTAACGCTCATTTCTAGTATGTCCTTTGAAACTATGGCTGACATTTTACCCCAGCTTAAGCCGTTGCCCAAGCAGAAAGTGCTGTATGTTTATACATGCATTTTAATTAGAGAGACTCTCTATAAGGTGATATATGATGATTTTTTACTGAGACAAGATTGAAATTGTAGGCTGGATTAGTGATGCTTTATCCGGCATGGTTAAAACTTTTCCACACGATATCAAACCTCTACAAAACTTAAGAAGTCAAAGGTGGTAAGCATGGCGAGGCGTTCTACACGAAAGGAGGCGGAAACGCTTAGGGCGAAAGCGGTGAATCTCCTTACAAATTTTCAAAACGTACTTGTAACGGGTGAGTTACGAGAACAGGTACTGGCCTTGCTGCCAGTTACTGAAACGTTTCGTGACCTCGGCAGTTCACTAATAAAAGATGAGAAGGCGAATTCTGCAAGAGAAAGAATCCTGGTTTATATGAGGCAGTACCCTCAGACCTTAATCGCTGGTTCGGAGCTTTCGATTGTGGCGGGGATTAGTGAGTACCCGAGGCGCATTAGAGAGCTTCGAGTGGAATCTGGATGGCCAATAATCAGTGGGAAATCTCTTAAGAATATTATTGCCGAGGACGGTCATGTATGGGGCTTGAAGGATTCTGATATCAAAACTGATAATTACTTTTTACTCGAGGACAAGCAAGACCGTGATGCGGCTTATAGATGGAATACAGCGAACCAGATAAGAAAGGAAAAAACTTCTGTAAAAGATAAGCTTTTGAAATACTTAAAAGAAAATGTTGGGAAACAGGTCTCCGGTGAAGAGCTTCAGTACTTGGCATCCGATAAGTCTGAATGGGCAAGGCGGGTACGTGAGTTGAGGACCGAGGACGGTTGGCAAATTCTTACCAAAGCATCGGGTGCGGCGCATTTACCTGTTGGAGTATACGTTCTTGCAACTGATGAGCAAGCAGAGGCCCATGACCGAAAAATCCCTGATTCGGTGAGGGTCAAAGTCCTAGAAAGAGATCAGTTCTCATGTAAGTGTTGTGGGTGGAATTTATCTAGAATGCATCCGGCAGATAAACGCAGTATGTTAGAGCTTCATCATCTCATCCATCATGTTTTGGGGGGAAAGAACATCGTGGAGAACTTGATTACACTTTGCAATGTTTGCCATGATGAAGTCCATGCTAACAGGATTTCTGAGTCTGAACTTAGAGCATTATTAAGCTGATATGAGGTTCAGGAGTTAAGAATACTAAAATGTTACTAGACGGTGTTTTCAAGTTTGAATGATTGGCAAAGGAGCAGAGAGCAAAAGCCAACAAATGTCCCGCATCAAGGGCGGTGATACTCGCCCTGAGATGTGGCTGAGAAAGCGGCTCCACGCATTGGGATACCGCTTTCGTTTGCATGAAAAACGCTTGCCGGGAAAGCCGGATCTGGTCTTGCCCAAGTATCACGCCATTATTTTGGTTAATGGCTGTTTCTGGCATATGCATCAGTGCCGTTATTTTCAATTTCCCAGATCATCGTCCATTCAAAATAGAGGGCCTGAGTGGTGGCGGAGCAAACTCTTGGGCAACAGAGCCAGGGACTTGGCGGCACAGGACAAGCTGCGTGAGCTCGGTTGGCGGGTTCTGGTGCTGTGGGAGTGTGCTATCAAGGGTAAGGAAAGGCGGCCCGAAGCCGAAGTCATTCAGACAGTTATTCAGTGGTTACATTCAGATATCCATTATCTTGAAATACCTCCTGTTGAAACAGTACAAAAATCCTGATTTTGGCTTCAAAACCCTCTCAATCCTGGTTGTTTTCTTCACACATTTTCCCCTGTTCTTTACTGCAAAAAGTCGATCATGACGTTGACATGGGTCGGCAAGTGTTCGCACCTTCCTTTGCTGTGCTTAAGATCAAATGCTTATCTAAAACTCTTGTCATTCGGGTAAAGGCAATTTCTTTTCAAGTCTAATTCAGGCAGAATTTCGCACTTGAATTTGAAGGGCTATTGTCTTTAGCCCAATAGGATAGGACGTCTTTGTCTGCCCCTCATTCGTTGGCGGCGGGCATGAGAACAAGGACTGGAAATGGAACTCCCATTACAGGTAGTGCAGGACCTGGCCCCGGTTGAGCGACTGAGTAATACCATGAAGAAGCAGGCTGATGCCTGCTTTTTTAATCCAAATGTTCAGGCCGAAACTTTCCCCTTCCTCACATCACAGCCAAGGGCAAGCTGGACGCTGCTCGTGAATTCGTCACCTGCACCTCGGGCAAGGCCACTGCCTTTCATGCTGCCATCACGGTAGCTTCGCGGTTAAAAAATCTATCATGGCGCTGACCTTGGCCGGCAGGTGCTTGCGCCTGGGGTAGACGCAGTAAATAGCGTGTTGGGGCAGCCGATACTCGGGCATCAGGGCGACCAGGCGGCCCTTGGCGATATCGCCTCTTACAATAAAGTCCGGCATGTTGGCTATCCCCAGGCCTTGGAGAATCGCGCTGTGAATCGCATCGCTGTTATTGACCTCGAAGTTGCCTTTGGGCTCGATTCTGACTTCGCCGCCCGATTGCTGCTGGGGGCCTTGAAAGCGCCATTCGCTGCCACCGCGAAACAGCGAATAGAACAAACAGTTGTGTTGGCCGAGTTGCTCCGGCGTTTGCGGCGTGCCATGGCGCTTTAGGTACTCGGGAGAGGCCACCAGGAAGCTCTCGCATGGCGCGATGCGCTTGGCGACCAGGCTGGAATCTGCCAGTTCACCAATGCGCAGCGCCAGATCAAAACCTTCGGCAATCAGATCGGTATGGCTGTCGCTCAACTCAAGTTGCAGGCGAATATCAGGAAAACGCTGCAGAAATTCAGCCATCAGCGGCGCCACATAGCGGCGGCCATACACCATGGGCACAGACATTCTCAGCAACCCCTTGGGGCTGTGTTGCAGCTCGCCTATGACGTCTTCCGCCTCCCTGGCGAAACGCACCGCATGACGCACAGAGTCATAGTAGCGCTCGCCTGCTTCCGTCAGGCTGAGCGAACGTGTGGTGCGGTACAGGAGTTGCACCCCGAGGCGTGTTTCGAGCTGGCTTATCCGCTTGCTGATCGCCGACTTACTGCTGCCGAGCTGCTTGGCAGCGGCCGAGAAGCTGCCGGACTCCACCACAGCGACAAACACCGGCAGGGCATTGAAGTGATCCATCTTGATAGTTGAGTTTTTGGAAACTGTATTGCGACATTATCGGTAATTATCCTAAATGGCAAAACAATGTAGAGTGGCGTCTGCTTGAAGGACGGCGACAGACGCCCTGCCGAGCCCGAATAATGCCCGCCATTGGCTGGCCAAGATTGATTCGCACACGCCGGAGAAGAGAGATGCAAGGCAGCCGCAACCGAGAATCCAATATGCCGCTATCCTGGGGAGCCGCTCTGGTGGCATTCGTTGCCGGTGGCTTACTGGCGCTGATGATCCAGCTTAACAGCCAGTTGGCCTCGGCCGGCTCACCCCTGCTGGCTTCCTGGATAGCCCATGGTACCGGGGCGTTGACCGCCCTGTTGTTATGGCTATTTATGGGAAGGCGAAAGGCAGCCCCATCGCCAGGGGGGCCTGAGCAGAATAAGCAGCCAAAGCGCACCTTGCCACTTTGGGCCTGGCTTGGCGGTCTGCCCGGCGCCATGACCGTGATTCTGGCGGCCATCTGTGTCAACTCTCCCCTGGGGCTGGGCGGAACCCTGGCATTTCTGCTGCTGGGGCAGTTACTGTTCGGCGCCATCAGTGATTCTCGAGGCTGGTGGTTGTTGCCAAAGCGGCAACTGCATCCACTCGAGTGGCCGGCATTACTGCTGGTACTGGCCGGGGCGCTGTTGCTGATATTTTCCGCTCACGCTTAATTTTTACCTGGGGATAAGATGATGTTGTCACTGTTTTTGTTGTTGGCGCTGGCCAACGGCGTCATGGTCAGCCTGAGCCGCAGTTTTAACGGTGCACTGGCGGCAAATAAAGGCGCTGCAGGCATCGTTGCTGAACCACCTATTGGGTTTTTTACTGCTGACCTTGGTATTGGCGGTTTATACCCTGTTTCAGGGCGGCACAGTATGGCAGCTGCAGGCTACGCCGGCTTACACTTGGCTCGGCGGCGTGATAGGCGCCTTGTTTGTCGCGACCAGCAGCTGGGCTCTGGCCAGGCTTGGTGCCATGGCCTGTGCCCTGTTGGTGATTTCCGGACAGATGCTGACCGGTGTCTGGCTCGACAGCCTTTCCCGTGAGTTGGGCTGGCAGGCCTGGCTGGGGGCGGCGCTGATCCTGGCTGGTGTGATACTGCAGCGCCTGGCGGCCAAGGCGCAAACCCGCCTGGCGGCAGCGGGTTGGACGCCGCCGACACCAGAGCGTAAAATCCGCAGCTTGTGTCCTGCATAACACTGTGTTTTCGGGTTATGGTTTTGGGTTTAAAGAAGAATGGAGAAACAGGAGAGAAGCATGCCGTACTCTAACAGTCAGGCTTATCAGTGGGTATTGTTCGATGCCGATGAAACCCTGTTTCAGTTCGATGCGCCGCGGGGGCTCAAGCTGATGTTCTCCCGTCATGGGGTGGATTTCAGCGATGCCGACTATGCCGAGTATCAGCAAACCAATATGCCGCTGTGGGTGGCCTATCAGGACGGCAAGATTAGCGCCAGCGAGTTGCAACTGACCCGTTTCAGTCATTGGGCCAAACGTCTCGGGCGCACACCTTTTGAACTCAATAGCGCCTTTATGACGGCAATGGCCGATATCTGTGAGCCACTTCCCGGGGCTGCTGAACTGCTTGATAGCCTCAAGGGGCGTGCCAGGTTGGGGATTATCACCAATGGTTTTACCGAGCTGCAGCAGGTGCGGTTGCAAAAGACCGGCTTTGCCGAACACTTTGAACTGTTGGTGATTTCAGAAGAGGTTGGTCTGGCCAAGCCGGATCCGGGTATTTTCGAACATGCGCTGACCAAGATGCAGCAACCCGAGCGTAAGCGGGTATTGATGGTGGGTGACAACCCTCATTCGGATATTCTTGGTGGCCTTAAGGCCGGTCTGGATACCTGTTGGCTCAATGTGAAAGGCGAGGCGGCTCCCGAAGGGATAACGCCTCATATCGAGGTACGTTCATTGAGTGAACTGCAAAAACAGTTATGTAATTGATCGCAGCTTCTACTACAAGATTGTCAAATCGAAGGCCCGCCACTATGCGGGCCTTGCGCATTTCTGCGTAGCCGATAAAACCGCCGCCCGCCAGTTACTACTTTTAAGGGGTGTAGATACACCTTTAAAACGACTGTTAAAAAACATGATCTTCATCAAGTGATAATCATTATCATTCGTATAATATTACGCAACTTTGTTGATTTTGGGAGATATCTGAGTGAAACCGACTTATCTGGCAGTTGTATTGGCGGCCCTGTTGAGCCCGCATTTGATGGCGGCAGAAGCAGAAAAAACGCAGGATCCGGCAGCGGAAAACATAGAACGCTTGAGTGTGGTAGGGGTTAGGCAGCGGCTGGAGCAAGCCGGCACTTTGGCCAACACTATAATGAAGACGGAAGTCGTTGACGCCAGCATCATAGAAAACAAGAATGCCGTTAATTTGTCGGAAGCCATAGATAACTCTCCCGGGGTAAAAGTCTCCAACGAATGCTCCATGTGCGGTGTAAAACGCATCATGCTCAACGGCATGAAAGGGGAGCAGACCACGATTCTGGTGGATGGTTTGCCGGTGCATACCATGATTTCCGGTTATTACGCCGTCGATGCCATTCCCACAACCGGGATTGAACGCATCGAAGTGGCCCGCGGCGCCGGTGCTTCACTGATCGCCCCTGAGGCGATCGGCGGTACTATCAATATTATCAGTTATGAGCCCACCGAAAACGGCGCCGAGTTGGATGTCGCCGCAGGTGAAAACGGTTATCGCAAAGTGGGCTTTCTCGGCAAGGGCGTCAGTGAAGACGGCCGCACCCGGGCAACGCTGGTGGCTCAGTATGACGACAGAGATCAGTTCGACGCCGATGACAACAAGGTCAACGAGGCGCCACTGCAGGAAAACCGCAGCGTAACCGCCAGAATTTCCCAGGATATCGGCGACTTTGATAATCTGGTGCTGCGCATGGCTAATATTCAGTCGGAGATCTTCGGTGGCCCCATGCTGGGCAGCAGCTTTGCCGATGGCACTGCCTCCAGCATAGGCAATGTACTCTCAGGTTTTGATGATAAGCCCAGTGAGCCGCAACAGCTGTTTGAAGATGGTGATATCCGTAATCCCTATACCGGCAAGGCTTGGGAAACTACCGAATGGATCAAGACAGAGCGTAACGAGGCATCGCTGGCCTGGCTGAAGGAATTCAACGACGACTGGAACATGCACCTGGCGGTAAGCTATGCCGAGCACAAACAGGACTCCTTCTACGAAGGGTTTGACTATACCGCCGATGACAAGATGTGGTTCTTCGACGCCAGATTCAACTACCTACTTAACGACAGCCATCTGTTGACCTTGGGTGCCGATCTGCGTACCGAAGAGATGCGCTCTCACTCCCGCGCCGGCAGCGCCAACCCTGACTATGTCTCCGACTCTTTTGACTATGATGTCAAGGGCCTGTACCTGCAGGATACCTGGCAGGTGACCGATGACCTCGAAGTTGCCATGGCACTGCGTTATGACAGCATCACTGCCGACTTTACCGACCCCAGTAAACCGGGCACAGAGCTGGATGAGTCGATACTCTCGCCCAGAGTCGATATTCGCCTGCGTCATAATGAGCTGTGGACCTCGCGTCTGTCTGCCGGTCGTGGCTATCGGGCACCGCTGTCTTTCTTCGAGACTGATCACGGCATTCTGGATGGTTCACTGGGGTTTGATATCGACATCGATGAACTGGAGCGTTCCAACTCGGTGAACTATGCCCTGAGCTACGAAGGTGACAGACTCACCTCCACCGCCTCTGTGGCCTGGACCGAAGTCGAGCATCTGGCGGCGTTGACCACCAACGACCAAGGGATCCCATTGCTGACCCAGTTGGATGAGAAGGCCAGTGTGGTGACCACAGACATCGCTCTGGGTTATCGTCTGACCGATGACCTGACGGTAAACCTTACCGGCGAGCACTTCGACTATGATTCGGTATTCAAGTCTTCCTATGCCGTGGCACCTATCGAGGAGCGAGTGACCCTGAGCGTGGATTGGGATGTCAACGATTGGGAATTTTTCGCCAACCTGGTGTGGATTGGCAGCCGCGATCTGTCGCAGTATGGCTATGAAGGTTATAACCGCCTGGATGCCAACGGTAAGGTGGATCCCGACTCGAAGAAACGTACTGATGCGCCGTCCTACTTTACCCTGGACTTGCGTGCCAGCTATCAGTTCAACGACAACCTGTCTTTCTATACCGGGGTCAGCAACCTGTTTGACTACACCCAGGCCGGTGACGAAGAAAGCCCCTTGTTCTATGACGCCGAAGGCGCCTTCGATGTGGGTTACATCTATGGCCCGCTGCGTGGCAGAGAGATCTATGCCGGCATGAAACTGGTGTTCTGATTATGAAGCGCCTGGCCCTGGGATTATTGCTGCTGTGTGCCATGCCGTTACAGGCCTCACAGCTGACTCGTGACTATCAGTTTCAGCCCCTTCGCGGGCAGGAACAACAGACGCTGGCACATCTCGAGGGCCAGAGTGCTGTGCTGATGTTCTTTGAGCCCGAGTGCCCCTGGTGTGTCAAGCAGGCGGCGGTGCTGAAAAAGTTACATCAGCAGTGCCCAGGTCATCTGCAGCCGGTGGCGCTCGGCGTCAATGGTAATCAACTGGCCCTGAAACGGGCGCTGTTTCGCCTCAACTTTCCGTTTGAGGCCTATAGAGCGCCAATGGAGTTGGTCAGAGACATGGGCGGCATTCCGGCAACCCCTATCTTGTTGCTGCTGGACAGCAAGGGCAGGTTAATTAAGGGCTATCGTGGTTTGACCGGGGAAGCCGAACTGCAGGCGCAGCTCTGCCCGGCGGCCTGAGTGAGCCAAATTCAAACCTGAACCCATCGAAATAAAAATGCCCGGCATCGAGCCGGGCATTTTGTTGTCAATCTTAAACCCCTCCCATGGAGGTGGTGATGTCTGGTGGCTGTTTGGGTGCCCAATTTCAGGGCTGTCAAACTCAGGTGCTTTAATCGTTAATCCTTGACCGCCAGCAGCTCTCTTACTTGGGCGCCGACATCGCGCTGGAATTCATCGGCCTGATCGAACACTCCCAACATCTTGATAAAGCCGTGAATCGTGCCCGGGTAGCGCTGATAGTGTACGGCTACGCCGGAAGTCGCCAACTTGTCGGCGTACAGACGGCTGTCGTCGCACAGGGGATCGCATTCGGCGCAGTAGAGCAAGGTTGCAGGCAGCTTGCTGTGGTCGGTTGCCAGCAAAGGTGAGCAATAGGGATGAATGGCATCGGCCGGGCTGCGCAGATAGTGGTTCCAGTAGTACTTCATGCTGTCCTTGTGCAGCAAAAAACCTGTGGCGTATTTCTCGGCCGAGGCCGTGTGCCAGCCGTACTGCACCGGCGGATAAACCAGCACCTGGCAGGCGAGATCTGCCGAGTCTTCATCACGGCACCTCAATGCCACCGCTGCGGCGAGATTGGCACCGGCGCTGTCGCCAAAGATACCGATTCGCTTGGGATCCAGCCCCAGTCTCTCGGCGTGTTTGAACACCCACAGGGTTGCCGCGTAGCTGTCATCCATGGGGATGGGGAACTTGTGCTCCGGCGCCTTTTGATAGTTGACGGCAATCACCACCACGCCGCAATTCTTGGCCAGTGCCCGGCTGAAGGGGTCATTGATCTCAATGTTGGACACCATCCAGCCGCTGCCGTGAAAGTAGATCAGCGCCGGCTGGGGTTGTTCGCTGTGTTTCGGGCGGTAAATCCTAACCGGCAGGTCGGCGGTAGGGCCGGGAATAAATCTGTGTTCAACGGCGGCCATCTCTTCCGGTGGCCTGGCCGGGGGAATATCGCTGTGTTCCTGATGACGACCGGCCTCGGGCGCCAGATCTTCATAGGGGGTAAAGCCTGCGGCATAGGTTTGCTGCAGGAAGGTTTCAACCTGGGGATTGAGTGGCATACGGGTACTCCATTCAGCAAGGGGATCAGGCCTTGTAGGTCACCTCTGTGACCCCTTTGAGCCTGGGACGGTTGGCTTCGGCTTGTGTCAGCGGCCTCACTTCCCGAAGGGAGTTGTGGCAGCGCGGCACCAGCGCCTGATATTCCCGGGTATTGAGGCGTTTCCAGTGTAGATCCTGCTCTGTGACATCGCGGATATATCGGGCGGGAGAGCCTGCCAGTAACTGCCGCGGTTGGCCCTGAAAGCCGGCTTTGATAAAGCTCATGGCGCCGACTATGCTGTCTGGCCCTATCTCGGCGCTATCCATGATCACGCTGTTCATGCCTATCAGGGCATTGCGGCCTATGATGCAGCCGTGCAGCACGGCGCCATGGCCGATATGACCATCTTCGGCGACTATGGTGTCCTGATCGCAATAGCCGTGCATGATGCAGCCATCCTGCAGGTTGCTGCCGGCCTTGAGGATCAGCCGACCATAATCACCGCGAAGGGAAGCGTGAGGGCCAACGTAGACATTGGCGCCGACTATTACATCGCCTATCAGTACGGCACTGGGGTGAACAAAGGCGCTGGGGTCGACAACAGGGATCAGACCTTCAAATGCATAACAGGTCATGGTATTTATCCTGGTGGGTTGCAGGGGTGGGACATCCTTGTCCCGGTTGGCGTGCTTTCCTTAAATCATTTGCCTTTCCAGACAGGATCGCGTTTTTCGGCAAAGGCCTGTGGCCCTTCCAGCGCGTCTTCTGAATGCAATACGGAAGGATAGTGTTTCAACTGGCCGCTGCGGATAAAGCGATAGGCTTCTTCCACCGGCATTTCGCTGGTGGTGCGATAAACTTCTTTCAGAGCGGCGATGGCCAGAGGAGCACTCTGGGTGATCTCCTGCGCCAACTCTCGGGCGGTTTCCATCAGTTGGCTGTTGTCCACTACCCGGTTGACTATGCCCCAGCGCAGCGCTTCCTGGGCATCCATGCGGCGGCCGGTCATCATCATCTCGTTGACGATCGCAGGTGGGATCAGCTTAGGCAGACGCAGCATGCCGCCGCTATCCGGTACTATGCCCAGTTTGGCTTCAGGCAGGGCGAAGCTGGCGTTGTCGCTGCAGACTATCATGTCGGCGGCCAGGGCCAGTTCGAAACCACCACCGAAGGCATAACCGTTGACGGCGGCGATAACAGGCTTGTCCAGATCGAACAGCTCAGTCAGACCGGCAAAACCACCAGGACCAAAGTCGGCATCCGGGGCTTCGCCCTCGGCGGCGGCTTTCAGATCCCAGCCGGCAGAGAAGAAGCGCTCACCGGCCCCGGTGATAATTGCCACCCGCAGTTCCGGATCATCACGAAAAGCGATAAAGGCTTCACCCATGGCAAAACTGGTCTTGGCATCTATGGCGTTGGCCTTGGGGCGATCCAGGGTGATTTCCAGAATATGGCCATTGCGGCGTATGTGTAACGATTCGTTCATGCTAATACTCCATCTGGATTAAAATATCACTGAGTATGTGCGAAATACAGTTAACGCTTATCGCCAGCCTAAGGCCACAATCATCTATGGCTTAAGCAGATATTACCCAGCTATTACATTTATTGGTAATAAGCAACTTACCAAATACTTTTTGGTTTTTACGGTTTGCTTTTTAAGCCTTCGATATATTGAAGGCTTAAAATTTTAATTCGGTTTATTTGTTTGGCTGGTTGTTAGCAAAGACTCTTCTTTTTTATTTTTCCCGAACAAGTTCTCGGTAAACTCTTTCTGATTTCAAGAAAAGAAGGCACTTTAAATTTAGCCATATGTTCTTCGCAATATTCGAAGAACTCCTCTTCGGTAATTGTCTGGTTTTCATGCAAGACAATAAAAGCCTTGATGGCTTGATCTCGAATTGAGTCTTTCACCCCAATAATGGCGACATCGGCAATTTTGGGGTGCTCGGAAATAATGTTTTCCAGTTCGACACAGGAGATATTTTCGCCGCAGCGTTTGATCATGTTGCAGCTGCGATCGATAAAATAGAAGAAACCTTCCTCATCGACGTAGCCTGAGTCGCCTGTATGCAGCCAACCGTCGGCCGAGAGTGTCTTGGCGGTCTCTTCCGGCAATTTGTAGTATTCACGAAACAGTGTCTTACCCGGTTCGCCCTTGATGCAGATCTCCCCGGTCTCGCCGGGAGGTAGTGGGCGCCCTTGTTGATCGCGGATCTCTACCTGATAGCCCATGCCGACCCGGCCGATGGAGGGCCAGCGCCGCTTGTCACCTGGGCGGTCGCCTATGACGCCGACTATGGTTTCTGTCATGCCGTATGAGGTAAACAGACGCACGTTAAAGCGTTCGACAAAGTCGTCTTTTTCTTGATCCGACAGGTTGAGGTAGAACAATACTTCACGCAGGCAATGCTGTTTCTCCCAGGGCATTTGCGGCTGCATCATCAGGGTGCGGATCATCAGCGGGATACATTCTGTGACTGTGGCACGATACTTACAGATTTGCCCCCAGAAGGCGCGGGCGCTGAATTTTTCCAGCATCACAAAGGTGGCTCCCGCCGAAAAGGCCGCCATGGCTGCGGTGCACTGGCAGTCGATATGATAGGCGGGCATGGGGGTCAGGTAGATATCATCGTCTCTGAGGGCACATTGCCAGGCGGTATAGTAACCGGCGAATCTGAGATTGTAGTGGGTAATTACCACCCCCTTGGGGCGGGAAGTGGTACCCGAGGTAAACAGGATTTCGGCAACATCGCTGCTGCTTAATGGCGCTCTGTGTTGCAGCTCGTCGGGTTGTGCCAGCCTTAGGCGGTGAAAATTGAGAATATTGGCCGGCTCGGTGGCAGGATCATCGGCAATCAGCAGTATCTGCTGTAGTGGAGAGCCGGGATCTTGCTGCAAACAGCTATAGAGTGATTGAAAATCGCTGCTGGTAACCACCAGCGAGATAGCACATTTGTCCAGAATGTAGGCGGTTTCTTCCAGCAGCAGATGAGTATTTATCGGCACCATGATGGCACCTATCTTGGCCAGACCGAACCAGCAGAAGATGAACTCGGCACAGTTGTTGATATGCAGAGCCACCTTTTCACCTTTGGTGACGCCCAGCGAATGAAACAGGTTGGCGGTGCGGTTGATCTCTTTATTGAGTCCGGCATAACTGTATTCCTGGGCCAGCCCTTGAAGGTTTTCGACGATAAGCGCCGTTTTCTCTCCATAGTTGAGGGCCAGATCATCCCAAGTTTGACGTAAATCTTGTCCAGCTATTATATCCATTTGACACCTTGCTCAATAAAACGTTTTCAGCGGGGTATACTGCGAAGGCTTGAACACAAGCCTTCGCGCGACTTCAGGAGTTATTTGTCTCCTTTGATTTTGGCCAGCCCTTTATTCACTAACTCCTGGATAGCGGCTTCGTCGTAGCCGATATCTTTGAGAATGGCATCGGTATCCATGCCGTGGCTTGGCATGCCGCGCCAGATCTGGCCTGGGTTGTTCTTGAATTTGGGCATCACATTGGGGCCCTTGCAGGTGCGGCCGTCCATAGTTTGCCACTCGGTGATCGACTCACGCGCAATGTACTGAGGGTTGGACTCCAGGTCTTCGGCGCTGAGTACCTTGGCACAGGCAATTTTCAGTTCAGCGAAGCGTTCGCGCACCTGTTCAATGGTGCGTTGGCCTATGTAACGTTCCAGCGCATCTTCAATTTCCTGTCCATGTGGGCATTCGATACGGTGGATAAGCTGAGTGCCTTCCGGTATGGCTTCTGTGTGCAGCAGGTGGCCAAGACCTATGTCTTTGAACAGCTCTTCAATCTGGGTGACGCCGACCATTTCCATCACTATGTAGCCGTCTTCACACTTGTACAGGCCACAACCGGCATAGTAAGGGTCACGGCCTTTGTACTGGCGTGGTGCCATCTTGCCGCCGTTGAAGTAGTCCATCATGAAATATTGGCCCATGCGTAACATAACTTCATACATGGCCACATCGATGCTTTCGCCAACACCTGTTTGCTGCGCCTTATACAGGGCTGCCAGTGCAGATGTGGTTACTGTCATACCTGAAAAATAATCAGCTGTATAAGGGAAGGATGCCATGGGTTGGTCGACATCGCCGTTTTGCATCAGATAGCCGCTGAAGGCCTGGGCAATGGTGTTATACGCGGCCAGGTGAGTGTATTCCTCGGTGCCGTATTGACCAAACCCAGATAAGTGAGCGATAACTAACTTTTTGTTGCGTTCCCATAAGACTTCATCAGTGATACCGCGACGGGCAAAGGCCGGGCCCTTACTGGCTTCGATAAAGATGTCTGTGGTTTCCATCAGCTTGAGGAAGGCTTCGCGTCCTTCATCCTTGAAGATATTCAGCGACAAGGCGTGCAGGTTGCGGCGAGACAGTTCTGGATAGTTGGGTTGTACTCGGATAGTGTCTGTGTAAGCCACGTTTTCAATCCAGATGACCTCGGCACCCCATTCCGCAAACAGTTGCCCGGCAAATGGGCCGGCAATCTCGATACCGGAAAACACCACTTTGAGACCGGAGAGCGGACCGAATGTAGGCATAGATAAGTGTTGTGACATGATCTGTTCCTTCTAGCAATTCTTGGCATAGATGGCGCTGTGTGCAGCGTCATATCGACCAGCCGGTTTCACCGGGAGCAGGGAGATTGGCAAGCCCGGCCGGTACTCAAGGGCAACTATTTGTTGCGGTACTCTTTCAGCACTGCGCGACCCAGTGTCAGGATCTGCATTTCGTCTGAACCACCAGAGACTCTGTCTACCCGCAGATCGCGCCAGAAGCGGCTGATGCGGTGTTCACCGGCGATGGCGTAGCCACCGAAGACCTGCATGGCATGGTCGACTACCCGGAAGGCGGCGTTGGCGCAGTAGTACTTACACATGGCCGCGTCACCAGAGGTCATCATGCCGTTGTCGGCTTTCCAGGCAGTGTGATAGATCATGTTGCGCATGTTGTTCAGCTCGATGGCCATATGGGCAAACTTCTCCTGGATCAGCTGAGTGCGGCCAATGGTTTCACCGAACTGTACCCTTTGGTTGGCATACTTGGCGGCGTCTTCGAAGGCGCAGTAAGCCGTACCATAGTTGGTGCAGGCCACCAGGAAGCGTTCGTCATCGAACTCTTCTTTTACCCGCAGGAAGCCGTTACCTTCAGTGCCGAAGAAGTCTTTCTCTTCCAGCTCCACATCGATGAACTGCACTTCACAGCAGCTGTCCATCTTCAGACCGAGTTTGGGGAGCTTGCTGACTTTGATACCTGGTTTGGTCATGTCGACGAAGAACTCGGAGAACACAGGTTTCTCAGAGGCTGAGTCTTTGGCCATCACAACCAGGAATGGGCAACCGGCGGCACTGGTGATAAAGCACTTGGTGCCATTGAGGTAAATCTTGCCATCGCGGCGAGTATAGGTAGTCAGCAGACTACCAACATCGGAACCGGCAGACGGCTCGGTGATGGCGGAGTTCCACATCTGTTTACCTGTACCCAGGAAGGCCATGATCTTGTCGATCTGTTCTTGGGTGCCGTGTTTCAGTACCGTGGTAAAGCCGGCCAACTGGAACAGGACATAGGTGGGGGCACCGAGGCGGCCCAACTCTTCCCAGATAACCGCCAAGGTCATCAGTCCGGCTTCCATGCCGCCGAAATCTTCCGGCAGTAACAGGCTATCTATGCCCATATCAGCCAGTTCTTTTACAAATCTTTCTGGATATTGACTATTTTCATCGCACTCAGAGAAATATTGTTCCCAATTTTCTCTTTCCATTAAGTCACGAACACCTTTAACGAATAGTTCCTGCTCATCTGTTAAACGATAATCCATGAAAACTCCCCTATATAAATATATTTAATCAAGTTAAGGTGTGAGGTGAATCTATAATTAGATTAACTCTTCCAATTATTTTTTCGTGAATCTTTCAAGAATGAGATAATGATCATTATGTTCACGAAAATGAGAGGCGCACCGCCGGCAATAATCGCTGTTTGCAATGGTTTTAATCCACCAAGTGCCAACAAAACAATACCGATAACACCGACCAATACAGACCAACCTACACGAACCCAAACCGGTGGTTCATTATCCGCATCGACGCCTTTACAGGTTGACATGGCCAAGGTGTAAGAACAGGCGTTAATTAATGTCACTGTTGCCAAGAAACACAGAATAAAGAACATCCACATGGTGATGGTGCTCATTGGCAAAGCGGCCCAGGTTTCAATAATGGCCCTGGCGGCACCATATTGTTCAATCAAGGCAGGCATATTGACGATATTTTCATTCATCAGATTAAGTGTATTACTGCCTAGAATGGTCCACAGCAACCAGGTAGAAGCTGTCAGGCCGCCCACCATCGCCAGACACAGCTGACGCACGGTTCTGCCGCGGGAGATCTTGGCCAGGAAGATACACATCTGGATGCCGTAAACTACCCACCAGGCCCAGTAGAACACTGTCCAGTCTTGAGGGAAGCTGCTGTCGCTGACGGAAGCTGTGTAGAACAGCATGCGGCCCATGTTCATCAGCAATACCCCGATGGAATCGGTAAAGTAGTTTACTGTGAAGGTGGTGGCGCCAATGATGAGTACCCAGGCGAGGATGATGATGCTCAGGTAGCTGCGCAGGTCACTGGCAATCTTGATCCCTTTTTGTAGACCAAAGGCCACACAAATAGCATTGAAGATGATCCAGGCTGAGATGATGGTGGCATCCACTTCAATGGTGCGCGGAATACCGAACAGATATTGAATACACTCGGTAACCAGAGGCGTTGCCAGACCCAGGCTGGTACCCATGGCCAGGATTAGCGCTACGACATAGATGTTATCTATGATGGTGCCTATGATGCCTTCACACTTCTTGCCCATGATGGGATAAAGCGTACCGCTGGGGCGTACCACGTCCATTTTCTTTACGAACAGGAAGTAACCCAGAGCGACAGAGAAGAAGGCATAACCGGCCCATGGCAGTGGTCCCCAGTGGAACAAACTATAGGCCAGACCAAATTCTTTGGCTTGGACTGTCAGAGGTTCCATTTCAAATGGGGGATAACTGACATAGTAGTAGATCTCCAATGAACCCCAGAACAGCACGGCGGCTGAGGTACAGGAGGCAAACATCAGGAAGATCCAGCTTCCGGTACTGAATTCAGGTTCTTCATTACCGAGACGGTTATTGGCATAAGGACCGAATAGTAACCAGAGCCAGCCGGCCAGCATGACTATCATGTACCATTCAAATGCCCAGCCCCAGCTATGGGTTAAGTAATGGAAGACTGCACTGATAACTTCATTGGCTGCATCAAGGTCTCTCACGGTAAAGTAGGAGAGAAGGATCACCACCAATAATGAAGGGAAAAATATTTTCGCTTCAATACCGGCCTTTTTGATCTTTTTATTTTCACTCATCAAAATTCTCCATGCCCAAAAAGTCTTTAACTGATTTTCAGGAAAGGTGAGCCCGTAAGGTTTAATAAAAAACCTCAGATTAATATAAAATGATTTGGGTTTGAGCTACTGGTTAAATAGCTCAGTTATTAAAACCAATATTGCAGGTGAATGTTGAATCGACCATTCCACTCCTTATCGCTGTCCTCTAGACCCAGACTATTGTCACCTAGCCAGAGAACATTTTTGGCATGATAATAGTCGACATATACAAAGAATTGTTTGTATGAAAGAGATACCCCAGTACTGTTAAGTACAGAGTCATCAAAGTGTGATTCGTCAGGGGTTAAAATACTGAAGTCGTTATAGAAGGTGAATTGACCACCCCATTGGGTATCAAAAACTTTTGACAGGTTGAAGGTCATGATGTCGCCTTTGGCGGCTACTTCATAGAAACCATTTACTGCACCAACACCAATTTTTGAAGTATCTATTTGACCATCATCATATTGATCAAAGTCATATTTCAAATACTGGAGCTGTACACCCCAGCCACGATATTTTGCATCCAGGTGTACGGCATAGTTCAGGTTATCTCCTGATTCATCGGCAACCGGATTATAAAGTTGGCCGTATTCAACAGAGGCTCCCAAGAGCACTTGCCAGTTATCGTTTTCCCATCTGTAGGTCTCGCGCAGACTGGCGGTATTGTATTCCTTGTTATTGTAGGTAGTGCCATTGACTGTGCCTGAACCTATAGTACCGGCGAAATTACGATAGTCGCTGCCCTTATAAAGAGAACTCTGGATGAAAGAGAAGTCTGTTTCTAAGTTATTGAATTTGTGGTTGATATTGAATCCAACACCATAATCATCTTCGAAACCAAGGTAGTAGTTGAGGCTATACCACCAGTTGTGGGAAGCAAAGTTCTTATTACCAAATGCCTTGTTGACCACCCCTAGCTGTAGAGTTAAATCTTCATTGGCATTCCAATAGGCATAACCATTTTTCAGGTAGTCATAGCCATCGGCAAAGCGGTATTCAGCGACAAATCCATAGTCTTCAAAATCCTGGGAGAGTTTTATTCCCAAGGTGTTGAAATCAAAGTCGCCACCCGTAGCTTTTGAAGCATCACTAAAATCTTTAATACTGTAGTTAGCTCTTATTGAACCACTGATGTCTACTGCCAAACTTGGCATGCTAAGCGTTAGTCCTAATAACATTAAGCTTATGTTTTTTAGCTTAAACTTATTCATTCATCACTCTCCGTTTTTAATTTGAACCGATTATGGTTTCGGTAATAAATAAAAAAACATTCCCGCATCACACTTTTGGTCAATGGATTGTTATCTTGCTCGAAAATGTGTGATGTAAATCAATAAAAACGGTGAAAATGAACCATTGAAGGTCGTTATGTAATCAGGTTTTGTTTAATTTGGTTGAAAAGTTGGATATTGCTCACAAAAAGTGGCTCAACAAACGAATTTGTTTGGTCTTAATTGAAAATAGCTTGTATTAATAAAATGACGCTGATGGATTGTGAGAGGTTTATTTAATTAATCTGATAATCAATTAAGCAACTCTAAATTTGGTTAAGGTGAACTAATCTATTATCCATATTGATATCTAAATGGGTGTGGACTTTTATTCCCTTTCGTTACCCAGGAGGGTGCGACTTTGTGTGATGCAAGCCTGAAATTTTATTGATTATGGGTTTCCGATCACCAATGTTGAGGAATGTAAACCAGTAGAGACGAATGTTTATAGTGATACTTAGACTGGAGATAAGATGAAGATCATTGCATGTTATAAGCTTGTCCCGGAAGAGCAGGATATCAAAGTCATTCCCAACCTTCCTGTAGATACAAGTAATGTAAACAAAAAGATAGGCCAATTCGATCTGTGTGCCGTTGAAGCTGCGGTACAAATCAAGGCAACCCAGAGCGATTGCAGCATTACGGCGTTGAGTATAGGCGCAGATGCACTGGCCGCCCCCAAAGCCTGCAAAGATATCCTCTCAAGAGGCCCGGACGCGCTGACCCTGGTTTGCGATCCCAAGCTGGAGCAGGCGCTGCCCCATCAAACTGCCCGAGTCTTGGCTGCTGCTGCCAAGCAGGAAGGGTTTGAGCTGATCCTCTGCGGTGACGGTTCGGGTGACATCTACGCCCAGCAGGTAGGTTTGCTGCTTGGTGAATTGCTGCAAGTACCTTGCATCAATGGTGTCAGCAAGATTTTGGAAGTCGCCAATGGTGTGGTCCGGGTCGAGCGCGAGCTGGACGATGAAGTTGAAGAACTGGAGTTGTCGCTTCCTGCCGTGTTGGCGGTTTCTGCCGATATCAACGAACCTCAAATCCCTTCAATGAAAGCCATTCTGGCCGCAGGTAAAAAGCCGGTCAACAAGTTGGCTTATGCCGATCTGGCGCTGGAAGAGATCCCACAACTGGTTGAGCTGGTGTCTATTACTGCGCCTGAGCAGAAGGCTCGCAAACAGATCATCATCGAGGGTGATGACGATGGCCAGGTTGCCGAGTTTGTCGGTCATATTGGCAACGTATTGAATTGAGGGGGATGAAATGAGCAAGCTAGCAAATGTTTGGGTTTTCAGCAGTGAGGCCGCTCGTCTGCCCGAAGTAATGGCCGCCGGTCTGCAACTGGGTAACAGTGTTTCTGTATTTGTCTTGGGGGGTGCCGATGAAGTCGCCAGGGCTGCGGCACTGGGCGCAAACAAGGTGTATCACCTGGGTGAGAAGGATTCTAGCCGCATAGTTGAAGATTATGCTCTGACCATGGCCAAGGCGATTGAAGCCCAAGCGCAGCAATCTTTGGTCTTGCTGCCTGCCAGCCGTCGTGGCAAGGCGTTGGCTGCCAAGCTGGGTGTGCGCCTGAGTGCCGGGGTTTTCAATGATGCCGCCGAACTCACAGTCGATGGTGAAGGCCATGTGGGTGCCAAGCACCTGGTCTACGGTGGCCTGGCCATAGGTGAAGAGAAGATCAGCTCTCAAATTGCCGTAGTGACTCTGGCTGCCGGTGCCTTCAAGGAATTGCCTGCCGAAGAAGCGGGTCGCAGCGCCGAAACTATCGCTCTGGAATTTGTTGCCCCCGCCAATGGGATTCGTTGCCTGGCTCGTCGGCCAAAAGAAAAGTCCAATGTGGATTTGGGTAAGGCTAAGCGCGTTATCGGTGTAGGTAACGGTATCGGTTCTCTCGACAACCTGAAGTTGCTTGAACAGCTGGCCGACAATGTGGGAGCCGAACTGGGTTGTAGTCGCCCGATCGCCGAAACCGAAAAATGGATGGAGCGTGAGCGCTACATTGGGGTTTCAGGTGTGATGATCAAGCCAGATGTCTATGTGGCTGTCGGTATTTCAGGTCAGATCCAGCACATGGTCGGTGTTAATGATTCCCAAACCATTATCGCCGTCAACAAAGATAAGAATGCCCCCATTTTCCAGTATGCGGACTACGGCATTGTCGGTGATATCAACAAGATAGTTCCAGCCTTACTGAACAGTTTCAAAGGTTAACTGTCTGGCCCGACTACCGGCTCAAGGGGCCGGTAGTCTCGAATTCAAGAGAGGATCAGCATGTCAGAAGATGCATTTGACGCAATCATAGTGGGAGGCGGACTCGCCGGCTGCGTTGCTGCCTATGTCCTGGCCAGTCAGGGCGCCGATGTTCTGGTGATTGAACGCGGCAACTATGCCGGGGCCAAGAATATGACTGGCGGTAGACTCTATGCTCACAGCCTGGAAAAGATCATGCCTGACTTTGCCAAGCGGGCACCGCTGGAGCGTAAGGTCACCAAAGAAAAAGTATCGTTTCTCACTGATGATACGGCAGTAACTCTGGACTATCACAACGGCCGTGGTCAGGAGCCGGTAGAGGAATCTTATACTCTGCTCAGGGGCACTTTCGACCAGTGGTTGGCCGAGCAAGCCGAGGAAGCCGGGGCTCAGTTTATTACCGGTATTCGGGTCGAAAAAATTCTCAAGGAAGACGGTAAGGTTGTTGGTGTAGAAGCCGATGGCGATTCACTGCTGGCCAAGACAGTGATTCTGGCTGAAGGAGTCAATCCACTTCTGGGTGAGCAGATCGGCATGGTGAAGCCCAAGGTGCAAGCCAGTGCCATGGCGGTCGGTGCCAAGGAGCTGATTGCCCTGTCCGAGCAGCAGATTAAGGATCGTTTTAATGTCAGTGGTGACGAAGGGGTTGCCTGGTTGTTTGCCGGTTCACCTTCCAATGGTCTCTTGGGTGGGGGCTTCCTCTACACCAATAAAGACACAGTCTCTCTGGGCGTAGTGTGTGGTTTGCACCATATCGAAACCTCCACCAAGACAGTGCCGCAGATGCTGGAAGACTTCAAGAATCATCCGGCGATCAAGCCTTTGATTGAAGGCGGCAAGCTACTCGAGTACTCAGGCCACGTGGTTCCCGAAGCCGGACTGAACATGGTGCCCAAGCTGGTGGATGATGGTGTCTTGATTGCCGGTGATGCCGCAGGTTTCTGTATCAACGTGGGCTATACGGTCCGCGGAATGGACTTGGCTATCGCATCTGGTGAGGCTGCAGCCAGAGCCGTGCTCGCAGCCAAGGCCAAGAATGATTTCAGTGCCGCTGGACTCAGTGCCTATCAAACACTGTTGGACAACAGCTTTATCATGAAAGATCTCAAGCTGTACCAGAAATTACCCGCCTTTATGGAGAACCCAAGGATCTTCAATCAGTATCCCAAGCTGGTCGCCGATCTCATGCAGGAGATGTTCACCATAGATGGCAGCGCCTCGCAGCCTCTGCGCAAGACCCTGATGAAGCATGCCAAAGAAGTGGGTTATATGAATCTGATCAAAGATGGTATTAAGGGGATGACAGCGATATGAGCGAGCCAGTTAATGTTGATGTGAAATTGGGGGTGAATAAGTTCTATGTTGATGAAGGGCATCCACATATTGAGCTTGTTGAAAACCCGGATATTAATGAATTTCGTAAATTGGTCAATGCTTGCCCTGCAGGACTTTATAAAATTCAGGACGACGGCAGCTTAAAATTTGACTCTGCCGGTTGCTTGGAATGTGGCACTTGTAAAATGCTTTGCGGCGAGACCATTATCAAGAAGTGGGAATACCCCAGAGGTACATTCGGTATTGAATATCGTTATGGTTAGTGCCGCTCGAAAACCTTAAATCTGAATTTAAGTTAGTTTTCTAACGAGCTCGATTGTGCAAAGTGAGAGCATACACTTTCAAGGTTGTCCACTCTTTTTAGTCAACAGGGTGAAATAACTTTTTGTTTTAAGCGCTATGCTCTTATCCATTATTCAGCCTATTTAAGTTTTACATGCTATTTATGTAGTTTGCTAATTGTAACCGTTTTCTCACTTTTGAGCTTCAGATTTGTTTTAATTCCATTTTTTATTCAGTATTTCTCGGTTGAGAAATCAGACTGAAGATTAATGGCACATTTTTGTGAACGAATAAATCAAATGAATTTATTGGTTTAAAATAAGAGATTAGCATATGAAAGCTAAAAAGTTCGATGAAATGGAGTTTACGCCATTACATAAGAAAATCATGTTTTGGGGCAGTGGTGGTCCCTTCCTCGACGGTTATATTCTGGTCATTATTGGCCTGGCGCTTGAGCAGCTGATCCCTGAAATGCAGTTGGATGCCAACTGGATTGGTTTGGTTGGGGCGTCTACCCTGGTTGGCCTGTTTGTCGGTACTGCACTCTTTGGTTACATCGCCGACCTGTTCGGTCGTAAGTTAATGTTTCTAATAGATATCATAGCGATAGCCGTGCTTTCTGTCGCCACTATGTTTGTCTCCTCCCCAATAGAATTAGTGGTGATGCGCTTCCTTATCGGGGTGGTGATCGGCGCCGATTACCCCATAGCCACCTCCATGGTGGCCGAGTTTTCCCCAACCAAGAAGCGGGCCTTTACCATGGGCTTCATTGCCTTGATGTGGTATGTGGGTGCTACTGCGGCCAATGCGGTCGGTTACCTGCTTTATGATCTCGAGGGTGGCTGGCGTTGGATGCTTGGCAGCGGCCTGATCCCTTGTCTGGTAATCCTGTTTGGGCGTTTCCATCTACCCGAGTCGCCACGTTGGCTGCTGCGCAAGGGCCGTATCGCCGAGTACAAACAAGTTATGCAACAGTATTTTGGCGGCAATATTCATATTGAAGCGGAAGAGAAGATCGATACCCAGTATTGTAAGCTGTTCGAAAAACGCAACTTCACCATGATCATCTTTATCGGCACTATCTGGACCTGCCAAATTATCCCCATGTTTGCCATCTACACCTTTGGGCCGCAGATAGTCGGGGCTTTGGGCTTCTACGATGGCAAAGACTCGGCACTTGGTAACATCATCATTAGCGCCTTCTTTATCATAGGCTGTATCCCGGCCATGTATTGGCTGGATTCCATGGGCCGCCGGCCACTGCTTATCATCAGCTTTGCCATGATGACCTTGTCACTGGCGATGCTGGGGCTGGTGTCCTCGCCCGGTATCTGGGTGGTGATTGCGGCCTTTGGTATGTACGCCTTCTGCTCAGGTGGTCCGGGGATCTTGCAGTGGCTCTATCCCAATGAGTTGTTCCCTACCGATATCCGGGCTTCGGCCGTGGGGGCCGTGATGTCTTTCAGTCGCATAGGCACCATACTCTCGACCTATGCCTTGCCTGTATTTATGAACGCTTATGGGGTTTCCTGGACCATGATGGCCGGCGCCGGTATTTCACTGCTGGGCCTGGTGGTCTCCATTTTGCTGGCACCGGAAACCCGTGGTATGACCTTGGCGGATACCAGTGTCGCTGGATTTGTAAAACACTGATTATCAGATACTAACTATACAAACGCTGCTTATCAAAAATATCGAAAATCGCCGCCTCCAAGGAGGCGGCAACGGCTTCAACGGACGGCGACATAAGGATTGTGGTGCCGCTCTTCAGCAAAAGTTGACATGGGGCCATGGCCGGGAATAAAACTCACATCTTCACCCAACGGCCAGAGTTTGTGCTTGATGGAATCCAGCAGCGCCGCATGATTACCGCCGGGGAAATCGCAGCGGCCTATGGAGTGTTTGAATAACACATCGCCAACCCAGGCCAACTTGAGTGCAGGGGCAAAGAATACCAGGTGGCCTGGTGTATGGCCCGGACAATGAATCACCTGAAGTTGTAACTCGCCGACCCAAATAGTGTCATCCTGCTCAAGAAAGCGGTCTGGATAAAAAACATCACAGTGGGGAAATTGATACAGACGACATTCCTCCGGCAACATATCAAACAGAAAAGTATCGTCCTTATGAGGACCAAGTACTTCGGCCGATGAACTCTCGGCCAATAATCTGGCTGCGCCGATATGATCTATATGACCATGGGTCAGGAGTATCTTATCCAGCTCCAGTTCATTGTCTTTAATAAAACTTGTTATCTTCTCTACTTCACCACCTGGATCTATTATAGCAGCCTTGTTGCAGCCATCTTGCCAAACAATACAGGTATTTTGTTTATAATGAGTTACGGGAATAATTTTGAAGTTTACATTTTTAGTCATTTATATCTCCACGATTATATAATTATAAATTGATTTTACTGGCGGGTGGATTCTATTGGTTGATATTGCTCAATAAATCATAAGTTACTTTCTGTGATTTTATTTTTTAATTAATTAAATGGATTGTTTCAGGATTTAAATTTATACCCTATTGTTCAATAATCTATTTCACTTGGATTATTGTGAAATAGCTCAAAGGGATGGCGGGCTAATTTCTATAGTATTGACCATGTTCCAGCATTTCTATCTGGATTGACTCGAATATGCCTGGAGTTATACTGCCGTAGGTGCCTGTCGCAGAGTTTAGGCAGGCATCCTGCTTACTGATGAAAACTTGCTGAGGTATCGATGAACTATCGACTGACAAACGAACAAGAAGCATTTATTGCAGGAGTAAGAGACCTGATGTCACAGGAGGACTGGGAATGCTATTTCTCCGCCTGCGACGACAACAATGAATATCCTGAGCGTTTTGTCAGAGAGCTGGCCAAGCTGGGGTTGGATAGTTTGCTGCTTCCGGAAGAATACGGCGGCAGCGATGCCGGTCTGGTGACATTGGCCTTGATCTGGGAAGAACTGGGTCGCCTCGGTGCGCCAACCTATGTGCTTTATCAGATGGCGGGATACCCTACTATTTTGCAGGAAGGTACCCAGGAGCAGATCGATAAGATCATGGCCTATATAGGTACCGGCAAACAGGTGTGGAACTCGGCGGTCACCGAACCGGATGCCGGCTCGGATGTGCGCAGCCTGCAGACCACTTATACCCGAAAAAAGGGCAAGGTCTACCTCAATGGCACCAAATGTTATATCACCAGTGCCGCCGAGACCCCTTATCTGGTGGTGATGGCCAAAGATTCCGCCAGCTTCGAACCGATTTTCTCCGAGTTTTTTGTTGACATGAGTAAACCGGGGATCTCTGTCAGTCACTTGCCCAAGTTGGGACTGAAGATGGACAGTTGCTGTGTGGTGGAGTTCGACAACGTAGAGCTGGAGGAAAAGGACTTCTTCGGCACCGAAGGCAACGGGTTTGCCAGGGTGAAGAAGGAGTTTGATCTGGAGCGTTTCCTTATTGCCTGCAGTAACTATGGTTGTGCCTATTGCGCCTTCGAAGATGCCGCCCGTTACGCCAACAAGCGGGTACAGTTTGACTTGCCGATCGCCAAGACGCAGCTGATCCAGGAAAAGTTTGCCTATATGTCGGTGCAGCTCACCAACATGAAGAACATGATTTATCACACCGCCTGGAAGGCCGACAACGGCCAGATGACCCCGGGCGATGCCGCCAAGTGTAAGCTCTACTGCTCCAAGGCGGCCTTTAATGTGGTCGACAATGCCATGCAGGTGTTTGGCGGTCAGGGGATCACTGGCGAGCATCGCATTAGCCGCTTCTGGCGCGATCTGCGGGTCGACAGAGTTTCCGGCGGCTCGGAAGAGATGCAGGTGCTGACGCTGGGCCGGGAAGTGCTCAGGGAGTATGTGTAACAGGCGCTGCTTCGTAGCGTTATTTCATTGAAAAGGCCCGCGAATGCGGGCCTTTGACTGCAATGGTTTTAGAAGTCGTATCTTAAACCTATGCTGGTGATAGTGTCGTCAAAGTCACTGTAACCCTTGGCATCGAACTGGCCGATTTCGGTGTGGACTCTGGTGGACTTGGACAGCTGATACTCGGCGCCTATGCCCCATTGGCTGACCTCAGGCACTGTCTGGGCTGCTTGTCCCAGGGCTTCGTAAATTCGCGTGGCTATGAGTCCGGTTCCCGAATCATCTCGGCCGTACTGGGCCTTGAGCATTAACTTGTCCAGTTGATAGGAGGCACTGACAAAAAATCCTGTGCCCTCCCGCGCCTGCCATTGCGGCTTGGCCGGATTGACCAATTCCGAGTGTTGGATCAGGGTTCCCAGCTTGAGCTGCTGCAGCTTCCAGTGCCCCACCAGGCGCCAGGCCTTGATATCTTCCACTCCGTCTGAGTAGGCGGCGGCCAGATACAGATCGCCTTGCTTGAGACGCTTATCACCCCAGCTCAATGCCAACTGGAAGTTGCCGTTGTCACGACGGGCATCGTCCGTGTCAAAGTGGTTGTCTTCCAGCAGGTAGCTGACCCCCAGTTGCCAGCCGCGCCAGTTTGGCGTGCGATATTCCAGTGAGTCGCCCCAACGTTTATCCCCGGCCATCAAGCGATCGTGTTTCATGCTGTAGTTATCGAACACATCGACAAAGCCTTTGGTCATCTTGAACACAGGCTCCATGCGTCCGGCCGCCAGCGAGCCCCATTCTTGATGCCGTAGTCCGAGAAAGGTCGATCTCGCCGATACGGGTTTATCGCCAGCGTCCTGTGCAGCGGCGTTGACTCCAAGCTCAATCTGGTAGAATACTTGCCAGTCGCTGCCAAGATCGTTCTGCCCCCGGACGCCCAGGCGAGTGAAGTTGTTTTCCAGCACTGTGCCTGACTTGGCTTTATGGGTGGCGCTGCCCGAGTCTGAGTGGGTGACCGAATAATCCAAGCGGCCATAGAGAGTCGGGGCGGCGCTGACGGCTCCGGAAAAGGCAGCGAGGGCTGTGATAGCCAGTGGTAATTTTTTCATCTTGACCTCTGAATTCAGTGGCTGAAATTGGAGAATGTGAACTGG
Organism: Shewanella indica; assembly: GCF_033842865.1. Lineage (NCBI taxonomy): Bacteria > Pseudomonadati > Pseudomonadota > Gammaproteobacteria > Alteromonadales > Shewanellaceae > Shewanella > Shewanella indica. The sequence goes on from NZ_JAWXXR010000001.1 coordinate 1,864,601, forward strand.
TGGCAGTCGTTACATAACACCTTTGCCGGCTTATGCTCGCTGTGGCACACGGTGCAGGGCACATCGGCTCCCCAGTGGGGGGCATCGTGTGGGTTGGGCTTACTGTCACGGGTTTGCTCGGCAATTTGCTGGTAATCGCCATGGCATTCGAGACAGGCGATTTCTGTTGCCGGGCCTTTGGGGGCGCCTAAGTGGCAGGTCTTACAGTCCTTTTCTTGATACATGAAGGCGTGGTTGCTGCGGCCTTCGCGGGAGCCGGACATCTTGGTCAGTTCGCCGGCCCAGGCTTGGCTCGCCAGCAAGGTGCCCATCAACAGGGCTGAGATCAGTGAAGTTTTCATGGGCGACTCCTTAAGCTTTGGCAACTTGTTCACCGGCAATTACCCCAAAGGCGAAGGCATCCGGGCAGGAACAGGCGGTAAGACGAATACGGCCGAACAAGCCACCCGTGGCTTCGCCGCAGGCATACAGCCCCTTGATGGCTTGCCCTGTGGTTAGCGAGATGACCTGGGCTTGTTCATTGATTAGCACGCCACCTTGGGTGTAATTGAACTTGGGACGGGCCTTGATGGCATAGAAGGGGGCGCGTTTGACACTGACCTGCTTCAGGGCCTTGAAGTCTTTACCGAACTGGCTGTCGGTGCCGATTTGGGCATCGGCGTTGTACTGTTTGAGTGTCGCCTTCAGGCCTGGTAGATCTATGCCTTCGCCCTGGGCCAGGGCTTCGAGCGTGTCGTAGCGCTGCATCATGCCTTCTTCCAATGCCAGCTGCAGGCGCTGCTTGTCGTGGAAGTTGTCTATGCCGTCCTGGTCATAGATGTTCAGCGGGAAGCGACCATTGTTGCGATCCATTATGTTGCAGATGGCTTCAGCCACTACTTGGCGGTTATTTCGCTCGCTGATAAAACGTTTGCCGCTGGCCGGGTCGACCAAGGCGCCCCACTGCAGGTCTTCGGTGGGAATATCGAAGGCAAAACGCATCAGCGACAGGTGCACGGTTTGCGCGCCGGCGGCCACCAGAGCCTTGAGTGCACCGGCCGTGGCGCCTCTGTGGGTGGTGGTGGGAATGTATTCGCGGATATTGGGAAACTCGGCCGAGCGGAATTCCACATCGCGGCTGTAGCCTCCTACGGCCATGACCACACCTTTACGCACTCGATAATGCTTGATAACACCACTGCGGTTGTCGCGATCATCGTTGGCCAGGGCGGGATCGAAGTGGTATTGCTCCCGGACCTGCAACCCCAGCACATCGCCATTTTCGTTCTGGATCAGCCGCTCGAACTTGACCCGGCGGCGGATCTCACCCTGCAGCTCCTGGGTGTAAAAGGCTCGCAGTGGTCTTAGGATCCCCTTGCCGCCGCCATTGACCGGATACAGGGTTCTGGGCACTGAATGGCCACCCAGGCTCTTGAGCTTGTCGTGGAAGCGGCAACCGCGCTCTATTGCCCAAGGCAGCACCCGGGTCGTGGTTTCGGCCATGGTCAGCGTGAGATTTCTATGGTTCTGGAAACCACCGGCGCGACTGATATCTTCGGCAAACAGCTCGGCCGAGTCCTGGATACCGTCTCGCTGTTGCAGATGACTGTTGACCACAGAGAAGTTGAGTCCGGAAATCGCAGATGTTCCGCCGAGTACCGGCATTTTCTCGATGATGATGGTGTTGGCGGCACCTTGCTCTTTGGCGCGAATGGCGGCGCAGGTACCGGCCAACCCGCTGCCGACCACCACGACATCGAAAGTTTCATCCCATTGGACTTGGGGTTTGCTGCTCTTGTCGGCAGCCAGAGCCACAGGTGCCAGTCCCAGGGCGGAAACGGCCAGCCCCCCCTTGAGAAAAGCCCGCCGGCTTTGCGTCATTTTAGCGTTCATATCAGCCTCTATTTTTGTTTGCATGGCACCATGGAATCAAAATCATCGGTGCCGCTATATAGCGGTTTTCCGAAAGCGAATCTCAGATGTGAAGCCGATCAATTCCCGCGCTTAAAGCCGCTTGTCGCGGCATGAAATAACGCATAATGGCGAGGTGTTTAATGGTTAACTAATTTGCCATGTGCCGTTATTTGCCAAGCGTGTTGTTGCTGTTTTGCCTGTGTCTGCCTCAGGCCTGGGCCGATATCCGTATCGGTATCCTCACTTTTGGCGAGCCGACCGATGCGCTCTTGGCCTGGCAGGACACGGCGACAGCAATAAGCGAGCATACCGGCCAGAGGGTGACTCTGTTGCCTCTGACTCCGGCTGAGCTGGATCAACAGGTGAGCCAAGGCGCTCTGGATTTTATTCTCGCCAATCAATACGCCACTGTGGGTTATAAGAAAGACTATGGTGTCAGCCAGTTACTGACGCTTATACCCAGAGATGGCCGGGATCCGGAACTGGCGATGGGGTCGACGCTGGTGGCCCGCCCCGAGGTGCAACTGACCAGTTGGCAGCAGTTGTCACAACTGAGGATCATCTCTACCGATCCCAAGGCTTTCGGCGGTTTTCTGATCTTCAGCGGTGAACTGGCACTGCGGGGGATCAACCCTGCCACCGAGCTCAAGGCGTTGCAGTTTGTCGGCTTTCCGCAGACCGCTTTGTTGGATAGGCTGCTGAGTGGCGAGGCCGAACTGGCGGTATTACCGGCCTGTGTGCTGGAGCAGGCCATTGCCTCCGGGCGTTACCCCAAAGAGGCGTTTAAGGTGTTGCTGGCGGAAAAGCACCCTGGGTTTCAGTGCCAGGTATCGAGCCGGTTATATCCCTATACCGCCCTGTCCAAGCCGGGTCACACAGATAATGCCCTGGCAACCGAAGTGGCCAGAGCACTGCTGGCGCTGACTGAAGATTCAACCGCGGCCAAGGCGGGCGGGTATGCGGGTTGGTCTGTGCCGGTGAACGACAGCAGCGTGTTTGCGCTGCGGCGCACTTTGCAGCAATGGCCGTTTCAAACCAACTGGCACAGGGTGGTTTCAGGTGTGGCTCCCTGGGTGGGGGCCATCTTGCTGTGCCTGCTGTTGGGGTATCTGCATCACTTACGGATAAAACGTCTGGTGGTGCAGCGCACCGGGGCACTGCGCAGCGAAATGGAACAGCACAGCCGAACCCAAAAGGCTTTGCTTGAGCAGCGGAATCAGTTTTATCGGGCGCAAAGGGTACTGCTGACTGGCGAAATGGCCTCAGGTATCTCTCACGAACTCAAGCAGCCTCTGGCCGGGATCCGCTATCTGGCCCAGGGGTGTCTGTATCGTCTGGGAGACGAGCAGCAGGAGATCAAAGACGCCCTCGGCAAGCTTATTAGCCAGGTGGACAGGGCCCAGGATACGATTCGCCGATTACGGGAGTTTTGTCAGCAGCCCTGTGAGCATCGCTGTTTTCGTCTGGACGAGCTCATTCGCGATACTCTGGCGCTGACGGCGCCCGAGCTCAAGCGTCTGGGGGTTGTCCCTGTGTGTGAGTTGCAAGCCGTGACCATAGATGGGGATGCCAACTTGTTGCAACAGGTGTTGGTCAATCTGTTGCTCAATGCCTTGGATGCCATGGAGCAGAGTGAGGAACCTTGGTTAAGACTCAGCCTTGAGTGCAGCGCCAAGCAATGTCGATTTACCTTGTCTGATGCGGGCACAGGCTTGAGTGAGCCCCAGCTGGAGCGGCTGTTTTTTCCGTTTGAAACCAATAAGAGCAACGGCCTGGGGTTGGGGATGATTATTTGCAAACGTATTGTGGAAGAACATGGTGGCAGCATCAGTGCCCACAACAGCGAGCGCGGCTTGGACATGGTGGTGGTACTGCCGAGGAGAATCGATGATGACCCCTGTATATCTGGTTGATGATGATCAGGATGTGCTTGAATCACTGCAGTGGATGCTCAAGGGCCAAGGCATAGATGCAGTTGGTTTTGACTGTGCGGCAAGCTTCCTGGATGGTGCGGCCTGGCAACAGCCCGGGGTACTGGTACTCGATGTGCAGATGCCCGGCATGGATGGGATCAGCCTACATCAACAATTGCTGCAAGCGTCCAGTCCATTGGCGGTCATCATACTGACAGGTCATGGCAATATCGCCATGGCAGTAAAGGCGATGCAGCAAGGGGCGATGGATTTTCTTGAGAAGCCAGTCGATGGTGATCGGCTGCTTGAACTGTTAAGCAAGGGCGCAGCCCTGACGGCGCAGCGTTTTGCTGCCGGCAGTGAACAGGCGGAGATCCGCTCCCGTCTGGCAACCTTGACGCCGCGAGAGCAAGAGGTGATGCAAAGAGTGTTGGCGGGCAAGCTCAACAAGGTGATTGCCGCCGAGCTCTATGTCACCCAGAGAACGGTGGAGCTGCATCGAAAGAAAGTACTGGAGAAGATGGCCGTCCACAATGTGGCCGAGTTGGCCTTTCTGTTGGCCAAGCTGCAACCGTTACCTAGCTGAAGCCTCACTGTAGTTGGTACTGGATAACTCCGTCCTGGGTCAGGCGGAAGATCCACAGGGAGTCGCCTTCGCGGTAATACCAGCTGTTGGCCAGACCTTCTTCGGCTTTTAACTGAGAAGTGAACTCGCTCATTGCCGACGCGGGCAGGCGGAAACTGCCGCTGGAGCTGTTGTTGTCCAGATCATTGTTGACCTTTATCTCCGTGGCCGAGGGCGGCAATATCGGTGGCAGCCAGCCTCGCTCGAATACTCCTTCAGCCCGTGCTTCGGCCTCGGTGGGGTATTGTTCGCTGATGACATCGCTGCAACCCCAGAGTAAGGCGGTTAATGTCAGCATGGAGCTGATGGAAAGGGAACGCATCAGTGGTTTCATCTTGGGCTCCTTGTCAGTGAAATGGCGTTTTACTGTAACAAAGGCGGCCTGTACCTAGTCTGAAGCCAAGGTGCTTTCAGCTGTTTTGCTTTTTCTGGACGCTTGGCCTATGGCCATAGGCCCCTTTGTTGACTCGCCTAACATGCTGGCATCAATCTAGATGGGTCATTAAAGCAGTTGCAGGCTGGCCAGCAAACGATCCATCGCCCGATAACCCAGGGCCTGGGCCAGATGGCGCCGCTCGACCATGGGGCTGAGCTGCAGATCGGCTATGGTGCGCGCCACTCGTTGCAGCCGATGAAAGCTGCGCACCGATAATCCCAGCTGATTGACACTCTGTTCGAGAAACGCCAGATCGCCGGGTTTGAAACCTGCCTGCTTCAATGCCTTACTGCCCAACTGACTATTGAGTACGCCGGCGCGGCTGAGTTGCAGCTCCCTGGCCGCAGCGACTCTGGCGGCTATCTGCTCACTGGTTTCACCCTGCGCCGCCTCTGAGGTCAAGGCGCCTGGCGGGAGTTTGGGCACCTCTATGGTGAGGTCGAATCTGTCAATGAAAGGGCCTGACAGCCGGGCCAGGTAACGGCGGATCTGCTCTGGGCTGGCGCGGCTTCCCGGGCCGGCATCTCCACAAGGGCTGGGATTCATGGCGGCGATGAGTTGAAAACGGGCATCGAAGCGCAGTTTGGCTGCGGCGCGGGAGATGATGACATGGCCGGTTTCCATGGGTTCACGCAAGCAGTCTAGTACCTTGCGGGGAAACTCGGCAATTTCATCGAGAAACAGCACTCCCAGGTGAGCCAGTGAAATCTCGCCGGGTTTGGGAATCGCGCCGCCACCCACCAAAGAGATGGCGGAGCTGGTATGGTGCGGAGCGCGAAACGGGCGGCGATAAAACTCCCCCGGCTCAGTAGCCATACCGGCCACTGAATGAATCGCAGCCACTTCCAGCGCCTCTTCATAACTCATGGGGGGCAGGAGTGAGATTATCCGGCTGGCCAGCATGGTTTTGCCTGTGCCAGGTGGCCCCAGCATCAGCAGGTTATGCCCGCCGGCGGCAGCGATTTCCAGCGCTTGTTTGGCTTGATATTGGCCTATGACTTCCGACAGGCAGTCACTCGAGTGCGGCTTTAATTGTTCCAGCCATTCGGTTCCCGGTACTATCCCCGGCAGGGTTTGCTGCCCGTGCAGATAGGCGGCGATATGTTGCAGGTGCTGGGCCAGGCAACATTGCCGGTAGCCCACCAAATCCGCCTCACTGCGGTTATCCTGTGGCAATACCAGTTTGATGCCTCTTTGACGGGCGGCGATAATCACCGGCAGGATACCAGTGCAGTGCCTGACCTCACCGGACAGCCCAAGCTCACCGACAAATTCATGATCGTCCAGAGATTTCAGTGGCAGTTGCCCGGATGCTGCCAGAATACCAATGGCAATAGGAAGGTCGTAACGTCCACCCTGCTTGGGCAGATCGGCCGGTGCCAGATTGATGGTTATCCTGCGCATGGGGAACTCAAAACCCGCATTGATTATGGCGCTGCGGACTCTTTCTCTGGCTTCCTTGACCGAAGCTTCCGGCAACCCCACCAGATTGAAGGCCGGCAAGCCGTTGGAGAGGTGAGCTTCGACCAGTACCTGAGGCGCCTCCACACCTTTGGCGGCTCGAGTGGCAACTCTGGCTATCGGCATAACAGTTCCTTTGTTGTGCGCTTCCCTATTCTGTAGAGTGTAGCAGTTGCCTGGATTTACAGTGGCTTGAGGGAATAGCGGTTTTGTCCTTATCGAAAGAGGTTGCCAGTACGCGGGAATGGTCTGCATCACTAACAATTTTGAGATTAGATGACTTTCTGCATACATCTGAGGCTGTCATCTGCTTCGTTGGAGAAACAAAATACGCTGTCGACCAAGGTATAGTGCCATACCACTTTATAATCAGTTGCCAGCAACAGCTTTAATAGTGACAGCGCGGGATTGTCAAACAAGGCTTCCAGGGAATAGGTTGAGACAGGGTAGACTTTAACTTGTTCGACTTGCACAGAATTATCATGTAATGCCAGCCTGGAGATTTTGCCGGAAAAGAGTATCTTACCCTCAAATTTATCTTTGTTATCACCAAGTTGTAACCAACCCCAGAAGCTTTCTGACTCCATGTCGATATAAAGGGAAAAGCTAACGCGCCTTATCTGATTATCAGGCCCTTCAACATTTTTTATCACTCGGTACATGCCATCAATATCTTGAACATCGTGATAGTCATAAATTAAGTTGACTATGATAGAAGCCAGCAAAAATGCGAGTGGAATAATAAATGGCACCATTCTTTCTAGCTTTGACATGCTGTTCCATCCTTGATTTTATTGTATATGGAAGCTTCCTTGTGGCTGACATAAGTTCTGACTTTATTGTTTGACTTGTTAATGCAGTCAATTGAAAAAACTCCTGTTCCATAACTGAGAATTATTGTATCTTTATCATCGTTTATTTCCGACTTGAGATCGTGAAAATCAATAGTTCCAAGTAACTTATAATTAAGCTTGTGAATGAGTGATTTTATTTCTTTTTGATCATCCATGTTTTTTATTTCTGTTAGGGTTATTATTTTTGTTTTTCCATCAGTGTAAATGTCTACTTTAGGGAGGTTTTCTGTAACTGATATTTTTATAGTGAATGGTAGGAGGAATAGTGCAATTGATATTGTTATTATTGAAATTATCTTGATTGAAGAAGGTTGGTTTTCTTTTGGGTTTGTTGTCAATTTATTGCTTTTGACTTTTTGTTCTTTCTCAAAGATGGAATTTTCTTGATTGTCTAATATGAAGTCTATTGTTAGATGATCTTGCATTATGTCTAAGCCATATCCAACCCCTTTGACTGTGAAGATTAACTCATTGCCTAGTATTTCTCTGAATACACGCCTTAGATTGGCGATGGCCACTGGAATAGAGTTCGGAGATACGACTCTACCATACCAGCCCACTGATAATAATTTATCTCTGCTTACAGCTTGCCCTTTGTTGTTATACATTTCTTTTAATATATAAAACTCCGGAGTCGAACACTTATATCTTCTGGTGTTTGTGCTTATGGTTGGATTGCCGTTGTTTTGGCGAACAGTGATGTGTTCCCTTCCTTTGGTGGTGTCCATCTTGGATCCTACTGATTTTTGGCTTCAACCTAGCCGCCTACATGTTTTCATTCTAATAATAAGTGATAAAAAATCCAGCGTTTCAGTTTATAATTTGTTAATCAACGAAATGTTAATGTTGCAACCTGTTGTTTTGTTGTGACAATTATTGGTTTCTGTGTCCTTGTCCATTTTGGTTTATTTATTAGATTTTATAACTGTATAAACAATGGCTTTGGTGAGAGCCTCCTGATTACCGGGCTAATGTTATTGATCTTACAGGGTGTCATCTTGTTTGTGGGAGTTGATTCCTGTTGTCTAAGGAGGGTGTATGTTAATGCAGCAGAGAAGCAGCAATATCCATGTGAGTCATAACGGTTTTTCTAAAGAAGAATCTCTCTTTCAAGCGGATTGTAAACCTTTGACACAGGCTCATTTACAAGAAATAGTTGCCAGAGAGGTTAATGGATGTATAAAGAGTGTTGCATATGAAGTTTTATTTAGGCCAGGAATGCAGCACAAGAATGTTGAATTTTTTTATCAAAATTTAAAGTGTAAAGAGCTATTAAGTTTATCATTGGAGCAGTTGCACCAGTTAGCTGTGATTGATTATAGGAATCTTGATGTATTGGCTTTGACAGGGCGTAAAATAAAACGTTTGTTTATTAATGTTGAAGCCAGGGTGATAATGGCATTGGAAGCTGAACTGGTTTGGCTAAATGATACATTGAAGCAACAGGATATTGAATTGGTTATTGAGATAACTGAACGTTTGAATTCGGATTGCGCTCACCCGGCTTTTATTAGTGTGGCAAAGCTGCATGATAGAGGACTAAAAATAGCTTTGGATGATTTTGAGCCTGAAGGAGATCTAAGACAGGGTTGGATAGGTACTGGCTGTGTTGATTATATTAAATTGATCTTGCCTAATGGTTTTGAGTGCTCTGAGAAGATAAGAGCCGATTTTATTGAGCATGTCTATCAGTTGAAGGATAAAGCCTTACTGAAAGTGATTGTTGAAAAGGTCGAGAGCTTGGACCAGTTTTTGGCGATGGAGTTTGTGCCTTATGACGGTTTACAGGGATACTTCTTTTCAGTACCAACTGAGCTCCTTCCAATACGTCTAAAGACACATGCTTTATTGCGATGACTAGAGATAGAAGACTTAGGGAAAAGTGCGAATAAGTCCTTCAGGGGCTTGTTTTCATCTTTCCTGGTTGTCGATTGGATAAAAAAGGTCACTGTCACGGCAAAAATTTCTCGTTATCTGAATGTAAAATCTACTGATAGATTGTGTGAGACTTCTCTGTGCCGTTCCGCGAAACGACACTTTACTCACACAAGGAAACCAGATGAAAAGCTTAACTTTACTGTTGGCCGGTATGTTACTCAGTGGTGCTGTTTTGGCTGTCGATGAAGAAAAAGCATTGCCTCAAGCCAGTGAAACCGACGTTCAACAACTGCTGCAAGCCTGTTTGCAGATGGCTGATGAAGACGCGGTTCCAGTCGAAGAGCGTCAGGAGTATCTGCTGACTTGCGTTAATGATCAACTCAATGAAATGGGTTATCAGCCTTTGGAAAGTTTGCCACAGGTTAATTAATCTCCACAAAAGTAGCTCATTTGTGTTTTAATTCCCCGGTATACGAGATGTGTTGTTTGCCTGGGGGATGGATACCTTGCTGTTGAATCTACTTAATACGTCGTGGGGAGATAGCTTCATACCACGACGTAAACTTCTTTTGTTTATCCTACCTTGGCTAACTGTTTTTCTGGTTTATCCTGCCAAGCCTTTGGCTCAATCTCATCCGATACGGGTGAGCTTTATTAATCCAGGTTCTGCTCAGGAAAGTTTCTGGGGCGATATAGACAGCCTTATGTTGACAGCAGCTACCGAGCTAAATATTGAGTTGGAAATATTGCATGCCAATAGGGATCATTTTCGGATGATAGCTTTGGCACAAGAATTGGCTACCCGTAAACAGTTACCTCAATACATTATTTTGGTTAATGAAAAAAATGTTGCCGTAAAAATGTTGGCTGCCTTTGAAGGTTTGCCTGTTAAGACTCTTTTGTTGCTCAATGATGTGGCTCCCGAGGTGCGTCATTTGTTGCAACAACAGCCTTACTGGCGACAGCATCTGTTGCCGCCTTTGATCCCTGACAATGAACGGATAGGCTTTCTTACTGCGCAGGCCTTGTTGCAGCAGGTGGGGCCAGGGACGCAACAAGTGCTGCTGATTTCCGGCGATAAGGGAACGCCAGCATCTATAGCCCGGACTCAAGGGGCAATAAATGGCTTCAGAGAAAGAGGGGTAGAGCCATTACAAGTCGTCTACGGTCATTGGCAAGAGCAAAGAGCCAAGACGCAAACAGAAATTCTGCTGAAACGTTACCCGGAGCTGAAAGGGATCTGGACCGCCAATGATCACATGGCCTTTGGTGCTATTGCGTCGCTGGAGGAAAAGGGACTCAGGCCAGGAGAGGATATATTCATTGCCAGTATCAATACTTCCTCCAAGGTGCTTGATTGGCGTAGCCAGGGGCGAGTCAGTGTCCTGGGCGGCGGTCATTTGCTGGCAGGAGCCGAGGCGCTCAGGCGCATTCGCGACGACAGTGAGGCTAAGCCTTGGAATGAGGAGGTCTCCTCAATGTTCAGGCTGTTGGTTCCGGGCACAGAACCTTTCAATCTGCTAGAGCAACGAAACTGGCGGGCACTGCTCGCTTGGTACCAACAGACATCGGAAGTAACGCATTGAAGCAAAGTTCTGTCATCAGTCACAAGATGACCTTGGTTATCATAGGTGTCAGTTCATTCTTTGCCTTGATGACCATGGTGGCCCAGTTGTTCTGGAACTATCAGGATGGTGTTGAGGGCGGTAATCGTAGGCTAAATGAATATGTCGAAGCCAATCTGCCCGGTATTGCACAGGCCATTTGGGATGTGGACCATAAGTTGCTGCGGGATATACTGATTGGCATAGGCATGCAGCCTTATGTCTCCGGCGCGTCTTTGTCCAGTGTCGATGGGATTACCCTGCAAGTGGGAAATAATCAGGCCCAGGATAATGAAACCTTTTTGTTTCCAATAATCTACCGTCAGCAACAGATAGGTGAGCTTAAGGTTCAACGCAGCCGCAACCAGCTCTATTATGAGTTGTGGCGGCAGATGATCCTGATAGTCGTGGGTAATGGCTTGAAAACCCTGCTGATGATCTACGTGATTCTGACTCTGGTGCGCAGTCTGGTTACCGGAAGATTGGCGGCGCTGGCCGCATACGTCAATCGTATCGATTTGGGACAACCGCGAAAAGTGCCCTTACCTAATGAGGTAGGGGCGGCAAATCAAGATGAAATTGGCAGCGTGGCCCGCGCCATAGAGCAGATGTACCGACGTATTAGAACCGACTTTGCTCGCAAACGCTGGCAGCAGAGGCATTTGACTCGAGGGCAAAGGCAATTGTCCGAGCAGGTGGAATTTAGCCATAAAGAACTGGCTTGGCAGGCCAGAGCCAATGAGTTATTGGCGGATCTATCATTGCAGTTTCTGAAGGTACAGCCAGGGGATGTCGATCAGGCTTTGGCCGATGTAGGTCGTCAGATTGCCGAGTTGTTTGCCGTCGAGCGGGTTACCTTGCTGGAGATCAAAGAACAACAACTCTGTTATCGTAGCGTCTGGAGTCGTCGGGGGAAGCCTCATTCTTCAAGTTACATAGATATCAGTGAGTTGAATCGCTTTGCTGAGCAACTCAACACCAGACATATGATTATCGTGGAGGATGTGGAAAATCTACAATCTGACGATAGCGCCGAATATAGGTTACTCAAACAGTTGCAGTTACGTTCCCTGGCGCTGTTTGCCATCACAGATGGGCAAGACTTGCTGGGGATTTTGTCGCTAAGCAATAGTCAATCTCCAAAACTTTGGCCTCAATCCCGCCGTGCCATGTTGACTCAGTTTGCCGCTGCGCTCAACGAGCTCCTGGTCAGGGAGCGCAGGGATTTACAGATGTTGGGGCTGCAACGTGAGCTGTTGGGGCTGAATCACAAACTTAAACAGCTTTCGGAAACAGATGAGCTAACTGGATTGGCCAACCGACGTCCCTTTACCGAATCTCTGGCGTGCTTGCTGGCTTCGGAAGAGGGGGGCGCCTTGATAATGCTGGATGTCGATCACTTTAAAGCTTTTAACGATTGTTTTGGCCATCCGGCCGGTGACCGGGTATTGCAGCGTTTGGCGCAGGCCATGCGTAAAGCTCTTCCTGAACGCGCCTTGCTGGCCAGAGTCGGCGGCGAAGAATTTGCCTTGGTGTTGCCGGGAGTCGACCGCAGGCAAGCTGAGGGTGTTGCCGAAACCTTGTTGACTCAGGTTCGGGAATTGCAAATTACTCATGGCTCAGCACCCGCAGGTATAGTCACTATCAGTCTTGGATTGGCACTCCTGACCCCGAATACACGGGATTTGAGTGAGGTTATTCGGCTGGCAGACAAGGCGCTCTATCAGGCTAAACATCAAGGACGTAATAATTGGTGTATTGCGCAATAGCCTGGAATTCAGTGGTCTGTGAAGGCTTGCAGTAACAGTTGCAACTCGCCGCTTTTTTCCAGTAGGGTGACGCCGCTATTGAACTCTTCAAGCAGTGCCATCTTGTGTGGGCTTTGTCTGGATACCAGCATATAGAAGGGTTCTGGCCGGGTGTGGGGAACCGCTTGCGTTGCTAACCCAAAGTCCTGGGGATTGCGCTTCATCAGCTTTAAGGTGCCGCTGAAAACCTCCAGCCGTGCCAGAAAGAAGTCACATCTGCCCCGTTGCAGTAACTCGGGGATCAACGGCAGATCTTTGCTCAAAGACAGTGGCAGAGAGTTGTTCCAACCGAAGTGATGGTAATTGAAGCCGCGAATGCCACAAACTGTGCCTATCCGCGTTAGCTCCGTCAGCGAGTTGAATTTTAGACCCTTTGGGAAGCGCTGTTTGAGAAACACCACCCCAGGGGTGAGGTGGTAATAGGAGCGCGATAGCAGGAACTTACGCCGTCGCTCTGGGTTGGCTGAGGCGCTCATGGCGGCATCTATCTTGCCCAATTCCACTTCCAACATGCACCTTGGCCAGGGAAGGGCGATGATGTGTAACTGCCAACGCGGTGGCGTAAACAGTCGATAAAGCAGCTGAATATCATAGCCGTCACTGTTATGGGACTTACGGCCATCTATTCTGGAAAAGTAATTGAAGGGTGGAAATTCGGACTCTTCGACACATATTTTTAATGGTATGCCGTTAAGCTCATCTTTTGCGTTGGAGACCGGTGAGATAAGCATCACTGTCAAAAATGCGGCAAACGGATATAATGTGAACTTCATTCCGGTAGAAGAAGCCTGCAATGGGTTTCTTGGAGTATAGCAAAGCCACTCAATTCGCCAGTTTAGTACCCGTACCGGTAACCAGTTCGCCTTTAGACCTCCCAGTCACTCCACATTCAGGCCTGGATATAAGGGCACGGCATAGAAGCGCTTTGTAACTAACCTAAGGTGTTGTATGAGTTTATTCGATAATTTGGTGATTATCTTTTGCCTGATCGGAACCAGCTGCTTTTTTTCCATGTCTGAAATTGCCCTGGCCGCTTCCCGTAAAATCCGTTTGCGACAGATGGCCGATGAGGGAGATTTGCGCGCCGAAAAAGTGTTGGCGCTGCAAACCACTCCGGGCAGTTTTTTCACCGTAGTGCAGATTGGTCTCAATGCCGTTGCCATCATGGGTGGTATAGTCGGTGAGTCTGCTTTTACCCCTTATTTTGCGGCAGCTTTGGCCCATGTGGTTCCGCCGCCCTGGGTAGGACAGGTAAGCTTTGTGTTGTCTTTCGTATTGGTGACCAGTCTGTTTATTCTGATCGCCGACCTGATGCCCAAACGGGTTGCCATGGCCTTACCGGAGAAAGTGGCCGTTAACTTGGTAAACCCCATGCTTATCTGTATTGCCTTGCTGCGCCCCTTTGTATGGGTATTCAATGGCATGGCCAACGGTATCTTCAAACTGCTGCAGATACCTACTGCCCGCAATGATGAAATCACCCCTGATGATATCTACGCCATTATGGATGCCGGTGCCGAGGCCGGTGTGCTGGATAAGGGCGAGCAGCAGATGATCGAGAATGTATTTGAGATGCAATCTGTCAGCGTCACCTCGGCGATGACCGCCCGTGAGAGCCTGGTGTATTTCCTGTTGCAGGATGATGAAGACGCTATCAAGAAAAAAATCGCCGAGGATCCGCACAACAAGTTTTTGGTGTGTGATGGTCAGCTGGACAATATCAAAGGTGTGGTGGACGCCAAGGAACTGCTGCTGCGGGTGATCAACGGCCGCAAGATAGATTTGAAAGATACCTCGTTAGTGCGCAACTGCCTGATTATTCCCGACACCCTGAGTCTGTCGGAGGCCATGGAATATTTCCGTCATCACAGGGCCGACTTTGCGGTGGTGATGAATGAATACGCTTTGGTGGTGGGGATTGTGACCACTGACGATCTGCAAAGTGCGGTAATGGGCGCCTGGTCGCTGCATGAAAGTGAAGAACAGATAGTGCCCCGTGACGCCAATTCCTGGCTGGTGGACGGGGTGACGCCGATAACCGACGTGATGCGTGCCTTTGGTATTGAGGAGTTTCCGCAAAACCAAAACTATGAAACCATAGCCGGTTTTATGATGTATACGTTACGCAAGATCCCCAAGCGTACCGACTCGGTTAACTACGCAGGTTATAAGTTTGAGGTGGTGGATATAGATGCCTACAAGGTTGACCAGTTGCTGGTCACCCGCCTCTTGCCTCAGGAAGATCAACTGCCCAAGGATGAAGAGTCACTCGATATTTAAGGTAAGCTCGAAGGGCGTGGCATAAAGACCATCGACTGAGTTAAGCATTTTGCATAGGGCTCAGTTATAAGTGGTAAAGCCCGCCCGACTTTCCAAGCCTTAGCTAAATCACTTCCAGAAACGCACTTACCAAGGGATCCTGGCGCCGCTTGGCCTTGCAGCAGCACCCCAGCTCAAAAGGGGCTATCTCGGCCGGTGAGGCCAGGGTTTTTATCCTCTCGCCCAGTGGACTGTTGGCTACCACTACATCCGGAGTGATGCTGACACCGCAGCCCAGAGCCACCATGGGCACTATCGCCTCGTGGCCCGATACCTGGGCATAGATATTGGCTTTGATCCCCATCGCCTTGAACCAGCGCTCGGCCCGTAAACGCCCGGGGCCGTGGTCGGGCACGATAAAGGGCAGTTGCTCCCAGGGAATAGGATTTTGCGCCAGCAGCGACTGCAACTGACAGTTGATGGTGGGCGCGATAATCGACAGTGGCACCTCTCCTATGGGGGCAAAGTGCAGACTCGGCGGAAAGTCCTGCGGCAGAGCGGCGATGGCGATATCCGCCCTCTGCTGCTGAATTTCCTGTACCGCATCGGCGGCATCACCCGTGGTGAGTTTGATGTCGACCAGGGGCTGCTGGCGGCGAAACTTATCCAATAGGGCCGGCAGGTGGCTATAGGCTGCCGTGACCGAGCAATAGAGTTGCAGCGTGCCCCTCAGCAGCTTTTGCTGCGGATCCAGCTCGCGGCGCAGTTCCTGCCACTGAGTCAATGTCTGGCTGGCGAAGCGGCGAAAGGCTTCGCCAGCGTGGGTCAGGGTGACGCTGCGGTTGTCCCGCTCCAGCAGCTTGCTGCCCACTTCATCTTCCAGCCTTTGCAGGGTGCGGCTTAAGGTTGAAGGGCTGACATGCATCCGGGTGGCGGTGCGGGAAAAATGCAGGGTGTCGCAGAGATCCAGATAGAGTTTTATCGCCCGAATATCCATGCCGTTTTGCCTCTTTTGTTGTTGCGTTTTGTGCAACATGACATGCCGAATATATCATTTCAAGCAATTTAAACCATGGGCTATAGTGATTTGCATCACTGAGCCGTTTCGGCTTGGTCCCAGGAATTTGGTTAAACAGGTGGCTAAGATGGCAAATTACTTCAATACCCTGAATCTGCGGCAGCAATTGGCACAGCTGAGCCAGTGCCGTTTTATGGAGCGCAGCGAGTTTGAAAACGGCTGTGACTATATCAAGGACTGGAATATTGTCATCCTTGGCTGTGGTGCCCAGGGGCTCAATCAGGGGTTGAACATGCGTGACTCAGGGCTGAACATCGCCTATGCCCTGCGCAGTGAAGCCATAGCCGAGAAACGTGCTTCCTGGCAGCGGGCCACCGAAAACGGTTTCAAGGTGGGCACCTTCGAAGAGCTGATCCCCACAGCCGATCTGGTACTGAACCTGACACCGGACAAGCAGCACACTCCTGTGGTCAATGCGGTAATGCCCTTGATGAAACAAGGTGCGACCCTGTCCTATTCCCACGGTTTCAACATAGTGGAAGAGGGGATGCAGGTGCGGCCGGACATCACTGTCATCATGGTGGCGCCCAAGTGCCCAGGTACCGAAGTGCGTGAGGAATACAAGCGTGGCTTTGGGGTACCGACACTGATCGCCGTGCATCCTGAGAACGATCCCAATGGCGACGGTCTGGAGATCGCCAAGGCCTATGCCAGTGCTACCGGCGGCGATCGTGCCGGCGTGCTGCACTCCTCGTTTATCGCCGAGGTGAAGTCTGATCTGATGGGCGAGCAGACCATTCTCTGCGGCATGCTGCAGACAGGGGCGATTTTGGGTTACGACAAGATGGTGGCCGATGGCGTTGAGCCGGGTTATGCCGCCAAGCTTATCCAGCAGGGCTGGGAAACCATCACAGAGGCGCTCAAGCATGGCGGTATCACCAATATGATGGATCGCCTGTCCAACCCGGCCAAGATCAAGGCGTTTGAAATTGCCGAAGAGCTTAAGGTGTTGCTGACCCCGCTGTTTGAAAAACATATGGACGACATCATCAGCGGCGAGTTTTCCGCCACCATGATGGCCGATTGGGCCAATGACGACGCCAATTTGCTGCGCTGGCGTGAAGAGACCAATAACACAGGTTTTGAAAAGGCGCCGACCTGCGCCGAGCAGATAGATGAGCAGACCTATTTCGACAAGGGGATCTTGCTGGTGGCCATGATCAAGGCCGGGGTGGAACTGGCGTTCGATACCATGGTGGATGCCGGGATCATCGAAGAGTCGGCCTATTACGAGTCGCTGCATGAGACGCCGCTGATTGCCAACACCATAGCCCGTAAACGCCTCTATGAGATGAACGTAGTGATCTCGGATACCGCCGAATATGGCTGTTACCTGTTTAACCATGCCGCCGTGCCGCTGCTGCGTGACTATGTCAACGCCCTCTCTCCCGAGGTCCTGGGCGCCGGTCTCAAGGATTCGGGCAATGGGGTCGATAATCTGCGTCTGATCGAGGTCAACGAAGCGATTCGCCATACGGCCGTCGAGTATGTCGGTGCCGAACTTCGCGGTTACATGACTGAAATGAAAAGGATAAACCTGCAAGATTGACGTAAACGTCAGCTTGATTGCCGCCGGCGGCAATCAAGCTGTTTAGGCGAGCCATTGGCGAGGGTGCCATAGCCAGGCCAAGTTGGAAGATTTTCAGGTTGTGAATTTTTTTGTTGTGTTCTGAAAACACTTTATGGTAATGGTTAATAAGTGCGCCGCCAAAGGGCTCGCCAAGCAGATAAATTGAATACAGGAAACTGTCTGAGAAATGTTTAACTTAAGCGCCAAGCTCCTCCTCGTGATTATTACCGTCGTGATTATTCCATCACAGCGGGGGCGGCTCGTGGCGCGACGACAGACCAGATAGGGTCAGAAATTGCAAACAAACCCCCCGCTCCGAAAGGACCGGGGGGTTTGTCGTTTCAGGGCCATTGAAAACTTAAACAGCAGCAAAAATAGGCGAGATAACAAGATGGAACAAGGGCAGAAGATCAGCGGCAGTGAAGCAGTTATCAAGGTATTGGCCGCCCATGGGGTGAACACGGTTTTTGGTTATCCCGGCGGAGCCATCATGCCTATCTACGATGCTCTCTACGACAGCCAGATCGAACATCTGCTCTCCCGTCATGAACAGGGCGCCGCCTTCGCCGCCGTCGGTTATGCCCGCTCAAGCGGCAAGACGGGCGTCTGCCTGGCTACCTCGGGCCCGGGGGCGACCAATCTGATCACCGCCTTGGCCGATGCGCTGCTGGACTCAGTGCCGCTGGTGGCCATCACGGGCCAGGTTTCCACCTCTGTGATAGGCACAGATGCCTTTCAGGAGATGGACGTGCTGGGCATGAGCCTGTCATGTACCAAACACAGTTTTATGGTGACCCGCGCCGAGGAACTGGTTGCTACCCTGTACCGCGCCTTCGAAATCGCCGCCTCCGGCCGTCCCGGTCCTGTGTTGGTGGATATCCCCAAAGACATCCAGCTTGCTCAAGTGGAATACAAGGCGCCGCTGCAGGCGGTGCCCGATGAGCCTGAGCTGGACCAGGCGGCTTTGGCAGAAGCCAACGCCTTGCTGGCGGCTGCGCGCCAACCCATGTTGTACGTCGGTGGCGGCGTCGGTATGGCGGGCGCAGTAGAG
The DNA here is from genome assembly GCF_033842865.1 of Shewanella indica. Lineage (NCBI taxonomy): Bacteria > Pseudomonadati > Pseudomonadota > Gammaproteobacteria > Alteromonadales > Shewanellaceae > Shewanella > Shewanella indica. Next base: position 1,883,031 of record NZ_JAWXXR010000001.1, read on the forward strand.
CCGCTGCGGGCCTTTATTCAGCGCAGCGGTATTCCTTCGGTGGCAACGCTTAAGGGGCTGGGCGCCATAGCCCACGGCACTCAAGGTTACCTGGGCATGCTGGGGATGCACGGCAACAAGGCCGCCAATCTGGCGGTGCAGCAGTGCGATCTGCTGCTGGTGATCGGTGCCCGTTTCGATGACAGGGTCACGGGTAGGTTGGAGAGCTTTGCCAGCAAGGCCAAGGTGATCCACCTGGATATCGATGCCGCCGAACTTGGCAAACTGCGCCAGCCGGATGTGGCCATGGATGGGGACTTAAGAAGCATATTGACGCAACTGGCGCCGCAAGCGCTGCAGATAGCACCCTGGCAGGCGGAAGTCGAGCACCTGCGGACGCTGCACCAGTGGGATTACGCCCACCCAGGCTCACTCATCTATGCGCCAGCCATGTTGCGCCGTCTGGCCAACAAGCTGCCGAGTGACTCTGTGGTGAGCTGTGATGTCGGCCAGCACCAGATGTGGGTTGCCCAGCATATGCACTTTCGCCGCCCGGAAGATCATCTTTCCAGTGCCGGGCTTGGCACCATGGGCTTTGGCTTGCCGGCGGCCATAGGCGCGCAGATGGCAAGGCCGGATGCCACTGTGGTCACGGTTTCCGGCGATGGTTCTTTCATGATGAATGTGCAGGAGCTGACCACCATCAAGCGTCGTAAACTGCCGGTGAAGATACTTTTGATAGATAACCAGAAGTTGGGCATGGTGAAACAGTGGCAACAGCTGTTTTTTGAAGAGAGATACAGCGAAACCGACCTGTCCGATAACCCCGATTTTGTTACCCTGGCGTCCTCCTTCGATATCCCCGGACGCACCATCTACTCGGCCGATGAGGTTGAGCAGGCACTGGATGAGATGCTCAGTGCCAAAGGCCCCTTCCTGCTGCACGTCGCCATAGACGATGCCTTTAATGTCTGGCCGCTGGTTCCCCCCGGCGCCTCCAACTGTGAAATGATGGAACAAACGGAGAAGCGATCATGATCCATAATCTGGAATTGACCCTGGAACAACGCCCCGAAGTGCTGGAACGTGTATTGCGGGTAACCCGTCACCGCGGCTTTACCGTCCGCGATATGCATATGACACTGGCCGAGGATCAGCGCCTGCAGCTGGCAATGGCGGTCGACAGTGACAGAGCCATAGAGCTGCTGAGTCGTCAGTTGACTAAGCTGGTAGACGTGGCCCGCTGCACTGTGCGGCCCGCAAGCAGCCTCTCCCGTACCGTCAACGGCTAACCAAGAATCATCAGAATAAGCGTAAGGAATTGAGCAATGCCCAAACTCAGATCAGCAACCAGTACCGAAGGCCGCAACATGGCCGGAGCCCGAGCCCTTTGGCGTGCCACAGGGGTCAAGGAAGGCGACTTCGGTAAGCCCATTATCGCCATTGCCAATTCCTTCACTCAGTTTGTTCCCGGTCATGTACACCTGAAAGACATGGGCTCTCTGGTGGCATCGGCCATCGAAGAGGCCGGTGGCATCGCCAAAGAGTTCAACACCATAGCGGTCGATGACGGCATCGCCATGGGTCATGGCGGCATGCTCTATTCCCTGCCTTCCCGTGAACTGATTGCCGACAGCGTCGAGTATATGGTCAATGCTCACTGCGCCGATGCTCTGGTGTGTATCTCCAACTGCGACAAGATCACCCCCGGCATGTTGATGGCGGCGCTGCGGCTCAATATCCCTGTGGTATTTGTCTCCGGCGGGCCTATGGAAGCGGGCAAGACCCAACTGTCCGATAAGCTTATCAAGCTGGATCTGGTGGATGCGATGGTGGCGGCGGCCGATGACAGGGTATCCGATGCCGACAGCGAGAAAATCGAACGCAGCGCCTGCCCAACCTGTGGCAGTTGCTCCGGCATGTTTACCGCTAACTCGATGAACTGCCTGACCGAGGCGTTGGGGCTGTCGCTGCCGGGCAACGGCTCCATGTTGGCGACCCACAGCGACCGGCGCGAACTGTTTTTGGAGGCGGGCAGAAGAGTGATGGCGCTGGCCAAGCGTTACTACTTGGATGATGATGCCTCGGTATTGCCGCGCAATATTGCCAACTTCAAGGCGTTCGAGAATGCCATGACCTTGGATATCGCCATGGGCGGTTCTTCCAACACTGTGCTGCACCTGTTGGCTGCGGCTCAGGAAGCCGAAGTGGATTTCACCATGACAGATATCGACCGCCTCAGCCGCAAGGTGCCGCACCTTTGCAAGGTGGCACCTTCGACCCCTAAATACCATATGGAAGATGTCCACAGAGCCGGTGGCGTAATGGGGATCTTGGGTGAGCTGGAACGCGCCGGTTTATTGCACACGGATGTTAATCATGTGGCGTCCGATGATGGCTCGCTTGAGTCTGTGTTGGCCAATTATGATGTGATGCGCACCGAGTCTGCGAAAGTAAAAGACTTCTTCCGCGCCGGCCCCGCGGGGATCCCTACTACCCAGGCCTTCAGCCAGGATTGCCGCTGGCCATCACTGGATACAGATCGCCGTGAAGGTTGTATCCGCAGCCGCGAGTTTGCTTTCAGTCAGGAAGGGGGCTTGGCGGTACTGTCCGGTAATCTGGCCGAGCATGGCTGCATAGTGAAAACCGCCGGGGTGGATGAATCCAACCTGAGGTTCAAGGGCGTGGCCAGGGTATATGAGAGCCAGGACGAGGCCGTTGCCGGGATCCTCGGCGGTGAAGTGGTCGCCGGGGATGTGGTGGTTATTCGCTACGAAGGCCCCAAAGGTGGCCCTGGCATGCAGGAGATGCTTTATCCCACCAGTTACCTCAAGTCCCGCGGTTTGGGCAAGGCCTGCGCCTTAATCACAGATGGCCGCTTCTCCGGCGGTACCTCTGGGCTGTCCATAGGCCATGTGTCACCGGAAGCCGCCTCAGGGGGCACTATCGCCTTGATTGAAAATGGCGATGCCATTGAAATCGATATCCCGGCCCGCAGCATCACGCTTAAGCTGAGTGATGCAGAGCTTGCCCGGCGCCGTGAGGCGATGCAGGCCAAGGGGCCTTTGGCCTGGAAGCCGTTGGCGCGGGTACGCCCTGTGTCGCTGGCGCTTAAGGCTTATGCCATGTTGGCCACCAGTGCCGACAAGGGCGCCGTGCGCGATCGCACTAAGTTGGAGGGCTAGTATGTTGGCGCTGGCATCCAAGAGTCAGCTGTCGCTGGCCAACTATTATCTGCAGAAGATCCTCTTGTCCCATGTCTATGATGTGGCGCGGGTTACCCCGCTGTCGAGTCTGAACAAGTTGTCGGCCCGTTTGGGCTGCCAGGTGTTTCTCAAACGCGAGGATATGCAACCGGTACACTCGTTCAAGCTGCGCGGCGCCTATAACCGCATCGCCGCCTTGAGCCCCGCTGAGTGCGAAAACGGAGTAGTATGTGCCTCGGCCGGTAATCATGCCCAGGGTGTGGCCATGTCGGCTTCGAGTCGCGGGGTCGACGCCGTGATAGTGATGCCAACCACCACTCCGGACATCAAGATAGATGCGGTGCGCCGCCTCGGCGGCAATGTGGTGCTTCATGGGCAGTCGTTCGATCAGGCCAATCAGTATGCCATGTCGCTGGCCCAGGATGAGGGGCGGGTGTTTATTCCCCCCTTCGATGATGAGGCGGTGATCGCCGGGCAGGGCACGGTTGCCCAGGAGATGCTGCAGCAGCAAAGAGATCTTGAAGTGGTGTTTGTGCCAGTGGGTGGCGGTGGCTTAATCGCCGGCATTGCCGCCTACTACAAAGCAGTGATGCCCGAGGTGAAGATCATCGGCGTCGAGCCGGAAGATGCCGCCTGTCTCAAGGCAGCGCTGGAAGCGGATGAACCTGTGACGCTGGAGCAGGTGGGTTTGTTTGCCGATGGGGTGGCGGTTAAGCGTATAGGTCAGGAGCCTTTTCGATTGGCGCGGGAATATGTCGATGAGGTGGTGACTGTCAGCTCGGATGAAATCTGCGCCGCGGTCAAGGATATCTTTGAGGATACCCGCGCCATTGCCGAACCTGCCGGTGCTTTGTCGCTGGCCGGGCTGAAAAAGTATGTCGGTGACAAGGGCAAGGGCGAGAAACTGGCGGCGATTCTCAGCGGAGCCAATGTCAATTTTCACAGCCTGAGATATGTGTCCGAGCGCTGCGAGCTGGGCGAGCATAAAGAGGCGGTACTGGCAGTGACCATTCCGGAAAGGCCGGGTTCCTTCCTGCATTTTTGTGAACTGCTGGAGCGGCGGGTGATGACAGAGTTCAACTATCGTTTCAGCGGGCGCGATCGCGCCGTGGTCTTTGCCGGGATCCGTCTTAGCGAAGGTGTCAGCGAGCTGCAGGCGATTATCTCATCTCTGGAGAGTGCCGGTTTTGCGGTGCAGGATCTATCTGCCGATGAGGCGGCCAAACTGCATGTGCGTTATATGGTGGGCGGCTTGCCACCCGAGCCTTTGGAAGAAAAACTGCTCAGCTTTGAATTCCCGGAGCATCCCGGAGCCTTGCTGCAGTTTCTCACGACATTAAAGAGTAAGTGGAACATCAGTTTGTTTCACTATCGCAACCATGGCGCCGCCTTTGGGCGGGTGCTGGCCGGCTTTGAAGTGCCCAAGGCCGATGAAGCCGCCTTTGATCAGTTTCTGGATGAGTTGGGGTTTGTCTGTCAGGACGAAACGGATAACCCCGCTTACCGGCTGTTTCTGGCGCGCCCAGGCCAGTGAGATCCTGAAAGGATTAAGGTCGACTGTCTTCGCCAAAAGCAGGGGCAGTCCGGCGGTCAGTTTTATGCTATGGTCTTGAGTTATTATTCTAATCCGTACCCTGAAACCTCTTGTAAGGAGAGCCAAGATGTTTGCTGCACCCTCGGTTAGCGCTTTTAACCCTCCCCGCCGGATCCTGATGGGCCCCGGCCCTTCGGATGTCTATCCTCAGGTATTGGCGGCGCAGTCGCGGCCGACGGTTGGGCATCTGGATCCTCTGTTTGTGGCCATGATGGATGAGCTCAAGAGTCTCATTCAATATGCGTTTCAAACCCGCAACGAGATGACTATAGCGGTTTCTGCCCCGGGCAGCGCCGGTATGGAGACCTGTTTCGTTAACCTGGTGGAGCCGGGCGAAAAGGTGATTGTCTGCCGTAATGGGGTGTTTGGCGACAGAATGCGCCAGAACGTCGAGCGGATTGGCGCCGAGGCGGTGATGCTGGATTTCGAATGGGGCACAGCGGTTGACCCAGAAGTGGTGGAAGCTGCGCTGAAGGCGCATCCCGATGCCGCCTTCCTGGCCTTTGTGCACGCCGAAACCTCCACCGGCGCGCTTTCCGACGCCAAAACGCTGTGCGCCCTGGCGCGTGAGCATGGCTGTCTGTCGATTGTCGATGCCGTAACTTCCCTCGGAGGCGTCGAGCTCAGAGTCGATGATTGGGGCATAGATGCCATCTATTCCGGCAGTCAGAAGTGCCTCTCCTGTGTGCCGGGTTTGTCCCCAGTGTCCTTCTCTCCGGCCGCCGTCGCTAAACTCAAGGCGCGCAAGAGCCCGGTGCAGAGCTGGTTCCTGGATCAGTCTCTGGTGATGGGGTATTGGAGCGGTGATGGCAAGCGCAGTTATCACCACACAGCGCCGGTTAATGCCCTGTACTCGCTGCACGAAGCGCTGCGGTTACTGGCCGAAGAGGGGCTGGAAAATGCCTGGCAGCGCCACCGGGAGATGCACCTTTTGCTGCGTCAGGGGCTTGAGTCCATGGGGCTAGAATTTGTGGTGGCCGAGCAGAGCCGCTTGCCGCAGCTCAACGCAGTTTATATCCCGCAAGGTGTCGACGATGGCGCCGTGAGAAAGCAGCTGTTGGATAATTATAATCTGGAGATAGGTGCCGGCCTCGGCGCCTTGGCCGGAAAGGCTTGGCGTATCGGCCTGATGGGTTACGGTGCCAGACGGGAAAATGTTGCCCTTTGCCTGCGGGCTCTGGCCGAAGTGCTTAACTGATCTTTAGATAAACGCCCCGCCTAATGACGGGGCGTTTTCGTTTTAGCCTTTACTCACAGCCCCGTTAAACCAAGGTTCCAGGCGGCGATAGCTGTGACTGCCGACATAGATAGTCAAGGCCGACAATATTCCTCCCAGCAGGGTCGAGGTTAATACATCGACACTCCAGTGCATTCCCAGCAACATACGGCTCAGCCCCATCAACAGCGCCCAGCAGATAAGCAGCGCCGGAAGCCAGAGATTGTTGTGCCTTAGCAGAAAGAAACTGCTGCACATAGTCAGGGTCACGGCAAATATGGTATGGCCGGAGGGAAAGGAGAACCCTGTTTCTATCTGCCAGTGGCGCTGGATCTGTGTCGAGATCGGCATATCCAGCGGTGATACCCCGGGAAGAACCTGGGCCAACAGCTCCCTGCGGGCATATTTGTCTATGCTGTAGAACTCCTTGATATCCAGATGCTGCTGGTGGGACAGCCATTCGATATAGGGCCGTGATTCGGCAAATACCAGCTTGAGCTGTTCATTGAGCAACAAACACAGCACCAAGCCCAGCGAAGTGCAGAACATCATCTTCAGCCAGCTGCCCCTCGGCAGGATAAAAAAGCTGATGGCAAACACCAACAACACAGTGCTTACGCCCCAGGGGGCCGAACCGGACACGGTTAACCAGTACCAAAACTGAGCGGCGGCACTGTCGAGATTGAGCCAGGGGAAGAGCGGCTCTGACAGGGAAAACAGCGCCAGCGGCAAGCTGAGCAGAAACAGCCAACAAATGGCCAGGGAGGTCAAAGGGACGGCTGCATATTTCATTAATACACCCTTATCGGAACGGACAAACCGCCATTGTGCCAGAGAAAGGAAGTGCAGCAAGTACTATTCAGTGTTTGGTTAAGCTGAGTGTCATGTTGCGCTAAACAGGGGCCGAAGTTGTTTTCTGCTACCGGGGCGCGGTGGCAATGAGGGCCAGGATTGATGACACTGATTAAAAACGGCTACAGAGTACCCAGAGTTTCTGATATGGCATTGTCTTGATATAGCCAATGTGACTGAAAGTTGAATATAAAAAAGCCCCTGCTAGAGGGGCTTTCCAAGAATTCAAATACCAAGTGGATTACTTGATTTTGGCTTCTTTGTAGATAACGTGCTGACGAACTACGGGATCAAATTTTTTGATCTCCATTTTCTCAGGCATGTTACGCTTGTTCTTGTCGGTAGTGTAGAAGTGACCAGTCTTGGCGCTTGAAACCAGCTTGATCTTCTCACGATTTCCTTTAGCTTTAGCCATTTTCTATTACACCTTCTCGCCACGGGCACGAAGTTCAGCAACAACGACTTCGATACCTTTCTTGTCGATAATGCGCATACCCTTGGTAGAAACGCGCAATTGTACGAAACGCTTTTCGTCTTCTAACCAGAAACGGTGGTTCTGCAGGTTAGGTAAAAAACGACGACGAGTTGCGTTTTTTGCGTGCGAACGGTTGTTACCAACCATTGGTCGCTTGCCAGTAACTTGGCATACTCTTGACATGTCAATCTTCTCCAAAAAACAATTTTAACGCTCGAGCATTAATGTGCCTCGTATGGCCGTCGCCCGAGGCACAAAGAGGGCGCATGTTATACAGGATAACTGAGGAAAGATCAAGCGATGGATCAAACTATCCATCCGCGTTCTGCGAAGGAAACTATCTCGCAATCCCCTACAACCATATGATCCAGAAGTGAAACATCTATGGTTGCGAGCGCACATTTCAACCGCTCAGTAATTCGCCTGTCAGCCTGGCTGGGCTCAGCCACGCCGGACGGGTGATTATGGCAAACTATGACCGCCGCGGCCTGTTTTTCCAGCACCAGTCTAACCACCTCTCGCGGATAGACGGATGCAGAGTCCAGGGTGCCATGGAATAATTCCACGAATTGGATTACTCGGTGCTGGCTGTCCAGCAACAGAATCGCAAACACCTCGGTGGCACGGTCTGCTAATTGTCTCATTAAATAGTCGCGAGTCAAATCCGGATTTGTCAAAACCGGCCCTCTTTGCAGCTTTTCCCGGGAAATTCGCCTCGAAAGTTCGGCGGCGGCCTGCAATTGGGTATATTTCACCGGTCCCATTCCCGGAATTCGGGCAACTTGATTCAGCGGTGCCACCAAAAGTTGCCGCAGTGAGCCGAATGCCGCGAGCAAATCTCTGGCCAATTCGACCGCACTCTGTCCCGCCAGGCCGTTACGCAGCAAGACCGCCAGTAACTCGGCATCACTCAGGCTCTTGGCTCCCTGCTGCAGCAACTTTTCCCTTGGGCCCTCTCCTGTAGGCCAGTCTCTGATACCCATCCTTGGCTCCCGTCCCTGTGCCCTATACTTTGTTTCAATTATGGTCGAGATTTTTGAAGCTGCATCCTGCCAAGTCGGGGGAGCTTTGTGATATCTTAGCCGCCAATTACCATCAGTTGATTGTCTCTATGAGCCTGAAGCATAAAAAAATCCTCTTGGGGATTGGCGGTGGCATTGCCGCCTACAAGAGTGCCGATCTGGTGCGGCGCCTGCAGGACAGAGGTGCCGAAGTCAGGGTCGTCATGAGCCAGAGCGCCATGGAATTCATTACTCCGCTGACCTTGCAGGCGTTATCCGGCCATCCTGTGGCCTCAGATCTGCTGGATCCTGCGGCCGAGGCTGCCATGGGGCATATCGAATTGGCCCGCTGGGCCGATCTGGTTATCATTGCCCCCGCTACCGCCAACCTGTTGGCCCGCATTCGTGCCGGTATGGCCGATGAACTGATCACCACCACCTGCCTGGCAACGGCGGCTAAGGTGATGCTCTGCCCGGCGATGAACCAACAGATGTACCAAAACGCAGCGACCCAGGAGAACCTCAAGGTGCTGGCAGAGCGCGGCTATGGTATCTGGGGCCCGGATAGCGGTAGCCAAGCCTGTGGTGAAGTCGGCCCGGGGCGTATGCTGGAACCCAATGATATCGCCCAGCGAGCCGCCGCTTGCTTTGAGCCACAGCTGTTGGCCGGCCAAAAGTTGCTGCTCACCGCCGGACCGACCCGCGAAGCGATAGATCCTGTGCGTTATATTTCCAACCACAGCTCAGGCAAGATGGGGTTTGCACTGGCCTCTGCGGCGGCGCAGATGGGCGCCGAAGTGACTCTGGTCAGCGGCCCGGTTAATTTGGCTACCCCGGCAGGGGTGACTCGAGTCGATGTGCAATCGGCCAAAGAGATGCTCGATGCCGTGATGCAACGGGTGGAACAACAGGATATTTTTATTGGCTGCGCCGCAGTGGCAGACTATCGTGTCGCCGATGTCGCCGAAGCCAAAATAAAAAAATCTTCCGAAACCATGGCATTGGCACTTGTGCGTAACCCGGATATTCTGGCCACGGTCGCCAGCCATTCTATCCGGCCCTTTACCGTGGGTTTTGCGGCAGAAACCCATGAAGTGGAGACCTACGCGCGTGACAAGCTCAAGCGCAAGAAACTCGATATGATTGCCGCCAACGATGTGTCTGTTCCGGGTCAGGGTTTCAATGCCGACCGGAATGCTCTGAAAGTATTTTCTGCAACAGGTTGTGATGAACTGCCGGCCACCGACAAGTTGAGCCTGGCCAAACAGTTGCTGATCCTGATAGCGAAGCATAAAAACCACTCATGAAAACACCCATAGAACTGAAAATTCTCGACTCGCGTATTGGCAGTGAATTTCCGCTGCCAAGCTATGCGACCCCAGGCAGTGCCGGCATGGATCTGCGCGCCATGCTGGACACCAGCATCACCATAGCCCCGGGTGAAACAGTGTTGATCCCGACCGGAATTGCGGTTCACGTGGCCGACCCTTCTCTGGCGGCGGTGATCCTGCCCCGCTCGGGGCTGGGCCATAAAAACGGCATAGTACTCGGCAACCTGGTCGGCCTGATCGACTCTGACTATCAGGGCCCGCTGATGGTTTCCTGCTGGAACCGCAGCCAGACACCTTTCACCCTGGAGATAGGTGACCGCTTGGCCCAATTGGTGTTTGTGCCCGTCGTTCAAGCCCAGTTCAAACTGGTGGATGAGTTTGACACCTCGGACAGAGGCGAGGGTGGCTTCGGTCACTCAGGCACTCAATAATCCCTGCCACTGACAGAGCGAAACATGGCTGTAAAAGAAAAAATCAATCGTCGTGAACACATACTCCAATCCCTTGCCAGAATGCTGGAAACCAATCCGGGGCAAAGGATTACCACTGCCAAGTTGGCCTCGGAAGTTGGCGTGTCGGAAGCGGCGCTCTATCGCCACTTTCCCAGCAAGGCGCGGATGTTTGAAGGCCTGATTGAGTTTATTGAAGACTCTCTGCTGTCACGCATCAACCTCATCATGGATGAGGAGAAAGACACCATGAAACGCTGCCAACAGGCACTGCAGCTGTTATTGGTGTTTGCCGAGCGCAACCCAGGGATCTCCCGGGTTCTGAGCGGTGATGCCCTGCTGGGCGAAAATGAGCGTCTCAGAGAACGGATCAATCTGTTGTTTGCCAAGTTGGAAACCCATCTAAAGCAGATCCTGCGGGAAAAGTCCCTGCGAGAAGGGCAAAAATTCGCCCTGGATGAAGCCATTCTGGCAAATCTGCTGTTGGCGGTGGCCGAAGGTCGCATTGCCCAGTTTGTTCGCAGTGAATTCAAGCTCAAGCCAACGGCTCACTTCGAGGAGCAGTGGCAGTTTATTCAAAGCCAGTTATTGCAGAGCTGAATACCCTATTTTTTCGGGATAAAGGACGGTAAAAACCGTCCTTTTTTTATGGATTTAGCCTTGTCCAAACTCAAGCATTTAATTAACATTGAACAAACATGGGTTACTTATAATAAACACAAGGATGTAAAATGAAATTCCAACCTTTGTTGACCGGTATATTATTGCTGGCCCCCGCACTCGCACTGGCCCAGAGTAATCAAACGCCCACGCCGGCAGAAATTTTCAGCCAGGGGGCGCAATACACCAATGTGAAAATCTCCCCCTCCGGTGACTATCTCAGCGTGATCATGAATCACGAAGGAAAAGATAAGCTACTGATCCTGAATACTGAAGACCTCAGTGCCAAGCATATTGTTTACTTCCCGGGCAATGCCCAAGTGGGCAGTTACACCTGGGTCAACGATGAACGTGTCGTGGTCGCCAAGGAATACCTCAAGGGCTGGGATGATCGCCCGCTCTACTATGGTGAATTGATGGCGGTGAATGCCGATGGCTCCAAGGTTGCTTATCTGTTCGGTTACAATTCGGGCCAGCAACAAACCGGTTCCCACTTGAAGAAAAACACCGCCATCCAGGCCACTGCCTATGTGCTCGATCCCTTGCCGGATGATGACCGTTACATGTTGGTTAATGCCATCCCCTGGAACGGCGGTCGCAGCCTGGATTACGAACAGTTGCAGGATGTCTATCGGGTTGATGTCTACCGCGGCACTCGCAAGAAAATTACCCGTTCTCCCATAGGAATGGCCAGCTTCATGACAGATGATGACGGTGAGGTGCGCTTTGTGGCCGGTCAGGACAGAAGCAACAACACCCGTATTTTCTACCGTAATGAAGGCGAATGGATTGACACCGACAAGCTGAATATCGGCCTGAAGGACTTTACCCCAATCTCCTTCACCGAAGACCCCAACAGCGTCTATGCCGCCGCTTCCCAGGCAGATGAGCCCAAGGCCGTGTATCGGGTCAACCTGAAAACCGGTGAAAAGAAGATGATGGTCAATGACGCCAGAGTCGAGCCGGACAACTTCTGGATCAACGGCCAAAACAAACAGCTCTACGCGGTGGAGTTTGCCAACGGTTACCCAACCTACGCCTTTGTTGATCCGGAAGATCAGCATGCAGTGTATCTGAAGCAGCTGCTGGCCAGCCTGCCGGGGCATCAGGTTCGCATCATCAGCGAGACCCGTAACGCCGACAAGATGATCATTCTGGCCTTCAACGACCGCAACCCGGGTGATTACTATCTGTTTGATACTAAAACGGTCAAACTCAGACATCTGCTGCGTACCATGGAAAGCATAGATCCGGCCAAAATGGCTGAAGTGAAACCCATGGATATCAAGGTGCGTGACGGCATGACGATTCAGGCTTATCTGACCTTGCCTCCCGGCAAAGATCCCAAGCAGTTGCCTCTGGTGGTCAACCCGCACGGCGGCCCACACTATGTCAGGGACAGCTGGGGCTTTAATCCTCAAAACCAGATGCTGGCCAATCAGGGCATAGCCGTACTGCAGGTTAACTTCCGCGGTTCGGGTGGTTATGGCGAAGCCTTCCAGCAAGCGGGCTACCGCAAGTGGGGCAGTGAAATTCAGTACGACATCATAGACGCCACCCGCCATTTGATAGATCAAGGCATAGTGGACAAGCAGCGCATCTGTATCGTCGGCGGCAGTTTTGGCGGCTACAGCGCGTTGCAAAGCTCGGTCATGGAGCCGGATCTGTTCAAGTGCGCCATCGGCTTTGCCGGGGTGTACGATCTGGAAATGATGTTTAAAGAAGGTGACGTGCAGGCACGTGACTCGGGCACTAGCTACCTGCGAACTGTGCTTGGTCAGGATCAAGCCGTGCTGCGCGCTATGTCGCCCACTCGCAACGTCGACAAGCTCAAGGCCAACCTGCTGCTTGTGCACGGCGGCAATGATGAGCGCGCCCCCATAGAGCAGTTTGAAGCCCTGGAAGATGCGCTCAAGAAGCATAACTACCCCTACCAGAAAATCATCATGGATGATGAGGGCCACGGTTTCTACGATGAAAGCCACAGAGCCATCTACTATCAGAAAATGCTCAACTTCCTGAAGCAGAATCTGGGCGTTTAAGTTTAACTGCCGTAAACCAAGCCGCTCTCCAGAGAGCGGCTTTTTTCGTGCTATGGGGCTTTTCTGGTATGAATTTACAGCAAATAGCGGTATCCTCCGCTTCCCGCAGATAAATGTGAAAAGCGTCACACAGCTTGCGCGGACAGTAACAAACGGAAGGCGCTTGCTTGGCGTCTATCCGCCGGAGGAAAACAATGGCATTGAGTGAAGCAGCTTTGATGGTTCAGACCGCGCTCCTGGAGCGAGGACTCGAGACCCCCATGGTACCCTGTGGCTTGTCGGCCGAGGAGCGCAAGGAAAAAATAGAGGCCCATATGAAGGCCATTTTGACCTTGATGTCGCTGGATCTGAGCGACGATAGCCTGATGGATACGCCGAAACGTATCGCCAAGATGTATGTCGACGAAATTTTCTCCGGCCTCGACTATGCCAACTTCCCCAAGATCACTGTTATCGACAACAAGATGGGCTTCGATGAAATGGTGCGGGTGCAGGATATCAGCCTCACCAGCACCTGTGAGCACCATCTGGTGACCATAGACGGCACGGCCACTGTGGCCTATCTGCCGCGAAAGAAGATCATCGGCCTGTCGAAGATCAATCGCATAGTGCGTTTCTTTGCCCAGCGGCCACAGGTGCAGGAGCGCCTGACCCAGCAAGTACTGGTCGCGTTGCAGACCCTGCTGGAAACCAAAGATGTGGCGGTAAAAATGGATGCGGTGCATTACTGCGTTAAATCCCGCGGTGTGATGGACTCCACCAGCTCCACCACCACTACGGCTCTTGGCGGCGTGTTCAAGTCCAACCCGGCCACCCGCGCCGAGTTTCTGCATCAGGCCAAATAGCCTCTCCGTAATAAAAAAACGCTGCCAAGGCAGCGTTTTTTGTTGGACTGTACAGCAAGTTACTCAAGCTTCTTTAAGAGCTGAGATTCTATCCTGGACGGCATTAAATACCGTACTGTTCACGATAGGCGCTAACGGCGGCCAACTCCTGCTCCATCCCCGGTTTCTCGGCCAGGTAGGCAATCAAATCGGCCAGCTTGATGATGGCCACTATCTGGCAACCAAAGTCGCGCTCCACTTCCTGAATGGCAGACAGTTCGCCCTTGCCCTTCTCCTGACGGTCGAGGGCAATCAATACCCCGGCCAGAGTCGCGCCATTGGCCTGAATGATCTCCATGGACTCGCGAATAGCGGTACCTGCGGTGATCACATCATCCACCAACATCACCTTACCCTTGAGCTCGCTGCCAACCAGATTGCCGCCTTCGCCGTGGTCTTTCTTCTCTTTGCGGTTAAAGCAGTAAGGAATATCCAGATCATGGTGTTCGGCCAAGGCTACAGCCGTGGTTGTGGCGATGGGGATCCCCTTGTAGGCCGGGCCAAACAGGAGATCGTAGTCGATACCGGCATCCACCAACGCAGCAGCATAAAAACGGCCCAGGCGGGCCAGATCCCGGCCAGTGTTAAACAGACCGGCATTGAAGAAGTATGGGCTCTTGCGGCCGGACTTCAGGGTAAACTCACCGAATCTCAACACCTGACGCTCAAGGGCAAATTCAATAAACTCGCGCTGATAGGCTTTCACGATCTCTCCTCTTGTGATTATGGGTAAGCCCTTAAGGCTCACGGGTACGAACAAGTACTCTCTGGAGTACGAAAAAAAGGACCCTCATGGGGTCCTTAAAAAAACTTAACTCAATGCAGCCTTCTGCACATCGATAATCTCACGAATGCCATGCTTGGCCAGCTCCAGCAGACTCAGCAACTCTTCATGGCTGAACGGCTCGCCTTCGGCGGTGCCCTGGATCTCGATGATCTTGCCGGTTTCTGTCATCACCACGTTCATATCGGTTTCGGCGGCGCTGTCTTCGATATATTCCAGGTCACAGATAGGCTCACCTTCAAAAATCCCCACGCTCACGGCGGCGATAAGGAACTTGAGCGGATTGGCCTTGAGAATACCCTTGGCACGAGCCCAATTAAGCGCATCCACCAGAGCCACACAGGCACCAGTGATGGCCGCAGTGCGGGTACCGCCGTCGGCCTGAATCACATCACAGTCGATCACTATGGTGTTTTCACCCAGCAGCTTCATATCCACAGCAGCGCGCAAAGCACGGCCGATGAGGCGCTGAATTTCCTGGGTACGACCAGACTGCTTGCCCCGGGCCGCTTCGCGATCCATACGGCTATGGGTAGAACGGGGCAACATGCCATATTCTGCCGTCACCCAACCTTGGCCCTGGCCTTTGAGAAATCTCGGCACCCCTTCGGTAAAACTGGCGGTACAGAGTACTTTGGTATCGCCGAACTCGACCAGCACAGAACCTTCCGCATGGGCGGTAAACTGGCGAGTGATTGAAATGGGGCGGGTTTGAGCCGGAGTTCTGTTGCTGGGACGCATAGTGAATTCCTGTATTTTGTCGTCTGGACTGAATTGGCTGCATATTATAGGGCCTTGCGGCGCTTGACGCCATGACGGATCCGTATCGAACCGACAAAGTGTATACACTTCACTTTAACCCCGGGGGCAAGCTGTCTATAATCCTCTGCTACACCCGTCTTCAAGCAACTGGAATATCTGATGATCCACAGCATGACCGCCTACGCCCGTATCGAGCATAAAGCCGACTGGGGCACAGCCTCCTGGGAAATCCGCTCAGTCAACCAGAGATATCTGGAAACCTATCTGCGCCTGCCGGAACAGTTCCGCAGCCTGGAGCCTGTGCTGCGAGACAGACTGCGCAAGCGTCTCAATCGCGGTAAGGTAGAAGTCAACCTGCGCTACGAGCTGAACGATCAACAAGGTACCCAGCTGAATATGAATCAGGACTTGGCACTGCAACTGTTGCAGGCCGCCAACTGGGTAAAACAGCAAGCCGGCCAGGGTGAGCTCAATCCAGTGGATATTCTGCGCTGGCCTGGGGTCATGTCCTCATCTGAGCAAGACATGGATGCCATTGCCGCCGAACTGCTCAAAGCCTTCGACGGCGCCGTCGATCAGTTTATCGAAGCCCGCGGCCGTGAAGGCAGCGCCATCAAAGAGATGCTGCTGACCCGCCTGGATGCCGTTGAAGCCCAGATCGCCATAGTCCGCGAGCACATGCCCAAGGTGATGGAATGGCAAAGGGAAAAACTCAGTAACCGCCTGGCCGAAATCCAGGGCGAACTGGACCCGGCCAGATTGGAACAGGAAATGGTATTGCTGGCCCAAAAACAGGATGTGGCCGAAGAGATGGACCGCCTTGAAGCCCATGTGGCCGAAGCCCGCCGGATCCTCAACAAGGGTGGCAGCGAAGGCCGCAGACTGGACTTCATGATGCAAGAGTTCAACCGCGAATCCAACACCCTGGCCTCCAAGTCAATCAGCAGCGAAATCACCGCCGCCGCGCTCGAGCTTAAAGTGCTGATTGAACAGATGAGAGAGCAGATCCAGAACGTGGAGTGATGTTTTAACATTCACAAGTACAGCATAAAGCCTCATTTTTTGAGGCTTTTTTGTTTTCAGAAGATTTCAGGTCTTTGCCTCTGTTTTCAACCAACTGGTGAGTTTAGTGGTGAGTAGGATTGATCTAGTATGCCCTTAAATGGTGAGTAACTTTCCATACCTAAGGAGAACTATATGGGCAAGCTCAATGCACGCAAAGTCGCCGCTTTGGCCAAAGATGAACCACGCAAAACCGCAGATGGTAATGGCCTCTACTTCGTTGTACCCGCCTCTGGAGAACCTTTTTTGGATCTTGCGATTTTCAATCAACGGTTGTCGTCCAGAAATGACAATTGGATCTTATCCAGAACTATCCCTTGCAGATGCACGAGATGCGGCCTTCACGATCTTTTTATATGTTAATTGTAAATTGAAACGTTTGTTTGAATAAGGGCTGAATTTGAGCTCTTCTGACGACCGGCTCAGCGTTTAAATAACGCCTTGGATCTATGGTGATAAATCCCCAAAACTGTAAAAATCGCTTAATAAACCTGGATTCAAAGAGCATGCTTAAGTTTCTTTCTGGCGCGAAGTAATCATCTGTAGAGAATGCCTGTAGTAAATCGGGGAAAGCAGTCATCACCTCTTTAACAAGCTGCTCCACATTGTTGTGACACTGAATGCGCCACAGCATAAATAACCAAAATGGTCGCAAGTCGACATCGTATTCGAAACTGTCCAAATAACCCCAGTTATATTTGCTGATGGCGGCCTCTAACATAGGTTTGAAAAAGGCCTGTATGCCTAGCGCTTGATACTGCTTTTGCGCTGATTTTTTTACATGGTAGCGGCCACTGCGCCGATAAATAATACCGCTAATTTCGGCAAGCACTCGGGTGTAGTGCAAGGCATTAAATTTGTCTTCGTTGCTGCCCGAAAACTCGCTGATGCTTATACTACGTTCGAATTGAGCAACGGCAAACTCAGGCAATAACTCACTGGCCTGTTTAACCAACTTAGCCGGTAAGTTGCCTTTACTCGTGGCTTTGAATGACCCATTTTGCGCCATAGCCTCATCAAGAATAAGAGCTAAATAGCGCATCACAGGACTGGCTAAAAGCGCATCTGGTGTGCTGATTGTCACCCACTGTAATTCATCAAAAGGCGCATAAAGCCAATTGGCCATTTGCGTTGGTGTTACACCACAAAAATCGGGATGAGGTTGATTATTACGATCCTGCACTTTGTGCTGTAAAACAGTGTTGAGTTCATCAAGGCTCAAATTGGGGTTCATTGCCAGCATGGTGTCAATATCATCAAATATTTGGGCATGTTGCTTGGAGACACTGCTCATACAACAACGTTTAAACTTTTTACCACTGCCACAATGGCAAGGATCGTTTCGGCCAAGCTTCATGTTGTCCCTTCTTATTACTATAGAAAAAGCGCTTCATTTTCTTGTTTACGCTGGTTCAATGTATGGGTAATAGCAGACACTGTGATTTTACTTACCCCTTGCTGCTTTGCTAGATGAGCAAACTGACTGATGGCTTCTGCGACTTCTTCAATAACTTGCCTCACCTTATTCCAATTGGCAAAGCCTGCGCTGGCAGCCAGCTTTTGCATTAGCTTAAGCGGTGGCGCTTTGCCATAACCTCCAAAGGCAGTGGCATGTTCGTTAAATGGATGTGGGCTGTAGGTAACATCGTAAAAAGGTGCAGGATTCCATTGGCCATCGTCCGTTTGCAAAAAAGCCCAGTTTTTACTGTGATCGTCTTGGTTAGACGACAGCAGGTTAAAAATGGCACGGCGAAATTGCAGTTGCCCAGCGGCTGGAGATTTACACAGCTGTCGGCTGGCTTTGATTAAATCAATATAATCTAAACTTGGCGTTCGGAAGTCTGCATCAAGCAATCCGCAGGCGCTGTGCATATGCAAGCGGCCTGAACTGCGCTGGCTGCCTAAATTGGTCTGTTCAGCGACATAATCAAAACGCTTGAGTGCTAACCACGCAGGCGCACCGCTTGTATGCGGCGCTTCAATAAGTTGCCAAATTGGCGGTTGGCACTTTGCTTGCTCGGCCATTTGCAAATAGACCGCCTCACACAAACCTTCTTCATGCCCGAGCTCTAGATTTTTCGAGGTAAACTTAATCAACCAAGCTTCATCACCGGGCTGTGCAAAGGTTCGACAATGCCGAGTTTCCCCAGCAGGCATATAAATCTGCGCCTTTGGTCTTGCACCACCCGAACTACCTCCGGCGACTAATGCGGCCAACACGTGTTGAGTATGCCCATCTAACTCATCTTGGTTGTCGTCCATATAATCTGACATTGAAGAATCGAACAGTGTTTGTGCTTCTAAACCCAAGGTTGCTAAATCAATGTCAGCGTGCGTCGTGGCTGAAAACTCAGATACCGGAGAAAAAGAGAGCGCTCCCATACCTTTATCACCGACAAAAGCCAGTCTATCCATTGCTGTTAATTGATTAGGCAGAATGCCTTTTTGCCGGAAAATACGATCTTGTAACAGCATGCCCCAACCATCGGGCAAACAATCCCCGAATACACCATGCACACCTTGGTGTGGCTGTTTAGGTGCGGCTTGTACTTGTGTGCTTGCCTGAATAGTAAAAGGCGATAAATTGCCAAACTGCTGCAAATAGCTGTCTGCATACTGAAAAAAAACGCCTTGTCGATTCTGAGCCAAAACCCCTACAGTGACCTGCTCACCTGAGCTTAACGTACGGGATATGGTGAGTTTTTGAATGGGTTTAAAACTCATCTTTTAGCACCTCATCAATGCTAGATGGTGTAGAAACGCGTTCTTTACTTGGTAGCGTGAGCTGATAGAGCCTATCCAATGAGTCGAGGGTCTGCCAAAGCAACAGCAATTGACGAAATGAAATTTGCCCAGTCAGCTCAAACTTCTTAATAGTGGCCGCTGGGACGCAGCTTCGCTCAGCGAGCGCAGCTCGTGACAGCTTCGCTCGTTGACGTAACTCACGTAAATAAGCAGCATAGGCTTGGCTTACATCGATATCATCAAGTAAAGTAAAATTCATTTGCAATGACTTATTGGATACAGTTATATCCATTATATAGGTAAATAACCAAAAATGGCCATTATTGTATCCAATGAATTCAATGGTGTTGAAAGTTTACTCGATCAAGCCTTCCGAAACTGCTATTTTTGAACCCAACTGTAGAGTGAAAACGGCACTGTTTTTCCGTACTCATAACCAAGACGTGCTACCAAGATTTAGTAAAAGCCATAGGTTAGTGGTGGGTTGTTTGGTGGTGGAAGCAGCCATTTTTGAACGGTTTGTTTTTATAACTTATTGATTTTTAAATGGTCTGGTCCGCTACTCGATGAGCAGATCCTGAACCTAGAATAATGTTCCGCGCTGTTAAAAACGTTCAAAATTCCAGCAAATCCCATTTCAAAAAGCCCCTTCAATAAGGGGCTTTGTCATTTCTAGATCCTACCTAATAGCTGGTCGGCGCAAATGAACACTAAGACCGGAGACAAGGCCTAATAGCGCAAACTCTGCACTGAATAGTGGCCAACTGCGGCAAACTCATCAGCGAACCCGGCTTACCAACAGCGCCATGCTGCCGCAGGCTAACAGTACCCATCCCAAGTGCTGCACCACACCTGCCAGAGCCAAGCCGCTGCCGATGAGTAAGTAGTACATCAAGCCAAATAGGGCACCGGCGCTGCCGGCCTGCTGCCGGTACTGAGCCAAGGCCATGCTGAGCACATTGGGGATAGCTATTCCAAATGCCATAACCACAAGTAGCATAGGCGCCAGAAACCCGATGGTGTTCAGCGAGAGTTGTACTCCTATGGCTCCCAGAAGCAGCAATAGAGCAGCGCCTTGCAAGAGTTTGCCTTTAGAGACTCCCTTGGAGATCAAGCGTTTATTGCTGTAGCTGCCGATCAGTGAGCCCAGGCCAAGGATTAAACCGCTGTAACCGAACTGTTCCGGCGTGAACCCAAGCCTGGCAAAGTTGAATCCACCGAGTTGGTAGTAAGAAAACAGGGCAACGTTATAGGCAGTAACCAAGAGCGCAGATTGCCAGATTTGCCTGTCACCGAGCATACGTTTACTCAAGGCGACCAGTTGCAAACTCTGCCTGCTGGTTTGGGTTTCCGGCAGCCTGATAAAACAATAGGCGAATAATCCCAAGGCCATAATAAATAAAGCTAAAAATACCGCATGATGACCACCCACCTTGACCAATTGGCCACCGGAAAACATGCCGATAACCGGGCTGATGGCAATCCCAAGTCCCATCACACTGAACACTTTCGCCAACTCTTCACCGCTGAAGGCGTCACGCAGCATGATTTGGGTGACGATAGAGCCGACAGCAATACCAAAAGCGCTGCAGGCTCTGGCGGCCATCAGCACGGCGAAGCTGGTTGTTGACATGGCCACCCAGGCTGCGACGCCATAGATAAAGAGTCCCAGCAACATGGCCTGGCGACGGCCGCAAGTGTCGGCCACTATGCCCCACACTGCCACGCCCACAGCGAAAGCCAGAAAATAAACCGATAGGGTTTGCGCCGCCTGAGGGTAGGACACGGCAAATGTCTGCGAAATCGCCCCCAGGGCCGGGCTGTAAATGGTTTCCACTATTTGCGGGAACATCAGTAGCGCCAGCATCAACCATAGCGAAGGTTTGGTTTTCATCTCTTATCCTTATCACAATCAAGCAAGCTGCGAACAAGCCCTGCTCCTCTATGCAGGCTTGATCCGCGCTTTCCAAGTCGGCGCGCAGTGTATACTCTTGATGAAACGGCACGTTAACGACATAAAGACAAGAAACATCAAAATAGGGACATCATGGCGATTATTGAGCAGGAAACTGAGTTCGATGCGGATACCTTTCCAGCCAGTGTTATCGGCATTGCGGCCGATGTTGGCCAGCACGATTCGGGCATGCACCAACACCATAAAGGGCAACTGCTTTATGCCCCCCACGGCTGCATGAGCTTTGCATTGGAGAACGCCATCTGCATCTTGCCACCCACCAAAGCCGTGTGGATCCCGCCCGGTATTTCGCACCGCGCGGTAATGACCAATGTGGTGGCCTATCGTTCTTTGTATTTTGATTGCGCCAGGTTCAACACTCCGGCTGAGCTTCGCATGATAGAGGTCAACGCCCTCTTGAAAGCCTTGATAGACAAGATGGCACTGTGGCCGTGGAACACGCCGGAGTCGGATATGGCCAATAGCAGTGCGTTATTTTGGGAAGAGTTTTATGCCGCCAAGAAACATTCATTTCAGCTGCCACTGCCACAGGATCGCAGGTTTCGCCGATTCCGCCAGCGGCTTATCAAGGAAGAGTTTCTCGCGCCGGATATACGCAGGCTTGCCGACAGTGTCGGCGCCAGTACCAAGACAGTCACCCGGTTATTCAAGGCTGAAACCGGTATGACTTATCAGCAATGGCGCCAACAATGGCGCCTTTTGAAGGCCATCGAACTCCTATCCGGCGCCAAATCTGTCAGCGAGGTGGCCCACAAGCTGGCGTTTTCTTCCGACAGCGCCTTCATTGCCTTTTTTAAAAAGCAGACGGGCCAAACGCCTTTGAGCTTTATTCAGAATTCAATCAATTAAGGACGGTGTGAACAAGCCTCATGCGTACTCTGCGCCGGCTCATAAAATTGAATGCAAGGCTTGCTGCAGAAGCACAAATCCTTTGTAAACAGTGGGAATGGATGAATAACTTCCATAGGCGTTCCTTGCCAGAGACCACTGGGTATCGTTATAAATAACTCATTGACGCCAGGTCCCGCTCACGAGGCTACTGCAGGCAAGTTGTTGAAGCGTTGGCTGGCGTCAAGGTGTTAAACAAAGTCATAAGATTCGGCATGCCTGTTCGCCAGACCATCTTATGTTCCGGTGGTCAACTAAATACACTTTTGAATCCATGCACTATAGTGACCTGGATGTCATCAGAAGCGGTAGTCTACGCTCAGGTACAGTTGCTGGGTGTTGTCCAGCGCATATTTACCTGTGTCTATCTTGTTGTCATAGTCTTGCTTCAGATAACGATAACCTATCTCGGTATTGAGGTTGTCATTCAGTTTATACACAAGACCCGTTTGACCACCCCAGACAAAATTATTGTCTGATCCCAGAGCGCCGCTGTCCGGTGAGGTGTGGTTAATCCCCGCGCTGGCACCGACAAACCAGTTCAGCTTGTGGGCCTGATCCAAACCTACCAGATAGTCATAGGAAACCAGTCCCATCTGTTGTTTGGCGAAGTCATCGCTGTTGTAGCTATAAGTGGCGTACAGACGCTGGTTGGGGGTAAGGAAGGTACCGCCGCGCACCATGTAGACAGCGTTGCGATCATCATCGCTGAACTTGCCGCCATCAATGGGCTTGTGAGAGTAGTCGTTTTGCTGCGCGCCGACACCACCGCCGACAAACCAGTCAGCGGCAAAGGAAGGGGCTGAGAAAGCGAGAGCCGCAGCGGAAGCCAGTATTAGAGATTGAATTTTCATAATTTACTCCTTGATCCGGGAAAGACCGGATGGCTGTTTTAAGCCGGGTCAACTTGTGTTCATCGGCAGGTTAGGGCCGTTTTGCTGAACTTTGACTGAATGAGAGCCGGAAGAGACTTTTTATCGTATAAGTTAGGTTTTTGTGTTAAAAAACTTGATGTTAGAAATGGCAATTGTTGATAGCCCGTGATGGGGTTGTGGTTGGAAATGGGACTATTAACCTGAGGGAAAAGGGATGAGACTGGTATTTGTACACGGCTGGAGTGTGACCTCCACAGAGACCTATGGTTATTTGCCCCAGGCATTGGCCAAGCTGGCAGACACTGAGCTTGAGGTGAGTCATCTGCACCTGGGGCGTTATATCAGTTTTCAGGACCAAGTGAAGCTGGAGGACGTTGCGCTGGCTTTCGAGGCTGCCAGACGTGAAGTGCTGGGGGATGAGCCTTTCGCGGTGATCACCCACAGCACTGGCGCGGCCGTGATACGTTGTTGGTTGGAAACCTTCTTCGGCGCTCAAAAGCTGGCGGCTTGTCCCGTGACTCATATGATCATGCTGGCACCGGCCAATCACGGCTCAGCTTTGGCACAGCTTGGCAAGTCGCGCCTTGCCAGGATTAAGGCCTGGTTTGATGGATTGGAGCCAGGGCAGAAGATCCTTGACTGGTTGGAGCTGGGCAGCCTGGGGCAGGCTGCTTTAAGTCAAGCCTGGCTTAACTATGATTTTGAAGTTGCTAGGCTTTGGCCCTTGGTGCTGACTGGCGAAAGCATAGATGCATCCCTCTATGATTATCTCAACTCCTATACCGCCGAGCCTGGCTCGGATGGTGTGGTGCGGGTCGCGGCGGCGAATATGAATTATGCTCGGCTGCAATTGGTGGAGCAGGCTCAGGAATGTGACAGCTTTGATGGTGCCTGCGTGGCCAAGCTGGTGCCGGCAAGTTTCATTCAGGCTCCTGTCAGTGGCTTTGGCATTATTCCCAGGGCCAGTCACAGCAAAGAAAAAATGGGGATCATGCGCTCTGTCAGTCGCAGAAATGCCACTAACAAGCCGGTGGTGCAGGCGATTCTTAATTGGTTAAAAGTCGACTCGGTAGAGGCTTATCGTCATGCCTGTCAGGAGTTTGCGCGGCAAACCCAAAGCCGGGCTACCAAGAAGCGTTACACTATGTTGGTGATTCGGGTGTGGGATGATACCGGCGCCGCCATAGAGGATTTCGATTTCTATCTGCTCAGTGGCGAGCAGTATCTGCCGGGTATTTTGCCTAAGGGCTTTATGCAGGATAAACAGCGCAATCAGCAGAGCCGCAACTGCCTGACTCTGTATCTGGATGCCGCCAAGATGCAGACCCTGCCTCAGGGTAAAATCGGTTTTAAGCTGGTACCGCGCCCCGATGATGGCGGCTGTTATTATCGCGCGGCTGAGTTCCAGTCTGATGCCGGCGCGGTATCCAGGCTGCTGAAGCAAGACGCCACTTTGGAAGTGGATCTCTTGCTTAAGCGGCATCGTGATGGCGGGCTGTTTACCCTTGTCAGCCCTGAAGAGGGCGGCGATTTTTCCCGCTTACCTCCCCAGGGGGAACTTGCCGAGATTTGATGGCTAATTTTTTACAGTACTCCTGCTGGCCACAGACCTTGGTCCTCTTGACATTGTTCCGGGCGCTCCCTAGTCTGCTTGAACAATAGTCAAGGTGGTAAGCAATGGAAATCAAGTATCAGTTAAAGCCCGCCGCAGAGCGTCGCTCAGAGCAGTTTTGTCCTGAAGGTAATGTTGGCTTTGGTCGTCTGCGCACCGACCATATGTTCATGATGGATTATTATGATGGCGAGTGGCGGGATCCCCGCATCGTCCCCTACGGTCCGTTTGAGATGGCTCCCGGCGCGATGGCGCTGCATTATGGTCAGAGTATTTTTGAGGGCGCCAAGGCTTTTATGCATGAAGACGGTGAGATTTATACTTTCCGGCTCAACAAGAATGCCGAACGCATGAACCGCTCTGCCGATATCGTCTGTATTCCCAATATTGATGAAGCCATGCAGCTTAAGGCGATCAACGCCCTTATCGATGTCGACCGTCTCTGGTTCCCCATGCAGGAAGGGGCTTGCCTCTATATCCGGCCCTTTATTTTTGCCACCGAAGACAGACTGTCAGTCAGCCCGGCTAACCGCTACACCTTCTGTGTGGTGATGAGTCCCAGCGGCGCCTACTATGGTGAGAGTCTCAACGCCATTCGCCTGCTGATCAGCAAAGAATTCCATCGTGCGGTATCCGGCGGTACCGGAGCCTCCAAGGCTGCCGGCAACTATGCCGCTTCCCTGCGTGCCGGTAAGGCCGCCGCGGCTCACGGTGCTTCCCAGGTGCTGTACCTGGACTCGACCAATGAATATATCGAAGAAGCCGGAGCGATGAACCACTTCCATATTCTCAAGGATGGTACAGTGATCATCCCTGAGTTTACCGATACCATACTCAAGTCGATTACCTCTCAGTCAATTATTGAGCTGGCGCCACTGCTTGGCTGTGATGTCCGCCAGGAGCAGGTCAAGCTTGATGATTTTATCGCAGGTGTCGAGTCAGGCGAGATCATCGAAGCCGGCGGTTTCGGCACAGCGGCCGTGGTTTCTCCGGTCGGCTCCTACATTTTTGAAGATGGCCGGGTGGTTACTGTCGGTGACGGCAAGGTGGGTGAACATGTCAGCCGCATCTATAAAGTTTTCACTGAAATCCAGAAAGGGCACAGACAAGGCCCACAAGGCTGGGTCTGCAAAGTGCCCAGGCAGGAAAAGGCATAAGCCAATAACCCCCCATTGATAAAAACGCGGTCATTTGAGCCGCGTTTTTTACGAGCTGATTTTATTTTCGGCTGAGTAAGGCTTGTGCTTGCACTTCTGTCATCGGGCGTCCCAACAGGAAGCCCTGGGCCTGATCGCAGCCCTGGGCGGCGAGGAAGTTAAGCTGGGCCTGGGTTTCAACCCCTTCGGCCACCACCTGTAACTCCAGGCTGTGAGCCAGTACTATGATGGCGCTGGTAATGGCGGCATCGTCAGGATCTTTGGTGATATCGCGGACAAACTCACGGTCAATTTTTAAGGTATCCAGCGGGAAACGCTTGAGATAGGCCAGACTGGAGTAGCCGGTACCGAAATCATCGACCGCCAGGCTTAATCCCAGCCCTTTCAGTTGATTGAGTATTTCCACCGATTCCAATGGTTGTTGCATCACCGCTGACTCTGTCAGTTCAATCTCAAGTAGATCAGCGGCCAGACCATGCATGGCAAGAGCCACTTCTATGCTGGAAATAATGTCTGACTGCAGCTGTTTGGCAGAGAGATTGATCGCTATCGGAACTGCTTTCAGCCCTTGATTCTGCCAGCGCTCCAGTTGACTGCAGACACTCAGCAGTACCCACTGACCTATGGCGTTGATCTGGCCGGTTTCCTCGGCCAGCGGAATAAACTCTGCCGGAGAAATAGGCCCAAGCTCCTGGCTTTCCCAACGCAGCAGGGCTTCCATGCCGGTGAGTTTGCCGCTATGGACGCAGAATTTGGGTTGATACAGCAGGTAGAATTCATCGCGTTCCAGCGCCTGTTTCAGCCCGGCTTCCAGCTGCACATGGCGCACCGCATAGGCGTTGAGTTTAGCTGTATAGAACTGGAAGTTATTGCGTCCCAGTGACTTGGCATGGTACATGGCGGTGTCGGCAAACTTCAGCAGCTCCAGCGCATCTTCGGCATCATCCGGATAGAGGCTGATGCCTATGGATGGTGAAACATTGAGACTGAAGTTCTCCAGTGAGAAGGGGCGATCAAACACCGCCAGCAGTTTTTCGGCGATGACGGTCGCCGCCTCGGTTTTTTGCAGCCCTTCGAGAATGATGATGAACTCATCACCACCCAGACGGGCAACAGTATCCCCATCTCTTATCGCTTGGGTCAGTCTGGAGGAAACTGCTTTCAGCAGTTGATCGCCCACATGATGGCCCAAAGAATCGTTAATGTGTTTGAATCTGTCCAGATCCAGGAACAGCAGGGCGACCAAGTTACGGTTACGGTGCGCCTGGCGCAGGGCATGATCCAACCTGTCCTGGAACAGAGTGCGATTGGGCAGGCCTGTGAGCTGATCATAGTTGGCCAACAGGCGCAGATCTTCCTCGGCCTGTTTGCGGTCTGTGATATCGGTAAATACCACCACGAAATGGCTGGCTTCGCCCTGGCTGTTGAGCACCTGATTGACTTCCATCCACACCAGCAGCGGCTGCTTGCAGTGGGTGCGGATCTGCACTTCACCGGACCAGTGTTTTTGGTTCAGCAATTGATGCTCTATCTGTTGATAGAAGCTTCTGTCATAGAGGCCACGGGTCAGGAACAGGAAAGGCTTACAGGCGATCTGCTGTTCGCTGAAGCCTGTTGTGCTGCAAAATGCCGGATTGACCGAGATGATGCGGTAGTTGAGATCGCAAACCACCACAGACTCATTCATGCTTTCCAGTACCTGGGATGATAGTCGCAGCGCCTCTTCCTGACCGCGGCGCATACTGATATCTGTGAAAGTGCCTGCCAGGCGCAATGGCTTGCCGCTACGGTCGCGCTCGACGATCTTGCCGCGATCCAACACCCAGCTCCAGTTGGCGTCGGTGAGTTTGATACGATACTCGGCCTCGAAGAATTCGGTATCTCCCTGCAGGTAGCTCTCCAGTGCCGCTTGAACCTGGGGCCTGTCATCGGGATGCACCAGTGCCATCTGCCTACTGGCGTTGGTTTCCGCCGGTGCTTCCGAGCCTTGTTTGGGGCCGGTAACGAAGAAGCGATCATCTTCCAGCTGCCAGTCCCACATGCGGTCACCCGAGCCCCATAGCGCCAGTTTCAGCCTTTCTTCGGAAAGTTGAATGTTGGACTGGGTTTGCTGTTCGAGGCGGCGTTGAGCAAGGAAATGTCTTAGCCAGAGGCTAAACAGTATCAGTGTCAGTGTCAGGTAAAACAGATACGCCTGAGTGGTGCGGTAAAAGGGGGCCGGTACCGTGAGTTTTAGCAGTAGCTGTTCTTGTCCTTCAGGGTTGTGTTGTAACTGATGGCGGACAAACAGCCGATAGTTGCCAGGCGCCAAGTTGGTATAGCTGATTTCGTGCAGCGACTGGGCCGGGTGCCAGCTTTTGTCCCAGCCTTCAAGAAAAAAGCTGAATCTGTGGCGTTGGGGATAGGCAAAATCCAGTGCTGAGATCTCAAAGCTTACCAACTGCTCGCTGTAAGGAATCGTCAATTCGGGAACGTGACCAAGATCCAGCCGTGGGAAATAGCTGTTGCCCATGCGGTAACCTGCCAGGGCCAGTTTAGGTTGTTTACGAACTTTGGGGACTTGTTGAGGGTAGAAATGGTTCAATCCATTGATGCCACCAAACCAGATACTGCCATCCGTATCCTGCCAACTGACATTGCCGTTGAACTCCAACGCCTGTAATCCTTCATGTTCATTGAAAGTCAGCACCTTTTCCTTGTCTACGGCAAAGCGACTGATCCCTGAATTACTGCTGAACCAGAAGTCGCCACTCTCGTCTTGTTCAATGGCATAGACGGTGTTGCCCGGTAATCCCTGATTACGGTCGAAGTGCTGCAGCTCACCTTGACGCAAGCGGCTGAGACCGCCGTGAGTAGCAAACCAGATGTTGCCGTCTCTGTCTTTGAGTATGTCCCGCACCATGGGATTGACCAGACGATCACCGCGGATGATCTGCTGTTGACCTGTGTCAGGTTGCAGCCAATAAGCTCCGTTGGTAGTACCGACCCAGATGCCGTTATTGGCTGTGGTCAGACTGAGGATCATTTGCTCTTGTGGGCCATCTTCAAGATACTCGTTGACAAAGTGAGCTTGGAATCCCCTGGTTTCCGGGTTGAAATGGTATAGGGTGTTGCCGACACCGAGCCAGATATGCTCATCTGGACTGATGAGCAAATCACGAATAGCGGGTTTGTTACCCGGAGGACGATAGAGCTGCATTTCGCCGCTGTTGTTCAGGCTTATCAAGCCGCCACTGCTGGCCAGCCACAATCTTTGGTGACTGTCTTGGGCAATCGCACTCACGGTGAGATCCAAAAAGGATTCATCCTGGCCGAGCAGCTTGGCAAGCTGATTGTGGTGGGATACAAAGCGGCCATCGGCCGTTATATGAAATAAGCCGGCCCTATCTGTGCCCAAATATAGCAGGCCGTCTTTAGCGCGGAATATAGCGCGGATATTATTGTCCCGCTGACGCTCCAAGGGTTGTTGATTGTTGTAGATATGCTTGAAGTATTGCCGGGCCAGGTTCACCTTGTCTATGCCGGAAAACAGGCTGCCAATCCACAAGATCCCGTTATTGTCCTGCAGCAGGCTGTAGACATCATTATCACTGAGGCTGTTGGGATCCGATGGGTCATAGCGATAGTGTCTGGCTTGCCACTGACCTTCTTTAAGCTGTAGTTGGATAAGTCCTGTCTGTTGCCCACCAAGCCAGATGTCACCTCTGTTGTCGAAGATAAATTCGAGAATGCCCCGATTGGGTTTGGGTAAACGATAGATAAGCTCTGGGTTGTTCAAACCCGGCGGATAACGCCAGAGTGCGTCATCAATTGCCAGCCACAGGGCGCCATCTTCGCTTTGGCGCGCCTGTACCGGATGTCCATGTTCGGCATCGGGTAAGGGCAGGGGCTTGAGTCCTTCATTACGCAAAAGCAGCAAACCATCACTCTGGCTGCCAATCAGCAAGGCATCTTTTCCTATGGGGGTCAGCACTTGGATATCTGTGCTGATATTTTGCCTCAGTGACAGCTCATGCAACTCGTCGCTGTCAGTATCCAGGGCGTAGAGTCCGTTGCCGCTACCGATCCAGAGTGTGTCTCCCACCAGAGCCAGGCGGTTAATTTTTTTGCTGCTGAGCCCCTGGTCGCGGCCAATGGAAGTGAATACGCCTGTTTGTAGATCCAGGCGGTTCAAGCCGCCATTGAAGGTGCCTACCCAAAGTTGTCCCTGGCCATCCTGTAGTATGTCGGTGACATGATTATCCGACAATGTCTGGCTGTGGTAGGGGTCATGCTGAAACAGGGTAAAGTCGATGCCGTTGTAACTGTGTAAGCCATCCTGGGTGCCAATCCACAAGATACCGGCCTTGTCCTGGTAGAGGCTGGTGATGCTGTTCTGGTTAAGGCCATTCATGCTGCTGACATGCTGAAATTTGAGCTGGGGCACAGGTTCAGCCCTGAGCTCAAACAGGCTGACAGATAACAGCAGAGCGGCGAGTAAGCAACAGATCCGCGACAAGAATCCCTCTTCTTTGGTGGCTTGGGTTAGTGATAATGTAACCATTCTCTATGGGGGAGGGCTGACGGGCGTTTCAAGGCATTATTGAAACTGTGCAGGCCAATGTTGACCTATCTTCTGCTTCCTTCCAATGTTTGCCTTGTATAAACATCCATCAGTCTCGCAGAGTCAGTAAACTCCTAATACAGAATGGTATTACTTATAACAGATTTCTTTTCTCTGTTTGGCAAACTTTATATTGCATGGTTGCAAATTGGAATGAAAAAAGGCCCCGCCGGAAGGGAGGAAGCGGAGCCTTTACAAAAGGGAAGCGGCAATCAATTACTTAACAGGGGGGATTGCCTTGAGCTAAAGCTCAACTGAATTTTAGCAGCCGCGGTCCGGGATCCGGACCTGACCTTCCATCAGAATGCGCGCTGAGCGACTCATGATGGCCTTGGTCACCTGCCATTGGCCGTCCTTGAATTCGGCCTCGGCGCCGACTTTCAAAGTGCCAGATGGGTGGCCGAAGCGTACCGAGCTGCGCTCACCGCCGCCGGCCGCCAGGTTAACCAGGGTGCCCGGGATAGCTGCGGCCGTGCCTATGGCCACTGCCGCCGTGCCCATCATGGCGTGGTGCAATTTACCCATCGACAGAGCGCGAACCAGGAGGTCTACATCGGTTTCGGCCAACTGTTTGCCACTGGAAACCTGATGCGCCTGCGGTTTGGCCACAAACGCTACCTTGGGAGTGTGTTGGCGGGTTTCGGCTTCGGATAGCTCCTTAATCAACCCCATTGCCAGCGCGCCGTGTGCCCTAAGCAGCTCAAAGCGAGCCAGCGCCTCGGGATCGCCGTTGATCTCCGGCTGTAGTTCGGTACCTTGATAGCCGAGATCGGCGGCATTGACGAAAATGGTCGGGATCCCGGCATTGATTAGCGTTGCCTGAATTTTGCCACTGGGGTGTACCTCGGTGGGAACCGTCAGCTCATCCACCAGCTTGCCGGTAGGGAACATGGCACCGCCGTCTTCTCCATCATCGGCGGGGTCGATAAATTCCAGCACGATTTCGGCGGCGGGGAAGGTGACACCGTCGAGCTCAAAGTCACCGGTTTCCTGCACTTCACCGGCGCTGACCGGCACCTTGGCGATAATGGTCTTGCCGATATTGGCCTGCCAAATCCGCACTTCGCAGATGCCGTTTTCCGGTACCCGTTCCTGATCAACCAGACCGGCATGCAGGGCAAAGGCGCCGGCCGCAGTGGAAAGGTTGCCGCAGTTGCCGCTCCAGTCGACGAAGGGCTTATCTATGGAGACCTGACCATAGAGGTAGTCCACGTCGTGGCCGGGAACCTGGCTGGCATTCATGATCACGCATTTGCTGGTACTCGAGGTCGCGCCGCCCATACCGTCTGTGTGTTTGCCGTAGGGGTCCGGGCTGCCGATGACTCGCATCAACAAGGCATCGCGGGCCGGGCCGGGCACTCTGGCCGTCTCGGGTAGATCGTCCAGGCGGAAGAACACCCCCTTACTGGTGCCGCCGCGCATATAGGTGGCGGGAATTTTTATCTGTGGTTTAAATGCCATGGCATTGGATCCTTTGAGATAAATATTTTTATCAGTCGGCCATAACCTTGGCTATGGCCGACTTGGTCACGCATCAAGGGCCGGCTTAAACATTGCCCTGCAAGAAGTCCTGCGCGAAACGCTGCAGCACACCACCGGCTTCATAGATGGTCACTTCTTCGGCGGTATCCAGGCGGCAGCGCACAGGTACTTCCACCGTTTCGCCATTGCTGCGATGCAGCAACAGGGTCAGAGTGGCACCGGGAGTGCGCTCGCCGAGAACGTCGAAGGTTTCTGTGCCGTCTATGCCCAGGGTCAGCCTGTCGGTCCCCGGGAAAAACTCCAGCGGCAACACGCCCATGCCTATCAAGTTGGTTCGGTGAATGCGCTCGAAGCCTTCGGCCACAATGGCCTCGACTCCGGCCAGACGCACGCCCTTGGCGGCCCAGTCTCGGCTGGAGCCCTGGCCATAGTCTTTACCGGCTATGATGCACAGGGGTTGCTTGCGCTCCATGTAGGTTTCTATCGCTTCCCACATGCGTACCTGTTGCCCTTCGGGCTCGATACGGGCCAGCGAGCCCTGGATCACCTTGCCGCTATCGTCCTTGACCATTTCGTTGAACAGTTTGGGGTTGGCAAAGGTGGCCCGTTGGGCCGTCAGATGGTCACCCCTGTGGGTGGCGTAGGAGTTGAAGTCTTCCTCCGGCAAGCCCATCTTGGCCAGGTATTCACCGGCGGCGCTGGATGGCAGAATGGCGTTCGATGGCGACAGGTGATCTGTGGTGATGTTGTCACCCAGTACCGCCAGTGGTCGCATCCCCTTGAGTGCACGTTCACCGGCCAGGGCGCCTTCCCAGTAGGGTGGACGACGGATATAGGTGCTCATTGGGCGCCAGTCATACAGAGGGTCGACCCCATCACCGTATTCCACGGCGATATTGAACATGGGCTCATACACCTTGCGGAACTGCTCCGGCTTGACCGACGACTTGACTATGGCATCTATCTCTTCGTCGCTGGGCCAGATGTCCTTGAGGGTTACGGCGTTGCCGTTCTGATCTGTGCCGAGTGGGTCTTTCTCTATGTCGAAACGCACAGTCCCTGCAATGGCGTAGGCCACAACCAAAGGTGGCGAGGCCAGGAATGCCTGCTTGGCATAAGGGTGGATTCGGCCATCGAAGTTACGGTTACCGGACAATACCGCGGTGGCGTACAGATCTCTGTCGATCACTTCCTGCTGGATTTTGGGATCGAGCGCGCCGCTCATGCCGTTACATGTGGTACAGGCGAAGGCGACTATGCCAAAGCCCAGCTGTTCCAGGTAAGGCAATAGCCCAGCCTCGCGCAGATAGAGATCCACCGCCTTGGAGCCGGGGGCCAGAGAGGTCTTGACCCAAGGCTTGCGTACCAGGCCTTTTTCCACTGCGTTGCGGGCGATAAGACCGGCAGCAATCACGTTGCGTGGGTTACTGGTGTTGGTACAGCTGGTGATGGCGGCAATGATCACGGCGCCGTCCGGCATCAGGCCTTCTTGCTGCTCTACCTTGCCGGCAATGCCTTTGGCGGCCAAGTCGCTGGTGGCCAAACGGGCATGCGGGTTGGAAGGACCGGCCATGTTGCGCACCACGGAGGAGAGATCGAACTCCAGTACCCGCTCATATTCGGCGCCTTCGAGGCTGTCGGCCCACAGACCCGTGGTCTTGGCATAGTTTTCCACCAGCGCTACCTGGTCGTCATCACGGCCGGTGAGGCGCAGATAATCTATGGTTTGCTGATCGATATAGAACATGGCGGCAGTGGCGCCATATTCGGGAGTCATGTTGGAGATGGTTGCCCTGTCACCCAGGGTCAGGCTGGCGGCGCCTTCACCGAAGAATTCCAGATAGGCACCCACCACCCGCTCTTTACGCAGGAATTCGGTCAGCGCCAGCACTATATCCGTGGCGGTAATGCCGGGAGCGGCCTTGCCGGTCAGCTTGACGCCGACTATGTCCGGCAGGCGCATCCAGGAGGCGCGGCCGAGCATCACGCTTTCGGCTTCCAGACCGCCCACGCCTATGGCGATCACCCCAAGGGCATCCACGTGTGGCGTGTGGCTGTCGGTGCCGACACAGGTGTCCGGGAAGGCAACGCCGTCGCGACTCTGGACCACGGGGGACATTTTCTCCAGGTTGATCTGGTGCATGATGCCGTTGCCGGGCGGGATCACATCGACGTTTTTAAAGGCTGTCTTGGTCCAGTTGATAAAGTGGAATCTGTCTTCGTTGCGTCTGTCTTCAACGGCGCGGTTTTTCTCGAAGGCATCCGCTTCAAAGCCGGGGTGTTCCACCGCCAGAGAGTGATCCACAATCAGCTGGGTCGGCACCACAGGGTTAACCTTGGCCGGATCGCCACCCTTGTCGGCGATGGCATCACGCAGACCGGCCAAGTCAACCAGTGCTGTTTGGCCGAGAATGTCGTGACACACCACCCGCGCCGGGAACCAGGGGAAGTCCAGATCCCGTTTGCGTTCGATAATCTGTTCGAGGAAGTCGTTGAGCCTGCCGGGCTCGGCGCGGCGTACCAGGTTTTCGGCCAACACCCGTGAGGTGTAGGGCAATTTGGCATAGGCTCCGGGGCTGATGGCCTCGACTGCGGCGCGGGTATCGAAATACTCGAGGCTGGTGCCGGGCAGGGGAATTCGGTAATTGGTATTCATGAGTTCTGTCCACTGAGAAGCAACTGCAAAAAGAGCCGGGCCCCTGCTTAATTGGGTGCCCGCTCTTGCTCATTCATCTGGCGGCCCTTTGGCCACCGCCGGGATCAACGCTCGCTGAGAGGCGTCACCTTGCGTGGCTCAACCCCAACATAATCGGCACTCGGGCGGATAATGCGGTTGTTGGCGCGTTGCTCCATCACGTGCGCGGCCCAGCCGGTGAGGCGGGAGCAAACGAAGATGGGGGTAAACAGCTTGGTGGGGATCCCCATGAAGTGATAGGCACTGGCGTGGAAGAAGTCGGCGTTACAGAAGAGTTTCTTCTCTTCCCACATCAGGGCTTCACAGGCGACAGAAACGCGATAGAGGCGATCATCACCGTATTCTTGCGCCAGCTTTTCCGACCACTCTTTGATGATCACGTTGCGGGGGTCTGACTCGCGGTAGATGGCGTGACCAAAGCCCATGATCTTCTCTTTGCGCTCCAGCTTGCCCTTGAGCACTTCGCGGGCATGGTCTTCATCGCGCATATCCTGAATCAGCTCCATCGCCGCCTCGTTGGCGCCGCCGTGCAGAGGGCCGCGCAGTGAGCCAATGGCGCCCGTGATGCAGGAATGCATGTCAGACAGGGTAGAGGCGCAAACCCGGGCGGTGAAGGTAGAGGCGTTGAATTCGTGCTCGGCGTAGAGGATCAGTGACACATCCATAACCCGGGCGTGCAGGGCCGATGGGGCTTCGCCGTGCAGCAGGTGCAGGAAGTGGGCGCCTATCTGGTCGTCATGGGTTTCTGTGTCTATACGCACGCCGTCATGGCTGTAGCGATACCAGTAACAGATGATGGAAGGAAATGCCGCCAGCAGACGGTCGGCCACTTCACTCTGCTCGGAGAAATCTTTTTCGGTTTCCAGGTTACCCAGCATGGAGCAACCGGTACGCATAACGTCCATAGGATGGGCATCGGCCGGGATCCGCTCCAGCACCTCTTTCAGTGCCTGTGGCAGGCCGCGCATGCCTTTGAGTTTCTGACGATAGGCCGCCAGTTGCGTTTCGGTGGGCAGTTCGCCGTAGAGGATCAGGTAGGCCACTTCCTCGAAGCTGACGTTTTCGGCCAGATCTTTGACGTCATAGCCGCGGTAGGTCAGGCCTGAGCCGGACTTACCGACTGTGCTCAGTGAAGTTTCGCCTGCGCTTTGGCCGCGTAATCCGGCGCCGCTCAGTTTCTTGTCAGTCATAATGCATTCCCTCTTCCGTTACACTCTTGTCAATTTTGTTGGCCAGCCATGGCTGGTCTGGTATGCGGTTGCCTTTTTCAGCGCTCTGGGGCGCTGTGTAGGGTGGCAACCCCGGGTGTTTCTTGGGGCAAACCCTGTAACCGGCGCATCTGCGCCGGTCAATCATCCCTGGATTCAGCCGTTACTTTTGGCTGAACAGCTCATCGAGCTTGGTTTCGTAGTGGTGGTAGCCGAGGAACTTATACAGCTCTTCGCGGGTTTGCATGGCATCGACCACATTGCGTTGATGACCGTCGGCCATCAGTGCCTGCATCACTTTCAGGGCGGCCAGGTTGGCGGCGCGGAAGGTGCTCAGTGGGTAGAGCACCATGTCGGCTCCGGCTTCGGCCAGTTGTTCCTTGTTGAACAGTTCTGTCTTGCCGAATTCGGTCATGTTGGCCAGGATTGGGGCGTTGACGGCCGCCTTGAATCGACGGTACTGATCCAGCTCGGTCAGCGCCTCGGCAAAGATCATATCGGCCCCTGCCTCGATATAGGCCTGGGCGCGTTCGATACCGGCATCCAGTCCTTCCACGGCAACCGCGTCTGTGCGGGCCATGATGACGAAGTTCTCATCTGTGCGGGCATCCACGGCAGCCTTGATACGGTCAACCATCTCTTCGGTGCTGACCACGGCCTTGTTGGGTCTGTGACCACAGCGCTTCTGTGACACCTGATCTTCCATATGCACGGCGGCGACACCGGCCTTTTCAAACTCCTTGATGGTGCGGGCAATGTTGAAGGCGCCACCCCAACCTGTGTCTATGTCGACCAACAGCGGCAGTTCGGTGGCCGATGTGATGCGGCCGGCATCGATCAGTACATCGTTCATTGAGGTCATGCCGAGATCCGGCAGGCCGTAAGAGGCGTTGGCGACACCGGCACCGGAAAGGTACAGGGCCTGAACACCGGATTGCTCGGCCATCAGGGCGAAATAGGCATTGGTGGTTCCCACGATTTGAAGTGGCTTGGCCTTGGCCAGAGCCTGGCGGAATCTGAGTCCTGCGCTGCGAGTCATCTGTTTGCTTCCTTATATTGAGTCCAGGGCGGCATGCTCCGCCTGAAGCTGTTTGAGTCTGAGTTCGGTATTGCGCCGTCCCTGTTCGATATGACGGCGCATCAGCAAGCCGGCCAGTTCGGCATCGCGCTGGGCTATGGCTTCGACTATGCGTCTATGCTCGGCGATGGCTTTGACCGGGCGGTTCTTATTGGTGCATTGATAGCGATACATTCTCAGTAGGTGATACAAGCCGCCGATCAGGGTTTCTTGCAGGTGCTTGTTACCGCTGGCGCGGATGATCTGGTAGTGAAAGTCCACATCACCCTCTTCCTGAAAATAGGTATCGCCTTCTGCCAGCGCCGCTTCCTGACGGGCCAGTAGTTGCCATAACTGGCTGAGCTGCTCATCGGTTATCCGTTTGGCGGCCAGTTCACAGGCCATGGCTTCCAGCGTGCTGCGCAGTTCGTAGAGGTCGTTGAGCTCGGCCACTGTCATGGCGGCGACTCTGGCGCCCACATGGGGGATGCGTACTACCAAGCGCTGACGCTCGAGGATCTGCAAGGCCTCGCGGGTTGGACCGCGGCTGATACCGTACTTGAGTGCCAGCGCCTGTTCGTTGATCTTGCTGCCGGGGGCCAGCTCACCCTTGATGATGCTGGTTTGAATTTGCACCAGAATCTGATCCACCAGGGTACTGCTCTTCTCCGAAGTGGTTTTATCGACGCTGTTTTTGTCCAACACAGGTGCCTGAGTCACTGGTTAAGTTTCGCTCGATTGTTGACTATGGTTCGACATTAGATGTGATCCAGGTCATTGTCAACAATCTGCTTACCTAGACGTAAGTCTAATATTTTGTGGTATTTGCTCTTTAAGTTTTTACTAAACAAAGCCTTAGCTATTATTTTAAAACTTGCTGTTAGCATGGGTTTACACTTGCTATTGCAACTATTGTCGACAATCTTGTTTTAAACAGTTTTCTTAATGGGCGACTGATAGAATGCTTCTTGTCAGCGGCAGGCAAGGAAAAGAGGGGGAGCTTGGTTGTTTTTCTGACTGTGGGCCGTTGAATAGGGAGCATGAGTCATTGCCAACCAGGTAAGGGCGGCTCTCCCGGAGTGAGTCGTCCGAGTGATGAGAGCGGCAAGAATGACAAGAGTGAAAAAAGTATGAGCGCAGAAATCATCAGCACAGCAAAACCGAATCGGATATTGATAAGCGCCTGTTTATTGGGGCAAGAGGTACGCTATGACGGTGGCCATAACTTGCTCAATGATGTCAGAGTGCAGCTATGGCAGGCCCAAGGACGGCTGGTGCCTTTCTGCCCCGAGTGCGCCGGTGGCTTGCCGACACCCAGAGCACCGGCCGAACAGATACAGGGACGAGTGCTGACCTGTGACGGTGAGGACGTGACCGAGGCCTTTGAGCTAGGCGCCGAGTTGGCACTGGCCAAGGCACAGCAACAGCAAGTGGTTGCTGCCATTCTCAAGGCCCGCAGTCCTTCCTGTGGCAAAGGCCGGGTTTACGATGGCAGTTTCTCCCGCCAACTTAAAGAGGGCGACGGCGTGACCGCCGCCTTGCTGATGCGCCATGGCATTCAAGTGTTCAGCGAGTTTGAGTTGGACGCCGTTGAGAAGTATCTGACTGAATGCGATAAAAGTGCTTGAGTCGAAATACTCAGTTTTAAAATAACAATGCCGGGCTTTAGACCCGGCATTGCTTTGTCTTCGACAATCACTGTCAGTGGCTTTTTTGTGCCAGCTTACGGTAGTCGTCGGCAGGTTGGTATTCGGCCAGTAGTTGATCGATTTGGGCATCCTTTTGTTGCCAGATGTCATTGAGCCAACGCTGAAACTCGACCCTGTACTCTGGTTCGCTGAAGTAGCGAACAGAATCCACCTGCGGCACAGGCAGAGCCTCAATTCGCACCACGATTTTGTGCACTTTACCCTGCATCACTGCACCGAGAATATCCTTGGGAGCATCGGGATAAACCACAGTCACGTTCAACAAGGCATCAAATTGCTCGCCCATGGCCGACAGGGTAAAGGCGATGCCACCGGCTTTTGGCCGCAGCAGGTGTTTGTAGGGGGATTTTTGCCTTTGTCGTTTGTCTTCGGTGAAGCGACTGCCTTCCACATAGTTGATGATGGAAGTGGGCAAGTCTTTGAACTTTTCACAGGAGCGCCGGGTTGTTTGCAGATCCTTGCCCCTGAGCTTGGGGTTCTTCTTCAGCTTTTCCGGGCTGGTACGGTTCATAAAGGGCATGTCCAGCGCCCAGCAACCCAGGCCCATGATGGGAACATACAGCAGCTCTTTCTTGAGAAAGAATTTCAGCATGGGAATGTTGTTGCGCAGGATATAAGTCTGCGCGGCAATATCAAAGCCACTGAGGTGGTTACTGATCAGTAGATACCAACCATCCGGCTTGAGGCTTTCAAGCCCCTGAACATCCCATTCGACCTTGGCTATTAGGTGCAGTATACCGCCATTGCAACTGGCCCAGGCCCACATGAAATGGTTCATTAGCCGGGTCATGGCGATACGGCCACTCTTCCAGGGCAGCAACAATTTGAACAGGCCGCCGATACACACCAGCGAGCCCCAAACGGCGGTGTTAATGATCAGCAGGCTCAGGCTGAGAATAAACAGCACTGGCCCGGGCAGGAAGTGTAACATCAGGAGTCCCCTTGAGAATGGTTTGCCTTGGCGGCCAGTCGCTCCAACACCTCATCCTTTTGCTGCCAGAGGGCGTTCAGCCGCTCCTGGAAGGCTTGTTTGAACTGGCGATCATTGGCGTAGTCACCTCGCATCCCCGGGTCTATCTCCTTGACCTCCAAGTGGAGATAAACCTCGGGCAAACGGCCGCTGATATAGTCCCAAAAACTGGGGATCTTGCCGGGGTAGTAGATGGTGACATCCACCAGTTTATGGATCTGTTCGCCCATGGCCGACAACGCAAAGGCCATGCCGCCGGCCTTGGGTCTTAGCAGGTGTTTGAACGGTGAGTTTTGCTTCTGGTGCTTGCTGGGCTGAAAGCGGGTACCTTCGACAAAGTTCATCACGCTCACCGGCTTGTGCTTGAATTTGGCACAGGCCTTACGGGTAATTTCAATGTCTTTGCCCCTGAGTTTGGGGTTCTTTTTCAACTCGGCCGTGCTGTAACGTCGCATAAAGGGGAAATCCAGCGCCCACCAAGCCAGCCCAAGTACCGGGACGTAAATCAGCTCTTTTTTCAGGAAGAACTTGAGAAAAGGGATCCGCCGATTGAGCAGTCGCTGCAGGATCAGAATATCGACCCAGCTCTGGTGGTTGGCTACCACCATATACCACTCCTGCTCTGATAGCTCCGGAAGCTCATCTATATGCATCTTCAGCGGATGAAACAGCTTTTCTATGCCGCCGTTAACACTGATCCAGGCACTGGCGCAGATGTCCAGAAAGTGGCTGCATAGGCGTTGCAACGGCTTAATGGGAAGCAGTTTTAACAGGCTGCCCAGTAGAATTGGCAGGCTCCAAAACAGGGTGTTGATAACATAGCCGCTAAAGGCAAGACAACCTCGGATCAAGGACAACTTGGGCTCCCTCAGGATCATAAAAAAGAAAAATCGACCGACTATGTTAACCGCAGTCGCCACCAGGCTTCAATCTTAAGCTGGCGTTAACAGGGAGTTAGGGCCTGCTTACTTAACCCTGAAATAGTTGACTTAACCAATATCAGAGGCATAAGTTGCGCCATCTGTTCTTTGCTCTGTGTTGAAGATGACTTGCAATGCAGTGTCTTCCAGTATTTTTCTGAGCCTCTTTCAGTATGTTGCTTTGTGGTGAAACAGCGCCTGTATCTTCAAATCCCCGGCGCATTTTTGGTGGAAGACGGTTGACTGTCAAGCGCAACACTGATGGCGGTAAATGGGACAATCGGCGCCGTTATAGGCTAGGACGGCACGGTGATTATGGCTGGTTAATTGATAGTGGCTTGTAGGCCGGGCAAATACTTTGGTCCAGCTGCTTGACTCTGGAGCTTACTCCAAGCTTTACACTCCTTGGCAATAGCAAACGGCCCGGATAGTCACATTTGAGTTCCGCGGCATCATTTGAGCCATAGCGCGAGGCACAGTTATGAGTCATTCCTGTTGTGATCCCAAATCTACTCCCGAGACTGTGAAGGCGGGGGCTAAGGACCCGGCAAATTGCACAGATAGCCAGATAGCCGGTAATGCCGTTGGTCATTCCAACGAGCATTCTGGCTGTTATTCAGCTTGTTGCCATGATCATCATGAGTCCCATCAGGCCGACTCTGCTACTGAAATAAACACTGCCCGGCTTGCTCAAGGCGAGCAGCATCAGTGGCAAATCCTCGGTATGGATTGTGCCAGCTGTGCCCGTAAAGTCGAAACTGCGGTTTCCAGGGTGAGCGGTGTTTGCAGCGCCAGGGTGGTATTTGCCACCGAAAAGCTGCTGGTGGAACTGACGCCCGGCGTTTCACCCCAAGGCATAGTCGATGCTGTGTCTGCGGCCGGCTTTAAGCTTAAGCAGCAGACCCAAGCAGGTAAGGAAGGCCCAAAACCCGGCTCGGCGAGCCGGCTTGGCAAATACTGGCAACCCAAATACTGGCAACCTTTGTCACTGGCACTGTTAATGCTGCTGGCGGCTCTGGCGCCTGCGAGTATCAGCACCAGTCTGTTCACTCTGGCTACAGTTTGGGGGTTGTTGCCTATTGCCCGCAAGGCCTGGGCCCTTATTCGCAGCGGCACCCCTTTTGCCATTGAAACCCTGATGACTGTTGCCGCCATAGGAGCCTTGTTACTGGGCGAAACGGCCGAGGCGGCCATGGTGTTGCTTCTGTTTATGCTCGGTGAGCAGCTCGAATCGTTTGCGGCCGGTCGCGCTCGCGCCGGAGTCAGCGCCTTGATGGCATTGGTGCCGGATAAGGCATTGAGGTTGCAAGATGGCCAGAGGCAAGAGGTGGCCGCATCAGAGTTGCGCCCGGGCGATATTATAGAAGTTGCGCCTGGGGCGCGCCTACCTGCCGATGCCGAACTGCTTGATGCCTTGGCGGCATTTGATGAAAGTGCCCTGACAGGAGAATCTATCCCGGTCGAAAGGATTAAGGGCGAACGGGTCGCCGCCGGCTGCCTGGCAGCCGACAGGCTGGTAAAAATGCAAGTTGTCTCCGAGCCCGGCAGTAACGCCATAGACCGCATCCTGCATTTGATTGAAGAGGCCGAAGGGCAGAGAGCACCGATAGAGAGATTCATCGACAAGTTCAGTCGCTGGTACACTCCAGCCATCATGCTGCTGGCCGTGATGACAGTGCTGTTGCCGCCTCTGCTGTACGCCGAACCTTGGGAGCAATGGATCTACCGTGGCCTGACACTGTTGTTGATAGGTTGCCCCTGCGCCTTGGTGATTTCGACGCCGGCGGCGGTAACCTCAGCGCTGGCGGCCGCAACCCGTCAGGGAGCCTTGATTAAGGGCGGCGCGGCATTGGAAGCACTGGCACATGTCGATACCGTCGCCTTCGATAAGACCGGCACCCTCACAGAAGGTAAACCTGAAGTCACCTTGGTGGAGAGCCTCACAGAGCAGGATGCGACCAAGTGGCTCAGGGTGGCCGCCGCCATTGAATTGGGCTCACACCATCCCCTGGCACTGGCGATAGTCAATCATGCCAAAGAGCAGCGGCTGGAACTGCCAGGCGCAGAAGCTATTCGGGCTTTACCCGGGATGGGCGTTGAAGGACGAGTCGATTCGCAAAACTGGCGACTGTTGGCCCCTTCAAGGCTGCCAAACCTAGCTCCTGAGTTGCTGCAACGCGTCACAGAACTGGAACAGCAGGGGCAAACCCTGGTGGTACTGTGTGATGCCGAGCGGGAGCTACTTCTTCCTGTGGCCATTATTGCCCTCAGGGATCAGCTGCGCGTCGAGGCCGCCGAAGCCATAGCCAAGCTACGCCGTCTCGGTATCGACAGCATAATGCTGACCGGTGACAACCCAAGAACCGCCAAGGCGATTGCCGAGGAGCTGGCCATCGATTGGCGCGCCGGGCTGCTGCCGGAAGATAAAGTTTCTGAGGTGGCGGCATTGGCCAAGCACCGTAATGTGGCCATGACAGGAGATGGAATTAACGATGCCCCGGCAATGAAGCGAGCCAGTATTGGTATTGCTATGGGCGGCGGAACCGATGCCGCGCTGGAAACCGCCGATGCGGCCCTGACCCATAATCAGTTGGGAGGGGTGGCGGCAATGATCCACTTAGCCAGGGAAACCCTGAGCAATATTCGCCAGAACATAGCTTTGGCGCTGGGGCTGAAGGCGATTTTTCTGGTGACCAGCTTACTGGGGATCACCGGCCTCTGGCTGGCGGTGATGGCCGATACCGGCGCAACTGTGTTGGTAACCGCCAACGCCTTGAGACTGCTTAGAAAGCGCTACTGAATGTATTGGCGTTGATAACAATAAAAAAAGAGGAAGGTACCCGTAGACCTGAGCCCCTTCCTCTTTTAAACGGACTCAGGTCATGCCTTGGAGCATGCCATTAGGGTGTAGAGCTTGCCCTCAAAGGTATTGCTGCTGGGCCATACTGCAGTGTCTATCCGCTGAATATTGTTGAAGCCGCACTCGTTTAACAACTGCAGATATTCCTCATCTTGCCAAGCCTGCATCCGGCTGCCGAATCGCGTCACCTTGCCGTTTTCTTCAATCACCCAAAACAGTGTGGAACTGGTTTGGAGTGCCTCGTCCCAAGCATGCTCCGTCAGCAGCAAGTGGGGAGCATCGAGAAATAGGCCTTGTGAATGCCTTTGCCAGCTTGGCTCAGCCTGTCCCTGCCGTTTGACTTCATCAAAGCTGTGAACTTCTACAACAAGCTTGCCATTCGGCATCAGCCAGTTTGCACAATGCTTGAGTAAGTTCTTGGCATCCGCTGCGCTGAAAACATTCAGCTCACCGA
Source organism: Shewanella indica (assembly GCF_033842865.1). Lineage (NCBI taxonomy): Bacteria > Pseudomonadati > Pseudomonadota > Gammaproteobacteria > Alteromonadales > Shewanellaceae > Shewanella > Shewanella indica. The sequence continues at coordinate 1,926,538 of NZ_JAWXXR010000001.1, forward strand.
AGGTCATCATGATGAAGTCAAACTTCTTGGTCGGCCGGTAGCTTCTGACATCCTGCAGTTGATAGTCGATATTCAGTCCAGCCGCCTGCGCTTGTTGTTGGGCGTAGGTTATAGAGGCTGGTGAGAAGTCGACGCCGGTGCAGCAAAAGCCGCGCTTTGCCAACAATTGAGTGTAAAAGCCGGGGCCACAACCCAGATCCAGCACTTGTGCGCCAGGAGCCAGTTGGCTGTAGAGCCAATTCACCTGGCGCTCAATCACCGCCAGTTTTCTACTGGCCCAATCGTGCTCCTGGCAGAGGTGGTTTTTCAGCATTCGCTGGCTGAAATCGGCATTATTCCAGGGAATTTTGCTTTCGTTCGGCGACAGCCTTATTGGCAAATGCTGGCTGATTAGCTTATTGATATTCATACATTTCCTTGCTTTTCTAAAGCTTACTTGTGTATGCGGCCTGTCATTTTGGTAAAGTTGAACCACTGGCCGTTTTCGGCGGCCATCATCTCGCGATCCCGTACGGCATAAGGGTTGTCGCATGCCAACCACTCCTGCCATGCCTGGGTGCACTGCCCGCTCTCTTCGCACTGCTCCATCTGTAAAAATGCGCTCTGTTGCCAGAGTTGCATCCACCAGTCGACGGTGAAAAAGTTCATCCCAGGCTGCCACCAGGGGGTCAGCTCAGGGGCAACGCTTTGCTGCAGTGGAAAAGGCTTTTTCAGCCCGGGCACCACTATGGCGACCTGGCCGCCCGGCTTGATAAAAGGGGCGAGGTGGGTGTCAAAAAACGCTGAACTGGCACCAAAGTAGTGGTAGGCATCGATAGACAAGACAGCATCGAAACTGTTTTCTGCAAATGGGGCATGTCCCGGCCGCATCTGGGTTACGTCAAAGTTCACTGCCGTGATCTTGTCTTTCACGCCTGCGGCCTTGAATCTTGCCTGATTGTCTTCGGCCGCTATCCAAAGATCCATAGCGGTGACTTCGAGGTTGAAGGCCTTTGCCAGATAGATGGAGGTGATGCCTGTGCCACAGGCCAAGTCCAGCACCCGCATCCCTGGTTGCAGTTGCAGTGACCGGCAGACTTCTTCGGCCAGCAGCAGGGCGTTGGGACCCATCATGTTGCTGTTGATATAGTCACGGGAAAATAGTGTATTCATCTTTCTTTCCTCAACGGTTGTCCAGTTGGGCGCGCACATTGTGCAAGCCGGTCGTGGTTATGCGATAGGGCTGACCTTTGACAGATTTGATCAGTTTTTTGGCTTTGAGCTTTTTGAAAATGGCGAGGGTACAGTCGCAAAGAACAAGCCCTTCGCGGCTATAACATTCAACGGCTGTGACGCGACCTGAAGTGTCGCGGAAATAACAAATGCGTCCGCCTTTGGCGAGGACGTGCAGGGTACGTTGTTCCTGACGGGATATATTCATACTGGAAAAACTCGATAATCATCATGAGCAAAACGTGCGGGCACTTGTCAGTGTCCACCTTTGATTTATGCGCATTGATAATCAGACCGACCTTGGAAGGTCAGTTAACTGATTATCTGATGATTACAATCTCCAGCATCAATGCCTCAATGAGAGTTGAAAGTAGCTTTACCGCTCAATTTTTACCACTAAGGATGTTAGGTGTAAATCAGCCGCTTGGGGAACTGTGATTTTAGGCTGTTTTTTGTGCAGGGTTATAACGGCAATACTAGGTCACTGATGAAGCTCATGTTTTGAATTGAAAGGCGCTCAGGTAAACGTGGGTTTATTCGTTTATCTGAGCGCCTTTGCATATTTGCTGCTTGGTTCAACTCTTAGGTTAAGTCCAGTGGGAACTACTCCTCGATTTGTTGGTGGCGGGTGAGGTACATAAGTATCAGCATTATCAGTACCAGCAATCCGGTTCCCATCAAGAGGGCGTAATCTTCCAGCTGGAGTATGGAGTAGAGTACACCGTAGAGACTTGCCAACATGGCGGCAACTATCGCTCCTTGGCGCCGACTACCACTGGCGCTGGCAACATACAGCGGAATGCTGAGCAGGGGAACCGTAGCTGCCACCAGATAAGCGGTTAAAAACAGCAGGTGTTCCGACAGCGACAGCAGTAATAGATAGAAGAGGCACATGGCACCACCCACCATCAGATACTGTACTGCGCTGAGGCGTGACTTGTTGCCCAGCTCGAAGATCAGCAGCAGTATGTAGGTCAGCAAAATAAAGAGTATGCCGTACTTGAGCGAACGTTCTATCTTGCCGTAGTGAGTCACGGGTTCGAACAGGGTAACACTGGCACTGATCTCGGTGAGATCCCGGCCATCACTGGCGCGGAACACCTGAGGGAAGTTGCGGCTCAGATGACTTATCTGCCAGTTGGCATCAAAACCTTCAGTGCTGAGATTACGGCTGGCGGGCAGGTAACCCTGAAAACTGGGATGTGGCCAATCGGCATGGATATCTATCTGGCTCAGTTCCGCCAGTGGCAGTACCTCCAAGCCCTCAGAACCTCTGAGGCTGAGCTGGAATGTCAGTTGGTATTCTCCTTGGCTCGGATCAAGCGCTATGGTGCGATGAAAGCCGCGGCTAAGGCCGCCTGTGTTATCCAGACCTGTACCTGACATCAAGCTGGGCATGCCTGGCTCACCAGCCAGATTAAAACGGCTGACAGTTTCAATAGCCTGGTTGGCTGAAACGCCGAACACCAAGCGCGCCTGGTTATAATCAAAGCCGAGTAGGCCTGGGATATTTATTTTAGGTAGTTCGAAGTCGGCCCGGCCTTTGATTTGTCCCAGATACACGAGTGACTGATAGATGCCGCGATGGCGGAATTCATGTTTAAGACCGGCATCCAGCGTCATGCCTTTGGGCAGGATCAAGAGTTCATCGCTGTAGACCTGACGACTGCGGTGTTGTTTGCCGTCGATATTGCTGTCGGAGATCACTTCGTAGCGAAATGGCAGTACCAAAACCGGACCGGCCAAGGTTTGGGCATCGCCCCAGGTATGGCCGATCTCACGCACCACTTGGCGATAGAGGCTTTCTCTATCCTGGCTGAGATCCTGGATCATTCCAAGTGGGATCAATGACAACAGACCAACCATGGCCACCGCAAATAGCTTAAGAGTTAACTTGGATTTGAGTTGAGGCAGCGCCGTGTGACCATTTTGTTTCTTCATTAGGCTTTTCAGCAGTAGATAAGCCCCGAAACCTATGGCTCCAAGCAAGGCCAGCGCTATTAGTATGAGGATAATTTGAAATATCATGAGGTATGTTCCTTTAACCTACTCGTGGCAGCATTAAAGCAGATTTGGCTGGAGATATCATGACAAGTCACTGATCAATAGTGGCAAAATTATGCCTATACCAAATTGGAGAAATATTGAATTAGGTTTACTTGAATAACGCCGACAAGTGAATGGTTTTACTGTCACATTTATTGTGACAATGTGGTCATGATTGAATCATCTATAATGAGTGTGAATCGATGCTGCAGTCATTTAAAATAACCGACCATGTGAATTGGTATGATGACTCTTATGAAGTACTTCTCTAAAGCTTGTTGGTTGCCGATTTTTTTCAGTCTGCCCCTGCATGCTGAACTGGCCGATTTTGACGACTATGGGCCGCTCAGGGTTTATGCCCAGTCTCCTCTGCAGTCCAGCAGTTTGACCCCCATGTTGCGTTCGGGCTTTTCCATGGCAAAGGGACAAAAAGAGTGGTATCTGACCGGTAATATGGCCAGCGTCTGGGCCGAGACAGAAGATTATCTGGCTGACTATTATCACAACTCTTTAACCGGTGGTCTCAAGTGGCAAATCGATGACCGTTGGATGTTGGACGCCAACTATACTTGGCGTTTCAGTGGTAACAACCATTTGGATTCACTGACAATGTGGTTTCACGATGCTTTCGGTTTTGATCAGAATGGTCGTGACCATCAGCCACGAAATCAGAATCAGATCTACTCCAAGCAACATAATGTGAATATCAGCGATTTTGGTGGTGAGACCCTAAACAATGCCTTCAACATTTATCTCGGGTATCAGTTGCTGCAGAATGAGCACCATGGCCTGTCTGTTGGGGGGAGCCTGTATTACAACTATGTGGGCTCGGGGCCTTTCGCCAATGAAAACTTTGAGCAGGCGTTGCAGCTGAATTACAGCTATCGCAACGGACGGCATAATTTCCATTCAACACTTGGCTTGAGTTTCCGTGAGGACGAAGAGGTACTGTCGGACATGCCTTATAAGTCCAATGCTTTGATGCTTGGGCTGGGTTATGAATATCGTGTTGGTCGTCATGGCTGGATGCTGGAGTATCACAGGTACGAAGGAATGACAGAAGCGGATGATGACTTCTCTGAAGCTTCAAATGAAGCTGTGCTGGGCTACCGCTATTATCTGGATCGCAGTGCTATAGAATTCACTGTGATTGAAAACTTCCTCAACATGGATAACAGCACGGATATCGCCTTTACTTTGGGCTATCGGCATATGCTTTAATTTAGCTGTGTTGAAACATAAGGCCGCTCATGAGCGGCCTTATCTATTTTGGGGTGAGATGGGTTACTCAGCCTGCTCAGCTTTGGCTTCCAGCGCTTCGACTCTGGCTTGCAGGGCTTCCAATTTTTCCCTGGTTTTCAGTAACACGTGTTGCTGCACTTCAAACTCTTCCCGGGAGACCAGATCCAGCTTCAGCAATTGGTGTTGCAGTACTTGCTTGCTGCGTTCTTCAAACTCACCGGCAAATTGCTTCAGCCCAGAAGGCAGGTTTTCGCTCAGCTGTTTGGCCATTTCTTCGATTTTCTTGGGGTTGATCATCTCTTTAATCCACTGGCAAGGTTTTAACTGATTGTAACTTATAGGCTGCATTGAACCCAAGGCTAACCTAAGGAAGATGCGAACCCGTCCCATGAGTGCTCTGCTTTGGCTTACAGACCTGGAAGCAAGAATTGGAGCTCAGCAAATGGCCCAGGTCCTTTGCCAGAAGTTTCCCTAACGGGATTTGGGGGCTGTCTCCGGCATTGATTCTGGTATGATCCCTGCTTCTAGAGTGTCCTTGTGTGAGATATCGATAACCCATGAAACTTAATCCTGCCCAGAATGAAGCCGTCCATTATGTTTCCGGTCCCTGCCTGGTATTGGCTGGCGCCGGTAGTGGCAAGACCCGGGTTATCATCAACAAAATAGCCCACCTGGTGCAGAAGTGTGGTTATCAGGCCAAGCATATTGCCGCAGTGACCTTTACCAATAAGGCTGCGCGGGAGATGAAAGAGCGGGTGGCTCAATCCATGGGCCGCAAGGAAGCCAGGGGACTGTGGATTTCTACCTTTCATACTCTGGGGCTGGAAATTATCAAGCGTGAACACAAGACATTGGGCCTCAAGGCCGGCTTCTCTTTGTTCGATGATCAGGACACCTTGGCGCTACTCAAGGAGTTAACCCAGGACGAGCTGCAGGAGGATAAAGATCTGCTGCGGGCGCTGGCGACCATGATCTCCAATTGGAAGGGGGGCTTGGTGATCCCGGATCACGCCCGCAAGATAGCCAAGGGTGAACAGGAGCAACTGTTTGCACTCTTGTATCAACGTTATGCCCAGCATATGAAGGCTTACAATGCGTTGGACTTTGACGACCTTATCCTGCTGCCAACTCTATTACTGCGGCATAATGCCGATGTCAGAGCCCGTTGGCAGGCACGGATCCGTTACCTGCTGGTGGATGAATATCAGGATACCAACACCAGCCAGTATGAACTGGTTAAATTGCTGGTGGGTGAACGGGCGCGTTTTACTGTGGTAGGCGATGATGACCAGTCCATCTACTCCTGGCGTGGTGCCAAGCCGCAAAACCTGGTGTTGCTGGGTAAAGATTTTCCCGAGCTCAAGCTTATTAAGCTGGAACAAAATTATCGCTCCAGTCAGCGAATATTACGGGCGGCCAATATTCTGATCGCCAATAATCCCCATGTGTATGATAAGTCGCTGTTCAGTGAGTTGGCCTATGGCGAGCCGCTGCGGGTACTGTTTGCTGCCAATGAAGAGCAGGAAGCCGAACGGGTGGTGGCCGAAATCATTCGCCATAAGTTCATGGGCAAGACCAGCTATGGGGAATACGCCATCCTTTATCGGGGGAATCACCAGTCCCGCTTGCTGGAACGGGCGCTGATGACCAACCGTATCCCCTATAAGCTCAGTGGTGGCACCTCATTCTTTGCCAGAGCCGAAATCAAGGACATCATGGCCTATTTGCGTTTGGTGGTGAATCCGGATGATGATAACGCCTTCCTGCGTATCGTTAACCTGCCCAAGCGTGGGATTGGCCCGGCAACCTTGGAAAAACTCGGGAATTTTGCCAACCAGAAACATATCTCCATGTTTGAGGCGATTTTTGCTCCTGAATTGAATCATCACCTGCCTCCGGCGGCTATGGGCTCACTCTATGAGTTTGGTCGCTTCATTGTCGATACCGGTGAAATCGCTCAGCGGGGTGAGGGAGTTGATGCTATCAAGCAGTTGATCCGCAAGATAAACTACGAAGATTATCTCTACGAGACCAGCACCAGTGCCAAGGCCGCTGAGATGCGGATGAAAAATATCTCCGAGCTGTATCGCTGGGTGACGGAGATGTTGGCCGGTGACGACCTGGATGAGCCCATGAGTCTGCCAGAAGTGGTTAATAGGCTGACGCTCAGGGACATGATGGAAAGAAACAATGAGGATGAAAGTGGTGATCAGGTGCAGTTGATGACGCTGCACGCCTCAAAGGGGCTGGAGTTTCCTTATGTGTTTATGGTGGGGGTGGAAGAACGAATTCTACCGCATCAGACCAGCATAGATGAAGATAATGTCGATGAAGAGCGGCGTCTGGCTTATGTTGGTATCACCAGGGCTCAAAAAGAGCTGTGGTTTATGCTTTGCCGTGAGCGGCGCCAATTTGGCGAAACCATGCGCTGTGAGCCCAGTCGCTTCTTGATGGAGCTGCCTCAGGATGACTTGGTCTGGGAAAATCGCAAGCCGCAGCAGAGTGAGCAGCAAAGGATGGAAACCGGTAAGGCTAACATCGCCAATCTGCGGGATATGTTCAAGAAGTAAGGGTTAGAGCCGGTTTCAAAACACGGCTTAGGCGCAAACTTGGGTTGCCGTATCTATGGGCTTGGTGCTGTTACCCTTGCTGCTGACTGGGTTCAAGCGATTCCCAAGAGCTTGTCCCTGGCCTGAGTTAAAGCCCATTTGTGCCAGTTGCTGTTTCTGCTCTTGGGTATTGATACCATCCAATACCAGCTCAAGTTCCAATGCACCAGCACTTAGGTTTATCGCTTTGAGTAAACGCCTGTGATGTGGGCTTTGCAGATGCGACACCAGGCTGGCATCTAGTCTCAGTACGTTGACCGGCAGGAAGGATAGGCTGATCAAGGGACTGTAACCACTGCCGTAACCTGTGATCCCCAGAGTGACTTGCAAACGTTTAAGCACTTCAAAACCATTGATATGGTTTTCCAAATCCCGTGACAGAGATTGTTCGTGGAAAAACAAACATAGGTCGGTAAGCGGGAACTGACAGTTCCTTAGGCAGTTTTTCAGGCTGCGAAGTGCATGTTTATGCTTGAGGTGCTGGCTACAGATGGCCAGATGTAATTTGGTGCCTGAGTTGAGTTGCAGCTTGGGAAGTTCACTGTTCAGCGCTTCGATTGCATATCTGTCCAGCTCCAGTTGTAAGTTGGCTTGCTCTGCCAAATTGGCGAGCTGTTGTTGTTTGATTTTACCGTGTTGTGGATGGGGCCAATACAGACGCACATCCAGGGCTTGAAGCTGCCCGGTTTTAAGATCCTGCACTGGGAAGTAATCGAGCTGGATTTGCTGGGTGTCCAGGGCGGTTCTCAACTCATTTTCCAGACTTACGTCTTGCATCAATTGCTGATGCGATTTTTCATCGAATACCACATAACAACCCTTGCCGCGGGTCTTGGCCATGTACATAGCAGTGTCGGCATCCCGCAAGATGGACTCACTGGTGTCATCCCTGTGATGGCCGCTGACGGCTATGCCGATGCTGGCGCCTGAGTTGAACTGTTTATCTGCTAGCTCATAAGGGCGTGACAGTTCCTTAAGGATCCGCTCTGCGACTTCTTTGGCATCGTCGGTTGTGCGTAATCCATCCAGCAAAATCACAAATTCATCTCCGCCCAGACGGGCGAGAGTGTCATTGTCGCGGATACAAAACTTGAGCCGACTGGCTGTTTCTACCAGAAACCTATCACCTTCCAGATGTCCTAGCGTGTCATTAATCAGCTTGAATCGGTCGAGATCGACGAACAAGAGTGCGAATTTATCTTGTAGATGACGGCGATTATGTTTAACGGCCTGGTTCAATCGCTCCATAAACATCAGCCTATTGGGCAGGCCTGTCAGGGCGTCGTGTTTGGCGTCGTGCAGCAGTTGTTGCTCAGCCTTACGGCGCTGGGAGATCTCTTTTTGCAACTCTTGGTTGGTGGTGGCCAGTTCACGGGTGCGTTCCAGAATCTTTTCTTCCAGTGCTTCGTTACTGCGTTTCAGTGCCTCTGTGGCCAGCTTACGTTCAATGGCTGTGGCGATATGCTGTGACACAAAGGTTAACAGTTCGAGATCCTTGAACTGGTAGTTCTGATGCATGCTGAAACTATAGATAGTCAGGGCACCGGCAATTTTGTCTTGAATAAATAACGGCACGCCGATCCACTGGTGCATGTTCTGTGTTTGATTCAGGTCAGGTGCCTTGCTGTAAATCTCTTTGGTGCACACCAGAGATTGGATATCGCTTTGATCCAGCAATACAGGACGTTTTAACCTGAGTAGGTATTCCACCAGTCCATCCATCAAGGGGCGACACTTGGGGGCGGTATCATTGAGTTGAGAAACATAGAAGGGAAAGTGCAGCTCAGTTGCGGTTTCATCCAGCAAGGCGATGTAACAGTTGTTGGCTGGTAGCAAATGGCAGAGAACCCGGTGCAGCTCGGTATAAAACTCGCGATCATCCAAGTTGGAGGAAGACAGTTCGGTTATCTCAAACAGGGACTTTTGTAGCCTCTCGGCTCGGCGTCTCTCATAAACTTCCTGTTTTAATCTACCATAGGCCTGGCTCAGCTCCTGGGTTCTTTGGCTGATGGCTTGTTCAAGTTGCTCATGATGCCGCAACCGTTCCATGACCCCTGCGATGTGATGACTAATAAAAGCCATTAATTCAAACTCCATCTCGCCGTAGGAACTGGCTGGGTTGTAGCTTTGCACCACCAAGACACCAATAGCTCTGTCATTTTGTATTATGGGTACTCCAAGCCACTGATGACAGGATGACCCTAGAGCTATGATTTCGCCGGCATCGGCCAGTTGTTTTGCCTTATGTTCGTCACAAAGCAGGGGGGTGGCAGTTCGCAACACATAGCCGGTAAGGCCTTGCGTTAAAAGTTGGGATAACTCTTGTCCTGGATAGAGTTCGGAAGGGTGGGAGTCTTTTTCATCGGAGAAAAATGGTAGCTCAAGATGTTGTTTCTGGGCATCAAGCAGAGAGATATAAAAGTTGTCGGCAGGGATCAGTTGCTTAAGACATAGATGCATGCCCTGATAGAAGCCCTCCATAGAAGTAGCCTTGTTGGCAATATTGGAGATTTCCAGCAGTGCATTTTGGGTGGCTTCGGCTCGTTTATATTTGGCCGCCAGACGTTTGAGTCTGGCAACTCGTTTTTTCAGTCTTGAGATTTCCAGAGCCGAATTCTGATGGAAAGCGTCATCCCTAAACATGTTATCCGCCGAGGAACAAAATGATAATAGCTTTGTATGGTTTTTAATCAAAGGATAGAAATAACATGAAACATAGTATTATCCAAGTCAATTTTTTGGCTGGTGTCGGATATTTGTTGTACTGTTTCAGTCAAAACTTGAGCAAACAACCGAAAAAAAGCAAATCAGGTGTAGACGTGGGGGGGAAATCCACCTACTATATGCGGCGCTGACACGGCGGGCGCCCATAGCTCAGCTGGATAGAGCGCACCCCTCCGGAGGGTGAGGCCGAGGGTTCGAATCCTTCTGGGCGCACCAGTTTGATTCAAGCGTGCCAGTCAGTGAAAGAAATATCAGTGGTGATTGTAGCTCAGTTGGTAGAGCCCCGGATTGTGATTCCGGTTGTCGTGGGTTCAAGTCCCATCAGTCACCCCACTTCTTTCGTGAAGCGAGTCGGCTTCAAATCTTACGGTGATTAGCGCAGCCTGGTAGCGCATCCCGGTTTGGGAACCAGAGTGGAGCAGAGGGTGACCCTCTTCCTATCAAGGTACCCAACAAAGCAATCTTACGGTGATTAGCGCAGCCTGGTAGCGCATCCCGGTTTGGGAACCAGAGTGGAGCAGAGGGTGACCCTCTTCCTATCAAGGTACCCAACAAAGCAATATTTCGGTGATTAGCGCAGCCTGGTAGCGCATCCCGGTTTGGGAACCAGAGTGGAGCAGAGGGTGACCCTCTTCCTATCAAGGTACCCAATAAAGCAATATTTCGGTGATTAGCGCAGCCTGGTAGCGCATCTGCTTTGGGAGCAGAGGGTCAGAGGTTCGAATCCTCTATCACCGACCAAATTTGATTTATCTGACTTTACGTCCGGTAAAAGCTGGAAAGTATTCAGCAACACAGTATTTCGGTGATTAGCGCAGCCTGGTAGCGCATCTGCTTTGGGAGCAGAGGGTCAGAGGTTCGAATCCTCTATCACCGACCAAAACATTTAAGCCCCTGAGAAATCAGGGGCTTTTTGTTTTTATCTTCATAGTTTCGAGCTTGTGATGACCTTAAAGATATTCTCATGGGTACAAGTGGAATTCAGTGATTAGCGCAGCCTGGTAGCGTATCCTGACTTGGAAACCAGAGTGGAGCAGAGGGTCAGAGGTTCGAATCCTCTATCACCGACCAAAACACTTAAGCTATTGAGAAATAAGGGGCTTTTTGTTTTTTAGCATTCAAAGCCTTCCTGTTTTTATCCTCAAGGTGCGCGAGTATCTTGGAGCTTCCCTGTTTCGACGGCTTAGCCTAAAACAAAGGCTCCCCGAAGGGAACCCTATATCTGTTACTCAACATTCACAGGTGGTGAAATAAAGCCTTGGTATGCTTGGGTCTTTAGTGGTGTAAAGCGCTCCAATTGCGCTTTTTCCTGGATGCCTGTCACTATCACATCGATTTCCAATCCTCGGGCTACGTTGACCAATGCCCGGCACAATTCGCTGTTGTGCTGATTTTCATCATATTGAGCAAAGGATTGGTCCAGCTTGACATAAGCCGGCCGCAGGCTTTGCAGATAAGACATGGAGCCGAACTGACGGCCGAAGTGGTCTATCCCTATGCTGGCGCCATTGTCGCGAATTATGATGCACAGCGCCTGGCAGGCGTCAATATCGGTATAGATGGCGGCTTCAGGTAACTCAAAGGCCAACCGGCTTGCGTGGCGGCTGTTACGCAGGAAGTGATTGAGCCATTCGTGGAACTTGGGATCGCTGATGCTGTGATGGGTCAGGTTAACCGCAATGGCTTCGGCATTCTTCTCCAACAACTCATCTTCACTGATCTTTTCAATCAGGCAGCGGTCGAGCAAGCTACCCAGAGACAATAGCTCGACATAAGGCATGAACTGGCCTGCATGCACCAGTTTGTCACCTATTTGCAACTGACAGAAAAGTTCCCGCTGCAGTATATTGTCAGATCCTTGATAGTGCACAGCTTGCCAACGGAAACGGAATTGTTTGCGGTTAATTGCGTCGGTAAGCTTATCGCGCCATTGTTCGCGGCTGAACAACTGCTGTTCGTTGGTCTCCAACCAGTGATAAACCTTGCCTTCCTTGAGGGCGATTTGCAGGGCGTTATCCGAGCGCGCCAGCAGCTCGGAACTGGTCATCTGCCCGATACGTTCGGCAATACCTATGGCGTAATCTTCATTGGGTTTACAACCCGCCTTGACCATTTCCTGGTTGGTTGTACGGATCAGGGTTTGTAGATACTTACTCAATTGTTCACGTTCAACATTGGTGATCAAGAAAGCAAATTCATAGGCGGCGATACGGGCAATGACAGATTCACAGATTTCGCCCAACTCATGCTGCAGTTTTTCTGAAAGCAGCTTGATGGTTTCGTCCCGTACCTGATAGCCATACTTGCTGTGGACTTCTTCGAGCCAGTCGAACTTGACCATCATCAGAGCGCCGCTGCCGGGTTCACCTAGCCAACCGCCAACGCGGCCCATCATATACTGACGATTAGGCAGGTTGGATACCTGATCCACCAGATTCTTTTTCCTGAGTGCAGTGACTTCTTCATCCAGAGAACTGAAAATTTTCTTCAGCTGGGCTGACATGCTGTTAAAGGCGTTGACTACATCCCTGAGTTCCAGGGTTTTAGGCAGCGGCATATCCGGGCCAAATTCCCGTTTGGCAATGCTTTTAGCGTGTTCGGCAATGGAGTGCAGCGGGCTGAGGATCCATGTCAGGCCCAGGCGTGCAAACAATATGGCGACCAAAAATAGAATTGAAAAGGCTATTAAGGTATGGCTCATAATGCGCCACAGTTCGTGGTAACCAAACCCAGGGTGTGCGGTAATTTCCAGTTTGGCCAGTTGCAGCCAACCTGAAGTAATGGTGCTTTCTTTACGCAAAGGGGTAAAGATCCCCAGATTGATAAACCATTGGGGAACATCTTCGATGCGGATATTGTTATTCCAGACCTGCTGTTTGCCATCAACCAGCCAAGTTAGCTTCACCTGTTGGTAATAGCCTCCCTCGAAGATGACATTAACCATGGTTTCTGCGGTGGCGAGATCACCGGCCTCCAGTGATGGAACCAACATCAATCCCAATGAATGGCTGACATTATTGAGGTCCGACTCCATCTGCTCGGTTAGAAAGTTCTGGGTCTCATTGAATTGCACATAGCCCACACTGGCGACAACCAAGAGAAACAGCCCAAACAGTAACGAGTATATCTGTCGAAACAGTGTCATTGCTGTAGCTACTCCAGTTTTAATTTTGGCTGACGCAAGCGATCAGCCCCTAATCTGTGTCTCAGATCATTCCACTTTTCCAAGCGAGCGGATGATCCTGCTAATACACCGCGTCCTTTCTCTTTGTTTAGCCACAATTGTTTACCGTTAAAGCTGTATACCGGGATCAGATCTCCACGTTGTGTTGCCGGTTTGAGCTCGCGGTCCAGATTGTCCAGAATAAGAGGGACAGAGGAGGGCGTCTCATAATAGGCCAGCACCATATGGTACTGATTAACACTGGTTGCTTTAACCATAGTGATGCGCATCTTGTCTTCAGGGATGCCCAACTGCAGCAGTGTGAAGTATTTGGCGATGGAGAAGTCTTCACAGTCACCGCCATTTACTCCGATAAACTCCAAAGGGGTGGCCCAGTAATTAGCCATCCCCCAGAGTTTGCTATCATCTACAAAGCGAAACAGGTTAAAGAAGTTGTTTACCTTGGTGATTTTTCCCATATCGTCCAACCCTTGCGCCTCGTCCAGTATCTTGAACCAGGCTCTGGCCCTGAGGCCTGCCCGCTCGCCATAACGTGATTCCAGCGTTTTGGTAATGCTGTTGGCGTCTAGCTGTTGGGTGGATGCGGCGTACAGGCATGACACGGCCAGAGTCGATGCCAGTACTGTGTAATGGCAGACCCTTCTGAGCAGTGAATACTGGTTGAGCCTGCCTGTCATATGGGGATATCAAGGTCCTATTTCACTTCTTGATCCACAGTGTAGATGTTCCACTTCATATCGGCCATAGTATCCTCGCCTGTTACCTCGGCGATAACCCGGCGGTTACGTTTGTGGGCCAACTGAGTGTCTGTTGGATCTACAGGTTTATCGTAGCTGTAACCTACTGCGGTTAGTCTATCGGCGGTAATGCCGAATTGATCTTTCAGCACTTTGGTTACGGCATTTGCCCGATTTTGCGATAGCTTCAGGTTGTGATCATAGCTACCGGTACGGCTACAGTGCCCTTCGATGGTCACCTTGGTGCTGGGATATTGCTTCATAAAGTCAGCAATGACACCAATTTGATCATAATACTGAGGATCTATGTAGAAGGAATCGTTGGCAAAAAGTATCTTCAACTCGGAGCGTTCATTGATAGGCTTGATCTTACCACAACCATAATTATCAATGTTGGCACCTTCGACAGTGCCTGAGCAGCGTTCACGGGCTTCAATAACACCGTCTCTGTCATGATCATTGAGGTCGTTGACCTGAGCCGTCGGTTGATCCATGGATACAGTGTCACGCATTGAGCAACCCGCCAGTATGGCGACGCTAAGCAGAGTGATAAAGAGTTTCATTATTTAACTCCTCCTTCATATTCACGCTCCCCTTTCCATACATCGGGGCGAGTGACTCTAAGCGAGTCGAGTAGTTGTCCTGTGGCATTGAGTACGCGGTATTTGGCAATCACTTCGTCATACTCGGCGGTCAGATAGTCTTTCCTGGCTTCAAACAGTTCATTCTCGGTATCCAGCAAGTCGAGCAGGGTACGCTGACCCAGGTTGAATTGCTGTGAGTAGGCGACTTGAGTGTCCTTGGCTGCAATGACATGATCGCGAATATATTGCTTCTGTGGTCCCAGGAACTCGTATGCGTTCCAGGCAAGGTTGGCGCCTTCAACCACTTCACGATAGGCGCGCTCACGGATCTCCTTCGCTTCACCTATCTTGTAGCTGGCTTCTTTTTCACGGGCTAAATCACGGCCACCAGCGAACAGGTTGTAACGCACTCTCACCATGGCAAGAATGTCATTGTTGTGGCCACCGACATTTTGGCTGGCGATCCGGCTAAAGCCGTCTTCACCGTCCAGGTTGTTGTTCATGTTACCTTCTACTTCCAGCGTGATCTTGGGGTAGTAGTTGGATTGAGCCGAAGACTTCTCATATTCGGCGGCGCGGATATCACTGGCGGCCGATTTGAGAATGGGATGGTGCTCCTGGGCCATCTTGATACTGGAGTCTACGTCCGCCGGCAACATATCGGCATCCGGAACCGGTACTATCAGGTCTTCCGGTTGCTGATGAGTAATGCGGAAAAACTGACTCTTGGCATCGAGGAAGTTATTGCGTGCAGACACTACGTTGGCATTGGCGCGAGCTAGACGACCTGTGATTTGCGACAGATCCGCGGTAGAGCCCAAGCCCGAATCGGTACGTTGCTTGATCTGCTCGTAGATGTCCTGGTGGCTCTTGAGGTTTTTCTCTGCCAGCGTCAACACCTGCTCGCTACGTATATAGTTGATATAGACCTTGGCAACATCCAGCGCCATATCTTCAGCAGCGGCAAACAGCGCCCATTGATCGGCACTGGCTTCGAAGCTGTATCTGTCGACTTCACTGCTGGTAAAGAAGCCGTCGAACAGCATCTGCTTGATGCTGACACCGAATTCGCCCCGTTTTAGTTCAATTTCATCATCCGTGGTGCCGGCCAAACGGCGGCGGGTAGCCGGACTGTCAGTGTATTCATAGCCATAACCACCGGTAATATCTACCGTTGGCATGTAACCGGCTATCGCCTGGTTTACCTGCTCTTCACGAGCTTTGAAACGGTTAAAGGCAAGTCGTAGTTCCGGGTTGGTATCCAATGTTTGCGCTACGGCTTGTTCCAGGGTCTGACTAAACCCTGCCGTGGGCAACATCAGCCCGGTAATCGCCAGTGCCAAGGCACTGGGTTTCACCAGCCGAGTAACTTTCTTGTTCATGCTAAACCCTCCAGGTTTATTGTGACTATGAGCCTAGCGTTCTCTTAACGCTGTTTCTTTGGCTCTTAGAATGGGATTAAGTATGTACTCAAGGACAGTTCTTTTCCCGGTAATTACGTCAACAGAGGTCAACATGCCGGGAATAATGGGCATCTCAGTGCCATCGTCTTTAATTAAGCTGGACTCTTCGGTCCGCACTTTTACCAAATAAAAGCTGTTGCCCTCTTCATCCTGAGTGGTATCTGCACTTATCTGTTCCACTGTGCCTTTTAACCCGCCGTAACGGGTAAAATCATAGGCAGTAACCTTAACTATGGCGGGCAGCCCCGGATGCAGGAAAGCGATATCCTTTGGCAAAATTCGGGTTTCGATCAGCAGTTGGTCTTCGGAAGGGACTATCTCCATGATATCGATACCAGGTTGGACTACTCCTCCAAGTGTGTTGATATTTATGGTTTTAATGGTTCCGTTGACCGGTGAGGTGATAACGGCTTTGCTGACTTTATCCTTGGTGCCTACCTGGGCTTCATTCATGCGTGCCAGCTTGGCCTGCATCTCATTCAGTTGTGCGCGGGAATCGGCGGCATAAACCAATACCGCTTCCCGACGCTTGAGAATCGCCTCATCCATGTTGGCCTTGAGTTTGGGACGCATCACCCTGAGGGTCGCCAGCTCGCCTTGAATGTCGTTAACTGTACGTTCCAGTTTCAAGAGTTCCACCTCGGGCACTATGCCTTTTTGTGCCAAAGGTTTGGTCAGTTCCAGTTCACGGCTGACCAAGCGGTAACTGGTGCTCAAGGTGCCGATTTTCGAGGTTAACTCTTCGGTTTCCTGTTGCCGCTGTTGAATTTGTCTTGCCTGGATCTCCACTTGGTTGCTGAGGTTATCCAGGCGTCCGGCGTATTCTTCCTGCTGGCGCTTGACCAGTTCGGGTTCTTTTTCTGTCAACTCGGCAGGAAATACCAGCGGGATCTTGGTGATTTTGAGCTGTTCGCGCCAGTCGTTGGTCATATCCGAGATAAAGATGCTATTCAGTTCGGCCTGAAGGCGAATAACATTGGCCTGCAGGCTATAGACCTCTTGCTCCTGCTGGGCGGCATCGGAACGAAAACGGGTATCGTCTATGCGTACCAAGGGCTCACCTTGTTTGACCAGCATGCCTTCCTGAACGTACATCTCTTTCAAAATGCCGCCATCCAGACTTTGGATGACCTGTACCTGGGAAGAGGGGATCACTTTACCCGTGCCTTTGGTAACTCGGTCGAGGGATGCAAAATAGGCCCAGGTGAGGAAGCAGAGTATCATGGCTGCCAGCGACCAGATAATCAATCTGTGGCTGGTGGGTGCATCTGTCATCATGGCGCCGTAGACATCGTCTACCATTTCCAAGTCATCAGAAGTCAGGTGCTTATTCATATTACTTGCCTCCAGCCATCAGCCCTTGGTTGAGCTTTTCGAGCACCTTGTCTTTGGGACCATCGGCAATGATGTGGCCTCTATCCATCACTATGATGCGATCCACCAGATTCAGCAGGTGCATCTTATGGGTGATGATCAGTAAGGTTCTGTCGCGGCTGACATTATGCATCGAGCGCATGAATTGCTTCTCGGCTCTGGCATCCAAGCTGGCTGTGGGTTCATCCATCAACAGCACTGGTGGGTCATTGAGTATGGCTCTGGCCAAGGCCACTGTTTGACGCTGTCCTCTGGACAGCGAATGGCCGCCTTCACCTACCTGTTGATCCAGGCCTTCTGATTCCAAGTCGGTAAACAGGTTGACTCCGGAGAGCTGTACGGCTCGGATCAACTGATGTTCTGTGACCTGACGGGTGCCGAAGAGAATATTGTCCCGAACCGAACCGTGGAACAGGGTGACATCCTGTGGCAGATAGCCGAAGTTACGGCGTAGATCGCTCGGGTGGATCTGGGCGCTATCTATGCCATCGTATCTTAGGCTACCGTTGCTGGGTTTAAACAGTCCAACCAACAGCTTGGCCAGAGTACTCTTGCCGCTGCCGTTACGGCCGATAATGGCTATCCGCTCGCCGGGACGGATCCTCAAGGCGAAGGGGTGCAATACAGGTTTTTCCGAGCCGGGGTAGCTGAAGCTGAGGTCGTCGGCTTCTATCTTGCCCATCAATCGTTGTTTGCTGACAAGGTGGCCTTTGTTTTCAAATTCATCTTCCTGGGTCATTATCTGATCCAGCTGTCTCAGCGCGCTGGCAGTTTGGTTGGCTCGGGTCATTAAATTAGCCAGCTGTGCCATAGGCGCAACGGCCCTACTGGCAAGCATCACAGCAGCAATGATCCCACCCATGGATATATCATTATCGGCAACCCGGTAAACCCCTAGAATAACGACACTGACGACGGTCAGCTGCACCACAAAGTTGGCGACATTGGCCACTGAGTTGGAAAGCTTTTTCGAGCGTAACTGCCAATTGGCTGTGTGACCTATCATCTGCTGCCAGGCTTTCTGTACCAGGCCTTCTGCCCCATAGGATTTAATGGATTCCAGAGAGGCGAGACTTTCGATCAAGTGGCCATGCTTGAGGCTGGCAAATTTATTGCTTTCCTCAATAGCGGTCTTGAGCCTGGGTTGGACAATCAAGGTATAGCCGATGATGATGAGGCTAGCGACAAGGGGGATTAGCGCCAGATCGCCTGCGACCAGATAGATAATCAACACAAACAATAATGCAAAGGGTAGATCAACCAGCGTGGTTATTGTTGCCGAGGTGAGGATCTCCCTGATGCTGTCAAACTCACCCAGCTGACGCGCCATACCACCGACACTGGCCGAGCGGTTTTCGAGGGGAATGCCGATTGCCTTATAGAACAGTCTCGATGAGACTATGATGTCGACTTTCTTACCGGCAACATCGATAAGGTAACTTCTCAGCTGCCTCATGACCAAATCAAACAGATAAGCAATACCGGCTCCGATAGCCAGAACCCACAGTGATTCGAACGCCAGGTTGGGCACCACTTTATCGTAGACGTTCATGATAAACAGCGGTGAAACCAGGGCAAACAAGTTCACCAGGATTGAGGCAATCAGTGCATCACGATAGATGGGGGCCGAGTCTTTAATGGTTTGCAGTAGCCAGTGTTTACTGTGGTCATGATGATAGACATCAAATCCCATATCGCCACGGTACTGTTGTTTCACCAGAAACAGATAGCCTACATAGAGGGTTTCCAACTCTTCTATAGATAGGCGTTGTTCGCCGCCGGTTTCCGGCATTTGGATCACCGCATGTTGTTGTTCCAGATCCAGTTCGCGCAGGATGCAAGCTTTCTTGTCTTTCAAAAGCAAAATACAAGGAAGCTGAATGGCAGTAACCTGATTCAAGCCTTTACGGGAAAGCTTTGCCGTCAGGCCGGCCCTGGCAGCAGCCTGTGGCACCAGTTCCGGTGACAAAACGGCTGAAGACAAGGGGAGGCCTGCCGCCAGAGACTCGCTGGAACAGGGGCTGCCGAAGTATTCTGTCAATAGAACCAGGCTATCGAGCAGAGGGTCCACAGTGACTCGCTGAGAAGCCGAGATAGTCCATTGTTCAGGTTTAGGTGAAGCGGATGCGGTCACAGAACGACTTATCCTTTCGTTTTATATGATTAATTCTAGTATCAGCCATGCCGGCCTATATTGCGAATTGCAATATAGGCCGGCCTTCAAATCAAAGAGCTTTTAATACACTTCGTCTGGTTTTGACTGCTCCAGCCCAGAAGAACTACTCTGGCTGACATAGGAAGCACCTGGATTGGCCGATTGAGTATCGACAAGCAGAGGACCATCGCCGTTACTTCCCAGCAGGCCATTGATAATGTCGCTTTCATCACTGCCGTATTCCGCAAACAGGTCGACACCGTCGAGCACTATATGCTGATCGAATTCACCGTCCAGATCCGCATCGATAGAGATGGTGGTATTGCCATCAGCAACACTGAACTGGAAATATTGCTCCAGTGAGTTGTGCTCTTCACCCAACAGTAGCTCACTGAGATCCAGCTTATCTTTGTTGAGTTCAAAGTCAGTGATGTGGTCGGTGCCGGTTTCTCCTGCTTTCCAGCTGAAGGTATCTACGCCTTGACCACCAGTGAGCCAATCATCACCATTGCCGCCAACCAGCAGGTCGTTGCCATTACCACCGAACAGCATGTCATTACCATTGTCGCCGTAGAGTTCATCATTACCGCCTTGGCCAAAGAGGATATCGCTGCCCTCGCCGCCGCGGATGATGTCACCCATATCATTAATGCCTGACTTATCAAAGAGGTTAGGATGCTCGCTGATATAGCCGTGAATTTCAGCATCGGTTGCATCGCTTTGGCCCAACTCGCCGGCAATAAAGGCTTTGAGTGCGCTGTAACCCTGGCCTTGAATGCCATCAAAGCGAATCACATCACCGAAGATGATGTCGTTACCCGCACCGCCATCCAAGGTATCTGAGCCAGGTATATCGGTGATTTCATTGCCGAGAATAGCCTCGGCTAGTTCATCGGCAGAGACATTGGTTTGGACATTTCCATCACTGTCAAACTGTTGCAATGTGCCAGTCGAAATATTGTTACCTATCCCTATGGCTTGCACAATGACATCATTGCCTGTCAGTAATGGCAGGGCACTTAGGGCGTTTTGCAATGCCCAGTAATTACCATTGAGGGTGCTTGATATCTCGTAAGTACCGTCCCCTTGCGCTCGAATATGACCAATATAATTCGGACTCCAATCCCCTCTATCTTTGCTCCATTGATAAAGGTTACCGTCGGCATCTATGATTAGTCTCGCTTCTCCTCCGATATTGGCGTAAAACGCCTCACCCAGAGTAAAGTTATTGACGTTGACCAAGTCATCCAGAGTCTCGCCAGTCTTTCGATTGACTATCGGGTTGGTATCCTCATAGTACTGATAGACAGATGGCGCGCCATCCGTGATAAAGAATGCCAGATTCTCAGCGTTACTGTTGGCAAGAGCCGTATCGCTGTGGAACCAGTTGGCCGTTGTCTTGATAACATCTTCATAGTTGGTGCCACCACCGGTCCAATAATCTCCATCCATGCTATCGATAACGGTTTGGAGCTTACTCAGGGCATCTGGATCTCCCAGGTCGACGCTGACTGACAAATTAGCTTGAGAGTCGAAATCGGTCAGGAATATGTTAACTGTGCCGGCATTATCTGAATCGGCGCTGGCTTTCAGTGTCTCAAATACTTGAGTCAACTGAAGTTTCATCGCCTCCATAGCCCGATATCCAATACTTCCTGAGCTATCGACCATAAAGGCGATATTGTAATCCTGCCCGGGAACCACGACTGAGCCATCCAGGTCGCCGATAACGATATCTTCGGCGTTACCCAAATTGAGCGTTTGACCGCCTGGGCCCGCTTCAGTGACCTGATAGTTAAATACAGGCACCACAGCGATATTGCCACTGTAAGAGTCGCCATCGGCATCGGTTACCGTGACCGCAAAGTCCAGGTCGCCGTCTTCGGTGCCCTGCATCGTCTGGTACTGATAGAAGTCCCAGTGACCCGTGCCAGGGGTGAATTCCAGCTTAAAGACCAAGTCGCCCGAGTCTGTTTGACCCAGCAAAGTATTGCCTGAAAGGGTCACTTCAACGGCTTCCCCGTCGGCGGTCACCAGGGATGTGTCGGTCACACCTGCCAATGCAAGGCTGCCTTGGCCATCAGCGCCCCATTGGGCCGTTACTTCACCAGAGGCATAGGCGATTGCCGGGGCGTCGCCTGTGCCAGTGAACTCTAAGGATTTGATGGTGAAGTCACTGTTGTCTCCATGGCTGGGAGCTTTACCGTTGTCGGTTGCCTTGATAACAACTCTATCAAAGCCGCCATCCTGCACGTTAAAGTCAGCCGCATAGTCACCGTTGTTTTTATCCGAGCTGAAAGTTTGGCTGGATATCAGTTGGCCATCACGCCAGAACTCGGCCACACCGCTTTCAAGTTCACCTTTAAAGATGTTGGCAAACTCTATCTTCATGCCGAACGCCAGGGTGTTGGGGTCCAGATCTATGATGATCTCTTCAGAAACCCCAGTGCCATCGGCAAATACCCGGAAATCTATTTCGTTATCTATGTTGTGGTATGGCGAGCCAACACTGGCAACCCCTATGCCTGAACTACTGCTGTTAATGTTTGCAGAGGTCAGAGTGTGATCGGTAGATGAGGTGAAACCTCTGGCCGTGATGGTGAAACCATCAAAGTTCAGTTGCCCTCTATCATCAGTGTCACCGGTCAGATTGAAGGCACCGACCAGGGTGTCCGGGATATCGGTTGCCGTAGCCGTTACCGGTGCGGTATCCGGCATGTAAGGCGCATCATCTTCAACGCTGACCACGAAGCTGCCGGAGACAGTACCGCCATTGCCGTCATTGACACTGACACCAAAGGTCAGATCTTTAACATCTTCAATGCTGGTATCTGGGTGATCTATTGGTCCCAACAGCTTGACCTGATAGTCCCAATCACCACTGCCATTACCCGCTGGCGGTGTCAGTACCACAGACATTACTGCAAGGTTACCTACAGAGCCTGTCAGTGTGTGAGTCGCTGCGTCCCACTGCCAGGTAACTGTCTGGCCACCTGAGGTGATACCACTTGGTGGTGTCAGGCTAACAGTCAGTGCATCAGCATCCACATCCTGAAGCTGGATAGTGCCATTTGCAGTGGTACTGTCAGTGGTATCGCTGCTGCCGTTTGAATCCGGTAGGCCATTGGTCAAGCCTTCCTCAGAGACAACGGCATTGGTTGTGGTAACGATAATCGGAGCGTCGTTGACACTGTTGACCTCGATAGTCAGGGTCGCAGTATCACCATTGTTGGTCACATAGGTGATAACGGGCACAGTACCGTTCCAGTTGGCTTCCGGAGTGAAGGTATAACTACCATTCAGGTTGATAACCAGAGTGCCACCTTCAACCGAGACTTCTTCTCCTGCGCTGTAGACTTGGCTATCCCCGGCTACAGTAAAGCTCGCCAACTCAAGGTCTTGGCCATTGTTTAGTTCACCTGTGTCATTGTCAAAAATGTTGCCGCTTGCCAGCTGATCTTCATTGATTTCCTGGTAATCATCCACAGCAGCCGTGTACTTCTCGACTTTAACATCCAGAGTCGATACAGCGGTTTGGTTGTTGTTATCTGTACCAACAATCTCAATACCTGAAATCTTCAGCGAGTCGACATCTATACTATGAGGCAGATTCCCTATCAGCTCGGCGTTGACTATGATATTGCCTTCACTGCCAGCCGCTATGGCAGACCAATCCAGGCTTATCTTCAATACATCTTTGTTGGGGCCATTACCCGGCATTGAAGCTATCAGATACTCACCCTCAAGGCGCCAGCTCAATGGGAAGTTTTCTCTTATCCCTTCCACTCTAATACCGCTGAAGTCACCATTTTGATAGTTGAAGCCGAAGTCTGAAAGTTCACTGTCACCGGCCTTGAAGCGCAGCGATTGTTGATCTGTATCCAGGTTGTCATCCTGCAAACCAAATTCATCCAGACTGGCCAGTGCATGGGAGATAATAGCGACTGGTGCGCCTCCTGGTGCATCCAGGTGAATATCCAGATTACCAGTGGTCTGGTCGCCGTCACTGTCGGTGACTACAACCTCAAAGTCCAGATCCAGAGGCTCTGTTGAGCTGACGATCTCCTGAGCGGTTGTGCCGGTCAGTTGGAACTTGGCACCGTCAGGCGTTACAGCACTCAACTCGATATAGGCGATAGCGCCCAAATCACTGATAATTTCGTTGGGGCCGATTTCGCCTTCACCCAACAGTTGGCCATTGGCGTCATAGGCCTTGTAGTGCACCAGCATAGGGTCGTTATTACCGACGTTGAAGTTAAAGCTGGCACTGGCTACTGTGTCTGCATAGTCAACGATAAGGGTCTCACCACCGGAAACCCAAGGGTTAGCCACCCCAAAGCCGTTATCTGTACCATTGACGTCGGCCAAGTCCCCGTTGCCATCACGGCCATAAAGTGTGAAAGCAACTTCGGCATCAGAGGGCACTTTGCTTGGATCGTTGTAAATGTCGTAGGCACCGGTAGCATTGTCATAAGTGACATACACAGTGCCACTGATACCGCCTTTACCTCCAACCAGTGCGCCGATGTCGATCTCTTTCAGCTTATCTATGCTCTGTAGTATATCCAGCTGATAGCTGTCGCTGTTTGGATCTGTGCTGAGAGTAAAAATCAGCGTCTGATCAGGGTTAGATGCATCATAGGCCGTAGCAGGGCTTTCATCGCTTGTATAAGCGAACAGTTGATCCGGGTTGTTTGGATCGACAAAGAAGAAGACTGTTTTGCCTCCGGCCGTGATATCAGACTCGCCAAAGTAGGTTTGAGAACCAGCATCCCAGCCGTTTACGTTGCCGCTGAGATCGGAGGTGTAAGCTTGATCTACCCCACTGGTATCAAGCGTACCGATATAAGTATCAGGAGCATTGGTACCATTCAGAGGACCAGCAATCAGAACGACCTCATCATCCGCTACAGTAAGGTTAACTGTGCCGCTGGCACTATTATTGAGCGAATCGACAGCGTTAATAACAATGCCTGTGATATTGATTGAATCGATATCAACAGGAACACTCCCATGTTGTAAGTTATCCAGCAAAGTTGCAGTGACACTGACATTACCTGTTTGACCTGAGCCAATAACGCCACCATTAAGTGATAAAACAATCATTGGTGTACCGTCAATGCTTCCTACCAAGTCTCCGGAGCTGCTATCGACGAGCCAGGTAATATTCCCATCCAAACCGCTGACAGTAATTCCTGAAGTTGGACCAAACGTGAAGTCGATGATATCGGCCGCACCACTAGCTGTGAATGTAAGGAATGAACTATCAGTGTCATGATTATCTCCAACAGTATCAGCATCTTGCAAAGATAGGTTAATACTGCCTCCTCCGAGAATGTCATTGTCGGTGATGTGGGCGGTGCCCGTCACCGTGCCATTCGCGCCGGTGCCGCTCAGCGTATAGTCTTCGGTGCTCTCAAAGATGGTGTCATCGGTGGTATTGACCTGCACGGTGAAACTGTCGGTGTTGGCCGGCACTGTCACCTCGAAAGTGCCGTCCGCATTCACGCTGACAGTCTGAGCTGTCCCGTTGATGGTGACAGTGACTTCGGTATCGCTGAAGTCCACCCCTTTGGTGGCGCTATTGCCGGCCAGTGTCAACGTCAGGGTTGTGGCGCTGCTGGCGGTGTTGCTCAGGTTGACGTCGAAGGTGTTGGCAGTGCCTTCGACCACGGTGTCACCGGTAATGCTGCTGACGGTCGGGGCGCTGTCATTGTCGGTGATGTGGGCGGTGCCCGTCACCGTGCCATTCGCGCCGGTGCCGCTCAGCGTATAGTCTTCGGTGCTCTCAAAGATGGTGTCATCAGTGGTATTGACCTGCACGGTGAAACTGTCGGTGTTGGCCGGCACTGTCACCTCGAAAGTGCCGTCCGCATTCACGCTGACAGTCTGAGCTGTCCCGTTGATGGTGACAGTGACTTCGGTATCGCTGAAGTCCACCCCTTTGGTGGCGCTATTGCCGGCCAGTGTCAACGTCAGGGTTGTGGCGCTGCTGGCGGTGTTGCTCAGGTTGACGTCGAAGGTGTTGGCAGTGCCTTCGACCACGGTGTCACCGGTAATGCTGCTGACGGTCGGGGCGCTGTCATTGTCGGTGATGTGGGCGGTGCCCGTCACCGTGCCATTCGCGCCGGTGCCGCTCAGCGTATAGTCTTCGGTGCTCTCAAAGATGGTGTCATCGGTGGTATTGACCTGCACGGTGAAACTGTCGGTGTTGGCCGGCACTGTCACCTCGAAAGTACCGTCCGCATTCACGCTGACAGTCTGAGCTGTCCCGTTGATGGTGACAGTGACTTCGGTATCGCTGAAGTCCACCCCTTTGGTGGCGCTATTGCCGGCCAGTGTCAACGTCAGGGTTGTGGCGCTGCTGGCGGTGTTGCTCAGGTTGACGTCGAAGGTGTTGGCAGTGCCTTCGACCACGGTGTCACCGGTAATGCTGCTGACGGTCGGGGCGCTGTCATTGTCGGTGATCTGGGCGGTGCCGCTGTCGCCTGCGCGATTGGCGGTGGCGTTCAGGGAGTAGTTTTCATCGCCTTCAAAGATTGTGTCATCAATGGTGTCTACCTGCACCAAGAAACTGGTCGCGCCGGGTGGCACGGTGACCGTGTTGCCGGTCACGGCAGTGTAGGTGGTGCCGCCATCGAAACTCACCATATAGGTGAGGCCGGTATCGGTGCCCACAATAGCGCTGCCGTCGCTGAGGCTCAGGGTGACCTCAGTGTTGGTGGCACTGGGGGTGCTGAGGGTGACGGTGAAGGTGTTGGCATTGCCTTCGATCACGGAGTCACCGGTAACACTTCTCACCACAGGCGCATCCTGGGCATCAAGAATGGTGGTGTCGGCGCTGTTGTTGCTGCCTATCTCTAGTTGTTCAAGGCTATTATCAACGTCAGTGACATTACTAATGGTGACGCTTAGATTTTCACTATTTTCATAAATACCATCGTTGATGGTATTAACTGTAAAGCTTTGCTGACTATCTCCGCTAATGGTTACGCTTGGAGGTAAGTTATCAACATCTGCTGCAGTTGCCGTACCACTCCAATCAAGCGCAACGCTAACCGAAGCTCCACTAGGAAGGGTTACCGGGTTACCGTTGGCATCGACCAAAGTCACTGTATAAGTGATTTCACCACCTTCAGTGACACTAGATTTGTCTACGCTGATCTGGGCAAAAACTGTGTCGGTAGTGTCATTTACCAGTGTGGAAGCTGTGTCACTGGTATCCAGGTTTTCAAAATTACCACCTTGAGCATTATCTATACTTACGGTCAGTGTTTCCGCATCAACAAATACATCATCAGTCGGCGCATCAACGGTGACAGTGCCTTCGGTTTGACCGGCCGCAATGGTGATGCTGGCGCCGTTGGACAGGGTCAGCACCAGGTCGGTTTCCGGGGCATTGTTGACCGTGGCGGTATAGGTAATGCTGCCGCCTTCACTCACTTCAGCCGGAGCTGTCAGGGTGACGGTAGTGGTATCTATGGTGTCATTGACCTGGGTGTCGACACTGTTGCCGAGATCCAGATCTTCATAGTTGCCGCCTTCAGCTCCGGTGACATTGACCGAGAGGGTTTCACCGTCCTGATAGACATCATCCGTCGGCGCCGCGACGGTGATAGTGCCTTCGGTTTGACCGGCTGCAATGGTGATGCTGGCGCCGTTGGACAGGGTCAGCACCAGGTCGGTTTCAGGGGCATTGTTGACCGTGGCGGTATAGGTAATGCTGCCGCCTTCACTCACTTCAGCCGGGGCCGTCAGGGTGACGGTAGTGGTATCTATGGTGTCATTGACCGTCGTGTCGACACTGTTGCCGAGATCCAGATCTTCATAGTTGCCGCCTTCAGCTCCGGTGACATTAACCGAGAGGGTTTCACCGTCCTGATAGACATCATCCGTCGGTGCCGCGACGGTGACAGTGCCTTCGGTTTGACCGGCCGCAATGGTGATGCTGGCGCCGTTGGACAGGGTCAGCACCAGGTCAGTTTCAGGGGCATTGTTGACCGTGGCGGTATAGGTGATCTGGCCGCCTTCACTGACTTCAGCCGGGGCCGTCAGGGTGACGGTAGTGGTATCTATGGTGTCATTGACCTGGGTGTCGACACTGTTGCCGAGATCCAGATCTTCATAGTTGCCGCCTTCAGCTCCGGTGACATTAACCGAGAGGGTTTCACCGTCCTGATAGACATCATCCGTCGGTGCATCAACGGTGACAGTGCCTTCGGTTTGACCGGCTGCAATGGTGATGCTGGCGCCGTTGGACAGGGTCAGCACCAGGTCGGTTTCAGGGGCATTGTTGACCGTGGCGGTATAGGTAATGCTGCCGCCTTCACTCACTTCAGCCGGGGCCGTCAGGGTGATGGTGGTGGTATCTATGGTGTCATTGACCTGGGTGTCAACGCTGTTGCCGAGATCCAGATCTTCATAGTTGCCGCCTTCAGCTCCGGTGACATTGACCGAGAGGGTTTCACCGTCCTGATAGACATCATCCGTCGGTGCAGCGACGGTGACAGTGCCTTCGGTTTGACCGGCCGCAATGGTGATGCTGGCGCCGTTGGACAGGGTCAGCACCAGGTCGGTTTCAGGGGCATTGTTGACCGTGGCGGTATAGGTAATGCTGCCGCCTTCACTGACTTCAGCCGGGGCCGTCAGGGTGATGGTAGTGGTATCTATGGTGTCATTGACCGTCGTGTCGACACTATTGCCGAGATCCAGCTCTTCATAGTTGCCGCCTTCAGCTCCGGTGACATTAACCGAGAGGGTTTCACCGTCCTGATAGACATCATCCGTCGGTGCATCAACGGTGACAGTGCCTTCGGTTTGACCGGCCGCAATGGTGATGCTGGCGCCGTTGGACAGGGTCAGCACCAGGTCGGTTTCAGGGGCATTGTTGACCGTGGCGGTATAGGTAATGCTGCCGCCTTCACTCACTTCAGCCGGGGCCGTCAGGGTGATGGTGGTAGTATCTATGGTGTCATTGACCTGGGTGTCAACGCTGTTGCCGAGATCCAGCTCTTCATAGTTGCCGCCTTCAGCTCCGGTGACATTGACCGAGAGGGTTTCACCGTCCTGATAGACATCATCCGTCGGTGCAGCGACGGTGACAGTGCCTTCGGTTTGACCGGCTGCAATGGTGATGCTGGCGCCGTTGGACAGGGTCAGCACCAGGTCAGTTTCAGGGGCATTGTTGACCGTGGCGGTATAGGTAATGCTGCCGCCTTCACTCACTTCAGCCGGAGCCGTCAGGGTGATGGTGGTGGTATCTATGGTGTCATTGACCGTCGTGTCGACGCTGTTGCCGAGATCCAGATCTTCATAGTTGCCGCCTTCAGCTCCGGTGACATTAACCGAGAGGGTTTCACCGTCCTGATAGACATCATCCGTCGGCGCCGCGACGGTGACAGTGCCTTCGGTTTGACCGGCCGCAATGGTGATGCTGGCGCCGTTGGACAGGGTCAGCACCAGGTCGGTTTCCGGGGCATTGTTGACCGTGGCGGTATAGGTAATGCTGCCGCCTTCACTGACTTCAGCCGGGGCCGTCAGGGTGACGGTGGTAGTATCTATGGTGTCATTGACCGTCGTGTCGACGCTGTTGCCGAGATCCAGATCTTCATAGTTGCCGCCTTCAGCTTCGGTGACATTAACCGAGAGGGTTTCACCGTCCTGATAGACATCATCCGTCGGTGCCGCGACGGTGACAGTGCCTTCGGTTTGACCGGCTGCAATGGTGATGCTGGCGCCGTTGGACAGGGTCAGCACCAGGTCGGTTTCAGGGGCATTGTTGACCGTGGCGGTATAGGTAATGCTGCCGCCTTCACTGACTTCAGCCGGGGCCGTCAGGGTGATGGTGGTGGTATCTATGGTGTCATTGACCGTCGTGTCGACGCTGTTGCCGAGATCCAGATCTTCATAGTTGCCGCCTTCAGCTCCGGTGACATTAACCGAGAGGGTTTCACCGTCCTGATAGACATCATCCGTCGGTGCCGCGACGGTGACAGTGCCTTCGGTTTGACCGGCCGCAATGGTGATGCTGGCGCCGTTGGACAGGGTCAGCACCAGGTCGGTTTCAGGGGCATTGTTGACCGTGGCGGTATAGGTAATGCTGCCGCCTTCACTGACTTCAGCCGGAGCCGTCAGGGTGACGGTGGTGGTATCTATGGTGTCATTGACCTGGGTGTCGACGCTGTTGCCGAGATCCAGATCTTCATAGTTGCCGCCTTCAGCTCCGGTGACATTGACCGAGAGGGTTTCACCGTCCTGATAGACATCATCCGTCGGCGCCGCGACGGTGACAGTGCCTTCGGTTTGACCAGCCGCAATGGTGATGCTGGCGTCGTTGGACAGGGTCAGCACCAGGTCAGTTTCAGGGGCATTGTTGACCGTGGCGGTATAGGTAATGCTGCCGCCTTCACTGACTTCAGCCGGGGCCGTCAGGGTGATGGTAGTGGTATCTATGGTGTCATTGACCGTCGTGTCGACGCTGTTGCCGAGATCCAGATCTTCATAGTTGCCGCCTTCAGCTCCGGTGACATTAACCGAGAGGGTTTCACCGTCCTGATAGACATCATCCGTCGGTGCCGCGACGGTGACAGTGCCTTCGGTTTGACCGGCCGCAATGGTGATGCTGGCGCCGTTGGACAGGGTCAGCACCAGGTCGGTTTCAGGGGCATTGTTGACCGTGGCGGTATAGGTAATGCTGCCGCCTTCACTGACTTCAGCCGGAGCCGTCAGGGTGACGGTGGTGGTATCTATGGTGTCATTGACCGTCGTGTCGACACTGTTGCCGAGATCCAGATCTTCATAGTTGCCGCCTTCAGCTCCGGTGACATTGACCGAGAGGGTTTCACCGTCCTGATAGACATCATCCGTCGGCGCCGCGACGGTGACTGTGCCTTCGGTTTGACCGGCTGCAATGGTGATGCTGGCGCCGTTGGACAGGGTCAGCACCAGGTCGGTTTCAGGGGCATTGTTGACCGTGGCGGTATAGGTGATCTGGCCGCCTTCACTGACTTCAGCCGGGGCCGTCAGGGTGACGGTAGTGGTATCTATGGTGTCATTGACCTGGGTGTCGACACTGTTGCCGAGATCCAGATCTTCATAGTTGCCGCCTTCAGCTCCGGTGACATTAACCGAGAGGGTTTCACCGTCCTGATAGACATCATCCGTCGGCGCCGCGACGGTGACTGTGCCTTCGGTTTGACCGGCTGCAATGGTGATGCTGGCGCCGTTGGACAGGGTCAGCACCAGGTCGGTTTCAGGGGCATTGTTGACCGTGGCGGTATAGGTGATCTGGCCGCCTTCACTGACTTCAGCCGGGGCCGTCAGGGTGACGGTAGTGGTATCTATGGTGTCATTGACCTGGGTGTCGACACTGTTGCCGAGATCCAGATCTTCATAGTTGCCGCCTTCAGCTCCGGTGACATTAACCGAGAGGGTTTCACCGTCCTGATAGACATCATCCGTCGGCGCATCAACGGTGACAGTGCCTTCGGTTTGACCGGCTGCAATGGTGATGCTGGCGCCGTTGGACAGGGTCAGCACCAGGTCGGTTTCAGGGGCATTGTTGACCGTGGCGGTATAGGTGATCTGGCCGCCTTCACTGACTTCAGCCGGGGCCGTCAGGGTGACGGTAGTGGTATCTATGGTGTCATTGACCTGGGTGTCGACACTGTTGCCGAGATCCAGATCTTCATAGTTGCCGCCTTCAGCTCCGGTGACATTAACCGAGAGGGTTTCACCGTCCTGATAGACATCATCCGTCGGCGCCGCGACGGTGACTGTGCCTTCGGTTTGACCGGCTGCAATGGTGATGCTGGCGCCGTTGGACAGGGTCAGCACCAGGTCGGTTTCAGGGGCATTGTTGACCGTGGCGGTATAGGTGATCTGGCCGCCTTCACTGACTTCAGCCGGGGCCGTCAGGGTGACGGTAGTGGTATCTATGGTGTCATTGACCTGGGTGTCGACACTGTTGCCGAGATCCAGATCTTCATAGTTGCCGCCTTCAGCTCCGGTGACATTAACCGAGAGGGTTTCACCGTCCTGATAGACATCATCCGTCGGTGCCGCGACGGTGACAGTGCCTTCGGTTTGACCGGCTGCAATGGTGATGCTGGCGCCGTTGGACAGGGTCAGCACCAGGTCGGTTTCAGGGGCATTGTTGACCGTGGCGGTATAGGTGATCTGGCCGCCTTCACTGACTTCAGCCGGGGCCGTCAGGGTGACGGTAGTGGTATCTATGGTGTCATTGACCTGGGTGTCGACACTGTTGCCGAGATCCAGATCTTCATAGTTGCCGCCTTCAGCTCCGGTGACATTAACCGAGAGGGTTTCACCGTCCTGATAGACATCATCCGTCGGCGCCGCGACGGTGACCGTGCCTTCGGTTTGACCGGCTGCAATGGTGATGCTGGCGCCGTTGGACAGGGTCAGCACCAGGTCGGTTTCAGGGGCATTGTTGACCGTGGCGGTATAGGTGATCTGGCCGCCTTCACTGACTTCTGCCGGGGCCGTCAGGGTGACGGTAGTGGTATCTATGGTGTCATTGACCTGGGTGTCGACGCTGTTGCCGAGATCCAGATCTTCATAGTTGCCGCCTTCAGCTCCGGTGACATTGACCGAGAGGTTTTCACCGTCCTGATAGACATCATCCGTCGGTGCCGCGACGGTGACAGTGCCTTCGGTTTGACCGGCCGCAATGGTGATGCTGGCGCCGTTGGACAGGGTCAGCACCAGGTCGGTTTCAGGGGCATTGTTGACCGTGGCGGTATAGGTGATCTGGCCGCCTTCACTGACTTCAGCCGGGGCCGTCAGGGTGACGGTAGTGGTATCTATGGTGTCATTGACCGTCGTGTCGACACTGTTGCCGAGATCCAGATCTTCATAGTTGCCGCCTTCAGCTCCGGTGACATTAACCGAGAGGGTTTCACCGTCCTGATAGACATCATCCGTCGGTGCCGCGACGGTGACAGTGCCTTCGGTTTGACCGGCCGCAATGGTGATGCTGGCGCCGTTGGACAGGGTCAGCACCAGGTCGGTTTCAGGGGCATTGTTGACCGTGGCGGTATAGGTGATCTGGCCGCCTTCACTGACTTCTGCCGGGGCCGTCAGGGTGATGGTGGTGGTATCTATGGTGTCATTGACCTGGGTGTCGACGCTGTTGCCGAGATCCAGTTCTTCATAGTTGCCGCCTTCAGCTCCGGTGACATTGACCGAGAGGGTTTCTGCATCAACAAATACATCATCCGTCGGTGCCGCGACGGTGATAGTGCCTTCGGTTTGACCGGCCGCAATGGTGATGCTGGCGCCGTTGGACAGGGTCAGCACCAGGTCGGTTTCAGGGGCATTGTTGACCGTGGCGGTATAGGTAATGCTGCCGCCTTCACTGACTTCAGCCGGGGCCGTCAGGGTGATGGTGGTGGTATCTATGGTGTCATTGACCTGGGTGTCGACACTGTTGCCGAGATCCAGATCTTCATAGTTGCCGCCTTCAGCTCCGGTGACATTAACCGAGAGGGTTTCACCGTCCTGATAGACATCATCCGTCGGTGCCGCGACGGTGACAGTGCCTTCGGTTTGACCGGCCGCAATGGTGATGCTGGCGCCGTTGGACAGGGTCAGCACCAGGTCGGTTTCAGGGGCATTGTTGACCGTGGCGGTATAGGTAATGCTGCCGCCTTCACTGACTTCAGCCGGGGCCGTCAGGGTGATGGTGGTGGTATCTATGGTGTCATTGACCTGGGTGTCGACACTGTTGCCGAGATCCAGATCTTCATAGTTGCCGCCTTCAGCTCCGGTGACATTAACCGAGAGGGTTTCACCGTCCTGATAGACATCATCCGTCGGTGCCGCGACGGTGACAGTGCCTTCGGTTTGACCGGCCGCAATGGTGATGCTGGCGCCGTTGGACAGGGTCAGCACCAGGTCAGTTTCAGGGGCATTGTTGACCGTGGCGGTATAGGTAATGCTGCCGCCTTCACTCACTTCAGCCGGGGCCGTCAGGGTGACGGTAGTGGTATCTATGGTGTCATTGACCTGGGTGTCGACGCTGTTGCCGAGATCCAGCTCTTCATAGTTGCCGCCTTCAGCTCCGGTGACATTGACCGAGAGGGTTTCACCGTCCTGATAGACATCATCCGTCGGCGCATCAACGGTGACAGTGCCTTCGGTTTGACCGGCCGCAATGGTGATGCTGGCGCCGTTGGACAGGGTCAGCACCAGGTCGGTTTCCGGGGCATTGTTGACCGTGGCGGTATAGGTAATGCTGCCGCCTTCACTGACTTCAGCCGGGGCCGTCAGGGTGACGGTAGTGGTATCTATGGTGTCATTGACCTGGGTGTCGACACTATTGCCGAGATCCAGATCTTCATAGTTGCCGCCTTCAGCTCCGGTGACATTGACCGAGAGGGTTTCACCGTCCTGATAGACATCATCCGTCGGTGCCGCGACGGTGACAGTGCCTTCGGTTTGACCCGCTGGGATTACTATAGTCGCGCCGTTGGACAGGGTCAGTACCAGGTCGGTTTCAGGGGCATTGTTGACCGTGGCGGTATAGGTAATGCTGCCGCCTTCACTGACTTCAGCCGGAGCCGTCAGGGTGATGGTGGTGGTATCTATGGTGTCATTGACCTGGGTGTCGACGCTGTTGCCGAGATCCAGCTCTTCATAGTTGCCGCCTTCAGCTCCGGTGACATTGACCGAGAGGGTTTCACCGTCCTGATAGACATCATCCGTCGGCGCCGCGACGGTGATAGTGCCTTCGGTTTGACCGGCCGCAATGGTGATGCTGGCGCCGTTGGACAGGGTCAGCACCAGGTCGGTTTCAGGGGTATTGTTGACCGTGGTGGTATAGGTAATGCTGCCGCCTTCACTGACTTCAGCCGGAGCCGTCAGGGTGATGGTGGTGGTATCTATGGTGTCATTGACCTGGGTGTCGACGCTGTTGCCGAGATCCAGCTCTTCATAGTTGCCGCCTTCAGCTCCGGTGACATTGACCGAGAGGGTTTCACCGTCCTGATAGACATCATCCGTCGGCGCATCAACGGTGACAGTGCCTTCGGTTTGACCGGCCGCAATGGTGATGCTGGCGCCGTTGGACAGGGTCAGCACCAGGTCAGTTTCAGGGGCATTGTTGACCGTGGCGGTATAGGTGATCTGGCCGCCTTCACTGACTTCAGCCGGGGCCGTCAGGGTGACGGTAGTGGTATCTATGGTGTCATTGACCTGGGTGTCGACGCTGTTGCCGAGATCCAGATCTTCATAGTTGCCGCCTTCAGCTCCGGTGACATTGACCGAGAGGTTTTCACCGTCCTGATAGACATCATCCGTCGGTGCCGCGACGGTGACAGTGCCTTCGGTTTGACCGGCCGCAATGGTGATGCTGGCGCCGTTGGACAGGGTCAGCACCAGGTCGGTTTCAGGGGCATTGTTGACCGTGGCGGTATAGGTAATGCTGCCGCCTTCACTGACTTCAGCCGGAGCCGTCAGGGTGACGGTAGTGGTATCTATGGTGTCATTGACCTGGGTGTCGACACTATTGCCGAGATCCAGATCTTCATAGTTGCCGCCTTCAGCTCCGGTGACATTGACCGAGAGGGTTTCACCGTCCTGATAGACATCATCCGTCGGTGCCGCGACGGTGACAGTGCCTTCGGTTTGACCCGCTGGGATTACTATAGTCGCGCCGTTGGACAGGGTCAGCACCAGGTCAGTTTCAGGGGCATTGTTGACCGTGGCGGTATAGGTGATCTGGCCGCCTTCACTGACTTCAGCCGGGGCCGTCAGGGTGACGGTAGTGGTATCTATGGTGTCATTGACCTGGGTGTCGACGCTGTTGCCGAGATCCAGATCTTCATAGTTGCCGCCTTCAGCTCCGGTGACATTGACCGAGAGGTTTTCACCGTCCTGATAGACATCATCCGTCGGTGCCGCGACGGTGACAGTGCCTTCGGTTTGACCGGCCGCAATGGTGATGCTGGCGCCGTTGGACAGGGTCAGCACCAGGTCGGTTTCAGGGGCATTGTTGACCGTGGCGGTATAGGTAATGCTGCCGCCTTCACTGACTTCAGCCGGAGCCGTCAGGGTGATGGTGGTGGTATCTATGGTGTCATTGACCTGGGTGTCGACACTGTTGCCGAGATCCAGATCTTCATAGTTGCCGCCTTCAGCTCCGGTGACATTAACCGAGAGGGTTTCACCGTCCTGATAGACATCATCCGTCGGTGCAGCAACGGTGACAGTGCCTTCGGTTTGACCGGCCGCAATGGTGATGCTGGCGCCGTTGGACAGGGTCAGCACCAGGTCGGTTTCAGGGGCATTGTTGACCGTGGCGGTATAGGTAATCTGGCCGCCTTCACTGACTTCAGCCGGGGCCGTCAGGGTGACGGTAGTGGTATCTATGGTGTCATTGACCTGGGTGTCGACGCTGTTGCCGAGATCCAGATCTTCATAGTTGCCGCCTTCAGCTCCGGTGACATTAACCGAGAGGGTTTCACCGTCCTGATAGACATCATCCGTCGGCGCCGCGACGGTGACAGTGCCTTCGGTTTGACCGGCTGCAATGGTGATGCTGGCGCCGTTGGACAGGGTCAGCACCAGGTCGGTTTCAGGGGCATTGTTGACCGTGGCGGTATAGGTGATCTGGCCGCCTTCACTGACTTCAGCCGGGGCCGTCAGGGTGATGGTGGTGGTATCTATGGTGTCATTGACCTGGGTGTCGACGCTGTTGCCGAGATCCAGCTCTTCATAGTTGCCGCCTTCAGCTCCGGTGACATTGACCGAGAGGGTTTCACCGTCCTGATAGACATCATCCGTCGGTGCCGCGACGGTGACAGTGCCTTCGGTTTGACCGGCTGCAATGGTGATGCTGGCGCCGTTGGACAGGGTCAGCACCAGGTCGGTTTCAGGGGCATTGTTGACCGTGGCGGTATAGGTAATGCTGCCGCCTTCACTCACTTCAGCCGGAGCCGTCAGGGTGATGGTGGTGGTATCTATGGTGTCATTGACCGTCGTGTCGACGCTGTTGCCGAGATCCAGATCTTCATAGTTGCCGCCTTCAGCTCCGGTGACATTAACCGAGAGGGTTTCACCGTCCTGATAGACATCATCCGTCGGCGCCGCGACGGTGACAGTGCCTTCGGTTTGACCGGCCGCAATGGTGATGCTGGCGCCGTTGGACAGGGTCAGCACCAGGTCGGTTTCCGGGGCATTGTTGACCGTGGCGGTATAGGTGATCTGGCCGCCTTCACTGACTTCAGCCGGGGCCGTCAGGGTGACGGTAGTGGTATCTATGGTGTCATTGACCTGGGTGTCGACGCTGTTGCCGAGATCCAGCTCTTCATAGTTGCCGCCTTCAGCTCCGGTGACATTGACCGAGAGGGTTTCACCGTCCTGATAGACATCATCCGTCGGTGCCGCGACGGTGACAGTGCCTTCGGTTTGACCGGCCGCAATGGTGATGCTGGCGCCGTTGGACAGGGTCAGCACCAGGTCAGTTTCAGGGGCATTGTTGACCGTGGCGGTATAGGTGATCTGGCCGCCTTCACTGACTTCAGCCGGGGCCGTCAGGGTGACGGTAGTGGTATCTATGGTGTCATTGACCGTCGTGTCGACACTGTTGCCGAGATCCAGATCTTCATAGTTGCCGCCTTCAGCTCCGGTGACATTAACCGAGAGGGTTTCACCGTCCTGATAGACATCATCCGTCGGTGCCGCGACGGTGACAGTGCCTTCGGTTTGACCGGCCGCAATGGTGATGCTGGCGCCGTTGGACAGGGTCAGCACCAGGTCGGTTTCAGGGGCATTGTTGACCGTGGCGGTATAGGTAATGCTGCCGCCTTCACTGACTTCAGCCGGGGCCGTCAGGGTGATGGTGGTGGTATCTATGGTGTCATTGACCTGGGTGTCGACACTGTTGCCGAGATCCAGATCTTCATAGTTGCCGCCTTCAGCTCCGGTGACATTAACCGAGAGGGTTTCACCGTCCTGATAGACATCATCCGTCGGCGCCGCGACGGTGACTGTGCCTTCGGTTTGACCGGCCGCAATGGTGATGCTGGCGCCGTTGGACAGGGTCAGTACCAGGTCGGTTTCAGGGGCATTGTTGACCGTGGCGGTATAGGTAATGCTGCCGCCTTCACTGACTTCAGCCGGGGCCGTCAGGGTGACGGTAGTGGTATCTATGGTGTCATTGACCTGGGTGTCGACACTGTTGCCGAGATCCAGATCTTCATAGTTGCCGCCTTCAGCTCCGGTGACATTAACCGAGAGGGTTTCACCGTCCTGATAGACATCATCCGTCGGCGCATCAACGGTGACAGTGCCTTCGGTTTGACCGGCCGCAATGGTGATGCTGGCGCCGTTGGACAGGGTCAGCACCAGGTCGGTTTCCGGGGCATTGTTGACCGTGGCGGTATAGGTGATCTGGCCGCCTTCACTGACTTCAGCCGGGGCCGTCAGGGTGACGGTAGTGGTATCTATGGTGTCATTGACCTGGGTATCGACACTGTTGCCGAGATCCAGCTCTTCATAGTTGCCGCCTTCAGCTTCGGTGACATTGACCGAGAGGGTTTCACCGTCCTGATAGACATCATCCGTCGGTGCCGCGACGGTGACAGTGCCTTCGGTTTGACCGGCCGCAATGGTGATGCTGGCGCCGTTGGACAGGGTCAGCACCAAGTCATTTTCAAGAGGGGCATTATCTACAACAGCTGTGTAGGTGATACTTCCACCCTCATTGACTTGGGTTGGCGCCAATAAGGTTACAGTACTGGGCGCGACTTGGGTGAGGTTGAAGGCGTTTTGTGATAAACCTTCTTGCAGCGTAATAGCATCAGTTTCGAAGCCTGCTGAATCGTAGCCACTGGCAGCCAGAGTTTCTGCACCACTTCTTGTCAATGAAACAAAACCGGATGTTCCTTCATTTCCTTGAGTTCCACCGGCAGCA
Source organism: Shewanella indica (assembly GCF_033842865.1). Classification (NCBI taxonomy): domain Bacteria; kingdom Pseudomonadati; phylum Pseudomonadota; class Gammaproteobacteria; order Alteromonadales; family Shewanellaceae; genus Shewanella; species Shewanella indica. Next base: position 1,964,805 of record NZ_JAWXXR010000001.1, read on the forward strand.
GTATCAGGCAATGAAGCGGTTGGATCTTCTCCTGCTGCGATAAGGGCCTGTAGCTGCTCAATTTCAGAATCTGTTACAGCATCTGTACTTTGCAACACTTCTTGAGGAACTTCAGCTCCTCCTCTAAGACTGCTCCCATCACTGAGTAAGAGCTCTATCTGTGCATCATTATCGACAAAAACTTCGCTTCCGTGCGCGACCAAGTCGCCTTGTTGTAATGGAACTTGCTGGCCATTTGACATGACATAAGCCTTGCCATTCAAACTTTTAACTTGACCATCTTGTGTTGCGATAAGTGCTTTCATGTCCCGCCCCCGGCGCTTGCAATATCCGTATCAATAAAGTTGCAGCCCATTGTTTTTGGGTTGCAAGTTGACAAGAAGTGTAAATCTTCTGGGGCGATCTTAGATGAATAACCTGGTTAAGTCAATTTTTTGACACCAATCGTACGGTTTGTAATTTTATGATTTATATTGGTTTATTTTTTATTTCGATTAATAAAAAAACAGAAGCTTAGCGCTTCTGTTGATTTTGTTGTGAATTGTTGCTGATTTTGTTACGGGATTAACTGATCCTCGGATAAGTAAGTATAATTTGGCTCGGGTAATGAGGCTTGAGCGACAGGTTGAGTAACCAACAATGCGCCGTCGGAAATAAGGGATTGAATAATCACACCTTCATCGGTAGTTCCATACTCTGTGGACAGATCCACACCATTGAGTACTATGGTGACACTGTCCCCGCCGGCGCCAGTCGTGTCGACAGTTATGATGGTGTTGCCATTCACAAAGCTGAAGTCCAGGTAATCATCCAAAACTCCATTTTCTTCATTAACCAATATGTCCGATAAATCCAGTACATCTGTGTTAGGGGAGAAGTTATAGACGTCATCGGTGCTGCCATCTGCAGACCCGGCATCCCAGATAAGAATATCTCTGTCATTATCTAAGCCAGCATCCAGGTGGTCACTGCCGGGGCCGCCAACCAGATAGTCGGCACCTGTACCGCCAAAGATGTAGTCATTACCGGCACCACCCAGTAATTGGTCATCGCCTTCCAGACCTTTGATGGTGTCATTCCCTTCGCGACCGACAATTTCATCACTTTGGTTAGCTCCGGTGAGAGAGTCACCCTGAGTGCTACCAAAGATGAGGTTATCTATGTTGTCGCTTCCTGTTATCGTAATGGCATCATCAGGCAGCAGCTCGTGAGTAAATACAGCTTGTACATATCGGGCTTGATAGCTGCCTCCATCATTGTCGAAGTAAGTAATAGTCCACTGATCGGCAGCTTGGGCTGGATTTAAGGTCAGATAGTCAGCGAGTGTTATCGAGTTATCTGACTCTTGCACAATCTGATCGTAGCCAATACTGGCTTTCATCAAGCCAGAATCTGCATCATAAAACCAAGTTTGTTCTATGTTATCCACAGGATCAGCCAGCAACACAATGAAGGTAATACCGTTGATAGTTAGCCTGACCGATACCTCTGTTTCCCGTTTGCTGCCGGCTGTGGAGTCAATGTCTCTCTCATTGCCGGGGATTGGAATGGCAAAGGGCGATTTTTGGAAGTCGGTAAATAGATCCAGGCTACCGGCGGAAGGCGCTAAATTAATCGCATCGGCGAATCCACCACTGATACTGAGAATGGCATCTTGGTCATTACCTGAAGTTAAAGGTGATGAACCATCACCTATGGTGACACTTTCCCCTCCTAAGCTGTTCCCCGGCACCGCATGGATGATGAAGTCGCCAACCACCTGCTCTGTACCTGAGTTGACTGTGAAGGTCAGAGAAATATCCAGCTGTTCCTCAATATCACCGTTATTACCCGGCAGATAGACCAGACTGCCTAACTCTGCTGCAGACAAGGCTTCAGGATTGTCAAAGTCATACTGCACCAGCATCTGCTCGCCATCATCCCAGTACCAAATAGAGCCTAGCTCGGCAGTTTCTGCAGGATCGATAAACTCAAGACTCAGGTTTGTGATGCTAATTTCATCCGTGGCATCTACATCGGTTGGAACATCAATATTCAGCGGATAACCGGCAAGATAAGGATCCGAGAGTTGTAACAGGGAGGCCGGAACCCAGATCTCTTTGGCAAATTCGCCTTCAACCGGGTCGTTGGTTCCATTGATTGTGATTGTGACAGTCTCGGTATCTGTGCCGCCGTTGCCGTCATCGACAGTGACATCAAAGCTTAAGGTGATGGTCTCACCGACGGCGAGGAACTGCACCAGGCTGTTGGCGATCTCATAGTTCCAGCCGGAGTTGTCGACACTGAAACCAGCCTCCAGAGCGCTAGTGAGGGCCGGATCCAGAGGAATATTATTGCTCCATGTTGCGTCATCATTGTAACTGCTGCTGACGCTGTGGCTGTCGTTGATATCGACATCGGTGAAGCTCAAGTCGCCGCTGTCGCTGAGCATGCCATTGATGACATCGACATCCTCGGTGACCGCACCGCTCATGTCGATGCTCAGCACTGGCGCATCATTGGTGCCGGTAATGGTGACAGTGACAGTCTCGGTATCTGTGCCGCCGTTGCCGTCATTGACAGTGACATCAAAGCTTAAGGTGATGGTCTCACCGACGGCGAGGAACTGCACCAGGCTGTTGGCTATCTCATAGTTCCAACCGGAATTGTCGACACTGAAACCAGCTTCCAGAGCGCTAATGAGGGCCGGATCCAGAGGGGGATTATTGCTCCATGTTGCGTCATCATTGTAACTGCTGCTGACGCTGTGGCTGTCGTTGATATCGACATCGGTGAAGCTCAAGTCGCCGCTGTCGCTGAGCATGCCATTGATGACATCGACATCCTCGGTGACCGCGCCGCTCATGTCGATGCTCAGCACAGGCGCATCATTGGTGCCGGTAATGGTGACAGTGACAGTCTCGGTATCTGTGCCGCCGTTGCCGTCATCGACAGTGACATCAAAGCTTAAGGTGATGGTCTCACCGACGGCGAGGAACTGCACCAGGCTGTTGGCAATCTCATAGTTCCAGCCGGAGTTATCGACACTGAAACCAGCCTCCAGAGCGCTAATGAGGGCCGGATCCAGAGGGGGATTATTGCTCCATGTTGCGTCATCATTGTAACTGCTGCTGACGCTGTGGCTGTCGTTGATATCGACATCGGTGAAGCTCAAGTCGCCGCTGTCGCTGAGCATGCCATTGATGACATCGACATCCTCGGTGACCGCGCCGCTCATGTCGATGCTCAGCACCGGCGCATCATTGGTGCCGGTAATGGTGACAGTGACAGTCTCGGTATCTGTGCCGCCGTTGCCGTCATTGACAGTGACATCAAAGCTTAAGGTGATGGTCTCACCGACGGCGAGGAACTGCACCAGGCTGTTGGCTATCTCATAGTTCCAGCCGGAGTTATCGACACTGAAACCAGCTTCCAGAGCGCTAATGAGGGCCGGATCCAGAGGGGGATTATTGCTCCATGTTGCGTCATCATTGTAACTGCTGCTGACGCTGTGGCTGTCGTTGATATCGACATCGGTGAAGCTCAAGTCGCCGCTGTCGCTGAGCATGCCATTGATGACATCGATATCCTCGGTGACCGCGCCGCTCATGTCGATGCTCAGCACAGGCGCATCATTGGTGCCGGTGATGGTGACAGTGACAGTCTCGGTATCTGTGCCGCCGTTGCCGTCATCGACGCTGACATCAAAGCTTAAGGTGATGGTCTCACCGACGGCGAGGAACTGCACCAGGCTGTTGGCAATCTCATAGTTCCAGCCGGAGTTGTCGACACTGAAACCAGCTTCCAGAGCGCTAATGAGCGCCGGATCCAGTGGGGGATTATTGGTCCATGTTGCGTCATCATTGTAACTGCTGCTGACGCTGTGGCTGTCGTTGATATCGACATCGGTGAAGCTCAAGTCGCCGCTGTCGCTGAGCATGCCATTGATGACATCGACATCCTCGGTGACCGCGCCGCTCATGTCGATGCTCAGCACCGGCGCATCATTGGTGCCGGTAATGGTGACAGTGACAGTCTCGGTATCTGTGCCGCCGTTGCCGTCATCGACAGTGACATCAAAGCTTAAGGTGATGGTTTCACCGACGGCGAGGAACTGCACCAGGTTGTTGGCAATCTCATAGTTCCAGCCGGAGTTGTCGACACTGAAACCGGCGGCCAATGCATCCTGGGTGGCTTGATCCAGTGGGGGATTATTGGTCCATGTTGCGTCATCATTGTAACTGCTGCTGACGCTGTGGCTGTCGTTGATATCGACATCGGTGAAGCTCAAGTCGCCGCTGTCGCTGAGCATGCCATTGATGACATCGATATCCTCGGTGACCGCGCCGCTCATGTCGATGCTCAGCACAGGCGCATCATTGGTGCCGGTGATGGTGACAGTGACAGTCTCGGTATCTGTGCCGCCGTTGCCGTCATCGACGCTGACATCAAAGCTTAAGGTGATGGTCTCACCGACGGCGAGGAACTGCACCAGGCTGTTGGCAATCTCATAGTTCCAGCCGGAGTTGTCGACACTGAAACCAGCTTCCAGAGCGCTAATGAGCGCCGGATCCAGTGGGGGATTATTGGTCCATGTTGCGTCATCATTGTAACTGCTGCTGACGCTGTGGCTGTCGTTGATATCGACATCGGTGAAGCTCAAGTCGCCGCTGTCGCTGAGCATGCCATTGATGACATCGACATCCTCGGTGACCGCGCCGCTCATGTCGATGCTCAGCACCGGCGCATCATTGGTGCCGGTAATGGTGACAGTGACAGTCTCGGTATCTGTGCCGCCGTTGCCGTCATCGACAGTGACATCAAAGCTTAAGGTGATGGTTTCACCGACGGCGAGGAACTGCACCAGGTTGTTGGCAATCTCATAGTTCCAGCCGGAGTTGTCGACACTGAAACCGGCGGCCAATGCATCCTGGGTGGCTTGATCCAGTGGGGGATTATTGGTCCATGTTGCGTCATCATTGTAACTGCTGCTGACGCTGTGGCTGTCGTTGATATCGACATCGGTGAAGCTCAAGTCGCCGCTGTCGCTGAGCATGCCATTGATGACATCGACATCCTCGGTGACCGCGCCGCTCATGTCGATGCTCAGCACAGGCGCATCATTGGTGCCGGTAATGGTGACAGTGACAGTCTCGGTATCTGTGCCGCCGTTGCCGTCATCGACAGTGACATCAAAGCTTAAGGTGATGGTCTCACCGACAGCAAGGAACTGCACCAGGCTGTTGGCAATCTCATAGTTCCAGCCGGAGTTGTCGACACTGAAACCGGCGGCCAATGCATCCTGGGTGGCTTGATCCAGAGGGGGATTATTGCTCCATGTTGCGTCATCATTGTAACTGCTGCTGACGCTGTGGCTGTCGTTGATATCGACATCGGTGAAGCTCAAGTCGCCGCTGTCGCTGAGCATGCCATTGATGACATCAATATCCTCGGTGACCGCGCCGCTCATGTCGATGCTCAGCACCGGCGCATCATTGGTGCCGGTGATGGTGACAGTGACAGTCTCGGTATCTGTGCCGCCGTTGCCGTCATTGACAGTGACATCAAAGCTTAAGGTGATGGTCTCACCGACGGCGAGGAACTGCACCAGGCTGTTGGCGATCTCATAGTTCCAGCCGGAGTTGTCGACACTGAAGCCAGCTTCCAGCGCGCTAATGAGCGCCGTATCCAGTGGGGGATTATTGGTCCATGTAGCGTCATCATTGTAACTGCTGCTGACGTTGTGGCCGTCGTTGATATCGACATCGGTGAAGCTCAAGTCGCCGCTGTCGCTGAGCATGCCATTGATGACATCGATATCCTCGGTGACCGCGCCGCTCATGTCGATAGTCAGCACCGGCGCATCATTGGTGCCGGTGATGGTGACAGTGACAGTCTCGGTATCTGTGCCGCCGTTGCCGTCATCGACAGTGACATCAAAGCTTAAGGTGATGGTCTCACCGACAGCAAGGAACTGCACCAGGCTGTTGGCAATCTCATAGCTCCAGCCGGAGTTGTCGACACTGAAGCCGGCGGCCAATGCGTCCTGGGTGGCTTGATCCAGATCACCGTCGCTCCAGAGCACATCGTCGTTATAGCTGCTGCCGACACTGTGGCTGTCGTTGATATCGACATCGGTGAAGCTCAAGTCGCCGCTGTCGCTGAGCATGCCATTGATGACATCGACATCCTCGGTGACCGCGCCGCTCATGTCGATGCTCAGCACCGGCGTATCATTGGTGCCGGTGATGGTGACAGTGACAGTCTCGGTATCTGTGCCGCCGTTGCCGTCATCGACAGTGACATCAAAGCTTAAGGTGATGGTCTCACCGACGGCGAGGAACTGCACCAGGCTGTTGGCAATCTCATAGTTCCAACCGGAGTTGTCGACACTGAAACCAGCCTCCAGAGCGCTAGTGAGGGCCGGATCCAGAGGAATATTATTGCTCCATGTTGCGTCATCATTGTAACTGCTGCTGACGCTGTGGCCGTCGTTGATATCGACATCGGTGAAGCTCAAGTCGCCGCTGTCGCTGAGCATGCCATTGATGACATCGACATCCTCGGTGACCGCGCCGCTCATGTCGATGCTCAGCACCGGCGCATCATTGGTGCCGGTGATGGTGACAGTGACAGTCTCGGTATCTGTGCCGCCGTTGCCGTCATCGACGCTGACATCAAAGCTTAAGGTGATGGTCTCACCGACGGCGAGGAACTGCACCAGGCTGTTGGCAATCTCATAGTTCCAACCGGAGTTATCGACACTGAAGCCGGCGGCCAATGCATCCTGGGTGGCTTGATCCAGGTCACCGTCGCTCCAGAGCACATCGTCGTTATAGCTGCTGCCGACACTGTGGCTGTCGTTGATATCGACATCGGTGAAGCTCAAGTCGCCGCTGTCGCTGAGCATGCCATTGATGACATCGATATCCTCGGTGACCGCGCCGCTCATGTCGATGCTCAGCACCGGCGCATCATTGGTGCCGGTAATGGTGACAGTGACAGTCTCGGTATCTGTGCCGCCGTTGCCGTCATTGACAGTGACATCAAAGCTTAAGGTGATGGTCTCACCGACGGCGAGGAACTGCACCAGGCTGTTGGCTATCTCATAGTTCCAGCCGGAGTTGTCGACACTGAAACCAGCCTCCAGAGCGCTAGTGAGGGCCGGATCCAGAGGAATATTATTGCTCCATGTTGCGTCATCATTGTAACTGCTGCTGACGCTGTGGCCGTCGTTGATATCGACATCGGTGAAGCTCAAGTCGCCGCTGTCGCTGAGCATGCCATTGATGACATCAATATCCTCGGTGACCGCGCCGCTCATGTCGATGCTCAGCACCGGCGCATCATTGGTGCCGGTGATGGTGACAGTGACAGTCTCGGTATCTGTGCCGCCGTTGCCGTCATTGACAGTGACATCAAAGCTTAAGGTGATGGTCTCACCGACGGCGAGGAACTGCACCAGGCTGTTGGCGATCTCATAGTTCCAGCCGGAGTTGTCGACACTGAAGCCGGCGGCCAATGCGTCCTGGGTGGCTTGATCCAGATCACCGTCGCTCCAGAGCACATCGTCGTTATAGCTGCTGCCGACACTGTGGCTGTCGTTGATATCGACATCGGTGAAGCTCAAGTCGCCGCTGTCGCTGAGCATGCCATTGATGACATCGACATCCTCGGTGACCGCGCCGCTCATGTCGATGCTCAGCACCGGCGTATCATTGGTGCCGGTGATGGTGACAGTGACAGTCTCGGTATCTGTGCCGCCGTTGCCGTCATCGACAGTGACATCAAAGCTTAAGGTGATGGTCTCACCGACGGCGAGGAACTGCACCAGGCTGTTGGCAATCTCATAGTTCCAACCGGAGTTATCGACACTGAAGCCGGCGGCCAATGCATCCTGGGTGGCTTGATCCAGATCACCGTCGCTCCAGAGCACATCGTCGTTATAGCTGCTGCCGACACTGTGGCTGTCGTTGATATCGACATCGGTGAAGCTCAAGTCGCCGCTGTCGCTGAGCATGCCATTGATGACATCGACATCCTCGGTGACCGCGCCGCTCATGTCGATGCTCAGCACCGGCGCATCATTGGTGCCGGTGATGGTGACAGTGACAGTCTCGGTATCTGTGCCGCCGTTGCCGTCATCGACGCTGACATCAAAGCTTAAGGTGATGGTCTCACCGACGGCGAGGAACTGCACCAGGCTGTTGGCAATCTCATAGTTCCAGCCGGAGTTATCGACACTGAAACCAGCCTCCAGCGCGCTAATGAGCGCCGGATCCAGAGGGGGATTATTGGTCCATGTTGCGTCATCATTGTAACTGCTGCTGACGCTGTGGCTGTCGTTGATATCAACATCGGTGAAGCTCAAGTCGCCGCTGTCGCTGAGCATGCCATTGATGACATCGACATCCTCGGTGACCGCGCCGCTCATGTCGATGCTCAGCACCGGCGCATCATTGGTGCCGGTGATGGTGACAGTGACAGTCTCGGTATCTGTGCCGCCGTTGCCGTCATCGACAGTGACATCAAAGCTTAAGGTGATGGTCTCACCGACGGCGAGGAACTGCACCAGGTTGTTGGCAATCTCATAGTTCCAACCGGAGTTGTCGACACTGAAACCAGCTTCCAGAGCGCTAATGAGGGCCGGATCCAGAGGGGGATTATTGGTCCATGTTGCGTCATCATTGTAACTGCTGCTGACGCTGTGGCCGTCGTTGATATCGACATCGGTGAAGCTCAAGTCGCCGCTGTCGCTGAGCATGCCATTGATGACATCGACATCCTCGGTGACCGCGCCGCTCATGTCGATGCTCAGCACCGGCGCATCATTGGTGCCGGTAATGGTGACAGTGACAGTCTCGGTATCTGTGCCGCCGTTGCCGTCATCGACAGTGACATCAAAGCTTAAGGTGATGGTCTCACCGACAGCGAGGAACTGTACCAGGCTGTTGGCGATCTCATAGTTCCAGCCGGAGTTGTCGACACTGAAACCGGCGGCCAATGCATCCTGGGTGGCTTGATCCAGTGGGGGATTATTGGTCCATGTTGCGTCATCATTGTAACTGCTGCTGACACTGTGGCCGTCGTTGATATCGACATCGGTGAAGCTCAAGTCGCCGCTGTCGCTGAGCATGCCATTGATGACATCGATATCCTCGGTGACCGCGCCGCTCATGTCGATGCTCAGCACCGGCGCATCATTGGTGCCGGTGATGGTGACAGTGACAGTCTCGGTATCTGTGCCGCCGTTGCCGTCATCGACGCTGACATCAAAGCTTAAGGTGATGGTCTCACCGACAGCGAGGAACTGCACCAGGCTGTTGGCTATCTCATAGTTCCAGCCGGAGTTATCGACACTGAAACCAGCTTCCAGAGCGCTAATGAGCGCCGGATCCAGAGGGGGATTATTGCTCCATGTTGCGTCATCATTGTAACTGCTGCTGACGCTGTGGCTGTCGTTGATATCGACATCGGTGAAGCTCAAGTCGCCGCTGTCGCTGAGCATGCCATTGATGACATCGACATCCTCGGTGACCGCGCCGCTCATGTCGATGTTCAGCACAGGCGCATCATTGGTGCCGGTAATGGTCAGAGTGACTTGTTGTGAATCACTGGCGCCAAAGTCGTCGGTGACCGTCAGCGTGAAGCTTAAGGTGATGGTCTCACCGACGGCGAGGAACTGTACCAGACTGTTGGCTATCTCATAGTTCCAACCGGAATTGTCTGCACTAAAGCCCTGGGCGAGAGCATCCTGGGTGGCTTGATCCAGAGCGCCGCCACTCCAGCTTGCATCGCCATTGTAGCTACTGCTGACAACATGGCTGTCACCAATATCGACATCGGTGAAGCTCAAGGCACCGTTGTCGCTGAGCATGCTATCAATAACATCCACGTCTTCAATGACGGCACCACTTGTGTCAGCGGTAAGAATGGGGGCGTCATTGGTACCTATGATAGTAATAGTGACCAGTTGTTCGGCGCTGGCGCCAAACTCATCCGTCACAGTAACAGAGAAGGTTTCAGTGCGAATTTCACCTTCCAGCAGCCCATCGGCTGTGGTGTTATCTAGCTGATAATTCCAGGCACCACTGGCGGCATCTATGTTGAAGTTGCCAAAGGGGCTGTCGGCACTGCCGGACCAAACAAGCACGGCACCATTATCCACATCGCTGGCACTGAGCTGACCACTGACGCCTGGGGTTCCGGGGTCTATGCTACCATCATCAAATTGACCGGCTTCTCGCACTGTACCATCGGCTTCACCTGGCTGGGGCGTGCTGATCACAGGTATATCATTGGTACCCGTTATGGTGATCGTTAAGGTTTGGACACTGGTATCGCCATCGGCATCTGTCAACAGATAGGAGAAGACTTCCGTCAGGGATTCTCCCTGAGCGAGCGCCTGAACTGCTTGTGCTGCAGAGTTAATTTGATAGCTGTAACTACCATCGGCATTGAGGGTCAGCAGGCCGTAGCTGCCGGAAACAAGGCTTTGATTGGACACGGTATTATCGAGGTTGCCGCCACTGCCGGCGGCTGTCACCTGTGCGGTGTCGCCGCCCTGAACATCGTTATCGAGCAGGTTGCCACTAATGGCCGGCAGTGAGTCTTCATTTACACTGTTTACGTCATCCTGGCCACTTGGAGCGTCATCCAGTACCGAGATGGTAAGGGTATTCCCGACACTGTTTCCTTCTAGATCGGTCAATATCAGGTTGAAGGCCTCAGAGAAGTCATCGCTGAGGCTGTGGTCAACTGCAGAATTGAGGGTAAAGCTATAGCTGATATTGCCGTTTATCAGGTCAACGGCATTGATGGTGAGCACGCCATATTCGGTATTGATACTGACAGGGCCGTTAAATACGCCGCCAGAGACAATGGCAATCCCATCCAGGGTCAAGCTGGCTACGCCAGCCGCGGCACTGAAGCTCAAGTTACCGGTTTGGGTCAAGGGCGCGGGTGATGGCGTGGTTCCTGTCGGTAGGTTGGCATCTGAGAGTGTGGCTGCGCTACTGGTGAGTGTAGGGCCAGTCAGGGGAAGATCATCAAGTAATATTTCTTCTTGGGTGGTGATGGTGGCTTGCTCAAAGCCACTGGTATCGTAACCTGCGCTCGCCAATACTTCAGAACCATCCCTGGCTACGGATATATAGTCGAATCCGCCCTGGTTTCCAGCTGTCCCGGCACCGGCAGCTGTAGCGGGCAGGTTAGCGGTAGGGTCATCACCTGCAAGTATCTGTGCCTGTAATGCAGCTATTTCGGCATCGACCCCTTCATTGGCAAATTGGGCGCCATCAACAGCGGCGCTGTCTGACTGAGGTTGAGTGTTGGGCTGGGCATTTTGCTCTGTCAGCTGGGTACCGTCAGCATATTCTATGGTGAAAGTATCATTTGCAGTGAAGATGATCTCTTCACCATTGCGAATGACATCCCCGATACTCAGATCGCGGATATTGCCATTTTCGTCCTTGGCCTTGAGTTGTCCAACCAGATTGGTGACAACCGCGTCTTGCTTACTGATTGCGACGCCCATAACTCATACTCCTTTGCACGCATATACTGACGGCAAGGTCACTTTGTGCCCATGAGCGTCAGTTAAAGGTATTAATTATTAAGTCTGGGGTTGAAACAAAGACTGTCAAATATGTGACGTTAATGGTTGTAAAGTTATATGAGGGTGGGACAAAATGTCCACATTTTAGAATCTGTCTCGCATTCATGCGGTTACAGTATGTGTGCGGATAATCTTGTGATGATTAATAAAAAAGCCACTAAATAAGTGGCTTTTTTATTACGAAAAGATCTATCGATTAGTCGCACTTGGCGGCTTGCTTATAGCTCTTGAAAGCCCCTTGATGATCGGCTAACTGTTCCTGAAGTTTGGCTAAGGCCAGCCAGTACTCTTTGCGGGGCAGTAAATGACACAAGCGTTCCCATGCCGTGCGGGCCAGGCTGAATTCACGGCAGAGCTCATGGATTTGGGCCATACAGTGTTGGTAGTCGGCATGATTTTCGAGCTTGGGCTCCAAATTTTTCAGCAGTTTCAGGGTTTCGTTGTCCTGCGGCTCAAAAATTTTCGGCAACACTCCCAAAACCGCAGCGCAAGGTTCTTTTTTCAGCGCCTTATTCAGCAGTTTTAGGGCTTCGTCACGGCGGTTGAAGCCGGCCAGACCCAAAGCATATTGTGCCATATTGGCTTGTTGGCTGCGTTCCTGACGGCTAAGCCAGTGCCAACATTTTTCCAGTTCCTGTTCGCTGCGAAGGGCTGCCTGGGCCAGCAGAGCATTATTTACTCTTTGGTTCAGGAGGTCATACTCTTCATTATCCAGGAGTTGTTTTTTACGTAACGTCGGCAGTAGTAGTTTTAGGGCCTGCCAGTCTAACTGGCTCTGATAAAGCTCCAAGGCCAGTTGCAGTACCGGCGCTTTACTCTTGCTGCTGGGTTGTAGTTTATCCAGCTGCTCGCGGGCTTTTTCCAGCTCGCCTTGCTGCATGTAGTAGCGCACTCTGGTGGTGGTGACCGCTTGGGTTGCCAGTGGCAATTGGGCCGCCTTATTCAGGTATTCATCCCGCTCTTCATTCTTGAACTGTCGTTGGGCCGCTCTGGCGGCTGCCAGATAATTAAGAGCGGGCAGTTCACCGGCTTCGGCGCCTTTTTGCATCGCCTTTTCGGCCGCAGGCCAATCTTCTTCTGCCAGTGCCAGGGCGCCAGTGAGCGTGTGCTTACGAGCAGCATTGCGGCGCCAGCGCCGCGGCAGGTAGCGACTGTTAAGCACCAGATTCAGCACAGTGACAAGCAGCCATTCCAGTAGCTGCAACAGGGCAAAGAATATGATGAGTGCCATAACGGCAAACAGCAGGTTAGTTTCCAGTTGCCAGTCCAGGAAGGCGATATAAACATAACCCGTCTTACCGGCTAAGAGTGGGCTCAGACAGGCGCCTGCCAGAATAATCACCAGATAGATGAGTACTCTTATCATAGTTCGGCCCCCGGCATGAGTTCGCCATAGGTGACCAACTGCTTGAGCTGGGCGCTGGATTCAAATTTAGTCAGACTGATAGGATCCAGCTGCAGACTGGACAAAGCATTAATTGCAGTCAGCACTTCTTCGGTGCGCGGATCATCAAGGTCGAAATATTGTTGGATCCATTTGCGGGCCATGGCCAATGATTGGCGGTAGTTGAGCTCATCATATTGGTAGAGGGCCAGCTGTGACTGCAGTAGTTTATTGCGGATATTCTCGAGTAGGTACCATTCCTGCTGGGGAGATAGCAGAGGTGTGATATCTGAGCTTATTTTGCGAATAGTGAAGAAGTCTTCCTTCAGCGCGCTCCAGGTCTTGGCCAGGTTGCTCTGCCAGTCACCAATAGAGTCAGACATTTTACTTTCAGTTTCCGGCTCTATTTGTTGACTGCCGACACGGTTAAGCGGCAGCTTGTCCAGCTTGGTGATAATGCCATCCAGGGTGAAAACAGTACCTGCGATGTCGGTATTCTTGATGGCGCTTACCGCCGCCATATCGTTGGCGAGGGCGCGACGCAGCGGCATAAGAGATGGCTCCTGCATGGCAGCAATACGCTCATCGGCGGCCTGTAACAGGCCAGTTGCCGTTTGCGGATCTTTCTCCAGCCACAGTTTACGTCCCGCCATCCGCACCAAGTATTCGGCTTCAGCCGCCATCCAATGGTTGGGACTACGTTGTGCAAGGGTAGCGATACGGGTTTGCATCTGTTGTTGAGCATCGCGCAGTTGTTCTATGGCACCTTGTTGCTGTTGATTTTGTTGCAGGTCGCTTCTCAGTTGCTGCTCCAGTGCCTGCAATCTGGCCTCCGGAGCTTGTTTGACTTGTTCGAGGGTCGTTGCCAGCTGTGCATTGGCGGTTTGCTGTTGCTGCAGTTGCCAAAAGAGATAAGCACCTGTGGCGCAGGCCAGCAGTGCCAGCAACAGGCTCAATAGTAGGGTTAGTTTCAGGAGCAATGAGCTGTGCTTGGCTGTCGCCACAGGGGTATCTTGCTCTGTGAGATCCTGGGGCTGGGTAGGCAGTGCGGGGGTATCGCTCCCGACTTCTGGCTTGCTGTTATCCATTAATGCAGTCCTTTAACGCGACAATAGGGCTGGAAATCGGGAGGGGGGAAACTAAAGCCTCAATGCCTTGAGTACGGCCTTACTGTTGGCCGCCGTAGCATCAGTCACCTGAGTTAATCCGGCGACGACGGCCTTATCTACCACCCGAATGCTGGGAACTATAATATGACATGCTTGCAGCCAAGCAAAATACTCTTTTGGCAGCAGCCGGATAAGGTTCGTCAGGCTTTCTGCACTGCTGATCACTATGGTGTCTATCCCGAAGGCTTGCCATTCCTTGACCAGTTGTACTGCATCATAGGAAGGGCAGGTGCGGCGATAGACCTCCCAGAACTTGACTACAGCGCCATATTGCTGAAGTGTTTTTCCCAGTACTTCCCGGCCACCGTTGCCCCGAATTATGACCACTTTCTTGTGTTTTACTACTTCGGGTTGCAGTCCTGGCAGGGTTAACAGGCCTTCGGTCTGTTGATTGTCATCCGGAGCCTTATGCCCCTGAATGCCATAATGTGCAAAGGCCTCAAAAGTGGCTTCGCCGACGGCAAAATATTGAATGTGTGACGGCCATGAGGCATTCAGCGCCTGAGTGCCGAAATGCACCGCATTGGTGCTGACAAATACAATGATGTCGGCATCCTGCACCTCGGTAGGGGAGATACTTTTGTCTTCCATGGCCTCGACTGCCAAGAGAGGGGTCACCATAAAAGGTATGCCCCTTTCTGCCAGCGCCTGTTCCATGGCGTGATTGCGCCCCTCAGGGCGCGTCAACAACACTTTCATAGTGCCGCCTTGTTATTTGCCGTAAACGGCATCCAATATGGTTTTGGCGCCTTTGCTCAGCAGTTCTTCTGCCAGGGCGTTACCCAAGGCTACCGCTTCGTCTTGATGACCACTTACCACTCCTGAAATGACTTCAGAACCGTCAGGATTACCTACCAAACCTCTCAAGGTTAGTTGTTCGCCCTGGATCTCGGCATAGGCCCCGATAGGTACCTGGCAACCTCCTTCAAGACGCGTATTCATCGCTCTTTCGGCCAATACCCTGTAGCGGGTTTCTTTATGTTCAAGCGGTGCCAGCAAGGCTTTTACCCGCTCATCATTAGTGCGGCATTCAATGCCGACAGCACCCTGGCCGTTGGCCGGCAGTGATTCTTCGGCGCTGATAAAACTGGCAATACGCTCTGACAGTTTCAAGCGGATAAGCCCGGCGGCAGCCAGAATGATGGCATCATATTCACCGGCATCCAGCTTACCCAGACGGGTTCCCACATTACCGCGCAGATCTTTGATGATAAGGTCCGGGCGACGGGCTCTGAGCTGACATTGACGGCGCAGGCTTGAAGTACCGACAACCGCGCCTTGAGGCAGTTCATTTATACTCTTGTAGCTGTTGGAAACGAAGGCATCACGGGGATCTTCACGTTCGCAGATCACTTCCAGCCCCAGCCCTTCCGGGAATTCAACCGGCACATCTTTCATGGAGTGCACTGCGATATCCGCCTGGTCTTCCAGCATGGCGACTTCCAGCTCTTTAACGAACAACCCCTTGCCGCCTACTTTGGCCAGAGGAGTATCCAGGATGACATCACCCTTGGTGCTCATTGGCAGCAGTTCTACTGTCAGCCCGGGGTGAATGCGTTCCAGCTCGGCTTTGACAAATTCTGCCTGCCACATGGCGAGAGGGCTTTTACGTGTTGCTATGCGAATGCGATTTTCTGACATGCCAATCTTTTCCGTGAGAGTACGTTAAATGCGCCAATGCTAACATTGCCCATTGGAGAATGGCACCGAACGCTGCTCAATCTTTGAAGTGGGCACGTTAAATTTTTGCCAAATAGTGTGATCTTGATCTCATTACTTGCCTGCTACCGCAAAAGTGTTAGCATGATCATCCAACTGGTTCAGGGATAGTGAAATTTGGATGACCGAGCGTCAGCGACAATACGCCGAATACGCCGAGCGCCTCAATCGAGTGCGTTTGGCTCGTGCTCAGGCGCTGTTTTCCCCATTGCAAAGGCATCTGTTTAACCTGATCCCCCTGTTGCTGCATCAGCACCACAGCCGACTGCCAGGATATAACAGCCCTTTGACGCCATGCGGAGTCAAGGGGTTCCAACTCTCAGTTGAGCTCAAGGAATCGCTCGCTACCCTAACGTTACCCCAGTTCGAGGATACCCTGCATGCCAGTCCTGTGCTGGAAGGGGTTTACGTAATGGGCAGTACCGCCAGTTTTGGCCAGAATCCCAAGAGCGATGTGGATGTCTGGTTAGTCTATGACGCCGGGCTGACACAAGAGGAAGTAGAGTTGCTGCGGGACAAGAGCCTCAAACTCACCCGCTGGTTTGCCGGCTTTCAATTTGAAGTGAACTTTTATCTGGTACACCCGCGGCAGTTTTGCCGTGACGACACTTGCAATCAGGATGCCGAGTGGGAGCTGCTGGGGCATGAACACAGCGGCAGCGCCCAACATTGGTTGCTGCTGGAAGAGTTCTACCGCAGCCATATCCGCCTGGCCGGCAAGACGGTCGCCTGGTGGCCCAATGCCGAGCCTTGCAGCGATTTTCTGTTTCTTGGTGATATGCACCAACTACCCGCCAATGAGTATTTTGGTGCCTCTTTATGGCAGCTCTACAAAGGCTTGGACAAGCCGCACAAGGCCTTGCTCAAGGTACTGCTGTTGGAAGCTTATGCCAGCAACTATCCACAAACCAACCTGGTCAGTGAATGGGTGTGGTTGAGAACTCTGGCCGGTGACTTTTCCAACGCCAACGACGCCTATTTGCTCCTGTATCAATATATCGAATCTTATCTGCTTAAAGTGGGAGACGAGCGTCGGTTGGAGATAGTGCGCCGCTGTTTTTACCTCAAATGTGGTATCAGGCTCAGTGATGTCGAGCAGTGTCACGATTGGCGCTACCACAAACTCAAGCAATTGGTGGAGCAGTGGGAATGGCCCCAGAGTCTGCTGATTACTCTGGATGATTGCGAACATTGGCACAGTGGGCAGTTGCAGTGGTTCAACGCTCAACTTAACGAGTTGATGCTGGCCAGCTACCAAACTCTTTTGCATTTCGCTTCGACTCACAGGCTGAGCGAGTACTTTAAAGTAGAAGACTTGGGGCTGTTGACCCGCAAGTTACACACCTATTTCAGCGAGGACAAGCAGCAGATCCTGCGGCTCAACCGGCTTTGGAGTCAGTCGCTGGCTGAGCCGAATCTGACCATAGTTCGCAGCGAGCAGGATGGCCGCTGTCATCTCTATCGTCTATCGCCGGAGCCGCGACAGTTTATGGGCGAGGTGGCCATCTATCAGGCCGATGATGCCGCCTCTTTGATGATTTGGGCTTGCCTCAACGGGGTGGCTACCGCCAACAGCCGCTGGTTTGAGTATCGCGCGGGTCGTCTACGGTGTCGGCGTCTTAACCAGGTGGCCGAACGGCTATTGCCTTATACCGAAGACAAGCAATGGCGGGTGTCGAAACTGGATCTGTGTCAGCCTTGGCATTATCGCAAGTTGGTGTGGATTCTTAATCTGGAGCAGGACCCCAGCGAGCATTGGCAGGGTCAAAGCTTGATGCTGGAACTCATGGGCAGCAACCTGCTGGCGACAGGAAAACCGGCAGCCAGTTTGCTGGGTTCGGTGCAACTGATGAGCCTTAATTCTTGGGGGGAATGGCATTGTCATAGCTTTAGCGGTGAGCAGGCGCTATTGGAGGCCATTGCCTTTGCCACTCCAGGTATGAGAAGGGCGCCACAACAGGTGGCCTTCGATGTCGTCAGCGCCTCGCAAAAGCTGCAGTCCCAGCTGGAACAAACTGTAGTGGATATTCTCAAGCAGGTGCACCGACTGATAAAAGACGCCTGTCCGTCCAAGACTTTAGTGCAGCCACTGCAACTGGGTGAAAAGAAATATGGCCTGTTTTTCGATGCCAAGGGCATGAGTTACCGGGATCTCAGCGATGTGAAGTCCCTCTATCGTCAGTTGGCCAGGGGCGAGCTACAGAGTCTGCCAAGGCCCGAGCTTGCCAACGATCCTTGGGTCAAGGTGCCTGAGGTTATCCAGAACTATGCGGTGAAAGGAGTGATCCAGTATTTCCTGCGCAGCCGGGAAGATGAGTTGGATGTGTTTGTACTGGATGAAGGAAATGGCTTGAGCCACTATGTGCACAGCAATCCGGATGTCAGTGAATTGGTTAATACTGTCACCCAGCATTACGCCTTCGGTGAAGTACTGAACCTTAAAAATCAGTTCAACTTTCCGCAGTTTTTCCGCCTGGTGCGCCAGAGCGGTAATCTGGATGTGGTGCCTTTTGGGGTCACGGCAAGGGCGGCGCAGACAGAGTTCTGACCGCCCCTAAATCATCAGAACGACAGTTCTATACCACCCTGGCGGCTGATGGACTCTCTGACGAAGGGCATAAACTCGCCGCCGTTGCGCTCATCTATCCATTTACCGTCGACATAGCCAAAGTGATAACCACCGAAACGGGTTGCTACCCAGATCTGGTGCAGCGGCTCCTGTTTGTTAATCACGATTTTGGAGCTGTCGGCGAACTCGAGCTGCAGCACATTGCCTGAAGCGTCGATATCAACATCGGCATCCTGCTCATCTATTGCATTTTCAATTGCGGTTTCTATCCGGTCGAACATTTCATCGGCGAGCTGATGATATTCGGTATCTGTCATGGCCATGGAATATCTGTCCTTTGCTTTCATCAAGATGAATGCGATTATAAGGCTAATGTAATCCTGCTGCCCAGATGTTGAGTAAAATGAGACTGTTTTTATCCCTGATGCTTGCTAGCCTGTTGCTGCTTGGTTGTGGTCAAAAAGGCGTGCTTTACAAGAGCCCGGATCTGCCGGACAACCAATCCCAGACGGAACAAACCGAGCAACCCCAGCAATCGACAGAGGAAAACTAATTGGATCATTTTCAATATCAAGCTCAGGCTCTGTATGCCGAAGACTGCGCCGTAGCCGATTTGGCGGCTCAATATGGTACGCCTTTGTATGTCTATTCGCGGGCAACATTGGAGCGCCATTGGCATGCCTTTGACAGAGCCGTGGCCACTCATCCACACCTTATCTGCTATGCGGTCAAGGCCAACTCCAATCTGGCGGTGCTCAATGTGTTGGCGCGCCTTGGCAGTGGCTTTGATATTGTCTCAGGCGGAGAACTGACCCGGGTAATCACCGCAGGTGGCGATCCGGCCAAGGTGGTGTTTTCCGGTGTTGGCAAGACAGCGGCAGAATTGAAACTGGCACTGGAGCTGGGCATATATTGCTTCAACGTCGAGTCCCGCGCCGAGCTTGAACTGCTCAACGAAGTGGCAGGCTCTTTGGGTAAACAGGCGCCGGTTTCGTTGCGGATCAACCCAGATGTGGATGCCGGTACTCACCCCTATATCTCCACCGGCCTGAAAGAAAACAAGTTCGGCATCGCCATGGATGAAGCCGAGGAAGCCTTCCTGCAGGTGCAATCCTTGCCGCACCTGGCCATCAAGGGCGCCGACTGCCATATCGGCTCACAGCTTACTGAACTCAGGCCGTTTCTCGATGCTATGGATAGAATGCTGGCATTGATCGATAGGCTGGCAGAAAAAGGCATAGTGATTGAGCATCTGGACGTGGGCGGCGGTCTGGGAGTCACTTATGATGAAGAAACCCCGCCACAACCGGACAAGTATGCCGCCGCATTGCTCGAGCGTCTGGGTGAACGACCACTGAAGCTAATTTTCGAACCGGGCAGGGCGATTGCCGCCAATGCCGGGATCTTTGTCACCCAGGTATTGTTCCAGAAAGAGAATGCCGGCAAGCATTTTGCGATAGTGGACGGTGCCATGAATGACCTTATCCGGCCGTCACTCTACAGCGCCTGGCAGCAGATTATCCCGGTGCAGCCAAGAGAGGGTGAAAGCCGGGAATACGACATTGTCGGCCCAGTGTGTGAAACCGGGGATTTTCTGGGTAAATCACGCGCCTTGGTGCTGCAAGCTAAAGACTTGCTGGCGGTGCGTTCCAGCGGCGCTTATGGCTTTGTGATGTCCTCCAACTACAACACTCGTCCGCGAGCGGCCGAAGTCATGGTCGATGGCAGTGAACATTATCTGGTGCGTGAACGGGAAAAGCTGGAACAACTGTGGCAAGGTGAGCACTTGCTGCCGTAAACTAGTGTGAGTACTTTCCCGCTGTAGGCGTTGGAACCTAGGAGTAATCTTGATCCACTTCACTAAGATGCATGGTCTGGGCAACGACTTTATGGTCGTCGATGGCGTGACCCAGAATGTGTACTTTTCGCCGGAGCAGATCCGGCGCCTGGCCGACCGCAACTTCGGTATCGGTTTCGATCAACTGCTGCTGGTCGAGCCGCCCTATGATCCGGATCTGGACTTTCATTATCGTATCTTCAATGCCGATGGCAGCGAGGTCGAACAGTGCGGCAACGGCGCCCGCTGCTTTGCCCGCTTTGTTCGCAACAAGGGCCTGACCCAGAAATACAAAATCAAGGTCAGCACTTCATCCGGCAAGATGACCCTGCGCCTGGAGCGCGATGGCAATGTCACCGTCAATATGGGCGTACCTATCTTGGATCCGGCGCGGATCCCCTTCAAGGCCAAAAAGGCCGAAAAGACCTACCTGTTGCCTACCGAAGGGCAAACCTTCCTCTGCGGTGCAGTCTCCATGGGTAACCCCCACTGCGTGCTGGAGGTCGAGGATGTGGCTGCCACGGATGTCGATGTTATCGGCGCGCAACTGACCAACCACGAACGTTTCCCCAAAGGGGTCAATGTCGGCTTTATGCAGGTGCTCAACAAGGGTCATATCAAGCTCAGGGTTTATGAGCGCGGCGCCGCTGAAACCCTGGCCTGTGGCAGTGGTGCCTGCGCGGCTGCTGTGGTGGGCCAACTGCAGGGCAAGCTGGGCAATACAGTGCGGGTCGACCTGCCCGGCGGCACTCTGACAATCAAATGGGACGGTGAGGGCAAGCCGCTGTGGATGACAGGCCCGGCCGAACAGGTATACGACGGACAGATACAGATATGAAAGACGCCAAAGCTAAGCTCAATCCACCTTTTGATGAGCAGATCATCCGTGAATATCTGTTGGATAATCCGGAGTTTTTCTGCCGTCACCCCGAGCTGCTGTTGGCTATGCGTCTGCCCCACGGCGAGCGTGGCACAGTTTCTCTGGTGGAGCGGCGGCAGGAGCTGCTGCGCAGCCGGGTACAACAGCTGGAAGAGGAGATCACCGCGCTGCTTGGCATGGCCAGCCGCAATGAGAAAATCTTCTGCTTTAACACCCAGCTTTCATTGAAGCTGCTCGATTGCGAAGATATGGGCGAGCTTAGGCAGGTGTTGTGCGCCGAGCTTAAAGAAGCCTTTAACTTCAGCCATGTACGCCTGATTACCGTGCATGATATCGACTCAGAACTCTCGGCCATCTGGCGTAAGCGCCTGCAGCACGGCTATTACTTTGGTCGCTTGACCAAGGAGGAGTCCAAGCGTTTGTTCGGCTCTGAAGTCGGCTCAGTGTCACTGGCACGGCTGTCGGAGCAAAATGGCCAGGTGATCTTTGCTATCGCCAGTGCCGATGTGACTCACTTCCATCCGGAGATGGACAATATGCTGCTGGATCAGTTGCGGCAGCTGTTGGACCATCTGCTGCCCAAGCTCTGATGGCCGTTAAACAGGATTCTCCCTGGCTTGGCCGCTTCGAGCGCCATCTCAGTGCCGAGCGGCAGCTGTCTCCTTACACAGCCCGCAACTATCTGCGCGAACTGCAACGGGTTGCCGGGCTGTTGCCGCAGGATATTGATTGGGATCAGGTAACCGATCCCCAGTTGAGTGCTGTGTTGGCCAAGTTACATCGTCAGGGTCTCAGCCCGCGTTCTTTGTCTCTGTGCCTGTCGGCGGTCAAGCAGTTCTACGAATTTCTGCTGCTCGAAGAGCTGGTCAAGAGTAATCCCGCCCGGCAACTGAGCGCCCCGAAACAGAATAAGCCGCTGCCCAAGAATCTCGACGCCGACAGCATCAACCATCTGCTGGATATTGAGGTGACAGATCCCCTCAGTGCCCGTGACAAGGCGATGATGGAGCTGTGTTACTCCTCCGGGTTACGTCTGGCCGAGTTGGCTTCGCTGGATGTGCCGCAACTGGATTTCGCCCAGCAGCAAATCAGGGTGATGGGTAAAGGTGGCAAGGAGCGGCTGCTGCCTGTGGGCTCGGTCGCCATTGCCGCATTGCAACAATGGCTGGATTACCGCCGGGATATTCCCTGTGAAGATCAGGCGCTGTTCGTGACCGCCAAGGGCAAGCGCTTGGCGCATCGCAGTATTCAGGCGCGCATGGCGCGCTGGGGGCGGGAGCAGGTGCTATCCGCCAGGGTGCATCCCCACAAGCTGAGGCATTCCTTCGCGACCCATATGCTGGAATCCAGCGGCGACTTGCGGGCGGTGCAGGAACTGCTGGGACACGCCAATCTGGCGACCACCCAAATATATACCAGTCTGGACTTTCAGCATCTGGCCAAGGTGTATGACGGCGCTCACCCCAGAGCCAAAAAGGACAAGTGATGCAGGTGTTTCTTCGCCCCGGCGCTATCAAAGCCATCAGTTTTGATCTCGACGATACCCTCTATGATAACCGGCCCATTATCGCTGCCGCTGAAGGCACATTGCTCGAGTGGCTGGCCAAAGAATACCCCCGAAGCGGCAATTGGCAGGCCGCAGACTGGCGGGCATTGAAGCGCCAGCTGTTGCAGCAGCGAGCCGAGCTGACCCATGACACCAGTGCCGCGCGATTGGCGCTGCTGCAAACCGGGCTGGAGATGCTGGGATATGATAAACATAAGGCCAATCAAGGCGCTGAAGCGGGTCTAGCCTTGTTCCTTGAGCGGCGCAGCGACTTTAAGGTGTCAAAGGAAGTGCTCGCCCTACTTGCGCAATTGACTGAGCGTTTTCGCCTGGTCGGGATCACCAATGGCAATGTGGATGCCGGCAGAATTGGTCTGGGAGAGATGTTTGAGTTTGTGCTGCATCCGGGCAATGGCATCAGACGCAAACCCTGGGGAGATATGTTCCAGTTGGCCGCCGAGCGCCTGGCCTTACCCTCTGAGGCGCTGCTGCATGTCGGCGACCACCCGCTGACAGATGTCGAAGGTGCCCGTAAGGCCGGCTGTCAGGCTGCCTGGCTCAATCCGGCGTTTGCCGGTGATAACTGCAGAGCGGCTAATACCTTACTGCCTCACATACAGTTTAGTTCCCTAAGTGAATTGACACTTTTGCTGTAGTCCATCTGTGGATTTGACAATATATTATTTATAATCAATTGGTTGTTTTTGATTGGCTAGGTCTGTATATCCAGGGTACATTCACTGAATGCAACTTATTGAAACAATTGTTTGCCATTAAGGCGCGCATTAACTTATTTATTATCATTTTACTAACACCGGCTTGATGCTAGTGTATAATAATTTACAGTTAGCGCCTGAGATTTAACCTATGCCATCTCGAATAATCATGCTGTTTTTGTTGCTGCTGAGCCTGCCGGTTTCAGCTCACGAGCTGCATGCGGATGGGAGTTTCTGGGATGGATTCAATCATCCCCTGTTGGGATTTGATCATCTATTGGCTATGCTCAGTGTCGGTATTTTCAGCACTCAGCTCGGGCGCAGCGCCATCTGGTCAGTGCCGTTGGCATTTCTGTTTTTTATGACTTTGAGTGCTATCACGGGGATGCTCGCTACCCCTATACCCTTCGTTGAGCCCGGCATAGCGCTGTCGGTATTGTTGCTGGGGCTGGTTATAGCCCTCAATCGAGAAATGCCTATCTCTTTTGGCATGGCTTTTGTCGGTGTTTTTGCTTTGTTTCACGGTTATGTCCACGGCGCCGAAATGCCTGAATTGGCAAGGCCTGGTATTTATGCCATGGGCTTTATACTGGGGACGGCGGCGATTCATGTCGCTGGAGTGACCATTGGCAGTTTGATAAACCCGGATGGCAAGCGCAAACGGGCGGTGCAGCTCATGGGCTCGGCTATTGCCTTGGTGGGAAGTTATTTGACCCTGGAACTCTGGCTGGCTTGAGTATTGTGTCTTTGTTTGCGTCTTAACATACGTTTTACCTGCGCCGGGCTGGCGCGCATATCAGCATCTCCAACCCTGATATAGGTGCCGCCAATCGCTTCTGTCCCCAGATAGACTGGCTGCTGGCTGTAGTCTGCTTGAGGCACCCGAAAGCGGAGCAACTGCTTACCGGCCAGTTCTATCAGCTGAATGTCGGCCGGGCCAAGAATATTGGCACTGATCTTTTGCGAATTATTGAGGATCTTCCAGGCTTCATCGATAAGGGGCCTGGGCTCGGCTATCCCTTCGATAAAAAACTCGCCCTTTTCCTCCCTGACACCGAGAATGATCTCGCCACCATTGGTATTGGCAAAGGCGCTGTAGCTTTCCCACAGCGCCTGTGGCAGTGCGCCCTTGCCGTGGCGTCCGGCGGCGAGCTTGAACTCCACTGCGGCAGACTCACGCAGATTTTCAATATCGTCCAGAATGAAACCTGTAACCGGCATGACTGACCCCTTGTTTACTGCTGTTACTGCAGTTGTAGCAAGTCAGCCGGGATTTGAACAGCCCTCAGTTCACCAGTGCCAGGGCCTTGGGAAACAAGAGGTTATTTTCCAGGTGGATGTGACGGTGCAGATCGGCTTCAAACTCGGCCAAGGTGGCATAGCATACCCGCCAGGTAGTACAGGCATGTTCAGGAGCCTGGTAGTGATTGGTCAACTGCTGCAGCTTGGCCAGAATTTGTCCCGCCTCATCATGCTCATATTCCATTGCCCGGATAGGATTGCCTATATGGCCGAAACAGGCGTTGAACTCTTGCCCCTGACTCAGGGCGCGAATGGCCGGAAACAGTATCTGTTCTTCTTTTTGCAGGTGGGGTAAGAGGTCGTCCATCAGGGCGCGGATCCAACCGGCCAAGGGCTTGATCTCTTCATAATGCTCACCGTGGGCTCGCACCATCTTCTGGGCATATTCCAGCAGCAGCGGTGCGGTATCGCGTATGTACTTGTGGTGGGTCGCTTCGATATGCTCGATAAGCTCACCAAGTGGCAATTTGGCCAAGGCATCGTCCGGTGTGCCCTCTGCGGCCAGTTGGCTCAAGGCGTGCAACACCTCGGTAGGCTCGGCGCCGGCTCGCTCGCAGGCCGATGCCAATGAACGGCCACCGCCACAGCAAAAGTCGATACCAAAACGGCTGAAAACATGGGCGTTACGGAAGTCTTCGGCGACCAGTTCGCCGACTCTGCGTTCGAGGGAGATTTGCGCTGACATAGGATGCTCTCTGTGTTATCTATTTACATGCATAATAAAAGCATCTTTGGATTTAGCCAAGCTTAGGCAAATAAAACTTGACTGTTTTGCTTGGTTAATCACATTTTGCAGCAAACCTGATAGAGCCTCAGGGGCCGTCCGTGAGGTAGTTTATTTGATTCAGCCACTGAGCCGCCGTCGTCTGGTACTCTCCCTGATTTATCGCTTTAAGCAAGGTTTTGGCTTGTTGTAACTGCCCGGCTTCGTAGTGGCTCAGGGCCAGCAACAGCTGCCAGTAGCGGTTATCTGCATCTTGCTGCCGTAGCTGTGATAACAGTTGTTGTGCCAGCGGCCATTGCCCCAGGCTGTAAGCCAATTGTGCCCGTAGCGGCAGGGATTTCTGCCCTTGGGTTTCGTTTGATTTCTGCAGCAGGCTCAGCGCCTTGTCTCTTTGACGTGACAACAGATAGGCCTGAGATAACAGCGGCTTATAGCTGGAGTGTTGTGCCAGTGCCTCGCTGTGTTGCTCCAGCAGATCTGCCGCTCGGCCGGGGGCCTGATGCAGCATCAATAACTGTGCCAGCAGTGGAATACTGCGAGTGGGCAACTGCCCGGCCTTATAGGCCGAGCTGAGGACATTGAGTGATTCCTGCTCTTGCCCCTGTTGCTGCAGGTTATGGCCCAGGCGCTCCCAGTAGAGGGGGCGATCCGGATAGGCAGCGATCATCTGTCTCAGCAGTTGTTCTTCTTCCGGCAAACGCTGCTGCCGTTGATACAGAGACTGCAGAAAGTGTTGCCGGGTTTCGGTGACTTCCCAATCCAATGCCAGACGCATCTGCTCCGTGGCCTTTGGCAGTTGCTGCAACTGAAATTCGGCGTAGGAGGCCAGCGAGTGCATGGTGGCAAATTCAGTGGCGCCGGGTTTGAGTTCTTGTTCCTGTTGTTGCTCTTGGAGCTTGGCCGCCAGTTGCAGCCACTGCTTACTGTATTCGAGGCTTTGGCGGTATTCGCTTTGCTGATAGTTCAACTGGGCACCCAGCTTATAGAGATCCCGTTGCTGCAATGCCGTGACGGGTAAAGCCAGCAACAGCCGGGTTTGCTGCGCGGCGCACAGATAGTCCTTGAGGTTGATGCAGGCCTGCAGATGCAGGTAGGCCGCCATCTGCTGCTCACTGTCGCTGCCTTCGGCATACTGACGCTGAAAGCTTTCAATCGTCTTGAGCGCCGCAGCAGGATCCCGCTGCAATTGAAACTGCAGTTGTTGGTAACGTTGCAGGGCATTGCTCGCCAGCAGCGGCGCGCTGAACAGAATGCAGCAAAACAACAGGCTATTTTTCAAGTTCATATCTGATCACTATCCGTTGCCATTGGGTCTGCTTGGGCGCCGCGAAGCGCCACCTGAGTACGGCTCTGGAAGCCGAGCGGTAAAACACGCCGCTGGGGGCTTCATCCACCAACTTGATATCTTCTACTCGGCCGTCCGGGTTGATCGCCAAATCCAGAGTCACCTGTCCTTCAATGCCCCGCTGTTTGGCCTGCAGCGGGTATTCTGGCGGCATTTGAAACACCACCTGCGCCATGGCTATACTGGCCCGCATGGTACTGCCGGGAGCGCTGCCGCTTTGACTGAAATTCAGCGTCGGAGGTTGGATTTGCTGAATATCATCCGGCGTAGGCCACAGGGGATCCGGCACAGGAATACCTGTGTTGGCGTCTAGCGCGCTGAGATCCAGTGTTATGGGCGGAGGCGGTGGCGAGGATGTCAGCGGCGCAGCGCTGAGACGAACCTCAGGCAAGGGCTCTTGCGGTTTGCTATCCTGCCGCTCGGGAAAGTAGACTCCGCCCAATGTAACCTGTTTAACCGGCGCCGCGCCCTGTCCCAGCGTCAGGGCATAGATCAGGCTGGCCAATGCCAGATTGATCAGTATGGCACTGGTGAAAACCAGTCCTGTTTGGTTAGCTGGGGTCTTGGGTTGCGACGGCCACATTATTGACTCCTGCGATGCGTACTTTGTCGACCACTTCGATGAGCTTGCCGCTGGTGACATGCTTATCCACTTCGATAATGGCCGAACTCTGCTCTGAACTTGCCAGCGTGTGTTTCAGCCTGGCAGGCAGTTCAACCGCCTTGACGGCTTGCTGCTCCAGCCAGATCACATTGTGTTTGTCTATGCTGATTAAGATGGCGCGCTTATCCTGATTGTCTTGCACCTGAGCCGTGGGACGTTCCAGTTCCAGCGACTGGTTCTTCTGAAATGACGCCGATAAGATAAAGAAGATCAACAGGATAAATACCACGTCGATCAAGGGAGTGAGATCGACATTGGCTTCTGTACCTTGATCATCTGTGTGTTTGAATTGCATCTTTTACTCCGAAAGTGTCCGGCGCAGCTCCGCCAGCAACCGCTGATTGCTCTGCTTGAGCTGATAGGCCAGATAGAGCCCGGACAAGGAGGTCACCAAGCCTGCCAGTGTGGTCAGCAGTGCCGAGCTGATCCCGGATGACAGCTGTTTTTGGACATCGAGTTGCCCAAGTTCGGCAAAACTGCTGATCATCCCATCGACAGTGCCCAAGAGCCCCAGCAGCGGCAGTATCTTTATCAGTGAATCTATCCAGTCGAGTCCGCCGCTTAGACTCAGGGCGGCGCGGCTGAGAAAAGCTTGTTGCAACTGCGCCTTTTGCCAGAGGCCATAATGCGCAAGCCTGACGCTCAGCTGATTTGCATCATCCCGCCAGCGGGGGCTCAGGCGGCGAATACGGCTAAAGCCCTTCAGCAGCAGATACCACATCAGACAAGAGAGCAGCAGTATCAGCCAAACGATGACGCCGGCCTGCAGCACAAAATCATAGAAGGCGCTCATTGCCCGGGGTTACCTGTGCCACCAAAGCGCTGTAATACCACCAGTGCAGCCGCTTCCTGCTCAAGCATCTGGGTCAGTTGCCGACTCTGGCTCTTGACCGCGCAGTGCAGTAACAGCAGCGGAATGGCTGTCATCAGTCCCAGCTGGGTGGTCAGCAGTGCCTCGGCAATGCCACCCGAGAGCAGCTCTGTGTTGTTGCTGCCGAAACGGGTGATCACATCGAAGGTTTCAATCATGCCGCCAACCGTGCCCAGAAGCCCCAGCAGCGGCGGGATCCCCGCCAATACCGCCAGGGTGCCAGTACCACGGGTCAGGCGGGGGACTTCGCTGAGTACGGCGGCGTTGAGCCGCGCTTCGAGTTGCTCCTCGGGGCAGTCGGTTGCCGCCAACATCACCCGGCCGAGGGCATTGTCACTCTGCGCTTGCTGGCTGGCCTGCTGTTGGGTCAGCCGCCGTTTTTCGCGGCGCAGTATCCACAGGCGGTTCAGGGCTATGCCTGAGGCTATCAGGGCTATCAGACCGATAAAGATGCCGACTATCCCTGCCGGTTTGAGCTTGTCGAACCAGCCGTTAGCGTTTGCCGCCTGTTGCAGCAACTTGCCAAATGAGGGGTCGAGCCAGACACTCCCCTGGGTGGTCGATAGCTTTGGCTGCTCTGCCAGCAGTTGCCAGCTTTGCTGCGCCGGCAGGTAGCGTACCCAGCCTTTGTCGCTGAGGGCATTGAAAGGCCCATATTCGGTGACATTCAATAGCACTGGGGTGCCATCGGCATTGAGGCCTTCGCTGCTTTGCACTATGGGTTTGGCTGCCAATACGCTTTGTTCTGTCAATGCGGTCCAAAGCGCCTGCAGTCGCTGCAGGCCAAGTTGGTCAGTGGGTATCTCGGCAAGGCCGCTGCTGTCGTGGCGCCAGAGGCTGTGGGGTGCCACTGTGGTGAGCAGCAACTGCTCATGTTCCTGGATGGCGCGAAACACCCCGTCGAGACTGGCTTTCTCGGCGTTGAGCTGCGCCTGTTTGTCCTTGAGGCTTTGCTGCAGTGCCAGCAGTTGGTCTTCAAGTTCCAGGTTATTTGCCTGAGTCCGGGTGAGTTGCTGTTGCAGTTTCTTATGGTTGCTGCGCACCTGCTCCAGGCTCTGACGGCTTTGGTTCTCTTGC
The DNA here is from genome assembly GCF_033842865.1 of Shewanella indica. NCBI lineage: Bacteria > Pseudomonadati > Pseudomonadota > Gammaproteobacteria > Alteromonadales > Shewanellaceae > Shewanella > Shewanella indica. The sequence goes on from NZ_JAWXXR010000001.1 coordinate 1,994,204, forward strand.
CGCTCGGCGGCCACTTGTTCCTGGCGACTGCCACTGCGAACCTGTTCCAACACCTGTTGCAGACTTTCGGCCTGGCAGGGGAGGGACAATGAGAGCGACAACAGCGATAGCGACCACAGTAATGCGGGACGCATCATGCTCTGGCGAGTGAGGGAAGACAAAAAGCTCATGATGCCTCCACTATCAGAGGCAGTTGCAGCAGTGTCGGTATGCCATCTCCGGAGGCGACTCGGATGGCCGCGGCGACATTGCCAAGCTGCTCAGGCGCCAGCGCCTGCCAATTATCTCCCTGCCAGCGGCCACCGGCCTTGCCATCCAGGGTGAGGAAAAAATACCCCAGGCGCCCGGCGCGCAGAAAATTCACCAGCCGACCGTCGTCGAGTTTGCCCTGCCAGCTTTCCACACTGTAGCCATAGCTGAGCTCAACCTGGTAGGCATCCAACAGCCGGGTCAGTTTCTCGCCCTGGTTCAGCTCGGCGCTTTGCAGCAGGAGTTGCAAATTATCGAGACGCTGCTGCCGTTCCTGTTGCTGAAATGGCAGATCGGCCCGCACCAGTTGCGTAAGTGAAAGCAGCATTTCGTCCATCATCGGGGCCAGCTGCATCCGGGTCTGGCGCAGTTGCCGGCGCTGCTCGCCAAGCTCCTCCAGAGCAGAGTGCAGTTGCCCTATCTGCTGCTGTAATTGCTTTTGGTAATGGCTGGCCAGTTGGATTTCATGCTTGAGTTGGCGGTTTTCCTGGATCAGGGATTGCTGCTCATCATCGAGTTTCTCTATGACTTGCTGGGCGTGTTGGCTGGCCTTTAATCCCTGACGGTCGGCCTTGTGGATCTCGTTGAGGTCACTTGGCGTGGCCGTTACCTGTAATACCCAGGCGGCCAAGACAGATACTGCTGTTTTAGTAAACATCTGAATGAAAATATTTTTTGTCTGGAATGCTGTGGTTTTGCGCACATCATCACCAGAATGTTGACATGATTTGAGACATTATCAGCAAATAGTAATGATAACAATTGTCATTTGTATTTGATCAAGTTATTTTGGCCAACCTCACACTTTAGTGGTGCGGGTTCAACTCCGGCATCGCTGTTTTTAACAATAAAGGGATTGAGGATGAAGAAACACGCGGCTGCAGTCTGTGGTCTGGCATTAGTGCCGGTAGCTCAGGCGCAACAGGTTGATGTGGCTGATCAACAGGAGATAATCGTCAGAGAGCAGGCCGACAATGGTCTGACTCAACATGAAACCCTGACCCGGGAAGATATTAAAAAACGCCCAACAGGTGACGGTAACCTGACCGACTTGCTCAGGTCTAATCCAGCGGTGCAGTTTTCCAACAGCGCCAACAGCAGTTTGAATCAAGGGGAGATCAAACCCGCCGACATTTCCATTCACGGCAGTAATGCCTACCAAAATGCTTTCCTGCTCGATGGCATGAGCATCAATAACGATCTGGATCCGGTCGATGGCAGCGTGGTCACCAATGCCCGCCTGTCCAGCGATGAGCAGGGCCTGTATGTCGACAGCCGCCTGATAGACAGCGTGACCCTCTATGATGCCAATATTCCGGTGGAATTCGGTGGCTTTACCGGCGGGGTAGTGGATGCCACAACCCGCAGTTGGCAAGGGGAAACTGCCGCCAGTGTTTATTTCCGCCAAACGGATGCCAGTTGGAACAAGGTGCATATAGATGACAAATTGCAGTTCGACTCGGCTAATAATGATCTGTCACAACCGGCCAGATTCCAGACGGATTACAGCAAGCGCAACTATGGCCTGAGTTTTGAAACCGGCATTACCGACGACTTGGGTTTTGTGGCTTCGGTTTCCCGGCGTGAGTCGAAAATCCCTATGATGAATGTATCTGCTACCGCAGTGGGACTGGATGCCAACGGTGAACTGGTGGCCTTCAAGACCGGCGGTGGCCTCAAGCATCAGCGACGCACCTCAGACAATCTGTTCAGCAAGTTTACCTGGTACGCGTCACCACGCACCACGGCGCATCTGTCGTTGGCCTATTCGGCTTATGAGGCGGAGATGTTCTTCAACGGAGTGGCCAATTCAGACTACCGCGATGAACACAAGGGCTACAGTTCTACCCTGGAGATAGAGCACGGCTTTGACGCTTCGACACTGGAGTTGTCGCTCAACTATAACCGCATGACGGACAAGCGTGTCGGCGAGCAAACTTACTGGGTGCAATTGATGGATTGGCAGAGCAATCGCTCCTACTCTTCAGGAGGCCCTGGCGATCTGGACTCGACCCAGGAAACCAGTACCGCCAAGTTGAAATGGAAATGGGATCCCCTCAAATGGGCCGGTATGAGTCACACCTTTACCCTGGGGGGCGAAGCCAGTTACACCGACGCCGAGTTCAACCGGGACAAGACTTACTACCGCAACAACTACGACGGCAGCCTGGAGATGATGGGCTGGTCACAACTGCGTCTCGATGCCTTCCTTGAAGGCCGATACAAGAGCACTCATAGCCAGTACGCCCTCTATGTTGAAGATGTGATCAACTGGGGCGATTTTAGCTTCAGGCCTGGTCTAAGGCTGGATCACGACGGCTTTGTCAATCGCAATAACCTGGCTCCGAGACTCAGCAGCAGCTGGAATCTGTTTGGCGACGGCAACACCCTGCTGACCGCCGGGGCCAACCGTTACTATGGGCGCTCCATGTTGACTTACGCCCTCTACAGCGGCCAAAACGGTGGCCTGGTACATTGCTACTTTGACTGTAAACCCAACTCTGCCGACAACGACTGGATGCCGACCCGGGACTATGAGGGGATGGAAGATCTGCAAACGCCCTATAACGACGAGTTTACCGCCGGTGTTCAACAGATTTGGGACAACAGCATCTGGAAGCTGAACTATGTGCACCGCAACGGCCGTGATGAAGTGCGCAGTCGTTACAAGTATCCCGGCACTGATGACTATGAGCAGCGCGCCATTCGAACCTTCGACAACAGCGGCAGCACCAGTCATGACAGCGTGATCTTCACCCTGATGAATCGGGAAACCCTTCAATTCTTGGGCGCGAACCACCAGGCCAAGTTCTCGGTCGCTTGGCAGGAAACCAAGAGCAACACCCCAAAAGATCAGGGATACAGCTATTTCGAATCCGGTCTCAATGTGGATGCCGACAAGGTTTGGTATGACGGCAAGGTCATTGCCGCGGCTGATTTACCGGCTACTGACTTCAATGCGCCCTGGAAGATAGATCTGGAACTGACCCACGAGTTCGATGACTACGGCCTCACCTGGTATAACCTGCTGCATTGGACCTCCAGCCGTGAGCAGGCCAGTCGCGATCAGAACGGTTATTTCCGCGATCCCGAGACCGGCAAGGATCTGGTCAAGTACAGCAAAGTGGATTTTGCCTCGACCTTCCGTTGGGATACCAAGCTGCAATGGCAGCCCGAATTTGCCAAAGGCGCTTCAGTGTCGGTAGAGATCTATAACCTGCTCAACCGTAAAAATGCCAACGACTCCTTTGTTCACCAGGATCAACTCTATTTCAACTATGAACCGGGGCGTCAGTTCTGGTTGCAGTTGAACTACGAATACTAAGCTGACCCTTCGGCGGGCGGCCCAGCGGCCGCCCGTTGCTATTGATGGATTTTCCGATATGAAACATCTGGCCATGTTCTGGCATTTGATAAAACCCTTTTGGTGTAATCAGCAACGGCTGCCGGCGTTGGCATTACTGCTGGTGGTGTTCACCTTAAGCCTCTCCTCGGTGTGGTTCAGCGTACAGCTCAACCAGTGGAACGGCGACTTCTTCAACGCGCTGCAGCAGTTGGATGGCAGCCTGATTTACCCCCTGTTGCAGCAGTTTATGCTGATCATAGTCGCCTTGGTGCTGGTGTTGGTGTACGCCGACTACCTGAAGAAAAAATTGATCATTCAGTGGCGTGAATGGATGACCCGGGATCTCTGTAGCCGTTGGCTGTCGCCGGATAGTCGCCATTACCGAATCCAGCTTGGGCAGCAGGAGCCTGACAACCCGGATCAACGCATCGCCGAGGATGTTTTCCTGCTGGTGGAGACTTCGCTGGATCTGCTGTTATCCTTCCTGCGTTCTGTACTCACCATAGGCTCCTTTGTGGTGATCCTCTGGACGCTGTCCGGCGAGATCAGCATTCCCTTGGGGTCAGCTGAGCTGACCATACCCGGCTACATGGTGTGGGTCTGCCTGCTCTACACCCTGATAGGCACCCTGATCACCCACAAGGTGGGTAAGCCATTGCACCGGCTTAACTTTCAGCAGCAAAAGCGTGAGGCAGATTTCCGTATCGCCCTGGTGCAGCGCCGTAATCACAGTGAAGCCATTGCCGGTCAGCGAGGTGAGGACTGCGAGCAGCAGGCATTGGCGCAAAGCTTTTCCCGGGTAGCCGGTAACTGGTATGCCTTGATGTCCAAGGAGCGTAATCTGGCCTTCTTCACGACAGGATACAGCCAGGTCACCATGTTGGCGCCGATATTCTTTGCTCTGCCCAAGTTTCTTGCCGGGGCAATTCAGCTCGGCGGTTTGATGCAGATAAAGATGGCCTTCACCCAGGTGGCCAGTGCCCTCAGCTGGTTTATCTACGCCTATAAAGACCTGGCGCGCTGGAGCGCTACGGTCGAGCGTCTGAGTCATTTTGAAGCCAGTCTGTTTGCCGATACGCCGCGGCCCGAGGCGGCAGTCGCCGCCAAGCCCTCAGCTGCAACCGATAGTGTCCCAGATAAAAGTGTCAATGTGTTTGAACCTCAGGCAGTGCCGCTGTTGCAGGCCAGTATGGATCTCTTGTTGCCGGATGGTCGGCCGCTGCTGCAAAGACTGCGCCTTTCACTCACACCGGGAAAGCTGCTGGTACTGCACGGCCGCTCCGGTATCGGTAAAACCAGTTTACTGCGAACTCTGGCAGGCTTCTGGGATGGCTATTACGGGAAACTGGCGACTCGGGTCAGCCCCTGCTGGATATCTCAGCGCCTTTATCTGCCGGAGGGTTCACTCAAGTCGCTCATCTGTTATCCGACTGCCACCCAGAGGTTTAGTGATGAGCGTTGCTGCCGAGTGTTGCAGCAGGTGGGGTTAGGGGAGCTGCAGGACACGCTCGAACACACAGATAACTGGCTGCAGCGGCTATCGGGCGGCGAGCAGCAAAGAGTGATGTTTGCCCGGTTGCTGCTCAACGCCCCTGAGCTGATCCTGCTGGATGAAACCACCTCGGCGCTGGACATAGCCGCCGCCACTTCGCTGCTGCAGCTATTGCGCGCCGAGTTGCCCAAGGCTTGCATAGTGTTGGTTAGCCATCAATTGCCACTGCATCAGCTGGCCGATGAGATTATTTCCCTGGAGCAGGATGAACAATGTCAACCTGCCAACATTACCCGCCTGAGGGAGGCCTGAAATGAAACCCTTGATAGTATGTTTGCTGGCCGGTTTGCTGCTGGCTTGCCAAAGCACTACTGAGCCGCAACCACAGTCACAACAACATTCAACGTCACAGCAACCACTCACCGAGGGCAGCTTGCCACTGAGGCCAGATCTGCAAACTTATACCTTGGAAAATGGTTTGCAGGTGATGCTGCTGCCCAGGAAAGATCCGCGGCAAAATGTGGAACTCAGGCTGCTGGTCAAGGCCGGCTCGCTGCAGGAAACCGACGCCCAGCAGGGCTTGGCCCATTTCGTTGAACATATGGCGTTCAAGGGCACAGAGGCGTTTGCGGATCAGCAAAGCTTTAAACAGCTGGAACAGCAGGGGATCAGCCTTGGCAGCCATGTCAATGCGGTCACCAGCTTTGCTTCCACCGTCTATAAGTTGTCTTTACCCGCCGCCGACGAGCAGCAAGTGGCGTTGGGATTGAAAATCTTATCCCAATGGGGCCATAAGTTGACGTTCGATCCCCAGGCGTTTGAGCGCGAGCGGGAAGTAATCATCGAAGAGTGGCGTCTGCGTCAGGGGCTAGGGCAGAGGATCAACAGCGCCCTGGAGCAACTGCGTTATCAAGGCAGTGAACTGGCCGAGCGTAATCCTATAGGTCTACCCGAGGTGATCCGCACTGCGCCTGTGACCCTGGCCAAGCAGTATTATCAGGACTGGTATCAGCCGCAAAATATGGTGCTGATGATGGCCGGTGAATTCGATGTCGAAGACGCTCGGCAGCATATCGAGCACTTCTTCGGGCCTATGGCGAAGGGCGACAGTAAAGTCACCGCCGACTGGGGCCGTTTCGATTCCTCCGCTGCCGAGGTGCAACTGCAAACTGTGTTGGATCCCGAGCAATCGCAGCGTTTCATCCAACTCATGCTGCAACAGCCCATGCCCGCGCCGCTCAATAGTGTCAACGGCCAATGGCGAGATCTGCTCGACAGGCTCTGGCTGGCGGTACTGAACCGTCGTCTCGGCCTGATGGTGGATGAACAGCTGTTTGCCAAGGCGCAGCTCGGCGATCAGAGCGCGGTGCTGTCGCCCTCGCGAATTCAGCATCTGGCGATTCTGCACCCGCTCGATGCCGACTATGGCACAGCGTTGCAGCGCTTTGCCACCGAGCTTAAACGTTTGGCGAGCCAAGGGGTGAGCCAAGCCGAGCTGGATGCCGTTAAGGGGCCCTTGTTGGCGCGCTTGCAACAGCAGGCGCTGAGCGAGTCGCGCTATGAAAGCGGTTATCTGCTTGAGCAACTGACCAATGCCGTCAGCTTTCAAATGCCTATGCTGAACAAGCAGCAAGAGTGGCAGATGACCCAGACCTTCCTCGCCGAGGTCACGCCCGAGCATCTGCAGGCGGCGGTGCAGTCTTTGCTGCAACAGGCCGAGGTCAAAATTGCCCTCATAGGGCCGGACACAGACGCCGAAAAGCTCAATAAAAATAGTCTGCTGACCGCCTGGCAACAGGGGCTGGCGAGCACGCCAGGCGCCTTTGCGCTCAAACCCAGGCAACTGACACTGGACTTAACGCCGCCAGCGATGAATAAGGTTGTGGATAGAGCATCACTGCCGGCGCTTGGCGCCTTGCCCAAGGTTCGCAGCGAGCGCTGGCAACTGGCCAATGGCCTGATCTTGCTGCTGCACAGCGATCCTATGCTGACCGATAACATTCAGCTGGATCTGCGCCTTCCCGGTGGTCGCTCTCTGGAAAACCACAACACCAAGGGCTATGTCAGCCAAGCGCTTTACCTGCCATCCTCCTGCGGTATCGGCGAGTATTCGGGCCGGGATCTGCTGGCCTTGCAGAAGCAATACGGCATCAGTATCACCCCCTATGCCGAGCTGCTGCATCATGGCCTGCGTGGTCAGGCATCCGCCGATACCCTGGCGCCGCTGCTCAAATTATTTGCCCTGCGTTTGACTCAGCCCAAGTATTGCCAGGAGGCTTTGAGCAGGCAGCTTCAGGCTATTCAGCAACAGCGGAATCATGTGCCCGCCGAGCGGCGCTTTATGGACGCCATCACACAAGCCGCCTTTGAGAACGGAGAGCTGCTCTTGATGCAGGGCAGTGAACCTGCATCAGAGCTGGCAAGGCTTGAGCAATTAGATAGGCAACTGCTGGGTGACCCGGGCGCCATGGTGCTGAGCATCAGCGGCAATCTGCCGCTCAAGCAATTGGGCGAGCAGGCCAACCTCTGGCTCGGTCATCTTGCCAAACAGGAGGGCAAAACGGCGCAGAGCTGGACTGATCGCAACATTCGCCCCAAGGCTGAGTCTATGGAGCGCCGTTACCCCTGGAGCAGTAGCCCGAAAACCATGGTGCAGATCCAATACAGCCAGGATGCGAAGTGGAGTGCGGCAAACAGCATGGCGATGCAACTGATAGAGCAGGTGCTGAACCAAAGGCTGCGGCAGAAACTGCGCACCGAGGCTTCCGGTGTCTATGTGATCCAGATGTCGCAGCTATTGGCGCGTGACCCGGCAGCTTATTATCTGGGACGGCTCAACTTCACCGCGGCGCCTGAGCGGGCCGAGGCGCTGGCCGCAGAAGCCGATACTGTAGTGCAGCATCTGGTGCGCGAAGGCATGAGTGTGGCCGAGTTCAAACAGGCCAAGCAAACCCTGGCCGTGTTGCAGCGTCAACAGCGCCAAAGCGCCGCCTTTTGGAGCGCTGCTCTGGCGCAGACCATGGCCGATGAAGGGCGACTTCAGGAGCTGGCTGAGACGGATAACACGCTGAATAAGCTGACGCTGGAGCAGACCAATCAACTGCTGCAACAACTTTTGGGACAGCAGAAGAAGGTCTTTATGCTGGAGCCGGCAGAGGTTTAATACCCAAGAGCCGAGGTATCTAACAAGACGGCCATTCGGCCGTCTTCTTTTACTAAACAATATGTTGAGGGCATTTATCAGAGTGACTTTTACCGAATCATATATTGTATGAGCCGTGTCGAATATTTCGCCATCAGACCTACTCGTTGACATGGGGCTATGGCAGACTGAATTTATGTTCAGGTGACGACAGCTAAATGTCCATGGAGGGGAAGGTGAGCAATTGTAAGTTGCCGATAGAGCGATTTGCTTTTCTCGAGATGTTGGCCTTTTGGAAAGGGAGCGTCCGCAATAAAGATATCGAACACCAATTTACCATTACCCGTCAGCAAGCCCACAAAGATTTGGCCAAATACCGGGAATTGCACCCAGGCGCCTTGATAAAGCTCGATAAGGCCTGTTTCGGGTTTGCGGAGCACGCCAGTCTCAGCTACTCATCTGCTTCCCTGGATGATTTTTTCCTCTGGTACGAGACAGGTTACTTTGCTCAGCCCCGCCCCTTGAATGGCTCCTGTGCCACCCGAATGGCATTGCCGGAACGCAACACTTGCCGCCATGTCCTCGCCGGTTTGATTAATGCCATCGAGCAAAACCTCAGGCTTGAAGTGGAATATGTCTCTCTGTCCAATCCCGAAGATGAAGGCCGAATTTTTACCCCCCACACCTTAGTCAAGGCCGGCAGCCGCTACCATGTTCGGGGTTACTGTGAAAAGTCAGCGGCTTTTCGCGATCTTGTTCTGAGCCGCTTTCGGGGAATTCCTGTTGTGGAGGGCATCGCCCATCAAACTGTAAAAGATGACTCGGCCTGGCAGACCATGCTGGCGGTAATTCTGGCTCCTGATCCCCGCCTGACAGCCCAGCAACAACAGGTGCTGGCCAAGGATTATCAGATGGAAGGGGGACAACTCATTATTCAGTGCCGGGCAGCCTTGGTGGATTACCTGCTCAGGGAAATGCAGGTCAATACCAAGTATCTGGATGGCACTCCAGAGGCTCAGCAGTTGGTGCTGGTAAACCGAAATGACATCAAGCAGTGGCTATTCAATAGCTAGGACCGGCATGGTTTAAGCCAAGGTAAACTCAGTTAACCTGAGTGTCTGTACAGTATTGGTGGCAATAGGAAAGTTGGGTAAAAGTAACTGATATCTAACGCCGAGGTATTTAAATGGACGATTTCTCACCCTCTGATCTTAAAGTGATTCTGCACTCAAAACGCGCCAACATGTATTACCTCGAATATTGCCGCGTAATGCAAAAAGATGGCCGAGTACTCTATTTAACCGAAGCTGATAAAGAAAACCTCTACTTCAATATCCCTATCGCCAACACCACAGTCTTGCTGCTTGGCAACGGTACATCAATTACTCAGGCCGCTATGCGTATGCTCTCGCAGGCCGGAGTACTGGTAGGGTTTTGTGGCGGTGGTGGCACACCGTTGCATATGGCGACTGAAGTGGAATGGTTTACACCGCAAAGTGAATATCGGCCTACCGAATACCTGCAAGGCTGGCTCTCATTTTGGTTTGATGATGAAAAGCGCTTAGCCGCCGCGAAACAATTTCAAAATGCCCGAATCGACTACTTACAAAAGGTGTGGCGCACTGACCGTGAACTCGCTCTGGAAAAGTTCAATGTTCAGGATCAGGTTATCCAACAATCACTTGAAACCTTCCACAAGCGCACAGTGGCAGCCAGTCAATCTTCAGAGCTGCTGCTTACCGAAGCGCAATTAACCAAAGTTCTATACAAATACGCAGCCAATAATACCGGCAAAGAGGGTTTTTCTCGCCAACAACAACCCGACAAAAAATGTACCGACAAAGCCAACGACTTTTTAAATCATGGCAACTACTTAGCTTATGGTTTGGCAGCAAGCTGTTTGTGGGTATTGGGGATTCCGCATGGCTTTGCCGTGATGCATGGTAAAACCCGCCGCGGTGCTTTGGTGTTTGATGTGGCCGATTTAATCAAAGACGCCATTGTGCTGCCCTGGGCCTTTGTTTGTGCCAAAGAAAACGCAGCCGAACAAGAGTTTCGCCAGCAAATATTGCAAGCCTTTATTGAGCACAAAGCCCTCGACTTTATGTTTGACACAGTAAAACGCGTTGCACTGGAAAAGAGAACAGAATAGTGCGGCTTAGCGCCGCACTTGCTACCTGCATGGCAGTGAACATGAATGTGAGTACATATTATTTCTAAGCTGCTATAACGCAGTGAAAGGATGGTAGCTACCTATTACGATAAAGACAAGTTTTTCTTGTTTTAATGTTAATACTTATTAGGTTGATCTTTCGAGGGGTTCATGTATTGTATGTTTTGTGAACTTTGAAACGTGTGGTGTTTTGATGAAAAGATTGATCAGTATTTATTGCTACATAAAGAATTGCTTATGGATATTATCTCTCCGGCTAAAGGACATGATGTCAAAGCCGGAGAACACTGCAACTTTTTTAATGCTACTAAAAATTATTAATGAAATTAAGCGATTGCTATATTGATTTTGGACTAACAATATGATGGTCACCTTTGTTTCTCAGTGTGAAAAAAACGCGCTTAAGAAAACCCGTCGCGTACTGGATGCTTTCGCCAACCGGATTGGCGATAACACCTGGCAAACCCTGATCACCGAAGAGGGATTGTTAACGGTGAAAAAAATGCTACGTCAAACCGCCAGCCGCAGCACTGCCGTCAGTTGCCATTGGATCCGCTCTCGCTCCCGCAGCCAGTTTTTATGGGTGGTGGGGAATAAAAAGAAATTTAATTTGGAAGGTGTGGTGCCAGTTAACAGTACTGAGAAAGATTTACTCAACAGCGACTATGAAAGTGATTGGAAATATTTGCCACTGATTAAAGCGCTCGCAGCTATGGCCGCTTTGTTGCACGATTGGGGTAAGGCTTCTTTACTGTTTCAGGAAAAATTAAAACCAGAGATTAAAACCCAGCATAAAGGCGACCCACTGCGCCATGAGTGGATCTCTTGCCTGTTATTTCATCAGTTCGTTACAAGCCAGATGAGTGAGAGTCACGATGAAGCATGGTTGAACTTTCTGATCAACCAAGGCATTGATGAGTCGCGATTGACTTACCAAAGGTTACAAACGGAAAAGCCACTAAGCGAACTGCCCAACGCAGCAGCATTGATTAGTTGGTTAATTGTTTCTCATCACAGATTACCGCTGCCCAAAAAAGAAGAGATGTGTCGGGAACAGCGAGAGAATCATAATAGTTCGCTTGGTGATTTGTTGGCCAGAATTACTTCGGCATGGGGGTATGAAAACCAATTTGAGGATTACAACAGGCTGTTACCCAAATGCTTTGAATTTCCTTTAGGGTTACTTTCCCAATCACAAACTTGGCTAACGGCATTGCAACGCCGAGCTAAGGATTTATTGCATCAGTTGCCTTTGTTAGAGCAAGCGATGAATGACGGCAGCTGGCGCGTGGTTTTACACCATGCACGGTTGTGCTTGATGCTGGGCGACCATTATTACTCCTCGCAAGCCAATGATCCTAGTTGGAAGGTTTCAACCGAGCTGTACGCCAATACAGATCCCGAGACCAAAGAGCGTAAACAAAAGCTGGATGAACATTTGGTTAATGTCGCCAGGGTGGCGGTGAATACGGTGAGGTTGCTGCCCTTTTTTGAATCTGAGCCGCTAAAAGCGACTGAACTTACCGAGCTGGCACCCAAAAGCAGCACCCCAAAAGCGTTCCGTTGGCAAGACAAAGCGGTACGTAAAATTATCGAGTGGCGTGAGCATACTGAAGATAAAAGCCAAGGTTGTTTTGTGGTCAATATGGCGAGTACTGGCTGCGGGAAAACTATGGCTAACGCCAAAATCATGCAGGCGCTCTCGGAGGATGGTGAAAGTCTGCGGTTTATTCTCGCGCTTGGTTTGCGCACTCTTACTTTGCAAACCGGCGATGAATACAAGCAGCGGCTCAAACTGCAAGATAAAGATCTCGCTGTGCTCATTGGCTCTAAGGCGATTTACGAGTTACATCACCAGACTGGTGCGCAAGTCGATAAGGAGGAAGTGGAACTTAATCAAGCTGAGCTTGGCTCTGAATCGATGGAAAGCTTGCAAGAAGAAACTGATGAACTGCATTGGCAGGGCGTATTGCCCGAAGAAGAACTCACCACAGTTTTAATCAAGGAAAAAGATCGCAAGTTGCTGTATGCCCCGGTACTGGCTTGCACCATAGATCATATTATGGCGGCTACCGAAACCAAACGGGGTGGGCGTTATATATTGCCTTGCTTACGGTTAATGTCATCCGATTTGGTGATAGATGAAATCGATGATTTTACTGGCGACGATCTGATTGCGATTGGCAGACTCGTTCACTTGGCCGGTATGCTGGGGCGAAAAGTCATGATTTCCTCTGCCACCATCCCGCCGGATTTAGCGCTCGGTTTGTACAATGCCTATCGCCAGGGGTGGGCAATATTTGCCGCCAGTCGTGACCGAAACGCCAGCATTAATTGTATTTATATTGATGAATTTACGGCACATACTCAGTTGGTGGGGAGCAATGATTATGACTTGGAGGCTTACCAGGCTTTGCAACAAGGCTTTATCAATAAACGGGTCGAGAAGCTCAAACAGCAAACCGCCAAACGTAAAGCCGAAATTATCCCCTGCCTCAAACAACCAGATTTACCGCTTGATACTCAGTATTTTGCAACGGTAAAGCAAGCGGTGCTGGCTAAACACCGGCACCACTTTACCTTAGATCCCCAAAGCCAAATTCAAGTTTCCTTTGGTGTGGTGCGCCTTGCCAATATTCAACCCTGTGTCGAGCTAACCAAGTACTTGCTCAGTTGTGATTGGCCTGCAGATACCGAAGTACGTTGTATGGCTTACCACAGTCAGCAAGTGTTGTTGCTGCGCCACGAGCAAGAAAAGCATCTAGATGAGGTGCTTAAGCGTAAAGAAGCAGCGAACGAATTACCGCTTGCCTTCAGCCATCCCATTATTCGCGGTCATTTAAATGCCTGTTCTGCAAAAAATATGATCTTTATTTTGGTGACTACGCCTGTGGAAGAAGTGGGACGCGACCATGACTTTGATTGGGCGGTGATAGAGCCCTCTTCTTTTCGTTCGATTATTCAAATGGCAGGCCGTGTACGCAGGCACCGTGATGGAGAAATTCCTGTGCCCAATATTGGCTTGTTGCAGTACAACCTCAAAGGGTTCAAGGGGGGAGAAGAGCGAGTATTTAACCGTCCTGGCTATGAAACCGACCGAACTACTCAGCTCGTCACTCATGACTTAACCCAGTTGGTGGACGAAAAGCCATTGCTGCAATCGGTTAATGCGGTTGCTCGAATTCAGAAGCGAGCGACGTTGGAGCCACAAAAAAACTTGGCGGATTTAGAGCACTTTGCCACCGCCAAAACATGCGGCACGGATCAAATCGGCAAGTCAGAAGTAAGCGAAGTTAACCGCCGGGATAGATTCAGCCGCAACCGTCGGGAAAGCCAGCGTCAATTTTGTTGGTGTGAGCATTTACACGGTCATATTCATGGCTACTGGTGGCTTACGGCATTGCCGCAATACTTCAAACGCTTTCGTAAAAGTGAACCCTCAGTGCAAATCTACTTAGTTAAAAAAGCGCGCAGCATTGAGTTTTGTTTGCGTGAAGATCAGGGCGGCTTACACCCGATTGAACGCACCTTGAATATTGAACATCTACCGTTTCCATCAACCCAACAACAGAAGCTTTGGCTACAGCGTGATTACAGTGAGTTAGTCAGTTTATACAGTCCAAGCCCTGAGCAGGAGTTTGTCACGTCAGTACGATACGGAGAAATCAGTTTTATCTACCGGGAAGGAAGTCAACAATACAGTTACAACGACCAATTAGGCTTGGTTAAGGTTAAATAGTGGAGGGATTTACTGTGTTAGATCCAGCAATAGTCACCTTCTTTGCCGAGCGCAAAGAAGCCTGGCTTAAGAAAAATGTCAGTACCTCGATGCAAGAATCAGAAGTATTGGAAAAACAGCGGGAGTGTGAGCAAAACTTTCTGTTGGCAAATTGGTTACCCGATGCTGCTAAAAGGGCAGGGCAAATCTCAATAGCCTCACATCCCTGCACCTTTAGTCATCCGAGTGCGCGAAAGAACAAAAATGGCTATGTTTCATCGATAATTGCCAAGAATAAACCGAGTGCCGATGGCTTTCTGCGATCAGGCAATGTGGCGGTAGAGCCTGATGCACTCGGTAATGCAGCGGCATTGGACGTGTATAAGTTCCTGAGCTTGCCGATGAGCGATCAACGCTCTCTGCTCGTGCATATTGAACAAGAAAGTGAGTTGGCTCGCCAGTTGCTTGAGGTGCCAACCTGTGATTATCAGACGCTACGAGACGGTTTTTTAAAAATGATCGATAGCGATCAAGCTTCGGTATCCAGCTCGAAGATTAAGCAGGTCTATTTCCCGGTAGCCGAAGGTGAATATCATTTATTGTCACTATTGACCCATTCAGGCCATCTTTTTGAATTACGCAAACGACTTGATGCAATGCGATTTGGGGAGCTTGTCAAAGAGGCCAGAGAGTGCAAAAAAGCCAATCGATTTCACCCAGAGGGTTATCAAGAAATATTTGGTCTAACGACCATTGGCTTTGGCGGTACAAAACCTCAAAACATCAGCGTGCTCAATAACCAAAATGCGGGAAAAGCCCATCTTCTTCCATCCATTCCGCCTAATTTAACACCCAGAGAAATCCGCTTGCCTAAGACGGACTTTTTCAAAGAGTGTTTTACTGCTTGGCAAGCCAAGGAGGTGTTGGAAGCGTTGCATCGACTGTTTAAGACTGACTATAACAACATCAATATCCGTGATGGACGCGATTACCGTATTCAGCAATACGTTGATTTGGTTATTGAAAAAATGTGGCAAGTGCGCCTGTTTCTCACTGACCATCAAGGCGACTTACCAAGCGAATTGCCATTGGAGCAAAAAGTTTGGTTGTACCCTGAATTTGAGTCGCAGCGAGAACAAGAGAATGAGTGGCTCGATAAAATCACTCGTCAAATTGCCCGTGGTTTAATCAACCACTACAGCCGCAGCAAAGTCATCAGCAACCCCTTATTACTGGCCGATCAAGAACTCTTGGCCATTGAGACAGTGGTTGCCAGCAATAGGGAGAACTTTCGATGAGAGTGCTGATTTTGCCCCATATTAAAATTCACAACGCCAATGCACTCTCAAGCCCTTTTACCATAGGTTTTCCGGCCATGACAGCATGGTTAGGGTTTGTCCACGCTTTGGAGCGCAAATTGAACCAAGCCGGTCTGTCTGAGTTAATGCTGCACAGTGTCGCCGTTGTCAGTCATTGCTGTGATGTACAAACTCACAAAGGTGAGGGCGATTTTGTCCATTCAATCATTGGTACAGGTAACCCACTCGATAAGGACGGTTCGCGTTCGGCATTTATAGAAGAAGCACGCTGTCATTTAGACGTCTCTTTAGTGATTGAGTGGAGTGGCGATGAGGAACAGGTGCAATATCCTGATTTTGCAGGGCAATTGCAAGCGGTCATCGCCACCATGAAAGTAGCGGGTGGTGATGTCATCTGTATAGGAAAGCCCGCAATCGGCTCAGTGGTGACAGAAGAGGATACGACGCGAGTTCTACGCCAACTGATGCCGGGCTATGTACTGCTAGAACGGCGCGATCTAATGATAGAGGCCATGCAGCAAGACAATGATGCATTAGATGCACTGCTTGGCTACCTCAGCGTTAACCACAATTGTGAACAGCTTGAAGATGGCAGTGTTGTTTGGCACAGCCAGCGCAAAACCCATGGTTGGATTGTGCCGATTGCCACTGGGTTTCAGGGCATTTCACCATTAGGTGAGGCGAAAAATCAACGAGATCCCACTACGCCCCATCGTTTTGCCGAAAGCGTGGTCACGCTAGGTGAGTTTGTTATGGCGCACAAAATTAAAAACCTCGATGACGCCCTTTGGCAATACAACTCCGATTTAGAAAACGATCTTTACCTTTGTCAGCAAGTTAACGCTATCAACGAACATGAATAAGGAACAATCTCATGGCTAAAATTAACGACACCGCTTCAGTATTGGCATTTGAGAAGAAACTAGTCCCATCAGATGGCTATCTATTTGGCACTAGCTGGGACGCTAAAGAACAGGTCACTCCTTTATCGTTACAAGAAAAATCGGTACGTGGAACCATTTCTAACCGTTTAAAAGCGGCAGTAAAAAATGATCCACTTAAGTTAAATGCCGAAGTGGAGAAAGCAAACTTACAACGTGTCGATGCCTGTGCTCTGGGGCAAGATCAAGACACTCTTAAACTCCATTTCACCCTAAAAGTGTTGGGTGGTTTAGCTCAACCTTCGGCTTGTAATAATGCGCAATTCAAACAGAGCTATAGTGCCGCAGTTGAGCAGTACATTGCCAAGCATGGTTGTTTTGAATTGGCAAAACGCTACGCCACTAACCTGGCAAACGCGCGTTTCTTATGGCGTAACCGAGTGGGTGCTGAAGAAATCGAAGTGCAAGTTAAGGCGCTTAATAAAGGGGCGGAGCAAACTTGGACGTTTGACGCCAAAAAGTTCAGCACCCGTCATTTCGATCATAACGACGAACAAGTGAGTAGTTTGGCTGAACGCATTGCCAAGGCCTTGGCCAGTAAGTCCGAACACCTGATGCTGCAAATTGACTGCTACGCAAAAGTGGGTAAAGCGCAAGAAGTTTATCCAAGTGAAGAGCTAGTGTTGGATAAAGGCAATAGCAAAACCAAGAAAAGTAAAATTCTTTATGCCGTTAATGAACATGCAGCGATGCACTCACAAAAAATAGGTAATGCATTGCGTTCTATTGATACCTGGTATCCGGAATATGCTTTGGCAGAACAAAGTGCAGGGGCGATTGCCATAGAACCTTATGGCGCAGTGACCAATTTGGGTAAAGCATTCCGCACTCCGAAAGATAAGCAGGATTTTTACAGCTTCTTTGACAAGTGGGCTCGTGGAGAACCACTACCGCGTGAAGAAGATGAGCATTATGTGGTGGCCGTGTTGGTGCGCGGCGGGGTATTCGGCGAAAGTGATAAATAGGTGGCGGTAATGAACTACTACCAAGAAATTACCTTACTACCGGATGTCGATATCTCGCTTGGTTTCCTCTGGCAAAACGTGTTTCAACAAGTGCATATTGCACTTGTTGAACACAAAGTGGATGCAAATCAGTCTAGTGTTGCGGTTGGCTTTCCTGATTATCTCCGGGCTAAGTTTCCCCTGGGCAGTAAATTGCGCCTCTTTGCCAAAGAACAAGCGTCATTGGAAAAGCTAGCCATTCACCAATGGCTGAATCGGTTCGAAGACTATGCGCATATAAAAGGGATCAAACCCGTACCGAGTGATGTTTCCTACGTGAGCTTTGTACGCAAACAGGTGAAATCGCCTGAGCGGATTGAGCGGGCTATGCAGCAAAAGGCGGCATTATGGGCGGCAAAGTCGGGCAAGCCGCTGGCCGAGTGCTTAACCGATCTTGAAAAAAGCAAACCGACTGGGCAGTGTGATTTGCCATTTATCTTCTTGCACAGCCAGCAAACGAAACAACGTTCGCCGGACAAAAACAGCAAGTTCCCGCTGTTTATCGAAAGATATCCGCAAAGTACACCTGTGGATGGGCTGTTCGATTGCTACGGGCTGAGTCGTAAAGTTAATGGTATTGCATCGCTTGGAACAGTACCGCACTTTTAAGCATCAAAGGGTGAGTTTTACCCTTTATTTTTGCTCTTTAAAAATAAGCTTTGTATACAATCAGTTACAACAGGTGGTATTCAACAGGGTAAAAATAGGTTTTTTATCCTAACCACCTGTTGTGACTTTCTTTTATTGCTTTATTCTATTGTTCACTGCCGCCCAGGCAGCTTAGAAATGCAAACGTATGGTAATGCTGCTCATTAGGATGTTCACTGCCGCCCAGGCAGCTTAGAAAGCAAGTAGGTCAGTATGAGCTTTATCGCACCAGTTCACTGCCGCCCAGGCAGCTTAGAAATTATTGGGCTTGGTGGCGGTTATCCGTTATCAAGTTCACTGCCGC
The DNA here is from genome assembly GCF_033842865.1 of Shewanella indica. Classification (NCBI taxonomy): domain Bacteria; kingdom Pseudomonadati; phylum Pseudomonadota; class Gammaproteobacteria; order Alteromonadales; family Shewanellaceae; genus Shewanella; species Shewanella indica. The sequence goes on from NZ_JAWXXR010000001.1 coordinate 2,012,540, forward strand.
CCAGGCAGCTTAGAAACTTGCGGATAGCATCATCAACCGTGACCACTTGTTCACTGCCGCCCAGGCAGCTTAGAAACATCAGTTGTGGTGGTGTTCGATGGGCTGCTAGTTCACTGCCGCCCAGGCAGCTTAGAAATCATGAATGGTGTAGCGCCCAGCTGGATAGCAGTTCACTGCCGCCCAGGCAGCTTAGAAATACACATTCCCTAACGGGGATTTTCAATGCTCGTTCACTGCCGCCCAGGCAGCTTAGAAAACTCCAGACTGGGCTTATGAACAACGCCTTGTGTTCACTGCCGCCCAGGCAGCTTAGAAACGATTGTGTATTCAGCTGTTGCATCAACATGCGTTCACTGCCGCCCAGGCAGCTTAGAAATGCTTATTTCGCCGTCTGAATATGAGTTTTTTGTTCACTGCCGCCCAGGCAGCTTAGAAACGGCCAATCTCGATTTGCAATTCGAGCCTCACGTTCACTGCCGCCCAGGCAGCTTAGAAATTGCTTAACCTGCACCTAAAAGAGGGACTTAAGTTCACTGCCGCCCAGGCAGCTTAGAAATCCGGTAGCAGATGCTGGTTAGGGAGGGACCCGTTCACTGCCGCCCAGGCAGCTTAGAAAACTTTCGTTGGTGCAACTGGTGTAATCATTATGTTCACTGCCGCCCAGGCAGCTTAGAAATGCTAGACAAGCTTTTCCTCTGGACTCTTAGCGTTCACTGCCGCCCAGGCAGCTTAGAAAGTACTCAACAACATAATGGCGGCCCGCAAGGCGTTCACTGCCGCCCAGGCAGCTTAGAAATTGCCGCTGATTTGGAAATAAACCGTATCCTTGTTCACTGCCGCCCAGGCAGCTTAGAAATGACCAAGGGCAGCCAGAACAAAGACCAGGGCGTTCACTGCCGCCCAGGCAGCTTAGAAATTCATGCCCGAGGCCATATCTTGAGATTTGCCGTTCACTGCCGCCCAGGCAGCTTAGAAAGATTGGTGAGCGTGAAAAGTGCCGCACCGTACGTTCACTGCCGCCCAGGCAGCTTAGAAATTGATGGCGGCCGCACGAAGCCGCAGCCACATGTTCACTGCCGCCCAGGCAGCTTAGAAAGCGCCATTGTGCAGACTGCCGGCAGCGCAGCAGTTCACTGCCGCCCAGGCAGCTTAGAAAGGTAGCAAATGGATTAATAGTCATCTCCTGTCGTTCACTGCCGCCCAGGCAGCTTAGAAATGGCTGACGGCCATGGTATTGACGCGCCGCGTGTTCACTGCCGCCCAGGCAGCTTAGAAAGCGAAGTGGCCAGACAGGGCAAACGGGGGTTCGTTCACTGCCGCCCAGGCAGCTTAGAAAAGACGGGCTGACCGTGGGCGGCGGGCTCGACCGTTCACTGCCGCCCAGGCAGCTTAGAAATCTTGCTCGCGTAGCGTTTCTTCACGCTGAATGTTCACTGCCGCCCAGGCAGCTTAGAAAAGGCCGCCGTAATACTTCATAGTTTCAACCACGTTCACTGCCGCCCAGGCAGCTTAGAAACAAACCAGGCCATCGCCTACGGCGTGCCCTCTGTTCACTGCCGCCCAGGCAGCTTAGAAAGGTAACCGCCGTTTTTGGCCGATCCGTGTCACGTTCACTGCCGCCCAGGCAGCTTAGAAACGAAGTGGAAAGAAGGGCAAGCGGGCGCAATCGTTCACTGCCGCCCAGGCAGCTTAGAAAGACCGCTGACGCCGTCACATATTCGGCCCAGCGTTCACTGCCGCCCAGGCAGCTTAGAAAGGCGGACCTTGCGGGGGGCGAGTCATCGTTCAGTTCACTGCCGCCCAGGCAGCTTAGAAAATACAGCCGGGCTTTAGGTCTTATCTGCTGTCGTTCACTGCCGCCCAGGCAGCTTAGAAATGTGCGCCCTTCTGGACGGCAACGAAGTGGACGTTCACTGCCGCCCAGGCAGCTTAGAAAGCCCACGGTCAGCCCGTCTGGCAGTGCGGTGAGTTCACTGCCGCCCAGGCAGCTTAGAAACGTGTGTTCACTGCAACGAGATGCAGGTCTTAGTTCACTGCCGCCCAGGCAGCTTAGAAAACACAGGGGCCTGCTGCCGACGCGCCGCGAGAGTTCACTGCCGCCCAGGCAGCTTAGAAACTGACAAGTACCACGGCACGATCTGCCTGGACCGTTCACTGCCGCCCAGGCAGCTTAGAAATATTAGTGCGTCCCGGCCCAAAGCCTGCGCGCGTTCACTGCCGCCCAGGCAGCTTAGAAAAAATCAGGCTGATATCCGATAACGATATGGCCGTTCACTGCCGCCCAGGCAGCTTAGAAATTCCCGAATGGGGATTTTCAATGCTCGCTCTGGTTCACTGCCGCCCAGGCAGCTTAGAAATTTTTGTTAGGCCTGCTGTGTTGTGGTTTTTTGTTCACTGCCGCCCAGGCAGCTTAGAAAGGTACGCGAGGGCAACTGGTTCAATGGTACCGGTTCACTGCCGCCCAGGCAGCTTAGAAATTGGGTACCCAGTCGTTATTGGCCAGTTCCAGGTTCACTGCCGCCCAGGCAGCTTAGAAACGCATAGACAAGGACTATAAGGGCGCATCCGAGTTCACTGCCGCCCAGGCAGCTTAGAAATAAGCGGGGCTTTTTTCGTTGGGGCTTGAGCCGTTCACTGCCGCCCAGGCAGCTTAGAAAAGCACCAGCACTATTAGGTATTCCTGCTTTGGGTTCACTGCCGCCCAGGCAGCTTAGAAATGATCAATGAATGTGCACACATTATCCTCCTGGTTCACTGCCGCCCAGGCAGCTTAGAAATTGGTTAATTAGCCCGGAGGGTTAGAAAGACGGTTCACTGCCGCCCAGGCAGCTTAGAAACTGCTGAACGGAGGCAATCCCCAGCGGATACGGTTCACTGCCGCCCAGGCAGCTTAGAAATACTGTTTCTTTTTCCTTGTGTCGTATGTCCCGTTCACTGCCGCCCAGGCAGCTTAGAAAGTATTGGTTGGCCTGCTCGCTAACGGTTTTGGGTTCACTGCCGCCCAGGCAGCTTAGAAAGCTATCACGTTAAATCGCCGCCTTTCATTTACGTTCACTGCCGCCCAGGCAGCTTAGAAACCTCAGCGGTTACCGTTACGCATTGCGACATTGTTCACTGCCGCCCAGGCAGCTTAGAAATCACAGTCAAACGCATCACGCAACTTTTCAATGTTCACTGCCGCCCAGGCAGCTTAGAAACCAAAGCGCCTCAATGCGTTTTGCCCAGGCGCGTTCACTGCCGCCCAGGCAGCTTAGAAATTACGTGAATCCTTGGCGAAACGCTTGGTGCCGTTCACTGCCGCCCAGGCAGCTTAGAAACTTCGTATTCGAGGTTGATACGTCCAGTTTCAGTTCACTGCCGCCCAGGCAGCTTAGAAAGATACGGCGGGCAACAAAGGCATCGATATCGAGTTCACTGCCGCCCAGGCAGCTTAGAAATCAAGCAGCACATCAAAGCGATGGAAGCCAATGTTCACTGCCGCCCAGGCAGCTTAGAAAGTTCGAGCTCTGCGCGAGCAGGCTGATATTGCGTTCACTGCCGCCCAGGCAGCTTAGAAAACGATCTAGTGCTTTGGAAAGCATCCCCGGAGGTTCACTGCCGCCCAGGCAGCTTAGAAATCACCCAGGAATTGTTTTAATGGCTCGCAAACGTTCACTGCCGCCCAGGCAGCTTAGAAAAGTTGAAGATTCATTTTGGTGCCGAGCAACAAGTTCACTGCCGCCCAGGCAGCTTAGAAATGTAGCCACTGGCAGCGATGGCGAATTTGTTTGTTCACTGCCGCCCAGGCAGCTTAGAAATGCAATCTGAACCTTATGGAAGATGACAGTCAGTTCACTGCCGCCCAGGCAGCTTAGAAACGTTATCGGGGTAGCGCGGGAGATCCGCGAGTGTTCACTGCCGCCCAGGCAGCTTAGAAAGTTCTTCTGGTGATGACCTTTCCCCCGAATTTATCACTCGGCCCCAGCAATATCCGAATTTCCTGCATTTATGGGGCTGAAGAGGCCGAAACAGAGGTGATCTAAATAGCGGCCCGGCTCAAGGCAGCATATCTACTCGAAGTAGTCTGCTGGCGCTGCGGCCTTTGTCGTCGCTGACCGATAACTGGAAGCGTCCTGCTCTGGGTGGGCGCCATTCCAGGGTTTGGCCCGGCAGGCTCTGGCCGAGCAGGCTGTTACCGGCAAACCAGTAGAGTATTTGGCTGTCGGAGGCGGCGTCGGCCTTGAGGGCTATGTGTTCATTGGCCACGCTTTGGCGCAGGCTGTAGGTGACACCCTTCAAGGGGGAGCGGATAAGCGGGGCCGAGTTGCTAACTGCGACTCTTTGGCTGCAGGCGGCCGGAAGCTCCGGCGGCCTCCTGCGGGGTAAACCTGCCTGCTCGAACAGGGCCGCCAAGTCTGACGGCCAGAAGGCAAACACCTCCTGGTGGTGAATTGCCGAGTCGTAGGGTGGGCAGACGGCGGCGCCGGTTTTGTTATCCAGCCACACGGGGCGATGCAAGTTGGAGACCTTGATGGGGGAAACTCCCGGGATATACCAGCCATCGACCAATTTGGGGCACCAAGGGTTGGGCAGCTCGCCGGAGGCGGCGCAGAAGGCTACCTTTTTCACTGTATCCGGCGGCGTGTTGGCCATGTCGGCCGTGCCCGGCAGCGCGCCCTGCAGGGCATCGCTGAGGGCGAAGAACAGGGGCCCGGCGGTTCGGACGCCGACAAAGGCCGGGTTGGGGGTGGCGTCGAAGTTACCCACCCAGACCACCAACACATAGGGGCCTGTGATACCGGCGCTCCAGGCATCGCGATACCCCCAGGAGGTGCCTGTTTTCCAGGCCACGGTCCAGTTGCTGCCGGGCAGGCCGTCGGCGCGGGGGTTGTCCTTGAGTATGTCCCGCACCATAAAGGCGGCGGCCGGGCTCAGCAAGCTCTTTCCTTGCGGGCTGATGGGCTGGCTTTGTTGATCCCGCAGCGGATAGTCGTGGCCCTGGCTCGCCAGCATCAGGTACAGCCGCGCCAGCTCCGCCATGGTCAGCTCGCCGCCGCCCAGCGCCAGGGATAATCCATAATGGCTTTCACCCCTGAGCCCCTGAATACCTGCCTGGCGCAGGAAGCCGTAGAGATTGGGTTGGTTTACTTGTCCTGCCAGCCACACGGCCGGCAGATTGCGGCTCTTGACCAGGGCGTCGTGGGCGCTGATGGGGCCGGTAAATCTGTGGTCAAAGTTCTCCGGTTGGAAACTGCCAAAGGCGGTGGGCGCATCCTTGAGTATGCTCAGCGGGTGTATGAGCCCCTGATCTATGCCCAGGCCAAACAGAAATGGCTTCAGGGTTGAGCCCGGCGAGCGGCGGGCGCTGACGCCGTCCACCTGGCCTTGGATATCGGTATCGAAGAAGTCTGCCGAGCCTATCCAGGCTTTGATGCTCTGATCGCGGCTGTCCACCAGGATTGCGGCGGCATTCTTGACCCCCAGATGGCGCTGGCTTTCGATATACAGCCCAAGGCGCCGTTCCAGCAAGGTCTGCAGGCTGACGTCCAGGGTGCTGTGAATTAGGGTGTCACTATTATTCCGCAGCAGGCGGCGGCTGAAGTGCGGCGCCAGAAATGGCAGCTCAGTGCGGTCATGGCCAATAGCGGTGAGTGTCAACAGGCCGTTGTTACGGGGATCGTCGCGATAGCTTTGTTGCCAGAGCAACGCCAGACGGTCGCGGGCATCCTGAAAGTCGGCACCGAAACGGGCGCGGCGCGCCGGGCTTTGCGGCATGACCGCCAGGCTGAGGGCTTCACTGAGTGACAGTTCACCGGCGTCTTTATGAAAGTAGATGCGGCTGGCAGCGCCGACACCTTCAATATTGCCGCCCATGGGCGCCAGATTGAGATAGGCCTCGAGAATATCATGCTTGGAGTAACGCAGCTCCAGCCAGAGCGCCGCCAGCATCTGTTGCAATTTCCCGGCAACCTGGCGGCTGTTGATGTTGTAAACTCGCCGGGCCAGCTGCATGGTCAGGGTCGAAGCGCCCTGACGATCATCCTTAAGATAGGTGGCGACTATCGCCCTGGCGGTGGCCGCCGGGTTGATGCCGGGGTGGAAGTAAAAATAGCGGTCTTCCTTGAGCAAGATGGCTTGCACCATGTTGTTTGAAACCCCTTCCAGGGGTTGCCAGAGCCGATACTGGCCATCACTGGCCAGCGTCAGCCGCAGCAGACTGCCATCGGCGGCCAACACCATGCGGGAACTGGGCGCCAGCTTTGAAAAAGGTTGTGCCGGCCAGAGTCTCAGCCCCAGCAGCAAGGCTGCCAGGGCCAGCAGGCACAAATAGCGGCGTTTCATGGCGCTTCGATCACCAACTCACCGCTTGGGCCCTGAGCCTGAACCAGGGGATCATACAGCCCCTCGGCGTAGGCGGGCGGCACCTGGAACTGGCCGACATTGGTGGCCCGAACCTTGTAGACAAAGGTTTTGGCATCGCGCCAGGCGGTACCGTAGAGCACCAGGCGGTCTTCGCGAACATTGAGCCACTGTGGCGACCAGTCGCTGTGCTGAGCCATACCCACTGGCGGCTGCCAGCCGTCGAAGCTGTCATCCTTGTCACGATAAACCGGCTCCACGCCGCCGGGCAGCAGATCTATTAGAACCACCTGCTGCAACTGGTCCATATCTGTGGCGCGCAGCCGCAGCCTGACCAGGAATTCATCCCCGACCTTGACCTTGGCAAGAGGTTGCAGCTCCTGGGTCAGATAGTCGCGGCTCACCTCCAGCCCCTGGCTGAAAGGCTTGGCCGGGCTTTGGTCAAATCCCTGCTGGCTGAGAAGATAGAAGGCAGGGTTGCTGCCGGTTTTCTGGTATTTCACTTCTTCACTGCCGAGGGGCAGCTTAGCCTTGGGTAGACTCAGTGCCTGCCAGGCCTTATCGACCAAGGCTTGCATGGCCAGCCCCTGATCGCCGCGGGAGTTATCCAGGGCGGTCAGTGCCCGCACCAGAGTACCGGCAGACAGCGAGCTGTAACGCTGCTCGCTGAGCCACTGGCCCATGCGCGGCAGCAGCTGTTCCGGCAGGTCATCCAGGCGCTGTGGCGCCTGACGGGCGATGAGTGTAAGCAGCTGGGCATCGTGCACCATGGGATCCAGGTAGAGGCCTAGGCGCTGGGGCTTGTCCTCAAGCAGCTGCCACTTCTGCGCCTGCCACAGCGGCTCGGCCAACTGTTGCTGCTGCATCAGGGTAAAGCTGGCGGCCAGCCAGGCACTGGCGATGTCCGCTTGCCAATCCTTGGGATAGTAGCGCTGCAAACGCTCGCGGATGTCGGCGAGGGCGCCGCTCACCTGCACCCCCTGGCGGGCCAGCAGATACGCGCCATAGGCACGCTCGCGCAGCTCATCCAAGCCGCTGCTGGGGCCGGAGCTCACGCTCGACAGATAGCTGTTGGCCTTGTCCAGTAGATCCTGGGGCACGGGGTAACCCTGGGCCTTGGCGTCCAGCAGCATGTCTACCACATACAAGGCCACCATAGGCTCGACTATCGGGTTGGCGGCCCAGAGACCGAAGCCGCCGCTGCTGTTCTGGCGGCTACGCAACTGGCTAATGAGTTGGTTAAAGTCATTGAGATTATCCTGGGGCTTGCCCAGCAGCAGCGCCGGTACGGCTTTGGATACCAACTGCTCGGTACAGGCGTGAGGATAGTTGTCCAGATAGTGGCTCAGCCCCTGAGCCCAAACCAGCGGACTGTTGCCGAGGGCCGCTTCCACCTTGCTGAACGGCGTAAACAGCTGACGGTCAAGTTTGAGCTTGGCTTCGGCACGGTCGAGCACAGCCGTGGCCAGGGTCAACCGGTGGGGCGTTAACGGCCGCACCGAGATGCTCTCGCTGATCTTGAGCTCGCCTTCGCTGGTGGCCAGCTTCCAGTGGAGTTCTCCTTGACCCAGATTTTCGCCTGCCTTGACGGCAAAGTGCGCCGTGGCCTCTCGGCCCGGTTCGATATGGAACTGCTGCGGTTGCAGGTCGCTGCGAAGGGCGCCGCTCAGGCTGAGGGTCAGGGTAACATCCTGCGCCTCGGCTTCTGTGTTATAGAGTCCCACAGTAACATCGGCGCTGTCTCCGGGTGCCAGGAAAGCCGGCACATTGGGGCTCATCACCACAGGCGCTTTAACCGCGACACTGGCCTCACTGGTGCCTATGCCGCTTTCGGTGGCACTGACGGCAAAGAAGCGGATACTGCCGTTGAAGCTGTCGGGCACAGTATATTGCAGCCGCTGCTCTCCGGCGGCCAACTCACGAATACCCGACCAGTAGACCACAGGCTTGGCGCGCTTGCGCTTGAAGGGGTTGAGGTTGGCTGCCAGCAGCGCGGCGGCGTCACCTCCGGGGGCAGCCTGGCGCATCAGCACCTTGAGATCCGGCAGCAGCAGGTCGAGAATTTGGCTCGAATCTACGCTGAGAGCCTTCTTGTCGAAGAAGTGCGCCAGTGGATCCGGCGCTTCATAGCGGGCCACCTGCAAAATACCGGCATCAACCCCGAATACCACGACTCTGGCTTTGCTTGGCAGCTTGAGGTCGATATCCAGTTGCGTCCCGGGTTTAACCTTTTCCGGCAGGCTCAGGGCGATGGCTTGACGCCGCTCACCGAGATCCACCTTAAAGGGTTTCACGGCATAGGACAGCGGGCTCATAAAGACTTCTTCCGAGTCCGGTGCCCGCAGGAACTGCACATTGATATAGGCATTGCCCTCAATGCCTTGCGGCAGGGTAATGCTTTGCAACGAACGAGTGCTGTCGGCCTTGAACCATTTGAAGGCGTAAACCTTGTCTCTCTCTATGGTGATGAGTCCGGCGCCGCTGTAAGGGGCCTGGATCGCTACCTGAATGCTTTCACCCGGCAGATATTCTGCCTTGTTTAGCGTCAGTTCCAGCTCGGCGTTGCGCTCCAGCGTGCGACTGGCGTTGCCGCTGCCGGCAACGCTGTAATCTATTTGGTTCAACTGGCGGCCGTTTTCATCCAGCAGTCGCAGGCGGTAGTCACCCGGCTCCCTGGTGTTGAGTTCCAATTGGCCACCGCTTGCGGCCAGACTCAGGGCAGTGCTGCCCAGCAGTTTGTCTTTGCGGCGCGATTCATAGCGATAGGTGCCGTCATTCTGTTTCACCAACACAGACACCCAGCGCCGGGCGATACGCTCGACTTTGAGCTCGGTAGCCACACCTTGAAGGTCCTGGCCAACGGCTTGCAGGTTGAGCACACGCTTGCCGTCTTTGCTGATGAAGTCCAGATCGCCATCGCTCTTGTAGCCCAGTAACCAGTCGGCATCGGATACCAGTAGCTGGTCTTGGGCGCTGACGCCGTGGCCTGAACCGGCTTCAAATACCCGCGCCAGCAAGTGCAGCTTGTAAGTGCTGCCGGCAAAGCGGTCCAGCGCCAAGTCCAGGCTAGCCTTGCCTTCGCCGTCTGTGGTGGTTTCGCTCAAGTCTTCGCGGAACGATTCCTTGAGCTTGCCCAATACCCCAAAGCGATAGCCGGGCCAGGCTTTGAAGCTGATATCGGTTGGTGACAGCACCATCTCGCCGCTGACTCGGCGATCGCTCGCCGGGCCGCCGAAGAGTTGCTCGGCCAAGACCTCGGCCTTGAGTTGCTGCGGCTTGCGCCAGCCTTCAAATTGCTTGTCGGTGCCCAGAGAGACTCGCACCTTAATGCGATCCGGCTCGAAGTCGCGCACCTTGAAGGTGACATCCCCAAGACGCGTGAGGCGGTATCTGTCTTTGATGAGGGACAGAGTGGCGAGATAGTCACCGGCAACCGCGGTTTCACCGGCGCTGAAGTCCAGGCTGTCAAAGCCGCTGCCATCGAGTTTGAAGGTGCGATCCAGCACGGTTACACCGCGGGGGTCGGTGATCTGCATTTTTACCGGCAGACCACCCAGGGCGGTACTCCAGTCCTGCCCCCGCACCAAACTGGCGATATGAGCCGTTTCACCGGGGCGATACAGCCCGCGGTCGGTGAAGAGGTAGGCTCTCAGGGCGCCGGGATCGTCGCTCTCGTAGCTGCCGCCGGTGTCGAAACGGGACAGATTGAGCTGGCGACGCCAATCAGCCAGCGGCAGGAAGGAGAGATCGCCATCCTTTTCGACCCGATAGTAGAGCGGGGTCTTTTCCCGGCGCAGTTCGCCAAGCTTGGCAAAGCTTGCATGACCGCGTTCATCGGTCAAAGCCTCGGCTACCGGCAAACCGTTGCGGCCGATGACGGCCACCCGGGCTCCGGCCACTGGAGTCCCCTTACCGAGGGATTGCACGAACAGATCCTGGCTGCCATCACGGCTGCGTTTGGCGAGTATCCCCAGATCTGTCACGACCACAAAGCGCAGATCGTGGGCCTCGGTTTGGTAATAGTCGAAGGTTTGGCTGTCTCTTTCATCGGCCGGAGTCAGCTTGACCACAAAGATGCCGCGCTTGTCCTTGAAGAAGGGCTTGAGGTCGACGCTGCCGTAGAGCGTCTTGCTGGGATCGCGCCCGGCAAGCTGTTGCTTGAACACCTGACGGGTGACCAAACGGTCGAAATCTGTGTTGTTGAGGTAGGGCTCGGCAAAGCTGCCCGAGCTTTGATCTATCAGGGCATTGAGCTGATCAGGCAGCAACTGGGCGACTTCAATCTGCACCTTTTGCACCCCACGGGCCAGATAGCCGAGGCGTTGATCTTCGTCCAGAGTCAGCAAGGAGCCTTCGCCGAGGAAGTTGAGCGCCTTGGGATATTGCGGCATTCGCAGCACAGTCAGCACGGCATCGCGGGACAGATAACCCCCTTGGCCTTCGACTTCCTTATCCACCATTACCGCCACGTAGCGATCGACCGGAGCTTTCAGCTTGAAGCTGTGCAACTGGTTGAGGCCTTCGGCGCCGGGGATCTGGGTCAAAGTCAGTTTGTCGGCCTTGGCCAGCACCTGCTCGGTGACATTTTCCTGATACCAGTGACGGCTTCCCTTGGGATTTTTCAGCGGCAGCAACCAGGCATGTACCTTGCCTTGAAGCGCTTCGTCGTTGACCGGACGTGAGCTTTCCATTGTCAATACCGGCTCGGGTTCATCCTTGTCGTTGTAGGCGAAGTTGACCTGAGGGTGTTTAAAGCTCAGCTGATAACGGCCGGGAACCTCTACTTGCCATTGGCTCTTGCCCGCCTTGTTGCCGCCGCTGGCCGCCAGGATCCCTTTGCTGACTTCCAGGGTTACAGTGCTCTGCTCAAGTGGCGTGACGAGCGCAGGAGAATGTATGTAAGCGAACAGATGCTTGTCGTCGAAGGTGACTTCGGTATCGCCATTGCCACTGTAGGTCAAGCCGGGGCTCAGCAATATCGCCAGTTGGGGTTTGACCGAAGCCGTATCCACCGGGTGGCTGAAGGCCAGGGTGGCGACCAGCTTTTGAATACTCGGCTGGGCCGGATCCTGGTACAGGCGTCCGTCAGAGATGGTGGCCGTGAAGGCGGCTGTGCTGAATTCGCTCTGGTATTTATCCAGTAAGATATGGTCTGCCAGCAGCTGCTTCTTATCCAGGCTGACTGCGAACTTTTCCGCAATCGGCCAGTCGTTATCCGGAGTAAATTGCAGGTGTTTGTCACTGGCCCAGCGCCACTGTCCGGCGAGTTGGGGGCTGAGACTGACGCCCTTGGAGACGGGTTTGCCTATGACATCCAAAGGCGCGACCGAACCACTGAAGGTCAGGGTCAAGGGAGCGACCTGAGGTTTGGCTTGGTGGTAATCGGTCAGCCTCGGCGCCTTGAGCGTATAGTGCAGGGTATAGGGCTTGGGTAAATGCTGGTACCAATACCAGCCGCCCCAGCAAAGCACAGTCAATACAGATAGCAGCAGTAGGCTTCCCAATGCTTTAAAGGGATGTTTTATGCACCAATGCATCCAGGGCGGCGCTTGCCAGTGACCAAAAACGGCAGCGAGAACTCGCCAAACTACCGAGAAGAAATTTCCTATAAGCTGTCCCATCAGTCCATGTCCTTGCTGTGTCTCGTAGCGCTATCGCCAAGTTGGGTGACGTTTTAAAGATGTCAGTCGCCGATGTCAATCAGACCGGGCCGATGCTGTGATGCCCTATTCGATATCGCCTCTGTAACTGTGGCTATATGGTACAGCAATCAGGCTGATTTTTGATCCGCGTTTGAATTCAAAATTGATAATAGGGCGGCAGTTGCATCGATATTTGCAGAAACCCTCCTTCCCAGCTACGAGCCCGCCGGCAGGACGTCGGTACTCGAGGTTTGACTTTGTACTTTATATTCGCCGTATCCGTGTCTCTTACCTGGAGTTCTTCTTGTTTGGGGCAGGTTGAGTTGCAGGTCCTGTCTATCTGCCCATCGATAATAGCAAACCTTATGGCGCTGGTTCCGGGGCGCTACAGGTTCATACATTCTCAACAGATCCCTGCTATACCTTTCTTTGCAGTAACTGGAACCCTGGCTGCGAATATTGACTCGATAGTGGTCTTTGGGAAAAGCATTTGGAGATTGCTTCTCCTGCTTGTGAATGGTTAGGGCTTAAAATAACTGCATGTGAAAATAAATGCTTTTTAAGTGAATTTAAATGCATTAACATATTGTTCGTGCCACAGGTGTGGCATTCATTTCTGCCGGTTTTAACGAGTGTGAGGTAAATCCCAAGGTGCGTACCACAGAATTGGTTGATGGTTTTCGTCATTCTGCTCCCTATGTCAATGCTCACAGGGGTAAGACATTTGTTGTGATGTTAGGAGGGGAGGCGCTGGCTCAGCCTAAGTTTCGTTCCATCATCAATGATGTTGCTTTGCTGCATAGCCTGGGGATCAAGGTGGTATTGGTTTATGGCGCCCGGCCGCAGATAGATGAATCCTTGGCTCATCATCAGATTGAGCCCGCCTATCATCAAGGTGTACGGATCACCGACGAAGCCACTCTCAAGCTGATTAAGCAGGTGGCTGGTTCTTTGCAGTTTGATATTACAGCCAGGTTGTCCATGAGCTTGTCGAACACACCTATGCAGGGAGCTCAGATCAATGTGGTTAGCGGTAATTTTGTCATCGCCCAGCCTTTGGGGGTCGACAATGGCATTGACTATTGCCTCTCCGGCAAGGTGCGCCGTATTGATGTTCAAGGGCTTAAGCGGCAATTGGAAAATAACTGCATCATCCTGATGGGGCCGATAGCTGCTTCGGTCACCGGCGAGAGCTTTAACCTCACTGCTGAAGAGGTAGCGACTCAAGTAGCAATCAAGCTCAAAGCCGACAAGATGATAGGTTTCAGCTCCCAGAACGGTATTTTGGACCGTAATGGTGATGTGATTGCCGAGCTGATGCCCAACGATGCCCAGAAAATTCTCGATAAACTGGCTGGTCAAGGTGAAGGTTGCGTCGGCACCATGGCGTTTCTCAAGGCCAGTATTGATGCCTGTCGCAGTGGCGTACCCCGTTGCCATTTGGTCAGCTATCTGGAAGATGGCGCCCTGTTGCAGGAATTGTTTTCTCGTGAAGGTATAGGTACCCAGATAGTCACTGAGAGTGCCGAGCGCTTACGGCGTGCATCCATTGCCGACATTGGCGGCATACTCAACCTGATCCGCCCGTTGGAAGAGCAGGGTATCCTGGTGCGTCGCTCCCGCGAACAACTGGAGATAGAGGTAGAGCAGTTTATGCTTATTGAGCGTGATGGCTTGGTGATAGGCTGTGCGGCGCTTTATCCCTTTGAAGAGGATAATGCCGGCGAATTTGCCTGTTTGGTGGTACACCCTGACTATCGCGATGCCGATCGCGGTAGCTTGCTGCTGCAAAACATCATAGGCCAGGCCAAGGTACGTGGTTACTCCAGGTTATTCGCGTTGACGACCCGTAGTATTCACTGGTTCCTTGAGCATGGTTTTGAATTGGTGGAGGTGGATGCTTTGCCTAACAAGAAGAAGCAGCTTTACAACTACCAGCGCCGCTCGAAAATCTTGGCACTCGACCTGTAAGATTCAACCTGTTTGACATAACACCATTCAGTTAAGCAAACTTTGACTGAATGGTGTTAATGGATTTCAGAGTAGGAACGGTCCTATGAGGACCGTTGCCTTTTGCATCAAGACTTGGTGCGCTTCATCGCAGTGAAGAACTCTTCATTGGTCTTGGTCATTGCCAGTTTGTCGATCAAGAATTCCATCGCGCTGACTTCATCCATAGGATTGAGGATCTTACGCAGGATCCACATTTTCTGCAGCTCATCCGGCGTGGTCAGTTTCTCTTCACGGCGGGTACCACTGCGGTTGAAATCAATGGCAGGGAATACTCGCTTCTCAGCGGCCTTGCGTGACAGATGCAGTTCCTGGTTACCTGTACCCTTGAACTCTTCGTAAATTACTTCGTCCATCTTGGAGCCGGTATCGATAAGCGCAGTGGCGATAATAGTCAGGCTGCCACCGTTTTCGATATTACGGGCAGCACCGAAGAAACGCTTGGGTCTGTGCAGTGCGTTGGCATCTACACCACCTGTCAGTACCTTACCGGATGAAGGTACAACCGTGTTGTAAGCACGAGCCAGACGGGTGATAGAGTCCAGCAGGATCACTACGTCTTTCTTGTGTTCAACCAGGCGCTTGGCCTTTTCGATAACCATCTCTGCAACTTGTACGTGACGGCTTGCAGGCTCATCGAAGGTGGAAGCGATCACTTCACCTTGAACCAGACGCTGCATTTCGGTCACTTCTTCAGGACGTTCGTCGATCAGCAGTACCATCAACACCACTTCAGGGTTGTTATAGGTGATGGACTGGGCAATGTTCTGCAGCAGCAGAGTCTTACCGGCTTTGGGTGGCGCAACAATCAGACCACGCTGGCCTTTACCCACGGGTGAGCAGAGGTCCAGAATTCGGGCGGTGATGTCTTCGGTGGAACCGTTACCACGTTCCATACGCAGACGTTCTTCTGCATGCAGTGGGGTAAGGTTTTCAAACAGGATCTTGTTGCGGGAGTTTTCAGGCTTGTCGAAGTTAACTTCGTTGACTTTCAACAGAGCAAAATAGCGTTCGCCTTCTTTTGGGGGACGTATTTTGCCGAAAATCGTGTCACCCGTTCGCATGTTGAAACGACGGATCTGGCTTGGCGAAACATAAATATCATCGGGACCGGCCAGATACGAACCATCGGAACTGCGCAGGAAACCAAATCCATCCTGAAGTATTTCCAGAACGCCGCCGCCGAAGATGTCTTCACCACTCTTGGCATGGGCTTTCAATATAGAGAAGATGATATCCTGCTTGCGGGCACGAGCCATATTCTCCAGCTTCATTTCTTCGGCCAGTGCGACTAAGTCTGCAATAGACTTGTTTTTTAATTCAGTTAAATTCATTTTTGGTGGGTCTTGTTTCACGCGACAAAGCTTACGCGCTCAATCTCTCAAATTGGACTTGATGGATGTTGATTGAACAGCGAGAAGTGGGTTAGTAGAAAGAATCTGGTTATTAAAGTAGCACTATCAGGACAGGGCGTCCAGAAGTTTAACTGAACCCGGCACATTTTTATTTCTAGGGCGTGCCGGGTGTCACTTATTTGATTTGAGTGATCAAATCTGGGCGTCGATGAACTCTTTCAACTGAGTCTTGGACAGGGCGCCAACTTGATTGGCAACCAGTTCACCGTTTTTGAACAGCAACAGGGTAGGAATACTGCGAACACCGTATTTAACAGGTGAAGCGTTGTTCTGATCTATGTTTAATTTGGCGATGGTCAGTTTGCCAGCGTATTCTTCGGCAACATCGTCCAGGATGGGAGCGATCATTTTACATGGGCCACACCACTCGGCCCAGAAGTCTACCAATACAGGCAGTTCTGATTTCAGGACGTCATTTTCAAAGCTGTCGTCGCTCAGGTACACAATTTTATCGCTCATGATGTTCTCCAGTTGGGTTGCCATTACTGGTCTGTTAATGGCTTAACCTGTATATTGGGTTGGATTAACGGCAATTCAAGTCACCGTTTTTTTCTTGTCGCTATTTCAAACGATCGAGTATCTTATTGCAACCCTAACTGGTATGCTTGCGCTATGAGCGAAACACATTTATCTCAACAAAAATTTGCCGAACTGCCACTACATCCTGAAGTAATTCAGGCGCTTGCAGAAAACGGTTTCGAATATTGTACGCCTATTCAGGCACTTTCCCTGCCGGTACTTTTGCAGGGCAAGGATATCGCCGGTCAGGCGCAGACAGGTACGGGCAAGACCCTGGCCTTTCTGGTAGCAACTTTTAACCATTTACTTTCAACCGATATTCCCGCCGAACGCCAACTTAATCAGCCCAGAGCCATCATTATGGCACCAACCCGGGAACTGGCGATTCAGATAGCCAAAGATGCCACCTTGCTGTCCAAACACACCAAACTCAAGGTGGGGATTGTCTATGGCGGCGAAGGCTATGATGCCCAGCGCAAGGTGCTGGACAAGGGCGTGGATATCCTGATTGGTACTACAGGACGCATTATAGATTATGTGCGTCAAGGGGTTATCAACCTCAGTTCCATTCAGGCGGTAGTGTTGGATGAAGCGGATCGCATGTTTGATCTGGGCTTTATCAAAGACATTCGCTTCCTGTTCCGCCGTATGCCGGATGCCAAAGACAGGCTCAACATGCTGTTCTCGGCTACCTTGTCGATGAAGGTGCAGGAGCTGGCTTATGACCATATGAATGATCCGGTCAAAGTCGAAATTGCACCGGAAGAGAAGACCTCAAAAAACATCAAGGAAGAGCTGTTCTATCCTTCGATGAAGGACAAGATCCCACTGCTGCTTACCCTGATAGAGGAAGATTGGCCGGATAAGGCGATAGTCTTTGCCAACACCAAGCATCAGTGTGAGAACCTCTGGGGCTGGCTCGAAGGAGATGGTCACAGAGTCGGTCTGCTGACCGGTGACGTGCCACAGAAGAAACGTCTTAAGATCCTGGAGCAGTTCACCAAGGGTGATCTGGATATTTTGGTGGCCACAGACGTCGCAGCCCGTGGCCTGCATATTTCTGATGTGTCCCATGTCTATAACTTCGACCTGCCTGATGACTGTGAAGACTATGTTCACCGTATCGGTCGTACCGGCCGCGCCGGTGCCAAAGGGGTTTCAGTCAGCTTTGCCTGTGAAGAATACGCCCTCAACCTGCCGGCTATCGAAGACTATATCAAGCACTCGATTCCGGTAACCTCTTACGATGCCGAAGCCTTGCTCGATGATATTCCTGCACCGGTTCGTATCCATCGTAAGCATGCCGGACCGCGTAATACCCGCGATCGCGGTCAGGGACGTCCTCAGGGAGCTCATCGTAGCGGTGGTCGTCCACCTCGTCACGACAGGACCCGCAGACATTCCTGAATGCCGAAACCCGCCTACGCCGCCATAACCCTTGGCTCCAATAGCTTCAATATGCTGGTTGCCCGTACCGTCGGCGGCCAGCCCAAGGTTCTTGCCAAATACAAACGTAAGGTGAGGTTGGCCGAGGGAATTGAGGCCGATGGCAGTCTTAATCAGGCGGCATTCGAACGAGGCCTCGATTGCCTGGCGATGTTCGCCAATATGCTTGTCGAGCATCAAGTTGGTGATGCCAATGTGGCTGTTATTGCTACCGCAACTCTTCGATGTATCAGTAATTCAGATGAATTCAATCGTCGTGCCCTGCAAATATTGGGGCACCCGATAGAGATCATCTGCGGTATGCGCGAAGCCGAACTTATCTATCAAGGCATGGTGGCGACCACTCATGGTGAAGGGCGACGCCTAGTGATAGATATAGGTGGCGCCAGTACCGAGTTTATTGTGGGTGACGGTGAAAAGGTGCTGTTTAAAACCAGTCTGCCCATAGGCTGTGTCACCTATAATCAATGCTTTTTCACCTCTGCCCCCCTGCAACCGCTGGACTTTGACGATGTGCGAGCCAAGGTGGAGCAGGCCTTGGCTGAACACAAATCGACTTTGAAAGCGCTGGGCTGGCATTCGGTGGTCGGTGCTTCCGGAGCAGTGCAGTCAGTGGTTGAAGTGTTGCAGCACAGGCAGGAGTCGGAAACCCTGACCCTGACGGTACTGGAGTCGTTGAAACAGGAGTTGCTTGCGCAGGAGAGCCTAACTTTGGATAGCATAAGTGGCCTTTGTCCCGAGCGGGCGCCGACCTTTGCATCCGGAGTTGCCATCTTGCTGGCGCTGTTTGAACTTTTGGGTATTGAACGCCTGCATTTATCCGGCGGCGCTTTGCGTGAAGGGGTGCTGCAGATGTTGGCCAAACGGCAGTTTGCAGAATAAGCACAATTAAAAAAGGACCTTAACCAGGTCCTTTTTACTATCTCATTTTTTTGTTGCTACAGTCCGAGTGCACCTTAGGTTACGCGGCATAGTGGCTTGAAAGATTACTCGAGGATCTTGGCTAGATCCTGCTCCAGAGATACTTCCGGGCGTTCAACGATACGGCCAATCTCTTTGCCATCCTGAAGCACAATAAAGGTTGGGATCCGCTGGAAGTCATATTGAGCGGCCAAGCCTTCCGGATCCTGTTTCTGGCGATCTACCCCGATATAACGCACTTGGATATTAGGGTTGGCTACTTGCTCCATGATGCGGATAAAGCGCGGTGTTTCTCTGTGGCAGTCCGGGCACCATGTACCTATGATGACGACAATTTCTGTGGCTTTCTTGACCGCTTTTACTGGAGCCAATACCTCTGCTTCTACCTGATAACTTTGATAGCCACTGCTGAATTCGGGTAATTCTGTCACCAGTTTCTGTGCTTCGACTGCGCCCGTTAAGATCACTTCCTGTTTCTCCTCGCTGCAGGTGGCGATAAAGCCTTCCTGTTTGTCTTCGAAACCACAACCGCCATTGGCCATAACCTGGCAACTGAAGAATAACGCGGTGGTGGCGAGTAACGCTTTTACATTCTGGTACATCATACTACCTCGGGTGGGGTGACTCCATACCTTGATTCAACCATTGGTGAGGGATATCGCAAAGAGACAAACACTATGTATGTTAGCAAGATCACTAAATAATTTTGATCTGAACAAAGAGGTTTTTCAACGAGGGAGTGGATTCTTGCCGGGAATGAGACAAATACAAAAAGCCGCCTTGAAGGCGGCTTTGGAGTTCAATTTACTTGGCGTCTTTCAGCCATTGGGCGGCCTGCTTGGCAAAGTAAGTGAGAATGCCATCGGCGCCGGCACGTTTGAAGCACAGCAAAGATTCCATCACTATGGCTTTTTCTGCCAGCCAGCCGTTTTGAATTGCTGCCATATGCATGGCGTATTCACCGCTGACCTGATAGGCAAAAGTCGGTACACCCAGTTCGGTTTTGACTCTGCGCACTATATCCAAATAAGGCATGCCTGGCTTCACCATCACCATATCGGCGCCTTCCTGAATATCCAGGGCGACTTCATGCAATGCTTCGTCCGAGTTGGCCGGATCCATTTGATAGCTGTGCTTGTTACCGCCTTTGAGGTTGCCGGCAGAGCCGACCGCATCGCGGAAGGGGCCATAGTAGTTGGAGGAATACTTGGCGCTATAAGCCATAATCTGAGTGTTGACGTGGCCTGCGGCTTCGAGTGCCTGACGTATGGCACCTATGCGGCCATCCATCATATCTGAAGGGGCTACCATATCTGCACCGGCTGCGGCGTGGGACAGTGCCTGTTTCACCAGAATTTCTGTGGTGATGTCATTAATGATGTAACCGGTCTCATCTATGATGCCGTCTTGTCCATGAGTGGTGTAGGGATCCAGTGCGACATCTGTCATCACGCCCAATTGAGGGAACTCGGCCTTGAGCTCTCGAACGGCTCGTTGCACCAAACCGTCAGGATTGTAGGCTTCTTCGGCCATCAGAGACTTTTTCTCCGCCGGTGTTACCGGGAAGAGGGCAATCAAAGGGATACCCAGCTCTACCAGCTCTTCGGCTTCTTTGAGCAGCAGATCTATGCTGTAACGCTCAACGCCCGGCATGGAGGCTACAGATTCGGTACGCTTGTTACCTTCGAGCACAAACATGGGGTAGATGAGATCATTGACTGTCAACAGGTTCTCAGCCATCAGGCGGCGGCTGAACTCATGCTTGCGCATACGGCGCATACGACGCTGTGGGTAGGCACTGGTAATTATGTTCACTTTGGGCTCCTGGCTGGATCTGAAAGGGTATCTTGCTCGGGATCAAAGGCGTAGACCTGATCCCTGCCTGAATTCTTGGCGCAATACAGTGCCTTGTCGGCTTGCTCCAGCAACTGGGTGATGTGCATATCCGACTCTATAATGGCGACACTGACGCCGATACTGGCGGTCAGAGGGATTGTCTGTTTATCCCAGCTGACATCCAAGGCCGAGATGGCGTGACGTATCTGTTCTGCCACACTCAGGGCCCCGATAGTATCAGTATTAGGCAATATAATAGCAAACTCCTCACCACCAAAACGTGATACCAGATCACTTGGGCGCCTGAGGATATTCTTGAGGGTATTGGCAATACTTTTAAGGGTTTGATCGCCGGCCAAATGGCCATGGGTGTCGTTAATGGTCTTGAATCTGTCTATGTCCAGCATCAGCAGTGCCAGCGGCGTCTGTTGTCGGCGGCTGATGCGCCCTTCGGCCTGCAGACGCTTGTCGAAGGTGGAGCGGTTTTTGACCCCGGTAAGGCTATCTATAGTGGCCTTTTCGGTGAGCTTCTGGTTGGCCTCATTCAGCTCTCTGAGCGCTATTTCCAGCTCCAGAGTGCGTTCTTGTACCATACGTTCCAGCTTCTCGTTACTCTCGGCTTCCATTCTAAGGGTTTCTTCTCTGGCTTCGCGGATCCGTTCCGCCTGTCTCAGAGCTTCCTGTTGAATTCTTTGCTTGGCTTTGCGTTCATCGTTGTAGCGTATCGCCAACACTGCCGCCATAAATACGACTTCGAAGGTGAGCCCCAATAGCACCGGCGTTTGAGGCATCAGGGGTAGCTTTAAAATACCCAGATACATGAAACAGGATACGAAGATCCCCAGCGTCATCCCGCTCCAGGATACTGTGTAGAGTTTGGCGAGTTTATTGCCGCGTATCGCCTGCAATATGCTGAAAAACAGTAGCATCAGGCTCACAGACATGACTGAGACTATCTCAATATAGATGGCGAGTGCGTAATCAAGCAGTATAGTGGCGAAAATCAGCAGTATGGCGCTGGCCGCCGTATAGCGACAGGCCCTCAACATACGGATACTGTGGTATTTGAGCTGTAATACCTTCTCGGTAAAGAGTATCCCAAAGGCAATCACCAGAGGGACCAACGAAGGGATAACATATTGTTGCAGCTGCGGCACATTGGGCCAAAGATAGCGAAAGGCCGTACCATTGATGCAGGCAACCAATAGCGTCATGGTCAATACATAACCGGCATAATAGCTGTAACTGAAGGAGCGGGTTGTTAGGGCGATAAACAATGCAAACAAGCCTATAGCGGCCAGGGCGCCTAACTGTATGCCATTGAGCATATTGCGGGTTTCCTGGCTTTGTAGCAGCGCGTATGGCTCCCAAAGGTGAATAGGCAGATAGCTGCTGCCGGCGGTGGTCAATTTGAGCCAGAATTGGTGCTGTTCCTGCTGCTTGATGTTAAAGGCATAGAGGAAGCTGGTACTCAATATGCTTCTGTGGCCAAAGGCCTGGGTATCTCCCAATGTTAGCTGACGCTGGAGACGACCATCGACGTAGTGGTAGATCTCCAGCTTGTCCGTACTGGGGTTATTGAAGGCCAGTATTCTGTTGAAATGGCCCGGCTCTTTGGCATAAAGGCTGAAGTTGAACCAGAGGCCATCGGCGCCCATCTCGATAAAGTTGTAGTCATTGGCTGGATGCCAGGCGGTATCCGGTAAATTCTGTACCTGGTTGAGGCGACTATCAGCGCCTTGCTCTGTGACTCGGGTGCTGGGGCGCAGATCCAAATCCAGCCCTTCGGTTGCAGAAACCGCGACTCTGGGTTCGGCAGCAAGAGTGAGAGACAGTAAACTCAAGAAGAGCAATAGAATGGAGTAGGCATTAGCCATGAATGCTCTCCAGCTTAAAGAAACGCAAGCTGTTGCTAAAGCACTGGCGCGCAAGACTCTCCAGCGACTGACCTCGGATGTCGGCGACAGCTTGGGCTATGTAAGGCAGATACTTGGGCTCATTGCGGCCCGATTTCGGCTTGGGTCGCATGCTGCGTGGCAGTAGATAGGGACTGTCGGTTTCCAGTAATAATCTGTTGTCCGGGATTAATGGCAGAGCGCTGACCAGATCTTGTCCACGGCGTTCGTCACAAACCCAACCTGTTACGCCCAGGTACAGATCCCTGGCAATATAGTCTTCGGCCTGTTTGGGGCTGTCGGTAAAGCAGTGCAGTAGCGCTGCCGGAAGGGCTTCCAGATAGTCATCCAGAATAGCCAGAAAATCATCATGGGCGTCGCGCTGATGCATCAGTACCGGGTATTGCAGTTCTACCGCCAGAGCCAACTGGGACTCAAAGGCCTGGCGTTGCTGCTGGCGCGGCGAAAAGTCTCTGTTGTAGTCCAGGCCGCATTCCCCTATGGCAACCACGCCCGGTTGCCTGGCCAGTTGTTTCAGTTCGGCGGCGCTCTTCGTCTGCCACTCGCTGGCATGATGAGGGTGGACACCTACTGTGGTGTAGACTTTTTGGGGATATTGCCGGCAAACCTGGATGCAGCTTCGGCTTTCATCCAGATGGCTGCCAATAATGATAAGCGGCGAGACGCCTTCGCCTGCCGCTTCATTGATAACTCGATTGAGATCTTGTTCCAGGTGGCTGCCAATTAGATTGACAGCGATATCCAGGTATTGATTCACTGCAGACGCTTGACCCTGATAGTGCTGTTGCGCCCTTCAGTTCCCAACAGGAATGAGCCTAAGGCGGCTTTTTCGATATAAACCTTCTGCCCGGATTTCAGGCGGAAATTGCGGCTGTCGGTTTGTTTCCAAACCTGACCGTTACTGAAGCTGATTTTGAGGGCACCATAGGGGTCTTTATCGACCTCGCTGATGGTCAGGAAAATCTTCGCAACTTCATTTTTCTTGCTGGTCTGGATAGTGGATTCCAGGTTATCGGCACCGAAGTCGGCCGCAGGATCGGCCTGAACACTCTTGGCCACAGGCGCAGCGGCAACTACAGTGGTTGCTTCGGCAGCACTAACTTGGCTGGCTTTTACATGAGAGACTTTGGCAGCCAGCTCATCGTAGCAGATGAGCCGGTCGAGTTTATCAGTTAGGGAGGCACATTGAGCCAATTCCTGCTCGATACCGGCCTGAGCCTGAAAACAAAGCAGTGCAGCAGTAGAGGCAGCAATCCAGGTTAAACGCATGAATATCATCCTTCTTTTATTCTTGTTATTGCCCTTGCTGCCTGCTGATTATGCCTGTTTTTCTTCGGTTTCATCCTCGTCTGATTCATCCGAAGCCTTGCTGTAAAAACGGGCAGCCAAGAGTCCACCTTCAAACAATAACAGCATTGGCACGGCCAGCATAGTCTGAGAGATGACATCAGGCGGTGTTAGCATCATGCCCACCACAAAGGCACCGACAACGATATAGGGGCGTTTAGCTCTTAGGTCTTCCGGAGTCGTGACACCGGCCCAGCACAACAAAATCACGGCGACCGGGATCTCGAATGCCAAACCAAAGGCAAAGAACAGCTTCAGAATAAAGCTCAGATAACTGCTGATATCGGTTGCTACCTGAACCCCTTCCGGAGCCACACTGGTAAAGAAGCCGAATACGACCGGGAATACTACATAGTAGGCAAAGGCGATCCCCAAATAAAACAGCAGAGTACTACTGAATAAGAGCGGAACTACCAGACGTTTTTCATGTTTATACAGTCCGGGCGCGACAAAGGACCAGATCTGAAATAGCACATAGGGCACCGCAATAAAAAAAGACAGTACCAGTGTTAGTTTAAAGGGAGCAAAAAACGGCGCGGCCACATCCGTTGCAATCATACTGCCGGTATCCGGCAAAGACTGCATCAATGGGATCGCCATATAGTGATAGATATCATTGGCCCAGTAAACCAGGGCAATAAACACGATAAGCACACTTGCAATGGCTTTGAGCAGTTTAGTGCGCAGTTCAAGCAAGTGGCTGATTAATGGCTGCTGTTGCGACATGCGTTACCCATTATTTAGTGTCAGTACCTGTCGGCTTGGGAGCCGTCTCGGTGGCAGGTGTTTTCTCCTCGACAGCGGCTTCTGCCTTGGGGGATTCCTGGGCTGGAGATTTGCTGTCTTCAACCTGATAGGGACGGTTAACCGATTGGGCCGCCTCTCTCAGTTGATCGATAGATTCCTGCAGTTCCGGAGACAGATTGCTGAGGCCCTTGCTCTCGGCCTTCTTCAGGTCTGCATGTAACTGCTCGATCTTGAGCTCCTGCTCAAGTTCATCTTTGACCGAATTAGCCATGCGTTTCATGGCACGGATCCAGCCGGTAATTGAACGTACCGCTACCGGGAGACGTTCGGGGCCGAGAACGACCAGCCCCAATACCCCGATGAGCAGCAGCTCCATAAAGCCGATACCATCGAACATAGGGAATTACGCCTGTTCTTTGTCCTTGGACTCAGGCTTCTTATCAGTCGCCTGTGCTTTGGGGTCTGCCTGAGTGTTCTGTGCAGAAGTGTCCTCGATGGCCTTCTTGTCCTCGTCACTGGACATGGCATTTTTAAATCCTTTAACTGCTCCGCCGAGGTCGCCGCCCAGTGAACGCAGCTTCTTGGTGCCGAACAGCAGCACTACAATTAACGCGATGATGAGAAGTTGCCAAATACTGATACCACCCATGAAGGTTTCCTCTTAGATAATCTTGGTTCAATTATGAACCTTTAATTAAAATGTACTAATTAAAATTTCTTAATTTTAGGCCTGGATCGCCATCCAACAAACCATAGGATTGCTCCGACCCCAATACTGACATAGGACGGCCACAGTGTAGCGTCCTGACTGAGTGAAATCGTGCCACAGATCAACAAAATTGCGGATGTGATTAACAAATAATTACTCTTGTGTGCTTTTTGCTGGTGTTTAAGATACTTATCCAACATCTGCTGCTGAGCTCCAAGGAGATTACGCCCCAGCTTCAGATTGTCATATATCAGTTCCGGAATCTCTGGAAGTTTATCAGACCAGAAGGGCAATTGTGTTTGCACTTTTTTGAACATTGCCTTGGGGCCGACCTGTTCTGCCATCCACTGCTCAAGGAAAGGCTTGGCCGTTTGCCACAAATCCAGTTGAGGATAAAGCTGACGTCCCAAGCCTTCGATATAGAGCAAGGTCTTTTCCAGCAAGACCAACTGCGGCTGTACCACTATATGGAAGCGGCGGGCGGTGCGAAACAGTTCCAGCAGCACATGGCCGAAGGAGATCTCATCCAGCGGCTTGTTGAACATGGGTTCACACACCACTTTAACCGCTTGCTCAAAGGCCTGAATGTCGGTATCGGCTGAAACCCAACCGGATTCCACATATAGTTGGGCGATACGGCGGTAATCACGGTTGAAAAAGGCGAGAAAGTTTTCTGCCAGATAGCGTTTATCCGTGTCGTTAAGTGTTCCCATAATGCCGCAGTCCAGACCTATATAGAAAGGATCTTCCGGGTGCTCACGGGAAATAAAGATGTTGCCCGGGTGCATGTCGGCGTGGAAAAAGTTATCGCGAAATACCTGGGTAAAGAAGAGTTCCACCCCACGCTCGGCCAACAGCTTGAGGTTGGTGCCCTGGGCCTTGAGCGCGGCGATGTCCGACACCGGGATCCCCTCGATACGTTCCATCACCATCAAGCGCTGATAGCTCAGTTCTTCATAAACATAGGGAATATAGAGGGCGTTGGAGTCGATAAAATTGTTGCGCAGCTTGACTGTATTGAGCGCTTCCAGTTTAAGGTTGAGCTCCCCCAAAATGGTAGTGCGGTAGTCTTCCACCACTTCGGCCGGGCGCAGGCGGTTATCCGGGCCGAGAATGGTTTCCAGCAGCTTGGCACTCTGGCTCATCAGCTGTAGGTCGGCGAGAATGTTTTGCTCTACATTGGGGCGTAATACCTTGAGGACCACAGGTTTGCCGTTGGACTTGAGCGTTGCCGTATGCACTTGGGAAATAGATGCCGAGGCCAGCGGGGTATCGTCAAAGTCGTCAAACAGGGTTTCTATGGGGGCTTTGAGCTCGGCCTCAATAGCTTCTCGTGCCAGCTTGGAGTCAAATGGCGGGACTCTGTCCTGCAACATGGCCAATTCATGGGCCCATTCATCACTGAGCAGATCGCGACGGGTGGAGAGCATCTGGCCGAACTTGATATAAACCGGCCCCAACTCTTGCATAGCCAGTTTCAGACGTTCACCACCGGCCTTGGATTTATGTTTGTTGCGCAGCCAAAACAGACTGCGACGCCAGAGTTTAAAGTACCAAGGGGTCAACTTTTTCGGCAACAGCTCGTCCAAACCATAATGCAGGGCAATGCTGATAACCTGATATCCTCTCTTGATACTGGCGAAACTCATGGGCTTTTCTTGTCCTTCAAATTGGCGAGTCGTTGTTCTAAGGCGTCCGTGGCGGCCGCAAGCTCGTCAATTTTGTCGCAATGGTGAATAAATTCAAGCCGATGAGGGGCTAATTTGTACTCTTCGGTGGTTAATTGCGCCAGATGGGACTGGGTCTTGTTAAACACCCGGCTTAAATCTGCCCTGGCGCGCTCCAGACCGCTCAATAATATATGCGTCGGGGCATCGCCCAGATAACGGGACAAAGGCTCGGCAAAGTCGAATCTGACCTGTTGCAGAAAATGGCTGAATGTTTGCAGCAGAGCGAGTTCCCCTTCGATGACCAGCTTATCTTGCTTGATAAGCTCGGTGAGACTCTCGCCTTCGCCCAGGCGATAGAGAGTGGTGGCATCGGCCTTGACGGTTACCGCCACCTCGCCCTCATAGCTGGAAAGCACCTGAATTTTCTTGGCAAACACCAGATAAAGCGGCCAATTTAGTTGACTGAGCTGCAGACACAGGACTTTACCGTGCAGCGATTTCAGCCGAGCATATTCGTCTTCGGCTTGGTCGGTGACTTTCTCTAGTGCCATCTCCAGGGCGGCGCAGCACAACAGCCGCCACTGGGATGTCAGGTTCAGCTCATTCATCTCAGAACTTATAGCCTCGATGCAGAGCCACTACGCCGTCGGTCATATTGATGTAATCCACCTGCTCCAGGCCGGCGTCCAGCATCATCTGCTTCAGAGTTTCCTGATCCGGGTGCATACGGATGGACTCGGCCAGATATTCGTAGCTGTCGGCATCTTTGGCAACCAACTGACCCATCTTGGGCAGGATCTTGAATGAATACAGATCATAGGCCTTGCGCATGATCTCATGCTGTGGCTTGGAGAACTCCAATACCAACAATTTACCACCCGGCTTGAGCACTCGTTGCATTGAGCGCAGCGCCGCGTCTTTGTCGGTCACATTACGCAGGCCAAAGGCGATGGTGATGATATCGAAGTGATTGTCCGGAAATGGCAGCGCTTCGGCGTTGGCCTGTACGTAATTGACGTTGCCCACAATGCCCTTGTCGCGTAGTTTGCTGCGGCCAACTTTGAGCATGGAATCATTGATATCCGCCAGAATAACCTGGCCCTTGTCACCCACCAGGTGCGAGAATTTGGCGGTCAAATCACCTGTGCCACCGGCCAGATCCAATACCTTCATTCCCGGACGGGCACCGGCGCACTCTATGGTGAAGCGTTTCCAGAATCTATGGATACCAAAGGAAGCGACATCGTTCATGATGTCGTATTTAGCGGCAACGGAATGGAAGACTCCGGCTACCAGGTCGGCCTTCTTTTCAGCTTCGACAGTTTTATACCCGAAATGTGTACTCTTTGGTGAGCCTTCAGACATCAGTGTATTCCTATGACTAACTTGTATTGCAGCGAGTGTAAGCTATTGGTGCGGCTTGCTGAATCTTTGCGCGGCCAAGCTGTGATCGCCGCAGTAAAAAACGCTGTTGGCCTCGTGGCCAGACTGCGCATTAGACCACAATATCCGCCGGGGGTGAATAGCCCCAGCCGCCATAGCATTGCCGATGGCGGCTGAACTTCGCTGTGTCTTCCTGCCCATTCGGGCATAGGCAAGCTTGGCGTCGCTAAAGCAAAAAGAGTGGAGTTGCATTCAGACCTGTTTGGCCTGTAGGTAGGCGTAAATTAGTTCGGCAAGGCACTGACCCACGGTCTTATAGCCTGCGGCCAGGCCTGCATCGTGGCATGCCGGGGCACCTTCTGCCAGATGCAGATAAACACTTTGGGTGTGGCGCGCCATATGGCTGACATAATGCGCCGCATCCAACAAAGGAATACCGGCAACGGTTGAGGCACTGGAGGGCATCTGGGTTATGGCATCCAGATCCAGCTCTATGGCTACCGGCAGCCCCGTATGACGCAGCTGGCGGGCAATATCGCTCAGAGCCTTCTCCAAGCTCAGCTCGCGACGTACCCAAATCTGCTGCAGGCTGTGCCAGCTGCCACCAAATGCCGTAAGTTGTTCCAGATTGGCTTCACTGTTTTTCAGTTCATGCAGCCCGAGCACATGATAATGCCCCAGGGCGCCGTTGGCCGCCGCATAACTGAAACCATTGCCACTGTGGCGGCCTTCCCGCAACCTGAAGTCTGAATGAGGATCCAGGTTGACCGCTGCCAGCGGCTTGGATAATGCCGCCCGGGCGGCGCTGAGTAAGCCAAAAGCGTTGTTGTGGCCACCGCCGATGACGATAGGCTCAAGTCCGGCGGCAAAAACCGGGGTTAGGGCCTCTATAACCTGCTGATCCAGCGACTCCACCTCTTGTCTGAGTTGCTGACAATCATGGGCAGCATTGGCAACTGGGATGATCTCCCCCAGCAGCAGGCATTCTTCACCACTTAAAAAGCGGTTGGACTGCAGGTTAAGCAGCGCCGGCAACATGGCGTCAAAGGCCTGGTTGGCGCCGCCTTGTCCCAGATTAGCTCTGGGCCCAAGATCTTCCTTGATACCTATGATGGCAAAACGGGCGCCTGCGGCTTTGGCCTGAGTCAGCGCATCCATATAGCTCGCCGCGCCTGGCAGCAGGCGCACTTTCTGACCCAGACGGGTTTCACCTTCTCTGGGGCTGAAAGATTGAGCCAACTTGGTTTGCGTGATGGGGGAGAGCGGCAGTTCCATAGAGTTTCCCTTTCTCTGACGGGGCAATAACAGCCTCTATTTTGGCCTACGTTGAGCAAAAGGCAACAAAAAAGCCGGCAGAAGCCGGCTTTGGTTCAACAGTGAATATCAGTCGATATCCAAGGGTTCAGGAGACAGAATTACCCCTGTGTTATCGGCATAGATATGATCGCCCGGCAGGAAGGTAACACCACCGAAGTTCACCGGAATGTCTACTTCACCAATGGCGTTGCCGTCGGCACCAACAGGAATGGAGGCCAGAGCCTGGATACCTATATCCAGTTCTTCGAGGGCATCGACATCGCGCACGCTACCGTAAACGATAATGCCTTCCCAGTTGTTATTGACCGCAACCTCGGCAATCGAGGCATCGATCAGAGCCCGGCGCAGAGAACCCCCGCCGTCTACCAGCAGAACCTTTCCTTCGCCATCGTCCTGCAATACATCGAGAATGAGGCCGTTGTCTTCGAAACACTTGATGGTGCTAATGGAGCCGCCAAATGAACTACAACCGCCGTAGTTGCTGAACATAGGCTCGACGACATCGACAACATCCAGGTACATGTCACAAAGTTCTGAGGTGTTGTATTCCATATTTACACTCCTGTTGAACCGCAAGGTCTGACAAGACCGCGGGATAACGCACTAAGTGCCAGTATATAAGGGATTCTTGAAAAGAAAAGTGTTATCAATCACGGTATTGCTGGATTTTCCTTTTATTAACATTTGTGTGGTAATATTTCGCAGCTAGTGTATAAATCTGCGCCATTTTTTGATGTGAGTCATTAAATAACGTATTTTTATTACAACTATGCTGTGGCTTTTGTTAATATAAGCACCATCCAAACTTACTTAACTTTAACCTGCTTTAGGGGCACGGATCCCCCGTCAGGCTTATGGACGGCAGAGAGCCTGAACGAGGTGCCTTATGGAAGCTCTTAACACAATTGAAATCATTGGCTATTTTGCCTCCATTATGGTGGCCATTTCTCTGATGATGAAGGACATTATCTGGCTGCGTTGGATCAACTTTAGCGGTTGCACCCTATTCGTGATT
The DNA here is from genome assembly GCF_033842865.1 of Shewanella indica. Taxonomy (NCBI): domain Bacteria; kingdom Pseudomonadati; phylum Pseudomonadota; class Gammaproteobacteria; order Alteromonadales; family Shewanellaceae; genus Shewanella; species Shewanella indica. The sequence continues at coordinate 2,042,772 of NZ_JAWXXR010000001.1, forward strand.
TACGGTGCGGCGATTTCTGCCTGGCCGGTAGCAGGTATGAACGCTTTTGTGGCTTGTATTAACGTCTATCATTTGATCAAAATTTATCGTGGCCGGGCGGCAATCACTGCCTGATGTCATAAAAGCTTAGGGCAGGTGTCACCTGCCCGTCACACCCCTTGACTAGGCTCTTTACTGCTACACAGATTGGAGTCCTTGACCTGGCTCCCTACTGTCCACAGAAGGAGCCTCAGCCATGTTTGCCTACCTTGCTGAACTCGATCTTCGAACATTTCGTGCGCTGACACAATTTGGCCGCAAACATGATCTGGAAACCTGTGCTCTCAAGTTTTCTGCATCAGGTAATGGCCCGCTTTACCTGTGTCTGGCGCTGCTCATGTTGCTGGAGCAGGATGGGTCACGTTTCTTCGCCTTGTTGCTGTTGGCGTACGCTGTGGAACTGCCTTTGTATCTGCTGCTGAAAAATGCCATTCGTCGTAAACGTCCATGCCATCAGGTTCTGGTGGGCTTCAGGGCCAGCTTTGAGCCCTCTGATAAATTCAGTCTGCCGTCCGGCCATACGGCGGGGGCTTTCGTGTTCGCCAGTGCGGTATGGCAAATTTATCCTCAAATGGCACTGCCGGTATTCATCTGGGCGGGCCTGGTTGGAGTTTCCAGAGTGTTTCTCGGTGTTCACTACCCTCTCGACATCCTGGCGGGGGCTCTTTTGGGCAGCAGCGCCACTCTCATAGCTGCAGTTTGGATATAAGGATAATCAATGCGAATACTTTACGGTGTTCAGGGCACAGGGAATGGCCATTTGAGTCGCGCTAGAGTTGTAGCCAAGGCCTTGGCAAAGCACGATATTCAAGTTGACTATTTATTCAGCGGTCGCCAGCCGCAGCAGTTTTTTGATATGCAGGCCTTCGGCGATTACCGAGTCTGTGCCGGGCTGACTTTTGTGACTCAAAAGGGACGGGTCAGTATCCCCAAGACAGTGATGCACAATTCCGCCATTGAACTTTGGCGGGACATTCGCGAATTGGATCTCAGTGGCTATGATCTGTTGCTCAATGACTTTGAGCCGGTTTCGGCTTGGGCCGCCAGGCGTCAGGGAGTGCCCAGTATAAGCATCAGCCATCAGGCTTCCCTCAGATATCCGGTGCCCAAAGTAGCAAACTCCTGGTTCAATAACTGGTTGCTGGAGAACTTTGCCCCGGTGGATCAGGCATTGGGGTGTCACTGGCATCACTTTGGTTATCCGATATTGCCGCCCTTTGTCGATGTCAGTCGCTGCGCCGTGGAACATTCGCACGATATTTTGGTATATCTGCCGTTTGAGAGCTCACAAGCTATCACCGAATTGTTGCTCCCTTTCCATGACTACCGTTTTATGGTGTATCACAGCCAGGCTGCGCCAGTTGCTTTACCTGAGCATATTCTGTGGCATGGATTTGATCGTGAAGGCTTCAAGGCCGATCTCGCCAGCTGCGGTGGGGTGATAGCCAATGCCGGATTTGAACTGGCCAGTGAAGCCCTGACCCTGGGTAAAAAGCTCTTGGTTAAACCCTTGCTTGGGCAGTTTGAACAGCTGTCGAATGTGGCCGCCCTCGAGTTGCTGGCAGCGGCCGACAGTATGATGACGCTGGAGCCGCAAACGGTGAAACGTTGGCTCAAACGGGGTAGCCCTGAGCCGATTAACTACCCGGATGTGGGCGATCTGCTGGTGCCTTGGCTGTTGGCCGGCAACTGGCAGGATAGCCAATCACTGTGCCGGGAGTTGTGGCAGCAGGTGACGTTGCCCGATACCTGGTTTTCCAAGCAGGATGCCAGGGCACTCAGCGGGCTGCCTTTGGGCTCGCTGATCCGCTAGCAAAGGTTAGAATAGGCGCTCGTGGAACCTGTTTGTACCTTCCTCAGTTATATTTGATATTCATGCTGATCAGGGCTTCGCGGCTGCCCTTTTCGGCGCGCAGCCTAGCCAGATACTGTTCCCAGAGTTCAGTTTGTTGGGTGCAGAGCTGGTGCAGTATCTGCCAGGAATAGAGGCCGGTATCATGGCCGTCGTCAAAAATCAGCTTCACTGCATAATTGCCAACCGGCTCTATGGCGCTGATATTGACCTCTTTCTTGTGAGTCACCAGCTTGGGGTTGCCATGGCCGTGAACTTCGGCCGACGGAGAGTGAACCCGCAGAAATTCGCAGCTCAGCTGATACTGACTGCCATCATCGAAGCCTATCTCGAGCAGTTTGGATTTACGTTTCAGTTTCAGTGATGTGACTTGAGGATGACTCATGGGAACTCCATTGTGTCCGGGGTTGCTGTGTATCTGTTTATTCTATGTCAGAGCGCTTGGACTGTGCACCCCGGTGGATGAGAGCTGACACACATTAATGGTGGCAAAAATAGCGGCCGCATGCAGCGACCACTATTGGATAAAGATGAAGGCGGTTATTTGATAAAGGCGAAGGCATCGCCGTAGAGGTGGGCTTCATCCAGTCCCATCTCGCGGAATTGTTCCCGCGCAGCGCCGACCATGTCGAAACGACCGGCGATATAGATGTCATAGCCTACCAGGCTGACAAAGTCTGAGCGTATCTGCGCCAGTAGATTAGCTTTTTTCCCAGCCCAGTCGGCCTCGGCCTGTTCGACTACAGGCACGAAATGCAGCCAGGGGTGCGCTTGATGCCACTCTCTGGCGATGGCTTCGTAGTACATGGCTTCAGGGTTGCGGCAGCCCCAATAGAGCAGGGTTTCAACTTTTTGCCCCAGGGCGATTTGCTGCTCTACCAGGCTCTTGATATAGGAGAAGCCAGTACCACCTGCAACCAGTAGTCTGGGTCTGACACTCTGGTGTCTGAGGAAAGCTTCACCGCCCGGGGCTTCGATATCGATATGACTGTTGTTTCTCAGTCGCTCGACCACCTGCATGGGATAGCTCTCGCTGACGGCTGCGCCTATGTGAAGTTCTATGAGTTCGCTGCCGGGGGCCGAAGCTATGGAGAAGGGACGCTTGTCTTTCTCACCCATTACCACGCACAGGTACTGACCAGCCTTGAATTCCAGCGGTTTTTCGGGGCGCAGCAATACCTGGTACACAGCGTCATTAAATGGGGCAACTTTCTCTATCTTACAGCGGATGCTATTCATTGAACTTCCTTTTTACCTCTCTGTTGAAGGCTTATTTTCATAATGGCTAACGCAGTTATTGCGAATTATAGGGTCGCTTGGTCTTCTATGCCCAACTGTTCCCAAATCTCGTCCACCCGCTGTTTAACCTCTTGGTCCATCACTATTGGGGTACCCCATTCGCGGTTGGTCTCACCTTCCCACTTATTGGTGGCATCCAGGCCCATCTTGGATCCCAGTCCCGCCACGGGGGACGCGAAATCCAGATAGTCAATGGGGGTGTTGTCTATCATCACTGTGTCGCGGCTGGGATCCATCCGAGTGGTTATGGCCCAGATAACGTCCTGCCAATCGCGGCAATTCACGTCTTCATCGACTATGACAATAAACTTGGTATACATAAACTGACGCAGGAAAGACCAGGCTCCCATCATCACCCGCTTGGCATGGCCGGGATATTGTTTGCGGATGGAGATCACCGCCATCCGGTAGGAACACCCCTCCGGAGGCAGGTAGAAGTCAACGATTTCCGGGTACTGCTTGCGCAGGATAGGAACGAAGACCTCATTGAGTGCTACCCCGAGCATGGCCGGTTCATCCGGTGGCCTTCCCGTGTAGGTGCTGTGGTAGATGGCGTCTTTTCTGTGGCTGATATGAGTTACGGTAAACACAGGGAAGCTGTCGGTTTCATTGTAGTAACCTGTGTGGTCACCGTAGGGGCCTTCCACCGCCATCTCCTCGGGATCGATATAACCTTCGAGAATGATTTCGCTGGTGGCCGGTACTTCCAGATCGCAACTCAAGGCCTTGACCACTTCGGTACGCTCACCGCGCAGCAGCCCGGCAAAAGCATATTCGCTCATGGCATCGGGCACTGGCGTGACGGCGCCGAGAATGGTGACAGGATCGCTGCCCAGAGCCACTACCACAGGATATTTTTCACCTGGATGTTGCTGTTTAAAGTCGGCAAAATCCAACGCGCCGCCTCTGTGTGACAACCAGCGCATGATCAGCTTGTTCTTGCCCAGCAGTTGCTGGCGGTAGATCCCCAGATTCTGGCGTTTCTGTCTCGGCCCTTTGGTGATGGTCAAACCCCAGGTCACCAGCGGTGCAACATCGCCGGGCCAGCAGTGCTGAATGGGCAGGGCGGTCAGGTCAACCTGATCGCCTTGCAACACCACCTCTTGGCAAGGGGCGTTACGCACTGTCTTGGGTGGCATGTTCAGCGCTTGTTTGAACATGGGGATCTTGGCTATGGCATCCTTGAAGCCCCTGGGGGGCTCGGGCTCCTTGAGAAACGCCAGCAGTTCGCCCACGTCCCGCAGCGCCATGGGATCATCCTTGCCCAGGGCCATGGCGACCCGCTTCGGAGTACCGAAGAGGTTCACCAGCACGGGCATCTGTTTGCCCTTGGGGTTTTCAAACAACAGAGCCGGGCCACCGGCGCGCAGTACCCGATCGGCTATTTCGGTCATTTCAAGATAAGGATCAACCGGATAGCTGATACGCTTGAGCTCACCCTGACTCTCAAGGTGATCGATAAAACTGCGTAAATCCTTAAAACTCATGTGGAAATAGCCTCGCTGCCGAATGCATTAATGGCGCGCACTATAGCATTAATCCGAGCAACGGTTAACTGCTAAGGAAAGTGCAAATAACTCCTCGTGGCACTCTGGCTTGCAGATTAATCGGCGTTCAAGGCCTCTGGCAGCAAGCATGCCGGGGCCTGTCGAAGTCGGATCCTGCCAGAGATTGCTGCCGCGGCCAGAGATGACCAGGTAACCCTTGGCTGAATGTACGCTGAGTCATCTTTATTTCGCCTGCGATTCTGTGATGAATCCGGGAGTAAGCCGTAGTAGCATGAAAGCTGCGGGCCTTGAAGCCTGGAGGTTATATGAAACGAGCTATTTTCCTGAGTCTGATACTGATGAGTTTGCCACAGGTGGCTGCTGCCTGGGATAACTCCCATACTGAGCGCCACTATCAGAGTGATATTCATAGAGAAGATTATAACCGCTACCATAACCATGGCTCACGGAGTCACTGGGGCCTGTATTGGGGCGTTAACAATCCCTGGCTATCGCCCTGGCGTTATGACCCATGGAATCGCTGGCAGTGGGATGATCCTTGGTACAGAGATCGCTGGCAGCGTCCCTATGTATATCGCAGGCAACCCAAGCCGGAGCCAGTGGTGGTTGCGCCACCGCAGCGAGTAACGACTCACTTCGAAACCTTGGCAGATACAGAGAGTCGCGCCAGCCTACCGGCCAATGCCAGGGTGATACAAGAAGCTAATCGCACCTTGTATCAATGGCAAGGCAAGACCTATCAATTTGACTGGCAAAGCCAAACCTATCGGCCTCTGCCGCAATCCCCATCTGAAGTTGGAGAACAAAACAAATGAAATTGATCACAGGGGCCAGCAGTGGCTTGGGGGCTGCGCTGGCGAGACGCTATCATGCTGAAGGTGAGTCCTTGCTGTTAACCGGCCGCAGTGAACAGAGGTTGCAACAGTTGGCGGCAGAGTTGCCCGGTGTCAGTTACCAAACAACAGATTTAACCAATCCAAGCGCGATTGAGGCTCTGCTCGATAGCTTAGGCGAGGCCCCTGAAATGCTGCTGCACTGCGCCGGCAGCGGCTGCTTTGGTAACCTGGAAACTCAGTCTCCAACTGATATCAAGGCTCTTATCGACAATAATCTGCTGTCCACTCTGCTGTTGCTCAGAGCCATGCTGGCTCGTTGGCGGCAAGAGAGCATGACACTGGTGATTGTCATGTCTACCGCGGCGCTGCAACCCAAGGCAGGAGAGAGCAGTTACTGCGCGGTAAAATGGGCCGTCAGAGGCATGCTGGAGTCCCTGCGCTTGGAGCTCAAGGGTAGCAAGATAAAGCTGATAGCCGTCTACCCCGGCGGAATGGCAACCGGTTTTTGGCCCAGCAGCGGTAAGTTGGTGGATACGTCGAGCTTTATGACTGCCGATGAAGCGGCAGGCATGCTAAGTAACGCCTTACAAAACTGCGTTCATGGTTATGTTTCGGATATCACCTTGAGCCGAGGCTAGCAGGCTGCATTAAAAGTTAAAAAGGATTTTGCACTGTGAGTCGGGGCGGCCAAGAAGAAACACTGCCAAGGGAGGCGCTATGATATCTCAATGGAACCATACTAACTCAGGCTTGGGCACTCGCTTTTGGCTCGGTCGTTACTTGATGAATTGCCTGTTGCTGCTGGGCAGTTTGCTGTCTTTGGGATCGGCGCAGGCCAACATAGCCGACAACTTGTGTATTCCCTATACAGCCAGCGAAAAGGTCACACTCGCTTATATCAATGATGGCGATACCCTCACACTCAAAGATGGCCGCCTGATACGCTTGATAGGTGTTAATGCTCCTGAGATAGATCATCAGTATCCGGGGCTCTCTCAACCCTACAGCATGGAGGCCAGGGCCTTTGTCGCCTCTAAGCTCAAAGTGGGTGATGAGCTGGCGCTGATGTTTGGCCCAACCAAGTTGGATCCCTATGGTCGCACCTTGGCCTATGTCTTTACACCGAATGGATTATTGTTGCAGCAGGAACTACTGCAACAGGGTTTTGCGATGGCCAGGGTCTACCAGGAACATCCATTTTGGGAATGCTTTGCCGAGTTGGAGCAGCAAGCACGCACTCAGAATGCAGGCTTGTGGCAGTTTGAAGACTATGCGCCCAAGGCGACTTCGGCTATCGGTCAGCAGGATTTAAATCACTACCGGCTGGTCAGAGGTGTGGTGACAGATTTTGAAAGAAAGGGACAGTATTTGTGGCTTATTCTGGACGATAACTTCTATGTTGGCATACCTCAGGCCGGATCTGGTAATTTTAGCAAGGTTTTAGCGCTGAACTCGCTCAAAAGAGCCGTTGTGGTGCGGGGTAAGTTGTATTTTTCCTACAAAAAGTGGCAGATTATCGTCAGCCATCCTTCACAGATAAGTTTGGAAAATCCCCCTTAGAAGCAAAATACCTGACTTAAGTGGAAAATTTGCCATCCACTGTTTTAAAATCGCGCCTTTTCGCGTATCTTTAGCGCCTTGTGATTTGAGTCACTGTGAAAGGAATTTTGCAGTGATCCAGACCTGTGTTTGTACGGTTTTTACTTAATATCATTCCGCATTTCAGGATTTTAAAATGACAGATTTCCGTCAAAAAGCGCTCGATTACCATGAGTTCCCCGTTCCAGGCAAAACCGCAGTGATGCTGACCAAGCCCGCCGAGACCAGTATGGATTTGGCTTTGGCCTACAGTCCTGGGGTGGCAGAACCGGTACGTGAAATCGCTTCCAATCCTGCCAATGCGTACAGATACACCAACAAGGGCAACACGGTTGCAGTAATCTCCAACGGCACCGCCATTTTGGGGCTGGGTAACCTCGGCCCCTTGCCATCCAAGCCGGTAATGGAAGGAAAGGCTTTGCTGTTCAAGCACTTTGCCAATATCGACGCCACAGATATCGAAGTAAAACACCGCACAGCTGAAGAGTTTATTCATACGGTCGAAGCGATTGCCGACTCCTTTGGCGGTATCAACCTGGAAGATATCAAGGCGCCAGAGTGCTTTGAAATTGAGCGTGAACTGATCGAGCGCTGTCAGGTTCCTGTGTTTCATGATGATCAGCACGGTACGGCAATTGTCACCGCTGCCGGGATGATCAACGCCCTCGAGATCCAGGGCAAGAAGCTTGAAGAAGCAGTGTTTGTCTGTATGGGCGCAGGCGCAGCGGCTATCGCCTGTATGAGCATGTTGGTCAAGTGTGGTGCCCAGCGTGAAAATGTCTACATGCTGGATAGAAAGGGCGTGATTCATACTCGCCGCGAAGATCTCAACGAGTACAAGGCGCTGTTTGCCAACAACACAGACAAGCGCACCTTGCAGGATGTGATCAAGGGGGCTGATGTGTTCCTGGGACTGTCTGGCCCAGATGTTCTCGGCGCTGAGGAAGTGGCCATGATGGCCGAGAAGCCGGTGATCTTCGCCTGCTCCAACCCGGATCCCGAGATCAAGCCTGAGCTGGCCCATGAGATACGTAAGGATCTGATCATGGGAACCGGTCGCAGCGACTATCCCAACCAGGTCAACAATGTGCTTTGTTTCCCATTCATCTTCCGTGGCGCCCTGGATGTGCGTGCCAGCCGCATCAATGATGAGATGAAGATAGCCGCGGTTTACGCCATTGCCGAACTGGCCAAGGAGCCAGTGCCTGAATCTGTGTTGGCGGCTTATCCCAATGTCAACGAGTTGAGCTTTGGCCCTCTGTATGTGTTGCCCAAGCCGATGGACCCAAGGTTGCTGCCTAAAGTCGCCAAGGCTGTGGCACAAGCAGCCATAGACTCTGGGGTGGCGCAGATAGACACACTGCCGCAATACCCGGAAGTCTGATAGCAGCTTTATTCCAAAGGGGCCTTGTTGGCCCCTTTGTTGTTTTTGCAAGGCAAACGGGGCATTTTCTGGTCTATGCTGCTTGTTGGTTGCCTTTTGCGTATGGCTGCTGAATAATCAGCAAGTTGAGTTCCCGCAGTGAGGCGGCTCACCCCCAAGAAGAAGAATAAGACTGGCAGGATCGCCCTCGATGAAACTCACCCGTATTCTCACAAAAAAGCTCACCAGTTTTTGGCTCTTGTCGCTGACGATAGTGGCATTTGTGTTTCTGCTCTGCGCCATGATGAGTTTTCTGCAGCTGACTTATAAGTTCCAGCAACAGAAGGTCACGGAGCTGGAAACCATGCTGGCCAATCAATACCACTCCGGCAGTAACTGGGAGCTGGAGTCCTGGCTGCCTCCCATGTTAATTGCCTACAATGCTGCCAGTTTTAAGCTCTGGCATCATGATAAATTACTATTTGAATATAAAGGCAATATCGCTACAGAAAATCTGGTGCGCTATCAATCTTCGTTGAAGAATAACCCTGAGTTTCGTATGGAGCTGGAACTGCCGCAGCCGTTTTCTCAGCACAGACCAGGTTGGTATGAAGTCTTGATAATTCTACTTGGCGTGGGGGCCGTGCTGGCGTTTGTCCGCTTTGGTTATCTCTGGTATTCGCGGCAACTGGAGGGCATTGAAGAGCTGGCACAGCGCAGCCGTTTGATTCTCCTGGGTGAGCACGAAAAAGCGCAGGCGATGCCGGGCAAGGGTAAACCCAGGTTGATCAACCGTGCCCTCAGCCGTTTGCTGGAAGAGCTGGCCGATGCCCAGAAAGAACGTGCCAGATTTGACAAGTTTATCCGCAGCAATACCTTTCTGGATCCCGACACTCGTATAGGTAATCGTCTGTTTCTCAAGAATCGCCTCGATGCCCTGAGCAATGAGCAGGGCATGATAGCCCATGGGGTGCTCTATCTGTTGGAGCTGGAAGATCTGGATCTGCTGCAACAAAAGCTGGGGGACAGTCTGACGCTGGAACTGCTCAGACAAAACGTCAATGGCATCAGCCAGATACTGCAGTCACAGCCCAACAGCTTTTTTGCCCGTCGTTCCCATAACCAGTTTGCAATAGTGGTGACCCAAATTTCCCTGGCTGAGGCTGATCAACTGGCAATCCGCTTGTTAAAAGTCTGCCAAAGCCAGGTATTGCCCAAGCTGGACAACGCCGACAACTTCTATCATCTCGGCGGCGCTTATTTCAAAGTGGGTGACGGCCATCAGCAACTGCTGGAAGAGGCGGAAATGGCCCTGAGAGCGGCGCAGTTGCAGGGGATCAATACCTGGTTTATGTATGATAAGGGCGCGGTAGATCAGGAGTTTGCCAAAGGCTCGGTACGCTGGCGCAGCTTTCTGGAAATGGCCTTGGTCAATAAGCGATTTCTGGCTTATACCCAGCCCGTGATGGATTGTGACGGCAAGCTGCATCACAGAGAAGTGTTTACCAGAGCCAGGGATCCCGAAGGTAATCTGGTGCGGGCGACCCTATTTTTGCCTATGGCGGTTAAATGTGGCCTGATGCCGCAAATTGAGCGTCAGACTCTGGAAAGAGTCTTGTTTGAGTTGCTGCCAAGTGAGCCGGACAAGAAGGTTTGTTTCAGCATCAACCTGAGTCTGGATTCGCTGATGAGCCGAGCCTTTATTCGCTGGCTGCGTACCACCTTGCTGGAATACCGGGACCTGACCGGCAGGCTGATCTTCGAGGTCAGTGAAGATATCGCGGCGCCCAATCAGGAGAAAATAGCCTCCAGGCTGCAGATGATCCGCAAGATGGGCGCGCGCCTGTGTGTCGATCATGTGGGTCAGCAGGTGATCAGCACCCAATATATTCAGGACACAGGTTTCCAACTGATTAAGCTGCACAGATCCATAGTGCGGCAGATCCATCTACGACCCGAAAACCAGCTGTTTGTTCGTAGCCTGATAGGTGGACTCTACCGTACCGAAGTGCAGGTTTGCGCCGAAGGGGTGGAGTTGTTTGAAGAGTGGCAGACACTGAGAATACTCGGAGTCAGCGCCGCTCAGGGCAGCTGGTTCAGCGAGCCTATGCCGGCAACAGCCTGATCAAGAAAGAGTTCCGGGTTACTACAGGCTGGATTTGTCTGCCGGCCTTGCTGAGCCTATCTTTAGGACAGCTCTCAGTTTAATAATATTTGCCTATAAAATGAATTGATTAGTGTTTAGAATGAACATGCCAAAATATTGACTTAACTTTAAATTGGCAGCAAGTTCATAACCTTATGGGTACGATAAACGCTGCCGTTTTCACAGGGACTCAGGGTTTCTTATGACGAACAAGTCATTCATCAGTCGTCTTTTCAACTTTGGCGCGCCTCAATCCGGCAGCAATACCGGGGTGTTCCTTGCTGCCAATCACGCCTGGGTCTTTCGCCCGGAAAATGACGATCAAAGAGCCCTTTGTCATTGCTATCCACTGCACAAAGATGATTGGAATTCACTGTTTTCCGCGGTTTATGCCGATTTTGGCCCTTCAAAATTACAGTTGGCTCTAGGTTTTGGTCGTTATCAGCTTTTGAGTGCCGACCGGCCCAAGGTTGAAGCCGATGAGATGGCTCAGGCATTGGTATGGGCGGTCAAGGATATGGTCAGCACGCCGCCAACCGATATCCATTTGGATTACTTCGAATCGCCGATTAAAAGCAGTGACAAACTCAATGTTGTCGTCTGTTCCCACAGTCGCTTGTCTGCCTTGGCCCAGGAAATAGATAAGGCAGGTATGCAGTTGGTGGGGATTAGCATCGAAGAGTTACTGCCCACTAACCTCTTTAACCAAGATCCTTTAGCCAGGCTGGTGATAAGCCAAGTGCCTGGACAGGAGTTATTACTCACTGTGGTTCGCGAGGGTGAGCTCTATATGCAGCGGCGCATTCGCGGATTTTCTGAATTGCATCAGACCGATGCAGAATCCTTGGGGTTCGGCGTTGCCGATACCCTCAGCCTGGAGATCCAGCGCTCGATGGACTTTTTTGAAAGTCAGCTCAGGCAAGCGCCGGTGGCCTCGATTGACATTATGGTTCAGGGGCAAACCTATGCCTTGGCTCAGTTGATATCCCGTAACTTTAATCAACAAGTGCGTCCGGTAGATGGCATGGATGTCGGCATGAAAATGGCTGAACTCAGCTATCAGGAATTTAAGCGGGGGAGTAAATGAGCAAGACCCGGGTCAATCTCTATTCGCCTTCTCTCTTGCCTCCCAGGTTAAGGCTCAGTTTCGCCCGTTTGTTGGCTATTGCAGGCGTGCTCTTGTTACTGGGGCTTTCGCTTATCGGCTTGGGATGGTGGCAGCAAACGCAAGTGTCCAGGCAGTTGCTTGAGGTCGAGTTGCAGCGCCAGGCCTTGGAGAGCGAAAAACAACAACTGGAAGCCGAATTGGCCAAGCGTCGCCCTAGTGCCGAGCTGGTCGTTGAGCTGGAGCGCCGTACTCAGGAGCGGGAGCTCAAGGGCTTGCTGCTGACCGAACTTGGGCAGCGGGAGCGCATGACCTCCAAGGGGTTTGCACCTGTATTGCAGGAGTTGGCTCAAGTGTCCGATGGCAGTGTGTGGCTGAGCCGCATCAAACTTGAAGAAGGCAAATTGGCGTTTGAAGGTTTCGGCCAATATCCGCAGAGTCTGCCGCGCTGGATAGACAAGCTCAAACAAACAGAGAGTCTGAGAGGGCGCTCGTTTGCTTCCATGACCATGGCTCGGGAGCCAGGCCAGCCATTGGCCTTCATTCTGACCAGTGAAGCCCGGGAGGTGAAGAAATGAATTTCCTTCGGCGTCTGGGCCAAGCCTTTGATGGTTTGAGTCAAAGAGAGAGAGGCATGGTGGCGGGAGTCAGCCTGTTGGTGCTGTTCTTGCTGCTGTATCTGCCGCTGGAGTCTTTTTGGCTGGAGCGCCAGAGCAATTTGCAACGGCTGCATGCCGGCCAGAGTAGCATCAAGCTCAGCCAACAACAGCTGGCGCTTTATCGCCAACGCCTGGCGGAAGACCCTGATACGCCGCTCAAGGCAAGTTTGGCGCAAGTGAATCGTGATATCGCTGCGCTGGTTCAACAGCTGGACAGCCAGATGGTTGACATGGTGCCCGCCAGTTATATGCCGTCATTGCTTACCGCCTTGCTGGAACGGGTGCAGGGAATACAGCTGACCGGCTTCAAGTCTGTCGCCCCAACCCCTTTGCTGGTGGTAGGCAAAGCCGATGAACAGCAGATGAACCTTTACAGCCACGGCATAGTGCTGGAGCTGGAAGGTGACTATTTCGCCGTGCTCAAGTTTGTACAGGCGGTAGAGAAAATGCCGGACAAGCTTTATTGGAAGCGCCTGGATTACCGGGTGTCTGAGTATCCCAAGGCCAGTGTGCAACTTGAGTTATACACGCTCAGCATTAATGAGGACTTTATCAGTGTGGCATCTTCCCGCTAAAGGCTTAATCTTACTGGCGCTGCTCTGTAGCCAGGATCTCGTTGCCGCCAGCTTGCGGGACCCGACCATGCCGGCGCAGGGGCTGATCGCTCCGGCCAAAGAGCTGGGCGGACAGGGCCTGGTGCTGAGTAGTTTGCTCAATGGACCTCAGGGCAAGCGGGCCGTGATCAATAACCAAATTTACCGCCAGGGGGACAGAGTTCAGGGAGTGGTGTTAAGCCGTATCTATCAGGACAGCGTTTTGCTGGCCGATGGTCGCCGTCTCTATCTGTTTCAAGCGATTACCGAGCGCAAGGAAAAACATTAATGAAAACCAGACTCGCCTGTATGCTGCCGTTGTTGGCTTTGGGCCTGGCGGCCTGCCAAACCACGGATAGGCCCAACCCAGCCGCTTCCAAAGAGGCGTTACGCGACTCTTTGGCACAGCAAAATGCCAAGGCGGTGGTGCCGCCTCCGGCCAGCTTGCCTCCCGGTGTGCAGCAGGAGTTGAATGCCGATGGTCTTCTGGCTGGGCTGGCCGCACCTATGCAGACCGAGCGGCGTTTCGATGTTTCGGCCAATGATGTCGATGCCAGGGTGTTTTTCCCGAGTCTGGTGGAAGGCACTCCCTTCAGCGTGGCTGTGCACCCGCAAGTGAGCGGCAATATCTCTCTGTCACTCAAGGGCGTGACCCTGAGTGAAGCCTTGCAGGTAGTGCAGGATATTTACGGTTATGAGATCAGTCGGGAAGGACGAGTCTTGAGGGTCTATCCCGCTGGGCTGAGAACCGAGACTTTCCCGGTCAATTACCTCTATATGGAACGCATTGGCCTGTCGCTGACCTCGGTCAGCTCGGGAAGGATCTCTGACAACAATAACAACAATAGCAACCAGAACAATAACGGCCTGAACAACAATAACAACAGTGGTTTTGGCAATAACAACAATAATAATAGCAACAACCAGAACAGCAATAACACCAACGGCACCTTTATCAGTTCCCGCACCAAGACAGATTTCTGGGGCGAGCTGCAAAAGACCCTGGAATCGATTCTGGGCAACAGCGGTGATGGCCGCTCAGTGGTGGTGACACCTCAGGCCGGCTTGGTAACCGTCAGAGCCAATCCGGATGAGCTGCGGCAAATTCGCAGTTTCCTTGCCACCGCTGAGAGCCATTTGCAGCGGCAGGTTATTTTGGAAGCCAAGATCCTCGAAGTGACCCTCTCCGATGGTTATCAGCAGGGGATCCAATGGCAGGATGTGCTTGGCAGCGCTTTGGCTGACGGTAACACCAAGGTTAATTTTGGCACCAGCGAGGGCTCGTTTGGCAATCAGATCACCGAGGCCATAGGAGGGGTGACCTCTTTATCACTCAAAGGCACAGATTTCGCCGCTATGATTACCCTGCTGGATACCCAAGGCGATGTCGATGTGCTCTCAAGCCCCAGAGTGACAGCGTCCAACAACCAGAAGGCGGTGATCAAAGTTGGCCGTGACGAATACTTCGTCACAGATGTTTCCTCCACCACAGTGGCCAGCACCACGCCGGTGACATCGCCTGAGGTGGAGTTGACGCCCTTTTTCTCGGGGATTGCTCTGGACGTGACGCCTCAGATAGACAAAGACGGTAGTGTGCTGCTGCATGTGCATCCTTCAGTCACGGATGTGAAAGAGCAGAACAAGAGCATCAAGATCAGTGACTCTTCGTTGGATCTGCCCTTGGCCCGGAGTGAAATCCGTGAGTCCGATACTGTCATCAAGGCGCTGTCCGGCGATGTGGTGGTGATAGGCGGCCTGATGAAGAGCGAGAATACCGAAGTGGTATCCAAGGTGCCGCTGCTTGGCGATATTCCCTTTATCGGTGAAGCCTTTACCAACCGCAGTAAGTTAAAGCGCAAGACAGAGCTGGTGATTTTGCTCAAGCCGACCGTGGTGGTTGATGGCACCTGGCAAAAAGAGCTGCAACGTTCCCAGAGCTTGCTCGACCGCTGGTATCCACAGGAATAACGGCCACTATGTATCTGCAGCATTTTGGCATGCAGAGCATGCCTTTTGCCCTGACCCCCAATACAGGTTTTTTCCTGGGGTTGGCTCCCCATGTGGAGGCCTTGCAAGTATTGCAGGTGGCGCTGCAAACCGGTGAAGGTTTTATCAAGGTCACCGGCGAGGTGGGAACCGGCAAAACTTTGCTGTGCCGTAAACTGCTCAACGAGCTGCCGCAACAGTTTCGCTGCGCCTGGTTGCCCAATCCTTATTTGACACCGGCAGAACTCAGGCTGGCGATTGCCGAAGAGCTGGGGATTGCCGTGAATGAGATTAAAGATCAGCAGCAACTCAGTGGCCTTATTCAGCAGCAGCTGCTGGCGCTCAGTGTTCAGGGGCTTAATATCGTTTTGCTGCTTGATGAAGCCCAAGCTCTGCCGGATGAGAGCCTGGAAGCATTGCGGCTGTTGACCAATCTGGAAACCGAGAGTCGCAAGCTGCTGCAAGTGGTGATCTTCGGCCAGCCCGAGCTTGATGCGCGCTTGGCGCAGCAAGAGTTTCGCCAGTTACGCCAGAGGATCACTTTCAGCTATCGCTTGCGGCCGCTGACCCGGGATGAAGTCTACGCCTATCTGCGCCACAGATTGGCAGTGGCCGGCTATCAGGGACCGGCGTTATTCAGCGCCGCAGACAGTAAGCGTATTGCCATTGCCGCCAGAGGGATCCCCAGATTGGTGAATATTTTGGCGCACAAGGCGCTGCTGCTCTGTTTCGGCGAAGGTAAACAGCAAGTGACATCTACGCATATCAAGGGCGCCATCAAGGATACCGAAGATGCTTCTTATCCTGGCAACTGGCGTTGGTTTTGGCCGACTCTGGTGCTGCTCCTTGCTTCAGTCGGCGCCTCTGTCGGGGTTTATGCCATGAAGGGAGCCGGACTATGAGCGTGGTCAATCAGATGCTCAAAGATCTGGATAAACGCCAGCAGCCGCACAACTTAGCTCATGTGCCGGCGGGGCAGACCAGTCACGCGGCGGCCAATCCCTGGTGGTTGCTGCTGGGAGGCACGCTGCTTGGCATCTCTCTGTTGGCGCTGGGGTTATGGTTGGGCGGTTATCTGGGTGATGACAACTCAAGCTCATCCCAAACCCAAAATCAAACTCAAAACTTTAGTGGCAACCGAGCCGAGCCATCGCAGACTGTGCCTTATGAGCCTGGGCCCACGGGCCGAAATCGGCCACAGCCGAGGGCAGTTTCAAGCGCTGCCGATGGCAGTGATAGATTAAATTTGGAGCCTGAGACGCAGATCTCGGCGCTACAACTGCCCAGCAAGAGTATGGCTCCAAGTGAACAACCCAAAGGTTCTAATGCAGGCTTGAATGCTCAAGGCTCAGCCTTTGAAACAAAAAGCTCTGAAACGAACGACTTTGAAACAAAAAAAACTGAAATGTATGGCTCAGAAACAGGCAGCTTAAACTCAAACCTAGCCGATGACAGCCTTGAAACCAGCACAGCAACCGAACGCTGGGCAGCCAAGGCAGAGCCGCTCGGACAGGAGGCTGGACAAGAGCCATCTCAGTCAGCACAAATAAAAACACCGGGTCGCAATGAAAAGTCAGACTTGGAGCAGAAGCCCAGCTCCAATGAGAGTGGCCGGATAACCCAATCCAGATCAGCGGCTGCTAAACCAAGCCAGACGAAAATGAGCGTGACTCAGGTTTCTCTGACCCCGGCAGAGCTGTCGCAGAAAAAGTTACAACAGGGACAACAGGCCAAGGAGCTGGGCCAGATTGACAAGGCAATGTCGGCCTATGCCGAAGCCTTACGCTTGAATGATGCCAACCACAGTGCCCGTCAGGAGCTGGCGGCGCTGTTTTATGGCCGCGGCGAATTGGACAAGGCGGCAGTACTGCTGCGTCAAGGCGCCGAGCGTTATCCGCAGCAACCTGTGTTTTGGTTGTTGCTGGCCCGGGTGCAAAAGGCTCGCAGCGAGTTGCCTCTGGCTCTTGCCAGTTTGCAACAGGTAGCCGATGGCAGCGAGCTTGGGCGCGAGAAATGGCTGCTGCAGGCAGAAATAGGTCAAAGCCTCAAAGATTGGCCCTTGGTACAGCAAAGTTATCTTAGCCTAATTCAGCAGGATGCCTCTCAGGGACGCTGGTGGTTGGGGCTGGCCTATGCCCAGGATGCAAGTGGCGATTATGACGCCGCCAAGGCCAGTTATCAGGAAGCTCTCAAGCGCCAGGGCTTGTCCGCGGATGCCCGTGATTACATAGAAAACCGACTCGCCCAGATAGGAGGCCGCCAGTGAAACCCAAGTTAAAAATGCGCCTCGGTGATCTCCTGGTACAGGAACAGATTATCAGCGAGG
Source organism: Shewanella indica (assembly GCF_033842865.1). NCBI lineage: Bacteria > Pseudomonadati > Pseudomonadota > Gammaproteobacteria > Alteromonadales > Shewanellaceae > Shewanella > Shewanella indica. Next base: position 2,060,083 of record NZ_JAWXXR010000001.1, read on the forward strand.
TGCAGTTGCAAAACGCGCTGTCACAACAAAAACAAACCGGCCGCAAGCTGGGACGCACCCTGATAGACATGGACTTTATCAGCGAGGAACAGCTGCTGCAGTTTCTCTCTCATCAGTTGAATATTCCCTTTATCGATATCAGCAAGCGCCCCATTCCTGCTGAGGTAGTCAACCTCTTGTCCGAAGTGCAGGCCCGGCGTTTTCGAGCCTTGGTGATTGAGGCCGACAAGGATTCCGTGCTGGTGGCTATGAGCGATCCGGCCGATCTGCAGGCGTTGGATGAACTGGATGTGCTGTTGGCGCCAAGACGCCTGAAACTGGCGGTGGTCAAGGAGCAACAGCTGTTTGATGCTTTTGACAACCTCTATCGCCGCACCGGTCACATTGCCCAGATGGCCGGTAAGCTGGAGGAAGAATACGCTGCCGATGATCAGTTCGATCTCGCCAGTTTGACCGAAGGCGACAGCGACAACGAGACCACAGTGGTTAAGTTGTTGCAGTCAATTTTCGAGGATGCGGTGCAGATCCGCGCCTCGGATATTCACATTGAACCCGGCGACAAGTCGCTCAGGATCCGCCAGCGGGTGGATGGTCTGTTGCAGGAAAACGTGCTCAAAGAGGTCAATATTGCCGCGGCGCTGGTGCTTAGGCTCAAGCTGATGGCCGGTTTGGATATCTCGGAAAAACGTTTGCCCCAGGATGGCCGTTTTCATATTGAAATCAAAGGTCATCAGATAGATGTGCGTATGTCTACCATGCCCATCTATCACGGTGAGTCTGTGGTGATGCGACTGTTGGACCAATCGGCCGGCCTCTTGACCCTGAATGAAACCGGGATGCCGCCGCATATTCTCGAGCGGGTACGGCGGCAGATAAAACGCCCCCACGGCATGTTGTTGGTCACAGGCCCTACAGGTTCGGGCAAGACCACTACACTTTATGGCATTCTCAGTGAACTGAACAAGGCTGAGAGTAAGATTATTACCGTGGAAGATCCGGTGGAATATCAACTGCCGCGGATCAACCAGGTACAGGTCAATCACAAGATAGGCCTGGATTTTTCCAACGTACTGCGCACCACCCTGCGCCAGGACCCCGACATCATAATGGTGGGGGAGATGCGGGATCAGGAAACCGTCGAAATCGGCTTGCGTGGTGCCCTGACAGGTCACTTCGTGCTCTCGACCCTGCACACCAATGATGCCATTACCAGCGCCCTGCGTTTGCTCGATATGGGGGCGGCCAGTTATTTGGTGGCCAGTGCCCTTAGAGTCATTATCGCCCAGCGCCTGGTGCGGCGGGTGTGTAAGAACTGCGCCACAGATTATCAACTCACGCCGCAGGACAGGGTCTGGCTCCAGAGCATCAGCAAGCGCGACTTTTCCGATGCCAGGCTCAGAGTGGGCACAGGGTGTCAAAGCTGCTCCGGCACAGGTTATCGCGGTCGTATTGGGGTATTTGAGATCCTCGAACTGGATGAAACCATGATAGAGGCTATGCGCAGCGGTAATCCCCATGAATTTGCCCGCGCTGCTTACGCCAGCGAGCAGTTTACCCCGCTGGCTGAATCGGCACTGGCATATTTGCACTCTGGCCTGACAACCATAGAAGAGGTCGCCAAGTTGGTGGAAGATGTCTCTGAAGCTCAGGTGCCGTTGGCAGCCGAGATGATGGCTAGGGATGAGGTCTGATTATGCCGCTTTATGCCTATCGGGGCCGGGATGCCGGCGGTGAACAGGTAAAAGGGCAGCTGGATGCCGCCTCCGAGAGTGCGGCGGCCGATCAACTGCTGGCCAGAGCCGTGATCCCGCTGGAACTCAATGAGGTCAAAGCGGGCCGGGATCTTAGCCTCAAGGGCCTACTCAAACGCAGAGTCAGTCTGGATGAGCTGCAGATCTTTACTCGGCAGATGTATTCCCTGACCCGCTCCGGCATTCCTATTCTGCGAGCCATTGCCGGGCTGGCGGAGACCACCCACTCCAAGCGGATGAAAGAGGCGTTGCAGGATGTCTCAGAGCAGTTGACCGCCGGGCGGCCGCTGTCGTCGGCGATGAACCATCATCCGGACGTGTTCGACGCCTTGTTCGTCTCCATGGTGCATGTGGGAGAAAACACCGGCAAACTGGAAGATGCCTTTTTGCAGTTGTCCGGTTATATCGAGCGGGAGCAGGAAACCCGCAGACGGATCAAATCTGCCATGCGTTACCCCATGTTTGTTCTGTTGGCGGTGGTGCTGGCACTGGTGATCCTCAATATTATGGTGATCCCCAAGTTCGCCGAAATGTTTTCCCGCTTCGGTGCAGAATTACCCTGGGCGACCCGGTTGCTTATCGGTACTTCCAACCTGTTTGTCAATTATTGGCCCTTGATGCTGGTGGCGCTGGTGGTAACTGTACTCGGGGTGAGTTATTGGCACAAAACCGAGCAGGGGGAAAAGCAGTGGGATCGCTGGAAGCTGCATATTCCGGCGGTGGGTTCCATCATAGAGCGCTCGACTCTGGCTCGTTATTGCCGTAGTTTCGCCATGATGTTGAGCGCCGGGGTGCCCATGACTCAGGCGCTCAGCTTGGTGGCCGACGCTGTGGATAACAGTTATATGCACGACAGAATCGTCAACATGCGCCGCGGGGTCGAAGCGGGGGAATCTATGCTGAGGGTTTCCAATCAGAGTCAGTTGTTTACGCCTCTGGTGTTGCAGATGGTGGCGGTTGGGGAGGAAACCGGCCGCATAGATCAGCTACTCAATGATGCCGCCGATTTTTATGAGGGTGAGGTAGATTATGACCTCAAGAACCTCACCGCCAGGCTGGAACCTATTTTGATCGGCATAGTGGCAGTTGTCGTGTTAATCCTGGCGCTGGGTATTTATCTGCCTATGTGGGACATGCTCAATGTGGTCAAGGGAGGCGGCTGATGCCAAGCCAGCATCAGGCTGAGGAAGATCTGCTGCGAACCTTTGCCAGTCTGGCGGCGTTGTTGATTTTGCTGATTATTTTGGCGGTGTTGGGAATGCGTTATTTTTCTGCTGTGGACAAGGTATCAGCCAGAGGCCTGCAGCTTGAACACCATAGGATGCTGAATGTGATAGCTATGGTGAGATCCCAGTGGTTGCGTTTGGGGCGCCCTGAACAGATGCAATTGGATTGGCACACATTGGATCACGAGGTGCAGCCTAGTCCATTGGCAATGAATCCGGCCGGTTGGCCACAGGCACCAAGCCGGGATGACAAAGGCTGCGAGGTGCTTTGGCAGCAGCTTCTGGGAGGTATACCGGATAAGGCGGTGATTCAAGCTCAGTTTATCAACCGGGATCAAAGCTGCCGTTATTTGAGCCCCGCCGGTGACAGTCTGAGCTATCAGTTGGACACTGGAAGGGTCATTTTTTTGACGTCAAATACAGATTATTGACTAAATGGTTTTTTATCTTAACGGAGCTGCTAATATCCATGGCGAACAGGTGGAGGAAACCTAGATGAAACGACAGATGCAAGGCTTCTCGTTAATCGAGTTGGTGATAGTAATAGTTATCCTGGGCCTGCTGGCCGCAACTGCTATTCCGCGTTTTTTGAATGTGACAGATGATGCCGAGGATGCCAGCCTCGAAGGCGTGACGGGCGGCCTGGCTACGGCGGTGAGTTTTGTACGCTCCCAATGGGAGGTTGATGGTCGCCGTAATACGTCAGTGCTCCTCGATGGTATTTCCGTGTCTTTGGACACCCGTTTCGGTTATCCAACCGGCACTGGCAATACTTCGGCCACTTCCATGGATGATGCCAGTTGCCAGCAAGTGTTCAACACAGTACTGCAGAGTGCGCCTAAGAATGTGCTCTATACCGCTGACGCCAGAGAACAACGTTATACCGTCAGAGCCCTGGATGGTGCAGGTGTAAGTGCTACAGCTATTGACGGTACTTTAATAACCGGGCTGGATCTCTGTGTTTACCATCAGGTGGCATCATTGGCACTGAACCAAAGTTCAGGCGTGGCAACACCGGCGCCGGATCTCAACACCACAGGCGCCAAGGGTATTACCTATAACCCGGGAACCGGCCAGGTCTTGAGTTTCAACAACTGATTGAATTGTATTTTTTGAACCAAAGGAAAGCGCTATGCAAAAACAACAAGGTTTCACCCTGATCGAACTGGTTGTGGTGATCATTATTCTCGGTATCTTGGCGGTGACTGCGGCGCCTAAGTTTATCAACCTGCAATCCGATGCCAGAGCTTCGGCCCTGCAAGGGATGAAAGGTGCCATTCAAGGAGCCAACAGCTTGGTTTACTCCAAAGCCGCCTTGGCTGGGGTGGAAAGCCAGCCTTCTACCACAGTGGATATTGCCGGTACGACTGTGACTACCGATGATGTCGCCATCGTTTTTGGCTATATGGCCGCGACTCAAGCTGCACTTGAGGCAGGAATGGACGCTCGGTTTGATGCTGGCACCTCGCCAACTGCAGAAGGTTCGAATGACTGGGTTATCAGCGAAGATGAGAATAATAAACAAGTTACTATCTGGCAACGCGGTGCGCCAGCCGATGTCGCTGACCCAGCAGCCAGTTGTAAGATTGTTTATATCGCACCTACTGCAGCCGGTGCATTACCCACTATTACTCTGACAGATACAGGCTGCTGATAGCCTGTAGCTGAAAAGGCCTGCCAAGCAGGCCTTTTTTACGTCAGGATTCAAACTATTGAGCTTATTTGCCATACTTGACTGAGTATGGAATTGGCGGGAAATCATATGGCTGTGACCAAGGGGACAGGCACCCGGGGATTTACTCTGGTGGAGTTGGTAGTGACTATCATGTTGCTGGCCATACTTTCCGTCGTGGTGCTGCCCAAATTGGTATCCTCCAGTAGTTACAGTGCCTGGACGCTGCGACAGGAGTTGATTGCCGAGCTGCAAAAGACCCAGATGTTGGCACTCAATAATCCCGACCGCTGTTATCGACTCACTATCAGCAGCGGCGCTTATCAACTCAGCCACTTGACCCAGGATTGCGCGACCCTTATCCGCAGTAATAGCGCCGAAAGCTTGCCGCGTAATACCCGGATACTGCTTCAAAGTAACGGCGCTGACAGTTTTCAGATCCAGTTCGATGCTTATGGACGCACCAACCTTGCCTGCAATGGCGCCTGCCTCTCAGTGGTCGCCGATGAAACCCTGACTATCGCCATAGAGTCCGAGGGCTATATCCATGAGGGCTAAAGCGCGGGGATTCACCTTGATAGAGCTGGTGATCGGCATGTTGGTGCTCGGCATTGCCTTGGTGCTGCTGACCAGTGTGTTGTTTCCTCAAAGCGATCACGCGGCGCAGACTCTGCATAGAGTGCGCAGCGCTGAGTTGGCTCAGGCTGTGATCAATGAGATCTGGGGCAAGCGTTATGATGAACATAGCGGCGTAAATGGTGGTCTGCCCGCCTGTGACGGTGTGGGTGGCTTCCCTTGTACCCAGGAAACCCATTATGGACCGGATGGTGAGAGTCGGGATCAATTTGACGATATTGACGATTACCACGGTCTTAACGAGCAGAGCCTGATGCTTAATTCCAGCCTGAGTTACCTGAGTCTCTATCCGGGGTACAGTCTCAGCGTCCAGGTATCCCAGTATCAAGCCAACAGCAAGCTGGTGACTGTCACGGTAACTACCCCTGCGGGCGAAGCTATCCGTTACGACGTGCTGAGGAGTAATTTCTGATGCGCTTGGGGCAGGGAAAAGGATTAATACAGACCAAAGGCCTGGGCTCTACCAAGGGCTTTACCTTGGTGGAATTGGTCACTGTGATACTCATCCTGGGGATTCTGGTGGTGGGGGTCAGCAGCTTTATTATCTTTGGTACCCGTATCTTTGTGGATTCGACCGCTATCGACCGAGTGTTGGGCAGCAGTCGTTTCGTGATGGAACGTTTGAGCCGGGAGCTGCGTAATGCAGTGCCTTCCAGCCTTAGGCTGCAGTCCAGCTCTCAGCTGCAGTGTTTGGAGTTTTTGCCCATCAGTGCCAGCGGCAGCTATCTGTCATTGCCTTTGGCGCCGGATGTCCAGACGGACACTGCCACAGTGTTTGCGCCGGCAACGGCGGTTTCGGCCGGTGAACAATTGCTGGTTTATCCGCTGACCCATGCAGATATTTATGGCAGTGGCAGCAACAAGCGTCACGCTATAGACAAGGTCACTGCCAACGGCTCACTGCTGACCTTGCAGTTTGCCGCCGCGGTTAACTTTGCCGAAGCTTCACCGGCGAAGCGCTTTTATGTGGCCGGGCAACCTGTCAGCTACTGTTTTTCGCAGGCAGATGGCAGCATTCGCCGTTATAGCCACTATGGTTATCATGCCGGTCAGCCTCTGCCCGATACCATGGGCACGGGAGCCTTGATGGCCGAAGGCTTGAGTAATGATATGGCCACCAACCCGGCGGTGCGTTTGCTGCCTGCGACTCTGGTTAACAACGCCATAGTACAGTTGCAGCCGCAGTTTGCTGTTGTCGGTGAAAAGTTTCAGTATCAACATCAAGTGCAGGTGATCAATGTTCCCTAGCCGAAATTATCACTGTTATGTGCAAAAGCATCAGGGCGGCAGTGCCTTGGTGATAGCCATCTTTGTAATATTGGTGATGTCGCTGTTGGCGGTGACTCTGTTGCGGGTTGGCGGCGACGCCGACGAGGGCGTTAACCTGGAAGTCTGGGGCTTAAGGGCGCTCAATGCTGCCAACAGCGGCGCCGATGCGGCCCTGGCCAGGCTGTTCCCCTTAAGCGGCGGCACTGCCGGTTGCGTCGCCGTGGGCTCAAGTTGGACAGCGCCGGATGTGACCGGGTTTCATGGCTGTAATGTCCAGCTCAGTTGCGAGACCTTAAGCCAGGATGCCAGCCCGGGCAGTGCCAGATTGTATCGTATCCGCAGCACTGCGGTATGCGAGAGCGGCAGTTGCGGCGCGGCAGCGGTAGCAGACAGCCAATGTCTGAGGGTAAGTCGGGTTGTGGAGGTGGAAGCCCGTGAATAGTCGCATACTGCTGTTACTCGGGATCTTGCTTGGCGCTTGGCCTATGGCGGCCTTTGCCGTGCCTCTTTGCAGTGATATTTTTACCGATCCGCCTAGTGGTAACCATCTAAATGACGGTTTTGTTCCGCCCCCCAATCTGCCTCCAACGCAGGGGGTGCTGCATTGTCCTTATAACGGCACGTTTTGTAGTCAGCCCCTGGCGGCCGGCGATATTAATTTTAGTCATGGCAGTTTTTTTCATGGCCGTTTTTTGTATCCAACCACGACCACGACCAGGCTCTATTTCGATAGTTTGACTCTGAATAATGCCACCCTGAACCCAGGAGGAAAGGCTGAGAACCTGATCATCTATGTGCGTGGCTCGTTGGATATCACCGGGCAAAACACAGTGAATGCCATTATCTATGTGGCGGGCTCGGTCAAAGTGGCCGGTGGGGCTTCCCTCAGTGGTGCCCTGGCTTCCGGCGGGGCATTGGATATCAAGGGCAACTCGGATGTAAATATCGACCTCGGTGCAGTCGATGACGCCGATTTTGGCGGCATGTGCGGCAATGACCAAACGCCAGTGCTGGGGTGTTTCAGCGATGACTTCAGCTCGGCTTCCCTATCGGCAGATGCTTGGGCCATCAAGGTGCTGGGCAATTCAGTGCCGCCCAGCATAGTGGGCGGACGTCTGCGTTTGACTCCTGCCCGGGGCAATCAGGCAACCTCCAGTACCTATCAGCGCTTGTTTCCGGCTGAAGGCAATCTGGTAACAGTTGAATTTGATTATTACGCCTGGTCGCCCCAGGGTGGTACCGGCGGTGATGGAGTGGCGGTGATTCTCTCGGATGCCGCCGTGACGCCGCAGCCGGGCAGTTTTGGTGGCGCCTTGGGTTATGCCCAGCGTAATGATGGCACCCCGGGCTTTGCCGGAGGCTGGTTGGGGGTCGCTCTGGATGAGTACGGTAACTTTTCCAACCCCACAGAAGGGCGTGTCGATGGCCCGGGGGAGATTCGACAATCTGTTTCTATTCGTGGTTCAGAGGCAGGTTCTTATCGTTACCTGAAGGGGACGGAAGATTCTATCAGTCCCGGTATTGATGTTCGAGGCTCTCAGTCTCCTGCGCCGGGGCACAAGTATAAGATTACTGTAGATTCCCGTCAGGCAAATATGGCCATGGTGTCTGTTGAGCGAGATACAGGTGCCGGTTACCAAACTCTGGTGAGCCCTTTCAATGCCCGTAACTTTCCTGGGCAAAGCCGGGTTCCGGAAGATTTTTACCTGTCGCTTACCGGCTCTACCGGTGATGCTAACAACAACCATGAGATAGACAATTTCCAGGTTTGTGCCCTGGAGTCAAAACCCGTGGGCGAGCAGGTGCATCATTTTGAGTTTGATTACAGCAGCGCGCCTTTTACCTGTCGCGCCGAACCCATCACCTTGAGGGCCTGTAAAAATGCCAGCTGCTCAGAGCTCTTCACAGGTACTGTCACCGCCAATTTGAGCCCGAATCCTGTCAGTAACGGCCGTTGGTTGCCGGCAAGTTCGGTGACTTTCAATGGCGGCAGTACCCAAATTCAACTGCAAAAGTTTGATCAAACGCCGCTGACACTGGGGGTTTCCTCCTCGACTCCGGCCACCCGCCCCGGCAGTGATACCCTGTGCCGAAGTGGCAGCGGTCCCTTGAGTTCGGTCGCCTGTCGCCTGAGTTTTGCCGAGAGTGGTTTCATCTTTGATGTGGCAGATAAGCTGGCCAACAAGCCAGAGACGGGAGTGCTTGTTAAGGCGATGAAGTCAGATGGCACAGCCCTGTGTGTACCGGCCTTTGCCAGTACCAACAAGACGCTTTCGTTCTGGAGTGAGGCGCTGTCGGCAGTCGTCGGTTCACCCAAGGTGCAACTGAAACCGACAGACACTTTGAGCTGGCAGGATATAGGCAGCAGTCAAGCTGCCGCCACGCCGCTGACCCTGGCCTTCGACAGTCAAGGCCAAAGCCGAATCGATATCAATTATGCCGATGCCGGTCGGGTCGAGTTAAACACCCTCTATAGAGGAACGACCAGCGAAGGGGATGCCGGGCTGGTGATGCACGGCGCCGATGATTTTGTCAGCTTCCCGTTGGGATTCTGTGTCGAGGTCGAGCAATACTGCCAGGCCGCGGATGCCTCCTGTGCGCCTTTTCGGCGGGCGCAGGAAAATTTCCCACTTAGCATCAGCGCCAAAGCCTGGGCGGATAATGGTAATGCCGATCTCTGTAAAAACCTCACCACACCTTCCTATCAACAGGCAGGTCTCTCTTTATGGCATAAGCTGATTGCACCGGCTTCAGGTCAACCCGGTGAACTGCAGCTGCAGCAGTATGATCATCTGCGCCAGCAAACGCCTGAGAATAACCGGCTCGCTCAGGCGGTCAGTGAGGTTGGGGTGTTTGAATTCGGCGTTACAGCGCCCTTGCCCTACGAGGGCAGTGTGACCTTCCCGAGTTTGGTGGGCAGCAGATATTGGCAGGGGCCGAGTGGCAAAACCATAATGCCAGTCGGGCGCTTTGTGCCGGCCTTCTTCCGAGTCGATGAAGCCAGTTTGCTGCCGGCCTGCAATGGTTTCAGTTATATGGATCAGCAATTTGAAGTCAGTTATAAAGTCAGCGCTTTGGCACTGGATAGGCAAGTGACTCAAAACTATGTCGGTGATTTTGCCAAGGCTTACAGTCATTATCAGGCAGCCAATCAATTCGACGGAGTGGCGTTGGACAGCCGGGTTTCGGGGGGCGAGATTACTTCAGATACCTGGGTGAATGGCCTGGCTGAGTTCCAGGGGCAACTCAAGTTTGCCCGCAAGGACCCGGTTGCAACAGACGGGCCTTTCCCGCTTTTGGATATCGGCCTGGAAATTCAGGATCCGGACAAGATTGCCAAGCTGCAGGACAGCAATATGCAAAGCGATTTAAGCGGTGACTGCTCTGTGGCAGGCAGCTGCAGCGCCGTGCGTCTTGGTAGCCAAAAGATGCGTCATGGGCGTTTGCTGTTGGACAATACCTTTGGCCCGGAAACCCAAATCTTGAGCATGGCGGCGAGGACAGAGTATTGGGATGGCAGTGGCTGGCGTTTGAACGAACTGGATAACTGCAGTGTGTTTAACACGCCGCTTGAATATCAACAGGATCAACTCACCCTGGGTTACCGCTATGAACCTGCGCTCAGTGCCGGGCAGAATATTAGCCGCTCCGCCAGCGGCGGCAACACAGTGACTGCCTTTGGCGGCGAGTTTGAACTCTTGTGGCGTGCGCTTGGAAGCTCAGGCTATCGCGGCAAGGTGACGGCGCCGCTCAAGACGCCTGAATGGTTGCAGTGGTACTGGAATTGGAATGGCCTCAATGACGGCACACTGAGCGACCCCAGAGCCAGTGCCTTCTTTGGCCGTTATCGCGGCAACGACAGGATCATCAGTTGGCGGGAAGTTAACTGAAGCCGAATCACCACAGTGTGAAGCAACTCACTAAAGCGCCAAGATGTAGATAATTTAACTTTGTCTTCAACTCACATTGAGCATAATCGACAGCCTCTGCTGTATTTGGCTGAATAAATTATGTTGGAAGCGCTTGCGGGTTTGGGGTGGATCTGGTCTTTGGGGCTGATCCTGGCTGTACTTTTTGTGTTGGCATACGAGTTTATCAATGGCTTCCACGACACCGCCAATGCGGTAGCCACTGTGATTTATACCAATGCCATGCCGGCCAGAGGCGCGGTATTGGCTTCGGCGCTGTTCAACTTTGCCGGGGTGTTGCTTGGGGGGCTCGGTGTGGCTTACGCCATAGTGCATCTGCTGCCGGTCGGGCTCTTGCTGGACATGGACTCCTCCCAAGGCCTGTTGCTGGTGTTCTCCCTGCTGTTCTCGGCCATCGTCTGGAACTTGGGTACCTGGTTCTTCGGTATTCCCGCCTCCAGCTCCCACACTCTGATAGGCTCCATCATGGGGGTCGGTGGTGCCTATGCCTGGCTCAACGGTCAATCGCCGCTGGATGGAGTCAATACCGGCAAGGCGATAGATATCATGCTCTCCTTGCTCTTGTCTCCAACCCTGGGCTTTATTCTGGCGGCGATTTTGTTGTTGGTGATGAAGCGTATCTGGCGTAAGCCCAAGCTACATCGCACTCCGGCAGAGCAGATGGCGGTCAATGGCAAGAAGCACCCGCCATTCTGGGCCCGGATTACCTTGATAGCCTCGGCCATGGGGGTCAGTTTCGCCCATGGCTCCAACGATGGTCAGAAGGGCATAGGTCTGGTGATGTTGGTGCTTATCTGCATGGCGCCGGGTTATTTTGCCCTGGACTTGAACAGCCGGAGTTTCGATATGGATAAGGCTCAGGATGCCAACCGGCGCATCATGGCCCTGTATGATCGCAACCCGCAGCTGGTGGCTAATCTGGGTGAGCACGCTGCCGACAGTCGCTGTCAGGACTCGGCCATAGCTTCGATGCAAAGCCTGGATAGGCTCCTTGAGCAAGGGAATACGGTTAAACAGCTGACTCAGGAACAGCGCCGGCAAGCCAGGCAGCTGATCCTTTGTATCGATGACAGCACCCGCAAATTGGCCAAGCAGCCATTGCCCGCTGCAGAAGTCAGTCAGTTAAAACATTGGCGTGGTCAGCTTAACGCCATTACCGAATATGCGCCGCTATGGGTCATAGTGGCCGTTGCCCTGGCTTTGGGTTGCGGCACCATGGTGGGCTGGCGCCGGATTGTGCACACTGTTGGCGAGAAGATAGGTAACGGTGGCATGACCTACAGTCAGGGGATAGCCGCGCAGTTGACCGCCGCCGGTTCTATCGGTATCGCCAGTATGACAGGCATGCCGGTATCTACCACCCATATCCTGTCTTCGGCCGTGGCCGGCACCATGGTGGCCAATGGCTCCGGAGTACAGAAAAACACTATTAAACAAATTCTGTTGACCTGGGTACTGACACTGCCTATGACCATAGTTTTGTCGGCCGGGCTCTTTATGTTGGTGCAAACCTTTTTTGCTTGATATATGCACAAATCATGTCAAGGGATTGGCATGATCCAAGCTTTTGGCAACTTTATCTCAGCGCATTGCGACAGCTTTTACAGATATATGCCAAAAACCCTCACGGATTAGCGAATGTTAACCCCGCGAGTCTTGTGGAATGCCGGAGGCATTGATAAAGTTAGCTGATTTTCATTTCTTCTGACTCCACAGAATACAGGCTAGTTACATGTTCAAGAAGCTGCGTGGCATTTTTTCTAACGATCTGTCGATCGATTTGGGTACAGCTAACACTCTCATTTATGTTCGTGAAGAAGGCATTGTATTGAATGAGCCTTCCGTGGTCGCCATCCGTGGCGAACGAAGCAGCTCTGGGCAGAAATCCGTGGCCGCAGTCGGTACTGAGGCGAAACAGATGCTGGGACGTACCCCCGGCAATATTCAGGCCATCCGCCCAATGAAAGATGGGGTTATCGCAGACTTCTACGTGACCGAGAAGATGCTGCAGCACTTTATCAAGCAAGTGCACAACAACAGCTTTTTCCGCCCAAGCCCTCGGGTACTCGTGTGTGTGCCTGTAGGTGCCACTCAGGTTGAACGCCGCGCGATCAAGGAGTCAGCGATGGGCGCCGGCGCCCGTGAGGTTTACCTGATTGAAGAGCCAATGGCAGCAGCCATAGGGGCCGGCTTGCCGGTTTCCGAAGCCACAGGCTCCATGGTGGTGGATATCGGTGGTGGTACCACTGAAGTGGCTATCATCTCGCTCAACGGGGTGGTTTACTCCTCTTCCGTGCGTATCGGTGGTGACAAGTTTGACGATGCCATCATCAACTATGTGCGCCGCAACTACGGCAGCCTGATTGGTGAAGCCACAGCCGAACGTATCAAGCACACAATCGGCACGGCTTATCCAGGCGATGAAGTACTGGAAATTGAAGTGCGCGGCCGTAATCTGGCCGAAGGGGTACCGAGAAGCTTTACCCTGAACAGCAATGAGATCCTCGAAGCGCTGCAAGAGCCGCTGTCGGGCATTGTCAGTGCCGTGATGGTAGCACTGGAGCAGTCGCCTCCAGAGTTGGCGTCCGACATCTCTGAGCGCGGTATGGTGCTCACAGGTGGTGGTGCCTTGCTGCGGGATCTGGACCGTCTGCTGATGCAGGAAACCGGGATCCCTGTAATGGTTGCCGAAGATCCGCTTACCTGTGTGGCCCGCGGCGGCGGTAAAGCACTGGAGATGATCGATATGCACGGCGGTGACCTGTTCTCAGAAGAAAACTAATACTTTCCAGCACAGGCGGTATCTTACCGCCTTAGCTTTTCTATGAAGCCTATTTTTGTTCGCGGTATTTCAAATCAGTTCAGGTTGACATTGGCAGTGGTCATGTCGGTGATCCTGCTGGTTGCCAATGATCGTCTCGAACCTGCGAGACAGTCGCTGGCATCCTTACTGAGCCCTCTACAGTACCTGGCCAACGTGCCCGGTGAGCTGCTGGATTGGTCTGCCCAGAGTCTGGCGACCCGTGACATGCTGGAGCAGCAAAACAAAGAACTCTTGCGCCAGCAACTGCTGATGAGTGAAAGACTGCAGCGTTTTGAACACCTGCGCCAGGAAAACCAACGCCTGCGTGAACTGCTGGGCTCGCCGGTGCATATGGACTCGCGCAAGATGGTGGCCGAGGTGATGGAAGTGGCCAGCGACCCCTTCCATCATTATGTGGTGATCAACCACGGCAGCCGCAACGGCGTGTTTGTTGGTCAGCCGGTGGTGGATGCCCAGGGGGTTGTCGGCCAAGTGGTGCAGGTCAGCGAACTCACCGCCAGGGTGTTGTTGCTCTCCGACCCCAAACACGGCTTGCCGGTGCGCATTACCCGCAACGATGTGCGCCTGATAGCCAACGGCATAGGCGAACTCGATGAGATAGAACTCAGACACGTGGCCAAGAGTACTGACATCAAGGTCGGCGATTTGCTGGTGACTTCTGGGCTTGGCAACCGCTTCCCGGAAGGTTATCCGGTGGCGCGGGTGATTTCGGTTTCCCGCGACGATGGCCAGAGTTACCTCAAGGTCACGGCGCAGCCGCTGGCGGCGCTGGACCGAATCCGTTATCTGCTGCTTATCTGGCCTGAAGACCATCCCGGCGCCAAGCCCGAGTCACAAGAGCCGGCTGCAACCGACGCCAACAGTGGAGCCGAATCATGAGCCTGGAAAATGCCAATGGCCGTTTGGCGGTATGGCTGACCCTGCTGCTGGGTATGCTGCTGCAGATCATGCCTGTACCGGAAATGTTCAGCGCCTGGCGCCCCGATTGGCTGGTGCTGGTGATGATCTATTGGGCCGTGGCACTGCCCCACAGATACAATATTCTCACCGCCTGGGTGTTGGGGGTGCTGCTGGATATTCTACTGGGAGCTACCCTGGGTATCCGCGCACTGGCCATTTCCCTGGTGATTTATGTGGTGGTACTGCACTTTCAGAAGCTGCGTAACTTCCCCATGTGGCAGCAGTCTTTGGTTATCGCCAGCCTGATCTGCTTCTATCATCTGATTATTTTCTGGGCCCAGTTTGTGGTTTCGGGGGCGCATTTCACCTTGGAGCTATTCCTGCCTTCCCTGTCCAGCCTGGCTATTTGGCCCTGGGTTTTCTGGATACTGCGCCGCATCAGGCGCCACTACAAGGTACGTTAATATGCCGCTGATTTTGGCCTCAGCCTCCCCCAGACGCCGCGAGCTTTTGGCGCAGCTGGCGCTGGGAAATCCGAACTTTGGTTTTGAGATCCTGCCCGCCGATATCGATGAGAGTCATCAAGCCGGGGAAACCCCGCAACAGTTTGTCAGCCGTTTGGCCGAAGAGAAGGCGGCAGCGGGCTTAGCCCTGTGGCACGGGAACCCTGAACATCAGCAAGGGTCTGATACTCTAGTGCTGGGCTCAGATACTCTAGTGCTGGGCTCAGATACTATAGTGGTATTGGGCGACAGAATTTTGGGTAAACCCGTGGACAAGGCCGATGCCTGCGCCATGCTCAAGAGCTTGAGTGGCCGCAGTCATCAGGTGATGACCGCCGTGGCCTTGACCGATGGCAAGCGCACTGAGACGGCTTTGGTGGTCACCCAAGTGTACTTCTGCGACTTGAGCGATGCCGATATTCAGGCCTATGTTGCTTCGGGCGAGCCCATGGATAAGGCGGGAGCTTATGGCATTCAGGGGTTGGGTGGCAGCTTTGTCGCCAAGATTGAAGGCAGTTATTCGGCGGTAGTGGGCCTGCCCATGGCTGAAACCCGGGCGCTGTTGCACAAGGTCGGGTGTTTGTAAGCTCGCTTACACAAACTGACGAATTTTTAGCAGCTTTAACGCCCGCCAGTCGATAAAATCAATGAATTAACATCCAACAAGGGTAAATCGTGAATACCAGTCGCACAGTCAATAGCAAGGCTCCGCGGAAGATGGGGTCAGAACTGCTGATCAATGTGACGCCCACGGAAGCGCGAGTCGCATTGGTAGAACACGGTGTCCTGCAGGAAGTGCATATCGAGCGGCGTATGAAGCGCGGCCTGGTGGGCAATATCTATAAGGGCAAGATCAGTCGGGTTTTGCCCGGGATGCAGGCGGCATTCGTCGATATCGGCCTGGAAAAGGCGGCCTTTTTGCATGCCTCGGACATAGTGCCGCACACAGAGTGTGTTGCCGATGTGGAAAAGGGCAACTTCGTGGTGCGTGATATTGCCGAGCTGGTACGTCAAGGCCAGGACATCATGGTGCAGGTGGTCAAAGACCCCCTGGGCACCAAAGGCGCGCGGCTGACCACGGACATAACCCTGCCTTCCCGTTACCTGGTGTTTATGCCGGGCTCAAGCCATGTGGGGGTTTCCCAGCGAATAGACTCTGAAGAGGAGCGGGCGCGGCTGAAGAAAATTACCCTGCCTTTTGTCGACGATGACGGCGGCTTTATCATTCGCACTGCGGCCGAAGGCATAGGTGAGGATGAACTGGCGCAGGATGCCGCTTTCCTGCGGCGGGTGTGGGCCAAGGTCAGCGAGCGGCGCAAAAGGCCCAAGACCACGCTGTTGTACCAGGACTTGGCCTTGCCGGTGCGAATTGTCAGGGACTTTGTCGGTGCCGAGCTCGATCGCATTCAGGTGGACTCGGGCCACACCTTCGAGGAGCTGCTGCATTTCGCCCAGGAGTTCATGCCGGACATTGCCGATAAGATAGAACACTACAGTGGCCCGGCGCCGATTTTCGATCTCTACGATGTGGAGAATGAGATTCAGCGGGCGCTGGAGCGTAAGGTGGAACTCAAGTCCGGCGGCTATTTGATCATCGACCAGACAGAAGCCATGACCACTGTGGACATTAACACAGGGGCCTTTGTCGGCCACCGTAACCTCGAAGAAACCATATTCAACACCAACCTGGAAGCGACCCAGGCGATTGCCCGTCAGCTGCGGCTGCGCAATCTGGGCGGCATCATTATTATCGACTTTATCGATATGTTGCAGGATGAGCACAAGCAAAGGGTGCTCAACAGCCTGGCCACGGCGTTGGCCAATGATAGGGTCAAGACCAATATCTCTGGTTTTTCCGGCCTCGGCCTGGTAGAAATGACCCGCAAGCGCACCCGCGAGAGCCTGGAGCATGTGCTTTGTGGCGAGTGTCCTGCCTGCCGTGGTACCGGCTCGATGAAAACAGTGGATACCGTTTCCTTTGAGATCTTCCGCGAGATCATCCGTCTCAACCGCACCTACGATGCCGATGAATTCCTGATTTACTGTGCCCCAGCGGTACACGCCTGCCTGTCCGATGACGAGAACCACCTGGTGGCTGAACTCGAAGTCTATATCGGCAAGCGTATTCGCATTCACTGCGAGCCCATGTATGTGCAGAGTAAATATGATGTGGTGATGGTCTAGTGCGGCTGTCTTTTTGCCCTCGAACCCTCGGCCGCTATTGCTGGCGCACCTTGGCCGTGACCTTGGTGCTGTTTGCCTTGATGGTGAGCCTCATCCGTGGGCTATTGCCGCAACTGGATGAAGCCAAGCAGCAACTGGCCGACTATGTTGAGCGCGAATATGGCGTCGAGGTCAAGATAGGCAGCCTGTCCGCCCGCTGGCAGGCCTTCGGCCCGGCGTTGACGGTTGAGGGCTTGGTGTTGCCGCCGCAGGAGCGTTTGCCGGTGACACTCATGGTCGACAAGGTCGATGTTAAGCTGGATTTCTGGCAGAGCCTGATGACCGCCGGCCCGCAAGTGGAGGATGTGATCTTCGACGGGGTGCAACTGGCGCTGGATCTGGATCATCTGGGGCAGAAATCGACCGCGACTCTTGATGCTGAAAGTAAATCTGCCCCTGCCACCAATATCGACTGGCTCTATGCCTTGCTGCTGGAACAGTTGGACCGTTTCTCTATCCGCGATGCCAGTGTGCAGCTGTTGTCCAGCAGCCATGATTATCGCCCCATTCATCTGCGGGACCTCAGTTGGCGCAATAGCGGCAAGTTGCACCAGGGCCGCGGCGCCCTCTATCTGGATGAGCTGGCAACGGCGACCGAACAACTCACTCTAAGGCTGGATCTCAAAGGTGATGGCTACAAGCCAGATAGTATCAAGGGCCAGGCCTATCTGCAGGCGCAGTCGCTGGATCTCGGCAAGTGGGCCTCACGCCAACCCAATCCTTATAACCCCCAGGCCAAGTTGCCGCTGGAGGGGGTGGTCAACCTGGAGGCCTGGGTAGGCTTTGCCAACCGCGGCCTGGAATCCGGGGTGATCAAGCTGTTGCCCAGCTGGCTGCGCTGGTCACTCAGAGATGAGCCACAAAAATTTGCCATAGATGGCGGTGTGATTGCCTGGCAGCCCATAGCCGACGGCTGGCGCCTGGACAGCAGTGAGCTCAAACTGGCAACCAATGACAAGCCCTGGCCCAAGCTGGAGTTTCACGCCATGGAAACCGCCGGGGAACTTTATGGCAAACTCAATGAACTGCAATTTGATAGTCTGTTACCTCTGTTGCCGCTGATTCCCGGCATGCCTTTGGACGGCTTGCATACTTGGCAGCAACTCAAGCCTCAGGGCAAGCTCGGTCCTCTGGCTATCTATCGGCCCAAGGACGGTGAACTGCAGGCCAAAGTGGCGCTGGAGCGGGTCAGCTGGCAGCCTTCCGAGTCCATCCCTGGCAGCACACCAATCGATCTTTCTCTGGGTTGGCGGAACAACTTCCTCAGCGCAACACTGCCTACCCAGGACTATAAACTGGACTTTGGCGACGGTTTCAAGGCGCCGCTCAGTTTTCGCGCCGATGCCTTTGAGCTGGGCTTCTCGCTCGATAGTCAGGCGCTGATGGTGCCGGCATTGCATCTGGGCAATGACGACATCAGCCTGGACGCCTCTATGCGTTTGCTGCTGGCCGACAAGCCGCACCTGGCGCTGTCTTCCCGGGTCAAACTGCTCAACGCCGCCAATGCCGGGCGTTATTTCCCGCGCCATGCCATGGGTGAGTCACTGGCCGATTATCTGGAAGGCGCCATCAAGGCCGGTCGCAGCGATGATGCCGCCGTGGTCTGGCACGGTGAGTTGGCCGGATTTCCTTATCAGGATCATTCCGGGGTGTTTCAGGCAGGGTTCAATCTGACCCACGCCGAATATGCCTTCCAGCCGGATTGGCCGGCGGTGACCGACTTGAGTCTCAAGGCGCTATTTGAAAATGCCCGGATGGATCTCTGGGTTAACAAGGGCAAGCTGTTGAATGTGGCGGCCGATGGCGCCCATGTCTATATCCCCAAGATGGATCACCAGAGTCTGCTGCGGGTTGAGGCGCAACTGGCGACTCAAGGGCAGGATGCCACCGAGGTGTTGCAGCGCTCGCCGCTTAAAGACAGTGTCGGTATCACTCTGGATGTGGTGCAGGTTCAGGGGCCTGTCAGCGGTAAGCTGGATCTCAGTATTCCGCTCTATGACGGTGAAGAGGCGCAAATCCTCGGTGATGTCCAGTTCGCCGGGGTGCCGATTTATATTCGTGAGCCCGGGGTGCTGCTGGATAAAGTCAACGGCAAGGTGAGTTTTCATAATGAGGTGGTCAAGGGCGAAGGCTTGAGTGCCAGCCTGTTCGGCCAGCCGTTGCAGTTTGGTTTTGATACCGGCAAGGTCAACCAGAATATGGGGCTCAATGCCAGGCTCAAGGGCCAGTGGAACCTCGCCAACTTGCCGTCCGAGCTGGACTACCCTCTCAGCGATTTTTATCAGGGCGCGTTGGATTGGCAGGGGAATTTGAAGCTGATTTTTGATGAGATAGGCTATCGAATTCAAGCCAATGTCAATGCCGATCTCAAGCAGACGGAGTTGCTGCTGCCGCCGCCTTATCAAAAGGCGCCCGGGCAGGCGCTGACGCTCAAGGCCGAGCTGCTCGGTGACAACAAGACCAGCTCCCTGGGCGTGCGTCTGGGGGATAAGGCCGAATTCTGGGGTGGCTTTGATGCCGACTCAGGTAAGGGTCTGAAACACTATGACCTGCTGCTGGGGCGCCTCTATCGCAGCGGTGATCAGTTGCAAAAACAGGATGGTCACTTACGGCTGGCCCTGGATGAGGTGGATTTTGCCCAGTGGCAGCCGCTGATCAATGCCTTTGTCGGCAGTGGCAACCATGACGAAAAGGCTGCTGCCGAGAGCCAAAACCCAGTTCAAGCCGCGACTCAAACCGAGAGCACGGCCGGTACCACAAGCATTGCAGCAGATAAAGCTTTTTTCCCGCCGCTCAAGGGGATAGAGGCCAGAGTGAAACAGCTCGAGCTGCTGGGGCAGCGCTTTACCGAGTTGCAACTCAGTGCCCGCCCCGGAGAGCATGCCTGGCAGATAGAGGGACTGTCGCCGGAGTTTGCCGGTCGGGTAGAGATCTACCCGGATTGGTACAGCCAAGGATTGAAGCTGGTGGCCTCGCGCCTGTATCTGAATCCGATAGCGGCTGAGCCTGAGTCCAAAGCGCAATCCGAGCCCGAGCCTGAAACCAATCTGCCTCAGGACAGTGACCTGCCGCCGCTGGCGGTGGAGGTGGATGATTTCCGCTATCAGGATATGGCACTGGGGCGTTTGTTGTTGCAAGCTAGCCCGTCGGCGACGGGCTATCAGATCCAGACTCTGGCGCTCAGCAGCGAGGATGCCAGTTTGCAGGGTAAGGGGGAATGGCTGAGCCGTGGCGGTAACAACCGGACCCAGGTTGAACTCAATCTCAAGGGAGATAAATTTGATCTGTTGGCTACTCGCTTGGGACTGGATCCAGGCGTGAAAGACTCGCCGCTGGAGGTCAAGGCCGAGCTCAACTGGCTGGGTGCACCGCTGGCGTTTAATCTGGAGAGTCTCAGCGGTAAAGTTCGTTTCGATCTCGGCAAGGGGCATATCGAACAGCTCAGTGACAAGGGGGCGCGGATCTTCTCTCTCTTTAGTCTGGACTCGCTTTTACGCAAGTTGTCACTGGACTTTACCGATGTGTTTGGCAAGGGCCTGTATTACAACTCCTTTGGCGGCGATCTGACCCTGGAGAACGGGGTGCTCAAGACCACCAATACCGAGATGGATGCCATTGCCGGTAACATGAAGGTGCGCGGCTATACCGATCTGGTTACCGAGAGCCTCAACTATGATATTCGCTTTGTGCCGCAACTGGCCTCCAGCGTGCCGACTGTTGTGCTGCTCAGTACCAGCGCCTGGACCATGGGCCTGGGGGCTTTTGCCCTGACCAAGGTGCTGGAACCCGTAATTGAGATTATTTCAGAGATACGTTTCCGCTTGACCGGCACCATGTCAGACCCCAAGCTGGAAGAGTTGGAGCGAAAGAGCAAAGAGATAGAGATCCCTGAGTCTGTATTGCCACGGCAACCCAAGTCGGCGCCTGAGAAAGACCAGACTCAAGTGCAGGACGATGAGCCTGCGGCCACGGATGCAGGCCAAGGCGATCAAGTCAAGGCGGACAACAAAGCCAAAGCGCTTAACAGTAACCCAGTGAGGGTTGTTGAAGAGGGTGTCGGCGCTGAGGCTGAAAAACCTTTGCCTCAAGCCGATAAAGTCACGCCGCTGCCGCTCAAATCGCCGAGTGAACCCAAGACAGAAGTGCCAGTGAAACAGGAAGTCGAACATGCAAGTCAGTCTGCTACAGTGTCAGAGTTGCCGCGAGCCGGAACAGAACCTGCAATTTATCGTCTCGCAGCTTGAGACTCTTCCCCGCCAAGACAATGAACCCCAACTCGTGGTGCTGCCCGAGTGCAGCCTGCTGTTCGGCGGCCATGAGAGCATGCAGTTGGCCTGGGCCGGTGAGCCTGGGCAAAGCCCGCTCAAACGGCGCTTGGCCGAACTTGCCACCCAGTTTCAGGTATTCCTGCTGGCCGGCTCTATTCCGGTAGCCAGTGGCGATGGCCGGGTTTACAGCCGCTGTTATCTGTTTAATGATCAGGGGCAGGTACTCGGCGACTACGACAAGCTGCATCTGTTTGACGCGGAAGTGACCGACGGTACAGGCCAATACAGTGAGAGCGATACCTTTTGCCCGGGTGAGCGGATAAGCGTGGTGGATACCCCTTTTGGCCGCATCGGCCTGGCTATCTGTTATGATCTGCGTTTCCCAGATCTGTTTCGGGCGCTGCGTTTGCAAGGAGCCGAGATTATCGCCTTGCCCTCGGCCTTTACCAAGGTGACAGGCGAGGCGCACTGGGAAGTGCTGCTCAGAGCCAGGGCGATAGAAACCCAGTGTTTTATACTGGCGGCGGCGCAATGGGGCCAGCATAATCAAGGAAGCCGCGAGACCTGGGGCCAGAGCATGATAGTCGACCCTTGGGGACGTATTCTGGCGCAGAAGGCCGAAGGCACAGGCTGGGTGCAGGCGCGTTTGGACAAGGCCGAGTTAGCGCGGGTGCGCAGCGCCATGCCCGTAGAGACACACAATAGATTTTTGCCGCCGCAACTGGGCGACGGCAAGCGGAAATAACCAACAAGGCCACAGGGCCGGATTGAGAGAGACCCAATGCCATTTTTAACCCAAGTGGGACAGAGTTTACTGCAAGAGGGACTGCACCTCGACGATCTGCAAACTTACCTGGAGCGAATCCACCAACACCAGGTGGATTTTTCCGATCTCTATTTTCAGGGCAGCCGTCATGAAACCTGGGTGCTGGAAGATGGCATAGTCAAGGAAGGCAGTTTTCATATTGAGCGCGGTGTCGGTGTCCGAGCCATCAGTGGTGAAAAGACAGGTTTCGCCTACGCCGATGAGATAACCCCCAAAGCCTTGGCTGCCGCCGCCGATGCCGCCAGAGGCATAGCCCAGACTGGGGGCAGCTATCAAACTCAGGCCTGGAAGCGCCGCGGCGCCAAGGCGCTGTATCTGAGTGAAGATCCGATAGCGGCACTGGAAGAGGGCCGTAAAATTGCCCTGCTCAAGGAAGCGGATGCCTATATCCGCAGCCTGGATAGCCGCATCATTCAAGTGGTGGTCAGCCTGGCCGGGGTGCATGAAGAGATACTGGTAGCTGCCAGCGATGGTACTCTGGCGGCGGATATCCGGCCGCTGGTCCGCTTCAATTGCTCGGTGATCCTCGAAGAAAACGGCCGCCGTGAACGGGGCGGCGCCGGTGGTGGTGGTCGTCACCACTATCAAACCCTGATGGCTGCCGCTGATGACGGCTTGCCCATGTGTTTTGCCTTTGCCCGCGAGGCCGTGCGTCAGGCGCAGGTCAACCTAAAGGCGATAGACGCCCCTGCCGGTGAAATGCCTGTGGTTCTGGGCGCAGGTTGGCCCGGAGTCTTGTTGCATGAAGCGGTTGGCCACGGTCTGGAAGGTGACTTCAACCGTAAGGGCAGCAGCGCCTTCAGCGGTAAGATTGGCCAGCAGGTGGCCTCCAAGTTGGTCACTGTGGTGGACGATGGCACGTTGGAAAACCGCCGTGGCTCGCTGACCATAGATGATGAAGGTACCCCGGCGCACAAGACAGTGCTGATTGAGAACGGCATTCTCAAGGGCTATATGCAGGACAAGCTCAATGCCCGCCTGATGGGGCAAAAGCCCACCGGGAATGGCCGCCGCGAATCATATGCTCACTTGCCTATGCCGCGGATGACCAACACCTATATGCTGGCCGGTGAGTCGGCGCCCGCCGATATCATCAAGTCGGTGAAAAAAGGCCTCTACGCCCCCAACTTCGGTGGCGGTCAGGTGGATATCACCTCGGGTAAGTTTGTGTTCTCGGCCTCTGAAGCCTACCTGATTGAAAACGGCGAGATCACCAGTCCGGTGAAGGGCGCGACCCTGATAGGCAACGGCCCGGAAGCCATGGGGCAGATCTCCATGGTGGGTACAGATCTTGAACTCGACAAAGGCGTCGGCGTCTGCGGCAAAGACGGCCAGAGTGTCCCGGTCGGGGTTGGGCAGCCAACGCTTAAACTGGACCGTCTGACGGTCGGCGGCACAGCCTGAGAAATGCTGTCGAATCCCTGATTCGGCAGCTGAGTTTAGCGCTGGTTCATGCATTGCTCTTGGGTGAAGTTGATAGCCGCTGTGGCGGCCTAATGGTGCAAATAACTATCGCTTCAGACGCTCAGAGTCACATCTATGTGACTCTGAGCCAGCTCAACATCCTGTTTCACACACGCTAGCTCGTCCGCGAGGTGATACTCGCTCTGGATTCGACTGGCGTTGCTTTTGGCATCCAAATTCATCCATGGATAAGGTCTGCTCGCCATCCTTGGCTCACGCCCATAAGCCCACTCACCGCTGGCCATGTTATTTGCGTTAATGGATCTCGGCGATATTGAGGGTGACAGGGCAGTTCTTTTGGCACTGAGTAGCTTGTGAAACATTTGAGAGATCTGCAGATATACGCTTAATTCCAGGCACAGGTGGAACTGTGACCGTCGAAAACAGGGTCTAATTTTGTTCCTGACAGATTTTGTATTTCCTGCGTCCCTGTAAGTCAGATGTTTTCGTCGAGCGCCTATGGATGGGTTTATAACAGCTTGTTTTACCACAAGCACCCCATACAGAGTACGGTACGGATATAGCAAACAAAACCACATAATGTACGTTACATAGAGCTTGATTTACTTTTAAGTTGCAAGTGCAAAACAAAATGTAATCAAATGATTTGCAGGATGGTAGCTTTTTTGATACCTATTAAGTAAGGTTGCAAATATTAATGATTCAATGGAAGTGGAGTTGTTATGAAAAGGACGTCATTCTTGGTATTTCTCACCATGAGTATCAATTTTTATGCATGTGAGATCCAAGCCTCAACAGCGGTGTCACTTTATGCCGATAGAGTGGGTATAGATCTCATCGATACTTTCAATATAGAGCCTAACTTGGCTTCCCATACGACTGGGTTATTGGGAGATCAATTCGATCCCGCTATGGGAGGAATTAGCTTTACCCAAACAGACATTAACATTCCTGGTAATAGTAAACTTCCTGTGCAATTAGTAAGGGTATTATCCGGGCCCGATAGTTGGTTTTCAGACTCTAGGGAATTTGCATCTTGGAGCTTACAAGTACCTCATATTAGATCGTCCTTTGTTTCGGAAAAAGGTAAAACACCCGAGACTAGTGGCTCTGCTACCCGCCAATTCAATGGTTGGTTAAGGGGAACCGCTTGTTCTTCTGATGGCGTTGTTGCCTAAATAAGCGGAACCTTTTTCGCTTTCCATGATCTGATCTTGCATAACAGGTCTTCGGTCAGTTTCATGGGTAAGTCAGCACGCAATATCACCAATTGGAAGCAATATAATCAGGCATTAGTCAACCGTGGTTCGGTCACCTTCTGGTTAGACGAGGCGGCGATTAATACTTGGCATTGCACGCAGCATCACGGCGGTCGTGGCCGTGGCTTTCAATTCAGCGACACCGCCATCGAAACCGCCTTGATGCTCAAAGGGATTTTTAAGCTGTCATTACGTGCGACCGAAGGGTTCATCAACTCCCTATTTCAGCTGATGAAAATACCGTTAATTGCTCCAGACTACAGCTGTATCAGTAAACGCGCCAAGACGGTGAACGTCAAGTACCGCAATCCCTCAAGAGGTGCGGTAGCGCATGTTGTCGTCGATGCCACAGGCCTCAAAGTGTATGGCGAAGGTGAATGGAAAATGCGTAAGCATGGCAAAGAAAAACGTCGGGTTTGGCGCAAGCTTCATTTGGCTATCAATGCCGCTACACATGAAATTATCGGTGCGCAAACAAGCCTTGAAACTGTAGCAGATAATGAAGTATTTCCAGCGTTACTGGCTCCCCTAAGACGCAAGCTTAGACAAGTCTCCGCTGACGGGGCTTACGATACTAAAGCTTGTCATAAATTATTGCGACGAAAGCAGGCGAAGCCAACGATTCCACCCCGCTCAAATGCCGGATACTGGGAACCAGGGCATCCTCGAAATGAAGCTGTGGATGCACTTAAGGCCGGAGAGTTGAAGCAATGGAAATTGATGAATCACTACCATCAGCGTTCCTTATCTGAGACCGCCATGTATCGCTACAAACAACTCATTAGCGCCAAATTAAGTTTGCGTGACTATAACGGGCAGGTGGGTGAGGCATTGGCAGGGGTTAAGGCATTAAACAAAGTCATAAGACTGGGTATGCCTGTTCGCCAGAAAATCTCGTAAAGCAGCTGAAAGCCTAGGGGTAGTTGCGTTCAAGCGAATGATTTGATCAACAACGCCTCTTCTGATCTGAGTGGCAATGGATTTACCATCACAAGTGGAGCTGGAACTGCTCATGTTAGAGAAAGAGATTATTGGGGTGGGGATTCAATATCTATCCCAGGAAAAGGCTCACAGAAAATTCTACTTGACTCAAATGGTAAAAAAATCACTGCAAATGACTATTCTATCTCTTGTTATAATACTCCAAATGGACATGAAGGATTTAAGGTTGTAGATGATAGTGGTATTATTTACTATTTCGACGTAGAAAAAAGAGTTAAAAGCATTAAAGAAATGGAGTATCATCCCAGTACTCCTTCTCAACCTTGTGGAATATATAATCCTTGTCCGCCACCAACTTTACCAGATTCAACTTCTTCCCCTGGTGTTTTAGTAAACAAGTTCACTATTTTTATGTTGGTGAGTAAAATAGAAGATAGAAGTGGGAATTGGGTAAAGTACTCATACAATGGAGGTAAAATAACAACCATCGAGGCTAATGATGGTCGAAAAATAAGCTTTGGCTATAACTCTTTGGGATATATTTCAAGTGCAAGCCATGCAGGAAAAACTTATAACTACGCTTATGATCTTAACGGAATAGCAACTCTCAATAAAGTGACTCAGCCTGATGGAAAATTTTGGCTATTCAAGCATGAAAAGACGGCAAACCAACCAGGTAATAACTTTTGGAACCCCAGAGTTATGGGGGAACATACACAGGCACCCATGACCAGTTTTTGTCCGGCTGTATATTCCGGTCCTTTTATTGAAATGATTCACCCTGATGGGATGAAAGGCAAATTTGTACTATCAGAAACTTATCATGGCCGAACCGAAGTCCCCAAAATTCCCAGACCCAACCCCAATAGATGGCCTCAAAATATGGTTGGTTATTATATACCAAAATGTAGCGCCATGTTTTCCCTCACTCAAAAACAGTTAATTGACCTAGAAGGAAAAACTCTAACATGGGATTACTCATACTCCCGTAACATAGGGGCCTTCCAAGGAGAGGAAAAACATGCCATTTATGGCCTTGATGCGGCAGACTTTCCATCCGTTGATATAGGAGATCTTAAGCGCACGACTATAAAATCACCAATAGGTGATAAGCAAGAAATGTATTTTTCAAGACGTTTCGACTGGAGTGAGCAGAGTTTACTGTTTGAAAGAATTGTAAGTGCTTCTGGCGAGTTAATCTCGCATCGAGAATATACCAAGCAAAAAGGTAAATATCGAGGAAAAAGCAATGTTTACAACGATTACACTTCTTCTCAAAGAGTATTGGAAAAGAAAATTATTAACAAACAAAGAGAAAGTTCTACCACAACAAACTATTTGACTGAGACTGTATCGTTTAATACCTATGAAGCTCCTTTGATAATGAAAGAGCATTCATCTTCACAAGGTGATACTTTGTATTACAAAAATTTATATCACCATAATACGGCGATCAATCTGCTTAACGTACCGGCTGGAGTCATGGTTTCCCGTGATGGCGTGAACTGGAAAGAAGCCAATCGGCAAGAGTTTTACACGTCGGGAAATGGGATCGGTCAAGTTTACCGTAGTTGGATTGCAGGGAAACACATATCCACAAACACTTATCATACAGACGGCAATTTACTCCAAACCAGTTATAACGGTTCAAACCGTTACGAGAAGTTTGAAAACTATTACCGCGGTAAGGCGCGCAAGATAACGCTTCCCTGCGCCACCACCAATGGTTGTACGACGGTCAACGGCAGTACCGCCAACACCATGGTGGCCCTGTTGGAAGTCAATGCGGATGGCACCACCAAGAGCGTAACAGACTTTAATGGCAATAAGGCCTCCTACAGTTACAACCCTATTGGTTGGCTAACCAAAATCGACTATGCCGACCCCAAGTGGGCAGACAAAGTTATCAGTTATGCAACGGTCACAACGGCCAATGACGGTATTTCCGGCAGTGGGATAGCTGCGGGCAGTTTGCGTCAAAGTATCAGCCAGGGTAATTACGAAAAACGGGTCTACCATGATGCACTGTTGCGCCCGGTATTTACCCGGGAGCGGGATATCGCCAATGGGGCAACAACGCGCTATCAGGCCTTTGAGTACGACCATGAAAACCGTCAAACCTTGGCAAGCTTCCCAAGCAGCAATGCCGTCAGCCGGGTGGGAATGGCAACAGAATATGATGTCTTGGGGCGAATAGTCACTCAAACGCGTACCAGTGATAACAGCAGCAGTAGCCGCGATTATTTGGCCGGAAACAAAGTAGCCGTTACGGACAGTGAAGGAAACACCATCACTACAACCTATCTGGCCTATGGTCAACCGACCTATGACAAACCACTGTTGATTGAAGCTCCAAACACTGATGATATCAGCCTGGATTACAACGAATTTGCACAAGTTACCTCAATTCGTCAGGGCAATATCACCGAAAAACGGCTATACGACAACTATCAACAGTTGTGTAAGTCTGTTCGCCCCGAAACCGGTATTACGGCTTATGGTTACAATGCCCAGCGTCAACAGATATGGCGGGCCCTGGGCACCAATGGCAGCAGTACCAGTTGTGATGCTGCTTCAGTCCCGGCCAGCCACAAAACGTTGCTGGGCTACGATAATTTGGGGCAATTGCGAACCGAAAATTTCCCGGATACTACACCGGATAGAACTTACAACTACGACGCCAACGGCAATCTGAGAGCCTTGACTGCCGGTAATATCAGCTGGAGCTACTTATACAACAGCCAAAATGCAATCGATAAAGAAACCCTGAGTCTGGACGGCAAGTCTTTCGTACTGGATTGGGAATACAACAATCTGGGAGCCGTCAGTTCATTGAAGTACCCATCAGGTGCATTGGTTGATTTTGCTCCCAATGCCTTGGGGCAAGCGACCAAGGCCGGCAGTTATGTCACAGGCGTGAGTTATCATCCCAACGGCCAGGTGAAACAATTTACATTCGGGAATGGCATTGTTCGCAATGTCGAGATGGATACCAGTGGCCGAATCGATTTGCTCACCGACAGCAAGAGCGGCGTGATAAAGAACAAACTCGACCCCAGCTACGATGGCAACGACAACCTGGTTCGCCTCATCGATTGGGTGGACAGAAACAATGATATTGACAATCTGGTTTACGACGGTGTTGACCGCTTGCTCAGTGCCGATGGCCGCTGGGGTACAGGTCGTTATACCTACGACGGTAAGGGGAATATCCTCAGCCGCACACTGAATAACGTCAACATAGGCTATAGCTATAACAACCTGAATCAGTTGAGTAAATTGAGCGGTGCCTACGCTTATGGTTATCAGTACGATACCCGCGGCAATGTCATCCACAATGGCCGTTACCCGCTCAGCTATAACCAGGGACAGCAAATGGTCTCAGCCAAAGGTATCAACTACAGCTACGATGGTCATAATCGTCGGGTACGCAAAACTGAAAGCGGTAAAAACAGCTACAGTGTGTACAGTCAGGGGGGCCAGTTGTTACATCGAGTCTCTGAAAACGGCATGAAGACTGACAGTATATATTTGGGCAAAACCATAGTTGCTGAAGTGGATGACCCAACCTCCTCGGTTGTTGTGCCGGCTCCTACAGTGAATATCAATATATCAGACACCATGATTGGTGGTGAATGCCCTCCTAAACAAGAATGTTTTGATATTGTGGATGTACCAGCGCACCGAATAGCCTGGTCGTCAACTTCATCCACGAGCTGCAGCGGTACGATTCAAAAGTATCGGAATGGTATCAACATGGGCACTATTACCCTGGTAGGTACAAGTGGCACACAAACAGAATTAAAGAATGGCACAGTGTATAACATCAGTGTCACTTGCACAGGAAACGGCGGCAGCAAAAGCGCTATTGCGACAGCTCGCGGCGGCAGTAGCGGCGGCGGTGATTACATGTAAGGGGAATACTCATGGAACGAATAATTCAACTCCTAACGCTGCTGTTACTGTTAGTATGCAGCCAAGTATCAGCAACCACAGTTAGATATCAGCATACAGATATGCTGGGGTCAGTCGTTGCAGAATCGGACAGTGCCGGCAACATCACCAGTCGCAGTCATTACGAGCCGTTTGGCAAACGATTGGGGGGAGACAAGGCCGGTATAGGCTACACAGGCCACCTGCAGGATGAGGACTTGAACCTGACCTATATGCAGGCACGATACTATGATCCGCTGATTGGGCGGTTCTATGCGGATGATCCGGTTGGGTTCAGGGATGTGTATTCGTTTAATCGGTATACGTATGCCAATAATAATCCATATAAATATGTGGATCCGGATGGGGAGTTTGCTTTAGCCTTATTTGCACCGCCTCCGCCAGTAGTGGGACAAACGGGCGGAAACGTTAAAGCCCCAAACATCACCAAGCAAGATGTGGTTTCTGGTGCAATCAGGACCGGCAATCCGATAGTTGCAGTAGTTGCAATCATATTGACTGCAGAGCAGGGAAACTCAGAAAATCAATCAAATAATGAAGGAAAAACTGGTCCTCATTCCAGCGAGGAAAGAGCATTACAAGACATGTTAAATGGTGATACTCGAAGAGGGAATAGATTAAGTAATGATGATGCTGATGCATACATAGATTTAGCAGAGGAAATGGGGAATAAAACCTCAGATCACAGAGGAGAAAAAGGAAGACAGGGAGGTGGAAATGAAAACCACTGGAAGAGGGTGTTCAAAATTCTGTGTCACGTTAAAAATCACAGATCGATGTGAGCATCCAGTCGTCCTTCAAAATGGATGGACAGCTGAGATAGCGTTAAATTCCAGTTTTGAATCGGGTGTGACCACCGCTCCTGAGCCTTCAATATACCGGCGTAGAGCAGTTTGAGTAAACTGTTCTCGTTGGCAAAACCACCCTTGGTTTTCGTCAGTTTACGAAACTGACGATGTACGGCCTCAACCGCGTTCGTGGTGTAGATAGCCTTACGCACGTATTCCGGGTACTTAAAATAGGTCGATAACAGCGCCCACTTGTTGCGCCAGGACTTGATGACCACAGGATATTTGTCGCCCCATTTGGCTTCCAGCTCGTCCAGCGCCATCTCAGCTGCATTGAGGGTTGTGGCTTTATAGACACACTTTAAATCAGCCATAAACGCCTTCTGGTTTTTAGACGCTACGTATTTCATTGAGTTACGAATTTGATGAATGATGCATGACTGCACCTCTGTATGTGGGTAAATGGTTTCAATGGCTTCAGGGAAGCCTTTAAGGCCATCAACACAGGCAATCAGGATGTCTTTAATACCGCGACTATGAAGATCGGTTAGTATACTTAGCCACTGATGTGCACCTTCAGTGTCTGAGATATACAAGCCCAACAGCTCCTTTTTTCCTTCTACATTGAGCGCCAGAATGGTGTACACAGCTTTGCTGACAAAGCGGCCATTCTCTTTGATTTTATAGTGAATAGCATCAAGCCAGAGGATGGGATACAGGGCTTCTAAATCACGTTCACGCCAAGCCTGAAGCTCAGGTAGCAGTTTATCAGTAATGGCGCTGATGGTGCCATTGGGGACTTCAATGCTGTAGATATCGGCGATATGGGCACGAATATCCTGATAACTTGTGCCCAGTGAAAATAGCGCAATGATTTTCCGCTCCATCTCATCGGTCAGGTATGTCTGGTTCTTTTTTACAACCTGAGGCTCGAAGGTGCCATCTCGGTCACGCGGAGTATGCAGCTCAAAGCTACCGGTAGCGGTCTTCAGTGTCTTACTGGTCTTGCCATTTCTGCGATTACCAGGCTGCTTATCTTCAAGATGTTGGTCGAGCTCAACATTGAGGGCCGCTTCAGTAAGCTGTTTAATGAGTGGTGTGAGAATACCATCTTTGCCGGTCAGGTCTTTACCTGCACGCAGAGCTTCAATGGCGGCTTCCATGTCAAATGTAGGTTTGGTCATTTGAATATCCTTTTGGGTGTATATTACTCAAATGACACAGATTTATGAACACTACCCACTGGAAAGGAGGGGAACATATTCATATTGATCGTATGAGGTCAGGTATAGGAGATAAGCACATCCCCACAGAGCCCATAGAGAGGGAGAAGTAGCGTGATATCAGGTACTATTATCGTTGTAAGAGCGGATTTGCAAACTTACTATTTTGCAACAGATCAAGTTAACAAGATTTTGAGAGTTTCAAATAAAATATACTGTGGATGTGGTAGGTCATGGGACTATTGGTTACCTGATAGCGTGCCTGAAAATATCAAAAAACTTACCAAGGAAGCTGAGGATTCATACTCTCAAAATTTAATGTATCGTCTTTTTCAAACCAGAGAAAAAGCTAAACTAGTTTTAGACTGGCTTAATGAAAATGATGACGATTTTAGTTACGAGACAATAGAAGTTTACTCAGTAAAAAAAGCTGATGAGATTACTGTGAAAGAAGATGGGTTTATTGGTATTGATATAGATTGCAATGGTCACTACCCAATAAAGGAAGAATTATTCGCCTCAAAAATAGATAATTCTATACAAGTTGAGTTCGAAGAGTTTTTCACCTTACTTAACAGAAATGGACTTTTCAATTCAGCAGAAGATGCAAAGAATTTTATAGACTGCTACCTTAGAATTCAGAGTCACAGGAATATTGAGAAAGTGTCTGAGGATGAAATTTTATATAGTTTTATCTACAAACCAAATAGTAATTAAATTAAAAAAAGCATGATATCCACACCTTTATAAGGCTCTGACAAGCCGAGTAGCTCTGTACTGATGAATCCCCTGATGATTTAGATAAAAATCATCAGGTTAAGGTAGAAACACAGTTAAAAGATAGGACAGCCAGTTAAAACAAAAAAATCAAGCCACCCACTTTAAAACAATAACTTAATCTTCTTTCGGTCTGCGTTCAAGCACCGCTAGGGGATTTGAGCACCCGGAGGTAGAAAGATATCCGTGAGTTGCAGAGGTTTGATGAAATCGAACCGATTTCACGCAAAAATGTGAGATTTGAGCCGTGCTAGCCCCACCCATGGTTCAGGGGATTTCAATGACTGCGGTTGAGATAGAGTGGGGTTCAGGCCGTTTGAAAGTACTGGCAACTGGTTGCAAAATGCCGTCGTCGCTTCTCCAAATGTTCGCAGTAACAGCTGAGCTCTTGCAAGGTGCCTACCGGTCCACGAAATAGTCTTCCAAATTCAGTGGTAAGCTTGAGCCAGTTCTCATGAGGGATATTCAACCGCGTCAGTAGCTTGGCACTCTTTTCACCTATCGCGCCACGTTTATCATTGCGAATACAGCGCCCGGTATCATCCACCAATTCAAGATAATCCTTGAGCCAAAACGCAATACCACTGCGCTGGTTATCGCATTCATTTCCAATAAAGGGCAGTAGCTTGGCGGGTTGTTCGTATTTCAAGGCTGCCTGAATACGTAGCCGAATGCTGGTATGTTCCGACTGCTCAGGCGTATCGGCCATCTTGGCTCTGATGGGATTGAGGTCAACGTAGGCCATGCAGGTTAACACCGCGGCTTCATCGAGTAAGGCTTGTGATTTAAATCTTCCTTCCCAGAATCGGCCGGTACAGTTATCTTCCTGATTGGCTTGACGCGCTATCGGTTCGTTGAGACAACGCATGAACCAACTGATGTCACATAACCTGCTGCGATAAATCGCAATAGTATGCTTCAGCCTGGGAACTTCATGCGCTTCAATCAGCTCACCCTGGGTGAATTTGCGGGTTAACTCATCACCTTTGAACAGCTTATGCCATTGCTCAAGCACTTCTCTGTCTGTCCATCGGTTTGCTGTCTCTATATCGATATGCAACACCAGATGCAGATGATTACTCATGATGGCGAATGCCGCCACATCAATGGCAAAAGCAGCTTCCAGTTCAAACAATAACGATTCCACCCAACCACGGCGGTGGTCATAATTTTTACCCGAGTAGGCATCATCACCACACAGAAAGGCTCGCCGCACCACGCGGCTGCAACAGTGGTAGTAGGGCGTATCTTCAAGGCTGATTTGAGTTCGGCGAGGGCGCGGCATAATAACCTCCTTGTTAAATGCTTAAACAAAGCATAGTCGGAAGCTAGCTACCACGCCATTAATGCTGGGTGTCCATTTTTTAATCCGTACGATACCCGCGGCAATGTCATCCACAATGGCCGTTACCCGCTCAGCTATAACCTGGGACAGCAAATGGTCTCAGCCAAAGGTATCAACTACAGCTACGATGGCTATAATCGTCGGGTACGCAAAACTGAAAGCGGTAAAAACAGTTACAGTGTGTACAGTCAGGGGGGCCAGTTGTTACATCGAGTCTCTGAAAACGGCATGAAGACTGACAGTATATATTTGGGCAAAACCATAGTTGCTGAAGTGGATGACCCAACCTCCTCGGTTGTTGTACCGGCTCCTACAGTGAATATCAATATATCAGACACCATGATTGGTGGTGAATGCCCTCCTAAACAAGAATGTTTTGATATTGTGGATGTACCAGCGCACCGAATAGCCTGGTCGTCAACTTCATCCACGAGCTGCAGCGGTACGATTCAAAAGTATCGGAATGGTATCAACATGGGCACTATTACCCTGGTAGGTACAAGTGGCACACAAACAGAATTAAAGAATGGCACAGTGTATAACATCAGTGTCACTTGCACAGGAAACGGCGGCAGCAAAAGCGCTATTGCGACAGCTCGCGGCGGCGGTGATTACATGTAAGGGGAATACTCATGGAACGAATAATTCAACTCCTAACGCTGCTGTTACTGTTAATATGCAGCCAAGTATCAGCAACCACAGTTAGATATCAGCATACAGATATGCTGGGGTCAGTCGTTGCAGAATCGGACAGTGCCGGCAACATCATTAGTCGCAGTCATTACGAACCGTTTGGCAAACGATTGGGGGGAGACAAGGCCGGTATAGGCTACACAGGCCACCTGCAGGATGAGGACTTGAACCTGACCTATATGCAGGCACGATACTATGATCCGCTGATTGGGCGGTTCTATGCCAATGATCCGGTTGGATTCAGGGATGTGCATAGCTTTAACCGGTATGCGTATGGGAATAATAATCCGTATAAATACGTAGATCCGGATGGGAAAACAGGGGTTTTAGCTTATACGCCAACAAGTTCTCCTGTTGGAACAACCGGCATGGAGAAGCTTTCCCTTGAGCAACAATCAGCTGGGGTAAATGCTGTAATGGATGCGGCTCCGATTGTTGGTGATATCAAAGCTATTCAAGAAGCCGCAAGTAACCCTACCGGGGTAAATATTGCCGCAGCAGCAATTGGTGCCATACCACTGATAGGAGATGCCGCTGCGGCTGGTATAAAAGGGAGTAAAGTTTTTAGCAAAGAAAAACAAGCTCTTGTGGAGATGGCTAAAATGGACAAGAAGAATGGTGGTGTGACGCAAGGTGATATGGATGCATATGCCGAATTAAATGCTGAGCTATCAGACCCCTTCCCATCAAATCAAGTCAGGGGACTGGAAACTCATCCAGATAGGGCTAATGGGAGTGAGCCTCATGGTCACGTTGGCCCAGTAAACCATATACCAGAAAAGAAAATCGAAGATTAAAGGCTTAGTATGTATAAGAAACTGCTTGATTTTTGGATAAAAGTATCTAGTGAACTAAATTTGGACATTGATATTGGACATAAGGTCACATTGGATTCTGGGGAAGTAATCGAGTCGCTACTTTTGGTTAAAGGATTTGGTGCCAAAATGGGGATGTTAATCTTTAGCAAAGATATTGATATTACCCAAGTAAGAAAAGAGTTGAACGAACTTGGTTATGGGTACTCACATATGTACCCACCACTAGAGAATGAACAATTTGACATTGATGATTATGTTGAACTTTTAGAAGATTGGGGGTGGACGGGTAAGCTATCAGAAAAACCTTTTTAAGTTCAATTATGCTAAATAATTTAAAGACTCTGACAAGTCTTGAGTAGGTCTGAGAAGCGTGGTCAGTTTTCAGCGGAAAGCTGGCCAACTGTTTTAGAAAAAGACAGGACAGCCAGATCTTTTTGATGTTTCGCACAGGCTTGACTAGGCTTTGAAATACCCATCAAAGCTCAATCGAGGTTGGTTATGACCACAGCCCGTCGCCAGTTGATAGATGCTGAAAGTACGCCCTTTTACCACGTGATTAACCGTTGCGTTAGAAGGGCATTTTTGTGTGGTGAAGATGCACTGTCGGGGCGCAGTTACGGGCATAGACGTGGCTGGGTAGTGGATAAAATCAGGCAGTTGTCGTCAATATTCTGCATCGACGTTTGCGCTTATGCGGTCATGAGTAATCACTACCATTTGGTGCTGGCATCCAAATTCATCCACGGATAAGGTCTGCTCACCATCCTTGGCTCACATAAGCCCACTCGCCGCTGGCCACTTTAATTTGCGTCAACAGGCTCTCGGCAACGCCCAAGTGCAGCGCAATTTTGTAAGTCTAAATTCGTGAGTTTAGGATGTGTGTCTATTCCTCGGTGCAGGTTCGCACCTTCCTTAGTTTCAATACAGCTTAAAAAAGACTAGGATCCAGTAGCTTGTCTAGTTTTTAACAATTGTTTCGACAGGCCTTGGAGGCCTTGCGCCGCTGCGCAGCAAGGTTAACTGGTGGCCGACAAGCGAGGATGATATCCTTTTTGCTCAGGAATTAGAGTTTTTACTCTAGGGGTGTAGATGAAATTGACCAAATTTGCCTGGTTGCTGTTGTGGCCGCTGGCGGCTCAGCCTGCGCTTGCCGCAGACTATAGTTTTGCCTCGGCCTGGCAACAGTTGCTGGAGGTGAGCGATAAGCTGGCGGCCGAAGGCCAGGAAGTCAGCCGCGCCGAGGCGCAGCAAGAGGCCGGGCGCGACCTTAATCTGCCATCGCTCAACATCAACGGCAGCTATACCAGGCTGGAAAAACCGATAGAGCTGGATCTTAGCGATCTCAATCCACTCGCCTCTATGGATCCCGCCACTCTGCCGCCGGCCATAGGTGGCATTATCGGCTCGCTTCCCGGCTCGATGTTTGTGACTCCTTTCACCGAGCAGGATGTGTTCCGAGCCAGCTTACAGGCGATGTGGCCGATTTATACCGGTGGCCAGATCTCTGCCGCTCAAGGCATTCAGGCGGCTCAGGTGGCTGAGAAGAAGCAGCAACTGGAGTTGGCGCGGCGTGAGCTGTTTACCACACTGGTAGACAGATATTATGCCGTCACTGTGACCCAGGCTTTGGTGCAAACCCAGGCTCAGCTGGTGGCATCGCTGGAAAAGCATTACAGCCACGCTGAAAAACTGGAACAACAGGGGCAGATCGCCAGAGTCGAGCGCCTCAATGCCCAGGTGGCACTGGATCAGGCCAAGGTCGACCTCGGCAGTGCCAAACGCCGCCATGAGATGGCGCTGATAGCCTTGTCACGCCTGTTGCACCAGACTGATATCGCCACCAAGTCACCGCTGTTTATGGCGCCAAACTCCCCTTCATTGCCGCAGTTGACTGAGCTGACACTGAAGCAGCATCCAGCCTTGCGCTTGCTGGAAGCGAAAGAGACCCAGGCTCAGGGCCTGGTCGATATGGAAAAGGGAAAATACTTCCCCACGGTTTTCCTCTACGGTAACTACACCCTCTATGAAGACGACAGCCTGTTTTCCAAGGTCGAACCCGACTGGATGGTAGGCGTCGGGGTCAAGGTGCCGCTGCTGTCCCGTGATGGTCGCAGTGGCAAGGTGCAGGCGGCCAAGAGCGCCCTGCTGCAGGCCAGATACACCAAGGCACAAACCCGTCAGGATCTCAGTCTGTTGGTGGATCAGAGCTATCGCCAGCTGCTGCAGGCCGAAGAGGAGGTTAATGCCTTGAACAGTTCTCTGGCGCTGGCAGAGGAAAACCTCAAGCTGCGGGAACTGGCTTTCAATCAAGGGCTGTCTACCTCCATCGACAGGGTGGACGCCGAGCTCAAGCTCAGTGCCGTACGCACCAAGCAGTTGGCGGCTCAATATCGTTATGTTCAGGCCTATGCCCGCTTGATGGCGGTCAGTGGCCAGTTGGATGAATTTATCGGACGCAGTGACAAGCAGGAGATACAGGATGCGGGTTAATCCTTTAGTGGCCATAGTGGCCCTGGTAACCATAGTGGCGGCGCTGGTATATGGGCTGATCCTGGCTTACTCCCCCAAGCCACAGCTGTTACAGGGGCAGATAGAGGCCAGGGAATACAATGTGTCTTCCAAGGTGCCGGGCCGGGTGGAACAGGTGTTGGTGCGCCGCGGAGACAGTGTCAGTGAAGGGGATCTGCTGTTTGCTATCGACAGCCCCGAGCTCAATGCCAAACTGATGCAGGCCGAGGGTGGCCGCGATGCCGCCAAGGCGATGCAGCAGGAAGCCGACAGCGGTGCCCGTAAGCAGCAGGTTGCCGCCTCCCGCGAGCAGTGGCTCAAGGCCAAGGCCGCCAGTGAGCTGGCCAAGACTACCTTCGACCGGGTAGAAAACCTGTTCCGCGATGGCGTACTTGCCCGGCAAAAGCGTGATGAAGCCTTTACCCAATATCAGGCCGCCAAGTATACCGAGCAGGCCGCCTATGCCATGTACCAAATGACCGAAGAGGGCGCCCGGGAAGAAACCAAGGCCGCCGCAGCCGGTAATGCCCGTATGGCCGAAGGCGCGGTGAAAGAGGTCAGTGCCATACTCGCCGACAGCCAGATGCGCGCGCCCAAGGGCGGTGAAATCACCGAGGTGCTGTTGCAGGTGGGCGAGCTGGCACCCAGTGGTTTCCCTGTGGTCAGTTTGGTGGATATGACAGATGCCTGGGCCGTGTTTCAGGTGCGAGAGGATCAACTCAAGCAGTTCAAGAAGGGCGAGCGTATGACCCTGACACTGCCGGCGCTGCAACGCAGTGTCGAGTTTGAGGTCAGCCACATCAGTGTGCTGGGCGACTTCGCCACCTGGCGGGCGACCGAGAGTGGCCACGACTTTGATATGCGTACCTTTGAAGTGGAGCTCAGGCCGCTGGAGCCGGTGGCCGATCTACGGGTGGGCATGTCAGTATTACTTGAAAAGTCTTGATTATGAATAAGTTGCTTCGGCGAGAGTGGCAGGCTGTCTGGCGCGATCCCTGGCAGCTGGCACTGATAAGCTATCTGCCGCTTATCGGTGTGCTCTGTCTTTGGTGGTTGTTTTCCGCCGGGTTGCCCAGGCAGTTGCCGGTGGCGCTGGTGGATCAGGACAATTCCAGCCTCAGTCGTGAGCTGGGGCGTCATCTTGAGGCTAATCCTGTCACCGCCCCCAGGCGCTATCTGGCGCTGGACGAGGCGGTCGAGGCGATGCGCCGCGGCGAGGTCTATGCCTTGGTTATCTTGCCCTATGGTCTGAAACAGGAACTGCTGACCGGGCATACTCCCACCATAGACCTGCGCTACAACGGCCAGTTTTTGCTGGTGGGCAAACTGCTGGCCAGTCAGTTGCAACTGACCCTGGCCGATGGTTTGCAGCAGGTGGCCAGGCTCAAGCAGCTGGCGGCCGGTGTCAACCCGTCCCAGGTTGAGGTTCACCTCAGCCCTGTAAGCACCCAAACCACGGCACTGTTCAACCGCAATAACAACTATGTCGGCTTCCTGGTGCCGCCTGTGCTGATCGCTTTGTGGCAGTTATTTGCCATGCTGGCCTTTGCCGGCAGTCTCAACCGTGAGCTGCGCCAGGATACTCTGGGGGAATGCTTCCGCCTGGGTATGCCCTCGGTGCTTTTGAGTAAGTTTATGGTCAACGGCGCCTTTATGTTGCTGCATGGCGGCTTTATTTTGGTGCTGCTGTATCAGCTGCTGGGGCTGCCGATTGCCGGGCAACTCCTGTGGCTGCTGCCGATGCAATTCTTGATGTTGATGGGCGTTTGGCTCTGGGTGCAGGGGATTTTCTTTATGCTGGCCGACTGCGCCAGGGTGATCAGCTTTTGCACCGCGCTGTTTGCACCCGCCTTTGCCTTTATGGGCATTACCTTCCCGACCGGAGAAATGCCGCTGCTGGCGCAGTGGTGGCGTCTGTTGATGCCATCAAGCCACTATATAGAGTCGCATGTTGCTTTGGTGAGCTATGGCGCCGGGCCGACCAGCTTGCTGCTTCAGGCGCTGGGTTATCTCGGCTTTCTGCTGCTGTTGATCCCCAGTTGGTTCTTTGCCCGTCGTTATGCCAGGGTGCTGCAGTCGCAGTTGCCGCTTGAGGAGAGGTTATGACAGCCAAGTCCCTCTCGTTATGGCAGCTGATCTGGCTGGATTTGCGCGCCTTGGTGCGTGACAAGGCGATCTCTTTGACCCTGTTTGGCGGCGTGCTCTTCTATGCTGTGCTCTATCCCTTGCCCTATCTGCATCAAGTACCCACGGAGCAGCAGTTGGTGGTGGTGGATCACGATAACTCTTCGCTGTCACGGCGGCTTATCCGTCACGCCGATGCCAGTGCCCGTATTCAGGTTGTCGGCCGGGTCGGCTCCATCGACGAAGCCAAGGCCTGGGTCACCGATGGCCGCGCCCATGGTTTATTGGTGATCCCGTTTGATTTTCGCCGCGATCTGTTACTGGGACGGGGCGCGACCTTGAGCTTCGGCGGTGATGCCAGTTACTTCCTGATCTATTCCGCCGTGGTAGAAGGTTTGGTGAGTGTCGGTATGGATGCCGGCAAGCAGATCCAACTCAAGGGACTATTGGCCTCGGGCCAGAGCCCGGAGACCGCTGCCCAGAGTCTGGCGCCGATTAAACTCAATGCCGTGCCCGCGTTTAATAAAGGTTTGGGTTATACCCCCTATGTGGTGCCCGGCTTGTTTCTGCTGATTTTGCACCAGACCTTGTTGATAGGCGCAGGCATACTCGGCGCCGGGCAATGGCGTCAGCCGGGCTATTGGAACCGGGTCAGCCCCTTGATGCTGGTCAGTGCGCGGGTGTTGGCCTTCAGTCTGCTCTATTGCCTGTTCAGTGCGCTCTATATTGGCTGGTGTTACTACGTCTATCAGGTGAGTCTGCAGGCGAGTCTGGGGCAGGTGTTGTTGCTGATGTTGCCTTTTCTACTGACCACGGCCAGCGCCGGGGTGGCACTCAGCTGCCTGTTTGTGCGGCGCGAATTGCCGACCCAGGTGATACTCTTGGTTTCTATGCCTATTCTGTTTGTCAGCGGCTTTGTCTGGCCCTTGGCGCTGATCCCTGAGCCCTTGGTGTGGCTGTCGCAGGTGATCCCGGCGGTACCGGCGATTATGGGAATGTTGCAGTTGAATCAGATGGGAGCCGAGTGGGCAGCCATAGCCCCCAAATGGTTACAGCTGTGGGGGCTATTGTTGCTGTTCTTCCCTCTGGCGGTTTGGGGCGTTAGTTGGCGTCGGCGTCAGCTGCCAGCAGCGGCGCACTGATCCGCTTCAGCACCCCACTGGCCTTGGCTAGTACCAGCCCGTAGTTGGTGATGGCGACGCCGCGGCGGCGACATTCGAGAATGCGCCGCTGCATCTCTGCCCGGCCCAACATACAGGCGCCACAATGGACTACCAGTTTGTAGCGTTCCAAATCGGCCGGAAAGTCGTGGCCAGCACAGACGCTGAACTGCAACTGCTTGCCGGTCAATTTGCCGATGGCCGCCGGGATCTTTACTCTACCTATATCTTCATCCTGCACCTCATGGCTACAGGCTTCGGCGATCAATACCCGATCGCCATCCTCAAGCTTTTCGAGCATCTCGGCGCCTTGCAGCTGCGCCGGTAGATCGCCCTTGGCCCGGGCAAACAGGGTGGAGAAGGTGGTCAGCGGAATACTGTCGGGTACCTGAGCGGCCACTTGTCTCACCGCCTGGGCATCGGTTACTACCAGTGCCGGTGGCGTGGGCATGGCGGCCAAGGCCGTGGCCAGCTCAGACTCACGGCAGATGCTGGCGATGGCACCGTTATCCAGCGCTTCTCTGAGAACCTGCACCTGGGGCAAAATCAATCTGCCCTTGGGGGCGGCTGAATCTATCGGGGCGACCAGCAGCAGCTGCTCTCCGGTGCGGTAACAGTCGGCGGCCAACACGGGATCGCGGCGAAAATCGGCCGGTACCAGTTGAACCAGCAGCTCGACCAAGTCTTCCCGGTGTTTTGCCTCTTGGGTCGACAGGCATAAGAACTTGATGCCTTGGTCGTTGAGCCAGTGCTGATGCTCTGCGGGCAACGGCGCCAGATCTTGCTTGTTCGCTACCACCAGGATCGGCAGTTGCCAGCTTTGCAGCAGTAACAGCCAGTCGCGGTCAAACTCATCCAACCCCAGTTCATCCAGCACATAGACGGCGATATCGGCCTGTTGCAACGCCCGGCGACTGGCGGCTATTCGCTGAAGCCCCAGGGCGCCGGTATCGTCCAGTCCGGCGGTATCTATCAGGGTAGCCGGGCCGACCGGATGCAGCTCAAAGGGCTTGCGCACCGCATCTGTAGTGGTGCCCTTGGTCTCAGAGACTATGGCACTCTGCTGGTTGG
Source organism: Shewanella indica (assembly GCF_033842865.1). Lineage (NCBI taxonomy): Bacteria > Pseudomonadati > Pseudomonadota > Gammaproteobacteria > Alteromonadales > Shewanellaceae > Shewanella > Shewanella indica. The sequence goes on from NZ_JAWXXR010000001.1 coordinate 2,102,197, forward strand.
ATAAGTAATTGAGCAGGGAGGATTTCCCGGCGTTGCGACGACCACACAATACTATGTGCAGTCTGACTCCGCGGGGGGCTGCATTGGGGGCCGAATTACACATTAATTTGTCTCCTGGCGTTGCCTCTGTCCGCAGAGCAATGCAAGCCGCGGGCTTTGAGGCTGAGTTTGATATCGGCGAGACGCTGTTCCAGCGGGCAGCCGGAGGCATTTTTGCCGGGGTAAATAAGGTATTTACTGCTGTCTTTCTGTGGTGTGAACGAGGGCATAAGCACATTGCAGCCGCGGCTCAGGGAGTCGAGCCTAGCGCCGCTTTGCAGGGCATCCAGGGCGCTGGTGGCCGGTATGTTGGCACCGGGGTTAAGCAATCTGAGTATGGCGCAGGCCCGTTGGCACTCAAGCACATTGCCATTGGCCGTGTTTGCCAGCGGGGTTTGTGGATGACTGACGAAGGGGCCGACCGCCAACATCTCCAGTTCCATGGCTGAGAGCGCCAACAGGGCGTCAGCCAGGGCATCGCTCTTGCTACCCGGCAGGCCACAGATAATGCCGCTACCTGTCTCATAACCCAGGCTCTTGAGGGTTTCCAGTAGCTTTAGGCGTTTGTCCAGCACTCTTCCCGGACGCAGGCGGCTATAGAGCTCGGCATCCAGGGTTTCCAGTTTCAACAGATAGCGATCGGCGCCGGCTTCGCGCCAGAGCGCCAGTTCACTGTGGCTGCGTTCACCCAAAGATAGCGTGATGGCCAACTGGCTTTGCTGTTTGATAGTGCTGAGGATGCGGCTTATGCCATCCTGGCGAAAGCGGCTGTCTTCCCCGGATTGCAGCACCAGGGTGCCGATGCCGGCTTTATCTACTTTGAGGGCCGAGTCGATGATTTCCTGGTGGCTGAGCCGGTAACGCTCAATGTCGCGATTGGCGGCTCTCAGGCCACAGTAGTGACAGTCGCAGCGGCAATAACTGGAAAACTCCACTATGCCTCTGAGCCAGATCTCTTTGCCAAAGTACTGGCGCTTGACCTCATCGGCACGGGCAAACAGCCAGTCATCGGCCTCTCCTGCCAATAACGCCTTGATTTCCAATCTTCCGAGAGTCTCTGCCGGTTTCATGCCTGGGCTCCTGCCTGTTTCAGCACTTGTGCCAGCTCATCGGCGTAGCGATATAACGCCTGTTGCCAAGGCGTGGCAGCGACCTTGGTGCGGCCTTGCATTCTTTGCCATAGGCCTGCCGGTGGCAGCCCCAGCTCGCGGCTGTCCAACTTGAGCCACAATCCCAAAGGCGCCAGATGTGGACTATGGGCATAGTGGCCGACAAACAGTTGATCATCGAGCAATAGCAGCGGCGCGCTGGCGGCCAGCTTACTGCTGACTGCTGTCACCTGCTCAGGCCAGGAGGAGGCGAGTTGCTTGCTCCAATGCTGAGACACCCGGTATTCCTCGAGGATTTCCATCTCGGTGGACTCAGGACGCAACATTTTGCCAAACGCCAGCCCGGCTTCGCTTTCCAGTTCTTGCGTCACTATCAACAGCTGCGACAGCTGGCGGCTTTGCAGTCTTTGTCGCAGCAGCTGATCTATCGTCCCTTCACTGAAATTGGCATAGTGGCCGGCATGCAGGGCCACTCGCCGGGCGCGGCTCAGTGCCGATTTCAGCTGTTGTTTTGGCAGCCCGGCATAGAGACGGCAGCCGGGTGCCAGTACCAGGGTACGACCTTTCACAGATAGATGTCCCTCTCGCCCGCATCGGTGCGCGTGAGGCAAGCCTCGATATTACGTCTTCTGGCGGGGCTGAGTTTATCCAGCTCGGCGGCTATCAGTGCCTCACCGGCTTTGCGGGTCTGCTCGCTGGCGTAGTCGTTGAGGTATTCCTTGAAGGTGATCAGGGCATTGGGTTGGCAGAATTTGCCAATAAACTGCTGCTTGGCCAGGCCGATAAAGTGATCGCCGGTGCGGCCCTTGCGGTAACAGCCGGTGCAGAATGAGGGGATGGAATGGCTATGCTTGACCAGATCCAATACCACTTCATCCATGCTGCGGTGATCGCCCAGGCTAAATTGGGCTGCATCGTCTTCCTGGTTGTAGCCACCTGGGGTGGTCCGTGAGCCGGCACTGATCTGTGAAACCCCCAGGCTCAGGAGTTCACGTCTGAGTTCGGCATTTTCACGGGTGCTCATAATCAGCCCTGTGTAGGGCACTGCCAGGCGGGTAATGGCTACCAGGCGCTTGAAGGTGGCGTCATCGACGACATAGGGTGGCCGCTCCGACAAACTGGAGCCATCGGCGGGCTCAATCCGCGGGAACGAGATGGTATGTGGGCCTATGCCACAATCCTGCTCCAGTTGCTGTACATGGGTGAGCATGGCCAGCAGCTCGAATTTGTGGTCATAGAGACCGAACAGCACGCCAATGCCCACATCGTCGATACCGGCTTCCATGGCTCTGTGCATGGCGTAGAGACGATAGAGGAAGTCCTTCTTGCGGCCTTTGAGGTGCACCTGTTCGTAGGTCGTTCTGTGGTAGCTTTCCTGAAAACACTGATAGGTGCCTATGGCGGCCGTCTTCAGCAGCTTGAAGTCTTCTGTGTCCATGGGGGCGCAGTTGACATTGATGCGGCGGATCTCACCGCCTTTGCCTTTGCGTACGTTGTACATGGTCTTGATGGAGTCGACTATGGCGCGGGCGTTATTGCGCGGGTGTTCACCGTAGACCGCCAGGATCCTTTTGTGGCCCATATCCTCCAGGGTTTCCACTTCGGCGATCAGCTCCTGCTCGCTCAGGGTCTTGCGTGGCAGCTCATGGTTGTCGGCGCTGAAGCCGCAATAACTGCAGGCGTTGGCGCAGTAGTTGGAAACATACAGGGGAGCGAACAGTACAATGCGATTGCCATAGATGGCGTCCTTAATGCCACGGGCAACGGCAAACAGTTCTTCGTCTACAGTGGCGTCCTGGTTTTGCAGTAAAACCGCCACTTCCTCCAGAGTCAGCCCCTGCAAACGGCGGGCTTTTTCCAACACCTGACGCACGGCTTCTTTGTCGGGGTGTTGATTATTGTTGAGCAACGACCAGATGGCGTCATCATCAATAAAATTCACTGTGGGGTTATAGTCTTTGACTTGAATCGTCTCGGCATGGCCCGATACAAGCGGGTCTGATATCAAAGGGCCTGACATCTGTGGCTCTCCTGTGAAAAAAGGAGCACAGTCAAACTGCGCTCCCTGAATTTAAAGAAGGGGAGGGTTACTCGGCGTGCTTGGTAGAGACCGGAACGACCTCCTCCTGTACCCATAGTGGCGTGTATTCGGCGGCGTCGTGATAAGGCACTTTACCGTGCAGCATCATCGCCTTGAAATCGTCGAAGCGGTAAACCGCCAGGAACAGGTGCACGGGCAAAAATGCTGTCAGCAGCAGGCCACAACCCAGGTGGATCATGCCCAGCAACCAAGCGGTATCACGTGGGATTGCATAGGGAACCAGCCATAGCGCCAGACCTGTGATAATCAGTGCAGTACCGCCGAGCAGAACGCAAACCCCGAACAGCTTCTGTCCTGAGTTGTACTTACGCATAGGAGGTACGGCAACTTTTTTGCCCAGCAAAAACTTCTGTGGATAGCCACCGAGTACCTTAAACCAGCCTACATCGTTGCCACCGAAGGTGAACACCCGGTTGGTGAACAGCACGACACGGTCGAATGCCATCAGGGTGAAAGCCACCGCATCCAGCGCCATAATGACACCGGCAACAATATGAATGTCATAAGTCAGCCCCATCGCGCTGTCGCTCAAGGGTTTAAAGAACAACAATAGCCCGGTAGCCGCCAGTGGCAGGAAGCTCAGCAGCAAAATGTAGTGGAACACCCGAACATTCAGCGGGTGCTTGAGAATGGGACGATTGTCCTGATGCATAGCCGACTCCTTAGGATTTCAGTTTAGTGCGATCGACAAAATGGGTATGCAGCAACTCGTGGGACAGATGTCCCAAGGGCTCACCGCCAAATTCGCTGTAATAGCGGGCAATGGCTGGGTTGGCGTGGCTGACGCGGTACTTGGCGATGGCATCATCCATATAGAGGGCATCGGCCCTGGCCTTGATGTATTCGTTGCGCTTGGCGATACGGCTGCCGAGCCAGCCCACAGGCAGGGCCAGTACCGCCAGAATGGCTGCGCCCACAGCCATGAAACGGCGCCGAGACAACAGAAAACCGTCTTCGGTAAATTGATACTTGTCTGTCATGAGCAACTCCTTACAGTTGGGCAACCCAGGATGTGCCTGAGCCGTTGATAGGTTGACCGCCACCGTTGACACAACCACCGGCGCAGTTCATCACTTCGATAAAGTGGTAGGGAGACGTGCCGGCCATCACCTGTTCCAGCAAGGGGCGGATATTGCGGCCCATGTCGTGCACCACGGCGACTTTCAGCTGCACATCTTGCTTAAGCTGTTTGTCATGAATGGTGAGTTCGGCTTCCTTGACGCCTTCCAGACCGCGTACCGGAGTCAGTTCCAGTTTGGCCAGTTCTTCGCCTGTGAGCACCTTGTGCGCAGTACGCACCGCGGCTTCCATTACGCCACCTGTGTTACCGAAAATAGTGCCGGCCCCTGTGTATTGGGAAAACAGGCTATCACCCTTATATTCGGTCACATCGGGTAGGTTGATGTTGAGGCGCTTGAGCAGCTCGGCCATCTCGCGGGTGGTCAGCACAGCATCCACATCGGCGTAAGGTGCGGCATCGTTGTCGTGTTGTTGGTGGAATTGCCAGGCTGATTTGAACTCTGGACGTGATGCTTCGAGTTTTTTCGAAGTGCAAGGCATAACCGCTACAGTGAAGATCTTTTCCGGAGTCATATCGTAGACTTTAGCGCCATAAGTTTTGGCAACAGTACCGGCCATCTGCTGCGGCGACTTGGCGGTAGAAAGATGTGGCAACAGGTTGGGGTATTCGATTTCCAGGAAGCGAACCCAGCCCGGACAGCAGGAGGTGAACTGCGGCAGCTTACCGGCATCTGGTTCCTGACGCACATTGGCGTGCAGCCTGTGAATGAACTCAGAGCCTTCTTCCATAATGGTCAGGTCGGCGGCGAAGTTACAGTCGAAGATCCTGAATCCGGCCTGGTGCATGGCGCCATAGAGTTTATTGGTCAGCAGTTGCCCCTTGGGCAGATTGAAGGCTTCACCTATGGCAACCCGTACTGCTGGAGCCAGAATGCCGACCACTTCAGTGTTGGGATCCTGGAGCTTGGTTAATACTGTATCCAAGGCACTCTGGGTTTCATGAATGGCACCGAACGGACAGTTGATCAAACACTGGCCGCAGCTCAGGCAACGCTCTTCATCAATCTTATGGGGGGCACCGGATGCGCCCTCAATAGCATGGGTGGGACAGAACTGTTTGCAGGCGTCACACCCTTTGCATTTGAGCGCATCTATCTGGATCAGTCCGCGGATCTCTCCTGGCTGATAGCTGGTTGCTGTCATGGCAATGCGTTCCTTTTTACGTGAGAATGTTCTTATTTTCTAATTGCTTATGTAAAAGCTATGCCCCTTGGGAAAGGGCGGAAGGATTATAGGAAATAGCTGGCAGCTATCTGTGATCCAAAGCCGAACAAATTGGAGATTTCACAAGTTTTTACATGAAATATGATGAAATTAGCCAGTGAAACAGGGGCATGGGACTTTTTGACTTAGGCCCTGTTTCAGTTAATTTCACAGATGTGACGCGGGATAACACGGATATATCTAGTTGGGATGAGTGTTAGAAATAGAGGTTTTCGACTGTTTTACCGTCAACCAGAATCTCACACTTGTCACCATTGCTGGATTTTGAGGATTGTACCGCGCTGGCAATAATGCCAAATGCGCCGCCTTGACTGCCGAGTACAGACCCAAAGTAGCACTTGCCATCGATTTCCATCTCTTGATAACGACCACCCAGATTTTGGGTTGGAGTATAAGGAGGGAAGGTGCCGCGCATTATCGGGTCACCATTGACTGTCAGTTCCAGTTTCTTCTTATCGGAAAAGTAGCGTCCACCGAGCTTCAGCGTTTGGCCTTTCACTTCGACAGTTTTTTCCTGGGCTATGATGGGTTGCGGGGTTGAACTACAGCCTGCCAGCAGAGCGCCGGCGCAAGCTAGTGAGGCAAGGGTCAATTTACGCATTAATCCGTCCTTTGTTGGATTGTAAGGTATTACTTTTCCGTGTTATCCGCGCCGGATTATAACTTCTTGGCAACAAAGAACGCCAGCATCCTGGTTTAATTCCTTTTACTAAGTTGATCATTTTGATGAGCGTCGTTTTCATAACAAGGCATGCAACTGTTAGGGAAGGTGCGAATCAAGGTACCGTTTGCTTTGGCTAATACATGCTCCTGATAACACTTGAGCTGTAAACTTAAACAAATTGCGAGAGGGGGCGGGATTTTGCTTTGCCAGATAAAAAGAAAGGATCGAGTATTTCTCCGCTCGATCCCCATTATTCCGACCAAATATCCATCTAGATATCACTGTTAATGCTCATCTGAACATTACATAGAGCCGGCTTTGGAGTCTGAAAACGGCAGTCATAAGGCATTAGGTACGACAATAACCAGCAGACTCGTTACGGTATCAGTTGATTGTCGGTGCTGATTTTTTATTGTGCAGCACTTCCAACATTCTATCTTCCAACTGGAAGCGGGTCTCCAGGGCGTGCACCAATTCGGCGAGATCTTTATCCAGTTGATAGAGTAGATCGTCGCTTTCCAGCTCGGAGTATTTATCACTGAAGTCCAGAGCTTGATCTGTCGTCTCGACAATCTTGGGCAGTAATTGCTGTGCCAGTGCCTTGTTCGATTGCCCTTGTTCGTCACAGGCATCGACGACTCTATTGAAGACCTCGAAATGACCTTCTGAAACGTAATCCACCAACAGATTACAGAAGCCGCGAACCTGATCGACGCAGGGCAGGGACTTGTCACGGTTTTCATAGGGGGCCAGTCCGGCTAATTTGCAGTAATAAACCAGCAATTTCCTGCGGTTATTCAACCATTGATCCACCAAAGCATTGGCTCCGCCCCATTTTTGCTCGGCCTGTTCAAGTTGTTTCAGCATGATCTTCTCATCCTTATCGCCGCACCTGTACCTAATTTAGGTGACAAGTTAACCAGTGATCAACTCTTTTCGGCGTGTAAATGGTTTTTTTACTCATGGACAAACCAGTTGTTTTGTATACAAAAACAACTCAAATGTTAAATTGTGTATCCGGATGCGGATTGGAAAATAAAAAGCCCAGCGGTAGAAACTACAGCTGGGCGAGGAAAGTTTTAACGGGCTCGATGTGACGAGCTTCTTGATTGTTCTTGCTAGCGCAGACTTTTTATACCAAAGGGTGGGAACCTGTGCAACTTTTTTCTGTCATAAGACGTTCGGCTGACGCCTGGATCTTTATACTTTTGTTGTAAAAATGTGAGCTGGCGCAATTGCGTTGCCGTGTCTCGCGGCGCATTAAGTCTGTGGTGGCCGAGTCGTTAGTCTCTATCGTCAATTCGGTCATAAATTTGTCCATTTCAGTTGCCCAATAAAGCTTGGATGGGATCAAACTCTTCTCCGGAATGGTATTTATCCATGCCTCTGGTCACATAAATACTCAGACACAGGTTACAATGCAGCCGCAAATGCTAAACTAGCGAACCAGCAGATCTCAATCGGAGTAGGAATAAGCCCAATGGCAGAATTAAAAAACGATCGTTATTTACGTGCGCTGCTCAAGCAACCTGTTGATGTTACACCAGTTTGGATGATGCGCCAGGCTGGCCGCTATCTGCCAGAATATCGCGCTACCCGCGCCGAGGCCGGTGACTTTATGGCGCTGTGCCGTAATGCCGAGCTGGCTTGTGAAGTTACCCTGCAGCCGCTGCGTCGTTTTGAATTGGATGCGGCAATCCTGTTTTCCGATATTTTGACTGTGCCTGATGCCATGGGTTTGGGCCTGTATTTTGAAGCAGGTGAGGGGCCTCGCTTTGAACGCCCAACCGATACCATTGACGCCATCAAGAAACTGGCTATTCCGGATCCGGAAGATGAGCTCGGTTATGTGATGAAAGCCGTTAGCACCATTCGCCGCGAACTCAAGGGCGAAGTACCGCTAATAGGTTTTTCTGGTTCACCTTGGACACTGGCTACCTATATGGTTGAAGGTGGTTCCAGCAAGGCCTTCGAAAAGATCAAGCGGATGATGTATGCCGAGCCTGCAGCATTGCACATGTTGCTGGACAAGCTGGCTGACTCAGTGACCCTTTATCTGAACGCCCAGATCGCCAATGGTGCACAAGCCGTGATGATCTTTGACTCTTGGGGTGGGGCGCTGTCACATGCGGCTTATCGTGAATTCTCCCTGCGTTATATGCAGAAGATCATCGATGGTTTGAACCGTCATGCCGAAGGTCGTCAGGTTCCTGTAACCCTGTTTACCAAGGGCGGTGGTCTATGGCTTGAAGCTATGGCTGAGACAGGTTGTGATGCCCTGGGGCTGGATTGGACCATAGACATAGGCGATGCCCGTAAGCGTGTCGGCGATAAGGTTGCCCTGCAGGGCAATATGGATCCTTCGACTCTGTACGCATCGCCTGAGCGTATTCATGAAGAAGTGGCGCAGATCCTGGCCAGCTATGGTCAAGGTACAGGCCATGTATTCAACCTGGGTCATGGTATCCACCAGCACGTGGATCCTGAGCATGCCGGTGCCTTCGTTAAGTCGGTACATGAGCTGTCTGCCCAGTACCATAAGTAAGTTAGTATTCGTTTATTAAAAAGGCCCGCAGTGCGGGCCTTTTTAATGTTAAAACAATAACATGTTGTCCGGGCTTGCACCCTTGGATAACATTAATGCGACTGAGTGGCTGTGTCTTAGGGGGAGGACTAACCTGATTCTGCGGTGGACAGGAACCCATGCTGAATTACCCGGAATACAGATTTAGTTCCTTACCATTGATATTTTCAATTTGACAAATTGTGCTCCAAAGCACGTATCTATCTCTTTTTTCCTGCGCCAAATCAACACAAGCCTGTAAGAGTCAGGGCAAGCTGGTGCAGTTTGTCGCGGGCAAAGGGCGGCAAACTGGCGATGATGCCAGTCAAGAGTTTTAACCGGTCATTAAATGAGGTATGTTGCCTGCCGGAGTTCGGTCACTCTTGATATCCGATCACAATCAGCCGTGGTTTAAGATGCACATTGGCAAAAAAATAGGCGTGTTCATTCTGGGGTTCTGTATTCCGGCCCTGCTTGTGGTCGCCTACTGTTTGAATTTTTGGTTTGAATACAGTCTGGGTCAGTTCCGGCAGCAAACGCTGGAACATGAGTATGTCGGTATTGAACAACAGTTTACCCGAGAGTCCCGGCGTCTGCTGCAGCTGGCGCGTCTCTATGTCCCCATTCTCGAAATGCCGTCAGATTCATTGTTAGCCGGTTGGGTTGAGGGGTTACAGTCATCCAATATCAGTCTGTTTCATCTACATCAGGGCAAGGTAACGGCGCTGGCCAACGGCAAGACCCGGGTGCTTGAGCAAAAAGTTCCTCCTGCCGATATGTTTGCTGCTTTGGATAAAGAAGCGTTTGGCGCTGCTGTCGTCAATGGTCAACCGCTGCAGATTGGCTTCTATCGTTTTGACGATGACGAGGCTTTGATCGTCACTCGTTTGCTGACCCCTGTGCACCTACAGAGTCTTGGGCAGACCAATCTTATCCAATCTGTGACCTTGGTTCCGCTGCGACAGCCTGTGAGTATAGGGCAGCATCTTAAGCTTTTCAGTCAAGTTCCCGTACCGACACTGTTGGACGAGCCTTTTGTATTACAGATCAGACAACAGAGCGATGCCTTTGAACGTCTGGAGTGGCAGAGTTTACTTGTGGTGATGCTGCTATTGCTCGGTGGCATGCTGATGGTCGCCATCGGTTATTTGTGGTTACGACGCGGGTTGCTAAAACCTTTCGACCGACTGATGACAGAGCTTAAGGAGATAGATCCCAGCGCCAGGCGTTATACCCATATTAGTGGTTGCGGCGGCGCTGAATTCAAGGTGTTGGCTGACAGGATCAACAACTTGTTGTTGCGGATATTTCAGCAAAACGAACGTTCCCGTATCACCCTTGAATCCATTGCCGAAGCGGTAATCCTCACCAACAATAAGGCCAAGGTTATCTACCTTAATCCGCAGGCTGAATCCCTGCTTGGGCTGCGTAGTCAACAGGCATTGGGGCGAACGCTGGATTCTCTACTCAAGAGTGACGATCAACTGGATGAAGAGTTACTCGCCTTTATGTCCAGTGGTAACCGACAGCCCGAGTACAGTAAGGTCACTCTGCAGATGCAGCAGCCGAGGATTATGGAACGGGCTGTGAGCAATCTCTGTAACCACAAAGGTAAAGTGATAGGTGCGGTGACAGTGCTGCGGGACATTACCCAAGAAGAAACCCTCAAACAGCAACTCAGGTTGAAGGCCAGTGTCGATGGTATTACCGGGCTTTATAATCGTAGCGCCTTTGAGGAACGCTTGCCCGGCTTTGCCGAAGGCGCCGATACCCTGGCGCTTTGTTATCTGGATTTGGAGCAGTTCAAGCTTATTAATGATAACTGTGGTCATGACGCCGGCGATCAGATGTTGGTGATGGTTGCCAGAGCCATAGAATCCTGCTTGCAGGGCGATGAAATGTTGGCCAGACTCGGTGGTGATGAGTTTGGCTTGGCTGTCCGTAACCGCAGTGCTCTTGAAGTCGCCAAGCTTTTGAAGCAGTTGGTGAAGCAAGTTTGTTTGCAGGTATTGCCTTGCGGCGGTGCCCATTACCGGGTGGGTGTCAGCAGTGGTGTGGCCTTCCATCGAGGCCCTTGCATGGCCCCGGCCGAACTGCTCAAGGATGCCGATATCGCTTGTCTGGCGGCCAAGCGCAAGGGCAGTAATCAAATTCACTTCTTTGATGATCGCAATAAAGAGCTGGCTAATGAGCGCAATGCCCCCAAGTGGGCTGTGCGTATTGCCAGAGCCATAGAAGACAAAGAGTTATTGCTCTATTTTCAGCCAATTAAAGGACTCAATGGTTGTTGTCGCCGTCAAAGGTTGGAGATCTTGCTGCGGATCCGCGACAACAGTGGCCGTATTTTGCCTCCGGCACAGTTTATTGCGGCGGCAGAGCGCTTCAAGTTGATGCCGGAAGTTGATAGGGAAGTTATCCGTAAAGCCTTTCTGTGGCTTTCCGAGCATTCGCAGCTCTGGTCTGAGCTTTGTGTTTCCATCAATCTTTCCGGAAACAGTCTGGGGAGCGAGGGCATGCTGGACTATATCGCCGAGATGCAGGGGCGTTATGGTATTCCCAGCTCCTGTGTCTGCTTTGAGATTACAGAAACCAGTGCTATCCAGAACCGAACCCGGGCGATGGAAATGCTCAACCAATTGCGCCGCTTGGGATTTGCCTTCGCCCTGGATGATTTTGGCAGTGGCTTTGCTTCTTACGGTTACTTGCGGGAACTTCCGGTGGATTATGTCAAGATAGATGGTTGCTTTGTTCGTCATCTGGCCAGCAATGCCAAAGACTATGCGATAGTTAAATCCATTCATGATGTGTGCCGGGTCATGGGGATAGAAACTGTCGCCGAGTTTGTCGAAAACCAGGAAATAGTGGACAAGCTGTTGGAGATAGGGGTTGATTATGCTCAGGGTTACGCCATAGGGCGCCCCAAACCTCTGGAGCAATTTTATCAGTGGCAGAAGGCTCATGAGCAGCAGTTGCAGGGATTGCACTTGCAAGAGGAGTATGCGAGCTTAGCCTGATAACTTCGACTGACAATGGACTGTAGATGGAAGGACTTGCTAATAAGGTCATAGTGATTACCGGTGCCTCGGAAGGTATTGGACGGGCGCTGACGCTGGCATTGGCACCACTCGGTGGACAACTTGTGCTCAGTGCACGCAACGAACCCAGATTACGTACCCTGGCGATGGAGGTCGAATCGGTCGGCGGTGCGTCGCTGGTGGTCTGTGGTGATGTCGGGCGACAACAGGACTGTGAAGCCTTGATAGCCACGGTAATCGAGCGCTTTGGTCGGCTGGATATATTGATTAATAATGCCGGCATGACCATGTGGAGCCGCTTCGATGAACTCAAGCAACTGGATATTCTTGAACAGCTGATGCGGGTCAATTATTTGGGACCTGCCTGGCTGACCCATGCGGCGCTGCCGCATCTGAAGGCTTCCCAAGGGCAAGTGGTCGTGGTGGCTTCCGTGGCTGGTCTCACTGGGGTGCCAACCCGCAGTGGTTATGCTGCTTCCAAACATGCTGTAGTGGGGTTCTTTGACTCTCTGCGTATCGAATTGGCCGAGGATGGTATTGCAGTGACAGTGATCTGCCCTGACTTTGTGGTTTCCGAGATCCATCGGCGGGCGCTGGATGGTGAGGGTAAGCCACTCGGGACTTCTCCCATGGCGGAGAGCAAGATCATGACTGCCGAAGAATGCGCGCAGATGATGCTGCCGGTCATAGCCGGGCGGGGCAGGATGCTAATTACCTCCTGGCGTGGTCGTCTGGGACGTTTTGTTCGCCTTATTGCTCCAGCATGGGTGGATAATCTTGCCCGCAAGGCAATAGCGTCCGGGCACTAGCCCAAAAATAGATAAGCCTCCGCAGTGGAGGCTTATTTAGGTTATTTTAGAGATTACTTTTTGTCGTTGAGGTGCTGGACTATGGTGGCCTTCGCCTCTTCATGGCTAGCCTTGGCAGCTTTGGCTTGAATATGGGCTGTGGCTTTGTGGCCGGTTAAATCCTCGGCGATATGTAGCCAATCCGGATGCCAGTAAAACTGGCTGCCTTCCAGGGTTGACCAGTTGTGTACTCCATGAGTTTCACCGTTATATACCAAGTCTTTGATTGAATATCCCATAGTCAGTCTCTCCAAGTCGGAATGGTATTATCATGCGGCCGTTGTGGCCGCTTGATTGTGACAAAGATCTCATTTTAGGTGCGAAAACGGCTGATCAAATGCGCCAGATTGTGGGCTAACTGACTCAGCTCCTGGCTGGATTGAGATACCTGCCCTGTTCCCATTGACACCCTGGAGGCGGCATCACTGATATTGGTGATGTTGACCCCCAACTCGCCGGTAACCGCTGTCTGTTGTTCGGTGGCACTGGCCACCTGAATCGCCATATCGTTGATGATACTGATGGCGGCACTAATCCTTTCAATCGCATCACTGGCCTCATTGGCACAGCGGACACTGCCTTGCATACGTTCACGGCTCTTTTGCATCACTTCATTGGCATGTTGAGCCCTTTGTTGCAGCTGCTCTATAGTGCCTTTGATTTCCAGCGCCGAGCTTTGGGTGCGGCTGGCGAGGGTGCGTACTTCATCGGCCACTACTGCAAAGCCTCTGCCGGCTTCACCGGCCCTGGCAGCTTCGATGGCGGCATTGAGGGCCAACAGGTTGGTCTGGTCCGTTATCTGGGCGATCACTTCCAGCACCATGGCTATGGAGTCTGAGTCTTTCTGTAATTGATTTATCACTTCGCTGGCGGCGGTGATTTCTGCATCTGAACTTTGAATGGTATCCAGAGTTTGCATTACCACTTGCTGGCCTTCAGTGGTGGCTTGCACCCCTTGGTTGGCTTGATCGGCGGTTTGTGTGGTGTTGCGGGAGATGTCGGCAATCGAGCTCTGTAGCTCTGTCATAGCGGTGGCTACCTGATCGACCTCAGAGCGCTGCTGTTGCATCTCCTCGGCAGATTCAGCGGCGACAGCAGTCATCTCCTCCACAGCCGCAGCCAGTTGTACCGAGGCGGCGCCTATCTGGGAGATCATTTCATGCAATGTGGTACGCATCTGTCCCAGAGTTTCTGCCAAATGTTTGAATTCGCTGCCGCTGAATTTCTCCATCGGGATGGCGCTGGCGAGATCGCCCGAAGCGATTTTTTCCAGCACTTGCGTGGTGGCGCCAAGGGGGATAAAGATTCGTCGCAGCAGGAACCAGCCGGCTCCCAGTGCCAGGGTTACAAAGAGACAGAAGACGATAACCAAACTGCTGCTGAGGGATTGAATCGCCTGTTCACTGGCGCTTCTGGCAGAGCTGACCTTATTGGTTTCCAGCTCCATCAAGGCTTTGAGCTCGGTCTCGACATTGTTGTAAATATGCCAGGATTCCATGGAGGTCAGCATGTTGGCGGTGTTTTCCGCAAGGTCGTTGCTGTCTTGAGCCAAAAACTGCTTATGCAGTCCCATAAAGGCCTGCAGCGGCGCATCCAGCTTGTGCAGCTGCACCAGGGTATCTTGTCCGGCACCCTGTTTAAGTTGCTGTAATGCCGAGTTGATCGCCAGAGTCTGATCTTGAAGGTACTGACGTGACTCCTCACTCATGGGAGCGTTCAGTACCCGTCTCAAGCTGTAACCCAGCTGTTCCCGTCTGAGGCCGGATACCAGTTGCAGTAAAGAGGCGGCCTGATCATTGCTGTGGTACTCCCGTTCCAGCAGGCTTATTTGGCTTTTCACCTCCTCTAGGTGATAGCCAATGGTGCCCAATGACAGGCAAAACAGTGCTAAAAGCGCAGCAAACAAGGTGATTAACAACTTGCGCAAAGAAAGATTGGAAAAGATGGCTTGGTTCAAAACCCGGCTCCCAAACAAATGCATGAAAAATATAGTGAATGTTTCAAGATCCTAGGTCTTTGCTCTGTTATAAACTGTGAGTTGTGGCAATTTAATAGGTAAATGTTTTAACTTTTAGTATTTTTGATTGTTAATATTATTAAGTCGTTATTTAGTAATGATTTAATATGAACTTTTGAGACTGTATTTTGTTTTTGAACAAAGTAGGGGAAATACCGATGAAGCCGACTCTGTTTTGCCCTCTTACCTTGAGTCCGGTTCTATCAGTAGCCTGCCAAGGCGCGTAGGAGCAATGGGTCTTTCCTGCTATAATGCGCGCTCGTTTTTGTGGAGGCGCGAATGGACGTATCTTCTTTATTGGATGGCCTGAATGACAAGCAGCGTGAGGCGGTAGCCGCACCTCAATCGAGCATGCTGGTGCTCGCCGGAGCCGGTAGCGGCAAGACCCGGGTACTGACTCACAGGATTGCCTGGCTGCTGCAGGTGGAAAACCAGAGCCCGTACTCCATTATGGCGGTGACCTTTACCAATAAGGCGGCCGCCGAGATGCGGGAGCGGCTGGAGAAGATAGTCGGCAACCATATGGGCCGTATGTGGATTGGTACCTTTCATGGTCTGGCCCATCGTCTGCTGCGCACTCACTGGCAGGATGCTGGCCTGCCGCAGAATTTTCAGATCCTCGACTCGGATGATCAGCTGCGCTTGCTCAAGCGTATTCTCAAGAGCCTGAATTTGGATGAGAAGCAGTATCCGCCGCGGATGGTGGCCAGTTATATTAATGGTAAAAAGGATGAAGGTTTACGCCCGAAGCATCTTGATGGGGGGATTTTCCCCATGGAACAGAGGCTGATTCAAATCTATCAGGTGTATCAGGAATCCTGTGATCGTGCCGGGCTGGTGGATTTTGCCGAGATACTCTTGCGGGCTCACGAGCTGTTTCTCAACAAGGAACATATTCTGGCCCACTATCAGGATAGATTCCGCAATATTCTGGTGGATGAGTTTCAGGACACCAACGCCATTCAATATGCCTGGATCAGAGTACTGGCAGGCAAGAGCGCCAATGTGATGATAGTGGGCGACGATGACCAGTCCATCTATGGCTGGCGCGGCGCCCAAGTGGAAAATCTGCACAAGTTTTTGCAGGACTTTCCCAATGCTGAAACCATTCGCCTGGAGCAAAACTACCGCTCCAGCGGCAATATTCTCAAGGCCTCCAACGAACTTATCGCCAACAACCCGGATCGGCTGGGTAAACAGTTGTGGACCGAAGATGTCGATGGTGAACCCATCTCAGTTTATTGTGCCTTCAATGAGATGGATGAAGCCCGCTTCATCATAGGCCGCATTGGCGACTGGCAGGACAAGGGCGGCAGTCTCAGTGACTGCGCCATCCTCTATCGCAGTAATGCTCAATCACGGGTATTGGAAGAGGCCTTGCTGCACAAGGGGCTGGCTTATCGCATCTATGGCGGTTTGCGCTTCTTCGAGCGTCAGGAGATCAAGGATGCCATGGGGTACCTGCGTCTGATTGCCAACCGCGATGATGATGCCGCCTTCGAGCGGGTGGTCAACACTCCCGCCAGAGGTATAGGCGATCGCACCCTGGATATTCTCAGAACCACAGCCCGGCAGCAGCAACTGACTCTGTGGCAGGCCTGCGTCCGTTTGTTGGAAGAGAAGGTCTTGGCAGGCCGCGCCGCCAATGCGGTGCGTGGCTTTATGGACTTGATAGTGCAGCTGCGCAGTGACACCGAAGAGCTGCCTCTCTATCGCCAAGCGGATAGAGTGATCCAGGATTCCGGGCTCAAGGCCATGTATGAACAGGAAAAGGGCGAAAAGGCTCAGGCCAGAGTGGAAAACCTCGAGGAACTGGTCACCGCGGCGCGCACCTTCGAAGTGCCGGAAGAGCTGGTGGACATGGGGGAGTTGAACGCCTTCTTATCCCATGCGGCGCTGGAGGCGGGAGAAGGCCAGGCTGATGCCCACACAGATGCGGTGCAGTTGATGACGCTGCACTCGGCCAAGGGGCTGGAGTTCCCGCTGGTGTTTATGGCCGGTGTTGAAGAAGGGCTGTTTCCCAGTCAGTTGTCGCTGGAAGAGGGCGATCGTTTGGAAGAAGAGCGGCGCCTGTGTTACGTGGGCATGACCCGCGCCATGCAGCAGCTGTATATCACCTATGCCGAGTCGCGCCGCATCTATGGCCGTGAAAACTATTCACGGCCGTCGCGCTTTATCAAGGAGATCCCGCCTCAGTACCTGCAGGAAATTCGTCTCAAGGCGCAGGTGGCCACCCCCATGGCCAATAACAGGTTCAGCAAGTCGCAAAGCAGCTTCAACGACACGGGCTTCAATGTCGGCCAACGGGTGCTGCATCCCAAATTCGGTGAGGGGATAGTGACCAATTTTGAAGGCCAGGGCGCACAGGCCAGGGTGCAGGTGAATTTTGATGACTTCGGCAGTAAGTGGTTGGTGGTGGCCTACGCCAAGTTAACCGCGTGCTGACAGCCCGCATAGGAAAATTCGCGTTTTGCGGTGTCAATCACACTGTTGCTGAGTCATAATGCTTGGCAAATTTAAGGCTGAGATGTGTTGGAGAGCCTACCGATGAACTTGAGGGAAAAAATTGACGTCTATGCCCGTCTGTCGCGACTGGACAGACCCATAGGGACTTTTCTGCTGTTGTGGCCCTGTTTAATGGCGCTGTGGTTGGCGGCCGGGGGCTTACCGGATCTCAAGGTGTTGATCATCTTTATCATAGGTGTGTTTGTGATGCGCGCCTGCGGCTGCATCATCAACGACTATGCAGACCGTGAATTGGACACCTATGTCGAGCGCACCAAGGCCAGACCTTTGGCCAGTGGCGAGGTCACAGTCAAAGAAGCGCTGGGCTTGTTTGTCGTCATGGGGCTGTTTGCCTTTGGTCTGGTGTTGCTGCTTAACCCTCTGGTGGTGAAGCTCTCCCTTGTCGGTATGCTGCTGACTATCATCTATCCCTTCACCAAACGCTACACCAATATGCCGCAGATGTTCCTCGGCACAGTGTGGAGCTGGTCGATCCCCATGGCTTATGCCGCCCAGACAGGTGAAGTCCCTGTCGAAGCCTGGTGGCTATTTGCCGCTAACTGGTTCTGGACTGTAGCCTACGACACCATGTATGCCATGGTGGACAGGGACGATGATCTCAAGGTGGGGATCAAGTCCACCGCGATTCTGTTCGGCCGTTACGACAGGCAGATCATCGGCCTGTTTCAGCTGGCGGCGCTGGCCTGCTTTATGACTGCAGGTTATGTGGCCGAGCGAGGAGCCCTTTATCTGGTAGGGCTACTGGCCTTTATCGGCTTTGGACTTTATCAGCAGAAGCTGATTTATGACAGGCAGCGGGCACCCTGCTTCAAGGCGTTTCTCAACAACAACTGGGCGGGTATGGCTTTGTTTGTCGCCTTGGGGATGGATTACCTGCTCTGAACGACATTGAGTTTGACTATCAACGCCGCGATTCTCGCGGCGTTTTTGCTGGTGCAAACCACTGCCAACCGTTAGTCTGAACAGCCGGGTTAGTAAACCAAGCAGCGGCAAGAGGTGCTGCTGAGGACTGAAGCAAGAAGGAGTCTTGGTATGTTGATAGAACAACTCTTTGGTATTGAATTACCGCTTATTCAAGCACCTATGGCCGGTGCTCAGGGGGTGCCGCTGGCTTTGGCGGTCGCTTCTGCCGGTGCGCTTGGCTCCATTCCCTGCGCCATGTTATCCCATGACAAACTCAAGCTGGCAATAGAAAGCTTCAGGCGTCAGAGTGACCGGCCGCTGAACCTTAACTTCTTTTGCCATAAGCCACCCGAGGAACAACCCGAGCGTTTGCGTACCTGGCTGCAGCAACTGGCGCCTTATTACCGTGAATTCGAGGTCGAAGAACTCGGCGGCGGTGCTGAGCGGCGTCCCTTCGATGCCGAGGTGGCCGCGGTTATAGAACCCTTTCGTCCCGAAGTGGTGAGTTTTCATTTCGGGCTACCCTCCACCGAACTGATGCTCAGGGTCAAGAGTTGGGGCACCAAGGTGATTGCCTCGGCAACCAGCGTCGCTGAGGCCAAATGGCTTGAATCCAGAGGCGTGGATGCCATCATAGCCCAGGGCCTGGAAGCCGGTGGTCACAGAGGCCATTTCCTCAGTGATGACTTGACTGAGCACAGCGGTACTTTTGCCCTGTTACCGCGCCTGGTACAGGCGGTGAAGGTGCCCGTGATTGCCGCCGGTGGTATTGCCGACGCCGCCGGAGTGCAGGCGGCCATGGCTTTAGGGGCGGCCGGGGTGCAGGTGGGTACGGCCTATCTCCTGTGCCCGGAGGCCGAGATCAGTGAACTGCATCGCCAAGCGCTGAAAGATCCGCAAATGAATCGCCATACGGCACTGACCAATCTCTACAGTGGCCGTCCGGCCAGGGGCATAATGACCCGTTTGATGCGTGAGTTGGGGCCTTTGGGGCAAGCGCCGGACTTTCCACTGGCGGCCAATGCCATTGCGCCGCTGCGCGCCGCGGCAGAAGCACGCGACTGCTGTGACTTCAGCCCGCTCTGGTGTGGTCAGAATCCGGAGGGATGTCGGGAAATTCCCGCCGCCGACTTGACCCGTGAGTTGATGGCGGCCTTTATCAGGGCTTGAGCTTTTTCTGGTCTAGTGTATGTAACTGGTTGTATCATTGCGAATTAGTCACTCCTGCAACCGGTGGAGTGACCCTATCTTAAGATGGACTGCAATCAAAGCTTTGACTGCGGCGTAGAGCCGCAAAAGGGAGATATAGATGAAAAAATCACTTGCTCTGGCGCTGCTGGCCCTAATGGTCAGTGCCAACGCCGCGGCGCGAGATACCATAGCCCAGTATCCGGTGCAGGAACTGCTGCAGACCGAGAAGGCCAAAGAAGCCCTTTACGATGTGCCACTGTATTTTGCCACTCAGGCGCATCCGGAGATCAGCAAGAGCTATGGCGAGGTGATCACCAATAAAAAGACCAATGCCTTTGGCAAGTCAGATCGCGAAGCTTGTGAGTGGGTGATGTTGAGTGCCCTAAAGGCGTTGCAGGAGCGCGCCGAGCGTGAGGGGATGGACGCCGTGGTCAATATCCAGTCCTATTACAAGAAGCGTGAGTTTGCCAGCGAAACCGAATATGAGTGCGGCGCCGGGGCTATCATGGCCGGAGTTGCGCTGAAAGGGACCTTGGTGAAGTTCTAACGGTGAAGTTCTAACGGTGAAGTTCTAACGATGAAGCACTCACAGTTTTGAACGCTGAAAAAGCAGACCTGGAGTCTGCTTTTGTGGGCGAGCGGTTGGGAACCTGTTTGGTTCCCCAAAGGCGAGTGCCAGTTTAGGATTGAACGCCGAGCGTTACACCAGATCCTTGAGGTTGGCTGGACGATAATAGACAGACTTGAGCACCTTGCCCTGGCGCACTGTTTTGCCGGTCATTTCCACATCTTTGGCGCACTTGGCTATCAGGAAGTCACCCTGACGGCTACCGACAATTTCCACCCCTTGCTTGGCATAGTGGGCCACGGTGTCGGCCAGTTCTTGCTCATTGCGGCACACCTTGCTCATGTTGCTGGCATGCACTTCATCCCAGCAGGGCTCAAAGTCGATAGCTTTGTTGGCGGCAACCTGCAGCAGCAGATCTATCAGGTAGCTGATCTCCAGTCGCTCCCCGACTTGGGTGCAGCCCAAGTGCACCAAGCGTCCCATCAATACATACACGCTGTCGACTATGGCGTCGGCCTGTTCAACCTTGTCGTCGGCTTCGGCCAGTTCGGTCAGCTCTTCGCTGATAAGTGAGGTGTGCAGAGTGTCTGCCTTGGCATCTAGGGTCTCAGGAGAGTCGACCGGCAGATCGAAGGTGGTTCGGAATTCGTGAATATCCCGGTAGAGCTTGCTGTATAGCTCTTGAGTCAGCAGAGTCAGTTTCATTGCTTGGGTTCCAGCTTGGGCAAAGGAGGGGATGATAAAGAATTACCGGGTTTGAGGCAAAGTTTGGTTACTGTGCCTGTTTAAAATCTGCCTTTGCTCGGCTTGATGCTGACACCCCAGGTTGTCACCTTTGGATTTTGTGCCAAGCTGAACTTTGTATCTGGAGTTGCCCTCGGACCGTTTTTTGGGCCCTTCCCCTGAGAAGCATTAATCACACTTGAGATACAAAGTTTGAATTTTGTACATAATTACATACAATCAAATTCATAGCTTTCGGGGATGTGACATCATGGATTTGAGTGAATTTATCCTGTTGGTTGATGACGATCAGGAATTAACAGAGCTGCTGAGTGGCTTTTTGACCAAGAATGGCTTTGAGGTCCGAACCGAAGCCAATGGTGTAAATGCCGCCAGACGCATTATTGACGAACGCCCCCGATTGGTGGTGTTGGATGTCATGCTGCCAGAGATGGATGGACTTTCTATCTGTCGCGAAGTTCGTAGTCGTTATCCCGGCCCCATCCTGATGTTAACCGGGTTAGGGGATGATATTGATGAAGTTGCCGGGCTTGAAACCGGAGCGGATGACTATATTGCCAAGCCGGTTCGTTCCCGGGTGCTGTTGGCGCGTATTCGCAGCTTGCTGCGCCGCTCGGAACGACAAGAAAGCCAAGTTCAGGAACCAAGAGCAAATCAGAGTGAGACCCATTTGGCTGTCAATGGTTTGCGTCTGGACAAGCTGGAGCGGACTGCAAGTTTGAATAACCAAGATCTTGAACTTACCCTGGCCGAGTTTGAACTGCTGTGGCTTTTGAGCAAACATGCTGGCCGGACTCTCGCGCGGGATGCTATTTGCGAACACTTTAAAGAGCTGGGTTATGACAGCACACCGCGCACTATAGATCTTCGAATTTCTCATCTGCGACGCAAGATGGATGATGATCCCAAAGAACCCTCCCTAATTAAAACGATACGTGGTCAAGGCTACGTACTGACCCTGAGTTAAGATGAAAGTCTTCTTGGTAGTTTCCAGATTTCAAGGCCGTTCTGGGGCGTTAATGCCCTGGCTCTTGGGATTGTTACTGCTGATATTGCTGCCATCTTGTCAGGAAGCGGAACGTTCATCTTTGGTCTCGGATGAGCATAGTCAAATCCTCGAACTGCTTGATTTGGCTGCCGCCTCACGCCATCAAGACCCAATCAAAACCATAGACTACAGTACACAGGCTCTGCGACTACTGGAAATTGAGCCTGACCCAGGTTCCGAGGTGATGGCGCTCAGTAATCTGGCCTGGGCGAAAATGATGTTGGGGGAGTTTGCCGAGGCTGCGGACTTTGGCGAAGCTGCGTTGACTTTGGCCGAGGAGCAGCAGCAAGCTGAGATCTTGGTGGTACCGCTCAATGTCGCCGGTCTGATTTATTGGCGTCAGAGTCAGTTGGATAAGGCTCTAACCTATTATCAGAGAGCGCTTACAGTTGCCAATAGCCTGAAAAACAGTTCTTTTGAAGCGACCACCTACAACAATATGGGTCTTATCTACAGTGATAAGGCTGAATATCAGTTGGCACTGGAGTGTTTTACCAAGGCCAGGGATCTACATAGAGGACTGGACGACTCAAGAGCATTGGCGCTGGCGTTGAATAATATTGCAGGTATTCATGCGACTTTGGGCGATTTTGGTGAAGCGCTGGCAAATCAACAGGAGTCTTTGAGGATCAGGGAGCAGTTGGGCGATAAGTCAGGTGTGGCGGAATTGCATCACAATATGGGGATCACTTATGAGCACATAGGTGATTTGCAGGAGGCTATGGCGCAGTTGCAATTGGGACTGCAGGGATTCGAGGCCTTGGATGACAAGACCGGAATGGCACAGGCGCTGACAGCTCTCGGGACAGTGCAGCAAAAATTGAATAGAAAGGTGGCGGCCAAGGCTGCCATGAAACAAGCTCTGATCTATGGTGAAGAGCTTAAAGACGGTAATGTCACTGCCACGGCTTTAATGAGTCTTGGTAAGCTTTCCTTGGACATGGGCGAGTATCCTATTGCCCGGCGTTATCTGGAGCGAGGCCTGGCTACAGCCGACCGATTGGGGCTGGTCGCCTTGCAAGCCCAGGGAAGGCTGAGTCTCGCTGATTATTTTTTGGCGACCAATGATGTGGATATTGCCCGTGAAAGAGCCGAGCAGGCATTGCAATTGGCGCTTGCCAGTGGCGATCGTGGTCAGCTCAGAGATACCTATGAACTCTTGTCAAAAATACATGAACGTAAAGGTAATTATCGCCAGGCGTTGTTAAACCATAAAGAGTTTAAAAGTATCAATGATGCGCTTTTTAATGCCAACTCCAGTGAGCGTCTGGCATGGCTGCGCAGTTCATTTGAAGATGAAAAACGCCAGCGACAAATCACTTTGCTGGAAGGCGAGAAAGCCTTGCAACAAGAGGTTATCAAACAACAAAAGTTTACCCGCAATCTTTGGATCGTGGCGCTGGTAGCGGCTGCGGCTATTCTGCTGCTGCTCTATGGTCGTCATAGTCAATCGCGGGTAAATCAAGCCTTGCAACGTTCGATAAAGATGCAAAGCGATCTAATGCAGGCAGTGGCGCACGAGTTCAGGGCGCCACTGGCCAGGGTGCAACTGGCTTTTGATATGCTCATCGAAGCCGAGGTGGACGAAAGGCCGCAATTGGAAGACAGGGTACTGCGGGGCCTGGAAGAGTTGGATGAGCTGATCCGTGAAATCGTCAAGCTGATTAAAGCCGAAGGCAGTCCGAGGCGAGCGCCAACAGAGTCTTTGTCGCTGGCGCCATTATTGCAAACTTTGGTGGTAAGGCAGCATCCCTTGTTCCCCGAGAAAAAGATCACCTTAACGCCAGTCGATCCTGAAATATCTGTCATTGCCAGTAAGAAGCATTTGGAATGGGCAATAAACAACTTGCTATCCAATGCATTGCGACACTGCCATCAAGAGGTTCGGCTCAGTTGTCAGCTTGAACAAGGGCAGGTGAATATCATAGTGGACGATGATGGTCCCGGGGTGCCGACTGCAGAAAGAGAACGGATTTTTGAACCTTTCATCCGTCTCGATCCCAGTCGCACCCGTGCCACCGGCGGTATAGGCTTGGGGTTGGCCATCGCCCGACGATTGGCCGAAAATAGTCGGGGGCAAATTCGTGTCGGCGATAGTCCAATGGGCGGGGCGAGATTCGAACTCGTTTGGCCCTGTTAACTTCTTGTTCCTGCTAAATATACCTGCCATCAAATTGTATTTCTTTAGATACACTTCATAACATTCCTTGCTGTTTTTAAGCGGATCTTAGCGTTCTTCAGTTTTTTACCCTGGTGAGACTCAGCTAGTTTTTGCTGCTGAGGATCCACTTTGCTTGGAGTGATGGTGTAAGAACGCTATTGTTAAAAAAGTTTCTTTTTTGTTTGAATTTTGTTTGTTTCGTGTCTAGATTGTATGTGTTCGCATACATAACGATTATAGCGAGCACTCTTAATCACAGGAGACTACAAATGAGAAAGCCGCATACTCGCTTGAGCCGATTGACTTTGGCCATGCTCTCTACTTCCCTGATGGCAGTGACGGTTCCGTCACTTGCCGCCAAGAAACTAGAACCCAAACAAGACTTCGATAATGCCTCTGTTATTGTTAAATTCAAAGAAACCGCAAAGAAAGCGGACCGTAAGCAGTTAATGGCTCAATTCGGTTCTTCATTCAAAGATAAAAACCATGATGGCGTTGATGATCGATTTCGCCATATTGCCAAGGGTCGACTGGCTGAATTGACAGTTCCCCGGGGGCTGGATGCCCGCGCTATGGTGGAACGGCTCAAGCATAACCCCCACATCGAATACGCTGAACTCAACCACAGATTTTATCCTTCGGTTATCCCCAACGATCCAAGCTACGGCCAGTTGTGGGGTATGCCAAAAATCAATGCGGAGCAGGCCTGGGAGATGGAAATGGGCTCGCGAGAGGTAGTCGTTGGGGTGATAGATACAGGTTTTGACTACACTCACCCGGATCTGCGAGACAATATTTGGGTGAATCCCAATGAGGTCCCCAATAACGGTATCGACGACGATGGCAACGGTTATATTGATGATATTCACGGTATTTCAGCCATTAATGATAACGGCAATCCGCAGGATACCCATTACCATGGCACGCATGTTGCGGGAACCATAGGGGCGACCGGCAATAATGGCTCGGGAGTGGTTGGGGTCAACTGGAATACTGCCATGGTAGGTTGCTCTTTCCTGGGTAACCAAGGTGGTACCACGGCAGATGGTATTCAGTGTATTGATTACATGGTTGATTTGAAAAACCGTGGCGTAAATATCCGAGTGTTGAACAACTCCTGGGGCGGTGGCTCATTCAGCCAAGCTTTGGAAGATGCTATTACGGCAGCCAATAATGCCGATATTCTGTTTGTCGCCGCGGCCGGTAATGATGCGATTGATAATGATGTCAATGACAGCTGGCCCGCCAACCATGATGTACCCAATGTGATGGCCATTGCCTCTACTACTCGCGATGATGAAATGTCTTACTTCTCTCAGTGGGGGCTTAATACGGTTGATATGGGGGCTCCAGGCTCGGATGTTTATTCCACTGTTCCAGGGAGTGATTACAATACCCTGAGCGGGACTTCCATGGCGACTCCCCATGTGGCAGGGGCTGCCGCTTTGATTTTGGCCGCCGATCCAACCCTGACTACGGCCGATGTCAAGAATATCCTAATGTCTTCTGGCGACCCCATTGCAGCATTGGAAGGTAAAACCGTGACAGGTAAGCGCTTGAACCTGGAGAGTGCCTTGAACATGGCCGGTGCCGGTGGTCCTGGTTATTATCTGCTGGTGAGTCCTGCCAGTCGCACTGTGAACCAAGACTCGTCTGTGACCTTTGATATCGACATGAACGCCGTGGGTGGCTATAACGGCAATGCCAGTTTCAGTGCTGATGTGCCAGCGGGCTTGAATGCAGCGGTGAGCTTCTCCAGTAACACAGTACCGGCCGATGGTCGCACCACAATGACAGTCTCCACAGATGTCAATACTACCCTGGGCAATCACATCATTACTATTAATGCAGTTGATGGTGATATCCACAAGAGTATCGATGTCAGTCTGCTGGTGTATCCTGCCGGTACGTTCAGCACTACCTACAGCAATGAAAATCCGCTGGCGATCCCCGATGACAATGCCGATGGTGTAAGTAGCGTAATCAATGTACCAATCAACCTGACATTGACGGACCTCGTGGTCAATCTGGACATAGCACATACCTATATAGGTGATTTGCTGGTGACTTTGACTTCGCCCAGCGGTCGCACAGTTACCCTGCATAATCGTACCGGCGGCAGTGCTGATAACCTGGTAGCCAGTTATGCAGTGGAAGACTTTGATCTGGAAGAGGCTTTAGGTGATTGGATTCTTCACGTCACAGATTCAGGATTCCGTGATACCGGTACTCTCAAAAGTTGGAGCATGGATGTTACAGGTGGATCTCAGCCTGGTACCAATCTGCCTCCTACAGTGACTATAGGTGCTAACCTGCAAAATGCTCTATATTTGCCGGGTGATGTAGTCAATTTCGTTGCTGATGCAACCGACTCAGAAGATGGTGATGTTCGTGCCTCACTGGTGTGGACTTCCAGCCTCGATGGTCAAATCGGCACAGGTGGAAACTTCTCCCGCTCGGATTTGAGCCAGGGGACTCACCAGATCACAGTGACAGCCTTTGACAGTCAAGGTGTGGTGAGCAGCCGTGAGTTCTTTCTGTACATTGTTAGTGACGGCACCGTTGTTTCCTATGAGGACAGCAGGGTTCAATCCATCCCTGATATGGGAAGTGTGGTAGCTGAGATTAATGTTCCCCTTGGTGTGAAGATCAAGGACATGAGCCTGTTTGTGGATATTATGCATGGCTTCAACAACGACTTGTTGATCCATTTGGTGTCTCCGAACGGTACTACGGTTGAGATCTTCGATGTGCGCGGTCCGAACGATAACTACCGCGATCTGATTAAAACATTCTATCCTGTTGAGTTTAATGGAGAAGTAGCTACAGGTATTTGGCAATTGGTCATTAGGGATGAATGGAGCGGTGACGCAGGTCGACTGAACAAATGGAGTTTGACTTTTACCCACGACGGTATTGGTAGCACACCTGTTAACGCAGCTCCGGTTGTTGGTATTAGCGCTCCAGTGGGGGGCAGCAGTTTTATTGAGGGTGACACTGTGGCCTTTATGGGCTCTGCCAACGATGCGGAAGATGGTGATGTAGCTAATACCCTGGAGTGGACATCCGATCTGGATGGCCTGATTGGTCAAGGCGCGTCCTTT
The DNA here is from genome assembly GCF_033842865.1 of Shewanella indica. Taxonomy (NCBI): domain Bacteria; kingdom Pseudomonadati; phylum Pseudomonadota; class Gammaproteobacteria; order Alteromonadales; family Shewanellaceae; genus Shewanella; species Shewanella indica. The sequence continues at coordinate 2,129,122 of NZ_JAWXXR010000001.1, forward strand.
AGCACCAACAGCCTGAGCGTGGGGCAGCATACAGTGACGGCCAGCGCAGCCGATAGCCAGGCTGCTAATGGTGTGGCCCTGGTAACTTTGACAGTGGAAGCAGCGCCTGTGAATGAGTTGCCGAGCGCTGAGTTCAGCTTCCAGGTGAATCATCTGGATGTGAACTTTGCCGATGCTTCCGGTGATAATGATGGGGCAGTGGTCGCTTGGGCTTGGGACTTCGGTGATGGCAATATTTCATCACTGGCCAATCCAAGCCACAGTTATGCCTCTGGTGGTAGCTATGAGGTGACGCTGACAGTGACAGACAACAGTGGCGCCAGTCACAGCATCAGTAAGCAGGTGAGTGTTGCCGCGGCTATCAGTCTCAGTGGTGCCGGCAGTACAGACGGTAGCAAGGTGAATGTCAACTTGAACTGGAATGGCTCGTCAGCCCGAGCTATCGACATTTATCGTGATGGTCAACTGATCGACAGTACCCGAGATAGAGGCAGCTATAAGGAACGTTTCAACAGCAGTGCCGAAAGCTTTGAATACAAGGTATGTGAAGCCGGCAGCAATATCTGCTCTGAACTTATCACTGTGACCCCTGAGTTAAGCCGCAAAGGAAAAGGTAAGTAACCTATTTGGTTTGTATTGAAAGCCGCCTTAGTTAAGGCGGCTTTTTTTTGTTTTCAGTGTTAAGACCGGCTTACAGAATGAAGCGACTCAGATCTTCATCCTGAACCAGGTTGTCCAGGTGAGCATCGACATATTCGGCATCGATAACAAACTTGCTGCCGGACTTGTCGCTGGCCTCGAAAGAGATGTCTTCCATCAGCCTCTCCATCACAGTGTGCAGCCGACGGGCGCCGATGTTTTCGGTACGTTCGTTGACTTGCCAGGCGGCCTGGGCGATGCGGTCGATACCCGACTCGGTAAATTCGATGCTGACTCCTTCGGTGCCCATCAAGGCCACATACTGCTCGGTGAGCGAGGCGTGGGGCTCGGTGAGGATCCGTTTGAAGTCGGAGGCGGTCAGGGCATCCAGCTCGACTCGAATCGGCAGACGGCCTTGCAGCTCGGGGATCAGATCCGATGGCTTGCTCATCTGGAAGGCACCGGAGGCGATAAACAGAATGTGGTCTGTCTTCACCATGCCGTGCTTGGTGTTGACTGTACAGCCTTCCACCAGCGGCAATAGATCACGCTGTACCCCTTCGCGGGACACATCCGGGCCAGAGGTTTCGCCGCGCTTACAGATTTTGTCTATCTCATCGAGGAACACTATGCCGTGCTGCTCGACCAGCTCAATGGCCTGCTCTTTGAGATCTTCCTGGTTTACCAGCTTGGCGGCTTCCTCTTCGACCAGTTGCTTGTAGGCATCCTTGATCTTGAGTTTCTTGCGCTTGCTCTGTCCCTGACCCATGTTCTGGAACAGGCTCTGCAGCTGGTTGGTCATCTCTTCCATGCCGGGAGGCGACATGATTTCGACACCAATTTGCGGCGCCGAGACATCGATTTCGATCTCTTTGTCGTCCAACTGGCCTTCACGCAGTTTCTTGCGGAACACCTGGCGGGTGTGGGACTTGTCCTCGGTTTCCTGATCCCATTCGTTCTTTGGCTTGGGCAGCAGGGCATCGAGAACCCGCTCCTCGGCGGCTTCTTCGGCGAGGGAGCGGCACTTCTTCATCTGCTGCTCGCGGGTCAGTTTGACCGCGGCGTCGGTGAGATCGCGGATGATCTGCTCCACTTCCTTACCCACATAGCCCACTTCGGTGAACTTGGTCGCTTCAACCTTGATGAAAGGCGCATTGGCCAGCTTGGCCAGACGGCGGGCGATCTCTGTCTTACCGACACCGGTTGGGCCTATCATCAGAATATTCTTCGGGGTCACTTCCTGGCGCAAACCGGCATCCAGCTGCATGCGGCGCCAGCGGTTACGCAGGGCAACTGCGACAGAGCGTTTGGCCTTCTGTTGGCCTATGATGTGCGCGTCCAGTTCGTGGACGATTTCGCGGGGTGTCATTTCAGACATAATGCTTCCTCACGCTCGGGATCAGTAATTCAGTTCTTCTATAGTCTTGAACTGGTTGGTAAATACGCAGATATCGCCGGCTATGGTCAGCGACTTCTCGGCAATATCACGGGCACCCAGTTCGGTGTTTTCCAGCAGCGCCAACGCCGCGGCCTGGGCATAGTTGCCACCTGAGCCTATGGCGATAAGATCATGCTCCGGCTGCACCACATCGCCGTTACCTGTGATGATCAGTGAGCTTTCATGATCGGCCACCACCAACATGGCTTCGAGTTTCCGTAAGGCTCTGTCGCTGCGCCAGTCTTTGGCCAGCTCGACCGCCGACTTCATCAAATGCCCCTGATGCATTTCCAGTTTTGCCTCGAAGCGTTCAAACAGGGTAAAGGCATCGGCGGTGCCACCGGCAAAACCGGCCAATACTTTATTGTGGTACAGGCGGCGTACTTTGCGGGCATTGCCTTTCATCACAGTGTTGCCCAGAGACACTTGGCCGTCGCCGGCGACAACAACCTGATTATTACGGCGTACAGATACGATAGTGGTCACGATAGATCCTCTTCTCGGGCGGACGGCGCGTCCGTCATGGGTCAAATCCCCAGGGTCTGCTGCATGAAACGGCCCATTGGGGCACAGCAAGGCCAACTAATGAGGTAATAGTTTTCTATATGGGGTTGGGGACAGGAATATCAAGTGCCCGGCAGCGGCTTTCGTGCTGAAAAACAAAAAGGCTGCAAATCTCATTGTTTGCAGCCTTTAAATTGAGGAGAGAAGTTTAATCTTCCCAGAACCAGATCATACAGCCGTTGAGGCCGGCTCTTTGCAGCACGTGGCGCTGCCGCTCGGCATCGCGCTTGCTGTCATAGGGGCCGAGTACCACCTTGTACCAGACACCACTGGTGCCTTGCACCTTGCGCACCTGGGCTTCAAGCCCCTGGAAGGCGATCACGGCTTTCATCTCGTCGGCCTGGGATTGCACCCGGAAGGAACCGCACTGCATCTGATAAGGGCGAGATGGCTTGTTGCTCTCTTCCGGCAGATCCACTTCTACCTGTTTGTTTTCCAGCTCCTTGAGGTAGGTCCACTCCTCTTTGGGCTTGGGCGGCAAGGCGTTGGGGTCTTTCTTCTGTGGCACCGGCTTAGTCTGTGGCTGAGGTTGAACCACTTCGGCCTCGGGGCCGCTGCTCTTCAGGCTCCAGAGGAAATAGCCAAAGCCGGCCACCACGGCCACTACCACCACAAGCAACAGCACAGGAAAGCCTTGCCTGGGCTGCGGTTGCTTGCGAGCGCCCCGCTTGGCTGGCTTGCGGGGCTTGGGTTTGCTATTGGCGTAATCGCGTCCCATGGATTACATGCGCTCCAGAGTCTCGATACCCAGCAGTGACAGGCCCTGCTTAAGGGTCTTGGCGGTCAACTGAGACAGCAGCAGACGGCTGTGCTTCTGGGTTTCGTTATCGGCCGCCAGCACGGGGCAGGCTTCGTAAAAGCTGGAGAAGGCGCCGGCCAGTTCAAACAGATAACCACAAAGTACATGGGGTTGGCCCTTGTCGACCATACGGGCAAGGATTTCACCGAACTGGGCCAGCTTGTTGCCCAGCTCTTTTTCCTTGTCGTGTTCCAGAGCGATAACGGCATTGCTCAGATCCACATCTTCGGCCCGCTTGAAGATCCCGGCAACCCGGGTATAGGCGTACAGCAGGTATGGCGCTGTGTTGCCTTCAAAGCTCAGCATCTGATCGAAGCTGAAGATATAGTCGCTGGCGCGGTTCTTTGACAGATCGGCGTATTTCACCGAGGCGATGCCGACTACTCGGGCGATTTCGGCCAGGGTGTCTTCGTCCATGTCGGGGTTCTTGCTGCGTACCAGCTCCAGCGCCCTGACATTGGCTTCATCGAGCAGGTCCACCAGTTTCACCACCCCACCGCTGCGGGTCTTGAATGGGCGGCCGTCTTCACCGTTCATGGTGCCAAAGCCCATGTGTTCCAGTGTCATTTCCGGGCGCACAAAACCTGCGGTGCGGGCCAGGCTGAACACTTGCTGGAAGTGCAGCGCCTGGCGCAGATCTACGAAGTAGAGGGCGCGATCGGCATGCAGGGTACCCGAGCGATAGCGCATGGCCGCCAGGTCTGTGGTGGCATAGAGATAGCCGCCATCGGCCTTCTGAATGATCACCGGCAGGGCTTCACCGTCTTTGTTACGGAATTCTTCCTGGAATACTACCTTGGCGCCGTTACTTTCAGACAGCAAGCCTTGGGCATCCAGATCTTTGACCACCTGTTCCAGATCGTCGTTGTAAGCGCTTTCACCATGGACATCGGCGCGGGTCAGGCTGACGCCCAGGCGCTGATATACGTCATGGCAGTGGCTCAGAGAGATATCGTTGAATTCACGCCACAGCTTATTGCAGTACTCGTCACCGGATTGCAGCTCGACCACCAACTGGCGGGCGCGGGTGGCAAATTCGGCCGACTCGTCGAAACGCAGTTTGGCAGCGCGATAGAAGCTTTCCAGATCCGACAGCTCCAGGTTGGCGTTTTCGCCATTTTGTGCCCGCAGCTCTTCCATATAGGCCAGCAACATGCCGAACTGGGTACCCCAGTCGCCGACGTGGTTTTGGCGGATCACCTTGTGACCGAGAAACTCCAGCGCCCGCACAACGCTGTCGCCAATGATGGTGGAGCGCAGGTGGCCCACATGCATCTCTTTGGCGAGGTTGGGGGAGGAGTAGTCCACTACCACGGTTTGCGACTTGGGCAGACTCACACCCAGATGCTCGTCGGCCAGTGCCGCCTGCAGCTGTTTGGCCAGGGCATTGTCATCAATAAAGAAGTTGATAAAGCCGGGGCCGGCTATTTCTACCTTGGCCACATGGCTTGACGCAGGCAGGTTGTCGATGATCAGTTGTGCCAGCTCCCGAGGCGGCTTGCCGGCAGCTTTGGTCAGCATCATGGCCAGGTTGGTGGCCAAGTCGCCGTGACTCTTATCCTTGGTTCGGTCTACCTGAATCCTTGGCGCAGTCTCTTCGGGGATCAGCCCCTGTTGTTTCAAAGTGGCTACTGTCTGTTCAAGCAAAGATTGGATATGTGATTTCATTGGCGTTTTATCGACACTGACTGATAAAGGTTAAAAGGGGAATAACCGCACATTCTAGCGCTTTCGGCGGTAACATTGCTATCACCAGTATGGTTTTATCAGCAAATTTTGTTGTTGTCTGGGTTTGCTGTTGCCTGTGACCTTTTAAGATCACTGTTATTGATAAAGAGGGATGAATCTTTGTTTAATAATCGCTGATCTTTATTTTTGGGGAGTATGATGTCGATCCTGTCTTCCCCCAAGTGCCGATTTTGCCATCGGCATGCGTCGATAGTTTCAATGGAGATATAGATGCTGGACTCCATCACCACAGTGTTACAAGCCATTTGGCAGCAGGATTTTACCGCGCTGCATGCTCCGGGTATTGCCCTGAGTATCTATGTTTGCATCTTCAGCTTTATCTTTCTGGAGAGCGCCTTGCTGCCGGCGGCCCCCTTGCCTTGCGACAGTGTGGTCATACTCTCAGGCACCCTGGCGGCCATGGGGATCCTCAACCCTTGGCTGGTGTATCTGTTGCTGTTTGCGGCGGCCGCAGGCGGCAGCTATTTGGCATTTGTTCAGGGGCGGCTGCTCAATCGTCTGCCCAGGGTGCAGGGCTGGGTCTACAAGGTGCCGCCCGACAGTCTGGCGGCAGTGGATAAACTCCTTGGTCGTCATGGGCTGGTGGCACTCTTCTGCGCCCGTTTTCTGCCGTTGGTGCGTTCGCTGCTGCCTTTGGTGATGGGCGTGCGCATGGCCTGTATCAAGACCTTCTATTTTTTTGCGGCCCTGAGCGCCTTCTTCTGGGTGGGGCTGTTGGTATCACTGGGCTATATGATGCCGTTTCTGCCCGAGCGGATCAGCAAGCTGTTGACCATGGCGTTGATGGCGGCGCCGGTGATTACTCTGGTATTGGCGCTCGGCAGTTGGCTGACCTATAAGCTGCTGCGCAAGCCGCAGGACAAGCAGGGGCCTCACGGTCAATTCTGAGCCGGATTAAAGCCGTTCAAGGGGGTTACAGCAGATCCTGCGGACTCTTATCAATTACAGCAGATCCTGAGGATCTCGATCCAGACTCCAGCGGCAGCGCTTGGCCTCGGGTAGCTGTTCGGCCTGGGGCAACAGCTGTTCAAACACCTGTTGCAGCCTGCGTCTGTCCTTGGCCTGGGCCAACAACTGGCGCCGATACTTGCCGGCCTTGCGATCCAGCGGCGCCGGCAGCGGGCCTATCACTTCAAAATCCTTGTCCATGGGTAACATGGCGGCAAAGGCCGCCAGAAAGGCATCGGCATCCTCGGCGCGGTGTGATTCGGCGCGGATCAGCACCATATGCCAGGCCGGGGGTAACAGTGCCTGCTGGCGCTCATTGAGCTGGCTGCGGGCAAACTCGCCATAGCCTCTGTGAAGCAGGTCCCTGAGCAAGGGGTTATCGCTCTGATGAGTCTGCAGTAGCACAGTGCCTGGCTTGCTGGCGCGACCGGCGCGACCGGCTACCTGGGTATAGAGTTGGCCGAAGCGCTCAGGGGCCCGAAAATCGGCGCTGAACAGGGCGCCATCTACATCCAGCAGCCCCACCAGGGTGACATCGGGAAAGTGATGTCCCTTGGCCAACATCTGGGTGCCTACCAATATCTTGTATTCGCCGCGATGAATGGCGCTTAAGTGCTGTTCCAGCGAGCCTTTGCGGCTGGTGGTATCCCGGTCGATTCGCACCACGGGATACTCGGGAAACTCCTTGCTGAGCGCCGCCTCCAATTGCTCCGTACCTATGCCCTGACCCTGCAACATGGTGCTGCCGCAGTTGTGGCACTGGCGTGGAATCGCGTATTGGTTGCCGCAGTGGTGGCAGCGAATTTCGCCGAGGGATTGGTGCAGGGTGAAAAACGCATCACAGCGATCGCACTCGTGCAGATGGCCACATTCGTGGCACAGCAGGGCTGGGGCAAAGCCGCGGCGATTGAGAAACAGCAACACCTGGTTACCGGCCTGCAGATGCAGGCGCATCTCGTTCAGCAGCGGTTGCGACATGCCCGCCTGCAGCGGTTGGTTGCGGATATCTATCAGTCCCTGACGTACCTTGAGGGCATTGCCGGCCCGCTCTCCCAATTTTAGATGCTGATAGCGGCCGCTGAGGGCGTTTTGCAGGCTCTCCAGCGACGGCGTCGCGCTGCCCAGCAGTACAGGAACCTGCTCCAGGTGGCCACGCATGACGGCCAGATCCCGGGCGTGATAACCCACGCCTTCCTGCTGTTTGAAACTGCTGTCGTGTTCCTCATCGAGAATGATGATCCCGGGCCAGGCCATGGGAGTGAACAGCGCCGAGCGGGTGCCGATTATGATAGCCGCCTCGCCACTGCGGGCCAGGCGCCAGGCGTCGAGGCGCTGCTTGTCGGTCAGGCCGGAATGGATCACGGCAACCGTGACTTTGAATCTGCGTTTGAACCTGTTAATGGTTTGCGGCGTCAGGCCGATTTCCGGCACCAGGATCAGCGCTTGTTTACCTGCTTTGAGTATGGTTTCCAGTACCGCCAGATAGACTTCTGTCTTGCCTGAGCCTGTGATCCCTTCCAGCAAGCTGCACTGATAGCCGCTCTGGGCATTGAGGCTGGCGACCGCCACGGCTTGCTCCGGGTTGAGCCTGTGAGCTTCTTCCCCCAGTTCAAGCTTTTGCCGCCATTCAAGATTGGCGCTGACTGACCGTTCTCTCTGCTCGGCCCAGCCCTTGTCCAGCAGCCCCTTGATGGCACTCTTGCTCAGCTCCAGCGCGTTGACCTCTTCAGTGGTCAGTTCCCCCAGTTTGAGCTGTTGCAGCAGTTTGCGTTGGGCGGGAGCCCGTTTCAACGACTCCAGCGTGGCCTCCTGGCCCGCACTGGTCAGACACAGATAACTGATTTTCTCCGGCGCGGCATCGGCACCCTTGCGCAGCGCCACCGGCAGGGCCTGGGTCAACATCTGCCCCTGGCTGCAGAAATAGTATCTGGCGGCCCAGAGGGTCAGTTGGTACAGCGCCGGTGGCAGCAATGGCGCGCTGTCCAGCACTTGATATACCGGCTTGAGTTGTTTGGGCTCGAGTTCGCACTCATCACTCAGGCCTGTCACCAGGCCTATGAGTTGCTGGCGGCCAAAGGGCACCCGCACCCGCATCCCCGGCTCGAGTGGCCAGGGACAGGCTTTGGGCATCAGGTAACTGAAGTTCTGCCGCATGGGAACGGGAAGGGCAACTTCGACAAACTGCGGCATAGTCAGAATTTTCGCAAATGATCACGGCACATGTTGCCCGTCAGTTTACTCAGGCTAGAATGAGAGAACCAGCCCCGGAAACAAAAAGCTGCAAAAACCGCAGCTTGAATCTGCTGACTTAACGAATCCAAACCAAAGAACTTAAGCCAGAGAACCTAAGCCAGAGAGCCTAAGCCCGAGGATCCAAGCCGGATAGCTTAAACTGGGTAATTTAAAATCAAACAGAGAGGATAGGGATGAGAGCGGGTTTACTGATGCTTGTACTCATGTTGCTAACGTCTGTTACCAGAGCAGAAACCGCCCATGTCAGTATCAATCAAAGAATGTTTGAGCTTGGGCACCTGCCCATGCTCAAGGTCAATGTGGTGGCCGACAGTGAGGATATGACTCGGCTGGAGTTTATTGTCAGGCAGCAAGGTGCGGCGGAAAAACTCATGGTGCAACCCATTAACCGTTACATGGTGTTGCTGCTGGGGATAGATGAAGTGACCGACAAGCAGGCAGAATTGTTGGTGCGGGAATACCGAATCAATCGCTGGCATGAACTCAAACGCTTGCCCTTGTTCGATACATCGGTGCCTGTGGCGCTGCGTTCCAACCGTGCCCGGGTCTTTGGTGAGCAGATGCCGAGTGAGTCACAGCGGGCTGCAGTGCAAGCCACAACAGGAGCAAGCGAAGCTGTGCAATTGTCAGCCGTTCAAGCTCAAAGGGTTCAAGAGGTCGCCGTTCAAGCCGATGCCGAGCCTCAAAGTCCTGGTATGTCCTCGGCCTCTCAAGCCGTTGCCGCGCCAGACTCACAGGTGAAGGCGCCGCCAATTGAGAAGCGTGAGCAGGGATGCATGCTGGATTTCGATGGTACGGAAACCCTCTGGCGGGTGGCCAGCCGCTATGCCGAGAACAACCATACCCATGTCTATGGCGCCATGCTGGCTATTTTTGAGGCCAATCCCAAGGCCTTCAGCCGCGGTAATATCCGCAACCTTCGCAGTGATGCCAAGCTGCACTGCCCCAGTAGCCGCTTGCTGCAGTCCTATGAGGATAAAGCCGCGGCCAAAGAAAAGTTCGAGCAGATGTAGTCACCTACTTGTCAGCGCTGGGCAGATACTGTACTATTCTGCGCCCTGAACTTTTGATATTAACCGCATGTGGTGTCCGACTTCGGGTTGGAAGAGCGACATGGCCTTAACTTGAGGTAACCCCAATGAAACCAGGTATCCATCCTGAATACGCAGAAATCACTGCAACTTGTACTTGTGGCAATGTCATCAAAGTAAACTCTACTGCAGGCAAAGCTCTGCACTTGGACGTTTGCGGTGCATGTCACCCTTTCTACACTGGTACTCAGAAAGTTGTTGATACCGGTGGTCGTATCGACAAGTTCAACAAGCGTTTCGGTATGCTGGGCAAGAAGTAATTGCCACTGCAACCAATCGAAAAGGCGTCCATGGGACGCCTTTTTTGTTGCTTCAGGAGTCATGCTGTTGTGACTCAGTTCGGAGGCTTCCTGGTTAATGAGAGTTTGATGTTGAGTAGTGTTTGCCGTCGGGCCTGTTATCTAGAGATGTGAGTGTTACACCCTGGGTTCCAGGGGAATTGCAGTGAGCCACGCATTGCATCCAGTAGCCGATGCAGGGCACACATGGGACTTGTTCACAGCTTCCTTATGTTCAATATTTACGGGAGTGATACCTCTTATTTGCATGCTTTTTATCCCATCCGACAAGTTAACTCAGAGTGCTGATGGAACTTGTTAAAACCTTTCTTATTCCTAATCCTGAAAATAAAGTTATTTATTAAATAATAAAATACTTATCAATAATTGAAATAATATATGTCCTATATGATTTTCATTCTCATATTCGTTGTTTATGTTTTAATAATACATGTTTTTTGAGTCTTTTTAAATTGTGATTCATATCAATCATGCAATTATTATGCAGCTATTTCGTTGTTACATTCTTTTTCGTTAATTATTTCAATATCTACCCATTTGGTTAACGACTTTGTTTTTTTTAATTGTTATTCAAAATGTTATCTTTGGTCAATTTATTGGCTTTTATTGGTTGTAATGTGGTTTTGAGTGATCTGTGTCATATTGTTGTGTTGTTTTATATGTTCATCCCAAATTTGAGATATGGAAATGCAACATTTGATAATTCGAAAAGTGAATGCCTTAGAATTGTGTTTGGGAGAAAACTGTCTCCTTTTTAAGTGAAATAGATAATAAAGGCCGGAGAATGATTAAATCTATCAATAAAGGCTGGAGTTTTTGCCTATATGCGCTAAGCGCTGTCTTATTGTTTTCAACTGCTTTGGTTCAGGCTACCCCTTGGGATAATTTAACTGCAACCGAGCTTGAACAGCAATTAACTGAAAAGTTCAGTGATGGGAAATATTCCCCTAAAGGCGCTGATTCCTGTCTGATGTGCCATAAAAAAGATCCCAAAGTTATGGCGCTGTTTAAAGGAACCCATGGCGGGATGAATAATAGCCGTTTACCTATGGCTGGACTTCAATGTGAAGCTTGTCATGGCCCCATGGGTAAGCATAACCGTGGCGGTAAGGAGCCTATGATAAGCTTCGGCCCGGAGTCCAAACTCTCAGCTGAAAGTCAGAATAGTGTTTGCCTTGATTGTCACCAGAATACGGAACAGATGGCTTGGCACAACAGTTTGCATAATCTGGAGCAGGTAGCCTGCGCCGATTGCCATCAGGTGCATGCCGCCGAAGACCCCATGCTCAATCCTTTGCGGATCAACGAGGCCTGCACCAGCTGCCATACCCGTGCCAAGGCCGATATGAGCAAGCGTTCATCCCATCCGCTCAAGTGGGATCAGATGACCTGTATCGATTGCCACAACCCTCATGGTTCCTTGACCGAAAGTGCACTGAAACAGAGCAGTATCAATACCACTTGCTATGAATGTCATGCCGACAAGCGTGGCCCTGTATTGTGGGAACATGCTCCTGTGGTGGAAAACTGCGCCAACTGCCACAACGCCCACGGCAGTGTGAACGAAGCCTTGTTGAAAGCCCGGGTACCCCAGTTATGTCAACAATGCCATGCCGACGATGGTCATGCCTCAAGAGCTGTATCTCAAAGTGGTATTAACGCTTTTGGCTCCGGCAAGAGTTGTTTGAACTGCCACAGCCAAATCCATGGTTCTAATCATCCAGCCGGCAGTGTGCTGTCCCGTTAAGCAGGAGTGTTGAAGATGAGATTTCCTTTGAATCTGTTGACTGTGGCACTACTGGGTGTTTCAGGAACTGTTGTGGCTGCCGATTTTGGGGTTAGCCGTGCCAATACAGATAAGGTCAATACTGCCGGTTTTCAATGTCGGCAGTGTCAGTTGACGCCAGGCTTGGCCGGTGAGGCTACAGTGAATGCCGGGTACAACGACAGTGATGATATCCACAGCGGTAATGCTTTTGGTGATGATCATGATGGTATCGTCGCCAGTGTCGATGCTGCACTTGGTTACCGCACCGAAAACGGGTATCGCAGCCAACTGCGGGCCCATAATTTGGGTCAGGATAACGGCTTTGTCAGCCTTAAAAGCGGTCGCCCCGGCAAGTACCAGATGACGCTGGATTATCGCAGCTTGACCCGTTATGAGAACGGCAACGTTGGCACCGGACTTTGGCATAACCAGGGTATGCTGCAACCCGATGATACCCTGCGTTACCTGGATCTGGAACTGGAGCGGCAGCAGGCTGGAATAGGCTTTCGCTATGACTTCGGTCAATTGGCCCAAATCGGTGACCTGAGCAGTTATGTTCGCTATGACAGAGAAGAAAAACAGGGCCACCGCAGTGCCAGTTTGATGACTCCAAGGCCGGTCAACTTCGCTTTGCCGGTGGATGAGAGCAACGACAAGTTGCGGGCCGGGTTACAGCTCAGCGGCGACAATTGGTTTACTGAATTGGCGTATCAAGGTAGCCAATACAAGAATGACATCAACAATTTAAGTCTGCCTTATGCCAGTGATATCTACAGCGCCGCACCGGACAATCAGGCCCATCAACTGACATTGAACGGCCAGTACCGGTTGAGCAACACGGTGATCAGCGGCCGGGCAATTGCCGGACGGATGATCCAGGATGAAGGCCTGATCCAGATGACGGGAAATCCGCTGCAAAGCTGGGATGGTCAGGTAGATACCCTGGACGCCAATCTGGCCGTCAGCACCTTGGTCAATAGTCGTTTGCGCCTGGGGGGACAATTGGATTACCGCAAGCGCGACAATGATTCTACTGTTGCCGAATTTGTGCAGCTTGAATTCAACCCAGTCAGTGGCGCTATTCGGCAAAATCCTTTGCTGGATTCTGAACGTCAGGCACTGAAACTCAATGCCAGCTACCGCTTGGCGCCGGGTTACCGACTCCAGACTGGTTACGACTTCAAACAGCTTGATCGCAGCTATGGTGAGCGGGAAGAAACCCGTGACCACAACCTGTGGGCCAAGCTGGGTATGCAGCTTTTTACTCCGCTGAAGCTTGATCTGAAAGCCAGTTTTGGTGAGCGGGATGGCAGCCGCTATGAGGCGGCCGAACTGACCTCCAGCGAAACCCAGAGCCTGCTGCGCAAGTATCACCTGGCTGATCGACGCCGGACCGCAATGGAACTTGGGTTGCAGTACACACCGCTGAGCTGGATGACGTTGGACCTGAACAGTCACTATGCCTTTGATGATTATCAAGAAACAGTCATTGGTCTTACTGAATCCCGCGATTATGGCTATGACCTGAACCTGACAATGCAGTTGAGTAAGCAACTGAGTGTTTACGGTTTCGTTGGCCAGCAGTGGATTGCATCGAAACAGAGTGGCGACCAAAGCGCGACTTGGTATGGCGACATCGATGACAGCTTTATCAACCTTGGGGCAGGTATCGCCTATAGCGGCTTGCTGGACGACCGCCTGACCTTGGGGGCTGACTATCAATTTGCCGATTCCGAGGGGGAAACCTGTATTGGAAGCGCTCAGTACGATGACTATTACAGTTTTAATCATAGTGTTGAGCTATACGGCCGCTACCACTTGAATGATGCCATGGCTCTGAAAGTGTCGTACCGGTACGAGCGTTACTTCGATACCGATGGCAGCGATGTCGGTATTGATGCCGTCACCGGCCTGACTACTTTGGGCGTATTGAATCATAACTATAACGCCCATCAGCTGATGTTCTCTTTCAGCTACCTGTTGCCTTGAGCAAACTTAAATCGTGAGGATAAATATAATGGAACGCAGAAGTTTCTTGAAAATGAGTGCCGCCCTGGGTTGCGCTGCAACAGTGTCTGGCTGTAATTCCAGCTCTGATGACGCCAATGTTGTCCCGCCAAAGCCACCTGTCAGTGATGAGCAGATAAACTGGTCATCCTGCTTGGTTAACTGTGGCTCCAACTGTCCGATTAAAGTGTTCAGTCGTGATGGCATTATTACCCGGGTAGAGACAGATCATGAGGTAGAAGATGTCTACGGTCTTCATCAAATTCGTGCCTGCGCCCGTGGTCGTTCGTTGCGCCAACGTGCATATGCACCGGATCGCCTGAAAACACCAATGAAACGGGTAGGGGAAAGGGGAGAAGCCAAGTTTGTGCCGATCACCTGGGATGAAGCAACTCAAACCATCGCAGATAATTTGCAGCGGGTGATTAATCAATATGGTAACAAGGCCGTATTCCGCAGTTATGGCTCAGGCGCCTATTATGGCTTTGCCTCCAATGCCTGTTTTAACCGCTTGTTTAACCTGGTAGGTGGTTGCCTTAACGCTTACGGCAACTACTCTTGGGCTCAGCAGATGGAAGCGGCCAAACATACTTTCGGGACAGGGAGTACTCAAGGCTCGTCGACCATAACTCTGGAACACAGTGACTTTTTCCTGGGCTTTGGTTACAACCCAAGTGAAATTCGTCAATCCGGATCGGGTGAAGGGTACGACTACCTGCAGGCCTTGATGAAAAATAATGGCCTTAAAGTGGTGATGATTGATCCTCGCTATACCGATTCTATGCTGGGCAAAGAGTCCATGTGGTTGCCTATTCGTCCCGGAACCGATGCGGCGTTTGCCGAAGCTGTTGCTTTCGAGATGATCAGCACAGGTTGGGTAGATGCCAATTCACTTGGCTTTATCAATGAGTATGCAGTGGGGTATGACGCGGCCTCCATTGAGAAACAAAAAGCATTGTTTGCTGCTAGCAGTGATGCCAAAGAGCAAGAATATGCGGCCTGTATGGACAGCAGCGATAACTACCATGATTACATCATGGGGGTTGGTAAGTTTGCCGCTCAAGGCGCGCGCACGCCTGAATGGGCCGAGAAAATTACTGGCATCAGCGCTGCTTATATCCGTCAGGTGGCCGAAGATCTGATGAATGCCAAGGCTCCCTATATCGTGGCCGGTGCCGGGGTTAACCGCCAGGCCAACGGTGAACAGAGCATGCGTGCCCTGTATATGCTTTCTGTACTGACAGGTAAGCTGGGTACGCCAGGCGCCTCCAACGGTGAGCTGCCTTATATGAGCAGCATGTCACGTGCAGGTATTCCCACGGGGTCCAACCCGGTTAAGGAAGCTATCTCCTTCTTTACCTGGACTGAAGCGATTGAAAACGGTGAGAATTTTACTGCACGTACTCACGGTATTCGCGGAACTGCGGATCCCGATGAGAAACTGGGCAGCAATATTCATTTTGTGTTCAGTGCCTCGGATAGTTCTTTGCTGAACCAGCACGCTGAAATCAATAACACAGCGCGTATTTTACGTGATGCTGAAGACTTGTTTATCGTTTCCTGCGATTGCTGGATGACTCCAGGGGCTAAGTTTGCCGATATCATACTTCCCGATACCAGTTGGCTGGAGTCCAATGACTTGGTGAATGACTCATATGCCTCAGGTTCGCTTGGGTATTTGACCGCCATGTCTGCCGCGGTAAAACCTATGTGGGATTGCAAGTCCATGTATGAAGCCGCAGCCATGATCGCTGAGAAAATGGGTGTTGGTCAGCTGTTCACTGAAGGCAAAACCGAAGCTGATTGGTTGGAAGAACTTTATCAGAAAACCAAGAGTGCCAGCGCTAACCTAGGTGTCAGTCCGGCTTTCCCTGCCAGCTATAAAGAGGCCCAGAAAATAGGGGTATTCCGCAAGAATATGGGCGACAAATATGTTGCTCTGGATAGCTATGTCAATGGTGGCAAAGCGTTATCTACGCCTTCAGGCAAGATAGAGATTTATTCTGCAGAGCTGGCTTGGCGCGCCAAAAACTGGGAACAGAACAAGGTAAAAGGTGACTCCATTACAGCCATTCCTCAGTACACGGTGACTTGGGATGGTTATGAGGATCAGGACGCCATAGATGCAGGCTTCCCGCTGCAACTTGCAGGTTATCACACCAAGGGGCGCACTCACTCCAGCTACCACAACGTGCCTTGGTTGCGTGAGGCTGTGGAAGATGCTGTGTGGATTAACCCCATCGACGCGGCTGCCTATCAGTTGACTGCCGGTGATGTGGTCGAAATGTACAACGAGCGGGGATCTATTGAGGTCAAGGTTCGGGTTACTCCTCGAGTGGCGCCAGGCGTCGTGGCATTGGGGCAAGGGGCCTGGTACCTGGCTGATGCCAATGGCCGCATTGGACAGTCCGGAAAAGTGATCGATGTCGGCGGGGCAATCAATACTCTGACCCGTTATATCCCAAGCCCGGTGGCCAAGGGGAATCCTCAACACACCAACCGTGTTCAGCTCATCAAAAAAGCGTAAGGGAGCACTTGTAAATGAATCAATCTACTCAATACGGCTTTTATGTCGATACCACCAAGTGCACTGGTTGCAAGGCCTGTCATGTATCTTGCAAAGACCGTCAGGGTGATTTGCTGCGCGCCAATAATAAACCTTTGGCCAATGGCGTCCCCAGCCTGAAAGGCGTCACCTGGCGCCGGGTTTATGAATATTGTGGTGGTAGCTGGTCTGTGGATCCCAATACCCAGACTTATAGTCAGGATGTATTTGCTTATTATATGTCCATTGGCTGTAACCATTGCAGCGAACCTGTGTGCGTCAAAGCCTGTCCAACCGGTGCTATGCACAAGCGTCGTGAAGATGGTTTGGTGCATGTCGAAGAGTCTCTGTGTATTGGCTGTGAAAGCTGTGCCAGAGCTTGTCCGTACGACGCACCACAGATAGATAGAGAGCGTAAAGTGATGACCAAATGCGATGGTTGTCACGAACGCTTGGCTGAAGGGCGCCAACCTGTCTGTGTTGAGTCCTGCCCAATGCGAGCGCTGGACTTTGATACCATGGACAACTTGCGCGCCAAGTATGGTGACGGTGATGGTCATATCGCCCCCTTGCCCAGTGAATCGATAACTTCCCCTAACCTGATCATCAAGGCAAACCGCCATGGTCAACCCGCGGGAAGTGGTGCCGGCAAGGTGCTTAACCCTACTGAGGTGTAACTGGAAAACAGGCGCCCGTGGGCGCCTGTTTTTGTCCATCAGGAGATAAGATGTCTAAGTCTTTGTCTAATATATATTTCATTCAATATCAAGGGATAGCACGTCTTCTGCATCATCTGCTTTACGGCTACCCTAAACCTGAGTTGATCACCGAATTAAAGGTCAATCAAGTTGCCGAGACTTGGCCTGAGCTGGCTGCTCGAGACGGTAACAGGATCGGTAGGGAAGCACTGGCTAACTATTTGCAGCAATGGGACGAGACTCAATTTCTGGATCTGCAACTTGACTATGGACAACTGTTTTTCGGTCCCGGTGAGCCTAAAGCTGTACCTTATGGTTCTGTTTATTTGGGTGAAGAACAAGTGTTGAATGACAGAAGCACTCTGGCGTTGATGGATTTTTATCAGGTTCATGATGTCAGTTTGCAGTTACCGGCAAGGGATCCGGTCGATCATATCGGCCTGTTCTTTAGCGTGTTGGATGCCAGTTTTGGACGCTTGGCAGCAGAGCCGGATAACCAGAGATTAGTGCGTTTTACTCAGGTATTACTGCAACAGCATCTTCTTCCTTGGGCGGAGCGCTGCCTTGAGTTGGCTGCCGAGCATGCACAAACTGAGTTTTATTTTGCAGTTGCATTGCTGGCCAGGGATTTTTTGCTGCAGCTGACAGAGGATTTTAATCTCATACCTATGCCTGCAAGATTGTTTCGGTAAGAGGAGTCTGGGGTGAGTGTTATTCATGCTTTGGGAGCTCAGTGGCAGAAGGCCGAATTTGCAGAGCATTTGGCTAAGGCCCTGGCAACCCGTCCTGCGGTTTGCGAGTTATCCGGTGGGGCTACCTCTTTGACCACCCTGTGTAACCTGGTAGCGGCCATCAGTTATCGGCCCGATGATCCCCGCTTTAGCCAAACACAGATAGATGATGGTCTACTGTTATCTGTATTTTTTGATTGTTTCAGGCTCTTGTTTATCAAGGAAGTACAGCAAGAATCAATCACTCAGGCCGAGCAGCAGATACTGCATTTGGCCCCCAAGTTGGCAGCCGAGCTGTCCGTCGGGGCCTTGAGCGAATCTCAGCAACTGCAGCGGCAGCAATTGTTGGAGATCAGCTCTCAGTTGGAGTCCTTATATACGCAGCGACGCCAACTCAGTCGCAATATGGGGTGAAGTTAAACTGAGAGTTTAATCGAGCACAAACAGGGTTTGCTGTAGCCCTACCGCTTCACCGTTTTCTGCCAGTATGGCTTTCACCGTGCCGCTCTGTTCTGCCTTGACCGGATTGAGGGATTTCATGGTTTGCACATAGCCCAGTACTGTGCCCGGCTCAACTTCTGTGCCCAATTCCACCAAGGGGACGCCATGGTCGCCGGCGCTGCGTAAAAAGGTGCCGGCGACAGGCGCCAACACTTGCACGCTGTCATTACCAATACTGAAACAGGCTTGGGGTTGTTGTGGGCCAAAACGGCGGATACGCACGGCTTCCTGGCCTTCAGTGATTTCCAGCTCATTGATGCCGGATTCCTGCACCAATTCGATCAGTTTTTTGATTTTACGTATGTCCATCGTCATTCTCAGTACTAAAGGGTGACAGGACCTTCCTTTGCTCAGCCTTGTTTGAGCGCCTCTATGGCGGCTTCCAGGGCAAATTCATAACCCTTTGGCCCCAGTCCCACTATCACTCCTTTGGCCTTGTCGGAAAAGAAGGAATGATGGCGAAACGGCTCCCTGGCATGCACATTGGAGAGGTGCACTTCAATGAAAGGAATGGCGACCCCCAGCAGGGCATCTCTGAGTGCCACGCTGGTGTGGGTAAAGGCGGCCGGGTTGATGATCACAAAACCGGCATCTGTGTTGTGGATAGCTTCTATGAGCTGGTATTCGGCATTGGACTGAATATGCTCCAGTTTTACTCCGGCGGCAAGCGCCTTGTCCTGCAATCCCTGCACCAGTTGCTCCAGCGTCCGCTGGCCGTAATGTTCCGGCTCTCTGCGACCAAGCAGGTTGAGATTGGGGCCATTCACCAAGAGTATTTTTGCCTGACTGCTCATATTGTTTTCCTTGCCTTAAGGGAGTTCGCACCTGAATTTGTGCCTCCCTGATTTCAGCAAAAGCTGTCGAATTTGTCGACCAATAGCCGCACAATCGCTGCACATTCCTTTCAGTTGCCAGCAATTATTGTCTATTCCGGCGGCAAGACTGGTCTTATCAGAAGCGGATCTTATTCTGCCGCAGCAATTTCACTTCACCGCGTTGCTTTTTGCTGTCGACCCGGCGCCTTTGGCTGGCGCGGGTGGCCTTGGTGGGAATACGTTTCTTGGTTACTTCGCCGACCGAAGCAACCAGTTCGATAAACTGTTGTAAGGCTGTCTGGCGGTTGGCGTCCTGGCTGCGGCTCTGTTGGCATTTGATAATGATCTTGCCGCTTTGAGTAATGCGGTGATCTGTCTTGGTCAACAGCTTTTCCTTGTAGAAGTCCGGCAGCGATGAGGCCTTGATGTCGAAGATGAGTTGCGCCGCCGTGGAGACCTTATTCAGGTGCTGGCCTCCGGCACCACTGGAACGGACAAATTGCCATTCGATTTCATTTTCTGAAACTTGGACACGGTTTGAGATCTTTATCATGGCAAAATAATTGTTTTTTGAGGCAGTCGCTATATTACCATCCCATGGAAGCGTTTACTTCCTCCATAGTGCGGAGAGTCTTGTAAGGCTAAACTTCCTGTACGGGATAACCCATAGTCATCAGATACCGTGCCATAAGCCGGTATCGAAGGTTCAATGGAGCTTTACTTATGTTGTGTCAAATTCCGGATATTGCCAAGGGCGTGATCAGCTTGTTTGCCAGTGGCCGTATCACTGCCGAGGATTACCGCACATATCTGCGTCCCGCCATCAAGAGTTACCGCCAGGAGTGGGGCCAGGTCTGTCTTTATATAGAGGCAGATGTATTGTTGGAAGGCTGGGAGATGGCCTCCCTCTCGGGAGCCGGTGAAGTGCAACTGCCTCCATTTGATGCCTTGGTGTTTGTCGGTGGCCCGGATTGGGTCGGCAATGCGGTGCGTCTGCTGGGGCCCTTTGTCAGCGCTGAACTGGCTTGGTATCCGCTGGAACATAAAGACGAGGCTATTCGTTGGATAGCCAAACGTTCGGCCTGCTAGTTGTCAAAACCGCCTATAGGGTAAAGCCGGTTATTCTGCTATTCTGTGGCGATTAAGTAACTCAGATAAGGAAATTTCGATGTCATTATCCAAAATTTTTGCTGCATCTTTGGCGCTGGCTTTTGCCGCTGGATTGAGTGCTTGTGCCCCTGAAGTGGGCAGCGAAGCTTGGTGTAAGCAGATGGATGAAAAGCCCAAGGGTGATTGGAGCGCCAATGAAGCGGCCGATTACGCCAAACATTGTGTGTTTAAATAACTGAACTTTATCTTGGCCTGTAGGTCTATTTGGGCACGGGCCATTTTTTACCCTTAACCGGAATTATCCTTGACTGTATTTGTCCGCAAACTGACTCATATGCTTATCGCCTTGGTGGTGCTGCAATTTTGCGCCGCTAATCTTGGCGCGCATCAGTTGCATCTGGGCAATCCGGCCGAGGAAGAGAGTAACCATCCTCATCTCAAGTTTGTCACCGAAGTCACAGTGATCAGCCAGTGTATTGATTGTACCTGTGAGTCAGAGACTTCATCCGGGATGGAGGTTTCCCGAGTGACTCACAGTCATCTGCATTCTCATACTGAGTCCCAACAGTTTGATCTCTGCCTCGACTGTCAATGTCATGGTGGTCACCTGTCTTTGCCGGTGACTCTGGCTCAGAGCCTGACTCCCTTGATGCACGCAAGGCCCCAGAGTCTGGAGCCCGCTTTCCAACCCTATTTCTCCACCCCAGATTACCGCCCCCCAATAGCTTGATTAACTGATTTCAGTGTTTGTGGTGCCCAGGCATGGTTTGCCTGTATTCCATGGCGCTTGTCTTGAGCTGTCTGTAGTCAGAGCCTTTAACCGCTTTATTTCAACAGCTTGAATCATCTCATGCGCTTTGGCTGATATAGCCGCAGCATTCTGATCAGTATTCGACTCAACACACAAAACGTTAACCATTGACTTTAGATTTAACTCTAAGGTTTAACCTTTGGTCACACGATTTCATCGTGGCCATATAGGTCTTTCCCAAGGAAAGTTTATGTTGAAATTTATAGTCTCCATGAGTCTATTTGGGCTGGGAACACTAGTCTCGCAACCGGCGTTTGCCGCCGAGAAGCCGGATACTTCCTATCTTGTTGGTGGCACCGAGTCCGAAGTGTCATTGGCTTGGCTTGAGCAGCTGATGCGGCAGATGACGACTTTACCCGAGTTTCAGGCGCAGGAAGCCAGACTCCGTGAGGCCCAATATCTGGCAAAGGGCGCCGATCGCGCCATCTACAACCCCGAGTTGGGCTTGAGTTATCAAAATGCACCGGAAGATGACACCTACAACCTGTCTCTCAGCCAAACCATTGACTGGGGTGATAAGCGCGCCGCAGCCAGTGCATTGGCGCTCACACAGTTGATGTTGCTGAAGAGTGATATCGCTATTGAACGTTCCCGCTTGTATGCCGAGGTATTGCAGGCCCTGGTCGATCAGAGTCTGGCCAAGAAGAAGCTGATGTTTGTGCGGGCTCAGAATAATTATGGTGAGCAGCAGTTGCAGATAGCCAGGCAAAGAGCCGAAGTCGGTGATTTGTCCCAGGCAGAATTGAATCTGATGGAGTTGGAACAGGCCAGTGCCATCAGTGATCTGGCTTTGGCCCAGAAAGCGTTGCTGGATGCCGATACCCGTATTCTGGCGCGTTTTGGCCGGGCAGAGCTGCCCTTTGGCAGCTTCGCCGACCGGCTAGAGTTGCCCGCGACCGAGGCGCCCGTGCCGGCACTGAATAGTGCCGGGTTGCAACTTGAGTTGGCGCGGCTGCAAGTCAATCAAGCCAAGGCTCAAGCAGCGGCTGACCCCAATATCAGCCTTAGTGCCGAGAGAGAAGGTTCAGATAACAAGTTGGGGATTGGGGTATCTGTGCCACTGCAACTGCGTAACGACTACAGCGAGTCGATCAAGGCGGCTATGGAGGCGGTTACCGCCGCCAGCGCCCAGTTCCAAAGCATTGAGATGGCACTTAAACAACAGCAACAGCAGTTTAGCTACAGCTTACCCAGGTTAAAACAGAGCTGGCTTGACTGGCAACAGCAGGCTTTGGTGGCCGGTCGCAAGGCGGCCGAGCTTTTGGGGCAACGCTGGCGCAGCGGCGATCTTAGCACCAGCGACTATTTGACCAGTCGGCGGCAATTGGCCAGCAGTTTTCAGGCCGGTCTCGAACTGGAAGCCGCCCTCTATCAAAGTTGGCTCGAGTGGATGGGCGCTTCGGGGCAACTGCCCGGCGCACTGCCGAAAATAGCCGTATCCCAGGAGAATGCCCAATGATAGCCCCATACACACTAAGGTACCGGACAATGAACAAGACTTTACAATACCCACGGCTACAGGCCGCTTTACTGGCGCTGATGTTGGGGCTGTCCAGCCCTTTGACTGTCGCCGCCGAAGATGGACATGAAGATGAGCATCAGGCGCTGCAGCTCTCAAGTGAACAACGCCAACTGGCTGGCATTCAGATCCAAGAGGTCAGCGTCGGTGGCTTTAGCCTCAATGCTGTTGCCAACGCCACCTTACTGGTGGATCGCGAGCGTACTGTGGTGCTGACGCCGCAGCTGGAAGTACGGGTGTTGGAACGGCATGTGGTGCCGGGGCAAGAGGTAAAGGCGGGGGATCCTTTGCTGACCTTGGGTGGTGCCGCGGTGGCCCAGGCTCAGGCTGATTATATCAATGCCGCTGCCGAGTGGAGCCGGGTTAGCCGCATGAGTGAGAGCGCCGTCAGTGCCAGTCGCAGGTTGCAGACTCAGGTCGATGCCAGTCTGAAACGCGCCATTCTCAAGTCATTGCAGATGACGGATCAACAGATAAAGGCACTGGAAAGCCGGCCCCAGGAGATAGGCCAGTATCAGCTGTTGGCGCCCATAGATGGCCGGGTGCAGCAGGATGAGGCGCGCCTTGGGCAGTTGCTCGGCGCCGGTAGCCAACTGTTGCAGCTGACCGATGAGCGCTCGCTGTGGGTGGCCGCCGAGCTGACTCCTGCGCAGGCCGAAGGCTTGGGTGAAGGTAGTGAGACTCTGGTGCGGATTGGCGATCGCAGTGTCAGTGCCAGCGTGATAGGCCGCTCCCATGAGTTGTCCAGTGTGACCCGTACCGAGCGGGTGCTGGCGCGGTTGGATAACACTCAGGTGCGTTGGCATGCAGGTCAGTTTGCCGAACTGTTTTTGCCCGATCCCCGCGGTGAAGGTGTGATGTTGCCGGATGCGGCATTGAGCCGGAGTGGCGATGGCGACTGGCAGGTGTTTATCGAAGATGATGACGGTTTCGAGGCCAAAGAGGTGCAACTGCTGGCCAGTGAACGCGGCATGAACCTGGTATCCGGCATAGAGCCTGGAACTCGGGTTGTTACCGCCGGAGCCTTCTTCCTGGCATCCGAGCTGGCCAAGTCTGGCTTCGACATCCACAACCATTGAGGAAAGCACTATGCTGCAATCGTTAATAGATTGGGCTATCCGCAACCGCTTTCTGGTGTTGCTGGCCTTGATTGTTGTTTTGGTGGTGGGGGTGTTTGCCCTGCCAAAGCTTAATCTGGATGCCTTTCCCGATGTGACCAATGTGCAAGTCACTGTCAATACCGAAGCCGAGGGACTGGCGGCCGAAGAGGTGGAAAAACTCATCTCTTATCCGGTGGAGTCCAGCATGTACTCACTGCCTGCGGTGACAGAAGTTCGTTCACTCTCCCGCACCGGACTTTCCATAGTGACTGTGGTGTTTGAGGAAGGCACAGATATCTACTTTGCTCGTCAGCAGGTGTTTGAACAGCTGGCCACCGCCAAGGAGATGATCCCGGATGGAGTCGGGGTGCCGGAAATCGGCCCCAACACCTCGGGTCTTGGGCAGATTTATCAGTACATTCTGCGAGCCGAACCGGACAGTAATATCGGCGCCGATGAGCTGCGTAGTCTCAACGATTATCTGGTGAAGCTGTTGCTGATGCCGGTTGGTGGCGTGACCGATGTGCTCTCTTTCGGTGGCGAAGTGCGTCAGTATCAGGTCAGGGTCGATCCCAATAGGCTGCTGGCTTACGGTTTGTCTATGTCACAGCTGGAGCAGGCGCTGAATGCCAACAACCGCAATGCCGGCGGCTGGTTTATGCCCAACGGTCAGGAGCAACTCGTGGTGCGTGGTTATGGTTTGTTGCCTGCGGGTCAGGCCGGGCTGGACGCCATAGGCCGCATTCCGGTGAGCGAATACCAGGGCACGCCGGTCACAGTTGCTGACTTGGCGGAAGTGGGCTTTGGCAGTGAAATCCGGGTCGGCGCCGTCACCATGACCCGTCGGGACGACAATGGAGAAGCCAAGGCCTTGGGCGAAGTGGTTGCCGGGGTAGTGCTCAAAAGAATGGGCGCCAACACCAAGGCGACTATCGATGATATCGCCGAGCGCGAGCAGTTGATCAGCCAGGCGCTGCCCGAGGGGGTGACCTTCGAGGTGTTCTACGATCAGGCTGACTTGGTAACCAAGGCGGTGACCACAGTGCGTGATGCCCTGTTATTGGCCTTTGTGTTTATCGTGGTGATCCTGGCACTGTTCCTGGTCAACGTACGGGCCACCTTGCTGGTATTGCTGTCAATTCCAGTCTCCATTTTGTTGGCATTGCTGGTGATGAGCTATCTGGGAATGTCGGCCAACCTGATGTCGCTCGGTGGTTTGGCGATCGCCATAGGTATGCTGGTGGATGGTTCGGTGGTGATGGTGGAGAACATCTTCAAACATCTGAGTGAGCCGGATAGGCGCCACCAAGACCAGGCGCGGCAGCGCAGCGATGGCGAGGAAGACCCTTACCATGGCGAAGAAGACCAACACAGAGGCTCGATTGCCATGCGGGTATGGCAGGCCGCCAAAGAGGTGTGCAGCCCGGTGTTCTTTGCTACGGCGATCATCATAGTGGTGTTTGCGCCGCTGTTTGCCTTGCAAGGGGTCGAAGGCAAGCTGTTTCAGCCGATGGCGGTGAGTATCATTCTTGCGATGATCTCGGCGCTGTTGGTGGCACTGTTGGTGGTGCCGGCACTGGCCGTTTATCTGTTCCGCAAGGGGGTGACTTTCCGGCAAAGCCCAGTATTGGCACCGCTTGAGCGGGCCTACCGCCCGCTGCTGCAAAAGGTATTGACCTCGCCTGGCAAGGTGGGGCTGGTGGCGGTAGTCATGCTGGGCATGAGCCTGTCGCTGTTGCCAAGGTTGGGTACGGAATTTGTACCTGAACTGGAAGAGGGCACCATCAACTTGCGGGTCACTCTGGCACCCACCGCGAGCCTGGAGACCTCTCTGGATGTGGCGCCCAAACTTGAGGCCCTGCTGCTGGAGTTCCCTGAGGTGGAGTATGCCCTGTCACGCATAGGGGCACCTGAGCTGGGCGGTGACCCTGAGCCGGTGAGCAATATTGAAATCTATATCGGTCTCAAACCTTTGGATGAGTGGACTTCGGCCGAAAACCGCGCCGAACTGCAACGCCTGATGGAGCAGAAACTCAGCGTCTTCCCCGGATTGTTGCTGACCTTTTCCCAGCCGATCGCTACCCGGGTTGATGAACTCCTGTCCGGGGTCAAGGCACAGTTGGCCATCAAGCTGTTTGGCCCGGATCTCGATGTGCTGGCGGAAAAAGGCGAACAACTGTCGAAATTGGTGGCCCAGGTGCCCGGTGCCGTGGATGTGTCTCTTGAGCAGATCACCGGCGAGGCGCAATTGGTGGTGCGTCCCAACAACGCGATGCTGGGACGTTACGGCATCAGTGTCGATGAGGTGATGTCGCTGGTGAGCACAGGCATAGGCGGCAGTAGTGCCGGTCAGGTGATCGACGGCAACGCCCGTTACGATATCAACCTGCGTCTGGCCAACCGTTTCCGCCAGAGCCCGGATGCGATAGCCGATCTGCGTCTGGTGGCCGCCAATGGGGCGCAGGTGCGTTTGGGCGAAGTGGCCGATGTCAGCATAGAGATGGCGCCGCCCAATATCCGCCGTGACGATGTGCAGCGGCGAGTGGTGGTGCAGGCCAACGTCTCCGGCCGGGACATGGGCTCCGTGGTGCAGGATATCTACAACCTGGTGCCCGAAGCCCAACTGCCGCCGGGCTATACCGTGATGGTGGGCGGTCAGTATGAGAACCAGCAGCGGGCCCAACAAAGGCTGAGTATGGTGGTGCCCATCTCTGTGGCACTGATCGCCTTGCTGCTTTACTTCTCCTTTGGCTCTATCAAGCAGGTGGCGCTGATCATGGCCAATGTGCCATTGGCATTGATTGGCGGCGTGCTGGCGCTCTGGCTCAGCGGTACCTATCTATCTGTGCCCAGCTCTATTGGCTTTATCACTCTGTTTGGGGTGGCGGTGCTCAATGGGGTGGTGCTGGTGGATTCAATCAACCAGAGGCGCAACAGCGGCGAGTCGTTGGAACAGGCGGTGTTTGAAGGCACGGTCGGCCGACTGCGCCCTGTGTTGATGACGGCACTGACTTCGGCGCTGGGGCTGATCCCCATTTTGATGTCAACCGGTGCCGGCAGTGAGATCCAAAAGCCGCTGGCCGTGGTGGTGATAGGCGGCCTGCTGAGCTCAACCGCATTGACTCTCTTGGTATTGCCGACCCTGTATCGAGCCCTGTACATCAAGAGCGACAAGGAGCTGGAAACCTTGGAATAACAGCTGATTTACTCCGATAGAGAAGCATTGTACAGATTGGAGCGTGACGCCCTAAAGTGGAAGATGAGAGCCGCTTTGGGTTATGGCCGGACTGCCTACCTGGCCTGCGTCTAAGGCCTGCCGCTTTGCGGTAGGCCTGGGCAGGGATGCCCCCTTTTATAGGGAAACATGCTATGCAAAAATCTTCTCAAGAATGGCAGGCACTGGCGTTGGAGAATACGGGGCACTTCCACCAAGATAACCCGGATCATGGCGGTCGTCTGGGATTGGCGGTGATCATCAATATCTTACTCACTCTGGCGCAGTTGTTTGGTGGTATTTGGGCTGGTAGTTTGTCATTGATTGCCGATGCTCTGCATAACTTCGGTGATGCCATAGCAATCTTGATAGCTTTAATTGCCCGTAAATTAAGTCGGAAAACCAGTCACCCAGGGATGAGCTACGGCTATAAACGCGCCGAAGTGCTGGGTACCTTTATCAATGCGGCAATCTTATCGTTGGTAGGTGTGTACCTTGTCTATGAGGCTCTGCAGCGTTTCTGGAACCCGCAATGGAGTCAGCAGGCTGTGGACGGTTTGCTGATGTTTTGGCTGGCTGCCCTGGCTTTGATTATCTATATTGGCACTGCTATGTTGACTTATGGTGTCGGGGCCAAGGACAAGATGAATATCCGCGCAGCCTTTGTTCATAATGTATCGGATGCCATGGCATCAGTGGCTGTGTTGGTAGCCAGCGGGCTGATTATCCTTTACCAATGGTATTGGGTCGATCTCCTGGTCACTGTATTGATCTCTGTTTACGTGATCCACCATGGCGCACTGCTATTGGCGGAGTCCGGGCGTATTCTGATGCAGCAGGCTCCGGCTGACTTGGCTCCGGAACTGTTGCAGGAGCAATTGGCCGCCAGACCTGAAGTGGTCAGAGTCGAGTCGATGCACCTGTGGCGTTTGGATGAGAAGCAAAACGTGTTGACTGCGGTGGTCTACCTGGAGCCAGGGTTGGACAGTGTATCGCCCTTGGCGCAGCAGCGGCTCAGATGTTGGTTGAGCCGGCGCACTCAGGGGGCAGAGATAACGCTTGAATGCAGGTTTGCCTGAATCAGCAATCGTCGGCGCCGAGCATGCGTTGCAGTAATTGGCTTAGCCTGGTTATTGTTTCTTGTGGTGTGGCATGGCCGCAGGCCACGGCATTGGCGACTTCATTGATGGCACCATGGATGGCCCAGTACAGCAGTTTACTTTGTGGCGCCGGCAACTGGATGTAATCGGCAAAGAGTTCGCTGTAGAAATCGGTGA
The DNA here is from genome assembly GCF_033842865.1 of Shewanella indica. Classification (NCBI taxonomy): domain Bacteria; kingdom Pseudomonadati; phylum Pseudomonadota; class Gammaproteobacteria; order Alteromonadales; family Shewanellaceae; genus Shewanella; species Shewanella indica. The sequence goes on from NZ_JAWXXR010000001.1 coordinate 2,156,998, forward strand.
AGAAGTCGCGAATATCTGTAGTGATGTTCTGATACTCAGGATAGCCGCGCAGCGCCGCAACTATCGCCTCATACTCGGGGCCGCAGCGTACGGCGCAGTCCAGATAGGCGCAGCAGACCAAAGTGCAAAGCTCTGCCAGCGAGGTTTTTTGCTCCGCTTCGGCTTGTTTCACCGCCTCGACAAATTGACTGTCGTAGTGGCGGTACATCTGTGCCAACAATCCTTGTCGGGTGGCGAAGTGACGATAGGTCAAAGGCTTGGTTACTCCGGCTCTTTGAGCCAGGGTGTTCAAGGTCAGCGCATCGGTACCGGCTTCGCGGACAATCTCACAGGCAACTTCGAGCAACTGTTCCCGGCGCTGATCTTTGAGCATTCTCTTCTTCACGTATCCCCCACAGATAGCTGATTGAATTTAAATTGAAAAAGCGGCAATGCATAGCATTGTCGCTTCTCTTTTGTTACTCAGTATAGGGTTGCAGTGGAACCTTTGGAAAGTCGATTTTTGGCTGCACTGTGTTGTTAACCCAGTTGCTGAAGTTATTCAGACCACTCCAGGCGCAGACTTGCATCACCTTGGCCTCACTGAACCCGGCATCCAAACAGGCCGTTAGCAATGAGTCCGGCAGTTTGCCTCTGTGTTGCAGCAGTGCCAGGGCAACATCCAGCAGCAGTTGATCTTCGCTGTTATCGGCCTTGCCTTGCTGCGCCTTGATGCAGGCGTCGGGGCTGAGTCCGGCACGTTTTCCGGAAAAGCTATGGCCGCTGACACAGTATTCGCAGCCGTTATAGTTGGCAACCGCCAGGGAGATCATCTCCCGCTGGGCCAGGCTCAGCAAACTGTGCTCTTCCAGATTGGCCTCAAACTCCAGATAGCCCTTCATGACCGCGCCATCTATGCCCAGGGCTGAATAGAAGTTGGGGATCACTCCGTAGCGAGCCTTGATCTCCTGCAATATGGGTTTGGCCAGTTCATCGGCATTGTCCAGAGTGCACTTGGTTAACCTTTCCACACTAAAACTCCTGTTGCTGTTATTGGCCGTTTACGGCTTAAGCGCAACGGCAAAAATACCAAGCTGTGCCGGTCGGCTGCTTTGCCTGTCCTCGAAACGGATGTCCTTGAAACGGATACCCATGAAACGACAGCCACTAACGCTTGGTTGACTAAGTTACTTATGGTAACAAGCGTAAAGTTACCATTAGTAACTTTTGTTTGCAATCTCCAGCCAGCATGTTTTTCAAACAAGATTTGAGACATTGACCATGACTCCTTGCCGGATATCGCTGATTTTGTTGTTGGCGTGGCCTAAGACGCTGGCGGTTTCAAGGCCAATCAACCGCACTCTATGGGTAATATGGCGTCATCCCGGGGAGGCTGGATCACACTTGGCGGCATTGAACTGTAACTGAGTGTTTTGTAAGCGATATTGTTTTTGTGTTTCCGTTAGAATTGCCCTTCCTCGTCCGAAAAGGAGGCTCGGCCGCCAGCTTAAGCAGGTGTTTACTGAATGTCAGCTATTGGGGGAGGGAAGACATATTTGCTAATGACTCAAGGAATATGAGAGATGCTGGACGTATTAAAAAACAAGCTTGAAGCCTTCACTCGCCCCAATACAGACAAGTTACTGCTAGACGCTTGCCGGATTATTGATGAGCAGCAAACCGGTTTGGCACAAGCCGTCAGTCAGTATATTTTGAGCGGTGAACCTGTGGCGTGCCTGTCGCAGCTCCAGCAGCTCAGTGCTAGAGAAACACTGGCGCGGCCGGGTGTTTCCTATGGTTACGGACAAAATGATGAGCGGCTGGTTCAGGCCCGTGATGCCATTAACCGGTTTGTGGCAACCGGTGCCTGTAATGAAGCGGCCGTTATGCGCCGTCTCGGCTTGGTGTGTCATGCCTGCAACCCCGACATAAGCATCTACGGCGTGCAAAACAGCTCGAGCGGCTGGCTCAATGGCGTGCTGATGCTGTTCAAAGAGTTGGCGGAAGAGTATTACGGTTGCCGTTTGGCGGGCAAAGATCTGCCCAGTCGTGACTATCTTGCTTCGCTGGTCGCGCAATATGAACACCCGCCCCATGAGCTGGAAGCCTTTATTCTTGAAGGTTCTGACTCTTATTATCACGATACATTCCGCACCGCGCTGAGGAAGAGTACCGACTGGCTCAAGCTCAGTGAAGATCCTGAATATCTGCAGCTGTTGAAACAGTTGCATTTCAGCGGCCGCGAAACCTTTTGTGCTTTGCTCAATAAAGCCTGTCAGACCCTGTCACAGGCGCAGCTGCCGCTGGTCATGGCGTTGGCCGCCGATGGTTCGGCGACTGTCCGTGAAGAGGCCCTGAAACTGCTGAAAAAGAGCTCGCAACAAGAGCTGCTGACGTTTCTGGAGCGGGAATTTCCGGGTGCCAAGGCGGCTACCCGTGGTCACTGGCTGGTTGTGGCCGGCCGCTATCCTGAAGCGACCCCCTTGCTGCAGCGCTGGCACAGTGAAGAGAAATCCGCCACGGTGAAAACGGCACTGGCGAAAATGCTGGATAACACTACCCGGCAGCAACAGAGTGAGCAGTTCAGCTGGGATATTCCGGCCGTTGCGGCCATTGATAATAAGGTCAAAGTGCCTGAAGAATGGCTCGGTCTGTGTGAAAAGCAGTTGGTTAAAGAGATCAAAGAGTTCGAAGAAGATATCGCTGCAGCGGAGCACCCAGATGCCCCCAGCTACCGAAAAAGTTATTTGGCCGACTACCGGAAAAGTCTGCAGCAGTGGCAGCAGATCAGTAGTGCCAAGCTGCAAGCGGCGCTGATGGATCTCGAAAATGGCCGGCAATCATCTCTGTCAGGGTTTTATTCTCTGATCAGCCACGCCGATCTCGACGAGCACCCCAAAGCCTGTTTGCGGCTTATTTTGCGGATGGAACGTCATGAGCTCTCCTGCCATTCCTGGGAACGTATGCTGGGGCAGGAACATATTCTGAAAAGTCTGCAGGGAATGACGGATTTACGGCAACTCTTGAGCCTGTGCAACCAAGAGAATCAACCCGCCGCGGCCTTGGTTGAAGCCCTGTTTGGTTACGAAGGCCGCGAAGATGACTGGTTGCCTGCCGCCTGTGAACAACTGCTGATCTGGCCCTTCTTTGCCGAAAACCCCGACTATATAGAGCATGGCCTCAATGGCCGGGTGCTCAATGGCACCTATCGACACGATGCCAATCAGGTATTGATACAGACCTTGGCGATTCTGGCCGAATTTCCCAAGCTGCCGCAGCACTGGCAAAGAAAGGTTCATGAACATGCCTTCCATGGTCGCAAAGCCATACAGGCGGCGGCTCAGTACTGCGCCGAACGCCACGGCGCCGATATCAGCCTTATCACTCCCGAACTGGCCTCCGGCAGCAAGGATAACCGGGTACTGGCCGCCACTTGGCTGGGTCGCCTCAAGGCGGCTTCGGCGCAGGAGGCATTGAGTCAGGCGCTGAATAAAGAGAAAGATATGCCAACCCGGGTGGTGCTGCTGGAAGCCTTGTTGCAAACCGGCGCCGATATCAGCCAGTTTCTCGGCAAGGAAGCGCTGCTGGCCGAAGCCAAGGCCGGCCTTAAAAAGGCGCCACCCAAGTCGATGGATTGGTTCCCGCGTGAATCGCTGCCCGCATGCCGTTTTGAAGATGGCAACGCGGTCGAGCCCGAACTTGTGTTCTGGTGGGTAGTCTTGGCGGTGAAGCTCAAGCAGCCTCAGGGCAACCTATTGCTGAGTCACTATCTGTCGCTGCTGGATAGCGAAAGCCGTCAGCGTCTGGGGCATTTTATTCTGTCGGCATTTATCGCCCAGGATACCAGTGGTCCTTCGGATGATGAGGCGCTGGCATACGCCAACGCTCACCAACATCAACAGTTGCAAATTTTCCAGCAATGGGCCCGGTATGACTGGGGTAAAGAGTATCAACACAAGACCCTTGAGGATGCGTTTCAAACCTGTTTTGCCGAGAAAAAGAATGAGCTCTTGGGCTCGGCCATCAAAGACAAGGGGATGTTGGCCCTGATCGCTGGCGGCGATGCGCAAACCCTGCTGGGCATGATCCAACCCTTTATGAAGAAGCGCTATGAGCGGCGGGCACAGATAGAGGCCATGTTACAGGCCTTGGCCAACTCGGACGATCCTGTGGCGATTCAGTTTCTGCTGAGTATTTCGCGGCGTTATCGTACCAACTCGGTGCAGGAGCTGGCACGGGCGCAAGTCAGTCAAATTGCGGCCCGTAACGGCTGGACTCAGGATGAGCTGGCGGATCGCACTGTGCAGACGGCCGGGCTCGAACATCTGACCCAGCCCAGCCCGTTTGAATTCGGCAGCCGTACTTTGGCGCTGGCACTCGGGGACGACCTCAAGCTGAGATTGCTCAACGAAGAGGGCAAGCTGCTCAAGAGCCTGCCGCAACCTCGGCAGACGGACAACGAAGGCGATATTGCCGAAGTGAAAAAATGGTTCAGCAACTGCAAGAAAGAACTCAAGCAGGTGGTCGAACAGCAAAGTGCCAGATTGTATGAGGCCATGGTCACAGAGCGGCATTGGCTCGCCGCAGACTGGCAGCAATACCTGCATCAGCATCCGGTCATGTATCGGCTGTTGCAGCGCACCCTCTGGCAGGTGGAGATTGATGGTCAATGGCAAACCTTCAGACCCACGGAAGACGGCGCCTTTATCGATATTGATGATGAAGAGCTGCAACTGCCCACTGCGGCGAGCATACGCCTGGTGAGCGGTAACCTGTTACCGGCGGCAGCGCTGGATGCCTGGCGTTCACATCTCAAGGATTACAAGGTCAAGCCGCTGTTCGAACAACTGCGAAGTGCCGAAGTGACGCTAACTGAAGGTCAGGAGGCTCTCAATGACCTGCACGGCCGGATGACCGACTGCTATACCCTGCGAGGCCTGTTGACCAAGAAAGGTTATCAGCGCGGCGAAGCGGAAGATGGCGGTTTCTTTGATCACTACTTCAAGCGTTTCGATACCCTGGGGCTGAGAGTGGAGTTCGGCTTCAGCGGTAACTGCGTGCCGGAAGAAAACGAGGCCGCCGCCATCTATGACATCAGGGTCATGGAGCGGACCAACCCCCGCGGCCGTTATGCCCGCTACCGTAAACTGCCGTTGGCCGAGGTGCCGGTCAACCTGCTCAATGCCATCGCCGTTGACTATCGTGAAGTCGGCGACAAGTGTGTGGCAGATCCGGACTGGGAATCGAAACTGCCCTGGTAAAGGTCGATAACGGATGGATTAGGCTGCTGCCTTGGCGGTGGCAGCCAATAAGGAGAAGCAAACAGGATGGAACAAGTCATTCGGGCTTATGCCGAGCAGCGTTATCAGGATGAATTGCAACGCTTGATGGCGGCCGACAAGGGGGTTATTCCGCCGGGCTGGGCCATGTCGGCCGGGGCGGTGCGACGTTTTATCTGCGGCGATGCGGCGCTTGATATCAGCCGAAAATACTACGGGGAAGATGCCCTGGTGGAGCGGGCCATTGTCAGCCTGATGGGCAACAATGGTCTGATGCTGGTCGGTGAACCCGGTACCGCCAAGTCAATGCTTTCTGAGCTATTGAGCGCCGCCATCAGCGGCAGCAGTGAGTATCTCATTCAGGGCACAGCTGGCACCACGGAGGAGCAGCTCAAGTACAGCTGGAACTTTGCCCTGTTGCTGTCCGGTGGCCCCAGTCTGGAAGCCCTGCTGAAAAGCCCAGTCTATCAGGCGATGGAGCAGGGCAAGCTGGTGCGTATTGAAGAGATCACCCGCTGCCCGCAGGAGGTGCAGGATGTGCTGATCTCGCTGATGTCGGAAAAAAGCCTCAGTATCCCCGAGCTGGGCGTCTCGATTCAGGCCAAGCCCGGCTTCAACCTGATAGCCACCGCCAACCTGCTGGATCGTGGGGTCAACGAGATGTCCAGCGCGCTCAAGCGCCGTTTCAACTTCGAGACAGTGCCTGTGCTCAGCGATCCTCTGCTGGAGCGCCAGCTGATTTTGGCTCAGGTGAGCCAACGTCTGGCGGACAGCGGCCAACAGGTGCAGCTGGATGAAGCGCTGGTGGACTTGCTGGTGCGGGTATTTCACGACCTTCGCAGCACAGTCGGCCCGCAGGCGATGGATGCCACTCTGTCCACGGCCGAGGCGGTTAACATAGTGCATGGCTGTGCCCTGCACAGCCTCTATTGGCAAGAGCCCATGAGTGCCGCCCAGTTGGTGCAGCAGATGCACGGCACGCTAATCAAGGACAAGGCCGACGATGTGAAGAAGCTGGCTCATTACATGGATGTGGTCGCCCGTGAACGCCAGGGCTGGCAAGCCTTCTTCCAGGCAGGAAAAGCGCTGTGGATGAGGTGATGCTCCTTAGAGAGGAGTTTGGCGAACTGCTCAAGGCCGCCGCGGCCGATCCCGGGGTGTGCTGGTTGCCGCTGCGGCATCACAGCCCGGCCTGCGCCGCCATGGCGCTGGAGCAGTTGCAGCGCCGGCAGCCCCAGGCTGTGTTAATAGAAGCCCCCGGCAGTTTTATCCGCCATCTGTCGCTGCTGCAGCGCGATACTGTGGTGCCGCCTATTGCCATCTATCAGAGTGGCAGCTACTACCCTCTGGCCGAGAACAGCCCGGAGTGGCAGGCGCTGCGCTGGGCGACGGCGCAGGGCGTTGAGGTGATCTTCATCGATCTGGATGAAAAGGCGCAGGAGGGCGGAGTAAGTAACCGTTGGAGTGATAGCCGCTTTTTAAGCTCGGACTACAGCCGCCGCCTACAGCAGCAACTGGGCTGCCGGGATGCCGACGAACTCTGGCAGCGTTTGTTTGAACAACAAAATTTCGCCTCGGCCGAGAGCTTCTTTACCCAGGTATTGCTGTTCTGCGCCGCCAGTCGTGCCTGCTTTGGCACAGACAGCCTGGAAGAGATGGGCGATCTGGCCCGTGAAACCCAGATGCGGGCCCATATCAAGGCGGCCCGCCGCCGCTATGAGCGAGTGGCCGTGCTCACAGGTGGTTTTCATACCCCGGCGTTGATTAACTTTGCCGATGAGGCCGAGGCGATCGTCGTCGATGACACGCAAGACAGCTTTGTGATCCGTTTCAGTGACGCCTTGCTGGATGCCCGCAAAGGCTACGGCGCCGGTATGCCTTATCCGGCCTTCTGTCGCTGGCAGTTTCAGCAGCGGCAATTGAACGCCGATGATTGGTTACTCTACCTTCTGGAGCAGATGCCGCAACTGCCGCTGATCTATAAGAAAAACTGCTTTGAGCATCTGCAGGCCCTCTGTCGTTTGCGTGGCTTGGCGCGCCCCGGCAGCTATGATCTGCTGGATTCTCTGGGCAGTTGCCTGATTAAACAGCAGCTGTCGGCATCGACACTCGAACCCTGGCAAAAGGTGCTCAGCGGCGATGCCCTGGGGCAGTTACCGGCCGACCAACCCAGTTTACCGCTGGTGGAAGAGGTGTTGGCGCTATGTCGCAAGGCCAGACTGCAGACGGATAAACCTGGACGCTGCCACTTCGATCTCTACGCCATGACGGACAAGCATATTGAGCGCCGTCGCCTCCTGTGTCGGCTGCTGTTTGTGGGCAGCGGTTTTGCCAGGCCACAAAATGGCATGCCGGTCATCCGGCAATTGAAGTTCAACCATCGCCACGAACATTGGAACTATCATTGGACTCCGGCGGTGGAAGTGGCACTGGCCGAGAAATCCAGTCTGGGGCTACGTCTCGAGCTGGTGGTGAAACGGCAGCTCAGTGAGTTGCCCCAGGAGGATTTGCAGCAACTGGTGGAAAAACTGGTGTTGGCACTGCATCTGGGGATGCCGGAAGAGCTGAGCGCCCATGCCATTGCGCAGCAGATAAGCCAATGCAGCGACATTCAGCAACTGGCCAATAGCTTTATGACCTTGCTGGCGGCAGCGCATCATCCACTGTTTGCCGATATTGAGCTGCTGGCTTACCAAAAAGCCCTGTGGCATCAGGTCGGCTTTCATTTACCGGCAATCAACCGTCTGAGCGATGAAGAGGCGCTGAAGTTACTGTTGGATCTGCAGAGCGTAGCTGTCTTGCATCAGGACGAGCTCGAGTCTCCCTGGCGTGACAGACTGCGCTGGTTGACAAGCCATAACGCCCATCGACCCGTGCTCTATTTTGTCCTGCAGGCCTTGGCTATCGAGCTGGACAAGTTGGACCCGGCGCCACTGCTGCAACAATTGCAGCTGCAAAACGATCCCTTCCCTGTGATTGAGGCGCTGCTCAAGGTGGTGCCGCACTGGTTGCGGCAAGACCATGGCCTGTTGCCCATGCTGAATCACTGGCTCAGTGAGCTGAGTGAGGCGCAGTTTATCGACAAGCTACCGGCCATGAGGGGCTTGTTCTGCGCGCTGGATGCCAGAGAGGTGGATGAGCTCTGCCGCCGTTTGCTGCAGCTGAATCAGTGGGATAACGGCCTGAATTGGTTGCAATACGGGATATCTGAACAGGACTTTCAACAGGGGCTGGCGCTGGAGCAGCAGCTGCGCAGTGACCTGGAGCAACAAGGATTGAGTCAATGGATGAGCAACTGAAGCAGCGCTGGCGTCTGGTGTTGGGGCGCTACGCCAACGCGCTTGATACCCGTCTCAGCGCCCGGCAACAGCAACAGGATGAGGTGTTGCAGCAGCTCTATCAGGAGGGCCAGCTGCAGCGTGGCTTCAAGGTAAGCGCGGGCTTGGGGGAAAGCGAGTTGGCAGTGACCAACTGGCTGGAGGCGGCGGAGACTCTGTTTCCCCGTTCGGTCAACGACAGGCTGCAGTCCGATGCGGTCGAGCGCTTTGGGTTGCATCAGGTGTTGGAGCAGCCGCAGGTGCTGGAAAAGATCACTCCCAGTATGGGGGTGCTGAAGCAGTTGCTGAAACTCAATGCCCATCACAAGCCGGCCATTCGGCAACAGGTAGAGCGAATTATTCAGGGAGTGGTCGAGGAGTTGCTGCGTCGCCTGCGGCCGACCTATATCAACAACTTGAGTGGCAGGCTCAACCGCCAGGCCCACAGTCCGGTGAAACGGCTGGCCAATCTGGACTGGCAGACCAGTATTCGCCGCAACCTCAAGCATTTTGATGGCGAGAAGGTCTGTTTCGAGCGGGTCTATTTCCATGCCCGTCAGCAGCACCAATTGCCCTGGCACATAGTGCTCTGCATAGATCAGTCCGGCTCCATGGCGACTTCGCTGATCTACTCGGCAGTGATCGCCGGGATCCTGACCCGCTTGCCATCGGTGAAGTTGTCGCTGGTGGTGTTCGACACCCAGGTGGTGGACTTGAGTGAGCAGGCCCAGGACCCCGTGTCTGTGTTGCTGAATTGCCAGTTGGGCGGCGGCACCCTGATCTCCCAGGCCTGGCGCTATTGTCAGCAACTCTGCTCCGAGCCGGGTGGCAACCGTGTCCGACTTTGAAGAGGGCGGTTCGATGCAGGCCTTACTGGCCCAGGCTCAGGGGATGATAGACAGTGGTATCAAGATGTTGGGGATGACCGCCATGAATCACGATGCCGAGCCTTTCTACAGCACTTTTAGCACCGATAACCTGCAGCGCCTGGGGATGGAGATAGGCTCACTCAGCCCGGATAACTTTGCCGAATGGCTGGCGCTGACTATGGGGCTACGCCGATGAATGAAACCATACTCACCAGCCTAGGTAGTGCAGGTTTGGTGCGCCGGGCCCGCAAGGCATTGGAGAAAAGCCAGCCGCAGATGCAGGATTATGGCTTTGAGTTTGAAGGGCAAAAGGGGCAGCTGGATTGGGATAACCCGCTCGCCAGTCGCTGCGATTGCGGCGCCTCCGACCTGTGTAAACACATAGTGGCTGCGGCGCTTTATCTGCTGGAGCGGCCCGCATCCCCTGAGACTCGCACCGAAGATCCGCCCCGGGTGGAACTCCATCTGGCCGAGCTTTTGAATGATGCCGGCAAGACTCAGGTTCGCCGTCTGTACCAGCAGAGTCAGCGCCGCTGGGCGGTGGATATTAAGCTTGCGCAAGGCACAGTCTGCGTCGAACTGGAGGGGCAGCAGCTGTATTTTCGGCGTGTACAGGGGCTGCAGGATATTATCTGCACCGAAGAGGCGCAGCGTTATGCGCTGCTCGCCGTCTGGCTCTATTGCCAAGAACAGGCCATCGCCTTTGAATGGCCGCAATGGCTGCTCGATGAGCAGGCGCAGTTGCAGTATCTGGGGCAGCAGAGCCGCGATCAGTTAAAGCGCCGTTGTCTTAAGTTGCTGGAGCAGATGACTGAGCTCGGCATCGAGAGGTTGCGGCCCTCGTCCCTGATAGAGCTGGAACTCCTGCTGGTGCCCATGGACAGGCAAAATCTGCCACTGACCGCTTTGAAACAGCTGCATGGCACGCTGGAAAAATATGTCTCGGGCCAAGGCGTCAGGGACCGAAAATTGCTGCTCAGCTGTCTGGCCCGCTCCTTGGCGGCCCTGGAAGGCAGCCAGGCTCAGACGCAAAGACCCTATCAACAAGCGCCGGAGCAGGTGCTGGGGCTGGGCGCTTTTCCCTGGCAGAGCGAAGGGGGCGCCCATGGTGTGACTCAGGTATTGCAGGATGAGCAGGGGCGTTTTATCACCCTGGCCGAGAGCCGCCCCAAAGCCGAGCAGCGGCTGGATTATGCCAGCGTATTTCGCGGTCTGCCCATGCTGGCAGGCGCGCCGTCGGCCCTGGGTTGGCAGGGTAAGACCCAAGCCCTGGCTCAGGCCGAACTCAATGCCTGGGGGCGCCTGCGGCGTTTGCAGGATACCCGGGTTTACCCCGCGACCCAGCCGCTGGAGCCCGTGAGTCTCTCTGTTGCCGACGAGATAGACTGGCAACAGGAGTACCTGTGTTTCCGGCCGAGCGGTCTCTACCTGAGTGGTTTCAATCAGGCCAGTCAGTGTATGGAACTGCATTATTGGGACAGGGAGCAGGCGCTGCTGAGTTTCTCGCTGCCTTACAACAAGTTGAGTCAAAGAGCCGTGACCAATCTGGAGTTGCTGGGCGAGAGGGTACCCGAGCTGATAGTGGCGCGCATCGAGCGCACTGCCAGCCACTTATACCTGCGACCTGTGTCCCTGCTGCTGGATAACTGGTTCAGCCTCTTTTTCGATACCTTGCCCCAATCCGGCGATCAACAGCTACTCGCGCAGGCGCTGGCCGAGCCTTCAGCCCCCCAGGCGCCGCAGCCGCGCCTGGGCCTGATGCAACAAACCCTGCATGGGGTGCTGAATGAGCTGGCCGATGGCCTGCCGGCACCAAGGCCAACATTGGCGCAAAGGGCCGAGCGTCTCGGGCTGATGACGCTGAGTCACAACCTCAAGGGAGCTAAAGCGCGGGACTATCTGCGCGCCGCCTATTGCGCCGAGAAAATGCTCGCCATGTGTCTGATCAAGCCGGTGCATTACCCGGAAGGCTAGGATGAACCTAAAAAAAGCCCCGCTGCAGGGGCGGGGCAAGAGTTTGGGAGTTGCTAATTATTATTATGGTGAGGAATTAGTCGTTAACTAGCTTGATTAGAAGTTGAACGCGAGTCCTATCATATAGTGGTCGTGCTCAAACTCCTGATAACTGGCTTCCAGCAGCAGATCCAACTGTGACAACAGGGGATAGCTGTAGCGCAGTGCCAGATCGTAGGCGCTGTTTTTAAGCTCCCCCTTATCTTCAAAGCCCATGGTTTCGGCATCGAAGTAATAGCCGCCATGGATCACCAGTTCGCCATATTGGGCCAGCGGCAGCGCATAGTTGGCCTCGCTGTACCAGGTTTCAAAGTCCTGATCATAGTTGAGCGCCAAGTTTAAGCTGTTGTAGTCCATGGACAGTGTGTATTCGAGATTGGAGTGATTGTCACCATAGGTGTAACGCATGGCATTGAAGCCAAAGCCCAACTCGTCGTTGACCGTCAGGTAGTAACCCGCGTAGTAGTCGATTTCATAATCTTTCTCTATGCCCTCATCGCCTTGATACCTATAGGTTTCAAAGGCGACTCCGGCATAGAAACCGGTTTCATGTTCCAACATGATATCGGCCTGCAGTGAGGGTTTGTCGTCGCTGATGGTCAGGCCGCGCCACAGATAGTTGCTCAGCCCCATGATCACTCCTGAGGTCTGAAAGGCGCTTTCCTGGGCCTGCGCGTATTGCATACTGCCAAGACCGCACAGCAGTAAACTGATTATCATCTTATGTTTCATATTCGGCTCCTGGGCTCAGTGTTTGGGTAAACGTTCTTTAGGGACTATCCATTGGCTTTCTGAGACGGGATCTGTTTCTCCTAGATGAACGTCACTTTCTTTGAGGAAGATATCCTCATCAGTGTTGTGGCAGTTTTCACACATGCGCCCACTTTCACGTGCCTGCTTGGTCGCCAGAGGGTTCTTGGCGGTAAAGTGAGTAGAAAAGGGCACCCAATAGGATTTGGTGGCCGGATCTTTGAGATCCACCTTGACCCCGGCATCGATACTGATCCCGGCCGAATGGCTCAGCGGAATCAATTTGCTGTTTTTATCATTGGCTATGCTGAGACCCAGCTTGATGTTCTGCTCCGGAGTCTCGGCAGTCTTGAGACTCTGCCAGTTGCCCAGAGACAAGGTGTCGTCCTGGTGGCAACCGAAGCAGTTGCTGTAGGGCTGGGTGTGGCAGGCGGTACATTTCAGCTTGGCATTGTGATCTATGGGAGAGGCCTTACCGCTTAGAAGTTCGGTGTGATCGGCGACTTTATCCTGGTGGCAGTCTTCACATTTCACCACGATAATGTCGCGTTTCTGAGTCTGCTCATAGGGGCCGGTCTTGTTACTGTTCGGGCCTTCGCTGTAGAGTCTGCCTTCGGGGATCTGCTTGATGTCCCGACCGTGGAATTCCTGCTGTGCACTGTGACAGTCGATACAGCTCATATTGTGCTTGGTGACGTGCACATCTTGCTCTTTGTGCTGCTCGGCATTTTCATAGTGACAGGTTTCACAGGTCTTGACCGGATCCGGTGTACCGATAAAGGCGTGCTTGTTCAAAAGGCCGCCACCGGCGAAGTCGGGAGCACTGACATGGCACTGGCCGCAAGTTGCGTGGCAACTGGCACAGCCTTCTTCGCCGTTGTGCATCTGTTCAAACAACTGGGCCCGCTCTGGGGTCTGCTGCAACCTTTCCATCAAGCCCTTGGCAACGCCATTGACAGTGAAGTGCAGTGAGTGGCGGAAGTTGGTAATCATCTCCTCACCATGGCAGTCACCACAGACACTGCCGCCATCGGCACTGGGATCGGCCAGAACGCCTGGGTGCCAGGCTCTGCCCTCTGGTTTGTCGGCCTTGCTGTGGCAGTCGCGACAGCCGAGTTCGGCATGACTGCCCATATCTGTTTGGCTTACCAAAAGTTGCAGAGATTGTTGCTCGACGGAGAGCGACTCTTTTTCCAACTGATGTTGCTTTATCAGCGCCTGTAATTTGGCTTGATCACTGTGACAATTCAGGCAGCTGTCTGCCGCCTGAACCCCTTGTCCCAGCAGACAAAGGAGCGCAGCCAACCCTGCCGAATATGTGGCCATATTCAGTATTTTTGGTTTCATCTTGTTATCCCTTAGGTAATAGCTCCCCCTGACAAGAGCGAACTCTTGCCATGTTCATTCCGGGAGACTTTTTGTTATGAGTTGGGTTTTCCTGGGAAGGTGCGAACAAGCCTCATGTGTGCTCTGCGTCGGCTTACAGGCCTGGATGCAAGGCGTGGTTCGCAGCAAATGGCCCTAGTCCTTTGCAAGAAACACAACACAGCAGGCAGGTCCGTAAGCCACGCCCTTCGGGGCTTTCACAGTAATCGGCTTTCTGCGTTATCCGACTTTGACAGGCCCCGGCATGCCTTCAGTCAGATGCCTTGAACGCCAATTGCTGTGTAAGCCAGAGTGCCACTAGGACTTATTTGCACCTTCCCCTATTCCATTCGCTTTTCAGCTCTCTGATCAATACCTCCTTAAGCCAGTCTCTGGCCTGTGATTTATTTAGATCACTGACCACGACATAATGGCCTATATCTCTGTTGGTGTTTATTTCGCTTAGCAGCGTCTCACTTATTTCGAGAGGCAGTTTTCTATAAATAAGATTGGGAAAGCTGGCGATATAATCTGTGGTAAATAGATTGCAGGATATGGAGTAGTAAGGCATATCCAGCAGTACACAGGCGAGGCTGGCCAGACTCCCGGTAGAGCCGGCAATGACACAATCCTGGTTGCGCCGTCTGGCTGCCGAGACAATTAAAGGCTCGGGTAGGTCGCAGAAATTATCCATCTCATAATAAGGGTATTTGAACAGGTCTTCCAAAGTCACCTGCACATTATCCTGCAAGAAAGGATGTTTACGGCTGCCCAATAAATACAGGTTTTTCACTTCGGCAAATAGATTGCCCTGTAAATGGGCGCCGGTATAACTTTCTGACATCACGGCAATATCTATATTGCCGTTTTCCAGTTCTGTGGTGTATTCGTGGGAAAGAATTCGAATATCAAAACTCATGTCAGGAGCGAAAGGACGTACCTTATTATTGAGTATTTTGTGAATAATCGGACTGAAGTCATCGTAAACGGAAATAACAAAGTGCTCCCGTGACTTGGCCGGTTGATACTCGGTGAACTGATTTTCCAACTCCTGATAGCGCTGACACAACTCCCTAATCATGGGCAGTAATTGACTTGCTTTATGGGTGGGAATAAAACCACTGGCACGGCGGATGTACAGGGTGTCATCAAAAATTTCTCTGAGCTGCTTGAGGTACCTGCTCATAGCAGAATTGCTTATCCTCAAGGCATGGGCCGCATTTTGGCAATTTCTATGCTCATCTATGGCGATAAGCACCTGCATTAATTCATAGTCCAGTCGTTTTATATCTTTCATAGCTGGGTAAGTGCTTCCAAGGTATGTCCGAATAATGGCGGGATAACTAACAGGGGAAAGTGAACTGAGTCACATCTGACTTGAGTGAGTTAACCAAAATGTTACATAGCGCCCAATGTTGCCGAATCGAAAAAAGCGAATCCCAAAAGTGGAAAAACTCTATTGTGAACCTCTGTGACCGGCATGGACGTCGTGCTGAAGAGATCAAACAATTGTGTGCTGTGACTTAAATCAGCCAAGGTGGACAAATGTCCTTAACTTGAGCTTTGCCATCTGCTTACATTGGCCCAAAACACAATAATGCAAGGAATAGATGATGGATATTGCCGCTTGGTTTGATATCAACAATACTCTGGTGAACATTCCCATTGGCAGTGGCTATGCCATGTCATGGATTGAAGCCGTGGGCACAGTATTTGGTTTGCTCTGTATCTGGTTTGCCAGCCAGGAAAAAACGATTAACTATCTGTTTGGGTTGGTTAATGTCACTCTGTTTGCGATTATTTTTTATCAAATACAGCTCTACGGCATCTTGCTGCTGCAGCTGTTTTTCTTCTGCGCCAACCTCTATGGCTGGTATGCCTGGACCCGGCCGGATCAGCAAACCGGCGACACCCTCAAGGTGCGTTGGCTGTCGAAGCAAAAACTGGCCTTTACCGCGGCGGTCTCAGTGCTGGGCATCGGCCTGATGACTGTCTATATCGATCCGGTATTTGCTCTCTTTGCCCAGGTCAGTGTCGATACGCTCAACCTGTTTGGTGCCGAGCTGGCCCAGCCAGTGCTGGAGCCGGATGCTTTCCCTTTTTGGGACTCAGTAATGACAGTGCTGTCTGTGGTGGCGCAAATTCTGATGACCCGAAAATATGTCGAGAACTGGATCCTCTGGGTACTTATCAATGTGGTCAGTGTCGGCATTTATGCCGCCCAGGGGGTTTATGCCCTGTCGATTGAATACATCATTCTGCTGTTTATTGCCGCCAACGGCACCCGTCAGTGGATGCGTACCGCCAAAGACAATGGCAGCCGTCCGGCGGAGGCTTGCTGATGAGCGCCGATAAACAGCCGCATATCTGTCTGTCTCCGGCGCAGGTGAGTGAGCGGGTGATCCTTTGCGGTGAGCCACAAAGGGTCAATCGGATTGCCGCGCTGTTGGACGATGGCCGGTTGCTGGCAGAGAACCGCGAGTTTCGCAGCATGGGCGGATTTTACCAAGGCGTGGCTGTCACTGTTTGCAGCACAGGCATAGGCGCACCATCGGCGATTATCGCCCTGGAAGAGTTGTATCAGTGTGGCGCCCGCCGTGTTATTCGGGTCGGCTCCGCCGGCGCGCTGCAGCCGCAGATAGCCTTGGGCGAGTTGATTCTGGCCGAGGCCGCAGTGCGCGATGACGGTGGCTCAGCTTGTTATGCACCGCCCGGTTACCCGGCGCTGGCGAGTCGGCAGCTTATCAATGCCATGGCGGCCTATTTGCAGCGCCGCGATTGCCGCTTCCACTCCGGCATAGTGCGCTCACACGACAGTTTTTACCGGGATGATGAGCTGGAGATTTGCCGTCATTGGCATCGACTCGGAGTCTTGGGGGCCGACATGGAAACAGCCGCGCTGCTGACGCTTGGCCGCCTGAGAGGCCTGGAAGTGGCTGCGGTGCTCAATAATGTGGTCTTGTATGGTGAAGATGTACAACAGGGCATCAACCAGTATGTCGACGCCGATAGCGCCATGATGCAGGGGGAGAAGCTAGCGTCTTTGGCGGCGCTGGAGGCGCTCTGTTGTTGAAGTTTGTGCCCGTAAGGCTGATGGGCTAGCATGAGCCATCATCTTTACGGGAGCTTGTTGTTATGCAGCTGCAACCATACAGCACCGGGCGTTTCAGTGCGCATCTAAAGCAGTCTCACCAGGCGTTTTGCGACGCCATGCTCGAGTGCTGCGTCCAGAACCAATTGCTGCAGGCCGGTGAAGATCTCTTGTCTCAGGGGCGGGAGTTGACCCATATGTGCCTGGTGCCCGAAGGCCGGGTGTCGATGAATATCTGCGCCGTCAATGGCCGCAGGTTTCAATTGGGGGAGCTGGATTGCGACTGGCACCTTTTCGGTGAGATGGAGTTCTTTACCGCCACCAGTTGTCAGTGGAGTGTGGTGGCCGAAGAGCCGATGGAAATCCGCCGGTTATGCCTGAAGAAAGTCAGGCAGATGCTGCTGCAACAACCCGAATTTACCCTCTTTTTTGCCAGCGCCCTGGCCTGGGATTATCAGGACTCGCTGGATATCTACACCAATAGGCTCTTGCACCCCATCAGCTACAACATCGCTTTCGATCTGCTCAGGCGTCAACACGAAGAGGTGATGCTGGGTTCCTGTGGCAGCCCGGATCAGGAAGCGGAGCGATTCGGCACCTCAGGCCGGGTCTATCGCAGGGCGGTAAAAGAGCTTATCGACAAGGGCCTGGTCATAAAACAGGGCGCCTTGCTGAAAATTGCCAACCTGCAGGCATTGCAGGATTTTGTCGATAAGGCTTAGTAGCCAACTTATTGATCTGACATTTAATTCAGTCAGCGGACAGGCGACGGGTTTTAGACTAGGATTAGTTTGCGCAAAGGCTTTGGCAGCCGCGAGTAGATCTAGCGAGAAGATTAAGGAGCAAAAATGAGTTTTGGGACAGTTTCACAGGCAGGACTTGTACTGGCGTTGGTCGCCGCGGCGACGCTCAGTGGCTGCGGGCAGCAGACACTGGATAACAGCCAGGATGTTGCCGCCGCATTGGCTACAGGTGATGGCTCAACCTCGCCCCAGGCAACAGAGCGGGAACTGCCGACATTTGATTGCAACGCCTTGGGCGAGCGGGCTTCCAGTATAGAGATGCTTATTTGTCAGGAACCCGAGCTTGCCAAGCTGGATCAGCAGCTGGCCGAAGTTTATGCCAAGGCCAGTGACAAGGCGGTCAATGAACAGCCACCCCTGCTCAAGGCCGAGCAGCGCGGCTGGATCAAGGGCCGCAACGAATGTTGGAAGAGTGAAGACAAGCTGCAATGTACCAAGGATTCATATCAAAGACGGATAGTGGAGTTGCAGTCCCGTTATCATTTGGTGGAGTTTAGCGGCCCGGTATTCTTTGCCTGTGACGGCAACCCGGCCAATGAGTTGGTGACTACTTTCTTCGAGACAGAGCCGGCAACCATGATTGCCGAGCGCGGTGACAGAAGCATTTTGATGTTCAGTGTGCCAAGCGGTAGCGGCGCCAAGTATCAGGGCGGTGACTACAGCTTCTGGGAGCATCAGGGCGAGGCCAGGGTGACCTGGGGTTATGGCGCCGAGGAGATGCTTTGCAAGCCCACACCCCAAGACGATAAATAAACCACTGACCCCAAAACGCCCGCAATCGCGGGCGTTTTACTGCAAGTGCTCTTTTAATCCAACAGTACTTTTACGACTACCTTGCGGACAGCAACGGCCTTGGCCAGCGTACCCGGCATATGCATGTCTCCGGGGAAGAAAATGGCAAACATGCCGGCCTTCAAAGGGATAAATGCCGCGGCTTGGCGGTTGGATTGATAATCAAACTCGGCATAGTCGTGCGTCTCATGATAGGGGCGACTGGGCGTTTGGGCTCCCAGCGGCAGGTAGCCAAACTCCTCTTCACCACTGACCACATACTGCACGTCCAGATAGCGTCTATGTACCTCGAATGGCTCAGTCTCTCTGGGCTTGGTGTGGTAATCGTTGACTATGGCAAACAGCTTTTTACCATCCAGTTCATAGCTGCCGGGGGCCAGTTGGCTGAAGTCTGTTGCGGCCAGATAATCCAGGGCTGCCTGAATACGCGGGCCCAGCACTCGGTAATGGCCACGGTTGGCCAGAGTATCCACTATCATTTTGTATCTTCTGGGGAAAGGGGTTGGCTCAGTATAATAGCATTCCTGCTGGTAGTTTGATCTCTTTGAGAAGCAGCAGGCGCCTACAGGCGCTTGAGTTGCCAAGCGGCAGATATCAGCGGCATCAGCGCCAAAAAGCACAAAGGCCGGCGATATCGCCGGCCCCCATGTTTCCCTGCAAATATGTTTCCCTGCAAATGTGTTTCCCGGTAAATCAGTAGCTGTATCTGGCTTCGAGGAAGTAGTAACCGCCGTTGAAACCAAAAGGTGTGTTGGTCAAGGGGTAGACGAAGATCCCGTTGAAGTTGTTGTCGTCCGGACGTTTTTCCGGATAGGTATCGAACAGGTTCTGCACCCCGGCGGTGAAGCTCAGGCTATCTGTGGCCGCATAGGTCAGCGACAGATCCACGGTGAACTTACCGTCGTACTCCACGTCTTCACGGGAATAACCTATGGTGTAGGGGCCAAAGTAACTCAGGCGCAGATTGGTCTTGAAGTCGCCCAGGCTGTGGGTCAGCCCCAGGTTACCTGTGTTCTTCGGATTGGCCTTGGTCATCCGGGTCTGCTCTATACGGTCAAACAGCTGGTCTTCCAGGCCATCCAGAAGGTTTGGCAGATGAATATCGCGGATTTCCGTGTCGTTATAGGCATAGGCCAGGCTGGCGCGCAGATCGCCGTAGCTGCCGAGATCAAAGTCCTGGGTCACCACCAGATCCACACCTCGGGTGCGGCTATCGACGGCATTGATAAAGAAGCGTGCCGACTCGGCGTTGGTACCGGCCAGTGCATCTGCCACCACCTGGGAGTCGGCTGGTGTCAGTGAGCTGGAGAGCACGATTCTGTCATCTATGCTGATCTGATAGGCATCCAGAGTCACCGCCAGACCGGAATCATTGGTGTATACCAATCCCAGGCTGAAGGACTCTGACAACTCGGGTTGCAGCTTGCCTACCTGCAGCGCCTGGGTCACGGAAGACAGGTTGTTGAAGGTGCCCGACTCGGTCGGTACCAGCTGGCCTGTCACGGGATCCGGGTTGAACAGGGTCGAGATATTGGTGAAGTACAACTGCTGCACGCTGGGGGCACGAAAGCCGGTGTTGGCAGTGGCTCTGAGTGCCAGGTTGTCGGTCAGATCGTATCTGGCTGCCAGCTTCCAACTGGTGTTGTCACCAAAGTCGGAATAGTCTTCATAGCGCACCGCGGCGGCCCAGTAGAAGTCGTCGGTCAGTTGGTTTTCCACCTCGAGATAGACACCTATGTTGTCTCTATCCTCATCTACCGCCGATTCTGGGGTAAAGCCGCCGAAGCCTTGGCTGCCACCGGCCTTGTTCTGATAACCGCCATTGATATAAGAGGCTTGCTCTCCGGCTTCCACCTGATAAGCGTTCTGGCGCCAGGCTGTGCCCATAGCGACCAGGAGCTCTGAGTCATTGTAAAAGTCGAAGTAACGTGAGGCATCCAGAGTCAGGTTCCACTCTTCGGTGGACAGGGTACCTGCGTTGAATTCGGTTTGGCTGCCGGGGCCCAAAGAGGCGTTGAGTGTGTTCTCGACCCGGTACTTAAAGCGGTTCTTGCCGTATCCGGCCGAGGCATCCAACTGCCACTCGCCCAGGTTAAATTCATAACCCAGCAGCAGCGACTGATCTGTGATCTTGGGGGTTATCTGCGGCAGGAAACCATCGGGATAGATTTCGGTAACATTGCGGCTATCCAGTGGACGGCGGAAGAAGGCGCCGGAGCGGGTCTCGCGCTGGCTCAAGCCACCGAAGGCGTACAGTTTGCTGTCATTGGCAAACTCCTGAGCGGCATTGAGAAACAACCCCAGGTTGTCATATTCGGCGTCACCCACATGGTGATTCTTGCGGTTAACGGTTTGTTCGCGGGGATCCGGGCTGCCATCGGCTAGCAATGGATATTGCTGACGCGGATCCAAACCGGCGCGATTGGTGCTGTTCTTGTGATGTGCTTCCAGCGACAGATTCACAAAGCCAGTGTCACCTATGCTGAGGCCGTGGTTGAGGCCGACACGCCACTGCTCGCCATCACCCTGATAGGTTTGACCGGCTTGGGCCGATACCATGCCACCTTCACTGTTGTCTTTGAGCACTACGTTGATCACCCCGGCTATGGCGTCAGAGCCATATTGGGCCGAAGCGCCATCACGAAGAATTTCGATGCGTTTGATGGCCGTCATAGGGATGGCGTTCAGGTCGACGTTGGAGGAGCCCTTGCCCACAGTCCCTGAGAGGTGGACCAGTGCCGAGCCATGATGGCGTTTGCCGTTAACCAGCACCAGGGTATGGTCCGGTGACAGGCCGCGCAGACTGGCGGGACGCACCGCATCTGAGCCATCGGTGACCGAGGAGAAGGGGAAGCTGTAGCTAGGTGCGGCAAACTGCAGCGCCTTGGCGGTTTCCGTCATGCCAGTGGCTTCAAGTTGTTCGGCCGTAATGATATCGACCGGTGCCACGCTGTCGGTGGCGGTCCGCAGGGCGATACGTGAACCTATGACGGAGATGGTTTCGATACTGGGCTGCTCTTCGGCAGCAAAGACGGCAGGAACAGTCAGTTGACTCGCCACTGCCAGTGAAATAAGAGCTAAGCGCATACGACCTCTTGAATGATTCAAAACTGCATTTTTATTGCGCGGATAGTAGCATTGTTACAATTGATGCATTTAGACGTAAAAGTGATAACTCAGAGCGCAGCGTTCTAGAAACATTTGGTTTTTTCGAGAAAATTTTTTCCTGAACTTGGTGGTTTGGGGAGCTGCCTATTTTGGCGATATGGTGCTGATATTGGGTTTGTTTGGGGTTTAATTGTCTGTTTTGCTTTTATTTATACAGTAGTTTTTGAGTTAACAGCCTATTTATGACTATCTCTACTTTCAAATCTGTCTTTCGAGCGTTTTCTTGGACATTTAAACAAGGGCTATCCCGGCCGTTTTCGGAGCCGTCGGGAGGAGGGGAAATACTGAGTCAAACTTGGTTGCCGTGCAAGGCTGCGGTATCTTGCCTGTGACTTTTGCGGCTCAGGGAGTGACTTTTTGGCTAACTTACGATTTCTTGCCGGTACAGACGCCCATCAGACATTGATGGAACAGGGATTAAAACCCGAGCATTTTACTCAACTATTGGCGGCATCCGGTGGTCCCAAATGGCTGGGGATTGCCGGGCTAGATAAATACCTGTTTGGTGAGTTTTTCAAACAGAGGCAGACTCCGCTTTACACTCTTGGCGCTTCATCTGGCGCCTGGCGTTTGGCCTGTCTGGCTCAGGCAGATCCGCTGGCGGCTTATCAAAGATTGGAACAACTTTACATAGGCCAGCGCTATGAAACCCGTCCGAGCCGGGAAGAGGTCAGCCGCCAGGTCCGCGGTATAGTCAGCGGGATTTTAGGCACCAGCGGCGCCGAAGAGATCCTCAAACAGCCGCATATTCGCAGTCACATAGTGGTATGCCGCGCCCGTCACTTGAACCGCGCCGGCAGCAAGTTGGCGCTGGCGGCAGGCCTGGGCGCTACCGCCATGACCAACCTTGTCAGTCGCCGCACCTTGGGGTGGCACTTTGAGCGTCTGGTATTCGCCTCTGCCATTGAGGGTTCCCCCTTCGCTCAGTTGAAAGATCTCCCGGGAGACAGCGCCTTGCTCAGTAGTGACAATATCGAAGCCGTGTTGCTGGCTACAGGTTCTATTCCGTTGCTGCTGTCACCGGTAACCGAAATCCGCGGCGTGACCAACGGGCACTTCTATGATGGCGGCATCACCGATTACCACTTCGACCTGCCGCTGTCATGGGCGCCGGGGTTGACCCTGTATCCGCATTTTTACCCCCATATGGCGCCGGGATGGTTCGATAAATCCTTGCCTTGGCGCCGGGCCAAGCGCCGTTATCACAATGCTTTGGTGTTGGCACCCACAGAGGAGTTTGTCGCTTCGTTACCCTATGGCAAAATTCCAGATCGCAAGGACTTTGAAACCTTGGATAGTGCCAGTCGAATTCAATATTGGCGCCGCGCCGCCGATATGAGTAACAGATTGGCTGATGAATTTGCCGAGGTATTTCTCGGCGGCAAAATAGCCCAAAGGCTGGAGCTTCTATAAATACGCTTGCAACAAAATCCACTCAACGCCTGTCTAACTCATTAGCAGATCTAAGGACTAGCCTAAATTGCCAATGGATGAAATTTCAGCAACTGCTAGACTTTAAAACGAATGTTGAACCTCAGGTTCGCTTTCGGTTGCTCACTCCCCGAGGGGAAGGAGGTTGCTATGCATACACAGGAAATGGCGTTACTGACCTATGATGCCTTGTTGTTGCCAGGTGGACGGCTTGAGATCAGGATCCTTGACCCCATTACCTTGAGCATGGTGGCCGATGTCCTGAAGGGGAAATATCCGCTGGCTTTCGGAATGCGTAATAACGTTGCCATGCCGCCCAGTTTTCCCATTGCCACTCGCTGCGAGCTCATCGACTTCAATCAGCTCGAAGATGACTCGCTGAGTATCACCCTGGAAGGCAAGCAAAGGGTCAAAGTCCTGTCCGCCAAACAGGAAAAAGATGGCCGCTGGCTGGCAAAAGTAATGGATTGTCCCAACTGGGCCGAGGAGCCTATTCGGGGCGAGTTCACCCTTATCAGCGCGGCACTGGAGCAGTTTTATGAGGTCAACCCGGATTTGCGCGGGCTCTACTCATCAGAAGTGCATCTGGATGATGCCGCCTGGGTGAGCCAGCGTTGGTTGGAGGTTTTGCCCTTATACAACAAGGACAAACAGCTGTTGTTGAATCAACCTGATTGCCACAAGACCATGGACTTTGTGCTCAAGTTGATTAAGTCCCATGTTCAGCAGCAGCTTTGAGTGTACTCGCCTCGAATAATCTGAGGCAGATAGAGTAGAATGGCGGCCCCGAGTCGCCATTTTTTATTTTGCCGGAAGAGTTATGAGCCAAACAGACAGAGCCGCACAGCCCTCCTATGTTGTCTTGCCAAGGGATGTGACCGATAAGCCCACTGTATTGGCCTTTCTTATCGACCATTTCAGCCGCATCGATGCGGATGTCTGGCGTGAGCGGGTCGCAACCGGCAAGGTACACTGGCAAAATGGCGAGCCTATCCAGGCCGATACCCCTTATCGGCCTACCGCCAGGGTCTACTATTACCGTGAAGTCCCCAAAGAAACCCGGATCCCTTTTGAAGAGCGGATCTTGTTTCAGGACGAACACAGCATTCTGGTGTTCAAACCGCACTTTTTGCCTGTGACTCCCAGCGGCAACTATGTCAACGAGTGCCTGGTGCACAGGTTAAGGCGCCGCACCGGGATAGAAACCATAGCGCCGGCACACAGGCTGGACAGAGAAACGGCCGGAGTCATGCTGATGTCCACAGATCCCGAAACCCGGCATGCCTATCATGCGCTGTTCCGTGAAGGCCAGATACGCAAGGACTACCAGGCGCTGGCGCGGCTGACGCCAGAGCTTCAGGCGGGATTGGCAACTGGTGAACTTAGCCTGCCGCTGCACTGGACAGTGAAAAATCGCCTCATCAAGGGCGAGCCCAGTTTTATCATGCGCTTGGCCGAGGGGGAGGCCAACAGTCACTCGGAAATCAGTCTCATCGCCGTTAATGGCGATATGGGGCTGTTCAGTCTAAGTCCAATTACCGGTAAGACTCACCAACTCAGGCTGCATATGCAGAGTCTTGGAATGCCACTGCTGAACGACAGGTTTTACCCTGAGTTGCAGCCCAGGAGCGAAGATAACTTCAATAAGCCCCTCAAACTTATGGCTTGTCGGTTGCGCTTTATTGATCCCATCAGTGGCAAACAACAGGATATAAAAGTGGATGGTTTTGAAACTGAATTGGTCGATACAGCTTGATACGTTGGAAAATAAAAACAGGTGTATTGATTAGCTCTGTTGATTATATTTTGTGAGGTTATTATAAAACATGATCAATTAAAGGTTGGTTTAAGTGGTTTTGGTGGTAATTACGGTTTTTTTGTCAAAATATTGGCGGTTTTCTTCATTGTCTATATAATCCCCATTTGTTGAATTTCATTTTTGTCTAATTAAATTGTATGAACTTAGCCGAGGTTTTTCCTCTTATCATTGGCGGGTTTATCATTGCCGGGATTTATATGTCTATTACCAGAGCAGATATCCATGTTGAGGCGCAGGCCATTCCTTGTTGGATTGGTGATAGAGGTGAAGAATTATATGGCAATGATTTTGAAGAATTTAATGATGTTTTTGGTTTCTTGGATACCGGGCTTGCTTATGATGCCATCTGCCTGAATCTGCCGACAGGAATTCAGGACCAAGCGCTTATTCTGTTGAGGCAACAGCCATCGACTTTTATGGCCATGATCAAGGTGGTAACGCCAAGCCTTTTATCTGATTATCTGGCCAATGGTTTATTTCAGTCTGACTTCAAACAAGAGTTGGAAAATTATTGGCAAAGGAAGAAATTAATTAAATTACCCAGCCGGGATGATGTCAGTTATCGGCTGTTGAGTTTTATGTGGCTATTCCCTGAATATAGTTTGCAACCTGTGGCTACGCCGGAAAAGCCACATCTTTATGAGTATCCACTGCTGCAGATATTGACTGATTCAGCGAAGGAAAGTCAGACCCTATTAAATAAATTAATGAACCGGCATTGGCTGGCACCCACCAAGTTGAGGGACAGGATTAGACTGTGCTGTAAGTGTCATTCAGGACATCTCAACTATATCGATCTCTGTCCCCAGTGCCGCAGCATAGAAATTGATATGCAGACCAGTTTGCACTGTTTTAACTGTGGTCATGTGGATAATCAGCAAGCCTTCGGTCGTAGTAGCGGACTTAGTTGCCCCAACTGTTTGCAGCGGCTGCGGCATATAGGTGTCGATTATGATAGACCGATAGAAAACCAGCATTGTAATAGCTGTAATAGCTTGTTTTTGGAAGCTAAAGTCGAAGCAGTTTGTCTGCACTGTGGTCATGGGCATCAACCGGACGAATTGAGCATATATCGTATTGTTGACTATGAATTGGCAGAGCAGGGAAGAGAACTGGTGCGCTATGGCGTGCAGCAACAACTGCTTGCCGCGCTTGGCGAACAGATGAGTCGGGCCCATTTCCTCTGGTTGCTGCAATGGCACAATCAGCTGGCGCTGCGTCATGATCATGAGCATCTGTTGCTGGTATTGGAGCTGGAGGCGTTGGCGCCAGATCTGGCCGGCAGCGGAGAAACCCGTTCGTTAGCCTTACTCGATGCGCTCAAGCAGCGATTATTGAGCCTGGTGCGGGTAACGGACGCCTGCAATAGCCATGATGACCAAGGTGTCTTATTACTATTGCCTTACACCGGCGAGTCACAGTTACCGGCATTGAAGCAAAAGCTGCAGCGGCTTAATGACAGTGTGCCTGAAGGGGAGCTGAGACTCAGGTTCAAGGCAATCAGCCTGCCGGATCAACAACTTGATACTGAAGTTGAGTCCTGGTTGGCCAGTCGTCTGCAGCAGGCCGAGGTATTGGACGGTGAGTGAGTTCAATACCCTAGCTTTTATGAGCCTGGATATTTGGCACAAGCTTGCCACAGACGTCAGTCTGTTTCTCTGGCTGGTGCCGATGATTTTCCTCTATGAAATACCATTGATGTTGATCGTAGTTTCAGGCGTCATCGGCTGGCATTGGCGAACATTTCGTCGTCCCAAGGTTCAAAAGGCTTATCGGCCCAAGGTTAGTTGCATCATTGCTTGCTACGCCGAGAAAGAAGCGGTGCGGCAAACCATAGTCACCCTAGTTGAACAGGACTATCCAGGGGAGATGGAGATCATTGCCGTGGTTGATGGCGCGGTACAAAACGCCGAAACTTTTGCAGTTGCCAAAGCAGCCGCAGCTGAATGCCGTCGCCCTGGACGGGAGATTATCGTGTTGCCCAAGTGGCAACGTGGCGGTCGGGTTTCGACTTCAAATGCAGGTCTGGCCAGAGCCAGCGGTGAGTTGGTGATTAATGCCGATGCCGATACCTCTTTCGACAATGATATGGTTTCTCAAATCGTGCCGCTGTTCGCCGATCCCAATGTGCCTGCCGTCGGCGGTGCTTTGCGGGTACGCAATGTCAATGATTCGCTGTGGACCCGGATGCAGGCGATTGAATACTTGATCTCCATGCAGGGGGGGAAGACGGGCCTTGGGCACTGGAATCTGCTAAATAATATCTCTGGGGCTTTCGGCGCCTTTCGTCGTGATGTGCTGGTCAAAATTGGCGGCTGGGATACCCATACCGCCGAGGATCTGGATCTAACGTTGAGATTAAAACAGTACTTTGGCCGTCACCCCAATTGGCGCATTCCCTTTGCTACGCTGGCTATTGGGCATACCGATGCCCCCATGGATCTCAAGACGCTTGTCTGGCAAAGGTTGCGTTGGGATGGCGACCTTTTGTTTCTCTACTTTCGCAAGCACTGGCCGGCTTTTTCTCCAAGGCTTCTGGGGGGCGCTACTTTCGCTTTTACGCTGATTTACGGTGTTATGCAAAATGTGCTGATGCCTTTTGTCATCCTGCTTTACAGTTTCGGGATAGCGCTGGCGTATCCCTGGCAGTTTTTGACAATAATTACGCTGACTATCTATTTGGCCTATTTGTCTTTTTTGTTGTTTTTCTATTTGTTGGTGTTGTTGGCGATTTCCGAGCGGCCGCGGCAGGATTTAAGGTTGCTGCTCTGGTTGCCCCTTTATCCCTTCTATGCCTTGTTTATGCGTAGTGTCAGCTTATTTGCCCTGATTAATGAAGCAGTTAGACGTTCACATGAAGAGAGTTCCATGGCTCCTTGGTGGGTGCTGAAACGAGGGAGAAAATTTTAGTGAAAGTGACTTACCAAGCGGCCGCCAAGGCGCAACAACCTACACGAGATCAAGGTTTGAAGGTGGACTACGCCCCGGCGAAACGGGGCGGAATGAAATGGCGTTGGTATCTGTTGCTATTACTGGTTATTGCCCCAGTGGTCCTGTTGCTTTGGGTGTTGCTGCGTCCGAGCCTGTTTGTGCTGGCGCCGGGAATCTTGACCTCAGAGCCGCTGGAGATGCGGGCTATGCAGAAGGGCAGATTATTGGAGCTTTCAGTGCGGCCTGGTTCTCAGGTGGAGCCGGGTCAGGCGCTCGGGCGCATAGCCGATGCCGGTCTGGACGCCAGCATTGACGAGTTACAGCGCCAGTTGGCCGAGCTGACACCGCCATCGCAGGCACAGGATCAGGCTATTTTGGGGCAACTTGAACAGCGGATATTGGTGGCTGAACAGGGAGTAAAGCGTCAGGATGAACTACTGTCGCAGTTTGAGTCATTCCGTAAGCAAGGGGTGGTTCCCACTGCAGATATGGCGGCAGTGATGCAAGCCCATACCAGTGCCAGAATGGCGCTGGAACAGGCCCGGGCCGAGTTGTTGCAGCAAAGGCAGTTGCAACAACAAGAACGGGAGGCTGGTGTAATAGCCCAGAGCCGCAACAGCCTGTTGTTAAAGCTGGCGGAGCTGCAAGCCAAACGTCAGCAATTGACCTTGCAGGCGCCGTTTGCCGGCCGGGTAGCCGATGTTTTGGTGCAGCGGGGGGAAGCCATAGCCGAGCAGCAGCCTATGCTTTGGTTATCGGGGCGGGCACAGCCTGTGGTGGTATGTTATCTGGTATGTTATCTGGCGCCTGAGTATCTTGACTATGTTGCTCAGGGGCAGCAGGCCAGTGTCAAATTGCCCAATGGCACCCTAATCCGCGCCGAAATCAAAGAGCCGACCCAGTTAGTGGGCAAGGTGCCCAAGCAGCTGTCCGGTCCTTTTGACGGGGACAAACCGGCACTCAAGATTACGCTTGCTTTGCATCAGAATCTGCCTTTGGCGATTGAGGGGGTTCCGGTAGAGGTGAGTTTCGATCGTTTCTGAGAAAAAGGCTTTCCCGACAAAAGAGGCGTGCGTGACGGGAAAGCGGGCAAAAAGTGTGGGCGGAGAAGTCACATGGTTCTTTGCCAAAGAGTTGCCCGGAGTGACTTGGGGAGATGCTCCGGGACGGTTGCACTATTTACTGTTTCGCTTTGCTTTGGGCCAGCGTTTGATACTTGGCGGCAAAGCGCAACAGATAGTCGGCGATATCCGGGTCGTCCCAGTCCAGATAGCCGCGGATAAAGCCGACTAAGTTCCCATTGGGATCAAAAACATAAGTCGCCGGAACCACATTGGCCGGCATGATCTTCTCTATCTCTTTTTTGCTGTCTATCCAGCTGTCATCCAACTTGAGTTCATGCTTGGCCAGAAAAGGTGCCACAGCAGCCGGATCTTCATCTATCGACAGCGGCACTATTTGGATACTGCTGCCCTGCAGTTTGCTGCGTAGCTTGGCCAGCGCCGGCATCTCACGCAGACAGGGTGGACACCAGCTGGCCCAAAGATTCAACAGCACCATACGTCCTTGGTATTCAGCCAAGGTCTTGGGGTTACCCTGTAGATCGGCAAAGGTCACCTTGGCCACCTTTCTGGCGTGCTGCATTTCAACAAATTCACGCATAATCATAGGCTTGTTTGGTACAGGTTCCCCTGTGTGATAAGCCTTGTGCTGCATTATGCCCCCTTGGGCCGATAGCGGCAGCAACAGGGCGAGACATAGAAGCAAGTAAGATCTCAAGATGGATTCTCCTGATCGTGTGGGGATGGATTGTTGCTGCGGCCGAAAAACAGCAGCATGCCGGGCAATACCAGTAACAAGATGACAGGTCCCAGCCATAGCAGTGCTGTGCCTGCGTTCAGCGAGGGTTGATAACGGATCTGCTCGCCATAGCGTTCTACCATAAAGTCGAGGATCTGCTCCCGGCTCTTGCCCTGCTGCAGCATCAAGTAGATCTGTGCTTTGAGCTCACTGGCAATGGCGGTTTCCGACTCAAACAGGTTTTGGTTGGTGGCCATGGGGCAGCGCAGTTCTTTGGAGATATCTATGCTGAGACGGGCTATATCCATGTCGGTCGCCTGGGCTTCGGCGCAAGCAAAGCTGAGCCATAATCCAAGTAGCATTAGCTTAATCATGTTGAAGTCTCCCTGAGGCGGTTAATAAATCGGTTTGCGGCCGGCGTTGACGTCGGTTTCCGAGGGCCAGTAGGCCACCAATGGCCATCAAGGCACCACCGAGCCAGATCCAACTCACCAATGGTTTGATGCTGAGGCGCACCAAAAATTCTTCATCGCTCAGTTGGGTGCCCATGGAGACATAGAGATCACCAAAGGCCCCACGGTGGATAGCAGCCTGGGACAGTGACATGCCGTTGGAGTTGAATTCCTGGCGTTCCGGATAAAGGTAAGTAAGCAGTTGCTCATTGTGCTCTACCCGAATCACGGCCTGTTCACCTCTGTAGGCAGGTTTGTCCAGCAAGCGGGTTTGCTCATAGATAAAGGTGTAGTCACCCAGAATGCTGCCTTGGCCCGGCCCCATACGCAGCAGAGAGTGCTGCTCGAAACAACTGACTCCGGTCGCGCCCATGATGCTGATAAGAAGGCCGGTGTGAGCCAGCAGCATGGGAATACTGCGGCGTTTGCCGGCAATCTGGCCCAGCGGCAACAGATAAAGCAGCAGAGTGCAGAGTAGAAAGAGGCTCATCGCACCGCCTGCCAGTAACCAAGGGTCGAGCCTGCCTTTAAAAAACAGCGCCAGTGCGGTCGCAATTACAGTGACCAGCGCCAGTAGCCCCAGGCGCCTCGGCGCCATATACGGCAGGGTGCTTATCGCCATGGGCAAGAGCAGCAGCGCCAGCATGGGCACAAACAGGGTATTAAAGTAGGGCGCCCCTACTGACAGACTTCCCAGGCCAATTGCCTGATAGAAAAGTGGGTAAAGGGTGCCCAGCAAGGTAGTCAGCGCCATGGTCAGCAGGATCAGGCTACCGAGCAACAGCTGACCGTCCCGGCCAAGTGGTGCCAGCTTGCCCGGCTGCCAGTGATGGCGACATCTGAGGCCAAATAGGGTGAATCCGGCGCCACCATAAAGTAGCAGTAACAGGAGTATGATGACTCCTCGATCCGGATCGGCAGCAAACGCATGTACAGACTGAATAATGCCGGAGCGAACAATAAAGGTACCCAGCAGACACAGACTGAAGCCCAGCAGCACCAGCGCCAGGGCCGAGAGCTGGGCCAAGGGGTTGTGGTTTTTGATCAGCAAGCAGTGTAGCGCGCCTGTGGTCACCAGCCAGGGAATAAAGGCGGCATTTTCCACAGGATCCCAGAACCACCATCCGCCCCACCCCAATTCGTTATAGGCCCACCAGGAGCCCAGGGCATTACCTGCGGTGAGAAACACCCAGGTCAGCAGCAGATGGCGCTTGAGCCTGCCAAGGCGGGCGGCGCTGAACTTTTGGCTGACAAGCAATGCCAGCGCAATACAAAAACAGATCCCAAGGCCTGCATAACCGAGAAACAGCAGCGGCGGGTGCAGGATAAGGCCTATGTCCTGCAGCATGGGGCTGAGATCGCGTCCCTCTATCGGCACTTCCGGTAGTAGACGGGCAAAGGGGTTGGCGTACAGCAACATAAAGAAGATAAAGCCGCTGAGAATCGCTGAACAACTGCCGTGCAGCATCAACAGATAGTTGTGATCTTGCGAGCGCCTCTGTAGTCCCAGCCAGGCCCATAGTGCCATTACTGTCATCCAAAACAGCAAAGACCCTTCATGGCTGCCCCAAACTGCGGCCACTTTATAAAACAGCGGCAGGGCCGAGTTGGAGTTGTTGGCCACATAAGCCACAGAGAAGTCGTTGAGGATAAACGCCAGTGCCAGCATGAGTACGGCGCCGGTCAGCCCAAGCGCTTGCCCCAGCAACAGCGGTCGCAGCGGCCATTCGAACCGAGGAATGCGATATTTGAGCAGCGCAAGCAAGGCGCCAAATAAGGCACAACTGCCGCTCAGGATCAGCAGGAAGTGTCCCAGTTCGGGCAACATGGTGATGGAAAACATGGCCGCTCTCTTTTGTTTTGCCGGGAAGCCCCGGGAATGGATCTATGGCACTGAGACTAGGGTTATTACCCCTTTGGCTCTGTGATCTGTCGCGCCTTTATCAGCCTATGTTTGCCGGCGCGGCATTTTTCAATTTTCAGCCGGGGTTTTGAGGTTTTTTGAGAAATAAAACGCTCAAAAAAAGAACTGAATAGTTCTGTTGTTAAAGATTAAAGCTATTGTTTTAAAAGATAAATGTAAGGTGTTGCTTTCTTGAGTTCTCAAGCGGGGGCGGGCTGTGCTCTGGCGCAGATTTTTGTCCTTGCACATATGAAGAATGAGTCGTGACCGGTCAAGCCGGCAATAACAAGTTCGTTTGTGAAATAACCGACGACAAATTCAGGAGTATATGATGAGACGATGGCAACAAAGGACAACACTCAGTATGTTGTTTTGTTTAACTGCCGTCAGCGGGGCTGGTGCGCTCGCGGCAGATAAACCAGGTCACGGCAATAAGCAGATGGGAGAGTCGGCACAAAAAGTGATCGCCAATCCCAACGGCATGGAAAAGGTAAACGGCGTCAAAACACTGCAGGATTATATCGTTCAGGAGAAAGAGCTGTTCGATTACCTGTTCCAGAATCACCCTGTGTTCAAGTATCAGGAAGAAGGCCGCCTCATTGGTATGTATAAGGTCAGTGACCGCGGTGAAGAATACATGGATCAAGGTAACAGCCAGAAGTACAGCAAACGGGTGGGACGCCCTTCTGCGGTGCAATATCGTTTGGCTGCCAAGTCTATTCTTGACTTCCCCAATAAGTTTGTTGGCCCTGAGAAGTGTGGTGAGTGTCATGCGGTGCAGTATGAGAAGTGGCAGCGTTCCCGTCACGCCCAGACCATACGTTTCCCCGGTGAGCATCCGGAAGTGGACAATGATCTGAAGAAAAAGCTGTATGGTTCTGATGCTTCCATATTGCCGGACGGCATTACTCCGGATGCTATTTACGCCACTGTAGGTACTCCAAGAACCAAGTATGGCTATATCGATAGCTTCCTGGTGCGTGGTTCCTACCACATTGAAGGCGGTCTGCTGAAAGATGGTACAGGTACCATGGTTGCCGGTGGTAACCAATTCTCCCGTGGTTGGGCCGAATGGTTGACCCCGGAAATGGCCAAGAAGATTCAGAAGGTTATTCCTGACTTCCCAACCAAGATGGAAGACTTCGGCGCCAGTGGTTCTCACCAGTGGGGTATGACCTCCTACGGTGCCAAGTATAAGAAAGAGTTCCTGTTCCAGCCTGCCAGTTCCTACTGCGAAGTGTGTCATAGCTTCAAGTTTGACTTCAAGAACAAGCAGGAATATCTGGATGCCCTTGGCGATCCCAAGAAACTGCAGGAACACACCATCAGCCGCGGTATTGCTTGTGAAGAGTGTCACGGCGCCGGTGGTCACCTGGACGGTGGTAACGGCGGCGGTATGCCTTCCAACTGTGAACGTTGTCACCAGCGTTTCAACTATATTGACGAACTGGCCGAAACCGAGCAAGGCAAGGAAAAGCTGGAATATGCCTTCAACGTCAAGATGAAGTCTTCTTGCCCATCTTGTGGTACCGAAGGTTCACAGATGTTCATGTCTTCTCACTATGACAAGGGCATGCGTTGTTCTACCTGTCACGATCCACATGAAGTAACAGGTAACGACTGGAAATCCGGTTACACCAAGCCAGCAATCAAGAAAGACTGTGTTGACTGTCACCAGGTTCAGGCCGAAATGGCTGCCAACACCGGCACTCACGCCAAGAACAGCTGTACCAGCTGTCACATGCCGAACATGGGTAGCTGTGAAAACTTCACCGCGATTCAATACCCGGATATGGCCGGCTTCGACGCAGTGCGTAAGTCTCACTTGTGGAAGATTGATGTCAGCCCGGATCGCAAGACTCTGAATCCTCCTGAAGGTCAACCTCGTAAGTCCACCACCAAAGGCTGGACTGTGGCTCAGGATGAGAATGGCCATGGCTATCTCGACCTGATGTGGACCTGTGCCCGTACCTCTATCTCTGACCACGATGTGGTTGAGCGTAAGGGTTGTCACAGCCAGTTCCAGTCCGAACTGAGCAAGGGCCTGCACTTCAAGGATCAGAAAGAGATCTACGGCAAGGTCATGAAGTGGCAGACACCTGTCAAAGACAGCCTGGCGAAAGTGGAAGATGCGCTCAAGCGTGTCGATCGCAAGGTCGCCAAGAACAAACTGTCTATCGAAGACAAGACTCAGGTACTGCTGTTGACCGACAAGGCTCGCGACATAGTCGAGTTTATTCGTAAAGACGGTTCCTGGGGTGTTCACGCCCCCCGTTATGCCCGCAAGCGTATGGATGCAGCGGTCACTTATGTGACTCAGGCTGAAGCCATCGCCGACGGCAAAGGCACCAAGACAGCCTCGCTGTAATTTGGCAACTCAGGCTCCGGGCGCTCGTCCGGAGCCTTTAATGGAGGATAAAGATGCGAGTTCGACTCTCATTGAAACAGGCGCTGAAACAGTCCCTGCTGCCGCTGGCATTTATGGTTGCGGCACCGGCGGTGCTGGCAGGCGGTGGCGGAGATCTGGTTCCGGCTCCCTACCACGAAGAGATACTCAACCAGATCTCCATGCGTGAGGCCGAGATGCTGCTCAGCCAGCCCGGGGTGATTTTCTATGACGTCAACACCCTGGAGATATGGGGTGATGGCTTCATTCCCGGCGCCATCTACTTCAACGTCAACAACTGGAAGACCTTGTTGCCGGAAAACAAGGACACCACCATGGTGTTTTACTGTGCCAACCGCCTCTGTACTGCCAGCAACGTGGCCGCCAGAGAGGTGATGAAACTGGGTTATACCGATGTCAGACAGATGCCGGATGGTATCTATGGCTGGCGCATCTCGGGACGACCGATTGAGCGTCCTTGAGAATAGATTATTTGGGCATTAAATTTAGAAATTGCAGGATGAAAACCATGAAATTACAAAAACTTGCTACTACTATTTCCCTCTCTCTTTGTCTGAGCCTGCCCGCACTGGCGGCCGACTTGAAGACAGAGACAGACAAGACCTCCTACGCACTGGGTGCCTCTGTAGGCAACTATATATCGGGCCAGGTTTATCAACAGTTGGAGCTGGGCGCCGAAGTCAATATGGAGCTGCTGGTTACCGGCTTTACCGATGCGCTTAAAGATAAGCAGCAACTGACAGATGAACAGATCCTGGATCTACTCAACCAAAGAGCCATTGCTCTCAACGAAGAAAGAGAAGCCCGCTTCGATAAACTGGCTGAGGATAACCTCAAGGCCGGCGAAGCTTTCCTGGCCGAGAACAAGAAAAAGTCCGGCGTTAAGGTCACTGACAGTGGCTTGCAGTACGAAGTGCTGAGCATGGGGAAGGGCAAGAAGCCTAATCCTGAAGATGTGGTGACGGTCAACTATGTCGGTAAGCTTATCGACGGCACAGTATTTGAGGACAGCAGTACCAACAAGGCCGCCGGCCGTTTTGCGCTGATGACAGTGATCCCCGGCTGGGAAGAGGGCCTGAGACTCATGCCCGAAGGCTCCAAGTTTCGCTTCGTGATCCCTGCCAAACTGGCCTATGGCGAGCAGGCTCCCGGGGTGATCCCGCCGCAGGCCACTCTGGTGTTTGAAGTCGAGCTGGTCAAGGTCGAGCAGCCGGGTAAAGACAGCAAGTATCCAATGCCTGGCCACAGTTGACAGGAGGCGTTATGGCTAACCCGCTTTGGTTGGGACTGGCCCTGCTGAGTCTGGCATTTATGAGCCTGTTTGCCCTTTATCAGTGGCAAACCTGCCGCGGAGATAGGGTCGTACCGGCTCTATGGCACTGGAGTCTGTTGCCGCTGCTGATCATAGGTCTGAGTCTTGGGACTTACTCCTATACCGGCCGTTATAACGATTGGCAGTTGGCCGAAGCCGACGACAGCATAGATTATCTGTTGGCTGCCGAAATTGTCCGGCTTC
Source organism: Shewanella indica (assembly GCF_033842865.1). NCBI lineage: Bacteria > Pseudomonadati > Pseudomonadota > Gammaproteobacteria > Alteromonadales > Shewanellaceae > Shewanella > Shewanella indica. Next base: position 2,192,683 of record NZ_JAWXXR010000001.1, read on the forward strand.
GGCGCGCCAGTGCCGAGGCGCCACAAGACACCAGCCTGATGCAACAGCTGGCGCAGGCCTATGTGCGCGGCGGCATGTATCTGGATGCGGTAGCTACCTTGAAGCAGCATTTGCAACTTCAGGGCAAGAGTGCCGCCTTACTGGGGCAGTTGGCCGAAGCCGCCTATTACCGAGATCAACGCCAGTGGCTGCCGGAATCCCAGGATTGGGTCGAACAGGCCCTGGCGCTGGATAACGCCGATCCCGGCACCCGGCTGTTGCTGGCCAATGATGCCTTCCTTAACCAAAGATATGCCGAGGCTATAGGCCATTGGCAACTGCTGCTCGACAGTAGCAATGAGCAGTTGGACCGTGAGGCGTTGCAATATGCCATTGCCAACGCCCGCAGCCGACTCGAATGATTTTTTCAACCCTCGCCCAATGGGTTGTCCCTGCAAGGCCCCGGCGAGGTGTTGAATCTGTTGATTGGAGAGAAAGATGAAAAAGACACTTTTGGCTATCGCTATTCCTATCCTGTTAATGGGGCTGTCCGGATGCTCTCCGGCGCAGAGCCACAATCAGGAAACTCACGCCCAGCATCTGGAACAGCATGACAAGTGCCATATGTGCGGCATGATGATCACCAAATACCCTGGACCCAAGGGGCAACTTATGCTCAAAGACAGTGATGCTGTGCCCAAGTTCTGCTCCAGCCGTGACATGTTCAGCTTTGCGTTGCAACCGGAAAACCAGCGTAGAATCAAGGCTATGTTTGTCCATGATATGGGTACTACCGACTGGGAACAGCCGGATGACAACGCCTTTATCGATGCTACCACTGCTTGGTATGTTTATGGCACCAGCAAGAAGGGAGTGATGGGGCCGGCGGTTGCACCATTTTCAACCAAGGAAGCGGCGCAGGCTTTCGCCGAAGCCTGGGGTGGCCGGGTACTGGCCTATGAGGAGATCACTTTGGAACTGCTGGAAGGAGCCGACTGAGGTTGATGTTACGCACCCTGCTGGCCCTGATGCTGCTCTCGTTTGGCTGCCTTGGCAGCCAAAACCCGCTGCAGGCACGTATAGATGCACTGAGAGAAGGCGAGGTACTGACTCTCTCTGCCGCCGAGTATGTGGGGCCGCTGATGATCGACAAGGCGATCGCCATTGTCGGCGAGCCCGGCACTATAATCGATGCCGGTGGTAAAGGTAGCGCCGTGACCATCAAGGCTGCAGGCGTGCGCCTGCAGGGGCTTGAGATACGTAACTGGGGCAGCGATCTCTATGAACATGATTCCGGGGTGCGTCTGTTGCCGGGGGCCGATGATGTCCGCTTGTTGCAGCTTGAGCTGTCTGGGCCTGGATTTGGCATTCATGGCGAGCAGCTCAAGCGTCCGGAAGTGGAATATTGCCGTATCAGCGGTGACGACAGGCGTTATCTGCTGGACAGAGGTGACGGCATCTTTCTCAAATATGTTGAGGCCCCCGAACTGCACCACAATCAGATAGCTTCGGTGCGCGACGGTATTTATCTGGAAAACGTCGACGCCAGCCAGGTCAGCCACAATCAATTCAGCCGCCAGCAATATGGCATTCACTACATGTACACCCGCAATGACAGCGCCTGGAACAACAACGCCAAATGGTTACAGGGTGGCTATGCGCTGATGAGCTCCAAGGGGATCACCCTGGAACATAATCAAGTCAGCGCCGCAATCGATTTTGGTATCTTGCTCAATGTGACTCAGCAGAGCGAGGTGCATCATAACCGGGTGACCACTATTCATAACCCCAAGGGCGATCCCGCTATTGCCAGTGAAGGTAAGGGGCTGTTTATCTATGGTGCCGCCGACAACCGCATCAGCCACAACCATTTCAGTGACAGTGATACCGGCATAAGTGTCGCTTTGGGCGGTGAAGGTAATAGCCTGTGGCGCAACAACATAGAAAACAATCTGACTCAGGTGCGTTACGTCGGCAGTAAGTCGCAGGAGTGGAGCCTTATGGGACAGGGTAATTATTGGAGCAGTTATCAGGGCTGGGATCTCGATGGTGATGACATAGGTGATACTCCCTATCTGCCCAACGATGCCCTGGACAGGCTGTTTTGGCTTTATCCAGAGGCCAGATGGTTGATGGACAGCCCAGTGGTGCTCCTGCTGCGCTGGCTGCAGCGCCAGTTGGCTCTGGCCGAGGATATCGGCATTCGCGACAGTTTTCCTTTGCTGCAACCCATTGAGATTCAGACGAAGCGAGAAATGACAACCAATTCGCAACCGAGTGACGAGGAGACCCGCTATGCCCAGCATTGATTGTCGGCAACTGGCCTATGTTCGTGGCGACAGGCCTGTGCTGGAGAATATCAGTTTGCAGCTGCCCCAGGGTAAGTTACTGGCGCTGCTGGGCCATAATGGTGCCGGCAAATCGACCCTGATCAAACTGCTGTTGGGGCTGCTTAAACCCGCCGGTGGCGAGCTGAAGATTCTCGGTAAGGCCGCCGGTGAAAGCCCTATGCAGGTGGGGTATCTGCCGGAGAATGTCAGTTTCTACGACAATATGCCTTTGGGCGAACTGCTGAATTATTTTGCCGGGCTCAAGGGTATAGACGCGGCCAGGGTCAAAGAGCTGCTGGTTGAGTTTGAACTGGATGGCTTGGTGAAACGCAGGTTGGGACAGTGCTCCAAGGGGCAAAGACAGCGGCTTGGGTTGGCGCAGGCACTACTGAGCCGCCCCAGATTACTGTTGCTCGATGAACCGACAGTAGGCCTGGACCCCTCGGCCTCGGCGCTCATGTATGCTCAATTGGCGGCGCTGAAACAGCAGGGCTGCACCATAGTGGTTTGCACCCATGAGCTGGCTTTGGTTGAGCCGCATCTTGATTTGGCGCTCATGTTGGCAAATGGCCGGATGCGGGCGTTGGGAAGCTTGGATAACCTGAGGCAAGAGGCTGACTTACCACAAGAGATCCTGTTGCCATCTCGGCTGGAGCTCAGTGGCGATCCCGTGCTGGGGCCGAGTTTTTCCGCTGGCCGGTTGAAACTGGCTAAGGCCAGCGTGCCGGATGCGATAGCCGTACTGACGGAGCAATACCGCTGCTTTGACTTTCAGTTGCCTCCGGCCTCGCTCGGTGAACTATTTCATCATTTTATGGCGCCGTCTGACTCAAATCGCCGAAATGTTGCGCCCAAAAGATTCGGGGAGGCCGCCTGATGCAACTGGTCAGAGAAAATGAAGCATTGACATCTCAGCGGCCTAATCCGTTATTTATCGTAGCCGCCAAAGAGTTTAAAGATTGCCTGCGGAGCCGCTGGCTGCAAACGGCTTGCTGCTTGTTTGCCTTGTTGGCGGCGGCAGTTATTTTCGGCGCCGGAGCCTTAGGCGGTGAGTTTCGCTGGCAGGCACTGCCGCAGCTGTTCAATTCTCTTTTAACCTTAAGCGTTTTTCTGGTGCCGCTGCTGGCGCTACTATTGAGTTTCGATGCCGTGGTGGGGGAGGCCGAAGCCGGCACCTTATTATTACTGCTGACTTACCCTTTGAGCCGCAGTCAGTGGTTGGCCGGTAAACTGATGGGGCAGGGCGGCGCCTTGCTGCTGGCTTTGTTGCTGGGGTTTGGCTTGCCTTTGGGGTTACTGCCGCTATTGGCTCAGGAATACCGTACAGTTGAGTTACCCGCGGCTCTTACCCTCTTACTGGCCAGCGCCTGGTTGCTCGGGTTGGTGTTTATGCTGTTAGGCTACTGGGTCAGCATGCAGGTTAAACAGAAGGCTCAGGCACTGGCGCTGCTAATGCTGCTTTGGCTGCTGCTGGTGCTGCTCTATGATCTGGCCTTACTGGTATTGGCCGTGGTAGCGGCCGATACCCTTGGTCAGGCGGGATTGCAGTGGCTGATGCTGCTGAACCCGGCCAGTGTGTTTCGGCTGCTCAATCAAAGTTTTCTGGGCTTGGCCAGTGGTGTGCCGACCTGGCCCTGGTTACTGGGAATACTCTTTGGCTGGCTGTTGTTGTTATCTTGGCTGTGCCGCTACAGTTTTCAGCGTCGACTACTGTAAATCTGCTATTGGAGCCTGCTGTATTAGATATTTTTTGTTTAACAAAAACAAATTGTTAATTGATATAGCTGTCACATTCTATCTGTTGCACTCAGGTTAAACTCATAACCTATCCTCAGGCCCCCATTGATGGGGGCAGTCAAATCTTCTGGAGTGACTTTTCGGAGTGACAATGCAACAGCTGACTCCCTATTTGGCGTTGGATACCAAGGCAAAACACTTGCTGGATCAACGCGATGGTTCAGAAATCGTCCTGTCGTTTTCTGAGGCTCAGGTATTGTCACACCTGTTGTCTGCCCCGGGAAACGTGTTTGGAAAAGAAGAATTGCTGGCTGTAGGTTGGCCGGAGCGGGTGGTGGCGCTGACCTCTCTGACTCAATGCATCAGTATTCTCAGAAAAAAGCTGGAACCCTATCCTGAAATTCAGCTCAAGACGGTTGCCCGCCGTGGCTATCAGCTGAATATTTCCGAGCAGTCGCACGTGCATATGCTGGCTATCTCAGATGGTGAAGCTATCCGCACTGCCTTGGTGAGTGTGTCGCTCAAGATAAAGCTCCTGGGGATTTTGTTGTTGTTGGGGCTGGTGGGCTTCTTCTGGTACTACAGTGACTATCATGAGATGGTCAAGCAGGTGAGCCATTGGCGGGCCGACAAGCAGTTGCCTTTGAATGTGGGCGGCACGCTGGCCTCGGCGCAGTTGTTTTACAGTGATGAGGCCAAGCAGCTGCATCCTTCCATGTGGCAAAAGCATCTGGCGCCTGAGGGAAATCTTATCCCCGGATTGAAGCATTTCAGCGCTTATGCCTCTTCGGATGGGCGTAATTACTCCTTTGCCATCTGTCCCAGTGCCGATGAAACCGGCTGTGACGGCGATGGTATCATCAATATCACCGCCATAGATCCCAAACCTGCCGGTCTTAGCATGAAGGAGTTTGTGCCCCTGAGTAAGGAGATGGAGCGACGGATCCGCTACAACCGTATTATTTTGCCACCGGCGGTAGACAATGCCGAATTGGTGGAGCACAACTACCATGCGGATATCTATTTCCCGGTTGCCGGTGAACTCTTGGTGCGTACCGATCTCAGCCTATCCTTGGTTTACGACAATAAAGACTCGGGGCAGTTTTATTCATCGGCTTGTGTTACCGATCAGGATTGCATCACCACACCGATAAAGTATCAACTGCGGGGCCATTTTCACCAGTACCGCACTGAGATTTCCGGCACCTTGGTGGATGTGTTCCAGGTGAAAGTGAATCAGAAAGAGCTCATCAAGCCGGACAATGTCAGTGACTCAGCGATGCACTTCTACCGCGAGATCCGTAAAGACGATATCCGTGATGAGGAGATCTACTACTTCCGGGTCTATCAGGATCACAAGACAGCGGTCTGGATAGTGCCGCAGATGGGTAATTTGCTGGCCTGGACCACTTACAGTGAAGTGAAACTCTGAGCCGATAAGGTTACTTTACTACCATCACAGGGCACTTGGCCTTGTTGATAATCTCCTCGGCGACACTGGGCAGCAGCCAATGGGCCAGCGCAGTGCGTTGATGACAGCCGATAACTATCATGCCCACATCGGCGCTCTCGGCCTCTTCGAGGATTTGGCCGGCAGCGCTGCCGCGGCGGATAAGCACCTCGAGCTGCTGCTCTGGATGCAACTGCTGCAACAGAGCTTGGATTTTTTCTGAAGCATAGGCCTGCATATGTTGCTGTAACTGCGCTTGGGTCACGGCCACTATGCCGAAGTTCTCTTCGTGATGGGGTAGAGTGGTAATGTCTTCGCCATAGGCTTTGCTTATCACATGCAGCAGCCTCAGCTTCACTTTATAGAGCGCCGCCAACTCTATGGCATATTCCAGGGCGTGTTCGGATTCTTCAGAGAAGTCGACCGGACAGAGGATTTGTCGGGTACGCATGATGCATCTCCTTTTACTCGGCGTTGGCCATTTCTTTAAGTTTAAGCCAGTCTTGGCCAGGTACAAATCTGGCGTTCAGGGGAGATATTCGCTGGTGCCTCATGCTGTTTGATGGCCTTGATGATTGTTCTTCGGTGTAACGTTTCTTCATGTTGAGATCTCCATTGGCTCTAGTGTATTGGAAATCTCATCAATGTCATGGTCTTAAATTCGGGGTCTGGAGGATCCCCTCATAATTCGGGCCTCCCAGAGGTGTTAACCAGTTTAAGAAATTCACCCCAAGCCCAGCGAAAATGCGATTCTTTGATTGAGTATTCCGGACGTCGTCTCACTTCTTTGCCGAGTCTGAGCACAGATAGCACGTTTCTGTCACGTATCGTATTGGCTTGAAATCTCCGCTGCCATCCCAGATGCCTGTCTGCCAGACCGATGCACCAAAGCAGGATTTCTGCCAACAAAGCTATCAGCAACAACACATCATAACGGCGTGGACAACGACTGCGGCTTTGCCTGAGTCCCATGCCGTATTGGGGACTTTTGAGGTCGCGAAAGGTTTCTTCTATCTGCATCCGTCTGGCATAAAGTTTGACCACCTGCGTTGACGAGAACGCCTCCGTAGGCAAGTTGGTTGCCAGTAACCAAGGCTCTTTACTGCCAAGACGGTAACTTTGTTGTGCCGTATGATTGCGTCCTGCTTTGGATGACCGCTTGTCGGCTCGATATTTCGGCGCAGCCTTGTACAGATGTAAATGACAGCACATAGGCGATTTTCGTCCCAGTTTTACGTAACCAATATGTCGGGCTTTCGCCGTGGCGGAGGGATAAAGCGACTTATTCAACTGCCATTGGGCATGATTGGCCAGGAGAAAGCCGACATCCCCACGGACACGGCCAAGCCAAAACCAACCATATCGTTCCACCTCCTGAAACCAGGTATTGCGGTAACCTGCATCGGTGACAATCAGTGGACACACATGGGACGGCAGCACCTGTGCCAACTCAGCCAAGAAGGCGTTATGACTGCGAGGAGCATTGTAGTCGGCAAACTTGAAAGTACGCTCATACAGGGTAATCGAGCGCCCTTGCACACTGACAGAGGCTCGCAATGTCATCATCCGCAGTTGTTCACGGACATCAGACCAATCAATGAGGATTACCGGCATGGGATTAGCTGCACAGAGTAACTTTGCATGCCATTGATAAATAGCGAATTTATCAGAGTGTAGATGCGGGTTGCCGAGTAGCCTGTCTATCCGTTTGATGTTGTGCTTTGGCGCCACCGCGCCAGAGATATTGCGACCAAGCTGAGTCAGTGACAACTGATTGCCATCAAGTAACGCTTCTGTAGCAACCATCAGAGAATTAAGCCGTTTTTGATGTATTTGTGGGCATTGCTTTTTGAGTAAATCGTGTAAGATGTGGACATCACGCATGGTGTTGGATCTGGTAGTTTTTTGGCGAAATCAATTAGATCAATCAACACCATGCGTGTCTACTGAATTGAATAAAAAGGGAATTATCTGGGGATTCCCTAGATTCGGGGTAAAGGTCACTGCCAAAAGGTAATAAAGATTAATCCACAATGAGTTAGTTGAATAGCTAACTTAGTTGTGGGCATTAACTGGTTAGAATTTTTGTTCTACTTTGATGAATCATCATTGTAAAAAAATTAGGTTTGTAGTACAAAACTCCGATAACCAACTTACTATCGATTTAACCACGGCGCCTTTTGGCATTGATCTTTTAGTAGAGATAAAAAGCCAGTGACTCGCGCCGACCTCTCATGCGCAGCAGAAGTCACTAGGGCAACAATATCGGCATTTGGAAGCTCGTAATCAGGTAATAGCCGCACTAATTTACCACTATCAATCTGTGATTGAATGTCCCATTCGGATCGCATGATGATCCCCAAGCCTTGTAACGCCCAGTCTTTAATCACTCTGCCCTCATTACTTGCAAGAGAAGGGCGAATACGAATACTTTCTATGGCCCCTGTCACTGCATGAGTAAAGCTCCACAGCGTGACATCTTCATTATTCTCTCTCAAGGCAATACATTGATGCTTCTTAAGATCTTGCGGAGTCTTAGGCTGTCCATGACGAGATAGATACTCCGGCGAAGCGCAAACAAAGCGTTTGTTTGGGGCCAAGCTCACCATCTTAAGGCTGGAATCCGCTAAGTGGCCAATGTAGATGATAATGTCCCATTTATGATGGTTTGCCCAGTTTGGGTTGTCTGACAATTCTAACTCCACCTCTAGGCGCGGATGAGCTTGTTTATACTCACCTAATAAAGGGGCTATCACATCGTTGCCAAAGCCAAGGGGCGCCAAAACTTGTAGACGACCACTGACATCCCCTCTGCTTTCATTGAGCTTATCGATGAGTTCATCCAAGTCCTCAAGGATCGAAATACCGGTATCGATTAAGACGCGCCCTTCTTCTGTTAGGCTAACCACACGCGAAGGTCGTTGAAGTAACTTAAGTGATAGCTTCTTTTCGATATGTTGAATACGCTGAGTGACTGATGGAGGCGTTATATTGAGCGCACGAGCTGCATCTGCCAATGTTCTATGGTTAGACACTACCACAAGAAATCGAATATCTTCTGTCGTCAACATTAACTTTCAACCTAATCTATAAGTAGATTTTTGTTAATATAATTCAACTTTCTCCTATCTCATAATTATTTCATCGACATTGAACTGCAATTTTCGAGCTTAGGTAAATGAAATGATTAAACATACAGAGCACCCTGATTTAGAAAAGCAATACAATGCCATCGGCACACCATTTCTCTACCTGGACAAACAAAAGTTTTTAAACAATCTCACGCAAATGTGCAGTCATATTTCGAAACTGGGCACGTCACTAAGACCCCACTTTAAAACGGTAAAGTCGTTAGATGCGCTTCCTTACTTAATTGACTCTCTAGAGGACCCAATCACTGTATCTACCCTTGAGGAAGCAGAACAGCTTGCTAATTATGGTTGTAAAGACATTCTCTATGCAGTTGGTATATCACAAGAAAAGCTATTACGAGTCGAGCAGTTACTGAAACGTGGCATTAGCATTGTGGTGTTACTTGATAGCATGGAACAAGTCGATTTTGTTAACACCTACTCTCAGGAACATGAGTGTGTCATTAGCTGTCTTATAGAGATTGATTGTGACGGACACCGAGGTGGCGTCAGTGCAGATTCCGAAGCCTTGATTGCTATGGCTAAGAGCTTAGATAAAGGTTTTGCCGATTTTAAAGGTGTGATGCTTCACGCAGGCGAATCTTACCACTGTTCGTCTCAAGAAGCGCTAAACCAATCAGCCAGTAATGAAGTAGCGACTGCACAACTTGCAGCGAAACGCCTCGAATTAGTGGGGATTCATTGCGAAATAGTCAGCATAGGGTCTACCCCAACGGCATGTTCATACACAAACACAAGTGGAATTACAGAGGTCAGAGCTGGTGTCTATTCGTTGTTTGATTTGGTGATGCATCAGCTTGGAGTGTGTACCTTAAACGATATAGCAATCTCAGTAGTAAGTAGTGTTATTGGACACAATAAATCAAGGGGACAAATATTTGTTGATGCTGGTTGGATGGCTCTTTCTTTAGATAAAGGCCATGAAGAACAATGTTATGGCGTGGTTCTCCAACCGAATGGTCAAGAGAGTAAAATACTGAAAGTCGTGCAGGTAAATCAAGAGCACGGCATACTCGAAGCGGCTTCTGGAAGCGAGATTGACTTCGAATGTTTTCCCATTGGTTCTCGAGTACACATAGTCCCAAATCATGCATGCTCTACAAGCGCAATGCACCGTCAATACCATGTCTTTGACTTGGTCGAGGGGCAAATTGAACAATGGCAACGTATCTCAGGGTGGTAACATGCTTTATTTAGATGAAAAAACAACCGCAGCGTTAATTACTCACGAACTGGCATACAAAGCAGTCAAAGCGGCCTTTTCCGCAGTACAAGAGCAGCACTCATCAATATTTTCAGTGGTTAACGCATCAGGCCCGATAGAAGGCTCAATGTTTTCACTCAAATCAGCACGTACAGATCAATTGCTTGGTTGGAAAATGGGAAGTTATTGGCCTTACAATAATCAATCTGGGCTACCAAACCATGGTACTCATATCTTTCTTCTCTCACCTGATACGGGAGAAATGAAAGCCATTTTGTCAGCAAGTTTGGTTAATGCCTATCGAACCGCTGCAGCCGATGCCATCGCAGTTGATCTATTGGCGAGACAAGATTCAACGGTACTAGCGTTATTTGGCACGGGTCATCAGGCTAAATATGAAGCGCTTGCCATTTCAAAAGTTAGGAACCTATCTAAAGTGCTGATTATTGGTAGAAATCAGACTAGCGCTAACCAACTGGCGCAAGAGCTAAGCAATGAAGGTTTAACAACTGATATCAAGACTGCTCAAGAAGCCTGTGAAAGCGCAGATATTATTGTTACCGTCACAGCATCCACCGCCCCTTTGTTTGAATCGTCGTGGATAAAGCCTGGAACTCATATTTCTGCAATGGGAGCAGATAAAGTAGGAAAACAAGAACTGCCGCCATCACTATTTGAGAATGCCATCCTCTACTGTGACTATTTACCTCAGTCCAAAACAATTGGTGAGTTCCAGCATGCACCAGATAAAGAGATATATCAGATCTGCGACAAGCTTCAATTAAAAGAAAGGAACGAAAACGACATTACTATTTTTGATAGCTCAGGAATTGCCTATCAAGATCTATACATTGCAAAAATAATTTTAGATAAATACCTATCCAAGGAAGATAACCATGAATAACGTTAGCTTTTTAAAAATAAACGGTAACACCATCGATGACATTATTGACCTTACAGTGGGAGAGCTTCAAAAGCATCTTATTGCTAGTAACGCAGAATGGCTTGCAGAGGCGAGTTTTAACGACGATAGTGTCAGCTACGGCATTTATTTAGACGACAAGCCAGCAGGGCTCATCTCTCTTATCGATCCAAGATTACTCGATAAGTTCGATGATCACTTTCAAAAGGATCATTTGTACGTGTGGCGTGTCATGATTGACCATCGTTTTCAAGGAAAGGGATTGGGGAGTCACGCGATTAACTTCAGCAAGCGATACGCTTCCATTGTTGGTTTAAAAGGCGTGTCGCTAACCACAATGGATAAAGAGGAAGGGAATGCTCTCTATATTTACCAAAAGCTTGGGTTTACACCAACGGGCAGAAGACTTGATGATGAAATTGAATTAATTTTTAGCTTAGATATTTGATTGAATAAACGGGTTAGACGGTTCAGTGTAGTACTCATGATTTAATTTGTGATAAAAATTAAGTGGCTATTTAAATTTAGGTTTTCAAATTGTTGATGAATTGATTCATAAAGTTGAGGTTTTAATTTGTCAATCTGGAGAGCTAATGAAGAATATACTGAGATATATTATTTTCTATTGTCACCCCAAACCACTGCCTATGGCGGTGGTGGTTGTCTTAAATTCGGGGTAAAGGTCAATTGATATAAAAAAGACCTAAATGAATAGATCTTTTTATATGCTACCAACCACAAGTAATAACATTCTGGGCTTTATGCTTAACGGGAAACTGCCTCATCAGCAGCCGCGGCAGAATGCTTTAGTCCACCAGGCTGTATTGTTCCTTGAGCACTCGGATGATTTCTGCCTTGGGATTATCCGAGAGAGTAATCTTGGTTCCGGTGACTTTCTCGGCAATACCTGTGTAGGTACGCGAGACATTCATCATGGCCTCCAGTGGCAGGTCGTTGTCGCGGGCCAGGGCTTCACGTTCCGGCATTCTGTCCTTGTTCAACAGGATATCCGGATCCGGGAAGTGGTTGAGCAGGAACTGACGGAAGCCTTCTTTGGAGTTCTCGAGGATCTTACCGTCACGGTAGGCGCTGCCATCCCAAATACGTGAAGAGTCCGGGGTTCCCACTTCATCCATATAGATAAGCTTGGACTGACCTTGTTTGTCAGTGACATAGCCAAATTCGAACTTGGTATCGACAAAGATCTGATCTTGCTGTGCCAGCGCCTCGGAAATGACTTCGAATCCCTGCTTGAGCAGTTTTTCGTACAGATCGATATCTTCAGGCTTTTCAAAGCCGAAGGCCTCGAAGTTGGCTTCGATATCTGCGCGGCTGATGTTGACATCATCCTGCTCCGGCACCCCAGGGATCCCCTTGAGTATGCCCTTGGTCGATGGGGTGATCAGTAACTCGGGTAGCTGCTGGTCCTTTTGCAATCCCTCCGGCAGCGTGATGCCGCAAAATACCCGCTCACCCTTTTGATAGGCGCGCCACATGGATCCGGTAATATAGCGGCGAATAATGGCTTCTACCTTTATCGGGCGAGCCTTTTGTACTATCCACACGAAGGGATGGGGAATGTCGAGAATATGGCTGTCGGCCAGCCCTTTTTCCTTGAACAGGCTGAACCAGTGGTTGGAGATGGCGTTGAGTGCTGCCCCTTTGCCCGGGATCCCTTTGAGATCTTCTTCGCCGTGGAAGATGCAATCGAAGGCGGAGATACGATCCGAGATCACCATGATCGCCAGCGGAGTATCGGCGGGCACATCATAGCCCTTTTCGCGGATCAATCTGGCGCTGTCGGCCTCGGTCAACCAGTAGACACTGCGCACTTTTCCGCTGTGAACCGGCTTGTCGGTGCGGATAGGCAGATCATTGTTTACGGCTAGAACGGAATCAGCAAGACTCATGACGAGTATTCCTCTGGGTGTAGGGTTTAAGGCTAAGTCCGGCAGGCGGGGTTATTGTTATCTGCCTGTTTCCGGGAGAATGCGAGCCGGCGGCGGGGCAGCAGCAAGCAGCAAAAAAGACTGTGCTTGAGAGGTAAAGCCGCTGTGGAGTCATGCAAGTATGAGATGCCGCCGACAAAAGATGGGTTATTTTACCTCAGTCGCAACCTTTTGCCACGGGGAGGCTTTGTTTACTGGAGCAAAACTCTGTTCGCGATAGAGACTAATGAGGCTGCACCCAGGGAGATTGGGCGCTGATTCGGCATCCATGTTTCAGCCACGTTATTTGCGCCAACAGTTTTCGGCGACACCGAGGGGGAAAGTCGGTGCAATTCTGCAATCATAGCGTTGCTTGAAATTGCTTATATACCTACAGACATACGCCTATTTTCCAGGCATAGGCGGAACTGTGACCTTCCGAGCCAGGGATGGCGAGGCGACTACCGCATTTGTTCCAGACAAATGTCGGCATACACTCCATCCATGGAGATAAGGGATGTACTTGAATAACGTCCCTGTTTAACGGCCGGCTCACCGTCCCTGGCTCGCGCTCGAAAGCACGTTGCTGTGCAACTCTCGCCATGTCACAGGATCGCCTATGCATAAGCCGGCGGCAGGCAATGAGCAACATCCATCGCCGGAAGCTCGGGCAATACTAGCTTAGATACTTTTAGCTGGAAGCCATGCTAGCCGCTGTGCCAGCGGCCTAAAGTCGTGGAGCAAATGCATCCATGCATAACGGCAGTACTTGAAAGCACGTTGCTACGCAACTCTCGCCGTGTTACAGAATCGCCTGTGCGAAAGGCCGTTCTCGAACATCCTATTCTTCACTGCATTCGGGCTTCCTGCCCATCCTCACTGCAGGTGATGAGCTGCAGCTTAACCAATACCCAGGCACAGGATTGTTTGTGTAAAAGTTGTTCTTGGCAGCGCCGCGTTCGGGGGAGGGAATAACTTGGTTTCCGGCGGTTATTATCATTAATGAAAAGACCCAACTCACGTTGGGTCTTTGGGGTTTTTAAATCAAGGAGATTTTACCGCTCAGGTTGGCGGCAAACGCCTTAAGCCTGTTGCGGTTCCACTGCCCGATAATGATCCTGCATGGTGTAAGAGCGGGCATAGAGCGCAAACACCAAGGCGGCCAGCAGGGCGAAGCCGGCGAAGAAGAACATCTGGAAGGCGGTGACACTCAGGCCGGTTTCGGCAATCTGATTGGTCACGGCATCGCTCTTGACGCTGGCGTTGGCTAATAGCACCCAGAGGTTGCCCACAGTGACCGATAGGGTCCAGAAACTCATGATGCTGCCTTTCATCGACTTGGGTGCCTGGCTGTATGCAAACTTCAATCCGGTGGCAGAAACCAGTACTTCACCGAAAGTCAGCAGTGCATAAGGCAGTATTTGCCAGGTGATGGACATGGGGGTGCCGCCATCCATCATCAACTGAATGCTGCCTATTACTATCCAGGAAAGGCCGGAGAAGGCGATACCCGCACCCATTTTACGCAGGGCATTGAGGCGCACGCCATTGCGCTCCAGCATGGGGTAGAGCACGAAGTTATTGAAGGGGATCAGCAGCATAACCAGCAGTGGGTTGAGAGCTTGCATCATGGCCGGTTCAAACCAATCCGGCTTGACCATGTCGTTGGCCTGTAAAATCCAGGTGGAAGCCTTTTGATCGAACAGCGACCAGAAGGGGGTGACCAGGGCAAACAGGATTAAGATGCGAAATACGGCGCGCACTCCGTCCACTGCCTCGAGCGGGTGTTGATTGCGGGCCCGCTCAAGCTGCATGGAGGCGCCTACGCCGACAAAGCCCATCAAGAGCACCATTGCCAGACATAGCGCTGTTACCACTCCAAGGCTGTTGTATTGGGTGAGGGAAAACAGCGCCAGCAGTATACCTATGGCACTCAGCAGCAAACCTGTATTGGCCTTGCCGGGTACGGGGGTGAAGATGGCGCTCTTGAGCACAGGTAGGAAGCCGTGTGGATCTTTGGGCTCGGGTTGCTGGTGGACATAACGTTTACGGCCGCCCCAGAAGAATACCGTGGCGATAAACATCAATACTCCTGGGATACCGAAGGCCACCGAAGGGCCGAAGAATTTCAGTAGCAGCGGCATCGACAGCGAGGCGAAGAAGGAGCCGAAGTTGATGGTGAAATAGAACATATCGAAGGCTTTTTGCGCCAACGACTTATTGCTCTGATCGAACTGATCGCCCATGAAAGAGGACACCAGCGGCTTGATGCCGCCTGACCCCAGGGCTATCAGAAACAGGCCCGAATAGAAGCCGGTTTTGCTGGTTTCGAAAATCGCCAGGAAGGCATGGCCAATCACATAGACTATGCTAAGCCACAAAATGGTGTGGTATTTACCGAAGAAACGGTCGGCCAGCCAGCCCCCTAAGAGGGGGAAGAAATACACCCCGATCACAAAGGAGTGGAACACATCTTTGGCTTCGCCCTGACGCAGTTCTTCCGGCACCGACAGCAGCAAAGCCGTCATCAGGAAGGGAGTCAGAATATTGCGCATGCCGTAAAAACTGAAGCGCTCGCAGGCTTCACTGGCAATGATAAAGGGGATCTGCCGCGGCCAGCGTGCAGAGGAAGGTGAGCTCATAATGTACCTTGGTTATTGTCGATTCTAATAAAGGTTGCAGCTATATGCGCATAATCCGGCTTTCCATTCAACTCCGGCCATGAACAAAACCGTTTTTTTTGTGAACTGAAGTGCAAATTTGCTTCGAAAGCCATGAAAAGGGCAAACTGATTACTCGCATTGGCAACGGCATTGAGCTGTCATCATAGCGCCACGCTAAACCAAGGTTATCGGGAGCCAGGCACCATGGATACACCCTTGTATGGACCATTGACTATCGATGAATGGCTCAGGCTCAATCTGCAGCGCCAGGGCTTGTTGCAACCGGCGAACTCGGCGGCGGCCGTGATCCGTCAGTTGGGCTATATCCAGATAGATTCCATCAATGTGGTCGAGCGGGCCCATCACCATGTGCTGCACAATCGGTTGCCCGGTTATCACCCCGAACAGCTGCAACAGGCTATGGCCGATAAGGAGGTGTTCGAGTACTGGGCTCACGCTGCGGCCTATCTGCCCATGAGTGACTACAGGTACAGCCTGCAGCGCAAACGGCAACTGAGTCAGGGGGATAAACACTGGTTTGAACCGGACGAGCCCTTGATGCGGGAAGTGCTTGCCAGAGTGCGCGCCGAGGGGCCGCTCAAGGCCAGTGATTTTGAACACTCAAGTGATCAACGTGGCAGTTGGTGGGACTGGAAACCGGCCAAGAAGGCGCTGGAACAGCTGTTTATGCGCGGCGAGTTAATGGTGCTGCGGCGTGAGCGGTTTCAAAAGGTTTATGATTTGGCCGAGCGAGTGCTCCCGCCGGGCATAGATACCAGGGAGCCTGACGATGATGAGTTTGGCCGGTATCTGGTGAACCGCTTTCTCAATGCCAACGGTTTTGGCTCAGAGGCCCAGTTTGCCTATCTGCGAAAAGGCATGCGGCCGGTTATCAAGCGGGTGTTGGACCAAGGGCTGGAGGCCGGTGAACTGCAGCGGTTCAAGGTCGATGGTCAGCAGTATTTCTGCCCGGCAGAGCTGAGCGCGGTGCCCAAGATCCCGGAGCGGGTCTGGCTGCTCAATCCCTTCGATAATCTGGTTATTCAACGTAACCGCTTAAAGCAATGGTTTGGCTTTGACTATCAACTGGAAGTGTACCTGCCGCAGGAAAAGCGGGTCTACGGCTATTTCAGCCTGGCCATCCTCTGGCGCCAGCAGTTTATCGGCCGGGTCGATGTCAAGGCCGACCGGCTGCGCCAATGCCTGTTGTTGCAAAACCTGGTGTTGGAGCCCGAGTATGCCAACCGGCCTTTGGATGATATGTTGCTGGCCGAGCTTACCAGGGCCATTGGCGACTATGCCTGTTTCAATGCCTGTGAACGCTGGAAGCTGGTGCGCAGCAATCACAAGGGGCTGAAGCAGCGCTGGCGCCGTTTGCAAAGTTTATAGTGCCGACTCGGCTCTGAGCCTACCTTAAAATAGCCGTGTAGTTGGCTGAGAGGAGTGTGGCATTTTGGTCAATAAATCCCCGCAAGCGGACTTTTGTTCTCAAGGCTTTTTTGGCGTCGCCGGTAGACTCGGGCCAGTTTTTATCCGAGAAACAGCTTATGGCAGCACATGCCAACGGCGCCAAAGGCGATTTTGCCAAGACAGTTATCATGCCCGGCGATTCTTGGTGGGCCAACTACATTGCCGAGCACTTTCTCGATGATGCCCGCGAGGTGATCTCGGTGCGCAATATGCTGGGTTATACCGGCAGTTGGCAGGGGAAGCCGGTTTCTGTAATGGGCCAATCAAAGCAAAGAATACGCTTTATAGTCAGCAGGGACAGAGTCAGCGCGCGCTTATAGTACGTTTCGGGACGGCGCGAAATGACATATTGTGAATGGCCTTTGTCGGTTTTTTGCAAGCACACAATAGGTTTCAGTAAAAAACGGGAGCCTTGTGGCTCCCGTTGGCAGTGACTCATTTCAACTTTGCATTAATCGTTCAGGTGGGCACAGCGACCAAACTCGGCTCCGCCTTTAACGGCAGCAACCACCTGTTTAGGGAAGCTGAGCTGAACATCCTGGCCATCACGGCAGACAAAGGCATTGTTCAGATCGACATCGATAGACAAGACTGCTCCTGCGATACCACCCATCATTTCAGAGCCGTTGGCACTGATGGCAAATGGGTTATCTATGGTCAGTGCCTTGGCTTCGGTAACGCCCTGCTTGGCGAAGAACTCCTTGGTGCTCATCCAGCCCAAACCTTCCAGGTAGATACCACCACTGAAACCGGTAAACAGGTTGCCGGAGCGAGCAGTAATCATCGACAGATCGTCGCTGGCATCAAGCAGCAGCATACGCGGTACGCCAAATTCGGCGCTGATGCTGTCGTGATCCCAACCTTCGGCACACAGATTACCCAGGAAGAAGTGATTGAAAGGTACCTGCTCACACCAGCGCAGACTGCCTATGTTCTCCTGTTGGCCCGAGTCCGTATGCCACAGGGTGACTCCGGTGCGGGTACCAAAGCCAACTGTGTTACCGTCGTTGGAGATCACTGAGGAGTCCTGGGCGCCAAATTCAGCCGAGGTGTCGTGGAAGCGGCCATCGACCCAGGCAACCTGACTGGTGCCATCATAAGTACCGGTAATGGTACTGCCGTTGCCGGCTATCCTGTCGGCACGTAGCCATTGAACCTTGTCGGCAAATTGGTAAGGCAGTTGCTGCATACCGGCTTTCTTGGTCCAGATAAAGGGTACTATCTCGTCTTTGAATGCACTCTGGCAGGCGCCGTTACCGTCAGTATCCATATAGGCGGTGCCGACAACTGTGTCGCCGCTATCGTCCATATCCCAGACATAGCTGGAGTTGGTGCCTGACTGGCCCGAACCACCACAGCTGTTACCGTTGAGATCTCCAAGCGAGGTCAACTTGTCGCTGCGCAGATCCCAGATGGCGGCATTGCTGATGCCGTTGCCGCTGAAGTCTGCCATGACGCCGGCCTTGGTGGCGTTTTTGTTCATGGTGGCGTGTCCGGCAGCCACGGCATTCCCGGCCGGGTGCAGCTCGAACAGGGCTTTCTTGGTGCTATCATAGAGGAAAGGCGTAGTGCCGGTTATCCCCATGGCACGTTTGCCGTTCTTGGCATGATCCAGCACAAAGGCGCTTACCAACGGGGTATATTGGATGCCATCGCTATAGCCGTTGAAATAGATATCTGCCTGCTTGGTTACTCCGGCTTCGGCAATGATAGGAGTGAAATCACAGGCGCTATCGCTGGCCGGATTGCTGCTTTCATTGCTGTTCCAATACTCGGCCTCTGACAAGAGGGAGGTTTGCCGGGTAGGATAACCACCGGCCTTGATGGTCTCCATATAGAGCACATAGCGGCCGCCGGGAGTCAATCCATTGATGGTGAACTTGCCATCCGGGCCTACAAGCCCTTGAGTCAGGTTGCCGGACTGCTGAGTGACCACATCGTACAGAGGGTTATCCAGGTTGCGGGCCACCATGTTCATGCCCGAATAGTCCACTCCTTCCTTGGTGTACAAGGTGCCGGAAATCGAGCCGTAGCCTGAACGATATTCCGCTGTTGGATAGAGGTCGGACAGATTGACTATATCGTCGCGCACATTAACAGTTGATTGCTCGGCACCCTGAACTCCTAACACATTGATGAAGGGGAACATGGTTTCAATAGTGTCCGGCGCTATCTGGCTGGCGCTGGTGTATTGATTGGTGATGGCGCAACCCGGTACTCCGTCATATTGCGGGCTGTATGAGGCTGACATATAGCTGAGATGGCCATTGGCCTGGGAGTGCGACATGTTGAGGGCGTGGCCGAATTCATGGGTAAATACCCCGGCAATCATTTCGCCTTCTGTGTCATCTATACCCACATACCAGCCGTTCATCAAGGCAGTAGCCTCGAGGATTTCACCGGTTTCTTCATCGGCCCACTCGGGGAAGGCTATCCCCAGCACCTGGCTGCGTGGTACGCCGAAATACTGTTCCAGGATCTGGCCGTCGGTGTCATAGTTGACCCAGAAACCATAGCCGTTAACGGCGGAATAGATCTGATCGACGTTATGTTGATTCACATCTTTGATGCCGGTTTGCTGTTCAATGGTGCCCTGCACCGACATCTCAAAGGTGGAGGTTTCCACCGCAGACCATTCGCCCACGGCCTTGGCGGTAATGGCATTGGCCTGAGCTATGCTGAGGAAGGTGTAATCCCGCTCCAACACAGTACCTGCCGGGATAACAGTGCCGTCCGGTAGTGTGATGTCGAGATTGAACACCAGCCCTTTTTCCAGAACGGTGAAGGTTTGTACGTCAACGCCATCCTTGTTTTTAATCACAGGGCCGCCGTCGGTATAGACGGGAATCGCCCCCTTGGACGTATCCCACTTATAGGGCTGCATTGTAGGTTCGTGAATATACAGCGGGCCACCGGCCAGCGCGGCAGAGGAGACTGAGCCCAAAAGTAAGGCAGTGGCAATTCTTGAAAGCTTCATTATTTGGCCTCCTGTACCAGTTTGCCAACCAGAGACATAAATGCGGCGGCATCCACAGCACCGGCCGTGGTGATAAGGCTCTGCTCTTCAGGGCTGAGCGACTGAGTGTTCATGCCATCAAACAGGCCTATGTTGCCCAGTTGATTGCTGACTTTGCCGTTTTGCACAGTGAATTTGCCTTGTTCCAGCCCTACGGTAGAAGTCAGGCCGGCACCGAGATCCGGATTCATAAAGGCCACTACCTGCTCGCCAACCGACCAGCGGGCGAACCCTTCGGGTGATACGCCCAGGTAGACTTTGCCATTACCCATGGAGCGGGGCTTGAGCAAACCAAACTGGCGGAAGGTATATTCGCTGCCTGCTTTATGTTTGTGTTTGGCATCCATACCTACCCGAATGGTTATCTGGGTATAGGGGCGTTTGCGCTCATCAAAGCCATCGGTCACAGACACCACTTGGCCCGAGACTATGCTGGACGCTTGATTGGTCAATTGACTGAGATTTTGTTTGAGATGTTTTTGGGCTATCGCGGCGGGTGTCAGCAGCAAACTGGCTGAGACGAGACATAGCGCCGACAGACGCTTGAACCACTGGGATCTTGTCACTGGAATACCTCCTGTATGATTGGGATAAATTCAGCTTTCGATCATCGACCCATACATCCTTGGTCGAATATTGACCGAGCACCTACTTAAGCACGCCGACTCAGTGGGTGGCACGGCAAATGATGTAGCGTTTTGTAGCGTGTTTGTTAAACGCACACGATTTGTCTCAATCTTGTGCTAGGAAAATATCACGGAGAGATAAGAGATTGGCTTTCAACAGGCCTTTGGTTATCTTTTGCTCAGCGTGAGCTGTTTTGCCATGCTGAATATCAGTTAATAACAGGGAGAGAGCTGATGAGCTGTAACTTTTGTGGTGGGCGTTTGAATAGCGGAATGTTACGTAAGCAGGAGCCGGGAAGCTGCCGAAAGTTTAAGTCGTGTCCCAACTGTTCAACGACTCATGGTGAGGAACATATATTTCATCCCTATCCCACTGATTTTGGTAATACGCCGGCACGAGTGACCGCGGCCAATCCGGACGGGCATCAAAGTTATTGCAGAAATTGCCGGGCGCTTGATACGGGTATTGCTTCAGAGAACTATCAAAAATGGAAGGTGCGAACAAGTCCCATGTGTGCTCTGCGTCGGCTTACAGGCCTGGATGCAAGGCGTGGTTCGCAGCAAATGGCCCTAGTCCTTTGCAAGAAGCACAACACAGCAGACAGATCTGTAAGCCACGCCCTTCGGGGCTTTCACAGCAACCGGCTCTCTGCGTTATTCGACTTCAACATGCCCCGGCATGCCTTCAGTCAGATGCCTTGAGCGCCAATTGCTGTGTAAGCCACTCTCTACAAAAGAGAAGGCCACGAGGACCTATTCGCACCTTCCTAAGCGTTGCAGCGAACTGAGCTGATGGCCCAGCCAATTTAT
Organism: Shewanella indica; assembly: GCF_033842865.1. Taxonomy (NCBI): domain Bacteria; kingdom Pseudomonadati; phylum Pseudomonadota; class Gammaproteobacteria; order Alteromonadales; family Shewanellaceae; genus Shewanella; species Shewanella indica. Next base: position 2,213,970 of record NZ_JAWXXR010000001.1, read on the forward strand.
CAGCCTAATACCTGATGCATGACAGAGCATGAAATTGACCCTCAAAGCCATGTGAGTCAGGCCTTGAGGGCGCACAGGATTAAACAGGTTTGTTCATTTGTGCTTTGGCGGCTTCAACCTTGGAAAAATCCAGTCCCAGTTCTTCCACGGCTTCTTTGATCAGGGCTGGGTTCTGCATCACCTGCATCATCAACCCCTGCAGCTTTTCCGGTGGCAATCCCAACTGACCCAAGATACCCATGGCCATCAGAGGATTTTCGGTCAGGCTCTGGAACAGGCTGCTTATTTGTTCATCGCTGATATTGTGCTCTTTCAGCAGGGCAATAATAGGGTTCATAAGTTCCTCATTGGTTTCAAGCATTCAGATTGAGTTGATTTTAACAGAAGAAACGCCTGGTACCTTCATCGGGACATCGCAAAATTAAGCTGCTTTGGGTTATTTTTAAAGACTCTATTCAAGCCTGGCTGAGAGAAAACCTGCCAAGAGTCATGGGGCTTGGTTTTTTGTTTTTAGTCGTAGTCTTGGGGTTCAGTTCGATACGGCGTATATGGTCGAATAGCAGGAGAATTGTGACTTCTGATTTGGCATAATGTGGCGCTAATTTTTCAGCGTTCTTCTTCAAGGAATGAAATGAAGCAGTATCTTTCCCTCTTCGGCCTGTTATGGCTCTTATCCGCGTGTACCCCCAATTCCCATGTTGAATTTGACCCTAAACAAGGCGATCGAGTCGATTACTGGGTGCAGACAAAAGCCAACATAGATATTGGCGGACGGGTATTTACTCAGTACAGCAACTCTTTGATGCACTATGAGGTGATTGAGACCTCGCCGACACTAAAGCTGGAGCTGGTGCCCAGGTTTATGACTATGTCCGGTGGCGGCAATAGTTTCAGTAGTTTTACCGCTGCAAACGATGAGCCCGAGTTGCAACAGATGTTTTCCAGCGGCTTTGAAATCACCCTGGATAAAGACTCCGGCAAATTACTGGCATTTAAGGGCAAGGATGAAGAGAGCTGGCAAAAGATGTTGGCACGCTCGGGCCCTGAGTTAATCGAGCATTTGACTCAGGGGATGGAGACTCCCGGTGTGTTGCAAAAGATCCCCGCCAAAGAGGGCAGTAAGCTGATACTCGAGGGGTTCAATGGTCAGCAAACGGAACTATTGGTCACTAAGGTGACCCCGGAGATAGTGGACGCAGAGTTGACCGCCGAAAGCGGCGATAGTCGCCTGTATGGTCATATGCGCCTGGCGCGTGAGAGTGGTTGGTTGCAGAAAATGGTATTGGTGCTGGAGAGCAAGATTGACGCCATGGGCCAACAAGGCAACAACCATATACAGATAGTGATGTCGCGCAAGGATCTGCTCGATCAGGTGGGCGATCTGAGGCAACAAATCGCCTTCGATGATATGGACAACTGGAACCCCATCATGGCATCGCCCCCCAAGCCAGCCGATGGGCTTGAGCTCAGTGCCGAAAGCTTATTCCAATATGGCAAGGGCACATTTCGTGGCGAGTCAGAACATCTGCAACTGGAACTCTTGCTGACCGAAGTCGATAGAGAAGTTTTGGGGGAAATCCGCTACCGAGATCTGCAGGCGCTGGATGCCGAAGATAAACCCATTGCAATGGAGTGGAGCATACTCAGCCAGTTGGGTCCCTATCGGGAGAGTGGTGCGCTAATCACCAGCACCGCGATTGTGCCCCTGGGATGGGATCAGCGAAACCAGTTTGAAAAAATATCCTCCTTCAGTGCCGTGGCAGACTATACGCCACTCGAGTTGGTATCGGTTTCCAGCCAATGGCGGTCTGGGCAGGAGCAGCAGTTGGCGCTGGCCGGTGGCACACTCACTATTACCCCGGTAGCGCAGCAAGAGGGCGAGTATCTGCTGCATTTCAGTGGCGCCGATGGTTATCTGGTGCCGTTTTTCGATGGGCTTGAAGGCGAGTTCCGCTATCAGACACCGCAAGGTGGCCCCGAGTGGCTCAACTGCATGGATCGCAGTTTGCTGTTTAGCGGCCAACAACTTTTTCGGGTGAAATTGACCAAGCCGGCAGCTGAGGTAACCTTCCATGCCATCTTGGATCAGCAACAAGCCGGTTTCAGCCGTGAGGTGCGCTGGGTAAGCCGAGAGGCCTTTGCCGCTGATTACACTCTGCCTCCCATGGGCAAGCATTACCTTTATTACAATGATACCGACGAAGAGGCGGTCGATTTTGATCCGGCCAGCTTTGCGACTCAGGCCGATACGCCACAGGGTGCCAAGCTGATTCTGCCGCAGGACTGGGCCGGTATCTGCCAGCTGCAAATTGAAGGCGATTTTAAACAAGGGCCATCGGCTTTGGTCTGGAAAGCAAAGCCTAACGAGCGCATGACGACTCAAGTCGAGTACCAACTGAGTACCGAGGATGGTATACGCCGTTATTTCTATGGTCTGGAAATACCCAGTCACCTGCATTGTGATGGTCGCCCGGTATGGAACTCTGTCGACTATACCCCGGGTGAACGTGCCTGGTTGGTGCCCCTTGAAGTGTTTGGCGAGCTGGATCGGCAGCAATCTGTGCAGCAATTCCTGCAGAATTACCATCTCTACAGCGCCGATGATGTGCAACTGCCGTTGCTGGACAAGCAGGCGCGCTACCTGAGTTCAGAGGATATCCCGCTGAGCGAAGCCATCATGGAAGACAAATACCTAAGGGTTGCCGATAGCGTGGAACGTATCGGTAAACTCGACTACCAGGGCGAACCCCTGGATATCCGCTGGGTCAACAGTTTCCCGCCACTGCCTTAAGGACAAGAAAATGCGTGTATTGATATTACTTTGTGGCCTGATGAGCTGGATGGCCAGCGCCGAGACAGTGTGGCTGAATGAGGATTGGCAAGTGGTCGACAGTGAGCGCCAGGCCAGTTTTTATGTCAAAGATCCGCAAACTCAAGATCAACAGGGTTGGCAGACCACCATCTATTATGTCGGCTCGGATACCCCCAGATTCAAGGGCAGCTTTGCCAAGCCGGGTATCTTTCAAAATGCCTTGGGTAACTACCAGTTCTTTCACAATAACGGCAAGCTGTCTTCCGATGGCCGTTATAACGATAACAGCGAGATGGAAGGCCCGATCCGTTTCTATGATGAAGACGGCATCTTGACCATGGAGGCCGGTTTTGTTGATGGTGAACAAAGAGGCACTCAAAAAAACTTCTACAGTAACGGTCAGTTAGAGGAGGTTTATCAGCAGTTGGGCGACAAACGCGTCGGTAAAGACAGCCACTATTACCAGGATGGCAGTCTGCAGGCGCAGCACTCGCTGGTCAATGGTCTGCCGGAAGGGGAGCAACTGGAATACTACCCGGGTGGGCAACTGCGTGAGCGCAGTCTGTATCTGGCGGGTAAACTGACAGGGGAGCGCAAACGTTATCACCGCAATGGTGAGCTGTCCTCCATTGACACCTTTGGCCCTAAAGGTCAGCAGGGAAAAGCCTATGAATACTGGGATACAGGTGTCCAAGAGGCCGAGTATGTCTATGTGGATGGTCAGCGACAGGGACCGGCCAAACGCTGGCATAAAAATGGCCAGCTTAGTCGGGAAACCAGTTTCCGGCAGAATCGAGAGCATGGGGAAAGCCGCCAGTATGATGCCAAGGGACAGCTGACTCGAATTGAACATTATCAGCAGGGCAAAAAGGTGGGCGAGCAGCAAACCTTTTATACCAGTAGCTCGCAGCTGCAGCAGTTGCAGCGCTTTGACGAAAAAAGCCGTTTGGTCTTTGAACAAAAGTTTGCCGATGACGGCAGCAAGACCATGGAGTTCAACGCCCGTTTTGTCAAAGACAAACAGATCCTCGACAGACAATACTTCCAAGACGGCAAACTCAGCTCAAGAATGCAGCAGGATATGACCCGGGTGTGGACTTTATACCAGAAGTTTGATGCCAACGGCGTTGTCATCGAACGAGAGGAGAAACTCAAGGGCAAGCGCGAGGGGCTGGCCGTGCAAATGTATCAGGGGCTCTGGGATGATGAGCCCTACATAGAGACCAGTCACTACCAAGAAGGCCAGCTTCACGGTGCTTATGAGAAGAAACTGGTCAGCGGCAAGCTGCTGGAGCAGGGCGAATATGCCCATTACAAAAAGGTGGGGTTTTGGACTTATCAAGATGCCCGTAACCGCCGCACAGAACAGCGTGATAGCCAGGGGCGGTTGCACGGTGAAGTGAAAGAAATCCAGGTACACGATGGCCAATTGTTACAGCTGGCGCATTACCGGCACGGGCAGCTTGAGGGGGAATACCAAACCTACAGCGAAAAAGGCGAGCTGCAAGCCAAGGGAAATTATAGCCAGGACAAACGGCATGGCCAGTGGCAGTACCAGGATCCCTATGAAACCCAATTGTCCCTCTGGCAAGGGGAGTATCATTACGGCAAAAAAGTCGGCACTTGGCTGGCGCACTCTGCAGCGGGTTACGAACTGGGGCGGGAGCAATATGACGCCAAAGGACAGGCGCAGGGCAGTTTTTACTATTTCACCGAAGATGGGTTACTGAACAAGGTCGCCCGTTATCAGGACGGTAAAGAGCATGGCGAAACCGTGTCTTACATCCAGGGTAAAGCTTACTATATCCAGACGTTCGAACACGGTGAGTATCTGGGCAGTCGTGATGTTTACGACGATGAGCTTAAGGCCGAGAGCGACTGCGATAGCTCTGCCTCATCGCTGTTATTTGGCTGTTGAGGCTTTATTTATGGTTTAGCCGTGTGGGCTTAATGATTGCCGCAATAAGCTGTTTGCGCTGCAGCTTGAGCCCTTCGGCAACCTGTTACGCCGAGGGACTATAGTGGCTCTGGCGCTTAAAGCAGGCCGGTTTGTCTGTCAGGAAAGTGGTCAACTCGGCTTCGCTCGGCGCCTGTGCGAATTAATGCGCAGAGTTGTTGAAATCGGGTGTAAAATAAGGTTTTCAACCCTTACCGCAAGCGTTGCAAGGAAAGTATAAGTGGCTGAATTTACTTTTTATTCCTATGTTTAGTGGTGCTCTCTCTTTGGGTAAGAGCATGTCTGAAACTGCATAAACTGACTCAGACCAATCAGGATAAAAACAGGACATTTTGGGGACAAATAGGCCAACAACTAGGCGACTATGATCTGTATATGGGGATCTTGTTTGGAAGAGCTGAACGTTATTCCCTGTATCATTCAGAGTTGGCAGCGCTAATCACTGAAATCAGAGCGGCTTTCAAACCGCGAATTCAACTCCGAAGTGCACCACTCGCTAAATTAGGCTGCCTTGCGTAATTCATTGAATACCGCAATAGGTTGCCTGAAGCCGAGGCACTTTCTCGGTCTGGCATTTAATGCCCGTTCAATCTCACTAATTTGCCTATCTGTTACCGTCCGCAAATCGGTGCCTTTCCGTATGTATTGCCGCAGCAAACCGTTGAAGTTTTCATTCAGTCCGCGTTCCCAGGACGAATAAGGGTTAGCGAAGTAGACATCCGTTTTAAGCTTTTCTGCGACCTGTTCGTGGTCACAGAATTCGCTGCCGTTGTCCGCTGTGATAGTTCGAACATAACTTCGATATTTCCACAGCATGCCAACCATTGCCCGGGCCACATCGACTGCGCTTTTCGCTGGCACTTTGCGTATCAGGTACAGCTTACTTTTTCTCTCAACCAGGCTGACAATCGCGCCCGTACCTTGCTTGCCCAGAACCGTGTCAGCTTCCCAGTCCCCAAACCGCTTTTTCTTGTTCACGATAGCGGGACGATGCTCTATGCCTACGCGATTCGGGATAATCACACGCTTCGCGCGGTTACCTTTACGGTATCTTCGGTGACTCTGGCGTAGCTGTTTGTACAACTTGCCGCCGCATAATTTATCACGCTGGACATAGCCATAAATCCACTCGTGACTGACGTTATATCCGATGATTTTACCGACACCGGCTATTTGTTCCGGACTCCACTTCTCATTGAGACCGAACTCAACAAAGGTGATGGTCAGTCCAGATATTCTAGACTTCGCGGACTGACAACGGCGTTTTAATGCCTTCGCCTGAGCGACTTCCGGCAAGTAATGGTTATCCCGAATTCGATTGCGATTTACTTCCCGGCTGATTGTGCTGTGACTTACTTTCAGACGTTTTCCTATCTCCCGATAACTGAAACCCTCGCGTAAATAGGCCTCAATCTGGTATCGTTGTCCCTCGATCAACTGCTTGTAATTCATGGTAACTACTCATGTTTGTTTGGCGACTACAGAGTATCACCAACAGGCAGTTGATCTCTCCTCACCGTTTAACCATGAGTGGTGCACTTATTATCTGAATTCGGGACTGGCTATATGGGCAATACTCTTGTTTATTTTGTACTTGATATTCAACTTTGGGTTATAGCAAGGCAAATTACCGCGAAAGAAATTTGCGGGTCGAAAAAAGTCATACCAGGGGGCATCAATAGGCAGTTGTTAATGCATAAGCGTGTTTTTTATACATCTCTTACCCAAACTGTTTTTACATGCTTTTTAAGCAAAGCTACCACGCTGTTATGGATAAACAGGTAACCGAAATCCTCTTCAAGCTTAAATATTAGTCGCTCTTCAAGTGGGACACCTTCCAGGCGTGAAAAATCCAGCTTTGCGGTTTCCAAATCCAACCAGTTTAACTTGCCATATTGCTTCTCTTCATTAGTTAGCCGATAAGTCTGGTGTATGTACGGCATACGGAAGTTTTCAAATACTTTTATTTGATCTTTTGATGGTTGGCTTGGTGAGCAATCTACCCTTGCGTCCAGCCATTCGACACCATGTTGGACCCGTTCCGCGATTCTCTCTGCTATATCGTTGACAATAAAAAGCTTGGGGGAGAATGTTATTTCCAGAAGCAGGTCTGGTTCAAGAGTGACTGTGGATTTCGGGGTTGGCTGGAATGCAAATTCAGCCAGAGATTGTCTGGACAGCAGCGCGTAATCATTCATGGTTATATTCATAGCGGCATTATTAGTGGGACTCATAGCCAGGCGCATCCTTTTTAAAGGTTTATATTCTAGGTGCTTCTTCGGATGTATCAAATGAGAAAGCCACAATGCTGGTGTTTATCTTTCCTTCCTCGTCCAGGCGTATGAGGGCTTCAAGTAGTTCAATAGAGAAGAATGTTTTCGTCATTCCTATCGGCTTGAATACGTGTCTTTTACTTTCGGGGAGTTTATTGATTTTTTCAGCCGATAAGAAAAACCGGCTGGTAGCTTTGGTTATTTTGATGCTGTTTTCGGTATCAACGGCATCCACCAAGTTGTCTACTGCCAGTATATAACGATCGGTTAAAACCCCTGAGCCGGCGCAGGTTAACTTGGAGGGATAGACTTCGACCCCGTAAGGGTCAAAGCTCATGATTAATTCGGCTATCTCCTTGGTAACATTAAAAGCGCCCCCTCTGATTAAATCCAGCGCTTCAATATCGAGGATGTCAGTGTCCTGCCATACAATCTCATTCAGACAACTTGTTGGGATAAAGTCATTGTCATCATAAAGTGACGAGCGAATATCGACCGCACTAAATAGTGATTCCCCTTCATTAATGTCTTCGTTTATATAGGCTACTTGCATTCTCAATTCTCTATATTTTTCTCTGGGGCAAAAAAGCCACCTCGTGAGGTGGCTTGGGGAGTATAAACCGGAGTTAGCCCATACGTTTAAGCTTTTCCTTCAACTCTGGGATGGCGCGGGTAAAACCGTCGATATGGTCGGTCAGGCGTGACAGCAGTTTGCGCTTACGCTCTTGGTTACGCCGACCATACAGTAGGGTCCAAACCAGCAGTACTGCACTGACCATGATAAACACTACCAGGGTCAGGTTGTGTCTAAAGAAGGAGGTGCTGTAGATGGGATCCAGCAGCGGGAAGTAGAGCATATCGAACAGCGGATACCAGATATGATCCGGGCCCCAGAAGTTGAAGATCAAGGCGGCAATCGCCAACAAGATCCAGGTGCCTGCGCCGTTGAGCTTGCCGTATTGCTGGAAAGATGTGTTGTTATAACGTTTGCTCTTGGTCAGGTTATAGGCGTACTCACGGTTATAGTCATCAACGCCCAATTTGGCCCTTGAGCTGGCGTAAATCATCCAATCGCCCACATCCAGATCCCCCAACAGATCTTCGCCGAAGCGCATCTCCCGCACTTCACCATCGGCCAGTTGCAGCAAGACTTCGCCATCAACGTTGGAGCTGCGGCTGCGATGGCTGCTGGTTTCAGTGTCTGTGGTGCTGTGGGAGAATCTGTTACCCACATAATGGTCTGTGGTGGTGGTTTTAGTGGTGGTGACCGTGAAGTCATCGACACTGGCGCTGGCACTTCTGTCGAGCACTTTGCCCATGATACAAGAGACGCTGACTTCACCCTTTTCATCGCCGGCCAAGACATGCTTGTGCAGATAGGGCTCACGGTAACTCAGGCTGTATTGCCGCATCATGGCCTCTTCCTCATCGCGGACACTGAGGCTGTTGGCGGCCGTTGCCGGTGCTTGCTGCTGCGAGCTGCCGCATTGAACACAGTAGCCGTGTTCGCCGTCGATGCGACTCTGGCATTTGAAGCAGAAAATATCCGAGTCTTTTCTCGGCCGCTGGGCGATATGGTAGCCCAGCGCTTCTTGGGTGACAGACAACAGGCGTTTCATCGCCAGTTGCAGCGCCTCGTAGCGGCGCAGTTCCCTGGTGTGTTTCTTCTGGTTGCGTTGACGCTCCAGAATGAAACACACCACAGACAGAACCACGGCCACCCCGATAGCGATTTCTGTGGGTTGCTTGGCACCAAAGTACAGCAACAAGGCGCTGGCAATCCCCAGCAGCAGCCACCAGAAGGCGCTGGATTGGCTACCCGGCTCATAGTCGGGCACTATGGTGGAGCGTTGACCGTCGGCTTCATGACTGATGGCTGCCGGAGCCATATGGTTATGGCTGACCAGGCGTTTGGCGTCTTTACCTTCGATGCGGTAATTCAGGGTGTAGTCTGTCGGATAAAACAAGGTCAGCACATCGCCGCGGCGAAGTTGGTCGTAGAACTTGTTCTCGGCGTTGACACTAACCCGCTCTATGTTGCCGTCCTTGTCTTCCAGCTCAAGCCACCAGTAGCTGTAGGTGAGGTTATTGCCACTGTCTACCCGGCGCCGCTTGTAGAGGAAACTGGAGTTGACCCGGCCGGTGAACGTCCTGGCGCCGGAATAGTGGGGTTTGAGATCTTTTAGGATCTCAGGGGCGACATCCTCAATATTCTTCAGTTTGGGCTGCTCAGGCAGGGACTCTCCGCAGTGACCGCAGAAGTTTTCCTTGGCATAAATGGGTTGATTGCAGTGGTGCATTCAGTTTCCTTGTCAATTGGGTAAAAGACGGATTGTCAGTGTTTGTTCGCCGCCATTCAGGCTGTGCCATTTGCGGTAGGTCTGATAACCGGGGGCGCTTACCTGCACATCGTAGTTGCCCGGTTTAAGCCGGATCCCCGAGTGATACTTGGGGCCGATATTCATGATCCTGATATTTGCGTTGTTCACATTGGTTTCGACCTTGAGGTGTGTCTCGGTCGGTGCCAGCTCGCTGGCCTTAAGTGGCGCTGGAGTGCTCTTGTGCAGCAAGTCTATCTTGGCCAGTGAATGTGCCAGTGGCGAGAAGGCCTGATAGATACCCGTGTGTTGCTCAAAGCTCAGCCCCAAAGGATGCAGCAGCGGTTGGGCGTGCAGTGTCCAGCGCAGGGCGTAGGCAAAGCCGATATTGCCGGACTGTTCCACCTTGGTGAGGAAGTAGTTCACCGGGCTGGTATCATCCTGGGTGTAGCGGTTTTGCACCAAAAGCACCGGCAAGGTCAGCAGCAACAGGGGCGGCAATAACTTGGCGGTCAATGCCAGCCAGCGGCGTTTGCCGGACTTGGCACTTTCATTGGCATTCTCATCTATGCCGGTACTGTCTTCGTTGGCACTTGCTTGACTCGCGCCGGGGCGGAACAGCTGCAGCGTCTTTAGCGGCAGTTTGATAAAGGTCATACAGATCAAAAACAGGCTGAGTGACATGGAGATGGGCGGAATAATCACAGATCGCAGCGCCTGCTTACCTTGTTCGGCATAGCGGCCGCCATCGGCAAATTCACGTTCCGACTCGGCCAACATCTGCAGGTAACTCTGGGTACGCTTCTGGATGTTGGGATCCAGCACATGGCGTTTGAAGTTGGCCTGGTTCCAGTCGGCGCGGACGTTCGGCACATAGAGATCGCCCATGCGAGCGGCTATCTTGCGTTGGATCTGCGGATGCAACTGGAAGGCGTTCCAACTTAAGTTGATGGGCAAGTCCAAACCGCGTTTACGCATCTCGCTCTGCCAGCGGGCATCGGCTTCAGCCTTAACCGTCTTGGCCACGCTTTGGCTAAACAGCGGACGATTGCTGATATGCCAGCTGTCCGGCAGTTTCAGTCCCTTGGCCTTGAGGGCCCGGCGTAGTTTCACCTGAGTCACAGGATGCACCCTGAAGTCAGCCAGTGACGCTATGTTGAACGGATAGCCGGTTTCCTTTTCAAACATCGCCTGGAACTTGGGATGGGCCAAGAACAGGCGCTGGTAATGATCCGGATCGTCTGTGTACTTATAGCGTTTGTCCTTAAGACCGCCATCGCCACCTGTAGCCAGGCTCAGCGCCTGCATGGCGGTGCCGACACCGGCAGTCATCACCCCGAACAGGGCGCTGGACAGCAGGTTTTCGCCTGTGCTGATATCTTCGACTATCAACCAGTAGTTGGGATCTATGTAGCCGAGCCCCGCCTTGGAGATCATTGTCTTGTAGCGGGCGTTTTCCCGTTCTATACATTGATAGCGACGTTCTTTCTGGGACGACTTCTTGTAGCGTTCCTGGCAGCGGTTGGTGTCTTTGTGGTAGGCGAAGATCTTGGGGCCGTATTTCTGGGCCCTGGCACCGGCCTTGGCCACATGGGCCTTTTGCGCCTGTTGATACTTGCCCCAGCCTTGATTGACCTCTTGCTCTATGTTTTGCCAGTAACCCATCTCCCGCTCAGGGATCCCCGCCAAGGTCTGGTTGTAGCGGTTGGAGCCTTCGGCATAACTGCGATAGCTGGCCGACAGCTCATCATAGAGTTGACCAAAGTCTTGATAGTGCTGGTCAAAGTCGCGATAGGCCCGCTTTTGCACGAAGTTGTGAATGATCTTCTGCTTGTAATCATCCAGGTTGTCGGTGAGGTTGTGGTCGGCATAGGCCAGGCCGCCGAATAGGGCCAGAAAGGTCAGGTTTTCAGAGCTGTGCAGCTCTTTGGGGTCGTAGTTGAGACCTTCGACTTCGACCGCATTAACCGCCAGGGCATCACGCAGCGCCGCGCTGTAGGCCGCGTATTGACGCTGCTCCGGGGTAGAGGGTTCAATCAGCCATTGCTCTATCAGGTATTTTTGGCCGAAAAACACGCTGGGCCAGACGCACAAGGTGAGCAGCAACAGGGTCAGGCTGCCTCTTAGGCCGGTTTTGAACAGCCGTGCCGGCAAGAGATCGGCCAGCAGCAGGGTCACACCTATCCCGGAAATGGTGCGGCCGTAAATCTCCAGGTGTTCGAGTTGCTCGGGCTTGGGGGTGCCCAAGCCCACCAAAGAAACCAGTTGGGCGTTGAAGATGGCCTCTGGGATCAGATAGGCGGCGCTCAGCAGCAGGAAAAATACCCGCCAGGACAGTTTTTTCATCCTTGGTTCCTCACTGCTGCTCGCTGCGGCGCAGCTCGATTTTCACTGCATCATCTGCGGTGAGGTCTACTTGGGTCTGGTTTTCTCTGGGGCCGGCCTGGGTTTTCATGATCACAGGAACAAAGCCGCCGCCAGACTCGGACTGGGACGCCTTGCCTTTATTGGCCACAGCGCCTGTCTTGAAGGACTTCAGTTTGCCATCCACCGCCGGATACAGACCGTTGGGCCAGTAGGTTTCCAGCAAAGAGAGCTTGGAAAGATCCAGATCCTTGGGCAGTGTAGCCAGCTTGCGGGTCAGCTCAGTACTGCCTTGATAAGGCAGCATGGGCGGCAGGGCGAAGCGGCTGCAAAAACCATAGAGACTGTCGTCGATAATCACAGAGTCGGGTAGTTGACTGCGCTTGAGTCCCAGCAGGCTCTGTTCGTGGTAATCATGACCATTGATGGTATAGCTGGCCACAGGAATGCCGCGGTTATGGGCCAATGACTTGAAGCCTTGGGCGTTTCGCCGATAGTGGCGTATGTCCACGGCGATACCGAAGTTGGACTTGAGCGCCTTTTTCAGCTTATTGAGTCCGGCCGCAGAGTCATAACGCTTTTCCCGGTAGCGGCGGTTGGCGTAACCCTGAATATCCTCCAGCATGGATTGATTACGCAAAAAGATGGGATCTTGACCTGCGCCGCGTTTCATATCGGCCGCCAGTTTGTTCATCGAGGCCTTGGCCGGGCTCTGGATAAAGGACAGGAATACAGCGTCGTTTATCTGCCTCATTTTTTTGAGGTTTTCCAGCTCCAGACTGCTGTAGAAGTAGCGCCCCTGGCCTATGATACTGAAGGCCAGATAGTCGAGCATCTCCAGATCTCGGCTGCCGGCGCGGCTCTTGATCTCAATATTCAGCTTCTGTCCGCTATGGGCATAGCGGCTGAACACCTGCGCCAGCTGGCGAAAGTTGGGCGGTACTGTATCTGTGAGGGCGCCGGTTTGCATGTCCCGCTGGCGCAGATAGCCCCACTCTTTTTCATAGCGAATCGATTCTATCTTGCGGCGCTTATTGTCTATGGTGCCGGTTTCACGTCCGGTGCGGCCATCGTGATGAATGACCCAGACATCATCCCGGGTCAGGCGCACATCGATTTCTATCACATCAAATTGGTTATCCAGGGCATCTATGACGGCTTCCAGCGAGTTTTCCGGAAAACGTATCGAGCCTCTGTGGGCCTGGAGTTCCAGGTTGCTGCACTGCCTGGCACCCAGATAATTGATGTTATCCAGTGCTGACAGAGTAAAGCCTCTGGCGTTGAAGGCTTGTTCCAATGCTAGTTTCTGCGGATCCACGGGTTGAGGTTCGGGGGCGGAGGGGGTGCTTTTACAGCCGCCAAGCAGGCCGAAACAGCAAAGTATCAGGACAAAAAAAAGACGCACTTGTATTCCTTGGTGCTCTGTAACTATTTATAAAAACGGGGTATTAAAATTAATTATTTACTCTCGGTCAACCTGTGATGTCAATGTTTAACAAGTTTTACTTGTGCCGTCTCAAAACTGAACATTGGCTGACTTTTTATTGGTCAGCTCGTCCGCTTTTAAAAGGCTGTATAACCAGAGACTCAGAACCTGGGCCGCGCGTTTTACTCGCAACTTGCTTGAGGTATGCTTGAAGCAATTTTGTGAATAACCAAGGAAACCAGGTGAACAGACTGATACTCTGCCTGCTTTGCAGTTTGGCTCTGAGCCCTGCCGCCCAGGCCAAGTCGCCCAACAAAGCGGTTAATAAAAGCGTTAGCGCCAGGCCGGCCATGCGCATAGTGGCGCTCTCTCCCCATGCGGTGGAGATGCTGTTTGCCATAGGCGCGGGGGAGCAGATAGTGGCCACCACAGACTATGCCGATTTCCCCGAGGCCGCCAAGGCAATTCCCCGCATAGGCGGTTACTACGGCATACAGATAGAAAGAGTGATAGAGCTGAACCCGGATCTGGTGGTGGTCTGGGACACGGGCAACCGCAGCGAAGATATCGAACAGTTGACCAAGCTTGGGTATCGCATTTACGGCAGTGACCCCAAGACCCTGGAAGGTATTGCCGAAGAGCTGGAACAGCTAGGGCGTCTCACCGGCCACAGACAGCAGGCCGGGGAAGTGGCTGCCGACTACCGGCAACAATTGGCAAACTTGCGCCGGGACAATGCCGCCAAGCCGGAGATCAAGGTGTTCTATCAACTCTGGTCCGAGCCTTTGATGACAGTGGCCCAGGACAGCTGGATCCAGCAGTTGTTGGAAGTCTGCCATGGCAACAACGTCTTCAAGGACAGCAGCTCACCTTATCCGCAGGTAAGCATGGAAAATGTGCTTCTCAGTCAACCCGAGGTGATCATCAAGACGGATGAAAAGGGCGATGGCAAGCGGTTGGACTGGAGCCGATGGCAGGAGATCCCTGCGGTGAAAACGGAACAAATCTACACACTTAACGCCGATCTCCTGCACCGGGCGACCCCAAGGGCGCTGGAAGGTGTTGAGGCTATCTGCAAGGTGCTCGACCAGGCCCGCGAAGGGCAGCGGCCATGATAATCATCATCCCGGCTTCGGCGCCAGTCTGGTAATCCTGCTGCAAGCGTTTTAAGCCCGCTCTCTATTTATTCTTCTGTTACTAAGTGTCCGCCAGGCGGACACTTTTGCAAAAAGCGGACAGTATCCGCTTGTCCGCGGACACAAATAAAATCTCCTCTGTTTTTCAACCAATTGATAACTATGACTATCTAAACTTGGCACAAGCTTTGTAAACCTAGTTGCAACAAGATGGTCACAAGCTCAATTGAGGAACAAACGGGATGATTAAGGATACCAGCGGACAAGACAAGCAAGTGGCACCGGGTTTAGCGCGTCGCCTCAAGTGGCCGGCTACCCTGGGCGCGGCAGTATTGTTGCTGTCGGGCCTGGTGTGGGCCAGTGTCAGTGGCAGCGGTGTCAGTGAATCCATAGATCGCAGTGAGCTGCGCTTCGCCACTCTGGAGCGCGGCACTCTGACCCGGGATATCGCCACTACAGGCAAGATAGTCGCCGCCAACGCGCCAATCCTCTACAGCCCGGAAGGTGGCACTGTGACTCTGATAGCCAACCCGGGGGACAGGGTCGAGCAGGGCCAGGTGGTCGCGACCATAGAAAGCCACAGCCTGACCAACAGCCTCAAGCAGCAGCAAGCCCTGCTCGATGGGATGAAGAGTGCCCTGGAACGGGCCAAGTTGGACGCCCGACGTAATCAACTCAAGGCGAATCAGACACTGGATATGGCCAAGGTGGATCTGGAGGCCGCAGACAGGGAGAGCCGCCGCGGCGATCAACTGATCGAAACCAGTCTGATCTCCAAGATAGATTACGAGAAGAGCAAGGATGAGCTGCACAAGGCCAAGCTGCAGTATGCCCATGCCCAGCAGGAAGCCGCACTGATGAAAGACACCCTGACCTTTGAGCTGCAAAACAAGGCGGCCGAGGTCAATCGTCAGGCACTGGTGGTCGCCGAGTTGGAACGTCAGGTGGCAGCACTGAACATCACAGCCCCTGTTGGCGGCATCATAGGTAACTGGCTGACGGAACAAAAAGCCCGTATCGCCCAGAGCCAGCCGATCCTCACTGTTGTGGACTTGAGTGCCTTCGAGGCCGAGTTGGCTGTGCCGGAAACCTACGCCGATGAACTGGGGCTGGGGATGGATGTGGAACTCAACTTCGGCGGCGTGATGGTGATGGGCAAGTTGGCCTCCATCTCCCCCGAAGTACGTAACCGCGAAGTCTCTACCCGGGTCCGGTTTCAGCAGGATACCGCTTTGCACCTGAGGCAGAATCAGCGCCTGTCGGCCAGGGTCTTGTTGGAAAACCGTGCCGATGTGCTGATGGTCAAGCGCGGCGCCTTCGTGAACAGTGGCGGTGGTCGCCTGGTGTACCGTCTCCAGGGGGATATTGCCGAGCGCACCGAGATCAAACTCGGTGCTCGCAGCATGAGCCATATCGAGGTGCTGGAAGGCGGCGAGGTGGGCGACCAATGGGTGATTTCCAATATCGATCTGTTCAATGACGCCGAGCAAGTGCTGGTTCGCTGAGGAGAGAAGAATGAAAACCGAAAGCTTCAACACCGAACGTCTGGTGGCGGCCCTGGCTCTGCTGCTGTTGCTGGTGGCGACTCTGGTCTATACCCGAGATACCTCGGACTGGTTCCTGCTGGGACTCAATCTTATCGAAGCCACCACAGTCAACTCTGTGTCGGCCGAGCCGGGGCAAGTTGCCGATTTCAGCCATGCCGCGATGGCGCCGGGCCAGTGGTTTGGGCAATGTCTGTCTGCCCTGACGAAACTAAAATAACCCACCGAATAACGCAAAAATAAGGAACTAAAACCATGTTAACCATGAAAAATATCAACAAGGTGTTCAAAACGGATTTAGTGGAAACCCATGCGTTACGGGATTTCAATCTGTCGGTGAAAGAGGGGGAGTTTGTTGCCGTGACCGGACCGTCGGGCTCGGGTAAAACCACCTTTCTCAATATCGCCGGTCTGCTCGAAGGCTTTACCCATGGCGAGTATTTTCTTGATGATGTCAATATCTCCAACCTGAATGACAACAAGGCTGCGGCCATTCGTAATGAGAAAATTGGCTTTATCTTTCAGGGTTTTAACCTTATCCCTGACTTGAATCTGGCAGAGAATGTTGAAGTACCACTGCGTTATCGCGGCTTTGGCGCCAAGGAGCGCCAGAAGCGGGTGAAGCAGGCGCTGGAGCAGGTGGGCCTGGGGGCGAGGATGAAGCATCTGCCCTCACAACTCTCGGGGGGGCAGCAGCAGCGGGTGGCCATCGCCCGCGCCTTGGCCGGGGAGCCGAGATTCCTGCTCGCCGACGAACCTACGGGTAACCTGGACAGCCTGATGGCCCGCCAGGTGATGGAACTGCTGGAAGAGATCAACAAGGCCGGCACGACCATCATCATGGTGACTCATGACCCGGAGCTGGCCCGCCGCGCCCAGCGCAATATTCAGATAGTGGATGGCCAGGTGTGTGACTTCAGCCGTTATCAAACCGAACAGGCGCCGCAGCTGGATGTGGCCGAACAAGTGGCCAGCTAAGGAGCGCGAGCATGTTTATTTACTATGTTGACCTGGCCTGGCGCAGCATCAAAAAGACGCCGATATTGTCGCTGTTGATGGTGTTGGCCATCTCAGTGGGGATAGGGATCACCATCACCACGCTGAACGTGTACAGCATGATGTCCTTCAACCCGGCCGGGGAGCGTGCCGAGCAACTCAACACAGTGCAGCTGTGGAGCCAGGGACCCGATTCCTGGGATGAGTTTAACTCGCTGATCACTTTTCAGGATGCCATGAATCTGCGTAAGGGGGATCTTCCCAAATCGCAGGCCGCCATGTTCCGCAGTGGTATGGCGGTGCAAACGGATGACCCTGAAGTTCTGCCCATGTTGCAGGGCGTCAGGGTGACCGACCGCGGCTTCTTCCCGCTGTTCGAAGTGCCTTTTCTCTATGGCAACGTTTGGGACAAATCAGTGGACGAGCAAGCGGCCTATCAAGTGGTTATCGGCAGAAAGCTGAACCAGAAGCTGTTTGGCGGCGAGAACAGCGTCGGCAAGACTGTCTATCTCAACCGTAAACCCTTTCAGGTGGTGGGCGTGATAGCCGACTGGAACCCTCAGCCCAAGTATTACGATCCTACCAGCGGCGCCTTTGCCAGTGCCGAGCAAGTGTATATTCCGTTTTCGCTGGCCGCCCATGAAGAGTTTCCGATTTGGGGGAATGTCTCGGGTTGGAAGTATGAGCGTCTGGACAACTATCAGGACAGACTGGTTTCAGAGAAAGTCTGGCTCGAGTACTGGGTCGATCTGCCAAGCGCAGAAGACAGAGCCGCCTATAAGAACTTCCTCGCTCAGTATGTCGAGCAGCAAAAAGAACTGGGGCGCTTCACCGATGGCAAGTCTCCCTCTGAGTCGGCGCAGCTGTCCGATGTAGACGCCTGGCTGGAGAAAAATCACGTAGTGCCCGAGGACAATAAGATTCTGGTGGGGCTGAGCATACTGTTTCTCAGTGTTTGCCTGGTCAATATTCTGGGATTGATGCTGACCAAGTTCCTTAAGCGAGCCCCCGAGGTTGGCGTGCGCCGCGCCATTGGGGCCAGCCGCGGGCAGATCTTCTCTCAATACATGGTAGAGGTGGGCGTGATTGGGCTGTTGGGTGGTTTTCTCGGCCTCGCCTGGGCCTGGGGAGCACTCTATAGCCTGTCGGCGCGCTTCGGGGTTGCCGAAGGGCTGACGCACCTGTCTTTGAGTATGTGGTTTATCACCCCCGGGATAGCGGTAGGTACCGCCATGTTGGCGGGGCTTTATCCGGCTTGGGTTGTGTGCCGCACTAAACCAAGCGTTTACCTCAAGAGCCAGTAAGGGATTGACTATGCTAAATATTAAACCGGTTTTCAGCAGTCTGATGCGCAGCAAGAGCGGCCCGATACTACTGCTGATGCAGATCATCTTATCGGTGGCCATAGTCGCCAATGCCAGCTTTATTATCCATGAACGTTTGACCATGATGCAGCGTGATTCCGGGATTGCCGAGCAGGAGATCCTGGTCTTTACCGTCTATAACTTCGACCCCAATATAGATACCAAGCTGCAGAACAAGGTCGACCAGCAGATCCTCCGCCGCCTGCCCAATGTCGTCACGGCGACGTCCACCAATATGTTGCCGCTCAGTGGCAGTGGCTGGTCCACCACGCTGAATCTGGGCCCGGATCCGGAAACGTCCAAGACGACGCCTCAGCTTGCCATGTACCTGGGGACAGAGCACACCCTGGAAACCTTGGGGGTCAAGTTGGTGGATGGGCGTAACTTCTACGCCAACGAGATCAATGATGATGTTAACGGCAGCAATAAGCTGGTGATCATCAGCAAGGCGCTGGCCGATGAGGTTTGGCCGAATGAGTCCGCCGTGGGCAAGACCCTCTGGGCCGACAGGGACGAGAATGTCACAGTGATAGGTGTGGTCGACAAACTGCAGGGTGCCTGGGTGGACAGTAAAGATCTCGAGTACAGCCTGATCCAGAACGTCGATTACAGCGGGCATTTCTACATGGTGCGGGCGCCGAGCGAGCATCACAAGGCGCTGAAAGAGCAGATCCTCGAGGCCTTGATGAAGGAAAACCCCAATCGGGTGATCGATGATTTCCAATCTATCCAGGAAGTAAAACAAAGCTCCTATCGTGACCACGAGCTCATGGTCAGCGTGCTGTCCATGATGGTGATTTTGCTGCTGCTGATCACCAGTTTGGGCCTGACAGGTATGGTGATGTTCAATATTCAGCGCCGCACCAAACAGATTGGCACCCGGCGGGCCTTGGGGGCCACCAAGGCCGATATCCTGAGTCTGTTTCTGACGGAAAACTACCTTATCTGTATCGCCGGAGGGCTGTTGGGGGCTTGTCTTGCCGTGGTGTTGGGGCAACAACTGATGCAGCACTATGACCTGCCACAGCTCGACCTCATCTATCCGCTGCTGACAGTGGTGGGCATGTTGCTGGTGACGACAGTGGCTGTGGTCTTGCCTGCCCGCAGGGCGGCGAATATCTCACCGGCAATGGCGACCCGCAGCGTCTGAACCGCCTGCCGCCCATTCGAGTCGACGGCATGGCCCATGCAGTTTGGCTCGCGTTGGCGGTAGCTTTAGGGTAGTTTTACTCATAATTTTTACAATAGATATAACAGGATGTAACAAGCAGGCATGATGGATACTGTACTCGTTGTCGATGACAATCAGGCCGTATGTCAGGCGTTGTCGCTGATGTTGGAAATTGCCGGTTACCGGCCGCTCAGTTGTCAGAGCCCTCAAGAGGCACTGTACTTTATCGAGCAAGAAGAGGTCAGCCTGGTGATCCAGGACATGAATTTCAGCCGCGACACCACCTCGGGGGAGGAAGGACGGGAACTGTTTCACGCCTTGCGCAGTCGTCAGCCGCAACTGCCAATCATCCTGCTCACCGCTTGGACCGAACTGGAAATGGCCGTGGAATTGATGAAGGCCGGGGCCGCCGATTATCTGGCCAAGCCCTGGGATGACAACAAGTTGCTCAACAGTATTGCCAACCTGATTTCCCTTTACAAGTTGCAACAGGATAACCAGCAGTTGCAACAGCGTGAGCAGCAACGGCAGGCGGCATTCGACGGCGCCGATCTCTGTGGTTTGGTATTTGCCAGCGCTGCTATGGAGCGCTGTGTTGATCTGGCGTTGCAACTGGCACGCTCGGATGTCTCTGTGCTGATCACAGGTCCCAACGGCGCAGGCAAGGATAAGCTGGCGGACATACTGCACGCCAATTCGCCGCTGAAACACAAGCCGCTTATCAAGGTCAATGTCGGCGCCTTGCCGATGGAGCTGATGGAGGCCGAGTTGTTTGGCGCCGAGGCCGGTGCATTTACCGGCGCCACCAAGGCCCGTATCGGCCGTTTCGAAGCGGCCGATGGCGGCACCCTGTTTCTGGATGAGATAGGCAACCTGCCGCTGTCCGGGCAGATAAAACTGCTGCGGGTATTGCAGACCGGCGAGTTTGAGCGCCTGGGCAGCCATCAGACCCGTAAGGTCAAGGTCAGGCTGCTGAGTGCCACCAACGCCGATCTGCGTCAGGACATTATCGAAGGCCGTTTTCGCGAGGATCTTTTCTATCGTCTCAATGTGGTGGAGCTGGCATTGCCGCCATTGGCGCAGCGCAAAGACGATATCTTGCCGCTGGTGGAGCACTTTTGTGCCGGCGCGGCCGCGGCCTTGAACAAGAGCGCGGCGTTGAGCAAGAGCCTTACGTTGGACAAGAGTGCCAAAGAGGCGCTGCTGGCCCACGACTGGCCCGGTAATGTACGCGAGTTGGAAAACGCCTGTAAACGCGCGGTTTTGCTGAGTCGCGGCGAGTCTTTGAGCTACAGTGATTTCGGTTTGGCTGCGGCAACCGCCTCGAAAGCTATTTTGGATTCAAGTGTCGGCCAAGCTGCAGAGAACCAAGGCCAACAAGCCGGGGCAGAGGAGCCGGGCAAGGCGGAAATAGAAGCAGCGCTGGCCGAGCACGGCGGCGTTATCGCCAGGGTTGCCAAGTCATTTGGCATCAGCCGTCAAGCGCTCTATCGGCGGATGGAGAAGTTTGGTATCGACGGCAAGAGGCAGGCATGACAGGAGGACTCAGTCTAAGACACAGGCTGCTGCTGGGCATGCTGCTGAGCACCTTGCTGGGTTTGCTGCTCGGGTGGGGTTGTCTGTTGTGGTTGGGGCCTGAATGGTTATGGCTGGCGGTAGTGGCAGGCTTGCTGGCAGCGCTGGGCATAGGGCTCAGGTTGACCCGAACCCTGGGTGACAGCCTGGCGGGGCTGGAAATCGGCATGCTTAACCTGATTGATCGAGATTTTAGTGTCTCGTTGCCGGACAGCGGCATCAGCGAGCTGGATAGACTGGCTCAACTGTTCAACGAGGCGTCGGCCCGACTCAGGCAGGAGCGGCAGCATATCTATCAGCGGGAATTGCTGCTGGATAAGGTCATTCAAAACTCGCCCAATATCATGCTGCTGTGCGATAGCGTGGGTCATATCATTTATGCCAACGACGCCGCCAAACATCTGTTCAATGCCAGGAAAGGCCTGGAAGGAAGCAGCCTCTCTGAGCTCAAAGCCAAGGTGAGCGAAGAGATGCGCCAAATGTTGGAGAGTGAGCGCGATGGCCTGTTCAATCTCGGCTTGCCGGAAGGCGAAAACCAGAGCTGGCACTTGAGTCGCGGCCAGTTCAACCTCAATGGTCAGCAGCATCAGTTGCTGCTGCTCAAGCAGATGACCCGTGAGCTCAACCGCCAGGAGGTGGCGGTGTGGAAGAAGGTGATCCGGGTAATCAGTCATGAGCTCAATAACTCGCTGGCGCCAATTGCCTCCATGGTCAACTCGGGTCGGCGCTTGACCACAGAGAACCGCGATCCCAAGCTGAGCCTGATCTTCGATACCATAGAAAATCGCACCAATCATCTGGGGCAATTTATCGAAGGTTATGCCCGTTTTGCCAAGCTGCCCAGCCCCAAAAAACAAGTTATTCCATGGGCCCGCTTGCTGCCTGAGTTGGCTGAGCATTACGCCTTTGTCTGCCACGAGCCCCCTAGGCTGACCTTGCTGGCCGATGAGGTGCAGCTGGAGCAGGTGTTGCTGAATCTGCTCAAAAACGCCCATGAGTCCGGCTCAGCGCCTGAGGAGATTGAGCTGCAGATAGCCAGCCGCTCCGGTTGGCGCAGCGATGCTGCCGACCCGGTTGCCGGCGTCAGTATCTGCGTGATGGATCGCGGCAGTGGCATGTCAGCGGAGGTGTTGTCGCAGGCGCTGTTACCCTTCTACTCCACCAAGCCCCAGGGCAGTGGCCTGGGACTGGCGCTGTGCCGGGAGATAGCCGAGGCTCACGACGGTCGCCTCAGCCTGCAAAACCGTCAGGATGGTGGCTTGCTGGTTCAGCTGTGGTTACCGCAACAGTGAGTCATACTTTCGTATGGTTTTTAACAGATATTGACTCAGCCGAAATAGCTATTTTCAGGTAAATACATTGCTGACGGGTGACTCGGTTCCGGCGCTGCTGTTAATGTAATGCTCTTGTTAATGGAATGGCCTTCAGGCAACAAAGGGAATTTTCGGGGACAATGCCGCACTCTGTCTTGTTATCCATGCGCTGTATCTTGTGCTTACTTATGCTGACACTTGCGTCTGCTCCGGCGTTGGCTGCAGCCGAGGCGGATGACATAGAGATCAGTGGCCTGGTCATAGACAGAACCCTGACCCGCTTTGGCAAGGATTTTGGTTTTTACTACTCGGGGTATTGGCGGGATCTGCCCTTTACCCAGGGATTCAATGTCACCCTTTACGAAACGGTTTTCCCTCAGGCCGGCACCTTGCTGACACTGGAGGTTAACGGTACCCGTATTTACCAAACCCATTTTGGCCGCAGAGCCAGTCCCATCAAGGAGCGGGCCGAACAGGCGATTCTCTTGACCATAGATTATATCGCCTCGGTCAGAGCCCAATCCATGACAGGGGAATTGGGATCCCATTGGGATGGAATTTAGGAAGCAAGCACAATGACACTCAGGATGTTAATCGCAGCCGGCGCCTTGCTGGCTTTTTCGGGGCAGGCCACCGAACTGGTCTATACCCCAATCAACCCCAGTTTTGGTGGTAACCCTCTCAACGGTTCGTTTCTGCTGAGCAAGGCCCAGGCCCAAAATGACAATCAGCCCAGCGGCAATGAAAAGGATTTTGTTACCCGCTTCAAGGAGTCGCTGGAGCGTAACATTATTAACTCTATCACCCGTGGTGTGGCCGACGGTGATATCACAGATGGCGTTTATGATACGGGTGACTACCGCGTCGAAGTGGCTTCTACCGGCAGCGGTGTGATGTTGACCATTACCAACCTGCTTTCCGGCGAAGTCACAGTGATAGAGATGCCTATTTATGGAGGTAATCCATGAGGTGGCTGGCATTGGTTTCACTGTTACTGCTGGGGGGCTGTAGCCTGGTTCCCAAGCCTGATTTGAATATCAATGAGGCCCAGGTAAATCCCTTGAGTGAAACCATGAAGGCGCTGCAGTCGCGTCCCGGGCCGCGTTTCCCTATCCCGGTTGCGGTTTACTCTTTCCGGGATCAGACCGGGCAATATAAGCCCCAGGCCAATGTCAGTTCCTTCTCGACCGCAGTGACCCAGGGTGCCACTTCCATGTTGGTGCAGACTCTGCTGGACTCCAGGTGGTTTACCCCTGTGGAGCGGGAAGGGCTGCAGAACCTGCTGACCGAGCGCAAGATCTCAGGTAAGCAGCAGGGGCGCAATAATGAAGTGCCGACCCTGACCAATGCCAGGCTGCTTCTGGAAGGTGGGATCATCAGCTATGAAACCAACGTGGAAACCGGCGGCAGTGGCGTGGAGTACTACGGCATAGGCGCCTCCGAGCTGTACCGGGAAGATCAGGTGACCATATATCTGAGGGCGGTGGATGTGCACACAGGTAAGGTGCTGATGTCGGTCAATACCACCAAGCGGGTGTTCTCTCAGGAGATGCGTGCCGGCCTGTTCCGTTACACCAGTTTGAACCGCCTGGCCGAGGCCGAAGTGGGCTTTACCACCAATGAGCCGGTACAGTTTTGTGTGTTGCAGGCGATAGAACTGGCGGTCTCCGAGCTTATCGACAAGGGGAGCCGCATGGGGTACTGGAGCGCCGAGGCTTCGGGCGACGACAACAGCCTGAGTCAGGGATAAACAGCTTGAGCGAGAGAGTAACAGCTTGAGCGATAGGTCAACCTCAGTTTGTTGATTTTTAAAAAGAAGGGCCCGCAATTGCGGGCCCTTTGTTTGACTAACTCCAGGGCGTTCATTTCAGCTGGCTCATTTCAGGAGGCCGATTTCAAGAGCCAGGCTTGCGGCTGCCATTGGGGTTTGACTCCGAAGGGCTAGGCTGCAACACCGCGCCAGAACAGGCGAAAGCTGGCGTCTCTGGCCTCTCGGGTGGCCTTCTGAGGCTGGTTGCAGAAGCAGCGTGCCGCCGCCAGGAACTGGCTGTGGCAAGCTTCCAGCAACAGTTCTCTGGGTAAATCTGCCAGAACCCCTTGGTTGATGCCTTGCTCCAACAGTTCAGCGATAAAGCCGAGAATGCCATGCATCGCCTGCTGCCGGACCGCTTCACTGACACTGGGCGACATGGCGTATTGCACAAAGAAACTCAGCTTCAGAGGCTGCGCCAGCGCCCAATCGAGCCCGGCCTGCCAGAGCATTTCTGCCCGCTGCGGCAATTCAGTGATGCTTGCCGGCGTCTTTGGCAAACTTGCTGAAATGGCGTTGGCAAACTCTGTCTTGATAGCCAGAAACAGCTGATCCATCAGGGTTTCTTTACTGCTAAAGTGATGGAACAGGGTGCCTGTGGCCACGCCGGCGTGGCGGGCTATGCTGGCGGTCGAGGTGGCATAGAAACCTTGCTCGACAAACAGTTGCAATGCGCTGCCCAGGATCTGTTGCTTCTTGTCCTGTTTGCTGCTTATTGCCCGGGCAGCTTCGCTGCTGCGCTTCATCTGAGAAACACCTTAAGCAGCAGCTTCTGGATCCCCTTGCCGTAGGGAGGATGCACCAGTTTGCCGGTATTGAATCGCCCCCGGGACAGCACAGTGCGGGCGTGACTGAAGGTGCGAAACCCTTCCTGGCCGTGGTAGTGCCCCATGCCGGACGGACCTATGCCTCCGAAGGGGGCATCATCGGCGGCTACATGAAACACGGTTTCATTGATACAGACGCCGCCCGAGTGGGTTTGGGACAATACCTTTTGCTGCACTTCTTTATCGAAACTCATCAGATACAAGGCCAAAGGTCTGGGGCGCGCCTTGATATAGCTGAGCGCCTGCTCCAGCTCTTGATAACTGACCAAGGGCAGTAAAGGGCCGAAGATCTCTTCCTGCATCAGTTTCATATCATCGCTGACCTTGGTCAGCAACAAGGTGGGCCATTTGCGCTGTTTGGCGCTGGGCAGTTTGCTGAGTGGTTGCTCGCGGTCGGCGGCAAATACCTGTGCCCCTTTGGCGGTGGCATCTTCCAGGAGGGCGACCAGCCTGGCGGCCTGACGTTCGTTGAGTATCTGGCCATAGTCCGGGGTGTTGTCAAAGTCGGGATAAAACTGCTGGAAGCGGCGCCGATAGGCGCTAATAAACTCAGCCTCTTTGCCACTGGGGCAGAGAATATAGTCGGGGGCGACACAAATTTGCCCGGCGTTGAGACACTTGCCGTAGATGAGGCGCTCTACCGCCGTCTCCATGGGCATGTCCCGGGCGATTAACACAGGGGACTTGCCTCCCAGCTCCAGGGTGACAGGGGTGAGATTATCGGCCGCCGCGCGCATTACATGGCGTCCTACCTGAGTCGAGCCGGTAAACAGCAGATGATCGAAGGGCAGGGCGGAGAAACTGGCGGCAATCTCGGCTTCCCCTTCAATCACACAGACCTCGGAGCCATCGAAGACTTCGGCCAGCAGGGAGCGCAGGGCGGCATTGGTGTGGGGAGTAAATTCAGACAACTTCAACATGGCGCGGTTACCGGCGGCAATCACTGTTGCCAGCGGACTCAAGGACAACATGATAGGAAAGTTCCACGGCACTATAATACCCACCACGCCTTTGGGTTGATACTCCACCCTGACGCTGGCCGGGGCCAGCAATAATCCGGCATGGCGGCGACTGGGTTTCATCCAGCCTTTGAGATGCCTGAGGCTGTAGTTGATCTGGGTAACGACCGGCAGTATGTCGGAGATCAGGCTATCGTCGGTCGATCTGTGGCCATAGTCGCGACTGAGTGCATCCGTGAGGGCTTGCTGGTGTTTCAACAAGGCTTGTTTTAACGCCTTGAGCTTGACCTTGCGCTCGCCAAGGCTTGGCATGGGGGCGGCATTGAAAGCCTGGCGCTGCACGGTGAATTTTTGCAGTAATTGCTGATTTTCCACTGTGAGCGGCTCTGGGTTAACAAGCGACATTTTGCCTCCTTCGGCAACCATTAAGCTGCTTTTAAAATAACCGACTGATTAGTCGGTCTAATGTTAGTTCAGTCTGCGCCTATTGGCAATAACCGGGCTATATTTGATATGGATCACAGAATGCGTTACGGTCGCCAACTAGACTGAAATCGAATAGATGGGGCTTTGTTTTTGAAATCGTTGACATAAGGAATTGATGATGAGCTTGAACATGCATGGTATTTCAATCGGAATTGAGCGTTATGGTGATGACGATTTCTTTGTCACCATGAAAGCCGTGGGAAAACTGACCCACGAAGACTATGAATATATGGTGCCTATGCTGGAATCGGCGATATCCGGTGTGAAGGATCCGGATATTTACGCCCTGCTGGATGTTACCGAAATGGATGGCTGGGAAGCCAGAGCCATGTGGGACGATCTCAAGCTGGGGATCAAGCATGGGCGCCATTTCGAGAAGATTGCCATCATAGGCAATACCAGTTTGCAGGAATGGATGACCAAGATGGCCGACTGGTTCACTCCCTTAGATGTGAAGTTCTTTGTCGACCGTCTCGATGCCATCGACTGGCTGAAAGACTAAACCGTCTTGCCATGAAATGCCCGCGACCTGTGAGGAGGCGCGGGCGTTTTTTATTGCCATTCCAACAGGGCTTTGAGCTGCTCGCTGCGCTCTTGAGTCAAGAGCGCCTGCCACTCCTGCTCAGTGGTAGAGCCTTCAAGTGCGGCAAATAGGCGCGCATTGCTGTCGCGGTATTTAAGCCATAACCGCTGCACCGCGCGAAGGTCTTCTTTGGTCACTTCAAACATATAAAGCTCGGGATCATCTGCCGGGCGCAGTTTCTTCATCAAGGCGCGGTACACCTGGTTGAGCGCTTTGTCGGCGCTGGCAAAGTCAGGGAAAGTGTTCACCACTTGCTCTTCGTTACTGAGCATTTCCAAACGTGCCAGATAGTTTTGCCGCTGCTCGCTCTGGGAGCCAATAATAAAGGCGCTGCGACCGCTGCCGCCATGACCTTCCTCCCTTGAGGTTTTCGCTTGCAACCACAGCTCGAACGCACGGTTGGCCGACTCAAGTAATTTAAGCGGCGCTAATCCCAGGCGTTGTTTGATATTTTGGTTGATCTCTTCTTGTTTGGCGAGGCGTTGCTGCTCCAGCCGCTGCTCTTCCCGTGAGGCACAAAAGCCCATTCCCATGCCGCTGGTAATCGCGCTGCAGAGATCAAATTCAGTGGTCTGTTTGGCACCGGGGTCGAGTTTGAGCCTGTCTTTGACGGCGATATCCAGCTCGGCCGGTACCTCGGCGCCATAGCAGATGAGCTGCAGTACCTGGCGGTCATAATTGTTGCCATCTTGCAGTTTGGAGAGATTCTCGGCCTGTTGCCACAAACGATAGCTATAGCCTTCCTCTAAGGGCGCGCTCAGAGCCTTAAGCCGGTTGAAATCGGGCTTGTCGGCATAGATGCAGGCATCCAGCGTGGTTTGATAGTCGAAGCTAAAGTCCGGGTGGTGAATTCGATACTGTTTTAACACCTCGGCCAGCCTGAGCGGGTCGGCACTGTTTGTTGAGCCGCCGCGGGTCAGCAGGCGCTCTGTCAGGTAATAGAAGGCCTTGGGGTGACCGGCCCTTGCAGCCTGGCTTAAATGGGCTATGTCTTCGGCCAAAGGTAAGGAATAACTGTAGCTCAGCATGAAGTGGGCTTCGCTGCTGCCAAGGGCCGCGGCTCGTTCAAAGAGCGGCTTGGCCTGTTGGCTCTGTCCGGCTTGTTGCAGCGCCTTGGCTTCTTCTACCAGACTGGCGGCATCCTCGGCGTAAACCGGGGTAAAAATAATCACCAATAGGCTTACGGTTGTGGCTAAATGGAGTAAAGTATTCATAGGGTGCTTAAAAGTTTTGCAATATAACTTGTTGATATTATTCGGCAGGTATCTCATTAGTCGATACCCGTCGTGTCAAGGAGGTCGCTATGCGTAACAAAGATATCCTCTGGCCCACTGATTTCAGTGATACAGCCGCCAACGCATTGAGATATGCTATTGAAATGGCTAATCTTTACCATGTAGGACTGCGAATTTTGCACGTGGTGGATCAACCTTTCGGTGATGAAAACTATCAGCTGTTGATCATCACTCCGGAAGAACTGGCACAAACCATGGAGAAGGCCGCCGCCGAGAAGATGCATGAGTTGCTGGCCAAGCTGAAAAGCCCGCTGAAGATTGAAACTGTGATTCGCCGTGGTGACGCAGTTGATGAGATCCTGGCGGAAGCCGAGTCTGCCGATGTCGGTATGATAGTGATTGCCAGCCATGGTCGCAGTGGTCTGGCCCATTTCCTCAGCACCAATGTGGCCGAGGCCGTGGCCAACAAGGCAAGCTGTCCCGTGCTGGTGGTGAAGTAGCAAGTCGATGCCGCTTGAATGAGCACTAGAACGAGGAGCCGGGCTGCTCTAGAAAGGTCAGCTCCTCGGCGGTCGACTCTCGTCCCAATATGGCATTGCGATGGGGATAGCGGCCAAACCTGTCGATAATCGCCTTGTGTCTCAATTCAAAGTCATAGTTGTCCTTGGTCTGTTCCGAGGTGAATAGTTCCAGGGCTTTTTGATGGATAAGCGCCGACTCGCTGTGCATAAAGGGCATATAGAGGAATGCCAGCATAGGGGCTTGCAGCTGTTTGTCGGCGCCTATGCTGATAGCCTCCTGCGCCAGAGCCAATGCCATGGGATCGGCACTGAAGGCATCGGGAGTGTCGCGGTGAATGTTGCGCGAGAACTGATCCAGCAGCAAAATTTCCGCCAGGCGCCCTTGTGGCGTTTGCCGCCAATGCCACAACTCGCCCTGACGGGCCGCATTGAGCAAGGCGCCGAAACGACGCTCAATTGTTTGGTCAAACTCAGGATCCTTGACCCACCAGGCCTTGGGGTTTATCTCTTCAAACCAAAAATGGATTATCTGTTGTGGCTTGTACTCGGACGCGATTTGAGCTGACATGACAATTCCTTCTATTGACCTGAGATTAAATCCAGTTGCTGTGATCATGGGCGATAAGCCCAAGGGTTTGCGCCGCGATATCCTGCGCCTTGGCCAGCGGGATCGCAGGTAGCGTCAGTTCACCGCTGGCCAGCCCCAGTTTGAGGCTGGCGAGGCCTCGGCGTTTTTGTCCCCGGCTTTGGATCAGCTGCAGATGTTGCACCTTGTTCAGCGACACCAATAGCCAACTGTGGCTTAGGATCCCTTTGTGGATCCAGAGATCGTTTTCAATCCGCCAAAATCCCCATTGACGATAGCGTAGGTAAAGCGCCGGGACAGCCATTACTCCTGCCAGTAATAGTAGCCAAACTTCTGTCGTCAGACCCCAAAACGCCCATGTCAACGATGCGGGAGTTAAGCACCACAGCGCCCTATAGTAAAACCAGCTCGGGTGAATGGGGTGCCAACGATTGGGAATACGGTCGGCCTTGCTGCTTCTTTGGTTGAGCCTTTTCAGCAGGCGATGCACTTCGCCGCTACCGAGAGATGGCACCAACATGTGATTGCTGTTGCCCCCTTCCACTTCATTGCCTTTTACCTGCTTGAAGCTCAAAGTCCAGCGTTTCAGCCAGCGGGCCAGCAATGGCTGCTGCAAACTGATGAGTTGAATCCTGTGCTGCTTGAGTATGTCTTGCTGGTGGGACAGCAGGCCGCCGCTACGCTGTAATGTTTCCTGCTCCTGGGTCAGGCGATAGGGGGCATATTTCAGCAGCGCCGCGACTATTGAGATCAAGGAAAACAGCAGATAGCCAAGGAGCAGAAGGCCGACAAGGAACCCCAGCTCCAGCAGCAGGTTGCCGCTTACCTGCTGCTGATGCCAGTCGAAGACTTGTGTCAGCCCGAGCTCCATCAGTTGACTGCCTTCGAGCTGGCTGAGCACCGGACCTGCGATGACGGCAAACCAAACAAAATTATTCTGATACAGACCAAAGAGCGCCAGCTCGGCCAGGGACTTCTTCACCAGTAAGCGGGAGTTTGGCGGTGCAGAGGTGGCGGCGCTTTGGTCTGTGTCGGCCTGTTTCATCAATTGCCGCCTCAGTGACTCGGCCTGAACTTGGGTGACTGCGCTTAAGCAGGCTTCATCCTTGGCTGAACCCGCAGTTTCCACTATCAAGTTACCCAGTCGCAACGGCTTAAAGTAAAAAGGCTGTTCCAGACGCACATTTTGAATTCTATCTACCGGCAGTTCGACTTTGCGCCTGAACAGGGCGCCGCTGTGGACCTCGAGTTGCCCTCGAGTCAAGCGATAACGGAATTTACGCCAGCTCAACAGCCCATGGGCAAAAATGATTACCAGGGTCAATACCAGCGCCAGTGGCAGCCAAACGGAGTCAAATCCCTGCTGCCAGCCGGTATAGAGGATAGGCACCAGGGCATAGCCGTTGCTGAGGAAGTGCTTTAGGCTGGAGAGGCTGAAACTGATGATTGCCCAAGGCGAGAGCGAGTGCCAGTCGGCTTGCTGCACCTGGTTCAATTCGGCGTCTCCATTGAGGTGCCACTGACATTTTTACTCGCCAGAGACAGCAGATGTTGGCGCAGCGCTTCGGCTACTTCATTCTCCAACCCGGGCAGGCTGACCTCGGCCGCCGAACTGCCGGCACTGTAGCAGCGCAAACTTGTCAGTCCGAAATGGCGCTGCAATGGTCCCTGAGACAGGCTCACATGTTGCAGCCTGCTGGCCGGCATGGCGGTATGGCTCTGCCACCAAAGCCCTTCACGTAGCAAAATGCCGTATTCACAAACGCCATAACCCATGGCTCCGGCTTGTTTTTGATTGAGCCAGATCTTGAATCCCAAAAGCAGCAGTGCCAGCGTGACCGAGATGATGACTTCAAGACCACTCAGCTTGGCGCTGAGCAGTAAAGCAGGCACTAGCAGCAGTATGATCAGTGCCATTAGCAGCAGGTTTTGCCACAGCAATTGTTGGCGGTAGCGGGGAGACAAAGGGGTTAAGGGTTGGCTGTCAAAGCCTAACCACTGTTGCTGTGGCAGGGGCGAGTGGGGCGAGCGGATATCCATGTGCTTTGAGTCCTTGGGGCATTGACTCGACTATAGCAATAGAGAGTTTGTCGCTTCAAGCAGCCAGCTCGGATGGCAGAGACTTGATGCAGTTCCAGATCCTGAGCGATTGCACTTGTGTTAACAACTGGATATCAAGTAGTTTGGTTGCAAGACTTTGTTGCCTGTGTGGTGCTCGTTTTCTCAAACGCGCCGCTACTGGCTGTAAACCATCAGGACGATGAGTATGTTCCAAGCCGATAAGGTATCCAAACAGCAAACCGCCTTTTTACGTAAGCTCTATCTGGCCCACCTGATAGACGATAGCCAACATAATCTGTTGTCCTTACAGAAGGAAACCGGCATGCCGCGCCGCACCTTGCAAGATGCCATTGCCGCCTTCGGCGATATAGGTATTCAGGTGGACTTTATCCAGGATGGCCGCCGGAATAACTCAGGGCACTACCACATCCGCACCTGGGGGCCGATTAACAGCGCCTGGGTCGGTACTCACCTGGAGCAGATACGCACCTTGTTGTTTAGCGACATCTGAGCTTCTCTGTTGCCATTAACCGTCAGGAAGTTCGCGGATTATCGTATCTTAAATCATGCCGCAACTTGTTCGTGTGTGGCTGAACTCACTGTGAGGAAGCTATCTTTATAACCTTATCAGTTCTCCAGCTCAGCATTAAGTATTTGATAAGTTTATATAAAAATAAACCAAATCCAGCTTAAAATCAGCAGTATCCAAGGTAACAAGAGTTGCCATTTGGGGATGTGGCTTGAAGGCATTTCGCTTGCCTCTACACAGTCATCTTCGTCGTGCTGGAGTTTCTTTTTCTGTCTAAGCTCTTGCTTGCGCGCCTTGTCTCTTTCTCTGGCCTTGGCCTTTTGTTGCTTCTTGTATTCGGCAATGCCTTTCTCTATGCCCTGGGCAATGAGGCGGGTTTGCTCCTTGGTCTGCCCCGCCTTTTGAGTGGCTTTGGCCATACGCATGGCTTCGGTTTGGGTTTCGTTGGAAATCGTTGGCTTCTTGTTCATCTCTGATGGGGTTGATGACTGACCCAAGGATTATACTTGCCTGCTTGACGTTCTGACCACAGACGGCTTCACATCAAAGGTGTTTGTTGGTGCTGAATTTGTTCTGGGTCATCTTATGGCAGGGTTCATACTGCATGGGCTTTGATAGCTTCAAAAATAGAGTCTCTGTCCCTGCGCGTCGGCGAAGGTGCCCGGTTCATA
The DNA here is from genome assembly GCF_033842865.1 of Shewanella indica. Lineage (NCBI taxonomy): Bacteria > Pseudomonadati > Pseudomonadota > Gammaproteobacteria > Alteromonadales > Shewanellaceae > Shewanella > Shewanella indica. The sequence goes on from NZ_JAWXXR010000001.1 coordinate 2,246,487, forward strand.
GTGCCAGACCCTGGAAATCAGTTCAGGCGTCAAAGCCTGTTGGGGCGGCCCCTGTACCAGGAGTTTACCTTTGTCCATAACCAGCAATTGATCAGCATAGTGACTGGCCTGGTTGAGGTCGTGCAGCACGGCCAATACAGTGTAGCCCTGCTCATGTGCCAGCTCTCTGGCGAGCCGCAGTACTCTGTGTTGCTGGGCCAAATCCAGTGCCGAGGTGGGTTCATCCAGCAAGAGTACAGGCGAGTGCTCGGCCTGGGCCAATTGAGTCAAAACCCTGGCCAACTGAACCCGCTGGCGTTCACCGCCGGACAGTGCCGGATAGTTGCGCTCACTCAGATGAGCCAGGTCCAGACGCCAAAGTTGCTGCTCAACCAGTTGGGCGGCATCTCTGGCACTGAGACTGAGAGGATACAGGCCCATGGCTACCACTTCACGAACGCTGAAGGGAAAGCTGAGACTCGAGTGTTGCGGCAACATGGCCAGATGCCTGGCCAAGGCTTGCTTCGGCCACTGCCCAAGAGGCGAGCCGTGAAGGCTTATCCGCCCGGCATCGGCCTTGAGCTCCTGGGTCAACAGCCTTAGCAGACTGGACTTGCCGGCGCCATTGGGCCCCAGCAGAGCGTAAAATTGACCGCTTTGCAGTCGGCAACTGACATCGGTCAGCAAGGGCTTGTTGTCGACTCTGGCATGGAGATGTTTGAGCTCCAGTACTTGCTCAGTAACTGCGGTGGACTCAAATGGCATGGCTGTCTGTGCGGCAGTTGTCGTGGTCACGGATTCAAGTGAAGGCATGGAGTACCTCAATAAAGCTTACGTCGCTGACTCAGCAGCAGATAGAGGAAGAAGGGAGCGCCGAGCAGAGCCGTCATCAGGCCGACAGGGATCTCCGCCGGTGACATCAAGGTGCGGGCCCCTGAGTCGGCCAAGGCCAGTAGCACGGCGCCGAGAATGGCACTCAGCGGCAGCAGTTGGCGATGATCCGGCCCCTTGAGCAGTCGCACCAGATGCGGTACCACCAGTCCGATAAAACCTATGATGCCGGTGGCCGCCACGGCAACACCGACACCCAAAGAGCAGAGTAAGATCAACTTCAACTTGAGCCTGTCTACCTCTATGCCCAGATGACGCGCCTCGGATTCGCCCAGCAATAGGGCGTTGAGCGCCAATGCCTGTTTGTTGAACTGCCAACTCACCAAGGCCAGTACCGGCAGACAGATAACTACGGATTGCCAACTGGCACCGGCGATGGCTCCCAACTGCCACAGGCTAAGATCCCGCAGTGCCATGTCGTTGGCAAGGAAAGTCAGCATGCCAATTCCGGCACCGGCCAGGGCGGTAATAGCCACCCCGGCCAGCAAGAGTAACACCACTGAGGTGCTGCCACCTGAAGTGGCGAGCCGGTAAACCAGTAAACTGGTTGCCAGACCGCAGAGAAAAGCACCAAGGGGGACGGCATAGCTGCCAAGATGCGGCAGCAGCACTATACAGATGGCGGCTCCCAGCGCCGCGCCCGAGGACACACCTATGATGCCTGGGTCAGCCAGAGGGTTACGAAACAGGCCTTGCATTACGGCGCCGCACTGTGCCAACAGGGCGCCGACAATCAGTGCCAGCAAGGTTCTCGGTAGACGGACATTTTGCACTATCAGGGCATTGGCTTCCTGCCCGGCGGCGACTGAGCCAAGCAGGGAGTCGATTATATCGCTCAAGCCTATGGTCACTGGCCCTGTTGTTATCGAGAGCAACGCGGAAAACAGCAGCAGGCTGGCGAGTCCTGGCCAGAGCCAGGGGTGACGGTGGGTGGGCAGCACGGCAGCCATGATTATTGCTCCAGCAGTTCCTGATTCAGGGACTCGGCCGCTTCAATGGCGGAGATACCCAATCCCCCGAGTAAGGCCTGAGGTTGAAGATCCCGGATCAAACCGGCTTTTCCGGCCGGAGTATGGGCCAGTAGCGGCATGCTCTTTAGTAGCTTATCGGCTTGAGGTTCGGGTTGCTCGCTGGCGCTTGAGAGTAAAATCAGCTCTGGCTTGAGCGCCAGAATGCCTTCCTGAGACAGGCTGCGGTAGCCGCTGAAGTCGGCGGCGTTGGTGGCACCGGCTAGCTGGATAATGATATCGGCGGCCGTATCGGTGCCGCCGACTCTGGCGGGACGCTCTGACTGCAGCAACATAAACATGACTCTGGGAGGATGTTCGAATTTGGCCGCAGATTGCGCCAGCTGCTGTAACCTGCCACCCAGGGTATCGGCCAGTTCGGTGGCGGCTTTCTCCTTATTCAGGGCCTTCCCCAGAGTGAGAATATTTTGCTGTAGTTGCTCGGCGGTATCGGCCGCCTTCAGGGTGATAACCGGCACACCGGCCTGTTTTACCAGGTCTATGCTGCTGGTAGGTCCCATCACAGAGGTGCCAATCAGGAGATCCGGTTTTTGCGCCAATATGCCCTCGGCTGACAGCATTCTGTGGTAGCCGAGTCTTGGCAGTTTCAGCGTCTTTGGCAGGGCGCTACTGGCGTCGACAGCCACCAGTTGTGGGGCGGCATCCAATGCCAGCACCAATTCAGTGACACCGGCACCGGCACTGATCACTCGCTTGGGGGGCTCTTCAGCGGCAAAAAGCGGCATGGCGAGCAGGCCACAGAGAAAGATAAGAGAATTTTTCATTCTAGCTCCAAAATAATTCAGGGACTCATCGCCACAGACTTGTGTCTGAGGTTTCATCAGGTGTTTAGGGTTCCATCAGGACCCGGGTCTGGCTGATCTCCAGCCGTTGCAGCAGACTCAGCAGTTGCATCAGCGGCTGGACTCTTGCCTCCTTGTCGGCGGCTACCACCAAGGTCAGCTCGGGATTGTCGGCCAGCGCTTGAGTCAGGGCCTGCTCGAACGCGTCGAACCGGGCAAATTTTTGTTCATTGAGTGCCCAGAACGGCGCCTGGGGTAACACGCTGACCGTCAATTGAGTCTGCGCTTGTGGGCTCAAAGTGCTGGCGCTGTTATCCGGCACTTCAATCGGCAGGCTCAATAACCTGGGGTTGGCTGTGAGCAGTAAAAACACCAACACAATGAAGATGATGTCTATCAAGGGGGTTAGATCCAGGCCGCTATCCAGGCCATGCTCTTCCTTAATTTCAATCATGACAGCGGCTCCGGATGGCGCCGCTTGCCGTTGACACCGGTGAGCTTGGTCAGGTTGAAGGCGGCGTAATCATTGTCTTCGCCCTGCAGCGGAACCCCTTCCAACCAAAGGTTGAGATGATTCAGTACATGGGCGCAGGAGGCCACTGAACGCTCGGCCCAGAGTCCGAACAGCTGCGCTCCCAATAACGCGGGTACAGCGATCAACAAGCCGGCGGCTGTGGTGTACATGGCTAATCCCAAGCCCGAGGCCAACAAGGCCGGAGTGATACTGTCACTCTGATTGGCGCCAATATCGTTGAACATCTCCACTAGCCCCAGCACAGTGCCGAGTAAACCCAGAAGCGGGCTGATGGTACCTATGTATTGCAACAACTTGAGTCCAGCGTGGAGTTTGCGCTTCTCCCTTGCCAGCCAAAGTGACAACAACTCTTCCCGCAGCGCCTTGGGTTGTGCGGCCTGCCTCAGCAAATGGCGGGCACCGCAGGAAATCAGTCCCCGGTTATCTTTCAGGCGTTCAAGCAGGCTGTCACTGCTTTCATCCAGTGTGCCGTTGCGTAATTCGCCGAGCCAGGATTGGCGCCTGAACAGGCTGGGCAACAAGATGGCAAAGCGCTCCAGTAATATCATCAGGGTCAGAAAGGCGCAGATGAGCAAAGGCCAGGTAAGAGCGCCTAGTTGCTGGTGCAGGCTTTGGTACAAATTTAATTCCATCGTGTCTCCAACTGTTAATTAAGGGCGAAGCGAACCGGCACCCTGACTTTGAAACGAGCCGCTGAAGCTTGGGAAGGAATGCTGAACTGCCAGTGGCGTACGGCGGCCAATGCCGCTTCATCCAAAATGGCATAGCCTGAGCTGCTGACGAGCAAGGCGTTTTGGGTTCTGCCCTGGTGATCAAAGAAGATGTCTACCAGAGCCGTGCCTTCAAAGCCCCGCTTGCGGGCGAGTCTGGGGTAGCTCGGCGGCGTAGGCGGGCTGGCAAATACAGGCTCAGCCAGCTCTACTGTGTGATTCAGCCCTGAGGTGGCGGCAGTTTGAACCGGTGACGAAGGAATAGCCGGCTTATCTTCACGTGGCTCAGGTTCTGCTCGCGGAGTCGATGGGGCGTGTTTCGGTTCAGATTTCTCTGCTATCTCACGCGGCTTTTCCTGAGTCGGTTGTGGCTTGCTCATCTTTGAAGTTTGTTTCTGACTCGCTTTGAGCGGCCTGGTTTTGAGCAGCTTTGACTTTGGCGGCTCAGGTTTCGCCACATTCTGTTTCAGCGGTTCTTGATGTTGAGGGGCTTTATGTTCAGCTTCTTTATGCTTAGCGGATGGGGCGTTTGCCGCAGGGTGGCTTTCGGCGTTAGCAGCCTGGTTTTGAGTCTGTACTGAGGCAGTTTGGGACGCTGCAGCAGGGGCTACGCTGAAACTCAGTTGCAAACCGCCCTTGGTGGGCATTACCAAAGGATCTGGGGTGGCTGTCTGAGAGGCCAATACGGCACTCTGAAGTGACAATGCCATGAGCGCAAAACCACAATAACGCTTGGGGGTCACGCCGTTACTCCTGTTTACAACCGCTTGTTGCGGCGGGTGAATGTTCAAATTCAACTAAGCAATGACCCATAAGGCTCAATGCTGTTCTGTCTTGGGTCGGCTCTGTCCCTGAGCCGCCACCATTCCATGGTTCCTGCCTTTACCGTCTGGCCAGTTTTTACCGTTTGGCTGGCACCGTATTTCGTACCGAAAAATGGCTTGGCTTCCCGAGTAACTTCCCTTTCTTCAGATTAAAATATATTAGAGTAAATAATATTGCAAATGATAATAATTACTATTTGATCATCTTCTAAAGTTAAGCTAGAGTGCCGCCTTAAGTGGTGTTGTCCCGGGCTTGCTGTTTGCCCTTGGGCTCAATTTATTTTCAGTAATGCCACTCCCATGAGAAAGGCTGGAGATACAGCCTGATAATCTGTTTGAGGATTAAGATGATGAATAGAAAACCGCTGGTTATGGCTATTACTCTGGCATTGGGAACCCCCCTCCTGAGTCTGGCCGCTGTTGCCGAGCAGGTGAAAACAGCTGAATTTGATGAAGTGCTGGTAAGTGCTACCCGCATTCAGGAGAAAGTCTCTGAATCCAGCCGCAGTGCTGCGGTTGTCGGTGAAGAGCAGTTGGCCGAGAAGCAGGGCAACTCGGTGGCCGAAGTGCTCAAGACGGAAGCCAACATCAATATCGCTAATGGCCCCAGGGCATCTGCCCAGCAGGTAGAAATTCGTGGTCTCAGTGGCCAGAGGGTATTGCAGACCATAGATGGTGCCAGGCAAAACGCCAGTGCCGGCCACAGAGGCACCTTCTTTATGGACCCTGAGCTGCTCAGTTCTGTTGAGGTGGTACGTGGCCCGGCTTCCAGCCTTTGGGGCAGTGGCGCCATAGGCGGTGTGGTATCGCAAAACACCAAGTCGGCCAGAGAGATGCTCGACGAAGGCCAGAGCTTTGGTGGCTATCTCAAGCAGGGCTATGAAACCAATGGCCAGCGCAGCAAGAGCAGTGGTGCCATTTATGGAGCCAAGGGCAGTATCGACTGGTTGTTGAACGGCAGCTACAGCGACGGCGACAACATCAAGGCCGGTAATGACAATACCCTGGAAAACAGCGCCAGCCGTAGCCGCAGCGGCTTGGCCAAGTTCGGTTGGCAGTTGGATGAGGCGCAAAGGTTGCAACTTTCCGGCAGGATCAATGAGATCTTTGAAGCCGTGCCCAGTAATCCGGCCACAGGTGTCAGCAACAGTGTGCCTCTGGTGCGCCGTGACAGCAAAGATTCCAACCTGACCCTGGACTACAGCCTGGCACCAAGGGGCAACGCCCTGCTGGATCTGGATGCCAAGTTCTATTGGAACAAGACGGATTATGATGAGAATCGCCTGACCAAGGGCCAGTTCGACACCACAGAATATGAAACCCTGGGGTTCAGTATTGCCAATCGCAGTCAATGGCAGGGGCTCAAATTAACTTATGGTCTGGACGGCTACCGCGACCAGATAGAAACCTTCCGTGATGACAGCGGCCAGAGCGGTCAGCGTCCCGGCAACATAGATGGTGAGTCTCGGGTGTGGGGCGCTTTCGTTGCCGCCAATATCGCCCTGGGGGAAAACTGGTCATTGGATCCGGCGCTGCGTTACGACAGCTTTGAAAACGAAAGCAATAACCTGGGCCATTCCAGTGATGACGATGCCTTGTCTCCCTCGTTGGCACTGGTGTGGAAGACTGCGCCTTGGCTGACACTCAGCGCCCGTTACGATGAAGCCTTCCGCGCGCCATCAGTGGAGGAGATGTACTCCAGCGGTACTCATTACTGTATTCCTCCCATCCCTAACTTTTTGCCCAACGGCCTGTGCAATACCTTTGAGGTCAATGAAAACCTCAAGGCTGAAAAGGCCAAGAACAAAGAATTGAAGGCCGATATGCGCTTTGCCGAGCTGGCGGGCAACGATGAACTGGCGCTGAGCCTGAGTGTATTCAGAAACGATGTCGATGACTTTATCGAGCAGCGGGTGACCAATCCACTGCACGGCATTCCCAGACTTGAGCAGAACACCCGCTGGGATAACGTCGACAAGGCCAGACTGACTGGCTTTGAACTGACAGGAAAGTATCGCATCAATCAGACCCGCTTATCGCTCAGCTATGGTCAGACTGAAGGTAAAGACAGGCATGACGGGGGCTATCTGGCCAATATTCCGGCCAACAAGTTGGTGCTCGACTTGTCGCAGGGGATCATGGCGGGCGATATGAAGCTGGGAACCCGGGTCAGCTATAACGCCAGTCAAGACAGGGTGCCCAAAGATAACCCGGTTAACCGCTACCAGGACTACACCCTATGGGATGTGTATCTGGCTTGGGAGCCTGCCATGGGGACCTTCGAAGGGTTGCGGGTCGACTTTGCCATTGAAAACATTGGCGATGAAGAGTACATCCAAGCCTGGCAAACCCTGATGGATCAAGGGCGCAACTTCAAGCTCTCGGCCCGTTACCGTTTCTGATGGAGCAACAGATGCAGATAAGCGATACAACAAGGGCGGCCGCTGGCCGCCTGCAGATAGCCGCCGCCATGCTGGAACACCCCGAGTGGTTGCCGGCCGATGCCGCCGCTAATCTGGGGATTTCAGAGCTTGAGGTGGTGCAGGCATTACCGGCCGAGCAGCAGCAATTCTTGCCGCTGGAGTGGCTGGAAGCCCTGTTGCAGGCACTGCCTGAGTGGGGTAAGTTGACCACCATAGTCACAGTTGCCGGGCAGATATTTGAATTCAAAGGCGACTTCCCCAAGGGAAAGACGGCTCATGGCTATTTTAACCTCTACAGCAAGGGAGATGGCCTGCATGGCCATCTGAAATTGGAGAATTTCAGTGCCATTGCCTTGATAAGTCGTCCATTTCGGGGCACTGAAAGTCATTCGATTAATTTCTTCGGCCCTGATGGCGCCATCGTTTTTAAGGTCTATTTGGGCCGGGATCAACAACGCAAGCTGCTGCCGCCACAGTTGGCACTGTTTGCCGACTGGCGTCACCGTGGTGAAGTGGCTGCCCAAAAGGGGGAAATATGACCAGTGAAAACCAACGCCTGCAGGAAAAACTGCTGCCGGAAATCGAAGAGTTCAAACAGGGGCGTACCACCTTGCAGTTGGCGACCCAGGATGCCAACGGGATCCCCAACGCCAGTTATGCGCCGTTCGCGCTGGCCGATGATGGTTTCTATATTCTGGTAAGCGATCTGGCGCGTCACGGTATCAACCTTAAACAGTCACCGCGGGTATCTGTGATGCTGGTGGAAGACGAAGCCGAGGCGCGCAGCGTGTTTGCCCGCCGCCGCCTGACCTTTGATGCCGCCGCCGAGCTGATAGCAAGAGACGGCCCGAGCTTTGCCAAAGGGGTACAGGTGTTGTCCGGGCGCTTCGGTGAGATGATAGATAACCTGGCGGCCTTGACCGATTTCAACTTGTTTAAGCTGGTGCCCGAGCGCGGTCTCTATGTCAAAGGCTTTGGCCAGGCGTTCAGTCTCAGCGGTGCCGAGTTGTTGGATGTCAACTGGATGCGTGATGGTCACCATGGAACGCCCAAGGCCGTACCTGCCTGAGCTGGACTCATCGGCGCTTTGGCGCCACAATCCTGATTAACAGTCATTGTCTGGATTTTCTCTTGTCTGCTCCTCAAACCTCTTCGGCTCGGATCCTGCCCTGGATCCTGAGCTTTCTTAAGCCTTATCGTTTGCGGGTTGCCCTGGCGCTGCTGTTTCTGCTGCTGGGGTCATTGGCCTGGCTGGCCCTGGGGCAAGGGGTTCGCTTGATAGTGGATGAGGGCTTTATGGCCGACAACTCGGGGCGCCTCAACGAAATTGTATTGCTTATTCTGGGGATCACCTTGGTCAGTGCTGTGGCCGTGTTCTGCCGCTTTTATCTGATGACCTGGCTCGGTGAGAAAGTCAGCAACGATATTCGCCGCTTGGTGTATCACAGGTTACTGGAACAAAGCCCGGTGTTTTTCGCCCGCTTGCGCACCGGGGAAATCATCTCCCGCTTTACCGCCGACAGCACTCTGTTGCAGACAGTTATAGGTTCTAGCCTGTCGATGGCGCTGCGATCTTCAGTGACCACTATGGGTGGCTTGGTGATGATGGCTTTTACCAGCATCAAGCTCACGGCCTTGGTGCTGCTGGCCGTGCCGCTGGTGTTGGTGCCTGTGGGCTTACTCGGGCGGCGGGTACGCAAGCTTGCGCGCACCAGTCAGGACAGTGTCGCCGATCTCGGCGCCTATGTGGATGAAACCTTGCATGAGATCCACACGGTACAATCCTATGGTCACGAGGCTCGCGATCGCGATAATTTTGACGGCTACCTGGCGGCGGTGATGCGTGCTGCCAGTGGTCGCATCCGCTATCGCTCGGCACTGATCTCCTCTGTCATGTTGCTGACTATCGGTGCCATAGTGGCTGTGACCTGGGTGGGGGCCAGAGACGTAATGGCCGGTGTGGTCAGCGCCGGTGAGCTGTCGGCATTCATGTTTTACGCCATGATGGTGGCGGGCGCGGTGGCCACCATAAGCGAAGTGATAGGTGATATTCAGCGGGCCGCCGGTGCCAGCGAACGCTTGATGGAGCTGGCCGAGTCCAAGGCAAATATTGCCGAGCCGGCCAAGCCGCTGGCGCTGCCCAGTCCGCTCAAGGGGGAACTCAGAATAGAGCAGCTGAGTTTTGCCTATGATGAGGGCGCAACTGTGCTTGAGGATCTCAATATCCATATTCAACCCGGTGAACGGGTGGCTTTGGTTGGGCCCAGCGGTGCCGGCAAGAGTACGTTGTTTCAGCTGCTGCAGCGTTTCTATCAGCCGAGTTGCGGCCGCATTCTGCTCGATGGTGTCGATATCGCTTCTGTATCATTGGCGAGCCTGAGGGCACAGTTTGCCCTGGTGCCCCAGGAGTCGGTGATCTTCGCCACCAGTGTGCTGGAAAATGTGCGTTATGGCCGCCCGGAGGCCAGCCTGGAAGAGGTGGTTGCCGCCTGCAAGGGCGCCAGAGCTCATGAATTTATCAGTGAGTTTACCCAGGGGTATAACACCTATTTGGGTGAGCGTGGCGTGCGCCTTTCCGGTGGTCAAAAGCAGCGAATTGCCATTGCCCGCGCCATCTTGGCCCGCAGGCCTTTACTGCTGCTCGATGAAGCCACCAGTGCCCTGGATGCGGTCAGTGAAGTCAAGGTCAAACAGGCTTTGGATGAGTTGATGGCGGGACAAACCACTCTCATCATAGCCCACAGATTGGCGACAGTGCTCAATGCCGACCGTATTCTGGTGCTGGAGCGGGGGCGATTATTGGCCAGTGGCAGCCACAGCGAGTTGATGCAAACCAGCCCGCTGTACCGTGAATTTGCCAGTCTGCAGTTGCTTGCGCCCGATGGCCTGGCCGGGAGCTCAAACGAGCCCGGGCAGGCATCATCGCTGGCTTGATCTCAGCGCTTCTGTTTTAAATAAATGATCAGGCCAGTCACGGCCAGCAACAATAAGGCGATCGCCGCCAGATCCATCAGATAACTGCCGGCAGCGCCGAAGATCCGGCCGCTGTGCAGATCCAGAAGAACCCTGTGCCAGGACAGGCGACTGGCGCGAATATCTCCGAGCAACTGCTGCGTTTGTATCTTTGCCCCTTCGAGTGGTTTTATCCAGGGGAGGGCAACCAGGCTGCTGGCCGCTTGCCAATCCAACAGTTCGCTGTCGCTGCGATATTGGCCCCGGGATGTTTTCAGCCAGACACCGCCGGGCTCGACTGCCATGGCGTTTATCTGCGGCGGCAAACCTGTCAGCTCGGTTTGGGTTTCCAGCACAGCAAGATCCTGGCTCAAAATTGTCAAACTGTTTCGGGTCAGCAGTAGCCACTTGTCTTCAAAGGGGGCTATGGCCAGTATCTCATCGGTTTGCTCGGCTAGCGGCGTGCCGGCTATCCAGGCCTGTCCCTGACTGCTGCCCGCCAGCGGCTGGGCTTGCCAGACTTTGACATCTTCCGGGGCGCCAATGCCGTAATAGTCTTGCAGCCATTGCCAGTGCACGCCTTGGGATAGGTTCAGCTCACGGCCGTGATTCAAAGCCAGGCCGGTCAGAGTCAGCAGCAACACAAGCACACTGCTGATGATGCCAATACGTCTGTGCCAGGGGCGCAGGGTGCGCAGGAGACGGACTCGAAAGTCCGGATGTTTACGTGTCATCTGGGCTCGCTGTTTTGTTGCAGGCTGTGTTGTTGCAGATCGTGTTGCAGGCTGAGTTGCCGGTCAAGATAGAGGGCGATGCGGGCCAGTTTGGTCAGGGCCCTGACGGAAAGTGTCGCTCCGGTAATGCCATCTATATGTTTGTCCAGCTGTTTATCTTTTGTGAGTGTTGCCGATTTAAATTGGTCGGTAAAGAAGTCGTGCCTGACTTCATCGCCGCGGCTCTCGCGGTAGATAAGCACCTTGGTGCGATAAATCTGCCCATGGCGCACCTGAATACCCACAGTGATTGGCGCTTCTTTACCTATCTCCTCGAGGATCCAGACAGTGTCGTCTCCCTGCTGCCAATAGCGGGTACGCAGCGGCCGAAAATCGTGGGCCAGTATCTCTTCTATGACCTGGCGTTGCTCGGCGCTGAACCAAAAGACTTTGGCTTTCGCTTGACCTTTACCTTGGTTTCCCAAGGCCTGGGTGACAAAGTCTGCCGGGCTTTGGTAAACGCTTTGCGCCGCCTGGGTTTGAGTGAATGGCAGCAAAAACAGCGAGAGTAATGCAATAAGAGTCTTCATAAATGCCTCAATGAGGGCGCCCCAGAGGGCACCCAAAGATCATCAGAACTGATAACCTACACCCAGATTGAACCCATCTGAGTCTGACTTACCGCCACGTTTTTCGTAGTCGGCCTTGAACACCACATTCTCGTGCAACCAGTAGTTGATACCCACATTGGTTTGGGTTTCTTTGGTGTCTTGATTGTCACCGGCGTTGTTGTCCCATTCGTTGTAGCGGGCGAAAATTCCGAACTGCTCGTTAAAGCGGTAGGACGGTTCTATGTACCAGCCATTTTGCTTGTCGCGGCCCAGGGCTTCGGCTTCAAATCCATCTATGTCCCACTCGGCATAGAGGGCTCTGATACTGAAGTTTTCTAGGTGGTAGATAGCATGCGCCGACCACATCAGGGCCGAGGCGGTGTCTACACTGGCTTCGCCTTGAGTCAGATCCGATTGGTACTGCACCGTCGCGGCCAGCTCCAGGCCGGGAACGGCTGTGTATTTCACCCGGCCGGTATAGGCCAGATCGTCAGCCTTGGCCTCGGAAACCTTTTGGCGACCGCTTCTTGGCTTATAGGCATTTTTACCTGTGGTAGGGACATTCAGACCCGAGGTCACGGCCGCATCGAAGGCCAGTCCGGGAGCCGCCTGGATATTCATTGCCAGACCCGCTTCCCACCAGGTAGCCGGGAGTATGTCTTTCTCAACCGGGTTGCGCTCGACACCATAAAATGCCGGTGGCTCGTGGGTTTCATTGATGATGCCAACCGGCATCAGGAACAGACCCGCCTTGGCAGTCAGGGCTTGGTTGAAGTCGTGCTCTATGTAGGCCTGCTCCAGCTCGACTTCACCATTTTGACCATCACCTGAGATGGAGTGCTCCACTTCCAGCTCGGAGAAGAAACGGGTGTCTTCGGTAAACTCATGGCCGAAGAAGAGCACGAAACGGTGGAAGTCGAACTCTTTCTTATCCTCGCCCAGCTTGTTGTCTATGTTGTTGTAGTGCAGCTCACCATAGCCGCCGATAGTGGTGGCGGTTTTTTGCGGCGTGGCATCTACCACCTCGGCGGTCTGTTCAACCCGCTCAGCGGTTTGCTCGACACGCTCGGCAGTTTGTTGCTGACGCTTTTCGGTTTCTGCCAGACGGCGCTCCAGATCCTTGAGGACCTTCTGCTGCTGTTCGATGATTTTGCGCAGCTCCTGAGTCTCGTCCGAGGCGAATGCCTGTGGGCCGCACAGGGCTGTCAGTAGCGCACTGGCAATGAGAGTTTTCTTGATCATCTTGGTTCCCGTTGTGATGTTACTGTTGTTGAAATCGAGCGAATTCTAGCAATTGATTTAATAAATGCAAACGATTTGCATTTATTGTTGTGATCAAAATTAACAAATGTCAGCGTCTGTAAACCGAGTTGTTATTGTTGAGGTTTTGCCTGAAAAACTGGCTTTACAAAGTAAGCTTTTGATCTTTTAAGCAAAGTAGTAAGGCTGTATTTGAGTTATCCAGCAGAGCTTGGAACCATTTTCGGATAAAGTCGCTGAAGTGCGATTGCTTGATTTTTAAACATTTAACCTTGGCTGGAAGTCAAGGCCAACAGATCGGGTGAGTTATTTGTCAAAAGGCGGTTAAACTGATAAACCTTTTTATTCCGGTTAGCCTTGGCTTTGTGAGTGTTCGAACAAGATGTTTCTAGTTGATTATTTTAAAAGAGAAAATAACCAAATAACCATAGGCCGCAAGCAGGCCAGTGATTTTGCCAAGGGAGTAGCAGGGGATTTCAATCCTATCCATGATGAGGATGCCAAGCGTTTTTGCGTTCCAGGCGATCTTCTGTTTGCCCTGGTGTTGAACGATTATGGCCTTAGCCGCCGGATGCTGTTCAAGTTTGAAGGCATGGTCGGTGACGGCGTATGTCTGCATTTCCCTGGTGACCAGGGGGCCGAGCTGGCGATAGAAGATGAGCGCGGCAAACGCTACCTGAATGTCCATCGCGATGGTGAAACGCGCCACTGCGAGCGGCAACTGGAGTCATTTGTCCGCAGTTATGTGGCTTTTTCCGGTCTCAACTTTACCCATGTTTTGGTGCCTTTGATGCGCGAGCATCAGGTCACCATTAATCCGGCGCGGCCCTTGGTTATCTATGAAAGCATGGGTTTTGAACTGGACACCCTGGAGTTTGAGCAGGTTAAACTGGAGCTGATTAACAGCAATCTCAAAGTCGATGGCAAACGCGGCGATGTGACGCTGGATTTCGCGCTTATCAGTGATGATAAACAGGTAGGAACCGGACGTAAGACCTTGGTACTCAGTGGCTTACGTCCTTTCGACGAGGCGGCAGTGGAGGCCATGGTCAGTGAGTATCAGGCGCGCCGCGATGGCAGCTGGAATGGCGGCGGCTCGCAGACAAACGCCTGAATTCAAACTGCGTTGGCTTCTGAGTCCTGTGCCAGCTCACTTTCGACTCGATTACGCCCAAGCTGCTTGGCTTGATAAAGAAGTTTATCCGCAGTATCAGTCAGTTGACTGAAGCTTTGGCAGCCGTCGACGTCCAAAGCCACTCCTTGGCTAACGGTGAGTCTCAGTGGCTCGCCATTTTCCAGGGTGAATATGTGCTCGGCCACGCTTTGCCTAAGGGTTTCGGCAACAGACACAGCGTCATTCAAGCCGGTATTGGGCAGCAATAACATAAACTCTTCACCGCCAACCCGAGCCAGCAGATCATCCTTCCGCAGCAAGGCTTTCATCACCTTGGCCAGTTCGATCAGCACTCGGTCGCCGTTATTGTGGCCATGAGTGTCATTAACCTTTTTGAAACTATCTATGTCGAGCGTGATTAACGCCAGCGGGCCATGTCTGCGCTGGACTTTGGCCGGCAACAACAGTGATTTCAGTCGAAAAAGCAGTGTGCGCCACTTAGGTTGCGACTCCTGGCTTTGCTCCTCTGAAGCTTGATGGTACAGCAACCAACCTGCCAGATAACGGCGGTTATAGAGGCCGGTGAGGCTGTCAGTCTTGGCCAGCAGTCCCCACTTCAAGCGTGAGCGATTGAGCCAGAGAATGATGATAGTGGCCAGTAACAGCAGCAACAGGATGATGCTGCTGATGATATTGAGTTGATTCAGGGTCGTGCGGTTGGTTTCCAACTCCAGTTTTTGCAGTACGTTGTTCCAGTTGAGATCCTGGTTTTCAAATTCGAGACGTTCTAAGTTAAACAGTAACTGCTGGCGATCCAGATTACTGACCAACTCCTTGGAGCTGTATACGGCGAAGCGTTGCTGGTACTGATCCAATACCTCGTAAGCGCGCTTGAAATTACCCAATCCGGCAAAGCCTTCGGCGCTGACCTTTAACAATTCTATCTGGGAGCGTAACAAGGCTTTTTCCTTGGCAAAGCTGATAAGCAGAGGGTCGACATAGACGGCCATTTCGGCGTACTTATGCTTGTTGAGTAACTCTTGGGCCTTGAGCAGTTGAAAGCGGCTGGTATAGAGGGTTGAAGTCTCGCGATATTGCAACTTGTCGGCCAGTTGCAGGTGCTTTGCCATGGAAGACTCATCCCCGGAATCCCGGTACTTTAGCGCCAGTTCTACATTGATGCGAAAGCGATACAGGCCGTATCCCAATACTCTGGCCAGTTCCAGCGCCGCTTGATATCTATCTATGGCTATTTCAACCTGTCCCTGCTGCTCGGCCAACTGAGCCAATTCCAATTGCACCAGCATCTGATTGTAGGACATCCTTCTGTCCTTGAAGAATTTGAATGCTTTCTTAAGCAGTTTTTCCGAGCGCTCAAAGCCGTTGAGGCGCACCAGAAGGTGGCCCATGCCAAAGGAGATCCGCTCCAGCAACTCTTTGTTCTGGCTCTGTTCGGCGGCGTCCAATGACAGCATCAGGCTGGCATAGGATGCATCCAGCTTGCCTTGCTGTTCAAGCGCCTTACTTTTTAGTAGCAGGGCTTCAGCCTGAACCACTTTATCGGCCGAATTTTGCTGACTATCTATTATTTTTTGCAGTTCGCTGATGGCCTGCGTGACCTTGCCGGATTGCAACATCACCTGTACCAGTCTCAGTTCCAGCAGGGTATGTTCGCTGGTTCCCGGAACCGCCAGTTTCAGGCCCTCTTTGGCGGCTTGCTCGGCGGCGGGGATCTCATGCAGCAGCAGAGATACTGTCGCCTTGGTCAGATAAAAACGGGTCAGCAGGGGCTTGGGCAGGTCTTTGAGTTGCCCGCTTTCCATCTCGTACAGTTGAGCCTGCGACCGTTGCGGCAGGGAATAGAGCTGGCTTTCGGCCCCTTTAAGCAAGCGGGAGAATTGCTCTGCGTTGGTCGCCGACAGAGCAGGGCTGGCCAGTATCATTATTATTGCTATCCATGGCAGGCAGAAGCGTTTCTTCATACTTTTAGTGCTCTTTGAACCGAAAATGTCTGATAAAAGTGATATTGGGGAGGGATTATCGCGTTGGCGGCTTGGGTTTGTCTAATTATTCGCGGGTGACTACTTAAGTTTGGGAATTGTCCGATGGAGCCGGAGTGCCCGAAGGAGCTAGGTGATCAACAAATGGCGGAAAGGCGGGTTGTCGTAAAAACAGCGCCGATAACCGCAAATTTTGTTTGGCTATCGGCGCTTGTGGATCAGTTTTCTACTAGCGTTTGATAGGGGCCGTCGTTGGCAGGGCTGTTTTCAGTTTGCTGATCCAGACGGCTTATTTTGACTTCGGCTATCTGGTGCTGATTCATCTCAGTGACTTCAAAGCGCCAGGGCTCTATAGTCAGCACACTGCCTGCTTCCGGGATCCGGCCAAAGCGTGCCAGTAACATGCCCGCGAGGGTCACATACTCGTGATTATGGCTTTCGAGTTCATCGTAGCCCAGGAGCTTCCCTAACTGATGCAGGTTAATGCTGCCGCGAGCGCGCCAACCATCGCCATCGATGCGGATCTCTTCGGCCTCATCTTCCTGGGGCAGTTCGCCGACTATGGCTTCGAGAATGTCGTGGCCGGTGACCAGTCCCAATAGGGCACCGAATTCGTCTGTGACCAACGCCATGTCGGCCTTGGCGCGCTTTAGCTCTTCCAACAAACGGAACACGCTGATGCTTTTCGGCACTATCACCGGCTTGTGGCCGGGGCGCAGACTCTGCAGTGGCCGTTGTTGCTCTATGGCGGCCAGCAACTCCTTGGCACTCACCAGTGCCACGACCTTGTCTATATCGCCGTCACACAGGGGATACTGGCTGAATCTGTCGCTAAGCAGTTGTTGTTTTATCTGCTCGGGGCTGTGGCTGAGGTTAACCCAGCTTATTTCGGCTCGCGGCGTCATAATGCTCTTGATGCGGCGCTCCGCCAGAGTCAGCACCTCGCCGACCATGTTGCGCTCGTCTTCAGCAAAGCACTTGCTCAGGGCACGCTCGTCGTTTGGCTGTTCTTCATCTTCGTCAATTTCTTCAAACTGTTTCTTGCCGCCCATCAGCTTGAAAATAGCGTTGGCTGTCCTGTCCCTCAAGGGTTTACGGGCTTCACGTTGTTCGAACCTGCGTTGCCCCAACTGGTTGAAGAACTCGATCATGATGGAGAAACCTATGGCGGCATACAGATAGCCTTTTGGAATATGGAAACCAAAGCCTTCGGCTACCAGGCTGAAACCTATCATCAACAGGAAACTGAGACAGAGCACCACCACGGTTGGGTGGGCATTGACAAAGCGAGTCAGCGGTTTGGAAGCCAGCAACATCACAGTCATGGCTACCACTACGGCTGTCATCATCACCCAGAGTTCATCCACCATGCCGACCGCGGTGATGATGGAGTCGATGGAGAATACCGCATCCAGCACCAGTATCTGGGTCACAACTATGCCAAAGCTGGCATAGGCGACTTTCTGGCCTATTTCCGGCTCTTTGGACTCCAGCCGTTCATGCAGTTCACTGGTGGCCTTGAACAGCAGGAATAGACCACCGGATATCAGGATCAGATCCCGTCCGGAAAAACTGAAATTGGCAAGGCTGAACAAAGGTTGGTTGAGGGTGACCAGCCAGGACACCACGGCCAATAGGCCAAGGCGCATCAATAAGGCCAGCGACAGGCCTATGACCCGGGCTTTGTCTCTTTGATGTTGAGGGAGTTTTTTAACCAGAATGGCAATAAATACCAGGTTGTCTATGCCGAGAACTATCTCGAGGATGATAAGGGTAAAGAGTCCGATCCATATGTGTGGGTCGAGCAAAAGTTCCATAGTGGTGAACCAAGGGCCTCAAAATGGGTTTAACTTGGGCCTATTGCAGCACAACTTGGGCGAAATGCTGAATTAATTTTGGTTAATCCTTTGCCGGTGCTGCAGCGCTTGAATGAGTGTCAAAAAACTGCCTTTGAGTCATAAAATTTACGCATTGATAGTTGCTTAAAAAGTTGATTATAAAGGTTTTATCTTTCCATGGCAGACTTTAGAATTAACCCGGAATAACAAATGGGAAACATCTGTGATGGCAAGAAAAAAACCTCTGTTGCTGCACTCGATATTACTGGGTAGTTTACTGCTTGGCGCTTGCGGCGGTGGTGATGATGAAAGTGGCGCCGGGTCAAGCGGTGATAATCTGCAGCCGCCTGCTGGCGTTAATCAAGCGCCTAAGGGTGACGATATTCAGCTGGCTTATGACAGCTTGCTGCAGAGCATTACGGTCAACTGGCAAGGTTATGTGTCAGATCCCGATGGCGATCCCTTGCAGGCCAGCATTGCCGAGCAGGGCAAGCTGGGGCAGTTCAGTCTCGATGGCGATATGCTGAGCTACAAAGCAGATAAAGATGCCAAGGGCAGCGATCAAGGGCTATTGCAGGTCAGTGATGGCCGTGGTGGCAGCGTCAGCCTCAAGTTGGCAGTTTTTGGCGTGGACGGTCAAAGCCCTCTGGAGCTGGCGCTGGCAAGCGGTGATGCAAGCGGGCTGAACCCGGATACTCTGCTTGAGGCGATTGCCGCGCAGATAACGCAGCTGCGCTCGAATGAGCAAGCCCTGCGGCAAAGGGTATTTGCCGATACGGCGCTGGCCTATGCTCCAGGCAACCGAACTCAATTGTTCAATATCATCGAGCCGGAAATCGCCACACCTCTGCTACGTGCCAACACGGGGCAGGTATTGGCCGTCGCCGGCGAGCAGCATACCGGGCGCTTTGCGGCCTTTGGTACCCATCTGTTTGCCCGTTTCCATGCCGGTGAACTCACCGCCATGGAGCCAGCCAATGATAATCTGCTGGCTTGGTTGCTGAACAGAGCACAAGTGGCAGAATTGCAGCAACCATTGACCGTGTCCTTGAGCTTTCTTGGTGGCCAGGAGAGTGCCAGTCGCAGTTGGCTGCAAGGGCGGTTTCCCAATTGGACCATCAAGAGTTGTAATCAGGTCGCCACTTTGGAAGCCTGTATCGCCGATGCCCAGTTGTTAATCAGTGGCTGGCGCGCGGCCGATACCGATGCCGGGCAGGTAGCCGGCGTCTATTCCCGGGCGCTGGCATCGGGCAAGGCACTCTATTATCAGCACAACTGGTATGAAGCGACCAATGCGGTGGCCGACGCCATTGCCGGAACCATGGGAGTCAGTTTGCCCTATGGCGGTAACTTCTGGGCCAGCGCCGCTGCCGATTGGTCTTCGGCCACGGCCATGGCGGCCGCTTTCCCGCTGCTTGGCAGTGAGCAGCGCCTGACACAACACTTTATTGATGATGACTTCAACTTTGACTGGTCCGGCTGTGAAACCTATGTGGGTAAAGTGAGCTGTGACAAGGTCAACGGCTTTGAGTCTGAGTTTCTTGCAGGTGCCAGAGCGCTTAAAAATTCACTTAATCAACTGGATAGCCGTGGTCAGATGTTGTTCGGCAACGAGGGGCGCAGGCTGCTGAAACTCTTTGTGTTGCTTGGCGATCTTTACCGTGCCGACATAGCTTATCCCATGGATAAGGACACCACGCCGCAAGGGCGTTTTCTGGCGGCCTATCTGGCCGACCACTTGGCGCTGTATTTGAGGGGGAATAATCCAGCGCAGCCGGATTTGGGCAATTTCAGCGATCCTTTGCCGCAAACGCTGACGCTTGAGAACGTCAGCCTGGAAATGGCACTGGGCAAAGAGAGTGGTTATCGCGGCAGCGGTTTTTACTTGTTGCCCGGCCAGAGTGTGCGTCTCGAGCGCAAAGACACACTGCCGCTGACGGTCAAGGCCTTTATCAATACCCAGAGAACCGGCTCAACCCGGGAATTCAATAACCAGGGATACCAGCGCCCCAAATTTTTGCGCTCGGTCGAGCTGACCTTGAAACCCGGGCAACCTCTGACCCTGAGTAGCCCTTATGGCGGGACTTTGATGCTGCAACTGCCGGCCGGTGAGGGCGTGGTGAGTGTTGAAGCGCAAAATGTACTGGCCTATCCCTACCTCAAGGATTTCAACCAAGCGAGTGGTTATTTGACGGCGCTTGAAACCAGCCCGCTGAGCTGGGCCGGGCTGCGCACCGACTTTGTCGAAGTTAACTCCCGCAAACATATGATGAAACAGTTCATCTATGCCGAGCCGTACCGCGGCGATGTGGAGCAGGCCCTGAATGATGTTTGGCGCTATATGATCAAGGGGACCTACGATCTGGCCGGCTTCAGTGGTGAAGGACTGGCGCTGGCACCCAGCGTGGCCGCCCGCTGCGCCCTGCTGGGTTGGGATTGCCAAAATGAACAGATCCATGCCAAACCCAAGGTGCAGCACATCAATGTCGATGAGGCGGCACACTGTGGTGGCGGCTGCTCGGGTAACCCCTATGATCAAGCCTGGGTATTGAGTCCCTTCGGCTGGGGCGAGAGTCACGAGATAGGCCACAATCTGCAGCGGAACCGGCTGAAAATCTATGGTGGCCGCTCCGGTGAAGTCTCCAATAATATTTTCCCGCTGTACAAGGGTTGGCAACGCTTTAAAGATAGTGGTGAGCGGATCGCCAGCTGCGATCGCCAGTCGCCTCAAACCACGTTCGAGTGGCTGAAACAGGCGCAAAACAGCAGCGATCCTGTGACCTCTGTCTACGAAAAGCTCTGGAGTCAGACCGGCACCTATGACAACGCCGGGCCCAGGCTGGATTTCTATCTGCAGCTGGCGGCATTGGCCGAAGAACATGCCGGTTTGGATAACGGCTGGCAGATTTTCACCTTGCTCTATCTGCATGAGCGTCTGTTCAGCCATGCGATTGCCGACGTCGCTCGCTGGGGCGAGATGAGGGATGCACTGGGCATGAGCAGTTATATCTATGCCCCGAACCTGGATGGCAACGACTTTATGCTGCTCAGCCTGTCGAAGTTGCTGCAACTGGATATGCGTCCCTGGTTCGATCTCTGGGGTGTGCGCTATCAGGCCCAGGCCGCCAACCAGGTAGCTGCCTATGGTTACCCGGCCGCCGAAGCCGTGTTTTATCGCCTTTCGAGCCAATGTGCTGAGCTGGCGGTGCCCAAGCTCACTCTGGATGCCAATTGGTAACAGAGAGGAAAGGGCGCTTTAGCGCTCTTTCCCTCTTTTCGGAGGCGTTGCGGTTGGGGCGTGATTCAGCCGCGGCTTTTTCCCCCAAGCACTTTGAAGCATATTAAAAATCAGGCATAGTGCACTTTGGTCATTTGCGCGAGACTCAAGGATGACTGTGAGAACTTTTCTTTCTCGATTAGGATGTTGTAGCCAATGAGTTTGTCTGTTTATCAGTTGAAATCCCGCTTTCAGGGCCTACTGAGGCCACTGGTTACCCGTCTGTATCGGCGCGGCGTCAGCGCCAATCAAGTCACAGTGTTGGCGGCGCTGGGTTCTATATTGCTGGGAACCCTGTTGCTTATCTGGCCTCATCCTTGGCTCTTTGCTCTCATCCCTATTTGGATGCTGAAAAGAATGGCGCTCAATGCCATAGATGGCATGTTGGCCCGTGAGTTTGGGCAGCAATCCCGTCTCGGCGCCTATCTCAATGAGCTCGCCGATATCGTTTCGGATGCGATACTCTATCTGCCTTTCGCCTTGCTCGGTGGTGTGGAACCTGCGCTGGTGATCGCCCTGACCTTACTGGCCGTTGCCAGTGAATACGCCGGGGTGCTCGGCCTGATGGTGGGGGCAGAGCGCCGCTATGATGGCCCCATGGGCAAGAGCGATCGCGCGTTTGTCTTCGGTATTCTGGGGCTGGCTGTCGCCTTGGGTTGGTTGACGCCATTCTGGCTCAATTTGATCCTGTCATTGGTGCTCCTGTTACTCTGTCTGACCATATTCAACCGGGTAAAATCCGGTTTGAAGCAGGCCGAGAGCGCAAGTTAAGTTGGTTATCAAAGGAATGAATTATATGGATAATGCCGCAAGGGTACCCGAGGAACACTTTTTTACTACCCATGATGGATTCCAGCTGTTTTATCGTTTCTGGCCGGCGCTGGAAACCAATGAACAAGAGGAATCCGGGGCCGTGTTGCTGTTCCACCGTGGCCATGAACACGGTGGCAGAATGGCGCACCTGGTGGATGAATTGGCGCTGCCTGAGCAGGCTTTTTTCGCCTGGGATGCCCGTGGTCATGGGCAATCACCGGGCGCCAGAGGCGACAGCCCCTCCTTTGGTACCAGTGTTCGCGACATTCAGACCTTTGTGGAACACATAGAGCGCAAACATGGTTTCAGCCAAGAGCAGCTGTGTGTGGTGGCCCAAAGTGTCGGCGCCGTGCTGGCCAGCACCTGGGTGCATGACTATGCGCCTGCTATTCGCGCGCTGGTGCTGGCGTCGCCGGCCTTCAGCGTCAAGCTCTATGTGCCTTTTGCTATCCCTGGGCTCAAGCTGCTGAGGAGCCTCAAGGGCAACTTTTTCGTCAACAGCTATGTTAAGGCCAAGCTGTTGACCCATGACCCCGCCAGACAATACAGCTTTGAGACAGACCCACTGATCGCCAGACCGATCTCGGTCAATGTGTTGTTGGGACTCTATGATGCCGCCGAAAGGGTGGTGGCCAATGCCCAGGCGATTACTGTACCGACTCAGGTACTGATCTCGGGCGCCGACTATGTGGTTCGGCGCAAGCCGCAGCAGCAGTTTTTTGAGCGTTTGGGTTCCCAGCGTAAAGAATTGCACCTGCTGCCCGGGTTTTATCATGACACCCTGGGAGAGCTGGACCGGGCCGACCCGATAGCCAGGATTAGACGCTTCCTGCGGGCCAATATCGCCTCGCCGCAGGCGGCAGTGAATTTGTTGCAGCAAGATAAATTCGGCCCGAGCTGCGCCGAGAGTGAATCGCTCGCCGCCCCTTTGCCCGAGGCTTCCTGGCAGGCCAAATACTGGCAAGCCACCCGCGCGGTGATGAAGCTGGGGGAGAAATACTCAGAGGGCATCGCTCTGGGTTTCGAGCGCGGCTTCGACTCGGGCAGTACCCTGGACTATGTCTATCGCAACACCCCCGCCGGCAAGGGGGAGTTTGGCCGTTTTGTCGACAAACAATATCTCAATGCCATTGGCTGGCGCGGCATACGCCAGCGTAAACGCCATATCGAAGAGCTGCTGGCGCAGGCGCTGTCGACGCTGAGAAAGGAAGAAAAGCCGCTGCATTTGATGGATGTGGCCGCCGGACATGGCCGCTATCTGCTGGAGAGCCTGGCGAACAGCGATATTAAGCCTGATTCTGTGCTGCTGCGTGATTACAGTGATATCAATATCCGCGACGGCCGCGCCCTCATCGATGAGCTTGGCCTCAGTGACATAGTGCGCTTTGAAAAGGGCGATGCCTTCGACTTTGATTCGCTGGCGGCGGTCGAGCCCAAGCCAACCCTGGCGGTAGTCTCCGGCCTTTACGAGCTGTTTGGTGACAATGAGATGGTGTCTCGCTCCCTGGCGGGTATTGCCGCGGCGCTGGCGCCAGGAGGTCTGCTTATCTACACGGGCCAGCCTTGGCATCCGCAGCTGGAATTCATCGGCCGGGCCCTGACCAGCCACAGAGACGGTCAGCCTTGGGTGATGCGTCGCCGCAGTCAGCAGGAGATGGATCAACTGACCAAAGCCAACGGTTTTCACAAGTTGACTCAAAGAGTGGATGAGTGGGGCATATTTACCGTGTCTATGGCGCGTAAGGCCGACTGATGCCTGAGCTGCCCGCCCGTCGACGCGAGGTCGGCACCATTCGCCGGGGCCTGCTTTGGCTGGCCTTGTTGGCGCCGTTTTTCTTTGCCAGCTATGGTTTTGCCAATTGGTATGCCTCGCAGCAAAGTGAGGTTCCCAGTCTGGTGTTTTCCTGGGAACATGCCATTCCGCTCTGGCCCTGGACCATAGTGCCTTACTGGTCGATAGATCTTCTCTACGGCCTGGCGTTTCTGCTCCCCTTCAGCCGTAAGGGGATAGACAGACTGGGGCTCAGGCTGCTGAGCGTACAGCTTCTGTGCATCGGCTGTTTTCTCATCTGGCCCCTTAAATTCAGTTTTGAGCGCCCGCCGCTCGACGGCGTTTTTGGTGGTTTGTTCGATCTCCTGATGGGGTTTGATAAGCCTTTCAATCAGGCGCCCTCTTTGCACATCGCGCTCTTGGTGGTGCTCTGGAGTGAATACAGTCAGCGGGCCAGTGGCCCCTGGCGTTATCTGCTCCACGGCTGGTTTGCCTTGATTGGCCTGTCTGTGCTGACGACTTGGCAACATCATTTTATCGACCTGCCCACAGGGCTGGCGGCCGGTCTGTTCTGCCTCTGGCTGTGGCCACGAAATTCGTTCAGCCGCTTGAGTTTGGCGAGGGAACCTTGCAGGCTCAAGCTGGCAGCGGCTTATGGCGTGGGCGTCGTCTTGCTGCTGCTCGCGGCCTTGCTCTGGCCCATGAGTCTCTTTGGCATGCTGCTGTTTTGGCTGGCCTTGGCGCTGGCCATGGTGGCGCTCAATTATCTCCTGTTTGCCGCCGCGGGTTTTCAAAAGAGTGAGTTGGGCCATCCCAGCTTCGCCAGTCGCTGGCTGTTATTACCTTACCGGTTGTTTGCCTGGCTCAATATCCGTTTCTGGACCGCTGGCAAGGTAGCGGCGCAAGAGGTGCTGCCCGGGGTTTGGCTTGGGCGCATGCCCACCATGAGTGAAGCGCAGCAATATGATGCCATATTGGATCTCTGCGCCGAGTTGCCTTTCCCCTATTCGGGTAAGGCTTTGCTTACACCCGCCCGGGGGATGACCGAAGGCAGGCTCAAATGGTATCAGCCCATGCCCATGCTGGATTTATGCTTGCCGGATGAACAGGACTGCCTGGAAGCGGTCAGGCGGCTCGAGTGTTTGCGCACCTCAGGTACTCTACTTGTATGTTGCGCCTTGGGTTATGGCCGTAGCGCCCTGGTATTGGCGGCCTGGTTGCTGCTGAGCGGTCGGGCCGGCAGTGCCCTGGATGCCGCAAAGATGATTGCCGCCGTTAGGCCCAAGGTGGTTTTCAAGCCAGAGACTCTGGCTTATCTGGAGCGGCTCAAGTCCGGTTTTTGCCCGCCAGAGGTGCAACATGCCTGAGTCGCAGCAGCGGGATCTGGCTAAATTGGTGGCCACTTTATTGGGCAATGCCGCGCCGCTGCGCTGGTTCAGTGCGGTTTTGATGTTGGCACCTTTGCTGCTTCTCTGGGGCGGCAAGCTTCAGGGATGGCCGGAACTGCTCAGCGCCCTGTTGATGGTGCTTTTCGGGCTGGGCGGACAGTATTTCGGCCTCAGAGTGGCGCTGGATGCCAAGCTGTTTGCCGCCCTGGCAAGGGAGCATACCTGCGAACGTCTGGATCACAGCATGCAGCAGCTCGGATGGCTTAAAGAAGAGCAGGCCGGTCGCAGTATGCTGCAGCGCGCCCAAGGGGCGCAGGCGCTGCTAAAGCGTCTGTTCCTCTGCTTTGCCGGGCAGGCCGCCGCATTGGTGTTGTTACTCGTCTGGCGCTTTTTCCTGTAAGAGGAGTTTACCCTTATCTATGGATACCCTAATCGGCTGGCTCGCGGGATTGACTGCCTTTGGGATCACCTCGGCGGCCAGGTTGGTCACCGGTGCCCGCGCCCTGTGGCTTGGCTGCCGCGCCAATCACAATCAGCGGCTCTACTTTGCCAATCACAGCAGTCACGGTGACTTTGTGTTGCTGTGGGCATCACTGCCTGCCTTGCTGAGACGCAAGACACGTCCGGTTGCCGGCGCCGAGTATTGGCAAAAGACGGCGCTGAGGCGCTTTATTATTCAGCGGGTATTCAATGCCGTGCTTATTCCAAGAGAGAGCCATGGTGAGGGCAATCCCTTGGCGCCGGTGGAAAAGGCGCTGGCAGAGGGTGACTCGCTGATCTTCTTCCCGGAAGGTACCCGTAATCTGAGCGAGGCGCCATTGTTGCCGTTCAAGAGTGGAATCTATCATCTGGCGCACTCGCGCCCGGATCTGGAACTGATCCCCGTGTGGATTGCCAACCTCAATCGCGCCATGCCCAAGGGGCGTTATCTGCCGTTGCCGCTGCTCTGCACTTTGAGTTTCGGCACGCCTATCAAGCTGCAGCCGCAGGAAACCAAGGTGGCCTTTCTCGAGCGTTTGCGTTTGGCACTATTGGCGATGTCACGGGAGGAAGTATGAACCAGACACTGTGGTTGTTTGCCGGTATAGGCCTGTTGCTGGTGGTAGCGACCCTGATAGGTCGTTTGCTGGCCTGGCGTAAGGGCAACAACGCCGTTATTGCCAATCTCAATGCCAGAATCGATGCCTGGTGGATGATGGTGCTGGCCATAGGTATCGCTTTCCTGTTCGGGCTCTATGGGGTGATATTGCTGTTTGCCCTGGTATCTTTCTATGCGCTGAGGGAGTTTTTAACCCTGACACCGACCCGGGCCAGCGATTATCCTGCCCTGGTCGCCGCCTTCTATTTTGCCTTGCCGGTGCAGTATCTGCTGATCGCCATCCATTGGTACGGCATGTTCAGTATCTTTATTCCCGTGTATCTGTTCCTGCTGATGCCGATTCTGGCAGCACTTGGCGGCGATACTACACGTTACCTTGAGCGTACCGCCAAAGTGCAGTGGGGGCTGATGATAGCCGTCTATTGTGTCTCGTCAGTGCCGGCGCTGATGACCTTGAAGATAGAGGGCTATGAAGGGCGTAACTTGCTGCTGATCGCCTGGCTTATTTTGGTGGTGCAACTCTCCGATGTGCTGCAGTATTGCTGTGGCAAGCTGTTTGGCAAACGCAAGGTGGCACCCAAGCTGTCGCCCTCCAAGACCCTCGAAGGCTTGGTCGGTGGGGTGTTGCTGGCGACGCTGGTGGGTACTTCGCTGTTTTGGATCACCCCATTCACCCCCTGGCAGGCGGCAATCATAGCTTTACTGGTGAACCTGCTCGGCTTTGCCGGGGGACTGGTGATGTCGGCCATCAAGCGTGACCGCGGCGTCAAGGATTGGGGCCATATGATAGAGGGCCACGGCGGCATGCTGGATCGCATGGATTCTGTCTGTTTTGCTGCGCCGGTTTTCTTCCATGTGGTGCGCTATTGGTGGGTGTGACCTTTCTATAAAGTCGAAGACTCATAGCGGATAAATGCGCTTTTTGTTGTTATTTGTCGGCAGTAAGCTGGGGTTATTCCAAAGTGAAGGAGCCCAATGATGAAAATATTGCAAATACTGCCGGCGCAACCCACCTCTGACGGCGATGGGGTCAATATCAGCCGGGTCGCCGATTTTCAGGCTCTGGCGTTGGATCCCTATCTGATGCTGGATGAGATCCGCTCCGACGATGAACGCGATTATCTCGGCGGTTTTCCGCCGCATCCCCACCGCGGTATGGAAACTTTTACCTATATCCGCAAGGGCGGTTTTGAGCACAGGGATCAACTGGGCAATGTCCGCGCCATCCGCGAAGGCAAGGTGCAGTGGATGAGTACCGGCCGTGGTGTGGTCCACTCCGAAATGCCGCTGGCCGATGCCAAAGAGGGGCTGCATGGCTTTCAGATCTGGCTCAATATGCCGGCCAAGGACAAGATGCGGCCGCCCAGGTATCAGGACAGCGCTGCCGATGAACACCAACAGCTTGAAACTGACGGCGCCAGCCTGAGACTGCTGGCCGGTGATTGGCGTTTCGCCGGTACTGAAGCCAGTGCTCCCTTGACCGGGTTGGCCGGCGATGCGGCGATTGCCGATTTGACGCTGGCGCCTGATGCCCAAGCCGAGTTGGATCTCAGTCATCTGGGGCGACTGGCGCTCTATCTGCACAGTGGTGAATTGCAACTGCCGGATGGCAAACAAGTGGCGGCCGGTAATATGTTGCTGCTCGATAGTCGTTATCCTCTCAAGCTGCAAGCCGGTTTCAAGGGCGCGGGCCTGCTCATTCTGGCCGGTAACCCTATTGGTGAGGCCGTGGTGCAGATGGGGCCTTTTGTGATGAATACCCAGGCGGAGATCCTGCAGGCCATTCGTGATTACCAAAACGGTGATTTCGGTGAGATCCCATCCGGTTCCGTTTAACTGACATAGGCAACAGACGGCTGCTTTACTTCAGCCGTCTGCCATATTGCATCAACTCTGCAATATCTTGAGTGGCAATCCCAGCATATCATCTCCGCTACCCGCCAGATGCCAGATAACCCCTACCAGGGCCGCCACGGTTAACAGATACCAGATAAGGGAAAACACTTGCCCATACCTGTCCAGCGGCAACAGATGGCTTTGATGACGCTGTTTCCACTCAAACAGAATCTCGGCGCTGCCTATCAGCAACAGGAACCCCAGCAGCGCTAGCCCCAGGCTGTAGCTGATAAATACTCCGATGGCGGCACCGAGAATACAGGCGATAAGGCCGATGGCGCTGTTCATTGAAAAGCTGATGCTCTTGAGAATATGTCCGCCGTCCAGCGGCAGAATTGGCAATAGGTTGAACAGATTGAGTAAGGCGTTGAAGGCCGCCAGACCGGCAAAGAAGGGATTGCCAGTGATCCAGTAGGCCACGAGTGCCGCCAACGACATCAACAGGCCAAAGGTTGGCCCCATGATGGAGATCACCACATCTTGCCAGCGGGTGTTGATCTTCTCATCGGATAAGGCCAGGCCGCCCATAAAGGGAATGAGGTAAATACCTTTGGTTTTCATACCAAAATACTTCATCGCCCGGATATGGCCGTATTCGTGAAACACCAGACAGGCAATAAGGGCCAGGGCAAACTGCAGTGAAAACAGCCAGGAATAAGCGGCAATACTGGCCCCGGCCAGTACGACTTTGATTACCTTGGCACTCTTGAGCAGCTTAAAGCCCAGAGACACCAGCCCCACCAGACTCAGTTTCTGTTGTTTCACCGGCGCTATGTCTGGTGTTTGCCGCTCAATATCTTTGCTATCGCGCCTGCCTTCAATCGTGACTTGCTCATCGATGAGCAAACGATAGCTCAGCTCAAAGGGTTGCCAGTTGAGCTGGGTTTCCAGGCGCACCTTGATGCTGCTGCCATCGGTGCGACTAAGACTGAACTCATGGCTGCCGCTGCCTTGGTCATTGGCGCTGGCGGCTTGTTGCGAGACCAATTGGTTATCCCAAAAGAGTTGTTGCCAACCTGCCATGGAACCTTCCAGCCTCAGAGGCTTCCCTAAGCAATCTATTTTCAGAAGTTGCAAATCTATGACTCCGGTGAGAGAAAACGCGCCGATTATACCCGTGGGCGCCGGGCTTTGTCAGAGATTGTCGAGATAACGCACCATCTCCAGCCCTTGTGGAAAAGTGATAAAGGCTAATTTGGCCACGCAGCAACTGCCGAGCGCGGCGGCGTGCTTTTGTACCAACAGCTTGAGATCTTTGAGTTCGAGCCGAGACTGGCTCGGGCCTATTTGCGGCAATGAAGCCAGTACAGGTTCGTCACAGCGAGTGGCCGGAAGTATGGGATAGCATAAGCCGTCGGAATCTATCAGTTGGTCGCCCTGGCAACTCAGGTGTTGATGTAGGCAGATATACTCCAACCAGTCTCTTTCATTCTCAAGGAACAGGAGTTCGTCTGAATCTGCCGGTTTTAGAATGGCGGGCCAGGTGGGCTGTGTCATAGGATATCCAAGCATAAGCTGTTGCCGATACCATAACACAGTGACTTGGTGTTGCTATGATTTCTTCCCGGTCAGATTGAACCATAACCGTGCGGCTTTGAGCTTAACCGCGATTGCTGTAATCGAAGTGGATTTCTCCATTTTGGTTTTCAATCACGCAGGGGCCGTGTTCCCTTTGAGTGCGCTGCTGGGCCGGGCCTATATGAATTTCCACATTGGAGTAGACATGCTTCAGGGCTTCGACAAAGTAATGGCGATAGTAACCTTCGGTTTCTGCTTTCAGTAGATCGAGTTCGGTTTCTTCCCGCAGCCGCTCATCATCGACACGATGTTTCTCCTGCAGCATCATTTTTACCTGTTCGACCATGGTAGGATCTGTTTGCCATTCACTCTTGGGCGGCAGTTTTCTCAGCCGGGCTTCCATTTCCAGCCCGGCCACTACCAGAACCCTAACACTCTCTTCGAGTTCTTTGAGGTTTTGGCGGTATTCCCCCAAACGCATGGCGCAGAAGAGCTCTGTCTTGGTATCGGCTGTG
Source organism: Shewanella indica (assembly GCF_033842865.1). Lineage (NCBI taxonomy): Bacteria > Pseudomonadati > Pseudomonadota > Gammaproteobacteria > Alteromonadales > Shewanellaceae > Shewanella > Shewanella indica. Next base: position 2,276,424 of record NZ_JAWXXR010000001.1, read on the forward strand.
GCGCCTATGGCAACTGCCTTGATGCCTTTTTCTGCCTTGGCTATTCCGCCCACCAGGTCTCCGCGACGGCCGTTGCCATCGCTGACTATCAGTTTGCCATCGGTGCAACTGTGGCTGTGCAGCAGTTGCTTGGTTACCAGAATATCGCCTTGGCACTGAAGATCGGAATATTGCACAAATTGGGCCGAAATTTGCCCCTTGGCTCTTATTTGGGTCGACAGCTCATTGGTGCGGATCTGCCTGCCTATGATGCCTTTGCTGACAGTGATATCTCCCTCGGCCGTCAGGGATGCCGAGTCGACAAAGCCCATGACTGTGATATCGCCGCTGCTCGTGACTTGCATCCCTTCATGGACGTCGCCACTGATAAGAATACTGCCTTTAAAGTCGACGTTGCCATAGCCCACGTCGACATCTTTTATCTGCAGCACATCATCTACCTGCATGCCATTGCGGATTTCCACCGGCTGACCGGCAACTGTGGCGATAAGCTTATTGCTGTCCTTGGCGCTGAGTTCTGTACCTTTACCTATCACCATCTCCAACTCTTTACCTGGCTTGGCCGGTAGTACTTCACCGAAGACATTGTAGCCAGGGGTACCTTGGGTGGCGGGGATCTTCTCCATTAAAAGATCCCCGCTATTGACCATGATGACGGCGCCCAGGTTGCGCATATCCACAGTGCCATCCTCACGTTCTTGCGGATGCAATAGGCGTTCACGGGCCAGGGGCACTTTGCGGTCCAATTTGGCATGGTTGCCATTTACCGCCGCCTTGCCGCAGGCAATGATGCCTTCTATGGTTTCACCGGGTTTACTCTGCTTCAGGCGTTTGAGCATGGTTTCTATCTTGATTTTCGACAGCCCCATGCAGATCTTATCTTCCTTGAGACGGCGAAGGATATCCGGCAGGGTGATCTCCTTCCCCCCCCAGGCGGCGGTAAGGGTCATTGTGGCTTGCATCTTGTCCTTACTGGGCTGGAGTGATATCTGGCCGTCACGACGCTCGGCTATCTGAAAAAATTGCTCGAATTGGCCATCTTCTTCGGCATAGAGCTTGTTGATCTCTTTGACGGCTTTAACAATTTGACTGTCGAGGGGGTAAAGTTTGGCAAAGTCAGGTAATGCCAGCAGATGACGAATGGCTTCCTCGGTAACGGGACCATGGGTTTTGGGGATGAGCCTCAGCTCGGCAAATTGCATGTTACTGCTGAGTTCAACGAGATCCGGCGCCAGCATATTAGAGTATCCAGGTTAGTTATACCTTTCCTTTGGAGCTTGAACATGTTTGCCACTCGAGTAAGAAACTGTTTGTCCATGGTGCGGGGTGTGCCATGACATAACAGGAAAACAGGGGCTCTTATCGACTGAGTCAACTCCTGTGCGGAACGGTACTATTATTATTTTTCCGACTGCTATTGAGTATAACAACATAAGCTCGCCGAAACGAAGCCTGTCGTTAACATCCCATTAGCAGTTATTCAAAAGATAATAGCCCTGAATACTTATAAAAATCTTTGATCTCTTAGCGAAAAGTTACCAAAAATTTTCGGCGCTACTTTTTGTCACTGGTATTCCGGTAAAGCTTGTATTTGTTGTTTTCGGCGATGACATTCACCTTGCCGAAATGGGCCGCGATTGTATCGCTGTAAGGCAGGTGGCGGTTGGCTACTATCTGCCATACTCCTCGCTCTGTGAGTTTTTTGGTACTGTCGGCGATAAAGCTTTCGGCAATATGGGTAGTTGCCGCCAAACCATCATGAAACGGTGGGTTGGAGATAATGGCGTCGAACTCGCCCTGAGTGGCGCTCAAGCCATCTGATGGATAGACTTTGGCGCTAAGGCCATTGGCCTTAAGGGTCAGCTCACAGGACAGCAGCGCCATGGCATTGATGTCGACACATTCAAGGCTCAGCTCCGGCTGGGCCTTGAGCAGGGCGGCCGCAATCACTCCGGCGCCGCAGCCAAAGTCCAATACCCGGCCCTTAAGCTTAGGCAGATGAGACAGCAACAGCTCAGTACCCAGATCCAGCCGTTTTTCACTGAATACTCCGGCCATATTGCAGATTTGCACATCCCCTTGGGGAGTAGGCAAGCTGTAGTGGCTGACATAGGTCTCAATATCCAGCGCAGTTGGGTTGGTGATGGCCTCGGCGGCAAACAATAGACAGTGACGGGCGTTGTCCAGTTTGGCAGCATTGCTGAACCAGCGACTTTGCTGCTTGGCAAACGACTTTATCCCGCCTTTGTTTTCCCCTATGACCAGAAGTTGGCCTCCCGGTTGCAGGTGCAGCGCCGCCAGCTCCAGCAGATAAGCGAGCAGCGGCTTGGCCTTGGGGTAGTAGACCACAACGGTCTCGAACCTGTCTGTATGGGGCAATTGGTGGCCAAAGTAGCAATGAAGCGAGGCTGTGGCTTGCGATTTAAGCTGTTGGAAGTGATTGAAGTCCAGCGCCAGGGCATCGACTCTGGGGCACAGCTTCAAAAGCTCTCTGGCGCAGCTATCGCTTTCATGGTTGAGCAGCAGCAGGCTTTGGCCTTCAAATAGCGCACTGTTGCGCAGCAGTAATTGCGATGGCGGTGTCAGCAACATAGGAGAACTTCCAAGGATAAAATCTGCCGCGCATTATAGCCAATCAGTGGTGGCAGCGGGCAAGAGTTATAGTCGGCAAAGACAAAAAAAGCGGCCGCAGCCGCTTTTACCAGGCCAAGCCTTATTTGGCGGCGTGTTGCCCCTTGGGCAGTAGGCTGCTCAGTTTGGAGGCGATATCCGTGTTGTCCTGGTTGCCGATAAACAGCTCGGCGCCCGGGCCTGCGGCAAACACCTGCACATCTGTGCCCGTATGGCCACCTGTGGTCCAGCCTGTGTTGGAGCGGCGATCCACTTCCTGTTTGATAGCGCTGGCCAGCGTCTCTTTGCCTTGCATTCTGGCCTTGGCCAATTGCTCCAGCAAAGCGGGTTCCAGCTCAAAACCCAGGCCTTGAGCCAGCGGTGCTTGCCAGTCTTCTGCGGTCAACGCCGCGGCTGCCAGAGTGTCGATACTGGCAGAGAGCCCCTTGAGTACCTCTGGATTCCAGGCATATTTGCCCTTGCTGCCGATGGAGAGACCGCCGGTATTGTGATCTGCGGTGGCCACCATCAGGGTATTGGGGTTTTGGCGTACGAACTGCTCGACCACTTCCATGGTACGGGCAAATTCATCCATCTCCGCCATAGCGGCGGCGATGTCGTTGTTGTGACCGGCCCAGTCGATCAGACTGCCTTCGACCAGCAATACAAAGCCGTTGTTGTTTTGTGACAAGAGCTCCAGTGCCTTGCCTGTCATGGTGCTGAGGCGATGGCCGTCCTTGTCATCCAGCACCCAGGGCAATTGCACTTCGGCAAACAGGCCCATTACCTTGGGTTGTGTGATACTTTCAAGCGCGCTGAACTCCTGCAAAATTTGATAGCCCTTGGCATCAAACTTGGCCAGCAGTTCCTGATCAAAGTATTTCTGGCCGCCACCCAGCATTACATCAGCATCCGTCTCCAGATACTTGTTGGCCAGCTCGACATAGTGCTTGCGACTTTCGCTGTGAGACAAAAAGGCCGCCGGTGTGGCGTGATTTATCTGGGAAGTGACCGCCACTCCTGTGCTCATTCCCCGTTGCTTGGCCTTTTCCATTATGGTCGGGATCGGCTGCTTCTGGGTGTCGACCGAGATGGCACCATTATAGCTTTTTACCCCGGTTGCCAGCGCGGTTGCCGCGGCGGCGGAGTCGGTGACATAGCCACTGACTCTGGCGGGGTAGGTACTGGCCATACCGACCAACAGGCGATCGAATACCGTCTGTTCTATCTCTTCGGTATCCGGGTTGTCTTTGAAATATCGGTAGGCGCTGGTATAAGCCGGCCCCATGCCATCACCGACCATGATCACGATATTTTGGGGTCTGGAAGGGGCGGGATTGGGCAACTGATTGGCATCGACTGCCAGTGGCAGCAGCAATGACAGTCCCAGTAATGCGCCCGTGAGTTGGCTCAGTTTCATCAGAGTCTCATCCTTGTTGTTTTTGTTGCAGTCTTTGCTCAATGGCATTCATCAGCATGCCGGTGATATTGACATCGAAAGCCGCTTCAATCTCTTTGATGCAAGTTGGGCTGGTGACATTGATTTCGGTGAGCTTATCCCCAATCACATCCAGACCGACGAAGATCAGGCCGCGCTTTTTAAGCTCTGGCCCCAGGGCTCTGGCAATGGCCCAGTCACTTTCTGACAGAGGCTGGGCAACACCGCTGCCACCGGCTGCCAGGTTACCGCGGGTTTCGCCCTTCTTGGGGATCCGCGCCAAACAGTAGGGGACAGGCTCGCCGTCGATGACCAGAATACGCTTGTCACCCTTGGTGATTTCAGGAATAAATACCTGCGCCATGGCATAGTTTTGGCCGTAGTTGGTCAGGGTTTCTATGATGACCCCCAGGTTGGGGTCGTCCTGCTTGACCCTGAATATAGATGTGCCGCCCATGCCGTCCAATGGCTTGAGGATCACATCGCCATGCTGAGCATGGAAAGCGCGTAACCGCTGCGGATCGCTACTGACCAGTGTGGTGGGGGTGAATTGACTGAACCAGGCGGTAAACAGCTTTTCATTGGCATCACGCAGGCTCTGTGGCTTGTTGACTATCAGTACCCCGGCCTCTTCGGCGCGCTCAAGCATGTAAGTGGCGTAGATGTATTCGGTATCGAACGGTGGATCCTTACGCATCAGAATCACATCCAGCTCCTTGAGCGGCGTGTCGGTCGCTTCACCCAACTGGTACCAATCAGTGGGATCTTCCTGAACTTTGAGTGGCCGCATCTTGGCCCAGGCTTCGCCCTGCAGCAGCGCCAGATCCTGCATCTCCATATAGAAGAGCTCATAGCCGCGGGACTGCGCCGCCAACAACATGGCGAAGCTGGAGTCTTTTTTGATGTTGATATCCTTGATGGGGTCCATCACTATGCCGAGCTTGATCATGATGCCTTTCCTTTATTCGTTACGCCCACCGGGCGGAAAATGGTTAACCCAGATCGCCGAATCTGAGTTGCAATGCGGTAATGGCGGTTAGCGCCGCGGTTTCGGTGCGCAGTACTCTGGGGCCGAGCAGAACTTCGGTAAATGCCTGGGTTTCTGTCATGGCAATTTCCTGCTCCGACAAGCCGCCTTCCGGACCTATCAAGAGTCGCACCTTGTTGTTTGGCAGCTCAAGGCCATTGATGCCGTGAGCGGCTCTGGGATGCAGATTGAGTTTCAATGCTGTTGTTGGCTCGGCGCACCAAGCGGCCAGCTCCATGACTGGTCTCACTTCAGGAACCCGGCTACGGCCGGATTGCTCACAGGCGCTGATAACAATTTTTTGCCACTGCTGCAGTTTCTTTTCTAACCTATCGCCGCTGAGTTTAACGCCGCAACGCTCTGAAAACAGTGGCGTGATGGTGTTAACCCCCAACTCTACCGATTTTTGCAAGGTGAAGTCCATGCGATCGCCGCGGGAGATCACTTGTCCCAGGTGCAGATCCAGAGGGGACTCAGAGGGATTGTCCATGGCAGACAGCACGTTCACATCCACGGCCTTCTTTCCGGCGCTGACGATAGTGGCCGGATAGTCTTTACCATCGCCATTGAACAGGCTTATCTGCTCGCCGCTGGACATCCGCAGCACTCGGCCGACATGGGCGCTGGCATCATCATCCAATGACAGGACTTGCCCCGCAGTTATTGGACCTGGGTGATAAATTCTCGGCACTCTCATGCTCTGTGTTCCTTAGGCTTAATGTGTTCTGCCACTGAAGGCACTTTGGCTGCAGGCAGCCTGCACCCATGGATTGTGATTACCCTGAGAGGTAGCAATCGCCTGATCTCGTTGGCATTCAATAGTATCAACTGGATAGCTTTTGTCCCAAGCCTTGAATAACTTTAATTGGCTGGAGGCTATCTTGAGCCCATAGGTTTGTTGCATATAAAGGTAGGTTCGGGCGATGCGCCCCCTTGCCTGCGCCGGTGGCTCTGCCTTACGGCCTTTAAAGTCGACTGTCATCTGACACTGGCCATATTGGTTTGGCTTGGCGTTCCACTGGCTGAACCTGAAGTTGGACCTATCGCCGTTGACCTCACCTACGGCGGGCACCAGATTATGCAGGTCGGCCTCCATGCGCTTGAAGGTCTTGTCGTTACGGCTGCAGTTCTTGCGGCCGCCGTTTTGCCAGCACTGCAACTGATGGCCAAACTCCCAGGCAGGCACTATGTGCTCCCATTCGATGCGGTTGGCACGGGTCTGTTGTTTGCGGATTTGATAGCCGCAACTTTCCAAGTCAGGCTGCCATTTCTTGCCTTCCATTTTGATGGCGCAGCCACAGTAGAAACTGACCGCCGGCAGGGTTTGGCTGTAGATAGTCCTGGCGCGTTTTTTTGCTTCGGGAAAACTGCTTGGATGGCTGGGCGAAGCCAGCACAGATGAGGCTGCCAAAAGCAGCGGCAGGGCCACAAGCGGCCGCTGAAGGAATGAAATCACTCTGTTCCCTAAAATCATAGCTAAGGATGCCGACAGCCGATACTTCAGGTGTCAGACTTGGAATTGTTGCAGCAGATAGTAAAAGAAGCCGCCAGGCTTGGCAACTTGGCTCAGGATGGCTGAGGGCTTAGCAGTTGGCCGCAGCGGCGGCATTGATATTTAGCCTGACCCCGCATGACCTTGTTATGGCGGCGGATGCTTAGCTCCACCACGCCGCAGCCACACTGATAGGGTAGGGTTCTGGGTTTGACCGAACTGATATCCATTGAGTGAGTGGTACGCGGTGCCAGACCGTAGATCCGTCGCATCAAGCTCTGCCACTCCTTACCATGAGGTCGGGTTTTGCCATGCAGTTGGAAGCAGAGCAGGTGACAGATCTCGTGTGGAACCACCTCATGGGTGAAGGTGTGCAGGTTTTGCTCCAGCAGTACTGGATTGAAACGCAAGCGGTTCTCGGTTGGATGAGCGGTACCGGCGCTGCGGCCTCGCAGGGCAAAGCTGACCGAGGGGCGCTTTAGTGCATGCCCCAGCGCGGCCTCCGCCTTGAGATAGCAAAGCTCTATTGCATCGAGCACTGCCTGCTGCGCTTCACTAGCGGCAGCTTCAGGCTGCGGTTTAGACGCTTGGTTGTATTCAGAGGTGTCGGCGTTTTTAAGGGATCTGAACAACTGACTCAGCATGAGAAAACTCGAATTGGCATGAATTGGTGGCAAATAAGCAGAGGCGCAACCGCGCCTCTATGAGTAAGGAATTATAGGCTTTTGGCAGCCGCTGTCAGCATGGCTTTGACCTGCTCGACAATTGCCGTTTCGGTATCGGCTTCAAAACCGGCAATTCTCGGGGTGTGAATATGCCCGGTGGGAATGCGGCTGCCGAGTTGGTTCTGCAACAGGATAGCCCGGTAGGAGATTTCGTTGGACAGGTAACCGCCGCCAGAGCCCTCCACCGAAATGCTGTTTTGCAGTTCGCTCAGGCTACTTGCCTGAAACTCGCCCCGGGAAATAGTGCTGACGCTATGGTTGTCGTTGACCTTCCAGCGGCCATTTATACTTTGCATGGCCGCTACCGGCAGGGAGAACTCGACAAACTCAGGGCCATTGAGGGTATCGTTATCCAGCTTGGGGGGCAGAGGGCGCTGTATACTGGCGCCGGTGAAAATATTGCGGTTGTCCGGTGCTTCGGCGCTGCGGTTGCGGCCCGGGAAGCGCTCCAGATCGAAGTCGCTGCGCCCCATACTGACAGTGACCACCATGTCGACACTCTTGTCGCGATAAACCGGGGTCAACAGCGACTCTATGATGCCCTCATCAAAGTCGGCGAAACGCACCGGGATCATCACAGTCTCTATCTGCGCCTGACGGCCGTTAACCGAAAAGCGGTAACCATCCAATGCCAAAGCGACCAGACCTGAAGGGTTGCTCTGCTCTATATTGCGGTCGAGAAAGAAGGGGTCGAATCCGGTCAGCAGTATCTTGATGCTGACATCATCCTTAAAGTCGATATCGCTGAAACCTCGGGATGACTTTTCCACCGCCTTGGTGAGTATCTGCCGTTGCCAGGAGGCGATATTGAACTTGGGCGATTGTTTGCTTAGCTCTGCGCGCATTTGCAACCGGCTCCAATAAAGGGAGCGATCGTCGCTGTGACCTGACTGCACATCTCTGACTGCCTGTTGCCACAGGCGTTGCCCCTGGTGCGCCACCATCTGGGTAACCTTGAGCTCATCGGTATGTTGGCGGTATTTGGTTACCAGATCATCAGTCAATGCCTGATAGCGCTGGACCACTTGAGGCATTTTTTCGTTGGCGGCAGGCAGGCGATCCTCTTCGACACCGGCCTGAGCCGACAGAGAAACCAGAGTACCCGACAGCAGGGCTATGGCCAGGCTGGGCTTAAACATGGCAGTTCCTTTCGCTTATAGAGTTGTAAAGTAATGCGTTTGTTAAGTATGCAACACTCGTCAGCAACTGGAAAGCTATCTGTTACCTTGCCAGATTGTTGCCACAATTGAGCAGGGCTTTGCCAGACCATTATTCACTCCAGGGCTGTATGCTTGTTGCTTTGGCCGCCGGGAATAAAAGGGGAATGAGATGAATAAAGGTTTGCACAGAAAACGCCTGAGTAAGCATTTGCTGCTGCCCATGTTGCTGTGTTTATTGGCTCAACAAACGCAGGTTGTGGCAGCGGCGCAGACCAAGGTCAGTGACGTCGGCTCTGAGGTCACGGCCGAGGGGTGGCAAGAGGTACGCCGCTGGGACAAACTGTTCGAATCCGCAGGTGTTAAAGGCTGTTTGCTGCTTTGGGATCAAAAGCGTTCTTTGGGGCTCTCCAACAATCTAAGTCGCGCCGCCGAAGGTTTTATTCCGGCTTCTACCTTTAAGATCCCCTCCAGCCTTATTGCGTTGCAAACCGGGGCAGTGCGCGATGAAACCAGTCGTTTTAGCTGGGACGGAAAGGTTCGTGAAATTGCTGCCTGGAACCGGGACCAGAGTTTTCGCACCGCAATGAAGTATTCTGTGGTGCCTGTGTATCAGCAGTTGGCAAGGGAGATAGGCCCCAAAGTGATGGCAGCTATGGTGCGGCAGCTGCAATATGGCAATCAGGATATCGGCGGTCAAGCGGACAGTTTCTGGCTCGACGGCCAACTTAGGATAACGGCGTTTCAACAGCTGGATTTTCTGCAGCAACTGCATGACAACAAGTTGCCTGTGTCCGAGCGCAGCCAGCGAATAGTCAAACAGATGATGCTGACCGAAGCGAGTACTGACTATATCATTCGTGCCAAGACAGGCTATGGTGTGCGGCATACGCCGGCCATAGGTTGGTGGGTCGGTTGGTTGGAGTTGGACGACAACACTGTCTATTTCGCCATTAACCTGGATCTGGCCTCGGCCGGCCAGTTACCGTTGCGCCAACAACTGGTGAAACAGGTGCTCAAGCAGGAACAGCTACTGCCTTGAGTATGGCTGGCACGGAATATAGAGAGCCAAAAAATAAGTCAGAGAAGGCCGACTTGTGTGCTGTGTTATTGATTCCTCAGCCTACTTTCATCTGCAAAGATTGGCTACATCATTAAAGATTGCAGTGACTCCTGACTGTTGAAGCGTTTGGTGAAAAAGTCCAGAAACACACTGATATTGGTCGCCAGTTGCCGACGGGAGGAGTAGACGCCATAGACCTTGAAGGGCTCTATGGGCCATTCCTGCAGCAGCGGCACCAGGGCGCCACTGGCCAGTTCGTTCTTGCATACCGAATGGGACAACATGGCGATGCCAAAATCATCCAGCGCCAGTTGCTTGACCATGATGGCACTGTTTACCCGAGTGCGGCGCCTGAAGCTGGCCATGGTTTTGCGGCTACCCTTTCCCAGCGGCCAGATGGGGGCCGAACGGGAGGTACCCAGCAAGATACCATCGTGGCGGGCCAGATCTCTCGGGGTTGCCGGCGTTCCTTTGGACTTGAGATAGCCAGGGCCTGCCACCAGAATCGGCTGACGTTCAAACAGGAGCCGGGCGACAAGATCCGAAGGCTGCAGCGGGCCATACTTGATGGCGATATCATAGCCTTCGCCTACCAAGCCCACATCGGCATCGGTAAACTGTACATCCAGTTCGACCCCAGGATAGAGACGCATAAAGCCGCTGCAGAGATTGGCGATTAACTCTTGGCTGAATGAAACCGGGATCGCAATCCGCAATGAACCGGAAACATCGTTATGGGTATTCTCGATTGTGGCTTTTGCCGCTTCCACTTCGTTGCAGATGCTGTCACAGTGTTGATAAAAGAGCGCGCCCACCTGAGTGAGGCTTATTGAGCGGGTATTTCGTTGCAGCAGACGTACCCCAAGCTGTTGTTCCAGTTGGGCGATTTTTCGGCTAATGGTAGATTTTGGCAGGCCGGTTTCACGGGCCGCCTGAGAGAAGCCTTCTGCTCTGACCACTGCTGCAAATAGGAGCATCCCATTCAAATCTGGCATGTTTTTATTACTGTCTCAAAAATGGAACATAGCGTCTAAGGCAGTTTAATGGCATTTGACGGGATAACAAAGGTATATTTACTGGCTAAAAAATTTCAGAGGCTTAGCAGAGGATCGATAGATGACCAGCAAGAAGCAGCCCGCAAACACGACTCAAGCCCAGACTCCGGATCCCCTGTTTTTGCAGGCGGAGCATTTGGCTAAAGATTTTTCGCTGTTCCCAGAGCACAGCAAACAGAGCCTTTCAGAAGAGATAAAGGGTCTGTTGGATGACGATGCCATCCAGAGTAACTTAAAGTCATTGGCGCAGTTGGATGTGGATGGCTATGTTGCCAAAGTTATCCAGCCTACCCAGGACAAGAACCGCCCAGGTGCCAAAAGGATCATTGCCGATCTGAAAGGCAAAATGATCGCCGAGAGCCACAACGGCCCATTCTACAGCGCCGAAATAGAGCTGAATTTTGGTGGTCGTAACCGCCGCATCGGCTTTATCGCCCAGGAGCGCACCACGGCCAACGGTGCCTGGATGCCGGAGCACCACCTGCAGGCCTGTGAGGCGATTCGCCATTTTGCCGAATTGTCCATGCCCATCGTTTACTTGATTGATACCCCCGGAGCCGATGCCGGTGAAGTGGCCAACAGCCACAACCAGGCGCATTCTATTTCCAAGGCGATCGCCGAAAGTGCCAACGTCGATGTGCCGACTCTGGGTATAGTGATTGGTGCTGGCTACTCGGGCGGGGCTATTCCACTGGCGGCGGCCAATATACTGTTGTCGCTGCGTGATGGTATTTTCAACACCATTCAGCCTCAGGGCCTGCAGAGCATTGCCCGCAAGTACAACCTTTCATGGCAGGAGTGTGCCAAGTCTGTGGGCGTGTCCCCGGAAGAGCTTTACACTTCAGGTTGTATCGATGGCATTGTGGATTTCTCTCCTTATGATCGCGATGAGCGTCAGCACAATCTGCGCCGCGCCATCATCAGCGCCATCGAAGCCATTGAGCGCGCTGCGGTGCAGTTTGTAAAAGAATCCGATGACCTGCGCGAACATTATGATCGCAGCCTCAAGCGTTTCCTCGAGCCTTCCAAGAGCCTCAAGGCGTTGGAGTCCAACGCGGAAATGTCGGTTGCTATCAGCCCGACCATGCACCTTAACCTGTTCGGCAGCGCCTACCGTTATTTGCGTTATTTGACCCTGCGTAGCCGTATTCACTCCATCTCAATGGATCAGTATGGTCGCCTGTCCAAGGTGAGTGTGCCGGAAGGGGATCTGTTGGCCCGGATCCAGAAAGAGCAGGAGAAGGTGTTCCAGGCTTGGCTGTCCAGTCCGGATAAACTGGTTTACGACGAAGAACTCAACAAACTGTGGAGTAACTTCATCTCCAAGCGTGATGATGTTTCCACCGAGCGCAACATGCTGACCCGTCTGATCCTGGGTGAGCCGAAAGAGAACTACAAGAAGGCCCGTAAGGCGCTGTTGTTCAACATTGGTTGGTCTTTGTATCACCGCTGGAAGAGTAATGCCGCCAACAACTTCAAGGGGCTTATCCACTATCTGGAAACTCTGCCGGCAGAAGTGACCCAGGCGCCTTGGCCTGAACTGAACCAACTGACAGTATTGGATGTCGTGGTCAATGAAGAACTGCGTGAAGACTTCATTTGGCAGTGTTACAACATCCTGATCTTTAACGCGCTGTACGACAATGTCGTGGGTAACCTGGCCTCTATCGCCAAGGAAGCCATGATGGCCAAGAGCCTGTCGCGTCAGTCTGTTGATGGCTTGCTGCACAAGTCTATCGACCGGGCGATTTCCACTCAGGATACCGCCAACGACAAGAGCAAGTTCTACAAGTGGCTGAAGTACTTCATGTCACAGTCCAACCGCGCTGAACTGCTGACCAAGACTGAGCAGTGGAAGAGCGTGGGTTTCCCACAGCTGAACGATTCGCTGTTCGTTATCCTGACTTACTTCTTCGAACGTCTGTTGCCGGAATACTTCGACAGTGAAGAGGATAAGGGCAAGTACACAGGTGCCATCAACCCGGTGCGTATCGGTCGTCGTAAGGACTTCTGGAACCGTTTGACCATGGGTTACCAGGATCTGCTGATCCAGAAGGTGCTGCGTGACGAGAAGAAAGCCGGCAATATGACCTGGGAAAATATCATCGCCAAGTTCTTCAAGAACTTCGATGAGCTCAACGGCGACAAGATGTCGGCCAACTTGCTCAACTTCCCAGGCTTCCGTCTCTCTATTGAAGATGCACTCGACAAGGGCATTCGCCCCTGCGGTTTGATCACGGGTCTGGCAGACTTTGAACATGGCGGTAAGGCGCTGCGTGTCGGGGTTGCCGTATCCAACACCGCCTTCCAGGCCGGTGCCTTCGATATGGCCAGTGCCGAGAAGTTCTCCGCCCTGCTTATTGAGTGTGCCAAGCGCAGGCTGCCGGTGATCTGCTTTATCAGCTCCGGCGGTATGCAGACCAAAGAGGGGGCTGCTGCGCTGTTCTCCATGGCCGTGGTGAACGATCGTATTACCCGTTTCGTGCGTGACAACGAACTGCCTGTGCTGATGTTCGGTTTTGGTGACTGTACCGGTGGAGCTCAGGCATCCTTCGTGACTCACCCTCTGGTGCAGACTTATTATCTGTCCGGTACCAATATGCCGTTTGCCGGTCAGATGGTGGTACCTGCTTATCTGCCATCCACTTCGACTCTGTCCAACTACCTGTCCAAGGTACCCGGAGCGATGAATGGCCTGGTCAACAATCCATTCAGCAATCAGCTCGATGAACAGCTCAAGAGCATAGATCCTCTAATGCCTATGCCTAACGCTGAGATAAGTGATGTGTTGACCAATGCTCTGTCGACTCTGGTGGTTGAAGTTGAAGAGGTCAGCGAAGAGATAGTTCAGGACGATCCTCGTGCCCTGATGAAGCCTATCGACAAGGTGCTGGTACACGCCCGAGGCTGTACAGCGGTGAAACTGATCCGCAAGGCACACGATAATGGCATTAATGTGGTACTGGTGGCGTCCGATCCTGATATGACTTCGGTTCCCGCTGACATGCTCAAGGAAAACGACAAGCTGGTTTGTCTCGGTGGTAATACTTCCGACGAGTCCTATCTGAACGCTTACTCAGTGTTGAAAGTGGCCGAGTATGAGCAGGTAGACGCGCTGCACCCCGGGATTGGCTTCCTGTCGGAAAGCCCACAGTTTGCTGCCCTGTGTGTGAACAACGGCGTGAACTTTGTTGGTCCAAGTGTGCACTCGATGACAACCATGGGTAACAAGTCCAACGCCATCAAGACCTCTCAGGCGCAGAATGTGCCCGTGGTACCAGGCTCTCACGGTATTTTGACCAACGCCGAGCAAGCGGTTAACGTGGCCAACGAAATCGGCTACCCAGTGCTGCTCAAAGCGGTACAAGGTGGTGGCGGTAAGGGTATCCAAGTGGTTAAGCGCCCCGAGGATATGATTGGCCTGTTCCAGAAAACCTCCACCGAAGCGGCTGCCGCTTTTGGTAACGGTGACCTGTACCTGGAAAAATATGTGACTTCCCTGCGTCACATTGAAGTTCAGCTGCTGCGTGACAAGTTCGGCAACACCAAGGTACTGGGTCTGCGTGACTGCTCGGTGCAGCGTAACAACCAGAAGGTGATTGAAGAGTCCGGTTCCACCATGCTGCCTGAAGAACTCAAGCAGAAGGTGATGGAATACACCCGTGCTCTGGGTGATGCCACCGACTATATGGGCGCAGGTACCGTTGAGTTCATCTATAACCTGGATGCCAACGAAGTCTACTTTATGGAGATGAATACCCGTCTGCAGGTAGAGCACCCGGTAACCGAAGCGACTTCCGGTATTGATATCGTCAGCGCCCAATTCGATGTGGCAGCCGGTCGCTCCATTGAAGATCTGCAGCCGCAGGAAATCGGTTATGCGATGGAAGTGCGGGTGACAGCCGAGAAGGCGGCACTGGACAGCCAGGGCGTTCTGCAGTTGGTGCCAAACCCGGGGCTTATCACTGAGTGCGTGATGCCTGAGCGCGATGATGTGGAAATCATCTCTATCGCGGCCGATGGCAAAGAAGTGTCGCCATACTACGACAGCCTGATTGCCCAGATCATCATCCGTGGTGAAAGCCGGGACGATGTGATTGCCAAGATGTATGACTATCTGGATCAGGTGGTCATCAAGGGTATCGCCACCAACATCCCGCTGCTGAAGCGGATCCTGGCCGACGAGACCTTCCGTGAAGGCGTGTATGACACCAACTATCTGCCGCGCCTGATGGCCGAGCTGGATATCCCTGCCCTGATCGCCGAAATGGAAGCCGCTGCCGAAACTCAAGGTGTGGATACCGAATCGCTGCGTGTGGGTGAGTCCAACGAGCTCAAGGTGTTGGCTCAGGGCGCGGGTATCTTCTATACCTCTCCGGCACCGGGCGAAGCCGACTTCGTCAAGGAAGGCGATATAGTGACTGTCGATCAAACGCTGGCACTGACCGAAGCGATGAAGATGTTCTCTCAGGTGACACTGGCAGGCTTTAACCGCAAGGGCGCCGAGCTGTATCCAGAGGACAAGAAATACCGTATCGAGCGGATCCTCAACAGTAATGGTCAACAGGTGTCCCAAGGCGATTTGCTGTTTGTGGTTTCCCCAGTGGAAGACTGAGGTTACAGATAGTCAGCTCAGGTAAATCGTGAACTGTTAAGCCTGAGCCTTTGCAGTTTCATTTATAAAGTTAAAAATCCGGTGGCTAACAGTCATCGGATTTTTTTATTTAACTCTCAGCATACCTTACACAATTGCCTAAGGTCTTGCTGAAAGCTTGTCTGCCATTGGCTTGTTTCCCATCAATCTATTTGCTGCTGGTTTAAGTTCCTATTTGCGGGACATAGACATTAAATGACAACCAATATGATAAAAATCAATATGATAAAAAAATGCCAGCCGCCCTAAAGCTGACTGGCACTTGCCAAATGGTCAATAGTTGATGAATGAAGAAGAATGAGTTTAAAATTCCCGGGTACTTAAACTATCAGTACCCTTTGAAAACTATGTCAATACAGTTTAGAACTTGTAATCCAAGGTCAAATATACTTGCTGGCTGTCATTAATTTCGATGCCGTTCTTTTCATAGTCCTGGGCCAGGTAACGATAGCCAAGGTCTGAGGAGAAATGTTCACTCCATTTGTACTGGACACCGACTTGACCACCCCAGACGAAATCTGTTGAAGATTTGCCGGCAATCTTGTTGTCATTGGCGCCCATACTGACACCGGCGAACAGATTGACATCTTTATGCACCGGCAATAGGTAATCATAGGATACCAGCCAGCTGTATTGTTCCTGTTTGTAGTTGTTGGCGGCAACGCTGAACTTATCTTCCATGTAACCAAAAGTACCGGTAATACGGTGTTGCTGTTCAATCAGCATACCTATACGTGCCTGATAGCTCATATCTTCGGTGTCTTTATTGACTGCGCCCTCAATTTCATCAGCCTGGTAGCCCAGACCTGCCCCGGCGAAGTACTCTATCTCGACTGCTTGTGCACTGCTACATACCAATGCTGCTCCTGCAGCCATCATCATTATTTTGTTCAGTTTCATCATAGACTCCTAAGACTGCTAAGTCGTTTTATTAAAATGTTTATCGGGTTGATGAGTCATACTTTAAGGTAAGTTAAGCGCTTACAGAAGCCCGCAACTATGTGTCTCTTTGTCTCAAAAAATAGAACAATAAGAGCCTTGTCACAGAGATAGCTTCAGATCTTGTGTGATAACTATTAGAGGAGGGGGTGATGCTGAGATTGCCGCCGCTAAAGTCTCTATCTACTTGATTATATTGTGTATTTTGGATTGTCCAAGTTGGAGTTGTTAGGCCGGTTGTGCACAAGTCCCATGCGTGCGTAGCGTCGGTTTACCGGCTTGGATGTAAGGTGTTTTAAGCCGTCGAAGCTCCAAGCTCATTCATATAATTTTATTATTTAACAGTTGGTTAGATTTTGTTTGGCGATTTGGTGAGTGCATGTTTTTACCCTTCCTGAACCTGAGCTGACTCATTGCTAATAATCCTTCGGGATATCCAACACCGCTGATATAGATGCTGATGTTTTCGCGGCTTTTACACCAGCCCTCAGGGCGAAAGCCCAGAGTGCTGTGATTGGAGACAATAACGGATTTTGGGAAGCGCTTGTTTTAAAGAGGAACAATGGGCAGCAATCAGGGGCTCTGATGAGAAAAGGCGAGAGCCCCTGAACAGCTCAGTTGTTCGCTTAAGAGCTTCTTTTACTCAGGATCATAATCCAACACCGGGGCCAGCCACTTCTCGGCTTCGGCCACTGTCATCCCTTTGCGGCGGGCGTAGTCTTCCACCTGATCTCGGCCTATGTTGCTTACCCCAAAATAGCGTGATTGCGGGTGCGCAAAGTACCAGCCGCTGACCGCCGCCGTGGGGTACATGGCAAAGCTTTCGGTGATCTTGAGGTCGATACACTCGTCTGGCTTAAGAAGCTGCCAAAGCAGGCCTTTTTCCGTGTGGTCCGGGCAGGCAGGGTAGCCGGGAGCCGGGCGTATGCCCTTGTACTTTTCACGAATAAGCGCCTCGTTATCCAGGTTTTCTTCTCTGGCATACCCCCAGAACTCCTTACGCACCCGCTCGTGCATCCGCTCGGCAAAGGCTTCGGCCAGGCGGTCGGCCAGACACTTGAGCATGATGGCGCTGTAGTCATCGTGGGCCGCCTCGAAACGGGCAATATGGGCGTCGATGCCATGGCCGGCGGTGACCGCAAATCCCCCCATATAGTCGGCCACGCCGCTCTCTTTGGGAGCAACAAAGTCAGAGAGACAGAAGTTGTGGTTGCCCACCCGCTCCAGCTGCATCCGTAGATGATGGGTGGTCAACAACACTTGGCTGCGAGAGTCATCTGTGTAGATCTCTATATCATCGAAGTTGACGCTGTTGGCGGGAAAGAGGCCGATAACGCCCTTGGCGGTGAGCCACTTCTCTTGGATGATTTGCTCCAGCATCGCCTTGCCGTCGGCATAGACTTTACGGGCCTCAGTACCGACGACTTCATCATCCAGGATCTGCGGGAAATGACCGTGCAACTCCCAGGCGCGGAAAAACGGTGTCCAGTCGATGCGCTCGAGTAAGTCCTCAAGCGGATAGTCGTCAAACACCTGGATCCCCGGGGTGTTGGGCTTCACCGCTTGATAGTTGGCCCAGTCGTGGCTGCAGCGGTTATCCCGTGCTACCTGCAAAGGCACTATCTGTTTGCGCTTGGTCTGCGACAGGCGCTTTTGGCGCATCATTTCATATTCGCGGTAGGTTTCGTCTATGGTGGCCTGGCGGGTTTCATTGTTGATGAGCTTGCTGACCATAGGCACGGCGCGCGAGGCATCGGCGATATAGATGGCGCCGTGGGGGTAATGGGGCGCTATCTTTACTGCGGTATGGATCTTGGAGCAGGTAGCGCCGCCGATAATCGCCGGCAGGGTCAGACCTTCGCGCTCGAAGGTTTTAACGTTGTGCACCATCTCATCCAGGCTCGGGGTAATGAGCCCGGACATGCCTATGATGTCGACCTTCTCGGCCTTGGCAACTTCGATGATTTTCTCCACCGGAACCATGACACCCAGATCTATCACTTCATAGCCATTACAGGCCAGCACCACCCCGACTATGTTCTTGCCTATGTCGTGAACATCGCCCTTGACCGTGACCATCAGCACCTTGCCGTTGCTCTGGCCTTCGACTTTTTCGGCTTCGATATAGGGATTGAGATAGGCGACCGCCTTTTTCATCACCCGGGCGGACTTGACCACTTGCGGCAAAAACATCTTACCGGCGCCAAAGAGATCGCCCACCACGTTCATGCCGTCCATCAGCGGGCCTTCAATCACATCCAGCGGCCGCTTGGCCTGCAGGCGCGCTTCTTCGGTGTCGGCGTCTATGTACTCGGTGATCCCTTTCACCAACGCGTGTTCCAGGCGTTTGTTGACCGGCAACTTGCGCCATTCGAGATCTTCTTTCTTGCCTGCGCCGCCCGGGCCACCTCGATACTTCTCGGCGACCTCGAGCAGTTGCTCTGTGTTACTGGAGTCGGCAACCGGGCAGGGCAGGTTGAGCACCACGGCCTCTACCTTCAGCTTCAGCTCAGGGTCGATATCATCATAGATGGCCAACTGACCGGCGTTGACTATGCCCATATCCATCCCCGCCTTGATGGCGTGATAGAGGAACACGGCATGAATGGCTTCCCGCACCGGGTTGTTGCCGCGGAAGGAGAAAGAAACGTTGGACACCCCGCCGGAAATCATCGCATGGGGCAGGTTGGCCTTGATATCTGCAATGGCGCCGATAAAGTCCACCGCATAGTTATCGTGCTCCTCTATGCCGGTGGCGATGGCGAAGATATTGGGGTCGAAGATAATATCTTCCGGCGGGAAGCCCACCCTATCCACCAGTACCCGGTAGGCGCGGGTACAGATCTCGGTTTTGCGCTCCCGGGTATCGGCCTGGCCCTGTTCATCGAAGGCCATGATGATGGCGGCGGCGCCGTAGCGCTTCACCAGTTTGGCCTGTTCAATAAACTTGGCCTCGCCCTCTTTGAGGGAGATGGAGTTGACTATTCCCTTGCCCTGAATGCACTTGAGCCCGGCCTCAATCACCTCCCACTTGGAGGAGTCGATCATCACAGGCACCTTGCTGATATCCGGCTCTGAGGCGATAAGGTTGAGGAATTTCCGCATCATCTCGACCCCGTCGAGCATGCCCTCATCCATGTTGATATCTATGATCTGGGCGCCGTTTTCCACCTGGTCACGGGCCACCTCCAGCGCGGTTTCGTACTGACCTTCTTTGATTAACTTGAGAAACCGGGCCGAGCCGGTGACATTGGTGCGCTCGCCCACATTCACAAACAGGCTGCTTGCATCTATGGTCAGGGGTTCCAGTCCGGAGAGGCGACATGCTACCGGCAGCTCAGGCAGCGGCCTTGGTGCATGAAGGCTAACAGCTTCAGAAATCGCCTTGATATGCGCAGGCGTGGTGCCGCAGCAGCCGCCGACAATATTGAGCAGCCCCTCTTCGGCCCAGGGGCCTATCACGCTTGCCATCTCTGCCGGAGTCTCGTCATAGCCGCCGAATTCATTGGGCAGGCCGGCATTGGGGTGCGCCGAGACAAAGCACTCGCTGATACGGGAAAGCTCCTCGACATAGGGCCGCAGTTCTTTCGGGCCCAGGGCGCAGTTGAGGCCTATACTCAGCGGCTTGATATGTCTGAGAGAATGGTAAAAGGCCTCTGTGGTTTGCCCTGTCAGGGTGCGGCCCGAGGCATCGGTAATGGTGCCGGAAATCATCACCGGCAACTTTTGGTCCAGTTTCTCGAACACATTTTCGATGGCAAACAACGCCGCCTTGGCATTGAGAGTATCGAAGATGGTTTCCACCAGGATGATGTCGGCGCCACCGGCGATCAGCGCCTCGGTGGATTCGCTGTAGGCCAACACAAGATCGTCGAAATGTATGTTGCGAAAGCCGGGGTCATTCACATCCGGGCTGATGGAGCAGGTGCGGTTGGTGGGGCCGAGCACCCCGGCCACATAGCGGGGAATACCGCTGGCGGCGGCCACCTCATCGGCCACTTCGCGGGCGATTTTGGCGCCTTGGTAATTGATCTCCGCCGCCAGGCTCT
Organism: Shewanella indica; assembly: GCF_033842865.1. Lineage (NCBI taxonomy): Bacteria > Pseudomonadati > Pseudomonadota > Gammaproteobacteria > Alteromonadales > Shewanellaceae > Shewanella > Shewanella indica. The sequence continues at coordinate 2,296,633 of NZ_JAWXXR010000001.1, forward strand.
GCATCTCATAGTCGGCCATGGCAATGGTGGTGGCGTTGAAGGTGTTGGTTTCTATGATGTCGGCACCGGCCAGCAGGTATTCCCTGTGAATGGTCTTGATGATCTCGCTCTGGGTCAGTACCAGCAGATCATTGTTGCCTTTGACATCGCAATGCCAATCTTTGAAGCGCTCGCCGCGGTAATCGGCTTCTTCCAGCTTGTAGTCCTGGATCATGGTGCCCATGGCGCCATCTAAAATCAGGATCCGCTCTTTGAGGGTCTGTTTGAGCTTGAACTCTGTCTGGCTTGGGGAGTGCTGGGAAGTCGCCATAGGGTTACCTTTCATACCTGTCTTATTGCTGTTTTACATTCGCGGTGCTTGGCATCCGCGACATCATCTCTGCCGACCTGACGCCCGGGACACTATCTGGCATGATAGCCAAAGGCGTGTGTGGGCGCGGAAAGTTATTTTGGACATTTATACGTATAGACGTCCATAATATACGGATTCCGGCGGCCTGCGGCAAGGTTAAATTGGCCCGGTAACCACCGGACTCTGACGGGAGAAGTGTGTGGCTGAACATAGGCAACTGAATATCTATCTGCTGCGGCACGGTGAATGTGAAGGCGGCGAGATTATCCGCGGCCGCAGTGATGTGGCCCTGAGCGATGAGGGCAAAGCGCAGATGTGGCGTAGCTGGCGGGCTATCAGTAGTGCGCTGGAACAGTTGCCGAGTGCTCCCGACCGCCTGACGCTGCTGAGCTCTCCGGCCCAGCGTTGCCAGGCCTTTGCCGCCGAGCTCAAGGCCGATATGCCCGACTATTTCCCGGCGCCGCTGCAGCAGCATGACTGGCTCTGGGAGCTGGACTTCGGTGACTGGGACGGCATGAAGGTGGCGAGTGTCTATCAGCAGCATAGCGAGGCGGCCGAAGCCTTCTGGCGTGACCCTGTGGCCAATACTCCGCCGGGCGGGGAATCGCTGCCAGCCTTTCGTAGCCGGGTGTTGGATGGCTGGCAGACTATGGTGCAGCGCTGGCTTGCGAGAGAGGTTAGTTGTTCCGAAAGCTCTGATTCAAGAGACTCTGGTTCAAAAGGCTCTGGTTCAAAAGGCTCTGGTTCAAAAGGCTCTGGTTCTTCAGCAAGCGCCGATGCAGCGCTGATCTTGACTCACAGCGGGGTTATCCGGCTGCTGCTGGCCGAGATTTTGCTGCCGGGGCAAATACCGCCTGCGGCAGTGTTCAACGCCTTGGAGCTACCTTATGCGGCCTGGGTCAGAATAACCCTCTATGCCAGCCGTGATGCCAGCGGTGATGCCAGCGGTGAAAATGACCAGGAATGGCAGTGTTTCAGCAAACTCCACTGGCCGCAATAGTGCTGTGCTATTGCGCCGGGCAATTGTGCCGGGCGATAAAACCGGGATAATAACCCCAAATGGCCGCCAAGTGCGGCAGCAGCCAGGGTGTTGGCGCCTTTGCAGGTGAACCAACCCAGGGAACCGGGAAAGCCCGGACTGTGCCCGCAACTGTGAGTCGCCTTTGGCGGCGAGTCAGGAGACCTGCCCAGGCTGATAAACCAAACCAGAAACCCGGGCGGGTAAACCGGGGGAGCGAATAGATGATTCTTCCACTGCAGCTTGAGCCTTCTGCCGGTCACAGGCTCAATGTCGGGGGGCGGTTATGAGCCTGGCACTCAAGGTGCAACAGCTTAGCTGGCTTCCCGGTGGTCACAGCGTATTGGCCGATGTGGGTTTTGAGCTGCCAAGTGGCAAGATGCTCGGGCTCATAGGCCCCAATGGTGCCGGTAAGTCGAGCCTGCTGCGCTGCCTCTATCGTTATATCCGCCCGGATAGCGGCCAGATCCAGCTGTTTGGTCAGGATATCCATAGCTTGTCTGCCAAAGCCTTCGCCAAAGAGGTGGCCGTGGTGCTGCAGGATACCCCGGCCCAGTTGGCACTGGATTTGACTCAATTGGTGGCCATGGGACTGACTCCCCACAAGGGGTTGTTTGATATGCCATCGGCGACCGACAAGGCCCAGGTGCAGGCGGCATTGGCGCAGGTCGGGTTGCAGCACAAGGCCGCAGAGCCTTTCGCGCAGCTTTCCGGCGGTGAGAAGCAAAGGGCCTTGATTGCCCGCGCCATAGTGCAGCGCCCCAAGCTTTTGATCCTGGACGAGCCCACTAATCATCTGGATATCCGCTATCAGATCCAGATCCTCGAGCTGGTGCGCAGCCTGGGGGTCACGGTGATCGCCTCGATTCACGATCTCAATCTGGCCTCGGCCCTGTGTGACGAACTCTTGCTGCTGGATAACGGCCGCCGTATTGCCCACGGCTCGCCCCAGAGCGTATTGACCGAAGACAGAATTGCCGGTGTCTTCGGTGTCTGCTGCCAGGTGGGAAAGCATCCGCAGTTAGGAAGGCCGCTGATCCACTACTTTTACGGCTATCAGTCGCGAGAGCCTGGTCACGGCAAGGCTGTAAGCTCGGCGGCGCTCGCCAGTGGCGAGGTTCAAGGCGCTGCGATAGTCGAGCCAATGGCAGGGCCTGCCTCGGCCGAAACCTGTGTTGCTCACAAGGAAACTGACCGGCGCCCAGGCTCGGTGGGAGGTGGCGCATGAATACTTCCATGGCCACACCGGGGCGCTCGCTTATCGGCTGGTTTCTCAGGCCCTTGCCCAGACTTTACTGGTGCTGGCTGCTGTTGCTGCTCGGCACTGTGTTGACACCCTTGGCCGCCGCGGGTTTTGGCGCCGCCGATATCAGCCTCTTCGATGTGGCAAGAGTGATTGGCAAACACCTGCTGGGCGTGGGTGAGCCTTCTGCCATCAGCGAGCGTATTGTCTGGGATCTGCGCCTGCCGCGTATCTTGCTGGCCTTTATCGCCGGCAGCGGTCTGGCATTGTCGGGTTATGTATTGCAGGCGGTGACCCGCAACCCGTTGGCCGATCCTTACCTGTTCGGTATCAGCTCGGGCGCCAGCTTCGGCGCGGTGGTCTCGGTCGCCCTGGCGACCGGCCTTGGCCTGAGTTCGGCCATCTCCGGGATATCGCTGCCGCTGGGAGCCTTTATCGGTGCCAGTTTGGCTGTGCTTATGGTACTGCTGCTCGCGGGCAGGAATATCGGCAACCAGATAGAGAGAATGTTGCTCTCCGGGGTCGCCATCTCCTTTATGTTCAGCGCCCTCACCAGCTTGATCTTGTATTTTTCCACCCCGCAGGCCACCACCTCCTTGCTGTTTTGGAGTCTGGGCAGTTTTGCCCGTGCCAGTTGGGATGGGCTTGGACTGCCCACTCTGGTGGTGCTGGCGGCCTTGCTGGTGATCCTGGCCTTCAAGCGCCAGGTGCTGGCGATGCTTGCCGGTGATGAAACCGCCCACACTCTGGGGATCAGGGTGCAAAGGCTCAGGGTTTCCATGCTGCTGTTATGCTCGCTTATTACCGCCACTCTGGTGGCCCACTGCGGCGGGATAGGTTTTGTGGGGCTGATGGTGCCTCATATTGTCAGGTTGTTGCTGCCGGGGCAGCATCCCATGGTGCTGACGGCACTGGCGGGCGGCCTGTTTATGGTTTGGGTCGATGTGCTGGCTCGCAGCATACTGCCCACCCAAGAGCTGCCGGTTGGGGTGATCACCTCGGCCATCGGCAGTCTGTTTTTCCTGATGGTGCTGCGTAAACGCGGCCAATAACGATAAGAGAGGGAAGGATGTACCAGGTTGCAGCAATCAATCACGCGCTGGATGACGCGATTCAGGCCCGCATAGACAACAAGACCAAACCCCTGGGCGCTTTGGGTGAGCTGGAGGCTTTGGCGCTGCAGTTGGGGCGCATTCAGCTCGGTTCCGCCACCGATGAGTTAGTCATCCGCTGCCCCGTGATGCTGGTGTTTGCCGCCGACCATGGTATTGCCGCGGCCGGGGTGTCGATTGCTCCCAGCGAGGTGACCACCCAAATGGTGCTTAACTTTGTTGCCGGCGGCGCCGCCATCAATGTGTTTTGTCGCCAGACCGGCTTCGAGCTGGAGGTGATTGACTGCGGCATTCTCAGTCCCTTGGGGATCCCCGAGGTTACAGAGCAGCGTCTGGGCGCCGGTACCGGGCCTATCCACAAACGCGCCGCCATGACTCTGGGCGCTGTGCATCAAGGGTTTGCTATGGCGCGCACCTTGGTAAAACGCCATATCGATGCCGGCAGCAACCTGCTGGCGCTGGGGGAGATGGGAATAGGCAACACCTCTTCTGCCGCCGCCGTGATGGCCGCCCTGACCGGTCTGCCTGTGAGTGAATGTGTCGGCCGCGGCACCGGCATAGATGCCGCGACGCTTAAGCGCAAATGCCTGCTGATAGAGCAGGCACTGCTGCTGCACCACTGCGAGCTGACCGAGCCGCTCAGTATCCTCGCCTGCCTCGGAGGCTTTGAAATAGTGCAGATGACAGGGGCCATGTTGGCGGCGGCCGAATTTGGCGTGCCCGTGCTGGTGGACGGTTTTATCGCGTCGACAGCGGCGCTGGCGGCTGTGCGTTTGGCGCCGGGGGTGAGGGATTATCTTATTTTTGCCCATGAGTCTGAAGAGCGCGGCCACAAGTTGCTGCTCGAGGCCATGTCCGCCAAGCCCTTGCTCAGGCTTGGGCTCAGGTTGGGCGAAGGCTCGGGCGCGGCGCTGGCGCTGCCTTTGGTGCAGGCGGCGGCCAACTTCTACAACCAGATGGCCAGCTTTGGTGAAGCCGGGGTCGACAAGGTGGTAGAGCCTGCTACCCAAGAGGTGCTCTGATGGGATTCTGGCTCGGGCAGCTGCGGCTATTTTTGATCGCAATAGGTTTTTTCACCCGTATTCCTGTGCCCAGCGCCCTGACGGTGGACAGCGACAGCCTCAACAAGGCCAGCCGCTACTTTGGCCTGGTGGGCGTGGTGGTAGGCTTGATCTCCGCCTTGGTGTTACTGCTGGCCGCCGGCATATTGCCAAGCTCCATCGCCATAGTGCTGGCGATGATTAGCAGTGTGCTGGTTACCGGCGGTTTTCATGAAGATGGCCTGGCCGATACCGCCGATGGTTTCGGCGGCGGTTGGCGGGTAGAAGACAAACTGAAAATCATGAAAGACAGCCGCCTTGGCAGCTATGGCGCCTTGGCATTGGTGTTGGTGTTGCTGCTCAAGTACCAGCTACTGCTGGAGTTGGCACTTTACGACATCAACCAGGCGGCGCTGGCCCTGGTATTGGCGCACTGTGTCAGCCGGGTGACGGCGGCCAGCATTATCTTCAGCGAAACCTATGTTCGCGACGAGGGCAAAAGCAAACCTTTGGCGCAGCAGCAGGGGCTCAATGAGTTGGGTATTTTGCTGCTGACTGGAATTGTGCTGACGGCACTGCTGTCCACCACGCTGCTGTTCTGGCTATTGCCGACCATGTTGTTGCTGCGTTGGGCCCTGGTGTTTTGGTTCCGGCGCCAGATTGGCGGTTACACAGGTGATACCCTAGGGGCGGCGCAGCAGGTGAGTGAGCTGGCGGTTTATATGCTGTTGCTGGCATTGGGAGGCAGCCCGGCATGATCCATCTTATTCTGGGCGGTGCCCGCAGCGGCAAGAGTGGTTACGCCGAGCGGCAACTGGCCGACTTGTGCCCGGCCAATGTCCGCCCCTGGTATCTGGCAACGGCCGAGGCCGCCGATGAGGAGATGGCCCGGCGTATCACCCACCATCAAACTGAACGCCAAGGCGGCAGCCTCGAATGGCAGTTGGCCGAGGTGCCGCTCGATTTGGCCAAGGCGCTTGTGCAGCGCTCAGGCTCTGGAGCGCCGGTATTGGTAGACTGCCTGACGCTTTGGCTCAGTAATCAGCTCTGCTTAGGTGCCGATATGGCTTGCGAACGCGCGGCCTTGCTGCAGGCGGTAGCCGGGTTTGACGGCGATCTGCTGCTGGTGAGCAACGAAGTCGGATCCGGCATAGTGCCGCTTGGGGAGCTGAGTCGGCGTTTTGTCGATGAGGCCGGTTGGCTCAATCAGGCGCTGGCCGCAAAGGCCGACACAGTCACTCTGGTGGTCGCAGGTTTACCGCTGGCGTTAAAGCCTGTGAGCTCTGATAGCAGTGGCTCCCTGGGCTTGAGCGTTTCGGGTACAAGCCCAGATCAGCGGGGTAAGGTATGAGTAATCCAGTACCCCATAATGGCGCAGAACTTAAAGCTGAATTGTCGGCTCTGGCCCGGCCTGGCCGCAGCCTTATGGTGCAGGGCACCACTTCGGATGCCGGTAAGAGCACCTTGGTGGCCGGACTCTGCCGGGTGTTTCATCGTCATGGTCAGCGAGTGGCGCCCTTCAAGCCGCAAAATATGGCGCTCAACAGCGCCGTCACCCGGGATGGCGGTGAAATTGGCCGGGCCCAGGCGCTGCAGGCGGTGGCCGCCGGTCTTGAGCCGAGAATCGACTTCAACCCGGTATTGCTGAAACCCAGCTCAGATACCAAGGCGCAGGTGATTATTCAGGGCAAGGCGCTGACCAGCCTGGAAGCCGCCGCCTTTTTCGGCCCCGAGAGTCGTGACTATAAAGCCGCTGCCATGCAGGCGGTGTTGGCATCCTGGCACAGGTTGCAACAGGAGTTTGACTGGCTGCTGGTAGAAGGCGCCGGTAGCCCGGCCGAAATCAATTTGCGCCAGGGCGATATTGCCAATATGGGCTTTGCCGAAGCGGTGGACTGCCCGGTGATCCTCATCGCCGATATCGACAAGGGCGGGGTATTTGCCCACCTGGTCGGTACCTTGGCCCTGCTGTCCGAGAGTGAGCAGGCGCGGGTAAAAGGCTTTGTGATCAATCGTTTTCGCGGTGATATCTCATTGCTGCAGTCCGGGCTGGATTGGCTTGAGGCTCACACCGGCAAGCCGGTATTGGGCGTATTGCCCTACCTCGATGCCCTGCATCTGGACGCCGAAGATGCACTGGTACAGCCCACTGCTCAGTCTCAGGGGGGAACTACCGAGCAGCCGACAACAGCTCAATCAGCACGAGCTCAATCTGAAACAGCTCAAACTGGGACGCGACTGCGAGTCGGCGTCTTGGTGTACCCCAGGATCAGCAACCATACCGACTTTGACCCGCTGCGGCTGCATCCGGATATCGAGTTTTATTATATAGGGCCGACCCATCAGGGCGAACTTCCTGGGCTGGATCTCCTGCTGCTGCCCGGCAGCAAGAATGTGCGCGCCGACCTGGCTTTTATCCGCCAACAGGGCTGGGATAAGGGCATAGCTCGCCATCTGCGCTATGGCGGCAAGCTTATCGGTATCTGCGGCGGCTTTCAGATGCTGGGGCAGAGCATTGCCGACCCCTTGGGGCTGGAAGACTTGCCCGGTACCAGCCAAGGACTGGGCTACCTGCCGCTCACTACCGAGCTGCAAGTCGAAAAACAGCTGCTCAATGTCAGCGGTACCCTGAGGCTTGGCCAATCATCGGCGTCAGTCTCCGGCTATGAGATCCACTGCGGAGCGTCGCGGATCCCGGACAGATGCATGCAGCCACTGTTGCTTAATGAGCGAGGCGGTGACGCCAACTGTGTCAGCGCCACTGAGCCCGCAAAAATCAATGAGCCTGCAAAAATCACTAAGCCTGCAAAAACCACAGTACCTTCACAAATCGCAGGGCCTACACAAATCACAGCAGTCCGCAGCGAAGGCCTGCTGTCGGAGGATAATCAAATTCTCGGCAGTTATTTGCATGGCCTGTTTGACAGCCCAGAGGCCTGTGAGCTGCTGCTCGCCTGGGCCGGGATGACGGCGCCACAGGGCCATGCCGTGGATATCAATCAGCAGCGCCAGCAACAGCTGGATCGTTTGGCCGATGTGCTGGAGCAACATCTGGATTTCAATAAAATAATCAACATATTCAAAGAGGAAGGCCAGGGTGACCGATAATAATCAAACCGATATCAAGGCAGAGCGTCATAAACAGCGGCAGCAGAAAGTGAAAGCGGCGGTGGATGCCAAAATCGCGGCCGCCACCGAAGAGAAGGGCATACTCCTGGTCGTGACAGGTAACGGCAAGGGCAAGTCCACTTCCGGCTTTGGCACTCTGGCCCGCGCGGTCGGTCATGGCAAGCAGGGCGCCGTGGTGCAGTTTATCAAGGGCACCTGGGAGTGCGGTGAGCGCAAGCTACTGGAAGGCGCCGGGGTCAAGTTCGAAGTCATGGGCACAGGCTTTACCTGGGACACCCAGGATAAAGCCAAGGATATCGCCGCCGCCGAAAAGGCCTGGGCGGCCGCCGAAAAATGGCTTCAGGATGCCAGCATAGACATACTGCTGCTCGATGAACTCACCTATATGGTCAGCTACCACTATCTGGATCTGCAGCGAGTGATAGATGCGTTGCAGAATCGTCCCCCCATGCAGCATGTGATCATCACCGGCCGCAACTGCCACAGGCAACTGATTGAATTGGCAGATACTGTCAGTGAGGTGAATAGCGTGAAGCATGCGTTTGAGGCGGGGGTTAAAGCGCAGCCTGGTTTCGACTACTGAATCTGCAGCCTGTTCTTCGAGGCTGACGGTATTGCCAGCGTAGCTTCATCCCATCACCTAGGATAACTAGGCTCAGGGACTGAAGCGACTCGGCGGCTTTGTCAGCCCTCGATCAGACTGCAGTGTTTTACTTTTTGTTTGCGACCGTGGCGTTATTGTCTGCGTCGGCTCACCCAATCACATACTCATTGTATGCTCATGGGCTGAGCTTCCTTGACGGCTTAGCCACAGCCGCAAACAGTTTGAAATGGGTGCATTGGTTTAGGGATTGAAGTGTGTCAGCCCTCGACGACTGTGGCGTTATTGTCTGCGCCTGCTCACCCAATCACATACTCATTGTATGCTCATGGGCTGAGCTTCCTTGACGGCTTAGCCACAGCCGCAAACAGTTTGAAATGGGTGCATTGGTTTAGGGATTGAAGTGTGTCAGCCCTCGACGACTGTGGCGTTATTGTCTGCGCCTGCTCCCCCAATCACATACTCATTGTATGCTCATGGGCTGAGCTTCCTTGACGGCTTAGCCACAGCCGCAAACAGTTTGAAATGGGTGCATTGGTTTTAGGGGCTGAAGTGACTCGGCGGTTTTTTGTTGCCTAAATCAGTGGAATCTTTTTGGCACTTCATGATCAGATCTTGCATCGCAGGTTTACGGTCAATGTCATGGGCAAGTCAAAGCGTAATATCACCAATTGGAAGCAATACAATCATGGGTGACCACCTTTAATGGTCGCTTAACCTCTACTTTTTACTGCCGTTATAAAGGGGGGGATTATCAAGGGGCTGAGGTGTTGATTCAAACTCGCCCCTTGGTTCATATTTTACATTTAGCTCTTGTCATAGTGACGGATGGGTAGCTGGCTGACGCTGTCGAGTCGCCAGGCGCCCTTCTCATACACGAAGCTAACGCTGTGCAGGGCATCCTTAAAGTCATAGCGTTGGTTCGAGTCTGGCAGGAGATTGTTAAACTCCAGCTGAATGTTCTGATAACCATCCTCGATAGACAACTTCCCCAGATGATTTGGCAGATCGATAAGGCGGCTCAGCGCCTTGTCCAACTCGCGATCTTGTATCGGCAGTTGCTGCTTAAACTGCTCACTGAACAGGGCTGCGAAGGCCTGTTTGTCCTTGCTGTGGATATAGGCGGCGTTGGTCCAGTCGGCCAACAAGAGTTCGAAGGTCTTGTTGGCCTGGGTCAGAGATGCGATTGGGGTCTTGTTGTCGTTGGTAAGGTAACTTTTAAGAGTCGCCTCGGCTTCTTCAAGGCCGCGCTCGAATATTTGCGCCACCTTTATCGCCGCCGGATCCTGGCTGGCCTTTAGCTCAGCGCTGACTCTGTTGACGGCCTCCACCCGCTCTTGCCAACTGTTGAAACCCTTCATTAAGCCTTGTAGTGAAGCTTTATGCTGCTTCATCGCTTCGGCGACAGCCTCATCCTGCTGCCGCGCCGCTCTGGCTTCGGAGCTCACATAATCTCTAAAGGTGCTGTTGAGTATGGTTTCGGGGGCATCGAAGTAGAGTCCCGCGCCGCTGTAGGGATCGACCCAGAGATCGCCTGTGCTTATTGGGGCTGATGGCTTAGGGTGGATATCGCCATAGTAGATTCGATCTAATTTGGCTTGGTTTTGGCTAAGGAAGGCGCCAATCGCCTTGCCATCAGTGGCGGACAGCAGTTGGTATTCGGCCGCCAGTTGTTGCAACTCTTTGGAGTTCTGCACCCTTTGGCTGGCATAGTAGCCGCAGCGCAGGTTACAGACTTGCTTGGTCAAACTGGAAGCCGGGCCCAGGGTGATCGCCTTGCTCTGGACAAACACTTCGGCGGTATAGATGCCTCTGGGGATGGCACCACTCTTATCCATCAGGTAGATGGTGTTGTTGGGGCTATGGCGGCCGACGACTTGGAGATCTTGCTTACTGGCGCACAGGGAGTAGTCCCTGCTGGTGACCGGCAGCTCCTTGTCATAGGTGGAAACGATCAACTTATCCAGGCTAATCCCTTCGGGCACAGTACCTGTTATGCTGAGATCGCACTGCTGAGCGTTGGCGTTGAGGGTTAGGCCACCCAGGGCCAGGCCAAGAAATACCAATCTTTGTTTCATGCAAAGTCCTTGTTGCGCGTAGTTTGTAGTGAGGCTTTTCCCATCATGTTTTCGTTAAAAAACCATATTTGCAATTAAAATTAGTTGCTTAGTGAATGATGGTTTTCATTTATTTATGCTATCGCGAATTGTCCTGCCTTGTCATCAGTTAATGGGGAGCAAGGCGTCGGGTGATTGTAGAAAGTAAGGGGGGCATCATCTTATGTTAAACATACCTCACTGATGCCTCGGATAGACTGTAATTGGCGGAAATTGTGCTTTCAGCCGCCGTTTATATAATGTGGTGTTCAGATGTATCAATATAGGTGTTGACAAGCTAATCATTGAAGTGATGCCTGATTCTGGCTTGGGAGAATTACCTGAGAGGTAACATGGTTATAGGTATTAAAAATGTTCAGCACTACTACGAGTTTGAATACGCTCTGCTATAACTAGTAATTGGACAATAGATGTTTTTAATGGAGGGTTATTGCTTTATATGGAAAATATTGTTCCATCGGATGTTGAGATTGTTACCAATTTCGAGCTTGAAAAGAGTGAAAGCTGAACCAGATATAATTTAGACGAAAAACAATAATCAAATAAATTCCGTTAAACGACTTATATCCCCGTAACTTTGATTTCTTGATTGCAGAATGTGAAAGATATGAATGTTTCAGGGGGCTTCTTTTCTGAATGAATCCCTGGGTAATATTTAGGTTAAGTGTTTATTGTGTTGGAATATATTATTGTTTATAGAGCCAAGGTTGAGGCTTTCAATGTTGGATGTATAAGGCTGAATCAGTCAGGGTGTGGCCGAGTTTATTAAATGTTAATCTGTTATGTGTTGAATGTAGTTTAATGAGAATCCAATAGCAAGCTGAGGCGTTGTCGCGTCCAGTTTTTATAGGTCGATATTATTTACAAGTGTATTTTTTATAATGTAAGTATGGTTATCGGTTTGTGATTTGTGAGAACGTTGAGGTTCAATTGTTGTTTTTTGAATTTATACTGAATTATTTTGTAACTGTAGAGCTTGATAGGGCTTCAATAACACCTTTTTATGAGTTAATGACTTACAATGAGTAAAGGACGGTGGGATTGTGACAGGCAGTGCGGAGCCATGCTCATGCGTTATCTGAGCTGTTGATATTCCACATTTGTCATCTTGGTCTCCTTAGAGGCATAGTGTGTAACTTATGTTTGGCATGAGAAGAAAACAGTGAAAATTGACGACCTCAGATTATTTTTATCGGTTGTGGATCTAGGCAGCTTTGCCGCAGCCGCCAGTTCCATAGGTGTTCCAAGAGCCTATGTCAGCCGCCGTATTGGTGAGTTGGAGGCTGACTTAGGTAGCAAACTCTTTACCAGAACCACACGTAAGCTGACTCTGACGCCAACCGGAGAAATCTACTATCAGCAGCTGCTGGAGATTATTCCCAGATTAGAGTCGTTAAATGAGTCGATAAAGAACCAAAGGAATATGCCAACGGGCTCGGTCAAACTGGGTTTAATTGGCGATGCCGATATTGTCGCCCACAACCTGTTGCAGGAATTCCTTCGAACCTATCCGCTGATTACTTTGGAAACTCATGTAAGCAACCTGGGATACCACGATATTTTGACCTATGGTCTGGATGCCTGTGTTCATATAGGTGAGATGAAAGACAGCTCCTTTGTGGCCCGCCCTTTGATGAGAGGATTGCGAAAACTCTATGCCAGCCCGGATTATATCGCGGAGCATGGCATGCCCACATCGATAGATGATCTGGATAATCACGCCTTGATCATTCACCGTTTGGCTAACGGTGAGCTGGAAGATAAATGGATTTTTAATCAGGGCGAGTACCGCACCCATAGCCGGCTGATTTCCAACAATAGTTCCTACGTAAAACATGCTGTTATGAATGGTGCAGGTATCAGTTTGTTGGCTGAACTGAGCGCTGCAGAACACGTTAAATCGGGCGAGTTGCAGGAAGTACTGCCCGAGTGTGAAGTTTATGTTGATGACGTTTGGTTGGTTTATCCCAGCCGCAAGGGGATGACCCATGCGGCCAGGTTATTGATTGACAGTATTATTGAAGAAGCACGTAAGTTGGATCTGTAGATTGTCACGAATTTCATGACATTGATGTGTAAATATATGTTATTGTTTTAAATATGGCTCGGCATTACTCTGTGCCGCAATTGATTCAAGTAGTTAGGAAATTGCAGTGACAAGAGTAAAACCGACCGGGCTTAAGTTAAGCCTGCTATGCAGCAGCGTGGTATTCATGCTGTGGGGTTGTGGCAACAGTGAGCAGCCACAGGCGGCCTCGACCGCGCTTCCACTGGTTCAGGTGATGGAGCTTCCGGCTCCGGTCAGTGATAGAGTGCATCAGTTCAGTGGCATTCTGGAATCAGACAAAACGGCTGAGCTGTCTTTTAGGGTGCCGGGCACACTGGAGCAGATCTTGGCTGATGAAGGCAGTCAGGTTAAAAAGGGCCAAGTCATCGCTCGTCTGGATCCCCATGACTTCCGGGTCAGTGTGATGGAGCTTGAGGCCAGACTCAGCGAGGCCGAGGCTGCACATCGTTTGGCAGCCATTGAACTTAAGCGGGTTCGCGCCGCTATTAATGATAAGGCGATAGCCGGGGTCAAACTGGATCGGGCTATCAGCGCCGAAGCCCGCGCCAAGGCGGGTGTTGAACTGTTGAAGCAATCTTTGAAAAAGGCCCAGGACTCTCTGGCTTATACCTCTCTCAAAGCTCCCTATGACGGCGTCATAGGTAAGCGCTTTGTCGACCGATATGAGCTGGTGGATGTTGGCACTCAGATAGTCACCATACATCAACCCACCACGCTTAATGCCGTGGTCGATGTCTCTGAAAGTCAAATTTGGAATCTACGCCAGGGCGCAAACGGTGAAGTCTCCTGGTTCAATGCTGAAGGTTCGGTTGCGGCTGAGATCACCCAGATTGCCAGTGTCCCCGATAGGCTCAAACGCACCTATGAAGTGACCTTTGCCCTGAAACAAGCACCCAAGGAGTTGGTCGCCGGAAAGGCGGTCAATGTGGCGGTGAACTTACCTTACGCCAGCCAAGCGCCGGTGTTTTGTATTCCGGCGATGGCGGTATCCAGTCAAAAGAGTCAGCTGTATGTTAATCGGGTGGTGAATGAGCATGCCAAGGCGGTAGCGGTTAAAGCCATGAGTCAAACCGACGACTCTATCTGTGTTTCCGGCGATCTCCAGCAAGGTGAACGTATCATTTTGGCCGGTGGTGCCTTTGTGGAAAATGGACACAAGGTGGAGGTATTGGGCGAGGCGCAGGTTAAGTCATGAATCTGTCTACCTTTGCACTGAGACAAAAAACCTTTGTCATTTTTTTCACGATTCTTGGCATGATCGCCGGGATCTACTCCTATTTTGATCTGGGGAAGTTGGAAGACCCTTCATTTACGGTTAAAAGCGCGGTTATCGTGACTCTCTATCCAGGAGCCGATGCCAAGGAAGTGGAACAGTTGGTGACTGACAAGGTCGAGACCAAGTTGGAGGAGATGGAGTCGCTGTGGAAACTGCGCTCACTGTCCCGTCCCGGTAGCTCGATGATCTTTGTTGATCTCAAAGAGAAGGTGAACTCTGACGAACTGCCGCAGCAGTGGGATTTGCTGCGCCGCAAAGTGGAAGATGTGAAGCTGGAGCTGCCGATGCAGGCGCAGATCAGCATAGTCCAGGATGAGTTTTCCGAAGTCTACGGCATGTTGTTTGCGGTCTATGGCGACAACATGAACATGGCGGAGATGAAAGACCACGCCAGGGAATTACAGCGGCGGATCAAGGCAGTTGATGGCGTGAAAAAAGTGCAACTGCACGGCATTCACGAGCAGGAGGTCAATATCCGCATCTCGGAAGAACGTCTGAGCGAAACCGGCCTGACCATGCTGCAACTGATCGATCAGTTGCAGAGCCAGAATATGCCAGTGACCGCCGGTGACTTTGATCTCGGGATTGAAAACCTGCGGGTAGAGCAGGGCGGCAGTTTCCAAACTGTGGATGATATTCGTAACGTCAGTATTCAAACCGGGATCAATGGTTTGAACTCGGCGGTGATCCGCTTGGGCGATATCGCCGATATCACTATGGATTATCAGGATCCTGCCACTACTTTGAGCCGTTTTAATGGCCAACAAGCGGTTACTCTGGCTGTGAGCCCGGTTAACGGTATCAATGTGGTTAGCATAGGCGACACCCTTAAACAGGTGCTGGCAGATTATCAGGCCGAATTGCCTGCGGGTGCCGGTATCGGGGTTATCGCTTATCAGCCGGAAGAGGTGCAGAAGTCGGTCAATAACTTCATCAGTAATCTTATTGAAAGTATTGTGATAGTTGTGGTTGTGCTGCTGATCTTCATGGGCTGGCGCAGTGCTTCGATTGTCGGTGCCAGTTTGTTGCTGACAATTCTCTTTACCCTGGTTTATATGAATTTGACCAATGTGGATCTGCAGCGGGTCTCCTTGGGTTCCTTTATTTTGGCCTTGGGGATGCTGGTGGATAACGCCATTGTGATAGTGGATCTGTTCCAGGCCAAGATTAAACAAGGGATAGAGCGTACCCAGGCGGTTATCGATAGCATCAAGGAGATGGCGGTTCCGCTGCTGGCGGCGACTGTGATTGCCGCTATGGGTACGGCGCCGGTATTGCTGTCACAAACCGATTCGGCCGAGTTCTCCTTGTCCATCGTCCAGGTGCTGTGCAGTTCACTGCTGCTTTCCTGGGTAATCGCCATGATAGTCACGCCGCTGATGTGCTGGTTCTTCCTCGGCACGGCCGTTGATGAAGACAAGGCGAAAGCCCCTTCTCGTTATTGGCTGATGTATGAAAATGCAGTTGATTGGGTAGTGGAAAACCCCAAGAAAACCTTACTGTATGTTGTCCCTTTACTGGTCGGCACCCTGTTGGCCGCACCGCTGCTGAAGGTGAACTTCATGCCGTCATCGGACCGGGCGATAGTGTTTTTGGATTACTGGTTGCCCAACGGTGGCCGCATAGAGCAGACCTCTGCCGATATGCGAAAGGTCGAAGCCTGGTTATTGCAGCAGCCAGAGGTGGAAAGTATCTCCAGCTCGGTCGGCGAGAGTGCACCGCGTTTTTCGGTGACAGTTGAACCCGAGCCGCTGGACTCCAGCTATGGTCAGATACTGATCAACACTCGCAACTATGAGGATATTGAGCCCCTGGTCAGTCGTGGTGATGCCTGGTTAAAGGCGCAATTCCCCTATGCCGAGCCGAGATTCAGGGATCTCAAGCTGGCGACCAAGGATAAGTATTCGATTGAAGCGCGCTTTATTGGCCCGGATCCCGAGGTGCTGCATCGCCTGGCCGATGAGGCAAAGGCTGTGATGGTCTCACACCCCAATCTCAAATATGTTCGCGACGATTGGCGCCAGGAAAGCAAGGTGATGACGCCTATGGTGGACCTGCATGCGGCGCGCCTCGCCGGCGTGACCCGAACCGATATTGCCAATGCCATCAATCGGGTGACCGAAGGCAGCCAGGTGGGCACCATGAGGCATGGGGATGACCTTATTCCTATTAAGCTGCGCAGCGCCAACGCGACTTTGGAGCATTTTGAGAATATTCCGGTGCGCTCTTTACTGGGCACTCACAGCGTGCCTATGGGGCAAGTGGTTGAGAGCATAGAGATCAAGGGTGAAGAAAGCATGATCTGGCGTCGCAACCGGCTGCCGGCTATTACGGTTCAGGCCGGAGTTAGCGGCGACACCGCATCCAATGTTCGTCAGCAGATTGCCGCCGAGATTGAAGCCATTGCCTTGCCGGCCGGTTATAAGATGGAGTGGGGTGGTGAATACTATGACGAGCAGCGCTCTATTGATGACTTGCTGGAACAAAACCCCAAGGCCACCTTGTTGATGCTGATCATTCTGGTCGCCATGTTCAATGCCTTCCGCCAGCCTTTGATCATCATGATCACCTTGCCACTGGCCTCCATCGGCATTGTCTGGAGCTTGTTGTTGCTGGATAAACCCTTCGGCTTTATGGCGATAGTCGGCATGATCTGCCTCTCGGGCATGATCATCAAAAACGGCATTGTCCTGATGGATCAGATAGAGCTTGAGCGTCGTAACGGTTCGGGCATCGCCGAGGCGATCAAGGCCGCGACCTTGAATCGAACCATGGCGATCTCAATGGCGGCGTTGACTACGGCGCTGGGGATGATCCCTCTGCTTACCGATCGCCTGTTTGATCAGATGGCGGCCACCATTATTGGCGGTCTCACCGCCGCATCCGTGCTGTCACTGTTTGTAATGCCGGCCCTTTATCGCCTGTTTTATCATAGGGATGAACAAAGAGAAGCCGAACAAATTGAGTTGGCAGCCCCATCACAGCCTGTATTGACAGCCAAAGAGGTGAAGTAATGAAGAAGCATATTTTGGCTGCCATTGTCGGTGTAACCCTGGTCAGTGGTTGCAGCATGGCACCTGATTATCAGTTGCCGAGCGTGAAGGTCAGTGAGCTGTATTTCAATGCCGATACCCAAGGCGTGGCGGCTCAGGCCCTTGACTATCAAGAGTGGTGGCGGCAGTTCAATGATCCGCAATTGGATGCCTTGGTAGCCGCGGCCCAGCAGCAAAACATCAACCTGAAAATCGCCGCCGAGCGGATCCGTTCGGCCCAGGCCTACGAAACAGCAGTGTCATCTTTGAAGTTGCCTTCGGTTTCTCTGGGCGGTGGGTATATGGATCTGCGGATCAGCGAGAACGATCCCATGATGGGGGGCGCCGTTTCCGGCGTCGCCTTGCCCGATGCCCTCGGTGGCGGCAGCGTCAAACTGATGGACCGAGACCCCAATAGCAGCTTTCTCGGGGCGACGATAGCCTGGGAGGCCGATCTGTTTGGTCGTATAGATAGCCTGAGCCGGGCCGCCGAAATTCGGGTTGAGCAGGCAAAAATACTGAAAGCCAACCTCACCACCCTGATGACGGCCGAAGTCATAGATAACTATCTGCAATATCGCGGCGCCGAGGAGCGGATGCTGATCGCGGCCAAGAATATCAAGGAGCAGACAGAGGTGCTGGCACTGGTGGAATCGCTGGAGCGCCATGGTTATGGCTCCAGCCTGGATGTAGCCAATGCCAAGGCGGCGCTGGCGACGACCAAGGCGATGCTGCCCATGCTGGACTCGGCCAAGCAGGCGCATCTGCATCGGTTGGCGTTGCTGCTTGGGGAGAATATCAACCAAACCCAGGCGCGTTTGACTGATGCCGCATTGCCGCAGATGCAGCAGTTGATCCCGACCGGGGTGCCTTCTGAATTGTTGACCCGGCGTTTGGATATCGCCTTGGCCGAGCGGGAAATTGCCGCCAAGAACCAGGAGTTGGGGGCTGCCATTGCCGCCAAGTACCCCAGCTTTTATCTGACCGGCGCCCCGGGGATATCGGCAGATCACTTTGACGATCTCTTCTCCTCTGGCTCTACCACTTGGGCGCTGGCGGCAGGGTTCAACTGGAATATCTTCGATGCCGGTCGGACTCAAGCCATGGTTGATATCCAGGAGAGTGGCTTCAAGACCGCTGTGATGAGTTACCAACAGACGGTCAATAACGCCATCAATGAGGTGGAAACTGTACTGAGACTCTATGGCAATAGCCAAGAATATCATAAGCATATAGTCAAAGCTGAGACTCAGGCCGAGACGGCGGTGACCAAGGCCACCTCCCTGTATCGAGCCGGGCTTGAGAACCACTTGAGTGTGTTGAATGCCCAGAACGTCAAAAACAACATTCAGGATGCCGAAGTGGTGGCCAGGCTCAATACCGCCTCTACTGTTGTCACTCTGTATAAGGCGCTCGGGGGCGACTGGAGCTTGGAGCAAACCCAGTCGCAACAATAAGGCGTTGATCTTAGGTGCAGGGACTTTGTGTGAGTCTATCCCTGCACCCGCTTTTTCCTGAGTGAACCGCTGAGTCTGGTCACACTGAAAATCACAGGAGTTATTGTGAAGCCGTTAAATACCCCGCCGGAAGATGCTGGCCGCCAAGGGCAAAATACCCAGCTGCAGGCCTGTGAAGAGTGCGGTTTGGTGAGTGCTTTTAGCGAGCCCAAACCCGGCAACAAGGTGAGCTGTCCTCGCTGTCATCACGGCTTACAGTCAGCCTTGAAGGCACCGTTTCAGCAGGTTTGGGCCTACGGTTTGGCAACCCTTATCCTGTTGGCCTTGAGCCTGGGGTTTCCCTTTCTGTCTTTCAGTGTCCAGGGCTTGTCGCAAAAGGTCAGCCTCTGGGGCGCCTTGGTCAGCATGCATTACGCCAGCAACAGCATATTGGCGTTGGTGATCTTACTGTGCGTGGTGATCTTACCGCTGATCTATATCCTTTTTGCCATGTGCATCTATCGCCTGGGTTATCTGGCGAGCCTGGGGAGAGCTGTATCTTTAGGTTGGGCCCGAGTGGGCAGCAAGCTTATTTTCAAGTTTGAATCCTGGTTGATGGCCGATGTGTTTCTGGTAGGGATCTTGGTGGCCATGGTGAAGATCATCGCCTTGGCAGATGTCGGTTTCGGGCCATCTTTCTGGGCTTTTTGCCTCTACAGCATGCTATTGGTGAAGTTTGTCTCCGTCATCGACAGCTCGTGGATCTGGGATCGCTTGTCACCCAGAGAAGAGATTGCCAAGGTTCATAGCGGCGACAGTCATCTGAATCATAACCATGATTCCTGCCATATCTGCGGTCAATTAAATCTGGTGTCGAGTAAAAACTGCTGCCGCTGCGGCGCCGGGGTTCAGCCCTATATTCCGCTGCAAAGTATGCAAACCGCCTGGGCTTTTTTGCTGGCCGCCGTGGTGTTTTATATACCGGCCAACTTCTATCCCATCATGTATACCACCAGCGTTGGGCAGACCGAGGCCTCGACCATAATCAGCGGTGTGGTCTTGCTTTGGCATCTGGGTTCCTATCCTGTGGCTTCGGTGATTTTTCTGGCCAGCATAGTGATCCCTACCGCCAAGATCCTGTCTCTGGCTTATCTGTTTCACCAGGCGGGCAAAGGGCGGGTAAAGGGCAAAGAGAGTCGCAATCAGTCGCTGTACCGGGTAACCGAATTCATTGGCCGCTGGTCCATGATAGATATCTTTGTGGTGGCTTTGTTGACCGCTCTGGTTCAGTTGGATGAGCTTATGGCCATCAAGCCGGGACCCGCGGCACTCTCCTTCGCCATGGTGGTGATTTTGACCATGCTGTCTGCCATTAGTTTTGATTCCAGGGTGCTTTGGAGTCAGTCAGGGCTTAAAAAGTCTACCCATGAATAATATGAGTGAATCTATGTTAAATGACGAATATGTCCGGGCCGAAGAGTCCCCAGCCACCAAGGTGTCGGCCGTTTGGTTGATACCTATAGTTGCACTGGTGATCGGTTGCTGGATGCTTTATGACTACTTCGATCAACTCGGTAGTGAGATCAAGCTACACCTCAAGACTGCCGAAGGCATTGAGGTGGGTAAAACCTTTCTCAAGTCACGTAATGTCAATGTTGGTGTGATTGAGAGCATTAAATTGAGTGATGATTACAGCGCGATTATTGCGACGGCAAGAGTGTCGCCGGACGCCGAGAGAATGCTGACCACAGACGCCCGCTTCTGGGTGGTGAAGCCCAGGATCGGCAAAGAGGGGATCACAGGGCTGGATACCTTGTTGTCCGGTGCCTACATAGAGTTGGAGCCGGGAAGATCTGCCGTCGCCAATTATGAGTTCAATGTACTGGAGAACCCTCCGGTGGCCTCGGCCGATGAACAGGGCATTAGAGTAGTGCTTAATAGCCGTCAGGCGGGCAAGCTTGGCGTCGGCGACCCTGTACTCTACGAAGGGTTCACAGTTGGCAGAGTGGAAAGCACCGGCTTTGATACCGATAAACGCCAGGCGTTTTACCAGCTGTTTATCAATAAACCCTATGATGAATTGGTGCGCAGCAACAGCCAATTTTGGCTGGCTTCGGGGTTGAATATGCAGCTGTCTGCCAAGGGGCTGGATCTGCAGGTGGGTTCATTGGAGTCATTGCTCAGAGGAGGCGTCAGCTTTGGCTTGCCTGAGGGGCGTTTGGCCGGGGAAAAGGTTGAGGATGGTGAGGATAATTTCCCTCTCTATGATTCGCAAGAGCTGGCCAGTCAGAGCCTTTACAGCCAGTATTTGGAATATGTCATGTTGTTTGATGAGTCGGTGCGGGGGCTGCATGAAGGCGCCAGCGTCGAATTCCGCGGTATTACCATAGGTAAAGTGGTCAAGGCACCGCTGACGTTGCAGCAATATGGTGTCCATGGTGCAGGACTCAGCAATGGCACCATTCCTGTATTGGTCAGAATTGAGCTGGCACGAGTATTTGAAAACGCCGAGTCGACGGGGCTTGAGCAGCTGCGCTCAGAAATAGAAAGAGACTTGGGGGCGGGCCTGAGAGCGAGCCTCAAGACAGGGAGTCTGTTAACCGGTGCGCTGTTCATCGACTTGGATCTGTATCCGGATGCCGAGCCATACCAGGCCGGGACTTTTATGGAGTATCCACTGTTTCCTACCAAGCGTGCCGGAGTGGCCGAAATACAAAAGCAGGTGGGGCAACTGATCAGCAAATTAAATAACTTACCACTGGAGAGCACTTTCCAGGGGGTCAACCATACCCTGGAAAACACCAGTGCCGCTTTGGCGCAATGGGACAAGGTGGGGCAAAAATTGGAGCAGTTGCTTAAGCAACAGGAGATGCAGGCCTTACCGGGTGAACTGCAAAACACGCTGCGGGAATTTCAAGGGATGGCGCAGGATTATGGCCAGGACTCGGCCATGTACGCCGAATTGCAATCCAGCCTGAAACAGCTCAAGGCTGTGATGCGGGAGTTGCAGCCCTTGTCACGGCAACTGAATGAAAAACCCAACCTCTTGATCATGGGGGCAGATACTGCCGCCGATCCGACACCGAAAAAGGCCGATTGATATGCGAATTATCCTGTTTTCTCTACTGCTGGTATTGGCCGGCTGCTCCAGCCAACCCCAGGTAACCACTTACTTCTTGGGTAAAGCGCCGCAGGCAACTTCTGAAGCGAGAGCAACACCCCCTCTACGCCAGTGCCAATGGCGCCTCGCCGGGGTTGAAATGGCTGACTTTCTGGCGGGTAATGGTTTGGTTTATCAGGTCTCAAACCATGAATTGGCTATCGCCCGTCAGCATCTGTGGGCCGGCGATATCAGTGAGCAGATAAAGGTCAAGATGGCGTCTTTATTGGCCCATGAATGCCCGCGTGAGGCCTCGGTCAATATACCAGCGCAGCAGCCATTAACCCTGACTTTAGGTTTCAACGAGTTTCACGGACGATACAGCGGCGATGCTTTGATTGGGGGCGATTGGCGCATCAGTAACTCTTCCGGTGAACAAGTACTGCAGGCCGACTTTCATTATGACGTGCCCCTGGCTTCAGACGGATACCCGGCGCTGGTCGAGAGCCTCTCCCAGGGGCTTGAAAAGCTGGCGCGGGATATTAATGCCGGGATTGCGAGCCTGAATCTCACTAGCGAACAGAGTTTGGCCTCCACGCGCTAAAATACGGTTGAACGCGGCCAACTTGCTGACAAATGCCAGAGGCTTGCTGATGGTTTTTGCCTAACGCTATTTGGCTGGCGGCAGCTATGTGGATAAGCATAAAAATGCCTGCAATTGATGCAGGCATTTTTATCATCCTTAAACCACCGCCTTTGGCGGTATTGAGGGTTTCGGTTTAAGGTTTCATCGCCCAGGCGCGGAATGACTTGCCTTTGAGCTTGCGCTCACTCAGTAATTTGACCGCAGTATTGGCGCACTCGCTGCGCACCGCTACATAAGACCAGATATCCTGAATTTGTATTTTGCCCACATCGGCGCCGGTCAGGCGGTTGTCGGCTGTGATGGCTCCAAGAATATCCCCCGGGCGCAGCTTATGCTTCTTGCCGCCTTCAATGCGGATGCAGCGCATGGCCGCTCTTATCGGCGCAGAGGAAAAACTGCCGGGCTTTGGCAGTTCACTCATGGTTTGCGGGCCAAAGATATCCTCCAGCAGCGCCATTCGCATGCCATCTTTGGGGCCTACCAGGCTGACGGCCTGGCCCGAGGCACCGGCGCGGCCGGTACGACCGACCCTGTGCACATGCACTTCGGGATCGAACGCCAGTTGATAGTTGATCACCAGATCCAGGGCTTCGATATCCAGGCCCCTGGCGGCAACATCTGTGGCTACCAACACCACCACGCTCTTGAGGGCAAACTGCACCAGCGCCTGATCGCGCTCACGCTGATCCAGATCGCCATGGAGTGCTCGCACGCTGAAGCCCTGCTGCTCCAGGTTGTCGGCCAGCTCCTGGGTTTCTCTTTTGGTATTGCAAAATATCACGGCACTCTCAGGCCTGTGGGCCAGTAGCAATGCTTCCACCGCTTGCAGCCTGGAGGCGGTGTCTGTCACTTCGATAAACTGCTGCGCTATGCTGAGTTGATCATGTTGCTGCTCCAACTTGATGCTGAGCGGCTTATCCATCATGGCGCGGGCCAATTCGGCAATCGGTTCCGGGAAGGTGGCGCTGAACAGCAAACTTTGGCGTTTGTCCGGCATATAGGCGCTTATCTGCTTCAGTGCATCGGCAAAGCCCATCTCCAGCATACGGTCGGCTTCATCCAACACAAGTTGCTGCAATTCGCCCAGATCCAGACGCCCCTTCTGCAGGTGGTCCAGTACCCGCCCCGGTGTGCCAACTATAATGTGCGCGCCATGTTCCAGCGAGCCTATCTGTGGCCCCACAGGCACACCGCCACACAGGGTCAGGATCTTGATGTTGTGAATGCCGCGGGCAAAACGGCGCAGTTCCTTGGCCACCTGATCGGCCAGTTCCCGGGTGGGGCAGAGCACCAGGGACTGCACCCGAAAACGTTTCACATTGAGTCGATTCAACAGCCCAAGACCGAAGGCCGCCGTTTTGCCCGAGCCGGTTTTCGCCTGAGCCAGTACATCGCGGCCCTCAATAATGGCCGGCAGGCTGGCGGCTTGAACCTGGGTCATGGCGGTGAAACCAAGATCGTTCAGGGTGGCCAGCAGGGCGGGTTTCAACGGCAGGCTGGAAAAGGGTAAATCACTCAAGCTGTGTCCTATGGGCTCGCAAATGGAGCAAAAATGGTAAAGGGGTATTGTAACAGGCGGGGATGGTTTTTAGGCAGACTAATCTTGCAGCATTGATTGCGGCATTGAAAAAGCCCACTCGGGTGGGCTTTCAATCTCAGGCTTGATTGAGCTTAGCGCTCATTTCTTTGCCGGGAGCCGCGCGCTTGTGAGTCGCGTTGCTGTGCCTGGTTGTTGCGCTGCTGGTCTGAGCCGCTATTGCCCTTGCCGGCGCCTTGCGGCTTACTCTCCTGGGAGCGACCGCCCTGAGGCTTGGCGTTCGCGGGTTTGCGTCTGGCACTTGAACCCTCGGTTTTGGCGCCCTGAGCCGGACGACGATGGCGGTTTTCAGCATTGGCCGGCTTGCTGCCACTACTTTTATCCAGGTTGCTGCTACGCTGGCCATCCTGATGCCCCTCTTTGGGCTTTTTCGGCTTCTTGGGCTTTTTCGGGCCTATCTTGTTCGGGTTGAGCCGCGATTCCGGCAAGGCTTCCTGAGGTTCGAAGCCATTGACGATTTCACGCTCGATAGTCTTGCCGATCAGCTGCTCTATGTCTTTGAGCTGCTTGAATTCTTCCGCACTTACCAGCGACACTGCCTGACCACTGGCACCGGCGCGGCCGGTACGGCCGATGCGGTGCACATAGTCTTCGGCCACATTGGGCAGATCGAAGTTAACCACTTGCGGCAACTGATCTATATCCAGGCCGCGGGCGGCAATATCTGTGGCAACCAACACCTTGACCTTGCCACTCTTGAAATCGGCCAGTGCCTTGGTTCTGGCACCCTGGCTCTTGTTGCCGTGGATGGCGGCGGCGCCAATTCCTTTGCCATCCAGGTGCTTGGCCAGACGGTTGGCGCCGTGTTTGGTGCGGGTAAACACCAGTACCTGTTGCCACTTGTACTCTTTGATAAGCGAGGTCAGCAGCGCCGATTTCTTTGACTTGTCTACCGGGTGCAACTTCTGGCTCACCCGCTCGGCGGTGCTGTTGGCCGGCGCCACGGAAATCTCGGCGGGATCGTGCACCAAGCCCTTGGCCAGGCGGCGAATGTCGTCAGAGAAGGTGGCACTGAACATCAGGTTTTGCCGCTTGGCCGGCAGCAAAGCCAGAATTTTTTTGATGTCGTGAATAAAGCCCATATCCAGCATGCGGTCGGCTTCGTCCAGCACCAGCACTTCCAGCTGGCCGAACTTGACGGCATTTTGTTGGTACAGATCCAACAGGCGTCCCGGTGTGGCCACCAGGATATCGACCCCTTTTCTCAAGGTCTGCATCTGTGGGTTAATGGAAACACCGCCAAAGACCACAGAGCTGCGCAGATCCAGATGTTTGCCATAGAGACTGACGCTTTCGGCCACCTGAGCGGCCAGCTCACGGGTGGGGGTCAGCACCAAAGCGCGGATATGGTTGCCCCGCGGACGAATACCACCATTGAGACGCTCCAGCAAAGGCAAGGTAAAGCCGGCGGTTTTGCCTGTCCCTGTCTGGGCGGCAGCCATCACATCCCGTCCCTGCAATACTGCGGGAATGGCCTGGGCTTGAATGGGGGATGGAGTGGAGTAACCTTGTTCGGCGACAGCGTTCAAAATCGGGGCCGACAGGCCCAGGGAGGCAAAACTCATGCAATCTTCTCAATTGACAGCGCGGAGCTGAGATATGGGAGCCGCAATGCACAGCGTTGCGGCGAAGGCGGCAAGCTTACAGCATTTGCGGCTAAAGTGCTAATTGCAGCCAACTTGAACCCTTTTATTTTACGCTTGTCTTAACTTTAACTGTTGCAAAGCAGCCGCTTAACCTATCTTGGAAAAGCAAGAGCCAAATTCAGGCCTCGACTCGGTGAGGTGTATGGGGGCAATAGAGCATATACAGGCGCAGGCCCTGCATCGCAGGGAGTATGCCCTGAGCGTGATCAAGAATGTGCAGTCGATGTCCGCCATCGACACCGCACGGCTCTCTCTCGGGCTGAATATGCTGGCTCAACATGGCCGTATCGCCTTTCATTTCCACCCGGATAGAATCGACTCCCGCGGCTGGCCTGTGTTGGCCGGTATGCTGGCCGATGGTATTTACAAGACCCAGTTTGAAACCCGGGTATCCAACGGCAAACTCTCGCCTCAGGTTGGTGGTCCGCGAGATCATTGGGAAAACCAGCTATTCGGCGACTGTTATCGCGGCGCCAGAGGGCGCCCCAAATACGGCGCCCTGGATCTGGGCATGCATCAAAACGGTCCCTCGGCCCGTTTCGGCAGCTGTTATCTGTTGTCATCACCTGCGTTGCTGCATCGCTGCACATTCAGTTATCTGGACTCCTGCCGTGAGCCCAGGGAAAAAGGCACCGCGGCCTGCTTTGAAGATATTTTTGCCGCGCTGTTCAATGAGTGCTTTGAGCGTAGTTCGGCATTGGGCGTAGGTCAGTTGCGCCCGGCGGCCTTGGTCGATTATCTACTTGATGCCTTGCCTTTGGGGGTGGCAGCCAGGTTTGAGCGCCCCATGAGCGGTGATCTGGATCATTACATTGAGGCTCAGTGCCACGGTGAGCTGGTGATAGCTGAGGATCTGACTCACTTGGTGGCCGATCCGGCATTCAAAGGCACAGAGATGGAGATTTTGATGCAGCGCTTGTGTGACAAGTACCGACTGCAGCTGTGTTGGCATCAGGGCTATCAAATGCCGGTTGATGAGGTGCCGCCGGACTTTCGCGGCGCCGCCATGCCCAAGCTCGCCGCCTTGGTGGCACGGGATGGCCTGCTCGATGCCCGTCTGATAGGGGAAGCGGCGCTGGCACTGCATAAAGATCCGCAGCAGTGGCGCATGCTTGGCAATGAAACCGAGCTCAAGCAGCAGCTCAAGTTGCTGTGGCATGTGCTGGTGCGTTTTGGTCATAGTCGTTGAGGGCACTCCATCTCTGGTCGGTCGTCTCAATTGAGCGGGGATTACCCGTGAGTATGCACTGTGTGCTCACAGCGGTAGCTGCGCCATCGAAGCGAACCTCTAACGTTAGTAGATCTAGCATTAAGTAGATTGTGGGGAGGGCGTTAACCTGGGGTTAAGTTGCTTGGCTTATGGTGCGTTTTTTTGATCTGGCGCAAATTTTGTGAGTCCGGTAACAGTTCCTGGGCAACGGGTTTCTTCCCTTGGCAATGCCTGCGATACTGCTTGCCTACCGAACGATTCGCCTTAGGTCAAGCTATTACCTTGCTGCTTTGGCAGCAACAGCGTCATTAGCTGATTTTGCAGTAGGATCCCATGGACAAATCCTTAGAGAAACAACTCGGTCGCTGGCTCAAAGCGCAACAATCTGCCTGTGGCCCCTTCCTTAAACTCTCTGTGTTGTTGGGCGTGCTCAACGGCTTGGCGCTGGTGGGCCAGGCCTGGGTGCTGGCCACTGTGCTGCAGGGGCTGATCATCGACGAGCTTGATAGGCAGGCATTTATTCCGCATATGTTGGCCTTTGCGACTCTGGTGTTGCTGCGAGCAGTTATCGCTTGGCTCAGAGAGCGGGTCAGCTTCGAGGCCGGCAGACGCCTCAGAGAGCAGATGCGCGCCGCCGTGCTCAATAAACTTGAACGCCTGGGGCCGGCCTTTGTCAATGGCAAGCCTGTCGGCAGCTGGGCCAGTATAGTGCTGGAACAGATAGAAGATTTGCAGGATTTCTATGGCCGTTACCTGCCGCAGATGAGCCTGGCGGCCTTTATTCCGCTGATCATCTTGGTATGTGTGTTCCCCATCAACTGGGCCGGTGGCCTGATTTTGCTCGGCACCGCTCCCCTTATTCCACTGTTTATGGTCTTGGTCGGCATGGGTGCCGCCGATGCCAACCGCAAGCATTTCGGTGCGCTGCAGCAATTGAGCGGCCACTTTATGGATCGCCTCAAGGCCTTGCCGACACTCAAGCTTTTCTATCGCGCCGAAGCGGAGCAGCGCGCCATAGGCAAGGCCTCGGAAGATTTTCGTGAGCGTACCATGGCAGTGCTCAGAATGGCGTTTCTCAGCTCCGCCGTGCTGGAGTTCTTCGCCGCGGTATCCATCGCTATTTTGGCGGTATATTTCGGCTTCAGTTATCTGGGGCACCTGGACTTTGGTCATTACGGCATGGGTATCAGCCTGTTTACCGGGATGTTTGTGCTGATTTTGGCACCTGAGTTTTATCAGCCGCTGCGCGACATGGGCACTCACTACCATGCCAAGGCCCAGGCGGTGGGCGCCGCCGAATCCTTGATGGCACTGCTGGAGTTGCCTGAGCCGCTCAAGCGTGGTGAACAGCCCCTCCCCGGTGAGGGCATTGAACTGCAGGCCCGGGATCTCAAGGTATTGAGCATAGACGGCGTGCCTTTACTGGGGCCGCTGAGTTTTAGCTTAGCGGCGGGCGAGAAGCTGGCCTTGGTGGGCCCGAGTGGCGCCGGTAAAACCAGCTTGCTCAACGCTCTGCTGGGTTTTCTGCCCTATGAGGGCAGCTTAAAGCTCAATGGTATTGAACTGGCCGAGCTGGATCCTGCCGCCTGTCGCAGCCGTATCGCTTGGCTTGGCCAGAATCCGCAGCTGTTCCACGGCTCTATCGCCGATAATCTGCGTCTCGGCCAGCCCGAACTGACCGAGGCGCAATTGTGGGATTATCTGCAACAGGCCAAGGTGGCCGACTATGTTCGCGCCTTGCCGGATGGGCTGGCGCACCAATTGGATGAATACAGCGGTGGCCTGTCTGTGGGGCAGGCGCAGCGGCTGGCGTTGGCCCGCGCCCTTGGGCGTCAGGCGCAGCTGTTTGTGCTCGATGAGCCCAGCGCCAGCCTCGACAGCCAGAGTGAACAACTGGTGCTTAGCGCGCTGTGGCAGGCGATGGCTGGCAAGAGCTGCCTTATGGTGACCCACAGATTGGATCAACTGGATCGGATGGACAGAGTTCTGGTGCTGGATCAGGGAAAACTGGTGCAGCAGGGCACTTTTGCCGAACTCAAAGCGCAGCCGGGCTTACTGGCGCAGATGCTGGATGAGCTGCCGCTGGCGGTTTCCCTCGATGATGCGCCAAAGGCATCGGCGCCGCCGATTGCCGCGAGCGCTGAGGCGGAAGCCGTGCCCGAGTTAAAGTCAGAATCAAAACCAGAGTCAAAGTCAGAGTCAGAGTCAGGGGAGGAGCGTTGAGATGAAGCTGTTACTGCCCTTTATCCGGCTGTTCCGCCGCCAGTCTTTGATGATGTTTGTCGGCCTGCTGCTGACAGTAACGACCCTAATGGCCGGTATTGGCCTGCTGTCGCTCTCCGGTTGGTTCTTATCTGCTACCGCAGTGGCCGGTCTGGCTTTGGTGACGGCGGAAGCCTTCAACTACTTTACTCCGGCGGGCGGGGTGCGTTTCCTCTCCATTGCCCGCACGGCAAGCCGCTACGGTGAAAGGCTGGCTACCCATGAGGCCACCTTCAGGATCCTGACCGATCTCAGGTTGTGGGCCTGGCGCTCTTTGCTGCCTTTGAGTGAACGTAATCTATCCGGGATGCGCCGCGGCGATCTGCTCAACCGTTTGGTGGCCGATATCGACACGCTGGATCACCTGTATCTGAGGTTGTTGACGCCGCTGACGGCCTTCTTGCTGATGCTGCTGGCATTGACCGCCTTTATCGGTTGGTTTGATCTCAACTTGGCTATCCTGCTTTGTACTGGCCTCTTGCTCAGTTGGTTGTTGTTGCCGAGTGTGTTCTATCTGCTTGGCAGGCGACCCGGGCGCGAGCTGATTGAAGCGCGGCGCAGCTACCGGGTTCGGCTGCTGGAATGGTTGTCCGGTCAGGCAGAGCTGAGTCTGTTTTCCGATGCCAAAGGTGGCGCTGCTGAAAGCTTTCGGGCGGAACTCGACCGCGCCGAGCAGAGCTGGTTTGCCAGTCAGAAGGCGATGGCGGCGATCACAGGTCTGAGCCAGGCAATGTTGATCCTCTGTCACGGCTTGCTGGTGTTGCTGCTGCTCTGGTTTGCCGCCGCAGGTGTTGGTCCGGCCGTGCCCCCCGGGCCTTTGCTGGCCATGGTCTTGTTTGCCACTCTGGCCTGTATTGAGATGATGATGCCGTTGGCCGGTGCCTTTCAACATCTGTCTTCTGTGCTCTTGGCTGCCAAGCGGGTGTCCGAGTTGACAGAGCAGCGCTCCGACATTGAATTTCCTGCCGTCTCGGCAACTGGGCCCGAGAGCGGCGCCCTTATCATCAAAGATCTGCATTTCGGTTACACGGACACCCAGCCAGTGCTGCAAGGCTTGTCGCTGCAGGTCCCTGCGGGCAACAAGGTGGCACTCCTGGGTAAAACCGGCTCGGGTAAGTCCAGCCTGCTGGCCTTGATAACCCGTCAGTGGCAGCCGCAGCAGGGTGAGATACTGCTGGGCGGTGTGCCTGTGGCCTCCTTGGATGAAAAGACCTTGCGGGCTTCCATGACAGTGGTCAGTCAACGGGTACAATTGCTCAGCGCCAGTCTCAGAGATAACCTGCAGCTGGCCTTGCCGGAAAAAGTCACCGATGACACGTTAGCCGAGGTGCTGCGCCAGGTTGGGCTGGAGGGGTTACTTGCGGGTGAGGGGCTCAACGCCTGGATAGGTGAGGGCGGGCGTCAGTTATCCGGTGGTGAGCAGCGCCGGATCGGCGTGGCTCGGGCGCTGCTGCGGGATGCGCCGTTGCTGCTGCTTGATGAACCCACCGAGGGGCTGGATCGGCGCACCGAACAGGAGATCCTCAGGTTGCTGCTGCAGTTTGCCAAAGACAAGACGCTGGTGATGATAAGTCATCGCCTAACCGGTATGGCGCAGATGGATGCCATTCACCTGCTGGATGAAGGCAAGATAGTGGCCAGTGGCAGTCATGAGCAACTGCTGCAGGAGTCGACCGCCTACAGCGCCCTGTATCAGAGGTTACACTGAGCCGCAGAGGTTTAAAAACCGACTCAATAAGAGGCTCAAGTTAGACTTATTCAAAGGGATGCTCAGCATCCCTTTTTCTTTTAAAAGCGCTAAATTCTCGCCTGGATCACAGATCCCATACGGGTTCAAAGTCAGAATAGAGTTATTGGCATATGCCAATAACTAATAAGGATACTCCCATGCCCAGACCCAGAAAATGCCGCCGCCTGCAGCATGGCACGCCCTGCCGCTTCTACAAACCCAACGGCATTCCGGCCTCAGCCCTGGAGGCAGTCGCCTTGGCGGCCGATGAGTTTGAGGCCCTGGCGTTGGCCGACTTTCGCGGTCTGGCGCAACAAGAGGCCGCCGAGCAGATGGGGATATCCAGGCAGACCTTTGGCAACTTGATTAAGCAGGCCCGCCATAAACTGGCCAAGGCCCTGATAGAGGGACAGATGCTGGAGTTGCCCCACACTGAGGAACAGAGATGATAGTGATACCCATGAGCCGGGGCCGCTTGGCCGGGCATTTTACCAAGGCCAAAGAGCTGGCCTTTTATGATAACGAGCACAACCACTGTTTTACCCTGGATAATCCGGCAGCCGCAGGCGGCAATTGCGCCGCCAAAAAGGCGATGCTGCAACTTATCAAGGACAAAGGCGGCCGCATTGTGTTGGTGGATCAAATCGGCGAGCGAATGTTGGGTAAGCTGCTCGATGGTGGCATCAGCGTTTGTCGGCCCGGCAAAGAGAGCCGCGATATCGCCGCTTTGCTGGTTGCGGCCAGTGATATTCAGTTACGGCTGACCAGTGCTGCGGCTGGACGCCCGTCACTCAAACATCAAGCCAAAGGCGGTTGTGGTGGCGGCTGCGGTTGTCATGGTCATAATGAAACCGGCGCAGCTTGTCATGGTGAAGATCATGGCCATGAGGGGGAGGCGAAAGGCGGTTGTGGTGGCGGCTGTGGCTGTAAGAGCCGCACCGAGGCCAAACTAAAACCCCTTGGTGATTCGCTAAACCAGCAAGGCAAGTTGAGTTACGCAGGCTTCAGGCTTTTGCGATAAAGCCGTCTGCAGAAAAAAAGAGTGCCGACAGAAAGCCGGCACTCTTTGTTCATCTTGTGTTATCAATCATCCAGGCGGCACTGGCTCAGCAGTTCACCACTTAAGTGGCATTCCAGCTCGACCCTTTTGCCAATATGAGGCTTGAGGCTTTCATCGCTAGCCTTATAACCCCAGAGGCTGGCGCCTTGGCCGTCATCATTGACCAAGCCCTTGAGCTCTATATCTGCTTCCTGCACCTCAGGTTCGATCTCCATCACCAGGAATTGACCATTTTGCTCTGAGCCTTCAACCTGTACCCAGGTACCGTTGAGGCTGGCTTGGTTCAAACCATCTTCAAAACGAGTCTGAGGTGTCAGTGTCAGTACTATGCCGTTGATGCTGAATACACCGGCGTCATACACAGCCTTGCCTTCAACTTCAAAAGCGTGGCTTGCAATTACTGGTGGCTGACTCTGTTTTTCAAAGTCAATCTCGGTGGCCTGCAGCTCTTGAGTGTCGTCTTGCCACAGGCCTTCCACATCGACCAAGGCGCCGGGTTTGAGATCGGCAACAGTACCATCTTCAAAGTGGGTTTTGCCATCCAGGGTCACTTGCCATTTTTGGTTCAAGGTAAAGCGGGTCTGCAACTCGTTGACCCAGGTAACCTGACCTTCGAGTTCCACCTCAGTGCCCTTGTCCAAATCCGGGGCGCGTTCGACTTCCACTTCAGAAGCCAGCAATACTTCACCCTGATATTGACCTTCAACTTCTACCCAGGAACCGTTGGCCAGCGTGTCATCTAGCTGAACGGCATTGGCACCATAGTCCACCTGCATATTACCGAGATAGAACTGCTTCAGATGAGTGTCCAGCTTGCTTACCCGCCCTTCAACTTCCATCTCTTGCCTGTCATTGTCGATAGCAAAATAGGTGGCCTTGAACTGACTATCACTCAGGTTGTAACCACTGAGCTCAACTATGTCACCTGCCTTGACTTTATTGAGGTCAAGTCCAGTTACTTGGTAACCGGCCACAATAGCTTGCTCGCCATCAATTGCGCTCACCGGGGATACCAGCACAGGGTCATAGTCTACGCTGATGGCACTGCTGCCATCTGTCTTGATGTTGAGCTGCATACCGGGCTTCAACTCAGTGATGCTGGCCTTGGTTTCATTGATTTCAACTCTGGCCCTGGCCGCCGGGATTGCTACACCATTGACCCAAAGCGTATCCGTATCGACCTTTTGCAGGGTACCTTGGATAGTCTTGGCCAAAGTGGCAACCGGCGGTTGGGGATCGGGATTGTTCGACTCATTGGAATCTGAACCGCCACAGGCGCTCAGTCCGGCAACGAGAGGAACCAGCCATATGCTTCTTTGCATTCTGTTCTCCTTAGGGTCTTGGTTTTTAAAGCGGCGGCAGGATAAACAACTGTAGATGAGGCTAAGATTAGGGCGGGATGAAAGTTTATTAATGATCGTATGCAGCCGTTAAAAAATAGAGGGTTACTTTGAAAATCTCCGTGCAGATGTGTTTGGTTTTTGAATTTAGTTAAGGTTTAAATCAGCATGATTTACTGCAATCGGCAGACAAACATGCTGTCTGCACGCTTTTTGTTCAAATCCCAAGCCAACTTAAATGGGAAATCGTATGATTTTTAGAGGATTTGTAAGGGAGGTATACAGGCAGTTGGAGAATCTGAATAGCTAAAAAAGAGAACAAGTTACTACTTGGCTCTATGCTTTTTTATAGCTAAAGTTATCAGTATTATAAAAGTTGTGACAATGACGTCCCCACTAATCAGGAAGATACTATGACCCCCACCAAAGAGCGCTCCTTGGATTTGGAAGTGATCAGTCTACTGGAAGACCGGCAGACGATTCATGCAATTAAACTCCTGCGAGAACGAGACAACCTGAGCCTGAAAGAGGCAAAAAAGAAGGTGGATGACTATTTGCAGGGGCATCCTGAACTGGAATTGGCCGACAAAGAACCCGGAAGCGGCAATGCCATTGTCTGGATAGTGCTGGTAGGGTTGGTTGCAGCAGCAGCCTTGGCTGTCTCGACTCATTTGTAGTTGTTGAGATATCTCTATTTTAAGCCGTTATAAGGCGAGTTTATTTAAACTTTTCTCATTTAAAGGCTGGGGAAATTGAATATTTTAAATTCTCTTTGCATCTTTTGCCATTTTTGACTAATTGTTGAGCCTGAGTCGAGAAAACTCACGGAAGCGATTGGCTTGAATGTGGTACCTTTGCCCGCTTTGATTTTGACAAGATGACGCCCTTGTGCGGCGGAGACATAACAATGAATAACAAACACTGGATTGGCAATATCGGCGTGCAAGTCGTGATTGCCATGTTTTTGGGGGCGGCTGTAGGCTGGTGGTTAGGTGAGGATGCCAGCATGTTTGCCCCATTGGGGACTATTTTTATCCATTTGATCAAGATGTTGGTCATACCGCTGGTATTGGTGGCTATCATCTCTGGTGCTGCCAGTTTGGGGGACACCCCTTCGGCTGGGAAAATCGGTCTAGGAACATTCGGCTTCTTTATTGTGACTTCGGGTATCGCAGTCACCTTGGCACTGGTGCTGGGAAACCTGTTTCAACCGGGTAAGGGAGTTGATTTTACTGCCCACAGCATGACTGACCTAATGGAAGTCACCAAAGAACAGGGCGATCTCCCCGGGGTGATGGATACCTTCATCGGCATGATACCAACCAATGTATTTGAGTCGCTGACCGGAGGGAATATTTTACAGATCCTGGTGTTCAGTATTTTCTTTGGCATAGCACTGACCAAGGTCAAGGGCGATGGCGTCAAGCCGATCCTTGGGGCGCTTAATGCCATCACAGAGGCTATGGTCTGGATGATTAACTGTGTCATGTTGGTGGCACCCATAGGGGTATTCGGTCTGATGGCCGACTCAGTCGGCACCTTTGGTTTTGATGCCCTTGAGGTGGTATTCAAGTTATTCATCGTCTTCGTTGGTGCAATTTTGATTTACGCTTTCATCTTCTTCCCCTTGATGGTGCAGCTGTTTTCCAAGGTGTCGGCGGCGCGCTTCATCAGTGCAATGAAAAAGCCCCAGGTGATGGCCTTGTCTACGGCTTCCTCCATGGCGACCTTGCCGGTGAATATGGAAACCTGTGAGCAGGAGTTGAAGGTCTCAAAAGCCACGGCTTCTTTCGTATTGCCGTTGGGCGCCACCATCAATATGAGCGGCAACGCCATCTATTATGGTTTGGTCGCCATGTTCTTTGCCCAAATGTATAACATTGATCTGAGCCTTGCCGCCTATGCGGCTATCATCTTCACCTCTACCTTGGGTGCTATTGGCCAGGCCGGGGTGCCTGGGCCTTCTTTCCTGGTGGTGGCCGTATTACTGGCGGCCAAGATCCCTATCGATGGACTGCCACTGCTGTTTGCCCTCGACCGGATTTTCGACATGATACGTACATCGCTGAATATTACCGGCGATGCCGCTTGCGCTCTGGTGATGGATAACTTTTGTCCCGAGGAAGCCAAGAGCTGATAGCGTGAGTTTGTTTGCCGCGAGCAGATAATAAAAAGCCAGGAAATAATTCCTGGCTTTTTTCATGGGTGGAGATTATTCCGCATCACCCAGTGACAGCAGAGTAGCATTGCCACCTATGGCTGTGATGTTGTTGGTGCGGGTCTTTTCTGTCATAAAGCGGGTCAGGTAGTGTGGCCCGCCGGCCTTGGGACCTGTGCCGGAAAGCCCCTGACCACCGAAGGGCTGCACACCCACCACGGCGCCAATCTGGTTACGGTTAATATAGACGTTACCTACATTGACTTGGTCGGCAACGCTCAGGGCGTGGCCTTCGTTGCGGCTATGGATCCCCAGAGTCAGACCAAAGCCTGTGCTGTTGATATCGGCAATCACCTTGTCCAGCTCTGAGGCTTTGAAACGGATAACGTGCAGTATTGGGCCGAAATGTTCTTTCTCCAGCACCTTGATGGAATCGATTTCCACCGCGGTTGGAGCAACGAAATGGCCATCCTTGCAGTCAGCGGGCAGCTCCACCTGTTTGATAAGCTTGCCTACCTGTTTGATGTGCTCGATATGGGCGTTGAGATTGGCTTTGGCTGTGGCATCGATCACAGGGCCGACATCTGTCTTCACTGAACCAGGATAGCCAATGCTGAGTTCATCCATTGCACCCTTGAGGATCTCCAGTACCCGATCGGCGATATCTTCCTGCAGATAGAGTACCCGCAGCGCCGAGCAGCGCTGGCCAGCGCTGGTAAAGGAAGAGGCAACCACATCGTTGACCACTTGCTCCGGCTGGGAGGTGGAGTCCACCACCATGGCATTTTGACCACCGGTTTCGGCGATAAGCGGAATGATGGCGCCTTCGCGGGCAGCCAGAGCACGGTTGATCACCTTGGCCGTGCCGGTCGAACCTGTGAAGCAGACACCGCCGATACGTTCGTCGCTGGTCAGTGCGGCGCCGACACTGGCGCCTGTGCCCGGCAGGAATTGCAGCGCTTCTTTGGGGATCCCGGCTTCATGGGCCAGTTGTACGGCGCGGTAGCCCACCAGGCAGGTTTGCTCGGCCGGCTTGGCGATAACTGTGTTGCCGGCAGCAAGGGCTGCTGTCACCTGACCGAGGAAAATCGCCAACGGGAAGTTCCAGGGGCTGATACAGACAAAGACACCGCGGCCTTGAACAAACAGTTCGTTCAATTCACCGGTTGGCCCGGGGAGCAGCTCGGGCTTGCTCATCATCTTCTTGGCCTGCACCGCATAGTAGCGGCAGAAGTCGATGGCTTCTCGGACTTCATCTATGCCGTCCTGCAGGCTCTTGCCGGCTTCACGGGTACAGAGCACTATCAGTTCTTCGCGATTTTCTTCCAGCAGGTCGGCCAGTTTTTGCAGTGCGCTGGCGCGCTGTGCCACCGGCGTGCGACACCAGGCTGGGAAGGCGGCGACGGCTGAACTGATGGCCTGCTCAACGGCTTGGTTGTCGGCAAAAACCACCTGACCGACGGTTTGTGTCGTGTCATAGGGGCTGACAACCGGCTTTGACTCGCCGCTCAGGGTTTCACCATTGATCAGCGGGCCGGCATGCCATTGATGAGCCTTGAACTGATCCAGTGCCGCGAAGAAGGGTTCGGCTTCAGAGAGAATGTTCATATTGAGTCCCTTGGAGTTTTTGCGTTCGCTGCCAAAAATGTCGGCAGGCTTCACTATCTTGTTATTGGCCAGGGTTTTGTATTGTTTGACTGTCACCAGAGGGTGGGTGATCAGTGAATCGATTGGTGTGTTGGGATCCACCAACTTATGCACAAATGAAGTGTTGGCACCGTTTTCCAGCAGACGGCGCACCAGATAGGGCAGCAGATCTTTATGGGCACCTATCGGGGCATAAATTCTGACGGTGCGAGCTCGGCTTTCCGCCAAAATGGTGTCGTACAACTCCTGTCCCATGCCGTGCAGACGCTGGAATTCAAACTCACGATCGCCGGCCATATCGCTGATGGCAGCGACTGTCTGGGCGTTATGGCTGGCAAATTGTGGATAGATGGCACCACGGGTCTTGTCCGATAACAGGAAACGAGCACAGGCCAGATAGGAGAGATCCGTCCCCACCTTGCGGGTGTAGAGGGGATAACCGGCTTCACCTGCCTGTTGGGCCCACTTGAGTTCGCTGTCCCAGTAAGCGCCTTTCACCAGTCGCAACGGGATTTCATCGCCTTGCTCTTTGGCAAGCTTGGTCAGCCACAGGAGTACAGGCAGTGCCCGTTTAGAGTAAGCCTGAACCACTATGCCTAATAGGCCCCAGCCCTTGGCGGCTTCTGAGTTGTATAACTTGCGGAACAGCTTGAGTGACAGCTCGAGACGGTCTACCTCTTCGGCATCGATAGAGATACCGACATTCAGGCTGCGAGCCTGCTCAATCAGCTTGATCACAGTGGCATACAACTCGGACATGACTCTGTCTTCATTGGCCACTTCATAGCGGGGATGCAGCGCCGACAGCTTGATGGAAATCGTCGGTCTGGGCGCCTGGGATTCATCGTACTGCTGGGCTCCTAATTCGCTGATGGCGTGGGAGTAATCCTGGAAGTATTTCTCGGCATCTCTCTGGGTCAGAGCGGCTTCACCCAGCATGTCGTAAGAGTGGGTATAGCCCTGCTTGCGCTTGTCTTCACTGTTTTTCAGCGCTTCTTTAACTGTGCGGCCGAGTACGAACTGTTTGCCCATGATCTTCATGGCGGCATACATGGCTTGGCGGATCACCGGCTCACCCAGGCGATTAACCAAGCGTTTCAGTAAGTTGCTTGGACTGCCATCCAGGTTGCGGTCAAGTTTGACGATTTTGCCCGTCAGCATCAGGCCCCATGTCGAGGCGTTGACCAATACAGAATCACTCTTTGACAGATGCTCGTCCCATTTGGCACCTGAGAGCTTGTCTTCAATCAGGGCATCGGCCGTTTCCGGATCCGGGATCCGCAGCAGGGCTTCGGCCAGGCACATGAGTATGATGCCTTCCTGAGTCTCAAGGCTGTATTGCTGTAAAAAAGCGTCTATACCTACCATCAGACCTTTTTTGTCATATTGACGAACCTTGCTGACCAAGTCGTGGGCGCGACGGGTCACACGCTCAATGGTTTCGTCACTCGACGGGACTAGCTTGATCAGATCGGACAGATATTGCTCTTCGTCGACAATATAGTTGTCACTGATGGCTTTAAAGAGTTCGTCGAGATTGGCGCTATCATAGTGGCCTGCCAGAACTTCACTCGCTTTGAACATAGTTATCGCTTCCATCTAAGCCGGTTGGGGGACAGTTAATGACTGCTCGAATTACCTGGAATATGTCTGACGCAAAAGACGCTTTATTAATTTTGTATACAATATTGGCGCTTGCGCGCGCCGATTATACAATCAAAATGTGATCTGTGACACCAATCTTGGCGGGAATGTGAAAATTGTTTAATTGGCTTTACGCACCCCAGCTGTAAAGTCACATAAACAAAAGGCCAGTGGTTTTAAACACTGGCCTTTAAGAAGGGAAAAATGTTATTACATCCAACGATCTTTCTTGCGTCGCTGTGGTCTTGGCATGTAAACCAGAATAACCCCGAGGATTAAACCCAGGGCGGCGATGAGTCCGCCTTCTTGCCACATACGGAAACGCTCATTGTCTTTCATCGATTTGAGCTTGGCGATGGCTTCATCGCGTTCTGCACTGGCTTGGGCCAGTTCGGCCTGGGCTTTGCTCAGCTGAGACTTGAGGCTGCCAAGCTCGCCCTTGAAGTCACCATTTTCGCTCTGAAGTCCTGTGAGCTGGCTTTTGGCTTCGACCAACTGGCTTTCCAGTTCTGAGACGCGAAAACGCAGCGACTTGTCCTTGGAGATCATGCTGGTCAGTACCCAGCCTTCACGATCCTTATGGTCGATAATCTTGGTGTAATCGCCTTGGCGCTCAGGCAACACGTTTATCTGCTGACCGGCTTCGATACTACCCAGGATCCGGTATTGAGTGCCGGGTCCACCATGAATGTAGATGAAGACATCATCCGAAATATAGCGCGTCTGGCCTTGGGCCAATAGGGTGGGAGACAGGAGCATCATCCCTATGAGAGTCAGGAGTCTTAACACTTAGTCATTCTCTGTCGCAAAATACTGCCCACATGCTAGGGATTTGAAGGCTTCAATGCAAGAGGGAAGTCATTCGACTTCCCTCTTATAATCATGATATTTACCGTGATTTCTAATGTTACTTCTGTTAACCGAACACACCCTTGATGGTGAAGAAGAACAGAATAGACAGGCCGGCACCGGCTGGCAAGGTCACTACCCATGAAACTACAATGTTGCGAACCACACCGATATTGATGGCGGCAATCCCCCTGGCCATACCCACACCCAATACCGCACCTACCAGAGTTTGAGTGGTGGAAATAGGTAAACCTGTGCCCGAGGCGATAACCACGGTTGAGGCTGCGGCCAGTTCGGCGGCAAAGCCACGACTTGGGGTCAGGTGAGTAATATTCTTACCTATAGTGGTCATTACGCGCTTGCCGAAGATGGCCAGACCCATAACGATACCAACGGCACCCAGAGGCAGAATCCACCAAACCAGCGGTGCCTTGGCTTCAATGGCACCGCCACTGTTTACCACAGAGACAACTGCAGCCA
This sequence comes from Shewanella indica, assembly GCF_033842865.1. Lineage (NCBI taxonomy): Bacteria > Pseudomonadati > Pseudomonadota > Gammaproteobacteria > Alteromonadales > Shewanellaceae > Shewanella > Shewanella indica. The sequence goes on from NZ_JAWXXR010000001.1 coordinate 2,336,425, forward strand.
ATGGACCAATAGCATTGGCCACGTCGTTGGAGCCGTGGGCAAAAGCCATACAACAGGCGGTCACAACCATCAGAATGGCGAAGACTCGTTCAACATTGCCGAAGTTGGTCTGGCGATCGTTTTTGCTGCTCATCTTCAGACGGCTGATGGCGATTTTACCCGCAATACCCACCAGAATGGCGATCGCCAATGCCAACAGATAGGCTTCTACAGTACTGAACTTGAGACCAACGTGCTTAAGGCCCTTGGTGATGGTAACCAAAGACATTACAAAGCCGGCAAAGGCCATGTAGAAAGGCACATAACGTTTAGCGTTTTCCAAAGGGTTTTCAGTATTGAAAATCAGTTTTTGTACGCTCTGGAAAATCATAAAGGCGATAAAGCCTGAGATGGCCGGGGTGACGACCCAAGAGCCAACGATACCAACGACTTTGCCCCAGGCAACGGCTTCAGTGCCCACACCCACAGCAGCAAAGCCTATGATGGCTCCCACGATAGAGTGAGTGGTGGAAACCGGCCAGCCAAGAGCTGATGCGGCTACCAGCCAGATACCCGCAGCCAATAGAGAGGCTATCATGCCGTAGACCAGTAACTCGGGGCTATCTACGAAGAAAGCGGAATCTATGATCCCTTTTCGTATGGTACTGGTGACTTCACCACCGGCCAGATAGGCGCCGGCGAATTCAAAGATCATTGCGATAATAATCGCTTGCTTAATGGTAATAGCGTTTGAACCAACAGACGTACCCATAGCATTTGCTACGTCGTTGGCCCCAATGCCCCAGGCCATAAGAAACCCGAAAACAGCCGCGATACCTATGAGCCATGGGCCATAGGTGACTAATACATCAACCATGTTGTTACCTTGATAACCTTTTGTTTGTTAGACGCGAGCCAGCATCAGCTCAAGGCGGGAACCGACACGTTCGGCAAGATCTGCCAGGTCACCAACCCACTCAATTATCTTATAGAGGAACATGACATCGATAGGATTAAGTTCAGCTTCCATGGCGAACAGCTGTCGACGCACCTGAATTTGCAGATCATCAGTGTCTTCTTCGATAGCATCGAGTTCACTGATCATTTTGGCTACCAAATCCACTTCACGGCCTCTAAAGCCTGCTTCCAGCAGATCATCGAGCTCGTTGATCGCTTCTTTGGCCAGGGCGACTGCATCTAGGCAGCGCTGCAAATAAGCGATGAATGGGGTTTGGATGGTTTGAGGAACAAGCAGTTGGCGGCCGATGATTCGACCGGAAATATCTTTAGCTTTATTAGCGATTTTGTCCTGTTGGGTCAGGAGCTCCAGTAAGTCAGTCCTTTCTACTGGCATAAACAAGCCACCTGGCAGTGTCAGGCGGATTTCGCGTTTAAGAAAGTCAGCTTCTTTTTCCTCTTGGCTGATCTTCTTGCGAATAGTGACCGCACTGTCCCAATCTTCAGCTATGGTCGCTTCGAAGAAGGGCACGAGTAGCGAAGCACAATCGTATACTTTGTCTATATGCTCTTGCAGAGGTTTTATCGGCGATTTTGCAAACACGCCTAAAATAGAGTTTACTGGCATAGCCGTTTACCTATTTAGGTTATTCCACTATTGGAAATGCGGGCGAATGTTAACCCAAGCGTCCGCTTATTGAAACTGTGTTTTTACAGAAAACACGTCAGTTTTTATTCTATCGGGTTATATATCACCCGACAGGATAATCCTAGGTCATTTTTGTGACAACAATATGACATTGTGACCTTTGAATGACGAGATGATGAATTTTTGATGACAAAATGAGCAGTAGCGCACCATGGATGCCGACAATCAACAAAATGAGATAGAACTTAAGCTCTTTTTCCCCGCCACAGAAGTCAGTCAGCTGACCACATTTCTGAACTCCTTACCCGCCGCTACATCCCAGGGATGCCAGCAGTTGAGTAATGGCTATTATGATACGCCAGAGCTGGCACTGCGTCAGCTGGATATGGGGCTTAGAGTCCGCGGATGTGACGGTAAGCGGGAGCAGACCATAAAAACTGCCGGTCGGGTCAGCGGTGGGATCCACAGTCGACCGGAATACAATGTCGATATTGATGCCAACAGCCCTGTTTTATCGCTGTTTCCTGCTGAAATTTGGCCTGAGAATACCGATATCGACGGACTGCAAGCCCGCCTCGGTTGCCTGTTTCATACTGATTTTCAGCGTTGCTGCTGGTTGGTGATTCAGGGGGATAGCCTGATAGAGTTGGCACTGGATACCGGCACTATCAGTGCCGGGGGCCGGAGCGAATCGCTTTGTGAGCTGGAATTTGAACTCAAGCGGGGCCGAGCAGCCGATCTCTTACCGCTGGCACAGCAGGTGGCAGCCAATGTGCCCCTGCGCCTGGGGAAGGCCAGTAAGGCGCAGCGAGGCTATCGCCTGGCGCAGCAGGCCAGTCCACTGGCGTTGGAAGCGCTGCAATATATCAGCCTGCCCTGTGATAATGATATCAAGGCGACACTCTTGGTGGTGCTGGAAACGGCGTTGGAGCGTTGGCAATTGTTGGAGGGCATGATTGCCGAGAGTTTTGATGACCCGGTAGGGCAAGCGCTATTGTGGCAGCGTCTGCGCTCTTGCGTGCGCCTGCTGCGCTTGACTTTGGGGCAGTTCACCCTGGGCAACAGCCAGACCAAAGCGGGATTTTCCTGGCTGGAGCAGCAACTCGCTTTTGTGACAGAAGCCAATTATCTCGGGCGTTTGGCCCAGGATAAGTTGCTGCTTGGTAAGCTGGGCAATGCGGGGGATGTGCGTGAACGGGCATCGCAACAGTTGCAAAATATGGATTTCCACGGCCGTTTACAAACGCTATGGCAGGATTGCCGCTATGGTCAGCTGCAGTTGCAACTGGTGAACATGTTGCTCGAACTTGCCAGTGGTGAAATGCAGATAGTCGTGGCCGGTGGCTTGAAGGGAACCTGTGACGGTCTGCAGGAGGCATCCTGGCAAAAGTTGTTGGCGGCCATGCCGGGGGATGAACTCAGCCGTGATGACTATTTGAAACTGGCAACGCCCTTGGATGAAGGCATCTTGGTGGGGCTGGCTTATGGCAGTCTCTACTCATCCAAGGCTCGCGATAGTTTCCGTGCCCCCTGGCAGGACTTGAGTCATGGGATCATCAGTCTTGGCGCTTATGTCATGGCCGAGCAGTTGGCGCCTGAGTGTGCCGAAGCCTTGACCGACAAACAGCAGAGTTTGATTTTTGCGATGGAGCAATCCCGCAAGATGGCGTTGCAGCAACATCCTTACTGGCGTTGACGCCTTGAACGCCAATTGCTGTGCAAGCCACTCTACTACAAAAGAGAAGGCCACGAGGACTTATTCGCGCCTTCCCTAAGTTTTCCGGAGGAGTCGCCCGGAAATAAGCACAAAGAAGGACGCCTAGGCGTCCTTCTTGTTGATTGGATTAGTCCCGCTGTTGCTGCGCCAGTTTCTGCTTCAAGTCGGCGATCTCCGTCAGCATCTGTTGTTGGTTAGCTTCCATGCGTTCGAGTACCAGATCCAACTCGCTCTTGATGACCTTGCTTTGGTTTTCCAGGCTCTCTTGTTCATCAGGGGCGACAAACAGCGATGCCATATAACCGGAAATGACCCCGAAGAAACTGACCCCGCAGACGATGACTATGCCACCTATTACATGACCCACAGTCGTCACGGGGTAAAAGTCACCGTATCCGACGGTGGAAATAGTCACAATTGCCCACCAGATAGCGTTTTCGGCGGTTTGAATATTGGCGCCTTCGACGCCGCTTTCCACCAGCAACATCAATACCGAGGCGATAGTGATGATAGTCACCATGGACACCAGTAGGCTGGCGATAGTGGCTTGACGTCTTTGTTTCAGCAGTGGCCCTATCAGCGAACTGCTCATGCGAATGAGCCGCAATACCCGGAGGATCTGGAATAAACGGGCGAAGCGCAGCGCTTCAATCGCCGGAATGCTGGCGACAAAGTCGACCCAGTGAGACTTGATATAAGCGAGTCGATTCTCTGCCTGAACCAAGCCCACCAGGAAATAACTCATAAAGATAAAACAGATACCCGTATCGATATAAAACAACAGCTTATGGGTTTCAGGATCGACAGGGACAAAGGTCATGATCAGGATCACAACCACAGAAATCAGCGACAATAACATCATCGCCAATTCGAAAGGGGAGACTTGAACAGGCGGCTTCAGGAACCAGCGAGGTTTATCCGGCATTGGTTCTTCCATTGAAAAACTTGATATCCTTTCAGGGTAAAAGACTTACCGTTTCCTGTAAATGCGCGCGTTTATTGTTCGTCTACGAATTGTACCAGGTCTTCCAATACCCGTTTTTTGATTTCCAGCTGTGCATCCGGTGCCAAGCCGTATTTTTCGGCGAGCTGAACATAGTCGGCGGGACTGAGCGAAACGGTTAACCGTGGCCGCTTGGGACGCTTGGCCACGGATAAACCCAATATCATGCGGATCTGATCTGACGGGCTTACTCCTGTATCCAGGGCCGCCTTGCGGATGGAGTATTGAAACCTTTCATCCAGATCGAAAGCTACCTGGGTTGCCTTGGCAGCTTTTTGGTTTTGTAACCATTTTTCCGGATAAGGGTGGTTCTTGCTCATGCCGCATTATTCTCCTGGCCAGTAGTCACGAATATCGCTGAGGGGGCGGTAAAGGGTTAGCGCCACATCGGTTTCGCCGCCTTCATAGACTTCGATATCCACAGCGCGAGACTCGTCATCATCCAGCAACTGATAGCTCTCGAAGGCATCACCTGTTGCACCGTCAGCATCCTGAGGAGGCCTGAGCCCACGGTAATCTTCCCGGTGGAAATAGCCAAACTCAGCAAAACTGACCTGATGGTAGTGTTTCCCGAGCCATTGCTCAAGCATCTCAGTCTCGGCGGTGAGCGCCTTGGTACTCAGCTCAGCTTTCCCCGGTTCATCGAAGATGGCGGAGAAATCATCCAGATCGAATAAGGCATCCACCTGAGCACGGCTTATTTTCAGTGAAAAAGCCAGCCAGGTTTCGTCGTCTTCATCCAGCCCCAGATAGATGGCTTCACCGCTGTGCCCCTTGAGTACCCACTCAGTCGACTGACTGCGCTGATACTCATAGGTATTGATGGCTTCGACCCTAAGCTGCTGCCCGCGCAGGTGCGCAGGCAGGGCAAAGCTGTCATCTAGGGAGATCATATCGCCCTTTTGCAGCTCTGACGGATGCTTAAGCTGACGCACTGGAGTTTCTTTTTTGCCAAACAGGCTGCCAAAGAATCCCATAGGTTATCAGCCTTTCTTGGCTTTTAAACGCTCGAGCACATCGCTGGCGTTGCTCTTCTGCTCGCCGATACCGGCTTCAGCCAGCTTGGCTTTCAGCGATTGGTCGCTGTTCTCGGCTTCCAGGTTTTCGGCAGCCTTCAGGCGGTCGTCAAATTGTTGCTGACGGGCCTTGATACGCTCCAGTGAGTCTTTGGCGTTGAGCAGTTTGGAGTTGCTTGACGCGAAAGAGTCGGTAATGGAAGCCGTGGCCTTTTGCACACTTTCTGTGGTCTTGACCATGCTCAGCTGACGCTGATAGTCGGCCAACTGACGTTCGGTTTTCTTTACCAGATCTTTCAGGCGGGCAGCGTGGGCGCTGAAGCTGTCGTTGGCGGTTTGTTGCTCGGCCAGTTCCATTTCCAGCTGGGCAATCTTCTCGGCCACTTCCAGTGCCAGGGTTTCATTGCCTTTTTCCAGTGCCTGAGTGGCATAGCCTTCATGCTCGGCGATAGCACGCTTAATGCGATCGATTTCGCGGCTGGCTTGCATCTCTTTGGCCATCACATCTGTCAGTTCACGCTTGGCCTTGGTGAGGTGTTTCTCGGCGTCACGGATCTCCTGTTCGAAGATGCGGGTTGAATTGGCATCCACTATGCTTTGGCCGACTTCGTTGGCCCCACCGCGGAATGCTGTAAGAATTTTGTTCAGTATGCCCATGATTTGGCTCCTTATTTCAAAAAGTCGACCAGTTCGTCAATGACTTCGAGACAGTTGTCAGACAGGACAGAGAGTTCCTGCTCTATTTCCAGCATGCTCGATTGCAGGGAGAGTGCACCGTAAACCACATACTTATCATCAATCTTGGCGAATGAAGACAGTGGCATAGGGATGTTGAGTTCCAACATGGTTTCAAACATCTCGGCACGGCGTTCCTGCTTGAGTTCATCCTCTCCCCAGAGATAACTGATGCAGAGGATTTGGTTTTCCGTTACCGAAACAAATACGGGGATCTCTTCACGGCCAACCACATTGACCTGCAACACTTCTACATCCCCTTCAATGGGGTAACAGTCAAACTGGAACCCAGTAGAGCTGTTGTCGCCAAGTCCATTTAAATGATTGGCAATAGTGTGAATATTCATATTTGTCCTCTTTGACATATTATGTCTGCGTTTAAAGATAACACCGAGACATAATATGTCAAGCGTTATCTTTGCCTGTTTAAAAGGTTGCTACACCCTGTTCATCTGTCCACGCCTGCAGGTGGTAGTAATACAGCTGCAGCGAGCCTATGGTGTTGGGCTGAACCTGGTCCATCTTAGTGTAAAATTGTTTCGGAAACTCGAAGGCGCCGCGAATAAGCCCAGGCGTCAACCAGTCATCCTCTACCGGCAGTTGCTGCATCTGCTGCAGCCTGCTCTTGGCGTCCTGGCCATTGAGTGTCCCTATGGTCCAGCCCCATTCGCCAAAGCTGGGCACATTGTGGTGATACTGATTCACCTTGAATCCCGCCAGTGCCAGGGTCTTGCCGACTGAGATAAAGGCCTTGGTCGCATGGTAAGGCGAGGTGGACTGTATACTGATGGCTCCATCCGCGCTCAAAAGTTCCCTGAGTTTTTTATAAAACAGGTCTGAATAGAGCTTATTGAGATCCGGATGTGAGGGATCAGGCAGATCCACTATGATGGCATCGTATTTATCACCGCGGGCCAGCAAGCGGTCGACACCGTTAAAGGCATCGTCGAAAACCGTTTCCACCCTGGGATCGGCAAAGGCGTTGTCGTTGAGGCCGAGCAATGCAGTCCTGAGATCTTCCGGTACTTCAGCCCCGGGTTCTTTGAACAGTTTGACCATCTCGGCATCGAGATCCACCAGAGTGACCTGCTTAGGTTGCCATTTCAGTACCTGTTTCAAGCCTAATCCATCCCCACCGCCTATGATCAACACCTTGTCGTGACGGGCACTGGCTGCCAGAGTCGGATGTACCAGGAAGGCATGATAGATGTGTTCATCACTGGAGGAGAACTGCAGCCGTCCATTGATATAGAGGGAGTACACCGGCGGCAGATGGTTACCCATCAGGCGCTTGGTCAGTGTCAGTTGCTGAAACCGGGTAGCCTTGGCATAGACGACCTTGTCTTGATACAGGAGGTTGTTGAACCCTTGCTCCCAGGTCGGCCCCTTGATGGCCAGCATCAGCAGTATCCCCGTAGCCAGTACGTGTGCCGCCAGTAACCAGTTGGCGGCGCAGATCCTGTCTCTGAAGCGAATAATAAAGATAAACCCGGCCAAGAGGTTAAAGGCGGCTGTCATGGCGGCAGCCAGCTGGATATCCAGCGCCAGCATAAAGCCGACCCAGAGCGCCGCGCCGACACCTGCGCCTATATAGTCGGCGCCATAGATGGTGCCGGCATTGTGCAGCAGGTGTTCTTCGGAAAGAGCCTGACGCACCCTGGCAATGAGCGGGATCTCCATGCCTATCATCAAGCCGAGCAACACACCCCAGAGATAGGGCAGGTAGCGGGATAACTCCTGAAAACGGCCGATAAAGCCACCCTTAGGCAGATGATCCGGCGGTAGCCCCAGGGTTCGTCCTATCAGTTCCGGCAGCTCGTGGCCAAAGCCGATGACGGCCGCAGTGATCAGAATCGCCAGTGAGCCCAGCAAGGCGACAGTTAATTCCAATACTGCAAAGCCACTGAAGGCGCACTTTATCTTGCGGGCGGCAAAGGCCCCCAAGCCCATGGAGACTATCATCAAGCCTATCATGGTGTAGATGGCTGCCTCGAGGGCGCCCAAAATGCGCCCGGCATAATGGGAAAGCAGGTATTCGTATATCAGACCACAGGCCGCCAGTACCCCCATGATCCCCAAAAGCAGGGCATCATCGAGGGCACCTAAGTGGCGTCTGTTGGGCTCTTGGGGGTTGGCGTGACTACTTAATGCCACGGGATCAGGCCATCAAAGCGGTGAGGATCAGCGCAACCGCTATGCTGATCGCCATTTCCACCGCGGCCAAGCCTATGTTGTGCTGCTTTTCCACCTCATCGGCGAGGTCAATTTTTGCCAGCACCAGGAGTTTGACTAAGGGCAGCAGCAGGCTCAGTACCACCAACATAATGAAGGAGAACACCAGCCAGCCAAGGGCGTTGGTGACATAGGCTTCAGGGCTGAAGACGATAAAGTGACTGGCGGCATTGAAGCTCAGCGCCATGGCGATCATCGCCCCGGCATGACGTATCGCCAAGGCGGTATTTCCCTGTGCCAGCGCTTGCTGCATTGAGCTGTCCTGGTTGCGGGCGGCGTAGCGATTCTCTCTGAGGCGGGTCAGCAACACCAGCATCAATTGAGAGATGGCGAAGGCACTGAGGATGGCAATAAAGGTATCCAGAGTCAGATCTTCGGCCCACAGTAGCACGGCGCGGATAATAATCGCAGTGGCGATAGCGGCCGAGGCATCGACTATGGCAACCGACACATTGCCTTTGAGTACCAGGGCGTTCTTGTCGATATTATTCAAGGCGATTTTATCGTGCAAAAAGCGCCCCATTTTGATCAGCACCAGACCAAACAGGCCGTAGGCGCTCATGCCGATGGCTTCCTGCAGATAACTGTGAGCGGCGGCGCCGGTAATGGCGCCTGTCAGCACTATACCCAGTGCCGCAACAGCGCCGGCGGTGCTGATGCCGAAGGCGAAGTTGTCTCTGACCGCCAGCTCTTCACTGCTGTTTACCCGAATACTCCAGCCCTGCAGGTAGCGGGTCAGAGTGAGCAGTACCACGGCGATAGAAAGGTCGATGGCGAGTATGACGGCCAGTTCCTGAGTGATGCCGAATTCCTGAAATAGAGTCATGTTCATTCCTTAAGTTGTGATCCTGGCTGAGTTATTTGCCCCGGCTGACACCACGGCTGGTGCGACTGCCAGAATTACGGAAACTGCTGTCTTTAGAGTAGTTTGAGCGAAACTTGCTGGCCGATTGTCCACTGCTGGATGGCTTGGGTGCGGCGCTGCTCTGACGAGAGAGGGCGCTGGAGCCGGAGCGGGACTTGGCATAAGGGCTGTCAAAGCGTTTGCCTTGAGAGTCGAAACGTTTTTTGGTGCGCTCATAGACCTGAGTTTGGGCCTTGGCCTGCTTGGGGGAGGTATAGCGATAGCGGCCCACATCATTGTAGTAGCTGTAATCCCTGCCTCTGGACCAGTTGTCATAATAAACCGGCCTGTGGAACAGGTTGGAAAACATGGAGTACATGCCATACCAGGCCCAAAAGGACATGCCGTTGGAATCGGTTTGCCACTGGCCATAGGCGGGGTTACCCACCAACTGGCTGCCGGCACCAAAGTCTTCCGAGCCATTGGCCAGGGTTGAAGCCTCGCGGCTGATGGCGTTGACCCTGGCGAGTTTGCCCTCTGACATATCGGCAATCACATTGACGGGATCTGACAGCATGTCGTTGAACAGGCTTGAGTCCAGCGCTTGATAGAGGTTGTTTTCCTCTTCCAACTGTTGGTCAAGATTAACAAAGTTGCTCGCCACCTTGGCGTCTTTCACCCTGCTTTCCAGAGACTTGTACAGTGGTCCTTTACTGGTGGCATCCAGTGTCAGTTGCTCCACCAGCGGTTGTAATTCCGGCCGCTGCTGCGCCAGAATTTGACCATACTGTTTAAGTAAGATGCCGTTGCGCAGCTGGTCTTTGTCCAGCATCTGGCCGAGTTTTTCCAGACGTTGGTCATTCAGCTGTTGCAACTGGGCGATCTGCTCGGGTCTGTCGTCACCGCAGGCTGTCAGTGATAACAGCATTAGCAGACTGAGAATACGGATCAGCATTCCTGCCATGTTTTCTCCATTATGATAAGCACTTGAGACTGGCAAACGGTGCTAAAACCTCTGGTCCCCGTAGGCCGTCAGTGCAAGTTGGTGTAATCTGTGCACAGAGTATCACCCACAAGAATTGGGGTGAAGTCAGAATCACAGGCATCGACTTGGTAACCCTCATGTCGAGCAGAGATACGTGCAGTAAAATGACATAATATGTCTAAATAATCTTGAATACAATCGAACAGGGATAACTATGGAATTGGGGTGTGACAGTCAAAAGCCGTTTTCCGAGTTGCTGTGTAAGCAGGCCGGTAAGCATTGGCATCTGCTGGTGGAGCGCTGGCCTGAGGTGGTCACCGAGCTCAGCCTCATCGAGCAGCAGGAGCTGCAGCGAGTTATGGGCCTGAGTGATTATGTTGCCACTCAGCTGTGCCGCCACCCAGAGTGGATTGCCCCCTTGTTTACCGGCCAGCTCACTCGCCTGGATAGACAAGACTTTGCCGGCGAAATTCAATCCCTGCTCGACTCTGTCACCCAGGAAGAAACCGCCAAATCAGTGCTGCGAAATTATCGCAATCGGCAAATGGTACGCCTCGCCTGGCGCGACTTCATGGGTTATAGCCCGCTGCAGGAGTCACTGCTTGATCTCTCTGTATTGGCTGAGGCACTGATCATCGGCGCCAGAGACTGGCTCTATCGTGAAATGTGCCAGAGTCTGGGAACCCCCTGTGACAGCGACGGCAAGCCACAACCCTTGATGATCCTGGGAATGGGCAAGCTGGGCGGTCGTGAGCTGAATTTCTCATCCGATATCGACTTGATCTTTACCTTCCCGGAACACGGCGAGACCCAGGGCGGTCGGCGCAGCCTGGATAACCAGCAGTTCTTTATCCGCATGGGGCAACGCCTGGTCAATCTGCTGGGGCAGGTCACAGTCGATGGCTTTGTGTTCCGGGTCGACATGCGTTTGCGTCCCTATGGCGAGAGTGGCCCGCTGGTGGTCAGCTACAGCGCCCTTGAGGATTATTATCAGGAGCAGGGGCGTGACTGGGAGCGTTATGCCATGGTCAAAGCCCGTGCGCTTGGTCCCTGGACTCAATACTCTGATGAGCTTCACGACCTGCTGCGCCCCTTTGTTTACCGGCGTTATATCGACTTTTCTGCCATAGATTCCTTGAGGCGGATGAAACGCCTTATCGCCCAGGAAGTACGGCGGCGCCAGCTCAAGGACAACATCAAACTCGGTGCCGGCGGTATCCGCGAAGTGGAGTTCGTGGTGCAGAGTTTTCAGCTTATCCGCGGCGGCCGGGAGCCTGCGCTGCGCAGTCAAAGCCTGTTCGATGCCATAGATACCCTCTTTCGTTTGGGGCAACTTGAGTACCTGGCGGTAGATGAACTCAAGCAAAGTTATCTGCTGCTGCGCCGGGTAGAAAACCTGTTGCAGGCCATAGGAGATAAACAGACCCAGACCCTGCCGGATAACGGTTTGGATTGGCATCGTCTCTGCTATGCACTGGAGATGGCCAATGAAGCAGAGCTGCGCAGTGAGATTGATTCTGCCATGTTCAAAATTCATCGCCATTTTCGCGATACCGTCGGCGGTGATGAAGACAATGAGGAGCAAAGCGATAGCTGGGCCTGCCAGCTCTGGGTCTGTGACAGCGAGGAAGACATACAATCGCTGCTGGCCGAGCGAGGCATAGAAGACAATGAACTCTGGAGCAGTCTGGCCCATTGGCACGAGACGGTATCACGCCGGGCCATAGGCCCAAGAGGGCGGGATACCCTGGATAAGCTGATGCCGAAAATGCTTGAGGAGCTGACGCTGCAGCCCAATCCCAGCAAGGCATTCAAGCCGGTAACCGGCGTACTGGAGCAGATCCTCACCCGCACCACTTATCTTGAACTTTTGTGTGAAAACCCCGGCGCCCGCCAACAATTGGTGAGCCTGTGTTGTGCCAGTCCCTGGATTGCCCAGCAACTGGCGAAATTCCCCATGTTGCTGGATGAGCTGATCGATCCGGCGCAGCTTTATGACACCACTTCTCTGGATGATTACGGCAGTGAACTGCGTCAATACCTGCTGCGGGTTCCGGAAGAGGATATGGAGCAGCAGATGGAGGCGCTCAGGCAGTTCAAACTGTCACAACAGTTGAAAATTGCCGCCGCGGATGTCACCGGGGTCTTGCCTATCATGCAGGTCAGCGATCACCTGACCTTTCTTGCCGAGGCCATTATAGAGCAAGTGGTGCAACAGGCCTGGCAGCAAATGACAGAGCGCCACGGCATGCCGCCTGGCCTGGCTGACGGGGAGATAGGTTTTGCCGTCGTCGGCTATGGCAAGCTGGGGGGCATTGAGCTGGGCTACGGCTCGGATCTCGACCTGGTGTTTCTGCACAATGCCAAGGGCGGCTCGACTGACGGTGACAAGCCGTTGGATGTGGGGCACTTCTATCTCAAACTGGCGCAGCGGATATTACACCTGTTTTCTACCCGCACCATGTCGGGCGAGCTCTACGAGGTGGATATGCGCCTGAGACCATCGGGCGCCTCCGGGCTCTTGGTCAGTGAAATTGGGCATTTCGGTGAATATCAGCAGCAGGAGGCCTGGACCTGGGAACATCAGGCTTTGGTTCGTGCCCGCTTTGTTTTCGGTGACAACGTCCTGGCGCAGGAGTTTCAGACGGTGCGAGACAGTGTGCTGCGCCAAGCAAGAGACAGGAAACAGCTGGCCAGCGAAGTGCGCGAGATGCGCCTTAAGATGCGCGACCATCTGCTCAAAGCGCCGCAGGGAATGTTCGATCTTAAACAAAGCGTTGGCGGTATCGCCGATATTGAATTTATCGCTCAGTATCTGGTGCTGGCCCATGCCCATAAGTACCCTGAGCTGTGTATCTGGTCTGATAATGTGCGGATTTTTGAGGTGTTGGCTGAGCTTGAGCTGTTGCCCTTGATGTCGGCGCAGCATCTGACTCAGGCCTATTGCATGCTGAGGGATGAAAACCACAGGTTAACTCTGGCCGGGTTGCCTGGGCAAGTGGCGCAGGAAAAAGTGGCGGAGCAGGCCGAGCGGGTCAGCAACATCTATGAGCTTATCCTGGGGTAAGAGTTATTTATGGCTGATGGGCATGGCTCGGATACAAGAGGTTGATGTCATCTTTATTCGCGTTTCAATAACCTACCCCTGGCTTGCCGGGAGTTCCCTGCAACATTTCGCTTAAGCGGCTGTAGGTGCGGCGAAACTCGAAGCTGAGGGCGCCGCCCTGATACAGTTGTTCCAGTGGTACTTGGGCATGCAGCACCAGTTGTTTACCCCTGTCATAAAACTCATCTATCAGGGCGATAAAGCGCCGGGCGGCATCATCCTCCGGCGCATAACTGAGCTTTCTATCGCCTGTGCTGACGGCTTCGGCAGCATCTTCGGTGCCACGGGCGCGGATCCAGCCGCGGCGCTCACCGCCAAGCCTGGGCACATGGCTCAGCAGCAGAGTATCCAGTGTTTCGGCCAGCTCCATATAATCCAGAGTGGATCTCGGCCCTTCGCAGAGCTGATCGAAGCGAAACCAGGCCAGGGATTGGGTGGCCTCCATGGCTTGGAAAAAAAGCGCTCTGCCCATGATGCTGAGTTGCCCTGGACCCGAGGCGTTTGTTGAAAGCCACTGGCTGAAGTCAGGTTCATTGCCAAGCTGCAGCAGGGGAAGTGCCGCCTGGGCATGGAGCGCGCCTTTGGTGAGGCGATGGTCCTGCTCGCCATTGAGGTGCAGCGATTCCATCTTTTGTTGCAACAAGTCGATAGTCGGCAAAAAGCGCTCTCGCTGCAGGCCGTTTTCATAGAGGCGCTCGATTGGCGTATTGGAAGTGCTGACCAGCATAACGCCACGGTTAAACAGGCCTTCGAGTAAACGTCCAAGAATAATGGCATCGCCGATATCCGAGACGAAAAACTCATCGAAGCACAGCAGGCGGCATTCTTTGGCCAGTGTGGCGGCAATCTGATCCAAAGGCTCACGGGTGCCGCTGATGCGGTTCAGATCTCTGTGAACCCTGGCCATAAAGTGATGAAAATGCAGTCTGAGCTTGGGCTGCCCCTCGACGGCATTGAAAAAGAGATCCATCAACATGGTCTTGCCGCGGCCGACATCGCCCCACAGGTAGAGCCCGGGGACTTTGTTTCCCTGACCGAGCGCCTGAAAACGCTTATCAAGCGCTGCCAGCGCAGGCAACTGGGCGGGGTCTTGCTGCCAAGGGCCTTGGGCATAGCGTTCAGAGGGGGAAATTGTGTGCTTCATTCTGGACGTCCCATCCTGTGACTGTTATTTAAGTGCCATATAAGTGCCGCGGGCGGCCAGTATAGCAAGGGCTTGAGCTTAAAGGAAAAGTGCCTGCCATGCCGCTTCATCTATCCATGGAATAGTGTTCAGTTCCTTTTACGGATAAGATGCGCCTTTTGAACCATAGGTTGAGGAACAAGCCATGACGGCAGAATTGGCAATCATAGATATTGAGGAAGGTCAGGGCAAAGCTGCGGTGAAAGGAGCGCTTATCACGGCTCACTACCGAGGTTGGTTGAGTGACGGTACTCAATTTGATTCTTCCTGGGACAAGGGCCGTCCCTTTCAGTGTGTCATTGGCACGGGGCGGGTGATCAAGGGCTGGGATCTGGGCTTGATGGGAATGAAGGTCGGTGGCAAACGCCGACTCAAGGTTCCGGCACATCTGGCTTATGGCGAACGCCAGGTTGGGGCGCTGATCAAGCCGAATTCGGATCTTGAATTTGAAATTGAACTGCTGGAAGTCCTGACCCGCGACGATTGAGTCCAGGGCTTTTGAGCGCTATTGGCTCAGATGGATTTTGTTTTTATATAAAGCTGATATTATAGCTTTGCCCTTCATTCATCTGAGTCATAAAAGCACTATGAGCCGTTCCCCCTTCGCATCTTTTCAATGGCATTCAGACATTTTTGCCTGCGACAGTACGGATATCGAACATTTCTATGCCCAATTGCAACAGGAAGTTGATCGTCTGCAGTTGGGGCGCAAGAAGTTGGGCGAAATAGGTGATTATCCACTGGAGCTGTATCAGTCGCCCTCAGCGACGGCGGAGCTGCCCTCTGTGTTGATCAGTGCCGGATTTCACGGTGAAGAGGCTGCCGGCCCTTGGGGTATGCTGCATTTCCTCAGTGAACTGCAACAGGATATTTTCGAGCGAATTAATCTAAGCTTGTTGCCTTTGGTCAACCCCACTGGCTTTGCCAAGGGGCACAGATTCAATAAGTTCGGTGAAAACCCCAACCGGGGGTTTTTACAGCCCAAAGAGGGCGAAGCCAGTTCACCTTCGGTTGAAGGCAAGCTGCTGCTGGAATATGGTCAACTGCTGCAGGGCGCCAGCCGCGAAGGCATATTGACTTGTCATGAAGATGTGTTGCAGCAGCACACCTATATCTATTCTTTTGAGCCCAGACAATCACCCGGCCAGTTCAGTTTGCAGCTGCGTGATACTCTGGGGCGTTTTTTTGATATTGCCGCCGATGGCGATATCGATGGCTGTCCGGTGCAAGACGGGGTCATCTTCAACCACTTTGATACTTCGTTCGAGGCCTGGCTGGTTCGCACCGGCGCCAAGGTGGGGGTATGCAGTGAAACACCGGCAACCCAGAACCTGGATCAGCGAATTCTGGCCAACAGCGCCGTGATGCACGCCTTTGTGCAGCAGCAGTTGGCTCCCATCAAGGGGTAACAGCCAATTGCTGTGCAAGCCAGAGTGCCACAAGGACTTATTCGCACCTTCCCTAAGACCCCAGCCTTGGCTGGGGTCTTGCTTTTTAAAGGGTTCAGGGATTGAGGCGGGTAGGAATACCGCTTCTGTCATCCAACAGGCGTTTGAGCACGGTGGAGTCGGTGTCGGCATGGGCGATAAAGCGGCTGATGGCCGGGGTCATCTTCAATACCACAGGCGCGGTGGATTCAAACTCGGCCTCGGTGCGCGACAGTGGCTGATGCACTTCCAGATAGCGACCGCCATCAGGCTCCAGGCTGGCCTTTATCGGCTGATTGACAAACTGTACCCGGGTGCCGTTGGGCACAGTATTGAACAGATGCTCGATATCCTGATTACGCAGGCGGACACACCCCTGGCTGACACGCAGGCCTATACCGAAGCTGGCATTGGTGCCGTGAATGGCGTACAGGTTACCGATATAAAGCGCATACAAGCCCATGGGGTTATCCGGGCCTGCGGGCCAGACCTTGGGCAGGGTAATGCCGTTGGCGGCATACTCCTTGCGGATCCTGGCCGTTGGGGTCCAGGTGGGGTTGGCGCGTTTGCGATAAATCTTGGTCACCCAGTTTTCCGGGGTATCCCGGCCTATTTGACCTATACCTATGGGTAAGACCTGTACCGTATTGCTGTCTTTGGGATAGTAGTAGAGGCGCATTTCGGCCACGTTGATCACTATCCCTTTACGGGGGGCATCCGGCAGGATCAGTTTATGGGGGATCAGCAATGTGCTGCGGGGCTTGGGAAGAAAAGGGTCTACCCCTGGGTTGGCCTCGGTCATGTTGGTCAGCCCCAGTTGATATTCGTCGGCAACACTCTCAAGTGTGCGTTTGTCATCGGGCACTACATAATACTGGTTGTCACCGACGATACTGCTGCCCTCTGGCGGCAGAGGGTATTCAACTGCCTGCGACAGGCAGGCGGGAAGCAACAGGCCCAGTAACAGGGCGAGGCGGGGAATTCTTGTCATAGGATATTTTTCTTCATTAAACGCTGTCAGTCGCCATGGTTTCAGGCATCAGAGTCGAGCAGGCATCCTTACCTTTTCCGGCGCAGATTTCAACAGATTGCGGCAAAAAACTATTTCAGTTGCAGGCGTTTTGCCAGTCGATGCAGGTTGCCCGGGTCGACACCCAACTCGCGGGCACTGGCGGCCCAGTTGTATTGGTGCCGTTCCAGCACACTGCGCAGCAGCTGTCTTTGGAACTCCGCTGTGGCTTGCTTGAGTGTAATGGCTTCTGCAGGCACTGTTGTGTCCAACTGGCGCGGCAGCGCACTTGGAGAGGAGCTCTTTGACTGTAACTCACCCAGTTGCAACTGGCATTGGTTATGGTCACTGGCGGCGCGCGCCAACACGCTGGCGCGGTGCAACAGGTGTTCCAGTTCCCTGACGTTGCCGGGCCAGTCGTTGGCCAGCAGCCAGGCTTCCGATTCGGCGGACAGACTGAGGCGCTCCAGCCCCAGCTTGCTGCGGCAACGTTCAAGAAAATGCCCGGCAAGCAGCAGTATGTCGCGGCCCCTTTCTCTCAGTGGCGGCACAAGTAGCGGGAAAACACTTAGCCTGTGGTAGAGATCGGCGCGAAAGCGGCCTTCAACCACCTCGGTTTTGAGATCCTTATTGGTGGCGGCGATAACCCGCACATCCACTGTCAGGCTTCTATCTTCGCCAACCCGTTGCAGATCGCCGTATTGCAGCACCCTGAGTAACTTGGCCTGCAGCGGCAGGCTGAGCTCGCCTATCTCGTCGAGAAACAAAGTCCCCTTGTCGGCCAATTCAAACTTACCGGCGCGATTGCTGATGGCGCCGGTAAAGGCGCCTTTGACATGACCGAAGAGTTCACTCTCGGCGACCGACTCGGGTAGGGCGGCGCAGTTGAGGTACACCAGAGCCTTGTTGCCTCTGGGCGAGGCGGCGTGTACTGCCTTGGCAACCAGCTCTTTACCCGTGCCGGTTTCACCGAGGATCAATACGTTCAGATCGCTGGGAGCGACCACGGCAATTTCCCGCTTCAGCGCCAACATTTGCGGGCTTTCTCCCAGGAGTTCACTATGGCCGCTTTCCGGCAAAGGTCGACTCTGGCTCTGTAGCGACAGGCTTTCCAACTTATCCAGCAGCAGGGCATTGCCGAGGGAGGCGGCGGCGATGGCGCTCAGGCTTCGCAGCTCTTCATCGCTGAAATCGTCGAACTGGCAAGGGTCCAGACCATCTATGGTCAAGGCGCCTATCAGTTGTTCCTTGTCCAGCAGCGGCAGGCCGATACAGGCATGCACCTTGAGCTTATCTGTATGGGCGGCTATCAGGCCATCGTAGGGATCCGGCAATTGGCTGTCTGCCGGAAAGCGCACCAGATCGCCGGCGCGGGCGATGGCTTCCAGTCTCGGGTGCTCTGTGATGTTGAAGCTGCGACCGAGTACATCGGCCCTGAGGCCATCGATTGCCAGTGGGATAAAGCGATTGCCCTGAAACCTCAGTAGAGCGGCGGCATCACAATGGAGATTGTCCCGTACCGTTGCCAGCAGACGGCTGAATCTGTCGCTGTTTGGCAAACCTGAGGTGATATCCAGCGCGATACGGGTGAGATCGGAATGGCTGAGTGGCATAAGCTGACCTGAATAAAATCCCTGGGGTGAGTCTACCCCAGGGACAGTGGAATGTCATTTTGACATTGTTTGCAGTGTGAGTGGCTAGTGACTGGTAGCAATGGCCAAGCGTTTGGCCTTGACTGCCTGTCGTAACAATCCCAGCAGGAAGGCGCCCAGCAATAAACCACCGACGGAGAAGATGATATCACCGAACATCCGCATCCATACCAGGCGTTCTACCAGCGGGCTGTGGATCACCTCTGCCGAGCGGGCAAACCAGTAGCCATGATCCAGAACGGCAAAGAACTGCACTATGCCCACCGGCAGCAATGACAGGAACAGCATGGCGGCCAGCCCCAGATTCAGGCTCCAGAATGCTCCCTTGAGCCACTTGTCTTCCCAGCGCAGTTTACCGGCAAGTCCTGACAGGCAGAACAACATCAGGCCTATCCCCAACATGCCGTAGACTCCCATAAAGGCGCCGTGGGCGTGGGTGGCCGTGGTATTCAGCCCTTGAATGTAATAGAGGGCAATCGGTGGATTGATCAGGAAGCCCAGTACACCGGCGCCCACCAGATTCCAGAAAGCGGTGGCAACAAAGAACATGATGGCCCAGTGATAGCGTTGCATCCAGGGAGCGGCCCGGCGCAGGCGATAGCTTTCCACCGCTTCAAAACCGATAAGGGCCAGAGGCACCACTTCCAACGCCGAGAAGATAGCGCCCCAGGCGATGACCGAAGTGGGGGTGCCGGTGAAATAGAGGTGATGCAGTGTGCCTATCAGGCCCCCGGTCAGGAAGATCAGGGTAGAGAAGAGTACCGCACCATTGGCACTGCGGGCACGGATAAGGCCAAGACGCACAAACATCAGGGCGATAACCGAGGTGGCAAAGGTTTCAAAGAAGCCTTCAACCCACAGATGTACTACCCACCAACGCCAGTATTCGGCGATGGCAAGGTTAGTGTGTTTACCCATAAACAGCCCGGCACCATAGAAGAGGCCGATGGCGACACAGGAGGCGTAGAGTACCCAGAGCACAGGCTTTAGCTCAGATTCCTGTTTCAGGGCGGGCAACATGGCGCGGCTCACCAGCGCCAGCCAGATCATCAATCCGGCTAACAGCAGCAATTGCCAAACCCGGCCGAGATCTATGTATTCATATCCCTGGTGACCGAAGAGGAAGTTGTTGTCCAGCGAGAAATATTGTTGTACCCCCAGCCATTCACCGGCCATGGAGCCCAGCACCACGACCAGCAGAGCGACCCACAATAGGTTGACACCGAAGCGTTGATATTTGGGCTCGTGGCCGGAAAGCGCCGGCGCGATATAGAGCCCGGTACCGAGCCAGGCCGTCGCTATCCAGAATACTGCCAGTTGAGTATGCCAGGTGCGGGTCACTGAATAGGGCAGGATCTCACTCAAGGGAAAACCGTAAAACTCCTGGCCTTCAACCGCATAGTGCGCCGTGACGCCACCTAGCAGTATCTGCAGCAGAAATAGGCCGATAGCGGTAATGAAATATTTACCCGTGGCCTTTTGTGAAGGGGTGGGTTTGTGTCTGAACAGGGGATCTTCTGTGGCGGGAGCCGACAGCGCTTCATGTTTGCCGGCGGCATGATACCAAACCAGGGCACCGATACCGGCCAGCAGAGTCACTATGCTCAGAATCGACCAGACGATATTGTCTGAGGTCGGTGTGTTGCCCAGTTGCGGATCGTAGGGCCAATTGTTGGTGTAGCTGTAACTGGCATCCGGGCGCTCGGTCACTGCGGCCCAAGCGCCCCAAAACAGGAAGGCATTGAGCTGCTGACGGCGTTCGGCAGATCCTATGGTATTGGTTTTCATCGCATAGGCTTCTCGCAGCTCATTCAGCGCGGGATCGTCACCAAACAAAGATTGATAGTGCTGACTCACTTGCGCCATGGCAGCGATACGGGTGTCGGAAAGCACCACCCGGGTGTGACCTCTCTCATCTGTAGTGACAGTGTTATGGCGCAAATCGTCCCTTAAAGCTTGCTCCAATGCGGCCTGAGTACTCTTGTCCAGGCTATTGAAAGGCTTGTTGTATGTCTCCTTGGCGCGAATATCCAGCCAGGCTTCGGCCTCACGGTGCAGCCAGTCTGCAGTCCAATCCGGAGCCACATAAGCGCCATGGCCCCAGACGGAGCCCAACTGATGCCCGCCCATGGAGCGCCAAACCAGCTGCCCTTGTTCTATGTCCTTGCCGCTGAAAACCACTTGGCCCTGGCTGTCGCTATAGACATCGGCAATCGGTGGTTTTTCCCGATAGATTTCACTGCCGATACTGAGAAGTACAGTGAAAGAAGCGACCAACACAAGTAACAGTGCGATCAGGGTGAATTTTTGTCTGCTCATTGGCATCCCTCTGACAAAGTCTATTTGATAGGTTTTCCTTCATAGAGCAGCTAATGTGCCAAGTTTTATTCTTGTTTTTAATCAGTATCTTACTGTTCTGTGTGTTTTTGGTTGTGTCATTTTGATTGTATTTTGAATGTCTTTTTAACATTACAAAGTGTCATTATGACACTGAATGTTTGCCCTGAAGCCATCACTGATATATTGATGAGGATTCTTGGATTTCAAATTCTTTAGTTGATTGAAAAAATTAAGTTTTTTTCATTAATTTGAGTTTATGTTTCTTTGGCTTCATATTTGATGTTTTATTGGTAAATTTTCTATTTTTTAAGGGGTTACACGGCTTCTTTTGCTGGTCTTTTTCGCTGAAAGCGAAAATAAGTCAACTGTTTCTACTGAAAAATAACCCTAATTAATGATATAATTCCGTTTGTAACCCACGTGTTTTCCGGAGTCTCATTAGAGTCAGGTTTCTCTTTTATTAGCTTCCCCGCATTTTCAACTGGAGGGTCATTTGAACGCAGATATCATCAACAGCTTTTTCCTTGTCGGGGCCTTGCTTGTCGCAGTCAGTGTATTGCTCAGCCCGGTGTCGTCGCGACTCGGTATTCCTATTTTGGTGGTATTTCTTGCGGTGGGTATCTTTGCCGGTGAAGATGGCCCAGGCGGCATAGTATTCAATGACTATTCAGTGGCTTATTTGGTCAGTAACCTGGCGCTGGCTGTTATTCTGCTCGATGGTGGCATGCGTACCCGGGTTGCCAGTTTCAGGGTGGCATTGTGGCCGGCCTTGTCCTTGGCCACTTTTGGGGTGGCGTTAACCACCACGCTGACAGGTTTATTGGCTGCCTGGCTGTTTGATCTCAGCTTACTTCAGGGCATGTTGGTGGGGGCCATTGTTGGTTCGACCGATGCCGCGGCGGTATTTAGCCTGCTCAAAGGCAAAAACGTGAACGAGCGTGTCGGTTCGACACTGGAAATAGAATCCGGCTGCAATGACCCTATGGCCGTGTTTTTGACCGTGACGCTGATTGCTATTCTCGGCAGCAGTGGCGATGAACTCTCGGGCAGCTATCTGGCTCTGAGCTTTATCAAACAGTTTGGCCTGGGCGGGATCCTCGGTGTCGGCGGCGGTTGGCTGCTGTGGCAAGTTATCAATCGCAATCAATTGCCCGAAGGACTCTACTCCATTTTGGTGCTGAGTGGCGCAATGATGATCTTCGCTATCTCCAATGCCCTGGGAGGCAGTGGTATTCTGTCTATTTACCTGGTGGGTCTGTTTCTCGGTAACAAGGCGACCCGTGGCAAACACTCGATTCTCAACGTCCTCGATGGTATGACCTGGCTCAGTCAGATAGGCATGTTCCTGGTACTGGGACTCTTGCTGACGCCATCGGATCTGAAAGATATCGCCTTACCGGGTTTGGCACTGGCCTTTGGGATGATCTTTCTGGCGCGGCCGATTGCGGTTTGGCTTAGTTTGCTACCGTTTCGCAGCTTCCATGACAGAGACAGATGGTTTATCTCCTGGGTTGGGCTGCGCGGCGCCGTACCCATTATTCTCGCGGTATTTCCCATGATGGCGGGGCTGCCACAGGCGCAGCTTTACTTCAACCTGGCCTTCTTCGTGGTGATGGTTTCCTTGCTGCTGCAGGGCAGTACCTTATCCAAGGC
Source organism: Shewanella indica (assembly GCF_033842865.1). Lineage (NCBI taxonomy): Bacteria > Pseudomonadati > Pseudomonadota > Gammaproteobacteria > Alteromonadales > Shewanellaceae > Shewanella > Shewanella indica. The sequence continues at coordinate 2,358,912 of NZ_JAWXXR010000001.1, forward strand.
GGCGCAGCTGGCCAAGGTGGAGTTGCCCCCCAAACCGGCACCCATATCCCGCGCCGGGGTGGAAATTTATCCCACCAGTGAATGGGAGATATTTGTCTATCGCCTCAGTGAAAACAAATGGTGTATCGGTGAGCCTCTGAGGCGCCTTGCCATGCCGGCGGGAACCCGGATTGCCGCGGTATTTCGCAATAACGAACTGTTGCACCCTTCGGGGAGTACCAGGCTGATGGCCGATGACATTCTTTGTGTGCTGGGGCAAGAGGACGATTTGGAACCTTTGAGTCAGCTGTTCAGTGAGGCGCCAGAAAAACGCGAGGCGCCCCGCTTCTTTGGTGACTTCTTTATTTCAGTGGATGTGATGCTGGCCGATATGGCACCTATTTACGGCATGCAGCTGGAATCCGAATATGAGCAGATGCGGGTTGCCGACTTACTGCAGCAACAACTTGGCAGTCACCCTGTAGTGGGAGATCAATTCCTCTGGCAAGGGCTGGACTGGATTGTCGCCGAGGTGCAGGAAGGGACTGTCAGCCGAGTTGGTTTGAGATTGCCCTCTGAAGACTGAAAAAAAGCGAAGAAATGCCGACCCTGAGTCGGCATTTTTACGGTTATTTTCTTAATAGAGCGAGGGCGTGCTCTCAGTGGGGCGGGTCTTGAACCTGCGGTGCAGCCACATGTACTGCGCCGGGTTACGGCTGATCAGCTGCTCGACAATGACGTTGCCGCGTTTGGCGTCTTCCACCTCATTTTCGCCGGGAAAGTTATCCAGTGGCGCCTGGATCTCTATGTTGTAACCCGTATCGTCGGCGTTGCGCTCGACAAAGAAAGGCAGCACCTTGGCTTTACCCAGCTTGGCCAAGGTGGTACCGCCGGTAATGGTGGCGGCATCGGGAACGGCGAAGAAGGGGATAAAGACGGCACTGGAGCGGCCAAAGTCCTGATCTGCTGTATACCAGATGACATCAGGGTTACGCAGGCAACGCACCATCTGCCTAAGATCCCGCTTGGGAACCAGCGCCTTGTTTGAACGCAAACGCCCCTTTACCTGCAGGTATTCCATTACAGGATTGTTATGGGGGCGATACACACCAACCCCGGGCTGAAATTGGCCGAATATTCTTGCGCCCATTTCCAGCGGCAAGCAGTGAACCGCAAACAGAATAACCCCTTGACCGGCAGCCAGTGTCTGCTCTACATGCTCCTGGCCCTTTATCTGCATGTGCTTTTGCACCTTGTCGTTGTTCCACCACCAGGCGTTGATAGTGTCGAAAATGGCCTTGCCGGTTTCTTGAAAGTTACGCTTAAGCAGGTTTTCCCGCTCCGCGTTACTCATTTGTGGAAAACACAGCTCCAGGTTGCGTCTGGCGGTGTTGACCCGGCTTCCGGCCAGCTTCATTGCCACAAGGCCGAAGGTGCTGCCAAGCTTCATTTGCCATTTAAGTGGCAGCAGGAGAGTCAGCCTGGCCAGACCGACAGCAAGCCACAGCAACCAGAATTTAGGATGATACAAGTGAGTGGAAAATTGCGCTTTCTCTACCAAAACGATAAACCCGTTTACTGGAAAAATTACCGCATATTCTAACCCAATTTATTGTGAAAATTAGGTACAATTAGGGTTTATTTGGCCCTAAGAAGACAAGTTCGTTATGAAGGTAACTCTGCCCCCATTTGAAAAAGCCAAGGTTCTGGTCGTTGGTGATGTCATGCTCGATCGATACTGGGGTGGCTCAACCGGCCGCATTTCACCCGAGGCGCCTGTACCTGTGGTGCGAATCAATCAAATAGAGGATAGGCCCGGCGGAGCAGCCAACGTGGCACTAAATATCGCGGCGCTGGGTGGGTCGGTGCAACTGGCCGGTATTGTTGGTGCCGATGAGGCCGCAGCAGCCCTGCATATGGGCATCAGTGCTTTAGGTGTGGAGCCTAAGTGGTTGACGGTCGAAGATAAACCCACGATCACTAAGCTGCGCGTGCTGAGCTGTAATCAACAGCTTATCCGCTTGGATTTTGAAGAGACCTTTGCCCGGGAACAGAGCCAGGCGCTATTGGCGCAGAGTGAGGCTTTGTTGGATGATTGCAAGGTACTGGTATTGTCTGACTACGCGAAAGGGGCCATCTTTGAGCCTCAGGCCTTTATTGCCAAGGCGAGAGCAAAGGGGATCAGTGTCTTGGTGGATCCCAAGGGCAGTGATTTCGGTCGTTATGCCGGAGCCAGCCTGATCACCCCCAATATGAATGAGTTTGAGGCTGTCGTGGGCACTGTCAGTTCGGAGGCCGATTTGGTAGCCAAGGCGCAGGCCTTGATTAGTGAGCATCAACTGGGGGCGATTCTGGTTACTCGTTCGGAGAAGGGCATGACACTTATCACCAGTGAAGGAGATGAGTTGCATATCCCGACTATGGCCAGGGAAGTCTATGATGTGACAGGTGCCGGAGATACTGTGATATCGGCGCTTGCCACTGCTTTGGCGGCTGGCAGCGACCTGCCGCAAGCTTGCGCTATTGCTAATAGCGCCGCAGGTGTGGTGGTTGGTAAGCTGGGGACTTCCACTGTCAGTCGTATTGAACTCATTGAGGCTTTGGCTTTACATCAGGGGGAATCGGGCTTTGGGGTGGTCAGCGAAGATCAACTGCTGTACGCCATTCAGCAAGCCAAGCTCAGAGGCGAACGAGTGGTGATGACCAATGGTTGCTTTGACATACTCCATGCCGGGCACGTTAGTTATCTCAAAGAAGCCAGGGCTTTGGGCGATAGATTGATAGTGGCGGTTAATGACGACGCTTCGGTAAAACGTCTTAAGGGCGAAGGACGTCCGGTCAACAGCTTGGAGCGGCGGATGGCTGTTTTGGCAGGGTTAGCTTCCGTCGATTGGGTAGTGCCTTTCAGCGAAGATACGCCGCAGCGGGTGATTTCCAGATTGTTGCCGGATCTCCTGGTCAAGGGCGGAGACTATCGGGTGGAAGAGATAGCCGGAGGTGAAGAGGTGATCGCTGCCGGTGGCAGTGTCAAGGTGCTGGGATTCGAAGATGGTATCTCCACCACAGCTATCATTCAGAATATTATGACCAAATCCTGATGTTGATGGCGGCGTTGCTATCGGGAAGCTTGTTTTGGACCGATGTGGGTCCAAAACAAGCCTTGATATGTCCGCCATCTGAATTGCCACTGTGTCTGCAGCAACTCCCCGATAGGGTCAAGCGGCAATTGCCCCTGTCTCAACAAGCTTTCTTCGATGCTTTGGGGATGAGAGGCGCCATGTCTCTGCCCGTCGAAGATGACAAAATTGCCGGCATGGTTCTCTGGGCACCGCAATATATCCCTCAAAGTCAAACTGCTATCTGGAATGGTCAAAATCATGAACTGGTGTTGCGGCATCAGCCGCAATTAACTCTCTGGCATGAGTTGGGACATTTGGAAGTAAAGCGTCTGCAAGGAGATGTTTTGCCTGCCGAGTTGTCTGAACTGGACCATGAGTGGTTGGCTGATACTTATCTCGCTTGGCGTTGTGCTAAAGAATGGAACAGTCTGGAACTTGTGTGGCAACAATACCATCGTCGCAACCTGGCCGTCATTTCTGATATCGGCAATTTGTCACACTGGAGCCCATTGTATCTGATACAAGTGTTAAAAAAATATGATCAGCAAGAAATCGCAGGATTTGCTGATTTTGCAACATTTGTGCTCGATTTTTATCCGATCGTCAGTGGTTATTCTCAGGACGAAGTGGCGGAATTTTCCAGCTTACTGCAGTATCTTTTTTCTCGAAACCGTCGGCAAGTCCTTCCCAGCTATATGTTTTGGCGTCGTGAGCAGTTGGGTAGAGTGTTGCAACCCACCCTGGAACAGTTGCTGGGAACCGAAAGCGCCAATATTTTGTTGTTTAAAGAGGGTATGTTGCAATAATGTGAAAAATAAGCATTTTTTTCAGTTTTCTTAGCTGAACATTTGCTGAACGAAAGTGAAAAACACTGTTAGCCCCCCTATTTTTGGCAGTATTCTCTTTATCCCTTTGATAAGCTCGTTGGCAATAAAAACAAAAGGGATAAGAGGCAAACAAGAATGGCCAAGCGTTCAAAGGCTCAGACTGAGCTGACTATCAATCAGATTATGGACGAAGCTCTCAAACAGATCTTAACTATTGGCTTTGAGGCTATGTCTTATACAACACTTTCTGAAGCAACGGGGATTAGCCGCACGGGGATTAGTCATCATTTTCCGCGCAAAATTGATTTTTTAACAAGGTTAGATGTGCGTATTGGTCGACTGTTTCTGGCCGCTCTGGATTTTTCCAGTGTTGGAGCACTCGAGCATTCCTGGATGCAGGCGCTTAATCAAGCAGAGCATAGGGCGGTATTGAGGCTTTTCTTTAGTCTCTGTGGATACAATAATCCAGAGATCACTCTATTTCGTGCCGTAGCCATGGCCAGAGAAAACGCCCAAATAGAGCTGGGGGATAAGGGCGAGCAGATGATCAACGATCTCCTGGGGCGCAGTGCTGTTATGTTGTTGTCCGATCCGGGTATCTCTTACGCCGCTTAAAATCCCGTTTAAGTGACGCCCATTCAAGCGATTCATAGAGATAATTGAGGCAGCAGGCTTAGGCCTGCTGTTTTATTTGGACGCTCTGTATATCAAGGCCAGTTGTCGCTTAAGCCGTACTCAGTAGTCAGCGCTGCAAAAAGCCGCGCCGTAGACAGCAACTCTTTAGTATCAAAGGCAACTTATATTAGAGCTGGCGGGTATAGGCCTGGCAGATATTCTGCTCACCGGTCTGCTTGGCTCGTTTTAGTGCTACTTCGGCATTGCCGAGGAATTGCTCCAGACTCTGGCCCGGCAGATAGGCGGCTATGCCTATACTGATCCCTTCGGCCAAGCCGTTTTCATTTAGGCTTGCCAGTGCCTTGACCGCATAGTGGTGTGCCTGGTTGGCATCGGTTTCCGGCAATATGATAATGAGTTTTCCCAACTGCCAGTGGGACATTTGATAGCTGTTGGGCAGATCCCTGAGTAGTTGCATCTCCACCTCATGTTGGCGGTTTTCCAACTGGCCAATATCACTCATATGGCTGAGCATACCCTCTGGGCTGATGTCCATCAGAAGCAGACTGGCCTGCAGTTTTTCCTCTTCGGACATGGACTTGAAGTAGCGATCCAGATCTCTGAGATTCACCAGGATGGTGCTGCGGTGAGGCACCAGATCGCCACTGGCTTCAACTTTACTTCTTGGGGTTGCCTGCTCCAGGGTGCACACCAGATACTCAATCTCGCCGTCTTGATCCAGATAGCCCTTGAGCGTGGCCTGCAGGCAACTGCCATGACGCTGGGTACAAAGGATCTGCCCCTGCCACTGGCCTTGCATACTCACCAATTGGCTTATTCTTTGCCACTGGTTACCAAGATCGTTTTCCAGTAGAGCCGCCAGACTATGGCTGATATCGCCATTGAGCTGCATCAGCTTATCGAAGGCGTCGTTGACCTTGAGCAACTGCCCTGATGGCGTGGTTAGGGCGGTGGCAACATTGCTGCCGGTCAACAGCTTACTGAGGAAGGCTTCCTGTTGGGCTTGTTTCAGTTCGCCGATATCCTCGAGGGTAATCAGTAGATAAGTCTGTCGGCTGGCATAGTAACGGCGGATATGCAGTCTGAGTTGGGCGTTATCCAGTGACTCGAGTTGCACCTCACCGCGCCACTCGCCGATATCTGCCAGTTGCTGCTTCATTGATGAGTAGAGCTCATCTTCCAACTGCAGGATCCGCTGCAAACTGCGATCCGGCAGCTCATCCTGTTCGAGTTGCAGAATACGGGCCGCGCTGGCGTTGGCGCTGACGATACGGCCACTGGGATTGACCAGTACACAACCCAGGTTGGAGCGGAACAGGCCACGGGCCAACTCAATGCTGTTTTGCCTGGCACGTTGTTCAAGGCGGAACATATGGGTCAGCAGAATAACCGCGGTCGCCAGAATGGTCAGTATGGCGGCACAGGCCAACAGCATATTGCGCCATTGGAAAAAGCGCGAAGCGATATCGTGATTGCGGATATAGGAAAGCAGCAGATATTCACGTTTGGCATCATTGGGCGAGGCCAACTGCAACTTGAGGTAGACGAAGGTGGCGTCTTCACCGTGGAATTGGCCAAAGTTGCTTGCGGCCATCTTGCTCCACAGTGCCGGGTAGCTCTGTCTTATGCTGCTGCCCATGGTTTCCGGTAACCTTGCCAAGGGCTCCAGATCCGATGCTCCTGCATAGAGTAGGCCTTGATTGTCAAACAGCAATAGCGGTGAGGCATTGCTGGAGAAAGCGGGTTTTATCGCCTGCAGCATTTGCAACATGGAGTTGTAGGTGACCAGATAACCGCGCACAGTCTGATCCTGAGTTTCCAATCGGGCTACTTGATAGATGTAAGGTTCGAGACGCCCGCCAATCGGGGCAAACTCCAATGCCGAGGTATAAATATCCTGGCTTCCGAGGTTATGCTTGTTACCCAAGAGTGCCGGCGGCATCGACATGCTGCCGAAGCTATTACTGGTAGCGATCCGAAACTTGCCGTCGGCATCAAACAGCGCCAGATCCAGCAGCTCGGGGGTGCTACGCTTCAGGCTGTCCCAGCTTGTTAACAGACGCTGATATTCCTTATGCCCCGGATTATCCAGGTACTGTCGCAGATACTCGGACTTGGCAAACATTTGGGTGCGAAACTGTTGGAAGGAGATTTTATCGGCCAGCAGGGCGCCGACGGTTTGCAGCTCGCTGTATCTTTGCACCGCCCACTCTTCCTGAAGACGTCGTTCGCCCAATGTGATTAACACATTGGTAATAAGTATCACAGTGATCACCAGCATGCTCAGCTGACTGGCAACGGCCAGCAAGCGCTGCTGGGACCAGTGAATACCTTGAGCCGAGATAAGCAAAGGCGTGTCTTTGAGTCCGGTATTCTTTTTGAACATGGAACTGTGCTGGCTCCGGAGTGAAAAATTGCGCTCATGTTAACACGAATTAATCCGGCGGGCATCGACGGTGACTGAGTGCTCACCGGGCGGTTAACAATGGGGCCAAGCAAGGCGCAAATCAGTTATGTGACGGCTTTGACCGGGGTTTATGGCATCATCGGCAGGGTTCGGCAGCTAAATTATCCCAGCTGCCCGAGGACCCTGTGCTTGAATTGACAACCGGCGTCTTCCACTATCTTGCGACAGGCGTCGATATCCACCCCTACCAGGCCATCGAGTGCCGATACCTGTACCTGTTTAATGTAACGGGGCGCTTCGCGGATAAAGGCATTGACCGCATCCCAGGAGCCCGCCAGCCGTGGTCGACAGTGCTTGATGTAGCCCGCTTCAGTGTCGGCATTGAGTGAGACCGACAGGGCATCTACGCTCTCGGCCAGTTCCGGTAATATGTTGCGTCTGTGAAACAGGTTGCCGAGGCCATCGGTATTGACTCTAACCTTGCCGCCGCGGCGTTTGATTTCGCGGGCCACCTCCAGCAAGGTGTCGAGATTGAGCGTTGGCTCACCGTAGCCGCAGAACACATATTCATCAAAACGGGTTACCTCGCCCAGCAGCGGAATGATATCGTTGCCGCGGGGACGAACCTTGAGATCCAGTTGATACTCATGAATACTCTTGCTGCCGTTGTGCTTGGGGCAGAAGCGACATCTCAAGGTGCAGCGGCCGGTAATATTCAGATAGCGGCTGTTGCGGATGTCATAGACGAGTGTGGGTTGACTTTGGGCTGTGCTGCTCATAACGACTCAATAGGGCATGCAGGATATATCTTCGAGTCTAACCAAGAATCCATGTTGAAAATGCTAGCAGGATCAGAAAACACCCACTTGGTACGGGGCGCGATAGAGTTGAGTTTGTTGCTGGCCGATAAAAAGGGAGCCTTTCGGCTCCCTCCATAACCCAATCAATGTTGAGGATCATTCATCTGGGCCTCTGCCTCTTTCGGGCGCCACCACCACTGGTACAGGGCTCGGCTCTTGTGGGTCAGATCATCGAGAATGATATAGAGCATGGGCACCAGGATCAGGGTTACCAAGGTGGAGAACAGAATACCGAACGCCAGAGAGGTGGCCATGGGGATCACTATCTGTGCTTGCAGGCTGCGCTCCATGATGATGGGCACCAGGCCGACAAAAGTGGTCAGCGAGGTGAGGATAATCGCCCGGAAACGATAACAACCCGAATCTATGGCCGCCTTGACCACAGATTGGCCCTGCTCTCGGGCGCGGTTGACGAAGTCCACCAAAATCAATGAATCATTCACCACTACCCCAGCCAGAGCAACTATGCCGCAGAGACTGAGAATGCTCATGGATAGCCCCAGAATAAAGTGACCAAACAGCGCACCTATCATACCGAAGGGGATCACCGACATGATGATCAACGGCTGGCTGTAGGACTTGAGCGGAATGGCCATCAAGGCATAGATGGTAAATATCGCGAAGAAGAAGCCTTGCAGCAAGCCGACCATGGCGGCCTGTTCATCCTGGCTGGCACCATCGAGACTGGCGGAAATATGGGGATATTTACGCTCGAGTTCGGGCATAAACTTCTCCTGGATCTCCTGCACCACCTTGGAGGGCTCCACTTTATCCTTGTTGGCGTTGGCGGTCACGGTAATCGCCCTGCGGCCATCCACCCGGGTAATGGAAGAGTAAGATTCCCCCAGCTCGAGTTCGGCCACGGTAGAGAAGGGCACCGCCATGCCGTTTGGCGTGCGGATCATCATGTTCTCCAGGTGGCCTATGGTGCGGCGCTGCTCCAGCGGATAACGCACCATCACCTTGACCTCTTCCTTGTTGCGCAAAATTCGTTGCGCCTCATAGCCATAGAAGCCATAACGCACCTGGCGCGCCAGATCCGATAACGTCAGCCCCAACGCCTCGGCCTCGGGACGAATCTTGAGGCGAATTTCATGGCTGCCGGAGGAGAAGTTATCGGCAATATCATAAACGCCTTCATAGCTGGCAAGCTGCTGTTTCAGTTCTTTGGCGGCCGCAGATAATTGTTCCAGATCGGTGGAGGTAAAGCGGAAAGAGATATCGCCGCCGGCATCATTGGTGCTGGCATTGATATTGAGTTTCTTCACTGCCACCAAGTCCGGCAGCTGTTTGCGCCAGGCCTCGGCTATGGTCACGCCGTCTACGTCCCTGTCTTCACCCTTGGTCAGCTCGGCAAAGATAAATGCCGAGGTGCGGCTGCTCATATTGATAAAGCTGTGCTTCACCACAGGGTAGCCGATTTCGGACTCCATCTGCTGGTTCATGGCATAGAGGGCATTTTCAATTTTCTGCACTGCATCCAGGGTGTTGAGCTCTGAGCTGCCTTCATCCATTTCCAGATTGACTTGGATAAAGTCGGATGGAATATCCGGGAAGAGCACCCAGCGCACCTTGCCACTGGTGACCATGGCGACCGACAGAATAAGCACGCCGATAAAACCCGCCACCAGGGTATATCTGTGGGGGATCATCCGCTCCATAAAGTTGCGGTAACTGTGGTGGATAAAATGCTGCACTTTGTCGTTGAAGGCGCGCTTGAAGCGACCAAATGGCCCTGGGTTGGGATTGGGTTTGCTGGGCTTCATGTGCGCCAGGTGCGCCGGCAGAATGAACTTGGACTCCACCAGCGAGAAGGCCAGGCAGAGGATTACTACTATGCCGATGGATTTCCAGATGATCCCCATGGGACCTGGCACCATCAACATGGGGATAAAGGCGGCAATTGTGGTCAACACCCCGAAAGTGGCGGGCATGGCGACCTTCTTGGCACCGCGGATCACATTGTTGACCGAGTGGCCGTGGCGCTCAACCTCTGTATGGGTACTCTCGCCTATGACTATCGCATCATCCACCACTATCCCCAGCACCAAAATAAAGGCGAACAGAGTCAACATGTTGATAGACATGCCTATAGGTTCCATGGGCATCAGCGCCATAGCGCCGAGGAAACACACAGGCAGCCCCAGCATGACCCAGAAGGCCAGTTTCAGATCCAGAAACAGCGCCAGGATAATGAACACCAGTAAGGCACCCATCAACATGTTGGACAGCATCATGTTGAGGCGGCCCTTGAGATAGTGGGTCAGGTCGCCCCAGTAGTCCAGCTTGGCGCCACTTGGCAGAGTGGCCTGACGCTCGGCAATAAAACCTTTGACCTGATCGGCAATCGTCAGAGCGTTTTGATCGTCTATGCTGGTGATCTCTATGATGGCCGCCGGCATGCCATCGAAGCGGGTGTACTCGAGCCGCTCCTCAAAGTCATCCTTGATCTCGGCCACCATGGGCAGCATCACCCGGCTGCCATCGGCGCGGGTGCTGACCACTATGTTGGCAAAGTCATCTCCCGTGTAGGCCTGGCCCTTGGTACGCAAAAGTATGTCACCGTCCTGAGCCCGAATTGAGCCACCGGGCAGATCTATCGAGGTGTTTTGCACTGCCTGCGCTACCTGAGTGAAGGTGAGGCCGTACTCTCTGAGCTTATCTTCCGAGACTTCGATACCGATTTCATAGTCGCGTACCCCGGTCACTTCGGCACGGGTCACCGCCGGCAGGTTAGTGATCTCATCGCGGATCTCCTTGGCCAGCTCTTTCATGTCGTGCAGTGTCATGTCGCCATAGACTGACACCCAAATAACGTTGTTTTCCGGTTTGATCCGGTAGATATCCGGCTTTTCGATATTGGCCGGGAAGGTGGCGATGGCATCGACCCTGAGTTTGGCCTCATCCAGCACCTCTTTGGCATCATAGCCGTCTTCCACCTCTATGGTGACTGAGCCCACTCCTTCGCTGGCAACCGAGGTAACCTTCTTGATGCCGCTGATGTCCTGAATCGCTTCTTCAATCTTGATGGTGATCCCTTCTTCAATCTCTTGCGGCGCGGCGCCGGGGTAGGCGACCGAGATCCGCAAATAGTTGAGTTCGAAGCTGGGAAACACCTCTTTATTGATCAGAAAGGCGCTGAAGATCCCGCCGATAAGCAAAACCCACATCAAGAGGTTGGCGGCGACATTGTTGCGGGTAAACCAGGCAATGATTCCTTTTTCCTGCTCCATCAGAGTTCACCCGCCGCAGCCAGGCGCTGCTCCTGAGTATCATTATCTTCGCTGTGGGAAGCGTCTTTATCTTTGCTGTTGGCAACCCGCACCAACTGACCATTGGTCATATTGTTAAGGTTGGTCTTGGAGATTCGCTCGCCATCCTTGAGGCTGTCCTTGATGTAGACATACTCAAGATCTGTGCGTACCACGTTGACGTGACGCATCTCTATCTTGTTGTCCTTGTCTACCACGGCCACATGCTGATTACGCACCATATACCTTGGCAGTTTCACCAGGCCATCGACGGTGCGGCCCTTGATCACGGCATTGACAAAGCTGCCGAATTTCAGTGGCAGTTGGCCGCTCTGTTTCTGCTTTCTCAGATAAGGATCCTGCACTTCGGCCACCAGATAGACCATGCGGTTATCCGGATCTATCACCCCTTCACTGCGTACTACCTTACCGGTCCAGGTCACGGTTTTACCCGCTAAGGCGGCGCTCAGGGTCACTTGAGTATCAGGGTTATCCACCGACTCCAGATAGGCCAGGTCTTTGTTGGCCAGCGGTAGGCGCACTTCGGCCACGGCTGTGTCGTAAAGCTCTCCCAGGTTGGTGCCGATGGAAACGTATTGCCCCAAATCGACACTGCGGGCACGCACTATGGCATCGAAAGGGGCCCGGATAACTGTGCGTTCCAGGTTGCGTTTGGCTCTGGCGAGTGCCGCTTCGGCATACTTGACGTTGGCTTGCTCTTTCTTTAACTGAGGAACCCGCAAGCCAAGCTCGGGTGGCATGCCGTTGTCATAACCGCTGAATTCTATCTTGGCGACTTCGCCACGGGCGATTTCTTCATCCAATGCTGCCTTGGCCTGGGCCAGAGTCGCCTGGGCCTGCATCAGGTCGGCCTCATAGTCAGAAGGTTCTATCACCGCCAGTTCATCGCCTTGATGCACCACGCCACCGGCCACAAAGGCCGGGGCTATGCTGAGGATTCGGCCCTGAACTTCACTGACCAACTGAGTCTTGTACTTGGGAGTCACAGTGCCGTAAGAGGGCAGATTGAGTGACATTGTCTGTTGTTCGACCTGAGTCACGTCGACCACAGGCAGCGGGATCTCCTCCGCTTTTTGCTCCGGCTCCTGCTTGGTCATCATCAGGAGTTCGGCACCAATTACGGCGACCACTATGATGATCAGTGGTGCTATTCTTCGGAAAAATGTCTTCATAATCTTCTGCATATCCATGCTTGCGGCTTGATCTGAGCCTAAATTACCAGACAAGCAACGGCCAATAAATGTGTTTTTGTAAATAAAATGTGTCAAAAGCTGTTAGTGGTGAGAAGGCTGTGAGGCAGGTAACAAAAAAGGACCCAAAGGTCCTTTTTTGCGATAGCTTAAGCCGCAGCTTATGGCGTTCTTGCAAAAGACTTAGTCCATTTACTGCGAACCATGTCTTGTACTCAGGTCAGTAAGCCTGAGTAGAGCACGCATCGGACTTGTTCGCCCCTTGCTTATTTCTTCTTCTTTTTCTTGCCGTTCTTGGTGCTGGCATCCTTGGTTTTGACCTTTTTCTTGGTCGGCACCTTGGCTTCTTTGTGCTTGGGACGCAGCTCTTCGATGATCCGCCGTTTCAGCTTTTGCTCAATATAGCGCTCAATCTTGTTGAGGATCCGCATATCATGGGCTTCCACCAGAGAGATGGCTGTGCCCTTGGCTCCGGCGCGGCCGGTACGGCCAATTCTGTGCACATAGGCGTCGGCAGAGCGGGGCATATCATAGTTGATCACATGGGTGATGCCTTCGATATCTATGCCGCGGGCAGCGACGTCGGTAGCCAACAGCACTTTGACTTCCCCCTTGGTGAAACGCCCCAGCGCCTGGAAACGTTTCTTTTGCTCCATATCGCCGCGCATAAAGGCGGCGGGGATCCCGGCCTGCAGCAACAAGCCTTCCAGGCTGCTGACCACTTCGCGGGTCTTGCAAAAGACGATGGCGCGTTTGGTTTCTTCCTGATTGAGCAGGTGGCACAAGAGAGCAAACTTGTGCTCTCTATTATCGGCCAGGTGGATCCATTGATGGATCTTGGCCTTTTCGCTGCGTGGTGGTTCGGCTTCTACTAACACAGGATCATTGAGCAGCTCGCCGGCAAAACGGCGCACGCCGCTACCTTCCAGCGTGGCGGAGAACAGCATGTTCTGCTTACGTCCCTGTGCTTCTATGGCTATGGTCTGCACCACCTGAGAGAAGCCCATATCCAGCATGCGGTCGGCTTCATCTATGATAAGCAGTTCCACTTCGGTGGCTTCAAACTTACGCTTCTCCAAGTATTCGAGCAGGCGACCCGGAGTCGCCACCAGAATATCCAGGTTACCGGCCAGGGCTTCTTCCTGGGGGGCGTATGGAACGCCGCCTGTGATTATGCCTATGTCCAGCCCAAGTCCGGTCGCCAGATGGCAGGCGTACCTGTGTACCTGACTAGCCAGCTCGCGGGTCGGGGTCAACACCAGTACTCTGGCCTGGCCGGGACGACGACGGGGGAAGTCAATCAGGTGTTGCAGTGCCGGCAGTAGGAAACTGGCGGTCTTACCTGTGCCGGTCGGGGCGTGGGCAAGAATATCCCGCTGCTCCAGCGCCAAAGGCAGAGCCAATTGTTGAATACTGGTCGGTGTCTTGTGGCCCATAGCTTTCAGCGAATCTAAAAGCCTATGGTCCAGATCAAAATCTTCAAATAGCATGGGAAGCATCTCAAACAATAATGCGCGGGAGTATACCTTGTCTGGGTTGCCGTGCACAGCTTGGAGCTTGGGAAGCTGTGAATAAATCCCATCTGTGGTCTGTGGCGGCTTAACGGCTTGGATCCCGGGTTTGGTTGGCAACGAATGCCCAAGTCCTTTACTGTAAGCAATGGTTTAAAGTTTCAGGTAAAAATCCCGGGTTAGTCGTACCATGGCCTCTGAATAACGGCCATCGGTTTCTCTGATATAGAGAGCCGAGTGGGCTTCCGGCGCGGTAACCGCTTCGCCGTCCTTGACATGCTCAAGCAGTAACAGCTGTCGGTTACAGGGCTTTTGAGGCGTGCTGCTGACACTGACCCGTGCGGCCAGTCGCAAACCTTGCTCAATTGCGGCGCGCTCAAATCTCTCTAGGCTCTGGATTGGCAGAATAAGACTCGCCTGCCCCTGTGGTTTTAACAACTGCTTTATCGCCAGACACAGCTCGTCAAAGTTCAGCTGTTCCGTATGTCTCGCTGTGGCCCGTTTGGGGTCATTGGAGCGCGGGCCGGTTTCGAAATAGGGCGGGTTACAGAGAATATGGTCGAACAGCGCTGAGTCTGCCAAGGCAAGTTCATCGCAATAGGCCTGAATTGAGCCTTGAAACAGAGCGAGTCTGCTCGACCAGGGTGAAGCCTTGAAGTTGGCATTGCTGGCATGGGCTGCGCTGTGGTCGATCTCAACCGCCAGTATTTCGGCCTCACTGCGCTGCGCCGCCATCAGACTCAGCAAGCCGCTGCCGGCCCCTATATCCAATACTCGTTTGGCCCCGGTTAAGGGCGCCCAGGCGCCCAAGAGCACCCCATCGGTGCTGACCGGCATACCGCAGCCGTGATCTTCGATATGAAATGCCTTGAAACTGAATGCCATTAACTGCCCAACCTCTCAAGCAAAATGCTTGGCGGTGATTTTATCCCGAAAGAGTCATCATTCGCCAAGGCTTTGCCATAGCTTTGTTTCGCTGGAGTTCATACTTTGGCAGCGAATACTGCTCACTTTAGGTTAGTGATGTCGGGCGAGTGTTAAAGGTCGTACCAGCAGGGAAGTTGGGCCGCCAGTAAATGTTTGCAAAATGCTATGTCTGTTGCCTCGTTTGGGGCTGGGTGTGACCTTGAACAACTTTTTTTCATCCTGAGATTTGCATCTGTTGTGTTTTTGGTCGGCTGTTGGGGCGTGTTATTGCGTACTTTGGTTGGGTCTGGTATTAGTGTTTCCCCTTAATTCGCAGCATTCTGCGAATTAGATCAAGGTAAAACAGTTTTAGGATAAGCAAAGCAGCGAAAACCCCTGCCATTTGTTCATAAACTCGCCAAGAATGGGCCGAATTTACCACGGATACCTGTAATAAAGGCTTTACACTCGAATAGGGCGAGCGCGGCGGCTGTTATTTCAGCTATAGCTAAAAATGTCGCAATCACTTAAGTTTATTAAAAAAACATAACAAGATGGGGCATACAGTGCACAAGACTCAATTGACACTTGGTGACACCCTGGGCCTGGGATTCATGACCTTTGCGTTTTTCCTGGGGGCGGGCAACCTGATTTTTCCTCCTTTTGCCGGACAACTGGCCGGCGACAATATGCCACTGGCCATGATTGGCTTTTTGATTACCGCCGTGGGGTTACCGCTGGCCGGCTTGATAGCTGTCGCCAAGGCGCAGGGCAAAGTGATGAAGCTGTTGCCGGCCTTTGCCGCGACAGCTCTGGCGGTGGCAATTTATATCATTATTGGCCCAGCCTTCGCGGCGCCTCGTACCGGCCTGGTGGCCTATGAGATTGGTGCGCTGCCTTTCATTCAAGACCCAGCATCGGTAGTCAATATCCTTGGACTTGAACTGAATAAGCCGCAACTATTTTATACCCTGGGATTTTTTATTGTGACTATGCTGCTGGCACTGTTTCCAGGCAAGCTGATGGATAGCATAGGCAAGGTGTTGACTCCTGTGCTGATTCTGCTGCTGGTAGGATTGGCGGTCTCGGTGATCTTGCTGCCCGGCAGTGAGGTACCGGCCGCCAGCGGCGACTATATCAAGCATCCGCTGACCAAAGGCATTATCGAAGGTTATAACACTATGGACACCTTGGCGTCCTTGATGTTCGGTATGCTGATTATCGATATTTTGCGTAACAAAGGGGTGTCTGAGCCAGGCTTACAGACCCGCTATCTGGTGCGTGCCGCCTTGGTGGCCGCTGCCGGGCTGGCATTTGTGTATGTGTCGCTGTTTTTCCTTGGGGCAACTGCCGGCGATATGGCCAAGGGCGCAGAGAGCGGTGGTCAGATCCTCACCAATTATGTGACTCATGAGTTCGGTGACATGGGGATTATCCTGCTGTCCACAGTGGTGACTCTTGCCTGTTTGACCACGGCCGTAGGCTTGGTGAGTGCCTGCTCTGACTTTTTTCAGGAGTTGATCCCGGGTGCCACTTATCGCTTTCTGGTGGTGCTGTTCAGCGTGATCTGTGCCGTGGTAGCCAACGTAGGTCTAACTCAACTGCTGGCTATCAGTATCCCCGTGTTGATGACCATCTACCCAGTGGCTATTGCTTTGGTGTTGGTGACCTTCCTGACACCGTATTTCCGCAATCCGAAATTTGCCCACAGATTGGCGCTGTCGGTGGCCTTGTTCTTCGGGATTTTTGATGCGCTTAAGGTGACTGTGGCTTCACTCAAGCCGTTGACTGAAGTTGCCGAACCCAATGGTTTGCTGTTGGCATTTGTTTCAGGGGTGGAAAGCCTGGCCCCTGTGATGTCTACTTTGCCGCTTTACGAAGAGGGCATGGCCTGGCTACCGCCAACTCTGACAGTGATGATTATCTGTCTGTTTGTCAGCCCTAAGGCAGCGCAAACGACCTGAGGAAGGTATTCACTCACAAGTTGCATCTATGCTCTGCATTGGCTTACCGGGCTGATGTAAGGCATAGTTCGCAGCAACTAACCTTAAGTCCTTTGCAAGAGCTCTGAGTGGCTGGAGTCTATTTCGAGACGGCGTTATCCTTGATGACGCCGTTTTTTATTGGAGTATTGTTTGTGGCCGCGACTTCTTCATCCGC
Source organism: Shewanella indica (assembly GCF_033842865.1). Classification (NCBI taxonomy): domain Bacteria; kingdom Pseudomonadati; phylum Pseudomonadota; class Gammaproteobacteria; order Alteromonadales; family Shewanellaceae; genus Shewanella; species Shewanella indica. The sequence continues at coordinate 2,375,779 of NZ_JAWXXR010000001.1, forward strand.
TTATGTCCAGGATCCCTTGATTGAAGGTTTTCTCGATGATTTATGGTCCAGTAAGGGGTTGAGCGACAACACACTGGCGGCCTATCGCAATGATTTGCGCCATTTTGATCAGTACCTGCAGGGAAGAGGGCTGACGCTCAGTAGTGCCGGGCGCGAAGTGGTGCAGGATTATCTCGGTTTTCGATTCGATAAAGGGGGAGCCGAGAGCAGCAGCGCCAGGTTGAAGAGCAGCTTGCGGCGCTTTTTCGGTTTTTTGCTGCGTCGGCAACTGATAACGGAAGATCCTATGGCGCGTATCGCCTCCACCAAGCTCAAGCGCAAACTGCCCGGCAGTCTCAGCGAGGCCGAGGTGGATGCCTTGTTGGCTGAGCCCATACGGGAAGATCCGGTCGAAGCCAGAGACAAGGCGATGCTGGAGCTGTTATACGCCACCGGGCTCAGGGTCAGTGAGCTGGTGGGGTTGACGCTGGAGCAGGTGAGTCTGCGTCAGGGGCTGGTACGGATCACGGGGAAAGGCGGCAAGGAGCGTCTGGTGCCCATGGGCGAGGTGGCCGTCAGTGAAATCGAGTCCTTCCTTAAGCTGGCACGTACCGAACTGCTCGGCGGCAAACAGAGTGATGTGGTGTTTCCCTCCAAGCGTGCCCAGATGATGACCCGCCAGACCTTTTGGCACAGGATCAAGCTTTATGCGTTGCGGGCTGGTATCAGTACTGAGTTGTCGCCCCATACCCTGAGGCATGCCTTTGCCACCCATTTGCTTAACCATGGCGCTGACTTGCGGGTAGTGCAGTTGCTGCTGGGGCACAGCTCGCTGTCTACCACCCAAATCTATACCCATGTGGCCAATGCCAGGTTGCAGTCGCTACATCAACAGCATCATCCAAGAGGTTGAATAGGTTATCCCTTGTAAACCATTTGGCTTTAACGCTAATGGCCGAGAGGGGTTTGATGAGAGCAAGCTCTTGTATAAGATGGTATTAGTTGCTTTAACTGACAACAGCCTGTAACTTTTCAGCCTCTGGCCCGGTCTGATGAAAGACGATAAAACCCAATCAGGCCCAAATAAGATAGGATTTCCAATGAAGTTAACCCGTGCATTTTCCCTGTGTCTGGCGCTGGCGGTTACACCCTTTGTCGGTGCCGCCTCAGCGGCTTCCGAGCCGGGTGATCAACTGAAGCAAAAGCTCAGTGACACCTTGGGTATTGAAGTGATCTCTATGGCAGATTCACCTATCCCAGGCTTGTATCAGGCAATCACCAACCGTGGCGTACTCTATATCAGCAAAGATGGTTCCAAGCTGCTGCATGGCAATGTTTATGATCTGAACCAAGGGATGAAAAACCTCACCGAGGCGGCGCTTGCAGGCCCAAGACTCGAGATGCTCAAGCCATTTGAAGACAAGATGCTGGTCTACAAGGCCAAGAACGAAAAGCATGTGGTGACTGTCTTTACCGATATCACCTGTGGTTATTGCCGTAAGCTGCATAACCAGATGCAGGAATACAACGATTTGGGGATAACAGTGCGCTATCTGGCCTATCCCCGTCAGGGCGTGCCTTCACCCAACGCCGAGGAGATGGAAGCGGTTTGGTGTGCCAAGGACCCTCACAAGGCCATGGATGACGCCAAGGCCGGCAAGAGTATCAAAATGGCCAAGTGCGATGCCAATATTCCTGGGCAGTATCAACTGGGGATGAGTTTCGGCATCAATGGTACTCCGGCGGTTATCCTCGAAGATGGCAGCCTGATCCCGGGTTATCAGCCACCGAAAGAGTTGTTGTATAATCTTGAGCGTGCTCAGCAGTAATCGAAAAATCCCATTCAAAAAGGCGAGCAACCCACTCGCCTTTTTGTTATCTTGCCCGCCAAAGCCATTTTCAAGAATAACCCACAGTGATCCACAAAATCGTCCGTCGTCCCAGGGTGGACGACAGCCATTTACCCGCTAATTTGCACCCGCTTTTAAAACAGATTTACGCCAGTCGCGGCGTTCAGGCTCCCGAGTGCGAACTGGTGCTCAAGCGTCTGCTCAGGTCGGATACCATGCTGGGCTTGCAGCAAGGGGCCGAGCTGGTGGCCGATGCCATCGCCGCCAACCGCCGTATTCTGATCATGGGTGATTTCGATGCCGATGGCGCCACCTCCACCAGTGTGTGTCTGTTGGCGCTCAGAATGATGGGAATGGAAAACTGTGATTATCTGATCCCCAATCGTTTCGATTATGGTTATGGCCTCAGCCCTGAAATAGTGGCGGTGGCGCACGGCAAGGGCGCCGAGTTGCTGATCACTGTCGATAACGGTATTTCCTCCATCGAAGGCGTCAGGGCCGCCAAGGCGCTGGGGATGACGGTTGTCATCACAGATCACCATTTGCCGGGCAATGAATTACCCGAGGCCGATGCCATTATTAACCCCAACCAACCCGGTTGCAGCTTCGCTTCCAAGTCGATTGCCGGGGTCGGGGTGGCTTTCTATCTGATGTTGGCACTGCGGGCCGAGCTGAGAAAACGTCACTGGTTTGTTAATCATGCCTTGGCCGAGCCCAACTTGAGCGTATTGCTGGACTTGGTGGCCTTGGGCACTGTGGCCGATGTGGTGTCGCTCGATGCCAACAACCGTATTCTGGTGGACGCGGGTATCAAACGGGTGCGAAACGGCGCCTGTCGCCCGGGGATCACCGCCTTGCTGGAAGTGGCCCGCCGCAATCCGGCGCGTTTGGTGGCCGCCGATTTCGGCTTTGCGGTTGGCCCCAGACTTAATGCCGCCGGAAGGCTGGATGAAATGGCGCTCGGGGTTGAAACCCTCTTGTGCGATGACATGCTCAAGGCGAGAAGAATGGCGGCCGAGCTTGATGGCCTCAACGCCGAGCGCCGCGAGCTGGAAACCGGCATGCAGCAAGAAGCGATGAAGAGCCTGGAGGCGCTGCAGCTCAAAGAGAGTGAACAGCCCTGGGGTATTGCCCTGTATCAGCCGGACTGGCATCAGGGGGTGATAGGCATTCTGGCTTCCCGGATTAAAGACAGGTTCCACCGCCCGGTAATCGCCTTTGCCGAAGCCAGCGACACTGAAATCAAGGGCTCGGCTCGCTCCATCAAGGGGCTGCATATGCGCGATCTGCTGGAGCTTATCAATGCCCGTCATCCCGGGATGATCCTCAAGTTCGGTGGTCATGCCATGGCCGCCGGGCTTTCGTTGCGTAAGGATGCCTTCGAGCAGTTTGCCGCGGCCTTTGACACCTGTGTCCGTGAGCTGCTGACCCTGGAAGATCTCAATGGCGAGCTGTTCTCCGACGGTGAATTGCCGCTTGAATGTTTTACCTTGGATACGGCGCAGCTGCTCAGAGATGCCGGTCCCTGGGGCCAGGCCTTCCCCGAGCCGCTATTTGATGGCCATTTCAGAATTCTGCAGCAAAGACTGGTGGCAGAGAAACATCTTAAACTGGTGCTGGAGACTGAGTGCGGCCGGATCATGGCCGATGCAATCGCCTTCAATGTGGATCTCAAGACCTGGCCCGATGCCAGCATCAATCATGTGCGCCTGCTGTATAAGCTGGATGTGAACGAGTTTCGCGGCAACAGTAACCTGCAGTTGCTGGTTGAGCAGCTGGAGCCCCTGTAAAACAAGCAGTAAAACAGGCAGTAAAACCAAGTGCACACCGGGAGTCTATTTAAGATAGAGATAGGCTGAGTAACGGCTCATATGTCGCAGGAGAGCAAGATGAACAATCTGTTTGCCAACTTACCCAAGCAGCTTGATGCCGAGCAGTTTGACGCGCTCTTGGCCACGCCGGATCTTAAAATTGAGCGCATTCTGTCCCACGGTCAGGTAACGCCCGAAGGGCAATGGTACGATCAAGCACAGCATGAATGGGTATTGTTGCTGCAAGGCGCCGCCCGGCTGCAGTATGAAGATGGTTCAGAAGTGAGCCTGAACCCGGGGGACTGGCTCAATATCCCCGCTCATGTGCGCCACAGAGTCAGTTGGACCGCCGAGGAGCAAACTACTGTCTGGTTGGCTATTTTTTACTCCTGAGCCGACTGTTCTTGCTTTGCTCTTGCCCTGCAATCTGCTTAAATTTTTACAAAAAAGCCGCCTGCTGGCGGCTTTTGGCATTCAAGCTTAGGGCTTACTTGATGGTTTTAACCCCTTCTGGGGTGCCCACCAGGAGCACATCGGCACCACGGTTGGCGAACAGACCATTGGTCACTACGCCCACTATGGCATTAATCTGCACTTCCAGCTCTTTGGGATTCAGTATCTTCAGGTTATAGACATCCAGAATGACGTTGCCGTTATCTGTTACCACACCTTCACGATAGACAGGATCGCCACCCAGTTTAACCAGCTCACGGGCTACGTAGGAGCGGGCCATGGGGATCACTTCTACCGGCAGCGGGAAGTTGCCCAGCACATCGACTTGCTTGGTGTTATCAACGATACAGATAAACTTGTCGGCCACGGCCGCAACTATCTTTTCCCGGGTCAGCGCGGCGCCGCCACCCTTGATCATGTCCATATGGCCGTTGATTTCATCGGCGCCATCGACATAGACAGACAGCTTATCTACTGAATTGAGATCAAACACAGGGATCCCCAACTGTTTGAGTTTGGCGGTGGAGGCTTCAGAGCTGGAAACCGCGCCTTCAATATCGGCCTTTATCGTAGCCAGAGCATCGATAAAGTGGTTGACTGTAGAGCCGGTGCCTACGCCAACTATGCTGTCTTTCTCGACATATTCCAGCGCCGCCCAACCGGCCGCTTTCTTCATTTCATCTTGGGTCATAATGCCATCCTGTTGATTCTGACAAATTCACTTGAACTTGCCCTAGTATACTCCGAGTTGTAGTGAAAAGTGCCGCTCAATCTTGTCCTGAAGAATAGTTCTTGAAGAACAACATAGGTTAAGCATTTTTTACTGTGGTGGCATGCGCCCCTGCGCTACTATACGGCCAGGGGGGAACGGCCAGGCTGATGTGGCAGTACTGCGCTGAAAAAGTGCACAGGTGCCGCTTGAATATGTCGCATACCGAACCTATTTAGAGCGCAAAATTGACCTGGTTTAAGGAGATTTAAATGGCTGGAGCGAGTCTACTGACTCTTTTGGATGATATTGCCACCATCCTGGATGATGTGGCGGTAATGAGTAAGGTTGCTGCCAAGAAAACTGCCGGGGTATTGGGGGACGATCTGGCGCTCAATGCGCAGCAGGTAACAGGGATCAGCGCCGAGCGGGAGCTGCCCGTGGTATGGGCCGTTGCCAAGGGCTCTTTTCGCAACAAGCTTATTCTGGTGCCGGCAGCCTTGCTGATCAGCGCCTTTATACCCTGGGCCGTTACACCGCTATTGATGTTCGGTGGCTTGTTTCTCTGCTTTGAAGGCTTTGAAAAACTCTGGCACAAGGCCAGTCACAGCAAGGCTTCTGCCGAAGCAGACGATGAAGCCGTCATCGAAGCTGCCATGAAAGAGGTCGAGGATATTCGCGCCTGGGAGGCACAGAAAGTCAAAGGGGCGATACGTACCGACTTTGTGTTATCGGCGGAAATCATCGCCATCACCTTAGGGATTGTGGCGGAAAAAGCCTTTATGACCCAGTTGGCCACTCTGTCTATCATTGCCGTGGTCATGACTATCGGGGTCTATGGCTTGGTGGCCGGTATCGTTAAGCTGGATGACGCCGGGCTGTATCTCTCAAGGCGTAGAGGCGAAGGTTTTTGGGCCCATAACCTCAGACGCCTAGGACTTGTGCTGGTCAGCGCCGCGCCCAAGCTGATGAAGCTGCTCACCATAGTAGGTACCGCTGCCATGTTTATGGTGGGGGGCGGTATTCTCACTCATGGCCTGCATTGGGTCAGTGAGCAGATAACCCATGTTGCCAACTGGGTAGGCTCTCTGGCTGTGGCCGGCCCTGTGCTGGCAGCGCTGACACCTACCTTGCTCAACGCCCTGTTCGGCATTTTGGCCGGTGCTATCGCCGTGGCCTTGATGAGTATGGTGGCGCGTTTAAGAGGCAAGGGCGAAAGCCACTAAAAAAGCCAAGCTATAGGTTCCGGAATTGTAATAAAAAACGCGGCTCAAGAGCCGCGTTTTTGTGTTAGGTGTGGCTCAGTTAATCACGCCACAGGCCATGCGGGCGCCACCGCCGCCCAGTGGTGCCGGGTGATCTGAATGGTTATCGCCTCCCATGTGGATCATCAGCGCTTTGCCCTTGACGTCGGCCAGTTTCAACCTTGGTGCCAACACAGGTGTGGAAGCCATGCCGTCAGCATCGACATAGAGCGGTGGCAGATCGCCCTTGTGATTGTCATCTGTCCAGGGATAACCGTGCTTGCCGCTGCCATCAGGGTCGAAGTGACCTCCGGCCGCACCGCCCAATACCGTCTTGCCGTCTTTGCTGCTGGTGTCACAACTGCCATTTTGATGCACATGGAAGCCGTGAACGCCGGGTGTGAGTTGCTTAAGATTGGGGGTTAACACCAGGCCGTAGGCAGAATCACTGAGACTGATGCTGCCTATGGGGCTTGGGCCACCTGCCGACAGTAATGAGATGCTGACCTCTTCGGCGGCCAGTTGTGATGCGGCAAACACCAGTGATAAACAACCCGGGATCAGGATGGACTTTTTCATCGCTTGTTCTCTCCTTTGAGTGGAATTCCAAAAACGACAAGGCCGACTCGGCGGCATGATAATGAGCTGCATATATGGCTTTCAGCATAGAAGTCGTTTGGACAGAGTGCCAGCAGGGCGGACGTTATTAACCTGCCCTGAGATTCAAGCCAACGCCATAGGAGGATTTGCCAAGATATTCAGTAACAGCAATAACCGCCAGGAGCCAGGTCTCAGTGTTGCTCCAGCTTCGCCTGCCACAGGGCGCTTTGCTCCATGGAAGTCAGTGAACGGCGGGCGCAGTAAAGGCTGATACCACAGCAAAGCGGCACTATCAGGAGATCCGAGGCATGAAAGCGCAGTAACAACCAGAGTGCCAGGCTATAAAGCAGTAGCGTAATCAGTGGAACCGGCAGCAAAAGCTGCCACTCGAAACACTTCCCCAGCCATCTGGCCCCCAGGCCCACAGCCACCGCCGGCAGCATATACAGCCAAACCAGAGTGCTGTTGCTGCTGGCCATAAATAGAAACAGCCACACAGCAAGAATGGCACCCAGCAAGGCGCCGAGCAGCGCCTTGGGTTGTGACTGTTGCCGGCGCATATTTTTATAGGTTTCCCGCTGCATCTGCTGCTTAACCTTGGCCCGCTGGGCACTGTCTGGTCTATCAAGGCTGCGATACTGACGTGCCATACTTGCTTACTCCGCGACTTCTCAGGCTGACGTTATACCATTTTTTCGGGTCAAGACTCAGCCGTCAAAGTGTTGAAGCTATGCAGCTTGTCCGGGGTAACGATAAAGGGCAGCGGGATATCCCAGGGGGCGAGGGGCAGGGAGTCCACCAACTGCAGGGTATGGGCAAAGCCGACCGCCAGTAATGGCACAGTTCGGTCTCCTTGCTGCGCCGCGGCCAGTGTTCTGTCGTAGAAGCCGCCGCCCATGCCCATACGGTTGCCCTGGACGTCGAAGGCCACCAATGGCGTGAGGATGAGATCCAGTTCAGCCAAGGGCACCAGACTGCGGATATCCAGCCTGGGCTCGGGGATACCAAAGCGGTTGGCGTGCAGTTCACTGGAGAGTTGATAACGCAGAAACAGTAAACGCCCCGGGGCAAAGGGATGAATGATCGGCAGACAAGTGGTGATTCCCCGTTGCCATAGCGCTTCGATAAGGGGAGCTGTGTCCAGCTCGCCGTCACAGCTAAAGTAGAGGGCGACTGTCTTGATGGCTCTGCCTTGGGCGCTCAGTTCATCGAGCAAGGTTAGAAACTGCTCACAACCCTTGAGGGCGGCGACATGCTGCTCGGCTTCGGGAATGGTCCTGCGGGCATGGCGAATAGCCTGCCTGAGCGTCTTGCAACGCCCATCACGGGTTTGGCTGCTTGAGTCTGTGTGGGTCATAAAGAGGATGCTCCCCAGAATGTCGATGCCGGTGTAGCCCTTGAACCGTAGGTTCAAGGCGGGTAAATGATTACCTCCTAAGGCTTCTCGGTTCGCGCCGAGCATGCACAATGTCAGTAAAACATTCACCCTGAGATTAAAAATATCGGCACAGGGACATTACCAGCTGTCGCACACCCCAGGGAGCAAATTCTGGGTCGAACCTGTGAGGGTTCGTGCTATTTCAGTTTAATCCTCTCTTGCGCTTCGCTCAACCAATGCGTGCTCAAGAGTGGATTGCAGCAAACGGATCCTATCATCCATTTGGCTCATATAATCTTGATTCTTCCGCTGCTCTTCATAGAGCTCATAGCCTATGTTGAGTGCGGCCATCAAAGCCATTTCCTCGCGGCTGATGGCGTTGGTGCGGGCCTTTATCTTGCCCAGTTGCAGCTCCAATTTCTGCGCCACCGCTTGCAGTGCCTGTTCCTGACCCGGGGGACAGGCGATGGAGTAGGTGCGCCCCAACAGGGTGATATCTATGGCACTGTTACTCATCTTCCGCACGGGATCCTTTTCTTTGGCTCTGTGGCGGAATATATCTAGCTCAGCGTTAAAGTGCAAGACAAGCGCCGCTTTGTTGCATCGGATGCTGTTTCTATGAGCTTCCCTGGCACAAAATCCCGGCAGGAGAGCAGGAGATAAACGGCGAAGCCTGGATGCATTGCCAAATGCACGACCTGGCTCGCAGCTTGGGTAAGATTCCAGTCTTGGTCGCCATCCCTAACTCTGCTAGCATGACGGGGGTAAATTCAATACTTGGACAGCTTTATGGCAACCCCACCCTCATTACGTATCGAAAGCCTGCGCAGTGCGCTCGACAACGCCGACATAGGTCAGCATCCGGTTGAAGTGCATGGCGCCTTGGTGGGCCTGATTTGTGGCGGCGTGTCACAGCAGGAGCAGGCCTGGTATCAGCCCTTGCTCGAGCTGATGAACGACGGCCAGCGACTGCCCGACGAACTGACACAACTGATAACCGAACTTTTTGGTGACACAGTCAATCGACTGCAGGATCCCGACTTTGGCTTCACCCTGCTGCTGCCGGAAGAGGAAGAACCTCTGACTGTGCGGGTAGAGGCGCTCTCGCTCTGGACCCAGAGCTTCCTCACTGGTATCGCCATTATTCAACCGGGTTTGAATCAGGCGTCGGAAGATGTCCGTGAAGTGATCAAAGATCTGGCAGAAATTGCCCAGGTAGAGTTCGATGTTGCCGACGATGACGAATCTGAAAGTGCATATCTCGAGCTGCTGGAGTTTGTTCGGATGGCCGCCATTCTCTGCTATTCAGAGTTCGGCCCAGAGTTGCCTGATCTCGACGCCGAAACACCAGACAATAATACGCTGCATTGACAGGGCGCCCGTTCGCCCTGTCATTTTCTGTGACGGCACCCATTGAGCGTGCCTGAGTAGAGGAAAGATGAACCCGCAAGTTGACGCCCAAGCTGTGAGTCAGGAGTGCACTGAGCTGGATATCGCCATTGTCGGTGGTGCCATGGCCGGTGCCACCCTGGCATTGGGGCTGGCCTCCCTGGCCAGGAAACTCTCCCGTCCGCTGAAAATTGCCGTTATCGAGGCCTTCGATCCCGCCAAGCAACATCCTGGTTTCGATGCCCGCTCCATCGCCATAGCCAATGGCTCAGTGTTTGAACTCAAGCGCCTCGGCATCTGGCCTTTGCTGGCAGACCTAGGCACGGCGATAACCGATATTCATGTCTCGGATCGCGGCCATTTCGGCATGACAGAGCTCAATGCCGAGCAGTTTGCGCTGGACTCCCTCGGCCAGGTGGTGGAACTCGAGCGGGTCGGTCAGAGGCTGTTTAGCGCCATCGGCAACAGTGATATCCAGCTTTATTGCCCGGCGCGTCTCGAGAAGCTGCAAACTTCGGCTGCGGGCCATAGTTTGACGCTCAGTAACGGTCAGCGGCTTTCCTGCCGTTTATTGCTGGCGGCAGATGGGGTTAACTCCTCGGTGCGTGCCCAGCAGCAACAGGTGTTGCAGCAGTTTGAGTTTGGCCAGAGCGCGGTTATCGCCAATATTGCTACCGACAAGCCTCATAATGGCATGGCCTGGGAACGCTTCACCGAGCACGGCCCGCTGGCACTGCTGCCTATGGGTGACAGCGACGGCCAGGCCCGGCTCTCCCTGGTGTGGGCCTTGCCCCATGAAGAGGCCGAGCGGGTGCAGGCTTTGCCGCAGGCCGAGTTTTTGCAGCAGCTGCAACAGGCCTTCGGCTATCGAGCCGGGCGTTTTGTGGCCGTGGGTGAGCGTCACCGTTACCCACTGAGCCTCTCTTACATGCCAAGGCCCATCTATCACCGCACGCTTTATTTGGGCAATGCCGCCCAGACTCTGCACCCGATAGCCGGGCAGGGCTTTAATCTGGGGCTCAGGGATCTAGTCACTGTGCTGGAAACGCTGGAGCCGGTATTGGCCGAAGGCGCTGACCCAGGCGCAGCCCAGGTGCTGCATGCCTATCATGCTGCCCGTGAGCAGGACAGACGCCAGACCATCAACAATATCGAGTTTCTGGTGCGCGGTTTTTCCAACAACTACTGGCCGCTGGTGGCCGGACGTAATTTGGGACTCAGGATCCTCTCCTGGTGTCCACCTCTCAAGACCCCGGTGGCCCACAGAGCCATGGGGTGGCACAGGCAATCGGCTGCTTGTTTGTTTTCCAGGAGTCAGTGACGATGAATTTCCAAAGCTATGATGTGGCCGTGGTTGGCGGCGGTATGGTGGGACTGGCAACGGCCTGCGGTCTGGAACAGGCCGGGCTCAAGGTGGTGGTGATAGATGCCGCCGGTGCTGCGCCGGTCGAGGGCGCGCCGCGCCTGAGGGTCAGTGCCATCAATAAGGCCAGCCAGGCGCTGCTCGAACACTTGGGGGCCTGGGCCTATCTGGATAAGTCCCGCCTCGGGCCATACAGTAAGATGGATGTCTGGGAAAAAGACGGCATGGGGCGCATTCAGTTTGATGCCCAGAGCCAGTGTGAGACTTCCCTTGGCACCATAATCGAAAACGATGCCATTCACTACGCCCTGGCCCAGCGGGCCGCAGAGCTGGAACAGCTGACGCTGCTGGAACATACCCGGCTTGAGCGTATCGCCTTTGGTGAGCGTGAAGCCTGGCTGACGCTGGATAACGGCGATAACCTCAGTGCCGCCCTGGTGGTGGCTGCCGATGGCGCCAACTCCTGGGTTCGTCAACAGTGCCAGATCCCACTGACTTTTTGGGATTACGGCCATCACGCCATAGTCGCCAGTATTCGCACTCAATTGCCCCATGGTGACTGTGCCCGTCAGGTGTTCAGTGCCGATGGCCCGCTGGCGTTTCTGCCGCTTTATGAGAGCGACCTCTGTTCCATCGTCTGGTCGGTGCCGCCGCAAAAGGCCGAAGCCTTACTGGCTTTGGATGATGAGGCCTTCTCCCGGGCGCTGACCGCCGCCTTCGATGGCCGCCTGGGCCTGTGTCAGCTGGAGAGTGAACGCCGGAGTGTTCCGCTGCGGATGCGTTACGCGCGCCATTTCGCCCGCCATCGTTTGCTGCTGGCCGGCGATGCGGCGCACACCATACATCCGTTAGCGGGGCAGGGGGTTAACCTGGGTTTCCTCGATGCCGGCGCCATAGTGGAAACCGTGGCGGCATTGCACGGTGAAGGCAAGGATATCGGCGCCTATGGCGAGCTGCGCGCCCTTGAGCGCTGGCGCAAGGCAGAGGCGATGGAGATGATAGCCGCTATGGAGGGGTTCAAGCGGCTGTTTGCCGGCAGTAATCCTCTGAAGAAGGCGATTCGCGATCTCGGTCTCAACTTGGTGGACAATGTCGCTGGGCTGAAAACTGTGTTCATGCAACAGGCCATGGGACACAAATTCAAGCTGCCGCGTCTGTGCCGTCCTGAATAATCTTCATCCTCGGTTAGCCGTATGTGAAGGGAAACGCCCAAAAACAGTCGCTTTTGGGCGTTTTTTATACTCAAGCTGTGATTTGCTGTAAAAAAATTACAGGCAAACCATGAGAAAAATTAATCTATTGTAGTTCGGATTAGAAAAATCACTTATATACAAATTTGTGACGCAGGGTATAATTTCGCTGCATTTTAACTCAGTGTTGCCCCTGGGTGACACTGTAAAGCCCCGACTAGAAGGGATAACAATGGCTAATAAAACTGTACTCTTTAACAAGCACTTGGAAGCCAATGCCAAGATGGTTGATTTTCATGGTTGGGAGATGCCACTCAACTATGGTTCGCAGATAGAAGAACATCACGCAGTGCGTCAGGACGCCGGTATGTTCGACGTTTCCCATATGACGGTTGTTGATGTTAGCGGCAGCGACGCCAAAGCCTTCCTGCGTAAACTGCTGGCCAACGATATCGCCAAACTCAAGGTCTCCGGCAAGGCGCTGTACAGCGGCATGCTGAACCATGAAGCCGGGGTGATTGACGATCTGATCACTTATTATCTCGATGACACCCATTACCGGGTTGTTGTCAACTCAGCCACCCGCGACAAAGATCTCGCCTGGATTGCCGAGCAGTCCAAGCCCTATGATGTCACAGTGACCGAGCGTCCTGAGCTGGCGATGATTGCCGTGCAGGGCCCTAACGCCAAGGCCAAAACCGCTACTGTGTTCACTGCCGAGCAAAACGCGGCCGTTGAAGGTATGAAGCCTTTCTTCGGTGTGCAGGCGGGCAACCTGTTTGTGGCCACCACAGGCTATACAGGTGAAGAAGGTTACGAAATTACCGTGCCGGCAGAAGAAGCCGAAGCCTTGTGGCAAGCGCTGCTTGAGGCCGGTGTTAAGCCATGTGGCCTGGGCGCACGCGATACGCTGCGCCTGGAAGCCGGGATGAACCTCTATGGTCAGGACATGGACGAAACCGTTAACCCATTGGCTGCCAACATGGGCTGGACCATAGCCTGGGAACCGAGCGACCGTGATTTTATCGGTCGTGAAGCCCTGACCGCCATCAAAGCGGCCGGAGCCGACAAGTTTATCGGTTTGGTGATGGAGCAAAAAGGCGTGCTGCGCCACGGCATGCCGGTATTCTTCACTGACGCCAACGGCCAAGAGCAGGAAGGCGTGATCACCAGTGGTACATTCTCACCGACATTGGGCTATTCTATTGCGATGGCCCGGGTACCGAACTCCATAGGGGATACGGCCGAAGTCGAAATGCGCAAGAAGCGCGTCGCTGTTAAAGTAGTGGCGCCAGGCTTTGTGCGTAACGGTAAACAAGCATTCTAAAACACGGGAAAGGAACAAGAATAATGAGCAATATTCCAAGCGAACTGAAGTACGCTTCTTCTCACGAATGGATCCGTAAGGAAGAAGACGGTAGCTACACAGTCGGTATCACTGAACATGCACAGGAGCTGCTGGGTGATATGGTTTTCGTTGAATTGCCGGAAGTAGGCGACACTGTCAGCGCCTCAGAGGATTGCGCTGTGGCCGAGTCTGTTAAGGCCGCTTCAGATATCTATGCCCCTCTGTCCGGTGAAGTGATTGCCATCAACGAAGCGCTGGAAGACAGCCCTGAGCTGGTCAACAGTGATGCATTCGGTGACGGCTGGTTCTTCCGTATCATGCCTTCTGACCTGTCTGAGCTGGACAACCTGCTGGATGCCGAAGGATATCAGGCTGTCATCGACGAAGAATAAGCGTCGCTGAAAAACGAAGCCCTCCGGGGCTTCGTTTGTTTTACCACTAAATAAAGAGACTGGTACACCGCCTCCCTACGGCAGGATACCGGCGAACATGGAACAAGGTTAATCATGACCAAGCAAACCCTCACTCAGTTAGAGCAGCACGAACTCTTTATCCGTCGTCATATCGGCTCCGACGCCCTGCAGCAGCAAGAGATGCTGAATTATGTTGGCGCCGAGTCACTGGAAGATCTGACGGCGCAGATAGTACCGGAGTCGATTCGTCTGAACCGGGATCTGGCCGTGGGCGAAGCCTGTGGCGAAGCTGAAGGTCTGGCCTATATCAAGGGCCTGGCCAAGCAGAACAAGGTATTCAAGAGCTACATAGGCATGGGCTACTACGGCACTGAAGTGCCTAACGTCATTTTGCGCAATGTGCTGGAAAACCCGGGTTGGTACACGGCTTATACCCCATACCAGCCGGAAATTGCCCAGGGCCGTCTGGAAGCGGTACTGAATTTCCAGCAGATGTCTATGGACCTCTCCGGCCTGGATCTGGCCTCCGCTTCTCTGCTGGACGAAGCCACTGCCGCCGCCGAAGCCATGGCGCTGGCCAAGCGGGTGTCCAAGGCCAAGAAAGCCAATATCTTCTTCGTTGCCGATGACGTATTCCCGCAGACGCTGGATGTGGTCAAGACCCGCGCCGAATGCTTTGGTTTTGAAGTCGTCGTAGGCCCCGCCGAGGAAGCGCTCAATCATGAACTCTTTGGTGCCCTGTTTCAGTACAGCGGCAAGACAGGCGAGCTGAACGATCAGCGTGAACTCTTCGCCAAGCTGCGCGAGCAGAAAGCGGTTGTGGCTGTTGCCGCCGATATCATGTCGCTGGTATTGCTCAAGTCTCCGGGTAGTCTGGGCGCCGATGTGGTCTTTGGCAGCGCGCAGCGCTTCGGCGTGCCTATGGGATATGGTGGCCCGCACGCCGCCTTCTTCGTGACCCGAGATGAGCACAAGCGTTCCATGCCTGGCCGTATCATAGGCGTTTCCAAAGACAGCCGCGGCAACACAGCGCTGCGGATGGCGATGCAAACCCGTGAGCAGCATATCCGCCGCGAAAAGGCCAACTCCAATATCTGTACCGCGCAGATCCTGCTGGCCAACATGGCCTCTTTCTACGCCGTATACCATGGCCCACAAGGGCTGAAGACCATAGCCGAGCGTATTCACCGTCTGACCGACATTCTCGCCGCCGGCCTCAAGGCCAAGGGCGTTGAGCTGGTCAACGCTAGCTGGTTCGACACTCTGACCTTCAAAGTGGCCGACAAAGACGCAGTGCTGGCCCGCGCCATTGCCGCCGAGAGCAACCTGCGTATTGATGCCGAAGGCACTCTGGGTGTCAGTCTGGATGAAACCACGACTGCTGACGATCTGGCTGCCCTGTTCGATATCATTCTGGGCGCCGGTCATGGCCTGGATGTGGCGGCACTGGACGCTGAAATCCTTGCCAAGGGCAGTGAGTCCATCCCTGCGGCGCTGCTGCGTGATGAGGCTATCCTGACGCATCCAACCTTCAACAGCTTCCACAGCGAAACCGAGATGCTGCGCTACATCAAGCGTCTTGAAAACAAAGACCTGGCGCTGAACCACTCGATGATCTCTCTGGGTTCATGCACCATGAAGCTGAACGCTACCGCCGAGATGCTGCCAATCAGCTGGCCGGAATTTGCCAACCTGCATCCTTTCTGCCCGCTGGATCAAGCCAAGGGCTATGAAAAGCTGCTCAATGAGCTGTCTGACTATCTGGTGGAAATCACCGGCTATGACGCCATGTGCCTGCAGCCCAACTCGGGTGCATCCGGCGAATACGCCGGTCTATTGGCCATCAAGAAGTACCATGAATCCCGCGGCGAGGGGCACCGCAATGTCTGTCTGATCCCTCAGTCGGCTCACGGTACCAACCCGGCTTCGGCGCAGATGGCCGGTATGAAGATAGTGGTTGTGGCCTGTGACAAGCGCGGTAACGTGGATATGGAAGATCTGCGCGCCAAGGCGGCCGAAGTGGCGGGCAACCTGTCCTGCATCATGATCACTTATCCTTCCACCCACGGCGTGTATGAAGAAACCGTCTCGGAGATCTGTGAGGTGATCCATCAACACGGCGGCCAGGTGTATCTGGACGGTGCCAACATGAATGCCCAGGTGGGCGTGACCACTCCCGGCTTTATCGGCGCAGATGTTTCCCACCTCAACCTGCACAAGACCTTTGCCATCCCTCATGGCGGCGGTGGTCCAGGCATGGGCCCTATCGGCGTAAAAGCGCATTTGGCTCCTTTCGTTGCCGGTCATACTCTGGTTAAGCCGGGCCGCGAAAGCGACAACAACGGCGCCGTTTCTGCCGCGCCTTACGGCAGCGCCAGCATACTGCCAATCAGCTGGATGTACATCAAGCTGCTGGGCGCCAAGGGCCTGCGTGAATCAACCCAGAACGCCATGCTCAACGCCAACTATGTGATGAAGAAGCTGTCAGAGCACTATCCAGTGCTGTACCGCGGCCGTAATGACCGTGTGGCTCACGAGTGCATTATCGATCTGCGCCCGCTGAAAGAAGCCTCCGGCGTCACCGAAATGGATGTTGCCAAGCGTCTCAACGACTACGGCTTCCACGCTCCGACCATGAGCTTCCCGGTTGCCGGAACCCTGATGATCGAGCCGACCGAGTCTGAGTCCAAGGCCGAGCTGGACAGATTTATCGAAGCCATGGTGGCCATCCGCGGTGAAATCGCCCGGGTCGAAGCCGGTGAATGGCCTGCGGACAATAACCCGCTGCACAATGCACCACACACGCTAGCCGACATCATGGATCCCGCCTTCGACAGCCGTCCATACGATCGCGAACTGGCGGTATTCCCGAATGCCACAGTCAAGGCCAACAAGTTCTGGCCGACCGTGAATCGTATTGATGATGTGTATGGGGATAGGAATTTGTTTTGTGCCTGTGTGCCCATGTCTGAGTACGAATAATTGCTGCTTGGATGATAACTACAATTGAAGTTGGAAATTAACTAAGTATAGAAAGCGAACCAGAAATGGTTCGCTTTTTTATCATATTTTGCTATTTCTTTTTACAAGCACCATCGCTAAAAATCTACAATTCCTGAATATTTGACTTACAAATTACACAACTGTGGTATCATGCAACAGTATTAGTATACGTGTAAGTATCTGGCATATATGAAAATAATAATTATTAGTGATTTGCATGTTGGTGATGCGGCTGTTTCAAATGAGTTTGCAGTAGGAAGCTCTAACAACGCCGTAAAAAATCAGTTTCTAAATGAACTAAGGCAGCTTGCTAAACAAGAGAACATTAGAGCCGATTATCTTGTTGTCGCAGGTGACATCACCAATAGAGCAACTAGAGAAGAATTTGAACTTGCATCTACTCGCTTGAAAGAAATAGCAAAAATAGTGGGAGTAGAGCAGGAAAAAGTCTTTTTCGTTCCAGGGAACCACGATGGCAACTGGGTTGAGGAAGAGCTCTCAATGACCTCAAAAGAAAACATCAACCTGACAATTGAGCGTAAATATAACAACTTGCGCTTCAATGACTTTTTTAAACAATGTTTAGACCGAGCTCATTTCGGCTGTTATTACAATGAGCCTTATTTTGCGATTTGGAGTGATGAGAGCCTAAATATCATTGGTTTGAATAGTTCGGTTTTTGACCATTACGATAAAAAACCTCATCACGGTGTTATTCGCAAACTGGACTTAACAGAGCTGGATAAAAAGCTTCAAGAACTACAGATTGCATATAGCGATAAAATTAATCTACTAGTCGTCCATCACCATCCAATCCAACAGCCTGATTTACCTTTTGACACAGCAGACCATAGTATCTTACAAAACGCAGCTATCCTGATGGAAATTGCTTCTAAGCATAACGTTAATTTTATCGTGCATGGACATAAACATATACCTCGGCTTGCACAATACTCCGACGACTATCTGCATCCTATTAATATACTTTGCGCAGGCAGTTTCTCTGCACGTTTGGATGATAGGTGGTTCCAAGGGGTACCGAACACAATCCATCAAATTGAAATCGATAAAGTTTGTGACATAAACAAAACACCTTTAGGAAAGGTAGTAAGTTGGTCACACAATACAGGACATGGGTGGACAAAAGATGAGTCCATTAACGGTATACCTCATAAAGAGTTTTTTGGTAATCGCATGTCACCTATTGAGCTAAAAAAGAAGCTAAAAGAATCTATTGAGTGTTTTTTCGAGACTCAGACACATGTAAAGTGGAGTGAGCTATCTAACCATTGCGCTGACATTATATATACTTCGAGAAAACTACTTGAAAAGACTATTGTAGAGTTATCGGGTGAAGTTGGGTTCACAATATTTAAAACTCCGGGACAAGATGAGTTATTCATTTTGCTGAAGGGAAACTAATATGCATAATTTATTTGGGTTTAATAATATATTTGAACACTCTAATGCTAGATACTTCACTTCTAACCAACTAGCTGAAGAATTTGTTTGGACTCCAGCATTTGAATCTCTAATATCCAATAAGAACCATATCATACTAGGCTCTAGAGGCTCGGGTAAGACTGCGCTGATTAAAATGCTTTCTCATGAGTGTCTTACTAAGTTGAATGATGATAAAGCAAAGCAAGTCATAGATGAACGTTCATTTATTGCGACTTATATCCCCTTGAAAGTTGAGTGGGTAAACTCAATTGGTGATATTGACGATAATAACCAACTTTTTAAGTGGAGTTTGAACTTATCTTCATGCGCACGATTTCTAGATACAATAAGAAGTTGCCTTCATTCATATATTGAGGATGAAGTGGATAGGATTGTCAAAGAGAAAGCTATTTGCAATAAAATATCAGAACTATGGCTGTCTAAAAAATTAAATACGATTACTGATATTTATGACAATCTAGAAATTGTAGAGTATAGGAAAAATATTATTTTTAATAAAATTAAATTGGGTCTAGGATTAAGTGGTGATGACCTTATGGTAGGGCTTAATTTCAATACTGATTTATTTAAGCCTTTAATAATGGCCCTGTCGACGGTAAGAAAAGAAATCGGACTTTCTAATGCTTCCACATTCTGTGTTTGTATTGATGAGGCTGAATTCTTAACAAAAGAACATCATAGGATACTGAACACTCATATGAGGTCATATAACGAAATTGTGTTCAAAATAACAACAATGCCATATCGGCACTACACTCTGGAAACTGACACGGGTACTCCATTAAACATGGGGCACGACTTTGATTATTTAAATATTGACAAACAAGGTCTTCATGGTAGTTCAAAAAATAACTCTAATAATTTCTTTGAAAATTTCGCTGAGAAACTATTTAGAAAAAGAATAGAAAGTTCATCTGTTATAAATAAAGATATCACCTTAAAATCTCTTTTAGGAAATTCAATCTTAATTGACTCTCCTAAAGATGCTCTCCCTGATGAGAAATTGATGGAAAAGGTGAGAGAGTATTGTGATTACAATACGATAAAAAGAGCGGAAAGGTTATTGGAAGAAGATTACCCTCTTTTCGAAAGTTCAGTATCAAGAAAATTGAGAGGGACGCTGATATTAAAGGACTCCTTTCAACGTTATAAAGGTAATTCTTCACCATTTATATACTCTGGGTATTCGCTGATAGTAAGATGTGCTGATGGAAACCCCCGTCGACTATTAAGGCTGTTTAATTATCTTTTTTCAAAGAATATTGAGTCTTTCACTGAGCTTAAGCCTCTATCAGACAAGGAACAAGGGGCGAAACTAAAAGAGTTTTCATACTCAGAGCTTGACGGTTTAAACCTGGAGGTCGATGGTAAAAAAGCCTTTGATCTGTTTACAATAATTGGTAGGTTCTTAAAAGATAAACTACATACAGACAAGATCAATACAGATACATACAGCTCATTCTCATTCGATGTTGAAGACGATAGAGTATGGAAATATATAGAAACAGCTGTAGACCTAGGTTTGATTTATCCTGACTTTAGAGGATTGGATAATGATAACAAAATGCCAAATAGAAAAGGTAGATTCGCTTTGGCTTTTTGTTTGTCACCTCATTTTTACTTAATGCCAAGAAAAGGAAACTCCATCAAGCTATCTGTAATAATGAATAATCATTCTTACAGTCGATTTAAGGCTATAAATAAGAAAAATGATGATGGGCAATATAGTCTAGATTTGGAGGGGGATGATGAATAAATTACATGTGGATGACTTGTCAATAGGTGAGCTAAGTCAGTCAGAATATGATATCGCATTATTTTCTTGTGGATACGAAGAGCGCTGTATTGATGTGGCTACACGATTACATAAAGATAATGTCGAAAATGTAATTGTGTTAGCGTTTGATCAACATAAAGAAGACCCAGTTCGAGTAGATAGCTTGAATTATTTTTTGGAAAACTGGACTGGTTTTAAATTGCTAGAAATATCGCAAAGAGAAATTTCTGAAATACAAAAAACACTAAGTGAAACAATTAATAAAGTCAACCGCGCTGAAATAAAAATATTAATTGACTATACTTCGATGTCTCGTGCTTGGTATGCGGCAGTCTTGAATTATCTAGTAAATTTCTGTGAAGTAAGAGTAATAGTTGATTTAACATATGCAACAGCAGTGTATAAAAATTTAGATCTTAACGTTGAGCTAGGTGAGTTGCGCATAATTCCTGGGTGTGAAGGTATTTCATTGACCAAACGACATAATGCAGCAATATTTATGCTGGGCTTTGATAGATATGGTCCGCAACGATTATATAACTTATTAAATCCAAATAAGTGCTTTGGTATTATGGCAGCACCAGCTGCAACCTATGATTATGAAAATACTTGTTTAGAGAAAAATAAGGACTTTATTTCACATTACCTCGGAGGTGAAGATAAACTCATAAAGCTGCCAATTAATAGTATTGCGACATGTTATGATAACATGTCGCAAATGCTCTCTCCTCTTCGATCTGAGTATAACGTCTCAATCATTCCATTTGGGCCAAAGCCACACATTTTAGCCGCAATACTATGTAGTTTTAACTACCCAAATGTTACCTGCCTTTACTCTGAATATATTCGAAATGAAACTGCAAAAGTTCAATCTTCCGGTGATTTCGTAATATCTCGCCTGTATATCAAAAGAGATGAATAATTTATTGAAGGTACCAAATAGCGAAAACGCCGATTAAAAAACATGTGAAGATCAGAAGTGTAGCGAATCCGCTCGACCCTCAATACCAAGATTACTTGTGACCTTTCCCCGAGATTAGTACCAGGGAGCCTCGGGGATTCAGCTAAAAAGCTTCCGGCAATTAGCAGCCCCTTACCTTTGCCGTCGTTGCAGATCCACAGCTCTGGCTTTACAAAGCGCTGTAAGTGGCTCCAGCGTACTGTCCGGCCCTTTCAATACATGGTTAAAGCCGGTCGTCAGCTTGAGCCTGTTATCGATGGGTAAGCGGTTCAATATGGCTGCGCTTGTTGTGACGGATAATGTATCCGGTATCATCGACCTGTTATTAAATAATCCTTGGCTTCAAAGTGCAATCCTTGTGGCATGTTATGCCGTTTATTGTCGCCAAAGGGTAATAGTTCAGGTGTTTTTACCCAGTATCCCCGCCCGTATCTGCCGTTGAATACTGCTATAGTCTGAGTCCTCCAGGATTTTGCTTATTCCAGCGCGAATAGGGTTCTGGTCAACATAAACTATGCAGGCCAACAGGTTACATCACCCAGAAGTAAAAAGATGATTGAAGAACAATGACCGGAGTGGTTGACTGGTGGGTTATAAGCTGGTAACGGTGGTGTAAACAAGGAGGTGTAAGGTGAAAAAAATATTTTTTTTACTGATGGGGATTTTACCATTTTCATCAATGGCTACTCAGAACTATTTGTGCTCAAGTTGTACAAATGATGCTAGTGCGCGACAGTTTGCTGTTAAAAATTTTACGCCACGTCTGAATTGTTACCCGGAAGACAGAACTCAGCCCATGACACCAGATAACATGATTTGTGGCTCAACGAGCAATAAAATAGCCCTGGTCAATCCAAATACCGGTGTTGTTTATAGTTTCAGTGTAGGGCATAGGTTTGATGGGATATCTTATGAAGCGACAACTTGGTCTTTTTCTATAACATCAGAACAAAAGGCTCTTTTGTCAGATGCCGGGCTAGCCTATGGAGCCTTAAAAAAATCAGTTGTAGAACAAAATAAAATCCGTCGAGACGAGATTGGTATTATCTCAGCTGGAATTAATCAAGTTGGATTATATGATAGTAAGCAGGATAGCAGTTCTGGTGTTTCAAGCGAGTGCTCCATAGACACAGCACTCGCTGTTATAGTTGACCCAAATAAATTAACGGATATAGAAAACAAATTAAAGTCAGATATAGTTAGCGGTACTCGTCTTTTGGAGGATATTCATGCTGTATTGAGTAAGAATGGTTCGTCAATCGATATAAATGATGTACAAGTAACTCTAAGTAATCGGCTGGGAACAGTAGGTCTTAACTATACAAGTAAAGATCCATCCTTATCACTTCAGTTCGGTTTTAGGCAGTCTGAGGGCGGTGGGTTTATGACAGATTATCTTCTATTTGACTTAAGTGCTATTAAAAATGACAACATCGCAGCTACACCAATAATTGATTTAACATTGAATGATCTTTCAGTCGTCGCTGGAGGCTATACTTTAGCACAGTTGAAGGGGAAAAATGGCCCTCTCGCTTTTACTGAACCCTGCATTCTTAGCAAGTTAAAAACGCTAGGTGAAAGCGGTGACTTTAAAAACTCATCAGGTGGTCCCTCCAACTTCAGCAATGTTGGTGAAAATACCGGCGAATCTAGTGACGGCGGGTACCAAACTTGTACGGTTTATTTCTATCAGGTAGGTGCTCTAAAATACGTATTTAGAGTTCCAGTTAATGAATGTTAAATCTGATTTTTTATTTAGGCTGGCTTTTATTGCTCATAAGAGCCAGCTATCCCTATCACATTGCTTTAAAAGCTTGGGCTGCTTCTTGTCCATTGAAATAGATGATTTTTACGGAAACTCTCGTTTTCTCCATAACCGCTCCCAGCGTACCATCCGACCCTTTGAACAACCGACTAAGGCCCTTGGTTAAGCTCGCCATTGATGGAGTGTTTAAGCAGTTCAATATGGCCGCGCTTGTCATCGCAGGCACCCGGTAGAATCTGTAGAACGCAGGGGCAGGATTGATGATGTCGTTAGAGTTCAAATTTCCGCTAAGAAAGCATTGCAGAAGGCTGCTTGTAACATTTATCCTGAACCTTACTCAAATGATATCAATGCTTTACATAGCTAAGTATTGAGCAAGGTTTTATACAAGGAACAAGATAAATGGAAACAGATGTGCTGGAGATTTTGCAGAACTTCCACTCTGATGGGCTTTTTGTTGCTCCCAACATACCCAGTAAGAAAGCTAAAAATGCCAGTGCATGTTATGGCATGCCTGCGTCAGTCAATATTTATGCCATAGTCGATTCTACGGTTTTTGGTTCTGCAAAAAATGGTCTGGCATTTACATCTGAAGGATTGTTTTGGAAAAATGACTGGACTACAACTTCTGCAAAAAACCAAATGTCGTGGGAAGAGTTGATAAACACCAGTCAAGAGCATGCCGTTGACGGTTCCGAGCTGTTGTTGGGGCAAGGCTGTGCTTTTGGTATGGCGGGTTCCGGGATGAAGCCCGCGGTTTTATTGACACTATTGGAAAGACTGACCCAAAAGATACAAGGCAATACAGGGACGACAGAAACTGCTGAAGTTTCGAATGTGGCACAAGCCAAGGTTACTCCGGTAGCAGATGCAAATAGTGACGCTTCTGTCTGCAATACAGCTTCGGCGAGCGCTACTACTGAAAATCTTTCCTCTGAAGGCGTTACAACCGAGAGTGTTACTCCGGCAGCAGATGCAAATGGTGGCGCTTCTATCACTAATACAGCACCGGCGAGCGTCACTGCTGAAAGCGCTGCACCGGCAAGCCTTACGCCTGAAAAGCCGCAGCAGGAATCCAGTTCCAAGCCTGCTTTTGAAGGTAGCTATCAGCGGGAATACTTGGATATAGTTAACGCTGTGGCCAAGAGGCATCGTCTATCCCAGCAAATCCAAATCGCGCCGGCTATCAAAGTCCACAAAGTCAGAAAAGTCATTGAGATATCAGAGGGTAAAATCGAACCTTACGATATCCTGATGATTGTGGATAACACCTTTATGCAAACAACCAAAGATTTTCTGGTTGTGACTCCTCACGCCATTTGGGCTAAAGGTACGCTAAGAAAGGTAGAGAGCTTTTCCTTAAGTGAAATTCGTAGTATTCGCTGTGATAAAAAAACTCTGTTTATCAATGATTATGACTTCCAGTACTTGGATCAGTTTTCTGAAAACGAAGTTTTGATATTGACGAATATGCTCGAAGAGCTAGTGGTCGCATTGCGTAAGTCTGACTCCGTATCGGATACTGACGAGCAGCTTGAATTACCTGCTGCTTTGGATACTTTGTTATCCAACATATACGAAGTGGTATTGGATGATGTTGTTTCCGGCTTGAGGGACAAGGGATACCCCGAAAACAAACAGTTGGTTACTTCGATGGCGGAATGTTGTTTTAGTACCTTTTTCATTGTTGACTCCCACTTAAAATATCGGCATCAAGATACAGCTGAATTGGTGGGGCAATACTTACTCGCTCAAACATTGTCTGGCTTATTTGCGTTAATGAGCGTAGAGCGGTTATGGCACCGTACAGAAGTGAAATCCACCTATGTGATGATGCAATGTTCTGTGATCATTCGAACATGCCAGTACTTTGAAAGACAAGGAATAGCGTTACGGCCGAACCAAAACTGGTATTTGCAGCTTTTTCAAACTGTGATGGACGCCAATACCCTGGAACAAGGTGCAGAGTTAATTGACCAGGAGATGGGTAACCTCAGTGCCGATAGACAATTAGCCATTGATTGTGCCTTCAAGAGTGGTAAGGGGGTTAGGGAAATGTTGTGTGATGCTCTTTGACCGGTTTCAGCTGTTCTCAATAGGTGTGAGTCAAGCCTATATTAAAGTATGAAGCAGTGCATTTCAGTTTTATCCTAATGCGAAAAAGTGGTTACCAGTTAGGCGGTGGATTATTCGCCTCTTAACTGGTAGCACAGTATAAATAGACATGCCTATGTATAGCGTCGAGTTAAAGGTGGCGTCACTGCCAACAATAAAATGACGCATCCATTACTGAATGAGTCAAGACTCTAGCTGCCAGGGTACTCAATGCTAGATGCTTTTAATGATGAGTCATTGGCATCTAAGTCGATTTGGGCTCGTTCAGGTGATAAATGAATACAAAATTTAAAATTTCAGGCAGGGTAGGGCTATAAAAATGATAGTTGCCTATGTGGTATTTCTATTTGCCTGTTTTTCAAAAGTTTTTATGCTTTATTTTCCCCATTCCAAGGATTTAGCCAGCTAGGCCTCCTTCTGGAAATATTTGCCATTTCTCTCACAACAACTTGAATCCAATGCCAAAGCTGACTAGCTTTGTGTGATGCAATGGAAGGCGGGATAGTCTGGCTCGCCGGTATGCGGTAACAGATAGGGAGAGGCTGTTTATGTTCAATCGAGTGTTGAGTAGGGTGGGCTTGGGAGCGAGTTACTTTGGCGATAAGGCGGCCGTTAGTGCCAAGGGGGGTTGGGCTTATCTGCCTATCTACGCATCTATCTTGGTCTCTGTGAGTGTGCTTAGCGCCTGCAATTCGGATTCGCAAGAGGTGGTGCTCAATCCTGTCGACACGGCCAAGATGCAGCAGACGGTGGAACAACTGGCCAAGGAGATGCTGGTGCCTGGCGCTGTGGTCATTCTGCGAACGCCCAGGGGCGATTTTAAAACCGCCTATGGGGTAACCCGTTATGGCGGCAGTGAAGCGACCGACTTTGATCAGCATGTCAGGGTGGGCTCCAATACCAAGACATGGGTCGGTACCGTGATTTTGCAGATGGTGCAACAAGGGCGATTGCAACTGAATGACACTGTCTCTATGTTTCTCAACAATGTGCCAAACGGTGAGTCGATCACTATAGAGCATTTGCTTACGATGCGCAGCGGCCTGTTCAATTACACCACAACGCTCGAGTTGAATCAGACGCTTGATGAGCAGCCAACCAAGGTGTGGACCCAGAATGAGCTACTGGCAATGAGTTTTGCCCATAGGCCAGGTTTTGCCCCCGGCAGCGCATTTGAATACTCCAATACCAATACCGTCTTGCTGGGACTGATTGCCGAGCAAATCGATGCCAAGCCGCTGGCGGCTGTGATGCAGCAGAGGTTGTTTGCTCCCTTGGGGCTTGAGCGGACTCTGTTTCCCGATATCCATTCGAATACTCTTCCCACGCCCTTGGCGCGGGGCTATATGTATGGCACCAATGTGTTGACTATGGATCCACCCTATATGCTGCCCGAAGAGATGCAACAAGAAGCCCGAGCGGGCATTCTGGCACCCATAGATCAAACCGAGGCCAATCCTTCCTGGGGCTGGGCGGCCGGCGCCGGGATCTCCACTGCCAATGAGTTGGCAACCTGGGTAGAGGCTTTGGTTGCCGGAGAACTGCTGAATGCCGATTGGCAGCGAAGGCGTCTGGATAGTGTCAGGCCGATAGATCCCGAGAATCCCAACACTGCCTATTACGGCTTGGGGATCGCCAAGTTTGGCAACCTCTATGGGCATACAGGTGAGCTGCCCGGCTATAACTCTTTTATGGGGCATGATCCTGTTAACAAGGTGACTCTGGTGGTTTGGACTAACCTGGCACCGGCTGTGGATGGCAAAGATCCGGCTACCACCATAGCGGCGGCCCTAATTAACATGCTCTATATTCAATCCAGTTAGCGTTAAACCCGCGCCGGGGAAGGAGAGTCTCCCCGGCAAACCTCCTGATTGGCCTCTTCCAATTTGCGCCATAAAGCCATCGCCTGGCATGGTTTTATGCCTTGCAGTTTTCTGTGCTCCCCTTGGGTAGCGGTGCTGCGCATTTTGGTAATGATTTGTTCTTAATACAAAATATCTCTATCATTGCCGCTCGGCTGTTGGTTGGAAACGTTTAGAAGGGAATCCATGAAAGAACTTGTCAGGGAAAACAAGCGGCCGGACTTCAGGCTGTTGCAAAGCTTTGTTGTTCGTAGTTTGGTGGGCGCTATGTTCGCCTACTATCTGGTGTATCTCGCCAATGAGCCTTTTGAGCATCAGTTGGCCTATATCGCCGTGTGCGTCCTGTTGTCGCTGCTGATGGACTATTTAACAGCCAGAAGCAAAGGCGCGTTGGAGGTCAAACTGGTTGAAGGCAAGTTAGTCTTGCTTGGGGTCATCATAGAGATAGCCCAGATAGAACAGGTACTTTACTGCCAGAGCAAGCGCTTTGAACACCAACTGAGGTTTCGTTTCAAGGATCACACCTATCAGGACTTTGAGCTATCCGAGCCGTCATTGATAGCCGATTTGCAACTCTACTATTTTTTGCTGGATAACCAATTGCCGGTGAAAATGCTGGACAATGCCGAGCGCCTCAACTGAAGCGCCGGCACCTGCCTTGGCTGCACCCTATATCAAGCCTATTACCCTTGTGAAGGGTATTATTCAGGTGAGCGCCATTATCCGGATATCGCTTCAACCGGGTCGAAAACCGCTCCGGGCTGATCGGCATCAAGCCTGATATTCATCATCAGTGACTTTTTCCATCCAGATGGCAGCCGGTGCTGTCTCCGATGCTTCGGCTACGGCCACATGGCTCATGGCCCTGTCTTGGCTGGCCCCGTGCCAGTGTTTTTCGTTGGCTGCAATCCATACGGTATCACCGGCTTCAATCATTTGTTTCGGCTCACCGGCTTTTTGGATCCAACCCCTTCCCTCCGTGACATACAAGAGTTGCCCGGCGCCGTGGGCATGCCAGGCGGTGCGGGCACCGGGCTCGAAGGTGACCAGTGCGGCACCGATACGCGATGGGCTGCCGGGTTCAAAGTGATTATCGATTCTTACCCGACCGGAGAAGGTGGCTTCCGGGCCCTGAAGGGATTGGCTGGCGGCATTTTTGATGATTTTCATGATCTGTTCCTGTGTAGATGAGGACTTGCATTCGATCTTAGCCGCGCAGATTATGTAATTTAAATGATATATCAGTATTGGCTTTATATTTGAGATTCATATATGAGACGGGAAGAGCTGGGGGATTTATGGGTGTTTCAGGCGGTAGTTGAAGAGGGCAGCTTTACTCGCGCCGCGGCCAGGTTGGGGACATCACAATCCTCTGTCAGCCATACCATAAGGCGCCTGGAGCAGCGCCTCAATGTACAACTGTTGAATCGAACCACCCGCAGCGTGGCTGCCACTGAGGCTGGGCAGCAGTTGCTGCAGACCCTAAGGCCTGCCTTTGGTCAGATAGCCGAGCAGTTGGAGCGACTCAACAGTTTCAGGCAGGAAATCAGCGGCCACATTCGGCTTACCGCCACCAAGTTTGCCGCTGAGTCGATATTGCTGCCGGTGGTTAATCGCTTACTGGCGCAGCATCCACAGCTACAAATCGAGGTTTCTGTGGATCAACAACTGCTTGATTTGGCCGCTCAAGGTTTTGATGCCGGGGTACGATTGGGCGAGCAGGTGGCCAAAGACATGGTTGCCGTGAGTATCAGCCCGGATCTGCGTATGCTGGTGGCGGGTTCGCCGGATTACTTTTCCCGCCATGCAAAGCCGGATATCCCCCAGGACTTGACCGGGCATAACTGCATTAATCTACGTCTTCCCACTTCGGGCGGCTTGTATGTGTGGGAGTTTGCCAAAGAGGGCCGCGAGCTGAATGTGCGGGTAAGCGGCCAGCTTATCTGCAATGAACCGGATTTGGTGACCAAGGCCGCAATAGCCGGTGCCGGGCTCTGTTTTCAACCTGAGGATGCGTTGGCGCCGGCGATAGCTGCCGGTGAACTGCTCCCGGTGTTGGAAGATTGGTGCCCGCGGTTTGCCGGTTATCACCTCTATTTTCCGAGTGGGCGTCAGCACTCGGCCGCCTTTAGATTACTGATTGATGCGCTCAAGTATTCAGGCGCTTAATTGAACCGTTACTGTATTGACTTGTAAACCAGAGCGTTGTTTTATAAGGCGAATTCTGGCGACGCCTCATTGCTGATTGGCCGGGATTACTGTGTCGGCAATCATCTGCCTGAGCCATTTGTGGGCCGAATCCTGGTTGAAATGTTTGTGCCACAACAACACGTATGCGCCTGGCACCAGATCTATCGGCACTTCCAGCGTCGCCAGCTCAACATGTTGCAGCGCCTGGGCCGCATATTTGGCAGGTGCGCATAGTAGCAATTCGCTGTGACGGCACAGCTCAATTGCAGTAGGAAAGTCAGTGATGTTAGCGCGGATCCGTCGGGTCTTGTGATTGAGTGCCAGTACATCATCCAGCAGCCAATGTTCGATACCGCCAAAGGCTACCTGCAGATGCTCGAAGCTGAGAAAACGCTCCAGGTTCCAGTCGCCCTCAAGCGCAGGATGATCCGGCGGCAGCAGACAGATGGGCTTGTCGCGGGTCAGCTCCAGATACTCGAGTTCATCCGGTAGGCTATTGATATGCATTAGCGAGCGCGGATCCCACTCGCGGCAGCCTATGGCAAAGTCCAGCTCGCAGCGCAGCAGCTGCTCCATGGTGCCCGGGTGCCAGGTCTTGCAGTTGATATCCAGCCCGGGAGCCTGGCGCAGCAAGGAAGGCATAAAATGCGGCAGGGTGAGGGAGTAGGCGGTTTCCACCAAGTGCATACGAAACTGACGTTCACTGGCGGCGGGGTCAAACTTGTCCGGTAGCGTCAACCGCTCGGCCAACCTGAGCCATTGCTGCAGCTCTGGCCCCAGAGCCAGCGCTCTGGGAGTGGGCTTGAGACCAAAGGCGCTACGTTCAAACAGCGGGTCATTGAACAACTCCCGCAGGCGGTTGAGCTGCTTACTGACGGCCGATTGACTCAGGTGCAACCGCCTGGCCGCGCCGGTAACGCTTTGTTCTTCCAGCAGGACTTCCAATACCGGAAGCAGGTTGAGATCGACTTTCATTATTATCCTGGCCGCAGGGTAGAAGCTTAAGGGAAGGCGCTAATAGGTCCTGGTAACGCTCTGGCTTGCACTATAGGACTTGTTTGCACCTTCTCAAGTCTAACAGTTTGATCTGCCTGTCCAAAGAACAAAAGGCTGCTATTCTGGCCAGGGAGAGAGTCATCAAAGGAGTGGGATTATGCTGAGTAAATGGGGCTGGCGACTGTTGCAATTGAGCCGCAAACTCTGGATGCGCACTGTGCTGTTTGCGATTCTGGCGGTGGTTACCGCATTGCTGGCGATAGTGGTGCAGGGGGTTATTCCCCCTTCGCTGTCGGGCATGATAGGTGCAGATGCGGTGGATAAGCTGCTCAATATCCTCGCCTCCAGCATGTTGGCCGTGACCACCTTTTCCCTGAGTGTGATGATTTCAGCCTATGGCGCAGCCACCAGCAATATTTCCCCCAGAGCCACCAAACTGTTGATGGAAGACTCCACTGCCCAGCAGGCGCTGGCCACCTTTGTCGGCTCCTTTGTTTTCAGCATAGTGGGCATTATCGCCCTCAGTACCGGTGTTTATGGCGAAGAGGGGCGGGTGGTACTGTTTCTGGTGACTGTGGCAGTGGTGGTATTGATAGTGGCCACTATTCTGGTTTGGATCAATCATCTGTCCAAGCTAGGCCGGGTAGGGGAAACCACAGACAGAATTGAAAAGGCGGCCGGAGCGGCTATCCAGCGGCGCTGTGAGCATCCTTGGCTGGACGGGCAGCGCCTGGCATCAGAGGAGGAGATTCCCAAAGGGGCTTTAGCTCTCTATCCGGCCGACACAGGCTATGTGCAGCATGTGGATCTCGGCAGCATCAATCAATGGGCCGAAGATTACGGCGCCGAAGCCTATATCACGTCATTGCCAGGTGCCTTTGTCCATCAGGGACGGCCACTGCTGTGGTTGAGTTTTCAGGCCGAGGATGGCGGTGTCGATGACGCTCAGTTGCAGCCACTGCACAAGGCTTTTACCGTGGCTAATGAACGTTCTTTCGATCAAGACCCTCGCTTTGGGTTATCGGTATTGGCCGAAGTGGCATCGAGGGCCTTGTCGGCGGCGGTGAATGATCCTGGCACAGCGATAGATGTGATTGGCCGCGGAGTTAGATTGATAGCCAAATGGCAGGTGACCGATGAGCAGAATCTGCCGGCGCCGGAGGCTATTCCCTATCCCAGAGTTTGGATGCTGCCGATACGTCTTGAAGAACTGTTCGATGACTTCTTTATGCCGATCGCCCGGGATGGTGCGGCGCTGGTGGAAATTCACATTCGGCTGCAAAAAGCCTTTCAAGCCTTGTCCAACCGGGCAGAGTTTGCCGAGGTGTGTCGTAAACACTCTGAGCTGGCGCTGGCAAGAGCCGAGCAGGCACTGACGTTTGAGCCAGATGTTACACTGCTTCGGAAGCTTGCCGCCGAGCTACAGCAAGGGCCCGGTAACGGATAGCTGGCGTAGGGCTCAGCTTGCGGCTATGCTAATCGCGGACTTTTTATCAGGGAAAGATAATGAAACCTTCAAATCTATTACTTGTTGCCTCATTGGCATTGGCGGCGCCGCTGCAGGCCGCTGAAGATCCTGCTGTAGCCGAAGCT
Organism: Shewanella indica; assembly: GCF_033842865.1. Lineage (NCBI taxonomy): Bacteria > Pseudomonadati > Pseudomonadota > Gammaproteobacteria > Alteromonadales > Shewanellaceae > Shewanella > Shewanella indica. Next base: position 2,407,232 of record NZ_JAWXXR010000001.1, read on the forward strand.
ATTGAGGCCGGGTTACAGCATTACCGTAAGGGTGAATTGAGCCAGGCCAGTTCCCAGCTGGATTATGCATCAGCCCTTATCCGGCAGCAGCGGGCCGGGGAAGTGGTGGGGGTATTTCCAGAGCCATTACCTGGCTGGCAAGCAGATGAACCTGCAAGTGAAAGTGGTGGCATGATGTTGGGGGGCGGCATCAATGCCAGCCGCCATTATTATAAAGAAGACAGTGCGCGGTTGGAGATAGAGTTGGTGCTTGATTCTCCCTTGTTGCAGTCTGTGATGGCCATGCTGACCAATCCTTCAATGATTACCATGAGCGGCGGCAAGCTGGTCAAGGTTCAGGGGCATAACGCCATGCTGAGCACAGAGTCCGGTGAGCCTGAGTTGACTGTGATAGTCAATGGCAATGCCATGTTTACCCTCTCGGGTGAAGGGGTTAAGGTCAGTGAATTACAGGCGTTTGCCAATGCTCTGCAACTGGATAAGCTCTAAGCTTTGGTGTTTTTGAATGCTGAAGTATCGGCTTGATAGGGCTCCGGCGCTTTAAGCAACACGGAGCTCTTGTTTTACAGGGAGATATCCGGGGGTGTTTGGGAGCGAGTGTTCCTCAGCGCAGTAACTGCTGGTAGAGCCAGGACTTGAGTTCGGCGCGGCGCAATGTCAGTTGGCTGAAACGTTCTTCTGCCGTGGGCACACAGTTTTCTTCCAGACCGCGGATCTCAAGGTCGAGAGCCTGATACTCTGCCGCCAATTCACTAAAGTGCGGATCGTTTTCCTTGAGTTGATGGATTTTCTGTTTGTACTCCGGAAACTCCAGGATCAGCGCATGGTTTTCGCCCAACATAAGCTCTCTCCTTCAAATAGTGCCTGGCCGAAACAGGCTCAAGCCTTGATTCCTACTCTACCCAGTGACGCTTTGTCTGTCATCCAGAGAAAGCCGACAACTGACGCTAATCCCTGTCTTGGCTATACCGATTAACCACAATGCCGGACACGGCAAAACTGAGCTGACAGAGCTGTAGTTGGATTGCATCCCTGTATAACTGCCGCTTTAGCTTCCTTGGCTTGTAGCGGAAAGTGTGTTGTTGACTAAAAGCATTGCTAACTATGGCCTCTTTTTTGAAGTCGAAGGAATTTAAGTTTCCTGCATACACATGGCATCTATCGATACAAATAGCATAATATTCAATAAGTTAAGGCGTAAACTTCAGTGGAAAAGATGTTTGGTCAACAATATCCAATTAACGGAGGCAGAGCTTGCCAAGGTGCAGCAGTGGGCAGATGAATTTTGCGGACGTTAATCAAGGTATTAAGGAGTCAGTTATGGGTAATGCCGTTAAGTTGGGCGATATAGGGACAGATCATGATGGGTTTCCACCCACGCCGGTGATTTCGGCCTCTTCCACGGTCAAGGTGGATGGTATTCCGCTGGCGCGTCAGGGCGATTCATTGACCCCCCACGACAAGCCCAAACATCCGCCGCACCCTCGTACCATTGCCGCGGGTTCGGGCAGTGTTTTTATCGATGGGAAACCCGCCGCCAGAACCGGCGATGCGGTTGACTGCGGCGGTATTCTGGTGGGCGGTGGTACTGTGAATATCGGTTGAGAACAGAGGAGAAAAGCCCTTTTGGCTAGCTCGTTGCATTGCCCTTCTGTATGATGTCGACCTTAAAAACCCATTCAGTTTCATAGAGGTATTGAAATGGAAGTCAATCAAGAGTCAAGTCAGCGTCGGGGCGCCAAAAAGATCAGATTCGATAATCAGGAGTTGGTGAAAACCAGTTTTTGGGTCAGCCAGATTTTTATGATTATCGCCACGGTTGCCGGGGTTTATTTGGCGGCGCAGGAAGGTCTGTCACAGGCGATTAAGTTTGATAGCCTGACCAATATGCAGAACAATTATCATCTGCAGCACTCTCTCTATGAGGAGCTGAAAGACAATGTCAAAGTCATGACAGAGTACACTGAGCTTATCGAGAAAGAAAAACCTTATAATATCAAAGAATATCATCCAGTTATGGCAGACTTCATCTGGGAAAATATGAAGTACTCGGCCTATACCCTGGAAACCCCCAGTGATATTCTCTCCGGTGCGCGCCGTTTCTATATGGGTTCTGCTGATATTGTCGGCAAGATAGAACGTAAGTTTTATGGACCCAGCTTTGGCTCCAAACAGCTGCGAACCCTGATTGAAGAGGTGGAAACCCACACCTTACCTAAGTTAGAGCAGAGCTATAAAAAGATGGCTGATGAGCTCAAGCGCGCCGGGATCGACGTTAACTGACAACTCAGGTTGTTACTTGGGAATTGGCCGACGGATAACCAGGTTTTTCTGACTCACAATGACAGGTTAAATACCATCATCGGGAGTTGCTATGGAAAGGAAATCTGAGTCGGTATCAAACGGTCGTAAAATTCATTTTGACAATAGTGAGCTGGTTAAAACCAGCTTCTGGGTGAGCCAACTGTTTATGGTGCTGGCAACGGTTCTGGGCGTTTATTTGGCGGCGCAGCAAGGGCTGTCACAGGCGATTAAGTTTGACTCTCTGGTTAATACCCAGAATAACTATCATCTGCAGCGAGCCTTGTATGATGAAGTGCGGGATAACTTGCAGACGCTGGAAGCCTATATGGCGGACATAGATAAACAGAGACCGCTGGACTTGAAGTCATTGCATCCCCAGCTCAGTGATTTTGTTTGGCAAAACATGTATTACTCGGCCAATGCGCTGGAAACACCGGCTGAGATCCTGACCGCTATCCGCAGGTTCAGAATTGAATCTGCCCAGCTGATTGAAAAAATGGAAAAGCAAGAGTTGAGCCGTGGTGTCGGTACAACCAGGTTAAGAGCCTTGGTAGGGAAGATTCCGGCCGACACTTTGCCTAAGCTGCAACTGAATTTTCAGCGTATGGAGCTTGAGTTGCAACGTAGTGGCGTGGATGTGAATATCACAGAGGAATAATCCATGAATTTAAAATGTCCCGGGTGTTACAGCGAATCGATGCGCACCTTCGAACTATACGGTGAGCAGGTGGACAGCTGCAATCACTGTGAAGGCATTTGGTTTGATAATGGCGAGCTTAACGGCGCGCTGTCAACTGCTGACAATGGCAATGATCATGTACGCATTGAAGAGTCGCTCGGGCCTCATCTTGGGCTTTCCAAGCGGCACTGCATGCACTGTGAAGAACAGATGCACAGATACCATCTGATGGACGGCTATCAGATAGAGCTGGATGTCTGCCACAGTTGCAATGGCGTCTGGGTCGATAAAGACGAAAGGAATAAAGTGGTGCAGTCCCCAAGGTTGCAGGGACTGTTGGCGGAGTTGAATGGCAAGATCAGTGTCAAAACCTGGCTGTTTCAGTTTCTGTCGCAAATGCCGGTGGAGTTTAATCTCAAGACTCGCTCACAACCCGCCATCACCTATCTGCTGCTGGCGCTCAACATCATGATTTTTGCCGCTTATGGCACAGACTTGGATATAACTGATACCGTATTTGCCAACTTTGCCCTGCGGGCCGATGAGGTGTTGCACGGCAGTCATGTTTGGACCCTGTTCAGCCATATGTTCCTTCACGGTGATTTGATCCACCTGGCGGGCAATATGTACTTCCTTTATGTGGTTGGCGACAACCTAGAAGACGCCTTGGGGCGCATGAGATTCCTTGGGCTTTATCTGCTTTGTGGCCTGGCGGCTGCGGCGGTGCAGATTATTGCCGATCCCGGCTCCAATATCCCTATGGTGGGGGCCAGTGGCGCCATTGCCGGTCTGTTCGGTATGTATCTATTGTGGTTCCGCCATGCCAGCTTGACCTTTATGTTTGTTATCTACCAGAAGAAGTTGTCGCCTATGGCTTTCTTTGCCATCTGGCTGGTATTCAACCTGGTTGGTTTGATGATGGCCGGTGAAGGCGTGGCCTATTGGGCTCATATAGGTGGCTTTATTATGGGACTTATCCTGGGATTTGGCCTCAAATCCAGAGTGATGCAGCAAAACCCCTTGCTGGCGATGCTTAATGAGCCAGAGGTGAAGATCCGTCGCTGAGTGTCAGTTAGGTTGGCTGGTAAGGTGCGAACAAGTCACATGTGTGCTCTGCGTCGACTTATAGGCCTGGATGCAAGGCGTGGTTTGCAGCAAATGGCCAATTCCTTTGCAAGAAGCACTTCCCCTAAACCCCGGTCAGTTTTCTGAGCGGGGTTTATTTTTTACCGCTGAAAAATATTGTGCTTTTTTCCAAGGCGGTGTTATTGTCGGCAAATGGGCGTTTTGAGACTTGGGTCACAGATGAGTCGAATCGAGAGATGGTTTGCATTATTGCTGGTCAGTATTTTGCTGACAGGCACTCTTGCTGCTATCCCCAAGGCCCATTCTCAGCAGGTTTCTCTGGTACCGGTTTCAGCCTCAATACCTCTGGCAGTGCAGGGGGATAATTCCCAAGACCTGTTCCTCAAGACGCTGACAGACTCTCAGGAGCCGCCGCTTCTGAAACAGAAATCTACTCATCTGGCGCCTTCGGCCGAGTTGGTACTGCGTCTGCCGTCGCTGGAGTCATTGCAATCCCATGCACTGCATGTATTTCCTCAGGCACAGACCCGCGCACCGCCATTTGCCCTCATTTGAAAACCGTCTTTCGGGTTCGCACTAATGTGAAGCCCGGCAACCCAGTTTCCAAGTGAGGTAACAACATGAAAACACTTCATCCTTTTGCGATTGCCAGCAACGACAGGCTGCAAGCCTCTGCTTTAGCCAATCAACTCAACCCTTATGACAATGCCTTAGAGGCCATGATGGACTTCAGCCATAGTGCGCGTATGGTCATCAGTGCCGATATGCCGGCGCCTGATGCCTCAGCCCTGATGCAGAGTGAACACAGCGCATTGCATTTTGTTATTAACGCCCGTCATCAAATGCTGGGCATCATCACCCAGGAGTTGTTGGCACCGGACAATCTGCTCAAGCTTGTCGACAAGGCCCATCAACCTTCCTCCTGGACGGTATTTGATTTGATGCTGCCAAGGGAGCAACTGCAGGCGCTGGCCTATGATGAGGTTGCCAGCGCCAGTGTCGCCGATGTACTGCAGAGCCTGCGTCATAGCCGCGATAACTATTTTGCTGTGGTCGATACCCAAACCCATCAGATCCGCGGGTTGTTGAGCCTGGCCGATATTAGTCACCGTTTGAATGTCGGCCAGTTGAGGGAAGACAAGGGCGGCAATCTGTTGAATATTCTGCGGCAGATAAACACCAGTCATGGCCTGGTTCAGCAGATGGCCTGATTTCGGTCCTGTTGCCAATATTGTGATTGATAAAGGCTCGGCAGATTGAGCGCGCCGGGCCTGTTACTGCAGTTCCCACCACTCCCAGCTTTCCAGTTGATAGGCTTCGGCCAGTTCCAGCGCCTTGGCATGAGCTGCTTTTGCCCCAAGGCTGTCGCCTTCAGCAGCCAGTGCCAGGCTTAGTTGTTGCTGCCAATCGGCTTGGGTAGTACCCACTTTTGAGGTCATCAGCAAGAGTTCCTTGGCCAGCTTAAACTCGCCCCGGTTGTTGAGCACTTTGGCAAAGCCGGCACTCAGCTCTGCAAGATCCTCTGGAAACTGCTTTTTGGCCAGGGCGAGCACTTCGGCCATCTTTGATTTCTGCTCACTGTAATAGAGGTACTTTCCCAAGGTGTAGGCCTGCAGCCAGTCGAAATGAAAGCCGCTCCAAAGTGTTTTCTTGGCCTCAAAGTGTGCCAGTACCGCTTCGTAATCCCCAAGCTGCAGCAAGGGGCCAACATCGGTAAAGTAACCTGGCGTCAGGCTTTCCAGCCCGGCAAGCAGCGCCGGCATAGCGGTGCTGTAGTGTGTTTCTGAGGGAAAGAAGCGGTAGTCGAAATGCCATTCGGGCGCCTGCTCATGAAGCAGCTTTCTGAATTCATCCACCCCCATGCCTTGTTCGTTGGCCAGAGAGAGAAAAGCCTGGGGTAGGCCGATGTCTGCCTAGGCTGTTTCAGCCAAGGAGCGGTCCGCTCAAGCAGCGCCATGTTGTCGTACCAGATGCTGGGACTCATGGCGAGAAAGGCACTGAAAGGACTCTTGGATTGCAGCATCATCTGCAGGCTCAGCAAGCCACCCAGAGAATAACCGGCAAGGGCGTTGTGGCCCGAGGTGCGGTAATGTTTGTCGATATAGGGCACGAGTTCCTGTTGCAGGTGGGCGAGCATTTTGTCGCTGCCGCCAAAGTCTGCGCCCTCAGCCGATGGCCAGGTGGTGGAGTAGAGGTAGTCTTTCTGCCCCTGCATGGCGATACCCACTACTATCATGGGCGGTATCTTGCCCATTCTGGCGAGGTTGTTGACCGCAGCAGAGATATGGCGGAACTGGAAGTCGGCATCGACGATATAGAGCACGGGATAACGGCGATCACTGTCTTGGGTGGCATGGTAGCGTTCCGGCAAGGACAGCATCCAGCGCCGCTCACTTTGGTAGACCTTGGATGCCAGGGTATCACTGTAGCCATAGAGCAAAGGCTCTGGCTTGGCCTGGGCGACTGAACTTAAAAGAAGTACCGGCATTAAAACCAGCAGCGGCAGCCTGAGTTTCATGGTTCATCCTTGTTTGTTTTTTAATCTTGTACCTGAATAAACTCCTGGAGGAAAGCGGTTATAGGCACGACCACTGGCAAAGGCAAGCACAAGATGAAAGAAGAGGGAGCCATCAGGCTCCCTCTGTTACACAAGTTGTTGCTGCCATAGGTGACTTAGAGTGATTTCAAAACCTTCTCGGTAGTTTTCATAAATCTGTGTTAACTCAATCATATACGCCAGGAAGGATATTCAAATGACAAACCTACTTTTGACATGGGAGTGGCGACTTTGCAGCACAAGCGAGCAAATTTTGCTTTATACACATCTTGCGCTGGTTCATTTGCAAGCCGTTATCACTTTGGGGGCAATATCCACAATTTGCATCAGATAGGCGGTTTTACTTGGGTATAAAGTCTCCCTAACTTATTGGATATACAGATTTTTTGATATGTTAAAGGCCACCCTGGGGTGGCCTTTAAATTGTTGGCGAATAGAGAGTTTTGTCGCTATAGCGTCTGATTTCAGCGGCGGCGTCTGCTGACTGCAGCGACACCGGCAAAGGCCAGGAACAACCAACCCAGGCTGCCGCCTTCATCTTGCTTGGCATCTTTTTCGGTAGCCAGGAAATTGATCAGATCGGTCAGTTCGCCCAGAGTGCGAATTTCTCCCAGGTTAACCATATATTTGTCGTTTACCACGAAGCTTGGCACGCTCTGAATGGCAAATTCATTCTGCTGTTTACGCCACAGGGCGATGACATCATTGATTTTCTTGCTGTCGGCCAAGGCATCATACTGGCTGACATCGACGCCGTTGGCGGCAAACAATTGCTTGATATCGTCGCGGCTATTGATGGCAGAGGTGTGCTTGTGTCCAGGGGCGGAATGGTCATGGCCATGGGCCCCTTCCTCGCCCTGAATGGCGGCAAACATGGGGTGAGTCAACTTCTCTGTCGCACCCAGCTCCTGCATGATGGCCAGAGACTTCATCACCTCAGTGCCCAGATCGCTGTTCATAAAGTCGACATGCTTGTTGTCAAAGCTGACTTCTTTATTGAGACCGGCCTTGATGTCCGGCAGATACTGGGTTTCCATGCTGAAGCAGTTATGACAGTAGAAAGAGAAGAACTCGGTGAGCTTGGGTTCTTCACTGCCTTTCTTGGCTATCTGGGTATAGTGTTTACCTTCGATAAAGTCGGCGGCGTTGGCGGCCAGCGGGATCAGGGTAAGTGCCATTGCGGCAACCAGTGGCTTGAGCAAAATAATCTCCTCAGAATTGACCGGGCGCAGCGCCCTTTGCTGTCAGGTTAGTGTGACTGGCTTAATTATGACTTAAGCGTCGGTGCCTTTGGCGGTCATTTCTGTGAGCGAGGCTAAGCTTTGGCGCTTTGCCTGGTTATTCAACCTCGCAGGGCTTGCCAGGCTTCGCAGATCTGTCTGAACTTGGCGGTATCACCGCCTTGCCTGTCCGGGTGCCACTTTAGCGCCAGTTTACGCCATTGGCGACGGATCTCCTTGTCACTGGCGTCGGCTTCTAGTTCCAATACCCGCAGCGCCTCTCGCTGGGCAAAACGGCCGCGTCGTACGCCAATATAATCCTGATAACTGTTCCAGAAGGACTCCAGCATCTCACGAACGACATTGACGCAGGTGTCATAGTTGTTCCAGTCGAGGTAGTAGTCTCTAAGCGCTGAGTCATCCTGTTGTAGTTGCAGCACATTGGCCGGTGGGATCCGCAGCAATATGATATTCATGGCTTCTACCTGCAGCCATTGGCCCGGCAGCAGTATGTGTTGCAGTTCATAGAGGGCATTCATCAGCAGAAAATTGCGTTTGAACAGATCTTTCTCGGGCAGAGGATCCAAGTCGTGCATCAGTCCCTGCTGCTGTAATTCGGTGGCGAGGTGATGCACCTTCCAGGAGCGGTTACTGCGTTTGAGCAAACCGAGAATTGGCCAGATAAGCGGGTTATCGCCCTTGAGTCGGGTCGGCTTGACTTCAGTAACGTCGGCCTGGTTCAGCGCGGGTTTGGCAAGCAGCATGGTAGCAATCATTCATCCTGAACTGACGATAAAATCTACTATGCCACAGGTGTCCGTGGGTGCAAGGTGAAAATAATGGAACCCGGCGTGGAGCCGGGTTCTGAAAGAAAAGCAGGGAAGGAGACCTCGCTTAAATTTTGGTAAACAGCTCTTCCTGAGGCAGGCGAGACTTGGGCAGCTTGGCGTTGAAGTCTGACTCGTCATGGTAGCCAAGGGCCACAACCACGCTGGCCGTCAGGCCTTGTTCTCTCAAACCCAGAACCTGATTGAGTTTGCTGGCATCGAAGCCTTCAATAGGAGTGGCATCTATGTCCAATACGCTGGCGCCCAGCAGCAGAGTACCCAGCGCCAGATAGGTTTGTTTTTCCATCCAGTGCTGCAGATCCTTAAGTTCGAACTTGTGCATATTGGTGAAGAAAGAGCGGCCGTTGTGTTGGCCTTGTTTGGCGTTTTCGTCGGCGAAGCGGCCATCGGCCTCTTCCTGCTCAAGCAGACGCAGCAGATGGGCTTCGTCCATGTTGTTGCGGGTACAGAGCACAATCACGTGGGAAGCGTTGAGGATCTTTGGCGTGTTGAAGCCATAGTCTGCGGTAGACTCGGCAATTTTGGCTTTGCCTTCATCTGTCGCGGCCAGTACAAAGTGCCATGGCTGGGAGTTCACCGAGGAGGGGCTGAACTGCAGCAGACTCTGCAGATCTTCAATTTTATCCTGGGGGATCTTCTTGTTGGGATCAAAAGCCTTGGTGGTATAGCGTTTTTTGGCAAGGTATGTCAGATCTGTCATGTCACTGCTCCGGACAAATGAGGCTGAAATTGTTTTGGCATTCTACGATCTCTGTTGCGCTTTACAACAGTGTTTCTGCTGCAAGCTATATCAAAAATAAATTGAAAGTACGCTGGTGGGAACCACCAATTGGTGTTAGTGGGGTTGCTTTTGCATCTATATCGAGTCTTAAATTGCGTTTGCCGTGATAGTTGGCTAATATATGGACAGGTTTATGGCGGAGCAGCAAAGATGAATACCCTAGAGAAAGCCAATGCAGCCGAGGTATTGTTCAAGGCGTTTTCCAATGCTTGCAGCGAGTTACAACTTACCCAGGCCGAGGCCAGCCGTATCATAGGCGTAAATCCCAGCACCTTGAGCCGTAACAGCGGCAAGGGGTTTAAACCCGATTCCAAGCAGGGGGAGTTGCAGTTGCAACTTATCCGTCTATATCGCTCGCTGTATGCCATAGCGGGTGGTGAAAAAGCCTTTATGCGTCACTGGCTCAACAGTCCCAACAAGGCGCTGAATGGAACCCCCAAGACTTTATTGCAAACCGTGGTTGGTCTGGTGAGTGTTAACCAATATCTGGATGCTATGAGAGGCAAGGTCTGACAGCCATAACCGGTGACAGGAGACAAACAACTGAAAATGGATTTTAGTGCGTTAGAGCCGCAGGACTTTTTTCCTCGCCACTACTTTGGCCGAGGTTATCGCCTGGTCGAGTCCCAGGAAGAAGCCGCCACCCTGAGTCTGGTGGATGATTTTGACGAACAGATGCTGCTTGAATCCCTGCTCGATGAGGTTAAACCGCCTTACCGAAGCGGGACTGAGCACTTGCATTATCTGCTCAAGACCCCGTTTCGTTATCCGCCGCTGCGCCATGGTTCGCGCTTTGGCAGTATCACAATGGAAAGCTTCTTTTATGCCAGTGAATCCTGGCAGACCTGTTTGGCCGAAGTCGCCTATTATCGTTTTGTCTTTATGGCCGATATGTTGGAGCCTTATCTGGAGCCGCTGCGCTCTGAGCATATGTTGTACTCTGTGGATATCAATGCCCGCGATTGTGCTGACTTGACGCTATTGCAGGGGCCGGAATTGCAGCAGCAATTGACTCACAAATCGAGCTATGCCTATACCCAGGCTTTGGGGGCCTGGTTGCTGCAACAGCAGGCACAGATGATCCGCTACACGTCGGCCAGAGCTGAAAAGGGCGTCAATTTGGCGCTGCACGATCCTTTGGTGTTGCTATCAACCGAGCCGCAGGAGTGTGAATATTGGCTCTGTCAAAGCTCCGCAGACAAGGTTGCTTTCAGTCGTCGTAATAGCCGCAGCATGCCATTGACCTGGTTTTTAAAAGACTTTTTGCGGGACGGGCAGTTGCCGCGTCCCGCCTGAGAACAGAAATTACTTCAGGATTGGGTGGTGATAAACAGCGGGTTGGAATAGAACCAGAGATCGCCGTAGTTACGCTCATTGATGTCGTTGTACCATTGCTGCACCTGCTCCCCTTCAGCCTGAGGCAGTAACTTTGAACGCAGAGGTGTGCCCTTGTTGGTCAAGCCGTTGACGTTGTAATCCAGGTTAGTACCACGCAGGCGGAAATACTGCTTACCATCGGCGATAAAGCTGAAGCTCATGTTGTAGAAACCATCGCTGTCTTTTTGCCAGTCAGCCTGGGTGAAAGACTTAATCACCCGGGTGCTGTCGTTGGTTTCCTTTTGCCAGGCAGCCGTTCCCGGCTTGGCTCGCTCACCGATATCACCGGCAATCAAATCGATATGATGTACTCCAGGATTAATGCCAGCGTAGTGTTCATTGCCGATATCGCTTTCCTTGTTATTTAGCTCAGGGCTGCGGAACCTGATATTGATAGTGACCTTGTCGTCGGCCTTGGCGCTCAAGGTTTGTCCCATAGTGATGGTTTGCTCACCGCTATTCATCTGGAAATCCAGCCCGTCGATGAGATCGCCAAATACCGCAAAGCTGTTCCCCGAGCGTAGCCCTTCAAGCAGTGCCTGGGTACCTTCACCCTCAACCCAGGTGTAATTCTTGGCATATTCGCCGGGATAATAACTGCTGGCGTAGGGTGGCCTGGTCTTGAAGTGAATATCCGAGTTACCCATGTTCCAAATTCTGCGCCCTTCTCCCAGTAGCGCATCCCACCAACCGCCGACTTCGGCAACGACGGGATCGACACCGCCGTACACACCGCTCGAGCTGTCACCATAGTCACCGCGGTTGCCACTGAACTGGCCGCCAACCATACCTTCCACCAGGAAGAAGACCTCAGGCGCGGCATCATGAAGCTCCCTGACTTCGGCTATGGTGTAGCTGTCGAGATAGCGTCTGGGATGATTGAGCATGCCGTAGCTCTGTTTGGGAAAATGTTGCTGTAGCCAGGCAAGCGCCGCTACGGCATCTGCATGGGTTTGATTCTGACGCTTGACGCCGGCGGCCTCCCAGGCGGCGAGATCTTCGGCTGCGAAATCCTCCGGCTCATTCTTGGCGCTGAAGCTGTATTCGAAGGTTTTAATCGCATCCAGAGTCTGCTGTTCATCGGCCAGGATGGCGATATTGAAGTGCTCGTGAGTCGGCATATCCCACTCAAAGCCGGAGTAAACCAACTTGCCCGGGTAGTTGGGCATCAGGCTGGCGAGTCCGGGTTTTTCGTAGCGGGTGAGGGCATCATAGAAGAGAATGCCGCCTAGGTCGTTATCGTCATTGTCCTGGCTGTTGTTGCGCATATGGTTGGTCAGGCTCATATAATCCAGGCCAAAGTCCTCGAAGCCCCACTTGAGAATATCGGCCTGGGTCTCTCTGGCATCCTGGGAAACCGCGGTGTGAACATGAAGATCGCCTTTGAGCCAGCGACCCGTTACCGGCTCCGGAGTTTGAGTGTCGTTATCTGAGTTACAGCCGGCCAGCAGGGCCAGAGACAGCAGTGACAATGCTGCGACTTGATGGGATTGACGCAAGAATAACCTCTCTATATTGGGCGTTTGGGAAAGCACCCAACATAGAGAGAAACGATGGCAGATTTATGGCACTTTTGTACTAAAAAGTTACCTTGTGATCAGCGCAGCACCTTGGCAAGGAAACCTTGAGTTCGGGGATTTTGCGGCGCGTTAAAAATCTGCTCCGGTGTGCCCGCTTCCTGGATCACTCCTTCATCCATGAAGATCACCCTGTCAGACACCTCGCGGGCAAACCCCATTTCGTGAGTGACTATCACCATGGTCATGCCGTCGCGAGCCAGAGATTGCATTACGTCCAGCACATCGCCGACCATTTCCGGATCCAGCGCCGAGGTAGGTTCGTCAAATAGCATCAGCTCCGGAGACATGGTCAGGGCTCTGGCAATGGCCACCCTCTGCTTCTGGCCGCCGGACAGGCTGGATGGATAGGCATCTTTCTTATCTGCCAGACCAACCTTAGCCAGCAATCCCAAAGCCTTGGCTTCGGCCTCGGCCAAACTCATCAATCCCAGCTTGACCGGTGCCAGCGTTAGGTTGGCCAATACCGTCTTGTGGGGAAACAGGTTAAAGTGCTGAAATACCATGCCCACTTTCTGCCTGAGCTTGTCGACACAGGCGCCAGGCGCCGTTATCGATTCACCGGCTATCCGTATTTCGCCTTCAGTCGGTTGCTCCAACAGGTTGATACAACGCAGAAAAGTGCTCTTGCCACTACCACTTGGGCCTATGATGCTGACCACTTCTCCCTTGGCGATATGCTGATCTATGCCTTTGAGTACTTCCAGTTTGCCGTAGGACTTATGCAGGTTGGTTATCTCAATCACTTTGTTTCAGCCTCGCTTCAAACTTACCCAACAGCCAGGTGAAGCTGTAGGTCAATAACAAATAGATAAGGGCACAAGTCAGCAGCGGCACCACATCTTCGAAGGTTCGGCTGCGGATGATTTCACCGGCGCGCATCAGATCCACGCCACCGATAAAGCCGATGACGGCGGTTTCTTTCAAGAGCACGATAAATTCATTGCCGAGCGCCGGCAGAATATTCTTGATTGCCTGCGGTAACACGACTTCACGCATGGTCAGTGAATGGCTCATCCCTAAAGAGCGAGCGGCCTCGGCCTGGCCCTTGTCGACCGCCTGGATACCGGCGCGGATGATCTCACTGATGTAGGCGCCGCTGTTGAGGCCAAAGGCGATGATGGCGGCGGTCACCTTGTCGACATCCATGGCGGCCAACACGATAAAGTAGAGGATCACCAGTTGCACTACTACAGGAGTACCGCGGATCACCCCGACATACAGCTTGGCCGGCCAGCGCAGATACCAGCGCTCGGACATGCCCATCAAGGTGGTGAGCACCCCGAGAATGGCGCCGAGGATCATGGCGAAGAAGGTCACAGTCAAGGTGACCTTGAGGCCGTTTAGGATCAGCAAAATACCGATCATGCCGTCTTCCCCTATGGGGGTAAACAGCGAAGAGATTATTGCATCCATCTAAGACTACTTCTGATATTTTTCAAGGAGTTGTTGGTATTCGCCTGAGCTTTGTAGCCGTACCAGTGTGGCATTGATCTGGCTGAGCAGTTCGGGTTGATTTTTGGCAACAGCAATACCGTAAAACTCGGGGGAGAAATCGATATCCAACTGTTTGAGAGTGGGGTTCTTGGCCAGATAAGTGGCTGCCGGTTGGCTGTCGAACAGTACCAGGTCTACCTTGTGGTTTTTTAGCTCCATAAAGGCTTCAAAACCCGTATTGAAAGCTACGACTTCGGCCTTGAGTTCCTTGGCCATGATGTCGCCGGTAGAGCCCAACTGCACCGCAATCTTCTTGCCGGCAAGATCAGCCGGAGTGTTGAATACCTGGCTGTCCTGATTGACTATCACCACTTGGGTGGCTTCATAGTATGGCGTAGAGAAGTTGACACTCTTTTGCCGCTCATCCGTGATTGTCATACCAGAGGCGATAAAATCGATTTTGCCTGAGTTCAGCGCCACTATCAGAGAGTCGAACTTGAGGTTTTCTACCTTGAGGGTTTTACCTGCATCGGCGGCAATCGCCTTGGCAATGTCGATATCCAGCCCTTTTACCTCATCACCATTGGCGCCCCCCATGTATTCAAATGGTGGGAAAGCGGCATTGGTGCCGACGACCAGTACATCTTGATCTTTACCGCAGCCGGTCAACAGCAAGGCCGTGATAGTGGCCATAAGCAGGGATTTTTTCATCTTGGAGATACTCTTGAGGAACCGTATGACTGGCACTATAGCCAGTTCCCATATTTCAATCAATAACTAATCATAAAAAATGATTAAGTATTCACTTGTGATTCGTTTGGTGTTAAAAAAACATTGTTAATTAGTTTGTTATTTATTAATTGAACATGCTTGAATGAATAAAGTAGAGATTGCTCAATTAGGGCTGAGCAACTAGAGAAGATTTTTTGTCGCCTGAGACACAAGAATGTGCATTTGGCACAGCACCGAGGAAAAATTTGTTATAAAATGCGCGCCCAAAATCCTCTGCCTGCCTACAATGGTGGAAGCCCACTCCGGATTTTGGAACAGGCCTCCAATTCAGTACCTGCCAAAGCAGACAGCGAAGCACACAAAATAGAACAAGATGGGGTCGTATACCTATGATAGAAAAACGCTTTATTACCGCTCAGGAATTGCTGGAGGATTCATTTCGTCTGGCTGCACAGGTCTATGACAGTGGTTTTCGGCCGCAGTTTATTGTTGGGATCTGGCGGGGCGGCGCTCCAATAGGGATCGCGGTACAGGAGTTTTTCGACTTCAAAAAGGTGGAAACCGACCATATAGCGGTGCGCACTTCATCCTATTACGGCATAGGTACAGACAAGCAGAGCAAGGAGATCAAGGTTCATGGTCTGCATTACATTGTTGAAAATGCCAATGCCGATGATGGTTTGTTGATTGTTGATGATGTCTTCGATTCCGGGCGCAGCGTTTTTGCTCTCAAGGAAAAGCTCAGTCAATCCATGCGTCTGAATATGCCCAAGGATATCCGTATCGCTTGTCCTTACTACAAGCCACAGAATACTGCGGTGCCACTGAAGCCCGACTACTATATCCACGCCTCGGATGAATGGCTGGTATTCCCCCATGAAGTTTCCGGCCTGAGTGCACAAGAGCTGGCCGAAGGTAAGGGCGATCTCAAAAATATCAAAGAGCTGTTTCTCTGATAAAAAATCCAATACAAAGAGGGCGCCGATGGGCGCCCTCTTTGTTGTCAGCAATGGCTAGATATCCATGCAGTTGGCATAGTAAGTTACGGTCGCCGGCCAATCGGAGAAGACCCCCAGTACTCCTATTTCTTTGGCCAGTACATCCAGTAGTTGATAAACATCGCCATCGTTATTAATGTTGCCGCTGATGCTTTGGTAGTACCAACCACCGCCTTGTGCCAGGGGGCCGGATCGCTCCAGTGACCAAGTGATTATTTTAAGCCCGGCTTCCTTGGCCGCCAGAGCATAGGCCGAGGGAACTATTTTGCCGCTGTCATCCAGAACGACTAATACCCACAAGGGCGGCGCAATGATTTCGACTCCCAGCGCCTTGAGCCTTTGCATATCGGCCTGCCAATGGCCCATATCATTGGGGTTAAAGCTGCTGTCCGAGTCATACCTGCCATCCAGATAGACGGCCTGCCTGCCAAAATCGGTATTATTGGCCAACCAGTACTGCACATCTTCCAGATTAAATGACTGGGGATAGACGTCTTTTGCCGGCACCCCGGCGGCCTGATATTCGTCGATCATCTTCTGAGCATAGTCCTGTTGGCTGAAGCCATCGAAGGGCATGGGCACGCTGGCAGCCTTAAGTTCAGGCGTCATCTTGACCTTGGCTTCTTTAAACAGAGCTATGCTCTCGGCATGGGTCATCAATGTGCCGCAACTGGCGTAAAGATCCGTGCGCCAGGCAGGAGTGCCCTCCATAAATGCTTGCGCCGTGGTGGCCTTGGGATTAAAACCATCCATCTTGCCGCAAAGCTGGTTGAATTCGTCCAGAGTTATATCGCTGGTACAGCACTCGGCGCTGGCGTTAATACCATTGGCAGCATCGGCGGGAGAGAAAGGCTGACGGCATTTGGCTGCCAACTCAGGGATGCCGAGGATATTGGTGGTTGTGGCCAGATCGCATTGGGAGTGCCGACAAACCAGCTGTTTATCGGCGGTGAAGGTGACATCACATTCCACTATCCCGGCGCCGGCATCTATAGCCGCCAAATAGGCTTCTTTGGTGTGCTCTGGAAACTGCATGGAGGCGCCGCGGTGGCCTATGCTGAAGTCGGTGCGATAAAAGGGCCCCTTGCTGCATTGTGCCAGTTTATCTTTGAGCGGCCCTTCATCCATGTCATTTACCAGAAACAGGGGACGGGGGCCCAGGTTGGCGCCAACTTTCTCCTGCTGATCCTGAGCCGGAGTTGAAGTATTGGCGTTGTTGTCATTGCTGTTGCAGCCACCGAGCAACAGACCAAGCAGTACAGAGCCAAGTAATGCCGACGTTGTTTGGGAGTGAAAAACCTTCATTAAGCAGATCCTTTTGCTATTTCGCACAGGAGTTTACTCGCCTGACGAGCATGGTATTTCTTAAGCTAAGGATGCTAAATGACAGCCGGATAGTAAAATTATGACAACTAACTTAATTAATACAGTATCTTGTTCCGGATATACTGAAGAGGAACCATTGCGTTAGTCTTAGAGTCGATTGATCTTGTCCTTCAGATCGTAGCTCTTGTCTGTAACTATGGTTTCCAGGTTGGCAATCCGCTGCTTCAGTTCGTCCACTTCCCGTTGCAGTTTTTCTATCTCACGGCTTTGACCGTCTTGCTGCTTACTGTTGTAGTCCTTGATGAGTACCATGGCAAAAAAGCCTATGGCTATGACGGCTACCAGACTCATTAATCCCATAATGACTCCTTGGGTGTTAAGCATATTGAATATTTTGGCACATTATTCTCGCACATTACGGCACTATTGTGTGGCTCGGTTGGACCAATAATACGCCAAGGGCCTCATTGAGGCCCTTGAACTTGCTTTGCCAATTAAGGCTTAAGGGTTTCTTTTATCAACACGCAGCGCCGCTCCCTTTCTATAGCTTGCTTGAGATTGCGCTGGGTCTGGGCCGATAGCTCTGGGTTGGCCTGCAAGGCTTTTTCGAGCCGCAGCACTGAGGCGTGACTGCATTGACGCGGCAATAATGCCGGCGCGTAACTGCGCATAAATACCGGGTCTTTTTCGGCGTCCAGAGTGGCTAACTGATTCAAGCGCTGCTCTGCGGTGCTGGCCTGCAGTTGCCCTTGGCTGCTGGGATAGAGGTTTTCCATCGCCACCCTCAGCTTGGCAAACGGCAGCGCCGAATGGTTGATTTTTTCCAGCCAGCGGCGTTTACCGGCGGTGTCCGGACGCACTACTTCGGCGGCGATGGCCGCCTTTTGCCCTGAATCGCTGATATCAAGTTTGGCTTCTTGCTGCAGCAGAAGTTTGCTGGTGGGGTAATCGTAACGGTTCAACTGATAGATAAGCTGCCAGCGGGTATCTTGATCCAGCTCTATTCCCTTTATCTTACTGTAGCCCTGCAGCAGTGACAGCAGGTGATCCAGCGAGTCCCCGTCGCGGGCAAAGTCCACATAGGCATCGAACCAGCGCCGCTGCAGATCTTTATTATCCGCGTTTTGCATGGTCAGACGCAGGCTCATCTGCGCCAGCGCTCTGATGGCGCGCTCGGCATAGGCCGAGTGAATCGGAGCCATCGACTCGAGCAAGGCCTTGCTGTAGCGCATATTGCCGAGAATTTGCCCCAGCAGGGTGTAATCGCTCTCTTTGGGAGCATTGATAAGCACGGTTTCCAGATACTTGTTCAAAGGCAACTTACCGCTCTGGACACTGTCCCACAGGCTTTGCCAGAGCATGGCGCGCAGCAGGGGATCTTCTACCCTGGCCAGGTGATTGAAGGCGGTATCGAACGAGCGAGGGTCGAGCTCGACTTTGACATAGCCCCAGTCCTGATAGTTGGGATAAACCAAATCAGGACAGGATGCTCCTGTAAGTTGCGGCACCAAGGTTTTTTCACCTTGGTAGCTAACGGCCAGAGTTTGCAGCAGGTGCATCTCATGGCGGCCATTGTTCAGTAAGGCTAGCTGAACTTTTTGCTCTCTGAGAGTCGGGTAGGCGGGATCGCTTGTTGACTGCAACAGGGCAAATTCACTGATGCGGCCATCTTGGCACTGGAACTCGGCCTTGAGGCTGTTGACACCGGCGCTGTAGAGCCAATCCCGGGTCCACTGGCTCAGATCCCGCTTGGCGGCCTGGCCGAGACTGCTAATGAAGTCTTCCAGTGTGGCGTTTTGCCAGGAGTAGCGTTTGAGGTATTCACTGACGCCACGGCGGAAGGTTTGCTCCCCAAGCAGGTGACGCAGTTGAATCAGAACCGCGGCCCCTTTCTGATAAGTGATGGCATCGATATTATCGAAGGCGTTGGCACTACTGGCCACTGGCACTTCTATGGGGTGGGTGGTAACGCCTGAGTCCTGTTGATAGGCACTCTGTTTGCCCCTGGCGTAAAAACTGCGCCAGGTATTGTCAAACTCAGTGGCCTCGGCGCTCGCCAGCATGCCCATAAAGGAGGCGAAGCTTTCATTGAGCCACAGACCGTTCCACCATTTCATGGTCACCAGATCGCCAAACCACTGGTGCGCCATTTCATGCATGATCACAGACGCCAAGCGCTGGCGCTGATTGGCTGTCATCTCACCACTGCCAAGAAAACGCCCTTCGGCAAAGGTGACGGCAGCAGCATTTTCCATGGCACCATAGAGGAAGTCAGGCACCAGCAGCTGATCGTATTTTTTAAAGGGGTAGTCGATACCGAAATAGTCGTCAAAAAACTTAAGCCCGGCGCCTGTGTATCTGAACCAGTCGGCGGCATTGACCTGGGCCGCCACAGATTGGCGGGCAAACAGGCGCATGGGGTATTTGCCGCTGTTGTCTTGCCAGACGTGGTAAGGGCCGGCATGCATGGAAAAGTTGTAGGGGCTCAACTTGGGCGTTGCCGGAAACTGCCACAGCTGGCTGTTACCCTCCGGGGTCACACTCAATTCTTGGGTGGCGCTGATCACCTGCCAGTCTTTGGGGGCTCTGACGGTTAACTTGTAGCTGGCCTTGAGATCCGGTTGATCGAATACGGCAAACATCTGCTGCGCGGCGGCGGGCTCAAAGTGAGAGTAGAGATAGACCTTGCCATCGACGGGATCCACAAAGCGATGCAGTCCTTCACCATTGGTGGAGTGCTGGCGTGTGAAGCTGACTTCTATCTCATTGTCGCCTTTGAGCAGCAACTTGGCACTGATCTCCAGGTAGGCGCCATTGTATTTGGGATAGAGCCTGTGGCCGTTGATCTTAAGGCTGGTGATCTGCGCCTTGCTCAAGTCCAGTGTCAGGGGCTGTTGGTTGTCGCTGAGACTGAAACGTACCAGGGTGCGGTTGGCAAATCGCTCGCTACCATCCAAGGTAAAGTCCAGTTCATAGCTGACATTGCTGACTCTGGCAGAGCGGGCCATCGCCTGTTGCTCGCTGATATAACTGCTGCCATCACGCACACCGGCAGAGGATTGAGTGCTGCTGCAGCCGCTGAGTGTCAGTAGTCCGGCAGCCAACAGGCTGAGACCAAACAACCGGGGAAGAGATTTCACAAACAGATTCCTTGCTTTTTATTGTTTTACCATTGGGTGTCGGTGTTTTCCCTCACAACAGGAATGAAAGGGGAGGAATACACTTAGGATTAATACCCTCTCAGGCTTGGTGCCCGCGGCATAAATTACGCTATTTGCCGCCAAAGAACAAAGGAGAAATGTTACAAAAAAGCCGCTGTGACAGCGGCTTTTGGGAAGGAGCGTTAGACTTGGTTAGAGCCCGAGGAAGGACTTGGACTTCACTTTGCGGATCTCTTTTTCATCGGACCATTCGATTAAGCCGGTTTCCAGATCCATCAGGCGCATAGTCATCTTGTAGTAGACATCACGGGTGCTGCCATTTTGTTTAACTATGCTGGAAAGGTTGCCGTAGAGCATGTATTGAGCGCCTATCTGACGACCGAACTTGATGGCGGTGGATGGGTCAACCATGCCGGCGTTGTTCTGGTAGTCCAGTTGCTTGCGCACTGAATCCACCTTGGTCATATCGATAAAACGGAACTTGCCTGAGCGCAGCAGCTTGTTGCTGATGGAGTCGGTCACTGACTCAGTATCTATATGCTCAGAGGTCTTGTTCTTGATCTTGTCGACAAAGATGATAGGTCTGTCGTTGGCTGTCATGGCCACCACAGGCGGGAAAGTCAGCATGCTGTCGACCATTTTGGCGGCAATGGCTTGCAGATCTGTCGAACCGAAGTTTTCATTCACTGTCTCTACCTCAGTGGCATCACCGTATTCCACTTTGGATTGACAGGCTGCCATGCCCATAGCCATTGCCAGTATCAGTATCAGCTTCAAGTGTTTCATAGTCAGTTCCATTTCAAGGTTATCAAATCAATTTTGTATAAAAACGTGTGACATTGCCAGTGTCTATTGCCCAGACCAGAGTGGTCTTGCCACTCTGAACCTGAATTTCCGTGCCCTGATTATCCAGGGTCAGTTGATAGCTGCCGGCATCGACAAACTGCCTTGCTATCTGTGCTTGGCGCGGTAACGTGAGCCAACTGCGGCGATCGGCCTGCTCTGTAACCACGTTGAATATCTGCATGGCGATCACCCCAAGATCCGAGCCGTCTTTGCGCTCTGCCTTGCGGGCCATTTCCGACTTGGCATAGACCCTGGCGGCCTGGCGCACCAGCAGATAGGGCAGTTCCTCCTTGAGCGCCGTGATGGCTAAGGCATCTATATTGGCTATCGGGGCTGCAGTCATAGGTTTTGACAAGCCGCGGATATGGGCACTGTTGACCGGTACTCTGGAGGGCATATAGGTGGGCAGAGAGACAGTTTGCCAATTGCCGTGAATGGTGAAGGGAACCGTTAGGCTCTCTTTGGCGGGCACAAAGCCGCGCTCCAACAGCAAGATGACCTGGCCTTGTCCCTTGGCAGGCGAGGGCGCTTCTCCCCAACGGCGTTTGAACTCATCATACTGAGGCATGGCAAGCTCTTTGGCCAAGCGCACCAGATCCTGCTGCAGATAAGGGTTGTTCGGCATAATCTGCGCCGCCTTGCGATAGTCGATAAAGGCATCGTTGCGCTCACCAAGGATTTCGTGCAGTACCCCTGTGGTGTAGTAACTGTAGGCGTTCAAAAACGAGCTGGTGACATTGCCGGCGGCCTTGCCCAGTTTATCCATTTCGGCGCTGATGGTGCCGTTGGCCATCTGTTGCACCGCACTGCTGGATTTCTCATACCTTTGCTGCTCCAGCGATTGCAGTTCATTGCTGCGACGTACCTCAACCAACGCGCCTTCGGCATCGCCGGCAAACAGATAATTGAGAGCCTGATACTGGTGCAGCATGATGCGCTCATACCCGGGACCGCGATAGGGAATGATATTGTCGTTCAGCAGCAGGCTGCCGCCTTGGGAACCCAGTCCGGATAAACTGAGCTTGGCCTTATCGTCAAAGGCTTGGTAGGCGGCTATGGCGCTTTGGTAATAGTCTTTGCTGGCGGCGAAATTGCCGCTTATCTGGGCGGCGCGCCCCGCTTCCTGGGCATAGAGCAGGCCATCGCGGCCGTTTATGCCATTTGCCAGTTCTTTGGCTGCATTGCCCGGCTTTGATGAGTTGAGCTCGGCGCGAACGCCTGCCAACTGGGATGGATAGTTGACTAATACACTGTTGAAGGCGCAGCCAGTGAGGCTCAATGACAACAGCAGTGGCAGCAGTAACTTGCCTGACTTCAAGAGCCGGCTCCTTGGTTTTGGATCTCCAGTCGTTCTCTCAAGGTGAGCCCTTCCAGATGATCATATTCATGCTGAAAAATGCGCGCGATAAAGCCCTGTAACCATTCCTGCTGCCACTCGCCACTGAGATCCTGATAACGTACCTCTATGCTTTCATGGCGCAGAATCTGTACTCTTTCGCCGGGCAGAGACAGGCAACCCTCTTCCCCGGCCAGCATCTTGCTTGAGCGTTTGAGTATCTGTGGGTTGATCACCACCTGGGGCGCCATCAAAGGCGCATCCGGATATCTGTCGTTGGGGTGGGGGGCCATAATAAACAAGCGGATACCTTGGCCTACCTGAGGCGCAGCTATGCCAACGCCCTGTGCCAGTTTCATGGTCTCGAGCATTTTCTCGGTCAGGGCTGCCAAAGGTTCATCGAATCGCTGAACCGGCTGGGCAGTCTGCCCCAGAATACGTTCTCCGTGGGTTGCTATGGCTAACATCCTTATCCCCCTTTATTCGACTCAGTAGTGAGGCGGCGGCGTTTCTTCCGATTGAGACGCTATATTGCTTGGCTCTACCGCCTTGAGTTTACTGATTAACAACTGGATCTGAAACTGCTGTTCAGCTACGACTTTATTGAGTTCGAAAATCTCCTGACTCAATTCTTCCAGTGTGGCTTCCTGAAATGACAGCTTGGTTTCGAGTTCTTCGATCCTGTCCGGGATTGCTTGCATTACTTACCTCTGTGTTGGCGCCGACCAGCGTTCCAGCAAGCTGGCACTACTGATACTTTGAAGTTGGCCGTTGTCGGATTCAGACACTGAGTATACTACGGCGCTTTGGGGCAAAGGCTTTTTTGGCAGTGAAACTTGCCAGTCGGCGACTCTTTTCCCCGAATCGACCTGCCACAGACTCAATTCTCTGGCTGGTGTGCCGGTTAACAAGGCCTGCTCCTGTTGGATAAAGCGCGCCGCCGAAAAGTTCATTTGCCGCCGTACTATCGCCAGCGAGCTGACCAGTTTCCCTGAGTCATTGTGCCAAATGTCGGCATTGCCGGTACTGTCGGACACTAAGCTGAGGTTACCGCTGCGGCTGAGGGCAACCTTCAGTACCCTGGAGTCCATCTGCCAGCGCCTCAGTACCTGAGCATCCTGGGTGCGCCACAGCAGGGCGGTGGCATCGTTGGCGCCGGTCAATGCCAGGCGGCCATCGGCAGAGAGGGCAACGCTGTTGACCTTTTCGCTGTGGCCAAGAAATTTCACCAGCACACCTGTGGTCGGGGTCAGCGACATTACCGCGCCATCGGCCAACCCCACCAGCAACTGGCCGTTGTCGGCCACGGCCACAGCCTGGGCTACTGCCGGCAGTGACCACCAACCCGCCGCCCGGCCGTCGGCGATTTTCCACAGTGCAACTGAATCGCGGCTTAACGTCACCGCATATTCTCCATTTACCGAAATATCAGTGGCGATCACATCGTTGGCTGCACTGCTTTGAGCCCACTGATACTTGACAGCGCCTTGTTTGAGATCCCAAAGCCTGATCCCCTCTTTGCTGCTTATCAAAGCGTAGCGGCCATCGGCAGAGAGGCTGGCGCTGTAGCTGGGATCGGCCGCCAAGGATTGGCTGCTATCCGGGCCTGGATGGCAGGCACCAAGGCCCAGCAGAGTAAAACTGAGCGTGCAAATAAGTAGCAATCTGTTTATTGCCATGAACTTATACCGCCTCGACTTGTCATTTTGAGTAAGGGTAAAACGCTGTCACTTCCATACAAGGGGCTCGGCTTGTTGACCGCTTTCCCTTGTTAACCAGTATGGATAATCTGCTTTGTATCTCAAAGTTAACTGGTATAAAGTGAGTCGTCTTACACATTTTGGGTTAATTGTAACCATTTGAAGATCCTGAGGATGCCTTTAATGAAACCGATTTACAAAATTTCACTGGTCGCGCTGGCTCTATTCGGCCTTTCCGCTTGTAACCAAGAACAAAAAACAGCGAGTGCCGACAAGGTGGAACTGAGCTCTGTCGAGCAGAAAGAAGCCTATAGCGTGGGCGCCTCTATCGGCCGCTATATGGCCGGTCATATCAAAGAACAGGAAGAGCTGGGTTTCTCAGTCGATCGTGCTTTGATTGTGACAGGTTTTCAACAGGGTCTGAAAGACGAGCTGCAACTGACAGAAGATGAGATGCAGAAAGTGCTTGAAGGTCTGGATCAAAAGCTGAATGAAAAACGTATGGCCAAGGTTCAGGAAATGGCAGCCAAGTCGATGCAGGAAAGCAAAGCCTATCTGGAACAGAACAAGGCCAAAGAAGGTGTGATCACCACTGAATCCGGTCTGCAATATGAAGTATTGACTCCAGGCGAGGGTGAGAAGCCGGCCGCCGAAGACGTAGTGACAGTTCACTACCGTGGTACTCTGATCGACGGCACTGAGTTTGACAGCTCCTACTCCCGTGGTGAACCGGCAGAATTTGCCCTGAACCGGGTGATCCCGGGCTGGACCGAAGGTGTACAGTTGATGCCGGTCGGCGCCAAGTATCGCTTCGTAATCCCATCTGAGCTGGCCTATGGCGAGCGTGACATGGGCACTATTCCAGCCAACTCAACACTCATCTTTGAAGTCGAGTTGCTCAAGGTCAAGAAGGCCGATGCCCCCGTAGAACCGACCGAAGCCGAGGCTTCTGCCAAGTAATCCCTTCTTTATATACGAAAAGTGGATACCCGATATTGAAAAGGACGCCGCCGGCGTCCTTTCTTCTTTACGACCACTGCTTGCGTCATTGATTCTAAAGCCACTTATAGCGATAGAACAGCCACAATTGTCCTCCCACCAATATCAGCAGAAATAGGCAAAAGGCTCCGAAGGCCCAGCCGACATCGGCGCCCGGGATCCCGGCGATATTGACCCCGAGCAGACCTGTGAGAAACCCCAGTGGCAGGAAGACGGCGCTGATCAGCGACAGGAAATAGAGGCGGCGATTGACGGCCTCGGCCTGACGGTTTTGCAACTCCTCCTGGGTGACGCTGGCTCTGTCTCTTATTGCGTCCAGATCTTCGATGCAGCGAATGAGTTGATCGTTGATTTCGTTGAATTTAAGCCGCTGCTGTTCATCAAATATCTTGGCCGAGTCTGCCAGCAGGCGGCTAAAGGCTTCCCGCTGCGGCGCCAGGTAGCGCCGGACCACCACTATCTGGCGCCTGAGCTCGGCGATGTCGCTGCGCAGATCCTTGTCGTTACCGGCCATGACCTTGTCTTCCAGGTCGTCGACGGTTTCCTCCAGCCGGTCGATAAACTCCGTCTTCCGCTGGGTGAGCCGCTGCGTCAACGTCAACAAGTATTCTCCTGTGTTGCCGGGGCCAGCGCCTTGGCCGACGCTTTGGATGATGTCATTGACCGATAATAGCTCGCGACTGCTGGTGCTGATTATTCTGTGATTGTCCAGGTAGAGGCGTATCGACACCATGTCTTCCGGGTCAGCCCCGGGGTTGTGATTGACCCCCCGGAGTGCCAGCAGTAGCCCGTGGCCGGATTGTACCACCCTGGGGCGAGTGTCCTGTGCCAACAGGGCAGCCACTTCCAGCGCTTCCAGGCCGCTGTGTTGTTGCAACCACTGACGGTTGGATTTCTTCTTATAGTCCAGATGCAGCCAGAGTATACCCTGCTCTGGCTGCCAGTCGCTGACCTGTTGCAGCGTCAACTCCTTGCCTGCCATCTCTCCACTGAGCAGCAAGGCACAAAACTGTTTTTCGGCCATAGATTCACTCTCATAGATTTGCTTTAGTTCAAGCTAACCTAGTTATACCACTGGGCATAGGAATTTACTCATTCAGTGGCAATGAAAAGCTCGGCAGGCAAGTAAGGTCATGGGGGGGATCGGGATAAAGCGACATTGGCTTGCGCCGCATGCGCGCTTTTTCGACTCGCGCTTTGGGAATTTGTCAGCCATTCGATGATTACACCAACTTGTCTTGCTGTAGCATCACTGTGCCATTGCCAATCTTCAATGGCTTAAATGGCTCAGAGCAGAGCTAACTGAGGAATACGGCTATAGAAAGTAAAGCATGGGCATAACTATGGGCAATCCCCGGGGCTCTGGGTTAAAATTAGTATAGGTTTGGTTACAGCAAAAGAAGTGGCACCATGGAATACGAATTTCGGCGCAATTCACTGACGGGAACCGCAATGGCCCGCTTCAGTATGGAGCATCATGTACTGGGGCAATGGTTCTCTGAAGAGTTGGCGGATGACGTCGAGATCTGCACTCGGGTCAAACAGGCATTGGCAGACTTACAGTCAGGACGCATTCGCGAATGGCAGTTGATTGGCCGGGATCTGACGCTGCAACTGGATCAGGAGCAGGTGCGTGTTTACGCCAATGTGCTCGAATTCGGCGAGAGTCAGGAGTTGGATGAGTCCCTCTCCCTCTATGATGCCGAGTCAGAAGCCTGGTGCGGCCTGGAAGACTTTCAGGATGTGCTTGAAAGTTGGTGTGACTTTCTGCACCAGAGTCGCTGATTAAGCGGCGTTGGCAACTATGAGAAGGGACGCGGGAGCGTCCCTTTTTTGTGGCTTAACGGTTGAGGTAACGCACAGCCATCTCGGTGCGGGACTTGGCATTGGCCTTGCGAAGCAGGTTTTTGACATGCACCTTGACCGTGCCTTCGCTGATATGTAGTTCTTCGGAGATTACCCTGTTGCTCTGGCCTTCAGCCAGATGCTGCAGTATCTGCAATTCTCTCGGTGTCAGGCTGTCGAGCCAGGCTTCCTCGTCGGCGGCATTTTTCAATTCAAACAGATAGTCTTCCACTTCGGCGCTGATCACTCGGTGGCCGGACATGGCTTCTTTTAGTTGCCCGAGCAGCAGATCGGGTTCAGTATCCTTGAGCAGGTAACCATCGGCGCCGGCTCGCAGTAAACGGATAACATCCTGTTTGGCATCGGAAACCGTCAGGATAACGATTCTGGAGGTCACTCCCTCCTGACGCAGGGCGTTCAGGGTATCTAGGCCTGTCATACCTTTCATATTCAGATCCAGCAGGATAATGTCCGGCTCGTTTTCGGCGGTAGCCGCCAGGGCGTCGAGCCCGGTACCGGCTTCACCGAAGAGACTAAAGTCAGGATCGGATGCCAGTAACTGACAGATACCGCGACGCAGTAAGGGATGGTCATCGACTACCAGAACTGAATAAGGTTTACCCATGATGTGGCTCCTGCTGAGGTGGGAAAGTCAGGACAACACTGGTGCCTCCCGACGCATTGCTGGAAAATTCAACCATACCCGAGAGACGGCTGGCTCGTTCGTGCATTATCCCTATGCCGAAATGTTGATCCCTTTCCTTGATATGCGCCAGGCCTATGCCGTTGTCTTCGACACAGATAACCACCATGTTATCAGAGTTCTTTTCGCAGCTGATACAAATACGACTCGCATTTGCATGTTTAATGGCATTGAGGGTGGCTTCTCGGGTGAGCTGCAGAATGTGAATGTGTTGGTGCGCCGCCAGTAACTGTGGCGGCAGGCGATAGCTGAGTTCCAGCTCTGTATCTGTTTGGCCGCGCAGTTGCTCCAGCATGGCTTCGAGGGCGTTGCGCAGATTGGGTTCTTTAACGGTCAGGCGGAAGGTCGACAGCAGTTCTCTGAGTTGGGCGTAGGCTGTGGTTACTCCCTCATTGAGTTCTTCGAGCTGTTGGGTCACTGCCGGGCTTTTGCAGCTCTGGTCGAGGCCTTTACGCAGCAAACTTATCTGAATTTTTAGGAAGGACAGCAGTTGCCCAAGAGAATCGTGCAGCTCTCTGGCGATAACTGCCCGCTCTTCCAGCAGGGCCAGCTGTTGGCGCTGCTCGGAGGCGTTGTGAATCACAATCGAGCGAGCCAGCATAATGGCGAAGTTTTCAAACAGGGGCACATTGATATCGTGCTTGCCTATCACTTCCAGAAAGCCGAGTTCCTGCTGTTCAAATTTGAGCGGAAACTGCATGGTCTGTCCGGATTGCGGCCAGATATCCTCGTCGGTAGCTATCACCTCCATGGCATCTTCATCCTGCTGAATAATCAGCCGCAGATGTTGCAGGTGCTCATACTCCTTGAGTTGCAGCAGCGACTGCCGCATCACCTCGAAATTGAGTTTGCCCGAGTGCAGCAACACCAGATTGTCATAAAGAAACTTGAGCTCACGGTTGGCACGGGTCAACGCCAGGGTCTTCTCCTTTACCTGAGTTTCCAGGTTGCCGTAGAGAGTTGCCAGCTCCTGAGCCGTACTGTCGAGGGCATCGGAAAGAGCGCTGAGCTCAATATATTCCGTCTTCGGCATTTCGACGGCAAAGTTACCTTTGGATATAGTGTTGGCCGATTCCATCATCTGTTGCAGCGGCACCACCACCTTGCGTTTGGTAAAGCGCACGGCGATAAAGGCAATCAGCAGCATCAAACCCAGACCTACTATCTGGCTGATGGCCAGCAATCTTAGTTTGAAGGCGGCATGGTGCTCCATCTCCAATACCAGCAAATCTATGGTATCGACAAAGTCTTTCAGCGAGGAGGCGTAGTTGCGTGAGTCTTCCTGCTCTATGTAGTACTTCATGACCTTCCACTTGCTGATCACCAGTTGGTACTGCTGCCCGAGCCTGGCAGGTGATGACCAGTCCATCGAGCGCACCAAGGCATCTGAGTAGAGGGTATTTTCAAATTCGCGAATTTTTTGCAGCGCTTCTTCACTGCCAGAGTTGGCATAAAACATCAGCCGGTAGCTCTGCATCCGCAATGAACCGGAAGCGTTGATCGCCCTGGCATCCCCCAGGCTGTAAGACAGATTGATAATGGCAAAAGTGGCCAAACCGCTTGAAAGCAGGATAAGGGTCAGCATTAAGCCTAAAATGGTAGAGGTCAAACTGCCTCGTTTCATGAAATATTCACTCACTTTTGCTAAGGTTTCCTCAGTCCCTGCAGTGTTGCTCTCGATGACCGGAAAGGAAACGCGCCGATAAGATTGTCGAGAATAAAAAAGGACTTGGGTCTCAGAGTTCTACATTAGCCAGCACTTGAATACATTAACAAGAGTACAAAAATGTGAACAACATCGCCTTCACATTTTGATCTGGCGCAAACTTCGCCCCGGATACCCCCTAAGAGGTATATTTTTGGTGTATTCAAGCGGCTACTTTTGACCTTGGAGATGTCGTGGTTATTGCAAATAACGATAAAGTAACACGGAGATGAGATGGTGAAAAAATTAAACCAAAAATCCTTTGCACTCAGTGCATTGGTCGCCGCAAGCCTAATGGCTGCCGGTGCGTTTGCGAGTGACAAGACCGAGCCTCGCAACGAAGTCTACAAAGACAAGTACAAAAATCAATATGCCAGTTGGCATGACACTGCAAAGAGTTCTGAAATTGTTGATGTATTGGCAGAAGATCCCAACCTGGTCATCATGTGGGCCGGTTATGGTTTCGCCAAGGACTACAATGCCCCTCGTGGCCACATTTATGCCGTGACAGATGTGCGCAATACCCTGCGTACCGGTGCGCCAAAGAGTGCCGAAGATGGCCCAATGCCAATGGCTTGCTGGAGCTGTAAGAGCCCGGATGTACCTCGCCTGATTGAAGAGCAGGGTGAAGATGGTTACTTCACCGGCAAGTGGGCCAAAGGTGGCCCTGAAGTGGTTAACGCCATAGGTTGTGGTGACTGTCACGAGAAAGGCTCGCCTAAGCTGCGCTTGGGCCGTCCTTTTGCCGAGCGCGCCATGGATACCCTGGGTACACCATTTGGGGTAAGCGGATTAAATGGTTGATCTTACCTTTGCATGAGAGTGAGACAGACCGGCATCTCATCGGATTATCTGGTTGATGCTTCACCTACTGCTGGTGCATGTTTCCTTCGCTAATTCCAGCAAGAACCCCACACGCCTCAACTTCCCGGTCATCGTTGCAACTCGCTCTCAGTGAAACGAGTTGTTTCTCAAGCGCTTGCAGAGCGGTTATCTGCGACCGCACATGAGAGATGTGATCATCGAGCAAGGCGTTGACGGCGGTACAAGGCTGATGAGGGTCGTCCTGATAGCTCTGTAGTTCGTGAATCTCAGCCAGTGACAGGCCCAGGATTCTGCAGCGACGGATGAAGGCCAGCCCCTCACCATGCTTCTCGGTATAGACACGGTAACCGTTGTCCTGCCGATCAGGCGGCGGCAACAAGCCCTGCTGTTCATAGAAGCGGATCGTCTGTGTTTCGACCCCTACCAACTGCGCCAACTGACCAATGCGCATCAGCCTCCTCCCCAACGGATTCTTTACTCTATTGACCTTATAGTAGCTTTATAGTTTTAAATGGTACCACAACATTGTTCAAGTGGAGTCGTATCATGAGCAAATCCTGTGGTGGCGCCTGTGGCGGTGATGCAACGTCCGCAGCGGATACCGATATACAGGCCTCCTCCGAGGCGCCAGGGAGATGGGTCAGTGTTTATGCCGTGCCGAAGATGGACTGTCCATCAGAAGAACGAATGATTCGCCTAGCCCTGAACGGCTTTGAGGAGATTCGGGCGCTGTCCTTCGACTTGTCGAACCGCCGGCTGAAGGTCGTGCATGACGGCGAGGTCGAGCCCGTCACCTCGAAACTGAAGACCTTGGGGCTAGGCGCCTCGCTTCAGGAAACCGTCGCTGCAAATCCGGAGACCATCAAGGCCGCCGAGTTTTCGGCAGCTTCTGCTAAGCAAGAATCCGGGACCCTGCGCTGGTTGCTCGGCATCAATGCACTTCTGTTCGTGGTGGAAATGACTGCCGGTCTGATCGCCCAGTCCACCGGCCTGATTGGAGAATCCCTGGACAATTTTGCCGATGCGGCGGTGTACGGGCTTGCCCTTTATGCGGTTGGACATAGCGTGAAAATGCAGGTACGTGCCGCGCATCTTGCTGGTGTACTGCAACTGATCTTGGCTGTGGGCGTGCTCGTAGAGGTGGTGAGACGCTTTGTATTCGGTAGTGAGCCTGAATCGCTGGTGATGATGGCTATCGCATTCGTCGCATTGATTGCCAATACCAGTTGTCTGCTGCTCATATCCAAACATCGGGAAGGCGGGGCGCACATGAAGGCAAGCTGGATATTCTCGGCCAACGACGTGGTGATCAACCTGGGGGTCATCACCGCCGGCGCCCTGGTCGCGTGGACCGGTTCCAATTATCCGGATCTGATTATCGGCACCATCGCGGGGGGCATTGTACTTAACGGTGCCAGACGCATTTTGGCGTTGAAGGGTTAAATAATGCTCATTATTGGCAAAAAGCTCTCGCCGTATGCCCTATTGTCCATATCGGGCCTGCTGGCAGCGTCTGATCAGGCTGTAAAGTGGCTGGTGCAGCAATCAATGGCCTATGGCGAGTATGTTTCGGTGACCCCGTTCTTTAACTGGGTGCACCTATGGAACACCGGTGCCGCATTCAGTCTTTTTGCGAATGGTGGAGGCTGGCAGCGCTACTTTTTTATCGGAATCGCGGTAGTGGTCTCGATTTTTCTGATCAAGCTGATCCTTGAAAATCGTCATAAAGGAGAAGCCATCGCTTACAGTCTTATCCTCGGTGGCGCCATGGGCAACCTGATTGACCGGGTCTTTCGCGGCTATGTTGTGGATTCCTTTGATTTCTATTGGCGAGATTGGCATTGGCCGGCCTTCAACCTGGCTGATATTGCAATTGTCCTCGGTGCCTTACTTTTCGTTTCCAGCAGTTTGTTGGGTAAAAAAGCAAACACCAATGCCGAGCCGGATGGATCTGACTGACACCTACGCCTATACAACACCATGACCGAACTTCCCGACAACATCCTTCACCTGCCGCAATACCAAGTACTGGGCTGCAAATCAACCGACGACGAAATGCACTTCCAGGTGGACGCGCCCGATCCCATCTCCTGCGAGGAATGCGGCGTGCAGGGTGAGTTCGTGCGGTTCGGCAAGCGTGATGTTCCCTATCGGGATCTGCCCATCCACGGTAAGCGGGTCACCCTCTGGGTGGTCCGCCGCCGGTACACCTGCCGGGCCTGCAAGACTACCTTCAGGCCCCAGCTACCGGGGATGGTGGACGGCTTCCGCATGACGCTGCGGCTGCATGAATACGTGGAGAAGGAATCCTTCAACCACCCCTACACCTTCGTGGCGGCACAGACCGGCCTGGACGAGAAGACGGTACGCGACATCTTCAACGCCCGCGCCGAGTTCCTGGGGCGCTGGCACCGCTTCGAGACGCCCCGCATTCTGGGCATCGACGAGCTGTACCTGAACAAGCGCTACCGCTGCATCCTGACCAACATCGAGGAGCGAACCCTGCTCGACCTGCTGGCCACCCGCCGTCAGGACGTGGTGACCAACTACCTGATGAAGCTGAAAGACCGGCATAAGGTCGAGATCGTCAGCATGGACATGTGGAACCCCTACCGGACAGCGGTCAAGACGGTGCTGCCACAGGCCCGCATCGTGGTCGATAAATTCCATGTGGTGCGTATGGCCAACGATGCCTTGGAGAAGGTACGCAAGGGTCTCAGGAAGGAGCTGAAGCCTTCCCAAAGCCGAACCCTCAAGGGAGACCGGAAAATCCTGCTGAAACGCGCTCACGAAGTCTCAGACCGGGAACGCCTCATCATGGAGACCTGGACGGGAGCATTCCCGCAACTGCTGGCCGCCTACGAGCACAAGGAACGCTTCTACGGCATCTGGGACGCCACCACACGACCCCAGGCAGAAGCCGCCCTGGACGACTGGATAGCTACTATTCCGAACGGCCAGAAGGAAGTCTGGAGCGATCTGGTCAGGGCGGTGGGCAACTGGCGCGAAGAGATCATGACCTACTTCGAGACGGACATCCCCGTCACCAACGCTTACACGGAGTCCATCAACCGACTGGCCAAGGACAAGAACCGTGAAGGGCGTGGTTACTCCTTCGAAGTGATGCGGGCACGAATGCTCTACACCACGAAGCACAAGAAGAAGGCCCCGACTGCGAAGGT
Organism: Shewanella indica; assembly: GCF_033842865.1. Classification (NCBI taxonomy): domain Bacteria; kingdom Pseudomonadati; phylum Pseudomonadota; class Gammaproteobacteria; order Alteromonadales; family Shewanellaceae; genus Shewanella; species Shewanella indica. The sequence continues at coordinate 2,440,456 of NZ_JAWXXR010000001.1, forward strand.
CTCTCCGTTCTACAAGAAAAGCATCGGTTACGGACTGCCGGACTTCGCAGAGGAACTCAACTACGGGGTCGATCTATCAACCATCTGAGGGTGGTATCAGGTTGGTGGGGTAAAGGTGCCCCATCAACCATTAAATCCGTATACCCACCATTTGATAAGGCCTCCCGTAAAGACAAGCAATCCATGGTTTGTGGTCAGTGTCACGTAGAATACTACTTTGAGAAAGTGGAAGGCCGTAAGGGCTTTGTTAAGTTCCCATGGGATCAAGGTACTACAGTGGAATCCATGGAAGCCTACTACGATGCCATTGAGTTTGCTGACTGGACTCACGCCTTGTCCAAGACACCTATGTTGAAGGCACAGCACCCAGGCTATGAAACTTGGCAGTTGGGGGTACACGGTAAGAACAACGTGACTTGTGTTGACTGTCACATGCCGAAAGTAACCAACGACAAGGGGCGTAAGTTCACCGATCACAAAGTGGGTAATCCTTTCGACCGCTTCGAAGAAACCTGTGCTCAGTGCCACACTCAGAGCAAAGAGTTTATGGAGAATCTGACTGCCGAGCGTAAAGCCAAGGTTAATGAGCTGAAGTTGAAGGCTGAAGATCAAATCGTCAAGGCGCACTTCGAAGCTGCTGCCGCCTGGAAAGCCGGTGCGACTGAAGTCGAAATGAAGCCAATCCTGACTGATATCCGTCATGCTCAATGGCGCTGGGATTATGCTATCGCCTCTCACGGTGTCGCGGCTCACGCTCCTGATGAAGCGCTGCGGGTACTGGGTACTGCGGTTGACAAGGCTGCCAACGCCCGGGTGAAACTGGCGCAGTTGCTGGCCAAGAAAGGTATCGTTGATCCTGTCGCTCTGCCTGATATCTCCACCAAGGCCAAGGCTCAGGCCGCTCTGGGTATGGACATGAAGAAGATGGTTTCCGACAAGGAAGACTTCAAGAAAAATGTTCTGCCCAAGTGGGATGCTGAAGCCAAGAAGCGTGAAGCGACCTACAAGTAACAGTCGTTAACACTCGTAAATGAAAAATCCCCGCACCGCGGGGATTTTTTTATCTTACAAGAAATCAGTGGTAGCCCGTGAGGGATTACAGACCTATTTGATCAGCTTAAGCAGAGCCTTGAAGCGTTCACCTTCTGCCTGATGTTGCAGTTCAAACAGTAAAGATTCGCTGTTGTTGAGCCTGGCTCCCTGCTGCTTCATCATCTCTATTCCCAAGCGTTTGTTGCTTTCACTGCGGGAGCTGACGGCATCGGCTATCAAGTGCACATCGAAACCCTGCTCGATAAGGTCACCACAGGTTTGATAGACACAGACATGTGTCTCTATCCCGGCCAGCAGTACCTGTTTGCGGCCCGCGCTCAACAGTGCCTCACGGAACGCCGGGCAGTGCCAGCCACTGAAGTGATGCTTGGCAATCGGCGATGTGGTTTTGGATAGCAGGGCGGCCAGTGACTCTGTAGTGGGGCCGAGCTTCTGCGGCAACTGTTCCAGCCAGAGCACCGGGATATCAAACAAGGCTGTGCCTTCTATCAGCATGGCCAGTTGCTGATGCAGCTGTTCACTCTTGTCCATTATCTGCGCCAGTTTACCCTGAACATCCACTATGACCAGCACACATTCTTCCGCTTTTAACATCTTGTTCTCCTTCTGGTTGGCCTTAGGACAGGTGTAAACGAGCCCTGCTTTTGCTTCAGTAAACCTAAGGACATTCAGTTAACGACAGGACAGGGCTTAAGCCAATAGGCCTTAGGTCGTAGATGATTGCGCTTTTTTTGTGCGCCTGAGCCTTGCTTGCACTTAATTGGTGCATATCTGCAGCTCTCAACCGGGTCCGTAAAAACTAACTCTTTATAAAACAAAAAATTAACATTTTGGCCTAATGTTTGAATTGCTTTTGGCATAACACCAATACAGCAAGGCGATTCTGGAGGTCTGGATGAAATTAGTCAGCGCAATCATTAAGCCGTTCAAGCTCGATGATGTCCGCGAAGCGATTGCGGGCATAGGCATTGAGGGGATGACGGTTACCGAAGTTAAAGGTTTTGGTCGGCAAAAAGGACATACAGAGCTCTATCGGGGAGCCGAGTATCAGGTGGACTTTCTGCCCAAGGTTAAGCTCGAGATAGCCACTAAGGCGGAGAATCTTGAGCACCTGCTGGAGGTCATCACCAATGCCGCTCATACCGGCAAGATAGGTGACGGCAAGATCTTTGTGACAGATCTGGAACAGGTTATCCGTATTCGTACGGGCGAAACAGACACAGAAGCGCTGTAAGGGGGAGAAGATGGAAGAACTGAGCAAATTGGGTACTACGGTCACAGAGCTGCGTTTTGCGCTGGACACCTTTTACTTTCTGATCTCCGGCGCGCTGGTGATGTGGATGGCGGCGGGTTTCGCCATGCTGGAGGCCGGGTTGGTGCGTTCCAAAAATACCACAGAGATACTCACCAAAAACATCTGTCTCTATTCAATTGCCTGTATCACCTACCTGATTGTGGGTTACAACATCATGTATGTGGATAATGTCGAAGGTGGCTGGCTGCCGAGCATCAGCACCTTGATAGGAGCTCAAGCCGCCGACGCCGACCATGCGCTGGAGTCTGATTTCTTCTTCCAGGTGGTATTTGTGGCTACAGCCATGTCGATTGTTTCCGGCGCCGTGGCCGAGCGCATGCGCCTGTGGGCTTTCCTGGCATTCAGCCTGGTAATGACGGCAGTCATCTATCCGGTGGAAGGTTACTGGACCTGGGGCGGTGGTTTCCTTTCCGAAGCCGGCTTTGTCGACTTTGCCGGTAGCGGCATAGTGCATATGGCCGGTGCGGCCGCGGCCTTGGCCGGTGTCTTGCTGCTGGGAGCCCGCAAAGGGAAATATGGCGCCAATGGCCAGGTTAACCCTATCCCGGGTTCCAACCTGCCGCTGGCAACCCTGGGGACTTTTATCCTCTGGATGGGCTGGTTTGGTTTCAACGGTGGTTCTCAGTTACTGGTCTCTGATGCCGAAAATGCCAGCGCTGTGGCCAAAGTCTTCGTTAACACCAATTCGGCGGCGGCCTTCGGTGCGGTATCTGCACTGATCGTCTGTAAGATGGTGTGGGGCAAGGCCGACTTGACCATGATACTCAATGGTACTTTGGCTGGTTTGGTGGCTATCACGGCCGATCCCTTGTCGCCCTCGCTGCCGATGGCGGGTGTGATAGGCCTGGTAGCCGGCGGTTTGGTGGTGTTCTCCATTGTGGGCTTTGACCGCATCAAGATAGACGATCCTGTCGGGGCTATCTCGGTGCACGGGGTCGCCGGTTTCTTCGGTTTGATGATGGTGCCTCTGTCCAATGCCGATGCCAGTGTGACAGGGCAGCTGTTTGGCGCTGCGGTGATCTCTGCCTGGGTGTTCCTGGCGTCATTGCTGGTGTGGGGCGCCTTGAAAGTGACCATGGGGATCCGGGTGACCGAAGAGGAAGAGTACAACGGTATGGACGCGTCGGACTGTGGTATCGATGCCTATCCTGAGTTTGTAACTGTCAAGAACGCCAACTGAGAGGCCAAGAACGCCAATTGATAAGTCAAGAACGCCAATTGATAAGTCAAGAATGCCAGCTGATAAGCCATGAGTGTTCTTGAGAGATCAAGCAGGCTTCCTTCACCTTTAAGCCATCTCTTGTGAGATGGCTTTTGGTTAGAGCTGGCTTTGGGGTTACCGGCCTTGTTGTTACCTGGCTTGGCGGGAGTCGGCCAGGAAAAGCGTATTTTGCGGCTATGGCGCTTGATGACAGACGCTCTTGGGGGCAGACTGAAAGCAGAAACAGCCTGGAGCCTAAGGGGATGGCGATGAAGACTCTCAGTGTAATGAAGCTGACCGGTACTTTTTTCGGCGCTTTGTTAGTTACCTTGCTGTGGCTTGGCAATGCCGAGGCAGGTCAAGTGGTGGTTCGTGATGCCAGTGAGCCCTTCGATGCCTTTGCCGTCAGGGATGAATTACTGCGTCAGCATGAGTGGCAGGAACTACTGCGCTCGCAGCAACAACTGGAGATCCTCCGCAGCCTGCCTGCCATATGTGTTCCTTACATGCGCCCCTATCGCTACTTTTCCTGCAATGGCCATTTTTATCGCCCCTATCTTTACCGGCAACAGCAGCTCTATATAGGGATCCCCAAGCCGGGTTCCGAAGTTATCGCTCCCGGAAATGAAGGCTTGAACTAGGGTATATTCACATTTTGTCACCCTTTGGCGCGGCAGGAGTGGCCAGTCTGACTTAAGCTTTCAGTAAAGAAGCCTTAACTCAGGAGGCCTTATGTTCTCAGGCACTTTCTCAAGCGCTTTCTCCGGCTCTCTCACTCGTGCTTTCTCTGGCGCTCTATCCGCTACCATCTTGAGTCGCTTAATTGGTGCGGTTTTGCTGCTGCTATTTTGCGGTTGCAGCAGTATCCCGGTGCCAAGCAAGATGGCCCTTGGCAGCCTGTTTCAGGATAACCAATTCAAAGAGGCAGGGAATATCCCCGAGCCCGCCGAGTTATTCGCTTTGCCTCCCGAGGCGGTGCAGTTACTCAGAGGTGCCTATAGCCGCGGTGCACTCATCTCCAATCAGCAGTTGGCCCACGAGTGGTTGGCTGACTATATCCATGCCGACAAGGGCGGCTTTCGCTATCAGGACAACTATACCCGCACCGCCGCCGAAACCTTTCATGACAGGTCTGGAAACTGCATGTCACTGGTGATCCTGACGGCGGCCATGGCGCAACAACTGGGGATAGAGGTTGAATTTCGTGATGTGGAAGTGCCTCCGGTCTGGGATCGCCAAGGCGCCTTTTATCTGGTCAATGGTCATATCAACCTCAAGTTATACCCGCCCAAGAGCAATCAGGTCTTCCATGTTACCGAGCGTTCCATTCTGGTGGATTTCCTGCCCGAGCGTGCTGTGCGCAGCTATAAGGTCAATAAGATCAGCCAAAGTACTGTGGTCGCCATGTATTACAACAATGCGGCGGCCGAGGCATTGATCAATGAGAATTGGGATCTCGCATACGGCTTGCTGAAAAAGAGCCTGCAACAGCAGAGTCTGTTTATTCCGGCGCTCAACAGCCTGGCGGTGCTCTATCGCGCCAGGGGCATGGAACAGATGGCCGAGCGGGTCTACCGCTATGCGTTGACGCTTGAGCCGGAAAACATGACTACCCTCTATAACCTGGCGGTCATGCTGAGCAGCCAGGACAGACTGGATGAATGGGCCGAAGTGCACAAGGTACTGGAGCTTGCCCGGATCCGTAATCCTTATTACTACTATGATATGGCGCAACAAGCCTACATGGATCGCCAATATGATGAGGCGCTGAGTTGGTATCGAAGAGCGATTGAGAAGGCGGATTATCGTCACGAGTTTTACTTTGGTTTGTCCAGAACCTATTGGGCAAAAGGGGACTCCGACCGGGCGAAGAGCAATCTGCAAAAGGCGTTGGCGCTGGCCGGTGACGGCGAGCAGAAAAAACGCTATCAGGCCAAGTTGCATGCGATGGAAGGGCATTGATTCAAAAGCTTGGCTAAAAGAGCGGGGTTATAAAGGCGCAATTGGTTAAGCCAAGTTGCAGGGTAAAAAGCCCGATGCTGAGATCTGCATCGGGCTTTGTTGCTTTTGGGCTATAAGTTGCTTTCTGGTTATAAGTTTCTCTCTGCCTGAAAGCTGGCCTTAAAGGGCATCGAAACTCAGCGCCTTGTCGCGGTAACTCAAGCGCGCCATCTGCCCCATATCCTTGAGCTCAACGGCCCTGACACCATAGGGCGGCTTTAAGCCCGAATTTTGGATTAGCTCAAGGTTTAGAGGCAACTGCAGACTGTTTTGCTCTTGTGTCAGCCAGACCGCAGTCTCACTCTGCAGTATGGCGATTTCCCGACCTTGGGCATCGGTCCCTGTCAGTATTGCCGACACCCCAAAACGACCACTTTGGGCCAGCTCCAGCGTAAAGTTAAGAGTGCTTGGCAGACCATTTTGCCAACCCACTTTGATTTCGGGTGCCAGCCGCGCCGATGGATAGAACTGCTTGAAGGCGGTCTTGACTGTACGTCGTACCAAGGTGTTATCCACCAGGGTCTCAATATCGACCACCAATTCACTGAACCCCGCATTGCTTGAGGGCATGGGCAGCTGCTCATTTTGCAGTCGCCAGCTGTTGCCACTTTGGCTGAGTTGCAGTGGGGTTTGCTCGCCGCTTGCTTGCTGTAGCCGGGCACTGGCCAAACGAGGTGAACCCAGGGCCTTATCGTTCTCAAGCGCCAGCTCCAACTCGAGATGGGTGTTGGCCTCGAGTGATGATGGGGTGCTTAACTTGAGACGATAGGCAGAGCCTTTCTCTTTGACATTAACCAGATAGTTGTCAGTGGCGGTCAGCGCTGCGGCGACCTGCAGGCGATAGAGGCCGGGCTTGATATCTGAGCTCAGCAACAGGGCACTGGAGTCATCATCCATTCCGGCGCTGGCCAGAGACTCAGAGTCTACGGCGCGGCGGATAAGGCGTTTGTTCTCAGTTTTGCCTGCGGCTGAGCTGAGTTGAACTGCGTCCGGAGCAATGCTCTTGGGGGCCGTCGGGGCGCCGCTGCTTTTATCCCAGCGAGGCGCCAGACGGATAACGCTGCTGCCTTGGGTTAATGGCAGCTCTATGCCTTGGTTAAGCTCGGCGCCTGTAACCATCAACCAGTATTCATCACTGCTGGCACTGGCGGTTTTGTCCGGCAGCTGGGCTTGATACTCCCCTGACAGCGCCCTGACAAAGCTGACATCTTCCCTGGAGGTATTCAAGGGCGGCAATTGCCCTGTATCCAGCTCTTCTGAAGCCTTGATATCGCTTGCCTGGGGCGGAGCCATGGCCAAGGTCAGGTTTTTGGGCTGCTGGTTCTGTGCTACCTTGGCATCATCCTGGCAACCCGCGAGGCTCAGGAGTATCGCTGCCAGCAGCGGTGTCTTGCTGATATGCATCTTCATACTTACCTCCTCAGATATGATTGCGCAGAAGGGTGTCGAGATTAAAACAGGCCCGGCGGCTTTGATGGTGACTCAAAGGTTCTCTGTCACGGGTTTTCTGCTTATCGGTAAACCAGACACTGCCGGCGGCACTCTGGGAGCTGCACTCAAGAAAACCGTCGGAGCAGTTATCCAACCAGTTTTGGGTGGTCTCCAACCCGACCTGGTACTGGTAACCGCCGCAATAGCTGTCGCTGTCCCAAACTGCCGACTCCACGTCCGAGCCGACAACAGCTTCAAAAGGCTTACCCAGAGAAGGACGCCCGGCTGTGCCGTACAGCCATTGACTGTTGTATTGCGCCATCCAGCCCACTTGCTGCTGTTTGACGGCGTCACTGTCGTAACCGAGCAGCCAGCCGAGACTGGTTTCAAACACATTGCCTTGAGTGACGGCATCGGCCAGTGGTGTACCGGCACTGGAAGGCGCCAGCGCTATCACTCGGCTGATGCTGTTGATCACAGCTGGATAACGTCCATCCCAGGTGGGATTGGACAAGACCCAGCGCACTATGTTGCCGCCATTGGAGTGGGTGATAAGGATCAGTTGATCCAGATTGCGGGCGTTGATAAAGCTCAGCAGCTGATCGACCAAACAGCCGGCAGCGGCCTCATCCCACATATATTGCTCGAAGTCACAGTTGATGACCTGATAGTTACTCGGGGTGCTGATACCTTGACGAACTGAATCGACAAACTCGCGGGTCCAGTAATCGTTCAGGGCATCGGTTTGTTTTCCTGTTCCATGGACAAAGGCGACGCCGGTGGCGCCATGACTCAGGGAGCAGACACTACAAAGACCCAACATCATCAGGGTGGTGGATATTTTCATGTCGCATTTCTCTTGTTGATTATCATTATTTTGTGAATGGATAAATATGCTTATCCGCTAATCAAGTTAGTTGTAATGTTTGCTTGCGGCAAGTCAATTACTGAAATGTTGGCTAGGTTAAGCCAATTGGAATGGGTAGTTGTATATGTAGGAATTTGTTGATTTTTTAGTTAAATATAACAGTTAATCATGAGAGGTGGGAGCCACTTTTGAGCGCACTCTATAAATGAGTTACTTGCCTATAAATAGGAATTCAATAGGGTTTGATTCAAACCATGTGAGAGCTTGTAGCGATAAGGGCTAATCCTTGATTGAAAGGTGGTGTTGGTGGTTTGTTTATCAACAAGGCTGTGTTTAGGGAATTTCTCATTGGAAGGCAGGGATTATCATACAAAAAATAAGAAATAACATGAATTGCAGAGAAATCCATATAAGTTAATTGCATTGGTTGAATATAGCGGATAGATTGAAACTGTTATTCAAAACAAGAGATTCTTATCAATAGCCGGAGCTGTGTGACGTTTATGTATTACCAGAATGATGATGTACGGATTAATGAAGTTAAAGAGTTACTGCCACCGATAGCCATTCTGGAACGATTTCCGGCAACCGAACGCGCCTCATCCACCGTCTTTAAAGCCAGGAAGAATATTCACAAAATCCTGCATGGACAGGACGATCGCCTGCTGGTGGTGATAGGCCCATGCTCTATTCACGACCCTGAGGCCGCCCTGGAATATGGTGCGCGTTTGGCCAAACTCAGAACGGCCTATCAGGATCAGTTGGAAGTGGTGATGCGGGTCTATTTCGAGAAACCCAGAACGACAGTGGGCTGGAAGGGGCTGATTAACGATCCCTACATGGATAACAGCTTCAAGCTCAACGACGGCCTGAGAACTGCCCGCAAACTGCTGCTGGAATTGAATGACAGCCAGGTACCAACCGCGGGTGAGTTTCTCGATATGATTACCCCGCAATATATGGCCGACCTCATGTGTTGGGGCGCCATCGGCGCCCGTACCACAGAGTCTCAGGTTCACCGCGAGTTGGCATCGGGCCTGTCTTGTCCTGTGGGATTCAAAAACGGCACAGATGGCACCATCAAGGTGGCGATAGATGCCATTGGGGCCGCTAGCGCGCCCCACCATTTTCTGTCGGTGACCAAGTTTGGTCATTCGGCAATTGTGTCAACCAAGGGTAATGATGACTGCCATATCATTCTGCGTGGTGGACGCGAACCTAACTACAGCTCAGCTCATGTGAACCGGATATGTTCTCAGCTTGAGAAGGTTGGCCTGAAACCTAAGGTGATGATTGACTTCAGTCATGCCAATTCCAGTAAAGACTTCCGGCGTCAGATGTTGGTGGCTGAAGATGTCTGCGGCCAGATTGCCGCTAAACAGCAGGCGATTTTCGGAGTGATGGTGGAGAGTCATCTGGTGGAAGGGCGTCAGGATCTTAATCCCGGGCATCCTCTCTGTTATGGGCAAAGTATTACCGACGCCTGTATCGGTTGGGATGATACAGAGAAACTGCTGTCAATGCTCAATGACAGCGTGCTGAAGCGCCGTCAGGGTTGAGCGTCAATATTATAGGGTTAAAGGCGCCATTGGCGCCTTTACTTTTGGGCTTGCTGTGCCAGGTATTCGTTGGCCTTGGCCAGGCTGCCAAAGGAAGCTATCAGATTGTTACGGCCTTTTTCCTGGATCTCGGGGTTGCCTGATTCGATCATCATCCATACCCAGGTTTGGATCAGTGGCAGGGGCGGGTATTGAACTTTTGAATCCAACATAAGATTTCCTTCAACAGATACAGTAAAAAATCGGTGCGGACCGGTTTGTTTGACATTTTTGAACACTCGTTGCCGCCCGTACTTAGCAGGAAAGAGTAGCAAATTCTTTTTTCATGCATAACCATCTTTCCGCTCTTTGGAGGAATTTTGGCGATAAAAATTCCGTTGCTAGCCATTTAGTCTAGGTTAAATGTTATTTTTGTCATTCTAAAGTGCTGCTTCTGATGATTATTTCCGGGCGGTCAGCCAAACAGATCGCAGACTTGGGCCCCACTCACTGCTACACTCGGAACACTCTTTTCTCCTGGCAAGATGTATGCGTCCAACTCTTTACCTTGAAGGTCCCGTCGATAAGCTCAACTGGCAAGTGCTCAAACTTCTCTGGCCCTATCTGTTGGAATACAAGGGCCGGATTATCCTGGCGCTGCTGTGTCTTGTTGTGGGAAAACTCGCCAGTGTCGGTTTGCCTTTCCTGTTGAAGCATTTGGTTGATGACTTGGGGAGCGCCCAAACGGCGCAGCTGTTGGCCGTGCCTATAGCGCTGGTTTTGGCTTATGGCAGCTTGAGATTAGTCAATGCGCTCACCGGGGAGATCAGGGATACCCTCTTTGGCCGAGTGACCGAGAGGGCGATACGACGCCTGGGATTGCAGGTATTTGAACATCTGCACCGGCTGGATCTCGGTTTTCACCTCGACAGGCGCACCGGCGGATTATCGCGGGACATAGAGCGCGGCACCAGCGGCATCAGTTTTCTGATGCGTTTTATGGTGTTCAACATAGTACCCACCTTGTTGGAAATCCTGATGGTGGTGGCCATTTTACTGTGGAATTATGGTATCTGGTTTGCGCTGATAACCTTCTGTTCCGTACTGGCCTATGGTTTGTTTTCTGTTGTGACGACTGAGTGGCGTACCTCTTATGTCCGTGAGGCGGCGAAGGCCGACTCGGTATCCAACACCCGCGCTATCGATAGCCTGCTTAACTATGAAACCGTCAAATACTTCAACAATGAAGCCTATGAGGCGAATGAGTATGACAAGGCGTTGGCAGACTGGGAAGTGGCCAAGCGCAAGAATCGTCTGTCGTTGTTCGCCCTCAATGCCGGTCAGGCCACCATTATTGCTGTCGCCATGACTTTAATGCTGGGGCTGGCGGCCTTTGAAGTGACCCGTGGACAGATGACTGTGGGTGACTTTGTATTGATCAACGCCTTTATGATGCAACTCTTTATGCCGCTCAACTTCCTGGGTTTTGTGTATCGTGAAATTCGGGGTGCTTTGGCCAATATAGAGCGGATGTTCTCGCTGCTGGATAAGACTCCGCTGGTAAAAGACAACCCAGCGGCCAAGGATATCGTGCCGACAGAGGGCCGAATCAGCTTTGACTCGGTTGGCTTTGGCTATGGTGACAGGCAGATACTCAAGGGTGTGAGTTTTGAGATAGAGCCCGGGCAGAAGGTGGCTGTCGTGGGTGAAAGCGGCGCCGGTAAATCGACGTTGGTGCGCTTGTTGTTCCGCTTTTACGATGTCAGCCAAGGAGCGATTCGGGTCGATGGTATCGATATTCGCGATATGACCCAAGATGCACTGCGCCGAGCCATTGCCATAGTGCCTCAGGACACTGTGCTGTTTAACGATACTCTGTTTGAGAATATTCGCTATGGCCGCCCCGATGCTTCGGACGCCGAAATCTGGCAGGCGATAGAGTTGGCCCACCTTAAGCAGTTTGTTGAGGCATTACCGCAGCAGGCCCAGACCAAGGTGGGTGAGAGAGGCATGAAACTCTCCGGCGGTGAAAAGCAGCGAGTGGCTATTGCCAGGGCGATATTGAAGCGCTCGCCGATACTGATCTTCGATGAAGCCACCTCGTCGCTGGACAGCCGCTCCGAGCGGGCAATTCTCAAGGCGCTCGACGAAGTTGCCAAGGGCCATACCAGCTTGGTGATTGCCCACAGGCTATCGACAGTGGTGGATGCCGATAAAATCTTAGTGTTGCACCAAGGCCAGTTGGTTGAATCCGGATGCCATGACAGCCTGCTGGCCGCCGATGGATATTACGCGCGTTTATGGCGGATCCAGCACACAAAACAGTCAGATGAGTCGGTGCAAGTTCAGCATTGATTCAGCCTGGCTGCCGCATACTCGAAAGTCCAAAGTCGCGTCAGCCATGGGGGCAGCACAGATGGAAAACATTGTATTGCAGGTCAATATTGAAGGAATGCAGGACAAAGTCCGTACAGATTGGAATTGTCTGGCGGATGAGCTTAAGGCCCGAGGTATGGATGATGTTGCCCTCAATCAATTACATACCGAGTTACGTGCCGGGCTGAGAGTATCCACCCGCGGCCTGACTCTGTCTATGGTATCTGCAGAACCCTTTAATGAGGCGTTGGAAGGAATTATCAGTGAGTCAAGAAAGCAGGCTCAGTCGCAAGGGGAAGTGCGTAGCTGAGCCTGAGTTGATGCTATTTCTTGGTTTGGTTGCGGTCGGCTTGCCAGCCGTCGCACAGTAGGTTGAAACTATTTTTCGCTTCATTTAGCGGTGTCAGTTCAGTTATTTTACCGCCGCGATAACAGAGCATCTCTCCCTCAATCTCAATTAAACGGCTGCAATTCTTGCAGCTGAGCGATGCAGTTTTGCTCGTTTCCGGCTTGGGGACCTGACTGACAAATGTCATTTTCACTTCAAAATCCTCTGGAAGTGGCAAGTCTTGATTAGGCGCAAGATCTTACCACTTTTGTGATGCAACGCACAATCTAACCATTATTACGCTTCGGTGACAGTGACAATACCTCATTGATCGAAGTGAGCGTAGTATTTATCCAAAGATACCGACAGGCCACTTTGGGTAACGATTCTGACGTGGCGTGGTTTGAGTTGTCTTGGGTCAGTAACCCCGCAGGAGTGGGCCAGCATCCCCAGATCATGGTGCAATGCCTTGTTGTAGTTGGCGACTCGGGTGGATTTATCCCTGGGATCCAATCCTTGTTGCAGTTTCTTGTTATGGGTGGTTATCCCGGTGGGGCAGGTATCCTTGTTGCACTGCAGTGCTTGAATACATCCCAGCGCGAACATATTCCCTCTCGCTGAGGCGGTGAAATCCGCCCCAAGCGCCAGCGCCCAGGCCACTCTGGAGGGGGTGATAAGCTTGCCAGAGGCTATCACCTTAATCCTTTGCTTCAGTCCATGCCGCCGCAGTTGATCGACCAACAGTGGCAAGCTCTCTTTCAGCGGTAGGCCAACATAGTCCATCAAGGTTTGCGGCGCTGCGCCCGTTCCGCCATCGGCGCTGTCGAGGGTGAAGAAATCGGGAGCCGAGTCATGACCGCGTTGGTTAATCTCTTCCAGAAAATTTTCCAACCAGTGAGTATCACCCAAGACCGCTTTGATCCCTGTGGGTTTGCCTGTCACCTGTCTGACTCTGGCTATCATGTCGAGAATATCGCCGACATGATGAAACTCGATATGGCCGTTGGGACTGATGGAATCCTCTCCTGCTGGGATCCCTCTAATCGCGGCTATCTCTTCGGTTACCTTTACCCCGGGAAGAATTCCCCCCTTGCCTGGCTTGGCTCCCTGACTGAGTTTGATTTCGAACATTTTCACCTGAGAGTGAGCGGCCACTTCCCTGAGCTTGTCATCATCCAGGTGCCCTTCAGCGTTGCGAACGCCATATTTGGCAGTGCCTATCTGGAATACCAGATCGCAGTTTCCCTTGAGGTGGTGGGCGCTGAGGCCGCCTTCCCCTGTGTTGAGCCAGCATCCTGCCTGGGCTGCCCCATGGGAAAGGGCGGTAACAGCTGGGCGAGAAAGAGCGCCGAAACTCATGGCGGAAATATGGCAAATGGCGCTGGTGGCAAAGGGATATTCGCAGTCAGGGCCAATAATCACAGGTGTTGGCGGTACAACGTCTTGATCCAGTGTGGGGAAGGCGGTGTTCATAAACAGTATGCTGCCGTTGGCTTCCAGTGGCCTGGTGGAGCCGAAGGCTATGGTGCGGTCGACATTTTTCGCCGCCCGGTAGACCCAACTACGCTCGGCACGATTGAAGGGGAGTTCTTCCCGATCGAGAGCGAAAAAGTACTGGCGGAAGAATTCGCCCATTTTCTCGAAGAAATATCGGAATCGTCCGACAACAGGGTAGTTATGCCGCACCGCCTGCTTGGTTTGCATCACATCGGCGATATACATATAAGTGATTACCAAGAGTCCTAAGCCGACGACTATCAAAAACAGGCCGGAAAAGAGTTCCAGGCCCCACATAAACCAGTTTTGCTCGCGCATCTTCTATCCTTATTGACTGCCAAAGTGGCTGGTTACCAGGCCCGTGGGCCCCTGTTCTGCCAAGGTGAGAATAAAAAGTTGATCGTATTGCTGCTCATCCAAACTAACAAGGGGGCCACCGAGTGCCTTGATGATGGCCGGAATCGTATTGCTATGGCCGGCGATCAGCACATTGCCTTGGCTGGCTTTGACCGCATCAGCTATGGCATTGATGTGAACCTCCAAGCCGCCTTTGGCTGGAAACACCTCAATCCTGAGTTGTTTGGCTGTTGCAATTGGTCCCAGGGTTTCCTGAGTTCGGCGAAACTCACTCGACATCAGCCTTTGCAGTTGGGTGTCCTGTAGTGCCGCTGCCAGAGCCTCGGCTCGCGCCTTACCGGCGGCTGTCAGCCCGGGATCGCTTCCCTGAGCTTTTTCCGCGTGCCTAACCAGGAATATGGTTTGATTAGTGTTGGCGGCCTGGGACGGCAAACCAAAAAGCACTGAAAGACAAAGCAGTAGAAAAATTCTTACCATTTTTATTTTCTATCAAATACTTAAATAACATGTGGGATCATAGCCCGAGTATCGGCCTGGGTAAACAATCACTAAACTAATTGCTGAATTGGTCGATAATTAACCTGGGACACGCTTTTCATACGAGGAAACCAAGATGGAAATCCGCAATCATGGCGCTCAGGTCTCTGAGGTGGCCAAGGATAAGACCCAACAACTGGATGGTAATCATGGCAAGGCGGTATCTGAAGTCGCCAGTAGCAAGAGCATCCGCCATGTCAGTCAGCAGTTGATGAATAACGCTATTCTGGCGGCGCAGGAGGAGGTAAGTCTCAATAGTGGCAACGAACCCATGAGTCTCTTGTATCGCGCCGCGATTGAGGCCATCAATGAAGAACTGGCACCCTACATGGGTGAAAATGCCCTGCAGCAGGTGCAGGAGCAGCAGATAGATACTTCTCCCGAGGCCACGGCCGACAGAATTGTTAGCTTTGCGACTCAGTTCTTCAGTGTCTACCAGCAGCAAAATTCCAGCATGGACTTTGACAGTCAGCTGTCCGGTTTTATGGACGTTATCGGCGGCGCCATAGATCAGGGCTTTAAAGAGGCGACGGATATCCTCTCCGGGCTCAAGGTGCTGGAAGGCGAAATCAAGACTGGGGTGGATGAAACTTACGCTCTGGTACAGCAAGGGTTGCAGGCATTCAGAGATAGCTTTAGCACAGAGCAGGAATAATCGAGATCATGCGAAATCTTACCTGCAGATAACCCCCTCACTATGAGGGGTTTTTGTTGGTTGAATATGGGGTTATGCTGCAATAATCGTCTTGTGTTACCTAAGGAGAAGCTATGTGGACTGAAGGTCGGGTCATTGAGCGTATCGATTGGAACAGCAAGTTATTCAGCCTGAGGATTGCCGCCGAGATAGCACCGTTTATTGCCGGCCAGTTTATCAAGCTCAGTCAGCTGCGGGATGATAAACGTATCGCCCGGGCCTATTCGCTGGTGAATGCCCCTGGGACTGACTATCTTGAAATACTGGCGGTGGCGGTAGATCAAGGCCAGTTGTCACCGGATCTGCAATCTTTGCAGCCGGGTGACAGTATTAGCGTGACAGACAAAGCCACCGGCTTTATGACTTTGGATGAGATCCCAAAAGGAGAATTACAGGGGCGTCACCTGTGGTTTTTGGCAACAGGTACGGCTGTGGGGCCGTTTCTTTCCATGTTGGATACTCCTGAGCCTTGGCAGCGGTTTGATAAGGTGGTTCTGGTTTACGGGGTAAGAGAAGCGCAGGATCTTGCCTATCTCGATAAGATCCGCGGCTATCAACAGGCCTATCCCGAGCAATTTGTGTTTGTGCCCTGTGTCACTCGTGAAGATTTTGATGGTGCGTTGCGTTGTCGCATCCCGGATGGCCTGCAAAGTGGTGAGATAGAGGCCAAGGCCGGGCTGAACATAAGTGCAAAGGACTCGCAATTGATGCTTTGTGGTAATCCCGGGATGATCCAGGGGGCTACGGCGGCACTTATCGATAAAGGCTTGGCCAAAAACCTGCGCCGGGCCCCAGGACAGATAACAGTCGAAAAATACTGGTAACAGGAGAGTCTGGATGCAGCTCTATTACTCTACAGCTTCGCCTTATGCCCGCGTGGTCAGGGTTATTGCCCGCGAGCTGGGTTTGGCGTTGGATGAAAAGCTGGTCAATCCTTTCGATAACAGTGACGAGTTACTGTCGGTTAACCCTTTGGGGAAAGTTCCCTGTCTGCTTTTGGATGATGGCGCCGCACTGTTCGACAGCGAAGTCATAGCTCGCTTTCTGGACGACAAATTCGGCCAGAATTGTTTCTTTGGACCACCCGGAAACTGGGCTTATGAGTGCCAGTTCTCGCTGCTCAAAGGCGCGCTGGATAGCGCCGTTGGCTTAAGGCAGGAACAGATGCGTGAAGAGGAGGGGGTTCGTTCATCTTTCTGGAGCGGCCGTTTCGAGCAGGCCCTGCTCAGAGCCTTAATGGAGGTGGAGCGTCAGGGAATTATTGCGAGCGGCCCACTCGATGCCAGACAGGTACTGCTGTTGGTGCTACTCGAATACCTTGATTTTCGTCATCCGGATCTCGACTGGCGTAAAGTGGCACCGGCCTTGGCATACTGGCTGGAATCGGCATCAATCAGGCAGAGTTTCCGAGATACTCGTCCTGGGTGATTTCTCGGTGATTTGCGGTTTGGCCAAGTCCGAGTAACGCCTGCCCTTGGGGTGGGTTCTGCGGTTGGTTTCACCGAAGACGCCATAGAGGTCACGGCTCATGCCATAGTCCAGTCGCCGATCGCTGAAGGGAACTCTTCTGTCTTCATGATGTTGATACTTGCAGTCGCATTGGCTGCAGTCACATTCCGCCAAGGGGAGCCGGGGCGCCTCCTTTGACAGAAAACGCTTGCCTTCAAGCGCTCTTATCGCTTGGCAGGCATTTGGCGTCAACACTATGGAGACACAGTGATATTGTTTCTCTTTGGGGGCAGAGGGTCTGTCCTGCCGACGCTTTTCAGGTCTTAACCTGTGACGGAACAGAAACAAGATCAGTAGCAAAGACACCACAGCCAGCAGGATTTCCAAAATATCCAAGATACTTCCTCTCTCCATGTATAAGTTTTAAGGTTCAGTTTAGTTTAGTTTGCGACAATTTGGCCGATTCCAATCGCTTTGCTCCCAGCCACTGCCATTCTGTCTGTTTTCATCTGTATTCCCCTTGTCAGAATTTTTGCATTAGGCTGAAAATAAAGTTGATTAGAAATAGTTCTCATTAAATTACTCATCCAACATGAGGTACTGAATAATATGAGCTACAAGACAGGTCTGATACTTGGCAGTGCGTTGGCCGCATCCAGCTTGATGTTGCCGGTGGTTGCCGCCGATGAGGTGACGGTTTATTCCTATCGTCAGGAGTTTTTGGTCAAGCCCATTCTGGATGACTTCAGTCAGGCTACCGGGGTGAAGGTTAATTTTGTGTTTGCCAAAGATGGCATCGCCGATAGATTGGCCCGTGAAGGACGCTTATCACCGGCGGATTTGGTGCTGACGTCTGACTTTTCCCGCTTGCAGGAATTGGTGGACAAGCAGTTGGTCAAACAGGTGGAAAGTGACACACTCAAGCAGAATATTCCGGCCCAATACCGGGATCCCGAAGGAAACTGGTATGCCCTGACTATGAGGGTGCGTAATCTCTATTCCAGCAAGGAGCGCCTCGGGCCGCTGACAATCAACTATGAAGACCTGGCCGATGCCCGTTACAAGGGTAAGGTGTGTATGCGTAGTGGCAAGCATCCCTACAACATAGCGCTGGTGGCCTCCATGATAGCCCACCACGGTGAAGCTGATGCCAAGAGTTGGCTTCAGGGACTGAAGAGTAACTTGGCCCGTAAGCCTCAGGGTAACGATAGGGCGCAGGTGCAGGCGGTGAAAGAAGGCTTGTGTGATATCGCCATCGGCAACAGTTATTACTATGGCAAGATGCTGCAAGATCCCAAACAGCGGCCATGGGCCGAAGCGGCAGTGATCAACTTCCCGAATCAGGAAAATCGTGGTGCCCATATCAATGTCTCGGGTATGGCGCTGGCCAAGCATGCGCCTAACTCGGCCGATGCCCTCAAACTGATGGAGTATCTGTCTTCGGATGCCGCCCAACAGAGCTATGCCGAGGTCAATATGGAATATCCGGTCAAGGCCGATGTGCCTGTCTCAGAGTTGGTGGCATCCTGGGGAGACTTTAAAGCCGATGATTTGCCTGTCTACAAGTTGGCAGAGCATCATCAGGCGGCGCTGAGACTGCTCGATGAGGTTAAGTTTGATCTCTGAGCTTGAAGGCGTTTCTGCAAAGGCTATGGGGGAATAGCTGTGATCCTGACCTTCTCCAGGGGCTGGTCGTGGGCGGGGTTTATCGTCTGCGGCTTAATGGTGGCGCCGTTGCTGGCGCTGGTCATGCAGGCGTTCGAACCGGGTGAAACCCGCTTTGGGCAGATGTTTGCCACTGTGTTGCCGTCATACATAGCCAATACCTTTTGGCTGATGTTGGGGGTGAGTGTCGGCAGTTTGCTTTTGGCGGTGCCTGCTGCCTGGCTGGTGGCGCGCTGTGAATTTCGCGGCAGGCGCCTGTTCCAGTGGGCTCTGTTGTTGCCGCTGGCCATGCCGGCCTATATTGTCGCTTATGTGTATACCGATTTACTGGATTATGCCGGGCCTGTGCAGCGTTTTTTACGCGCAAGTTTTGGTTGGCAATCGGTAACCGACTACTGGTTTCCCGATATTCGAACTCTGGGCGGCGCCACTGTGATGTTGTCGCTGGTGCTCTTCCCTTATGTTTACCTCTTGGGGCGCACCGCGTTTCTGGAGCAGTCCTTAAGTTTGCAGCATGCGGCCAAGGTAATGGGCTGCTCGCCATGGCAGAGTTTCTGGCGTTTGTCGCTGCCAATGGCGCGCCCGGCGCTGGCGGCCGGTGTCGCCCTGGTGGCCATGGAAACCATGGCTGACTTGGCGACGGTCAATTATTTTGCGGTATCCACCCTGACCACGGCTGTCTACGATACCTGGCGAGCCTATGGTGACTTGGCGGCCGCCGCCAAAATTTCGCTATTGATGTTGCTTGGTGTTTTTACTCTGTTTGCGCTGGAGCGTATGGCGAGACGTAAACAACA
The DNA here is from genome assembly GCF_033842865.1 of Shewanella indica. NCBI lineage: Bacteria > Pseudomonadati > Pseudomonadota > Gammaproteobacteria > Alteromonadales > Shewanellaceae > Shewanella > Shewanella indica. The sequence goes on from NZ_JAWXXR010000001.1 coordinate 2,459,563, forward strand.
ATTATTTCAAAAGCAGCTGTTGCTTGAGGCGCCGGAGCCTTACCGGCTTAAAGGTTGGCGTGAGTGGTTGGCGCTCGGCTACTGCTCGCTGTTGCTGCTGCTGGCCTTTGTTTTGCCATTTGTCATTCTCGGCAGTTACGCCTTGGATTACTGGCAGCAGAGCTGGAACAGTGACTTTTGGCAGTACAGTCTCAACAGCCTAACGGTTGCCGCCATCAGCAGTGTATTGTGTTTGCTTTTGGCTATCCTCTTGGTGTTCATTCGCCGCCTGAGCCCGCGAAAGTGGGACATGCTGCCATCCCGTCTGGTCAGTACCGGCTATGCACTGCCGGGCACTGTGCTGGCGATTGCCGTGCTTATTCCGCTGACCTGGCTCGATTTCAGAATCGATGATCTCTACGCTCTGTTCGAGCGTCAAGGCCCGGGGCTCTTGTTCACCGGCAGTATCGCCGCCCTGGTGCTGGCGTTTTGTATTCGCTTTGCCGCCATCGCCATCGGCAGCATAGAGAGCAGTTACAAACGGCTGTCGCCTTCTCTTGACATGGCGGCCATCAGCCTGGGCAAGACACCGGGTAAAGTACTGGCATTAATCCATCTGCCATTGCTGCGCAGCGGTATTTTTGCCGCTCTGCTGCTGGTATTTATCGAGGCGATGAAAGAGTTGCCGGCAGCCTTGCTACTAAGCCCTGTCGGGTTTCACAACCTGGCCACCCAAGTGTTCCAATACGTCTCCGATGAGCAGTTGGAGCAGGGGGCGTTGGCGGCTATTGTTATTGTGTTGGTGGGGCTGGTGCCCTTGATTTATCTCAACCGTTCGCTGGAGCAAAACAACTGATGTCGACCCTGAGTGTCAAGCAACTCCATAGCCATTATGGCGCCCAGCAGGTGCTCAAAGGGCTGAGCATTACTTTGCAAGCCGGTGAAATTGCCGCCCTGCTCGGACCCAGTGGTTGTGGTAAAACGACTCTGCTCAGAGCCATTGCCGGACTGCAGCCGGTCTCCGCCGGTGAAATTCATATCAGCGGCCGTGCAGTAACCACGGATAAGCTGCAGGTTCCTGGAGAGGAGCGTGGCGTGGGGATGATCTTTCAGGACTATGCCCTGTTTCCCCACTTGACGGTCGCGCAGAATATCCTCTTTGGTGTCAAGGGGTTGAACAAGGCGCAGCGCCTGAGCCGGCTCGAGGAGATGTTGGATTTGGTCAAGCTCCCGGGGCTTGGTGAACGGTATCCCCACGAGTTGTCCGGTGGTCAACAACAGAGGGTGTCGATTGCCAGGGCGCTTGCCTATGAACCTGAACTGCTGTTGTTGGATGAACCCTTCTCCAATATAGACGCCCAGGTACGCGGCGAGCTGATGCTGGAGATTCGCGCGATCCTCAAGAGCCGTAACGTCAGCGCCGTATTTGTGACCCACAGTAAGGATGAGGCCTTTGTTTTTGCCGATACCCTGGCGCTGTTTGAAGATGGTAAAATAGTGCAGCAAGGCAGTGCCGAAACCCTCTATGCCAACCCGGTCAATCGCTATGTGGCGGACTTTCTCGGCAGTGGTAATTATCTTAAGGCCAAGGTCAGCTGCGAGCACTGTGTCGATACTCAAATCGGCCGCCTTAAGAGCTCTTTGCCCCATGGTTTGCCACTGAACTGGCAGGGTGAGTTGTTGCTGCGGCCACAGCAGTTGGAGTTACAACCCGACGAACAGGGGCTGGCCGTGGTTACCGAGCGGCGTTTTCTGGGCAATGTTTGCCATTATGATGTGCAGCAAGAGGGCGTCACTCTCGAGGTTCGTAGTCATCAGGTACAGTTTTCTCCAGGGCAGAGAGTCAGGCTGTCGACACTGGAACATCCGCTGGTGTTGTTCGGTAACGACTGTTAATAACAATTGTTTCATAAGTTTGCTGTGGGTGATAATTTGTTTGTCTCTGTGTTATACCAAACAATCGGTTTGATTGAATTCACCATAGGTATTCACTGAACCCCGGTCTCGCCCATGCGCCGCTCCGGGATGAGAGCGGAGGCGAGATGCATAACCACAGCAATAATAAAATGCAGGACGCACAAGGGATACGGAATATCAGCAACAGCTCATGTCGTCAGCTGTTACTCGGCGTCATCGGGAGTTTGGCTGTTTGCTGTAGCACGGGAAGCATGGCGATGGATAGAATCACGGGCGCGGCCTTTGCGAGCCGCTCTGAAGTCTATGCGGTTAATGGTATGGCGGCAACCAGCCAACCACTGGCGACTCAGGTGGCAGTCGATATTCTCAAACAAGGTGGCAGCGCCGTGGATGCCGCGATTGCGGCCAATGCCATGCTGGGGTTGGTGGAGCCTACTGGTTCTGGCATAGGCGGCGATCTTTTTGCCATTGTCTGGAGCGCCAAAGAGCAGCGGCTCTATGGGCTTAATGCCTCTGGCCGCAGTCCGGCTTCTCTGACGTTGGAGATGCTCAAGGCCAAAGGGCTTGAGCATCTGCCGCCTTATGGACCTTTGCCCGTATCCGTGCCCGGTGCCGTGGATGGCTGGTATGAACTGCATGACAAGTTCGGCAAATTGCCCATGAAGGATAACCTGGCGCCGGCTATTCATTATGCCCGTGAAGGATTTCCGGTTTCCGAGCTCATCGCCTTCTATCTGGCGCGAAGCGGTGACAAGCTGGCCAAATACCCGGGGTTTAAAGAAACCTATATGCCAGGCGGCCGCATGCCGGCCGTCGGTGAATTGTTTCGAAATCCGGCTTTGGCCAACAGCTATGAAAAAATTGCCAAGGGGGGCCGGGACGTCTTTTACAAAGGAGAGATAGCCCGCAGTATTGCCGCCTATATGCAACAACAGGGCGGTTATCTTTCCTATGAAGATCTCGCTTCTCACAAGAGTGAGTGGGTTGAACCTGTATCGGTTAATTATCGGGGCTATGATATCTGGGAGCTGCCCCCCAACGGCCAGGGGATAGCGGCACTGCAGATCCTTAAAACCCTGGAGCCATTTAATCTCAAGGCCATGGGGCTGGACAGCGCCGAATATGTGCATCATTTCGTGGAAGCAAAAAAGCTGGCGTTTGCCGACCGAGCCAAGTTCTACGCCGACATGGACTTTGCCAAAGTGCCGGTAGCGTCACTTATCTCCAAAGAATACAACTACGCCAGAGCCAAGCTTATCGATGCTGACAAAGCCGCCGCCAGTGTTGAGTCGGGTAATCCCAACCTTTTACACGGTGATACCATCTATCTCACTACCGCCGATAAAGAAGGCAATATGGTGTCCCTCATCCAGAGCAATTATCGTGGCATGGGCTCAGGCATGACGCCTCCGGATTTGGGATTTGTGCTTCAGGACAGAGGCCAGCTGTTTGATCTCACTCCCGGGCGTGCCAATTCCTATGCACCGGGTAAAAGACCGTTTCATACCATAATTCCGGCCTTTGTCACCAAAGATGGCAAGCCCTGGCTCAGCTTTGGTGTCATGGGGGGAGCCACCCAACCCCAGATGCATGCCCAGATCATGATTAATCTGATTGATTTTGGCCTCAACCTGCAGGAGGCGGGCGATGCTCCGAGAATATTGCATACAGGTTCCAGCCAACCGACCGGCGAGCAGATGACAGATGGCGGTTATATCAGCCTCGAGTCGGGCTTTTCCATGGAAACCCGCCGTGAGCTGATGAAAAAGGGGCATACTTTAAGTGATTCTCTCGGGGCTTTCGGTGGTTATCAGGCCATAGGCGTCAATGTTGAAAGCGGCGTTTATCGGGGAGCGTCCGAGTCCCGTAAAGACGGACAAGCATCAGGTTATTGAAAGTAATCGGCAAAAACGTGCGTGAGCTAATTCAAATTAATGCTCAAGTTGCGGATAATAAGGCCGAAGATGAATTAATCTGAAAGGGTAGATTGCAAATGGATACACAGGTTATGCCACGGGAACAGCTGGGGATCTGCGCAGAGGGAAATCTGCACAGTGTTTATCTGATGTTCAATGCCAACGAAGGCGGGGAGTCACAACTGCGCCCTTGTCTGGCCAATGTTGCCCAGTATTTGTATGAGCTGGCAGATCAGTATGCCGACAGTGCCTTTAATGCCTTTGTGGCGATTGGTGCCAACTTTTGGGATCACCTCTATCCGGGAAGCAGACCGGCTGAACTCAAGCCATTCCCCGCGATGGAGTCGGGTAACCGGGATGCGCCGGCGATAGAGTTCGATATCTTTATTCACCTGCGTTGTGATCGCCTGGATATTCTTCATCTGGTGGCCAATGAGGTCAACGAAATGCTGGAAGGCCTGGCCGAGCTGGAAGAGGAGGAGCGCGGGTTCCGCTTTATGGACAGCCGCGATCTGACCGGTTTTGTCGATGGCACAGAAAACCCCAAGGGCAGAGGTCGTCAAGCTGTGGCCCTGGTAGGGGATGAAGACGATGCATTTCGCGGCGGTAGCTACATTCATGTACAGAAATATGTCCACAATTTGAGTAAGTGGCACAGACTGCCGCAGAAAAAGCAGGAAGACATCATAGGCCGCACCAAGCAGGACAACATAGAGTACGCCTCGGAAGACAAACCGCTGACGGCGCATATCAAGCGGGTAAATCTCAAGTATGACAATGGTGAGTCGATGGAGATCCTGCGTCAGAGCATGCCTTATGGTTCAGTCAAACAACAGGGATTGATGTTTATCTCTACTTGTAAGACACCAAGCCATTTCGAAAAGATGCTTCACAGTATGGTTTTCGGTGACGGAGAAGGACACCATGATCACCTGATGCACTTTACTCAGGCGGTAACAGGTTCCTCTTTCTTTGCCCCATCTCTGGATTTTATGATCCAGTTTGATGATTAATAACGCGATAGCGACAAAAACGCCCCTCATTGAGGGGCGTTTTTTTATGAAATGTTCAACTTAGTCTGTGTAATTGAACAGTGATTTGACTGTTTCCAGCGTTTCATCAATGGTCTTGATGCTGGAAGGGCAGATAAAGATAGTATCATCACCGGCAATGGTGCCCAGAATACCTTCTGGCTTGCCGATGGAGTCCAACAGCCTGGCAATTAACTGCGCCGCCCCCGGGCTGGTACGTACCACTATCATGGCTTGGTTATGATCCACATCCAATACCAGATTCTTCAGTGGGCTGCCGGCAGTTGGCACCCCAAGTTCCGCCGGTAAGCAGTAGACCATCTCCTGCTTGGCGTTACGGGTGCGCACGGCACCGAACTTGCTCAGCATGCGCGAGACTTTGGACTGGTTGATATTGGCAAAGCCTTCGGCTTGCAGTGCATTGACTATTTCACTCTGGGAGCCGAAGCGCTCCTCTTTAAGCAGAGCCTTGAAGGTTCTGATTAGCTCATCCTGATTTTTGCTTGCTTGCATTATCTTCTTCTGTCGTTATTCAGAAAATCTCGCTCATTCTGCATATCAAACGGGTAAGTGTCAACAAATACCCAAGATGCCTGCATAAAAATGCAGTTTGGGTCATTTGTTGGGTAAAAGAAGCCTCAGTAGGCGAGAGCAAATGCTGAAGTTAATTCAGCTTTTGATGAAGCAGAGTCATATGACTAAGGGATAATTGCTATTTTTGTGACGATCCTTTAATGTTGCGCCATCACAGAATTAGATCTATGTCACACATAATTCCGAGAATTGACGGAGATAACTATGAAAGTTGCTGTACTAGGTGCTGCTGGTGGTATTGGCCAGGCTCTTGCCCTTCTGTTGAAAACCCAATTACCTGCCGGCTCTCAGCTGTCACTCTATGATATCGCCCCCGTAACGCCTGGGGTTGCCGTGGATCTGAGTCATATCCCGACAGCAGTTGAAGTTAAAGGTTTTGCCGGTGAAGACCCAACACCTGCACTGGAAGGTGCTGATGTGGTGCTGATCTCTGCCGGTGTTGCCCGTAAGCCTGGCATGGATCGTTCTGATCTGTTCAATATCAATGCCGGTATCGTCCGTAACCTGATTGAAAAGGTGGCTGCGACTTGTCCCAAGGCGCTGATCGGTATCATCACCAACCCAGTGAACACCACTGTGGCCATTGCGGCTGAAGTACTGAAAAAAGCCGGTGTTTACGACAAGAACCGTCTATTCGGTGTGACGACTCTCGATGTCATCCGCTCTGAAACCTTTATCGCCGAAGCCAAAGGGTTGAACGTTGCCGATGTTAAAGTCAATGTGATTGGCGGCCACAGCGGTGTGACCATTCTGCCTCTGTTGTCTCAGGTTGAAGGTGTCAGCTTCTCCGATGAAGAAGTTGCTGCCCTGACCAAGCGTATTCAAAACGCCGGTACTGAAGTGGTTGAAGCCAAAGCCGGTGGCGGCAGCGCGACTCTGTCCATGGGCCAGGCCGCTTTCCGTTTCGGTCTGTCGCTGATCCGCGGTCTGCAGGGTGAAGCCAATGTGATCGAGTGCGCCTATGTAGACGGTGGCAGTGAACACGCTGAATTTTTTGCCCAGCCAGTGGTACTCGGCAAAAATGGTATCGAAAAGGTTCTTCCATATGGTGAACTGAGCGCGTTTGAAACCAACGCCCGTGATGCCATGCTGGATACCTTGAAGGCGGATATCAAACTGGGTGTAGACTTCGTTAAGTAAGTCGACTCCGGGAATAACAAGGAGCGCTTCGGCGCTCCTTTTTGCTACTAGAACCTATTTTACTCTGGCCTTGCTGGCTAGTTTCTTTGGCAAAATAGCCGAATTCTTTCCTGCTGCTCCTTTATCTGCGCCTGCCGTTCTTCTTCAGTCATCTTAATCATTTCACCTGAGACATCATCTTTACGTTGTAGCCTGGTGTGGGTATTGAGGACATCCAATTGGAATTTGGCCTTATCGCATATAGCCTGAGCCTGGACTGCATCTTTCTCCTTGAGCAATTTTGCCTGTTTCTCAGACTCAGTCTCCAGCACAATGTCATCTTTTCGCTGCGGCGCGACCGTGCCGATTCTGGCGGGTTGCAGATTTTGGCTGTCCAGTTCGGTGGCTTGCTGTTGTGGCGGCGGCTCCTGGCTGTAGTGGGTGACGCCATTTTCATCGACCCAAGTATAAATGGGGGTTGCCGAGGCAGCGTTGGCTCCGAGTAATGCCAGCAGAGCCATAAATAGGCTGATTCTTATCATTGTTTGTTTCCGTTTCTGCAGGGTGAGCTTGTCTGAGCAAGTGTGTTATCTTTGCCGTTATGAGTTTGATTACACCATCAGGTTAAGTGTATGCAAAATTTATCCAAGCCAACAATAAAAACCCGTGGTATCTATCTGTTACCCAATCTGATGACAACGGCAGGATTGTTCTCGGGCTTCTATGCTGTTATCGCTTCCATGAATGGGCACTTTGAGGCATCGGCTATTGCTGTGTTTGTTGCCATGTTATTTGATGGACTGGATGGTCGTCTGGCGCGTTTGACCAACACTCAGAGTGCCTTTGGTGCCGAGTACGACTCGATGGCAGATATGGTGTCCTTCGGTATGGCTCCGGCCTTGATAGCCTATAACTGGGGGCTTTCTGAATTGGGCAAAATAGGTTGGTTGGCGGCGTTTATCTATTGCGCCGGGGCTGCCTTGCGTCTGGCGCGCTTCAATACCCAAGTAGGAGTGGCCGATAAACGTTTCTTCCAAGGGCTTGCCAGTCCGGCCGCAGCGGCTCTTATTGCCGGCAGTGTCTGGCTGGGGCAGGGCTACGGCGTCTCAGGGCATGATATAGGTATATTGGTGGCTCTGGTCACGGCCGTTGCCGGTCTGTTGATGGTGAGTAATTTCCGCTATCACTCCTTTAAAGAAGTCGATTGGCGTGGCAAGGTGAACTTCCTGGTGATTCTGCTGGTAGTGGCCGTATTTGTGGTGATCTCGGTCGAACCTGCATTAATTCTCTGTCTGCTGTTTTATCTCTATGCTCTCTCGGGGCCTGTGGTTACCATTCGCAGCGTTAGAAAACTCAAGGTGTCTCACGTTTTGGGTGATGACGATGAGACAGATGACAGTGATGGCAAAGCATCAAGTGCAGAGGGTTCTCCCACTTCCCATGCCCGAGATAATAGAGATAGCGATAACAAAGAAAGCGCCGAAGAAAAAGAAGATACGGGAGATAAAGCGAGTCTAGACAAGCTCAAGTCATGATTCTCTCGTGATAATGATAACTTTGGGCTGCCATTTCAAAAGGCTTTTACTCTGCAAAGCGGCGAAATATGTGCTAAACCTAGATCCCACCTTGAGTGAAATAGCCTTTTGACGAGCAACTCAGGTTAGTGAGCAAGTCAGTTTGCATAGCCATCTCAGTTGGTTCAAGTTACTCATCGAGATGAAAAGGGACTTTAGGGTAATGTCTGTGTTGCTTAAAAGTTGACAGTAACCTGGTAATGCCTAAATAGTGTTCGCTTGGTGTGGTTTTGCAAAAATCCCCCTTGCACAAAAGTTCAGGCTCCCTATAATGCGCTCCCACTGACACGGCACAGCGGCAACGCGAAAGACGTGACAGGGTCGAAGAAAAGAGGCTCTTGAGTCCTTTCAACGACAGGCGAAAAAAAGATGGTAAATACCTCTTGACGCCGCAACAGGAAAGCGTAAAATACGCAGCCCTGACCCGATGACCACAGCGTCTAAGGGATTGCTCTTTAACAAGATAAACAAGCAAATCTGTGTGGACACTCACAGGCATTGAGAAATCGACAAAACGATTTAACTCGATGAAGAGTGTTCATACGAACAGAATTCATTGAGTCGATTCTTCGGAATCAACCAAAACTTTAATTGAAGAGTTTGATCATGGCTCAGATTGAACGCTGGCGGCAGGCCTAACACATGCAAGTCGAGCGGTAACATTTCAAAAGCTTGCTTTTGAAGATGACGAGCGGCGGACGGGTGAGTAATGCCTGGGAATTTGCCCATTTGTGGGGGATAACAGTTGGAAACGACTGCTAATACCGCATACGCCCTACGGGGGAAAGCAGGGGACCTTCGGGCCTTGCGCTGATGGATAAGCCCAGGTGGGATTAGCTAGTAGGTGAGGTAATGGCTCACCTAGGCAACGATCCCTAGCTGGTCTGAGAGGATGATCAGCCACACTGGGACTGAGACACGGCCCAGACTCCTACGGGAGGCAGCAGTGGGGAATATTGCACAATGGGGGAAACCCTGATGCAGCCATGCCGCGTGTGTGAAGAAGGCCTTCGGGTTGTAAAGCACTTTCAGCGAGGAGGAAAGGGTGTAAGTTAATACCTTACATCTGTGACGTTACTCGCAGAAGAAGCACCGGCTAACTCCGTGCCAGCAGCCGCGGTAATACGGAGGGTGCGAGCGTTAATCGGAATTACTGGGCGTAAAGCGTGCGCAGGCGGTTTGTTAAGCGAGATGTGAAAGCCCCGGGCTCAACCTGGGAACCGCATTTCGAACTGGCAAACTAGAGTCTTGTAGAGGGGGGTAGAATTCCAGGTGTAGCGGTGAAATGCGTAGAGATCTGGAGGAATACCGGTGGCGAAGGCGGCCCCCTGGACAAAGACTGACGCTCAGGCACGAAAGCGTGGGGAGCAAACAGGATTAGATACCCTGGTAGTCCACGCCGTAAACGATGTCTACTCGGAGTTTGGTGTCTTGAACACTGGGCTCTCAAGCTAACGCATTAAGTAGACCGCCTGGGGAGTACGGCCGCAAGGTTAAAACTCAAATGAATTGACGGGGGCCCGCACAAGCGGTGGAGCATGTGGTTTAATTCGATGCAACGCGAAGAACCTTACCTACTCTTGACATCCAGAGAACTTTCCAGAGATGGATTGGTGCCTTCGGGAACTCTGAGACAGGTGCTGCATGGCTGTCGTCAGCTCGTGTTGTGAAATGTTGGGTTAAGTCCCGCAACGAGCGCAACCCCTATCCTTACTTGCCAGCGGGTAATGCCGGGAACTTTAGGGAGACTGCCGGTGATAAACCGGAGGAAGGTGGGGACGACGTCAAGTCATCATGGCCCTTACGAGTAGGGCTACACACGTGCTACAATGGTCGGTACAGAGGGTTGCGAAGCCGCGAGGTGGAGCTAATCTCATAAAGCCGGTCGTAGTCCGGATTGGAGTCTGCAACTCGACTCCATGAAGTCGGAATCGCTAGTAATCGTGGATCAGAATGCCACGGTGAATACGTTCCCGGGCCTTGTACACACCGCCCGTCACACCATGGGAGTGGGCTGCACCAGAAGTAGATAGCTTAACCTTCGGGAGGGCGTTTACCACGGTGTGGTTCATGACTGGGGTGAAGTCGTAACAAGGTAGCCCTAGGGGAACCTGGGGCTGGATCACCTCCTTACCTAAGCGATAATTGGTGTTTGTTGAGTGTTCACACAGATTGCTTGTTCATAGAGCAGGCCGTTGACCCTGGTAGGTCAATGAGTTCTTTAACAATTTGGAAAGCTGATAGTAGACATCAAGACGACTCTTAGGAGTTGTATTTGATGAATACAAATTGAGTTCTCAAACACTTCAATCAAGTGTTTTGGAAATTCTTCAAGGCGAGTCCACTTCCTTAACCCGGAGGTGAGACAAGTAAACCTAAGCTGGTTGCGATACAACCCGTGTTTTCCGCTATGTTGCCGATAAGGCAGCGCAGACAAGCGAAATGAAAACTCATCCGGGTTGTATGGTTAAGCGACCAAGCGTATACGGTGGATGCCTTGGCAGTCAGAGGCGATGAAGGACGTAGTAACTTGCGAAAAGCGTTGGTGAGCTAGTAACAAGCATTTGAGCCAGCGATGTCCGAATGGGGAAACCCGGCACCATAAGGTGTCATCAATACGTGAATACATAGCGTATTGAGGCGAACGAGGGGAACTGAAACATCTAAGTACCCTCAGGAAAAGAAATCAACCGAGATTCCCCAAGTAGCGGCGAGCGAACGGGGATTAGCCCTTAAGTCTTTGGGGTGTTAGTGGAATGTGTTGGAAAGCACAGCGGCACAGGGTGATAGCCCCGTACATGTAAACTAACCAGAGATGAAATCGAGTAAGGCGGCACACGTGACATGTTGTCTGAATATGGGGGGACCATCCTCCAAGGCTAAATACTCCTGACTGACCGATAGTGAACCAGTACCGTGAGGGAAAGGCGAAAAGAACCCCTGTGAGGGGAGTGAAATAGAACCTGAAACCGTATACGTACAAGCAGTGGAAGCGGTTCTTGAGACCGTGACTGCGTACCTTTTGTATAATGGGTCAGCGACTTACATTTAGTAGCGAGGTTAAGCGAATAGCGGAGCCGTAGGGAAACCGAGTGTTAACTGCGCGTTTAGTTGCTAGGTGTAGACCCGAAACCCGGTGATCTAGCCATGGGCAGGTTGAAGGTTGAGTAACATCAACTGGAGGACCGAACCGACTAATGTTGAAAAATTAGCGGATGACTTGTGGCTGGGGGTGAAAGGCCAATCAAACCGGGAGATATCTGGTTCTCCTCGAAAGCTATTTAGGTAGCGCCTCGGACGAACACCTTTGGGGGTAGAGCACTGTTAAGGCTAGGGGGTCATCCCGACTTACCAACCCTTTGCAAACTCCGAATACCAAAGAGTGCTATCCGGGAGACAGACGGCGGGTGCTAACGTCCGTCGTCAAAAGGGAAACAACCCAGACCGTCAGCTAAGGTCCCAAAGTAATTGCTAAGTGGGAAACGATGTGGGAAGGCTTAGACAGCTAGGATGTTGGCTTAGAAGCAGCCATCATTTAAAGAAAGCGTAATAGCTCACTAGTCGAGTCGGCCTGCGCGGAAGATGTAACGGGGCTAAGCAATTCACCGAAGCTACGGGTACTGATGCTTGCATCAGTGCGGTAGAGGAGCGTTCTGTAAGCCGTTGAAGGCGAAGGGGTAACCCACGCTGGAGGTATCAGAAGTGCGAATGCTGACATGAGTAACGATAAAGGGGGTGAAAAACCCCCTCGCCGAAAGACCAAGGGTTCCTGTCCAACGTTAATCGGGGCAGGGTGAGTCGACCCCTAAGGCGAGGCTGAAAGGCGTAGTCGATGGGAAACGGGTTAATATTCCCGTACTTCTGCTAACTGCGATGGAGAGACGGAGAAGGCTAGGCCAGCGCGGCGTTGGTTGTCCGCGTTTAAGGTAGTAGGTGGTGTGCTTAGGCAAATCCGGGCACACATACACTGAGAGCTGACGACGAGTCCCCAAGGGGATGAAGTGGTTGATGCCATGCTTCCAGGAAAATCTTCTAAGCTTCAGGTTAGTAGAAATCGTACCCCAAACCGACACAGGTGGTCGGGTAGAGAATACCAAGGCGCTTGAGAGAACTCGGCTGAAGGAACTAGGCAAAATGGTACCGTAACTTCGGGAGAAGGTACGCTGCCGGCGGTGAAGACCTCGCGTCGTAAGCTGCTGGCAGTCGCAGATACCAGGTGGCTGCAACTGTTTATCAAAAACACAGCACTGTGCAAAATCGCAAGATGACGTATACGGTGTGACGCCTGCCCGGTGCCGGAAGGTTAATTGATTGGGTTATCTTCGGAGAAGCTCATGATCGAAGCCCCGGTAAACGGCGGCCGTAACTATAACGGTCCTAAGGTAGCGAAATTCCTTGTCGGGTAAGTTCCGACCTGCACGAATGGCGTAATGATGGCCACGCTGTCTCCAGCCGAGACTCAGTGAAGTTGAAATTGCGGTGAAGATGCCGTATACCCGCGGCTAGACGGAAAGACCCCGTGAACCTTTACTATAGCTTGGCACTGAACATTGACCCTACATGTGTAGGATAGGTGGGAGACTTTGAAGCGGGAACGCCAGTTCTTGTGGAGTCAACCTTGAAATACCACCCTTGTAGTGTTGATGTTCTAACCTTGGTCCCTTATCGGGATTAGGGACAGTGCCTGGTGGGTAGTTTGACTGGGGCGGTCTCCTCCCAAAGAGTAACGGAGGAGCACGAAGGTTGGCTAAGTACGGTCGGACATCGTACGGTTAGTGCAATGGCATAAGCCAGCTTAACTGCGAGACAGACACGTCGAGCAGATGCGAAAGCAGGTCATAGTGATCCGGTGGTTCTGAATGGAAGGGCCATCGCTCAACGGATAAAAGGTACTCCGGGGATAACAGGCTGATACCGCCCAAGAGTTCATATCGACGGCGGTGTTTGGCACCTCGATGTCGGCTCATCACATCCTGGGGCTGAAGTCGGTCCCAAGGGTATGGCTGTTCGCCATTTAAAGTGGTACGCGAGCTGGGTTCAGAACGTCGTGAGACAGTTCGGTCCCTATCTGCCGTGGGCGTTGGATGATTGAGGGGAGCTGCTCCTAGTACGAGAGGACCGGAGTGGACGAACCGCTGGTGTTCGGGTTGTCATGCCAATGGCATTGCCCGGTAGCTACGTTCGGAATCGATAACCGCTGAAAGCATCTAAGCGGGAAGCGAGCCCCAAGATGAGTCATCCCTAGGTCCTAGAGACCTCTAAAGAGCCGTTCGAGACCAGGACGTTGATAGGCAGGGTGTGTAAGCGTTGCGAGGCGTTGAGCTAACCTGTACTAATGACTCGAGAGGCTTAACCATACAACCCAGATGGGTTTTACGGACTTGAAGAAGTTAGATACTTGATTGAAGTTTGAACTCAAGCTCTGAAAAGAGCACAGCCAAGAATACCGGTCGCTTAGCTCAGCCGGGAGAGCACCTCCCTTACAAGGAGGGGGTCACTGGTTCGATCCCAGTAGCGACCACCATATTTCAAAGCAACAGCTTTCTGAATTGAAGAACAAAGGTTAATGACGCAGGTAATTGTTTGGCTGATAAAGCTGGAGCAATACCGTCAGACGGACAATTAACCAGTAAGAATATGTCTGGTGACAATAGCATTGTGGTCCCACCTGATCCCATCCCGAACTCAGAAGTGAAACGCAATCGCGCCGATGGTAGTGTGGGGTCTCCCCATGTGAGAGTAGGTCATCGCCAGACGCCCAATAAAATGAAAATCCCCAGCACTCTGTGTTGGGGATTTTTCGTTTTAATAGCATTTTGATATGTCCACTCTCACATGGGGAAGATAAAGAGTCCGAACGCAGTGAGGCACAATCCCATTTGGAGTAGGGTGAGGTTGTCGTGTTTATCAAACTTAGTTTGATGCGACAAACGAACGCGCAGAGCTTGCTCGAAGCTGGCCATCGCCAGACGCCACTTTGGTTTTCACTTTTTACTCATTTATCAAAGAAATGAGTGAAGACAAAACAGTAACGATAGATCCCCAGCACTCTGTGTTGGGGATTTTTCATTTTAATAGCATTTTGATATGTCCACTCTCACATGGGGAAGATAAAGAGTCCGAACGCAGTGAGGCACAATCCCATTTGGAGTAGGGTGAGGTTGTCGTGTTTATCAAACTCAGTTTGATGCGACAAACGAACGCGCAGAGCTTGCTCGAAGCTGGCCATCGCCAGACGCCTAACAAACAAAAAAGCCCTAGCATTCAGCTAGGGCTTTTTTGTTTGTCTCGCTTCCAGCGAGCACGACTTAACATGCAGCCCAAAGCGGCTGGCGCAGTGTGTGCCCCTTAGCTTGCAGCCAAGCTGCTTCGCGCTCCAGCCATCTATCAAGCTGTGCTTGATGAGCAGATGTCTTTCGCCCCCATGTGATACCATTCCGCATTAAAGTTCAGTCACTTTCGCCCAGTCTCTGGTGCACATCTTTATCACTCGCTTTGTACTGCTGACGAAGTCGTTCCAAGCCTGACTGCAAGCATCCACAATGTCCTCATATCCTTTGAAACAGCGATTAGCGAGATGACGTTGGCGTAGCCAACTCCACACCTGTTCGATGGGGTTTAGCTCCGGGGAATAGGGCGGCAATTTGAGTATCGACAAGTTGGGGATATCAACTGCAATGTCATTGGTATGCCACCCTGCACCATCCATTACCACCACAGCATGTCGTCCTGGTTTAGTTCGGTTGGCGATCAGTTCCAGGTGCTGGCGCATGATGTCCTTATTAACAAACGGCGTGATGATGGCTTCAGTTTCTCCTGTTGCGGGACAGACTGCGCCGAAGAGGTGCGCGTATTCAAACTGCTGCTGTTTTAGCGCTCTGGGTCTACTGCCTTTCGGTGCCCAGAGTCGTGTTGTTGTATTTTGCTGACCAAATCTGGCTTCGTCCTGAAACCAAATATCAATCTGGTGTGGTCGTATATGGATAGGTGTGTGAAGGTTAGTTTCCATCAGGAAGTTTTTTAAAAGCCGTTTGAGCTTCATCAGACTGCTTGGGGTGTTTTGAACGGCTGGTTATCCGACTGAAATCAAGTGCATTAAGTAATAAGTATACATTGACCATCACACTGTAAGTAGCTTGCAGGATAATGCTGAGTTTTATATGGGTGCTTCTTTGGGGGAAGCATGCAAAGTCTTTGGCTTGGTGAACCTAGATAATTTGTTGTTTACAGCAACCTTACCTTACTGACGTTGTCCCCAGAAACTTCGGGATACCTACAATGCCATAGCTTTGCCTGAAAAAGCTGCAATCAGCGGGGTTTGTACCAAAAAGTCCTTTACCTTTAGGAAGGCTTTTTGCATAATGCCCCTCGTTCCACAGGGGTGTAGTTCCAATTGGTAGAACAGCGGTCTCCAAAACCGACGGTTGCGGGTTCGAGTCCTGCCACCCCTGCCACATTCCAGACGGCCTGCATAGCAATATGCGGGCCGTTTTCCTTTTGTAGATATCATAAAGTGCTTGAGGTTGATATGGACCCGTTTATTTTTCATCTAGCACTGTCAGCTTGCAGATATCTTTAAAACTACTGTTACAGGGTTAAACCCTGCCCGGTGCCAAATAAGATAACGGCTCACGCAACACGCGTAAGCCGTATAGATTAATACTCAGTTTGTTTCAGCATTAGCCGCTAATTCATGCCGTTTCTGAACGCCGTATCAAAGTGATGCCAGATTACTGCACTAACAAGCTGCGCAGCATCCAGGCGGTCTTTTCATGCAGCTGAATACGCTGGGTCAGCAGATCTGCCGTTGCTTCGTCATTGGCCTGGTTCACCAGAGGATAGAGTGCCCGGGCGTTGCGAATAATGATCTCTTGGCCTTCCAGCAGTTCCTCAAGCATCTGTTTGGCATCTGTGATGCCTGAGTCTTCTTTGATTTCGGTCTGAGCGGCGTAGGCGCTGTAGGAGCCCAAGGCTCTTTCACCCAGGGCTCTGACCCGCTCTGCGATGACATCCACCGCGGCAGCCAATTCGGTGTACTGCTCTTCAAACAGTTGGTGTAGGCTGGTGAACATGGGACCTGTCACGTTCCAGTGGAAGCTGTGGGTTTTGAGATAAAGGCTGTAGGTGTCAGCAAGTAAGCGATTCAAACCGTTGGCTATTTCCAGGCGATCGGCTTGGTTGATCCCGATATTGATATTCATAATATAACCTCCGTAAATGATCTGTTTTCTATATTACTCCGGAAGATAATTAGTTAAAGTGGATAAACTAGATGTCCGCAATCGATTTTGTTTGAGTTGATAGCCAAGGGATTTGCTCTCAGGTCACAGACAGTTGCTGAGCAAGCTGGTATTCTAAAGCGCTTAACTTGGAAGCTCTGTTGCGGGTTTCTTTCAGTCATTTTTGCCCTTCTTGTTCGTCCCTCGGCTATGGGTTTTGGGCGACATTTTCAAACTGCGTTAAAGCGGAGCGCAATCACCATGAATAAATATCTGCACGCCATGGGAATAGAGCTGTGGCGCAGTAGAAAAGACTCTCCCGCCCAGGTGCCTTTCATGCTGTTGGTGCCAGATGCTGATGAGCGTGTATTGCAACATCCCCTGGTGCTCAAGGTGTTGGCGTTATTGGGATTGGAGGCAGGGCAGTGCAGCGTCGGTAATCGGCCTGTGGCTGGGCAAGAGGTGATATGGAATATGTTCCCTGAGCCTGTTGAAGGGGCCTGGCTACACTCATCGCAGCCGGCGCAATTAATGTCAGGCAGTGAGGGCAAGCGCGCCCTATGGCAACAGATTTGGCACAGATTGGAGGCGAAGTGACTGAGGTTATCGCAATCAGAGCCTTGGAGGCCAATGACCTCGACGAGATGATGAAAATTGAACAACTGGCCCATGAGTTTCCCTGGAGTGAGGCGACTCTGGGCAGTTGTTTTGGTCGTTTTTACCGCGCTCTGGGGTTATATCTAGGACCGGAGCTTCAAGGCTTTTGCTTGCTGCAGGTCTTGTTCGAGGAAGCGACCCTGATGAATATCTGTATCGCTCCTGCCGCACAAGGTCAGGGTTTGGGGCGGCAATTATTACAGGCGGCAATCGAACTGCTTAAAGAGACTGGTGTGGAGAGACTATTGCTGGAAGTCAGGGTGGGTAATGCTGCCGCTATCGCCTTGTACCGACGCCTAGGCTTTATTGAGACCGGCTCCAGGGCCGATTACTATCAGGCCAAAGAGGGCCGGGAAGATGCTCTGTTGATGGAGTTGTCTCTTCACGCTTCTTAGCTCTCCTTGGCTCTTAGAGCATCCCGGCTAATATGGCTAGAGGCTGTTATGTCAGAGCTTTTGCCGCTAACCCTAAAGCTTTAAATTGTGCCCATAAATAGAAAAACAGCGCCTTTGGGCGCTGTTTCTTTAGGTGCTTGGACTTGCTCTATTTGACCTCTTTCCCCTGGGCCTGAAGGTCTGCATGGTAGCTTGAGCGAACCAGCGGGCCACAGGCAGCGTGGGTAAAGCCAAGTTCGGTTGCCAGGTTGTGGAAGTCGTCAAACTCCTTGGGAGTCACGTAACGCTCCACCGGCAAGTGGAACTTGGATGGCTGCAGATACTGGCCCAGAGTCAGCATGTTGACATTGTGAGCGCGCAGATCTCTGAGCACCTGTTCAATCTCTTCATTGCTTTCACCGAGTCCGAGCATGATCCCCGATTTAGTCGGGATATCCGGATGACGCTCTTTAAAGCGTTTGAGCAGATCCAGTGACCACTGATAGTTGGCACCGGGACGGGCCTTACGATAGTGAGCCGGAGCCGTTTCCAGGTTGTGGTTGAATACATCCGGTGGCTCGGTCGCCAGAATATCCAGCGCCTGATCGATACGGCCGCGGAAGTCAGGCACCAATATCTCTATCTTGATCTCAGGGTTGAGTTTGCGGATCTCACGGATACAGTCGGCGAAGTGCTGGGCGCCGCCGTCACGCAGATCGTCACGATCCACAGAGGTGATCACCACATACTTGAGCTTCATATCCCTGATGGTCTGTGCCAGCTTGAGAGGCTCCTCGGCGTCAGGCTTGAGTGGGCGGCCATGGGCTACGTCACAGAAGGGACAACGCCGGGTACAGATGGCGCCGAGGATCATAAAGGTGGCTGTACCATGGTTGAAGCACTCGGCCAGGTTTGGACAGGAGGCTTCTTCACACACTGAGTGCAAACCATTTTTACGCAGTGCCTGTTTGATATCCAGGATCCGCTGATTGGAAGATGGCAACTTAACCCGCAACCAATCGGGCTTGCGCAGCATGGTGTCGCGCTCTGATGGCACAACTTTGACCGGGATACGGGCGACCTTTTCGGCGTCCCGCAATTTCACGCCGGGCTGTAATCTTTCTGGCCTATTCATATGACTCTGCTAATCCTTGGTGATGCACTGTTTGCTCATAGCCCAAACGCTGGCTAAAAGTTTCAATCAGGTGTTGGCCTGCCTCCTCGACACTCTGGGGGCCACCGAGCGCTTTGCACTGGGCCATTTCGAGTCCGGCATAACCACAGGGGTTGATACGACGAAAAGGGGCGAGATCCATGTCGACATTCAGCGCCAAGCCGTGGAATGAGCATCCCTTACGGATCCTCAACCCCAAAGAGGCTATTTTACGCTCCTCGACATAGACACCCGGCGCATCGGACTTGGCATAGGCCGGAATATCGAAGCGCTTGAGCAGCTCCACCAGGCTTTGTTCTATGTCGGTAACCAGCTGTCTTACCCCAAGCTTGCGCCGTTTGATGTTGATAAGAGGGTAGGCGACCAATTGCCCCGGGCCATGGTAAGTTACTTGACCACCGCGATCCACCTGGATCACCGGGATATCACCGGTGTTGAGCAGGTGCTCGCTCTTACCGGCCTGGCCTTGGGTGAAAACCGGTGGATGCTCCACCAGCCAGAGTTCATCCGGGCTGTGTTCGTCACGGGTGTCGGTATAGTGCTGCATGGCATGCCATACAGTCTCATAATCCATGTTACCCAAGTGGCGGATATGCAATGTATTGTCTGGCAAGGGCAACGTCTCCCCCTCTGTTTGAGATGATAGCAATCAGTATCAAGCTGTGCTCACTCTCTGATACCGGCAGGTATTATACGCTTTGGCAGGAAAAATGTAATCCAGATCACACTTTCTCTGCCGAGTGCCAGGTATCAGAGTACCCGGCGAACGCCTTCAATAGCGGCAAGTTCAGTGTACAAGGTTTCGATATGTTCCTTGCTGGTCACTCTCACATTTATGGTCACCGAGATGTAGGTGCCTTTGCTGGAGGCCTTGGTGGTAGGGCTGTAATCGCCGGGGGCGTGCTTCTGGACGACTTCGACTACGCGGTCGGCCAGGGTATCGCTGGCATCGCCAACCACTTTAAATGGGAAGGAGGTTGGAAACTCCAGATACTGATCAAAGGTGGTACTTATCATGGGATTGAGATTCTCATGGCAAAATAATAACAGCTATATGGCGGCTATTATATCCCAATTCAAGGGGCGGATCTTCTCGTGAATAGCACCGAGAGTTTGACAAAGGGCGCCGGCCATTGACGGCGCCCTTGGGCGTTACAGCGGCGAGGTAGCCTGTTCGAGCCAGGCCAGTGATTCGCCACTCATCAGCGGTGACAGGGTCTGATAAACGCAGCTGTGATAGTCATTGAACCAATTGAGCTCAGCTTCAGTAAGCAGACTCTTGTCTATCAAGCGTTTGTCCATAGGGATCAGAGTCAGAGCGTCGAACTCGAATATCTCCCGTTCGGCCCCTTTGAGCGCTTCACAGGGGCGTACTTCCACCAGGTTTTCCAGACGAATACCGAAGGCATCAGCCCGGTAATAGCCGGGTTCGTTGGAAAGCACCATCCCGGGCAGCAAAGGAATGGCATTGAGGTTCTTGCCTATTCTTTGCGGGCCTTCATGAACGCTGAGGAAGTGGCCAACACCATGGCCCGTGCCGTGGTCGTAGTCAAAACCGTGCTGCCATAAGTATTGACGGGCGAAGGCATCCAGTTGTTGCCCCGTAGTGCCCCGCGGGAAGCGGGCCTGATCCAGGGCGATATGCCCCTTGAGCACCAAGGTCACCATTTTCTTCTGCTCGGCGCTGACTTCACCTATGGCTATGGTGCGGGTAACGTCTGTGGTGCCGTCCAAATACTGGGCGCCAGAGTCCACCAGATAGATGCTGTTCATCTCCATCATGGCCGGAGTGCCGTTGAGATGGTTGTAGTGGCACATGGCCGCATTGCCGCCGGTGGCGGAAATAGTGTCAAAGCTTGGCTCGCGGTAGAGGGGATCCTCAAGGCGATAACTCTCAAGCTTATCTGCCAGAGTGCCTTCATCATAGAGTCGGCCAGCAGCCACTTCGGCATCCAGCCAAGCCAGGAAACGGCTCACGGCAACGCCGTCACGGATATGACTGGCGCGGATTCCCTGCAGTTCGGCACTGTTTTTACAGGCCTTGGGCAGTGCCACAGGATCGAGTCCGGCGATCAGTTTGGCGCCGGCGGCTTTGGCCTGTAATTGGCTGAAGGCGTTGGCATTATTGGGATCGGCTAAAAGTTTTCTGCCTTCAAGCGCTTGCAGCGCTTCGGCGAGTTCCGCCTCGGCGCGGAAGCTGACACCGGCCCCTACGTGGGCTTCAATCCCCTGGGGTAACTTGGCAAGCTCGGTAAACAGTGTCATCTCACCATTGGCTTCCAGCAGGGCACAGCCCAGTACCACGGGCAACCTGGGCACGTCCTGACCGCGGATATTGAGTAACCAGCAGAAGGAGTCCAGCGCCGCTATCAGCGCCACATCGGCCCCGGCCTTTTTCACCAGGGCGCCGATTTCACTGCGCTTCTGTTCGCTGCTCTTGCCGGCAGACTCGGCATTGAAGAGGATAATGGGCTTGTTTTCCGGCACGGGTCTGTCTTGCCAGTGCAAATCTACCGGGTTGTTGTCAAGCGCCACCAATGTCATACCCGCTTTGCTCAGCGTGGCTTCGGCATCCTGCTGCCAGGCCAGGGTATGCAACCTGGGATCGTAGCCAATGCGGCAACCGGCCGGCAGCTTTTCCGCCAACCATTGTGCCTGAGGCATATCTGTCAAGCTCTCATAACTGAACAGGGTCGAGTCCACCTGTTGCCTTACCTGCACTGTGTAGCGGCCATCAGTAAAAATGGCGGCGCAGTCCTTCATCACAATCGCCATCCCCGCCGAGCCGGTAAAGTCGGTCAGCCAATGCAAACGCTCGTTGTGCGCCGGCACATACTCGCCGAGATACTCGTCGGCACGGGGCTGAATAAAGGCATCGAGTTGGTGTTTGGCCATTTCGCTGCGCACGGCATTAAGCCGTGATGCGATATGGGGGCTCTTGGGCGATTGTGATTGCAACATAGGGGCTCCGCTGATGGTCGGCTTGGCTACCCTTGGCCGACCTTGTCTTTATGAGTGATAGCGGATTATGGCAAGCCCTGAAGTCGCTTCGCAAGGGCTTGCATGAGGAAATCCTTGTGGCAGCTGTAAAGGGGGCCCAAGTCAATTGCTGCCAAACAGAGTCGCTATGCCCACCAGAAAGGAGCTAACCAGAGTTGCCATTACGCCTTTACTGACATCTTCACTCTTTACTCTGTCATCGCTTGGTTGTTGATCCCGCGCCAGCTTTTCATTGCGCTGCTCGACATTGTCGGCCACGTTGTCATAGAGATCCTGAGAAGGGGAGTAAGGCTGGTTACTGCAGCCTGCCCCCATGCCCAGAAGCAAGGTCAACAGTAGCACTCTGATACAGTTTCGCTTTCCCACAGTGTTCTTCCTTGAATGAAAATGTTAAAACTGATTGGCTTAGGTTAACCCTATGTGTGTTTATTGGCCTGTTCAAGGTTTTTATCTGTCTCGATTTTTATTCAAGGATGCCTTTATGCCGCTAAATGTTTGGGTGTTGATGTTGGCGCAGGCCTTTGCCATGAGTGCCACACCTATCATGGTATTGCTCGGAGGCATAATAGGGGCAGAGCTGAGCCCGGTTCCCTCGCTGTCGACATTGCCTATCGCCATGATGGTAGTCGGAGTCGCTGTGGCGATTGTGCCTATCAATATCTTGATGCAGCGTTTGGGACGGCGACGGGTATTTATCGGTGGCGCCCTGCTGACCAGTATGGCGGGTGTTATGGCGGCGCTTAGTGTTTGGTATGCCCAGTTCTGGGGATTTTGTGCCAGCGGTCTGCTGCTCGGATGCGGCGGCGCCATTATCCAGCAATACCGGTTTGCCGCCATGGAGTCAGTGGCGCCGACTCTGTCTGCCAAGGCAGCCAGCCGGGTGTTGCTTGGTGGTTTGCTCGCCGCCTTCCTCGGGCCAGAACTGGCCTTGCTGGCCAAGGATATTCTGCCGGTAACCTACACAGGTGCATTTTTGATGGTGACTCTGGTCGGTGTGCTGGCGCTGGCTTGCTTGTTGTTTTATCAAGATGAAGGCCCGGTGCTCAAAGCCTCCAAGGTTGAGAGTATGGATATTCGGCCATTGTCGGTTATTTTGCGTCAAAGCCGACTCTGGGTTGCCTGCGGCGCTGCAGTTATAGGCTATGCCTTGATGAGTTTTATCATGACGGCGACCCCTGTGCATATGCATCACATAGAGCATCACAGCCTTGAGGATACCAAGTGGGTGATCCAGAGCCATGTGATTGCCATGTATCTGCCTTCGCTGATAAGTGGCTACCTGATAGCCCGTTTGGGGCATACCCGCATCATGTTGGCCGGGCTGGCGCTTTACTGCCTGACCTTGGCTCTGGCGCTGGCGGGGCGTGACCTGCTCAACTATTGGAGTGCGCTGGTGATGTTGGGTGTGGGTTGGAACTTCCTGTTTGTTGCCGGCACTTCGCTGTTGCCTGGCTGTTATCGCACCGAGGAGAGGTTCACTGTGCAGTCTTTCAACGATTCTCTGGTATTTGGCTCTCAGGCGTTGGCCTCTCTGGGAGCCGGCTGGGTCATTTATCAGCTTGGCTGGCAGTTGCTATTAGTGATCTGTATTCCCGCCATTGCGACCCAACTTATCCTGATAGCATGGTGGAAGTTAAGTAAAAGCAAAGCGTTACAAATAACAGAACCTTGATGATTAGGTGCGGTGCCGGCAGCACTGTGCTAACATCTTAGGCCGTCTACCGCCTCTGGCGGTACGGTAAAAAGGGGTTTATTGATGTCGACATTAACGATCGAAGTGGGGACTGAAACCGCGCTGTTTCAGCTGCGGCAAGGGGAAACAACAGAACAATATAAAATCCCCACCGGAGAGAATTTCACCATAGCAGATCTCAATCGGCAATTGGCTGAACTTGAATCTGATTATGGGCTTGCAAACTACCGTCTGGCACTGGCCTTCCCCGGCATGGTGCGAGACAACCAACTGATATCCTGCCGAGCCTTGCCTGCACTGGTGGGGCTTAACCCGGAAAAGCTCAGTAGCCGTGGTGAACTGGTGGCCATTAGCAATGATATCCACGCCGGTCTGCACGCCATTGCCAGCGTCAAACACCAGTGCGAACTCTTGGTGATGTGTGGCACAGGGATCGGTATGTCACTGGCGCTCAACGGCCGGGTGTTCAGCGGTGCCAATGGCCTGGGCGGTGAGCTTGGCGCTTGCCGGGTGATGACGGAGTCGGGGGAATTCAGCCTCGAACAGTTGGCCAGCGGCGAGTCGGTACGGCGTCGACGCTTGCGTAACCCGGTGGAACTCTACCGCGCCGGGGCTTATTTGGGGATGGGCATAGCCTGGGCGGTTAACCTGCTCAATCCGCAAAAACTCTGGCTCGCCGGTAGCATGTTGGCCAATGCCGACTACTACAAGGGCTGTGTCAGCGGTGTTAAAGACTTGGCGGTTCCAGCCACTGTCAGTCAGTGTCAGATAAGTCGGGTCGACGATATGGAGACCTTGGTCTGCCGCGGCCTGCAAGTAATGCTGATGCAACAGGCCTGATACTCTGGCTCAAGGGGGGAGACATCCCCCTTCAAGCTGGTTCCTGGCAGGCCTGACGCATCTTTAACCAGAAGGCCCTTTGGCACAGGTTGCTGAAGGCTTTTTGTTTTGGGCTGATATCGTTTCCTTTCAGCACCCGATAACGGGTCCAGTTATCTTCGCAAAGCTCGCCGATGTTGGACCGGTTTGGCTCCTGTTCCAGCTCCTGCTGTTTTTCGATAATGGCGCCATCGGCAAAGTGATATTGCCATAAACCTTCATCGTCCGTGGTGTGAATTTGCACCGACTCCAACAACTCAGTGCAGCTTGTTCGTCCCTCTATAGCCAGAATATAGTTGGCAAGATCCTGCATATTGTACTCCCGCGTTTGGCGCAAGCAGCATATCAGCGGTCACCGGAAATTGGTAATTTCGTTTGTACTTTAAAATTTGCATGCAATATTTGCATACAATATATTAAAAATCCGAAACAGATTAGTACCCAATTAATAAAAACAATCAAGCAGGAGAAGTCTATGAGCACAGGCGTTGGTGGCTCAACCCCGGAGCAGGAGTTGGCAAAGCTGGTGGATATGACTCGGGATGTCACAGCGGTGGATGCCGCCGAATTCAAAACCAGGCAACAAAATGCCCAGGCGCTGATGCAAGAGTTGGGGATAGATGCCCTCTATCTCAATGCCGGCACCAATCTTTACTATTTCTCCGGCCTGCGCTGGTATGCCAGTGAGCGTATGGTCGGGGCGATTTTGCCCTGTCGTGGTGAGCTGGAATACCTGGCGCCGGCATTTGAGCTCGACACCCTCAAAGGCTTTATGTTGCAGCCTGGACAGGTTAACACCTGGCATGAGCACCAGAGTCCCTATGTGCTGTGCCGCAATGTGCTTGAGCGCATGGGCTGTCTGCGCCCGGGCGCCGTTCTGGCTATAGATGAATCAGCCCCTTTCTTTTTGTTTGATGGCCTGCGTGAGACTTGCCCCGAGCTTGCCTTTGTCAACGGCGCCAAGATTAGCGCCCAATTGCGAATGCATAAATCGCCCGCCGAGCTGAGGCTGATTCAGCGGGCGATGGATATGACGCTCGAAGTGCACAAGGCCGCCGCCAGAATATTACGCCCGGGGATCAGTACCGCCGAGGTGGAAGATTTTATCGATAAGGCCCATAGAGCCGTGGGTGCCAATGGTTCCTATTTTTGCATAGTACTCTTTGGTGAAGACAGTGCCTATCCCCATGGGGTCAAGTCGCCCAAGACGCTGGCGCCGGGCGACACTGTGTTGATAGACACAGGCTGTCAGCTGCATGGTTACAACTCGGATATTACCCGCACCTATGTATTTGGTACGCCAAGCGAGCGGCAGCGGCAATTGTGGGCATTGGAGCAGGCAGCGCAGCGGGCCGGTTTTGAAGCGGCGGCTTTAGGTGCGCCCAGCAGTGGTGTCGACAAGGCGGCCAGAGCCGTGTTGGAAGCGGCCGGTTTCGGGCCTGGATACCAACTGCCGGGACTGCCCCATAGAACGGGCCACGGCATAGGCCTGGATATTCATGAGTGGCCCTATCTGGTTGATGGCGACAACACCCCACTGGCCGTTGGTATGTGTTTTTCCAATGAGCCAATGCTTTGTGTGCCCGGCGAGTTCGGCGTTCGCCATGAAGATCACTTCTATATGACGGCAGAGGGGCCACGCTGGTTTACCCAGCCGGCTAAGTCGATTGACGATCCCTTCGCGCAGGGGGATAAGTTGTAACAGTTCCTTGCCCGGATAACAAAACCATCAGTCAGCCTGTATTGGCTGACTGATATTGGGCTGAGCTCGAAATCAAGCGCCAATCATGTCCATCAAATGCAATCTTTACCGGTAAAAATTGACTGACGTTAGCTGTTATCGCGATAGGCGGCGATTTTGGCGAGTGCAGCCTTGATTTCCTGCTTGCGACCCGCATCTGCCAGCTCGCGCCCTGGCCTTGGGGCGGCTTCGAGCGCTTTTTGCAGGAAAGGCAGGGCTTCGTCATACCTGTCCTCTTCCAACAGGAAGTCGCCGTAAAAGTAGTTGCTGTCTATACCATCGGGGTTGAGCTCCAACGCCTGTTTCAGCAACTCCTCGGCCTTGTCATCGTCCCCAAAGCCCAGCGGCCAGCCGGGCACCTTGTAGTAAAGTACCCCGAGACTGGTATAGGCCGAGCCCTTGAGCGCGGTGGGATCTTGCTTAAGCGCCAGCTCAAAGTCACTGCGAGCCCGCTTGGCATACTTGAGGGCACCGAGGCCGCCGCTGACCCCGGCATAGGTAGAGTTGATAATGCCGTGCCAGATGCGCACGCCCGTACTTTGAGGGTGGGACTGCACCGACTCATCTGCCAGCTTCAGCAGTTTGACAAAGGCTTTTTCCTGCTCGTCGCCGCTGAGTTGATAGTTGTTGATGGCCCAGTCGTGTTGCAACTGTTTGACGGCCAGATCGCTGGCGTCATCGGCCCAGAGCGAAGGACTCACCAGCAGCGCTGCGCTCAGGCACAAGAGTTTAAATGGCTTCATGTTTCTCTCCTTCGGTGATGGGGTTGGCCGTGTCTTGTGTTGACATGGCCCTTTGGCAAAACTGGCGGATAAGTGGCAGTTTCTTGCGGGTATCATAGTTAACCAGGCCTGGCAGCAGGGCGTTTACCCGCACAAACAGCTTTTCCGGCCAACCGATAAAACGGCGGCCCCGGCGACTATCGGCCAGATCCCGACAGAGGATGTTGGCCACCCATTCAGGGCTGTCCTGACGGTTGCCGAGCGCCGAATTGAGCTGGCGCATCGATTCTGTGTTGAGTTCGGTATCCGTGGCTCTGGGGGCGAAATAGAGCACCTTAATCTTGCTGTCGGCCAACTCCCGCTCCAGTGCTTCGGTAAAACCCCTGAGGCCAAACTTGCTGGCGCAGTAAAGACTGGAGCCCGGGTAGCCTATGCTGCCGAGAATGGAGCCGACATTGATGATGGCGGCCTCGGACTGGCGTTTGAGCAAGGGCAGCAGGGTGCGGCAACAGTTGATGGGCGCCTCCAGGTTCACCGCCATCATGGCGCGGGTATCACAGGTGTCGCTGGCTTCCAACATGCTGAGTTGATTGACTCCGAGGCAGTTGATCAACACCTTGGGGCTGAACACCCCGGCGGCCTGGCGCAGCTGGCATTGACCGCCACTGCTGGTCAGATCGGCGCTTAAGGTGTGATGTTCTCCGGCAAGGCTCTGTTTCAGGATATCGAGCTTGGCTTGATCCCGGCCGCAGAGCAGCAGCCTGGCGCCTTTGGCGGCCAATGCCCTGGCGATGGCGCTACCGATGCCGCCACTGGCGCCGGTGATGATGACATTCAAATGTTTGAGTTCCATATTGGTCACCGTTTTCAGGAGGCCAGCGCCAAGGCCTGGGCCGGCGCCAGCTCGCGGAAGATGTTGCCGTAGAGGCGGTAGAAGTTGTTGGCGGCGTGAATGATCAAGGCTTGTTCTTCGGGATCCTCAATCCGGTTCATCAGCCCTTCAAAAAACTGGATATGTTGCTTGTCCAGCTCGCCGTGAGACTTGAGATAACTGAAGGCCGAATCCGGCAGCCCCAGGCGCGATTGCACTTTCTCGGCCGCCAGCAGCGCCAGATTGATGCTGGTGCCTTCCAGTACATTGACCATGCCGAAAAAGCCCAGCGGACTTACTCGATTCACCATGTCGTAGGCGTAAGCCACCATGAGTTCGGTGGCAAACAGCGGCGTGCTGCGTCTGGCCTTTTCCTTGTCAAAACCGCAGGCGGCTATGTCATTGAGGATCCACTCCTGGTGGCCTTGCTCCTCTTCGATATACTCGGCTACCGCCACCCTGAGCCATTCCTTGCTTTCCGGCAGTCTGGCGCCTGTGGCCATGAGCAGCGGCGAAGTGTGCTTCACATGGTGATAGGCCTGGTGCAGGAAGGCGACATAGTCCTCCAGGCTTATCTCTCCTTGCAGGCATTTGCCTATGATGGGACTGGCCTGCAGATACTCGCGTCCGCTCTGGGTTGCTTGTTGTAATTGGTCGTAGAAATTCATTATAAGGTTCCCTCAAGATATGGGGTTTCAGATAGATAGAGCTGTTCTATTTGAGCGGCCAGGGCGCTCAGCAGTGAGGCGCGCTTGACCCTGCCATTGGCGGTGGTGTGAGGCTTGAGCTCGGTTTCATTCAGTCTTATCCAGCGTTTGATCCTGGCGTAGTCGGGCAGTGTGGCATTGACCGCATCCAGCCAGGTCTGGAGCTGCTCATCACTGACTTGGTGCGGAGCGCACAGTAGCGCGCTGAGCCAGGGTCTGGCGTCGCCAAGGACCATACACTGACTCAGCAGCGGTTTGGCCATCAGCGCCGACTCCACCCACTCAGGGCTGATATTGCGGCCAAAGGAGCTGATAAGCAGATGCTTGCGGCGCCCGTTAATGGCGAGTACACCTTTATCGAGCAGGCCAAGGTCGCCGGTGGCGACTTCCCCCTGGCCCCAAGTCTCGGGTTGGCCGAGATACCCCAGGTGACTGGCGCCGCTGACATGGATTTCGCAGCCGCGAATGGTGACTTTGCAGTGAGGCAACACAGTGCCGGCAAAGCCGGGAGTGTCTTTATCCGGGGTGTTGAGCGCCACGACGGAGCCGCATTCCGACAGGCCGTAACCTTCATAAACCGGCAATCCAAGCTCCCTGGCCCGCATTAGCAACTCGGGAGCGACCTTGCCGCCACCAACGGCGACAAAGCGCAGTGAGTTTGGCGCTTGCCAACCTTGCTCGCAGGCCCCGACCAGCAGTGTCAGCAACTGAGGAATGAGGATCATGCTGCTCGGCTGCGCTTGGCTTATGGTCTGCAGCAGCGCCCGGCTGTCGAGTCTTGAGCTGCCGTGCATGCCGCGGGCTTTATCAGAGGGCAGCAGCACAGTGCCGCCGCACAGCAAGGGGCTGTAGATACCGGCGATGTTTTCCAGCAAGGTGCTCAAGGGCAACAGACAAAGATGCCTGGGGCTGGGCAGGGCCGTGACTTTTGCAAGCGATTCGGCCACCCGCCATTGATGCTCGCTGCTGAGACACACCCCCTTGGGGTTACCGGTAGAGCCTGAGGTAAAGGTAATTTTGGCTGTGCCCTGTGGGACTTGCGGAAAAGCCGTCCTACTCTCGGCGCAAACACTCTGTTGGCCCGGATGTCCGTCGCAGAGCTGTCCCTCAGATAGCCGCTCGTCATATAACTGCCAGCCGTATAGATTGCAGCCCAGTTCACTGAGACCTTGGTACGGCGCAAAGCCCTTTGGCAAACAAGGCTGAATTTGTGGGCTTTCGCTCAGCACCAGCTCAACCGAGGTTTGTTCAAGGCAGTTTGCCAACTGCTCTTGGGAGAAAAACAGCGGCAAGGGCAGGCAAAGAACTCCCGCCTGCTGGCAGGCGAGATCCAGTATCGCCCACTGCACACTGTTGCCGGCATGCAGTGCCAGGCTACGGATATTGAGGCGTTTGAGGAAATCACTGTAGCGGCGGATTTCTGTTTTCAGTTCAAGGTAGCTGAGTTGCCGCTCAGCATCGCTAAGGGCAATGGCCTGATCTTCGCCGTTGAGTTTGCCCAGGACATCCCAATCAAGGTTGGTTCCGGTGCCTGACTCAGAGATATTGGCTTGATTTAATTGAGGTGATGGAGTCATAGGCTTGATTCCCGGGTTCTGGCATAAGCCAATTCGGCCGCCATGGAGTTGATATCCGATTCGTGCCTTTGTGCCAGTCGTCTCAAGCGGGGGCTGGTTTCTATCACTTCTTGGGCGAGGCGCAGATCGCCAATCATGACTTTGGGGTTGTTGCGGTAGTAATTGCCCCAGATGGCGCTGTCACCTTCCAGTCGCTCAGGATCGGCGCTGCACAGCAGCATGGGCGAAAAGCCCAGCAGTTTCATTAGCGCTTCCACCTGCTCTGTGACGGTAAAGACCATATACTCAAAACCGGCTCTGGCCAGAGTGGCGGCAAGCAGTACCAGCAGCAGGGGCCCTGAACTCTTATTGGTGAGTGCCAGATTGCCCACTTCCACCAAGGAAGCCCTATCCACCGGGCGTTTGGCCAGCAGTGCCACCTGTTGCTCTATGGGGGCTTCTAGGTATTGCTCCAGAAACAAGGGATAGTAACATCCGGCCCTGAGGCCGAAGGCGCCCTGAGGCTGACCTTTAATGGTCAGTTGCAGTAAGAAAGGTAAAAACTCCTTGAGCCTGGCGCCATGCACCTGAAAGTATTTGGCGGCGATATAGTCTTCGACCTCAGTGCGGCCCTCTGCCTGTTCATGGAACAGGCGACACTCGGGAAGCACATGAGGCGGGTTGGCAGAATGTGGGACGTCCTTTTCCAGGGCAGACAGGGGAAACTGCTTGACCATAGAGATACTCCGGATCTGTTAACCAGTATCCAAAGCCTAGAAAAGCAGTCTTAAGAAATACTTATGTGTCCATTAATATTTTATCAATTAGATAAAAATCAATGAGTTGGTTTTAGCTTTTATTGTTCTTTCGTCGCTTGGGGCAATACAACAGCCCCAAAAGCAGCAGCAAGCCACTCAGCCCCAGTACCGGCCATTGACCGACCCGGCTGAACAGAGTCTGGCCTTCGACCAGCGGCACTTCAGCGGTGAGTACACCTTCTACAAACTGCGGCAGTTTGGCACTGATATTGCCAAATTCATCCACCACGGCGGTGACGCCATTGTTGGTGGCCCGCAGCAGAGGTCGGCCCAACTCGGCCGAGCGCATCTGGGCTATCTCCATGTGTTGCAACGGGCCATTGGATTCACCAAACCAGGCATCGTTGGAGACGGTCAGCAACACCTGGGTATCCTCGGCGACGTTGGCCCTGAGCTGCTCGGGGAAAGCGATTTCATAGCAGATTGCCGGTGCCAGAGTATGACCCAACGCCGTCAGATTATTTTGCTGATAACTGCCTCTGGCAAATGAGGACATGGGCAGGTTGAAGAAGGGGGCCAGGGGCCGCAGCAGCGACTCCATGGGCACAAACTCGCCTATTGGCAGCAGGTGATGCTTACGGAACTGATTGTCGCCAGCCGCGCTATAGTTGGCGTTTTGTTGCTGTTTCTGATGATGATTTCCCAGCACGATCAGCGAGTTGTAGAAGTCGCCATTTTGCTGGCTGATGATACCTGTGATGATGGCGGCATCCCGCAGATTGGCGACCTTGTTGGCGTTGTCGAGAAACTCGGCCACCATGCTTTCGGGGGCCGGTATTGCTGCCTCGGGCCAGATCACCAAGTCTCTGTCCAGATGCGGGCGGGAGAGATCCATATACTTGAGCATAGTCGGCCAGAGCGCGTCCGGCTCCCACTTCATGCTCTGGGGAATATTGCCCTGCACCAACGCCACGCTGAGGGTCTCGCCGGTGCGCTCAACTGTTGAAAATCGCGGCGCCTGCCATACGAGCAGGGCCAGTAGCGCCGAGCTCACCACCAGGCTGAGCCAGCGGCGTTTGAGTAGCAGCACCAGGCTTGCAGCCAGCAGCGCTACCACAAAACTGAGTCCCAAAGTGCCTATCATTGAGGCCAGTGGCTTCAAGGGGCCCGAGGTTTGGCTATAACCACCCCAGAGCCAGGGAAAACCGGTGAGCACCCAGCCCCGCAGCCATTCGCACAGGGTCCAGAGCGCCGGAAACAGCCCCAGTAGTTGCCAGTTATGACGCTTGGGCGCCAGCCTTGCCAGCAGGGCACCGGCCAGCGCCGGATACAAGGCCAGATAGAGGGCCAACAGGGCCATCAGGCCCATGGAAACAAGCAGCGGCAAGCCACCGAATCTATCCATGCTGACATGCACCCAGCTGATCCCGAAGGCGAAGGCGCCAAAGCCAAAGCTGAGCCAATAGCCAAAACTGGCCTTGGGGGAAAGCTTGTCACTGTGCCAAAGGCCAAAGGCCAGCGCCAGCGGGTAGATGGGCCAGAGATCGTAGGGGGCAAAGGAAAGTGCCGTACTGGCACCGGCCCAAAAGGCCAGTACCAGACGCAGCTTGGGATGGCGTTTAAGCGCCGCTAATGTGGACTTCACTGGTCGTTACTGTCTTCAGTATCGTTGGGATCGGGTAGTTTCACCCTGAGTTGCAATAAACGACGGGTATCGGCACTGATCACTTTGAATTCAATGCCGTCGATGACGATCTTCTCGTTGCGCTCCGGCAGGTGACCGAAGGCGTGGGACACCAATCCGCCGACTGTGTCGAACTCTTCATCACTGAAATGGGTGTTGAAGGTTTCGTTGAAATCTTCAATCTCGGTTAGTGCCTTGACCATGTAAACCCGGTTACCGGCTTTACGGATTTCAGACTCGTCGCTGTTGTCGTGATCGAACTCATCTTCGATATCGCCGACAATCTCTTCGAGAATATCTTCAATGGTGACCAGGCCGGAAACACCACCATATTCATCAACCACAATCGCCATATGGTAGCGTTGGGAACGGAACTCTTTGAGTAGCACATCCACTCTCTTGCTCTCGGGCACCACAACGGCTGGGCGGATCACTTTTTCCAGTGAGAAGGGTTCTTCACTGTTGTTGAAGCCGTACTTCAGCAGATCTTTGGCCAGCAGTATGCCTTCGATATGGTCTTTGTCTTCATTGACCACAGGAAAGCGGGAATGAGCAGAGTTGATGACAGTGTTGAGCAGTTCCTCAACAGAGTCATTGAATTGGATGGCGACAATTTGCGCTCTGGGGATCATTATGTCCCTTACACGCAAATCAGATACCTCTAAAACACCTTTTATCATCTCGCGGGTATCTTCTGTGATGAGCTCACGCTGCTCGGCATCGTGGATCACCTCAACCAGATCTTCGCGATTTTGAGGTTCGCCCTGGAATAACTGGCTTACACGGTCAAACCAGCCTTTCTTATGGGCGCTGGTACTCGGGGGGATATCGTCACTCATAGTGTTCTTCATGACAGGGCGAACCCTGGCAATTATTGCTCCTTGTATGGGTCAGTAAAACCTAAGCTTTCAATGAGTTGGGTCTCTAGCGACTCCATTTCTTCGGCTTCGGCATCTTCGATGTGATCATAACCTAGCAGATGCAGGCAACCGTGCACAACCATATGTGCCCAGTGCGCCTGTAGCGGTTTATGCTGTTCACCGGCTTCATTTTCAACGACTGAAACGCAAATGACAAGATCCCCGAGTAATGGCAGGGTTATTCCCGGTGGCGCTTCAAACGGAAATGACAATACATTGGTGGGCTTGTCTTTGCCGCGATAGTCCCGGTTCAACTGCTGGCTCTCTTCGCTGTCCACCAGACGTATGGTCAGTTCGGCCTGCTCCATACTATTGCCTATGGCAGTACGGGCCCAGAGCTCGAAATCGCTCTGGGATGGCAGGTTTTGCGCTTCTGTAGCCAGTTGCAGGTCCAGTTGCAGATCAAGACTCATGGGCGCCGGCCTCTGTCAGTTGATATTGGCTGTCGCGTTGGGCCTTGGCCGCCTGCTGGCGCTGATCGTGCGTTTCATAGGCTTCCACTATGCGGGCGACTACCGGGTGGCGTACCACGTCCTGGGCCTGGAAGAAGTTGAAGCTGATCTCTTCTACTTCGCTCAGTACTTCAATGGCGTGGCGCAGGCCGGACTTGGCGTTGCGCGGCAGATCTATCTGGGTAATGTCACCTGTGATCACCGCCTTGGAGTTGAAGCCGATACGGGTGAGGAACATCTTCATCTGTTCCACCGTGGTATTTTGGCTCTCATCGAGGATGATAAAGGCGTCGTTGAGGGTGCGGCCACGCATATAGGCCAGCGGTGCGACCTCGATAACATTGCGCTCTATCAGTCGCTCGACCTTCTCAAACCCGAGCATCTCAAACAGGGCGTCATACAGAGGCCTGAGGTAAGGGTCTACCTTCTGGCTCAGATCGCCGGGCAGGAAGCCCAGTTTCTCACCGGCTTCTACCGCAGGGCGGGTTAGCAGAATGCGGCGGATCTCCTGACGTTCCAGCGCATCCACGGCGGCGGCAACAGCCAGATAGGTCTTGCCGGTACCGGCGGGGCCTATGCCGAAGGTGATGTCATGGCGCACTATGTTGGCCACATATTGGGTCTGGTTGGGATTGCGCGGCTTAATCACCCCTTTGCGGGTCTTGATATAGTGCTCTTTGGGTTCTGCACCGCTGTCGTCGGCTTCCAGGGCAATGGCTTCCTGAATGGCGATATGCACCTGCTCGGGCTCAAGATCCGGAGTCGAGCCTTTTACCGGCGCGGTTTCGACATAGAGCTGTTTCAGCAGGTTGTTGGCGGTGAGGCAGTTACGCGGCTGGCCGACAATCTGAAAATGGTTGTTGCGGTAGCTTATCTCGACGCCCACCCGGCGCTCGAGCTGTTTGATATTGTCATCGAACGGACCACACAGAGACGCCAGACGGCGGCTGTCGGCCGGTTCGAGATACAGATTCATGGTGGTTAATTTGTGAGACAAACAAAAACTCCTGTTGATGTCATCTTTGATCAGTTTACGAGCGTGAAGGCATAAATGCTAACGGAAAATCGAGCCTAAAATAAAACGGCCCGGGTCCGAAGAGCCGGGCCGCCGTGGAAGTCTCGGCGCTTACGGGGTGAACTGAGTCACGCCCAGGGTGTCTTCCTGAATATGCTTGGCCAGAATATCACTGGGGCGCAGGCTCTTGCGCAAGTCCATCTCATCTTCTCCGCGAACAAACTTGCCGCGCAGCGAGTTGGTGTAGACATCGACGATTTCCACGTCCACGAAGCTGCCTATATGCTTGGGCTGGCCTTCGAAGTTGACCACCCGGTTGTTTTCGGTGCGGCCGCGCAGTTCCATGGGATTCTTGACCGATGGGCCTTCCACCAGAATACGCTGCACTGTGCCCAGCATCTGGCGGCTGTAGCGCTGCGCCTGTTGGGTGATTCTGTCTTGCAGAATTGCCAGGCGCTGCTTTTTCTCTTCCATATCCACATCATCCGGCAAGTCGGCCGCCGGGGTGCCGGGACGGGCACTGTAGATAAAGCTGAAGCTGTGGTCAAAGCCCACTTCTTCAATCAGCTTCATGGTGTCGGCAAAGTCTTCTTTGGTTTCGCCGGGGAAGCCGATGATAAAGTCGGAACTTATCTGAATATCCGGCCGCGCCTTGCGCAGACGGCGAATGATTGACTTGTACTCGATTGCCATATGGCCGCGCTTCATCTGGGTCAGAATGCGGTCTGAACCTGATTGCACCGGCAGGTGCAGGAAGCTTACCAGCTCAGGAGTGTCTTCATAGACGTCGATAATGTCCTGGGTGAACTCTATCGGATGGCTGGTGGTAAAGCGGATGCGGTCGATACCGTCGATGGCGGCCACATAACGCAGCAGCTCGGCAAAGCTGCAAATTTCGTCATCATGGGTCAGGCCGCGATAGGCGTTAACGTTTTGTCCCAGCAGGTTGACTTCACGCACCCCTTGCTCGGCCAGTTGAGCGATTTCCAGGATGATGTCATCCAGTGGCCGACTGACTTCTTCACCGCGGGTATAGGGCACCACGCAGAAAGAGCAGTACTTGCTGCAGCCTTCCATGATGGAGACAAAGGCGGTGGGGCCTTCAGCGCGGGGCTCGGGCAGACGGTCGAACTTCTCGATTTCAGGGAAGCTGACGTCAATCACCGCCTGGTCGCCGCTGCGAACCTGGTTGATCATCTCTGGCAGACGGTGCAGGGTTTGGGGGCCGAAGATAATATCCACGCACTGGGCGCGTTCTTTTATCGCCTTGCCTTCTTGCGAAGCCACACAACCACCCACGCCAATGATCAGCTCAGGATTCTTGTCTTTGAGTGTTTTCCAGCGGCCCAGCTGATGGAATACCTTTTCCTGCGCTTTTTCACGAATAGAACAGGTATTGAGCAGCAGAATATCTGCCTCATCAGCCTCTTCGGTCAGGGTGTAGCCCTGAAATTCGTTTAACAGATCGGCCATCTTGGATGAGTCGTACTCATTCATCTGACAGCCCCAGGTTTTAATATGGAGTTTTTTACTCATCAGTTTTGCGTCGCTCTTCGGAACCACTTAAAAAATAGCGCGCCATTTTACCCGCTGTTCAGTCCGCTGACCAGCTTTTGAACGCCAGGACTGAGAATTACTCTGGTGGCTGTAGTACCCCTTCAAAAAGTATGGGTAAACGATTATCGGCCAGCTGAATGTCCTGCTGTTGATAAAACTGCTCAGCCATCTGTTGGGTACCGGCGCGAGCCTGAAGATAGATATCCTCCAGTACCTCTATATGAAAGCCGGCCATGGTTTCCGTGATTTGTTGATATAGGGCATAATTCAGCGACGAGCGATAGGTTACAGTTATCACTTCCATCTGGTCTGCCGTGGTGGCGGCCAGAATATGACCAGAGCTAAAGGCGGCCGGGACGATAAGGGCTGCGGCTATCAGGCTGTTGGTAAGTTTGCACATGGTATCCTCACTTGTTGATGTCGATAACCGCCAATGCGGTGTTGGCTATGACAGATACTGCTTGGACACACTGAGGCTAGCCTATGGTTGCCAAGACTCGTGTGTCGGCTTGTAAGCAGGTGTTTCAGGAGGGCCGGCAGCAACATTTGCTCATGATTGAAGCCAAAACAGTTACCATTGAACACAACTCTGTGGCCAAGGCGGCAGAGAAGAGAGACAGCAGGAAAGGCATAGTGACAGAACAACATGAGACCAAGGATATCGTCATCATAGGTGGCGGTATGGTAGGTGCGGCAACGGCGCTGGGGTTAGCCAAACTCGGGCTGGAAGTGGCGCTGGTGGAGGCCTTTGAACCCGAGGCCTTTGATGCCTCGCAACCTCTGGATGTCAGGGTCTCGGCCATCAGCGCCGCATCGGAGGCACTACTCGAGCGTTTGGGGGCATTCGATACTCTGCTCGGTATGCGCCATGTGGCCTATCGTGGCCTGGAAACCTGGGAGATGGAAGGCTGCATAACCCGTTTTCATGCCAGTCAGATTAAGGCCGAGCGTCTGGGCCACATAGTGGAAAACCGTTTGGTGCAGCTGGCCCTGTGGCAGGAATTCGACAACTACCCCAATCTGACACTCTGCTGTCCGGCGCGGGTCGGGCGCATGGTGCGCTCCTGTGCCGGCATCGAGGTTAGCCTGGACGATGGTCGAGTGTTCGATGCCCGCTTGCTGGTGGGGGCCGATGGTGCCAACTCCAGAGTGCGCCAATGGGCCGGAATTGGTATCAGCGGTTGGGATTATTCCCAGTCCTGTATGTTGATCAATATCGCCACCGAGTGCGAAGAGCAGGATGTGACCTGGCAACAGTTTACTCCGCAAGGGCCGCGTTCCTTGCTGCCATTGCCGGGCAAAAATGCGTCCCTGGTTTGGTATGACGATGCCAAACAAATTCGCAGTTTGATGCAGCTAAGCGACAGCCAACTGAAGCAGGCGATCATCAATCACTTCCCCGATAGGCTCGATCCCCACTTCGAAGTGTTGGCCAAGGGCAGTTTTCCGCTGACCCGGCGCCATGCGCAGCAATACTATCGCGATAACCTGGTGATCCTGGGGGACGCGGCTCACACCATTAACCCGCTGGCGGGGCAGGGGGTTAACCTGGGCTTCAAAGACGTCGAAGCCTTGATAGCGACAATCACCCAGGCGCTGGAAAAGGGCGAAGACTGGTCAAAGGCCACAGTGCTTGAGGGGTTCCAAAAGCAGCGCTGGTTTGACAATCAGTTGATGATGACAGGCATGGATCTCTTCTATGCCGGTTTCAGTAACGATCTGTTGCCACTTAAACTGCTGCGTAACGCCGGCCTCAAGCTGGCGGATATCAATACTCCGGTTAAGCAGCAAGTGCTCAAGTATGCGCTGGGGCTGAGATAACCCCGGTCGATTTGTTGATTGTCGCAAGAGAGTGCTAAAATGCCGCGTTTTTATAAGAATGCGGCATTTTTCATTGGCTTTTATGCCGGGTTTTGGCCTGTAACGGTCAAGCTTCAAGAGCGGTGAATATTTGCCTGGCCACCTCTGGCCTTCGCAGAACTTCTCGTTGAATAAACAGAATAGAGACTGATGACAGAGATTAAACTTATCGTCGGGCTGGCCAATCCCGGCGCCGAGTATGCCCAGACCCGCCATAATGCCGGTGCCTGGTATGTGCAGGAGCTGGCCAGAGGTTGCGGTGCCCAGCTCAGTGCCGACAGCAAGTATTTTGGCCTGACTGCCAGAGTTACGCTCAAGGGCCGCGATGTGCGCCTGCTGATCCCTTCCACTTATATGAACCTGAGTGGTAAGTCGGTGGCGGCATTGGCGAACTTCTTCCGTATTCAACCGGAGGAGATTTTGGTGGCCCACGATGAGCTGGACATGCCGCCGGGTGTGGCCAAGTTCAAGCTTGGCGGTGGTCATGGCGGCCATAACGGCCTCAAGGACATTATTGCCAAGCTGGGCAATAACAAGAATTTTTATCGTCTGCGGATTGGCATAGGTCATCCCGGAGACAAGAATAAAGTCAGTGGCTATGTGCTTGGCAAGGCGCCGAGTACTGAGCAGTCGCTGATCGATGCCGCGGTAGATGAAGCGGTGCGCGCCACAGATATCCTCTTTGCCGAGGATATGACCAAGGCGATGCACAGGCTGCACTCCTTTAAAGCGGTCTAAGATTATCCAGGCGTCAGACGCCTGTTTCATTATCCTGTCCGGGGCCGAGTGCGCCGGGCTCAAATTAGAGAGAAAGGTAAACATCATGGGTTTTAAATGCGGCATCGTTGGTCTGCCAAACGTCGGTAAGTCAACTCTGTTCAATGCGTTAACCAAGGCTGGCATCGAAGCGGCAAACTTTCCCTTCTGTACCATAGAACCCAACACTGGTGTGGTGCCAGTGCCGGATGCTCGTCTGGACGCCCTGGCTGAAATCGTTAAGCCTGAGCGGGTTCTGCCGACCACTATGGAGTTTGTGGACATTGCCGGTCTGGTTGCCGGGGCATCCAAGGGCGAAGGTCTGGGTAACAAGTTCCTGGCCAACATCCGTGAAACCGATGCTATCGGCCATGTAGTGCGTTGCTTCGAGAATGACAATATTGTTCACGTGGCCAACAAGGTTGACCCAGCCGGTGATATTGAAGTGATCAATACCGAACTGGCACTGGCGGATCTCGACAGTGTTGAGCGCGCCATACTGCGTCAGCAAAAACGTGCCAAGGGTGGCGATAAAGACGCCAAATTTGAAGTCGAAGTGTTGGAAAAACTCAAGCCGGTACTGGACGAAGGCCATATGCTGCGCACTCTGGATTTGAGCCCGGAAGAACTGGAAGCCGTGGCTTACCTGAACCT
Organism: Shewanella indica; assembly: GCF_033842865.1. Lineage (NCBI taxonomy): Bacteria > Pseudomonadati > Pseudomonadota > Gammaproteobacteria > Alteromonadales > Shewanellaceae > Shewanella > Shewanella indica. The sequence goes on from NZ_JAWXXR010000001.1 coordinate 2,498,942, forward strand.
GCTGACGCTCAAGCCAACCATGTATATTGCCAACGTTTCTGAAGATGGCTTCATTAATAATCCGCATCTGGATACAGTGCGCGCCATTGCCGAAAAAGAAAATGCCGTTGTGGTGCCTGTGTGCGCCGCTATCGAGTCAGATCTGGCGGAAATGGATGAGGAAGAGCGCAGTGAGTTCCTCGAAGAACTGGGCCTGGAAGAGCCAGGGCTTGATCGGGTGATCCGCGCCGGTTACGAATTGCTGACACTGCAAACCTACTTTACTGCCGGGGTGAAAGAGGTTCGTGCCTGGACTGTGAGCGTAGGTTCTACCGCACCGCAGGCGGCCGGTAAAATTCACACCGACTTTGAGCGTGGCTTTATTCGGGCTCAGGTTATGGCCTATGATGACTTTATTCAGTACAAGGGCGAAGCCGGTTGTAAGGAAGCAGGTAAGTTGCGGGTGGAAGGGAAAACCTATATCGTCAAAGACGGCGATGTGATGCACTTCCTGTTTAACGTATAAAGTGACTCTAAATGGGCGATAGAACACGGATTTGCATATCTGTTGCCCAGTTTGATGGGTTTATAGGCAAACGGCGGGGGCGGCGGGATTTAGCCTAAAAAAGCTGTTGACCTGAATAACCTGAATAAGCATAATACGCCCCGTTCCTCGGCACGGGGAACAGCAAAGTTATCGTGGCTATGTAGCTCAGCTGGTTAGAGCACAGCACTCATAATGCTGGGGTCGCAGGTTCAAGTCCCGCCATAGCTACCATCCTTCTTGGGATGTCAAAACAAGAGACACTGCGGGAGTGGTGAAATTGGTAGACACGCCAGATTTAGGTTCTGGTGCCGCAAGGTGTGAGAGTTCAAGTCTCTCCTCCCGTACCATATCTGTCTCTTATTGAAATAGCTTTGATTATTGGTGGGGTATCGCCAAGCGGTAAGGCACCGGGTTTTGATCCCGGCATTCCCAGGTTCGAATCCTGGTACCCCAGCCATCTTTACCAAGTTTATATATTGGGGTATCGCCAAGCGGTAAGGCACCGGGTTTTGATCCCGGCATTCCCAGGTTCGAATCCTGGTACCCCAGCCATAAACGCTAAAGAGAAAAAATACAGTGGCTATGTAGCTCAGCTGGTTAGAGCACAGCACTCATAATGCTGGGGTCGCAGGTTCAAGTCCCGCCATAGCTACCATGTTTCTTTAGCAGCAAACTTGGTCTTCACGAGTCTTAAGATTCGTATCGGTTAATACCGACCCTGATGGGGTATCGCCAAGCGGTAAGGCACCGGGTTTTGATCCCGGCATTCCCAGGTTCGAATCCTGGTACCCCAGCCATATTCAACGAAAGAGCCCGTCATAGACGGGCTTTTTTGTATCTGTTTTTCATCGTTTGAACTTTTCAGCTATTGGCATATCGGCGGGATAGAGTCCCAATGCCGTGAAAGGCCATGCCCTCAGCCACGTTATTTGCGCCAATGGCCCTCGGCGGCTCCGAAGGGGGAATTAGTGCATTCTGTGGTAATGGAGTAGCTTGAAACATTAGAAGTGTCCGCAGACATACACCTCATTTCCAAGCATAGGCGAAACTGTGACCGTCGAAAACAGGGCCGAATTTTGTTCCCGACAAATTCGGCATTTCCTACGTCCTTGTAGGTCAGATGTTTTTGTCGAGGCTACATGGACGTATTTACAACAACATCCCTGTTTAACGGCCAGCTCGTCATCCATGACTCGCGCTCGAAAGCATGTTGCTATGCAACTCTCGCCACGTCATAGGATCGCCTGTGCGAAAGGCGCACCGCAGGTGATTGGCGGCTGCTTAGCCAGAAGCTAAGACCTAGTTTATTGGAAATAAAACATAAAAAATGGACACCCAGCATCATAAAAAATGGACACCCAGCATTAAGGACATAAAAAATGGACACCCAGCATTAATGGCGCGCTAGTTAGTCTCCGACTATGCTTTGTTTAAGCATTTAACAAGGAGGTTATTATGCCGCGCCCTCGCCGAACTCAAATCAGCCTTGAAGATACGCCCTACTACCACTGTTGCAGCCGCGTGGTGCGGCGAGCCTTTCTGTGTGGTGATGATGCCTACTCGGGTAAGAATTATGACCACCGCCGTGGTTGGGTGGAATCGTTATTGTTTGAACTGGAAGCTGTTTTTGCCATTGATGTGGCGGCATTCGCCATCATGAGTAATCATCTGCATCTGGTGTTGCATATCGATATAGAGACAGCAAACCGATGGACAGACAGAGAAGTGCTTGAGCAATGGCACAAGCTGTTCAAAGGTGATGAGTTGACCCGCAAATTCACCCAGGGTGAGCTGATTGAAGCGCATGAAGTTCCCAGGCTGAAGCATACTATTGCGATTTATCGCAGCAGGTTATGTGACATCAGTTGGTTCATGCGTTGTCTCAACGAACCGATAGCGCGTCAAGCCAATCAGGAAGATAACTGTACCGGCCGATTCTGGGAAGGAAGATTTAAATCACAAGCCTTACTGGATGAAGCCGCGGTGTTAACCTGCATGGCCTACGTTGACCTCAATCCCATCAGAGCCAAGATGGCCGATACGCCTGAGCAGTCGGAACATACCAGCATTCGGCTACGTATTCAGGCAGCATTGAAATGCGAACAACCCGCCAGGTTACTGCCCTTTATCGGAAATGAATGCGATAACCAGCGCAGTGGTATTGCGTTTGGGCTCAAGGATTATCTTGAATTGGTGGATGATACTGGGCGTTGTATTCGCAATGATAAACGTGGCGCGATAAGTGAAAAGAGTACCAAGCTACTGACGCAGTTGAATATCCCTCATGAGAACTGGCTCAAGCTTACCACTGAATTTGGAAGACTATTTCATGGACCGGTAGGCACCTTGCAAGAGCTCAGCTGTTACTGCGAACATTTGGAGAAGCGACGACGGCATTTTGCAACCAGTTGCCAGTACTTTCAAACGGCTTGAACCCCACTCTATCTCAACCGCAGTCATTGAAATCCCCTGAACCATGGGTGGGGCTTGCACGGCTCAAATCTCGCATTTTTGCGTGAAATCGGTTCGATTTCATCAAACCTCTGCAACTCACGGATATCTTTCTACCTCCGGGTGCTCAAATCCCCTAGCGGTGCTTGAACGCAGACTGAAAGAAGATTAAGTTATTGTTTTACAGTGGGTGGCTTGATTTTTGCCCATCAGAGCCAAGATGGCCGATACGCCTGAGCAGTCGGCACATACCAGCATTCAGCTACGTATTCAGGCAGCATTGAAATGCGAACAACCCGCCAGGTTACTGCCCTTTATCGGTAATGAATGCGATAACCAGCCCAGTGGTATTACGTTTGGGCTCAAGGATTATCTTGAATTGGTGGATGATACCGGGCGCTGTATTCGCAATGATAAACGTGGCGCGATAGGTGAAAAGAGTGCCAAGCTACTGACGCGGTTGAATATCCCTCATGAGAACTGGCTCAAGCTTACCACTGAATTTGGAAGACTATTTCGTGGACCGGTAGGCACCTTGCAAGAGCTCAGCTGTTACTGCGAACATTTGGAGAAGCGACGACGGCATTTTGCAACCAGTTGCCAGTACTTTCAAACGGCTTGAACCCCACTCTATCTCAACCGCAGTCATTGAAATCCCCTGAACCATGGGTGGGGCTTGCACGGCTCAAATCTCGCATTTTTGCGTGAAATCGGTTCGATTTCATCAAACCTCTGCAACTCACGGATATCTTTCTACCTCCGGGTGCTCAAATCCCCTAGCGGTGCTTGAACGCAGACCGAAAGAAGATTAAGTTATTGTTTTAAAGTGGGTGGCTTGATTTTTCTTGATTTTTCTTCTCCACGGGTAAGCCAATTAATGCCTTTTTTGAACAATTATATTGGCTGTATTATTTCATTCCGTTACTTTGCCTATGTTTAACAGTTGCATTTGGTTTAAAAAGTTATGCTTCATATCGTAACCAAAAAGGCATATAACAATGCGCCGCACTGGACAAACCGGTGATCGCGGTTTTATTTTTCAAGGAAGATATTATGAGAGTTTGGCTCCTCGCTTTTTTAAGCCTCCTGTTACTAGGTTGCTCTTCGACCAATAAAACTACCTATCAACCTGTTTGTTTTCAATCCGTAGAACAAGCAATAAACATTGGTGAATCTCTTATATCCGCGGGATATTTTGAAAAAGTAAGTTACTGGGTTAACGGAGACCCCAGCATACCTGTTCGTGGGTTGGGTTTGGAATGGGATGGATTCGAACATTCAAAGTATTGTCCCAGCGGAGGATATCCTGTCCTCATCTCTTACCTGGATAAAGATGAACTTGGGAATTCTGAAATAGTAATTAAATGGGCTCAAATAGTTTTTAAAAATATGCTTAAGGAACGAGGCATTGAAACATAACAAGTGACTGCGGCATTCCGTCAATAGGTATTTCGCTAATTGTGATAGCTTTCGCCCCATTCGGGTTCGATTTTTCATCATGGTATTGAGCATAACCAACAACTTTCGCATATAGGCTATCAACGCTACTTAGGGCAGCGGTTATTTCCCGAGGAGGGATTGGTACAATTCTGCAAGAATAGTGTTGCTTGAAGTTGCTTATATTCCCGCAGACATACACCTATTTTCCAGGCGCAGGCGGAACTGTGACCTTCCGAGCCAGGGATGGCGAGGCAGAGCTTACCACCGCATTTGTTCCAGACAAATGTCGGCATACACTCCATCTAAGGAGATAAGGGACGTACTCGAACAACGTCCCTGTTTAACGGCCAGCTCACCATCCCTGGCTCGCGCTCGAAAGCATGTTGCTATGCAACTCTCGCCATGTCACAGGATCGCCTGTGCGAAAAGCGCACCGCAGGTGATTGGCCGCTGCTTAACCACGTTATCTGCGCCAACGGCTGTCGGCGACACCGAGGGGGGATTAGTGCAATACTGTTAGTCCTGAGTAGCTGAAGTGTTCGCAGACATGCACCTCATTTCTAGGCACAGGCGGAACTGTGACTGTCGAAAACAGGGCCGAATTTTGTTCCAGACAAATTAGGCATTTCCTACGTCCTTGTAGGTCAGACGTTTTCGTCGAGCGCCCAAGGATGGGGAATGAATGTACTATTCCCAATCTCAACTTCTGGGTAAAAACAGGGTGAAGCGGGCGCCGCCCAGGGGAGATTGATCTATTTGCCACTGGCCTTGGTAGCTCTGCAGCAGATCTTTGACTATCGCCAGTCCTATACCATGACCTTGTTGGTAGTTATCGGCTCTGACACCGCGCTCGAACAGCTGGTTTTTTTGCTGCTCAGTAATGCCCGGGCCATCGTCTTCGATGCAGAGGTTCAGCCCTTTTTCGCTAACCCAGGTTTTGAGGGCGACCTTGCTATTTGCTGCCTTGCAGGCGTTATCCAATAGATTGCCGAGGAGTTCGGCCAGGTCGGCTTCATCACCGTAAAACAGGGCATTTGTTGCCAGCTCAGCCTCAAACTCCAGCGCCTTGTCCGCATAAATCTTGCCAAGGGTTCGCAGCAGTTTGTCGGCCACGGTTTTACTGTTCACCCCTTGGTGCCAAGCGCCGCTGCCGGCACTTTGGGCTCGCTTCAACTGGTGGCCTATGCTGGCGTTGATTTGGCTGATGGGCTCTTGGGCATCGCTCGGCAAAGACTTGAGGCTTTGCAGTACCGCCAGCGGTGTTTTCAGGCTATGGGCCAGATCCGACAAGGCGTTGCGATAACGCTGGCGTTGGCGCTGTTCGTTGCTTATCAGGGCATTGAGCTGGGTCGCGACCTGTTGCAGCTCCTTGGGATAGTCGCTGCCGAGATGTTGCCGTTTGCCTTGCTCTACCGCTTCGAGCTCGGCGCGAAAGCGCGCCAGTGGTTTGAGTGTCCACCAGAGCCAGCCACCTTGTACCAGTAACAGGAACAGCATCAATAGTCCCAGGTATTGCCAGAGCTGGCGGCTGAAGGCGCCTTGGGTTTGCTCAAAGCCGGTCTGATCTTTGATGATGTGTACGGTAAAGGGAATATCCCGGCCATTATTCGAGGCCGAGGCAAAGCTGGCGCTGAAGCTGTAATTGAAGTGGGGTTTGCCCAGGAGAAGCATTTCGCCAAAGCGGCCTTCACCGAGTGGTGGGCTTGGAAGCTTGCCCGGAGGCGGCATACCGATAAAGGAAGGCGAATGCCATACCAGTTTGCCTTGGCTGCTGACCAAGGCGTAGAGCCCGGATTGATCTATGTTGAACTGTTTGTCTTGTAATTGATCCGGCAGAACCAGTTCGCCCTGTTCCACTTCTGCCAATGCCAATACTCCATAAAGGGCGGCGCTGAGTTCATCTTTTACCGCGTGGGTCAATTGGGCACGAAAGGCATCGCTCAGGGTCACGCCGATAAGCGGCAAGAGCACCAGATTCAACAGCAGGGCGCTGATCACCAACCGGCCCTTGAGTGAACCGGGCAGCAGCCTTGCAGGCAAGGGCTTCATCAGGGGTTATCTCTGACAGGAAGCGTATTAAGGCGATAACCCTGACCACGCAGGGTTTCAATAAGCCCAAGCGTGCCCTCGGGATCCAGCTTCTTGCGCAAACGGCGAATAAATACCTCAATCACATTGGAGTCGAGATCAAAGTCCTGATCATAGATATGCTCGATAAGCAGACTCTTGGAAGTGACTTCGCCCTGATGCAGCATCAGATACTCGAGCAATTTGTATTCGGAGGCGCTGAGGCTGACGCTGTGTTTGCCGAGTCTCACTTCACCGCTGCTGGTATTCAGGGTGACAGGGCCACTTTGCAGCAAGGGGCTGGCCTTACCGGCGCTGCGGCGGATTAAAGCCTTGATCCTGGCGGTGAGCTCCATGGGGTGGAAGGGTTTGGTGAGGTAGTCATCACCGCCGGCATCCAGGCCTTCCACCTTGTCTTGCCAGCCATCTCTGGCGGTGAGGATCAGCACAGGGTAATCCAGTCCCTTGGCGCGCATCTGTTCAATCAGTGCTATGCCGCTGAGTTTGGGCAGGCCGATATCGATAATGGCGGCATCATAGGGATACTCCGCCGCCAGAAACAGCCCTTCTTCGCCGTCTGATGCCGTATCCAGATTGAAACCTGCCTCTTGCAGATGCTGTTTTAAGTTGGCCTGTAAGGCGGCATCATCTTCTACCAATAACAGTCGCATAAGCTATTTCCTGTCAGTTTGCCTGCAGGCGGCCGCTGCGGGCATCCACAGAGACATAGACAATTCGGCCACTGTCCTGCAGCAGTTTGACCCGATACCCCGGGTTGCCGTTGACCTTCACAGACTGCACCCTGAGTACCTTACCGCCATAAGCCTGCTTCACCAGTCTGGCGGCTTCATCGCCGCTGCGGACTTTCAGCTTGGCCTCCTGGGCCTGAGTCGTTCGTTCCGGCTTGGCAAAGGGGCCAGCATGCAGGGGCTGAGCGAAAGCCAGCGACAGCAATAGCATGCTTGCCGCGATAATTCCGCTTGAGTGATAAGCTTGATGCTTGATTTTACTGCCCCTTTTCATGGTTTTGCCCTTTTGGAAACGCTTGGCCCAGTGTAAAAGATCCCCGCGGTGGATGAAATAGCCAGCCGGGCCTTCACTCTCTATCTGTCCTTCACCCCCGGTTTTCGCTCAGGCCCGGTCAGTTGTACTCCTTCCAAGATGAACATCGGCTGACAGAAACCGTTCATCTCATGTTCACCCAGGCTGACTTTTAATAATGCTAAGGAAGGTGCGAATAAGTCCTCGTGGCCTTCTCTTTTGTAGAGAGTGGCTTGCACAGCAATTGGCGCTCAAGGCATCTGACTGAAGGCATGCCGGGGCCTGTCGAAGTCGGATAACGCAGAGAGCCGGTTGCTGTGAAAGCCCCGAAGGGCGTGGCTTACAGACCTGCCTGCTATGTTGTGCTTCTTGCAAAGGACTAGGGCCATTTGCTGCGAACCACGCCTTGCATCCAGGCCTGGAAGCCGACGCAGAGCACACATGGGACTTGTTCGCACCTTCCCTAAACCCGAATAAGCGCGGGATGCGCCCTGTGGAGAAGCACTATGAAATTATTATCTTACACTGTATTTAGCCTGTCGCTGTTTTTGGCTCTGTTTGGGGCTCTGCCTGCTGCCTATGCCAAGGAGCCTGTCGGCGGACAAGTCTCCATCGGCCAAAAAGCGCAGCAACCGAGCGATGAACAGGATAGCTCAGGCGCGAAGCTACGGGCGGCACAACACAGGCAGTTGCTCAAGCAACTGCAGCAGGAGTGGCAATCTACCGGAGCTCAGGTTTCCGGTGAGCGCATGACCCGCGAGCAGATGATTGCCAATAAACAGAAACTGCCCAAGATCCAAGCCGCGCCGCAGCGGATGGTCTCCACTACTGCCCACAGCTATTACCATGAGTTCAGCTTTTATGAGGCGGCCAGCTACCTTTATGATGATTATGACTCTGATGGCTTTTATCGCAGCTTTGCGGTGCGCTTCGATGCCGATGTTTACGGTAATGATCCGGCCGAGTCTGTGCCCGTTTATGCCGAGCTTTATCTGAGCCGCAACGGCGGTGACTGGGAGCATTACTACAGCACTGAGGTGTTCTACATTCAGGGAGACAGTACCCAGGATGACTTTGAAGTGCTCACCACGTTAGAGAGCGGCTACCCCAGCGATCACTATGATGTGCTGATCGACCTCTATGAACCCGGTTACAGTGACATAGTGGCAACCATAAGTTCTTATGAAAGCAATAGCCTCTATGCCTTGCCGCTGGAGAGTCGCGAATGGGACAGAGATGATGGCGCGACTGTGATAGTCGATGCCGGCGGCAGCCTGTCAGTGCTGGCGCTCGCGAGTCTGGTACTGCTTGGCGGCTTGCGTTACAGACGCGGCCAAGTTGCCGCATGAAATCACAAAATTTAACTACACAGGCCGGGGTCTCTCCCGGCCTGTTTCTTTCCAGGTTCCCAACGGGGGCCGGAATGGGTCAACAAGGTTTACTCTTGTTGGCCTTTTATTTAGAGGCTTGCAGGATCACAAACTTACCATTGGAGGCTATGGTCTTGCAGTTGCCAAACAGGCGCTTGAGCTTGATGTGGTAGCCCAGGTGACGGTTGCCGACCACATGCAGTATGCCGCCGTTCACCAGACGCCGTCTGGCATCGAGGAACATCTGCCAGGCAATATGATCTGTGATGGCCTCTCCCTGATGAAACGGCGGGTTACAGAGCACCAGATCCGGTGCGACGCCGGCGCTCAAATGACTCAGACAGTCATCCCAATAGAAGTGGCCGCGTTCGGCTTCAAAGCCATTGCCCTGCCAGTTGAGCCGGGCACTTTCCACGGCCATCTCTGAGTCATCGACAAAGTGAATGCTCGCCTCGGGATAACGTTTGGCCGCCGCCAGCCCCAAAACGCCATTGCCGCAGCCCAGGTCCACCACAGAGCTAAACTCACCTTCGGGGAGGTTGGCCAACATCAAACGGGCGCCGATATCCAGTTTGCCGGCGGCAAATACATTGCTGAGATTACAGATGTTGAGGCCGAATTCGCCAAGGGGCCACTCGCTGGGGGCAGGCAATTCGCGTGCCTGGCCATCGGCAAAAGCGGTAATCACCCGGGTCTTTTTCCATGCCAGACTGGCGCTGGCCTGGCCCAGATGTTTGCCAATCAGGGCCAACAAGGCTTGATTGATGGATTTGGCCTTGGCGCCAATCAATACCCGGGTACCGGCGGGAAGCATATTGGCCAGCATGGTCAGCTGCCAGGCAAAAAAGTTGAGGTTCTTGGGCAGCTTCAGCAATATGGTATCGGGTACACAAGCAGGCATTTCCCGACTGTTTAGCCAGTGAATGTCGGCATCGCTGAGATGGTTTTTCTCAAGATTCTGTCGAGCGCCAAGGTGGGAAGTGCGGGCATCCGAGCTCCAGTGAATCTTTGCATCTGGGTAACGTCGGCGAATGGCGCACAGCAGGGCTCCAAAGCTGTCGTTGATAATAAGCACAGATTGAGGCGCCTCTTCCTCGGCGAGCTGTTTGAGCAGGTGTTCATCGGCGGCATCCCAGGCCTGGAGGTTGGATTCCTGCTCTTCGGGATAGCGGTGCAGAGTGAGCTGAATATCAGCGGCTGAGAACTGGCTAGTCATATAACTGGGCTTAAAGGACGAATTTGCGCGGATTATCGCAAATACTGGCGCTCAAGGCGATATTTGCGAAAGTCTGCCTTGGTCATTATGTAATAAAGAAGGCTTAAGCCGGGCAATAAGCCACAGAGAAGCAATGCCATGAAGTTCAAAGGTGAGTTCAAATATGAGTTCAAAAGAGATACAGCAGTCGCTGTTTGCGCTTGAGCCTGGGTCATCTGCTGAGTCGGTAACAGGCGTGCAGCGGTTTGAGCAGCCGCCTATGTTGCTGGTGCGCGGTTATCTCAATCCAGCCCAGCAGGATGCCATTTGGCGCGAGGCGGAGCATTATCCCCTGACTCGCCCCGAGCTTGAAATATTCGGTAAGCGTCACGCCATTCCCCGTACTCAGGTGTGGTTTGGCGATCCCGGCTGTGATTATCGCTACTCAGGGTTATTGGTCAGGGCGCTTCCCTGGCCCAAATATCTGTTACGGCTAAGGCAAAAGCTGGATCGGGACTGGCAGCTTGACAGCAACGGCGTGCTGGTAAACCGTTATGCCGATGGCCACGACGCCATGGGTTGGCACTGCGACGATGAACCTGAGCTGGCTGAGGGGGCCGATATCGCTTCAATCAGTCTGGGCGCCGGGCGCGATTTTGATTTGAGACACAAGCAAAGCGGCGAGAAGCTGCGGCTCAGGCTTAACTCGGGCGATCTCTTGTTGATGCGCTGGCCGATGCAGCAGGAGTGGCAACATGCATTGCCAAGAAGGCTGAAACTCACAGAGCCCAGGCTCAATCTCACCTATCGGCGGCTCAAATTGGGTTTTCATCCCCCTGGTGGTTGAAAATTGTCGGATTGATCTTTGTTCGCCGACGCAGTAACCTGCCGCCAATCCCAACAGTTTATATCAGGTTTTACCATGTCCGTTGCCCAGACCATAGAGCAGAAGTTGCACCTCGCCCTGACGCCGAGTCATATAGAAGTCATCAACGAGAGCCACAATCACCATGTGCCGCCTAATTCAGAGACGCACTTCAAGGTGATCATTGTCAGTGAAGCCTTTGATGGCAAGCGTCTGCTGGCTCGCCATAGAGAAGTGAATCAGGCATTGGCGGAAGAACTGGCCAATGGCGTGCACGCTCTGTCCATGCACACTTATACTCAGGCCGAATGGGATGCCCAAAGCGCCGTGCCTGAGTCGCCCAAGTGCCGAGGTTAAAAGTCCTAGCTTGATAAACCGCCTCCAGGGGCTGCATTTGTGTTTTGGCGCTGTAATAATAGCGCTTTGAGACGCGAAACCATATAACAGTGCAAGCCTGCTTGCCATCCAAGGGAGAATACCCATGCCATTGTTAGACAGCTTTACCGTGGACCATACCAAGATGGAGGCACCGGCAGTGCGGGTGGCCAAGACCATGAGCACACCAAAGGGCGATACCATTACGGTATTTGACCTGCGTTTTTGCGCGCCCAACAAGGATATTCTCAGCGAGCGTGGCATTCATACTCTGGAACACCTGTTTGCCGGCTTTATGCGCGATCACCTCAATGGTGACGGAGTGGAGATCATAGATATTTCACCCATGGGTTGCCGCACCGGCTTTTACATGAGCCTTATCGGGACACCGGCAGAAGGCCGGGTTGCCGATGCCTGGTTGGCAGCCATGGAAGATGTGCTCAAGGTACAAGATCAAAAGGCTATTCCCGAGCTGAACGAATACCAGTGCGGTACCTATCAGATGCATTCTCTGGAGCAGGCGCAGGATATTGCCCGCAATATTATTGCCGCCGGTGTCAGCGTTAACCGTAACGACGATCTCAAGTTGAGTGAGGAACTGCTGAAGCAGCTCTAATCCCGCCCGGCTTACCTCGCTCAATCAAGCGGCTTGATATTTACTCAAGTCGCTTTTTTTTATTCGCAAATCAGTTAGTTTACAAAAATATAACATTAAATATGCGGTAACTGCTGATAGGGGATTGGGATATGAGTCAGAGGCGTGGCTTGCTTAAGGTGAGTGCAGTGGCCGTTTTGGTGAGCGGGAGTTTGGCCGGGCAGTGGGCGCGTGCTTCCGAAGCTTTGGCTGCTGACCATCCGGCTTTTGAGCCCGCAGCAATCAATGCCATGTACTATGACTCGGCCGAGCGGCAATTGACTGCCGGTGGCGAGCTTATCCCAACCCTGCCTGGCAGTTTCAGTATCCGCGGCGCCGGTGGCAGCGGCCATTCCGGAATAGCGATTATCGAAGACAGGGTCAATCTGGCGCCGGCACCTTATTCTGCACCTTATTTGTGGCAACTGCCGGATCCCGATACCCTGGTTGCCAGCAGGGCCAATGCCGCCGGTAGCTTGTTCTATGGCGGTAGCGGCAGTTTTGGCGTTTTGGAAACCCAAAGCCTGGGGTTGCAGGAATCTCCGGGCAAGAGCGTGCGGCTTCAAGGCAATGAAGATAAAGGTTGGGGCGCCGAGGGCCGCGGCCTGATTGATGCCGATGATTATAAGGTGTTGCTGCAGGCGAGCCACAGGCGCCAGCAACCCTGGCAGGAGCCGAGAAGCGCCGAGCAGGGGCAAGACGACAGCCAGACCAAGGTCCTTTTCAAGATAGCGGCCAACAGCTTGCCGGGTGCCCGCAGTCGGCAACATACTGAATTCAAGTATCAGTATTCACAGCTGCGGCAGTTTTTGCCGGGAATGGGGCTGACGGCTGCCGATTGGCAACTGAACCCTGAACTGGTGTATGGCGCTGCCACGCAGGATAGACTCAAGAACCGCAGTCACAGATATCAGCTGTCACACCGCGTTGAGCCTAGCGCCGGCTCTCGAGTGTTTACCGAGCTTTACTACCATAGCCATCACAGCTCGCAGTTGCAGATGAGTTTTGCCGATGGCGCCTTTATTCAAGGTGACGTGCTTGAGCAACTGGCGGCCTTGGATGCCGATGCTATCGGCGCGGTTTCATTGGTCGACTTTCGCCGTGATGATGACTTCGAGGCTATGGGGATCCAGACTCAGGCCATTACTCAGTATGGTCGCCACAAGGTGAGTTACAGTGCCCGCTGGCACAGAGACAAGGCCGAGCAGGCCCCCGGCCTGGGGAGTTGGTTATGGCAGGATGGACTGCTGAGTGATACCGCGCAGAGTCTGAGTATCAGGATTGATGACAAGGCCAGTGTCTGGAGCTCGGCGGTGACGGCTGAGCTCAACTGGTCGGCCGTGACTCTGGAGCTCGGCGTCGGCTATGAAGATGTCAGCTTGGAGCGCAGCAGCGAAACCGTGCCGCTTTCAGCCGCGGATTTCTCCGAAAGTGAATGGTTACCCACGGCCAAGCTCAGTTGGCGCGGGGAGGCACTGAGCCTGTTCATCAGTGCCGGCAGGGCCTGGGCGGCGGCGAGCCCCGGCAACCAGGGGCAACGCTCCCAGCAAGCCTGGCAATATGAACTCGGTGGCCGCTTTGAGTCAGGTAGGCTGAAAAGTGCACTGAGCCTGTACCAGCGAGACTTCGACAATCTGCATTTTGACTGCACCGCAAGTAGCTTCTGCGACCCTGCGCTGCGCCTCAATCAATACAATCTCGGAGAAGTAGATGTTAAAGGCGCCGAACTGGCGCTCGATTACCGGCTGGACTCAGGCAGTGTCAATTGGCCCATGGGGCTCAAGTATCATTATACCCAAGCCAAGGCGCAGCATTCGGGTTGCCTTATGCTGAGTGGACCTTGCCTGATGGTCGATGAGCAGTTGCCTTGGTTGCCTGAGCATGCCTTGAGTCTTCATGCCGGTCTGGAGTGGGGCGGCTTTAAGGCCAGAGCTCAGGGTATATATCGTTCAGAAGTGGCAAGCCTTACCCCTCAGGTGACGGCTAAGGACAGCATGCAGCTGGATCTGCTGCTGAGTTATGACTTCAACTCAAAACATCAGCTCTATTTTCGCGCCGAGGATCTGCTCGATGACGCTAGTCCGTTACGTGAAGATGACAGTGGTTTGTTGGCAAGTGTTGGTCGACGTTTACAGCTGGGCTATCGAATGAAATTTTGAAGCAGAGCCTCCCCGGTAAAGCTGTGAAGATGAAATAAGTATTTTCGACTATTTAGTCGATTATTTCTTTAAAAATTAAAGGTATAAATTTATGAGTCAGGACAAAATCCTGCCTTTTGCCTGCTTATCGCTATCTCTGCTTAACTCGTTTGGCTCAATTCTCTCTTGGTCACTTTGAAAGCAGGTTAAAACACTACAATTTTCGTGGCGATAGCGTTTCAATTGGGGTAAAATGCGCGCGACCAGCGTGATTGCGATCGCATTTCTGTGATAAATCTGCGCTAGCTCAACGCTCGATTTTTTTGTGTGAGAGTCGGGGGTTAGCAGGAACGCGGCGCATTGTCTTTCCTTCAAAACGTAGTGCATGTGGATATGATTACAATTAAGAAAGGATTGGATTTGCCTATAGCAGGCGGACCAAAGCAAGTTATCCATGATGGCCCAGCCATTAAACACGTAGCTACTTTGGGTGAAGAGTATATTGGCTTACGTCCAACGATGAAGATCAAAGTGGGCGATAAAGTGCAAAAAGGTCAGGTGATTTTTGAGGATAAAAAGAATCCTGGCGTTAAATATACGGCTTTGGCCAGTGGCACAATATTAGAAATCAACCGCGGCGCCAAACGTGTTCTGCAGTCGGTCGTCATAGACATAGAAGGGGACGACGCCGTCTCTTTTGCCAAGTATGATGCCCAGGCTCTGGATACTCTGGAACCGCAGCAGGTTCGCGATAATCTGATTGAATCAGGTATGTGGACCGCATTGCGCACCCGTCCTTTCAGTAAGGTGCCGGCAGTGGATGCGACAGCAGCGGCTATCTTCGTGACAGCCATGGACACCCAGCCACTGGCGGGCGATCCTCAAGTTGTTATCGCTGAGCATAAAGACGATTTCGTCAACGGCCTGAAAGTACTGGCCCGACTGACAGACAAAGTCTTCGTCTGTAAAGCACCAGGAGCAGACATTCCAGCGGCTAATGCCCAAGTGGAAGAGTTTGCTGGCCCCCATCCAGCGGGTCTGCCTGGGACTCATATCCACTTCTTGATGCCTGCCTCTGCCCGTCGCAGCGTATGGTACCTGGGTTACCAGGATGTCATTGCGATCGGTCAGCTGTTTACCACAGGTGAACTGAACAACCAGCGCGTAGTGGCCATCACTGGCCCCAAAGCCAAGAACCCTCGCTTAGTGCGCACTCTGCTGGGTGCCAGCACACAAGCCCTGACCCAAGACGAAGCCGATGGCCAAGTTCGGGTTATCTCAGGTTCTGTGCTTAACGGCCGTACTGCAATAGGTCCTCATGCTTATATGGGACGCTACTTTCAGCAGTTGACCCTGATTGAAGAGGGTACTGAGAAAGAGTTCTTCGGTTGGGTGATGCCTGGATCCGATAAATACTCTATTACCCGTGCTTTCCTGGGCCACTTGAGTCCTTCCCGACTGTTCAATATGACCAGCAGTACCGGTGGTTCCGAGCGGGCCATGGTGCCTATTGGCAACTATGAGCGGGTGATGCCTCTGGATATTCTGCCCACTATGTTGCTGCGCGATCTTATCTCTGGTGATACCGATGGCGCCGTGGCATTGGGTGCGCTGGAGCTGGATGAGGAAGACCTGGCACTGTGTACTTTCGTATGTCCCGGTAAGTATGACTATGGTTCATACCTGCGTGACTGCTTGGAGACCGTCGAGAGGGAAGGCTTATGAGCTTGAAAGATTTTCTTGAGCGTATTGAACCGCAATTTGAAAAGGGCGGTAAATACGAGAAGTGGTATGCGCTCTATGAAGCCGCAGCGACCATTTTTTACACCCCGGGTAAAGTGAACAAGGGCAAGACCCACGTACGCGATAACCTGGATCTGAAACGCATGATGATTACTGTCTGGGCCTGTACTTTCCCCGCCATGTTTGTCGGGATGTACAACGTGGGTCTACAGGCGCAAATCGCCCTGGCCGCTGGCTTCGGTACTCCCGATGTTTGGCAGGTGGGTCTGTTTGAGCTCTTCGGTACTCAGCTGACAGCCGATTCCGGCTGGGCCACCTTGATGTGGTATGGCGCCTGTTTCTTCCTGCCTATATATGCAGTGACCTTCGCGGTCGGTGGTATTTGGGAAGTGCTGTTCGCCTCGGTTCGTGGTCATGAAGTCAACGAGGGTTTCTTCGTAACCTCTGTGCTGTTTGCCTTGACCTTGCCGGCGACTATCCCATTGTGGATGGTGGCACTGGGTATCACCTTTGGTGTGGTTGTGGCCAAGGAAGTGTTCGGTGGTACCGGACGTAACTTCCTCAACCCAGCACTGGCCGGTCGTGCCTTCCTGTTCTTTGCCTATCCGTTGAATATGTCCGGTGACACTTCTTGGGTGGTTGCCGACGGTTTCTCCGGCGCTACCGCGCTGAGTCAAGCGGCTTCAGGTACTCTGGACTACGCCTTCAACCAGAACTGGTGGGACGCCTTCTTTGGCTTTATTCCTGGTTCTGTCGGTGAAGTTTCTACCCTGGCTATCCTGCTCGGTGGTCTGGTTATCATCTATACCCGTATCGCTTCCTGGCGCATTGTCGGCGGCGTGATGGTCGGTATGATTGCCGTCTCTCTGTTGCTGAACCTGGTCGGTTCTGAAACCAACCATATGTTTGCCATGCCTTGGTACTGGCACCTGGTTCTGGGTGGCTTTGCCTTCGGTATGATGTTTATGGCCACTGACCCAGTGTCGGCTTCCTTCACCAACCAGGCCAAATGGGCTTACGGTATCCTGATAGGTGCCATGGCAGTATTTATCCGTGTCATCAACCCTGCATTCCCTGAGGGCATGATGCTGGCGATTCTGTTTGCCAACCTGTTTGCGCCACTGTTTGACCATTTTGTAGTCCAGGCAAACATCAAGCGGAGGATTGCTCGTGGCTAGTAATAAGGATTCGTTCGGAAGAACGCTATTTGTTGTCGTTGGCCTGTGTCTTGTCTGCTCGATTTTCGTATCGACCGCAGCGGTACTGCTCAAGCCAACCCAGCAGGAAAACAAGCTGCTGGATAAGCAGAAGTTTATTCTGGAAGCCGCCAATCTGATCGATACCAAATCCGGCAAGGTCAGCAAAGATGTGGTTTTGGAAACTTACAAGAAGTATGTTGAAGCCAAGGTTATCGAGCTGAAAACCGGTGACGAAGTCACAGATATCAACGGCGATACCTATGATCAACAGAAAGCCTCTCGTGATCCTGCCACCTCTGTGGTGCCTGAGCATGACATTGCTTCGGTTAAGCGGATTGCCAAAAACGCCGTGGTTTATCTGGTGCGTGATGATGCCGGTAAAGTGACCAGCGTTATCCTGCCGGTTCATGGCTATGGCCTGTGGTCAACCATGTACGCCTTCCTGGCTTTGGAACCTGACATGAACACCATCCAGAACCTGGTTTATTACAACCAAGGGGAAACCCCGGGACTGGGCGGTGAAGTTGAAAATCCAAGCTGGAAAGCCAAATGGCAGGGTAAGAAGCTATTTGACGAGCAGGGTAACATAGCTATTACTGTGACCAAAAACCCCGCCGTTGCCGAGTCAGCTCATGGTGTTGATGCCTTGTCTGGTGCAACCCTGACCAGTAATGGTGTTCAGCACTCGCTGACATTCTGGCTGGGCGAGGAAGGTTTTGCTCGCTTTATTGAAAAAGCACGCAATGGAGGATTGAGCTAATGGCCGATAGTAAAGAACTCAAACAGGTTCTCACCGGACCTATAGTCAGCAATAACCCTATTGCGCTGCAGATCCTCGGGGTGTGTAGTGCCCTGGCGGTAACCAGTAAGCTGGAAACCGCATTGGTTATGACCATAGCACTGACGGCGGTAACCGCGTTTTCCAACCTGTTTATCTCCATCATACGTAACCATATTCCTGCCAGTGTGCGGATTATCGTGCAGATGACCATTATTGCTTCGTTGGTAATCGTGGTGGATCAGGTGTTGCAGGCATACGCTTATGACATCGCCAAGCAGCTGTCGGTATTCGTTGGTTTGATTATTACCAACTGTATCGTGATGGGTCGCGCCGAGGCCTATGCGATGAAGACCCCGCCGCTGATGAGCTTTATGGATGGTATAGGTAATGGCCTGGGTTATGGTCTGGTACTGATGAGCGTAGGTTTTGTCCGTGAACTCTTTGGTAACGGTTCGCTGTTTGGCGTCGAGATACTTTCCAAAGTATCAGACGGTGGCTGGTATCAGCCCAACGGCCTGTTACTGCTGCCGCCAAGTGCCTTCTTCCTGATCGGTATTCTGATTTGGATAATCCGCACTTATAAGCCAGAGCAAGTAGAAGCAAAAGGGTAAGCGCGATGGAACATTATATCAGTTTGTTAATTCGCTCTGTTTTCATCGAAAACATGGCACTGGCCTTCTTCCTGGGGATGTGTACCTTCTTGGCAGTTTCCAAGAAAGTGAAGACGGCCATGGGGCTTGGGGTTGCGGTTATCGTGGTGCTGACCATTTCAGTACCTGTTAACCAGATAATCTATCAAGGTATTCTGGCTCCTGGCGCACTGGCTTGGGCAGGTGTACCGGATGCCGATCTGAGCTTCCTTAAGTTCATTACCTTTATCGGTGTTATCGCAGCCTTGGTTCAGATCCTGGAAATGGCTCTGGATAAGTACTTCCCGCCACTCTACAACGCCTTGGGGATCTTCCTGCCGCTGATCACAGTAAACTGTGCGATTTTCGGTGCGGTATCTTTCATGGTTGAACGTGACTACAACCTGGGTGAGAGCCTGGTGTTCGGTTTCGGTTCCGGTTTTGGCTGGGCATTAGCTATCGTCCTGTTGGCCGGTATCCGTGAGAAGCTGAAGTATGCTGATGTGCCTAATGGTCTGCGTGGTCTGGGTATTACCTTTATCACTGCAGGTCTGATGGCCTTAGGTTTCATGTCGTTCTCTGGTGTGTCCCTTTAAGGGGCACCAAGCGGCTTCCGAAATTGAACCTCTAAGGATAAGTTAATGGATATTCTTGGTATTTTTAAGTCTACTCCGCTCGAGGTTTACCTCGGTGTGAGTATGTTTACCGCGATAGTTCTGATCCTGGTACTGGTGATCCTGTTCGCCAAATCCAAGTTGGTCTCCAGCGGTGATATTACTATTGGCATCAACGGTGACCCAGACAAGGCGATTACCACTGCTGCCGGTGGCAAGTTGCTGGGCGTTTTGGCCAACAACGGTATTTTCGTGTCATCTGCTTGTGGTGGCGGTGGCTCTTGTGGTCAGTGTCGTGTCAACGTTAAGTCCGGTGGCGGTGATATTCTGCCAACCGAACTGGATCACATCAGCAAGGGTGATGCCCGTAAGGGTTGCCGTCTGTCTTGTCAGGTTAACGTCAAGTCAGATATGGAAATTGAGCTGGACGAAGAGATCTTCGGCATCAAGAAGTGGGAATGTACTGTTATCTCCAACGATAACAAGGCAACCTTCATTAAAGAGCTCAAGCTGCAGATCCCTGATGGCGAGTCTGTACCTTTCCGTGCAGGTGGTTATATTCAGATTGAAGCCCCTGCTCACCATGTGAAGTATAAAGACTTCGATATTCCAGCAGAGTATCGTGGTGACTGGGAACACTTTGGTTTCTTCAACCTGGAATCCAAGGTTGATGAAGAAACCATTCGTGCATACTCTATGGCCAACTATCCGGAAGAGTTCGGTATTATCATGCTGAACGTGCGGATTGCCACGCCTCCACCACGGAATTTGAGTCTGCCTTGTGGTAAGATGTCGTCTTACATCTGGAGTCTCAAGCCAGGTGATAAAGTCACTATCTCCGGCCCATTCGGTGAGTTCTTTGCCAAAGATACCGATGCTGAAATGGTCTTTATCGGCGGTGGTGCAGGTATGGCGCCTATGCGTTCTCATATCTTCGACCAGCTCAAGCGTCTTAAGTCCAAGCGTAAGATGAGCTTCTGGTACGGTGCTCGTTCCAAGCGCGAAATGTTCTATGTTGAAGATTTCGATGGCCTGGCGGCAGAGAATGATAACTTTGTCTGGCATGTGGCCCTGTCCGATCCTCAGCCTGAGGACAATTGGGATGGCTACACTGGCTTCATTCACAACGTGCTCTATGAGAACTACCTCAAGTCGCACGAAGCCCCTGAAGATTGCGAGTTCTACATGTGTGGACCTCCAATGATGAACGCAGCGGTAATTGCTATGCTGAAAGATCTTGGCGTTGAAGATGAAAATATCCTCTTGGATGACTTCGGTGGCTAAGCATTAGTTCATTCCCTGGCACTGCCTTTGGGCAGTGCCAGTTTGTAAGGGAAATTCATAGTATGCAGTTCAAGACCGCTAAGTTTACAACGCTGGCAAATTGGCTGGTCCTCATAGGATTGGCCTTTTTTGTTTCTGGGTGCAGTAGTCAGGATGATGTGATTGCACTCTCCGGCAGCACCATGGGCACCACTTATCACATTAAGGTGGTCAACAGTGAGCGCTTGCCGGATGCTCAGTTGTTACAGGCTGAAATCGATATGGCGCTGGAGCAGGTGAACGACCAGATGTCGACCTACAGGCCCGACTCCGAGCTTTCACGTTTCAATCAGCTCAAGCCAGGCCAAAGCCAGGCCGTTTCCGCCGATACCATTACCAATATTCGTGAAGGAATTAGACTATATCAGCTCACCGACGGCGCGCTCGATATTACCCTGGGACCCTTGGTCAACCTGTGGGGGTTTGGCCCGGATAAGCGGCCTTTGGAAGTGCCTTCTGCCGAGCAGATAGCCAACGCCAAGGCAAGAATGGGCATAGATGCCATTCAAATAGAAGGGGACCGGCTCAGCAAGACTCAGTCCAGCGTCTATGTGGACTTGTCATCCATAGCCAAAGGGTTTGGGGTCGATAAAGTGGCTCATTTGCTGGATAAGTATCAGCCCAAAGGTTATCTGGTGGAGATTGGCGGTGAGATCAGCGTCAAGGGAAGCAAAGGCGATGGCAAACCCTGGCGGGTGGCGATAGAGCAGCCGGCGGATAATGGCCTGGCCGTGCAACAGGTGATAGAGCCGGGCACCATGGCCATGGCGACCTCGGGTGATTATCGCAACTACTATGAGGAAGACGGACAGCGCTTTACTCATATTATTGACCCCCGCAGCGGCTTTCCGGTAGAGCACAGACTGGCCTCTGTCACAGTGTTGCACCCTCAGTGTATGACGGCCGATGGTTTCGCCACTGCCATGATGGTGATGGGCACAGAAGCCTCACTGGCCCTGGCCGAAAAGGAAAAGCTGGCCATCATGCTGATTGAAAAACAGGACGAAGGGTTTAAGGTATACTATAGCTCTGCGTTTAAAGCCTTCGTTGACTAGAGTAATTGGAGCCTTTATGAGTACTTTTATTGCAGCCTTTGTGATACTGCTGGCATTTTTCCTGCTGATGTCTGTGGGCTATTTAATCAAGCGCAAGGCGGTGCAGGGTAGCTGTGGTGGCCTCGGGGTCTTGGGCATAGAAAAAGCCTGTGATTGTGATGAGCCATGTGATAAACGCAAGGCCCGTGAAGCGGCAGAAGAAGCCCGGCGCGAGCGTTTAACCAAAGATAGAATTATTTGAAAAAGGGCCTCTTCGGATGCCTTTTCTTCGTCCATCGTTCTCGTCAATTTCTCTTGTACTACACTCTGTGGCATGGACAAGCGCTCTGTAGAGGAGATATGCCGATGAACCGGGAACCGGAAGCTATTCTCGATTCTGTGGTACAACTGACCGAGCAGCGGCAGTTGGATTCGCTGGCCGAGAGCCTGGTGTCCACTGTATCGCAAATGCTCAGTATAGATGAGGTGTGTATCCTGGATGTGGATAAGCTGACCAAGCGTAAAGGGGGCCTGGATGGCCAGCGCAATGTCAGTAGCGCCAGCTTGGCGGTGTCGGTCAAACTCTGTATTGAACAACGAAGGGAGATCTGTTTTTCCAACGGTTTGCATCAGGAGTTGGCCGTTCCTATTATCATCAATGACAAACTCACCAAGGTGCTCTTGGTCAGCGCGCCTTTATTGACTGAGCAAGACAGGGTTCTACTCAGAGGTTTCGCCAAGGTCTATGAGAACTATTTTCACATAGTGGTGGAGAGTGAAACCGACAGCCTGACCAATTTATTAAACCGCAAGGCCTTTTTGCCACAGCTTTATAGCTCGGTGGAGATTGCCTGCGACCTCCTGCAGGAGCAAGCGCAGGCAAGTCAGGATGCCGACGAGGAGCTCAAGTTGTGGATCTGCATCTTCGATATAGATTACTTCAAAAAAATCAACGATACCTTTGGTCACCTCTATGGCGATGAAGTCTTGTTGCAGGTTTCGGCGCTGATGAAACAGGTGTTCAGTGCTCAGGATCTTATGTTCCGTTTCGGCGGTGATGAGTTTGTTATCTTGCCGGCGCCGCGCAGCCGCAGGGCACTTATCGAATTGTGTCAGGAGTTCACCCAGAATTTGGCTCAATTGCAGCAGGAGCGTTTAGGCGGGATCCGCATCTCTATGGGCATTGTGGGAATCGATCCCCGGGTTGATCCCGGCACCTTGCTCAATCAGGCTGACAATGCACTGTATTTTGTTAAAGGCAATGGCCGTAACCAAGTAGCGTTTTATGGGCAACTGCTGGCGGAAGGCAAGCTCGAAGGACCACAAATTGAGGATGATATTGAGCTTTTTTAATCACTTGAACACAAAGTTTTCTTGCTAATCATAGTCAAAATGATAATGGTTGCCTTTTGTAAGTTGGTGAAATTAAAGGTTAATTTGTAATGCCTCCTACTTTAGGCTAGGCTGGGAAAACTTGACTTGGATCAAGTTTAATCAAAGCTAAAGGACGAGACAATGAAAGGTCATCCCAAAGTGGTTTCCCAGCTCAACAAGGTGTTGACCTGTGAGCTGACAGCCATCAATCAGTACTTCCTTCATGCCCGCATGTTCAAGAACTGGGGCCTGGAAGGACTCAACCATAAAGCCTACAAGAAATCGATTCAGGATATGAAACACGCCGACAAGCTTATCGAGCGGGTGTTGTTTCTCGAAGGTCTGCCCAACTTGCAACAGCTGGACAAGCTGCGCATAGGTGAACACAGCGAAGAGATGCTGGCCTGTGACAAACAGATGCTGGAAGAACAACTGACAGTGCTGCGTGATGCCATTGCCTTGTGTGAGGCTGAGCGTGATTATGTCAGTCGCGATATCCTTGAGGATCTGCTGGAAGATGAAGAGGAACATCTGGATTGGCTGGAAGCTCAGTTTGAGCTGATAGGCCTGACCGGACTGGCTAACTATCTGCAATCACAGATTGAGACAGAATAAGGAGACAGATATGAAAGGCCATCAGCAAGTCATAGATGTGCTCAATAAGCTGCTGACCGGGGAGCTGTCGGCAATGGATCAGTATTTCGTACATGCCCATATGTATGAAGACTGGGGGCTGAATGAGCTCTATGAGCGAATTAAACATGAGTCGGATGATGAAAGAGAGCATGCCGCCAAGTTGATTGCGCGGATCCTGTTTCTGGAAGGCACTCCGGATGTTGCCAGTCGCGACGCTCTCACCATAGGCAAGAATGTGCAGGAGATGCTCCACAACGACTTGCAATATGAATACAAGGTTGCTGCCAACCTGAGAGAAGCCATTACCTTGTGTGAGCAACTCAAGGACTATCAGAGCCGGGAGTTATTGGAGCTATTACTGGAAGAAACCGAAGACGACCACATGTATTGGCTGGAGAAACAGCTGGGCCTTATTGGCAAGGTTGGGCTACAGAATTACATCCAGTCCAAGATGTAACGGTATCAAAGCCACTACGACAAGAGCCGCTATTGCGGCTCTTTTGCTATCTGATGTTGCATTGAACCTGAATTAAATTGAATGCACTTAAGTTGGGCAATAAGGCACTGAATTACTTCGGTTTGGTGCAGTGGATTGTTTACATAGAAAATTATATTGTTTCTTGCCATTTTATAGTCAAATTTGTTAACAGATTCTGATACATTGCAGGTTTCCTTAAATAAAAATATAACAAATAGGACTCGCAATGGAGCAGATAAGACGTTCCCTCAGTTTGCAACTTGTATTAGCTATCGCCGGTGCCCTGGCGCTGTTGTTGTCTATCGTGGCGGCTGTGATGGTTAAGAGCAGTAGTGAAGATACCCGTGCCCGTATAGATCAGGATATATCGGCGCTGATCACCCTCAAGGCCAATGAAATCGGCAACTACTTCTACGCCAAGGGGCAGATTATTCACTCTGTCTTTGCTAACCCTGCCATCAATAACTGGTTTGCCAAATACCATAGCCGTGGCTTAGATCTCAGTCTTGATCCCGGCTATCAACAGCTGGTGGATTACTTTCACTTTTTCTCCGAGCAGGACAAGGAGATCAAGTCGGTGTTCTTCGGCTCGGCCAATACCTTCGAGTACTTTGATCTCAATGGCCGTTACGATGGCGATCCCGACTACTACACCAACAAACGTCCCTGGTGGCAGGAGGCGATAGACAAAAATGGTTTGTTTGTCGGCGACCCGGCTGTGGATGCTAACGACGGCTCAATCTCGGCCACAGTCAAGACAGTAGTCAAGGATGCCAATGGTCGCCTGATAGGCATAGGCGGTATGGATATTCTCATCGATACCATAGGTAAAAACCTGCTGGCGCCAATCAAATATCGGGGCGAAGGCCAGGCATTTTTGATGACGGAGCAGGGAAAACTGGTGTACTTCCCGGGTTTTAATCAAGCGTTCCCCGCCGGCTCTGATGCGGCCGTTATTGACAATCTCAGCGGTGACAATCAGGGCTTTAGTGAACTGAAACGTGAAATGCAAACCCGGGATGCCGGTATTGCCGAAGTCACTTATCAGGGAGAATTGCAGCGAGTGAGCTATATTGCCATTCGCGGTGATTATCCCAAAGTGCGCTGGTATTTGGGGTTTATGTTGCCTAATGAAGTGTTTCAGGCTCCTGTGAAGCAAAGCCTTTGGCAAACCAGCCTGGTCTCAGTGGGGATTATTTTACTGGTGGCGTTAACCGTTTTCCTGATGATGCTGCCTTTTCGGCGTAATCTCAATAGCCTGCTGCACACCATGGAAGATATCGCCGAGGGTGAGGGCGACTTGTCACGCCGCATTGAAATCAACCGCACCGATGAACTTGGGCGTCTTGGCGCAGCATTCAACCGTTTTGCCGCCAAGGTGCAGAGTCTGTTGCTGGAAACCCGTGAGCTCAGTGGTCGGGTGGATAATGGGGTTGCCGCCGCGGCTGAGGTGTGTGACAACGCACTGGCCTCTGTCAGCGCCCAGAAACAGGAAATTGCCTCAGTGGCCACTGCCGCTACCGAAATGGCCCACACAAGCCAGGAGATGGCGACCAGCGCCCAACGAGCCGCCGAGTTTGCCGAGACGGCACTGTTGCAGTCAAGAAACGGCGCAGATGTGGTGCAGCAGGCCAGTCAGGGAATGCACTCACTTTCCACACAGGTTAACCAAGCCGCCGGGGTTATTCGGGCGCTCAGAAGCAGCTCAGAGGAGATAGGCGAGGTGCTCAGTGTGATCCGCGCCATTGCCGAGCAAACCAATCTGCTGGCACTCAATGCTGCCATTGAAGCGGCCCGCGCCGGGGAGCAGGGAAGGGGCTTTGCGGTTGTTGCCGATGAGGTGCGCACCCTGGCATCCCGCACCCAGGACTCGACTACCAATATTCAGGGCATTATCCAGACTCTGCAGCAACAGGCACAGCAAGCCGAACAGGTGATGGAAGCCGGAGTCAGGGAGGCCAACCAGGGCCAAAGCCTGACACTGGAGGTTGAGCGAGCATTGACAGAAATCACCGCGGCAGTGGATGCCATCCAGTTGCAAACCATGGAGATCACCGCGGCGATAGGCCAGCAGGCTGTGGTGGCCGAAGAAGTGGCCTGCAACATTGAAAATGTTCGTGGCCGCTCCGATGAATCCCTGAGCGCCAGCGAAGAATTGTCACAAAAGATGCGGGCATTCCAACAGTTGGCCACGGCTCTGGGGCGTAACATAGGTCAGTTCCGCATCGATTAAGACGAGCTTCAAATCCATAAAGGAGAGCCCAGGATCTCCTTTTTTGCTCCCGATTGAAATATCTTTACGTTATCCCAGCTTGTTAACTGTGTTTATATACAGTACTCTGTTTATATCCGGCTCGACCGAGCCCTTTGAGATCCGGAAAGCAAGCTTGAGAAAGATCATACATATCGACATGGACTGCTATTTTGCCGCGGTGGAGATGCGTGATTTTCCAGAATATCGTGGCCGACCTTTGGCCGTAGGCGGCAGTAGTGACAGACGCGGGGTGATAAGCACTTGTAATTATGAGGCGCGTAAATTTGGCGTTCGTTCTGCCATGGCCTCGGCCTATGCGTTAAAGCTTTGCCCGGATCTGCTGCTGATCCCCGGGCGCATGTCTGTCTATAAGGAAGTCTCGGCAGAGATCCGGGCCATCTTCGCCCGCTATACCTCACTGATTGAACCTCTGTCGCTGGATGAAGCCTATCTGGATGTATCCGATAGCTCGTTATACCAAGGTTCGGCCACCCTAATTGCCGAGGCTATTCGCGCCGATATCCTGGCGGAAACCGGCCTTACGGCTTCTGCGGGTATCGCTCCGGTCAAGTTTCTCGCCAAGGTGGCCTCAGATCTCAATAAGCCCAACGGCCAGTATGTGGTCACGCCACAGGCGCTGCCTGAGTTTGTAAAAAAACTGCCGCTTATCAAGATCCCCGGAGTCGGTAAGGTCACCGCTCAGAAACTGGCCGAAATGGGGCTGCATACCTGTGCGGATGTACAGAAGGTGCCTTTGGCCATATTGCAACAGAGGTTTGGAAAGTTTGGAAGCTTACTTTATGAAAGGGCTCAGGGGATAGACGAGCGTGAACTGACCATCAACCGAGAGCGTAAATCGGTCGGGGTAGAGACCACGCTGGCAGAGGATATCCATACCCTGGCTCAGTGTCGTCAGGTAATGCCACAGTTGGTGCAGGAGTTGGCCCGCCGTTTGGAGCGCGGAGCCAAAGACAGGCAAATTCAAAAGCTGGTGGTCAAACTCAAGTTCAGTGACTTTAAACAGACCACTATAGAAACCCGCTCGAGAGAGTTATCTGTGCGTCTGCTGGATGACTTGCTGACCCAGGCATTGCAAAGAGCCAACGGCCGTGGCATCCGCCTGCTGGGGGTCGCTGTCGGCCTGGTTAGCCAGGATGACAGCCACTCATCGGCAGAGGAAACTCTACAGCAGTTGGATTTGGCTTTCTAAATTGACAGTTTGGATTAGTTTACAGAAATTCAATCGGCTATCGGTTCTTGGGGTAACGGATTGTGAGGCTAAAAAGCTCCTTCTACGGCATTACCTTTATGTGCCAGTTTACCCGACGCTTACTGTATGAGGCGGTTCCTGGGTATTGGGCCATCATCATAGGGCCATCATCATAGGGCCATCATCAATTTCCAACATTAGACGAGTTGCACAGATAAGGCCGAGAATCTTCGTTGCCCTTAAATAATGGCTTAATATGGCGTATCACACTACCTTCATTTTCGGTGCCTTGGGTTTCAGCACTTTCTGTATCAAGAGGGCTGACAGGATAAGTCCCATACCGACCAGAGTCGCCAGAGTGATGGCTTCTTTCAATATCAGCGCAATAAACACCATGGACATGAGTGGCGTCAGAAACACCAGATTGGTGATGCTGGCTGCCCGCTCTGTGGTTCTCAGTGCCATTAGCCAGAGCACAAAGGTGACGCCCATCTCAAATAGCCCCACATAGACACCGGCTCCCAGCGCTTGCCAATGCAAAGAGGGCAGACTTTCTGTTGTCAGCAGGGTGATGGTTATCAGCGGTAGACTCACCAAAAAACTCAGCAATAGGCTGACAATGGCATCGCCCTTGTCTTTGGTGTTGATGATCCAATATAGGCACCATAGCAGGGTACTGGAGAGTGCCAGCAGAATACCGAAGGGGTTTTCAAAGTCCATCGATAACAGATTACCGCCGGTGGCTATCACCAGTACTCCAAAGTAGCCGGTGATGGCCGCCAGCATGTCGCTGAGTTGCAGCTTTTGCTGCAACATGGGGGCGGCAAGCAGTGGCAACAGTACCGCCCAGGTGTAGTTCAGCGACAGCGCCTGCTGCGCCGGCAAGAGATCATAGGCTTTGAACAGTACCAGATAATATAGAAATGGATTCAGTATTCCGGTTTGCAGATAAAACCAGGGCCGGGCGCGAAACTGCTGCTTTAATAATGTGAGTTTCCCCTGCCAGGCAAGAATAAGCCCCAGACAGATGGATGAAGTGATAACGGCAATAAACACCAGTTGCAACGGCGAGAAAAAGCCGAGGGCGATTTTAAAGGCGGTCGCAACAGTGGACCAGAGGAATACGGCGGCCATTCCGTAGATCAGGGCCAGCTGGGATTTTTTCACTTTAGAGGTCTCTGTTTCTACTCTTGTTTTATGGCTGGTTCTGCCACGGTCGCAATCGACACTATTTTATTCAGTACTGCTAAACAAAAAAAGATCTCCGGCACCGACGATGCGTAAAAAGATTGTACAAAAAAATCTATTTTTTTCTTCCTGGCCCTTGTAAAGCAGTTTTACGCCCCTATATAGGGGGTAAGGCAAGATTGGGGGCCATCTACAACGGGCTTGAAAACAGCGAGTTTACCCCCATATCTGAAATCAGATAAACATATTCAGTTCGAAAGAAAAGATTTTTCGGAGGACCTCATGGGTAAAATTATTGGTATCGACTTAGGCACAACAAACTCTTGTGTAGCTGTCCTCGATGGTGACAAGGCTCGCGTATTGGAGAATGCCGAAGGCGATCGCACAACACCTTCTATCATCGCCTTCACTGAAGACGAGACGCTGGTTGGCTCACCTGCAAAACGTCAGGCTGTGACCAACCCTGCCAACACTTTCTTTGCCATCAAGCGTTTGATTGGCCGTCGCTTCACTGATGATGAAGTTCAGCGCGACGTCAGCATCATGCCTTTCAAAATCATCAAGGCCGACAACGGCGATGCTTGGATTGAAAGCCATGGTAAGAAGATGGCACCTCCTCAGGTGTCTGCTGAAGTACTGAAAAAGATGAAGAAAACTGCTGAAGACTTCCTGGGTGAGCCAGTGACTGAAGCGGTAATCACAGTACCTGCTTACTTCAACGACTCTCAGCGTCAGGCCACCAAAGATGCCGGCCGTATCGCGGGTCTGGAAGTAAAGCGTATCATCAACGAGCCAACTGCTGCGGCACTGGCCTATGGTATCGACAAGAAGCAGGGCGACAATATTGTTGCTGTATATGACCTGGGTGGTGGTACTTTCGATATCTCCATCATCGAAATCGACAGCAACGACGGCGACCAGACTTTCGAAGTACTGGCAACCAACGGTGATACTCACCTGGGTGGTGAAGACTTTGACAACCGTCTGATCAACTACCTGGCTGACGAATTCAAGAAAGAGCAAGGTCTGGATCTGCGTAACGACCCTCTGGCTATGCAGCGTCTGAAAGAAGCTGCCGAGAAGGCCAAGATTGAGCTGTCCAGCACCACTCAGACCGAGGTGAACCTGCCTTACATCACTGCTGATGCGACAGGTCCCAAGCACTTGGTGGTTAAGATCACCCGTGCCAAACTGGAATCTCTGGTTGAAGACCTGATCCAGCGTTCTCTGGAGCCTCTGAAAGTGGCTCTGGCCGATGCCGACCTATCAGTGTCTGACATCAACGAAGTGATCCTGGTGGGTGGTCAAACCCGTATGCCTAAGGTTCAGGAAGCGGTAACCAACTTCTTTGGCAAGGAACCACGTAAAGACGTGAACCCTGATGAAGCGGTAGCCGTAGGTGCTGCGATTCAAGGTGGTGTACTGGCCGGTGACGTGAAAGACGTACTGCTGCTGGACGTAACGCCTCTGTCTCTGGGTATTGAAACCATGGGCAGCGTAATGACCAAGCTGATTGAGAAGAACACTACTATTCCTACCAAGGCGCAGCAGACCTTCTCTACAGCAGACGACAACCAGAGCGCAGTGACCATTCACGTGCTGCAGGGTGAGCGTAAGCAAGCCAGCGCCAACAAGTCACTGGGTCAGTTCAACCTGGAAGGTATTGAGCCTGCTCCACGCGGCATGCCACAGATTGAAGTGACTTTCGACATCGACGCCGACGGTATTCTGCACGTGTCTGCCAAAGACAAGAAGACAGGCAAAGAGCAGAACATCACCATCAAGGCCTCTTCCGGTCTGTCTGATGATGAAGTCGAGAAAATGGTTCGCGACGCCGAGGCTCATGCCGAGGAAGACAAGAAATTTGAAGAACTGGTCAGCGCCCGCAACCAGGCTGACGGTCTGGTACACGCTACCAAGAAACAGGTGGAAGAAGCCGGTGACGCTCTGGCAGCAGACGACAAGGCCAAGATTGAAACCGCTATGGCCGCTGTAGAAACTGCCACCAAGGGTAACGACAAAGAAGCTATCGAGAAGGCGACTCAAGAGCTGATAGAAGCTTCTGCCAAGCTGATGGAAATCGCTCAGGCCAAGGCACAACAAGGCCAAGGTCAAGGCGAAGCCCAGAGCAGCAATGCCCAGGCCGATGACGTTGTCGATGCCGAGTTCGAAGAGGTTAAAGACGACAAGAAGTAATTGGGTGGTAACACTCGATTAATTCCGGCGGGCGTTACGGGGCAACCCTAACGCCCGCTTGTGTGAATCCAGCTTGGAAAGCGTGAGATTATGTCAAAGCGAGATTATTACGAAGTATTGGGCGTCGGTCGCGACGCCAGCGAGCGGGAGATCAAGAAGGCCTATAAGCGCCTGGCGATGAAGTATCACCCTGACCGCAATCCGGGCGATAAGGCGGCCGAGGCCAGCTTTAAAGAAGTCAAAGAAGCCTACGAGATCCTGACCGACGAAGACAAAAAAGCTGCCTATGATCAGTTTGGTCATGCTGGGGTTGACCCTAACCGTGGCGGTGGTGGTTTTGGTGGAGGCGCTGATTTCGGTGATATCTTTGGTGACGTGTTCGGGGATATCTTCGGTGGTGGTCGTCGCGGCGGGCATCGTCAAGCTGCCCGTGGTTCAGATCTGCGTTACAACCTGGAACTGTCGCTGGAAGAAGCGGTGCGTGGTATTACCCGTGAGCTTAGGATCCCAACCTTGGTTAGCTGTGATCTCTGTGATGGCAGCGGCGCGAAGAAGGGTACCTCGGCTACTACTTGTGGTACCTGTCACGGTGCCGGTCAGGTACAGATGCGTCAGGGTTTTTTTGCTGTGCAGCAACCTTGTCCTACCTGTCATGGTCGCGGCAAGATCATCAAAGAACCTTGCAGCAAGTGTCACGGTGATGGCCGCATAGAAAAGAGCAAGACACTGTCGGTGAAAATTCCGGCCGGTGTCGATACCGGCGACCGTATCCGCCTGGCCGGTGAAGGTGAAGCCGGTGAATTCGGAGCCCCGGCGGGGGATCTCTATGTACAGGTTACTGTGCGCGAGCACCCGATCTTTGTCCGTGACGGCAATAACCTTTATTGTGAAGTGCCGATATCCTTCGCCAAGGCCGCCCTCGGCGGTGAAGTGGAAGTGCCGACACTGGATGGTAAGGTCAACCTGAAGATCCCGGCGGAAACCCAGACCGGCCGCATGTTCCGCATGCGCGGCAAAGGGGTTAAGTCGGTGCGCAGTCACGCGGTTGGCGATCTGCTTTGCAAAGTGGTGATGGAAACGCCGGTGAACTTGTCCGAGCGTCAGAAAGAGCTGCTGCGTGAATTTGAAACTTCAGTCACCGGCGCATCCAAGAAACATAGCCCCAAGGCTGAAGGCTTCTTCGATGGAGTGAAAAAGTTCTTTCAGGATTTGAATAGCTAACCGGCGCTCTACCGAAACAAAAAACCGATGCTCAAGGCATCGGTTTTTTTTGGGGTCATACTTGAGCTGGCGTGAATGTCGCACTCGATACTTATGCCGTTTCTGCTGTTTCTGCTGTTTCCGGCCGCGGATTTAAGCACTTTTAGAATAGCAATGTTCAGAGTTACTGTCTGGTATTCAGAGCCCTGATATTCAGGCACCCAGCTTATGGAGCAGGCTTAGCCACAGTTGTTGCTCTTGCTCACTCAAGCGTGACATAAACTCATCGGCGACTTGCTGAAATGATACCTCGGCCTCAGTAAAAATCTTAGTGCCCGCCGGTGTCAGGGCTACCAGGCTGACTCTGGCATCACGGCTGGCAGTTTCCTTTTCCACCAGACCAATTTTTTCCATTGGGTTAAGCAGGCGGGTGATCCCCGAAGCGCTGAGCCCGGCACCCTGGGCCAGGTCGATCCTTCTGAGTTTATTGCCCTCGGCCTTTGCCAATTGTCTCAGTACCAAAAACTCGCTGAAGCTGATACCGTGCAGCGACAACCTGCCTGCCAGACTGCGTTGCAGTTGACTGTGCATCTCGGTTATAGCAAGCACAATGCTTGTCGTTATAGATTGTGTCATCTGTGAAACCTCTGGAAACGAAACTAACTTGACCAATGCTTTATCAATACTTGATTGTGCAAGTATTGGTTTACTTACTTGAGCAGTCAAGTAGTTTGCAAGTTTCTATCGGGTTGGATGACTTATGGCGCTGAGCTTCAGGTCTTTGCCTAAGGCTTTTGTTCGGAAGCAGACTCTTGCTCTTGCGGTGGCGCAGACTCTTGCCCTTGCTTTGGCGCAGACTCTTGCTCTTGCGGTGGCGCAGACTCTTGCCCTTGCTTTGGCGCAGACTCAGCTTGGGTTGCGGGTGCATTGGCCTTGCTTATCATGGCGGCGCTGCGCTCAAACGTCATTATCAGGCGCTCAAACATCCCCTGAACCATCTCCAGTTGCTCCTGTGTCAAACCATCGGTTTGCAGCCGGGCTAAAAGGCGTTCGCAACTGTTACGGAAATCAGGTGGATTTTCGCCGCGGGAACAGAAGATAAAGGCGTTGGCGAGCGCCAGTTGCCAGTCTTGCAGTAGTTCGTCGAGTTGGCTGTCGCTGATGCTGGCCAGCAGGCGGCGCAGACGCATTGATACATGGCCCAGGTTAAGGCCGGTGAGGCCTAAGTCGGTCAGGGTTCGGTTGTTGCTCTGGCTGCTGCGTTCATAATTGGCCAAGCGCAGCAAGCGATCAGCCATACGGGCATTAAACCAGTCTTCAGGCTTGTCCTGTTTGACCATCTCAATCAGATCTTTGCGGGTGGCGTTGAGTAGGCGTTGCTGCATCATTTTGACTCCTGGCTCAGTCACCAGCTTAAACAGCCAATAGAGGATGCTGACGCCGACAAAGATGGCCATCGCCTTGCTCAGGGTGTTGTCTACGGCAAAAGCCTGGCTCATGTCTTTGCCGGGGCTGACCAAAATGGCAAATGGTATGCAAAATCCAAGGCCGTAGGGCAGGGTGGCCTGATTGGCCAGGGCCATCAGACCAATAAAGAAGGGGCCTGCCAATACCAACAACATGATCTCAATATCGCCGCTGCTTTGGGCCAGTAGTCCGAGGGCGTAAAATATTGCGACAGGAATGGCTATCATTACTCCTATCAGTAGTCGCCGCAGGATCATGCTCAAAAGGGGTAAGGGCAGTCTGGCCATCATGATGGAGAAGATCACCGGCATAGTCATTATCATCAGGGCCGCACTGGAAGCGGTGCCAATCCACATCCCGGCACCTATCAGGAAAATCAGCATGGTTCTGACACCCGTGATAAGCCCCAGCAGGGGATCTCTGTGGGTCTGCATTGCGGGAGCATTGAGCAGCGTTTTATCCGGTGACTCCAACGCCTTGAATGCCCGCAGCACCAGCACCAAATCGCTGGCCAGCTCCGAGGCGGTTTTCAGCAGCCGCGATTCCAGTGGGCTGATACAGGTATGAGTGTTGCGAAAGTGGATGATTTCGCGCCTTTGCCTGTGTGCCAATTCATAACAGAATTGGAAATCGTCCGACTCGGACATCGCCTTGAAGTTGCTTTTTAGGGTACGGATTAGCCCTGAGAGGGTGCCTGTCATCAACTCTTCATGGTTACGCTGCAAACGGCCGAATATCTGGATCACGGCGAGCAATGATAACACCTTGTTGAATAACAAATTGGCCGCACGACTGCGTCCCGGGCCTTCCGGACCCTCGTAGCTGAGAGCGTTGGCATCGTCGCTGGCTGCTGCCAGTGATTCAAGAATTGCGTCTATCTGATTATGGCGATTTTCATGGGAGCCGTTGAGATCCAGCTCCAGTGTGAGGTATTCCAGGGTTTGGTTGACTATTTTACGGGTTTGTTTTTGTAGCCCTTCGGTGACTCTGACTGGCCACAGCAACTGGCTCACCAGAGTGGCACAGATGGCACCGACTATAATTTCGCTGACCCTGGAGTGGGCGACGGCGAAGATGGTTTCACTGTTTGCTGTAGCTGGGCTTACCATCACCAAGAGCACAATAAGACAGGGGGTGATCCCCGCCATGGCGAAGGCGTAGACAAAGTTGATATGGCGTACCATGGCCGACAATGCAGAGTTGAGCCCCAACCACAGCGCCAGGGTGAGCATGGCCAGTTCGGGGGCACCGTAAAAAATGCTGAGAATAGCTATGCCGGCAACCCCGCCTACCAGGGTGCCTATTATCTGGCAAAGACCTTTTTCCAGCACCAGGCCACTTTCGGGGCGCATCTGCAGGAATATTGCCGATACCAGCGCCCAGTAGGGGCGCTCCAAGTCCAGATAGAGCGCCGCCGTCAATGCCAGTGCCATGGCAATCACCCCTTTGGTGGCGAAGATTAGCGTGCGCTTGTCCGGGGTCAGAAATACCGCCAGCGTGGGAGATAGGGGCATATTATTTTTCGGCTTGCAGTTGGATGGAAACCGTCAATCCGGCGCTGAGTTCATGTTGTTCCGAAGCCGGGTCCAGCTTGATATCCACAGGGATCCTCTGCGCCAACCTGACCCAGTTGAAGCTCTGTTGAATTTGCGGCAATAGTTGACCATTGGCATTGGTATTGGTATCGGCAATTGCTTTGCCTATGCTGATCACTTCGCCCCTGAGCGGCTTGCCACCGCTCATTAGGCTGATTTTGGCCTTTTGGCCTACCTTTATTAGTGGCAGCTTGGTTTCTTCAAAGTAACCTGTGACATAGAAAGAGCCTTGTTTAACCAGAGATAATACCGCCTTGCCCTGGTTGACATAGTTGCCCTGACGCAGGCTGAGGTTGATTATGGTGCCATCGGCGGGGGAGTGAACCTGAGTGCGCTGAAGATCTATTTTGCTGCTGTCGAGTCTGGCCTTTGCCAAGTTGTAGCTGGCTTTGGCCAACTCTGTGTTGATCCGTGCAGTTTCCAAATCCTCTTCACTGATCACCTCGCGGCCGGTGAGATTCTTGCGCCGTTCATATTTGTGCTTGGCCAGTTCCCAAGCGTGTAGCTTGTTTTCCAGCTCGGCGGCCAATTCGGTACAGGCGGCTTGATAACGGGTATCGTCCACCTTAAACAGCAGATCGCCACGTTTAACTTGTTGGTTATCTTTAACATTCAGTTGAGTGACCCAGCCTGAGACATCGGCCGAGAGGGTAATGACTTCGGCCCGCACCCGGCCATCACGGGTCCAGGGGGAATAGAGGTAGTGATTCCAAATCCAATATCCGGCCACTAAGGCTGCCAGCACGAGAAGCAAGGTAATGGAGATGCGCAGTACTTTTGCCATGATAAGTGTCAACTCTCAAACAGGTAGATAATCAGTGCCAGATAGCACACGAACAGGGCGACTTCGAACCAGGCCACTCGCCAGATTTTTGTGTACAGCCCGGTCCAGTGAAGAACCAGTCTGGTCAGAAACCAGAGTGCGAGCGCAAGAGGTGCGAAGAGAACCAAAGGACTGAACAGCAATCCCCCCAAGGCTAATTCTTCAAGCATTGTATGAGTTGGAACCTATAAAAAGACGTTTGGTAAAGAGTCACTTATAAGTGGATAACGGCGTTTGCCGTATCCATGTATCTCAATCAGTGTCGTGCCTGACAAGCCAGAGGTCAACTTTTTTCAAGCCTTGGCTGTACGCGCAGCTGGCTTTTGGCCGGCGGGATCATTGGCGATACGACAAGCTGTGCTTGCGTGTGACACTCAGGTAAAATCCAGGGAAACTTTATCACCGGAAGATAAAAGATGAATAACCGAATTTTCGGCCTACTTGCCATACTCTTTGTGGGAGCTCTTTCAGGCTGCTCCACTACTCAGTCGCCCACCGGGCGCTCGCAGATGTTACTGTTTTCGCCCGAGCAGATAAACCAGATGGGTACCGCCTCTTTCGAGCAGATAAAAGCAAAAGAGAAGCAGAGCCAGGACAAGGCCGCCAGTGCCTATGTTGCCTGTGTGGCGCAGCGTATTACCTCTTTATTGCCGCAACAACATTGGCAATGGGTACTGTTTGAGTCGGATCAGGTCAACGCCTTTGCCTTGCCTGGTGGTCATATCGGTGTCTATACCGGGCTTCTTAAGGTGGCCAACAATGAAGACCAACTGGCAACGGTAATCGGCCATGAGATAGCGCATGTGTTGGCGCAGCACGGTAATGAACAGGCCTCACGGGCCCAACTCAGCAATACCGGTATGCAGTTGGCCGGTACGGCGTTGGGGATGGGGCAAGTAGCCAATGCCGATCTTTACATGGCGGCCCTGGGGCTTGGGGTGCAGGTGGGCTATATCTTACCCTATGGCCGGGCGCAGGAATCCGAGGCCGATGTGATGGGGCTGGAGCTGATGGCCAGGGCCGGCTTCGATCCTGGAGCCGGGGTGACCTTATGGCAAAACATGGCCAAGGCGGGGGGCGGTCAGGGGCCGGAGCTGTTGTCGACTCATCCATCCAATGAGAACCGCATTGCCCAGTTGCGTGATTTACAAGCGCAGATGATGCCGCTCTATCAGGCGAGCAAGGGTAAATTTAGCTCTTGCCAAAAATGAGGTTAACAAAGTCGGCTTGAGGCTAGGCCTTCTGTCCATTTTGGCTTGAGACTCGGCGAATGAACAAAGCGTAAGGATACGAATAAGCGCAACACTTGAACCCGGATAAGTGTTACACTGTGCCGCGAAAAATTCACAGATAAACTGAGAGTAAACTGATTATGTCTGATAAGTTCACCAGTGTTGAACAACAAGCCAGCTACGGCGTAGGCCGCCAGTTGGGTGAGCAACTGGCCGCAAACTCTTTCGAAGGTCTGGATATTCCAGCCGTTCAAGCCGGTCTGGCCGATGCATTTGACGGCAAAGAGAGTGTTGTTTCCATGGAAGATATGCAGGTTGCTTTCTCTGAAATCAGCCGTCGCTTGCAAAAGGCGCAGGAAGAGGCTGCCGAAGCCGCTTCTGCCGAAGGTAATGCTTTCCTGGCCGAAAACGCCAAACGTGAAGGTGTGGTGACTACCGAATCAGGTCTGCAGTACGAAATCATCAACGAAGGCTCAGGCGAGAAGCCAAGCTATGATTCCAACGTTCGTACTCACTATCACGGTACCTTTATCGACGGTAAAGTATTCGACAGTTCAGTAACCCGTGGTCAGCCTGCCGAATTCCCGGTTTCCGGCGTGATTGCCGGTTGGACCGAAGCGCTGCAACTGATGCCGGTTGGCGCCAAGTACAAGCTGTATGTACCGCATCACCTGGCCTACGGCGAGCGCGGTGCCGGGGCGGCTATCCCGCCTTATTCCACTCTGGTCTTTGAAGTGGAACTGCTGGACATTCTGTAATACCAAAATCGCTTGAGTCTGACTCAGGCGATTTTTTTAGCCTGTATGTGGAGAAAGTTATGAGTGGACATGTCAGAGTTGCGGTTGCCGGAAGCAGCGGCCGTATGGGGCGTACCTTGATAGAAGCGGCCGCGCATTTCAGCCGGATCATTCTGGGCGCGGCCATCGAGCGCGCTGGCTCGACTCTGGTGGGAGTCGATGCCGGGGAGTTGGCCGGGGTCGGTTGTCTTCATGTCCGGGTCTGCGATAGCCTGGATCAAGTTGCGGATGACTTCGATGTGCTGGTGGATTTCACCAGCCCGGAAGGCACCCTCAGCAATCTGGATTGGTGCGCCCGCCATCATAAGGCGATAGTGATAGGCACTACAGGTTTCAATTCGGCGCAAAAGGCGCAGATTGAGGCCTTTGCCGAGCAGATCCCTGTGGTATTGGCACCCAATATGTCGGTTGGGGTTAACTTGATGTGGAAGCTGCTGGAACTGGCGGCGGAAGTCATGGGTGATTATACCGACATAGAGATCATCGAAGGCCATCACAGACACAAGAAGGATGCTCCTTCAGGTACCGCCTTGAAGATGGGGGAAGTGATTGCCAACACACTGGGGCGGGATCTGGAAAAAGTCGCCGTCTATGGCCGCGAAGGGATCACCGGCGAGCGTGAGCGCGACACCATAGGTTTTGCCACTATCAGAGCGGGTGACTTGGTGGGCGAGCATACCGCCATGTTTGCCGATATGGGCGAGCGTTTAGAGATCACTCACAAGGCTTCCAGCCGAATGACCTTTGCCAACGGCGCCATGCGTGCGGCACTTTGGTTGCAGGAACAGGATGCCGGGCTCTACGACATGCAACAGGTATTGGGGTTGAACCCCCTGTGACATTATTTAAAAAACCGCCGATTGGCGGTTTTTTTTCGAATTCGTCCGCCAAGCTATAGACGGATCGATATTTATCGTGTAGGATGCGCGGAATTTGTCAAAATTTCGTATTTTAGCGGAAATTGGTACTTTAAACAAAGATAAAAACATTACATTTCAGTGGCTTGGCTCTTTTCTCGGAGGTCGCGTTGACAAAGTCTGCCTTACTCGTACTCGAAGATGGAAGCGTATTTTCCGGCACAGCAATCGGTGCCGATGGGATCGCAGTCGGAGAAGTCGTTTTTAACACTTCGATGACCGGATATCAAGAAATCCTCACCGATCCATCTTATTCTCGCCAGATAGTAACTCTAACCTACCCACATATCGGTAATACCGGTACTAACAATGAAGACACAGAATCCGATGCAGTTCATGCCTGTGGTCTTATTATTCGTGATCTTCCCCTCCTCGCCAGTAACTTCCGTAACCAACAATCCCTCAGTGATTACCTCAAAGCCAACAAGGTAGTCGGTATCGCCGATATCGACACCCGTAAGCTGACCCGTATTCTGCGGGAGA
Source organism: Shewanella indica (assembly GCF_033842865.1). Lineage (NCBI taxonomy): Bacteria > Pseudomonadati > Pseudomonadota > Gammaproteobacteria > Alteromonadales > Shewanellaceae > Shewanella > Shewanella indica. The sequence goes on from NZ_JAWXXR010000001.1 coordinate 2,538,217, forward strand.
AGGGCGCTCAGGCCGGTTGCATTCTGGTGGGTGAGCAGGACGTAGACAAGGCGCTGGCTGCCGCCAAGGCATTCCCTGGGCTGAAAGGCATGGACTTGGCCAAGGAAGTGACGACCGACAAGCCTTACACCTGGCGCAAGGGAACCTGGCGTTTGGAGAGCGGCCTGCCGGTCGATACTCCCGAGTCAGAACTCAAGTACAAGGTAGTGGCTTATGACTATGGCGTGAAGCAGAACATACTGCGAATGCTGGTAGACAGAGGCTGTGATGTGACTGTGGTTCCCGCACAAACGCCTGCCAGTGAAGTGCTGGCGATGGCACCGGATGGGGTATTCCTCTCCAACGGCCCCGGTGACCCGGAGCCATGTGATTACGCCATCAAGGCGATTCAGCAAATTCTCGAAACCGATATCCCGGTATTCGGCATCTGCCTTGGCCACCAACTGCTGGCGCTGGCCAACGGTGCCAAGACGCTGAAGATGAAGTTTGGTCACCACGGCGCCAACCACCCTGTGAGCGATATTGACAAAGGCACTGTGATGATCACCAGTCAGAACCATGGTTTTGCTGCCGATGAAGCCACATTGCCTGCCAACATCAAGGTGACTCACAAGTCGCTGTTTGATGGCTCACTGCAAGGGATCCACCTGACAGACAAGCCGGCTTTCAGCTTCCAGGGCCACCCTGAAGCGAGTCCGGGGCCGCACGATTGTGCGCCTCTGTTCGATCACTTTATCGAACTGATTGAGCAATACCGTCACCAAGTCAAGCTGTAATCGCCGGGAGAAGATAGAAGAAAATGCCAAAACGTACTGATATTCAAAGTATTCTTATCCTGGGTGCCGGCCCAATCGTTATCGGTCAGGCCTGTGAGTTTGACTATTCGGGAGCCCAGGCCTGTAAGGCGCTGAGAGAAGAGGGTTACCGGGTTATTCTGGTGAACTCTAACCCTGCAACCATTATGACAGACCCGGAAATGGCCGATGCCACATACATCGAGCCTATCCACTGGGAAGTGGTGCGCAACATTATCGCCAAAGAACGCCCCGATGCGATTCTGCCAACCATGGGCGGCCAGACGGCGCTGAACTGCGCCCTGGAACTGGAAGCCAAAGGCGTATTGAAAGAGTTTGACGTCGAGATGATCGGTGCCACTGCCGATGCCATCGATAAGGCCGAAGACCGTGCCCGTTTCGACAAGGCGATGAAGAGTATCGGTCTCGAGTGTCCCCGTGCCGGTATTGCCCACAGCATGGAAGATGCACACAAGGTACTGAATGAAGTGGGCTTCCCCTGCATCATTCGCCCCTCTTTCACCATGGGCGGCAGCGGTGGCGGTATCGCTTACAACGTCGAAGAGTTTGAAGAGATCTGTACCCGAGGTCTGGACTTGTCGCCGACCAATGAGCTGCTGATAGACGAGTCGCTGATTGGCTGGAAAGAGTACGAGATGGAAGTGGTGCGCGATCGTAACGATAACTGCATCATAGTCTGTGCCATCGAAAACTTTGACCCCATGGGTGTACACACAGGTGACTCCATCACAGTTGCACCGGCCCAGACCCTGACCGACAAAGAATATCAACTGATGCGTAACGCCTCCATGGCGGTGCTGCGGGAAATCGGTGTTGAAACCGGTGGTTCCAACGTGCAGTTTGGTATTAACCCCAAAGATGGTCGCATGGTGATCATCGAGATGAACCCACGGGTATCGCGCTCATCTGCGCTGGCCTCCAAGGCGACCGGTTTCCCGATTGCCAAGGTTGCGGCCAAGCTGGCGGTGGGCTTTACCCTGGATGAGCTGATGAACGACATTACCGGCGGTTTGACTCCGGCTTCGTTCGAGCCTTCTATCGACTATGTGGTTACCAAAATTCCTCGCTTCAACTTCGAGAAGTTTGCCGGCTCCAACGACCGCCTGACCACTCAGATGAAGTCTGTCGGTGAAGTGATGGCCATCGGCCGTACCTTCCAGGAGTCGATGCAAAAAGCTCTGCGCGGCCTGGAAACCGGGATGACAGGTTTTGACCCTATCGTGGATATCAACGAGCCGGAAGCCCTGGCCAAGATACGTTACGAGTTGCAGGATGTCGGCCCTGAGCGTCCGTGGTATATCGCCGATGCTTTCCGCGCCGGTATGTCCATGGAAGGTATCCGCCGCATCACCAACATAGACCCTTGGTTCCTGGTGCAGATTGAAGATCTGGTGCTGCAGGAAGAGAAGGTCAAAGAAAGTGGCTGGAGCGGTCTTACCCAGGAGTTCCTGCGCAAGTTGAAGCGTAAAGGTTTCTCCGATGCGCGCCTGGCGTCACTGCTGGGGGTTTCTGAAAGTGAAGTGCGCAAACTGCGTCACAAGTATGAACTCTTCCCTGTCTACAAGCGGGTAGATACCTGCGCCGCCGAGTTCGCCACGGATACCGCCTACATGTACTCCACCTACGAGGAAGAGTGTGAGGCCAATCCGTCCGATAAAGACAAGATCATGGTGATAGGTGGCGGCCCCAACCGTATCGGTCAGGGTATCGAGTTCGACTACTGTTGTGTGCATGCGGCGCTGGCGATGCGTGAAGACGGTTATGAAACCATTATGGTTAACTGTAACCCTGAAACCGTTTCCACTGACTATGACACCTCTGACAGACTCTACTTTGAACCTGTTACCCTGGAAGACGTACTGGAAATCGTGCGGGTTGAGCAGCCCAAAGGGGTTATCGTGCAGTATGGTGGCCAAACGCCACTGAAACTGGCCCGCGCCCTGGAAGCCGCAGGTGTGCCCATCATAGGAACCAGCCCGGATGCCATCGACCGCGCCGAAGACCGTGAGCGCTTCCAACAAGCGGTTGAGCGTTTGGGGCTGAAACAGCCTGAAAACAGCACAGTGACCAATCTGGAGCAGGCGGTACTGGATGCCGAGCGTATAGGTTACCCTCTGGTGGTTCGTCCCTCCTATGTATTGGGTGGCCGGGCGATGGAAATCGTCTACGATGAGCAGGATCTGCGCCGTTACTTCAACGAAGCCGTGAGCGTATCCAACGAGTCGCCGGTACTGCTGGACCGCTTCCTGGATGACGCCACCGAAGTAGACGTGGACGCCATCTGCGATGGTAAAGACGTGGTTATCGGCGGCATCATGGAGCATATCGAACAGGCCGGTGTTCACTCAGGTGACTCAGGTTGTTCACTGCCTCCTTACACTCTCTCCAAGGCGATTCAGGATGAGATGCGCGAGCAGGTACGCAAGCTGGCGCTGGAACTGGGCGTTGTTGGTCTGATGAACGTGCAGTTTGCGGTCAAGAGCGACGTGATTTACCTGATTGAGGTGAACCCGCGTGCCGCCCGCACAGTGCCTTTCGTCTCCAAGGCCACAGGCGTGCCTCTGGCCAAGATTGCCGCCCGGGTAATGGCCGGTACTTCACTGGCCGAACAGCAACATACTCAGGAAGTGATCCCGCCTTACTACTCAGTGAAGGAAGTGGTTCTGCCGTTCAACAAGTTCCCGGGTGTTGACCCTCTGCTCGGCCCTGAAATGCGCTCTACCGGTGAGGTGATGGGTGTGGGTGATACCTTCGCCGAAGCCTACGCCAAGGCGCAACTGGGCTCAGTGAAGGATGTACCCAAGTCAGGCCGCGCCCTGTTGTCTGTTCGTCACAGCGACAAGAAGCGGGTTTCGGATCTGGCGGCCAAGCTGATTGAACTCGGCTATGAGCTGGATGCCACCCACGGTACGGCTGTGGTGCTGGGTGAAGCGGGTATCAATCCTCGCCTGGTGAACAAGGTGCATGAAGGTCGTCCACACATTCTTGACCGGATCAAGAACGGTGAATACACCTACATAGTGAATACCACTGAGGGTCGTCAGGCCATCGAGGATTCCAGACAGCTGCGCCGCGGCGCGCTGCAGCACAAGGTGAATTACACCACCACCATGAATGCGGCTTTTGCAACCTGTATGGCCCATGATGCCGACGACAGAAGCAATGTTGCCTCGGTGCAGGAACTGCACGCCAGAGTCAACAAGTAAACGCTGTCAGTGACTGAAAGTGACCAGGCCACCCATTAGGGTGGCCTGTTTTTTTGTAGGCAGGATGATTTGGGTCAAACTTCTTGGGAAGGTGCGGACAGGCCCCGGCATGCATTCAGTCAGATGCCTTGAACGCCAATAGCTGTGCAAGCCACTCTCTACAAAAAAGAACGCCGCGAAGACTTATTCGCACCTTCCCTTGGCTTTGGGATCTTGGCGGCTCTTGCTAAACTCGCTCACTATCAAGGCGTTTCATTTAAGATGCTGTAATCAAGATGTTTCAGGGAAAGGAAGTGATGATACTCGAGTCTGTCTCAAAGGAGCCCAAGGGCCGGGAAAGCGTTGCGGGGCGAGTCAAAGGGTTGTTCAACCGGCGGCGTAACACGCAGGCTCTGGCCTTAAGCCTTGGCTTGGCTTTGAGCCTCGGCAGCAACGGCGTGCGGGCCGATATTAACACCGTGCCTTTGGTGGCACCCTTGTATCACGGCGGCGAACTGCTGCAAAAGCAGTTGTTTAAAGGGTTGGAGCTCAGTGTCACCACAGGGCGCGATCTGGCGATATTTTCTGTTGCCGGTATGAGCCTGGATGCCTACATTTTAACGCTGCCGCTCGATGCGCCGACCAAGGCCAGGGTCATAGCCCGGCTGTCGGATCCTTTCTACAGCATCCCCCTTGGGCATTTTCTCTACCTTTTTTACGACAGATACAGCCGCGCCGAGAACCGGGATCAGTTCCGGGATTATCTGCTGAGCCAATACAGCAAGGAGCAAATCGCGCCCTGGCAGCATTCGCTGTTCAGCCTGGAAGAGCAGGTTAAAGACAACACCGAACCGACCGCTGAAGCCAATGACAGACGCGAGGGCATGACGCTCAATCGCCAGTTGGTTGCCATGTTGGTGACTGTCTATGATCGCCTGTTCAACAATGATGACTGGGCCCTTGGCAAGATACTGCCGGAGCATTACAACTATCTTGGCGATAGCCCCGAAGATCTGGCGTTGATTGCCGACATTCAGCCGCTGATCATCACTGAGATTGGCAAGTATGTCGGCAGTCTGCCTGAGGGGGATATGCGCAGCGCCCTCGAGCTGATTATTGAAGATGGCAAGGCGGAAAATGCCGCCAAGGTAAACAACAAGGCGCAGGCGATAACCGTTACCCTTATCGACTTTGTCCGTCTCAATGTGCTCAAGGCCTATCGCCAATATGCATTACCGGCGCAGCGGGCAAAAGCCTTTTCGGCCTGGATGCAGGCCAGTCTCAAGGAAGATCCCAAGGGGCTGAGTGATTTTCTGGCAAGTTGGAGTCAACGCCCAAGAGCGGTGCAGATAACGGTAGATGGCTTGAGCCAGGGACTGATGCAGGCGTTGGTTGCACCCAATTCCGGCCCTTATCTCAAAGAAGTACTTGCCAGGGACGCGGCTTTGTCGCAACTCACGCCCGCGTCAGCCAAGGGGCGGCCGCAGCACACTCCCAAGCAGGACTTTTTGCGTCAACTGGTGAAAAATGGCGCCACCGACCAGTACTATCTGCCGTTTTTCAAGTCACTCTATCGCCGGAGTGAGAATGGCATAGCCACAGGAGGCATCTCTTCCACGCCGACCATCAGTGTGCGCAATCTGCCGATTATCAAGACAGGCGCCGCAGTGTCCGGTAAGGGTGGCACAGGGATCCCCAATTTTCACTTTGTCGATCGCACCCGTGACCGGGCCTATTACTTTTTCGGCAACGACGCCCTGCAGCTCGAAAATCTGGTGGAGAGCCGCGGCATGCGTACCATGTTCGACCGGCTGAATTATCTCAAGACCTTAAACTGCAACGCCCAATATGACTGGAACGCCCAGACCAGTTTCGATGCCCTGGTTAATCTGGGGCTGGGGGAAGCGATCCGTGATTTTGGTGAGCAGCGCTGTCTCAATGAGTTGTCGCTGCGCGCCGAAGCCGAGAGGGACTTGCAACATAGCGTGGCGGCGGTTCGCAAGCAACTCGAGGCCTACGACAAGATGGGGGCCTGGCGGCTGTTTTCCCGCATGAGCTTGCGGGGTAAGCTCAATGAACAGCTCAATGAGCTGGCCTTGCTGAGTGAACAGGCGATGCCGGACTATCTGCTTATTTATAACCCCTGGCCGGATCATTTCGCCCATTTCAAGGGGCCGTTCAGCGACGAAATCATAGCGCCGACCGGTGAGCTTAACCGGCTCGATTACTGGCTCGGTCGTCTGGACAAGGTGTATCGGGACGCGGGTATCTATCCGCAGACGCTGTGGGGCATGGCCGGCGATCATGGTTTGGCACCTGTGTATCACACCCTTAACCCCGAACTGGTGTTGCAAGATGCGCTCAAGCAACGCGGGGTCGAGCTCAAGATAAGCAAAATCTCCTCTGATGAAGGGGAAGGCCCCAAGATAACCAACAACCTCAACCCGCCTTCACTGCATGGGGTAGACTTGGTGATAGCCTCTACCGCAGGTGGTAACTATATGCTGGACTTCTTTAACTCGGACCGAGGTTGGCAGGTGCAACCCTTGTATCAGGAGTTGACCCGTTTTAAGGTCAAAGAAAGCGAGGCGCTGGATATGGTCAGCTTGCTTGCCGATGAGTTGCAGGAATCGCTGGATTATCTGGTGGTGCGTCAAAGTGATTGCACACTTGATAGCTGCTCTGTGCGTTTGGTGGGATATAGAAACGGGCAGCGCCGAGATGAAATGATCAGTCGTGACTCGGGCGCTATCCGTTATCAGGCGCTTGATGATAAAGGCGCGCCTGAGCTGCTGGCACTGGCTCAGAGCAACCCTTATCTGCCGCCGCTGTCTGATGTTCAGTTATCGGCCAAACAACAACTGCTCGAATTGTGCTTGGGGAGTGCCAAGGGCTGCAGCGCCGAGCAGTGGCGCAATCTGGCGGCCATGAGTCCCAGACCCGATGCCGTGGTGCAGCTGGCACACCTCTATGATGAAGACAGGGCTGGCACCATCAACCTCTTCCCCAAAGAGGGATTTGGCTATAACACCCTGGTGCCGGGGCGTCATGCGGGCGAGCATTATCTGGAAAAAGATGCCTTCATAGGTTTCTGGGGCGAGCCTAGCAAACCCGGCCAGAGATTGGGGCCGCTGGATAACGGCTCACTGGCACCGACTTTGTATCAGTACCTTACCGGTGAGCAGGTCGAGGTAGGAGACAATGGTTGGGGTTATCCCTCTGTGCTTTCGAGTCTTAACTGAGATGAATTTATTATCGTCGGTGCCACAGAAACAGAGATTTTTGTCGCCATCACTGGCAAGCCTGCCATGCCTTAGGTAAGCTTGTAGCCAAGATGAATTGAGTTTTGGCCGGTGTGTTCCCCGGTATTCCGCTATGCATCCCTGGCGCCGCAGACAAAATGGCGCCCATTCACCCGAAAAATGAGTCTCTGTTGGCCCTTGGCTGACGGAGGCTGCTTTTGTTTGACAGGAGACGAAAGAGATTATGAACAAGGTTCCCATGACCCTGGTTGGGGCAGAACAGTTGCGCAAAGAACTGGATATACTCAAGTTTGATCGCCGTCCCAAGATCACCGAGGCAATTGCCGCGGCGCGTGAACTGGGGGATTTGAAAGAAAACGCCGAATACCATGCCGCCCGTGAAGAGCAAGGCATTTGCGAAGCCCGTATCCGCGATATCGAAGGCAAACTGTCCAACGCCCAGATCATTGATGTGACCAAGATGCCCAACAATGGCCGGATCATCTTTGGTTCTACCGTGACCATACTGAACCTGGACACAGATGCCGAAGTGACTTACCGCATTGTCGGTGACGATGAGGCGAATATCAAAGAGAACCTGATCTCGGTGAACTCCCCAATTGCCCGTGGCCTTATCGGTAAAAATCTGGGGGATGAAGTCAATATTCAAACTCCCGGTGGCCTGGCAGAATATGAAGTTGTTGCCGTCGAATATATCTGATTGCGTTATCAAGCCGCCTCCGGGCGGCTTTTTTGTGCAAGATGGACAAAGTTTAATTTGCCCGCCAGGGCTTGAAAGGCTAGCATCCGCCCAAATAACCATTATCAATGGACACCTTGTTGCTGAAAATCATGCGCCTCTTTACCCTGCTGATCGCCATAGGTCTGCTGGGAAATGTGTATTCCGGGATTGCCTCAGATGCAACCTGGAAGGCGTTTGAACAGGCTTTGCCCGAGCTCAGTCAGCAAGATGCTGACAAAGAGCCGTTGTCCATAGCTTCATCTACCTCAGTTGGTCAGGAGTCTCAAGTCCAAGAGGCCCGGCAGCACAAGTTTGGCAAGCATGATGCTAGTGGCAGAGCTGAGGTGGATGGCAAGGTTTCCCTGTCTGACTTATCCAAGTTGCTGCGCTCCGAGCAGGGCGACCAACTCTATTCTGCCCCTGGTGCTCGTCTGTGCTGTCTCAGTATGGCCGCTCAGCAGGATGTGCCCGAGCCGCCCTATGAATTGGCGTTTGAAATCGCTATGCCACCGGCGCCAGTGCTCAGCATAGGTTTTGCCGAGCAGTTGCCTATCGAGCAGAATTGGACCTTAACGCACCCCGGGGCTGGTTTGCGCCTTGGGGGCTGGAAAGACGCCAACCTCCGCTATCGCTTCAGTCAGCAGGCCGCCTGACGCTCTCTTCCGGGCTTTTCTGTCCGGGTTTCACTTCATCTGTTGTCAGTCACTCCTTCATTGGATGACTGCGACTGTGATATGTGGCTTAAGCCACGAGTCGAAAAGAGAGCATAAATATGATAACTGACTCATTATTAAAGAGTAATGGCCGTGGGCGCCAGCCTAAAAAATTGCTTAATCACTACAGCGCCTGGAAATATCTGGTGTTGGTAGTCACTCTGGTGGTGATGGCGCTGAGCGCCTTGCCAACCTGGTATGGTGAAGATGCCGCGGTGCAAATTTCTCCCAAGGCTGGAATAGCCTTATCTCCGACCCAGATAGTTTCTGAACTGGCCAAGGCCGATATTCTCGTCAAGCGCCTGGACAGCAAAGATCAGCAAACCCTGGTTATTCTCAATGACGAAGGCCAACAGACACTGGCCAAGTCCTTGCTGGCCAATCATGCCAAAGATCCCGCTGAACTCACTCTGGCCTTGAGCCCGGCGGCGCCCGAGTGGCTGCTCGGCACGGGATTTGAACCCATTAAACTGGGACTGGATCTTCGTGGTGGGGTGCAGTTTCTGTTGGATGTGGATATTGCTCCTGTGTATCAGACTCAAGGCAGTTCATTGGCCGACGCCCTGCGCGCCTTTGCCAGAGAAAAGGGGATCCGTGGCTTAAGTGTACGTCAGGGCGCTGAAGAGCAACTGACTGTGATTATGCCTGAGGCGGCTCGCGCCGAGGTGCGGCAATTTATGGCCAAGCAATACCCACTTTGGCAGGTGAGCAGCGATAACAGTCAACTCAAGCTGGTGCTGACGGAGGCCGAGAAAATCAACCTGCGTAATCTGACGGTGCAGCAAAATCTGCAGATCATGCGTAGCCGAATTGAGGAACTGGGGATCACCGAAGCCTTGGTGCAGCGTCAGGGCGAGAGCCGCATCCGTATCGAGCTGCCCGGTGTTCAAGACCCGGCGGCCGCCAAGAGCGTGATAGGGGCGACCGCGACTCTGGCCTTCTATGAGGTTAAGGATAGTGCCACCGGCGCCATCTTGATTAAAGACAAGTCCGGCAATCCTGTGCCCGTGGCACGTAAACCTGTGCTGACCGGCGAGCATATTGTCGATGCCCGTGCCGGAATAGGAGAAATGGGCGCTGCAGAGGTGAATATTACCCTGGACAGTGAAGGCGGCCGCCGTATGACCGACTTCTCCCGAGGCCATATCGGTAAACCTATGGCCACGGCATACAGTGAGTACAGTCGCGATGCCGATGGCAAGGCGGTGCAAAGCAATGAAATTATCAGTGTCGCCACCATCCAGTCTGTGCTGCCGGAGCGTTTTCGCATAACCGGCGCCGGTAGTTATCAGGATGCGCAGCAATTGGCTCTTTTGCTGCGGGCCGGTTCTATGACTGCACCTGTCACCATAGTTGAAGAGCGCACCATAGGCCCGACGCTGGGGGCAGAGAATATTCACAACGGCTTTGCCGCCCTGGCGCTCGGTCTGGGGATCACCCTGGTGTTTATGGCGCTTTGGTATCGTAGGCTGGGCTGGGTCGCCAACCTGGCACTACTGGCTAACATGGTGTTGCTGTTTGGCTTGCTGGCCTTGATCCCCGGCGCGGTACTGACTCTCCCCGGGATTGCCGGTTTGGTGCTGACAGTGGGGATGGCGGTGGATACCAATGTGCTGATTTTCGAGCGGATCCGCGACAAGCTTCGTGAAGGGCGAGCATTGGCGCACGCCATTGACAAGGGCTTTGACAGCGCCTTCTCCACCATTTTCGATGCCAACTTCACCACTATGATCACTGCTGTAGTGCTCTATGCCATAGGTAATGGTCCTATTCAGGGGTTTGCGCTGACGCTGGGGCTGGGGTTATTGACCAGTATGTTCAGCGGGATTTTTGCCTCAAGGGCGATTATCAATCTGGTTTATGGCAAGAACTTCAGCCGCGAAGTGAGGGTTTAATATTATGATTAATATGAAAAATGCAACCAAGTGGCGTTATTTCAGCAGCGCGATTTCTGTGATTTTGATGATAGTGTCCATCAGTGTGATTGCCGTCAAGGGGCTCAACTGGGGGCTGGATTTTACCGGCGGTGTGGTCAGTGAAATCCGTATCGACAGCTCAATCAGCGCCAAGACGTTGCAACCTTTGTTGCAGCAGGCCTATGGTCAGGAAGTCAGCCTGATTGTTGCCGGTGAGCCGGGACGCTGGGTGCTGCGTTATGCTGCGCCAAGTGCCGGGCAGAGTATGCCCGAACTGCCGGAGGTACTGGCGGGTATGAACACTCAGGTGGAAGTGCTCAATACCAGCATAGTCGGGCCTCAGGTCGGCCAGGAGTTGGCCGAGCAGGGCGGCTTGGCTTTGCTGGTGGCAATGCTGTGTATTCTGGGGTATCTCTCTTATCGCTTTGAGTGGCGCCTGGCATCCGGCGCGGTATTTGCTCTGGTACATGATGTTATCTTTGTACTGGCCTTTTTTGCCGCCACTCAGATGGAGTTCAACCTGACGGTACTGGCGGCTGTGTTGGCCATTTTGGGATATTCACTCAACGATTCCATCATTATTGCCGACAGGATCCGCGAATTGCTGGCTGCCAAACCCAAGCTGGCGGTAAAAGACATCAATAACCAGGCGATTGCGGCCACGTTTGCCCGAACCATGGTGACATCCGGTACTACCCTGATGACCATTTCAGCGCTGTGGATCATGGGCGGAGGTCCCTTGGAAGGATTTTCCATCGCCATGTTTATCGGGGTGTTGACCGGTACCTTCTCATCGATATCAGTTGGTACTTCATTGCCGGAATGGCTGGGACTGTCCAGTGAACATTATCGGGTGACGCCTGTGACCCAGACCCCTTGATTGAAACCCGTCAATTAATACTGATTTAATCCACCGGCGCCACAATGTGCGCGCCGATGGGATACTGGCAACAAAAAAGCCACCTTAATTAGGTGGCTTTTTTGAGGGGAATGGGCTTATCTGGCCTTGGGCAGAGCGATTTTCATCTCTTCGGATTGGCGGAAGAGCACCAATACATGGCCTATCAGCTGCACCTTGGTTGCCTGGGTTTCACGGACAATGGCATCAACGATAGCGGCTTTCAGTTCTCTGTCTTCAGAGGCGACTTTAACTTTAATCAGCTCATGATGAGAGAGCGCATTATCAATTTCAGCCAGTACCCCTTCAGTCAGGCCATTGGCACCAAGCAGCACTACTGGCTTGAGGCTGTGTGCCAGGCCCTTTAGATGCTGTTTCTGTTTGGTTGTTAAGTTCATTTCTACCAACTTTTGCTGAGTTACTGTTGAAAAGCCGCTATTCTACCCTCATATAGCCCTTGTGTAACTCTCATTTGTTGCGGATTTTGAATGTCAGGTAAGAAACGTACGGCCAGTTCCACCCGTTGGATGCAGGAACACTTTGATGATCACTATGTCAAATTGGCACAAAAACGGGGGCTGCGTTCGCGGGCCGCGTTCAAGTTAGAGGAGCTGCAACAAAAAGATCAGCTGATTAAACCCGGGATGACAGTGGTTGACCTGGGGGCCGCTCCCGGAGGTTGGTCTCAGGTAGCAGCCAAGTTGGTCGGTGAAAAAGGTAAAGTGGTTGCCTGTGATATTTTACCGATGGACCCAATCGTTGGCGTCGATTTCCTTCAGGGAGACTTCCGTGAGGAAAAAGTCCTTGAGGCCTTGCTGACTCGTGTAGGGGAAGATAAGGTTGACTTGGTGCTCTCGGATATGGCGCCCAATATGAGTGGTTCAGATGGTGTGGATCAGCCCAGAGCCATGTATTTAGTGGAGTTGGCGCTGGATATGTGTCATCAGGTGTTGGCAGCCAATGGCAGTTTTGCTGTTAAAGTCTTTCAGGGGGAGGGCTTTGACGAGTATATGAAAGCAGTCAGACAAGCGTTCAAGACTGTAAAAACCCGTAAACCGGATTCCTCCAGGCCACGTTCTCGCGAGGTCTATCTGGTAGCGACAGGGTACAAGTTGTAGTACCCTGATTGAAGTAAATCTCAAGACTTTGTGAGGTTCAGTAATTGAGTGACATGGCAAAAAATTTGATTCTCTGGGTGGTCATCGCCGTGGTGCTGATGTCCGTGTTCCAGGGTTACTCCCCCTCTTCTTCGTCAGCGCAGAAGATGGATTATTCGACTTTCCTGGACGATGTTCGTAGCGGCCAAGTCAGCAACGTGGAAGTGAAAAGCGACCAACGTACGATAGAAGGCGTTAAAAAGTCCGGTGAAAAGTTCACCACCATTATGCCCTTGTATGACCAGGATCTGATCAATGACCTGGATCGTAAAGGCATCCGTATGAAAGGGCAGGAAGCCGAAGAGTCAGGATTCCTGACACAGATCTTTATCTCCTGGTTCCCCATGCTGCTGCTTATCGGGGTGTGGATCTTCTTTATGCGACAGATGCAGGGCGGTGGCGGTAAAGGCGCCATGTCCTTTGGCAAGAGTAAAGCCAAGCTGATGAGCGAAGATCAGATTAAGACCACCTTTGCCGATGTGGCCGGTTGTGATGAGGCCAAGGAAGAAGTGAAGGAGATGGTGGATTATCTGCGTGATCCCAGCAAATTCCAGAAACTCGGTGGCCGTATTCCTACCGGTGTGTTGATGGTAGGCCCTCCAGGTACAGGTAAAACCTTGCTCGCCAAGGCGATTGCCGGTGAAGCCAAGGTGCCTTTCTTTACCATCTCAGGTTCTGACTTTGTGGAAATGTTTGTCGGTGTCGGTGCCTCTCGGGTACGTGACATGTTCGAGCAGGCCAAAAAGTCGGCTCCATGTATCATCTTTATCGATGAAATCGATGCCGTTGGCCGTCAGCGTGGTGCCGGACTCGGTGGTGGTCACGATGAGCGTGAGCAAACATTGAACCAGATGCTGGTGGAAATGGACGGCTTTGAAGGTAATGAAGGTATTATCGTTATCGCCGCAACCAACCGTCCAGACGTATTGGATGCCGCGTTGCTGCGTCCCGGCCGTTTCGACCGCCAGGTTGTAGTAGGGCTGCCGGATGTTCGCGGCCGTGAGCAAATTCTTAAAGTGCACATGCGTAAAGTGCCTTTGGGTGACGATGTTAAAGCCAGTGTAATTGCCCGCGGTACGCCTGGGTTCTCTGGTGCGGATCTTGCCAACCTGGTTAACGAGGCGGCACTGTTTGCTGCTCGCGGTAATCGCCGTGTAGTGACCATGGAAGAGTTTGAGAGTGCCAAAGACAAGATCATGATGGGCGCCGAGCGCCGCTCTATGGTGATGTCTGAGTCCGAGAAAGAGATGACGGCTTACCACGAAGCCGGTCACGCGATTGTGGGTTATCTTGTACCTGAGCACGACCCTGTGCATAAGGTAACCATTATCCCTCGAGGCCGCGCCTTGGGTGTGACCTTCTTCCTGCCGGAAGCCGATGCCATCAGTGAGAGCCGCCAGAAGCTGGAGAGTAAGATCTCCGTGGCCTACGGTGGTCGACTGGCCGAAGAGATTATCTTTGGCACTGAAAAAGTCTCTACCGGTGCATCTCAGGACATTAAATATGCCACGGCCATTGCCCGTAACATGGTGACCCAATGGGGCTTCTCCGAGCGACTCGGTCCACTGCTGTATGCAGAGGAAGAAGGTGAGGTATTCCTGGGCCGCTCCATGGCCAAGTCCAAGCATATGTCTGATGAGACAGCGGCCATCATAGACTCTGAAATCAAGGCCATCATTGACCGCAACTACCAGCGAGCCAAACAACTGCTGGATGAGAATATGGACGTACTGCACGCGATGAAAGATGCGCTGATGAAGTATGAGACCATAGACTCGCGCCAGATAGAGGACCTGATGGAGCGCCGCGAAGTGCGTCCTCCGGTCGATTGGCATATGGATGACAACGGTTCTTCCAACGGTAATAACGGCAATAAAGCTGCTAAGCCTGAAGAGACTGAAGTTGAAGAGCATGAGCCGAGTGATACGACTGCAGATTTGGGCAAACCCGGCGAGAGCCCGCTGAAATAGGCCCATTCTGAGGTTAAAGAAAACCCCGCAAGGGGTTTTCTTGTTTCTGCCGCAAGGCACAATACTAAATCCAAGAAAGATGTTCTCGCGCTTGACGCGTAAGGGAGTAATGAGTGTTTGAATTGAAGTCCGGTGCTCAGCAACTACTACTCGATGAGCCCAAGGTGATGGGGATCCTCAACGTAACCCCGGATTCGTTTTCCGATGGCGGGCGTTTTTCTTCCTTTGAACTGGCCTGCCAGCACGCCGACCAGATGGTGGCCGATGGCGCCGTGTTTATCGATATCGGCGGTGAGTCCACCCGGCCCGGTGCTGCCGATGTCAGTGTCGATGAGGAGCTTGCCCGGGTTGTCCCCCTGGTGGAGTATATTGCTGCCAAGCATCCCCAAATTTGGATCTCTTTGGATACCAGTAAAGCCGAAGTGATGCGTGCCGGTATCAATGCCGGCGCTCACCTTATCAACGACGTGCGGGCCTTGCAGGAGCCCGGCGCTCTACAAGCCGCTGCTGAGCTGCAGGTGCCTGTGTGCCTGATGCATATGCAAGGGCAGCCCAGAACCATGCAGAATGCGCCCCACTATGAGGATCTGCTCGCCGAGGTGAATGACTTCTTTGCCAAGCGTATCGAGGCCTGTATTGAAGCGGGGATCGCCAGAGAGGCAATATTGCTGGATCCGGGTTTTGGATTTGGCAAGACGCTGGAACACAATTATCATCTGCTGGCTCATTTACAAGAGCTGGCAAAATTTGATCTGCCTTTACTTATCGGACTGTCGCGAAAGAGTATGATAGGAAATCTGCTTGAGCGCAGCGTAGATAATAGATTGGCAGGCAGCCTGGCTGGCGCCATGCTGGCTGCTCAGCGGGGCGCACATATTATTCGGGTACATGATGTCGCAGAGACTTGCGATGTACTCAAGGTTATGGCTGCCAGCAAACGCTTTGGATAGGAAATGTATTTGGGATAAAAGCATTTCAAGCCAATAGGTCAGCCAACATTAGGTTTACAGTATATAGAATAGCCATTTGAAGATGGTTCTCAGTAGGAGTGAACGTGAGAAAGTTTTTTGGTACGGATGGGATCCGCGGCAAAGTCGGAGCGGGCAAGATGACCCCGGAGTTGGCTCTTAAGCTTGGCTGGGCTGCCGGTAGAGTCTTGTCCCGCAGTGGCACTCGTAAAGTGATCATAGGCAAGGATACCCGGATCTCTGGTTATCTGTTTGAGTCGGCGTTGGAAGCCGGCCTGTCTGCCGCCGGACTCAATGTGATGTTGATGGGCCCTATGCCTACGCCTGCAGTCGCCTACCTGACCCGAACTTTCCGCGCAGAGGCGGGGGTCGTTATCAGTGCATCTCACAATCCTTACTATGATAACGGTATCAAGTTTTTCTCCACAGATGGCAGCAAGCTGGATGACGAGTTGGAACTTGAGATTGAAGCCGAGCTGGAAAAGCCTCTGGTTTGTGTCGAGTCGCATCTACTGGGGAAGGTCTCCCGTATCGATGATGCCGCCGGTCGTTATATCGAATATTGCAAAGGTAACTTCCCGGCGGATCAAACCCTTGCCGGACTCAAGATAGTGGTGGACTGTGCTCACGGCGCAACCTATCACATTGCCCCCAATGTGTTCCGTGAACTGGGCGCCGAGGTAGTGACCATAGGGGATAAGCCCAATGGCATCAATATCAATGATCAAGTAGGTGCGACCTCCATGACCAAGATTTGTGAAACCGTGGTCAGCGAAGGCGCCGATCTGGGTATCGCCCTCGACGGTGATGGCGACCGTATCATGATGGTCAATCGACAAGGTGACATTATAGACGGCGACCAGATCCTCTATATTCTTGCCTGCGACGCGCAAAAGCGCGGCATCCTCAAAGGCGGGGTTGTCGGTACTCTGATGTCCAATCTCGGGCTCGAATTGGCGCTCAAACAGCTCAATATCCCTTTTGCCCGTTCCAAGGTCGGTGACCGCTATGTAATGGAACTGCTGAAAGAGAAAGATTGGCGCATAGGGGGGAAAACTCAGGTCATATCCTCAATCTGGACCATGGCACGACTGGAGATGGTATAGTTGCAGGTATTCTTGTGCTGGCGGCCATGCGTCGTCACAACGCCTCACTGGAAGAATTGACCGAGTCGATGCAGATGTTGCCCCAGGTCCTTATTAATGTTCGCTTTGAAGGCAACTCAGATCCGCTGGCGTCGCAACTGGTACAAGATGCCCAGACTCAGGTTGAGTCGCAACTTGGCGAGCGTGGCCGGGTACTGCTGCGTAAATCCGGAACCGAACCTTTGATTCGGGTAATGGTGGAAGGGGATGATGAAGCCTTGGTGCGCGCCCATGCCGAAACCATAGCCGCTGCAGTCAAACAAGCGGTTTAAACTGGCATTCTTTAGCTTAATTAAAGTAAAATTAATAACTTAAGCTGGAATTGTGAGCGATTTACTGAGTGTGAGCATAAAAAGTAGCCGAACACACAGTAAATCGCAAAAATTCCGTAATCAGGTATTGTAAGTTAATAAGTGGTTCGCTATTATTCACGCCGCTTTCAGAGGAGATGGTGATGGCACTCAGACGTCCAATGGTAGCAGGTAACTGGAAAATGAATGGCAGTGCGCAGTTAGCACAAGAGCTGTTCAAGAAGTTTGCCAGCAAGCTACATAATGATTCTGTTGAAGTGGTTTTATGCCCACCAGCGATTTACCTGGAAAGCGTAAGGCAACTGCTCGAAGCTAACAAAGAAACCCTGAATGGTTCTCTGGTTAGAATGGGGGCTCAAAACCTGAGTCAGCACGATTTTGGTGCTTACACTGGTGAAACCTCAGGGCGGATGCTGAAAGATGCCGGTTGTCGTTATGTGATAATTGGTCACTCGGAACGCCGCCGTATGTACGGTGAGACGAGTAACATAGTGGCAGAGAAATTTGCTGCTGCTCAAAAGCACGGTCTGACTCCGATACTTTGTGTTGGTGAATCTGGCCCGGCTCGTGAGGCAAGACGTACCTTCGAGGTGCTTGCCGAGGAGCTTGATGTGGTAATCGAAAAGAACGGTACCATGGCTTTTGATAATGCGATCATCGCCTATGAGCCCCTTTGGGCTGTAGGGACAGGTAAGAGCGCAACACCGGAGCAGGCACAAGAAGTTCACGCGTTTATACGCAATCGCCTCTCTGAAGTGTCCCCTTATATTGGGGAAAATATCAGGATATTGTACGGCGGCAGCGTCACACCGAGTAATGCTGCAGATTTATTCGCCCAACCTGATGTGGATGGTGGACTGATAGGCGGTGCTAGCTTAAACTCTACCGAATTCTTGAGTTTATGTTCAATAGCAATGAGCGCTTAATATGAAAGAAGTACTGATGGTTATTTACTTGTTGGTAGCTTTGGGTCTGGTTGGACTCATTCTTATCCAGCAAGGGAAAGGGGCTGACATGGGCGCATCTTTTGGTGCCGGTGCTTCAGGAACCCTGTTCGGTTCAGCAGGTTCAGGTAACTTTCTGACTCGGACAACGGCGATTCTCGCTATCGCGTTTTTCACTCTAAGCCTGGTTATTGGCAATATGAGTGCACACCACGTGAAGCAGGATACCAACATATTGGGGCCTGAAGTAGAACAGACCCAACAGTCTGAGACTAAAATTCCAGACTAATACCGAATATGCCGAGGTGGTGAAATTGGTAGACGCGCAGCCTTGAGGTGGCTGTGACCTAACGGTCGTGCGGGTTCAAGTCCCGCTCTCGGCACCAATCTTTAACTGAGTTAATCGATATGAAATTTTTCTCAGTTATTGCAAGTAAAAGCTGAAATCAGTAAACTTGCAGCAGTTGACGCGGGGTGGAGCAGCTTGGTAGCTCGTCGGGCTCATAACCCGAAGGTCGTCGGTTCAAATCCGGCCCCCGCAACCAGCTCCCAGTGATGAATTAAGCTGATAGATAATTCATCCTGTTTACAGGTTCTTGAACATAATGACCTCGTGATTACGGGGTTTTTTGTTATCTGGGACTTTTAAATTTGCTGCCTTTTACGGCAGCTCAATACTGGGGCTATTAATAGCCCTTTTTTGTTTTTCGGGGGTTACCTTGGCAACATTAGAATCCAGACTCACAGAAATGCTTACTCCGGCAGTGGAAGGCCTCGGCTACCAGCTCTGGGGTATTGAATTTGTTAAGGCCGGCAAGCATTCAATCTTGCGGCTCTTTATTGACGGTGAGAACGGCATTAATATTGAAGATTGTGCCAATGCCAGTCGTCAGGCGAGCGCCATTCTGGATGTCGAGGACCCAATCACTTCCGAATACACACTGGAAGTCTCCTCTCCCGGTCTCGATAGGCCGCTGTTCACCTCTGAGCAATATGGTATGTACCTTGGAGAGGAAGCAAAGATTCAACTGACTATGCCGGTGGCGGGTAGTCGTAACTTAAAAGGTACCATCACTAAGGTGGAAGGGCAGATGCTCACCCTGACAGTGGATGGAAAAGACTTGATTATTGCCTTGGATAACATCCGTAAAGGCAACCTGATCGCTAAGTTTTGATGGTTTCAAGGTGAACGAGGCAAGACGATGAATAAAGATATTTTGCTGGTCGCTGAAGCGGTTTCCAACGAAAAGGCTGTACCGCGCGAAAAGATTTTCGAGGCGCTCGAAATTGCGCTGGCTACCGCAACCAAGAAAAAGTATGAAGGCGATATCGATGTTCGTGTTGCCATAGATCGCAAAACCGGCGATTACGAGACTTTCCGTCGCTGGTTGGTGGTTGATGATAACGGTGAAGCGTTGGAAAACCCTTACCGTGAAATCACTCTGGAAGCGGCTCGTTATGAGAACCCTGAGATCCAGCCTGGCGAGTTCATTGAAGATGAAATCGATTCGGTACAATTTGACCGTATTACTACTCAAACCGCCAAGCAGGTAATAGTACAGAAAGTTCGTGAAGCCGAGCGCGCTCAAATCGTCGAGCAGTTTATCGACAAAGAAGGTGAGTTGGTTACCGGTGTGGTCAAGAAGAGCAACCGCGACAGCGTAGTGGTTGATCTCGGCAACAACGCCGATGGCGTGCTGTTCAAAGAAGACCTGATCTCCCGTGAGACTTTCCGTCCTGGTGACCGGGTACGCTCCCTGCTGTATGCTGTGCGTCCTGAGGCACGTGGTGCTCAGTTGTTCCTGACCCGCACCAAGCCAGAGATGTTGATCGAATTGTTCCGTGTTGAAGTACCGGAAATTGCCGATGAGATGATCGAAGTGATGGGCGCCGCCCGTGACCCAGGTTCACGGGCCAAGATCGCCGTGAAATCAAACGATCGTCGTATCGACCCTATCGGGGCTTGCGTCGGTATGCGCGGTGCCCGGGTGCAGGCTGTATCCAATGAACTCGGTGGCGAGCGTGTTGATATAGTGCTGTGGGACGATAACCCGGCACAATTTGTTATCAACGCCATGGCACCGGCCGATGTGGCCTCAATTATTGTTGACGAAGATAACCACTCAATGGATATCGCCGTCGAAGCCGATAGTCTGGCACAAGCTATCGGCCGCAATGGTCAAAACGTTCGTTTGGCGACACAGCTGACAGGCTGGGTACTGAACGTGATGACAGTGGAAGACATGAACAAGAAACATCAGGCCGAAAGCGCCAAAGTGATGGAGCTGTTCGTGGGTGCGTTGGATGTGGACGAAGATTTCGCCCAGGTGCTGGCCGACGAAGGATTCACCTCTCTGGAAGAGGTGGCTTATGTTCCTGTTTCCGAGCTGTTGGCCATCGAAGGATTTGATGAGGACATAGTTGCTGCATTGCGTGAGCGCGCCAAGGCTGCCTTGTCTACCCGTGCACTGGCATCCGAAGAAGCACTGGATGGTGCCGAACCTAGCGAAGAGTTGTTGTCCATGCCTGGAATGGAGCGCCACCTGGCGTACGTTCTGGCAAGTATGGGTGTGATAACTCTGGAAGATTTAGCCGAGCAAGGCATTGACGATTTGATCGAAATTGAAGAATTGACAGAAGAAAAAGCAGGTGAGCTCATCATGGCAGCCCGCAACATCTGTTGGTTTGGCGAAGAAGCATAGTCGATCAACAGGGGGATTTAACTGATGGCAGAGACAACAGTAGAGAAACTGTCCACTGAAGTGGGAAAAAGCGTAGACCGATTGATCGAGCAGTTTTCCAAGGCCGGTATCAAGAAAGGCAAGGATGACAGTGTCACCGAGGCCGAGAAACAGCAACTGCTGGACTACCTGAAAAAACAACATGGTGCGGACAGTGCGCCCACCAAGATGACATTACAGCGTAAAACCGTATCGACTCTGAGTGTTGCCGGCAGCGGCGGCCAGTCCAAAGACGTCAAAGTCGAAGTACGCAAGAAACGCACCTTTGTGAAGCGTGACCCGGCCGAATTGGCCCGTCAGGCGGAAGAACAGGCTCGCGCCGAAGCCGAAGCCAAAGCTCAGGCAGAAGCCGAAGCGAAAGCCAAGGCAGAAGCTGAAGCCAAGGCTAAGGCAGAAGCCGAAGCGAAAGCCAAGGCGGAAGCTGAAGCCAAGGCCAAGGCTAAAGTGGCTCAGGATGCCGGAAAAGCCAAAGAAGAGGTTAAGGCCGATCCCAAGACCAGCGCTGAGCAGGAAGCTGCCCGTGTTGAGGCCGAGCGTCTGAAAGCGGCTCAGGCTGAAGCTGTTAAGCGCAAGGCCGATGAAGAAGCCGCCCGTGCGGCAGCCGAAGCCCGTCGCCTGGCTGAAGAGAATGAAAAACGCTGGGCCGAAGAAGAGCGCCAGCGTCTTGAAGCCGAGAAGCGCAGCGATCACCATATCACCACCTCCAAAGTGGCCCGCGCCGCCGAAGATACCAGTGATATGGATGAAGAGAAGCGTGGTCGTCGTTCACGTCACAAGAGTGCCGGTAAGAAACGTACCAAGGACTCCCGTGACGGTCGTGAGCGCAACATCCGCAATCGTGCGCCTCAAGCCATGAGCCATGGCTTCAATAAGCCGGTTGCTGCGGTAAACCGCGATGTACGCATAGGTGAAACCATTACTGTGGCCGAACTGGCGCAGAAGATGGCCATCAAAGCCACTGAAATCATCAAGACCATGATGAAGATGGGCTCTATGGTGACCATTAACCAGGTACTGGATCAGGAAACTGCCCAACTGGTTGCCGAGGAGATGGGTCACAAGGTTGTGCTTATCCGTGAAAACGAGCTGGAACATCAGGTTCTGGCTGACCGTGACGGTGAAGATGTCAAACTGGAGCCTCGTGCGCCGGTTGTGACCATCATGGGTCACGTTGACCACGGTAAGACTTCGCTGCTTGACTATATCCGTCGCACTAAAGTCGCGGCCGGTGAGGCCGGTGGTATTACCCAGCATATCGGTGCCTACCATGTAGAAACTGATAACGGCATGATCACCTTCCTGGATACTCCTGGCCACGCCGCGTTTACCGCTATGCGTGCCCGTGGTGCCAAGGCCACAGATATCGTGATTCTGGTGGTGGCTGCCGATGATGGCGTAATGCCTCAGACTATTGAAGCTATCCAGCATGCCAAGGCCGGCGGTGTACCGCTGATCGTGGCAGTGAACAAGATGGATAAGCCTGAAGCCGATGTCGATCGCGTCAAGAGTGAACTGTCCCAGCACGGCGTGATGTCGGAAGATTGGGGCGGCGACAACATGTTCGTGTTTGTCTCTGCCAAGACAGGTATGGGCGTGGACGAGCTGCTGGAAGGTATCTTGCTGCAAGCTGAAATCCTCGAACTCAAGGCTGTACGTGACGGCATGGCCGCCGGTGTGGTTGTTGAGTCTCAGCTGGACAAGGGCCGCGGTCCTGTTGCTACCATCCTGGTTCAGGAAGGTACTCTGCGTCAGGGCGATATCGTTCTGTGTGGTCTGGAGTACGGTAAGATCCGTGCCATGAAAGATGAAAACGGCAAGAACATCACTGAAGCCGGTCCGTCGATTCCGGTTGAAATCCTGGGTCTGTCCGGGGTGCCTTCTGCCGGTGACGAAGCGACAGTTGTTCGAGACGAGCGTAAGGCCCGTGAAGTTGCCCTGTATCGTCAGGGTAAGTTCCGCGACATCAAGCTGGCGCGTCAGCAGAAGTCCAAGCTGGAAAACATGTTTGCCAACATGACCGAAGGCGAAGTGAAAGAGCTGAATATCGTGCTCAAGTCTGACGTACAGGGTTCTTTGGAAGCCATCGTCGACTCGCTGACTCGTCTGTCTACCGAAGAAGTGAAAGTGAACATCATCGCCAGTGGCGTGGGTGCACTGACCGAGACAGATGCGACTCTGGCCGCAGCGTCCAACGCCATCATGGTGGGCTTCAACGTCCGTGCTGACGCTCAGGCTCGTAAGACCATCGAAAGTGAGAGTGTGGATCTGCGTTACTACAGCGTGATCTACGACCTCATCGACGAAGTCAAGTCGGCCATGAGCGGTATGCTTTCTCCTGAATTCAAGCAGGAGATCATTGGTCTGGCTGAAGTGCGAGATGTGTTCAAGTCGCCTAAACTGGGTGCAATCGCCGGCTGTATGGTGACCGAAGGTATCGTTAAGCGCAGCGCACCTATCCGGGTTCTGCGTGAGAACGTGGTTATCTATGAAGGTGAGCTTGAGTCTCTGCGTCGCTTTAAAGATGACGTTAGCGAAGTTCGCAATGGCATGGAATGTGGTATCGGCGTGAAGAACTACAATGATGTTCGCGTAGGCGACCAGATTGAGGTGTTCGAAACCGTCGAGGTTGCCCGTACCCTGTAACGACAACATCGAAAAGGGCGGCTGAGGCCGCCCTTGTTGATTTTGGGGAAGAATACTATGGCAAAAGAATTTAGTCGTACCCGGCGTATCGCCCAGCAACTGCAACAGGAACTGGCGCAGGTACTGCAGCGTGATATGAAAGATCCTCGTGTAGGCATGGTCACAGTCAACGACGTGGAAGTCTCACGGGATCTGAGTTATGCAAAAGTGTATGTCACCTTCTTTGAAGAAGACCCGGTTAAGGTTGATGAAAAGCTGGCTGCACTCAACAAGGCAGCACCTTATGCCCGCACCCTGGTTGCCGGCAGAATGAAGCTTAGGGTGATGCCTGAACTGAAATTTGTCTATGACAAGTCTCTGGTCGAGGGGATGAGAATGTCCAACCTGGTAACCGAGGTTATTAATAAGGACAAGGCCAAGCAGCAAACCTTTGGCACCGAAT
The DNA here is from genome assembly GCF_033842865.1 of Shewanella indica. Classification (NCBI taxonomy): domain Bacteria; kingdom Pseudomonadati; phylum Pseudomonadota; class Gammaproteobacteria; order Alteromonadales; family Shewanellaceae; genus Shewanella; species Shewanella indica. The sequence continues at coordinate 2,562,049 of NZ_JAWXXR010000001.1, forward strand.
CTCAAGACAAGGATGAGGAAAACAACTGATGGCGCGTCGTCCCAAAGGCCGTTTGGTCGATGGTATCGTCCTGTTGGATAAAGACACAGGCATGAGCTCCAACTTTGCCCTGCAAAGGGTAAAGCGGATCTACAATGCCGCCAAGGCTGGCCATACCGGCGCGCTGGATCCACTGGCGACCGGGATGCTGCCCATCTGCCTTGGCGAAGCTACCAAGTTTTCCCAGCACCTGTTGGATGCCGATAAACGTTATCTGGTGACTGCCAAGCTTGGGCAGCGCACTGATACCAGCGATTCAGATGGTGAAGTGGTGCAAACCCGGCCGGTTGAGTTTTCCATGGCCCAACTGGAACAGGCGCTGGAGCATTTTCGTGGTGATAGCATGCAGGTGCCTTCCATGTACTCGGCGCTCAAGTATCAGGGTCAGCCCTTGTACAAGTACGCCCGGGAAGGTAAAGAGGTGCCTCGGGAAGCCAGGCCTATTCACGTCTATGAGCTCAAGTTCATCTCTTGGGAGAATGACGAGCTGACGCTGGATATTCACTGTTCCAAGGGCACTTACATTCGTACTATCGTAGATGACTTGGGTGAAATGCTTGGTTGTGGCGCCCATGTGATCATGTTGCGTCGTACTCAGGTGGCGGGTTATCCCTATGAACGCATGGTTAGTCTGGCACAGCTCGAAGCCTTGCTGGAACAGGCCATGACCGAAGAGCGGGTGCCTTCCGAGCTATTGGACCCTTTGCTGCTTCCCATGGATACGGCGGTTGCCGACCTTCCAGAGTGCAATGTCCCCGATGCCATGGCCGGATATCTGCTTAATGGTAACCCGGTGCGGGTTGCTAAGTTGGAAGCCGATACTCTGGTGCGGATCACCTTGGGTGACAGCAAACGCTTTATTGGTGTCGGCATGATGAATGATGATGGTTTGCTGGCTCCCAAGCGCTTGGTAGTGTTGCCTGAGGCAAAAAGCTGAGCTTGACTTGCGATCTACAGCCCTTGGGGTTATTATGTCGCGCCCTTGGCTGAGTTAGTGATCGGCTGGGGAAACTATCAAGACTATTTTGGAGAGACACATGTCACTAAGTACTGAAGCGAAAGCGAAAATCCTGGCTGAGTTCGGCCGTGGCGAAAACGATAGCGGTTCTACTGAAGTTCAGGTTGCGCTGTTGACTGCTCAGATCAACCACCTGCAAGGCCACTTTAAAGAACACACTCACGATCACCACTCACGTCGTGGTCTGCTGCGTATGGTTAGTTCTCGTCGTAAGCTGCTGGCTTACCTGAAGCGTACCGACGTTGCTCGTTATACCGCTCTGATCCAGAAGCTGGGTCTGCGTCGCTAATCGCGAACTGTACCAAAAGAAGAGGAGGCCCAGGCCTCCTTTTTTTGTGTCTGCAATTTTGGGGAAGCGTATTTTAGCTCGTCCCTTTTCACTTAATGTCAGTCCTCTAAAACCGATTGATTACAATTCAGCTCAGTTGGCCATCCAATTTGAGGATCCTGGCAGTATGGGGGGCTATGTATTTAGCTTCAAACTCCTCCAGTGACAGCGGCTGACTGAAATAAAAGCCTTGACCTATGGCGCAATGATTTTGCTTCAGCCATTCAAGTTGCTGCTCGTTCTCAATACCTTCAGCGACAATTTTCAGATCCAATTGTCGCCCCAGCATCAGAATGGTGGAAGCTATTGCGCTCTCTTGAGGAAGATCGGTCACAAAACAGCGGTCAATCTTCATGGTGGTGATTGGTAGGTGTCTTAGGTAAGAGAGGGATGAGTAACCCGTGCCGAAGTCGTCGACGGCAATACCAAAGCCTGCCGATTTAAGCTGTTCAAGCTTGCTGATCGCCAGCTCAATGTCATTCATCAATGAGGTCTCGGTGATCTCCACCTCCAACAGTTCGGGCCTTATTTGATAGCGCAGAGCCATCTGTTTGATATCCGGTACCAGGCTGGCGTCGGCAAACTGTTGTGAAGCGACATTGACAGCGATTGGAGGACTGAAATTATAGCGTTTTTGCCAGCGCCGCAGTACCCGGCAGCTTTGCTCTATGACCCAGCGGCCAATAGGAATGATGATCCCGGTTTCTTCGGCAACCGGAATAAAGGACATGGGGCTTATCAAACGGCCGTCTTTTTGCCAGCGGATCAGTGCCTCACATCCCACCAGTTCACCGGTCTCGATATTAACTTTTGGTTGAAAGTGCAGCAGAAATTCGTTGTTGCGAATGGCATCGTGCAGCGAGGCTTCGGTGCGCAGTCTCACCGCCGCCCGCTCTGTCATCTGCTGCTTGAAGAAGGCCCATTGGTTAGAACCGGCTGCCTTGGCGCTGTACATGGCGATATCGGCGTGACGAATAAGATCTTCGGCACTCAGGCCATCTTCGGGATAGATGGAGATGCCTATGGATGCGGCCGGGTGAATGGTATGTTCATTGAGTTGCACTGGGGTGTTGAGCTGGATTAACAGCTTGTCTACAAAGTCGGCCGCCTGAGTTGGTGATTGAATCTCATCGGCCAGGATCACAAATTCATCCCCACCGAGACGGGCTACAGTTCCCTTGTCTCCGACCACCCGTTCCAGAATCCGGGCAATTCTTGCCAGAAACTGGTCACCCACCGCATGCCCCAGTGAGTCGTTGACGTTTTTGAATCTATCGAGGTCGATAAACAGCAGGCTGAAGTTGCGTTTATGTACCCGGGCACGCTGAATGGCAACGGCTATAGTTTCCAATAACAAGGTACGGTTGGGCAGGCCGGTGAGAGGGTCCCGGGTCGCCATTTTGCGCAGCTTGCTTTGGGTCTGGCTGAATTGTTTAAGGATCTGATTGAATTTGGAGGTTACCAGTCCCAATTCGTCATCTTTGTGGTTGGCTGATACCGGCAGCATGTTTTCATCCGGTGACTCAGGGTCAATTTTGTCTATTGCTTCACTGATCCGGGCGATGGGTTGGGTCAGGAAACGGTGGAACACTATGGACAGCACCAGTGTCAGAAACAACGCCCTGGCCAGGGTGGCGGCAAAACTGAACTGCAGTTGGCTGATCAGGCTTTGGGTCAACTCTCGGGTATCATAATTGATGGTGAGCGTGCCTATCAGTTGCTCTTTTTCCGCGCCTTCAAAATAAAAAGGACGTTGCAGTGGCCTTGATATCTGCTTGAGATCGCCAAACAGTTTGAGACTCAAATGTCCAAAAGTATCAGAAGGCTCAGGACGGCTGCTGCCGAGATTGACGAATAGGGAGTTGTCATCCAGGGTGATCCTGGCTGAACCGACATGCTCCACTTTCATCACGCCTTCCATTGTCTGACGCGCCAAATTGTCATCCAATGCCCAGACCGCATTGGCGGCCGGTTGTTCAACTGAGTCGAGTAACTCTTGTTGACTACTGAGCAACGATTGCCTTTCTGTGGTCACTACAATCAAAATTTCAATGATAAAAATAGCAACGGCAAAGAAAAGAGCTGTGAAAACCACCAGATTGGTTTGCTTCCAGGTGAGCGACTTGAACCTGGCGGTATTCATCTGCCTTTTCCTGCTATTATGGGGGCGAATTCTATATTCAAGGCTAGTCCAATTCGGTAGCAATGCAGCAACATGTGATTGATATAGTCCACTTTAGAAAAAAGAAGCGTCTTTGTCATCATCTGGCACTCTTTATCTATTCTAGAGGTTTGCAGTATACTTACGCGCGAAATTCAAGGTTATTAAATTAAGGAATGGGTCAAGTGAATCCAATTGTAAAAAGTTTTGAGTATGGTCAACACACAGTCACTCTGGAAACAGGGGTTATTGCACGCCAAGCCGATGCAGCCGTTCTGGCCAGCATGGGCGATACTACAGTTCTGGTGACTGTGGTTGGCAAGAAAGAAGCAGACCCAAGCCGTGACTTCTTCCCGCTGACTGTTAACTATCAGGAAAAGACTTACGCAGCCGGTAAGATCCCTGGTGGTTTCTTCAAGCGTGAAGGTCGACCATCCGAAGATGAAACACTGATCGCCCGCCTGATTGACCGTCCTATCCGTCCACTGTTCCCTGATGGTTTTACCAACGAAGTTCAAGTGATCATCACTGTGGTTTCTGTTGATCCACAGATCGAGCCAGACATCGTGGCCATGATAGGTACTTCTGCTGCTTTGGCTATTTCCGGTATTCCATTCAATGGTCCTCTGGGTGCGGCACGTGTCGGTTACATCAATGGCGAATATGTGCTGAACCCTGGTGCAGAGCAGCGTGAAAACAGCCAGCTGGATCTGGTTGTTGCCGGTACCCAGAGCGCTGTGCTTATGGTGGAATCTGAAGCCAAGGCCCTGCCTGAAGAAGTGATGCTGGGCGCCGTGGTATACGGTCACGAGCAGCAGCAGGTAGTGGTTAATGCCATCAATGAACTCAAGGCCGAAGCCGGTAAGCCTGCTTGGGACTGGACTGCTCCTGTTGCCAATGAAGAGCTGGTTGCCAAGGTTAAGGCGCTGGCAGAGGAAGGTCTTACCGCCGCTTACCAGATCATCGCCAAGCATGAGCGCCGCGATGCGGTAGTTGAAGTCAAGAAAGCTGCTATTGAAAAGCTGCTCGAGGAAAACCCTGAACTGGATCAGCGTGAGCTGGACGGCCTGCTGGGTAGCCTGGAGAAGAAAGTGGTTCGTAGTCGTATCATCAAAGGTATGCCTCGTATCGACGGTCGTGAGCCTGATATGGTACGTGCCCTGTCTGTGATGGCCGGCGTGCTGCCACGTACTCACGGTAGCGCCCTGTTCACCCGTGGTGAAACTCAGGCTCTGGTGACCTGTACTCTGGGTACCGAGCGTGATGCACAGAAGATTGACTCCATCATGGGCGAGCGTACCAACCGCTTCATGTTGCACTATAATTTCCCTCCATACTCTGTTGGTGAAACCGGCATGGTGGGTTCACCCAAGCGTCGTGAAATCGGTCACGGTAAGCTGGCATGGCGTGGTATCAACGCCGTAATGCCTTCTGCTGAAGAATTCCCATACAGCGTGCGCGTAGTATCTGAAATCACTGAATCCAACGGCTCCAGCTCTATGGCGTCTGTGTGTGGTACTTCTCTGGCGCTGATGGATGCCGGTGTACCTATCAAGACTTCAGTTGCCGGTATCGCCATGGGTTTGGTGAAAGAAGGTGATGATTTCGTCGTATTGTCTGACATTCTGGGTGATGAAGATCATCTGGGTGATATGGACTTTAAAGTGGCCGGTACCCGTGATGGTGTAACCGCACTACAGATGGATATCAAGATTGAAGGTATCACCAAAGAGATCATGGAAATTGCACTGCAGCAAGCCTATGGTGCCCGTGTGCATATCCTTAATGTGATGGACCAGGCCATTGGCTCTGCCCGTGACGATATCTCTGACCACGCTCCACGTATCACTACCATCAAGATCAACCCTGAGAAGATCCGTGAAGTGATAGGTAAGGGCGGTGCAACTATCCGCGCGCTGACCGAAGAGACTGGTACTACCATTGAGCTGGAAGACGATGGCACTGTAAAGATTGCTTCAAGCAATGCCGACGCCACCAAGGAAGCTATCCGCCGCATTGAAGAGATCACCTCTGAAGTGGAAGTGGGTCGCATCTACAAGGGTAAAGTTATCCGCATCGTTGACTTCGGTGCCTTCGTTAACATACTGCCCGGTAAAGATGGTCTGGTACACATCTCTCAAATCGCTGAAGAGCGTGTGGCCAACGTATCCGACTACCTGCAACTGAATCAGGAAGTTGCCGTTAAGGTAATGGAAGTGGATCGTCAGGGCCGTGTACGTCTGTCTATCAAGGAAGCACAACAAGCCGCTCCAGAAGCTGCCGAGTAAGCTTTCATTGCATGAGAAAAGGAGACCTTAGGGTCTCCTTTTTTATGGTTAAAACTTAAATTATCTTGGATTTGCCACCGCAGGCGGATAGCGTAGGTACGGCTGTATTGCTATGATTGAGCCTGCATTGGGATATGACAAAGGATGGATTGGATGAGTTTTAATCTGCGCGCCGCTGTGTTTTCTGTACTGGCCGGAGCCAGTTTGCTGACTTCGGGATGCGCTTCCCTGCCGGCGTCTGAAGCCAACAGTGAATTGTTGGTTGCCCCTGTTTTGCCGGACTATAAGTTGGAAGTCACTCTGGCAAAACTCAATGAAATCCTGGCCAGGGCTGAACTCACTACCGAGCAACGGGCTCGTTTTCATTATGACCGCGGCGTTATATACGACAGCGTGGGCTTGAGGATCTTGGCTCGCATCGATTTTCATCAGGCGTTGAAACTGCAACCCAACTTAGCTGATGCCTATAACTTCCTCGGTATTTATTACACTCAGGAGGGGGAGTTTGAGAGCGCTTATGAGGCCTTTGATGCGGTTCTTGAGTTGTCTCCTGAATATGATTATGCCTTCCTCAATCGTGGTATTGCACTTTACTATGGCGAGCGCAAACAGCTGGCTGCCAAAGACATGGAAAGCTTTTATCTCAAGGATGAAAGTGATGGTTACCGGGCGCTGTGGTTATATCTGATCGAATATGAGCTCTCCCCCCAGGAAGCGCTGGCAAGGTTGCAGTTTAATCGTACCCGTTTGGATGACAATGCCTGGGCGACAGTGTTGGTCGACTATTACCTGGGAGCGGTTGATGAATCTCGGGTGTTTGCCATGGCCAAGAGTGGCCTGACTCACCCCAAAGAGTATGCAGAGCGCTTGTGTGAAACCTACTTTTATCTGGCTAAGGTGGCGGCCGAACAAGGCGATAAAGATAAGGCTGCTGATTATCTGCGCCTGGCACTGGCCACCAATATCTATGATTTTGTCGAGCACAGATATGCCCGAATGGAACTGGCATTGCTGGAGCAAACGCCGGAACCTGTGCAACAGACGGCTAACTGATCTACCTTTATCTGACAATCAAAGGCCTTGCCTAGCCAAGGCCTGAGTGAGGCGCTATAATTTGCGCCTTTTTCAAGCGTCATAAGTGTACGGAAGATCATGTCAGGTATTAAAGTCGAAGTGGACAAGCGCCGCACCTTCGCCATCATTTCTCACCCGGATGCGGGTAAAACCACTATCACAGAAAAAGTCTTGCTTCATGGCCGCGCCATTCAATCTGCCGGTACAGTAAAAGGCCGTGGCTCGTCTCAGCATGCGAAATCTGACTGGATGGAGATGGAAAAGGAGCGGGGGATCTCGGTCACGACTTCTGTAATGCAGTTTCCTTACAACGACTGCTTGGTCAACCTGCTGGATACCCCAGGTCACGAAGACTTCTCTGAGGATACCTACCGTACCCTGACAGCGGTGGACTCCTGCCTTATGGTTATCGATGCTGCCAAAGGGGTTGAGGACAGAACCCGTAAGTTGATGGAAGTGACTCGGCTGCGTGACACCCCGATCGTCACCTTCATGAACAAGCTTGACCGGGATATCCGCGATCCGATGGAATTGCTCGATGAAGTGGAAAACGAGCTCGATATTCTCTGTGCTCCGGTCAGTTGGCCCATAGGTTGTGGTAAGTCTTTCAAAGGCGTTTACCATATTCACCGCGATGAAACCATTCTGTATCAGACAGGTCACGGTCACACCATTCAGGAAGTGCGGATAGTTAAAGGGTTGGATAACCCTGAGCTGGATGAAGCCGTTGGCAGCGACCTTGCAACACAGCTACGTGACGAGATGGAGTTGGTAACCGGCGCCTCCAATGAATTTGATCTTGAACTATTCTTGAGTGGTGAGCTGACACCTGTGTTCTTCGGTACCGCCTTGGGTAACTTTGGGGTCGACCATATGCTCGATGGCTTGACCGCTTGGGCTCCCAAACCTATGCCTAGGCAGACCACCGAGCGTCTGGTCGAAGCCGGAGAAGAGAAGTTTTCCGGTTTCGTATTCAAGATCCAGGCAAACATGGATCCGAAACACAGAGACCGTATCGCCTTTATGCGTATCGTTTCCGGTAAATATACCCAGGGCATGAAGATGAAGCATGTCCGCTTAGGGAAAACTATCAGTATCTCAGATGCGGTTACTTTTATGGCCGGTGACCGTGAGCGCGCCGCCGAAGCTTACGCCGGCGATATTATAGGTTTGCACAATCATGGCACCATTCAGATTGGCGATACCTTTACCCAAGGTGAAGAGTTGAAGTTTTCCGGGATCCCCAACTTTGCACCGGAAATGTTCCGTCGTATTCGTCTTAAAGATCCGCTGAAGCAGAAACAGCTGCTCAAAGGCCTGGTGCAACTCTCGGAAGAAGGGGCTGTACAGGTTTTTCGTCCTCTGGATACCAATGATTTGATCGTAGGGGCTGTTGGGGTACTGCAGTTTGAAGTGGTGGTCGCCAGACTCAAATCGGAATACAACGTGGAAGCCATCTATGAGGCTATAAACGTGGCAACCGCGCGTTGGGTCTACTGTGATGATGCCCGTAAGCTGGAAGAGTTCCAACGTAAGTGCTCCACCAATCTGGCATTGGATGGCGGTGATAACCTGACTTATATCGCTCCGACCATGGTTAATCTTAATTTATCCATGGAGCGCTATCCGGATATTGAGTTTGCCAAGACCCGGGAACACTAAATCATAAAGGTGGAGCTTGCTCCACCTTTTTTATTGGGATGTTGTTGAGAGATCTTCTGATGTTTTTTATTCAAAAATGCTGGAAAAGTTACATCCGTTTTTGCGACAGCTTGGGGTTAACCGAAGATAGTCGCCGTTGTTGTATGCCAAGGCTCAGCGATCCGCCATTAAAGAAACGTGAGCAGGAAGAACCTCTGGCAGACGAACAAAAAGAAGGAAAGCAACATGATCTTTGACTCCCATGCTCATCTGGATTTCAGTGAGTTTGATCATGACAGGCAAGCCCTCATAGCCGCGATGAAGGCTGCCGGTATTGGTGGGGCCATAATTCCCGGTGTTAGCCGTGAACATTGGTCAAAACAGAAAGCGATTGCTCACCAACTGCAACTGCCTTATACCTTGGGGATCCATCCCTGGTATTGCCCGAAAACCCTCATTGAATGTGATCAATCCCTTGCCGCACTGAGAACCGAGCTCATAACGGCGAATGACTCTTTGATGGTGGGAATTGGCGAGTGTGGTTTGGATAAACCCAAGGCAGAGCTCGCACCAGATAACCCGGCGCATGCCCCTTGGAATTTACAATACCGAGTGCTTGATGGGCAGTTGGCCTTGGCGTCGGAGTTGAAGCTGCCACTGATATTACATTCGGTGAAGACCCATAATGAACTCTTGGGAATGCTGAAACAGTATTCACTGCCGCGGGGCGGAGTGGTTCATGCATTCAACGGCTCCTACGAAACAGCAATCGCTTATCTGGAACTGGGTTTCAAATTGGGGATTGGTGGCTTATTGCTGAATAAAAACGCAAAAAAGTTACGTGACACAGTTAGCAAATTACCTCTGGATGCGCTCTTGATCGAGACGGATTCACCCTCAATGGCACCTCATTTCTTGCCGGAAAAGCGCAATACCCCTCTGACGCTGGTACAAATAATAGCCGAAATGGCGAATTTGCAGAAAAACAGCAATGTTCTAATATCAGAACACCTCCAACAGAATCTAATGCAACTATTTGAGCTTTAGTTTTTTTTAATGGAACAGGTGTAACTCGCATTACATGCGGTGACTAAACTTTTGAAAATTAACTTCAAAAACTTGATCAAAACGACGATTTTGCCCCGGAGGTCGGGTATAATCTTGCTCGGAAAAAGGTTGGTTAACAACATAATTAAAAAGCGTTAACAATAGGGTGATGGTTAATGAATATACTTATGAGCTTGGTAGGGGTGGTCACCCTACTCGCGATTGGTTTCTTGTTGTCCAACAACAAGAAAGCAATCAATCTTAGAACAGTCGGTGGTGCACTGGCGATTCAGGCCGCTTTCGGTGGCTTTGTGCTGTATGTGCCGGTCGGTAAAGATATCCTGAAAAGTATCTCCGACGCTGTTTCCAGTGTTATCGGTTATGCACAAAATGGTATCGGTTTCCTGTTTGGTGATTTGGCTAACTTTAAGGTCGGCTTTATCTTCGCAGTAAACGTGCTGCCAATCATAGTGTTCTTCTCTTCTCTGATCGCTGTGCTCTATTATCTGGGCATCATGCAGTGGATTATCCGCATCATAGGCGGCGCCTTGCAGAAGGCCCTGGGTACCAGCCGTACCGAGTCTATGTCTGCCACTGCCAATATCTTCGTGGGTCAGACCGAAGCACCTCTGGTGGTTCGTCCCTTCATTCCTACCATGACTCAATCTGAGCTGTTCGCCATTATGGTCGGTGGTCTGGCATCTATCGCGGGTTCTGTTCTGGCAGGTTACGCGCAGATGGGTGTACCGATCCAGTATCTGGTTGCGGCATCTTTCATGGCCGCTCCAGGTGGCTTGTTGATGGCCAAATTGATGCACCCAGAGACAGAAACTGCCAAGAACGACATGGATGAGCTGCCGGACGATCCTGACAAGCCAGCTAACGTGCTTGACGCTGCTGCAGCCGGTGCTTCTTCCGGTATGCACCTGGCGCTGAACGTTGGTGCTATGCTGCTGGCCTTCATCGGTTTGATTGCCATGATCAACGGTATCATTGGTGGTATCGGCGGTTGGTTCGGCATGGAAAACCTGACCTTGGAACTGATCCTGGGTTATATCTTCATGCCGCTGGCTTACCTCATTGGTGTGCCTTGGAATGAAGCCATGATTGCAGGTTCTTTCATCGGTCAGAAGATAGTGGTCAACGAGTTTGTGGCTTACATGAACTTTGCACCCTACATCCATGATGCTGCTATGGCTTGTACTACAGTTGCCGCTGACGTCACTAAAGAGTTGCCTATGTGTGTGGCTGAAACTCAGGCGCCAATGACAGCCCGTACAATGGCGATTGTCTCTTTCGCTCTGTGTGGCTTTGCTAACCTGTCTTCCATCGCAATTCTGCTGGGCGGTTTGGGTGCCATGGCACCAAATCGTCGTCACGATCTGGCTAAACTGGGTCTGCGTGCTGTGGTTGCCGGTTCTCTGGCTAACTTGATGAGTGCGACTCTGGCCGGTTTGTTCCTGGCACTGTAAGACGGTAGTGAACAGAGGCCTGAATTCGCAGGCCTCTTGTTAACCCAATCGATTTCCAAATTAGCTTTGCTTGGCTCATATGCCTATCTATGGTTGGCAAGATGAGCAGAACAAGAGTGCAGATATTTCTGGCAAGTGAGTGAAATGGGTACTTTTGTTCAAATATAAAATTAAGTGTTCGCATTTTATTTTTGTCTTTCTTGTAGTTTTGGACGGAGAAGGTAGAATGCGGGCGCCAATTAAAAGAATGCCGCTCCAAGAGGGTGGCGAGAACCAAAGATGAATGGGGTTGATGATGAAAAACGTTAAAACTTTAGCTTTAGCCGCTACCGCGGTCGCCGCCATGTCAGGCAATGCTTACGCCGCTGATCGTTCTGATCTGCACGGCAGTGATTACAAGTGGATGCAGTTCAACCTGATGTATTCTATCGGTGAGAAGCCCGATAACCCAGCTACAGGTGATCAGCACAACTACCTGGAAATGGAATTCGGTGGTCGTTCCGGTATCTTTGACCTGTACGGTTATGTTGACGTGTTTAACCTGGGTAACCAGTACACCAACGACGGTGACAAGAACCCAGGTTCAGGCAGCAGCAAGCTGTTCATGAAATTTGCACCACGTATCTCCTTGGATGCCGTATTTGGTAAAGATCTGTCATTCGGTCCAATTCAAGAAGTTTACTTCTCTACTCTGTTTAACTGGGACGGTCTGATTAACGACGGTGATGGTACAGGTGTAAACAGCTCTTTCTGGGGTGTGGGTGCTGACGTTATGGTGCCATGGCTGGGCAAAACCGGCATGAACCTGTATGGATACTACGACCTGAACAACAAAGAATGGAACGGTTATCAGTTCTCCATGAACTGGTTCAAGCCTTTCTACTTCTTCGACAACAAGAGCTTCCTGTCATTCCAGGGCTACATCGACTACCAGTTCGGTGCTGACGAAAACAAGACCGCTTTCGTACCAACATCTACCAATGGTGGTAACGTATTCTTCGGTCTGTACTGGCATTCAGACCGTTACGCTCTGGGTTATGGCCTGAAAGGCTTTAAAGACGTATACCTGATTGAAGATGGTGCCGGTGCTCTGGCTCTGGAATCTACAGGTTGGTCTCACTACCTGAGCGCGACCTACAAGTTCTAAGTTCTGATGGGGGTGACCCAATTGGGTGACCCCCGTTTTTATTTTGCTCTGACTTAATCTTTACCTAAGCCTGAGCTATAGTGAATTGGGTTCAATGAACCCGGATTAATAGCCGGAAGCTGGTTCAGCTTGTTTATGTAAAGGTTGACAGATTTCTCGCGTTAAAAGGGATTTTTCGCGGCAAGGCAAGGAACTCGAGTTCCCCCTTCCCGGTCTTCAAGGATTCAAGTCGTGATACTCGTTATCAAGGTTGAATACCCTACAAAGATGATTTGCAGTCAAATGCAGGCGTCGCCCGAAGGCCCGGCCATAACAATAACCACAAAAGCCCCTCTGGCGCTGCCAAGACAGATTTTTAATCCTTTGATTTTATGTCTCGGAGAGCAATTATGAGCGATTTAAAACAAGCAGCACAGCGCGCCATCCAACTGATGGACCTGACCACCTTGAATGATGATGATACCGATCAGAAGGTGATTGATCTGTGTCATAAGGCCAATACCCCGGCCGGTCATACCGCTGCTATCTGCATTTATCCACGTTTTATTCCTATCGCGCGCAAGACTCTGGATGCCATGGGTGCCGATGATATCCGTATTGCCACAGTCACCAACTTCCCTCACGGCAATGATGACATCGCTATCGCGGTGCTGGAAACTCGTGCAGCAGTCGCTTACGGTGCTGATGAAGTGGATGTGGTATTCCCTTATCGTGCGCTGATGGAAGGCAACGAAACTGTTGGTTTTGAGCTGGTGAAGGCTTGCAAAGAAGCCTGTGGTGAAGATGTGCTGTTGAAGGTGATCATCGAATCCGGCGAGCTGAAAGACCCGGCGCTTATTCGCAAGGCTTCTGAGCTGTCTATCGATGCCGGCGCTGACTTTATCAAAACCTCTACCGGTAAGGTGCCGGTCAATGCCACTCTTGAAGCAGCTGAAATCATGCTGACTGTTATCAGTGAGAAGAATCCTGCTGTAGGCTTCAAGCCCGCCGGTGGTGTGCGTGATGCCGCCCAAGCTGCTGAATTTCTTGGCGTAGCCGAGCGTATTCTGGGCAGTGACTGGGTGTCTCCCCGGACTTTCCGTTTCGGTGCATCCAGCCTGCTGGCCAGTCTGCTGCACACGCTGGAACTGGCTGACGCACCAGCACCGACTCAAGGTTACTAATCCCCGCTGATTGTGATCCAAGTCTATTTGGGGACGTCAAAACTTGGTTAGTATCTGTAATAAAATTACTACACATTTGACGTCCAACCCCAATGCTGTAACAGCTTTTATAGACAAGGTTGCAGCAGAAAGGAGGCAGTATTATGTTTCTGGCACAAGAGATAATCCGTAAAAAACGTGAAAAAATGGCGCTTTCCAAGGAGGAGATCCAGTTCTTTGTCAAAGGCATTACCGATAACAGTGTGTCTGAAGGTCAGATAGCTGCATTCGGGATGGCGGTGTATTTTAACGACATGACCATGGATGAGCGCATCGCACTGACTACGGCTATGCGTGATTCCGGCACTGTGCTCAATTGGGATAGCCTGCAGCTCGACGGCCCTGTCATAGACAAACACAGCACAGGCGGCGTGGGTGATGTTATCAGCCTGATGCTTGGCCCTATGGCGGCAGCCTGCGGCGGTTATGTTCCCATGATTTCCGGTCGTGGTCTGGGCCACACAGGTGGTACTCTGGATAAGTTTGACGCCATTCCCGGCTATCAGACTGAGCCCGACAGCGAACTATTCCGTAAGGTAGTTAAAGAGGTCGGTGTGGCCATTATCGGTCAAACCGGCGATCTGGTGCCCGCCGACAAGCGTTTCTATTCCATTCGTGACAACACGGCCACCGTCGAATCGATCCCGCTTATCACCGCCTCTATTCTGTCGAAGAAGCTGGCTTGTAGCCTGGATGCGCTGGCGATGGACGTCAAAGTGGGCAGCGGTGCCTTTATGCCTACTTATCAGGCATCCGAGGAGCTGGCTCGCTCTATTGTTGCGGTTGCCAATGGTGCAGGTACCAAGACCACGGCGCTGCTGACAGATATGAACCAGGTGTTGGCCTCCTGCGCCGGGAACGCGGTCGAAGTGCTTGAGGCGGTGAATTTCCTTACCGGCAAATATCGTAATCCGCGCCTCTACGAAGTCACCATGGGACTTTGCAGTGAGATGTTGCTGCTCGGTGGCCTTGCCGCCAATGAGGCCGAGGCCCGCAGTAAGCTCAACGCCGTGCTGGATAATGGCAAGGCCGCCGAGATCTTCGCCCGTATGGTTTGCGGACTGGGTGGCCCGGCCGATTTTGTCGAACATCCTGAAAAATATTTGCCCCAAGCCAAGATTATTCGTCCTGTATATGCCGAGCGTTCAGGCTTTGCTTACAGTATGGATACCCGTGAACTCGGCTTGGCTGTGGTCACTTTGGGTGGTGGTCGTCGTAAGCCTGGTGATGCCCTGGATTACAGCGTCGGCCTGACACAGGTTTGTGCCCTGGGACATGAAATCAATGCCGACAAGCCGCTGGCAATGGTGCATGCCCAGTCAGAAAGCGCCTTCGAAGAAGCCGCTGCCGCTGTGCGCCGAGCCATAGTCATTGGCGACAGCGCCCCTGAGAAAACACCGGAGATTTATCGCGCCATCCGCGCCGCCGATCTCCAGGAGAAGTAGTATGAAACGTACCATTATTTTAATGCTGGATTCCTTCGGCGTCGGTGCAGCCGGTGATGCTGCCAAGTTTGGTGACCTGGGTTCAGATACCTTTGGTCATATCGCCAAAGAGTGTGCCGAAGGGCGTGCCAATGATGGCCGTGAAGGGCCGCTGAAGTTGCCCAATCTTAGCCGTCTGGGGCTGGCACATGCCGCCATGGAAAGCACAGGTCAGTTTGCCCCTGGGTTTGACGCCGATGTCGAGCTGATAGGCGCTTATGGCCATGCCGAAGAGCTGAGCTCAGGCAAGGATACCCCCAGTGGTCACTGGGAAATGGCCGGTGTTCCCGTGCTGTTTGATTGGGGCTATTTCAGCGACAAGCAAAACTCTTTCCCCAAAGAATTGACCGATAAGATCCTGGCGCGCGCCGGCCTTGGCGGTTTCCTCGGTAATTGTCACGCATCCGGAACTGCGATTCTTGAAGAGTTGGGTGAAGAACATATGCGTTCCGGCCTGCCTATCTTCTACACTTCGGCCGACTCTGTGTTCCAGATTGCCTGCCATGAAGAAAGCTTCGGCCTGGAGAACCTCTACCGTTTGTGTGAAATCGCCCGTGAAGAGCTTGAGCCATATAATATCGGCCGAGTCATAGCGCGACCTTTTGTTGGCAGCGGCGCCGCCGATTTTGCTCGCACCGGCAATCGCCGTGACTACGCAGTAGAGCCACCGGCGAAAACTGTGCTGGATAAGCTCAAAGCCGCCGGCGGCCAAGTGGTCAGTGTCGGTAAAATTTCCGATATTTATGCCCACTGCGGTATCACCAGCAAGGTTAAGGCCTCGGGCCTGGAAGCCTTGTTTGATGCTACACTGGAGCAGGTCAAGGCTGCCGGTGACAACACCATAGTCTTCACCAACTTCGTGGATTTCGACTCCCATTATGGTCACCGCCGCGACGTGGCAGGTTACGCCCGGGGACTGGAATACTTTGATGCAAGATTGCCTGAAATCCTGGCACTGCTGAATAAGGATGACTTGCTTATCCTGACCGCAGACCATGGTTGCGACCCTACCTGGGAAGGCACAGATCATACCCGCGAACATGTGCCGGTTCTGGCCTATGGCGCAGGTTTGAGTGCCGGCTCGTTGGGGCGTCGCAAGAGCTTTGCCGATATCGGCCAATCCATTGCCAGCTACTTCAAGCTGGAACCAATGGAATACGGCGAATCATTTATTCGCTGACAAGATTTGGCTCCCTCGCCGGAGCCGTCTTTAATAAACAGACTTGAGTCTTTATAAAACTAACGGGGTTATTTCGATGGCAACACCACATATAAATGCAGTTGACGGCGCATTCGCTGAAACCGTACTTTTCCCTGGCGATCCACTGCGGGCCAAGTACATTGCCGAAACCTTTCTGGAAAACGTAGAGCAGGTTACCGATGTACGTAACATGCTTGGTTTTACCGGTACTTACAAAGGTAAGCGTATCTCTGTGATGGGTTCAGGTATGGGTATCCCTTCCTGCTCCATTTATGCCACTGAGCTTATCAAGGACTATGGTGTCAAGAACCTGATCCGTGTGGGCACCTGTGGTGCAATCAGTACTGACGTGAAAGTGCGCGATGTGATCATCGGCATGGGCGCCTGCACCGATTCCCAGGTAAACCGTCTGCGTTTCAAGGGCCAGGACTTTGCCGCTATCGCCAACTATGAGCTGATGAGCGCTGTGGTTGACTCAGCCAAGGCTCACGGTACCAAAATTCGTGTAGGTAACGTGTTCTCTGCCGATCTCTTCTACACTCCGGATCCTGAAATGTTCGACGTGATGGAAAAGATGGGGGTACTGGGTGTGGAAATGGAAGCTGCCGGTCTCTACGGTGTTGCCCATGAATTCGGTGCCCGCGCTCTTTGCGTGGTAACTGTCTCCGACCATATCCGTACCGGTGAGAAGACCAGCTCTGATGAGCGTCAAACCACTTTCAACGATATGATCGTCATGACGCTAGACGCCGCGGTTACCCTGTAATCCGGTAGCGAACTGACATCATAAGGGCTCCCTCGGGAGCCCTTATTGTTTAAGCCTTTTCGTTTATTCCTGGAGCGCAGCTCTGCAGCAGAAGCTAGCTTTCAGGCTAGTTGTTCTTTTTGTTTGCTTCTGCAGTTTGTGACTCCCGTTTGGGGGCTACTTCTGTCCTGGGACGTTTACTGCGGGGATTGTCCGCATCGACAGGATCCGGGTTCAGGCTATCGCTGGCTTGCTTGGCTTGCTTGGCTTGCTTGGCTTGCTTGGCTTCGCTTTGGTCTCTTTGGTCTCTTTGGTCTCTTTGGTTACTTGGGTCAATTGGGGATGCTGAAGTTTCAGAGCCTGTTTCTGTTTGGATTTTTTCCCCTGTTTTATTGCCAATCCCAGATTCGGTGTTTACCTCTGAGAGCTCTGGCCTGGCAGCCTTTGTGGCCGATGCTTTGGCGGGCTGTTCAGCCTGTTTGGGAGACGTATTGGTGTTGAATTCAGCGGCAAGCTCTGTCTGGGATTCGCCTGTATCCGGGGCTGAATCTTGGCTTTCGGTGGCAATCAGTTCAGTATCCGCGGCTTCCTTGGCGGCTGCTTTGTCTTGCTGCTTGAGCTTTTTACGCCTGCGTTTGACCCGGGTGCGGCGGCGGTCAAAGTCGGCGCGTTTGAACGACAAGGCCCGTGATAATAGCAGGCCGATAAAGCCCGCGACTATCAGCATCAGTTGCTGCTGCTCCATATTCAGCTGGTGGGCTTCCTGGATCTCATTGAAAAACAGCTTGGGATCCAACCTGACTTCGACAAACCCCAGGTTGTTACCTTGCTGGATCACCGGCTCGACATAAGGGGGATAGGGCGCCAGCAGATCATCCAGTTCCGGGGAATCCGGCTCCAACAATTCGGGGCTGACGTCCTGGGCAAAGGATAAGCGCTGGCCATCCTCACTGTAGATAGTCGCCGCCATCACCTTGGGATCTTCCACCAATGCGCTGGCGAGCCACTGCAACTGCTCATCATTTTGCAGTTGCAGCGCCGGGGCGGCACCGTAGGCTGTTTGTTGCACCAATAATCTGGCCATCTTTTGGGTTTGGGTCTTCAGAAGCCGCTGCCCTTGTAGTAGGCTTGTCTGCCACAGCTGGACCAGGCCGACCAGCAGAGTGACGGCTATGGCGATCTGCAGCAGTCTGCTGATCTTCTGGCTTTTTTTAAGGCCCTTGAACAACAATACTTTGTCCCTTAATCAATTCGGTGTTTCCCTAATCATAATGGATTATGGGTATGCCCGATAGCCGGAGAGCAGTGACCATGGAGTCAGTCTTACCTTTTCCCCTGTTGGCCAGTCAGCGTCAAGATGGCGTCTATACCTTGAGTCTGCAGCAGCACACTTGGCCGGCATTCAAGGAAGGGCTACACGCTCAAGGCGAGCGACTGCGGTTGATCTTCAGTGAAAAGGCCGCGGCTGCTGTTGCCGACTTGCTTCTTGAGCTGGCACCGAGGGCGGTGGCAATTTTGCAGCGCGAGCAATCCTTGTATGGGCTTGAGTTACAACTCGAAACCAGCCCCTGTCAAGCCATGTTGCAACGTCTTGAGTCAATTGGCGAGCTGGATTACCTGCCCATAGCCGCGACAGCGAATTTACCTGAGCTTTCTACTCCAGGCCTGTTGGTGATGGATATGGACTCGACCGCGATTACCATTGAGTGTATCGATGAATTGGCGGCCGCTGCCGGAGTGGGCGCCGAGGTGGCACAAGTGACCGAGCGGGCGATGCAGGGAGAGCTGGACTTTGAACAAAGCCTGCGCCAGAGGGTGGCCAAGCTCAAGGGCGCCGACCAAAGTATTATTGATGATCTCTGTGCCCGCTTGCCCCTGAGTCCAGGGCTTGAGAGCATGATAGCCGAGCTCAAGTCCCATGGCTGGCGCACTGTGGTAGCCTCAGGTGGTTTTACTCCCTTTGTTGGTCATCTGCAGCAGTTGCTTGGGTTGGATGCCGCCTTTGCCAACGAGTTGGTGATAAGCGATGGCAAGTTGCTCGGCGAGGTTCGCGGCCAGGTAGTGGATGCCGCCTTCAAGGCCGATGTGGTGACAAAATGCGCCGAGCAGTGGCAGATAGCTGCCGGGCAAAGGTTGGCTATAGGCGATGGCGCCAACGACATCCCCATGGTGCAGGCGGCCGATTTTGGTATTGCCTATCATGCCAAACCTAAGCTGGCTGCGGCGGCTGCGGCGAAGATCAATAAGCTGGGCCTGCAGGCATTACCTTTCTTGCTGCAAGGGCGCTGAAGCGTCAACCGTTAGAACTAGAGTGATTGCTCTTGTTTTTATGACCGGGTTTTATTAGCTTCTGCTATAGAACCCGGTGACGACACAATTCATGGAAACTGTACAGCAATCAATCTTTCTGCCTTATCGCGATGGTGAGCTTCACCTTCGCAAAATTTCTCCCGCTGCCGGTTTTCGGCATCAGATCCCGATTTTGATGTTGCATGGTGCCATGTCCAACGGCCGGGTATTTTATAGCAGCAGAGGTCGAGGTCTGGCGCCGTTTCTGGCTCAGGCGGGCTTTACCGTCTATGTAATGGATAGTGCAGGTCGTGGCCTCAGCACGCCTAAGCTGGCGCGTGGGTTCGAGCTTGGGCAAGGCGAGGTCATCCGTGAACAACTACCCTTGGTGCAGCAATATCTGCTTAAGGCCGAGTCGCTGGACAAGCTGCATTGGTGCGCCCATTCCTGGGGCGGGGTGCTGATGGCCAGTGCCCTGGCCCGGTTTCCTGAGCTGCAAGCCTCGGTGGCATCACTGCTTACCTTTGGCAGCAAGCGCACCATAAGAGTCAGGTCACTGAAAAAGTGGTTGATGGTGGATCTTGTTTGGAACCGCCTGGCTCCCGGGATTGCCGCCGGTCACGGCTATCTTGCGGCCGACAAGTGGCGCATGGGTATGGATAACGAGAGCCGGGCTTCGCTGCAGCAGAGCATAGATTGGGTGCGCGGAGATTGGATAGATCATGACGATGGTTTTGACTATGGCCAGGCTGCCGCCAAAGCCACTTGGCCCAAGAGTTGGTTTATCGCCGGACAGAATGACACTGTGCTCGGCAACCCGGAAGATGTGTTGGATATGATGGCCGAATGCGGCTTGCAGAATAGTCGCTTTACCTTGCTGTCACGGGAAAACGGCAATCGCCACGACTATGGTCATGCGGATATGCTGACCCATGTGGATGCACCGACCGATCATTTCAACAAGGTGCTTGCCTGGTATCAGGGCTTTGAGCTTTCCAGCGTCAGTGATTGAGCTTCAGGGTTCAGTTCCGGGTAGCGCAGCAATACCTCGCTGGTGATCTCCAAAAACTCGCCGACGCCCACTACCCGCCATAGCATCTCTTCGAGCTTCTTGGCCTTGTGCTTGGCATGGACACCTATATATTCCAGCTCGCGGCGGATATAGCCCAGATCCGGTTTACCGGCAGCGCCGCGATAGACTTTCAAGGCCATAAAGCTGCCGAGCGATTGCGCCTGACGAATAAAATCTATTTGAGCCTGACGCTCTGTCAGCTCATGGCGGGCAGTGCAGCGCAGCCGCAACTGGCCGCTGGATTGGCGCACCAACTGCACAAAGACTTCGAAGCTGTCCATAGTCATCTGCGGCTTCATTGCCCGTATCGGACCGATAAAGTCGCGCTTCAGCCGGCCGTCTTGCAGTAAAGGTTCGAGATTGAACTGCAACTGTTCAGCGCTGCTGTTGGCGAACAAGTCGCTGACGACATCCGGCTCTACGCCGACCCCCAGCGCCGACAAACGGAAAGACTTGACGGTTTTTTCCACAAGGAAAGGCACTGAATGCAGTTTGCGCATCAAGAGGTTTTTCATTCCTTCGGCCAGTTCTTTGACCTCAGAGTTATCCTCTGTCAGTTGCTGCAATTTCTCGCGGTTTTGCTCTATCAGGCGATGTAAAAACTCCACTCCCGGATGAGGCGTGTGGCCCATCACCGCTGCCAGATGCAGGGTGACACCGTTTTTACGGCTGCGCACCAATCGATAGGGCAGCGCCTGCAGTTTTGCCTTGGGCGCCAGCTCCTGCAGTTTGGGAAAGCTCAGCAGCAGCGGCTCCTTGGGATTGAGAGTCGCGTTTTCATCCAGATTCAGCTGCAGGCCACGACTGGAAATATCATGGGTGATCCCTGTGTATTGCTGTTTGCCCTGACTGATGTTGACCAAGGTCTTGAAGGAGAACCTGGCTTCCTGGCGCCGCTCGCTGAAATACATGGACACCAATCGGATACTGTTGGTGGTAATTTTGGCTTGGCCGAAACGCTTGAGCTCATTGGCGTCCATCTTGAATGGCCAGCGACGATACTCTTCGGCGGCCTGTTCGTCGGTCACGTCCATCAACTGTAATATGTGGCTGTATTTGCTCAGCTGCTGCTCAGTCAGTGCCGAGTAGTTGCTGTCATCCCCCGGGAGCATGGAGGCCTTGTAGGAACCCCGGTGGTCTATGGTATCCAGGCTCACCTGGATAACCTTCCAACTGCCCTTGGTGGCACCAAAGCCCAGAAACAGAGGTTGCAGGCGGCTTTTTTTCAGCTCGCTGAGGCTGGCTGAGTAGAAGTAGAGTTGACCACGGGCATTATAGGTAAAGCTGAACAGTAATCTGTGGTCGGCGTTGTCCGGCTCGGCGAGCATGGCCGCCAGTCTCTGCTTGCTCAGCAGTCCCGGCAATTGGTTGATATCGGCTTCATCGAGAAAATCGTGCAGCAGTGCCTGATTGTCCCGGCTCAGCAGCAAAGCGCCAATAGTTGGGTTGCCTTGGCTGTCCTGCTCGATAAACAGCGGCAGGTGTGGCAGATGGGCCAGATAATGGCGCTCGAATCCCAGTCCTGTTGCTGTTGTCAGTACATCGTTGACATCCACCTTGTAACGGAACTTATAACCGCGAATAAGGCTGGCAAGTAGCTCGGAGAGTTGCTCACTGCCGCCGATGCGTTTTAGCCGCATCCAGCAGGTGTCCTGCTCTGTCTGGGCATCGACTATCTGGTAGTCGACTCCGAGTTGCAGATCCCGGTAATAGTATTCATCGCTGAGGTCCAGTAGCTTGACCCTTAGCGGCCGGTTAAGATCTAAGTTGTGTCTGGCAGGCAGGCGCACCCTGGCGCCACCGACGGAAAGATCTGCGGTATTGCCGCGCAACTCTTCTCTGCCGGGTTGGGAAACCGCTATCTTGATGCTGTAGTTCATCCGCTCTTCACTGCGGTTGAAGTAACGTCCCAGGACGATTCCGGGTACCAGATAGGGATTCTCCTGGCCTTCCTGATTGCGGGGCGTTTGCTGTAGTCGTTGGCGACGCTGGCGATGAGCCTCCATCACCTGTTCATATACTCCCATTGTGTACTGGTTGCGGTACAGCGCCAGTGCGGCATCTAAGGCCTCTTTGGCCGGGGCATCGAGATAATGGCGTTGGTCAGCGAAGCGATACTCCAGGCAGGGCAGTTCCGATTTGTCTCTGAGATCAATGATCCTCAGACAGGGGGAAGCCAGGCGCTGGATTTCCATCTTTAACAGAAAGCGGGTCGAGTTGGACTCTTCGGCGGTGAGCTGCAAGAAGATCTCACTAAAGTCCGGCTCCATCATCAGGGGCTTGAGTTGCTCAATCAGGGCGCTGTGGTGATCTGGGCTCATGGACTCGCTCTTTAAAGGGTGCTTATTCTTGTGCTGACTGTTAGTCTTATGTCGGCCCGGCTTTGGGAAGCTTGAACCCAAATCGGGATTATCGCGCTGAAACTATCACTTTGAAAGTGCAATTATTTTAATTAACTATTACAGATTTTACACAAGTTTGAACCCAGATGGCGAAGAATAAAACAGCATACGTGTGCAACGAATGTGGCCAGGACTTTCCCCGTTGGCAGGGGCAGTGCAGTGCTTGTCATGAATGGAATACCATTACCGAAGTCAGACTGGGGGCGGCCACACCATCCCGGGGGGGGCAGTTCAGCGGTTATGCCGGTGCCGGTGCCAGTGAGATCCAGACGCTGGATCAGATAGATCTCAACGAAGTGCCCAGGATCCCCAGTAGCTTTATCGAATTCGACCGTGTGCTCGGTGGCGGCATAGTCGCCGGCAGTGCCATCCTGATTGGCGGTCATCCGGGGGCCGGTAAGAGTACCTTGCTGCTGCAAACTTTGTGTCAGCTGGCAGAGACAATGCCGGCTCTCTATGTCACCGGCGAGGAATCTTTGCAGCAAGTGGCTATGCGTGCCCATCGTTTGGGTCTGCCCACCGGACGTTTGAAGATGTTGTCCGAAACCAGTGTCGAGACCATCTGCACTGTGGCACTGCGGGAGAAGCCGAAGGTCATAGTGATAGACTCGATTCAGGTGATGCATATCAGCGATGTGCAGTCTTCCCCCGGCAGTGTGGCTCAGGTTCGTGAGTCGGCCGCTTTTCTGACCCGTTTTGCCAAACAAAATGGTATCGCCATTATCATGGTCGGCCATGTCACCAAAGATGGCTCCCTGGCCGGCCCCAAGGTGCTGGAGCACTGCATAGATTGCTCCGTGATGTTTGAAGGGGACAGCGATAGCCGCTACCGTACCCTGCGCTCCCATAAGAACCGCTTTGGCGCGATCAATGAGCTTGGGGTATTTGCCATGACGGAACGGGGGCTCAAGGAAGTGGCCAATCCGTCGGCGATATTCCTGTCACGCGCCGATGAAGCTGCCTCCGGCTCCTTGGTGATGGTGGTTTGGGAGGGCACCCGGCCGCTGCTGGTGGAGCTACAGGTGTTGGTGGACAGCTCGGCACTGTCGCATCCGCGGCGAGTCGCCGTGGGGATGGATGCCAACCGTTTGGCTATGTTGCTGGCGGTAATGCATCGTCATGGCGGCTTACAGATGTCGGATCAGGATGTATTTGTTAACGTGGTCGGTGGTGTCAAGGTGACAGAAACCAGCGCCGATTTGACTCTGCTGTTGGCCATGGTTTCCAGTTTCCGTGGTGATATTCTGCCCAGGGATCTGGTGGTGTTCGGCGAAGTGGGCCTTTCCGGTGAGATACGTCCTGTGCCCAATGGTCAGGAGCGTTTGGTGGAAGCTGCCAAGCATGGCTTTACCCGGGCGATTGTGCCTAAGGCCAATATGCCGAAAAAGCCGCCTCAGGGGATGCAGGTGATAGGGGTGAGCAAACTCAGCGAGGCACTCGGGGCTTTATGATTGCTATGTGAGCGCTATGTGAGTGCTATGTGGAGTAATAGCCCGGCAAACAGGGCTATTGCCGCCCTGTGACCTGTGAAGCAGGAGCCGCTTCAGCGGCTCTGTTCATGTTCGGCGATAAACTGTTCCAACTCCCGGTGCAGCAGTGAGGCATCACCAAGATTCAGCTCCAATAGCCGTCTTAAGTGACTGATACTCTCGATATCAATAAGCCCGCACTTGAGGCCCAGAAGGCCGTTGCGGCGATACACGACGTCAGCCTCCATGCACAGTTCAACTTCGGACTGGGGCAGGCAAAAACTCAGCTTCAGCACGCCTTCGGGAGCGAAATCGGCAGGTTCTTCCACCATGGCGCCGTTGAGACAGAGATCCAGCAAATGGGTGCTCCACACCTTGTCACCGCAGCTCAGCTGGGCATCTATGCTAAACAGGATCCGCGAAAACTTGCGCTTTTCGTCCATATTCAGTCCTTTAATTTTTGATTCGTCCTTATTGTAGCCACATAAAAAGCGCTTAGCACCGAACTCAGGTCAAATATCTATCCGCTACAGACAAAATATGAAAAATTGTGAATAATGGCCTCTATCCCAGCCGGTTGGAATACAAGCATGGCATACCGCATATTGATAGTGGACGATGAGGCTATCATTAGGACTCGTTTAAAAGGCTACTTTGAAAAAGATGGTTACCAGGTGATGGAGGCCGCTGACGGTGAGCAGATGTGGCAGCAACTACAACAACAGCATGTGGACCTGGTGATGCTGGATATCAATATGCCTGGTGACGATGGTTTGATGCTGACCCGTGAGCTGCGCAGTCGCTCAGATGTGGGCATTATTCTGGTGACCGGCCGGGATGAGGCGATAGATAAAATAGTTGGCCTGGAAATGGGCGCCGATGATTATGTCACCAAGCCATTTGAGTTTCGTGAGCTCAGGGTCAGGGTCAAAAATCTGCTCTGGCGCATCTCTCTGGTGAAGAAGGCGCAGCAACAAACGGCCGAACAACTGTCGCGCTCGGACGACAATCTTTATTTCGAAGGCTATCACCTGCAGCTCAATAGCCGCCGTTTGAGCTTGGATGGGCAGGCTATCAAGTTGACCAAGGCTGAGTTTGAACTGCTGGTGGCCTTTGCCCTGCACCCGCAGCAGGTGCTATCGAGAGAGCGCTTGATGCAACAAACCAGTCACAGGGATCAGGATGTTAACGACCGTACCATAGATGTGATTATTCGGCGTCTGCGCAGCAAGCTGAGTCCAGAGCTGTTTGTCACTGTGCATGGTGAAGGTTATCTGTTTGCCGCCGATGTTAGCGACTGAGTTCTGAGGCCTTGGCTTCCACTCTGTATACCGGGTAGAAATCCGCCGGTGCCAAACTGTCATCCAGTTGCATGCTGTTGAGGTTATCCGGGCGCAATTGCAAAATTGCCGGGCCTATATCACCAAACGCCTTTTCCCCCTGCAACAGCCTAACGGCGAGATCGACCGCCAGCCGCCCCTGTAGTACCACTCTGTCATCATTGGCATAAGCGACCTTGTTGCGCTTGAGGCCTCGCATGACATCCGGAGACAAGTAGCTGCTTACCAGCGCCATTTTATCCGTCATATTTCTCTGTCTCAGAGTGCCCATGGCGGCTTCAATCGCCACAGCACTGCCGAGTAAGGCTTGTGGCAGCGGCGGCTTATTTTGGTTAAGCAACAGATTGAGCTGATCCCGGTAGAGATTGCGGTTGTTGTCGGCATGCATCACGGCCACGATCTCTACGGTGCTGTCTTGCAGTGCTTGTCCGACGCCTTTTTCCACCAGATCGGTACCACCGCGGCCTTCGGGGCCCGCCAGCATCGCCAGACGTTGATATGGTTTGGATGCGAGAAATTGACCTGTGAGATAACCCATCTGATACCAGTTGACTCCTATATGGGTTTGTACTCGGCTGTCTGCCAACTGGTTCACCAGCGCCAACACCGGCTTGGTCAGCTCAAGCGCCTGGCCCTCAAGCAGGTGTGGGCTGACGGCGCCGAGCAAAATGGCATCGGCATCACCATCAAGGCAGGATTTGAGTTGTGCCAACTGGGTTTGAGTGTTGCCATAGCCACCGGCTTCATGGAGTTCCAGCCCGAGCCCCAATACTTGGCTCTGTTTGGCTAAGCCATAATTAATCCCTATCCAGTAAGCATCTTTCAGATGCGGCACCAACGCGCACAGTTTCCAAGGTTTGTTGGCCTTGGTGAGCGGCGTGTGGGTCAGAGGGCTGGCCTGCTGGATTGCTTCGTTGAAAGGACTGCGTTGCTCCAGCTCCCAGATTTCATTGGCCAGCGCGGCAGGGATAAACATCAGCAGAGCCAATAACCACAGCTGTAGCGGTTTTTTAGTTGCAGGCAACACAGCCTCAAACTTGGCGGAAAATTGGCTCATGGGGAAGGCCCTGATATATGATGCAAGTATTCTACCATAGCATTCCTGCTGAATGTTTGAGTGAGTCAATGCCTATGCGAACCGGTATCAACAAGGATAACAAGTGAGACCTTTATCTTCATGGCTGAGCAGCCTGACCGGCCGTCTGATGCTGGCGTTCTGTTTACTGGCGCTGTTGCTGTTATTACTGGTGACTCTGGGCAATTTGAGCCTGCACTGGGTCAAGGGTGCCGACAGTTTTCTGTATGAGAAGGCCTTGCCCGCATCAGAAGCCGCGCGGCAGTTATCGCAGTCGGCCACCTCGTTGGCGGAGAATGCCCAGCGCCTGGGCACAGTTGCAGATGAAAAGCAGCGTCAATATTTGGGACGCCGCCTGTCTCTTGAAAGCAATCGCATGTTGGCGGCGATAGCGACCCTGGAGCAGTTGGCGGTGCCGGATTCGGCCAACCTTAAACAGGCGGCGGCCACCATTATCGCCGAGCTGACCTTACTCGGCGAACAGACTGGCGAGCGACTTGAGCGTACCCAAGCGCTGAAGCAGCAAGGACTTTTACTGGTACAGGCTTCCAAGCAGGCCGATAATCTGCTGCGTTCCGAGCTGGCGGTGCTGGATTCAGTTATTATTGCCAAGCTGAGCCAGATCCCTGGCGCTGAGACAGTAGATGACATTATAGAGCTGGATCTCAGCAGCGCCGAGCAGCTCAACCGCGCCCTGAAACTGACCCACAAGATAGCCTTGCTCGGGCAGATATTTGCCGCGGCCGATGCGCCGCAAGACTTGGTCGGCGCCATCAACCAGGCGCCATTGACCGATGATGCCCTGTCGCCGGGATTGCTCAAGCGTATTCCTGTGGCCGATTTGGTTCGGGACCCAGGTAGAGCCGAGGCGCTCGAGGCAGAATTTGCTCGTCTTGACCAGGTCATTGCCGGTCAACAATTGGCCGAAGCGATATGGCAGTTGCAGCAGCAACTGGAACAAAGGCAATTGGTGATTTCTGATAACCTCAAGTCGATGGAGCAAACCGTGGATGCCGCCCTCGAAGGCCAACAGCAACAGCTGAATTTGGCCCGCCGCGACTATCTGGGGCAGCTCAATTGGGCCAGCGCCGGGCTCTGGGGGACGGGCGCTTTGATGTTGCTGCTGATCCTGTTTGTCAGTTGGCAGGTTATCTATAAGGGCATCGCCCGGCGCTTGAGCGATGCCACCCAGGCACTCAGTCGCCTGAGTCTTGGCGATACCAATGTCAGTATACGCTCCTACGGTGATGATGAACTTACTGCTATGGCCTCGGCGCTGGAAGCCTTCAAACAGAAAACGGCCCATAATCAAAAGTTGCAGCAGGATCTGCAACGCACTGCCGCCGAGTTGACCGAGCATAAATTGGCGCTGGAGCTGAAGGTCGCCGAGCGAACCCGCGAGCTCGCCCAGACCAATGCCCAGTTGGAGGAAGCCAGTCAGGCCAAGTCGTTGTTTTTGGCAACCATGAGTCATGAAATACGTACACCGCTTAATGGCTTGCTCGGCACCCTGAGTTTGCTGGGGCAGGCGGAGTTACCCGCCAAGGCGCGGCAGATGTTGGCGTTGTCCCAGTACAGTGGCACTCAACTGCAAACCGTGCTCAATGACATTCTCGATTTTTCACGTCTGGAGCAGGGTAGGCTGCTCAATGAGCCAAGGGCTGTGGAGTTGCCGGCGCTGCTCAACGAAGTGACCGCCATCATGTTGGCCGGGGCCAATCTTGCCGGGCTTGAGCTCAGGCTGTTAAAGCCGGAATTGCCCGAATGGGTCTGGCTTGATGGGCCCAAGCTCAGGCAGGTATTATTTAACCTTCTGGGCAATGCGATCAAGTTTACCACCAAGGGCAGTGTGACTCTGGAGGTCAGTATTGAAGGTGCACGCCTGTGCTTCAGCGTGACTGACACAGGTATCGGCATCCGCCCCGAAGCCATGGCGCATCTGTTTACCCCCTATGCCACAGAGGCGACCCATGCCAGTGCCAGGGGTACCGGGCTTGGGCTGAGTATCAGTCGTGACCTGGTGCAACTGATGAATGGCCGTGAGAGCGAGGATGAGCCCGCCATAGACGTTATCAGTACGCCGGGACAGGGCAGCCGTTTCAGTTTCAGTGTGCCGCTTCAGCCCTGTGAGCAGGGGGAGCAACAATCGAGTCGCCTGCCGCAGAGTGAAATCGCCAAGCGGGTGTTGCTGGTGGAAGATAACAGGGTTAACGCCCTGGTGGCTCAGGGCTTTTTGGCGCACCTTGGACATGAATCACTCTTGTGTGTCAGTTTGGCTGAGGCGCGAAGTGTGTTGCTTGATAACACGTCAGGCCCCTTTGATGCCGTGATGCTGGATTTACAGCTGAGTGACGGCTCCGGCAGCGAGCTGTTGCCTGAGCTCAGGCAACAGCTGGGCACCAAGGTGCCTATTGCCGCCTTTACCGCCCAGTTGCAGACTCAGGACATGGCTGATTATCAGGCCATGGGCTTTGATACAGTGCTGGGTAAGCCCTTGGGATTGCAGGCACTGGCCAATTGGCTAGGGGTTGTCTCCGGCTCGAATCTGAGTGATGAGCGCCATAAGGAGGAGGATATCCAAGCGCCGGGCCTTAAATCCCGCAATACGGACAACGCCCAATGGCTGGCGCTGGAGCAACTTGAGCAGGACTTGCAGGTACTCGGCAAGGCCACTTTGCTGGAGATGCGGCAACAGTTTGTGGATAGCTGTGACGCGCAGCTGCAAGCTTTAAAGGCGGAGGATGGGCAACGGGATATCATGGCTGCCAAGCTGCACGCACTCAAGGGCAGCAGTGGCAACATGGGGCTTGAAGCGCTGCATTTGCGCTGCGCCGCACTGGAACAGTCCATCAAGGTTGGCAATCTTTTGAGCGACGAGGAACTTACCGAGCTGACAGATTGCGTAGCGGCATCATTGCAGGCGCTCGAAAACTGGCTTGAGCAGCAATCAGACTAAGGTGCTTTTTTACCTGGGGTTTAAGCGAAAGAGAGGAAGCGCAGTATTTACCGGCTACTGATGATATAGAAAGGGCGCCGCTCGATACTCGAGTTGGCGCCCTTTGACCCTTTGACCCTTTGATCCTTTGACCCTTTGATCCTTTGATTAGGGGGGGCTGTGTTACGTTTGATTCAGGCAAGCACTTGAGTCAGCACTGGTCTAAATCGCCTCGCTCAGTGCGCTGCGGCGCCTTTCAGCCATTCGGCATCGCTTTGAACAAAGGCCAGGGTCAGGCGCGCGAGCGCGGCATAAAAACCGCCGCGATCGCATTCGATCACCCGCTGACAAAATGGCTCCAACCAACTGAGCAGACATTCTTGCAGAAATTCTTGCTGCGTTGAGGCCGAGGCGTTCAGACACAGATGAGCCTGGTATGCCAGAATCACCGCCAGATGGTCGGCGGGCTCGGGGAAGTCACCGCTCAGCTGCAGCTGACTTCGCTGCAAAAAGGTCAGCATCTGTTGATGCTGTTCACCGAACAGGGTGACATCGTCATCCGCTTGCAGATAGAGGCCTGCATAGGGCGAAGCACTCTGTTTACTGCCCACCAGAAACAGCCCGCAGAAGTCTGCCGCCAGCTCCAGCAGCGCCTTGTCTCTGTCCTGCATCCAGGCGATGGCCAGCAGTTTTTGCTCCATCAGCTTGGCTTCTTGCTTGAGGGCAGGATCGCTGCTCAGCTGTTGCCAGAAGTCCTTGCTCTGCGGCGCCGTCAATTGATTCAGGCGCTCGGCATTCAACTCGCGGGCGAACAGGCCCGAGAGGAAGTTGTACAGCATGGCTCTGCCTTGATTTAACTGTTTCATTGGCTTACCTCAGTTATCTGCGAACCTTAGGTTAGATTTTTATCTCAATCGGACCATCGAAGGAGGATACCTTGGGCGCCTTGCCGGTGAATTTTTCAAACTCCACTTGGCAAGTGTAGGCCGAGCAAGCCTGCGCCAGCTTGGAGGTACCTATATCCTGAGTCAGGGTATTGGGGTCACCATAGCTGCACAGGGCACCGATTTCGGCGCCGCCTTCGACGCTGCCATCTTTGCCGACCGGGCCATACCAGGCGCCTTCATGGATCCGAATTACCCCTTTGGGGAAACGGCCGGAGACGACGGCACCGGCCAGCAGTTGGCCACGGTCGTTGAACACCCGCACCAGATCGCCGTCTTTGATACCGCGGGCCCTGGCATCTTCAGGGTTAATGTAAACCGGCTCACGCCCTTGCACCGTATAGGTTTCGCGATATTCCTTGGACTCACACATCTGTGAGTGTAGGCGCTTGTCCGGGTGGCAGGACTGCAGCCAAACCGGGTACTTATCGCTGCCTGGACCGCCGTGACTGCGCTCGGATTTTTCCATCCACACTGGGTGGCCTGGGCAGTCATCATAACCGAACTGGGCAATCTTACGGCTGAAGATTTCAATCAGGCCTGAAGGAGTACCCAAGGGGTTGATCTCAGGATCCTCGCGGAAGTCGGCGTGTCTGACCCAGTTTTGCCCTTCACCGAAGTGCACATAACCCTGCTTCCAGAACTCGTTGAAGTCCGGCATGGCAAACTTGCCCTGGTTGGCGGCCTTACACTCGTTGTAGAGTTTTTCCAGCCATTCCATTTCGGTTAGCCCACGGGTGTATTCCTTCTCTTTGCCGAGTATTTTGGCAAAGCGGGTGAATATCTCAAAGTCAGACAGACTTTCAAACAGCGGCTCAACCATCTTGTGCATCGCCAGAATACCGCGGCCGGCGTAGGCACCGTAGACATCGATATCGTTGCGCTCCATGGTGGTACAGGCTGGCAAGACTATGTCTGAGAAGCGGCAGGTGGCGGTCCAGTTCACATCTATGGAGACCACACATTCCAGCTTGCGGAACGCCTGCTTCATACGGTTTCTGTCCTGATGGTGGTTCCAGGGGTTGTTGCCCGAGAACACCATCATGCGGATATCCGGATAGGTGACCTTGCTGCCGTTGGCATCAATAGTCTTGCCGGGTTCCAGAATGGCATCTATCCAGCGGGCGACCGGAATGGTGCTGCTGGCACCCTTGAAGTCCTTGTTGTCGAACAGCGGCTTTTGGCCTTCGTCCAGGTTGCGCGGGAAGGCGCCCGGCGCGGCGGCACCTGTGGCAGGTACGCCGATACCTGAGTAGTGGTGGCCATAGCTGATACCACCGCCAGGCAGGCCTATCTGGCCTATCATGGTGGCCAGTACTGCTGCCATCCAGTAAGGCTGCTCACCGTGTTGCTGACGCTGAATGCACCAGCCCATCATGATCTGGGTACGGCCCTTGGTCAGGGTGCGGGCTAGATCGCGGATGACTTCAGCCTTGACGCCACAGATGGCTTCGGCCCATTCAGGAGTCTTGGCGATGCCGTCTTTGTCACCCAGGAGGTAGGGCAGGAACTCTTCAAAGCCCAGGCTATAGCCTTCGATAAACTTGGCATCATGCAGCTTGGCTGTGTACATCTCATGGGCGATACCCAACATCAAGGCCACGTCTGTTTGTGGGTTGACATACAGCTGCTCACAACCCAGATAGGCCTGGGTTTTGGTTTCGACCGGATCTATGCTGATCACCCGGATCTTACCGGCTTTGACCTTTTCCTTGAGCTGCGCCAGATAGGCGAAGGACTCGTGGGTTTCGGCGTTCCAGCCCACCTGCAGGTTTTTATATGGATCGTTGGACCAGAGCACTATGGTTTCGCTGTGCTCGAGGATCAGCGGCCAGGAGGTGCCTTGAGCGTACACTTCGGTAGAGCCCAGCACATAAGGCATAATCGTTTGCCCGGCGCCGGTGGAGTAGTCGCCTACTTTCTTGACGAAGTTGCCGTGCATAGCAATGGCGCGCTGCATATGGCTGGTGCTTGAGTGCAGTTGTCCGGTGGCACGCCAACCGGTTTGTCCGGCGTGCAGGCCAGATGGGCCGTACTGGGTTTGAATGATATCCAGCGACTCTTTGAACAGAGTCAAGGCCTTGTCCCAGGTGACACGAACGAAACGGAAGTCGCCGCGTTCATGGGTATTGCTCTTGTGTCCCTTGAGCAGGAAGTCGAGCCGCACCATGGGATAACGGATCCGTGATGGATTATAGACCAAGCCACGGATACCGCGGATCATGTCGGTGGGATACTTGTCGTATTCCAGTGGTTTGACTTCGGCGATAACCCCGTTGCGGCGCTTGATACGAAATGCACCGAAGTGGGAGCCTGTGGTCAGCCAGGCGTCACCGTCATCCATCCCCTTGGCCAGCGCCGACAGGGGAGCGAGTACCGAACTGCTTCCGGCAACCACAACGGAAGTGGAGGCCAGGCCTTTTAAAAAGTCTCTTCTGTTCATAACGCCAACCTCTTAGTGCTCTTCTTTGCTGAAGGTGGAAGAATGTTGTTGCAGGTATTTCTGCACCAGTGCCTGGGTGTCCTGATCCATGTTGACGAAGGCCAACATCCCCTGGAACATGCCCGGCCAGGTGTTGGCATCAAAGTGATGCTCATCGGGCTGGGTGTGACAGACACTGCAGCTAGAGGCATAAGTGCTGCGGGCATAGCCCCAGAGTGGTGCCAGTTCGGTCAGCAGATAATCGCTGTCGGTCCAGATCTCGGCTTCCACACGTTGCCACTTGAGGCCAGTCATGGGATCTTCTTTCTCTTCAAAGGTCTTGATCACCCCGTCGGTTTCGGCAGCGGCCTTGGTCAATTGAGCCGAGAGGATATTGATACCGAAGTCCATGTAGATCACCCGGCCGGCACCTATCTTTTTACGCCAGCCATCGATGGCGATTTTGACGCGCTTGCCCTTGAGCTCCAGTACCTTGATTTCGGTGGCCACGTTCAGAGTACCGGCTTCTTCCGCGCTCTTGTCATCCAGATACAGAGGCTTGGTCAAGGCGCTGAAATATTTGCCGCCCTGTTGCAGTGAAGTCTCACCCGAACCCACTTCGGCAATCAGTTCCGGGGCTCTGGCTGTGCCCATATCAGGCAGCTTGTGAGCTATGCCCTTGTGGCAATCGATGCAGGACTGATCTTTCTCGGCCGCCTGTTTCATCTGTTTTTGCGCCAGGGCTGACATCTCTTCCCATTTCATTGACTTGTAGTCATGGCAGTTTTTACAGGCCTGGGAGTTGTCACGGGCAAAGCGTTTCCATTCACGGCTGGCCATTTCCAGACGCTTGGCTTCAAATTTTTCCGGAGTGTTGACCGTTTGGAACAGCCAGCCCCAGACATCGTGAGATGCTTCCATCTTACGGGCTATCTTGCGGCTCCAGTCGTGGGGCACGTGGCAGTCTGGGCAGGTTGCCCGCACGCCGGAGTGATTCGACCAATGCACAGTTTGCTG
Organism: Shewanella indica; assembly: GCF_033842865.1. Taxonomy (NCBI): domain Bacteria; kingdom Pseudomonadati; phylum Pseudomonadota; class Gammaproteobacteria; order Alteromonadales; family Shewanellaceae; genus Shewanella; species Shewanella indica. The sequence continues at coordinate 2,595,861 of NZ_JAWXXR010000001.1, forward strand.
CAGCTCTTGATAGGGATTGCTCTCCATCGAGTGGCAACTGATACAGAAGGCCTCTGTGTTGGTGGCTTCCAGCGCCGTGTTGAAGCCGCCCCAGAAGATAATGCCCATGATAAAGGCTGACAGGCTGATGGCGCCCAGGCTCAGGTACTTGGTTGGGCGGTTGAGAGTACGCCAGATTGCTATTAACCGTTTCATCTATTCAATCCTCTCTTGTATCAGTGACTGGCGACGCCGCCGAGGGCCAGCATGATCCAGATGATCAGGCCATAGAGGCTGATACCTGTGATGGTCAGGGCCGGAAACAGCATGAAAATAATCAGGCCGTGGGCCATAAGTTCCTGTTTTTTGCTTGATGTGGACTCAGACATAGTGATTGCTCCAACGCAGCAGGGTTTGCTTGATGGGGCCACTATAGGGAAAGGATGTGAATGGCGATTGCGCTGCCAATGAATGGGATTTGAGAAAATATGAAAAGTTATGAACAACTGCATATTCAGGATGAGCCACAGATCCCGAAATCTTTTTAGCCGGGGGCGCCAATTTGCAGTATTATCCGCGACCAACAAAGGCTGCGTTGGACATCGTTTGACGATACTCCTTGGTGCCCACCACCTGCAGGTCACGTTTTGTTGTGGATCTCTCACCCGCCCAGCGGGGCTCTCACCTGCCGTAGCCGGCGTCATCTGACCCGAATAAAGAGATCAAAAAGGTAGAATAATTATGATGTCTTCAAAGACAAATACCGCTGTACCTACTACATCGTCATGGCTGGAACGCTTCTTCAATATCAGCGCTCGTGGCAGCACTGTCCGCCAGGAAGTGATCGCCGGTTTGACCACGTTTCTTGCCATGGTTTACTCAGTTATCGTTGTACCCTCCATGTTGGGAAAGGCCGGGTTTGATCCCGGCTCCGTGTTTATTGCCACCTGTCTGATTGCCGCCTTCGGCTCATTGCTGATGGGTCTGTGGGCCAATCTGCCGATGGCAATAGGCTGCGCCATCTCACTGACTGCGTTTACCGCCTTCAGTCTGGTGTTGGGGCAGGGCATGAGCCTGCCTGTCACCCTGGGGGCGATTTTCCTTATGGGTATCGTCTTTACCCTGGTGAGCGTTACCGGCGTTCGCCAGTGGGTGCTTGCTAACCTGCCCAAGGGGATTGCCCATGGTACAGGGATAGGTATCGGCCTGTTTTTGCTGCTGATTGCCACTAACAGTGTGCAACTGATTGTGGCCAATGATACCGGTTTGCCGGTCAAGCTCGGCGACATCCACAGCCTGCCGGTGATCGCTACTGTTGTGGGGCTGGCTGCCACTATCGGACTCGAGCGTCGCCGGGTGCCGGGCGGCATTCTGTTAGTGATAATCGCCCTGTCAGTGTTTGGTTTGCTGTTTGACCCCAATGTGGAGTTCAAAGGTGTGTTTGCCATACCCGACTTAGGCGCTGAAGGCTCTTTGATTGGCCAGCTGGATATCATGGGCGCCCTTAACCCTGTGGTGCTGCCGATAGTGCTGGCGCTGGTGATGACAGCCATCTTCGATGCCACAGGCACCATAAGAGCCGTGGCCGGACAAGCCAATCTGCTGGACAAGAATGACAACATCATAGGGGGCGGGAAGGCGCTGACCTCGGATTCTGTCAGTTCTATCTTCGCCGGTCTGGTGGGCGGCGCACCTGCCGCTGTATACATTGAATCGGCCGCCGGTACTGCAGCAGGCGGAAAAACAGGCCTGACCGCCACTGTGGTGGGGGTACTGTTCCTGCTGATGATCTTCCTGGCACCCCTGTCTTATTTGGTACCTGCCTACGCCACGGCGCCTGCGCTTATGTATGTGGGACTGCTGATGTTGTCCAATGTCACCAAGCTGGACTTCGATGACAAGGTAGACGCCATGGCGGGACTGACCTGTGCGGTATTCATCATACTCTCCTGCAACATAGTCACAGGCATTATGTTGGGGTTTGCGACCCTGGTTATCGGCCGAATCTGCAGCGGTGAGTGGCGTAAGCTCAAGCCTGGTGTGTTGGTTATCACCATAGGCTTGGTAGTGTTCTATATGGGCGGCTGGGCCATTTAACCCTGAAGTTCAAGCTTTAGGCTTGGTTTAGGGAAGGCAAACAAGGCTTAACTCGTTGGCGCTTTTAATTCCCTATAGGGCAAACTAACCGTGATCCAATAAGGCGGCGGCCAAGCATTACTGCTTTGGCCGCCGTTTTTATTGTCCCGGAATAGGGATGAGTGGATTAATCCAGCAGCAAGTCGATTTGATTCAGCGAGCACAGGTGAGCATAAACCGGTGAGTAGACGCCGCGCTTGGCAAATTCCAGTTTAACCTCATCGCTCAGGGCATTGAGCTTTTGCTCATCGACGATATAGAGGCCATCTATATTGCTCTTTTCACCCTGTTTGTTGGTTACTGTCAGAGTCTTGGGTTGCAGTAATTCATGGCTGGTCAGGGTCTTGACGAACTGCTTGGTGATCTCACGGTACTCAATCAGGTTGCCGATAAATTCGATGCGGTTTTTCAGGAATTCGGTCTGCTCACCGGTTTCGGTAAACAGGGCTTCGCCCTTGTCTTCGCTGACATGCTTGCTGTTGACATCGATACCGATAAGTACATTTTCCTGGCTGGAGTCTCCGGCGGCAAAAGGTTGCATCCGGCACTGCATAGGTAGGTAACGTCGGGTCCAGGTGTTGTCCTTGATAAAGCAGTTGCTCTCAGGCTTCAGAGAGGTGATGGCAACCGGCTGGAATTCTCCACTTTGGCTGTTCTTGGCGAAAATGATCGGGAAACTGGTGGCGGCAGGCAAAAATTCCTGCACCAGCAAGGGCAACATATGGTGCTGCTCAAATTCGCTGAAATCTATGCCTGGAGTGACTTTCAGAGCCTTGTGTGCGCCGTTGTTGAGCGGGACGTATTGTGCTGTCATTGTCTTTTTATCCTTGTTGTTATCTGAGGTTCCGTCAGCCAATCAACTGACGCACCGGAAAATAAATCGTCACTGAAATATCGGGCCAGAACCGCTTCTTCGGTTGTATTAGTACCGCAAACCAGTAAAAAGTTCAGCTTGAGACTTATTGGCTTGTGACCCCAAGCATGCTGCGGATGTTAACAGTGGGCAAACTGGATGTCATTGTTAAAAATATGTTTGCAAGCGCTGTTTTCAAGGGGGCTTGGGAAAATAAAAATTGTCAAAAAAATGTAGAAATAAGGTTTGTACTTGTGTATGTTTATCGATGACAGCGTTGTCATTGCTTGTGTGACTATTGTTTCCATGACCATGCTGTCTTGTAAGGTCTGCATGTCGAGGATGAGGTCTCCTTTACATGCCTTCCACAGTTGAGTATCTGTCGGGCGGCTGCGCAACTGTGTTTTCAATACTGTAGTCTCTCCCCGGAAACTAGAGTGGGCTGGGTGCTGATTTCAGTACCTGGCCATTTTTTTATCCCGGTTGTCACTCAACATAGCTTGTTGAGGTGGCAGCCACTGCTTGAGTCGACAGGGAATATGGCATCATGGTGAAAACAATAATAAGGACAGGAGAGTAACGGAATGAAGTTAACTATCGCGGCGTTAGCCATTGCCTTGAGCTTGGGGCTGACGGCTTGTTCTGACAAGCCGCCGGCAACCGGGACTGAACCAGGGCAGAGCCAAGCCGGTTCTTCGTCAAAAGCCTCGAGTGAAGATCTGACTCAGAATAAGCTGCATAGCTTTGCCCAGAGTTTGCAGCTGAAATATGCTGTGCTGTCCAATGTGCCGGATGATAACTGCGACCCGAGCCGTGCCGAAGGCCGCTGTTTCCAGGCGCAAATTCGCCTGACTCCGAGCGAAGATCTCAGCGCTTCTGACTGGGCCATCTATTTTAGCCAGATGCGTCCGGTACTCTCGGTTGCCTCGCCTGAGTTTCATATAGAGCATATTCAGGGCGATCTGCATCGTCTGACGCCAACCGCCGCCTTCGGCGGTTTCAAAAAGGGTGTCAGCGAAATCATCAATTTTCGCGGTGAGCTGTGGCAGCTGTCGGAAATCGATGCCATGCCCAACTATTACATGGTTGTTGAGGGGCTCAAGCCGGAGGTCATCGCCAGCACTGAAGTTAAGCAAGACCCGGATACCGGGCTTGAGTTGCTTCCCTATGTGCAGCATTACACGGATGCCGAGAAACAATATCGCCGCAGCTCACAGGATAAGCTGCCCTGGGATACCGCCAATGTTGTCTTCGGCCAAAATGCCGATACTCCCGATGATGCCGGCCTTGCGGTGGCAAGCCTTATTCCTAAGCCGGATTCAGTGACTAGGCTTGAACAAACACCTGTCACCCTCAATGCCGGGATTAAGCTTAACCCGAGCCACATAGCTACCGGAGTCGAGCTGCTATCACTCGAGGCGGCGCTCTTGCGCCTACAAAGGCTGGGTGTCAGCCAGAGCGAGCAAGGATTGGCGCTTAACTTGCTGCCACTTGAGGGAGGGCAAAGCGAGCACTATCGACTCGAGATTGAGGCCGGCGGAATTAACCTGGCCGCCGCAGACGCCGCGGGTTACTCCTATGGCTTGGCGAGTCTTGCCGCCTTGCTGCAGTTGCCTGCCGATGATACCCAATCAATAGCACTGCCACAGCTGCGCATTCAAGATGGCCCCAGATACCCGTTTCGCGGTATGCATCTGGATGTTGGCCGCAACTTCCACTCCAAGGCGTTTGTGCTGAGCCTGCTGGAGCAGATGGCGGCTTATAAACTCAACGTATTGCATCTGCACATGGCCGACGATGAAGGCTGGCGCCTGCAGATCCCCGGCCTGCCGGAGCTGACCGAGATTGGCAGCAAACGCTGCCATGATCTCGATGAAAACCGCTGTTTGCTGCCGCAACTCGGCAGTGGCCCCAATCCTGAGACTCAGGTCAACGGGTACTACACGACCCAGGACTATATCGACATTCTCAAGTTTGCCGCCGCAAGACAGATCCAGGTGATCCCGTCGATGGATATGCCGGGGCACTCCCGCGCCGCTATTAAATCGATGCAGGCCCGCAGCCGCAAGCTATTGGCTCAGGGCGACAGTCAGGCCGCCAGCCAATATCTGCTGGCGGATCCCGAGGATGCCACTGTCTACAGCTCTATTCAGTATTACAACGACAATACGCTCAATGTCTGTATGGAGTCCAGTTACACCTTTGTTGCCAAGGTGATAGATGAAATTGCCAAGCTGCATCAGGCCGCCGGAGTACCGCTTAAGCGCTATCACATAGGTGCCGATGAGACCGCCGGTGCCTGGCTCGACTCGCCGGCCTGTGAACGCTTTATTGCGGCCAATTCGCAGCGAGTGGCCGACAAATCGGCCCTCGGCGCCTACTTTATTGAGCGGGTATCGCAGATGCTGGCCGATCGCGGCATAGAGGCTGCCGGTTGGAGCGATGGCATGAGTCACGTCAACCCGGCCAATATGCCGAGCCCGGTGCAAAGCAATATCTGGGACATAGTCGCCCACGGCGGCTTCAAACGGGCACATGCCCAGGCCAATCTCGGCTGGGATACTGTGCTGTCCAACCCGGAAGTACTCTATTTCGATATGCCGCCGGCGGCCGATCCGAAAGAGCCCGGCTATTACTGGGCCAGTCGCAGCAGCAACAGTCGCAAGTTACACAGCTTTATGCCGGATAACCTGCCGGCCAATGCCGAGCAGTGGGGCGATATTGAGGCCAGGCCTTTTGTCGCCGATGACACAGAGCAACTCAGCCCACAAGGAAAGCGTCTCAGCGGCCCAATGGCGCCGGGCAGGGGCTTTGTTGGCCTACAGGGACAACTCTGGAGCGAGACGATTCGCAGCGACACGACCGCAGCTTATATGATTTTCCCTCGCCTCTTGGTTTTGGCGGAAAAGGCCTGGCATAAGCCGGACTGGGAGCTGGCTTACCGGCATCAGGGGGCAAGTTACAGCCAGGATTCCGGTTATTTCGGTGCCGAGCAGCGACAGGCGCAGGCAGAGGATTGGTATCGACTGGCCAACATCCTGGGGCATAAGGAGTTGGCCAAGCTGGATAAGGCCGGGGTGCATTACCGTTTGCCGTTGCCGGGCGGCAGAATCAAGGATGGCAAGCTTGAGGCCAATATCATCTTTCCCGGGCTCAAGATCCAATATCGCCGACCAGGGGCTGAATGGCAGGAGTATCGCGGCCCTGTGGCAATAGCAGCTCCGCTTGAGCTTCGCAGTGTTTCGCCCGATGGCCGCCGCTATAGCCGGGTTCAGCCACTGAATTAGTCTTTAAGCAGGTACGGATGTGGGCTGGCGTTAACAGATAACGCCAGCCCACGTTGCCTGACTTATTTTTAATGCCCGGTTTTTAATGCCTGGTTTTAATACTTGAGTTGCGTTTAGAAGAGTGGCGTTTAAGAGTGGTTAAGGGGCCCGAGTCGCTCAAAGATAGTGGCTTGCTGAATATTTATTGGTTAATTTTCAATGTATTAGTCAATGGCGAGTCCTAGCCATGAGTCGATTTATCTCTGCTGATTAAAATTAAATGACAACGCTGTCATTTGTGATGTAACATTAGTTTAACCACATGGTTAACGATAGCTTTAACTTGAGTGCGCTCAGTGGAATGTCATCGGGTTAATCCTGAAAGGCGCCTTACTGCAGCGATTTGCCAGTGTTCCGCCGCGCCAGATTGCGCCGTGACCATAAAAGAAACAGAAAGAGGTCTGCCATGGGGGAAAACCCGACACCGGATACACAAGTGTTTATAGGGATAGACGGCGGCGGCAGTAAGTGCCGGGCAACCCTCTACTGCCGGCAAAAGGGTGTGCTGGGAACCGGAGTTGCCGGTCGGGCCAATCCTTTGCACGGTCTGAGCCAAACTTTCGACTCCATCATCAGTGCTACAGGTTTGGCCCTGGCCGATGCCGGTCTGCAGCAAGCCGATTGCGCCAATATGGTGGCCGGTCTCGGGCTTGCCGGTGTCAATATTCCCAGGCTTTATCAGGAGATCCTCGATTGGAGGCATCCCTTTGCCGCCATGTATCTGACCACAGATCTGCATACCGCCTGCATAGGCGCCCACCAGGGGGAAGACGGTGCCGTCATCATCACAGGCACAGGTTCCTGCGGTTATGCCCATGTGGGCGAACGGCAATTGTCTCTCGGTGGTCATGGTTTTGCGCTGGGCGATAAGGGCAGCGGCGCATGGATGGGCTTGAAAGCCGCGGAGCAGGTGTTGTTATCGCTCGATGGTTTTGCGCCGCAAACAGCCCTTGGCGCCAAACTGCTGGCCCATTTCGGGGTGACAGATGCTCTGGGGATAGTGGAAAACCTCGCCGGACGCTCCTCCAGTTGTTATGCCGCCCTGGCGAGAATAGTGCTGTCCTGTGCGGCCGAGGGCGATGATACCGCCACCACTATTGTCAGCGAAGGTGCCGACTATATCAGCCAGTTGGCACGGCGCCTGTTTGAACTCAATCCGCCGCGATTTGCCATGATAGGCGGCCTGGCCGAGCCGCTCCGGCCCTGGCTGGCCGACGATGTGGTCGAACGAATCGCTCCCGTGTTGGCGCCACCGGAAATCGGTGCCGTGCACTTTGCCATGCACCAACACTCGCAATTTTCAGCCCGTCCGGCCGATGCCGGCGCATACGACTTAGCAAAGGTGAAACCATGACCCATACCATAATGGAGCGCGAGGCTCGCAGTGCTCCCGAGAAGATTGCCAACCAGTTGCAGGCCAATGACCAGTTAACCCGGAAACTGGGGCAGCGGCTGCGCGAGTTTGCGCCCAAGTTTGTGATGATTGTGGGTCGCGGCTCTTCCGATCACGCCGGGGTATTTGCCAAGTATCTGTTTGAAATAGAGGCCGGTGTGCCTACCTTTGCCGCCGCGCCTTCGGTGGCCAGTGTCTATGGCAAGCGCTTGCAGTTGGCCGGTGGTCTGGTGATAGTCATCTCTCAGTCGGGACGCAGCCCGGATATTCTGGCCCAGGCCAAGATGGCCCGCGAAGCCGGTGCCTTTTGCGTGGCGCTGGTCAATGATGAAACCGCCCCCATTAAGGACATAGTCGATCTTGTATTGCCGCTTCGCGCCGGAGAGGAGCAGGCGGTGGCCGCCACCAAGAGCTATTTGGCTACCCTGTCGGCGCTGCTGCAACTGGCCGCTGCCTGGACCCAGAGCCCTGAGTTGGCCCGCGCCATAGATGAATTGCCCCAGGCGCTGCAGGCGGCTGTGGATGCAGAACCTCAACTGACTGCCGAATCTTTGCAGCACAGCAACAACCTGGTAGTGCTGGGACGAGGACTGGGTTATGCCATCAGTAAAGAGATAGCGCTCAAACTCAAGGAAGTCTGTGCTATCCATGCCGAGGCCTTCTCCAGCGCCGAGTTTCTTCACGGCCCTGTGACCCTGGTGGAGAACCAGCTCAAAATAGTCGATGTCTGTGTGGCCGATGAATCCTATGCCAGCCATCTTGAGCAGATAGCCGAAGTCGGGCGCCGCGGCGCTGAGTTGGTGCACCTCAAGCAAACCGCCAATGAGGTTCACCCCAGAGTGGCACCACTGGCATTACTGCAGCGTTTTTATATCGATGTGGCCGCTGTGGCCATAGCCAGAGGCATAGATCCGGATCAACCGGCCGGGCTTAAGAAAGTCACCCAAACCCTTTGATTAAAGTGGCCGGCGTGCCCAACCTGGATAACGCAGTGGAGAGCAGAGAATGACGCAAACTTTTATCGCCGAGCGCTTGTTCGATGGCAGGCAATATCATCACAATCTGAGCTTTGCCGTGGAGAACGGCCATCTGCAGGCCTTGGGCTCTGCGGCAGGTTCAGATGCTATCCGCCTGCAAGGCCTGGTCGTACCCGGATTTATCGATGTGCAGGTCAATGGTGGTGGCGGCGCGCTGTTTAACGGCGAGCCTACACTCGAGTGTATCGCAACCATAGCCCGGGCCCACGCCAGGTTCGGCACCACGGGCTTCTTGCCGACCCTGATCAGCGACAGAATCGAGGTGATGAACCGCGCGGCCGATGCGGTGGCCGAGGCGATAGCCAGGCAAAGCACAGGGGTGTTGGGGATACATTTTGAGGGGCCGCACTTGTCTGTGCCGAAGAAAGGTGTGCATCCACAGCAATATATCCGCCGAATTTCCGATGCCGAGCTGGCACTGTTCAGCCGTCAGGACTTGGGTGTTCGTTTGGTGACTCTGGCGCCAGAAAATGTGGCGCCTGAGGTTATCAGTGCCTTGGTCGAGGCCGGTGTCCGTGTTTGTCTAGGTCACTCCAATGCCGACTATGATACCGTGCGTTCGGCCCTGGCGGCAGGTGCCAGTGGTTTTACTCATCTCTACAACGCCATGTCGCCCTTGGGCTCCAGAGCACCGGGTATGGTGGGCGCCGCCATAGAGGACGAGGCCAGTTGGTGTGGCCTTATCGTCGATGGTCACCATGTGCATCCGGCTGCAGCCAAGGTGGCTATCCGCGCCAAGGCTAAAGGCAAGATGCTCTTGGTGACGGACGCCATGCCACCTGTGGGGTTGGAGCAAGATGCCAGTTTTGAGCTCTTTGGCCAGCAGGTGCTGCGCCAGGGCGACAGACTCAACGCCATCACAGGAGAGCTGGCCGGATGTGTGCTGGATATGAATACCGCGGTGCGAAACGCTGTCTCTCTGCTGGGGCTCAGTGTTGAAGAATCCATGCGGATGGCGAGCGAGTATCCGGCGGCATTTCTTGGGCTTGAGCAGCAAGGCCACTTGGCTGTGGGCAAACGTGCCGATTTCCTGGTGCTCGATAATGAACTCAAGGTGCAAAGCACCTATATCGGCGGTCAATTGGTTTACGCCGCCGAGGAAAGAGTGCAGTGAAATAAGCCGTTGCGCCAAGAACGCGATTAACCCTCTTCACCTAAGCAGTGCAGCTTTTACCCGGATAAAGATAATAACAACAGGGAAGCCCTATGACTGAAAAGATAGCGGCGGCAACTGAGACCGCCAACAAGCCCAGGCTGATGTCGCTCGATGCGCTGCGGGGCTTTGACATGTTCTGGATCCTCGGCGGTGAAGCGCTGTTTGCCGCCCTCTTGCTGCTGACTACTTGGAGTGGCTGGCGTTGGTTCGATGGCCAGATGCACCACAGCAGTTGGCATGGTTTTACCTTCTACGATCTTATCTTCCCGCTGTTTATCTTCCTCTCCGGCGTTGCCCTGGGTTTGTCTCCCAAGCGTCTGGACAAGTTGGCGTTTGCCGAGCGACTTCCAAAATATAAGCACGCAGTTAAGCGTTTGGCTTTACTGCTGTTTTTTGGCGTGCTCTACAATCACGGCTGGGGGACGGGCATGCCGGTGGCCCTGGATGAGATACGCTATGCCAGCGTCTTGGGGCGTATCGCCTTCGCCTGGTTTTTTGCCGCCATGCTGGTGTGGCACACAGGGCTCAGAACCCAGATCTATGTTGCTGTCGCTATCTTGCTGGGATACGCCATGGTGCAGCTGTGGCTACCGGTCCCGGGCGGCAGTGCCGGGGACTTCAGCGCCGCCGGTTCTATCAACGCCTGGGTAGACAATCATTTCCTGCCCGGGATCAGCTACCAACATAAGCCTTATGATCCGGAAGGCCTGTTATCGACCCTTCCCGCAGTGGTCAATGCTTTGGCCGGTGTGTTTGTGGGCCGCTTTTTGCAGCAGCAAAGTTTTTCAGCCTGGGGCAGGGTAGGTTTGCTGTGTCTGGCCGGGCTTGTTTGTTTGGGGCTTGGCTGGCTGCTTAATCCTCTGATCCCGGTCAATAAAGATCTCTGGACCAGCAGTTTTGTGCTGGTGAGCAGCGGCTGGAGCCTGTTGCTGCTGGCACTGTTTTACGCCGTTATCGATGTGCTTGGGCTGCGTTGGTTGGGTTTCCCCTTTGTGGTGATTGGTTGCAACGCCATCATCATCTATCTCGCTTCCAGTCTGGTTCAGTGGCGCTATAGCAGCGAAAGTCTGCTTGGCGGTTTTATCAATAGCGCTCCCGAGAACTGGCAGCCACTGCTTGGGGTATTGGCCATGCTCGGGGTGCAATGGTTGCTGCTCTGGTGGATGTATCGCAGGCAGTTGTTTATTCGGGTTTAGCTTGCCTAAGTGAGGTGAACAAGCGGCCATCTGCCTGGTTTAAAATTAATGACAGCGTTGTCTTTTTTGTTATTATGGCGTAACTTTATTGAAACAAAGCCGTGTATAAAGCTGCCGCGGCATCAAGCTTTCAAGGGTTAAACACCACTCAAGATGGATGGGGCGCCGATAAATTTGGTTGCCAAACAATAAATTACTATAAGAAGCAGGTTTATGAACATGACAGTTGCTACCCCGGCTGACGCAGCCTCAAGAAGCAGTTTTCTGCCTATGACTATCGTAGGTGCGCTGTTTTTCATCTTTGGATTTGTGACCTGGTTGAATGGTTCATTGATCCCTTTTCTGCAAATCATCTGTGAGCTCAATGAGTTTCAGGCACTGTTTGTCACCTTTGCCTTCTACATCGCTTATACCGTGATGGCGCTGCCCATGTCGTCTATCCTGCGCCGCACCGGCTATCGCAATGGTATGGCGGTAGGGTTGGGGATTATGGCTGTCGGCTCTGTGCTGTTTATTCCCGCCGCCTTCAGCGCCAACTTTTTGATGTTCCTGCTGGCGCTTTTTGTACTGGGAACCGGCCTGACCATTTTGCAGACGGCGTCCAACCCCTATGTGGTGCATATTGGTCCAAAGGAGAGCGCCGCCATGCGGATCTCCATCATGGGGTTGATTAACAAGGGGGCCGGGGTGATAGTGCCTATCCTGTTTACCGCTTTGGTACTGGCTGATCTGGAAGGGTTCACCGCCGGGCATCTGGCTGCCATGGCCCCGGCCGAGCGAGAAGCCCAAATAAGCGAACTGTCTTCGCGTCTGGTGATGCCCTATATCTATATGACGTTGGCGCTTGTGGTACTGATCGCACTGGTGAAGTTTTCTGCTTTGCCGGAAATCGCCTTCGAGGGAGAAGAGGGAGAGCACGCCGACAAGAGCGGTATAGTGCATTTCCCTCAGGTGATCCTGGGCGCCATAGCCATCTTTGCCTATGTGGGGGTTGAAGTGATTGCCGGTGATACCATAGGCCTCTATGGTGCTAGCCTCGAGGTCAACAATTTCGCATCCCTGACCTCCTACACCATGGTGTTTATGGTTATCGGCTACCTTTTGGGGGTTAGTTGTATTCCACGTTTTATCAGCCAGGAAAAGGCTTTACTCGCCTCGGCCTTGGCGGGTATTGCTTGCATCTTTGGTATCATCTTCTCATCGGCCGAGAGCCATGCTATCTCGTCGCTGCTGTGGGGGTGGAGCGGTATTCCAACTATTCCGGATACAGTCACCTTTGTTGCCATGATGGGCCTGGCTCACGCTCTGGTTTGGCCTTCTGTGTGGCCGCTGGCGCTGGAAGGGCTGGGCAAGTACACGGCCCAGGGCTCGGCGCTGCTGATCATGGGTATTTCAGGTGGCGCCATACTGCCGCTGATATTCGGCAAGATCGCCCACTTCAGCGACAATGTGCAGTTGGGTTACTGGATAGGCTTGCCCTGTTATCTGTTTATTCTCTTCTATGCGCTGAAAGGCCATAAGATGCGTAGTTGGTAAACAGGGAAATTCCGGGCATAAAGAAGCCACCTGCTAAACAGGTGGCTTCTTGCTTATCAAGGTATCTCTCGTATTCTTCTGTAACTCTGGCTCTTGCAACAAATAGAATAGATAAAGAAACCAGTTAACCTTTCCGTGCCGAGCTTGGCAGGTAATCAATTCCAACTTGGATTAGTCGTACGCTTGTGGCCATGAGCCACTGGTTCCTTGATTGAGCCGTTATCGCTGACATAGATATCAAATGCCGTAGAAGTAGTTACCCAGTAGCAACGTCAGAGCATAGCCCACCGAGTAGCACAGCAGCAGCGCTGGTACATACTTGAGGTAGGAGACAAAAGTCAGCTCTTTGACCTTGCTCATGGCGATGATCCCGGCCGCCGAACCTATTACCAGCAGAGAGCCACCAACACCTACTGCGTAGGTCAGGCCGAGCCACTCTGGTGTGGTCAGTTGCGGTGCGGCTTTCAAAAGTGCCGCGGTCAAGGGCACGTTATCCAATACCGCCGAGCCCATACCTGTGACAAAGTTGGAAATGTTGGGGTCGTGACGGGCGTAGACCTGGGCCAGCAGATCCAGCGTTCCTATCTCTTTGAGCATCCCTACCAACAAGAGGATCCCGAGGAAGAACAGCAAGGTGTCGTATTCCACTTGGCGGATATACTCGAGGATCTGCAGCTCTTCTTTGTCGTTACGGGCGGTGTGGCCCACCAGGAACATGATTGACAACCCGGTGAGGAAAGTCAGCACGGGGGGAATGGCAAACAGAATATTCAGTGCCATGGTCATCAATATGGTGGTGAAGAAGATGATGGCTATCAGCACATCCACTGTCTCGTAACTTTGACGAATAGGTGTGGTGGACACCTCGCCCTTGGCATTGAGGGAGAAGAGTATTGCCAGCAACATCACGCTGAACGCCGCCGGCAGCACCAACATCAACAGCTCTGACATATGCACATGGCCGCCGAGGAAGATCATCAGGGTGGTGACGTCACCCGTTATCAGGGAAACCCCTCCTGAGTTGACGGCAAAGATAATCAATACCGCCATCCGGCGACGCATCTGTTTGTCGAGTTTGAAGGTGGTCAGCAGTCCCAGAGAGACCAAGGTAGCGGTGACGTTGTCACAGATGGCCGACAATACCAGGGAAAACAGGGCGACTTGCAGCATCAGCATCCGGGTGCTGACCCGTTGCGGAAACAGCTTCTGCACTAAAATTTGGATCATGCCCTTGGCGTTGAGGTAGGCCACAAAGGTCATGGTCGACATCAAAAACAACCAGAGCGTCGCGATTTCCAGCAGGTTTTCATTGAGTTGATGCTCTACCAGCTTTTCATGGCCGGGGTCGCCGGCAGACATGAACAGAGCTATCCAGGAGATACAACCGAAAAACAGAGTCGTTTTGGCTTTGTTGAGGTGAGTCACCTCTTCAAAAATGATACTCAGCAGTGCCAACACCGCCAGTATGATAAGAAAGGTATAGAGCATAAATGCAATTCCAACTGCTGATTTTATGTTCGTCTGCCCTGGGGGATGTGGGCAGTTTTTGTGTCAGCCATCAAGGTTCAATTAATCAAGCTGTGATAGCGCGTGCGCATCAGACCACACTGACATGGATAACGCAACTGTTAACTGGAACACATTTTCTTAGACTTTGTGATAAGCGTCCGTCGACTTTCGGGCTAAGCCAGTGATTTGGTCTGTTTATTTTTTATATCTTGGTGTTTTGCACTGATTGGGTTTGTTTGGCAGCGAAACGCGACAGTCGACTCGCGAGCCGGTGGCAAGTTGGCGTGACAGACATGGTGCAGCTTTAATTGACTTGTGAGTATGGCGCTGGGTGGAAAATTTGCAGAAGGGGAATTGAGCAACCTGAGTTCGAGCTGGACGCCAGAGAAATCTACCCGGCGGGAGTGGGCATAAAAAACGGGGCCGTATAGGCCCCGTTTTCAATCCATCTGCGGATTACTTCATGCGTGCCAAGACGCGATCGGCTGCATCCAGAGTCGCTTGCAGCTCTTGCTCGCCGTGAGCCATAGACAGGAAACCTGCTTCAAAGGCGCTTGGTGCCAGGTAAATACCTTCATCCAACATGCCGTGATAGAAGGCGCGGAACTGCTCCATATTGCACTTGGTGACCTGCTCAAAGCCGGTGATCTTCTCTTCATCGGTAAAGAAGAAACCAAACATGCCGCCAACATAGTTGATGGCCATAGGGATACCATGTTTGTCGGCCGCGGCCTTGAAGCCTTCGGCAATACGCTTGGTCTTGGCAGCCAGATCTTCATAGAGGCCAGGCTCTGACAGGGCTTCCAGCTGGGCCAGACCTGCGGTCATGGCGATAGGGTTACCTGAAAGGGTACCGGCTTGGTACACAGGGCCGGTCGGGGCAATATACTGCATGACTTCTTTCTTGCCACCGAAGGCACCAACCGGCATACCGCCGCCGATAACTTTACCCAGAGTGGTCAGATCCGGTGTCACGCCATAGTGGCCTTGAGCACCGCTCTTGGAGACGCGGAAGCCTGTCATCACTTCGTCGATGATTAACAGGGCGCCGAACTGATCGCATAGCTCACGCAGTCCTTCAAGGAAACCTGCAACCGGCGGGATACAGTTCATGTTGCCGGCAACCGGCTCAAGTATGATACAGGCGATATCCTGCGGATGCTGGCTGAACAGCTCTTTGACTGAGTCCAGATCGTTATAGACAGCAGTCAGAGTGTGCTTGGCGAAGTCAGCTGGGATCCCAGGGGAGCTGGGCTGACCCAGAGTCAGGGCGCCTGAGCCGGCCTTAACCAGCAGACAGTCGGCATGGCCGTGGTAGCAGCCTTCGAACTTGAGGATTTTGTCTCTGTTGGTGTAACCACGAGCCAAGCGTATGGCGCTCATGGTAGCTTCTGTACCAGAGCTCACCATGCGTACCTGTTCAATGGAAGGCACCATCTCAATGACTTTTTCTGCCATCTGCACTTCCAGTTCGGTAGGTGCGCCGAAAGACAGACCGTTCTCCACCGCCTTGAGAACTGCTTCGCGGATCTTGGGATGGTTGTGACCCAGGATCATAGGCCCCCAGGAACCGACATAGTCGATATAGGCTTTGCCGTCGGCATCATAGATATAGGCACCGTCGGCCTTTTCGATGAAGCGGGGAGAGCCGCCTACACCATTGAAGGCACGTACTGGCGAGTTCACACCGCCGGGGATGGTTTTCTTGGCCTGTTCAAACAGGTCTTCAGAACGGGTCATGTTTAATCCTTAAAGTCAGTGGCCGCTCTTTAGCGATTGGCCTTGCGTGAATACCAGTTAACCGGACACTCGTATTTTTCCAACTGATTGTCCACCCCGAGTGTCAGGGCAAACAGTGCCATGCGGATCAACAAGCCATTGTCGGCCTGACGGAAGATAGCCAGGTTGGGATGGTTGTTAAGATCATTGTCCAGCTCATTGGCCTGCAGCCTGGAGTCCCGAGGCAATGGATGCATGATCACTGTATTGGACTTACAATTTTTGGTGTATATGGCGCTGTTCAAACGGAACTTGCCACGATACTTATCGGCTTCCTCCTGCGAGGGGAAGCGCTCTTCCTGAATGCGCGTCAGGTAGAGTATATCAGCCTGATCTAAATTGCCTTCCAGTTGGTCTGTTATTGTGATCTTATGCCCGGCATTTTCAATGTCGGCGATCACATAGTCAGGCATTGCCAGCTCGGCAGGGGAGATCAGGGTGAAGCTGATGTTCTTGTACATGCACAGTAGACGCGACAGCGAGTGCACAGTGCGGCCGTATTTGAGATCGCCCACCATGGCGATATGCATACCGTCTATGCCTAAGCCTTTGCTGTGCAGCTCTTTCTGTATGGTGAACAGATCCAGCAGTGCCTGGGTTGGATGCTCGTTGGCACCATCGCCGCCGTTAATCACAGGCACCCGGCTGCCTTCGGCAAATTCGCGTACCGAGTAGGACTCGGGGTGGCGCATGGCTATCACGTCCGAGTAGCTGGACAACACCCTGGCGGTATCGTAGAGGGACTCCCCCTTGGACAGCGACGAGGAGGCCATACCGACCGTTTCAGCAACCCGGCCGCCAAGCAGGTTGAAGGCGCAGCCGAAGCTGACCCGGGTGCGGGTGCTGGGTTCAAAAAACAGATTGCCGAGAATAGCACCGTCCAGCACCTTGGTACGCTTCTCGCGCAGTGCGTATGGGGTCATCTTTTGGGCTACTGAGAAAATGGTTTGAATGGCGTCCAGATCTAACTGGTTTACAGAGAGGATATGTGATCCCTGGAAATGGTTCATCAGCCTTGGTTTCCAATGCAGTTGGGTGTTGACACTGAGGTCTGGACCCATGGGTTATGTAGGGTTTGGCTGAGGCGCAACTATAACAGAAGGCGGCGGTCATGAAAATGACTGATGACTGAAATTACACTTCTCCGGCACGGATTTCCTGCTGCAGGTTAGACCAACTGATCACTCCGACGATATTCTCCGGGTTATCTTGATAGATATAGACTTCACCGGCACGTTTCGGTGCCAGTATTTCATACACCTCGTTGAGGGTGGCCGAGTCGGGTAGCCCCTGGATCCTGTGTTGGGTCAGGCTGGTGTCAGTGTCAAACGAAGGCATCTGCAACTCCAGCATGGCAATCTGGCCTTCGGCATCTCTGGCAAGCACGGGCCTGCCCTGGGCGCGTTTCATTACTTCCAGCAGCAGCTCATCATTGTTGTTGACTATCACTATGCGCCTGTCCATCAGGGCGCGTACTCCGAGTTTCTGTAACCCCAGGTTAACCGGGGCCACTTTATAACCCAGGCCCATGATATCCAACTGACGAAAGAATATGGATTTGGCATTCAGCCCCTGATAGGCGATGAGGTAGGCGGGCACGGCCACTATCATTCCGGGCAGTATGATGGAGGCATCATTGGTCATCTCCAGCAGCGCCACCAGGGCGGCGAGCGGTGCACTGAGGCAAACCCCCATCATGGCGGTCATGCCGATGACGGTATAGAGCCCGGCATAGGGGGCCACCGAGGGAAACAGCAGCGCGGTCGCCTGAGCCAGAATGGCGCCGCCCAAGGCGCCTATGCCGTAGAGTGGGCCTATGATCCCACCCGGGATCCCAAGGCCGATAGCGGCAATGGTCGCGATAATCTTGGCCAGCAATACCGCCAGCAAAAACCAGATGGCCGGATTGTCGCTGACCGCAAGTCCTATGGCCATTTCACCGCTGCCCAATGCCTGAGGCAGCACCAGGCCTATCAAAGTGGTGATAACACCCGCCAGTAACAGGCGGATAATCAAGGGCCAGTGTTGGCCGCGCTCGGTCACCTGAATAAGGCTGTGATTGAATAAGGCCGCGGCGACCCCCAGCACTATACCGCCGAGTGCCAGCAGCGGGTACTGATCCAGTGGAATATGGCTGACCTTGATGGCATCAAACTCGTGGATATTACCGAACACCACCTGGCTGGATACGGCGCCGCAGATGGCCGACAGCATGATGGGGAAGAAGTACTGTACCTTGTATTCCCTGAGCACCACTTCGAGGACAAATACCACGGCGGCCAAGGGCGCGTTAAAGGTGGCGGCTATCCCGGCGGCTATGCCGCTGGCGCACATGATGCGTACACTGTTGTCCGGCAGCTTGAATTTTTCCGCCAATACCGAGGCGGTGACCGCCCCCAGATGAATTGCCGGGCCTTCACGACCGACCGAGAAGTTGCTCGCCAGTGCAAACAGCGCCTGAAAAAACTGCCCCGGTGCCGACTGCAGCGGAATTTTGCCGTAATGCAGTTTCACCCTGTGCAGCACATAGGCTATGCCCATCCGCTTGTAGCGTTTGGAGCCGAATTTGGCGACAATCCAGATCAAAAAAGCCCCAAAAAGTGGTAACAGGACTCGCCAGTCACCGATTGAGCCCGTAAAATCCCATTCTTGTGTTTGGGTAAAATGATTGGCCCATTGCAGCAGCAGGCGAAACAGTATGATGACAGCCGAGGCCATCAGCGCAAACAACAGGGCCAGCAGACACAGTTGAATACTGATCCTCGTTTGGGACAGCTTGTCTCTCATCTGGTGGCGCAGATACTTTCGCGCCTCAAGTTTGAACTTTCTGAATCTTGTCTGCACTGCTGCTTTCCGAAGCCTGATGTGAAATCTTAGTACCCAAGATGGAAATTTTTATATAAGGGGCTGTTAGTTAATGGCAAATTATCATCGCTGGCTCGATCGCCTGCAAGTGATGGAGCGAAATATTCGCCCATCCAGTCTGTATTTGTTGCTCTTGGTCATGGTGGCCTTTCTGACTGGACTGCTCAGCTATCACTTTTTTATTCCGCCAGCAGAAGTCAAATTTCAACGAAACGATGGCAAGAGTCAGCGATTGCAGATCGAGTTACAGGAGCAGGCGCAGCAGTTGGCGAGCCGCAATTTGGAGCTGAGCCTGGCCAAGGAAGCCAACGAACAGATGCAGCAGCTGTTCAACAAACAGCATAAAAAGCAGCAGGAGCTGGAACGTGAGTTGGCCTTCTACCGCAGCATCATGGCGCCGGAGTATAATGCCGAAGGGGTGGCTATTCATGGTTTGGAATTGATGCCTTTAGCCACAGCTGGACAGTTTCGCCTCAAATTGGTGCTGACCCAGTTGCAAAAGCGTAAGCAGGCGCTCAAGGGAAGAAGTGAGATACTTCTCATTGGCATGCAAGAGGGCAAGCAAGTCGAACTGAATTTAGCTAAACTGGTGGACACCAAGTTGGCATTTAACTTCAAGTACTTTCAGGTACTGGAAGCGGAATTTACCCTGCCTGAAGGGTTTGAATTACAGCAGATGAAAGCCAAGGTCGTTGTGCCTGCGAGTCGCTGGAGCAAAGGCGCCGAAACCGAGCAAAGTTTCAGCTTGCCTGAGTTGCTTGAGGGCGAAAAAGATCCCGGCATAATACTTGAACAAAATAGTCAGGTAACAGATAATCTGCCACAGCAAACAGATGTAAGAGGTAGTAATGACTGAACAAGCTGAATCAGCTATGCCCATCCAGTTTACCGATGCGGCGGCAACCAAGGTCAAGGCCTTGCTGGAAGAAGAACAGAACAGTGCGCTGAAGCTGCGGGTCTATGTCACGGGCGGCGGCTGCTCAGGTTTTCAGTATGGCTTCACCTTTGACGAAAAAGTGAATGAAGGCGATTTCACTGTGGAAAAACAAGGGGTACAGCTGGTCGTTGATCCCATGAGCCTGCAATACCTCGTTGGCGGTGAAGTGGATTACACCTCAGGGCTGGAAGGTTCGCGTTTTTTCGTCAAAAACCCAAACGCCACCACCACCTGTGGCTGTGGGGCCAGCTTCTCGGTATAACCGAGAATAAAAGCAGCAAAAAGCCGTCCACTGGGACGGCTTTTTTGTGGGCGCAAGGCCGGTTACTGCATCAGGTTGAAGTTCATCTTACGCTTGAAGAAGGCTTTGACCTTGGGGGTAAAGGCTATCCATACCTGCAGCATGCAAAAGCCTATCAGAAAGCTGAAAATGGCCCAGTCCGGTGCCTTGATCTCAAAACCTGTGATTTTGAGTGAGTTAGGCCCAGTAGCTACACTGTCGCCCTGATCCAGAAGATAGGGCAAGAAACTCACCAGCGCGAGTTGCACCAAGGTATAGAGTCGTAGTGCCCATAAGCCGGCTTGATGGCGCGCTAATACCGCCAACACCATGATCAGCGTCAGCAGACAAAAGATAACGCCTTGACCGGCAATCAGACCACTGACCGCGGCAGCGATATAAAGTAGCATCAGCAGCAGTAGGCGTTTGGGAATGGCGTAGCTTTCTGTGGCGGTTTGGCTCATCTCGCGGCGCTCCTTGTGCGCTATTGAATCATGTTCTATTGAATCATGCTCTATCGACTCAGTGACGCGTCTTGGGCGCCAGTCGCTGCTCCAGCTCATGTGGCGGGATCACTACGCCGAGATCTTCCAGCATAGGGAAGACGGCAACATAGAGCTCGTCATCTTCCATACCTGGAACCCAGCGCTCCAGCCACTCGGCCAGGCCGATAGACAGCGGTCGGCAATCTTGCCAATCATCCTCGGCCCACAGGGAAGCCGTCTCTTCACTGGGCCAAACTGGAATACAGTCTTCATCATCCGTGGTCAGCATCACGCAGCCGTCATTGTCTTGTAATACCCACAGCTCTTTATGTTCTTTTACCTGCTCTACCAGAAAGTCGTAGCGGCCTTCCGGTGTCATACCGGCGAACTGGGCCTGGGTTTGTTTCTTGCTCATGGTGACATCTCATCTCGGTGGCCACGGCACTGCGCCCGGCCAAAAATTGACGGCATGTTAACATTGCTTGCAGGCAAGAAAAAGCGCCCCGCAGGGCGCAATGGCTAATTCCTGTTTTTCAGCTTTGCCTGGTTGAAGCCAATCTTTTCTCAGGCGGCGGGGAAACGGGCACCGAGCACGGCTTCGCGGCTGGCGCCGGTTACCGCCGGCAGGTTCGCCGGTAAGCCTTGATGGTGGCGCAGCGCCAGCCAGGCAAACGCTATGCCTTCCACCCACTTGGGATCAATACCCAAAGCCGAGGTAGTGGCTATGCTGTGCTTTGGTAACTGGGCCCCGAGGCGTTTCATCAATACGCCATTGAGCGCGCCGCCACCACAGACATAGATTTCGCCATCCGGGCTCAGCTTGGCTATGTCTCTGGCAATGCTGTGACAGGTGAGATCCAAGAGTGTCGATTGAATATCTTCTTCCGGCAGATGGCTGAACAGCGCCAGTTGTTGATCCAACCAGGCGTTGTTGAATAGCTCTCTGCCCGTGCTCTTGGGATAATCCAGTGAGAAATAGGGGTGTGATAACAACTGCGCCAGAAACTCCGCCGAACTGTTGCCGCTTTCGGCCCACTGGCCATCTTCATCAAACGGCAGTTGTCTTATCTGCTGGCTCCAGGCGTCTATCAGGGTGTTTCCCGGGCCGGTATCAAAGCCAAGGATCTCCCGGTTATCGGCGGGCAGGAAAGTGATGTTGGCGATGCCGCCGATATTGAGAATGAAGCGATTTATACCTGGGTGTGAGAATATCTGCTGGTGGAATGCCGGCACCAAGGGAGCACCCTGGCCACCGAGGGCGACATCCTTACGGCGAAAGTCGGCGATAACATCTATACCGGTTTCGGCGGCGATTGTGTTGGGGTCGCCAATTTGCAGGGTAAAGCCCACTTCCAGGTTGGGCATGTGGCGTACTGTCTGGCCGTGGCTGCCGATAGCACAGATCTGTTCTTTACTCACCCCAGTCTTGGCCAGCAGTTGCTTGACCGCGGCTGCAAACACCTTACCCACAGTGCGATCCAGCCGTCCCAAACGGTTAATTTCATCTGTATCCGGTTGGCACAGACGCTGCAACCCCTTGAACAAATGAGTGGGCAACGGCTCTGTATGTTGGCCAAGCAGCTTAGGTTGACCACTGCTGAAGTCCACTAATAC
Source organism: Shewanella indica (assembly GCF_033842865.1). Classification (NCBI taxonomy): domain Bacteria; kingdom Pseudomonadati; phylum Pseudomonadota; class Gammaproteobacteria; order Alteromonadales; family Shewanellaceae; genus Shewanella; species Shewanella indica. Next base: position 2,617,942 of record NZ_JAWXXR010000001.1, read on the forward strand.
GGCATCAACGCCGTCCATGCTGGTGCCGGACATCAGCCCAATAAAGTATCCTGAATTCATCTATGCTTCCCTGTTATTGCATCGCAACCTGAACTTGTTTGTTGCGATGTAGCGTGGCCATTAATTGGTTACTGAGCTGTTGGAAGGCGACACGTTCGCGCTTGGCTATCGCTTCGGCCTTGGGGAGATCCACAGTGCGTGGATTTCTGTGTACACCGTTGACGATAAACTCATAGTGTAGGTGCGCACCTGTTACCCGGCCTGTGCGGCCAAGGGTTCCTATGATCTGTCCCTGTTTGACGCTTTCACCTTGTTTGACCTTACGCTTGTTGAGATGCAGGTATTTGGTGGTATAAGTTTCGTTGTGTTTGATAAATACATAATTGCCGTTGTATTGGTTGTAACCTGCCTTGATCACCCGCCCGCTGCCTGCCGCTTTGATGGGAGTACCTATGGCAGCAACATAATCTACCCCGCGGTGAGCCTTCACCTGACCGGTAACAGGGTGCAGGCGGCGGGGATTGAAGTTGGAACTCACATACTTGAAGTCAACCGGAGAGCGCAGGAATGCCTTGCGCATGCTGCGGCCTTCCTCGGAATAGTAGTTGCCATCCTTATACCTTACCGCGGTGTAGCGCTCGCCCTGATTGATAAATTCGGCGGCCAATATGTTGCCGTTACGCAGAAACTCGCCGTCGGCATATTCCTCTTCATACATGAGGGCAAAGCTGTCGCCTTCGCGGATATCCAGGGCAAAGTCGACGTCCCAGCCGAATATGGTGGCCAGTTGCATAATCTGCGCCGGGGTCAGTCCGGCATCGACACCGGCATTCCAGAAGTTGTTCTTGATACTGGCGCGGGTGAATTTATCCCGGGTCTCGACAGTTTTTACCGCCAGTTCTTCTTGATAACTCTTGCCCTGTTTGCGGACTATCAGAGTAGAGATGGCATCGAGGCGGTATCTGAGCTCTTGCAATTCGCCATCGGCGTTTTTACCTATGGCGACTTCGTCACCAGGCATGATTTTCAGCAGGTTTTTTTTCGCCAGCGGCAGCTGGGTAATGTCGTGAACTTCTCTGGCAGTAAGTGAGGCGCGACTGAAGAGCGCCGCCAGCGTATCGCCACTCTTTATCTCGAAATGTTCAAGCTCGGCTATCGCCGGACTGGTTTGCTCCGGAACTGTCAGAGCGGCTTTAGCCTGTTGATTGAGTTTCTCTGTCAACGCCTCGGCGGCGGCTTCTGATTCTGGATCTTGCCCGCTTTCAACCACTTGCTGGGCCGTAGGTGAAGTGGGGGTACGAAAGGCCAGAGGCACTTGGTAACGAACATGGGTTTCCGGAACTGCGCTGTTTTTCGATGCCTTGGCTTCGTCAGAGGGCAGCAACAGGGTTATCAGGGTTATGGTAGTAAAAATACTAAGCAGGATTTGATGCTTTCTGGGCAGCAGTTTGAAGAGAGTTATAAGCTTTGCCATCGACCCGGATACCAATTTCTTAATTCTTGGGCATATTGCCTTAGTGTACACACTTTCATTTAGGCTGGCTAACAAGTAACATAAGTCTCTTTGAATTTGAAGAGCCTAGGGAGTTGTTGGCGAGATGGCTGATTTAGCACAAATAATGGCGGAAATTAAACGTGGTACCGACGAGGTTTTGCTCGAAGCAGATCTGCTTGAAAAGCTGAAAGAAGGTCGGCCACTTAAAATCAAGTTGGGTGCTGATCCGACTGCGCCGGACATTCACCTAGGCCATACCGTTATTCTTAACAAACTCAGACTGTTCCAGGACCTGGGACACGAGGTTATCTTCCTTATCGGTGACTTTACCGGTATGGTCGGTGACCCGAGTGGCAAGAACAGTACTCGCCCACCTCTGACCCGTGAGCAGGTATTGGCCAACGCCGAAACCTACAAGGAGCAGGTATTCAAAATTCTGGATCCGGCCAAGACCCGGATTGAGTTCAATTCCAGCTGGTTGGAAGATCTCGGCGCCGCCGGTATGATCCGCCTGGCCTCCCGCCAGACTGTTGCTCGTATGATGGAGCGTGACGATTTCAAGAAGCGCTTTGCCTCAGGTCAATCGATCGCTATCCATGAATTTATGTACCCGCTGCTGCAGGGGTATGACTCAGTGGCATTGAATGCCGATGTAGAACTGGGCGGTACTGATCAGAAGTTCAACCTGCTGATGGGCCGTGAGCTGCAGAAATCCGAAGGCATGAAGCCTCAGGTGGTGATTATGATGCCGCTGCTGGAAGGGCTGGACGGCGTGAAGAAGATGTCAAAGTCTGCCGGAAACTACATAGGTATCAGTGAAGCCCCGGATGAGATGTTCGGTAAGATAATGTCCATTTCCGATGAGCTGATGTGGCGTTACCTGGAGCTGCTGTCTTTCCGTCCGCTGACTGAAATCGAACAGTTTAAGGCCGATGTCGAAGCCGGTGCCAACCCAAGGGATATTAAGATAGCCCTGGCGAAAGAGATTATTGGTCGTTTCCACAGTGAAGAAGCTGCCGAGGCTGCCCATCAAGCCTTTATCAATCGTTTCCAAAAGGGTGCTATGCCGGATGATATTCCCGAGCTGACTCTGGAAGCCGGTGAAGGGTTGGCGATTGCCAATCTGCTGAAAGAAGCTGGTCTGGTTGGCTCCACTTCCGATGCCATGCGGATGATCAAGCAAGGTGCGGTGAAGATGGATGGTGATAAGCTTGAAGACAGCAAGCTGGTACTGAACGCCGGCACTTGCGCGGTATTCCAGGTTGGCAAGCGTAAGTTTGCCAAGGTAACACTGGCCTGAACTCAAGGTACCTAAATTCCAAGGTAGCTAAATTTAAGCATTTGTTTGAGCGCGTAAAATACCAAACCCGGCATTGCCGGGTTTTTTCTTACCTGTATCAGGCTCAGTGGTCGTGAGGTGGGCTACAGTTGTCGGTACCAAAGTAGACCTTGTTCTGGCAGCGCCAACTGAGCACGGCTTTTTCCACTGACCAGTCTCCGGCATTGTTATCGAGCGCCAGAATAAGCAGCATCTGCGGATGTCCTTCCTGGGTGCTGACATTATAGGTTAAGGTCTTGCCGTGAGAGTGGCTGATGCGTACAAACTTAAAGGCTGAGCCAGAATAGTGACGGCTGATCCCTTCGGGATTGTTACTCCAGGGAGCCTGTTGATGTTGCGCCTGCATCAGCTTTTGATTGAAACGGTTTATAGGTTGTGCGGCGTAGGAAACCACCAGGGGTGGTTCAAACTTTTCTTCGGCATTGAATGCTGCCTGGGCCTGAGTCATCAGAGGGAAGCACAGGGGCAGGACAGCCAGTACGGATAAGCGACTCATCTTTACCTCTCGGATCAGAGTGAACCCTGATCTCGCTGTTGGCACTCAGATGAGTTGGACAGTAAAAAACAGGCCGGGTTCCCGGCGAGCTGGATTACTGAGCCGAGAGTTGATCCACCATGGTCTGATAGTCCATCAGATCCATATGTTCTTTCACCCTGTGGTTGAGTGTATCCAGCTTTAGCGTGGTTACTCCGGGGATGGCGATATCAATAATTTTCCCGGGCTTGCCAAATTGCTCGCCCGGACCCTTATAGTGGTAGTTGCCTATCATTACCACCAGAGAGCCTGAGTTGAACATGTGCTCTATGTTGAATCGATACTCGAGTACGCCGCGGTGTGCCCGCTCCAGAAACTCTATAATATGCCTGCCGCCCGTGTATTTGCGGTTTGCTGTACGGTCGTTGAAGACGCTGTCACGATTGTAAAAGGTCGCCAGCTCATCATAGTCGTGAGTGGTCAGAGCATGGATATAGCGTACGGCCATCTGCTGCTCCGGCGGCATATCGCCGCTGTTGGCCAGCAATGGTGGGCTTAACAATGCCAGGATCAACACCAAATAACGCACAATCAATCTCTCTTGGTCTTTAGGTCAAACGCGGGTAACGACAGGTGCCAACGTATGGCGGCCAGGCGAATTATCAAAGCCGTGAAAAAAGCCAGCATCAGCGCCGCCTCGGCTTCGAATTTTAACTGCAGGCTGCAGGTGTACACCAGACCGCCCAGAATAGATGCTGTGGCGTAGATTTCGGTACGCAACACCATGGGGATCCGGCGGCAAAGCAGATCCCGAATAATGCCTCCTCCCACTCCTGTGATCAAGCCCATGACTACGGCTATCAGGGCGCCAAACTCCAGAGTCAGGGCCTTTTGGGTACCGATAACGGTAAAGAGCGCCAGGCCGACGGCATCGGCTATGGCCAGGCTAGATGGGGGCAAACGCCAGGGGCGGCGTACCAGAATCAAGGTCAGTACCACGGTCAGTAGTATCACGTAGAGATAGTTGTGGTCATGAAGCCAGAATACCGGAGCGCCCAGAATGGTGTCTCTTAGGGTGCCGCCACCTATGGCTGTGACCGCTGCCAGTACCAAAACGCCGAAAGGATCCATCCTGTGCCGGCCGGCAGCCAAAGCGCCGGAAAGGGCGAATACTGCGGTGCCGAACAGATCCAGGCTATAGACCCACAATGTCATTAACCCATCTCTTTGAGATGAATGTTGAGGGCATCGACCGAGATACGGATTTCAATCACCGACAGGATTAAGGAATACAGCAATAACAGCAAACTGGCGCCGAAAATCATCGAGCCTGTAGTGTTAAAGCCAAGATAGATAAAAATCATACACAGCACACACAGGGCGAAGCTGGTGACACCTGCCTCCTGCATGCGACGGATGATAACGATGCGGCGGCGCAGGTTTTTCAGTTGTTCGGCGGCAACGGGTTTATCGCCGCCACTCAAGGTGCGAATTAGCGCGGCCAGTGAGAAAAATCTATTGGTATAAGCCAGCAGCAGCAGGGAAATGGCCGGAAACAGCAATGCCGGGGTCGTCAAAGAGATATGCATATTGTCCAGCACGGCAGTCTTCTCAGTGTCAAGCGGGGAATGAAGGCATTATAAGGAGAAATTGAATAATTTAAAGCGTTTGTGAATAACGTAACAAAACCCAAATCAGAGGTAACAAGATCACAAAAGCAAACCAGATGGTGAAGGTGCGAAATGTCAGTGAAATCGCCTTGGGAATGGTCTTGTGATCCGGCACTGGGCCCGGGCCCACTTTCTCCACCTGAACCTTGATGCCGGAATACTTTTGTGGTCCGCCAAGCTCTGTCATCAGTACAAATGCTGCCATGGTTGCCACCTGGAAATTAGAGCCGATAGGAAAGCGGCTATGGGGTGTGTGCCAAAGCAGTTTTAATGTCTGGGGACCACCCTGAATCGCCAGGGTAAAACGCCACAGCTGCGCCGGAATATACAGTAGCACTTGATTGACCAGAAAAACGGGGCGACCGAAGAAACGGTATTGTGGATCCAGACACCACCAGCTCTGTTCCAATTGTTTGAGCATTCTCACCAGCAGCACCATGGGCGCGCCGGCGAGACAGAAGAAAAACACCACGGTAACAGTGCCGTGAATGGGAGTGGTCACCAGCTTTTCTATAGTGGCCTTGGCTATGCCTGCCTCGGACAGTTCGGCAGTGTCGCGGGCAACCCAGGGGGCGAGCAACTCTCTGGCGGCCGCTTTATCTCCCCGCCTGAGGGCTTGGTATATCTCTTCGGCTTCCTGAATAAAACAGGCGTCGTTGAGACACAGATAGAGGATCAAAAACTCAAAGAACCAGGGGAATGCCGCCAGTTCCAGCAGAAAGGTGATGATTAACCAAAATGGCAGTACCAGCAGTAAAATGGCCAGTGAACCGGCAATCAGCTGCTGCTTTTTGTCTCTGTCGCCCCGTTTGACCTTGGCGGCCAGTGACCTGGCAAGATGGCTCAACCAGGCCAGGGGTTGAAACGCCTGGGGCAGCGGCGCCAAACGTGCCAGTAACAAGGCCAAAAACAGCACCAGAAACCCCTGTATGAGGGGGCCATCTAAGGCCAGCAGCTGCTCGCAAAAGGGCAGACTCATGGGCTCTGGTGCTCCTTAAATTAAAGGTGATGCAGCATGCCTATGACCATCAGGGCCGAGTGGTGCCCCGCCTTGACCAGATAGGCATCAAAGTCGACCGGAGAGTCGTTGTTGGCATTATCGGACAGAGAGCGGATCACCACAAAGGGCACGCCGAACTGATGACATACCTGAGCAATGGCGGCGCCTTCCATTTCGCAGGCGGCCATGGTGGGGAAATGTTTTAACATGACGGCAGTGCGCTCGGGATCGCAAATAAAGCTGTCACCTGTGCAGATAAGGCCTTCAATGGCTTTGACCTCTCCCAAACCTGCGATGGCCTGTTGGGCTGCCAGCATCAATTTGGGATCCGGGATAAAGGCTGCCGGTTGCTGCGCCATCTGGCCCATCTCATAGCCAAAGGCGGTGACATCGACATCGTGGTAGCGGACTTCATCGGAAATCACTATATCACCTATCTGCAGCGCATCGACAAACCCACCGGCCGAGCCGGTATTGATGACTGCATCCGGGGCGAACTTTTCAATCAACAGACTGGTCGCTATGCTGGCGGCAACCTTGCCTATGCCGGAGCGGGTAACTATGACTTCTTTGCCAACCAGAGTGCCGCTGACAAATTCAATGCCGGCAATCTTGCTGTGCTGTGGGTTTTCCAAAGAGGCAATCAGGTGAGCAACTTCCGGCTCCATGGCGCCGATAATACCGATTTTCATGGCTTAACCTTCTTTAAATGTCTTGAGTGAGCCTGAGGGCGGCTTAATATAGCACAAGCCTAGGATGGTGCGAACAAGTCAGCTGCTTGCGACTTGTAGGGACGACAAGTCCAAGGCAGTCGCAAGCGTGTTATTTGAAGTGTGGCGGTTGGATGAAAAAAAAGCGCACCCGGGAGGTGGGTTCCCGTATGCGCTCAAAGTGTTGAGTTGTCAGCTGAGGAAATTGAGGATCCCAAGCGCCGCATCGCGTCCTTCGGCGATGGCGGTGACCACCAGATCTGAACCCCTGACCATATCACCACCGGCAAACACTTTGGGATTGCTGGTCTGGAATGGATTGGCCGCTTCTTTTTCAGCTTTTACCCGGCCCCATTGATCCAGGGCGATATCAAACTCGGCAAACCAGGGCGCCGGGCTGGGTTGGAAACCGAAGGCGACAATCACGGCGTCAGCCTCCAGCAACTGATCGCTGCCCGGGATGGGCTCTGGACGCCGGCGACCGCTGGCATCGGCGTTGCCAAGCGCGGTTTCAACAAATTCGACTCCCTTGACCTTGCCATCGTCTGTGGCAATCGCCACCGGCTGGCGGTTGAACAGAAACTCGACTCCTTCTTCGCGGGCATTTTGCACCTCACGGCGCGAACCCGGCATATTCTCTTCGTCGCGGCGATAGGCACAGATAACCGACTCGGCGCCTTGGCGCACCGCCGTGCGCACACAGTCCATGGCGGTATCACCGCCGCCGAGCACTACCACCTTCTTGCCCTTGAGGTCGATGTAGGGCTGCGCCGGATCGGCTTGCCCCATCAACTCACGGGTGTTGGCAATCAGGTAGGGCAGGGCTTGAATAACCCCTTCAGCTTCTTCACCGGGCAGGCCCGCCTGCATGGCGTTATAGGTCCCCATGCCGAGGAACACGGCATCGAAGTTGGTCAGCAGCTCGGCAAAGGGAATATCTTGGCCTACAGTTACGCCGAGGCGGAACTCTATCCCCATGCCTTCCATCACGCTGCGGCGGGTAGCCATCACGGACTTGTCGAGCTTAAAGGCGGGAATGCCATAGGTCAGCAGGCCGCCTATCTGAGGATATTTGTCAAAGACTACAGCCTTGACCCCGTTGCGGGCCAGGATATCGGCGCAGCCAAGACCGGCCGGCCCCGCGCCTATGATGGCGACCCGCTCGCTTCTGGGCGTTACCTGGCTCATGTCAGGGCGCCAGCCCTGGGCGATGGCGGTATCTGTGATGTACTTTTCCACATTGCCTATGGTGACGGCGCCGAAGTCATCATTCAGGGTACAGGCACCTTCACAGAGCCTGTCCTGCGGGCAGACTCGGCCGCAGACCTCCGGCAGGGTATTGGTTTCATGCACCAGGTCTGCCGCTTCCAGGATACGTCCCTGTTTGGCCAGCTTGAGCCAGTTGGGGATATAGTTGTGCAGCGGGCACTTCCACTCGCAGTAAGGGTTACCACAGTCCAGGCAGCGATCGGCCTGCTGGTCGACCTGCGCCTGGGCAAAGGGTTGGTAAATCTCAATAAACTCAGTCTTGCGGCGTGCGATAGCCTGCTTGCTCGGGTCGATACGACCCACTTCGATAAACTGAAAATCGTTACTCATGCTCGCTTACCCCGCTTTTACGGCCAGTTCCGGGCTCGGTTGTTCCAGTTTGAGCAGATCCGAAACCTGAATATTCTTGGGCTTGACCAGGACAAAACAGTCGAGCCAGTTGTCAAACTCACTGAGAATGGCACTGGCGTGTTCACTGCCGGTCTTGGCCACATGTTGCTCTATCAGCCCTTTGAGGTGCTGTTGATGAATGGGCATCTCCAGCTTGAGGGTATCGACCAGTTCGGTATTGACCCTACGGCTAAAGCGGCCGAATTGGTCGAACACATAGGCAAAACCGCCAGTCATACCGGCGCCGAAGTTGACGCCCGTGGTCCCCAGCACCACTACTATGCCGCCTGTCATATATTCACAGCCGTTGTCACCGACCCCTTCAACTACCGCCAATGCCCCAGAGTTCCTGACCGCGAAGCGCTCACCGGCCCGTCCCGCCGCAAACAGTTTGCCGCCGGTGGCACCATAGAGGCAGGTATTACCGACAATGGCGCTGCGCTCGGATTGGAAGGCGCTGCCGAGCGGTGGATAGATGGCTATCTTGCCGCCGGACATACCTTTACCCACATAGTCGTTGGCGTCGCCGCACAGTGACAGCTCGAGTCCGGGGCTGTTCCAGACCCCGAAACTTTGGCCGGCGCTACCGTTGAAGCTGAGTCTTATCGGCTTGGGACAGCCTTTTACGCCCCAGGTTGCCGCGATATGGCCCGAAAGCGCGGCGCCTACTGAACGGTCGGTATTATTGATGGGGAAGCAGATATCGAAGCCTTCGCCCTTGGTGGCACGCTCGGCGCACTTGGCCAGCAGTTCCTGGTTCAGGCTGCCGGGATCTGCCGGCGTATTGATCTCTTTCCAGGTCAAACTGGTGCTTGGCAATACTTCGGGTTTGAACAGGATAGGGCTCAGATCCAGTCCCTGCTGCTTGGCGGTCTGGCCTTCGATGGCCTGCAGCCAATCGCTGCGCCCTACCAATTGTTCAAACTCGCTGACCCCCAGCTTGGCCATCCATTCACGCACTTCTTCGGCGACAAACTCAAAGTAGGTCATTACTCGCTCGGGCAAGCCATGATAGTGCTTGTCTCTCAAGGTCTTGTCCTGGGTGGCAACGCCGGTGGCACAGTTGTTTAGGTGACAGATACGCAGGTATTTGCAGCCGAGCGCTATCATGGGCACAGTGCCAAAGCCGAAACTCTCGGCACCCAGTAAGGCCGCCTTGATAACATCTGTGCCAGTCTTGAGACCACCATCCACCTGCAGGCGTATTTTATGTCGCAGACCATTGGCCACCAGAGACTGGTGAACTTCGGCAAGGCCCAGCTCCCAAGGGCTGCCAGCATACTTGACCGACGTCAGTGGGCTGGCGCCTGTGCCGCCATCATAGCCGGAAACGGTAATCATATCGGCATAGGCCTTGGCGACTCCTGTGGCTATGGTGCCAACACCCGGCTCAGAGACCAGCTTGACCGAGATAAGCGCCTTGGGGTTTATCTGCTTGAGATCGAAGATCAGCTGCGCCAAATCCTCAATAGAGTAGATATCGTGGTGCGGCGGCGGTGATATCAGCGTTACACCCGGGCGGGCATGCCTGAGGCCGGCGATTTCAACACTGACCTTATGACCGGGCAGCTGACCGCCTTCACCGGGCTTGGCGCCCTGGGCGACCTTGATCTGCAGCACTTCGGCGTTAATCAGATAATGGGCGGTTACCCCAAAGCGGCCAGAGGCTATCTGCTTGATGGCCGAATTGCGTTCGCTGTTGAATCTGCGGGCATCTTCACCGCCTTCGCCCGAGTTTGAGCGGCCGCCGAGACGGTTCATGGCGATGGCCAGCGCTTCGTGAGCTTCCGGGCTCAGGGCGCCGATACTCATGGCGGCGCTGTCGAATCTGGGGAAGAGAGTTTTGGCCGCCTCTACATCTTCGAGCGCTATGCTTTCGCGCTGCTGTTTGATGCTCAGCAGATCTCTCAAGGTGGCGACCGGCCTTTGGTCTACCAACTCGGCAAACCGTTTGTAGAGCGGGTAATCCACCTCTTTCAGAGCCCGTTGTAAGGTATTGACCACATCCGGGTTGAAGCAGTGGTATTCGCCGCCCTCAACGTACTTGAGCAAACCGCCCTGCGGCAGCGGTACATGGGGGCGGAAGGCCGCCTGACTCAGCAGTTGCTGATCGGCTTCTATGCCATCGAAGCCCACACCCTGAATACGGCTGACCACGCCGTTGAAGCATTGTTTAATCACTTCGTCGGCCAGGCCTATGGCCTCAAATTGCTGGCTGCAGCGATAGGAGGCGACTGTGCTGATCCCCATCTTGGACATGATCTTGCGCAGCCCCTTCTCAATGCCGTAGCGGAAGTTGAGCATCAGATTGACGATATCCTCGGCCTGATGGCGCTTGGCGAGTTCGGCAATGGACTCGTACACCAGATAGGGGTAAATGGCCGTAGCGCCAAAGCCCAGCAGTACCGCGAAATGGTGCGGATCCCGGGCCGAGGCTGTTTCCACTATGATGTTGGTGTCACAGCGCAGGCTCTTGTTCACCAGCATCTGCTGCACTGAACCTACCGCCATGGCGGCCGGAATGACCAGGGTGTCTTTGCTGACGGCGCGATCCGAGAGCACTATCAGGGTGGTGCCGGTGCGTGCCAGGCGTTCGGCTTCATCAGTGATCCGTTTGATTGCCTGACTCAGGCCTTCGGAGGCCGGATAGTTAAGGTCAACCTTGTTGGCACGGTAATAGGTGCTGTCCAGACTCAGCAACTGGTTGAAGTCACTGAACAACAAGATAGGTGAGTTGAACATCACCCGATAGGCGTGTCCCGTGGTTTCGTTAAACAGGTTCTGCTCGCGGCCGATACAGGTGGCCAGCGACATCACATGTTTCTCCCGCAGCGGATCGATTGGCGGGTTGGTGACCTGGGCAAATTTTTGCCGGAAATAGTCATACAGCGAGCGCTGTTTCTTCGACAGCACTGCCATCGGGGTGTCGTCGCCCATGGAGCCGGTGGCTTCTTCGCCTTTGCTGGCCAGTACCCAGATCACTTGCTCAAGCTCTTCACGGCTGTAGCCGAACAGCTTCTGGTACTGCAGCAAAGTGCCCTGGTTGAATTCACTGACGCCCTGATCCTGCGGCGACAACTGCTCTGCCGGTACCAGAGTCTGGCTGTTTTTCGCCATCCACTCCTTATAGGGGTGACGACGTTTAAGATCGTTATCGATTTCGAATGACTGATAAAGACGACCGCTGAGGGTGTCGAGTACCAGAAGTTCACCCGGGCCGACCCGGCCTTTTTCAATCACTTCATCCGGGCCATAGTCCCAGATACCCACTTCCGAGGCCAGGGTGAGAATTCTGTCTTTGGTGATCACATAGCGCGATGGCCGCAGCCCGTTGCGATCAACCGCGCAGGCGGCGTGGCGACCGTTGGTCATGACTATCCCGGCCGGGCCATCCCAAGGCTCCATATGCATGGAGTTGAAGTCATAGAAGGCCTTGAGCTCTTCATCCATCTCGGGGTTACTCTGCCATGCAGGCGGGATCAGCAAACGCATGGCGCGGTACAGGTCCATGCCGCCGGCCAGCAGCATCTCCAGCATATTGTCCAGTGATGACGAGTCTGAGCCGGTTTCATTGACAAACGGGGCGGCCTGCTGCAAGTCAGGCAGCAGCGGTGAGTTGAACTTGTAGGCCCGCGCCCTAGCCCATTGACGGTTACCTGTGATGGTATTGATCTCGCCATTGTGGGCCAGAAAACGGAACGGCTGTGCCAGTGGCCACTTGGGTGAGGTGTTGGTCGAGAAGCGCTGGTGGAACAGGCAGATAGAGCTTTGCAGCCTAATATCGGCCAGATCCGGATAAAAGGCCGGCAGATCGGCCGGCATCATCAAACCTTTGTAGACAATGACCTGGCCGGAGAGGCTGGCGACATAAAAGTCTTTATCCTGGCTTAATTGCTGCTCGAGACGGCGGCGAGCCATATAAAGGCGCCGCTCCAGATCTTTTTCTCGCCAGCCAATGGGAGCATTGATGAGCACTTGCCAAATTTGCGGCAAGCTGGACTTGCCTATCTCGCCGAGCACTTGCGGATTGACCGGAACCGGGCGCCAGCCGGCAATACTCAGGGTTTCTTTCTCCAGTTCCCGTTCGAGCAATATTCTGGCTTCGGCGGCCAGGGTTTCATCCTGGTTTAAAAACAGCATACCAACGGCGAACTTACGGCTGAGATGCCAGCCCTGTTCGGCCGCAATGGCTTCAAAGAATCCTGTGGGCATTTGCATCAGCAAACCGCAACCGTCGCCAGTGCGTCCGTCAGCTGCAATACCACCACGATGTTTCATGCGGTCGAGGCCATGGATTGCCGTGCGAACAATGCGATGGCTGGCTTCGCCATCCATTTGGGCTATTAATCCAAAACCACAGTTATCCCGCTCGAAACTGGGATGATACAAGCTCATACAAAACCTCCCTTAACATCACTATTACTACTCGGGAGAGAGTACCAAACTCTATAGATATGCACCCGAACCATTCAAATTATCCTGAGACTTGCTAAAGGTCAAACCTAAATATTGCATATATTTGATGAATCTTGGGGTGTTTCATACGGAATCTTCAATTGCATTACGTTAACGTAAACTGAGGATTGCGCTGTATAACACTATGAATGAAAAGAAAATCTACTTTGCCCCTGTTTTCTGTTCACCTAATTTTAACAAGCGGCCTCGAATTATCCTTAAAGAAGAAAAACTGATTTCCGGTCTCGCTGGTGTTTACATTAAAAATTTGCATTAAATGATTAAATATTCACAAAAGTGTGATCTGGGAGCGGTTTGCGCTCAAGCGGTTTGATCATTGATCACTGGCAAAAGTAGCAGCCATTTGTGACATAAATTGACCTGGAGCAGAGTAGTCCCAAATTGGAGTCGTTAGACTGGCGACTTTTTTGAGAGAAGCAAATGGGACTGGACGATTTTGTCACTACCTTTGGTCAATACTGCCGGCAACAATTTGGTCAACGGTTACAAAAGCTGACTCTGGATGCACGTTTTACCTGTCCCAATCGCGACGGAACTCTAGGGCGCGGTGGTTGCACTTTCTGTAATGTTGCCTCTTTCAGTCATGAACATGGAACCGACTTGTCGATTGCGGCTCAGCTTGAGGCCGGCAAACAGAAGATGAGGGCAAAGGCTTCGCGGTTTTTGGCTTACTTCCAGGCCTATACCAGTACTTATGAAGAGTATGCCGAGTTGAAGCGCAAATACGATGAGGCACTGCAGAGCGAACAAGTGGTGGGTTTGTGTGTCGGTACCCGCCCGGATTGCGTACCGGACAGGGTGCTGGATCTGTTGGCGCAATATCAACAAAACGGCAGTGAAGTTTGGTTGGAACTGGGTTTACAGACAGCTCACGACGCCACGCTGAAAAGAATTAACCGTGGTCATGACTTTGCCGCTTACCAGGATGCTGTATGCCGCGCCCGCAGTCGCGGACTCAAGGTATGTACTCATCTGATCCTCGGACTGCCGGGAGAAGGGCTGATTGAACATCAACAAACGCTGGAAGCAGTGTTAAACACAGGTGTCGATGGCCTTAAATTACATCCCCTTCATATAGTAGTCGGCAGTACCATGGCCAAGGCCTGGGAAGCAGGCAGGTTGCAGCCACCGACACTGGACGAATATGTTACCAGTGCGGCGCAACTGATCCGTCACACGCCAAAAGAGATAGTGTTTCATCGGGTGACCGCTTATGCCAGCCGTCCCGTGTTGCTGGCGCCGGATTGGTGCGCTCAGCGCTGGATAGGCTTGGTAGCACTGGTGGATGAGTTGGCGGCTAAGGGCGGGCAAGGTTCTAGTTTAATCAATTTAAATCAATAGCCTATAAATCATTGTATCTATTGTGCCCGGATTTTGTATCGCCAATGTTAAATCCGGGAAAGTTTTGTCTTGTTTAGCGCCTATAAGTTGCACCGGTAATTTTAGCGGGTATGATGTGGTAAATCTGACACATTTGAGGAGCGCCTTCATGGCCACAACTGAACTGGATACTATCTTAGATCTCAATACCCTGGAGCAGTACTGTAGTGCTATTGGTGCCGGCACCTTACTCAAGAGTGTGGTGTTATTTGAACAGTTGTTGCCTGAATACGTCGCGAATTTGCAAAAGGCCGAAGCGGCCGGAGATAAAGATACCCTGTGCGCTGAGGCTCACAAGTTCAAAGGTGCTGCCGGCTCTGTGGGATTAAAGCGGATCCAGCAAACTGCACAGCAACTGCAACACGGTGAAGAAGCCGCTTGGGAAGCCGGGCATAAAGAGTGGCTGGCGGTTATTGTTGAACATGCCGGTGCAGATCTGCAGCAACTCAAGTCTTTCCTCGAAGCCAAAGCATAAATTAGCCTTGGGTGCCGGAGAGAAGCTCCGGCGCAGTCAAGGTATTAAGAAACTTCCGTTACTACCCCCTTTTTTAATACCTGAACCTTAGCCGTCAAGGCTTGGGTTCTCTGCTATTTCCGCTTCAGTGATAGATATCTTGGGGGATGATTTATCGCCTCGGTCACACTCCTGATGTGATACTGCTGCTCGACAGACTTTTTGTGTTAGATTAGATAGAACTTTCTAATGCATTACTCAATTGGTAATCGACAAAATGAAACACTTACCCAGTTTGAAAAATCTCTATTATCTGGTGAACCTGCATCAGGAACAGAACTTCAACCGGGCAGCCAAGGTGTGCCATGTTAGCCAATCGACGCTGTCCAGCGGGATCCAAAATCTGGAAGAACAGTTGGGTTATCAGCTGATTGAACGGGATCATAAGTCTTTTATGTTTACCGCTATCGGTGAAGAAGTAGTACAGCGTTCGTTGAAAATTCTGACCGATGTCGATGACTTGGTGGAATTGGTGAAAAACCAGGGTGCGCCTATGACTGGAGAGATCCGACTTGGCTGTATTCCCACCATTGCCCCGTTCCTGCTGAGCCGTGTAGTTAAGCAGTGCCAGAAGACCTATCCGGATCTGAGTTTGCTGCTCAAAGAGGACACCACAGAGCGTTTGTTGACAGCTTTGGGTAAGGGCGAGTTGGATCTGTTGTTGTTGGCTCTGCCTGCTGATACTTCCGGCTATCACAGCATGAAAGTGGGTATAGATCCCTTCAAGATGGTGGTGCACAAGGACTTATCTGCCGATATTCATGAGCCGGTGGACTATCAGGCGCTGCCGGATGAGAGTATTTTTCTGTTGCAGAGTGAGCACTGCATTACCGGTCATGCCATCAGTGCCTGCCAACTGGGTGACAGCGCCAAGGTCAACCCTTTTGCGGCCACCAGTTTGCACACTCTGGTACAGATGGTGAACAGTAAATTGGGCACGACTTTCCTGCCGCAGATGGCAATAGATGCCGGGATATTGAAAGACACAGATCTGGCGGTGATGAGCCCTCCAGGGGAGGCTCCATATCGTGAGATAGGTCTGGTATGGCGTCAGACTACCAGCCGGATCCTGACTTTCAGAACTTTGGGGCTGGAGATCCAGCAGCTGCTTCAGCAGCAGGTTTAGGCTTGGATTCAAGTCGTAACAGTAAGAAAATACATCTATGATATCTTAGAAAAGCCTTGCAGGATGCGGCCTGCGTAGAGCCGTTTACTCAAACTGCTCTACGCAGGTATATTGAAAGCTCAAGAGCGGTAGTTACACCGATTCAAAACTGGAGCTTGACGCTGTCTCAGTTGTTCATCCATTTTGAAGAGCGACAGGAAACCTACATTGCGCTGTGATTTTTAACGTGACACAGAATTTTGAAAACCCTCTTTCGAATATAATCCGTAAAGCATGTTACTTGACGATGAGCTTCATCTTTACCATCAATATAGCGTTGTGAAAACAAACTAGGGACGATTCCCAAAGTCATCTTACCTGATGGACATACTTATTATTGTAAGAGTAAGACTCCATTCAACTATTCACCTAACTTCCTTTTATAACTCCTTATTGCACATTGTTTTTAAATTGATGGTTTTAGTTGTGGGTGATGGATAGGTGTTTTATTTGGTTTTTGTTTGGTGTGTTTGTTGGTTTTTTGAGGGCGGTTTGTTTTGGGTGTTGACTTTTTGCCTGTTGTTGTGTTGGATGGTCATTGATAATGATTGTACAAGTGGAATGACTTTAAACATGGAATGTTTGTCATTATGCGTTGGCTCCCCCGTTTTATTTTGCTGGTTTCTTTCGCAGTTCTAACAATATCAACAGTGCACGCATCATCCACAGCCCCTTTAAGCGCTTTTCGGGTCAGTGAGCAAGGTGCGGCAACATATACCATCCCCATAGATACTCCCGCAGCCAGAGGTAAACTAAAGCCCGCCGTAGAGCTGAGTTATTCATCAGGTAGCGGCGAAGCCATTATGGGATTGGGGTGGGGGCTTCAAGGGCTTTCCGCCATCAGCCGCTGTCCAAAAACCATTGAACAGGATGGTTATTTGCAAGGTGTAGAGCTTACCAACAAGGACAGTTACTGCCTTGACGGTGCTCGTCTGGTTTTAACCGCCGGAACCCATAGTCTAAATGGCGCCGAGTACCATAAGGAGCTGGATGATGCCTCCGTGGTGACTGTGATTGGCCAGGCGCCTGGCGGCGGCCCAGCGGCCTTCAAGGTTGAAACCAAATCGGGAGACACCTATTTTTATGGCGATGTGGATGAGGTTTCCGGGAAGCGGTTTCTGGATGTGAATGGCGCCTCATCATCCGGAGATGGTTATCGGTCCGTATCTCAAAACAACAGTGATGTGATTTATCATTGGAGTCTGAAGGCCATTGAGGACTCTGTAGGTAATTACATTAGTTATCACTATGAAAACATCGCCGGTGAGCAATACCTGAAAAGCATCGATTATGCCGGGCACAGCAATGGTGAGGTTTCCTATAATCAGGTCAGATTTATCTATACCCCCCTCAGTTACCCTAAGTATGGTTATTCCTATGGCACCTCTGTTGCGATAAAGCAGCAATTGCAAAAGATTGAGGTGAGGCTGGATGACGAAGTCGACAAAACCTATTACCTGACGTATCACAAGGCGACTTCCAGCGATAAGCATGATTACCTTGAGCAGGTTAAAGCCTGTATTGGTCAAACCCAAACCGACTGCAGCACACCGATAACCTTTGAGTGGGACAGACCGCCGGGTGCATCTGCCGGCCCTGCTTATCAACCCTTTTCCGGCAGACGGGCGTTGAATATTCCGTCCGGTAACAACGACACCGCCAAGTTTTTTGATATGGACGGCGACGGCTTATCAGATATCGTTTATGTACGGGGCGGGCGTTGGTACAAGCGTGGTATTCAGTCGGGTATTGAACAGGCGATGGCCTCGACCGGAGCCGCTAAGGCGGCTTATGCCCAAACCATAGATTATGATGGTGATGGCCAGCGTGACTTGTTGGTGGCCAACAGTGAAACCGCCAATTGGCAAATTCTGTCTTTTAAACCTTCTACTTATCAGCACACTGTGTGTGAGCCAAATGGCCGTGGTACTCAGCTATGTGAGGATGTTGAGCGTGTAGTGAATTACACGCTCAAGGATTTGGGGCGTAAGGCTATTGGGCTTGAAGGCAAAGCGCTGGTTGCCGATGTCAATGGTGATGCATTGGAAGACATCATCTTCATCGATGGTGGCGCCATCAAGTGGTATCGCAATCTGGGAAATGGAAGTTTTGCTGCGGCGCAAAGTCTTTATAGCTTTCCCAGTACTGAAGTTGGGCACAACACCAGTGTTCACCAGTGGCATTCCAGTCGAGGTTTTGGCAGCTCCTTTATGGATATCAACGGTGATGGACTCACCGACTTTATGTTGGAGGTTAGAGAGCGGGAGGCCGTGTGTATTTCCGGTAGCGGCAAAGTGATTTCGGGAGTGACCGAGAATGAGTGTCGTCTGGATATCAGAGGTACTTGGTCTGTCAGTGATTACGAGTATTGGAATCTTTATGTCTCGACTGGCTCCAGTTATCAAAGACGGCAGAAAATTTACCGGGGGCCACACAATAATATCAATATCGCCAATACCCTACGCAGTGCCGATTTCAATGGTGATGGCTTGTCGGACATTGCCTATGTCCATAATAATAAATGGTTTATTCAACTGTCAGATGGCAATGGTTTCTTGCCTCGAATGGATACGGGCATTACTACTTCCGATACTCAGAAGTACAAAACCTATTTTATCGATATCGCGGGTGATGGCAGAGCCGAAATGGTGGTTCAGCATACCTCGTCTCAGGCGTTGGTGTATCACTCCAACCCCGAGTTAACTTCATGGACCACTTATGGCGCAATCAATTACCTGTCCGATCAACCATTGAATTTTGCGGATATCGATGGTCGTGGAAAACTGGATATTGTCTATTTCAGTAACGGTCAATGGCAAAGGTTAACCCATAAGAGCCATGCATATCACAATACCATCAAGGGGATTACCGACGGATTTGGAGTCAAGACCAGGGTGACTTACGCGTCGTTGACGGAAAAGTCTGCTGGCGAATACAGTGTCTATAAGACTCAGGTTTCCAGTTATCTGGACAACAGTCGTAACTTCTCCCTTATTCCGCCGCAAAAAGTTGTTAAGCAAGTTGCCACTGAAACCGGGGATGGCAGCCAGGTTTCCGTTAACTATGAGTATGGCGGCTTGCTGATAAACCGTTTGGGGCGTGGCCCGGCCGGGTTTGAGTTATTACGCACCAGAGACAATCAGACTCAGGTGGTGACCGAGACTATCTATCATCAGTTGTTCCCGCAAATAGGTTTGCCCCTGGCAACCAAACAAACCTATCAGGGAAAAATATTGTACTCGGCAATCAATGAATACAGCTTTCAGCGAGGCAATGACGGTATTTATCGCCGGGGTGAAGAAAACGTAGTGGAGCGCACCTCGCAATATGGCAGCGATGGGGTGGTAAGGGAGTTAACGCAGACAAACACCCAGACTCAGTTCGACGACTGGGGAAATGCCATTGCCATTAAAGCGGATGTGACTGACCTTGAAGCCAATCAATTGGTTTCAAGGGTCGAGACGGTTAACCAGTATGATGGTCATGGTGGCGGCGAAGCCAAGGGGCGACTGAGTCATACCAGGGTGACTAAATCACGCTTTAATCAGCGAGAGCAGGTTCAGGCGATAGTGACCGAGAGCGCATTCAGCTATTACGATAACGGTTTGCTGATGAACTCAACGGTATCGCCAAATGACAATCGCTACAAATTGACTACCGGCAAAACCTATGACATTTACGGCAACACCCTGACCAAGCGGGTCACCGGAGGCGTAGATGCCGCCGGCAACACCCAGCAGTCGAGACAGATGAGCTATTTATTCGATGCCAGAGGGCGTCTGCTCAAGACAGTGACCAACGCGGCAGGCGACAGCAGCACCTATACCTACAATGGTCAGTCTGCAGACCAGGTAACGGGTAAAATCACTCAAATTACCGTGACTGATGCCAATGGTCGCAAACTGACCAAGGACCATGACAAGTGGGGAAGGCTGGTGCGGGAAGTCACTCCGGATGGTGTTCCAACAAGCTATCAGTATGCCACCTGTGATGCCGGGTGTTCACCTCTCGGTCATGGCCATTTGGTTACCACCAAGACCAAGGCCGGTGCGCCTCAATCCAAAGTCATCACAGATAAATATGGCCGTGAAGTCGGTAAGCAGAAGCAGGGTTTTGATGGGCAATGGGTTGTTACTGCAACCAGCTACGATGCGCAGGGAAGGCCTGTCAGACAATATGAACCCGCTTTTGCCGGTATCAGTGCCTATTACACCGAAATAGAGTACGACCACTTTGGTCGGGTCATCAACCAAACCAATCCCAACGGTGGTGTTTCCAGTATTCAATATCTGGGATTTGAGACGCTGACGATAGACCCCAATGGCAAGCAAAAGCGCGCTGTCTCCAATGCCATGGGTGAGCAATTTAAAGTTGTTGATGATATCGGCAACGAACTGGAGTTTGTCTATGATGCTGGTGGCAAGCTGGTGGCAAGCTGGTGAAAAGTTTTATCACCTCAGCATCGGGACAAGAGCTGCTGCGCACCGAGGCAAGCTATGATGCCTACGGCCGCAAAATCAGCACCAAGGACATTGATAAGGGACAGTGGCGCTACACCTATAACGCCTTTGGCGAAATGCTGTCACAGACCAATGGTAAATCCCAATCCAGCTTTATCTACTATGACATTCTAGGGCGTAAAGTCAGGCAAACTGAGCCAGATGGCACCTCTTGCTGGACCTATGGTAACAAAAGCAGCAAAACCGCCGGTTTACTTATTGCGGAAACCCGTTTCGACGCCGTTGTGTCCAATTGCTCTCAAACCGGCTGGGTACACAGCAAGCAGAGCGGGTATGACAGTGCCGGCCGGTTGGCCAGCAGCAAGACAAGCATAGCAGGTAGTAGCTATGAGCATCGCTTTAGCTATGACAGCCATGGCAGAGCGGCGACTCAGACATACCCCAATAACTTGCTGACGGTCGTCAACCACTACAATGCTCAGGGATACCTTTTCAAGCGTACCGACCAACAAACAGGTAAGGCATATCAAACTATCACCGAAATGAATGCCCGTGGGCAGGTGGAACAGGTGCGTTATGGTAATGGTGCCCAGGAATCAACTGTTTTTGATGCAACCACTGGCTGGGTTAGCGGTATCAATTTGACCACTGCGGGAGTAACAGCCCATCAACTTGACTATCGCTTTGATACCGTGGGTAACCTGGAGTACCGTCAGCACAACCTGTCTTCGGCTCCGGCCACATTCAGCGAAAACTATCACTATGATGATTTGTATCGCCTGTATGAGCGTACCGTCAGTATCCACTCCGGTGGTACGAGTCTGCCATCAGACTTTAAAGCCACCCATGAGATGCAATATGACGATTTGGGCAATATCACCTTTAAAACCGGTGTTGGTGATTACCGCTACGATAGCACCAACCCTTACCGTTTATTAGATATTTGTGGTAAAGGAGGCTGTGGTGCGCTTGAAACAACACCTGTAAGTAAATCCTGCCCAACAGGTTATGCGCTCAATGCGGCAGGCACAACCTGCCAAAAGAGTGAAACTCAATCAGCATCGCTAAGCTACAGCTATAGCTGTCCCAGTGGTTACACTCTTTCCGGTACAACTTGTTCTAAAACGGAAACCAAAGTTGCACAGGTTAAAACCGAACAAACTTGTCCTAAAGGTGGCTACTTAAATGCATCAACGGGTAAGTGCTCTCGAGATTTCACCATAGTTTCAGCAACTAAACCTTCAGGAGCAGGGGTTGTATGCGGTGGTGGTGAACCAATGGGAGGAGGGCGCCGTCTGTGGGAGTGTACAGAAACGTATCAATCCACACCTAAACAGGTCTATAACTGTGATGCGGGCTGGACATTAAGCGGCACTAACTGCACGCGGACGCTATCACAAGCGGCAACAAAGACGCCTGTTTATTCTTGTCCCGCTGGCTGGTCTGTTTCAGGGAGCGCTTGTAATCGAACACTCACTGCCCCCATAACCTACAGCTGTCCAACGGGGTGGACGCAAAATGGCGCTCAGTGTAGTCGTGCCCGTCAAGCCAGCTATGTGATGGTTTATGATAAGAATGGCAATATCACCCAGGATGGCAGTCGCCGTTTCACTTATAGTTCTTACGATTTGGTCACCAACATTACTCAAGGTGGGGAATCGACCCGCTTTAAGTATGATGCCAACCGGCAACGCTTCGAGCGTTACGACGTTAAAGTTGAAGCGGGAGTGACAAGCTATCTCACCACCTTATATGTCGGGGGGTATGAGAAAGTCACCCGTAGCGGCGGCAACAAACCGGCACTCACCGAGCAAAAATTGTATGTCGGCAATTTGGTGATAACCAAGCGTAGTAATAACACTGTTGACGAGTTTTACCTGCACAAAGATCATCAAGGCTCAACCACGACGATTACCAATAAGTCAGGTAATGTGGTGCAGCAGTTTACCTATGACCCTTGGGGTAAACAAACCGCCGCCTATAGCCATTCACTGTTGAATGATTATATCGCGCCCGCGGCATCCAAAGGTTATACCGGGCATGAAGGTATAGATAACCTGAGTCTTATCCATATGAATGGGCGTATCTATGACCCCACCATAGGACGTTTCTTGCAGGCCGATCCGCATATCCAAGCGCCAACCGATACACAAAGCTATAACCGTTATAGTTATGTTTTGAATAACCCGATGAGTTATACCGATCCGAGTGGGCGCGAATTCAACTCCGAAGTGCACCACTCGCTAAATTAGGCTGCCTTGCGTAATTCATTGAATACCGCAATAGGTTGCCTGAAGCCGAGGCACTTTCTCGGTCTGGCATTTAATGCCCGTTCAATCTCACTAATTTGCCTATCTGTTACCGTCCGCAAATCGGTGCCTTTCCGTATGTATTGCCGCAGCAAACCGTTGAAGTTTTCATTCAGTCCGCGTTCCCAGGACGAATAAGGGTTAGCGAAGTAGACATCCGTTTTAAGCTTTTCTGCGACCTGTTCGTGGTCACAGAATTCGCTGCCGTTGTCCGCTGTGATAGTTCGAACATAACCTCGATATTTCCACAGCATGCCAACCATTGCCCGGGCCACATCGGCTGCGCTTTTCGCTGGCACTTTGCGTATCAGGTACAGCTTACTTTTTCGCTCAACCAGGCTGACAATCGCGCCCGTACCTTGCTTGCCCAGAACCGTGTCAGCTTCCCAGTCCCCAAACCGCTTTTTCTTGTTCACGATAGCGGGACGATGCTCTATGCCTACGCGATTCGGGATAATCACACGCTTCGCGCGGTTACCTTTACGGTATCTTCGGTGACTCTGGCGTAGCTGTTTGTACAACTTGCCGCCGCATAATTTATCACGCTGGACATAGCCATAAATCCACTCGTGACTGACGTTATATCCGATGATTTTACCGACACCGGCTATTTGTTCCGGACTCCACTTCTCATTGAGACCGAACTCAACAAAGGTGATGGTCAGTCCAGATATTCTAGACTTCGCGGACTGACAACGGCGTTTTAATGCCTTCGCCTGAGCGACTTCCGGCAAGTAATGGTTATCCCGAATTCGATTGCGATTTACTTCCCGGCTGATTGTGCTGTGACTTACTTTCAGACGTTTTCCTATCTCCCGATAACTGAAACCCTCGCGTAAATAGGCCTCAATCTGGTATCGTTGTCCCTCGATCAACTGCTTGTAATTCATGGTAACTACTCATGTTTGTTTGGCGACTACAGAGTATCACCAACAGGCAGTTGATCTCTCCTCACCGTTTAACCATGAGTGGTGCACTTATTATCTGAATTCGGGCGTTCTTCTTCGATAAACTCTGGAAGGCGATTAAGAAATATTGGCGAGTAATAGTAGCTGCAGTTGTTACTTATTTTACAGCAGGCGCAGCATCGGGTTGGGCGGCTAGCTGGGGGGTTGCTGCAGGGACTGCGGGAAATGCAATAGTTGCAGGAGGTATCACTGGTTTTATAGGTGGAGCTGTTGCTACTGGTAATTTACGAGGGGCATTATGGGGTGCATTTAGCGGGGCTGTATTTGGAGCTTTAGGAAACCAAATTCATGGAGCGGAGGGGACTTCTAATGCTTGGTCAACTGGGGAGCAGATGTTAGCTCATGGTTCAACAGGAGGAGTCATTAGTGTCTTACAAGGTGGAAAGTTTGGTCACGGGTTTATCTCTGCTGGAATCATGAAGGGGATTGGGAAAATTCAAACGAGTGCGTCTTTTGGTCGAGTAATGATTCAGACCGTAGCAGGTGGAACAGTATCCAAACTTACAGGAGGTAAGTTTGCAAATGGAGCGATAACATCTGCAATGCAATATGTAGTAAATGAAGTGGCAAATGTTTTAAAAAGTAGAACAGATGTCCTAGAACCTAAAAAACAGAAACCTGAGGTTGTATCTATTCAATCTAGAACTGTTTATTCTAAGTGGATAGGAGATCCGCCTCCAGGTTTAAAGGCTGGGCCTGAAGTAGCATGGAGGTTGGTTGATTCATCTGTATACACTGAATATGAGATTACATATGTAACTACTCAGGTTAAAACTACGCAGGATACAATATTTACACTATGGGAGGAAGATGCTTCTGGTAACGTGAGTGATTTTATAGGGCAACGGGTTACATCAGAAACGTTGAGAACCGATTTTAATGAGTCAGTACATATAAGGTCGATAGGTATAGTTGGTGTTACAAGGTTGCCGGAAGGGGCTAAAATTGTTGATTCACTTTGTATACAGAATAACATGCGGGGGTGCTAGTGAAAGTTCTAATAAGAATATTTTTATACATTTTTGTTGGAGTCGTTATAGGGTATTTTTTGTTTTATAAAGAAAATGTTGAGCCAGTAGGAAAACAATATGGAGTACTAAGAATTCCTATGTTAAGTGGCTGTCCCTTGAAGCCTGACGGGCTTCATGTGGAGGGGGTTGTTAAAGTAGAAGCAATAGACTTTAACTTAAAGGTTGATGGTGTTTTTTCATCTGGGTTTTGGAAAGTTTATCATACAGGTACACCAGTAGAAGCTCTACGGGGAGTTTATGGTTACATCGGGGAGTGTATACCTAGCATGAGTTCTGAGTACCTTGGTGAAGGGGTTTTTGAAAAGGATTTATCCCGTTATTTTGCAATGTCTAATGAATTTGATGTCTACGTTCATATTGATGGAGGGAAAGCTAAAGTGATCTATTTTAAAGAGTAGAAATACAAGATGAGGTGTGGGGTGGAATATGGTAAAAATGGGACACCCAGCATTAATGGTGCAGAGGTTAGCCTCCAACTATGCTTTGTTTACGCAAATGGGTGGAAGATATGAAGAACACGGAAAATAGGACCACACGGAAAACAGGAACGGAAAATAAACGGAAAACACACGGAAAACAAACGGAAAACAAACGTAAAACAAATGGAAAACGGAACGAAAACAGGACAGCCATATCTTTTTGAGAGGGTGTTCAAAATTCTGTGTCACGTTAAAAATCACAGAACGATGTGAGCATCCAGTCGTCCTTCAAAATGGATGGACAGCTGAGATAGCGTTAAATTCCAGTTTTGAATCGGGTGTGACCACCGCTCCTGAGCCTTCAATATACCGGCGTAGAGCAGTTTGAGTAAACTGTTCTCGTTGGCAAAACCACCCTTGGTTTTCGTCAGTTTCATGAAACCATGCCCGCCATCAGGGAATGGGGTAGTGTTAAATTCCCTGTTAGCGCACAAGGCAATTGAAAATTGCTACGGATAAGTACTCTGATAGCAACTTTGCCACTTAAAATTTAGCCCTTAATAGGCTGTTTTTTATGACTGATTGCCTTGTTTTGGTTTAACCCCGAACACTTCAATGGAGTGTTGTTTACCCTTTAACTTGACCGGTCCTAAATTGGTGAGCTGATACTCGCTGTCATCATTTTCCAGCCTAGCTACCAGCGCGCCGGAGAGCAGCATCCTTTGTCCTAAGGGGTTACACTGATCCTGTAGTCGCGCTAGGGTGTTGAGCACGTCGCTGAAGAAGCTGATCTCCTGTTTTTGCACCCCGACCACAGCTGCAACCACTTGGCCACAGTGAGCCGCCGCCTTGAATTTGGGGACAAAGCCATAGTGTTCTTCAAAATAGCGTCGCTGCCAATTGAGCTGCTGGCTGAATTCAAAGTAGATATTCATACATCTGTAAAAACGGAATACAGGACAGCCATATCTTTTTGATGTTTCGCACAGCTTTGACTAGGCTTTGAAATACCCATCAAAGCTCAGTCGAGGTTGGTTATGACCACTGCCCGTCGCCAGTTGATAGATGCTGAAAGTACGCCCTTTTACCACGTGATTAACCGTTGCGTGAGAAGGGCATTTTTGTGTGGTGAAGATGCACTGTCGGGGCGCAGTTACGAGCATAGACGTGGCTGGATAGTGGATAAAATCAGGCAGTTGTCGTCAATATTCTGCATCGACGTTTGCGCTTATGCGGTCATGAGTAATCACTACCATTTGGTGCTCAAAATCGACCTTGCTGCGCAACAATCATTGTCGCCATTTGAAGTCATCGAGCGTTGGACCGGGCTCTTTAGTGGCAATCCTGTGGCGGCAAAGTTCCTCAAGGGCGATAGTCTCTCAGAAGGCGAGCGAATACTGTTGGATACGCTGATTAGCGATTGGCAGGAACGCCTTGGCAGTATCAGTTGGTTTATGCGCTGTTTAAACGAAGATATCGCCCGCAAGGCCAATCGAGAAGATAGTTGCAAGGGTGTATTCTGGGAAGGGCGCTTTAAGTCGCAGGCGCTGCTCGATGAACAGGCGCTGCTGGCCTGCATGATGTACGTGGATTTAAATCCCATTCGCGCCGGTATTGCAGATTCACTGCAAACTTCTGATTACACATCCATTCAGGAACGCATAGAAGAAGTTGCTGAGCCAGCAACTGCCAACGCTTCACTTAAGTCACTGCTTCAATTTGATGGTGCAGCCACTGCCGCCGAACAAAGCGGTATTCCGTTTCACTTTGCCGACTATCTGGAGCTGATTGATTGGACAGGCCGGGCGGTGCGGGAAGACAAGCGTGGCTTTATTGACTGTTCCAGACCCAAACTACTGCTTGAACTTGGTATCAGCGACGATGCCTGGATAACTTCCGCCAAAGAGTTTCGCCGTCAGTACAGTGGCATGAGTGGCCGATGGGATGCAATGTGTGCCATGAAGGCCAAATATGGTGGTAAATGGTGCCGGGGCAAGCAACAAAGCCAAGCAATACATCCCTATTAACCTTAAACCCTTGGTGATTTTGCATAAACAGGCTTAAGCCTGCCGTTGGCATGCTTGGCAACCGCAGTTTTTGCATGAACCTCGCAGATTACTCATCTTAGAGAGTCTACTTCTAATAATTCATCGTCATTTATAAGCGATTGAGACCGAATGATAGGCTTCCTCGTGGCTCGCAAAGTGTTTAGGATGTCCTGTATATCGAGCATCGCTAAGCTACAGCTATAGCTGTCCCAGTGGTTACACTCTTTCCGGTACAACTTGTTCTAAAACGGAAACCAAAGTTGCACAGGTTAAAACCGAACAAACTTGTCCTAAAGGTGGCTACTTAAATGCATCGACGGGTAAGTGCTCTAGAGATTTCACCATAGTTTCAGCAACTAAACCTTCAGGAGCAGGGGTTGTATGCGGTGGTGGTGAACCAATGGGAGGAGGGCGCCGTCTGTGGGAGTGTACAGAAACGTATCAATCCACACCTAAACAGGTCTATAACTGTGATGCGGGTTGGACATTAAGCGGCACTAACTGCACGCGGACGCTATCACAAGCGGCAACAAAGACGCCTGTTTATTCTTGTCCCGCTGGCTGGTCTGTTTCAGGGAGCGCTTGTAATCGAACACTCACTGCCCCCATAACCTACAGCTGTCCAACGGGGTGGACGCAAAATGGCGCTCAGTGTAGTCGTGCCCGTCAAGCCAGCTATGTGATGGTTTATGATAAGAATGGCAATATCACCCAGGATGGCAGTCGCCGTTTCACTTATAGTTCTTACGATTTGGTCACCAACATTACTCAAGGTGGGGAATCGACCCGCTTTAAGTATGATGCCAACCGGCAACGCTTCGAGCGTTACGACGTTAAAGTTGAAGCGGGAGTGACAAGCTATCTCACCACCTTATATGTCGGGGGGTATGAGAAAGTCACCCGTAGTGGCGGCAACAAACCGGCACTCACCGAGCAAAAATTGTATGTCGGCAATTTGGTGATAACCAAGCGTAGTAATAACACTGTTGACGAGTTTTATCTGCACAAAGACCATCAAGGCTCAACCACGACGATTACCAATAAGTCCGGTAATGTGGTGCAGCAGTTTACCTATGACCCTTGGGGTAAACAAACCGCCGCCTATAGCCATTCACTGTTGAATGATTATATCGCGCCCGCGGCATCCAAAGGTTATACCGGGCATGAAGGTATAGATAACCTGAATCTTATCCATATGAATGGGCGTATCTATGACCCCACCATAGGACGTTTCTTGCAGGCCGATCCGCATATCCAAGCGCCAACCGATACACAAAGCTATAATCGCTATGGCTATGTAAAAAATAATCCCATGAGCTATATTGACCCTAGTGGCTTTTTCTTTAAACGCCTCTATAAGGCTTTAATGGATATTGGAGGGGTGACCTTTATTCATCGACAGATTGCGAAAGTGGAAGGACTTGGTTCGGCTATTCAAATTGGGTTGAATTATATTCCATTTTTTGGACAGCTAGCGTCAGCGCACTTTGCCTTTGATGCTTCATTTGTTGCTACGGGGAGTTTAAGTTCGGCCTTTAAGGCTGGGGCAATATCTTACGCTGCTTCAAGCTTGGCAACTAGTGGAATGAGTGGTGTTGAAGGCTTTGTTGTTAGAAGTGTGGCTGGTGGTATTTTCAATGTTGTTCAAGGTGGTGAGTTTGGTCATGGATTTATTGCTGCTGGAGTAGGGATTCTTGGAGCTCAAGGCGTTGGAATATTAGGTGTTTCAGGGTTTATGGGGCAAACATTGGCATCCGTGGTTATTGGAGGAACTGCTTCTCAGTTAAGTGGAGGTAAATTTGCGAATGGTGCTGCGTCAGCCGCTTTTGCTGCATTGGTACATAACTTTAGTAGTATTGCCACTAGTAGATCTGAACAAAATACAAACAAATCTGATAGGATTGGGGCGGAGAATGCTATCGCAAAATTAAAGGCTAATGGAAGAATTAGTACGGCTAAGTATTTTGATTATCCAGATGATGCTGCAAAATATATTCTAAGTCTAGTTTCGCCAATATCTGATGAGTATGGTGTGGAAATTGGTGGGAGTATTTATCATGACCGTCTTGGGTATCGCTTTAGCTATCCAATAGTGGGTTCTGCAACATCAGTTAATATTGTGAATGGTATTGATGGATACCATACTCATCCAAACTCATTTTTCGAGTTTTCTAATCAATTTAATGCTGCCAATGATGGTAAGGGGGACATTGGTTGGTTGAATAGGCAAGAAAACAAGAGGGTGACATTGTATTTGGGAACTCAAATAGATGGAAAAACTTTGATTGGTAGTTGTACTTCGGCAACTTGTTTTCATAGCCCATACGGCACTCTACCCAATAAGGTGTTATAGTCATGCGCTTCATGTTACTAATTGTTGTTCTTTTAAATCAATTTGCTTGTGTGGCAATTGAAAGGAAATCAACTTCAGATTTTTTTACGCCATTGATTTTCTCTTGCTTAAATGCATATGCAAAAAGTGGTGATGGGAAAGATATAGAAGAGGTTGATCGTGTATATGTGGTTTATGTTGATGGTAATGGATTTGTAGATGTATTTTTCTCGCATGGAGATACAGGTTCATTTGGAGGTAGAAAAGATGATTATAAAGGTATTTTATCTTGTAGCGGTGTTTTAGATAATGGGTTCAATATTTATCGGCTTCGCAATCCTAATGTATCGGAATATTTTATTGATAAACCGGGTGTGGGTAATGGTGTTATCAATGTTGATACTTGTGGAGTAGCTAAGGAGCGCATGTATTTTTTTGAGTCTGGAAAAGTATTCTACCAAGGTGAGAAAGTTTTTGACTGCCATTGAAAAATGAAGATTCTTAACCTTAATGGCGAATAAAACGGAAAGGAATAAAAATGAGGATACCTAACCTTAATATCGCGGCAGTTAGCCTCCGTCTATTGATACAGCGTCTTTAAACTTTGTTGGGGAAAACAGGACAGCCATATCTTTTTGATGTTTTGCACAGCCTTGACTAGGCTTTGAAATACCCATCAAAGCTCAGTCGAGGTTGGTTATGACCACAGCCCGTCGTCAGTTGATAGATGCTGAAAGTACGCCCTTTTACCACGTGATTAACCGTTGCGTGAGAAGGGCATTTTTGTGTGGTGAAGATGTACTGTCTGGGCGCAGTTACGAGCATAGACGTGGCTGGATAGTGGACAAAAATCAGGCAGTTGTCGTCAATATTCTGCATCGACGTTTGCGCTTATGCGGTCATGAGTAATCACTACCATTTGGTGCTCAAAATCGACCTTGCTGCGCAACAATCGTTGTCGCCATAGATATGGTTGACAGCCTGGGAGTGGAGGGCAAAACTGTGATTATTTTTGGGAAGCGTGGCCTTAAAGATTTCTTTCTAGGTGTGGAAGGGCCGGTTACAGACTTTCTAAATCATGAGGTAGTCCATGAACATGCCTTTGCAATTCAAAATGGAGTTCTTGTTTATAATCGTGGTTTTTCAAGTGGTGGATTATTTACTGAGGAAACGATTAGATTCACCGAATTTGGATATAGATCTTACGCCTTTACCGATTACTACATCTTACCCGGAGGTGTTGATGCTGTCTCTTTGCTAAATAACGTCTCTGGTAATTGGAGTAGTTATGTTCTTGGAGGACCGTCGGTGAACAACTGTCAAACTTATGCTGATAGTGTAAGGCGGCAAATTGAGGTGACATATGGTTCTAAGGAATAGTCTATTATCATTTTTATTATTGGGGGTAAGCTTCATGGTTTCAGCCATACCAACACAGGTCATAATTTCTCGGACCTTGGAGTTTAATAAAGGTAATGGGACTGGTCTAATTAGTATTATTGATATCAAGAGCCGTTCTACCGTGAAAGAATACCATGTAAATGCTGGTAATAGCCCTGTTATGCGGGTTTATGGTGAAAAGCTTTCAGTTTCCAATGGTATTTTGAACGCCGGTGAGTACATACTTAATCTTAATAATGCTTCAGTTGAGTATTTCCCTGAGCGGCGAGGTACTGTCTTCTTTTCTCAAGACTCATATATGTATTTTTCCGTAGTGAAAAATTTTGGGGAAATTGTTTTCATTAAAAATGGTAGAGAAGTTGAGCGAATCAGTGAAATGAATGTGGTTATGCGGTCACCTCATGTGTACGTCTATCCTGAAAAAATTATCAGTTTCTATCTTCGCAAAGGAGAATTATATCTTGTTAATGGGAGTGATTTGTCTTTTAGTAAATTTTCATTAAAAGATTATACAGATGTTATCTATTTGGGTGAGAACAAAGTATTAGCTGTTGATGGTCGTACGTTGTATTGGTTGCGTCTCTCTGATGGGAAGGTTTTAAAAACTAAAAAGCTGGCCTTTACTGGAAGTTTTTTATTTAAAGCTAAAAGTGATGATGGCAGATTTATTACACTTCAAACGTTGACCGTGTCATTAGTTCCTTGGTCAGATGCTTTCATGCAAGAACGTATTGATTTATATGTGTTCGACTTGAAAAATGAGACATTAGAAAAGCTGGTTGGCAGTATTGCAGCAATAGGAGTAGGCCTTACTGTTAAGTAAAATATATGTTATGGCTTGGCCTGAAAACAGGACAGCCATATCTTTTTGATGTTTCGCACGACTGAAAACAGGACAGCCATATCTTTATAAGATATATGATAAAGGATTAACTAATGAAACTAATGAAGCAGTTTTGGTTATCACTTACTCTGTTGGTTTGTGGCTGTACAACCACTACTCTGGAAGTCGCAAGTGTTCCTTCAATTAAGCCGTGGGATTCTGTTCCTGATAAAAAGGTGTATACATATAATAAAAGCCTTGATGATATTGTTGAATTTTCTGATGTCAACATTTCGTTGTCGCTGACAAATTACGAAACTCAATACAGGGGGCTAGCAATGCTGGGTATTGAGCTGGAACGTTGGCCAAATAGTAAGTTTGATAGTGATGAGATTATTCTTGCATTGGGAGTAACCCCCTTAAAAAACGGTTTGGAGTTAATGGGGGAGGGGATAGCTTTAATCATGAAGTTTGATGGTGGCGATATGTATGTTAAACCACATAAAGTTATGAAATATAATAGAAGTGATACTCTGTTTTGTGGATTTGATAACTCTATTGATGGATGGGGGGGGAGGAGTATAGATGTTGGGAATAAGAAGGAGAGTTTGCTGAAAAGCAGCCGTTTTTCAGACAACTGTTACAACTTGTATTTCAAGCTGCCTGAAAAGATCAAGGATGCTGATTTTGCCCTCGACTTCTCGGAGTCTCTTTTGCCATTGAATAGTAAGGTTGTTTATTTCCATAAAAAGCTGATTAAGTGGACTTCATCGAACTAAATGGTGACAGATTTAAAAATTTTCTATTCTTCCTTGCATAGTCGATCAATATTATTCCTTGGGCTAGAGAATCACCGTTATTATTTGACTAATCAGGAATGAGGGCCATAATGCGAAATATATTTCTGACTATGTGTTTTCTTATGGGATATTGGTTACAAGGATGTGCCTATTATGTCTATGATACTCATACCGCTTATGGCCTGAACAGGGTTGATACGGAGGAGTACTTAGGGCCAATAGATACCGGCTACGACTCTCCGATCACCAGCCCGGTACTTAGTTTTGATAATGGTGTGCAAGTTAAGTTCATGATCCCTGGTATATATAATCATCCACGAAAGAAAACGGGTATTGACTATCTGGATGATATTAACATAGAGATTTTTATAACATCACGAAAAGCAGGGGTTTCTCTGGATGTACAAAATATGGTGTTGGACCAGTATCGAACCGGCAGAAAGACTCCCCTTCGATTCCTAGAGAAGAAACGTTACCCAAGTTTGGAGAAAGGGAAGGAAGGGGTATTAGTTTGTAGATATTCTGATTCCGAAGAGGCTTTCTCTGATTTTTATCAAGGGGAGCGTATCGAGTTGCCCTATCGAGAGACAGGCTTAAGACTGGTCAAAGTCGGAATGCTAAGGGTAGACCCTGATATACTCTGTGGTGAATTAGTTGCTATGAATATCAATTTTGTCGGGGATGATGGATACTTCACTATTAATCTGCCATTTATAGATGATTCAGGGAGAAAGGAGTATACGGTGTATTTTTATCCGGTGGGAATACGATACACTATGAAGTAAACCATTATGATTTAGTTTTAGGTAATTAGTTGAGGGTGTTCAAAATTCTGTGTCACGTTAAAAATCACAGATCGATGTGAGCATCCAGTCGTCCTTCAAAATGGATGGACAGCTGAGATAGCGTTAAATTCCAGTTTTGAATCGGGTGTGACCACCGCTCCTGAGCCTTCAATATACCGGCGTAGAGCAGTTTGAGTAAACTGTTCTCGTTGGCAAAACCACCCTTGGTTTTCGTCAGTTTACGAAACTGACGATGTACGGCCTCAACCGCGTTCGTGGTGTAGATAGCCTTACGCACGTATTCCGGGTACTTAAAATAGGTCGATAACAGCGCCCACTTGTTGCGCCAGGACTTGATGACCACAGGATATTTGTCGCCCCATTTGGCTTCCAGCTCGTCCAGCGCCATCTCA
Source organism: Shewanella indica (assembly GCF_033842865.1). Taxonomy (NCBI): domain Bacteria; kingdom Pseudomonadati; phylum Pseudomonadota; class Gammaproteobacteria; order Alteromonadales; family Shewanellaceae; genus Shewanella; species Shewanella indica. Next base: position 2,651,614 of record NZ_JAWXXR010000001.1, read on the forward strand.
GCTGCATTGAGGGTTGTGGCTTTATAGACACACTTTAAATCAGCCATAAACGCCTTCTGGTTTTTAGACGCTACGTATTTCATTGAGTTACGAATTTGATGAATGATGCATGACTGCACCTCTGTATGTGGGTAAATGGTTTCAATGGCTTCAGGGAAGCCTTTAAGGCCATCAACACAGGCAATCAGGATGTCTTTAATACCGCGACTATGAAGATCGGTTAGTATACTTAGCCACTGATGTGCACCTTCAGTGTCTGAGATATACAAGCCCAACAGCTCCTTTTTTCCTTCTACATTGAGCGCCAGAATGGTGTACACAGCTTTGCTGACAAAGCGGCCATTCTCTTTGATTTTATAGTGAATAGCATCAAGCCAGAGGATGGGATACAGGGCTTCTAAATCACGTTCACGCCAAGCCTGAAGCTCAGGTAGCAGTTTATCAGTAATGGCGCTGATGGTGCCATTGGGGACTTCAATGCCGTAGATATCGGCGATATGGGCACGAATATCCTGATAACTTGTGCCCAGTGAAAATAGCGCAATGATTTTCCGCTCCATCTCATCGGTCAGGTATGTCTGGTTCTTTTTTACAACCTGAGGCTCGAAGGTGCCATCTCGGTCACGCGGAGTATGCAGCTCAAAGCTACCGGTAGCGGTCTTCAGTGTCTTACTGGTCTTGCCATTTCTGCGATTACCAGGCTGCTTATCTTCAAGATGTTGGTCGAGCTCAACATTGAGGGCCGCTTCAGTAAGCTGTTTAATGAGTGGTGTGAGAATACCATCTTTGCCGGTCAGGTCTTTACCTGCACGCAGAGCTTCAATGGCGGCTTCCATGTCAAATGTAGGTTTGGTCATTTGAATATCCTTTTGGGTGTATATTACTCAAATGACACAGATTTATGAACACTACCAATTAGTTGTCTTGTGAGGTGTAGAATGAAATTTAAACTGTTATTGATTTTTTGTGTGTCTATGCTGTTTGCTGGATGTGCTTCTGTACCTACTGAAAGGGCGTTTGCTTAAAATTTAGCCCTTAATAGGCTGTTTTTTATGACTGATTGCCTTGTTTTGGTTTAACCCCGAACACTTCAATGGAGTGTTGTTTACCCTTTAACTTGACCGGTCCTAAATTGGTGAGCTGATACTCGCTGTCATCATTTTCCAGCCTAGCTACCAGCGCGCCGGAGAGCAGCATCCTTTGTCCTAAGGGGTTACACTGATCCTGTAGTCGCGCTAGGGTGTTGAGCACGTCGCTGAAGAAGCTGATCTCTTGTTTTTGCACCCCGACCACAGCTGCAACCACTTGGCCACAGTGAGCCGCCGCCTTGAATTTGGGGACAAAACCATAGTGTTCTTCAAAATAGCGTCGCTGCCAATTGAGCTGCTGGCTGAATTCAAAGTAGATATTCATACATCTGTCGTTAATGATGCCGTCTTCCAGCGGCCAATGGATGAGCACGGCATCACCCATGTAACGATAGATCTCGGCATCATTGTTGGTGACTGTATCGGAAAGCAAGCTGAAACTGTCCTGTATCAGCCGGGCAAAGCGGTAATCCCCCAGAGATTCGGCATGGGTAGTGGAAGCTACCATATCGAGATAGAGAAATAGCCGCTGTTCATATCTGGGCTTGTGATACTTACCCAGACCTATGTTTAACAGGATCCTGGGGCCTACCAGTAGTCCCATCTGTTCAATAAAGGCGAGCCCGACCCTGACTACCACCAGATAAATAATTAACGCCTGGAATGAGGGACTATAGAGGATATGCACTGTCAGCATCTGCCTCAAGGTTGCCATATGGTTCTCTATGGCCCACATATTCAGGTACTGGGTCATATAAGCCAAAGTGGTGGCACCCAAGAGCAGAAACAGCCCTTTAAAAATGACGGAGAAGACATAGGGCAGGCGATTGATGGCACTGAAGTCGGCTATCAGGTTTGACATCCAGTGCAAGCTACCGAAAATAATTCCCATGTAGGCGGCCAGCGTCGCGAGATCCGCCGAGCCGACAGCCCACTGAGGTAGCTCAGTGGTTTGGGCATAGCGAAAAAATACAAAAGCTGCCATAGCTACTGTCCATGCCATTATGGCAAACAGAAGCTTTTTGGCCTGGCGACGCGCTCTCACGGGGTAACTTCTATCCTAAATTAACGGGCCTTCTCAGGATGCGCTAGTTTATAGAATATACCCCTCTGATTTCCAGTGGTAATTGTGATCTTAATCAAGGCAAGTGCCGATTAGAGGCGATATCAGCCAAAAAAGCGCTCAAGTAACCCTTTTGTGAACTGAGTTTTGAGATAAAAGCCCCTGGGGTTGGTCATCTGGATACTGCCATCCTCGGCAATACTCTCGGTTAACACCTTACTGTTGGCCGCCTTTGGCCTTAACTGTAATACTTCACCGTGCCTGGCCGTGATCTTGCTGACCTTGCCCATGCTGATAAGCTCCATGATTTCTTCCCAATCCTGGCGCAATAGCCTGTCTTCCTCGACGCTTGGTTCCCATAAAAGCGGCGAGCCGATACGTCGGACACCCGGGGGAAGATCTCTGTCCCCCTGAACCGGGATCCACAGTACCCGCTGCAATTTGTGATACACCAGACTCTGCTCCCAGCGCAGTCCTGAAATATTGGTTAGCGGCGCGACACAGACATAGGTGGTTTCCAGCGGCATACCGCGTTCATCTATTGGAATGCTCTTCAGTTCTACCCCAAGGTGCAGAAAGTCCTGTTCGGGCTTGGAGCCTGCGGTCGCTCCCAATGCCAGCTCCAGTAGTTGTCCGGTCCAGCCTTTATCACGGCGAAAGTCTTTGGGCACGGCTACCCCTAAAGATTCGGCGAGCTGTCCCAGAGTCAGCCCGGCGATATCGTCGGCGCGCTTTAGCAGTTGTGCCAAGGAGCTTGGCGGCAAGATATTGGTTTTCATGGCGTTGATTTTACCTGAGCGGGATTGGATAACAAGTTTGTGCAAAAAATGGTCATTGCGATGTCGGGTGAAGTCATCCCCAAAATTAATTTTTCTATCATTATGTTTTTATTGACTAAAGTTTTCATCTTCAACTATAGGGGAATGGATTTCCTGAGTTACTCGCCGATTTCCCCTGTGTTGCCAACAAACTTATCCACAGCATTTTGGGATAACTGAACAATTATGGCCGCAGTAAAACAAATAATGGTCGGTGTCAACCGGGTTTTGACGCTGTTTTTCAGCTTGAAAGTCGAGTTTTTGTCCGTAGGGTGTGAATAAAGTTTTGTGACATTGCCGAGAAATTGCTTCTGATCGAGTGTGGGTTAAAAAGTGTACTATTGGTGGTTTGGTTGTGGTTGTATTCGTTTTTGTGCTTTGTATCATTATGTATTTTAAGTGTTTTTGTTGGGTTTGTGTCTTTGTCAATTAGGAGGGGAAGGTTGTAAAAAGCAGCGTTTCCAGAAGTTCAGCCGAGTTTCAAACAGAGATATCCACAGTTTTTGTGGATATCCACTCAAGCAGAGATGGTTAATTGTTGATAAAGTGGAAAAGCTTATTTGATTATCCAAAGAAAAAGCCGTAAATAGAGAATTGCTGCCGACGTGGGATTGTGAAACAATCGAATCATTGAAATTTATCGCTTTTTCGGAGTCCATGTGATTGACAGCGACGGTTTTCGCGCAAATGTGGGCATCATTATCTGTAACAGATTTGGCCAAGTAATGTGGGCCAGGCGTTTTGGTCAGCACTCCTGGCAGTTTCCCCAAGGGGGATTGGATGACGGTGAATCCGCCGAAGATGCCATGTATCGAGAGCTGTATGAAGAAGTCGGGCTCAGGCCGGAACATGTGCAGATATTAACATCCACCCGCTCCTGGTTGCGATACAGATTGCCAAAGCGTTTGGTGCGCCAAGACAGCAAGCCTGTCTGTATCGGTCAAAAGCAGAAATGGTTTTTGCTGCAGCTCAAGAGTCAGGATAGTGCCGTTAACTTGAATTCGTCCGGCCATCCTGAATTCGATGACTGGCGCTGGGTCAGTTATTGGTACCCTGTGCGTCAGGTCGTATCTTTTAAACGTGACGTCTACCGGAAAGTGATGAAAGAGTTCGCCACCACGGCTCTGGCATTGCAGACCCGGGAGCCTTCACGCCGAAGGGGACGACAAAGAGCAGCAGGCTGAGGTTTGATATCGAAAGGGGGAACAGGTGTTAAACACGCTCAGGGATATTACTCAGGCAGTTGCGGCCGCAAGGGATCTTGAGGCTGCCCTTGAGCTATTGGTCGGCCAGATAAAGGCCGCCATGAGCACTCAGTGTTGTTCTATCTATATTCTGGATAAAAATGAGTTGGTCCTCTCGGCCACTGATGGTCTTAAGCCCAGTGCCGTTGGCCAGGTTCGCATGCCGTTGACCGAAGGTCTGGTGGGCTTGGTTGCTGAGCGTGAAGAAGCCATCAACCTTGCCGATGCCAGAGCACATCCCAGATTCAAACTCTTTCCCGAAGTGGCTGAAGAGGAATATCGAGCTTTTCTCGCCGCGCCTATTATCTATCAGAAACAGTTGCTTGGCGTCATAGTGGTGCAGCAGCCCAGTGCCCGTCAGTTCAGCGAAGGGGAAGAAGCCTTTCTTATGACGCTGGCGGCGCAGTTGGCCATGGCTATTCGCGGCCTCAAACAAAAGGCCAGCGTCAAGGAAGATCAGCTGCAAATCCTGTTTCAGGGCACACCGGCTTCCAATGGTATCGCCATTGCCCATGCTTTGGTGCTGGGTGGTCAGATATCCCTGGAGCAGCCGGATCAAACCGCAACAGATATCCCCAATGAGCTTGAACGCCTCAAGGCGGCAATCGAGCGTTGCCGTAACACTCTGAGCACCCTGGCACAGCGTTTTGACCGCGAGCAGGATGAAGAGGTGGTGTCTATCTTCTCGGCGCTGCAGCTCTTGCTGGAAGAGGCCAGCCTTGGGGGCGAATATCGCGATGAAGTGCTTGCGGGTTGGTGCGCCGAGTCGGCGGTCAGCCGCGTGTCTTTGCGTTACATCACCCAGTTTATGGCGATGGAAGACCCCTATCTCAAGGAGCGGGCCAGCGATATCCGTGACTTGGGGCAGAAGGTGCTGCGCCAGTTGATTGAGCCGGAACGGTTGGAGCTCAATGCCGATAAGCCGGTTATACTGGTGACCCGTGAAGCTGATACCACCTTGCTGGCCGAGTTTCCGCGGCAAAAGTTGGCCGGGATAGTGACAGAACTTGGCGGGGTCAACTCCCATGCTGCTATTCTGGCCCGGGCGCTGGGTGTGCCGGCTATCACAGGGGTCGACCAGGTTTTGGCTGCCGATATCGACAAGAAGCTTTTGGTGCTCAATGCCACCCGCGGTCAGCTGATGGTGTCGCCGTCTCCGGCCGTGGTCGGTGAGTACCGCAGTTTGTTGTCCGCCGAGAGAGCGTTACAGCGGCAATACGCCAGAGAACTGAACCTGCCGGCCGAGACGGTCGATGGCAAACGTATTCATCTATACATGAATGCCGGCTTACTCAGTGGTTTGGCCTCGGAAATTGCCGAAGGCGCCGATGGTATTGGGCTATATCGCACCGAAATCCCTTTCATGTTGCAGCAGCGTTTTCCCAGCGAGTCTGAGCAGGTCAAGGTGTATCGCCAGGTGTTGGAGGCGGCATCGGGGCGCCCCGTGGTGATGCGCACCCTGGATGTGGGCGGAGACAAACCCTTGCCTTATTTCCCCATCAAGGAGGAAAACCCATTTTTGGGCTGGCGTGGCATTCGTTTGTCGCTGGACCATCCAGAGCTGTTTCTGGTGCAAATTCGCGCCATGCTCCAGGCCAGCGGCAGCGGCGAGCAGCTGCATATTCTGCTGCCCATGGTCAGTAATCTCGATGAGATAGATCAATCGCTTGAATATATCGAACAGGCTTATTCCGAGCTTAAGTCGGATGTGAATCCTGAGCTGAAAAGACCCAAGGTGGGCATTATGCTGGAGGTGCCGGCGCTGCTGTTTCAACTGGATGAAGTTGCCAAGCGGGTCGATTTTGTTTCGGTCGGCAGCAACGATTTGACCCAATATCTGTTGGCGGTGGATCGCAACAACCCCAGGGTCAGCGCCCTGTTTGACAGTTATCATCCGGGGATATTGCGTTCGCTGAAACAGGCGCGGGAGACCTGCCGTCTATATGGCCTCGGTGCCAGTGTCTGTGGCGAGTTAGCCGGTGAACCCGGTGGTGCCTTGCTGCTGGTTGCTATGGGCTACAACCGCTTGAGTATGAACCAGGGGAGCTTGGCCAGAATAAATTATCTGCTGCGGCGAGTGCGCAGCGATGAACTCGAGCAGTTATTGGCCGAGGCATTGACACTCAAAAGCGGCAACGAAGTGCGGCAACTGGTGCACGATTATTTGGGGCAAAGAGAACTGGCAGCCATTCTCAATTGAACCTGCTATGTCGGGTATGGAATAACAACAAGAATTAAGGAACCTCTGTGGACGCATTTCTCTGGGTATTTGGTGTTTGTCTGGCGTTGGGAGCTTTTGTCGGCTTTATGGCCGGTTTGTTGGGGATAGGCGGCGGTCTTATCGTGGTGCCGGCGCTGCTGTATATTTTACCCAAGGTGGGGGTTCCTGCCGCGCAGTTGCCCCATGTCGCCATTGCTACTTCGTTGGCGGCCATTATTTTGACCTCTTTTTCATCCGCCCGCGCCCACCACAGCCGCGGCAATATTCCTTGGCCGCTGTTTAAATCCATGTTGCCGGGTCTGGCACTGGGGGCCTTGTGTTCGGGTTTTATTGCCGAGTTGATCCCGGCCGATGATCTGCGCCGTGCCTTTGCCGTGTTTGTTATTCTAATGGCCGCCCAGATGGCATTTCCTTTCCGTCCATCAGCGAAAGAGGGCTTGCCGCCATTTCCCGTGTTGCTTATCGTCTCGGCGATGATTGCCATTATTGCCGCCTTGATGGGGATAGGCGGTGGGGTGCTCTTGGTGCCTTTCCTCACTTGGTGTGGGTTGCAGATGCGTCAGGCGGTGGGTTTTTCATCGGCTACCGGCCTTATTATCGCCCTTTGGGGCAGTTTAGGGTATGTTATCGCAGGCTGGAATGCCCCTGATATGCCAAGTGGTACTTTGGGATATGTCTATCTGCCGGCTTTGCTGGGTATTATTGCTTCCTCAATGTTGGTTGCGCCTGTGGGGGTCAAAGCGGCCAGCACCTGGCCGACGCCTGTACTGAAGAAAATATTTGCACTTTTATTGGTTGTTGTGGGTCTTAAACTTATTCTGGCCTGATCTGCGCCTTGGTTAATTTAGGAATCGTCTTTCTGTTATGGCTTTAGAATTTCCCAATATTGATCCTGTGATCGTCTCTTTTGGCCCCTTTGAGCTGTTCGGCCAGACTTTTGAACCGGCTTTGCGTTGGTATGGTTTCATGTACCTGCTGGGCTTTTTGGCCGCTATGATACTGCTCAACCGTATGGCTGACAGATCCAAGGGGTTATGGAGCCGCGAGCAGGTCTCTGATCTGCTGTTCTATGCCTTTCTCGGGGTGATCCTGGGGGGCCGCATAGGTTATGTGCTCTTTTACCATCTGGATTACTTTATTGCCGACCCCTTGTACCTATTTAAGATCAGCGAAGGCGGCATGTCTTTCCATGGTGGTTTGATGGGGGTTATTCTGGCCATGCTCTACATCGCCTGGAAACAGAAGCGCAGCTTCTTTGCGGTGGCGGATATGGTGGCCCCTGTGGTACCTATCGGCTTGGGGGCCGGGCGTTTGGGTAACTTTATCAATGGTGAGCTTTGGGGCCGGGTGACAGATGTACCTTGGGCCATGGTGTTTCCTTCCGGTGGCCCTGAGCCTCGTCATCCTTCACAACTGTATCAATTTGCCCTCGAAGGCGTTGCGCTGTTTATTTTACTGCAATGGTTCAGCAAACGCAGTCCCAAGACCGGAGCCGTGTCCGGGATGTTTTTGCTCGGCTATGGTATCTTCCGCTGCATAGTGGAAACGGTCAGGCAGCCGGATGCTCAACTCGGGCTTTATTTGGGCTTTTTGACCATGGGGCAAATACTGTCAGTGCCCATGATCCTCTTTGGACTCTATCTGTTAATGCGTAATGCGCCGCAGGCCGGCGTGGTGAAGGACAAGCAGTAATGCAGCAATATCTAGATTTAATGCAACATATTTTAGATGCCGGTACCGAAAAAACTGACCGTACCGGCACGGGAACCCGCTCTGTATTTGGCTATCAGATGCGTTTTGACCTCAGTAAGGGGTTCCCCTTGGTGACCACCAAGAAGTGCCATTTGCGCTCCATTATTCATGAGTTGCTCTGGTTCCTGAAAGGGGACACCAATGTTGCTTACCTGCATGAAAATAAAGTGACGATTTGGGATGAGTGGGCCGATGAATCCGGTAATCTGGGACCGGTTTACGGCGCTCAGTGGCGTAGCTGGCCAACGCCCGATGGCGGTCATATCGATCAGATTACCCAGGTGATAGAACAGATCAAATCACAACCTGACTCCAGACGTTTGATTGTCTCCGCCTGGAATGTCTCCGAGCTCGACAAGATGGCGCTGGCGCCTTGCCATGCCTTCTTCCAGTTTTATGTGGCCGATGGCAAGTTGTCTTGTCAACTGTATCAGCGCAGCTGTGATGTGTTCCTGGGGCTGCCGTTCAATATTGCCAGTTATGCGCTGTTGACCATGATGGTAGCGCAGCAGTGCGATCTCGAATTGGGCGATTTCGTCTGGACCGGCGGTGATACCCATCTTTATTCCAATCATATGGAACAAACGGCGCTGCAACTCAGTCGTGAACCCAAGTCTTTGCCACAAATGAAAATTATTCGCAAGCCTGAGTCTATTTTTGACTACCGATTCGAAGATTTCGAGTTGTCAGGTTACGATCCTCACCCTCATATCAAAGCACCAGTTGCCATTTAAAAACAGTTTTTTAGCGAAATACCTCGTATATTTCGAGGTGTTTCGCAGAAACTTTCGATTATTCTTACCTAAATCCATCTACTACACTCAAATCAATTATGTTTTTGGGAGTTTAGTATGGAAAAGGCACTTCGGAATTTCCTGAGTCAGGAATCTGCCGGCGGCATCTTGTTATTGATTGCTGTAGCCTTGGCAATGGTCTTGGCTAATTCACCACTAGCCGGCGTTTATCAAGGTTTTTTGGATACCCCGATGCAGTTGCGTCTCGGGGCGCTGGATATCAACAAGCCCTTACTGTTGTGGATCAACGATGGTTTGATGGCGCTGTTCTTTCTGTTGATCGGTCTTGAAGTTAAGCGTGAATTACTTGAGGGAGCGCTGTCCAGCGTTTCCAAGGCATCTCTACCCACTTTTGCTGCTATAGGCGGCATGCTTGTTCCGGCCGCAGTCTATCTGCTGTTTAATGCCAATGACCCTGTGACCCAGGGGGGCTGGGCTATTCCGGCCGCGACCGATATCGCCTTTGCGCTGGGGATAATGGCACTTTTAGGCAACCGGGTTCCTGTTGCGCTCAAGGTGTTTTTATTGGCGCTGGCAATCATAGATGACCTGGGTGTAATCGTTATTATTGCGCTGTTCTATAGCAGTGATCTGTCGATGATAAGCCTGGTGATTGCTGCTGCTGCGGTTATAGGTTTGATTATTCTGAACCGCCGCGGTGTAACTGCGCTTGGCGCTTATGGCGTGCTTGGGGCCATTCTTTGGGTTGCCGTACTCAAGTCCGGGGTTCATGCCACTTTGGCCGGGGTGATCATCGCCTTCTGTATTCCGCTGCGCGACAAGCAAGGTGGTTCACCGTCCGAGCATTTGGAGCATACGCTGCACCCTTGGAGCACTTTCCTGATCCTGCCGGTATTTGCTTTTGCCAACGCCGGGGTAGCCTTGGGCGGTATGTCGCTGGAGAGCCTGCTATCGCCTGTACCTCTGGGGATCGCTTTGGGTCTGTTGCTCGGTAAGCCGATTGGTGTGGTGTTGTTCAGTTTTATTGCAGTTAAGTTGCGTCTGGCAGAGTTGCCTGAGGGCATTGCCTGGCGCCATATCATGCCTGTGGCTGTGATGTGCGGTATAGGATTTACCATGTCGATGTTTATTGCCTCGCTGGCATTTGAACATGGTGGCGTTGTCTATAGCGATTTGGCCAGGTTGGGGATCCTGATCGGATCTATGTTGGCGGCAGTCGTGGGCTATTTCTGGCTGTCAAAAGTGTTACCTGAAAAAGGAGAAAAGGAATGAAAACAAGCATAATGGCAGGACTCATTCTGGCGGGCTTAGCCCCTTTGGTTCAGGCGTCACAGATAGAAGCCTGTGTTGCAGACAAGGAAGCTGTCCTGTGTCAGAGTTACCTTGAGGGTGTTGTTGATGGTGCGCTTATGTATAAGCCTCAGGCGGTAGGTGCCCGCCTGGACAGCAACGGTTATGAAGCCCGCGCGCTTAAATATCGGGGTGGTAAGCGTTTTCAGGAAGCCAATCGCAAGTATTGCCTGGAGAGGATCCCGGATAGGGAGCAACTGGTACAGGGGATCAGCGAAGCTTTTGAAAGCGGCGAGGTCAAGGATATAGAGACACTGCAGCTTGCCGTGAATAATTTGCTGGACTGTCAGCGTTTGAAGTAAGGAGTCGGGGCAGCCTATGTCTCATTTGAACTATAACCACCTGTATTACTTTTGGATGGTGCATAAGCAAGGCTCAGTGACCAAGGCTGCCGAGACACTCTGTTTAACCCCACAAACCATTACCGGCCAGATACGCACTCTGGAAGAAAGGCTTAAGGGGAGTCTGTTCAAGCGGGTGGGGCGTAATCTGGCCCCCACTGAATTGGGCGAGTTGGTGTTTCGCTACGCTGATAAAATGTTCAGCCTCTCCTATGAGATGCTCGATGTGCTCAACTATCGCAAGGATGAGTCCATTCTGTTCGAGGTGGGCATTGCCGATGCTCTCTCCAAGGCGTTGGCTAGTCGAGTTTTGATGTCGGTTATCCCGGCCAATAGCTCCATGCATCTTGCCTGTTATGAATCGACTCACGAGAGTTTGATGGCCAGGCTCAGAGAACACAAGCTGGATATGATACTGTCGGACTGTGCCGGTGAGTCCCTCAAATATCCGGAAATTCTTTCCAAGAAACTGGGTGAGTGTGGTATTGCCTTCTTCTCGGCGCAGGAGTTCAAAAGTGGCTTTCCTGAATGTTTGGAAGAGGGGCCCCTGCTGATCCCGAGTCGGCGCACTTCCCTGGGCCAGCAGCTCTATCGCTGGTTTGATGAGAAACGCCTTAATGTCACGATTCTCGGCGAGTTTGATGATGCGGCTATGATGAAGGCCTTTGGCTACTTCCGTAAGGGGATATTTGTCGCCCCCTCCATCTATCAGCAGGATATTCTCGAGCACAACATACGTCTGCTCGGTGAAACCATGGAGATCAAAGAGGAATATCATGTGATGTTTGCCGAGCGAATGATCCAGCATCCGGCGGTGCAGCGTTTGCTGGAAACCGATTTTGGTGAGCTATTCGCCGGTCGTGATCTTCAGGTGCAGCAGTTCTGATACGAGTGGATGATTAAGGCGGATATTCGACAGCGCTGACGCCAGAATGTAAACTTGCGACAAAATTCTTGATTGGAGCATGATAGGTGTCTGACTTGATGAGTACCCCCAGGGTAAAGTGGGCATGTCGCCGTGGTATGCTGGAGCTTGATGTACTGTTTCAACCCTTTGTGGAACAGCATTACGAGACTCTGAGCCCTGAGGATAAGGCCTTGTTTGTTCGTCTGCTTGAGTGTGAAGACCCGGAACTGTTTGCCTGGTTTATGGGGCATGAGCAATGTCCGGATCCGCAACTGGCACAGATGGTAGTGCGCGTTCGTGGCCGGGCAGCGCCATAGATTTCAGCTCAGTTCTTCCTTCAGCCAGTATCTGAGTCTAACTGTGCTGGCTGCTGTTTGCCTGAGCAGCTTTTTTGCCTGGCCGGCGCTGGATTATCCTTTTTATTTATCGTTCAAATACCTATGTTTACTGCTAATGCTGGCAGGCTTTGGCCTTGCGCTGTTGCGTTTGCGCCGCTGGCAACTCTGTTTCTGGCTCAATGATTTGGGTGAAGGACAGTTCGTACCCGGTTCGAGTTTTAAGCTCAGTGGCAAACCTTGGGTCAGCCCCTTTGTGGTGACTTTTACTTATCAGGGGGAGGATAACTGCGGGCGTTGCTGGCTGTTTGCCGATATGTTTGACGACACAGACTATCGTCATCTGTGTCGTCTATTGTTGCAGCGCTCAAAGTCCGCTAACTAAACTGATTCCAGCCCAGTTACTCCGGCTGCAGAATGGTAGGCTGCGGATTATCCAGTTTCTGCGGATGATCGATATTACAGTGCAGGCCGCGGCTTTCCTTACGGGCCATGGCGCAGCGGATGATCAACTCGGCCACCTGCACTAGGTTGCGTAATTCCAGCAGGTTGTTTGTGACGTGGAAGTTGCTGTAATACTCCTGGATCTCCTGTTGTAGCATGGCGCAGCGGCGCAGGGCCCGCTCCAAACGCTTGTCTGAGCGCACAATGCCGACATAATCCCACATAAAGAGTCTCAGCTCGTGCCAGTTGTGAGCAATAACCACTTCCTCATCCGAGTTACACACCTGGCTTTCATCCCAGGCCGGGATATTACCGGGCATGGCTATTTTACCTAGTTGGCTTTGAATATCGGTCGAAGCGGCGCGAGCGAATACCAGACACTCCAGCAAGGAGTTACTCGCCAGGCGGTTTGCGCCGTGCAGTCCGGTATAAGCCACTTCACCTATGGCATAGAGACCATTGAGATCTGTCTGGCCATGAAAATCTGTCATTACCCCGCCGCAGGTATAGTGAGCGGCAGGCACCACAGGGATAGGTTCCTTGGTGATATTTATCCCTAAGTCCAGGCAGCGCTGGTAAATGGTGGGGAAATGCTTGATGACAAATTCCGGATCCTTGTGGCTGATGTCCAGATAGACGCAATCGGCGCCGAGGCGTTTCATTTCATAGTCTATGGCCCTGGCTACAATGTCTCTGGGCGCCAGTTCGGCGCGTTCATCGAAGTCAGGCATAAAGCGACTGCCATCGGGACGGCGCAGATAGGCGCCTTCACCGCGCAGGGCTTCGGTCAGCAGGAAATTACGGGCATCTGAATGGTATAGACAGGTCGGATGGAACTGATTGAATTCCATGTTGGCTACCCGGCAACCGGCACGCCAGGCCATGGCAATACCATCACCACTGGCGATATCCGGGTTAGAGGTGTACTGGTAAACCTTGGAACTGCCGCCGGTCGCCAGCGCGACAAACTTAGCCTTGATGGTTTCCACCTGCTCAAGGTTACGGTTCCAGACATAGGCGCCCAATACCCGGTTGCCCGGACGGCCCAGTTTACGGGTGGTGATCAAATCTATGGCGTTGTAACGCTCAAGCACCAGAATATTGGGGTGGGCCTGGGCCATCTCCTGCAGTGTGGTCTGTACCTCTTTGCCGGTGGCATCGGCGGCGTGCAGAATACGTCTGTGGCTGTGGCCGCCTTCACGGGTCAGATGGTAGGCGCTGTCATTGATGCTGCCATCGGGGTTTTCTTCCTTATCAAAGGCAACACCGCATTCAATCAGCCATTGCATGGCGGCGCGGGCATTCTCGGCCGTATAGGTTACCACGGCTTCATCACAGAGTCCGGCGCCGGCGACCAAGGTGTCGGCCACGTGGGATTCTATGGTATCCTCCTCGTCGAAAACCGAGGCTATGCCCCCTTGGGCATAATAGGTCGAGCCTTCGTTGAGAGGACCTTTGGAGAGTAAAATGACTTTGGTTTTTTCAGCCAGGTGAAGGGCGAGAGTCAAGCCCGCTGCACCACTGCCTATGACCAGGACGTCAGATTGGTGTTCAACTACTTGTTTCATCGGGTATCATGAGATGTGACTGGGGGTTCGGTTATGGTAAACCAACTCGCAAGGGATGGATACAACTCAGCTCAGGTTATTCGCAGTACATTTTTTGCAAAACATCAGAACTTTTTCGAAGCACGCTAGTCTACATAAGTGAATATGATTCGAGCGACTGAGAAATCAGCATTATAAGATTTGGGAGAAGTCGGCTCGGATGAGTGGACAAATAAGTGATCAACAACTGGTTGAGCGCGTACAACGTGGCGATAAAAACGCTTTTAACCTGCTGGTACAAAAGTACCAGAGTAAGGTCATCAATCTGATATCCCGTTATGTACGGAATCAGGCTGATGTAGCAGACGTGGCGCAAGAAGCTTTTATCAAGGCTTATCGGGCGTTACCTAATTTCCGCGGTGAGAGTGCCTTTTATACCTGGTTGTACCGAATAGCAGTAAATACGGCCAAGAATCATCTGGTGTCACAGGGGCGCAGAACACCTGCGAACGATGTTGATGCCGATGAAGCCGAATTTTACGATGGCAGTGATGCCCTGAAAGAATTCGCCTCTCCTGAGCGGTTGATGCTTTCAGACGAGATAAAGAAGACTGTTTTCGACACTCTCGAATCGCTGCCGGAAGAGTTAAAGATGGCTATCTCCTTGCGTGAGCTTGATGGTATGAGCTACGAGGATATTGCCAATGTGATGGATTGCCCTGTAGGTACTGTGAGATCCCGTATCTTTCGCGCCCGGGAAGCCATCGATAAGAAGCTCCAGCCTTTGCTGGAAAGATGACCCTTTAATAGAGACAGGTGAGTAATGGATAAATTAGGTCAGGAGTGGGTTTCTGCGGCAGTGGACGGCGAAACCGACGCTCAGACGCTGGCAGAACTGGCTGGTGACACTGCTTCTCACGACAAGTGGCGTAACTATCATCTTATCGGTGATGCCATGCGTGGCGAGTTGCCTTCTGCTATCCCCTTGGATCTGTCCGCCAGTATTGCGGCCGCTATCGACAAGGAGCCGGCGATTGTTGCGCCTGTCACCTCAACTCAGGTACCTGAGGACGTTGAGCCCCAACGTCAGCTTGCTTCCGGCGGTAGAGTGATTCCCATGTTCAAACAGTTTGGCCAGTATGCGATTGCGGCCACTGTTGCCATGGTTGCCATTGTTGGTGTTCAGAACTACAACCAGACACCTGAAAGCCAGGATCCTGCATCCCCAGTGCTTATTACCCGTCCATTGGTGGGCAGTGCTTCACCTGTTAGCCTGCAAACCGGACCGGTTCAGCAGCCACAGGGGTATACCAATGAGCAGTTGATTGAGCAACGTCGCAGGATTAACAGCTATATTCAGGATCATATGTTGCAACAGAGATTGAATGCCGGTGTGGTTATGGATAACAATAGTGAGGTCGTTCCTGTTCCTATGAATCGTTAAGGAAATCTCTTGCGCCTTTTCCTCTTGGCCCTTCTGGCCTTCGCAGTGCCTGCCTTCGCGCAGGATGATATGTCCGCCAAAGCCTGGCTTGAAAAAATGAGTCAGGCTTTGCGCGAAAAAGAATACAAGATTTCGCTCATCCAACTTCAGGCCGATAATATTCGGCCTTTGGTATACCTGCACGGTAAAGTCAACGGTGAGGAAGTGGCCTTTCTCGAACACCTCAATGGGCCGCCGAAAAATGCGGTTCGTGTCGGTAATATAGTGACCTTTATCGAACACGAACAGCCCGCCTATAGTATTAATGCCAAGCGTATTCAAGGAGTGATGCCAGCGGCCTTCTTCGGTGACAGCGGCAATATCGAGGCCGGATATCAATTGGTGTTGGGGGGGCGTAGCCGTATCGCCGGCCGTCCAGGACAGATGATCCGTATTTTGCCCAATGATGAATACCGCTATGGTTTTCAGGTGTGGATGGATATGGAAACCTTCCTGCCGCTGCGCTATGACATGCTGAATCAGGACAAGCAGTTGCTGGAGCAGTTGTTAGTCATCGAATTGATAGAACTGCAAGAGACCGCACCTCTGCTGGTGGAGGCCTACAAGCAGGAATGGCCGGCGGTGATGAACTCCTCAGAGCGTGCAGATGGCCAGAATTGGCAGTTCGATTGGCTGCCGCCCGGTTTTCAAGTTGTGGTTCGTGATCACCATCGCCTGATTGGCAGCCATGAGCCGGTGGAATACATAGCCCTGACCGATGGCTTCAGCAATATTTCTGTCTACGTCGCCCGCGCCGGTGACGCGCCTATGCCGGAAGAGCTGATGACCCGTAATGGCCTTTCCATGGCGGCCGACCGAGTCGGTAACCTGGAAGTGGTTGCTGTCGGTAAGGTGCCGACACAAACGCTTATCCGTATCGCTTCGGGTTTAAGACTGGAGTGAGGACAGGGTTATGATGGAGCAGGTGGCTAAGGTTATAGGCACAGACAGTGACGGTTGGGTCAAGGTGCAAGTGGAATTGAAGAGCGCCTGCAATCACTGCTCCAGTAGCGAATCCTGTGGTACTTCTGCGGTTGCCAAGGCGTTTGGCAGTCGGCTGCAGGAGTTTTCTCTGCCCAGTACTGAAACTTATCCAGAAGGCACTCTATTGCGCTTAGGCTTGCCGGAAAGCGTAGTGCTCAAGGCGGCAATGCTGGTTTACATGCTGCCTTTGGTCGGGCTGTTTTTAGGCGGCTTGCTTGGGCGCTTTATTGCCTCGCTTGCCGGGTTCAGTACAGATGGAGGGGCCATATTCATGGCGATCATCTTTGTTTTGCTGGCTTGGAAATTGGGCAAGTCTCAGGCGCGCAGGATTGAAAACCGGGCTCAACCCGTCATTCTCGCTAATCTTGGCCAAGCCATGGAGGCCGCTTCAGAAAGCAAGTGCCACTAATTCCGTCATTCCCACACAGGCTCAAAGTGTGAATCTAATTGGTATTGGCCCAGCAATCGGGTACAATTTCGCACCTTTGAGCACAGTCTCCCATTAGAATTTAGTCATTGCAGCATAATGAAACATATTAGAAACTTTTCGATTATTGCCCATATCGACCATGGCAAATCTACCCTCTCAGATCGCCTGATCCAGGTTTGTGGCGGCTTAACCGACCGTGAAATGGCTGCTCAGGTGCTGGATTCAATGGATCTGGAGCGCGAACGCGGTATCACCATCAAGGCCCAGAGCGTGACACTCGACTATAAGGCCAAAGACGGTGAAATCTATCAGCTGAACTTCATCGATACTCCAGGGCATGTTGACTTCTCCTATGAAGTTTCCCGCTCGCTGGCGGCTTGTGAAGGAGCTTTGCTGGTAGTTGATGCCGGTCAAGGGGTTGAGGCCCAGACACTGGCGAATTGTTATACCGCGCTGGAAATGGATCTGGACGTTGTTCCTGTACTCAACAAGATTGACCTGCCACAGGCTGAACCCGAGCGGGTGGCGGCCGAGATTGAAGATATAGTTGGCATTGAAGCCAAAGATGCAGTGCGCTGCTCTGCCAAGACAGGTATCGGCATAGACGAAGTGCTGGAAACCATAGTGGCACAAATCCCACCACCGGAAGGTGACCCGGAAGGGCCTCTGCAGGCACTGATTGTTGACTCTTGGTTCGACAGCTACCAAGGGGTTGTGTCCCTGGTGCGGATCAAGAATGGCGTGCTCAAGAAGGGCGATAAGTTCAAGGTTATGAGCACAGGCCAGACTTACAACGCCGACAAGGTGGGGATTTTCACTCCCAAGCAGAAAGAAAAAACTGAACTGAGAACCGGTGAAGTAGGCTTTGTTATTGCCGGTATCAAAGAGATCCACGGGGCCCCCGTGGGGGATACCCTGACCCATGCCAAACACGGCGCAGACAAGCCTCTGCCTGGCTTCAAGAAAGTGAAGCCTCAGGTATACGCTGGTGTGTTCCCCATCTCTACCGACGACTATGAAAACTTTCGTGATGCGTTGAATAAACTGAGCTTGAACGATGCTTCACTGCAGTTTGAGCCGGAAAACTCCACTGCTCTGGGATTTGGTTTCCGTATCGGCTATCTGGGACTTCTGCATATGGAGATCATCCAGGAGCGATTGGAGCGGGAATATAACCTGGATCTGATCACCACGGCACCCACTGTAGAGTATGAAGTTGAGCTGACCAATGGCGATGTTGTCTATGTGGATAACCCATCGGAGTTGCCGGCACTCAACTATATCGAAGAGATGCGTGAACCTATTGTCGAAGCCAATATTCTGGTGCCCAAGGATTACCTGGGCAATGTGATCACTCTCTGTGTTGAAAAACGCGGTGTACAGAAGAATATGGTTTACCACGGCAACCAGGTGGCACTGACCTATCATATTCCGGCGGCTGAAGTCGTGATGGACTTTTTCGACAGGCTTAAGTCCACCAGTCGTGGCTATGCTTCGCTCGAGTATAACTTTGTCTACTTCCAGGCAGCCGACATGGTGCGTTTGGATGTGTTGATCAACGGCGACAGAGTCGATGCTCTGGCGATGATCATCCACAGGGGCAACATACGCCACCGTGGTATCGCCCTGGTGGAGAAGATGAAAGAGCTTATCCCGCGGCAGATGTTTGATATTGCAATCCAAGCCGCAGTGGGCAGTCAGATTGTGGCCCGTTCGACCGTGAAAGCACTGCGTAAAGACGTAACCGCCAAATGTTACGGTGGTGACGTTTCCCGGAAGAAGAAACTGCTGCAGAAGCAGAAAGAAGGTAAGAAACGGATGAAGCAGCTCGGTAACGTGGAAGTTCCACAGGAAGCCTTCCTGGCGGTATTGAAACTGAACGAGTGATCCTGTGGCGCCGCGGCGCCCTGGATAGCAACATCTCATTTGCGCCGCATTTTGCGGCGCTTTAGTTAGTTTAAGGGGAGACCTGTCCCTGGAACGGCAAATATGGGTAAACTAACTAAAGCTGACAAGACTTATTCCAATTTAATACAAGGCAGGAGTTAAATAACCAATGGCAGCCTATTTTTCCATTATTCTGGTGCTGGTGACCTTGGTCAGCGGCCTTATCTGGGCGCTCGATGCCTTTGTGCTGGCCCCCAAGCGTCAGGCTAAACTGGCACTGGCCCAAGCGCAAAATGGCACCCTGACCGATGAAGTCACTGAAAAAATCATCCAGGAGCCAGGTTATGTGGAAACCTCCAAGTCCATTTTCCCTGTGATAGCCTTTGTGCTAATCCTGAGATCTTTTTTGTACGAGCCGTTTCAGATCCCTTCCGGCTCCATGATGCCAACTCTGCTGGTGGGTGACTTCATTCTGGTGGAAAAATTCAGCTATGGCCTGAAAGATCCTGTATGGCGCAGCAAGCTGGTGGAAACCGGCGAGCCGGAGCGCGGCGACATCATAGTATTTAAATACCCTAAAGATGAGCGGGTCGATTACATCAAGCGGGTTATCGGTTTACCAGGCGATAAGATCATCTATCGCAACAAGGAACTCTATATTCAGGAGGCCTGTAAAGAGCAACAACCTTGTCCAGGTCCTAAACTGGTATTGAGAGCACCGGTCAATAAAGGCGAGTTCCAGGATGATGGCGTGGATCTGCTGCGTTTTCGCGAGCAACTGGGTGAGGTGACTCACGATATTCTGATTAACCCGGCCCGCCCTGAGCCATCGGCCTTCTATTACCGTGAGCCAGGCTTTGGCCAAGGGGAGTTTGTCGTACCAGAAGGCCACTACTTCGCCATGGGCGATAACCGTGACAACAGTACCGATAGCCGTTTCTGGGGCTTTGTACCCGAAGCGAATCTGGTGGGTAAAGCCGTGGCAATTTGGATAAGTTTTGAGTTTGAGCGCCAGCCTCAGGATTGGTTACCTACCTGGGTGCCAAGCGGTGTGCGTTTTGAACGTGTAGGTGGTTTGAAGTGAGAGAACCTGTGAAGAATTTTGCCCGTCTGTGTCGTACTC
The DNA here is from genome assembly GCF_033842865.1 of Shewanella indica. Classification (NCBI taxonomy): domain Bacteria; kingdom Pseudomonadati; phylum Pseudomonadota; class Gammaproteobacteria; order Alteromonadales; family Shewanellaceae; genus Shewanella; species Shewanella indica. The sequence continues at coordinate 2,671,386 of NZ_JAWXXR010000001.1, forward strand.
TGGGGTATGAATTCAATAACATGGCACTGCTGGAGCAGGCCATGACTCACAGAAGTGCGGCTAATAAGCATAACGAGCGGTTGGAGTTTCTCGGAGACTCTATCCTGTCGATAGTGATTTCCGATGCCTTGTATCATCAGTTCCCCAGGGCGACCGAAGGCGATCTCAGCCGGATGCGTGCCACCTTGGTACGCGGTGATACCTTGGCGCAAATCGCCAAGGAGTTTAAGCTGGGTGACTATCTGACCCTGGGTCCGGGCGAACTCAAGAGCGGCGGTTTTCGCCGCGAATCCATTCTCGCCGATGCGGTGGAGGCCATCATAGGCGCCATCTACCTGGACTCAGATCTGGAAACCTGTCGACCACTGCTCTTGGGCTGGTACCAGCCGCGACTGAAGGCGATTCAACCCGGGGTCAGCCAGAAAGATGCCAAGACCCAGTTGCAGGAATACCTGCAGGGTTATAAGAAACCCCTGCCTGAGTATAAAGTGGTGGCGGTTTCCGGCGAGGCGCACGATCAGACCTTTACCGTAGAATGCCGTATCGAAGAGCTGGATCAAGCCGTATCCGGTACCGGCAGTTCACGCAGAAAAGCCGAGCAGCAAGCCGCTGCTGGGATATTGGAGTTACTGAAAAAATGAGTAAGACCCCAGAGGTACCGGCCCAGGAGCCGAGCCTGGATGAACTGCTGGCCAAGATGAACCAGCCGTCACCGACACCCGCCTATGATGTCACTTACTGCGGTATGGTGGCCATAGTCGGTCGCCCCAATGTCGGCAAGTCCACCTTGCTCAACCGTTTGCTCGGCCAAAAGGTGAGTATCACCTCCCGTAAGCCGCAAACCACCCGCCACAGGATCATGGGGATCCACACCGAAGGCCCATCGCAGATAGTCTTTATCGACACCCCTGGATTGCACATAGAGGAAAAGCGCGCCATCAACCGTTTGATGAACCGCGCCGCCGCCAGCTCGTTGGCCGATGTTTGCATGGTGATCTTTGTGGTCGATGGTCTCAACTGGACCGCCGATGACGAAATGGTGCTCAATAAGCTGCGTCATGGCGGCAATGAGCGCAAGACAGTGCTGGCGGTGAACAAGGTCGACTATATCAAGGATAAAGAGACACTGTTTCCGCACCTGGAAGCCCTGGGGCAGAAATATGCCTTCGATGAAATTGTGCCCATCTCTGCCAAGTCGGGTACCAACGTTGGTCGCTTGATGTCGCTGGCGAAAGAATCACTGCCCGAGAGCGTGCACTATTTCCCGGAAGACTATATTACCGACCGTTCACAACGCTTTATGGCTTCTGAAATCGTCCGTGAAAAACTGATGCGTTTTCTCGGTGATGAGCTGCCTTATGATGCCACGGTGGAAATCGAGCAGTTCAAGATGATGGAGAATGGCGTCTATCAGATCAATGCGCTTATCCTGGTTGAACGTGACGGTCAGAAACGCATGGTGATCGGCAAGAAGGGCGAGCGAATTCGTACTATCGCCACCGAGGCCCGCAAGGACATGGAGCAGTTATTTGATAACAAAGTGTTCCTGGAAGTCTGGGTCAAGGTGAAGTCGGGCTGGGCCGATGATGAACGCGCCCTTCGCAGTCTGGGTTACGGCGAAGACTGAGGCCGACTATGCTGCGAGGCTATGTGCTGCACGCCCGGCCCTATCGGGAATCCAGCATGTTGTTGAACCTGTTGGTGGATGGCTTTGGTCGGGTCGACGCCGTTGCCAGAGTCGGCAGTGGCAAGCGCTCGATAAAGAGCATAGTGCAGCCGTTTCAGCCGCTGCTGTTCCAACTGACTGGCCGCAGCGACCTCAGAACCCTGACTCAAATTGAAAGTGCGTCCCCGGCAGTGCCCCTGTCCGGGGACGCTTTATATGCGGCCATGTACCTCAATGAACTCTTGGTGCGGGTACTGGGTAACCACCAGAGTGGCGAAGCGCTGTTTTTCAGTTATCATCAGAGCCTGCTGGCGCTGGCCAAGGGCTTTGAGCAGACAACACTGCGCTATTTCGAGCTCAGACTCTTATCCGAGCTTGGCTGCATGCCCTCGCTACTGAAGGATGCCGATGGCGCCGAGATCCAAGCTGATGGCTGCTACAGATTCATTCCCGAACAGGGATTTATTCCCTTTGTTGGTGATGCTAAGCGGCAAGAGGCATTCCCGGGAAGCACTCTGTTGGCATTGGCAGAAAATCGCCTTCAGCAAGAGGATTGGCAAGCCGCCAAAGCCTTGACCCGGCAATTGCTCCGGCCACTGCTCGGCGATAAGCCACTGCTCAGCAGGCAGTTGTTTGCCCGCCGGGGGGGAAATTTGCCAAGGGAGCCACAGCCGCAAAACCGAGGGGATAAATGAGCTCTTCAGCCCGCTTTTTTCAAATGCTGCCGTTACAATGGGCAGAGAATAGAAACTGCTTTTATACCGCCGAACAGGCCGGTGCATTCCAGGAATTATCAAGGAGTTACAGATGAATCGAATCTTGTTAGGGGTGAACATAGATCATATCGCCACTTTGCGGCAGGTGCGTGGCACCCATTACCCGGATCCTGTGCATGCAGCGGCCGTGGCCGAGCACGCCGGCGCCGAAGGGATCACTATCCATCTGCGTGAAGACAGACGCCACATAGTGGATCGCGATGTCTATCTGCTGGCCAAGACGCTCAAGACCCGGATGAATCTCGAAATGGCGGTCACCGAAGAGATGCTGGATATCGCCTGTGAAGTTAAGCCTGCCTATGTTTGTCTGGTGCCGGAAAAACGTGAGGAGCTTACTACAGAGGGCGGTTTGGACGTTGCCGGTCAGCAGCCTAAAATCGCCGCTGCGGTTAAACGTTTGGCCGAGCAGGGCATTAAAGTATCTCTCTTTATCGATGCCAACCGTGAGCAGATAGATGCTGCCGTTGCCGTGGGTGCGCCCGTGATAGAAATTCACACCGGCCGCTACGCCGACGCCCACAGCGCTGAAGAGGAGAGCGAGGAGTTGGCCCGTATCACGGAAATGGCGGCCTATGCTCACGGCAAGGGCCTGGTGGTCAACGCAGGGCACGGGCTGCACTATCATAATGTGAAGCCGATAGCGGCCATTCCCGAGCTGCATGAGCTGAATATCGGCCACGCCATCATAGCCAGGGCGGCGATAGACGGCCTGGACAAGGCGGTCAGAGATATGAAGCAACTCATGTTGGAAGGTCGCAGAGGCGAGTAATGGCTGTGCTGGGACTGGGTACCGACATAGTGGAAATCGCCCGCATTGAGGCTCAGTTGGAGCGGGGCGGAGATAGGCTGGCCAAACGGGTGCTGACCGAGGCCGAATATGCCCGCTTTCAGACGTTGAGCGACCCGGCGCGATTTCTTGCCAAGCGCTTTGCGGCCAAGGAAGCGGCTGCCAAGGCGCTGGGAACCGGAATCGGCCGCGGAGTCTCGTTTCAGCATATTCATATCAGTAATAATGCCGATGGTGCGCCCCAGCTTGAATTCAGTGATGGGGCGTGCCAACGCCTGGAAACACTGGGCGCCAAGCGGGCGCTATTATCCATTGCCGATGAACGTCACTATGCGGTGGCGACTGTTGTTCTGAGCGACTGAGCTTCAGTCGGAACAGTAAGCTCAGTTTGACAAGTCGCTCAATCCATTCATTCTAACGGCATACTCGCTCGATTGATGGTGACTGAGGCCAGAGGTAGGTTATTAACTTGCCTCTGGTCTTTTTGCATCAAGATTCGCTTCTTATCAGTCCAGCGATTTCAGCGGCCGATAATGGCCCAGGCTGGATGGCAGGGCTATGCCCTGGCTTCGCAGCTGGTTGACCCGGTTTTGATAGGCGGCGCCTTCGAGCAGTTGCAGTGCCAAGTCCACGGCGCGGCGCTGACGGTAATCATCCAGGTAGCTATCCTTGGCCCAGGCGTTGAAGGCGCCCAGTGCCGGCCCGGCCCAGATCTGGTAATCCATCTCCCGACCACTTTCCCCTGTGTTGGACCAGCGGCTCGATAGCCCCAGATACCAGCGAAAAATAAGCGCCATCTTGCGCTTTGGATTGCCCTCGGCGCGGCGAATTTGTTCGGGGTCCCGCGCCATAAAGTGGGCAACCGTACCTTGCCAGATTTCATCCAGATTGGCGCGAAACACCTGAGTTTCCAGCTTTTGGCGCTCATCGGCCGGAATAGCCTCTATCGAGTCGTAGCGGCTGTAGATTTCGTAAAGCTTATTGGCCCGCATGGGGAAGAGGGTGCCGCGTTTTACCACTTGCAGCTTGACGCCCATCTCAAACATATCTGCGGCCGGCGCCATGGTGACATCGGCCATTTCCACTGTCGCCAATAGCTTACGGCTGTGCTCGCTGGCACCGGCTTCGATACAGGCCTGATTGATAGAGCCGGTAACAATAAAGGCGGCGCCCATATTGAAGGCCGCCAAAGCGGCATCCGGCGTGCCTATGCCGCCACCCGCTCCAACCCGGATAGGTTCTTGGTAGGCGTATTTCTCCTGCATTTTATCCCGCAAGGCGATAATGGTGGGCAGCAGGGTAACCAGAGGACGATTGTCGGTATGACCGCCGGAGTCTGCCTCGGCGGTAATGTCGTCGGCCATGGGCACCTGCCTGGCAAGTTCGGCCTGCAGTTCGGTGATCCATCCCTGGCTCAGCAGCTGCTGGAGGATTTTCTCCGGCGGCGGCGCCATAAAGTGGGCGGCGACTTCGGTGCGGCTCACCTTGGCTATCACCTTGTTGGCGATTAGGGTGTTGCCGTCACTGTCCCGGCTCAGTCCGGCCACCCGATATCTCACTATGTGAGGGGTCAGCGCCAGAAAGGCCGAGGCTTCGACCGTACGCACCCGGTGTTTGAGGTAGAGCTCGACCGCGCCTTGTTCGAGTGCCGGTTCGCTGGGGCTGTGGATCAGGTTAAAGGCGTAGGGGCCGCTTGGCAGCGCCGCCTGAATTCGGCCGATGGCGGCTTCCACTCGGGCGGGCACCAGACCGGCGGCGCCGAATGAGCAGAGAATGCCGGCCTTGCCGAGGGCAATCACCAGATCTTCGGAGGCGATACCGTTGGCCATGGCGCCGGCATAATAGGCGTACTTGACTTTGTGGCAGGCGGCAAAGGCCGGATCGCCGAGCGCTGCTGCGCTGAGTGGCGGCACCATGGCACAAATCGGCAGTGTATTGCCGCTAGCACTCGCCTCGGCAAGCTGCGCCTGATTGGCAAACAGGATTTCCCCTTTGGTTTGTCTGGCGACAAACAGCGGCTTATCCAGCGCCTTGATTACGTTGTTGGCACAGTTATCCGTGGCCGCAAAGACATCATCACTATTTGGGTTCAGGGCCCAGGGCCAATTGAAGCTTGTCATCTTGTTGCTCTCATTATCTGTTCGGTTGTTTTTGCCTGGGGGCTCAGGCTTCTTCAATGGCCAGAGCCAGATCTTTTATTTCATAAATTCGCAGGCCATCTTTGGCGAGCCATGCATCGGCTGTCAGTGTGACTCTGTCCGGCGTACCTTCTATGGCTGTGATATGCAGCTCCAGCGACATCTGCCGGTTCAGGGGATTGATCTGACCGCGGTATTTCCACTGTACCTGACTCAGGCAATGGGCGAATCTTGGGTTACTGAATTGGCTCCCAAGCCCGGCGTCCAGAGCAAAGGCACTCAGGAGTTCCAGCATGGCTTCCACTCCGAGCGAGCCCGGCATCACAGGGTCCTGATGGAAATGGAAGCGGAAGAACCAGTCAGCGGCATCGATTTTGCGCTCGCCATAGATGTAGCCCAAGTTGGAATGGCCGCCTTGGCGGCAGATGCGGATAGAATCGACAAAGTTGAGTCGACCGCCCGGCAGGCGCAGGTGTTTTTGCTTCCAAGAGCCATGATAGAGAGCGCAATCGGCAGCGCGAAGATCATAGCTCACATCGGCCACAAGCCCCTGCTGTTTATCCCAGGGCTCGGTCACCTTGCCGTTATCCAGCCCCAACTGGTTTTTCAGCGCCTCGGCCTTGAAGTAACCAAATACTGCCTCGCCTTCATAGAAGGGTTCACCATCGGCGCTGAGCACAAAGCTGAAGCTCTGGATGATGTTGGTGCCCGCCTTGACAGTGCTCAGCAAACGCGAGTCGTTGCTGATGGTCTTGCCACGCAGGTCAAGCCGGCGCAGCAGTGTGCCTTTACCGTCGAGGTTACGGAAGAAAAGCTCTGTGTCGCCATAGCCCAAGGTGGTGCCCATATAGCCGGAAATAAAACCGTTGGGCTGCAGCGCTATCTCCATCAAAATCGAGTAGGGCATATGCGCCGGGTGACTGTTTTCACTGAAGTACCAGGCCTTGGGCGGCACTTCATATTCGCCGATGCAGGAGGCCGGAGACTTGAAGTCGCCGCGCTTGCCAATCACCTGTGTCACCCTGGTGGTGAGCTGCAGATCGCCGCAGGGGGTGCGCGGTGGGATAAGTCCGCGGTAGGCGGCAAAGTCGGGGCCGAAGCAGTTCTCAATATCGCCGGTGGCGAACTCGAACATGTGCCAGGGGGTAAAGGGCGCAGTATCTGGCCTGCGATTCGGGTAGTCCGGTGTTACTGGCGCCGGAACATGCCTGACCGGGAGCACGCCGTGAATGGGCTGAGAGTCCGGGCAGCTTTCCTGGCTCATCAAGGGAGCATTGATGGACGCCTGGCGTCCGGCGTTCAGCGCCTCGTTAGCATCACTTGCCGAGGCGGCAGGGGGTTGCAGCTTTCTGCTGTGCTCCTGGTTGCTGTCATCGGCATACCTGTGGCAGTCTTCATCTTCTTTGAGCATGACGCCCAGATTCTGGAAGTCCACCACCACCTTGCCGTCGAGCAAGATCTCAATATTGGCCTTGGCCCAGGGGCTGGGGGTCAGCCCTATTTCGGTGACTTCCATCCGATAGGTGAGACGATTGGATTGCGGCTGTACCTGTCCGCGACAACGCACCTTCTGCGGCGCACTTTCCAGTGGTTGGAAGCGGCCATTGCGGGTGTGTTTGTGCAGGCCAAGATAGAGCATATAGAACTGCAGCAACTGACCGCAGCCCTCGGCCATCAAGGAGCCGGCCATCACCTGATCGTCCTTGAAATGACAGGGGAAATACCAGTGATCCGGCTCCAGTTGCTTGTGTCCTTCAACCAGGCCCAGGCCCCAGGCGCCGCCACTTGACTCGACTCTGCTGACCTCTTCGATCATCAGGAACTTTTCCGAGGCAAAACACAGCGAGGCTTGGCGGTAACCCAAGTCATGAGATGGGCCAAAGCAGGCGCCGATATCACCGTTCAGCAGTTGCCTCATTCGCTGATAATCAAATATCTGTTGTTTACAGTGGATCAAGGGCTGGAATTGGCGCTTGTTCGCCATCGCCAGGTTGCGGGCCTTGATCTCCTCTTCGGTGCGGATGACTCCCTTGCCATCGGCCAGCTCGGCATCGGTGAAGAAACCGGCGCAACCGTTGTCCATCTTGAGGATCAGACGTTCGCCGACAAAACACTCGTAGGAGAAGAAAAACAGCAGGGTATCGCCGTTGCGGGCGAAGTGATTGATGGAGATGTCATATCTCAGGGTATCACCGCCACGGGGCAGATCGCCGAGGAAGGTGAGGGTACAGTCGAGCAAACGGTAGACCCGCTCGCCCTTGTTCTCCAGATCTATGCCGAGATAGCTTATCAACATCAAGTCACACTGGCCCGATTCCACAGCTACCGCCCAGGGGATCTGGCCATCGACCAGATAGGGGGCGTCCACGGGAATATCATACTCCGTGGTCATGGTGCTCGGCTTGTATTCGCCAAGACGGGCATTGAGTTTAGTCACCCTGGAGACCAGCAGATAATCTGTGGTGGGCAGTCGCACCCGGCGGCGGTAGCTGTCAATCACGGCATACTCGGGGCCGAATACCGGCGCTATGTCGCCCTCGGCGTATTGCACCAGATCCTGATAATTCCAGATACAGGGTTTGTCCTTGAGCGCTTGGGATGTCGCTTTTGGGGGAATGGTTTTGGCAATAGCTTTAGCAGCCGTTTGGACCGAGTCATTGGGCGTGCGCGCTGGCAAAGGCGCTACTGAGGCGGAGTTTTGGGCTGTCGAGCGCTCGTCTTCTGAGCCGATAGTTTCAGCGCTTAAGCGGTTTTCGGCCGCAGCTCCGGCGCCCAAGAGGGCGCTGGCCAGTGCCAGTCCGGTTTCACGGCTCTTGAGAAAGGCCTGGTGCGCTTCACGTGCCAGCCGTTGATTATCTGCCAGCGCCTGCAGGTGCGCTTCGGTAGCGGCTCTATGGGGTGCGGCCGCAATTTTATCGCCGGGCACGGATTGTCTGAGAGCTGATGGGGCGTGCTGATTGTTCACCGGGCTGAGCTCCTGAGTGAGTTCACTGTTAACTTGTTGGCTGCTGGTGTGTATTACCGGCGCTGCCTGGGCTTGAGTGTTCTTTGCCTGGGCAAGCTTTTGGCGAATGCCGGTCTCGTGTTTAAGCTCGGCGGTGGCGATATGCTGCTCTATGGCGTCACCGCCAAGGGTGATGGTTTGCCACAGCTGGCGGACATTTGCATCGGCTATCTTTGGACTGGGCTTTTCACTGGCCCCTTGACAGTTCTTTTTATTCTGCGTGCGGAGCGCCTGTTGCAGGCGCGCCTTTTGCTCCGCCGACTGGTGCAAATTAACCGCGGCGCAGCGGCGCTCGCCATCTATCAGCAGGGTGTGGGAATCTTTATCTCTATCCTGGGTCAGGCGCAGCAGCGAGTGCAGCAAACTGGCCATCCCGGCGGCGGCAAAGCTGTGCCCCATACGCGAGACGGCGCTGTGGCTGGTGGCCGCGAGACGACGAAAAACCTTGATGCTGGGGCTGTGTTCATCTATCTCGGGCTGTGCGTTCCGGCAAAATGCTTGCTCTCTTGAGTCTGCCGTAGAGAGAGGCTCTGTAGCTGCTAATTCCTCTGATGAAAACGGCTTGAAGCTCAGCTCTGTCAGGGCGCCGTAGCGGCCGCTTTGATGCGCCACTGACGGCTTCAGCACCAAGGCGCCGGCGCCTTCACCCGGTAACAGTCCAAGCTGCTGCAGACGCTTGCCCGAGTGCAATACCCGCTCGGCGCTGCCGGCGAGATCCACCGCTGCCACTACTACGGCGTCCAACGCCTCGGTGCGGCAGAGATTGGCGGCCACTTCCAACGCCCGGGGAACCGACAGCTCGGCGGCCGAAATACTGAAAGCCGGGCCGTTGAAATCCCATTGGGAGGCGACCCGGGAGGCCATGATGTTGCCTATGTAGCTGGTGTATTGATTGAGGCTGGCGCTGGGCAAAACGCTGTCCATCGCCAAACGCTCGAGTTCGAGATACTCATCTTGGCTTAGGTTGATGCCGGCATCGTTAAGGCTCTGGCTAATCTGGCTATGCAGATTAACCCGGCCGCGGAACTGATGCAGCTCAAGCTCGGTTTCCATGGCGACCAACACAGCCACCCGGCCACCCATGGGCAGATTGGCATCGCGAATCGCATCATCGGCCACCTTGAGCAGCAGTAATTGCTGCGCCACCAGTCTATCTCCCGGATGGGGCGGCAGACGGAATTTGAGGAAATCCAGTTCAAACTTGTCTATGTAGCCGCCATTGGGAGCCTGTTCAAGCCCCATGCTGGAGAGCAAAGAGCGGTTGCGCTCCAGGCCTTTCCAGCGTTTGGGGGGCAGGGCTCTGGTGGCCGTTTGCCCTTTGGTTATCAGCTTGGCGAGCGTCTCGAGCGAGTCGGCGGCGCCGAAATGCGCGGCGGCGCCCTCAATCGCCAGGCCCTCAGTGCCTTGGTGTTCAGCCGCTTCCGGCGAAGGTTTGGCCGGAATAAGCTCTTTGGCAGTATCTGGCCCTGTGAGCAGCAAGTGGGCGTTGCAGCCGCCGAATCCGAATACTGATACCCCGGCAACCGAGCCGGGATTGCCCGCTTTGGTCGGCCAGGGTATGGCGCTGCGAACTATATTGTGCTCGCCAAACACGCCGTTGGGCGAACTCAGCGGCGCCGATATTCTCACCGAGGCAGGTAACAGCTTGTGTTTCATCGACAGCAGTAACTTGATGATGCCTGCCATGCCGGCAGCGGTCAGCAAGTGGCTGAGGTTGGACTTGACCGAGCCGATTTTAGGCGCGGCGCTGCCTTCCAGACGAGGGCCGAAAAACTGCTCCATGGAGCTGAGTTCCACCTTGTCACCCAGAGGTGTACCCGTGGCGTGGCACTCAATCACCTCCACCTGGGATGGCGCGATATTTGCCGCCTCGGATGCCCGTTCAAACGCCAGTACCTGGCCCTTGTTGGCGGGGCTTAAGACAAACTGGCCGCGACCATCGTTGGAAAGCCCTGTGCCTCTGATTATGCCGTGAATGGTATCGCCATCCCTTTGGGCATCGCTCAGGCGCTTGAGCACCAATACGCCGCAGCCTTCACCGGCAAACAGGCCGCCGGAATGGTTATCCAGCGGGGCGCTTTGGCCCGACTCGGGGAAGGCCTGGAAAATGGAAAAGCCCATATGGATAAAGAAGGGATCGGCACCGCTGACGGCACCGGCCAACATCACATCGGCGCTGTGGTTACTGAGATAGTCGCAGGCCAGGCGCAATGCATAGACTGAGCTGGCGCAGGCGGCATCCAGGCTCAGGCTGGGGCCGCCAAGGCCCAGGCAATCGCACAGCAGTTCAGAGCCCTGGGCGGCGATATCCGTATCCCAATGGCGAATGCTTGCATCTGCTGTCGTTTTTGCATCTATGGCTGACGCCAATGGCGGCATGCCGGGGAAACGGCGCCGCAGCGCAGTATCGACACTGTGATGATACAGCGGCAAAAAGGCCTTGTTGGAAGCTCGGGTCGGGAACGAAAGCGTGCCCATCACGGCGCCGCAGCGCGCCAAGTCGGAAGCGTTTTGTGCAGGGGTTAGCCCGGCGCTTTGCAGGGCCTTGCGGGCGCAATCGAGTGCCCACAACAGGTGCTGATCCCAGGTTTGGGCACCCGTTGCCATTTCATCCGCTGATCTGGCATAGCCCTCGGGCGAGAAGTTTAGCTGGCGAATATAACCGCCCTGATCACAATAGAAACGGTCGCTCTGGCCTTTTGCGCCTTGATAATCGTTGACACTGGCGCCCAATTGGCTGTCATTCAGGGAGCTGATGGCATCCCGGCCTTCGCTGAGCAGTTGCCAGAAGGCGTCCAGATCCTCACAGCCCGGGAAGCGGGCGGCCATGCCAACTATGGCGATGGGCTCGGCTTGTTTACTTGTCACTCTGTTCTCACTTTCTCACGTCACTAAGTTTATCGGGCCGGGCAAGCTGTGGATACAGCGCCGCTGTGGCCAGTGGGACCCTGTGGCTGATGAGTCGAGCCAGGGCCTTGAGTAATGCTTTGTTGTCGGCGGCGCCGCTATGCTTGCGATCGCAGCCAAAGGCCTTGATCTCGCTGGAGAGCTGTTTTCCGGCCATCGCCTGGATAATGCTGCTGGTTTGGCTGTCGGCGCCGACCTCCAGAAACAGCTGCGCGCCATGTTTTCGGGCCCGTTGCAGCAGCGACTCCAGATTGAGTGGCTGGCTGAAACAAGTCGCTATGGTCTCGGCTATCTGCTGGCGCTCAAGCCTGGCAGGTTTGAGCGGCTGCTCGCTGCCGGCGCTGATATAGACGGGCTGCGGCTGTTCAAGCTCACCCGAGAGTGGTCTGTCATAAAAAGCGGTCAATTCGGGCTTTACACGCAGGGCAGCAGGTGTGTGCATGGCGGTGACCCGGTTGGCGGCAACGCCGCGTTTGCCAAGGGCCTTTATCAGTGCCCGGCACTGAGCCTCATCCCCGGCCAGCACGCAGCTTGGCCCCTGACGTATGGCGAGGTAGACCCGTGAGTAAGCCGGGTTTTGCAATAATGGCGTGATGCTGTCTGCATCAATGCGCAGCAGAAAACTGTTCCAGTAGATGGCATCTCTGGCATCGAGTTGCCACTCCTGGCGCACGGCTGTGAGCGCGCCCGAGATCTGCTCCGAGAAAATCCGGCTTTCCAGCGTAGGTTTAACCAAAGCAAAAGGCTTGTCCCAGACGCCATTGGCGGCAAACATGGCCGCTTCGCCCATGGAGTAGCCGATGGCAAAGGCTGGGCCGAGCTTGAGCTCCCGCCGCAGTATCTGCGTCAGCAGCACACTGGCACCGACCCCGGCAACGGCCTGCTCGGCGAGTGTCATTGTTGGCGCCGGACTGGGTGCGGCCTCTGCTTTATCGCTCAAGGTTGTTTCTTTGGAAGCATCGCTCAAGGCTGTTGGCAGCAGGGTGGATAGGGCGACATTTTCGGCTGTTGCCGCGGCCTCAAAATCGGCATAACTGTTGGGAAAGGCCTGTTTTAAGGCGCCGAGCATGCCATGGTAAGCCGTGCCGACACCCGGGTAGACAAAGCAGAGGCGAGCAGGGCCCAGTGGCTTGGCGCAAAAAACGCTGCCATTTGGCGTAATAAGCTCAAGCTCCGGCAGTTCGGCCAAAGACGTTATTTTTTGAAGCTGACCCATGAGCAATTCGCTCTCGGCAATAAGCTCGGTGGCATCTCGGCCAATAAGCACCAGCGAATAGTATTCGCCGCCCTCGGACGCTGTGCCTGAAAAGCTCTGCTCCAGGGTTTTTAATTCATCCGTCAGCCAGCGCGCCAGAGCATGAGTGCTCATCGATTGGCTCAGGCGACTTTGGGCCTGCTGCAGCGCAGTTTGCGCCTCACTGAGCAGAGTCTTTGGGCTGGCAATCAAGGTCAGCGGTAAAAGCCAGGGCGCTCCTTGGGGGCAAAGGCTTGAGGTTAATTTTTTTCCAGAAGCCAAGCCGCTCACACAAGAGCTGTTCAGGCAAGAGCCGCCCAAGGCTTTTTTATCGCCAGAACTGCTCAAGGCTGTTTCTTTGCAAGAGCCGCTCAAGGCTGTTTCATCACAAGAACCGCTCAAGGCTGTTTTATCACAAGAACCGCTCAAGGCTGTTTTATCACAAGAACCGCTCAAGGCTGTTTTATCACAAGAACCGCTCAGGGCTGTTTTATCACAAGAACCGCTCAAGGCTGTTTTATCGCAAGAACCGCTCAAGGCTGTTTTATCGCAAGAACCGCTCAAGGCTGTTTTATCATAAGAGCCGCTCAAGGCTGTGCCTTGGCTGAGGATCAGCGCCATAGCCTGGGAGTTACTGGCCAGCGCCAGAGACTTGCCTTGAAAAGGCAACCCCGCCATTTTCTGCGCCAGGCGCCGCTTGGCAAATGCCTCCAGTTGCAGGCATAACGGCTCAAGTTCCAGCGATTGCTCCAGAAACAGAGTGTCCCTTTCTTCTATCTCCGGGCGTTTTGCCTGCTGCCAGGCCTGCTTAAGAAGCTGCTGCGGCTTGTGAGCGCCATGGCTTAAGGCCTGCAGCAAGGCTTGGGGATGCAGTCTTGCCTGCGCCGCATCGACTGCGCTTAGCAGCAATAGCCGCTGCTTTGATGGCAGCACCAGGCTCAGGCTTGCCCCGGCCTTGACCTCGGCCACCAGCCAAGGCCAGTCGGGAACCTGATTGCTATCAAACGCGATAGTGCGCAAGGCAGCCCTAAGCTTGGGCGCCAGGCTTTGCTCCTCTTCGACCAGGCACAGTGCCAGCCGCAGCGGCTTTTCGGCCGCGGACTCAGCTGGCTTTACTTCAATGTGAGGCATAGGGCCTATCGCTTTGCTCAAGGCCTTTCTCTATTACCTGTGGCGGCCTTGGCCGGTTCAAAGGCGGCATTGAGCCCCTTGCTAATGGTGACCTTGGCATTTTCCAGCCCGGTTTGCAGTTGGCCCTCGGCGTTGAACAGGGCCAGATCGGCGCTGAGCTGACGGCTGGAGTGCTTGGTCACCTGCAGGCGAATAAGGCCGGTGTCATTTTCAGGTAGCAGGGCGTTTTGCCAGAGCGCCGCCAGGGAAGAGGGCAGGCTGGCGGCATCGTATTTGATCCGGGCCCAGACCAACATGGCCTGCAGCAGTGCGTCTTGCTGGATCAGGGCGCGATCTTCGCTCGATGCGGCATCCGGTAGCCGGTATCGGCAGCTAAGCCCTTGGTCGTCAAACTGCAGCACCTCAGTAATGGCCTGCAGCTGCGGGCCATGGAACAGGGCGCCGTTGTGATAAAGCTCACTGCCTTGACGCACTTGGAGCTCACCTTCGCCTATCTCGGGCCCACTTTCACCTGTTTCGGGCATAGAAACATGTGCCAGTGGCTGACTGGCGGGCTGCTGCATTAACGGTTGCTGCATTAACGGCAGCAGGGTCGCCTGATACTGAGGCCGCTCATCACAGCTGATGCTCGCCTGCAGCTCGCCGTCGGTTCCCAGCGTCAGGCTGAGCTGCAATCGCTTTTCATCACTGTCAAACACCACGCCTTTGAGCAGCTTATAGTCCACGGCGCGCCAATCGCCGCCAAAGAGGCTCTGGGCACTTTGCAGCATCCACTGGAGCGCGCAGACAGTCGGCCATACCGGATTGCCGCCTATGCAGTGATCTTTCAGCAGCGCCAGCTCCTGGCGCTTGATGCTGCGACTCAGGGTTTGCGAGCTAGCTTGGGCCTCTGGCACATCTGTGTGGTTCAGGCCTTGTTTGCCCCCCGGGCCTTGCATACTGGAGCCAATCAACAGCTGCGGCTCCGAGCGGGCCAGAATCGCCTCGGCAAACAGCTTGGCACCGGCTTCTCTTGGGATCACATAGACGCCGCGGGACTCAAACATCTGCTTCAGCGCCGCATTGACCATGCCGCCATCCCAGGGGCCCCAGTTGAAACTGATCACTCGGGTGGTTGGCAACTCATGATGCAGCCGATGAGCGGTTTTATTGAGGATTTCATTGGCCATGGCGTAGTCGCTCTGGCCTGTGTTGCCGTAGAAACCGGCGGCGGAGGAAAACAGCGCCAACAGTTTTAAGTGCTCGGCGGCCTTTTTGTTTGGCGCCAAGGTACTGAGCAAGGCGGAGAGGCCGCCAACTTTAGTGCCTGTAACCAATTCGAGTTCGGCGAGGGTCTTGTCGGCGATGTGTTTATCGGCCAACACTCCGGCGCCGTGAATAAGCCCGCTGATAGGCGCCAATGCTTGAATGGGCGCCAGTGTGGACGCGACCGCATCCGGGTTACTGACATCCAGACTCAGGTATTCGGCGCTGGCACCTATGGCCTCAAAGCGCTTGAGCGCTGCGTGAATCTCAAGCGCGTTGACCAGAGGTTTTATCAGGGCTTCCACTTCCTTGGGCGAGGGCTTTTGCCCCTTGGCCAATAGCGCGGTGATTGCGGCTGCTTTTAGCTGACCGCTCTCAAGCCCTTGGGCCCAATCGGGAAAGGCTTCCAATGCCAAGGCCTTGCTGCGACCGGCGAGAATAAAGTGACTGCCACTTTGGCGGGCCAGCGCCAGGGCACAGTCCAGGGTGACGCCTTTTGCGCCCCCGGTCACCAGTATTTTATCTGAACTATCGAGTCTGCATGGCGCCAGGCTTGTATCGGCAGCATTCTGGTCATCGGCCGAAGTCGCTACCAGGGTCACTCTGCCGGCGGCGCTTTTGCCCCACTCCAACGGATCCTGACTCGGGCTGTAGAGCGCATCCATGACTTGCGAGGCCAGCGCCGAGGCATCAAGCTCAGGAGCAAGATCCAACGCGCGGCAATGCACCTGAGGCCATTCCTGCGCCAGGGTCTTGGTTAAGCCAAACAGGGCGCTCTGATTCAATTCACAGGGCTGACCGCTGAAACCCAGCTGACCATCCATACGCGCCACAGTGATAAAGGCGCGGCGGCCTTTTGTCGGCGTTTGCCAGGCTGGGCTCAAATGCTTGGCGAACAGGAAGCTCAGTTGTACTTGAGTCTTGGCTGTGATGTTGAGCGGCATCAACTCCTCGAGTTGTTCCCGCGGCAGTTGTGGCTGCAGATGGATATAGATGGCCACTTGCTGTTCGAGCCCGGCGATGAGCGCCTCGACTCCGGCATCATCATTGCTGGCCAGAGTCAGGATTGGCAGCTTGCTGTCCAGCGCCGATTGCGAATCGGTTGCCGCCGGGCGCACCAGAGTGACACTGATGCCACTGTCTGTCAGTTTCTTGGCCAGGACACCGGCGTTGTGGCCGTCATCGAGCAGCAGCGCACAGCTGTTCGCGGCAAACAGAGCCTCGGCGCTTGCGCCTGAGAATCTATCTGCCGCCGGCAGCTTTTTTAGGCTGACTCCCGCATGGGGCGGCAAGGCCACACTCGGCTGAGTGTTTGGCGTCTCATCGGTTTGGGTTAGCGGCTCGGCTGCATGCTTAGCGTTTGAACCGGCAAAACAATCTATGATCTGCCCCAGGGTGCGGCATTCGCTTAAGCTTGCGGCGTCCAGCTGTGGCAGCTCTGGCAATTGGTCTTGCACTGTACCGAGAATTTCCACCCGCTTGATGGAATCGATACCGAGATCGGCCTCCATATCCATCCCCAGTTCGAGCATTTCGGCCGGGTAGCCGGTCTTGTCCGCCACTACCTGCAGCATGATTGCCGTGATATCACTCTGATTTGAAACTGGCTCAGGCTGCGCGCTTGAATCCACTCCGGCGCTTTGCTGCAGATAATCGACTATCTGCCCCAGGGTGCGGCATTCGCTTAAGGTGGCGGCATCCAGAGGCGGCAGCTCAGGCAATTGGTCCTGCACTGTGCCGAGAATCTCCACCCGTTTGATGGAATCGATACCGAGATCGGCCTCCATATCCATCCCCAGCTCGAGCATTTCGGCAGGGTAGCCGGTCTTGTCGGCCACCACTTGCAGCATCAGTGCCGTGACATCGCTAGCCGTGTTTGATTGAATCGGGCTTGGCTGAACGCTTGAATTCACTCCGGCGCTTTGCTGCAGATAGTCGACAATTTGCCCCAGGGTGCGGCATTCACTCAAGGTGGCGGCGTCCAGCGGCGGCAGCTCAGGCAATTCATCTTGTACTGTGCCCAAGATCTCCACCCGTTTGATGGAATCGATACCAAGATCGGCTTCCATATCCATCCCCAGCTCGAGCATTTCGGTCGGGTAGCCGGTCTTGTCGGCCACCACCTGCAGCATCAGTGCCGTCACATCACTAGCTGTGTTTGATTGAGCCGTGTTTGACAGGGCTGGGCTCGGCTGAATTGGCTCGGGTTGCACACTGGAATCCACACCGGCGCTTTGCTGCAGATAATCGACGATCTGTCCCAGAGTGCGGCATTCACTCAAGGTGGCGGCATCCAATTGTGGCAGCTCAGGCAAGGCATCCTGCATTGTGCCGAGAATTTCCACCCGCTTGATGGAGTCGATACCGAGATCGGCCTCCATATCCATCCCCAGCTCGAGCATTTCGGCCGGGTAGCCTGTCTTGTCGGCCACCACCTGCAGCATCAGTGCCGTCACATCACTAGCTGTGTTTGATTGAGCCGTGTTTGACAGGGCTGGGCTCGGCTGAATTGGCTCGGGTTGCACACTGGAATCCACACCGGCGCTTTGCTGCAGATAATCGACGATCTGTCCCAGGGTGCGGCATTCACTCAAGGTGGCGGCATCCAATTGTGGCAGCTCAGGCAAGGCATCCTGCACTGTGCCGAGAATTTCCACCCGCTTGATGGAGTCGATACCGAGATCGGCTTCCATATCCATCCCCAGCTCGAGCATTTCCGTGGGGTAGCCTGTCTTATCTGCCACCACTTGCAGCATCAGCTCTTCGACACCTGTGCTTGGCTTGGCAGTGGTTACGGCTACTGCTGGGGCTGGAGCTTGAGGCCGGCTCTGTAGCACCTGGCTTGGTTGCTGTGGCGTGCTTGCTGCTTTTACTGGCGCTGCGGCGTGAGTTAAAGGCGCTGCGGCCTGGACGGGCACAGACACAGACACTGGTACTGCTTGGGCCTGCTCTATATTGGGCAATACAGCATTGGTCAACACAGAATTTGGTAACACAGCACCGCCCTGAAGTTGTTGCAACAACTGCTGGGCGCCGAGATTTTGCGACTGAATAAAGTCGTTGTGGATCTTCAAAGTCTCGGCCTGGTGCTGGTGGAACATGGCCAGGGTCTGATTGAGGCTGTCAGGAATCGCTTTGCCGGCCGTCGCCAGTTTTACTTGCTCGGCGAGCAGTTGCTGCACACTGTTGCCATATTGCAGCGGGATATTCAGAAACTGCTGATGCAGCTCGGCCAACTGTTGCTGGGCGCTGAAAAACTGCTGTAATCCGCTGCCGCTGTTTGCTGGGAGGCCGTTTGCAGCTTGTGGCGCTGTAGCTTGGCTCGGTTGACTCGGGTTTTGGCTTGCGGCCGCAACTGGGATCTCGACGATTTTTTCCACGACTTTCTCGACTATTTTTGTCTGTTGACTGATCCGGCCCTCTTTGAGTGAGGCCGCCATCTTCTGGGCGGTCGCCGGGCTGATATAGTTACTGGCACCGAGCTTGATAGTCATCGGTGAGGCTTTGTGTTTGGCCTGGGTTTGTACGGCGCGATAGGCATCGGGATCTGTCAGAGGCAGGCCCGCCAATGCCAGGCTGATAAGGGCTTGCTTCAGCTCAGTGTCGGCGGCCAGTGAATCGATACAGCTTGGGCTGTCCAGCGAGAGGAACAGGCATTCGGCGGCGCGATCGCCCAAGGTGGCTTGCGCCAACCTGGCCAGGGTGTTTTTCGGGCCAAACTCGACAAATATTCTGGCGCCGTCCCGGTACATGCTCTCTATCTGCTCACTGAAGCGCACCTGCTTGAGCATATGCTGCTCCAGGTTGGCTCTGAGGCTTTCGGCATCCTGTGCCAGCTTGTCACCTGTGGCATTGACATACAGAGGCGTTTTCGCATCGCTCAAGCCCTGGCGGGCAATCGCCTCGGCAAAGGGTTGCTGCGCATGGGCCACCAGCGGAGTGTGGAAGGCACCGGATACCGGCAGCGCTATGGCGCGCAAACCTGCCTCGTTCAGCTTGAGGTTGAGCCGGGCTACCGCTTCACTCGCGCCGGCAATCACAAGCTGAACCGGGCTGTTGATATTGGCTATCTGCACCTCGGGTTCAGTCTGCAGCAGTTGCTCGAGAGTATTCCGCTCAGCGGCTGAAGGCAGGATAACGGCGCTCATGGCGCCCGGATCTTTATCTTCGGGGACACTGGCCATGGCATCGCCTCGGGCGAAGGCCAGCGCGTAATAGCTCTCACGGCTCAAGGCACCAGCGGCGCGCAGTGCCGACAGCTCACCAAAGCTGTGACCGGCCAGCATATCCGCCTGGAATCCGGCCTGGCAAAGCAGAGTGAACTGTCCCATGCCGAGGGCGCCAATGGCGCTTTGGGCAAAGCGGGTATTGGCCAGTGCCAGTTCATCCTCTTTGCTGGCCTGGGGCGAGAATTTGGCTATCGGGAACACCCGCGCCGACAAGGGGCCCATGCCGTACTTGTCGGCTACGCCCTGGCGGGAAAACTCACGGTCGGCGGCGGCAAATTCGGCGCGAAGCTCGGGATAGAGCTGGGTTAGCCCAGAGCCCATCTGTAGATATTGACTGCCTTGACCGGCAAACAGGGCGGCGGTCTTGGCCTCAGTCAAAGGCCCACTGCGGTACTCGACTCCCTGATGTTGCCAACGGGTTTGCGGCTGTTCTTCAGCCGTGCTTTGCAGTTTGCTCAAGGCCAGTTGCAACTTATGCTGCAGCTCTATGGTGTCGCAGGCAAGCAGTCCCAGCCTTGGGCCTTGTACCTGTGTCTGGCTGCCGAGGCGATAGGGCGCGCACAGGGTTTCAAGGTCGCCATGGGCACCTGAGTTCAGCGTCTTGAGCAGAGTGGTTATCTCTTGCTCCAGCGCCGGTTTGTCCGGCGCGCAGAAAAGCAGCGGCAAAGGCGTGCGTCTCAGGCGAGCGGGTTGCTTGGGTAATTCGGGGCTGTGCTCTTCCAATACCAGGTGGAAGTTGGTGCCACCAAAGCCAAAGGAGCTGACGGCGGCGCGCCTTGGCGTACCGTCGGTTCTTGGCATCCAGGGGCGGGTTTGAGTGTTGAGATAGAAGGGCGATTGCTCCACTGCCATCTTGGGGTTGGGCTGCTTCACATTGATGGTGGGCGGCAACACCTTGTGATGCAGCGCCAATGCCGCCTTGATCACCCCGGCGGTGCCGGCGGTCGACTTGGTATGGCCCACCTGGGACTTGATTGAACCCAGCGCAATGTGCTGCAGCTCAGGATTATCCTGGCTCATTACGGCGTTGAGGCCGCTGAATTCGGCCACATCACCGGCGGCAGTACCTGTGCCGTGGGCTTCCATCAGGCCCAGAGTATGGGGCGGGAACCCGGCATCATCATAGGCCCGCTGCAGCGCCTTGGCCTGGCCTTCGGGGCGCGGCGCGTAAATGCTCTTGAACTTACCGTCGCTGGAGGCGCCAACCCCCTTGATCACCGCATAGATGCGGTCACCGTCGCGCTCGGCATCCTCCAGGCGTTTCAGCGCCACCATGCCTATGCCTTCGCCTATCATCATGCCGCGGGAGTCGGCGTCGAACGGCTTTATCTGCTCGTCGCTGGTAAAGGCCGGGGTCTTGGAGAAGCTCATGTACATATAGGCGGAGTTGTCGGTGCAGACGCCTCCGGTGAGCATCATATCGCTGCGGCCTTCGGTCAGCTCGGTGAGTGCCATTCGCATTGCTGCCAGCGAGCCGGCACAGGCAGCGTCGACCACACAGTTCATGCCGCCGAGATCGAAACGGTTGGCAATCCGACCGGCGATAACATTGCCGAGCGACCCAGGGAAGGAGTTTTCCTCCCAGTGAATATATTGGTCCTGAAACTTGCGGATCAGCATTTCGCTGTCCTGCTCACTGACGCCACTCTCGCGGAACACCTTTTTCAGCACAGGGTATTGCAGCCTGGCATTGAGGCTTTGGCTGATCTTCTGGCCACCGCCAATCCCCAAGGTGATGCCGATGCGGTCGCGATCATAGTCCGAGCCTTCATGAATACCTGCATCCTCCAACACCTCTTTGGCTACCACCAGCGACAGCAGCTGCGAGGTGTCGGTCAGTTCGAGGATATTAGGCGGCAGACCAAACTCCATGGGGTTGAAATCCACTTCCGGGATAAAGCCGCCGCGCTTGCAGTAACTCTTGTCGGCGGCTTTCTTGTCGGGGTCAAAATAGTCTGCCACTTGCCAGCGGTCGGCGGGCACTTGGGTGATGGCATCTATCTTGTCGCAGATCAGATCCCAAAACTGGTTCAGATAACGGCTGCCGGCAAACAGGCTCGCCATGCCGACTATGGCAATCGGCGTGTCTTTCAGCCTTTTGTTGAGGCGTTTGTCTATCTGAGAGGCTTGTGCTTGGCTCATTGAGCATCTCCATTGGTGGCTGCAAGTTGCGGCCTGGGTTTGCGCCCTGCCTTGGCGGCAGCGGGAAACCTGGATTGGAAAATATGATAGTTGCGTACCAGCAAGCGGCGCAGTGCAAACGGGGCACGCTTGAGGACGTAGGCTATGTAGCGGTCGGCGGCGTGGGTGTCGTCATCCTGATAGATGTCGACATAGACCCAGCCGCTGACGGGATCCATCCCTATGAGTACCGAATGGGTCTGTTGGCCAATGGGAATACTCATGGCTTCGACCTGAACCACAGTGTGTTCATCGGTACTGGGCAGCATCAACGCATCGGCGAGCGTTTGGCTGTTGAGGGTGTAGGTTTGCATCTTGCTGCCGCTGTAGACCGGCAGCTTATTGAAGTGTTTCGGCGGCAGCGAGTGCGCAGCATCAATATTGTCGAGCCGGGACGCGCCGTGGCGTTTCAGACAGCGGGCCAGCCCGGAGCGCGAAACATGGGGATTGATAAACTCTTGGGTGACTTGCAACAGCCTGTCCAATGGCAGCTTGAGCTGCCAACGCAGTCCGACAACCACATATTCCTGAATATCGCTCAGGGTAGTATTCAGATGATGCGGGGTATGGGATTGATCCTGGGTCGACTCGCGTTTACGCCACTTGCGAACGGTTGCTTCACTGATATTCAGTAACCGTGCCAGTTGGCTGACATTGAGCTCCGACTCCTGGATAAAGCGGCGCATTTCCGGGGTGGTGGTGGCATTACGATGACGCCGTTTTCCGGTTTGAGTTTGCTTCATAATCAGCTGGGACTGGGCCCTTGGGCTTCCTTTCTCGCCTGTCTGCCATGGTTGCAAACTTCCACAATACTGAGCGTCAGGCTGTTATTTCAGTAACAGGTGAAGCAGATTACCAGTGCCTGCCGCTCGATACAATCATCTGGGACTGAAAATCCTGCTTTTGTTTTAAGGCACTTACTCGCAAATGAGTCCGGAATGACTTGTTGTTGATTTGTTTTTAAATTGATATAACTTGGTTGTTTTGGTTTTTTGTGCTGTAAAAATGGATATCTGATACCTATTTATCCCTAATCCCCTGCGGTCTGTTGCAGCTTATATTGCAGCTTATGTTACAACCTGGGTATCTGCCTTTAGGGCAGCTGGATGAACTGGCATCAGCAACAGAAATGGAGAGTGTCAGGTGTATTTAACAAAAAATAATCTACTGGGAATGGCGAGTGCGGCCTTGTTTACAGTACTCGGCGCCGGTTGCAGTGGTACCAGTGCCACGACCGCCGAGTTGTCGCCAGAGGACGCGGCCCGCCAACAAAGACTCGATGAACAGGGATACCGCTGCGATCGGGTTAGGGTTACGGGAAGCAATATTCCCAACCGCCGCTGTACAACTGCCCAGCAGCGGGACAGAGAGCGGGAAGAGGCGAGAGCCTATGTCGATAAAATGAATCAGCAAAACATGAATGATTAGCACTTGAGACCGAGGGGGAGGCCAGGGCAAAATAGCCTACTCCCCCTTGGTTTTGGAGCCTCCCATCAACGCCGTTCAGCTCTTTTTGTATCCCTTAAGCCCCAGTGAGCCTTTAAAACTCAAAGATCTGGCGCTGTGCCTAGCGCCGGCCGAGCGGGAAAAGTTTGCCCGAATAAGCCATAAAGAGGTTAAGCAACGGGCAATAACAAGCCGCGCCTTGCTGAGAAAGACCCTGAGTACTCAAGCGCCGCTTGCAGCCCGGGAGTGGTGTTTCGATTATGGTCCCCAGGGTAAGCCGCGCCTTTGTGATGAGCAGTTTCAACAGACTCAGCTGCATTTTAACCTCAGTCACAGCGGTGATTGGCTGCTGTTGGCATTGCTGAAACATCCTTCCCCTGAGTTGCAGCTTGGCGTCGATATAGAGCGTTTACGGATGCGTACGGCTATTGATACTGTGATGCGCCACTATTTTGCGCCTTTTGAGCTGCAGCAGTTACGAAATCTGGATGATGCCACGCGGCGAGAGGCGTTTTTCGACCTCTGGGCCTTGAAAGAGTCTTATATCAAGGCGACCGGCAAGGGGTTGGCGCAGCCGCTTGATGGGTTTGCGTTCGACTTGAGTTCAGGGGAAGCATGCTCGGCCGAGCGGCCTGCCGAGATTGCTTCGATGCGCCGTGGGCTTTTGTTAAAGCCTAAGGAAAACACCCGATGGCAGAGTTGGCTTGGCCATATGGAGCCGGGTTATCGATTGGCCCTGACCATAGGGGCGCCTGCAGCCATCAACTGGCAACTGCAGTGGCACCTTGGCCAGTAGCACTCTGAAATAGGTAACGCGCAAGAATGAAAAAGCGGCCTTAAAGCCGCTTTATGTTCGATTACTGTCTAGCCAGGCGTTGGCTTTCCGGCACGTGCTCAAAGTCACTGCGGAAAGGGTTGATGTCCAATCCACCTCTGCGGGTGTAGCGGGCGTAGACGGTCAATTTACTGCAATGGCAGAAACGCTTCAGATCGGTGAATATCCGCTCCACACACTGTTCGTGGAACTCGTTATGCTGGCGGAAAGAGATCAGATAACGCAGCAGTTTTTCCCTGTCTATCTTGGGGCCCTGGTAGCGGATCATCACGCTGCCCCAATCAGGCTGTGAGGTGATCAAACAGTTGGACTTAAGCAGGTTGGAGTTCAAGGTCTCGGCGACTATCTGCTTGTCGTCTGTGCTTTCTTCGAGCCATTTGGGGTTGAACTCATAGTCGTTGACTTCAATATCCAGATCGTCAATGCAGTGCCCCGGCAGCTCAACAACTCTCTGGCTGTTGAAGTGCTTGGGCTCAATCACTCTGACTTTTACCTCGCCATTGGCACAGCGGCTCAGATCTTGGGTCAGGGTCTGCTCGACGGCTTCAGTACTGTCAAAGCGGGTTTGATTGAAACTGTTCAGATAGAGCTTGAAGGATTTGGACTCAATTAAATGCTCACTGTTGAGATCCAGCTGGAACTCGGCGATGGCTACCATGGGCTTGCCCTTGGCATTGAGCCAGGAGAGCTCATAGCCGGTCCAGATATCGGCCCCCTGAAACGGCAGAGGTGCACTCAGGTTGATTGCATCACGGTTGAGTTTGCGGGGCACACCCTGCAACAGCTCTGGGGCGTAATGCTCTTGATAATCTGTCTGCTGACCCAGTGTCAGGCCAGATAAGGCTTCAGCGTTCCGGTAAGGGTCGTGATTCTGTGTCATCAAGCGGGTTTCCGTGTCAAAATAGGTCACCATTATACCTGAATTTGGAAGTGCGATAAGTGTCTTGTGCCCAGGCGTTGGAGCAATTTCTCAGCCGTTATCATCAAAGTTACCAGTCGAGTCTGGGGGAAGGCCCCAGATATTATGCCAGGGGAGAAGCCTCGCCCTGCTTGCTGCAGGAGGATGGCGAAGATCCACTACTGTGGCAGACTATTCGCCGTGAACAGCCAGGCAGTTTTGCCAATGTCAGTCATGCGCTGGAGTTGCCGCTGCATGCCGATATCGACGAGTTTTATGGACAGTTTTTTGCCGCGCATCTGTTGTTTGAAGCCGATTTCGGCGAAGGGGAACTATTGCAGCCCTGGAGTCAGGATGATTTTGAGTTTCTGCAGCAGAATCTGATTGGGCATTTGATGATGAAACGCAAGCTCAAACAGCCACCGACCTGGTTTATCGGTCTATTGGGGCAAGGTGATGAGATGATCTGCGTGGATAATGAAACCGGTGCTGTCTGGCGAGAGGTCCCGGGTGAGCTTCCCTCAAAGAAGCTGGCAGACAGCCTGGAAGAGTTTCTTGTTATGCTGCGCCCCAGAGTGGCGCCGGCGGTCGAGCCAGTGGAGCCGGCCATGGCGGATGTCGACCATCCCGGTCTCTGGGCGCGAATGAAGCTTATGTGGCAACACCTGTTTTCCCGCCGCTGACAGTCGGGGTTGCCACAGTCACTATTGATTGATGAACACTGTTATTGATGAACCTAGGCTATTGATGATCCCAGGAGAGGTTGGAAACTATCCGGCAGTTGTCACAGCGGAAATGAAATAGATCCAGTAACGGGCTGGGTTGGCGCCAATCCGGGTTGCCGCAGCGGGGGCAGGGACGAGTTAATTCGGCTTGCTTACGCTCTCCCCCGACCCGGTAAAGGTAGTAATAGGTAGGAATTTTGGTCAAATATTCGATACGGCCACGCAAATCCCAGCCGCGGCGAAACAGATCGCTGTCCGGGCTGGAAAGCTCCTCGAGGGCGGCAAATTCGGCCTTGGTTGCTGCGGCCATCTGCAGTTCATCACAGGCTTGCCACTCGGTTTGCCAACGGATCACCCGCTTGTGATCGCCGTTGAAGGTCGCGGGAATACGGTAGAGGGGAATGGGTAGCAAGTTATCGCCGCTGCGCAGTGGCGAGCACATATGCACATAGCTGGTATAAAGCAGCTGCCAACTTGGGGGCTCCAGGGTGCTGACCTCGGAATTGATATCCTGACCTATGAACTTTTCCTTGGGGGCCAGCAATTTGGCCTCGGTTAACTGTTGCAACGCCTGTTTGGCCCAGGGACTGTTATGCCTGTTGGCCAGACTGGTTTCTTCCGGCAGCAGCAGCCTGACTCTGAACTCCCCGTCTCTAAAGGCCACCGCAAATTCCCTCCCCAATACCTGACCATTGGCTCGCCAGGCTTCAAGCAGGGTGTTGATGGCTTTTTCTGCGGCGCTGATCGTGGTGTTGGCAAAGCATTCAAACCTGAGTTCGCAGACAAACATTATTGCTGCTCCTCAAGCTTGGCGAGCCTTTGTTGCAAGTCCGCGAATTCTTGTTTCAGTTGTTGTTGTTCCTGGCGTAGCCAGCTGATTTCCTGCTGAAGAACTTCTACTGTGGGCACTGCTTGCTGTGGTGCAGTTTCATCCTGTTGAGGTTGGCTTTGAGATATTTTTTCCCGTTCACTCTCAGGCAGGGACTTGAAGCGTAGCAGTCCTTCAACCAGCACGGGCATTGGTAACTTATTGCCGAGTCTTGCCTTAATCAATGCCAGAGAGGGAGTATGGCCGCTTTGGGCTACTGCCGCAGCTGCGGCCATGACCTGTTCCAGTGGAGTGGACATCTTGGTAAAAAACCTCACATTTTCGCCAATAGCTACATAGTGCAGCTGGCGTTTGTTTTTATCTTTTTGATATTTATTGAATTATTTATTGGCCCACATGTTGCATTGCGTTTGCTGCATTTGCTTAACAAAAGTCAACATTTGATAAATATAACAAGGAATGACAATGAATAAGTTATTACTGCCACTAGTGGGGATTGCAAGCTTAGGGCTTAGTGCTTGTGTGGTCAATGTCGGTGATCACGAAGCCAACTGGGATGAAAAGGAATCCTGGCAATTACAACAACAGCAAAATCAGCAACAACTGGCCAAGTTGAACCTGGGGATGGATCAGCAACAGGTGCAGCAGCTCATGGGGCAGGCCGACTTTAATGAAGCCTTTCTCTCCAATGAGCAGCAAGTACAGGTGCTCTTTTATCGTACCCGCCACAGACACAGTGATGGCAAGACCACCAAGGATGAGTGCACCCCCTTGGTGTTTCGCGATCAACAGCTGATAGGCTGGGGCGATAAGGCTTACGCGCAGCTGTAATTCAAACTCATTTCAATCAACGCCTGAGCTGGGCGTCCAAATGATCTATGGTATCTGACCATTGGGCGTCTTCGGCCAGAGCCTCTGTTAAAAAAGTGCGTTGCGCTTCATTCCAGAATGGTGCATCCACCAGTTTGACTCCCTCGGGGATAGAATGTGCGTCGATAAAGCCTTCTATCGCCTTGCTGCCGCTGGGGAGTCCCAATTGCTCAAACAAATGGGCCAAGTCTGTGTGGGTGGTATCCATATTCTGACCTCCTGAAATCCCGGCATATTGCCAAGTGATGAGTGATGGGCGAACAAGCCTTCATAAAAAAAGTAAGTATTATTGCTTCCTTAGCTTATATCAATTGAACAGCAGATCCATTTCTTTAAATTGAGGAGGGGGCGCTTGTGCACCAGGAGCGCCTAAAGGCTTGGATGCAAGGTTGTAGGTCAAGAGCTTAGTTAATCCCATCTATAATTTGAATAGATACGCTGCCGGCAGAAACTGTGGTGATAGTTGGTAAGCAAGATGTTGTACTCTGATCCAATATTGTTAAATTGGAAAGTGCCCTTTTGGCTGACAAGGACAACAACAAATGGAAACTCAGACTTCTGATTCCCTGCGTGCCGTTTACCTGACGGCAGAAGATTTACGCTTGGCCGCATCAATTCTTTATAACGCCTATCACGATGATGCGTTTTTTCTGCAGACCTTGCCGGCTGCCAATGCCGCCGAATATGAACAAAAGCTCAGGGCCGCAATTCGTGAAGAGCTCAATGAACTTTGGCAACAGGAGCAGCCCCTTATTGGTTTGTTCGACGCTGAGCGCTTGATTGGGGTTGCCTGCGTGGTTACCTCATCACTTCCCCAAGGCGAAGGGCGCTATTGGCATTGGCGTTTGAAAATGCTGCTGGGGACGGGCTGGCAGGCGACGCAGAAGTTGATGCAGAAGGAAAATTCAATTCTGGAGCACCTGCCGGCGACAGAGTACGGCGTTATTCAATTTATCGCAGTAGCGTTAACCGAGCAACACAAGGGGTATGGCAAGTTGCTCGTCCAGGCGGTATTGGGTTGGTGTGATGAGCAGCCGGAGCTGGAAGGAGTTGGGGTCTTTGTGACCGAGGATGGTCATTCTCATCTGTTTCGAGAGCAAGGCTTTGTACCTGTGGTTGAGCTCAATATAGGGTTGTTAACAGGAGAATTGCTCTTTTACCACAGTCACACTGATGATGACGTTTACCAATAACAGGAGTTAAGCATGGAGCAAAAGTACAAGAGTTTTGCTGAGTTTTATCCTTTCTACCTGTCGCAGCATTCCGATCCCGTATGCCGAGGTTTGCATTATTTAGGTTCGACCCTGGTATTACTTATTCTGTTATTCAGCTTGCTTAGTGGACAATTTGTATGGCTTTTGGCTCTGCCTGTGGTGGGTTATGGCTTTGCTTGGATTGGTCACTTTGGTTTTGAACACAATAAGCCGGCGACCTTTCAATACCCAGTCTATAGCTTGATGGCTGACTGGGTCATGTTGGCCCAGTTTGTCAGTGGCAAACGTCGTTTCTGAGTGTTTTTGGTTATTTACCAGTACTAATGTGAGACATGTCTCACAAAGCTGTGCGATAAACATAAGCCTTATTGGCTGTTCTTACTGGCGAATAATTAAATATTTTTAATAAACAATAGATTAGACTTGTATTAGTGACTGCTGAATATTCGTCATTCCCAGCCTGTTCTAAAATCGACCATCTCAAAGAGGGGTCCTTGGGTACACTTAAGTTGTGGTCAGGGCAGGATGCTTTGACAGAGCTTCCAAGGAAGAGGGAGCAGCAAGGAAAGCAACGCCAAGGAGTTTAAGTTGGCAGCCAAGGAAGGGCAAGTGTCAGGATGATACGTTTTGGAAAGGCCTATTCAAGGATGAGCTGCAAGGAAGCCTGATAAATGGATTTCAATCATGGATGACAATCAAGACAGGACGTCTTGAAACCATTGCAGGGAAGTTAAAGCCAAGGAAACGGCTCGCAGGGAAAGCAGACACCAGGATGGATCCACAGGAGATTTTTTCCGGTAATAAGGAAATTGCCGCGCCAGGAAAGGCCATTTGAGACAGGAAGGTCTGCTAAGGAAAGTGTTCAGGATGAAGTAGAGGACAGGCTCAGGGATGCCAGCCTTTGGGTTAAGGGAAAACCCAACTCATGGACGACACCGCTCGTGGATGGGCAAACATGGAAGATGAGTGCCAGGAGGCCACAAGGAGGCTCAAGGGAATTGAGCAGACACCAGGATGGTTGTAAGCAGGGATGAAAAGATGGCTTGGAAGCTGTCATCACTGAGACAAGGTGTCCACAGGAAGAAATTCATACGCATGGAAGGTGCAGGGAGCACAACTCAGCGGGATGGCTGACAGCAGTAAATAGGGCGCGTCTTAGGACGCGCCTTTTCTTTGTGCGTCAGTCTGTAGTGACCAACTCGTTTCAGTTCAGTTGGTGTTGGTAGGATGCCATTGTAAGCCCTCTTTAAGCCAGGTCAGGGACGCCATTGGCTGTACGGCGAGGGAGCGCATCTTGAGGTGGGAAAGGAGTAATATGGAAAATAGCTCACGGATCTGACGAACTGGAATCGAATAGATGTACCTGCAATGGCTGAAGTAAGTGGATTAAAGTTCAGCATTGAATCGTCACCAATAATCCAGACACTTACCTGCTGTTCTTTCCGCTGAGTGACATGCCATTTACACTGTCTTTTGTACTGTTTGAAACCTGAATAGAGCGATGACTTCTCTGCTTTGTGAGAATAGCATTTGTTTATCTGGCCTCTCTTTGGCGAGAAGGTACAACAAACACAGGATAAAGAAACCTCCAAGCAAGGTGGATTTTTACTTTTTGTCATCCTCATGGCTTGATGATTTGGCGATTTTGTTGGTTACCACAAGTGAGCCAGGCTTGGCATTTAAACCTAGACAGAACACAAACTGAAACCGTTTGCTGTTTCCTTTGCAATAAAGATGAAAATTTTTCCGATTTCGCCCTTGATCTCCCGCTTCAGTCTCGGCATAGTGTAATGCCGTAATGGTGTACCGCTACAGTGATGCGTTCAGGTATGCCGCACAAAATAATTTCAGGTGATCAGAATGCAGTCCAGTAACATAGAGAATGTGCACATCAGTGCCGAACAAGTCCTCATCACTCCCGAAGAACTCAAGCAGCAGTTGCCACTTTCTGATCACGGCTATCGCTATATTCTCAGCGCTCGCAAGACGGTTTCTGACATAGTTCACAAGCGTGACAACCGGGTGTTGGTCGTTACCGGCCCTTGCTCTATTCACGATATTGAGTCGGCCAAGGAATATGCCCTGAAACTGAAAAAGCTCCATGACGAGCTCAAGGATCAGTTTTTTATCCTGATGCGGGTCTATTTTGAAAAGCCCCGAACGACTGTGGGCTGGAAAGGGATGATCAATGATCCCGATATGGATGAGTCCTTCAATATTGAAAAAGGGTTGCGGATGGCGCGGGAGTTGATGCTGTTTCTGGCCGAACTCGAGTTGCCGGTTGCCACTGAAGCGCTGGATCCCATCAGTCCGCAATATATTTCCGAGCTGGTGACCTGGTCAGCCATAGGCGCCAGAACCACAGAGTCACAAACCCACAGGGAGATGGCCTCCGGGCTTTCCATGCCGGTAGGATTTAAAAACGGTACGGATGGCAATCTGGGGGTGGCCATTAACGCCCTCAAGTCGGCGGCCAGCAGTCACAGATTCATGGGGATCAATCAACAAGGGCAGGTGGCTTTGCTGCAAACCGCCGGTAACCCGGATGGGCATGTGATCCTGCGGGGTGGTGCTGGCCCCAACTATGACGCCGATTCGGTGGCTGAGTGTGAACGGCAGCTGCATGGTGCCGGGCTCAATGCCAGACTGATTATCGACTGTAGTCATGGCAACTCCAATAAAGATCATCGGCGGCAACTGCCTGTGTGCCGGGATGTATTTGACCAGATAGCGGCGGGCAATCGCTCCATCATAGGTTTGATGTTGGAAAGCCATCTGTTTGCCGGTAGTCAGGCCTGTGACAAGCCGCTTGCAGAGCTTGATTATGGGGTTTCGGTCACAGATGCCTGCATAGATTGGCAGGATACGGAGCAACTGCTCAGGCAAGGGGCAGCGCAACTGAGTTCTATTTTACCCACTCGCTTTGATATGCTCAGGGTGGCAAATGGCTGACGGAAGATTTGAGATGAGTGAGAAAACCACGGCAGAGCTGGAAAAGTTACGCGGACTGATTGACGGCGTCGACCAAGAGTTACTCAAGTTGCTGCGTCAGCGGCTGGATCTGGTGGCCCAGGTCGGCGCGGTCAAACACAATGCCGGCCTGCCCATCTATGCACCGCAGCGGGAGGCCGCCATGTTGGCCAAGCGCCGCGTAGAAGCCGAAAGTCTGGGGGTATCGCCGCAGTTGATAGAGGATGTGCTCAGGCGTCTGATGCGGGAATCCTATCTCAACGAGAAGGATGTGGGTTTCAAGCAGGTGAACCCGGATATCAACAAGGTGGTGATCATTGGCGGCCGTGGCCAGTTGGGTACCCTGTTTGCCCAGATGCTGACACTCTCCGGCTATCCAGTGCATCTGCTCGATAAAGATGATTGGGATAATGCCGATGCTATCCTCGACGGTGCCGGTCTGGTATTGGTCACTGTGCCGATTGCCATTACCTGTGAGCTTATTCGCTCCCGTTTGCGGCACTTGCCCAAGGATTGCATCCTTGCGGATCTGACCTCGATAAAGTCGGAGCCGCTGCAAGCCATGCTCGAGGCCCACAGCGGGCCTGTGGTGGGGCTTCATCCCATGTTTGGCCCGGATGTGGGCAGCCTTGCCAAGCAGGTTGTCGTGGTATGCCATGGTCGGCAGAGTGAGGCCTATGCCTGGCTGCTGGAGCAGATAGCTATTTGGGGAGCGCGGTTGGTGGAGGCGGATGCCGGCAAACATGATAAAGCGATGCAACTGGTGCAGGCGATGCGTCACTTCTCCAGCTTTGTCTATGGCCTCAACTTGTGCCGGGAGCAGGCCGATCTCGATAGCCTGCTGCAGTTCAGCTCGCCGATTTACCGGCTGGAGCTGGCCATGGTCGGTCGCTTGTTTGCCCAAAGCCCAGAGCTTTACGCCGATATCATCTTCGCCCAGCAGGAGAGCCTGGGTGCTATCTCCGACTATCTGGACAACTATGCCGGCGCTTTGGCCATGCTCAAGGCCGGTGACAGAGACGGCTTTGTGCGCCAGTTCCGTGAGGTGGCCGAATGGTTCGGTGACTTTGCACCACAGTTTCGCAGCGAGAGCCGCAGTATGCTGCAGTCGGTCAATGATATGAAGAGTCACTGATCTCAAGGCGGTCAACTCCGCTGGCAGTGCAACGCGATTTATCCAAGGGAGCCTTTTAGGCTCCTTTTTCATTTGTATCAGCAAGATAGAAGTCAAAAAGCCATTTATTCAGCAATTGCTTAAGGTGATCTCCTTCAAGCTTTATGACTCACGTTCTTTCGTCTGAGCGATGAAAGAGTACACTGATTTAAAACATGCAAAAATAAAGCATGATTAAAGGAGATATGCCGTGTTTTGTATTCAGTGTGAGCAAACCATTCGAACCCCGGCCGGTAATGGCTGCAGCTATGCCCAGGGGATGTGCGGTAAATTGGCCGCGACCTCGGATCTGCAAGATCTGTTGATTTACATGTTGCAGGGGCTGTCTGCCTATGCTGTCAAACTCCGGGAGTTTGAGGTTATCGATCCGCAAGTCGATACCTTTGTGCCCAAGGCATTTTTCGCCACTCTGACCAATGTCAACTTCGACGACGAGCGGATTAGCGAATATGCAAAGGAAGCCGCTCGCTTGCGAGACCAGCTAAAGCAGCGCTATCTGGAACTTTGCGAACAAAGGGGCGTGACACCCGAGCCTATGTCCGCCGCGGCGACTCTGCTGCTGGGGGCGTCCAAGGCCGAGCTGTTACAGCAGGCCAAAGTGGCTGCGCCCAATCGCGGTGATGACCTTAATGAAGATATTCTCGGTTTGCGACTTCTGTGCCTCTACGGCCTGAAAGGGGCGGCGGCCTATATGGAACACGCCCGGGTTCTGGATCAAACCAGCAGCGAAGTGGCCGGTCGTTTCCACGAGATCATGGCCTTTCTGGCGACCGACAGCACAGATGCTGACAAACTGTTTGCCACCGCGATGGAGATAGGTCAGCTCAACTATTCTGTGATGGCTATGCTCGATGCCGGTGAAACCGCGGCCTTTGGTCATCCAGAGCCGACTCAGGTCAACACCAAGCCGGTGAAGGGCAAGGCTATCCTGGTATCGGGCCACGATATGAAGGATCTCGAGCTCATCCTGCAACAGACTGAAGGCAAGGGCATCAATGTCTATACCCATGGTGAGATGTTGCCGGCGCTGGCTTATCCCGAACTGAAGAAATACCCGCATCTGGTGGGGAACTACGGCAGCGCCTGGCAAAATCAACAGAAGGAATTTGCCAACTTCCCCGGCGCCGTGGTGATGACTTCCAACTGCATTATCGATCCCAATGTCGGTCAGTATGCCGACCGCATCTTTACCCGTAGTATCGTTGGTTGGCCGGGCGTGACTCACCTGACCGGCGACGATTTCAGTGCTGTTATCGACAAGGCACTGGCGCTTGAAGGCTTTGCCTATGATGAGATCCCCCATATGATCACCATAGGTTTCGCCCGCAACGCTTTGATGAACGCGGCGCCTGCCGTGGTTGAAAACGTCAAGAACGGCAATATCCGTCACTTCTTCCTGATTGGCGGCTGTGATGGTGACAAGGCTGAGCGCAGTTACTTCACCGACCTTGCCAAGGCGGCCCCCAAAGACAGCCTGATCCTGACCCTGGGCTGTGGCAAGTACAAGTTCAACAAGCTCGAATTCGGTGATATCAACGGTATCCCCAGATTGCTGGATATCGGCCAGTGTAACGACGCCTACTCGGCGATCCAGCTGGCGTTGGCACTGTCCGAGGTATTTGAGTGTGATATCAACGAACTGCCGCTGAGTTTGGTGCTGTCCTGGTTTGAGCAGAAAGCGATAGTGGTCCTGTTGACCTTGCTGTCACTGGGAGTGAAGAACATACGTACCGGCCCAACCCCTCCGGCCTTCCTGACCGCCAATTTGCTGAAGATACTGGAAGATAAGTTCGGCCTGCGCAATGTTGGTACGGTTGAGGAAGACCTGGAGGCGATTCTCGGCGCCGCTTGATGCGTATCTCTTGAGGCCGGGATGCCTGCGGCATGCCGGCCATTTCTTTCTCTGTAGAGGGAGTTTCGATGACACTCAATCCATTACAAGTTTCGCCGGCAATCAGTCAATATCAGGCTGGTCAATGGGTTCCCGGAGAGCTGCGGCTCATTTGTGTCGCTCGCTGGCAGGAAACCCCGGATGTGGTGAGTTTTCGTTTTAAAGCGGCCCAGCCGCTGTCTTTTCATTTCAAGCCCGGGCAGTTTGTGGCATTGCAATTGGAGATTGCCGGTGAGGAGTATCGCCGCTGTTATACCATCTCCTCTTCGCCATCTCGGCCAAACTCATTGATGCTGACGATCAAGAGGGTCGAAGGCGGCAAAATTTCCAACTACCTTATTGATAATCTTAAGCCGGGTCACAGCCTGATGGCTTCAGGGCCTTACGGTCAGTTTAACCTTATCGATATACCGGCCGAGCGCTATCTATTTTTAAGCGCTGGTTGTGGCATTACGCCGATGTTTTCCATGAGTCGTTTTCTGACCGACAGCTATCTTGACAGCGATATCGCCTTTATTCACAGCGCCAGAAGCGAGCAGGACCTCATCTTCCGAGGCAGTTTGCGGGCCATGGCCAGCCGTCACGATAACTTTAAACTGGGCTATCTGCTGGAGCAGGTAGGTGAGACAGCCCCCGGGGACCTTGCCGAGTGTCCTATGTTACCGGGACGCCTGAGCTTGGCTGCACTGGAGCAACTTGTGCCGGATTATCGTCAGCGCACTGTGTATGTTTGTGGCCCTGAGGCTTATATGACGGCCACAGAGCAGATGCTGGCGCAAGCGGATTTCGATATGACGCGTTTTCACAAGGAAAGCTTTGCTGAAAATACCTCGGCGCCCGCGGGTGACGGTTCGGCCAATTACCGTTTGAGTGTTGCCGGCCTTGAGCTCAGCATCAATGGCGAGCAGACCCTGCTTGAAGCGCTGGAGTCTGAAGGCTTGCCCATTATTGCCGCCTGTCGCAGCGGTGTTTGTGGCTCCTGTAAGTGCCGGGTTGTCTCCGGTGAGGTGGAAAGCAGCAGCCAGCAGACACTCAGCCAGGATGAGATTGACTCAGGTATGGTGCTGGCGTGCTCCAGCCGGGTGAAGAGTGATATTCAACTGGAAACCGGCCCCTTCTAATTCTGTTTCCGGCATTGCAGAAGTGGCGATCTCACAGTATGGTTAAAGCAGGGCAAGAGCTTTGGGCCCTGCATTCCAGATGTTGGCCGGAGACAGACTATGACCAGCTTACCCTCAGAAGCATTTGCCAGTGAAGATCGCAGTATGGGCCATTTTTTATATGCGCTTATGTGTGCCTTTCCATTGTTTTTCCTGCCTGTGATCCTGAGCCTGTTGATTAACTTAAGCCAAAGGCAGGTTGCACCTCTGTCGCTGCTGGGCTCTCACTTGCGCTGGCAAAGGCGCAGTATTATGGGTTTGGCACTGCTACTGGTTATGGGCTACTGGGTCAACCCGCTGTGGCTCAGCCTTAGCTTGTGCGCCCTGGGGGTTATCTGGTTCAGCTACCGGATCTTCAAGGGCTGGCTCAGCCTTACAGATGGACAAGCCATGTAGCTCTTGTCTGCTACCAGGGAAGCGGTCAGCCTGATCGCAAGGAAATATGACGGACTATCAACTCTTCTGTGTGCTGGCGGCGCTGGCACTGATTATCTCGCTGTTATCCAGCCGTTTTCACTCACTGCAGGAAACCATAGCCATCACAGGCCTGGCCATGCTCCTTAGCCTGATTATCCTGGTGGTGGGTAAGTGGTTTGAGCTGGATATCCATATCAAAACCATTTCGGTATTGCAGCGGCTCGACTTT
This sequence comes from Shewanella indica, assembly GCF_033842865.1. Taxonomy (NCBI): domain Bacteria; kingdom Pseudomonadati; phylum Pseudomonadota; class Gammaproteobacteria; order Alteromonadales; family Shewanellaceae; genus Shewanella; species Shewanella indica. Next base: position 2,707,342 of record NZ_JAWXXR010000001.1, read on the forward strand.
CAGGCGCTGCTGCTGAACGGTATGTTGGGTTTTCTGCTCTTCGCCGGTGCACTGCAGATAAGGCTCAAGGTGCTGGCCAGCCAGAAATGGGAAATTCTCTGTCTGGCTCTGTTTGGTACTGTGATTTCCACTCTGACAGTGGCGGCGCTTTGCTTCTATTTGATGCCGCTGCTGGGATTGACACTGCCCTGGAGTTACTGCCTGTTGTTTGGGGCCTTGATATCACCAACCGATCCGATAGCGGTTTTGGCCATCTTGAAAAAACTCGGCGCGCCTGAGGATATTGCCATTCAGGTTGAGGGTGAGTCGCTGTTCAATGATGGCATTGGCCTGGTGCTGTTTGTTGCTGTCTCGCAGCTGGCTTTTTCCGCCGAGGCCCTGAGCCTGGCCGATGTCGGCGCGCTGTTTTTCCATGAGGCCGTTGGCGGCATTGCCTATGGCCTGGCGCTGGCCTTTGCGCTACATCAACTGATGAAACTCACGGATGAAGAAACCCAGAGACTCTTGATTACCTTGGTGGTGCCTACCGCAGGTTATGTGATGGCAGAAAAACTTTCGGTGTCCGGCCCTCTGGCCATGGTGGCCGCTGGAATCGTGCTGGGTAATTTCACAGTGCCCAAATGCTTTGGGGTCACGGGGAGAATATTGCTGCAAAGGTTCTGGGGCCTGCTTGAACACTTTTTCAATTCGCTCTTGTTCCTGCTATTGGGACTCCTGCTGCTGTTGACCCATCTGGATATGCAACTCTGGTGGTTCGTGCTGCTGAGTATCCCTGTGGTGTTGTTGGCAAGATGTGTCAGCGTGTACTTACCTTATCTGGGGTTCAGGCGTATGCGGCAATACAGCCAAGGCGCTGAGGGGATCCTGATCTGGGGTGGGCTCAAGGGCGGCCTGGCGCTGGCTATGGCCATGAGTATTCCGGCGGGGATAGTGCTGACCCCTGAGCTGGAGCTCAGGGATCTCTTGCTGGTAATGACTTATGCCGTGGTGGTCTTTTCTATCATGGTGCAGGGCTCAACGGTTTCCCGTTTGATCCGCCGCAGCCGTGAGGCGGCAGAGGCCGGTAAAGCCGCTGCCGAAGCGACTCAGGCTGTCTGATACAGCTTGGTGATTAAGCCTGCATGTTGCTGTGGATGACGGACATCTGCAGCGATGATTAAACCATCTACGCCCAACGTCTTGATAGCCAAGGCCTGAGCCGTCAGTGTTTGCTCACTGCTGCTTGGGCTGAGGCACAGGCTTGGATTCACCAACAGCGGCAGGTGACTCAGGGTTTTTAGTTCCACCAGGGCGGCGAGATCCAACATAAGTTGTTCTGCTTGATTCAATCCACTGCCCCCCGCATCACAGAGGATCAACTGCTGATTCCCGCCGGCGAGCAGGGTATCGGCGCTGGCCAGCCAATCCTGTTGACTGGCCATGGGATTACGCTCCAATATCACCGGCAGGTTCTGTCCGCCAAGCGCATTGAGCAGCTCTGTGTTGTACATCTGTTTGCCGCTGAGCAGCAGCATGTCGGCCGCAGTCTGGGCCAGAGCCAGATCTTCTGCATGCTCCAGGGCAATAATGCTCTGCAGCCCGGCTTGGTTTAACAGGCTTTGCAACTTGGGCAGTTGCTGCTTGGCATCGGGCTGACGCGTCAGCGCACTGAGAACCACCCCTTGAAATCCGGCTTCCCTGAGGGCCTTGGCGCTTGGGGCAAAGCTGTCTGCATCTATGGGGAGGTTAAGTTGCGCCAAAGCGGCGAACTGGCCTTGTCCCAGTTTGAGCTGACCACAACTAATTTCTGTGCTTGCCGGTTTATAGTGGCGGGAATGTCTCTGGGGTGACGGTTTGGCGCTGTCCTGCCTGGAACTCTCTGGTTCAATCAACAGTTGGCTGTGACTCAGCTGAGTTGGCTCGACCGTCTCACAAGGGTAACAGCCAAGTACCTTGATAAAGCGGGTGAGTCGCTCAAGCTCGGCAAGTGCTTGCTGCATAGCTATGGATGCCAGATTGGCATCGACATCCAGATAAAACATCTCTTCCCAAGGCGTGCCCGGGATAGGGCGTGACTCCAGCTTACTCATATTGAGGTTGTGATCTTTGAGGATCAGCAAAGCTTCCACCAAGGCGCCTGGCTTTTGACCGGTTGCCATAATCAGTGTGGTTTTGGCCGGCAGTTGCTCCGGCACTTCTATCGCCTTGCGGGCCACTACGATAAAACGGCTCTGGTTGATTTTTTGATTGGCCAGTTCCTGCTCCAGAGGTTCCAATTGGTAGAGGGCGCCGCCTTCACTGGAGCCGATAGCGGCCACAGTGCTATCGCCCTGGAGAACCTTTTCCATCGCTTCGGCGCTGCTGGCACAATATTCCAGACGAAAGTCGGGATGGCGGCTCAGGTAGCGACTGCATTGGCTGATGGGTTGGGGGTGAGCGTAGACGGTTTTGATATCGGCAAGTTTGCTTCCCGCTTTGGCCAGCAGACAGTGGCCCACTTCTATAGTGGTTTCACCCACAATAGCCAGGCTGGTGTGCTGCAACACATCATACACTTCGTTGATGGAGCCGGATGAGGTGTTTTCTATCGGCAGAAACCCATAATCGGCATGGCCGGACTCGACAGCCTGCACTATATCATCAAAGTTCTGGCAACCCAGATCCTGCATCTCTACCTGACGGCGTTGACAGTAGCGACTGGCGGCCAGATAGGAATATGAACCTCTGGCGCCCAAATAGGCGATGCAGTATTGCTGTTTTTGGGTTTCGGGATTGGCTCTGCCCTGGAGGTAGGCCTGCTGGTTCAGCACTGAATCTTCAATTATGGCCTGGTACAGACTGATGACATAATGGGCATCCAATCCCTGTTCCCGCCCTTGGCGAACCAACCTTGCCAAGAGTTCTTTTTCTCTCTGGGTATCACGGATAGGGCGAATGTCCACCTCTTTGCTGCGGGCGACTTCCAGGCTGAGTTGTCGACGTTTGGCCAACAGCGCCAACAGATCCCTGTCCAGGGTAGTGATGTCATCCCTTATTCGCTCCAGCGGCGGTACTTTATTCATTCAGACCTCTAAACCAGTAATACTCAGTGCATGATACAGACAAAAAAGCCTCCCTGGTGGGAGGCTTGGCAATTTTCATTTTCGTTTTTACACGTCAGGGCCGCCTCCGGGAATAAGGTGTAAAAAAGAAAATAAAAAACGAGCGATTAAGGTATGGCATGACGATTAAGCTAAAACTATCCCCTTGGGCTGTCAATCAAAAAATCCTAGGCTTCAATAATGAAAAGCGCACCCGGAGGTGCGCTGGTTAGTGGGAGATTGAAATATCAAGCTGCGTAGTCCTCCTTGTAATCGTATTCGAACTCAGGTTCGGTGGCTTCGGGTTCAAAGGCACCACGCTGAGCTGCGGGTTTGTGGGTCAGGCGATTGAGCTGTTTTTCCAGCTTTTGTCCCATTGCATTTATGGCTGCGTAGAGATTTTCATGTTTCGCCTGGGCAAAAAGTTGTCCGTTGGCCAGTTTAATTGATGCTTCTATTTTAAAGAGTGGCCCTTCTTTGAGGATGATGACATGGGGATTAATCAGCTGAGTATCGTAACGGTCCAGTTTGGTAAGGCGACTCTCAACGCGTTCACGGATGGCAGCTGTGACTTCAAATTGCTTGCTGGTGATCTTTAGCATATTGTCAAACCCTCTGTTGCTTCCTTGGCTTCAGATTAACAATCCCCAGACTTAAAAATGTGATCCAGATCAATATTTGTGGCGAGTCAGAGAGCGTTTGTCACTTATTTGATCACTTAGACAAGTTTGGATTATTTTGCCCTGAAAAGTCTTGAACCCTGGTTGATAAAGGGCCATATTTGATGAGATCACTGAGTATCAGTCCTTTCCGATTGCCTCCTCCCGTCGCTTTAAATATCATCATGTGTATTATCTACAACTCTTTACCCTTATGCCGTTCGGGCCAAAACGGGTGATAACAGGAAGTACTTTATGAATAACAACGAAGTTAAAGTGAAGGTCTGGGATATACCTGTACGGGTGTTTCATTGGGGCATGTTGCTGCTCTTGGGCGGGCTGTGGTGGAGTGCCGATCAGGGCGAGATGAGCTATCACCAGTTGTTCGCCTATAGTCTGATGATCTTGTTGGTGGTACGGCTTATTTGGGGCTTTATCGGCAGTGACACCGCCCGTTTCAGTCATTTTGTTCGCCATCCCCGTCAGGCATTGGATTATCTTGCCAAAATGCGGGCCAAGCAGGCTCCTCATTCTCTGGGGCATAATCCTCTAGGGGGTTATATGGTAATACTCTTGCTGACCATCATCAGTCTGCAACTGGTGTCGGGGTTATTTGCCACAGATGAGATATTTACCGAAGGACCCTTGGTTTCTTTTGTTAGCGGTGAAACTGCCAGTTGGTTTACCTGGCTACACAAGAAAAATTTTGATCTTTTATTGATCCTTGCCGGGATTCATGTGGCCGCCGTCTTGCTGCACCGCTTCAAAGGTGAAAAGCTGGTGGGGGCAATGTTCAGTGGCTATAAGCGCTTACCGGCTGCGGAAGCGCAGCAACCCAGGTTTGCCTCTTTGATACTGGCATTGGTGCTTTTATTGGTAGTCGCCGTGCCTGTGGTGCACTTTTTGATGATGCCCGTGATAGGTATGTTGTAAGCTTCCAAACAATAAAAAGCCTGCTTGATGCAGGCTTTTTTAATGTAATCAACGAAAGAGATTAGTCTTTCTTGTATACGTCGTGGCAGCCTTTGCAGCTCTTGCCAACGGCACCGAAGGCTTTTTTCAGCTCATTCTTGTCGCCGCCTTTGGCTGCAAGAGCCAGGGCGTCGGCATTGGTTTGCAGTTCTTTGAACTTGGCTTCAAAGTCAGCCTTGTCGGCCCAAATCTTGGCCAGGGCTTCAGTATCACCTTTGTCTGAACCATCGATAAAGCCTTCCAGTGGCAGTTTCGCCAGGGCTGCCACATTGGCTGCACGCATAGCTGCAACATCGGCGTTAAAGTCTTTCTTGCCTTTGAGCATGGCACCGATATCACCGAAGTTATAGGCCATCAGGCTGAAACCAGACTGACGGTACTGGATGGCATCATCGCTGCTTTCAAAGTTGTGGGCCTGAACAGCTGTAGCGCTAAGCGCCGCGGTGGCGGCTAACATCAGTAAGTATTTTTTCATTATCATTCTCACAAGTTTGTGCGTTAATGTGACATTGCTTGGCTATTGTACACATTTTGTTTGACCTAGGGAGTAGACTTTTTCAGTTTACATGTAAAGTTTTGTCAGTAACTGGCTGCTAAAACACGACTTTTTTTCGCAAGAAAACAACGCTATACTGTGTTCACGTACCATTACGTGAACACGAAAGAGTTGCTATGCGCCCTGATTGGATATCAGTACTGGAGAAAGTACTGACTCACAATAATCCCGAAGACCTTAATTGCCTGTTTGAATTACTGCTGACCGATGATGAAAGACATGCCATCGCCGGCCGTTTGAAGGTGTTTCAGGTATTGCTTGAAGGTGAGATGAGTCAGCGGCAGATTGCGGCCGAGTTCGAGGTGAGCATAGCAACCATAACCCGTTGCTCCAATTATTTGAAGCATATGCCCGAAGCGCTTAGAGAAAAAATCCGCGCCTTGATCCTTTGAGTCACATTAGGGGTTGTCGCGGCAATTTGTGGCGGCGGTATAGATGGCGCTGATTCAAAATATAGCCGCCCCAGGCACAGATGAGCAGTCCTAGTAGTTGATATACTTCCTGGTCGGCAAACCTTAACAGCAACATGCCCGACAACAGCCAGAGGAAAGGCAATCCTGCATACAGGGGGGCGGGCCAAACTCCTCCCCGTCGCAGGCGTTTGGGATCGCTGCGTCTGTGACTCGAACGCAGGTTGTAAATCCGGGCCGCAACCAATATAAGCAAAACTGATCCCAGGATCCCAAGTAAGGATTCGAGTAAATAGAGCGTCAGGCTACCGGTTAAAAAATACAGATAGGGCAGGCTCTCATAGACCAATCTGGATAAGATCACGGGGCATTTCTTCGTATCCGGGAGTATCTATTAATTTTAGTCCAAAGCAGGGCACCAGGCCTTGTTTTTCCAAGTGCCATAAACAAAGAGTCCGGCATTGGCCGGACTCTCGATTGTAATCAGTAATATGTTTAGGCGTCAGTATGACTGGCTATCAACCTCGGCAGCCGCAACCACCGTTACCGTCACAACCTTCTTTCTTGGCGTCTTCTTCGGCATCTGAATTACAGCAGCCGCCGTGTTCGTGATCGTGACCGCCACAGCAACCGCCGTGATCGTGGCCGTGACCACCACAACCGCCATGGGCGTGGATATGGCCGTGAGCAATCTCTTCGGCTGTCGCTTCACGCACGTCCATCACTTCGACATTAAAGGTCAGTGATTGGCCTGCCAGAGGGTGGTTGCCATCAACGATAACACTGTTGTCCAGTACTTCGGTCACTTGTACCGGGCGCTGGCCCATTTCAGTTTCGGCGATGAAGCGCATACCAGGTACTATGTCCTGGATATCGCCAAAGGCTTCCAGAGGAACTTCCTGACGCAGACCATCATGGTATGGGCCATAGGCTTCCTCGGCATCTATGGTCACTTCCAGCGTATCGCCTTTGCTCTTGCCTTCCAGTGCTTTTTCAAGTCCCGGGATCAGGTTTTCCATACCGTGGAGGTAGACCATAGGATCTGCCTCAAAAGAACTTTCTATCAACTGACCCTTGGCGTCAGTCAGGCGGTAGTGAATGGTAACCGCGCTGTGTTGGGTGATTTGCATATCGCCTCCCGTTCAGAATGTGGCCGCATGATAACGTGCTTTTTCCGCGCTGGCGATATCCGAGCGTTGCTTATGCCAACTGTTGCACAGAGTTTTGCCACCAAGATGACATTTTAGGTCAGGTTGGCATTAGAAAAGCCATTATTGTTCAGGCGTCTTTTCTAAAATTTCTATTTGGGGGTACTGACTTGAATCTTGGTGTGCTTGACTGCGCTTGCTTGGCTGATACTCAACTTTTAATCCAATACACTTTACGTCAAGGTTAAAGGTAATAAGGGAGTTTTGTTGATACTTATCCAGTTAAAAACAGACTTTGGTGAGACTTATTTAATGAGATTGGCATTTTATTAAAACTTTCATGAAAACGCCCCTTGACAAGCGCCACATAAAAAAGCAATCCTGTTTGCATTGCTGCCATTCCTGGGAGATTGACTCCTGAATGAACCGGCCTGAATACAAGAGAACGAACGAGTATAGAAACCTAATGTATCAGCTAAGCTCAGTTGTAATTACCACCATTACAACCACCACCATTACCAGTGTGGGGGCGGGCTGACTATACCCTGAAGAATTGCAAACAAGAAGCCCGCTCCCATCCAGGAGCGGGCTTTTTTGTTTCCTGGGCGGGCGCGGTAATTAAAGGAGATACAGATGAAAGTGATGAAGTTCGGCGGTACCTCGCTGGCAAACTGGCAAAGGTTTGAAATGGCAGCAGAAATTGTTCTGACCAGTGCCAGAGAAGAGCAAGTGGCCACAGTACTGTCGGCGCCGGCAACCGTAACCAACAATCTGTTGGCCATGGTTAATATGGTGTTGGCCAAGGGGGATGTTGACGAGGCCCTTGCCAAGGTGGCTGAGGTATTTGAAGCCTTGTATGCCGATGCATCTGTATCTCTCGCAGAGGAAGCCAGACAGCAGCTGAAGAAGGTATTGGCACAGCAACTGGCGAGTTGGCGCGCAAAATTGGCAGGAGTTCAGCTTCTCGGGGAGTGTCCTGACAGTGTGCGGGCCGAGATCCTGGTAGCCGGGGAGCGACTCTCGGCCGCCTTGATGGTTGAAGTGCTCAAAAATAAGGGAGTCAGCGCCGGTTTACTTGATCCGAGGGAATTATTCCTAGGTGTCGGTACACCCCTGGAGTCTGTGGTGGATATCGCCGTCAGTAAGCCCAGATTTGCGTTGCTCAAACTCGATGAGCAAAGAGTGTGGGTTATGCCCGGGTTTACCGCCGCCGGTGCCGATGGCAAGGTGGTGACTCTGGGACGCAATGGTTCGGATTATTCGGCCGCAGTTCTGGCAGCCTGTCTGGATGCCGACAGCTGCGAAATCTGGACAGATGTCGATGGGGTATACAATACCGACCCCCGGGTGGTTGCCGATGCCAAGCTGCTCTCTCAGCTCAGTTATCAGGAGGCAATGGAACTTTCCTATTTTGGCGCCAAGGTGCTGCACCCCAAGACCATTTCACCCATAGCCCAGTTCCAAATTCCTTGCTACATCAAAAACAGTTTCAACCCCCAGGCGCCGGGTACTCTGGTATCCAATCAGCCGGATCAGACCGGGCTGCAGGTCAAGGCGATCTCTAATCTGGACAACCAAACCATGTTCAACGTTTCAGGCCCGGGAATGAAAGGCATGGTGGGTATGGCGTCGCGTATTCTGGAGTCCATCGCCAGAGCCAAGGTTTCGGTATCACTAATCACTCAAAGCTCCAGTGAGTACAGCATTAGTTTCTGTGTGGCCACTTTGGATGCCCCCAGAGTCAAGTGGGCGCTGGAGCAGGAATTTGAACTAGAGCTCAAGAGTGAACTGTTGGAGCCGCTGGAGATGCGGGATCAACTGGCGATAGTATCCCTGATAGGTGACGGTATGCGTACCCACAAGGGCGTGGCCGCGCGCTTCTTTCAGGCTCTGGCTCAGGCCAGTGTCAATATCATTGCCATTGCCCAGGGCTCGTCCGAGCGCTCTATTTCTGCCGTGGTCGAGCAGCGCAAGACGCGTCATGCGGTGGCGGCCTGTCACCAGGGCTTTTTCGATGTGCAGCAGTATCTCGATGTCTTCCTGGTTGGTGCCGGTAACATAGGTGCTGGCTTGTTGGAGCAGATAAAACAGCAGGAAGCCATGCTCAAAGGGCAACATATCAGCATTCGGGTTTGTGCCATCGCCAACTCAGGCAAGATGTTGCTCGACGCCGCCGGTATCTCCCTGGCCGATTGGCAGTCAAGGCTCAACGACTCGTCCGTCGCTTTTGATCTGACACAGATGTTGGCCTGGGCCAAGGAGCAGCAGTTACTCAATCCCGTATTGCTGGATTGTACCTCTTCGGATGTCATTGCCGGCCGTTATCTGGATGTGATGAATGCCGGTTTACACGTGGTGACACCCAACAAGAAGGCCAATACCCGTGAGCTGGCTTTTTACCGCGCGCTGCGGCAAACCGCGCTGGCCCAGCGGCGTCAGTTCCTTTATGAAACCAATGTCGGCGCCGGTTTGCCGGTTATCGATAACCTGAAAAAGCTGCTGTTTGCCGGTGATAAGCTGTTGCGTTTCCAGGGGATACTCTCGGGTTCGCTGTCGTTTATCTTCGGTATGCTGGATGAGGGGATGAGTCTGTCACAGGCCACGGCCATTGCCCGGGAAAAATGCTTCACTGAGCCGGACCCCAGAGACGACCTCAATGGTATGGATGTGGCGCGCAAGGTGTTGATTTTGGCCCGGGAAGTGGGCTTGCCGCTGGAGCTGGATGATATTCAGGTGGAGTCTGTCTTGCCGGATGACTTTGATGCATCAGGCGATGTAGCCCAGTTTATGGCGGCTTTGCCACAGCTGGATGCCGCCGTTGCCGAACGAGTGGCTGCTGCCCATGCCAAGGGTAAACGCCTGCGTTATGTCGGCCAGATAGATGAATCAGGTTGCAGGGTGCGTATCGCCGAAGTGGCGGCTGATGATCCCCTGTTCAGCGTCAAAGGTGGTGAGAATGCGCTGGCTTTCTACAGCCGCTACTACCAGCCGATCCCCTTTGTGCTCAGAGGCTATGGCGCCGGTACTGAAGTGACGGCCGCCGGGGTGTTTGCCGACTTACTCAGAACCCTCAACTGGACTCGGGAGGTCAGCGCATGAGTCAGTTTATTCCCGCCAATGCCCCCGTGACTGTCTATGCGCCCGCCTCTATGGGAAATGTCGGTGTCGGCTTTGATTTGCTGGGCGCCGCACTGGCCCCCATTGATGGCAGTTTACTGGGGGATACAGTCACAGTGGGCCCTGCGCCATGCGGCGTTTCTCTGACTCAACTTGGCCCTTGGGCTCATAAGCTGCCGCAGGAGCCGCAGCAGAATATTGTCTATCGCTGCGCCGAGTTTTTCCTAGGTGAGGCCGGGATCAATCAAGGCGTTTCCTTGACCCTGTCCAAGAACCTGCCGGTAGGCAGCGGCCTTGGTTCCAGTGCCAGTTCAGTGGTGGCAGCGCTCTATGGTCTCAATGAATATTTCAGCCGTCCCTATGATGAGCAGGCCTTGCTGGCGTTGATGGGGCGTTTTGAAGGGGAGATCAGCGGCTCGGTGCACTATGACAACGTGGCGCCTTGCTATTTGGGTGGATTGCAACTGATGCTGGATTTGCCCGGGCGTATCTGTGAACCCTTGCCGGCCTTTGATTCTTGGTACTGGCTGGTGGCCTATCCCGGGATTTCATTGTCGACGGCGGCCATGCGCGCCTTGATGCCGAACCAATACGATAAGGGAACCTGCATAGAATTTGGTCGCAATCTCAGCGCCTTTGTTCATGCCTGTTACCGCCAGGATGAGGCACTGGCGCTGACTGTGTTGAAAGATGTGTTGGCTGAACCCTATCGAGCCGAGGCTATCCCCGGGTATCTGGCGGCGCGGCGCGGATTGTCTGAGCTGGGTATGTTGGCCACCGGGATTTCCGGCAGCGGCCCAACCCTGTTTTCCATCAGCGGCGATCTGGCCCGCGCCGAGCAGGCCAAACGCTACCTGGAGCAACACTATTTAACCGAAGCGGGCGGCTTTGCCCACATCTGCCGCCTGGATATTCAAGGCACCCGGATATTGTCCTGAAACGCATTTTCATCCAAAAAAGAATTTAAGGCATCAATATGGAACTCTATAACCTCAAGCACCCGGCACAGCGGGTAAGTTTTACTGAAGCGCTCAAGCTGGGTCTTGGCATGGACCGAGGGCTCTTTTTCCCAACCCGGATCCCGAAACTGGCAGATGTCGATGCCCTGTTGGCCCTGCCTTTTGTCGAGCGCAGCAAGCAGATACTCGGTGCTTGGCTCGCCGATGAATTGGGGCAGGACTGTGTCGACAAGCTGGTGGAGAAGGCGTTTAATTTCCCTCTGCCGCTGGTGCAGGTAGACGAACAGCGCAGTTGTCTGGAGCTGTTTCATGGGCCAACCTTGGCTTTCAAGGACTTCGGTGCCCGCTTTATGGCTCAGTGTCTCAACCAGCTTGGCGGCTCAGAGCCTCTGACTATTTTGACCGCTACCTCAGGGGATACAGGTGCGGCGGTGGCCGATGCCTTCTTTGGCCTGGATAAGGTGCGGGTGATGGTGCTCTATCCCAAAGGCAAGATAAGTGAGTTGCAAGAGAAGATGTTTGCCACTCTGGGCGGCAATATTCACACTGTTGCGGTCGAAGCCGACTTCGATGCTTGTCAGCATTTGGTCAAGCAGGCCTTTGAAGACAGTGATATTCGTGACGGTTTACACCTGAACTCGGCCAACTCCATCAACATCAGCCGCTTGCTGGCGCAGATCTGTTATTACTTTGAAGCGGTTGCCCAGCATAGAAAGCAGCATCAATCGGCGCCGGTTGTCAGTGTTCCCAGTGGTAACTTCGGTAACCTGACCGCGGGTCTGCTGGCCAAAGCCATGGGATTGCCTATCAAGCGCTTTGTGGCGGCCACCAACAGCAATGATACTGTACCGCGCTATTTGAGTTTTGGTGATTGGGCACCGCGGCAGACCGTTGCGACCATGTCCAACGCCATGGATGTGTCCGAGCCGAGTAACTGGCCCAGAGTGGAAGCGATTTTTGCCGAGATGAAATGGCCACTGTCTGACTTGTCCGGCCTGGCGCTGTCCGAGGGGCAAACCCGTCAGGCCATGTTAGCGCTTGAGCAGACAGGTTATCTGGCCGAGCCCCATGCGGCGGTGGCTGCCGAGGCACTGCGCTTGTCATTGAAGGAGGAAGAGCAGGGGATCTTTCTGGCAACCGCGCATCCGGCCAAATTCAAGGATGTGGTCGACCGCGAGCTGAACACCAGCCTGCCACTGCCTCTGGCATTGCAAAGAGTGGCCGATAAGGCGTTGCTGTCGGCTGTTCTGCCGGCCGATTTTGATAGCCTTAAACAGCACATGTTTGCGGTTCTGGATGAGGAATTATAGTCTGGTTTTGGAAGCCAAGCAGGCCTCCAAAATTAACAGCTAGATGAAACATCTACAGCTGTAGGTTAATAAACACAGATCCAACTGATAAACAATACGTTGGATCTGTGTTTGGCTTGGCAGTGCTTACCAAGTGTATTATCAATCCGGATGTGGATCTGAGCCGGTTTGGTAGTCGAAGGTTGGCATGGCCCAGTGATACTTTATAGCCAGCATCCTCAAACTGAACCCTAGAGTGAGGCACAGGCTGAGATTTAGCCATTCTGTCAGTTGCCATTGCGATAAAAATACATAGAGCCCAGCCGTGATAATGGAGATCACAGCGTACAACTCTTTGCGGAATATAAGCGGCATCTGATTACAGAGAATATCGCGAATAATACCGCCAAAAACCCCGGTAATCACTCCCATCACCACAGCGACAACTGGGCTGAAGCCCAGCAGCAGGGTCTTTTGAGCTCCGACAATGGAAAACACTGCCAGGCCAAGAGCATCGATTGCCAGAAACAGCTTTGACAGGTAACGCATCACAGGGGCGATTATCACCGTCAGCAGTGAAGCAAAGCCGATAGCCACCAGATAATGCCAGTTTTCTACCCAGATTAACGGGTAGTTACCCAACAAGATGTCTCTGAGCGTGCCGCCGCCTATGGCGGTAGCACAACCTATAATTACCACGCCAAAGAGATCCATCTGTTTTTTACCCGCCGCCAAGGCACCGGTCATAGCTTCGGCCAGTACACCAATCAGCCAAAGTATGGCGATAAACTGAGCTTCTTGCATAATATTCGCATCAAAATAACAGAGGATCAGAATTCTGCCGGAAAACACCGCAGTTTAATAGTGATTTTATTTAAATATTTGGATTAGTTTTATTTATGTTTTATTTGATTTGTTTAGATTCTTGTTTTTTAGTTTTATGATTTTAAATGGTTTTGTATTTTTTTGCGCATGAGGATTACTGATTGATTTTTATCTTTGTCTTGCTGTCGGTTTGTTTGGGTTTATTGTTGCTCCCAATTAGGTGAAAACTCCAGTTATTCCGCTTTGCGCTCCTGGCGCTGTACAGTCAAGCCGAGCAGCGCTAGAGTGTTTTGGCCTCATGTATCTTAATGTGGGGCAACTGGATGTGATATGGGGGATAGATGATAGATTTCAGAAGCGATACCGTGACTCAACCTACTGCTGCGATGCGTCAGGCCATGGCGGCCGCGCAGGTGGGCGATGATGTTTACGGCGATGATCCTACGGTAAATCGCCTCGAAGCTATGGCCGCCGAGATGTTCGGCTTTGACAGTGCCTTGTTTACCAGCTCGGGCACTCAGGCCAACCTGTTGGCACTCATGTCCCACTGCGAGCGGGGCGATGAATATCTGTGTGGTCAACAAGCCCACAATTATAAGTTTGAAGGCGGTGGCGCGGCCGTGTTAGGCAGTATTCAGCCTCAACCACTGAATAATCAGGCCGATGGCAGCATAGCGCTTGAAGATATTCGCGCTGCCATCAAACCCGATGATTTTCACTTTGCCCGCACCCGTCTATTAAGCCTGGAAAACACCATAGGCGGAAAGATATTGCCGCAGGAGTACCTGGCCAAGGCGCAGCACCTGGCCTTCAATCACGGTTTGAAAATCCATCTCGATGGCGCCAGGGTGGCCAATGCGGCTGTGGCGCAGGGGTTGGAGATAGCCGATATAACCCAGTATTTCGACTCGGTATCCATCTGTCTATCCAAGGGGTTGGCGGCACCGGTTGGCTCTTTATTACTCGGGGATGAGCGGCTTATTCACAAGGCGCGTCGCTGGCGCAAGATGCTGGGTGGCGGAATGCGCCAGGCCGGGATCCTGGCTGCTGCCGCTGAGTTGGCCTTGACTGAGCAGGTGGCGCGTTTGGCGGAAGATCACGCCAATGCCAAGGTTTTGGCCGAAGGTTTGAGTCAGTTGGATGAGCTGGCACTGGATATGAGCCAGGTACAAACTAATATGGTGTTTGCCACTTTGGCCGATGAAGTGGATATTGAAGCTCTGGTCAAAGGCTTGTTGCAGGAAGGAGTGCGTATCAGCGGCGCTCGGCAACTACGCTTGGTGACGCACAAAGATATCAGCGCCGCCGATATCGACAAGACTCTGCAGGCCTTCAAGCGGGTGCTCAGTCAGGTTTGAGCATGGTCCATTACGGTGCAGCAGGAGTTATCCTGGTGCACCGTAATGGCATTTATGAGCATAAGTGTGGTGTAACTTATTGAATTATATTGATTGAATGTTTGGCGTCCAATTTGCTTTAGTTCAAGTGAGAATTCCAATCACAGGTGAATGCGAGGACGCAAACATGAAATACTACAGTCGGCGTTTGGTTAAACACGAACATCTCAACCCGGCGGGAGCCTTGTTCGGTGGACAGTTGATGAGCTGGATTGATGAGGAAGCCGCCATCTTCGCCGCATGCCAGATGAAGAGTGTCAGCCATGTGACCAAGCTTATCTCGGAAATCAACTTTATGACCCCGGCCAAGCTTGGGGATGTGATTGAGTTTGGCCTCGAGCTTATCAGCCTGGGACATACTTCCATCACTATTCGCTGCGAAGTGCGCAATAAATTGAATCTGGCACCTATTGTCAGCATTGACAAGATGGTCTTCGTTAATGTGAATGAAGCCGGTTTGCCCGTGCCTCACGGTATGAGGGCCAATGCCGCCTGATAACTCTGATGTTTGAATGTGCTTGCCAACCGGGCAGAGCTTTGCCCTGTTGGCTGGCGAGAAAGGGCTTGAACTTCTTGGACGTGATGGCTCAGTCTTTTAATTCTTCCTTGACCGATTTGGCGGCATCACGGGAGGCGTGGCCGATTTCACGGGTCACATCCCGGGTGGTGTGGCCTATCTCCTTGGTCACGTCTCTGGTGGTGTGGCCTATGGTTCGGCCGGTTTCCTTGAGCTCGGCACAGGCGCCAAGACTGAGTAATGCAGCAATAAGCAGTAATGTTTTCATCATTTTATCCTTATAGCTTGCCGGTCAGTTGAGCGTATTTTACCAGCAATTCGTCTTGGGTTTCCTGATGTTCGGGATCCTTGTCGATACAGTCTATAGGGCAAACAGAAACACAGGTTGGGTTGTCGTAGTGGCCAACACATTCGGTGCAGCGCGCCGGATCTATCTCATAGATCTCTTCCCCCATAGTAATGGCTTGGTTGGGGCACTCGGGCTCACACATGTCGCAGTTAATGCAGCTGTCATCAATGATTAAGGCCATTGCCTTGTATTACCTCGGAATTACTTATCCTGCCGAGCAGGTTTTCGGTCAACGCTTGGCGCACAAAACAGTAGCAGGTGCAGCCCAAACTAAGTCATAGCACAGATTTTATCACAGGGGGAGCACCTCTGTCGGCAGCACTATTATTGATAACCAATACGCATGACTACAACGGGATTGTTATAGAGCACTATGACTTGCGTAAAACGAAAGACTGCCTGAAGGCAGCCTTTCGTGTAAGGTTGGGAATATACTCAGGAAGACAGGACTCACTTGGTTGCGGCGTGGGGATTGCGGGTGTCCATCCCCTCCGGCAAGTTACGCAGCAAGATGGCTGAGTCCAGTTCCAAATCGGCCGGTACCGGCATGTAGACGGTATGGCCCGAACCTAAACCTGCCTCAATGGCTTCACCCTTACGGTTTTGCAAGCTTTCCAATATCAGGTTGATGTTGCCCTGCGGCGTCATCATCTCCAGGCTGTCACCCAGCAAAAACTTGTTCTTCACTTCGATTTCGGCCAGGCCTTCGGCGTTACGCTTACCGGTAAACTCACCGACAAACTGCTGGTTGTCACTGATAGAGTGGCCGTATTCATAGTTCTGGTACTCATCGTGAACGTGACGCCGCAGGAAGCCCTCGGTGTAGCCTCTGTGGGCCAAGCCTTCCAAGCGATTCATTAAGCTGCGATCGAAGTCTTTTCCGGCTGCGGCATCGTCTATGGCCTGACGGTAAAGCTGCGCCGTGCGGGCCACGTAGTAGAAGGACTTGGTGCGGCCTTCAATCTTCAATGAATCCACGCCGATACGGCTCAGGCGCTCCACATGCTGAATGGCGCGCAGATCTTTGGAGTTCATTATGTAGGTGCCGTGCTCGTCTTCGAAGGCCGGCATATATTCGCCGGGACGGTTGGCTTCCTGCAGCAGGAAAATCTGATCGCTGCTAGGGCCCTGGCCCAAAGTCGGCTGCTCTATCTGCACCGGGTTGACTGCGACTATGTCGCCGGTTTCATTTTCCTTGGCCTCGTGGGCATCATACTTCCAGCGGCAAGCATTGGTGCAGGTGCCTTGGTTGGGATCGCGCTTATTGATATAGCCGGACAACAGGCAACGGCCGGAATAGGCCATACACAGTGCGCCGTGAACAAACACTTCCAGCTCTATGTCCGGGCAACGCTGACGGATCTCTTCAATTTCATCCAGTGATAGCTCGCGGGAGAGGATCACGCGCTTGATCCCCTGAGACTGCCAGAATTTAACCGAGGCCCAGTTGATGGCGTTGGCCTGTACTGAAAGGTGTACAACCTGTTCGGGAAAGGCTTCACGAACCATCATGATGAGACCGGGATCTGACATGATGAGGGCATCCGGCTGCATAGCAACCACTGGCTCCATATCCTTGATATAGGTCTTGAGCTTGGCATTGTGGGGAGCGATATTGCTGACCACATAGAGTTTTTTACCCAGAGCATGGGCTTCCTGAATGCCTGTAGCCAGATTTTCCATCTTAAAGTCGTTGTTACGTACCCTTAAGCTGTATCTGGGTTGGCCCGCATATACGGCGTCTGCACCATAGGCAAAGGCATAACGCATATTTTTCAGGGTCCCGGCGGGAGACAGAAGCTCTGGTTTAAACATAATTTACTCTCAATTAACGGCAGTCCGGCGGTTGCGCGACTTGGCAGCAGGGGCGGCATTTTACTTAATAAAAGTGGGGCTATGCAAACATCGCAAGATAAGTGTTTTAGTAAAGGATGTTGATTATAGCATTTCGGAGCAGCAGTTCATCTCGCCGGGGAATATCTGCTAAGGGTATTTTATTCTATAAATCAATATTCCCCCCCACAGCGTCGTCGGCCTGGTGATACTCTCCGCCACTGTTTGGCACAAATCCTAGAGATAACTTATTACTTAAATAAATTAGTATTAATCTGTGACCTACTGTCGATTTCAGGTGTTGGCTTTAAACGAATTGATATCATTTGACGCTTTTTTACGCTCGCGGCCACCTGGGTTACTGATATACTGAGTCACAGTATTTGAACAGTTTTTTTACATTGGAGAGTGCATGTCTACCGAACATCAACTCTTGGTTGGTTTGTTGCGGAAACTCAAGAACGATACCCTGGTGCTGCCAACCTTGCCGGAAGTAGCCATGCGGGTGCAGGAAGTCGTCAGTCGTCCCGATTCAAGCTTGAGGGAAGTTGCCGATATCATAGGTCAGGATGCCGCCATATCGGCGCGTATGATCAAGGTAGCCAACAGTGCTTTCTACAGCCGGGGGATCCCGGCGGAAAACATCAACAGCGCGGTGACCCGTATAGGTTTGGCGCAGATAAAATCTATCGCTACCTCTATCGCCATGGAGCAGTTGTTTATCTCCACCAACGAGATGGTGTGGGAGGTCATGGACGAAGTGTGGCGCACTTCAATAGATGTTACTGCTGCGGCCGGAGCCATGTTACTTATCTATAACAAGACCCATCCGGGTAGCGGCCTGAATTATGATACTTTGACCCTGGCCGGGTTGGTGCACAATATCGGTGCCTTGCCGGTACTGACCGAGGCCGAGGCTCACCCAGAGCTTTTTGGCAGTATAGATCAGCTAAGAGCTTTGGTGCGCAAGATGCAAGGGCCGATAGGGAGAGCGGTACTCAAGAGCTGGGACTTTGCCCCGGATGTGATGGAAGTGGTCGAACGTTGGGCTGATCTGCCCTATCTGCCGGATCATGTGACTTACCTGGATTTTATTCGCTCGGCGGCTTTTTATACCGGTGAGTTACGAGCCGGCGCCGAGCTTGAACAGCGTCTGGAAGTCTTTGTCGACAGAGGCTTACCCGTCAGTGCCGAACTACTTGGCTGTGATGAGTTTTTGGACAAATATCACTCAATCAAGCAAAGCTATGAGTAAAAGTTAAAATAATTCATTTCGATCATTAACGGGAGAATACCGCTTTGATGATAGGCCCATGGTTGCTTTCTATCGCGTTAATTACTGTGTTTATTCTCCTTTTGTGGCGCCGCCAGCGTCAAAAAGAGCGGCGTTTTATCAAACAGCTCGGCAAACAACTCGACAATCAGATAAAAGCCCGCGCGCCACTCGATCTCCCTTGGGTGCCGGTCGCTTTTTATGATTTGGTTAATAGCCTGGAAAAGTTGCTGCAGGCGCTTCCGCCACCTGTGGGGAAAGATAAACTCACAGGCCTTGCCAATCGGGTAGGGCTCAAGCGCAGCGTGACCGCTTTGATGCCGCTGCAGCAGGGGACTATGGTGCTGCTGGACATCTACCGTTTCCGTTACGTCAACGACCTGTTTGGCTTTGCCTTTGGCGATCAACTGCTCAAGCAGATGGCAGATCGCCTGCTGGGGTTGCAACATGCGCCCAGGTTATTGGCGCGAATGAATGAAGATGAGTTTTTGCTGTACTTTGAGCAACAACAGACAGAGGAGGATCTTCATCGGTTGCGGGGACGGCTACAGGTTCCTTTTGATATTAAAGGTACGCCTTTGAGCCTCCGCATCCAGATGGGCTATCTGGATTTGCATGCGCATCATACCGATCTCAGCTTGATGTTGCGCCGCCTGGATCTGGCGCTGAAAAAAGCCCGTAATAGCCGTGATCTGCTGGCCGGTTATCAGACGGGTGAAGACAGCATTCAAATGCGTGAGTTGGAGATCATCAATAGTCTACCCAAAGCGTTGAAAACCGGTCAGTTGTATCTGGTTTATCAGGCCAAAGAAGAAGTGAGCAGCGGCCTTTGCCGCCAGGTCGAAGCGCTTATTCGCTGGGAACATCCTAAATTCGGCGCCATTTCTCCAGCCGAGTTTATTCCGTTGGCCGAGTATTCCGGCATGATAGGCCTGGTGAGTCATTGGGCGCTTGAGCAAGTGATGTTACAGCAGCGTAAGTGGCGCAGTGGCGGCTTTAAAGTACGAATTGCACTTAACCTATCGGCGCAGGATCTCAACAACGGCTGTATGTTGCAGGAGATTGAACGCCAATTGCAAGAATACCAGTTGCCGGGTGATGTGCTGGCGCTTGAGATCACCGAGAGCAGCTTGATGGCCGACCTTGAGCAGGCGATTAAAATTTTACAACGTTTGCGGCAACTGGATATTCGTCTGGCGATAGATGATTTTGGTACCGGGCACTCGTCATTGGCCTATTTGAAGAATCTGCCGGTAGATGAAGTTAAGATCGATAAGGCGTTCAATGAAGAGCTGCTCAGTAACAGTAATGCCAAGCATATAATGCGCGCCAGTATCCAGATGGCCAAGTCATTGGGTTTTGAGGTTACAGTTGAGGGGGTTGAGTCGATGGCGCTGAAACAGGTGCTAATTTCTATGGGGGCCGACCAACTACAGGGAGATATTATCGCCAAACCCAAAACGGCGCCGGAATTGGAATACTGGTACGCTAAACACAGCATTCATGCCAAGACCGCAGGCTGAGTTCAAAGGAATTAAATCTGTTGTAGTTGAGCGCCCAATTGTTCAAGCAGCGTTGCCGGCATGGGGCAAAGTTGGCGCTGACGATTCATGCACACCATTTCCACTCGGCCGTTGACTGCTGCTCTGACAGCGTTTTCACGCCAGATCTCTTGCTCCCACACGGTGCGATATTTGCTTTCGAAGGCAAAACGGGTGCGGATATCCAGGATATCGGCAAACTCGACTCCCTCCTGACAAATAAGCTCGGAGCGATAAACGGCAAAGCCCACTCCCTCAGATTGCCACAGGCGTTTTAATTCGTTGGCACCTATGACTTGCTCACGGGCGCGTTCGAAATATTTCAGAAAATTGGGGTGATACACCACGCCGGAAAAGTCCGTATCTTCATAGTAGATCTGCAATTGAAAATGAAACCAAGGGCTGAAGCTGAGCTGCATGCAAATACCTGTAATTGAGTCGCGCCCGGCAGTTTAACACTGTGATAGGCAAAGATGAGCACTCAGAAGCGACCATTGTTGATTATTTGCTGATATTGACCGCTTTGTTTCATCTGTCGCAACCCTTTATCCAATGCCTTGGCCAACGCAGGTGAATCGGCGTCCTGCAGTGAGAATGCCAGGAATATTCGGCTCTGATGGTTGGGAAATGCCGGCAGAATCTCCTCTTTCACCCCCATACGTTTGATAACGCCTTCGGCTACCTTGTCGAACATAATGGCGGCATCGATACGATTGAGCAGCAAGAGATTGAGCAGTTGCTCCTGACTGGCAACCTGTACCAGTTGCAACTGTTTGCTCAGCTCGGAAAACTCATCGCCATATTCATAACCCTTGATAACCCCAACGACACTCCCCCTCGGAAGTTGCCATTTGTTTTTGGCACTCAGTGGCCGGTTTTTGTTGTAGTAGAAGGAGGCGTTGGCAATAAACAATGGCTCTTCACCGAACAAAAAAGCCGCCTCAGTACTGCGCTCACGAGTCACATTGAACACTCCTTGAACCTGTCCCTTTCGGGCCATCATCAAGGCTCTGGAGTAGGGCACCACCAAGCTTTCCACTTGGATATGTTCAATAGAAAAAGCCGCGGCTATCAGTTGGTGAGATAAGCCTTGCCCGGTTCTGTCGGCGAAAGGGGGCCAACTGTCTTCGGCGGCGAGTAAGACTTTATTCTGAGGGGTTGCCCTGGTTGACTCGGTAGGTAATATGCAAAGAAAACAAATTAATACAGTTATTATTCCAGATCTCATTCTCGTCCTTGGGTTGAGCGGCCCGGTTATAAAGACTAAAAATAGTACCTGAGTCTTAGTCTTTTCGATAGTCTCAGCGAGACAAGTTTTTGAGTTGTGAGCTTGGCGACATTTACGTTATACGGGTTTGCATTACAATAATCATTAGATTAATCTCATTAAAAATTTTCTAATGGATGAGGTAGTACCATGCCAGAAAAGATCATTGAACTCGAAACCAAAATGGGCAAAGGCTGGAAAGTGACGGCGCAGGTGCGTGAGCATACCTTGGTCATTGACCAAGCTTCCGCCGGTAACGAAGGAGCCAATCCGCTGGAGACCTTCCTGTTTTCTCTGGGCGGCTGTATTTCTGCTATTGCCAGAATGGTAGCCAGAGAGCAGAAAATCGATCTCCGGGGAATGAATATCAAGGTGCGTGGCGAGATGAATTCCGACGGGTTGCTTGGGAAACCCAGTGAGGATCCTGTTGGGTTTCGCCGTATTACCCTGGATGCCGATATCGATGCCGACTTGACGGCAGAACAAAAGCAGCAGTTTCTCGATACTGTCTGCCATCGTTGTCCCGTGCATGACAACCTGTTGAGCGCTTCCAGAGTAGAGCATCAAAGCGTCTGAGGCCTGAAGCTTCAATTGCTCTTGGCTTGAGCACAGCCAATCCTGACCAAGCCCGGGCTAAATAAAATAAAGCGCTGAACCAGGCCTGCTGCGTGAATACTGACAGGCTGACAGATAACCACTGACTCAGACGGCAAAATGCCGTTGCGCCTCCTACACTTGCAAGGGAAGATGCAAGTTCAGGGAGAACAGAGCAAAGGAGGCGAAAATGAGTTATATCGATGTGATGGTCGCTCCGGTTCCAACGGCCAAGAAGCAGCAGTATCTTGAGCATGCACGCAAGGCGGCGGGGCTGTTTAAGTCTCAGGGCGCTTTGGAGCTGGTAGAATGCTGGGGGGATGATGTCCCGGAAGGTAAGCTTACTTCCATGCCTATGGCGGTAAAGCGCCAGGATGACGAGACTGTGGTGGTTTCCTGGATCGTTTGGCCGGACAAGGCTACGCGCGATAGAGGCATGCAGTTCATCATGACAGATCCTTCCGTTTCCGAGACTCTCGGTGATATGCCGTTCGATGGCAAGAGAATGATCTGGGGCGGCTTTGAGATGCTACTCAAGGATTAGTTTTTCTTTGACGCCTCAATAAAACAAGGGATGCCGTTTGGCATCCCTTGTTTTATTGAGGCTCCTTATTGACCCAGACAGAATCAATCTGAACCTGAGCCTATGTTTATCTGCGCCTGCTGCCGGGCGATAGCGGCATTGAGCCTGTCTTTGACATGGCCGGGCGACTTGGTGTTATAGGACAAGAGTCGATACATGGCCGGGATTACCAACAGGGTGACAAAGGTCGCAAACGCCATACCGAAGAACACCACAGTACCCACTGCAATACGGCTCTCAGAGCCGGCACCGGTGGAGAAGATAAGGGGAATCGCGCCGACAATCGCGGTGAAGGAGGTCATCAGGATCGGCCGCAAACGCCGCGCCGAGGCATCGATAACCGCCTGTTCGAAGGCCAGCCCCTTGTCTCGCAGTTGGTTGGCAAATTCGACGATCAGAATACCGTTCTTGGTTACCATGCCTATCAACATGATCATCCCTATCTGGCTATAGAGGTTGAGTCCTTGTTGTGTCAGCCACAGACCAAGGAAGCCGCCGAATACCCCCATGGGGACGGTCAACATCACCACCAGTGGGTTGATAAAGCTTTCGAACTGAGCCGCCAGTACCAGATAAACCACCAAGAGGGCCAAACCGAATACCAGCAGCATGCTGCTCTGGTTTTCCTTGAAGTCTTTCGACTCACCTGTGTAGCTGATACTGATATCACCGGGCAGGGATTCAATCGCCTTGGCGTCGAGGAAATCCAGTGCTTCCCCCAGAGTGGCGCCATCCATGAGGTTAGCCTTGATGGTGATGGATTTTTGTTTATTGGTATGGCTCAGTCGCTGCGGCGAGGCGACTTCTTCGATATGCGCCAGGCTGTCGAGGGTAACCAGCTCGCCCTTGCTGGTACGCATATAGATCTGACTGAGGTCGCTCATGTTGCTGAACTGTTTTTCATCTCCGCGCACGTAGACATCATACTCTTCACCTCTGTCCACATAGGTGGTTTGTTTGCGGCCGCCGAGCATCACCTCCAGGGTTTCCGAAACATCGGCAACACTGACACCAAGCTCTGCCGCCCTTTGTCTGTCAACCGTGACCAGAAGCTCAGGGGTGGTTTCGGCATAATCGAGATCGGCGCCGCGCATCAGGCCGCTGCTGTTGGCCTCCTGTTGCAGCAGTTGTGCCCATTTGAACAGCTCTTTATAGTCGGATCCGCCGATCACAAACTGCACCGGCTCACTGGAGCGGCCACGGAAGCCGGGTAACATGGGACGCACCATCACATCGGGAATATCTTTCAATACCTGGGCTATCATCACCAGCGCCTGCTCGGCGTTGATATCCCTGTCTTTCCAATCCTCGAGCTGCATGATCACAAAACCTGTCTGATCACCGGCGCGGCCACCAAAGGCCGGCGCCTGCACACTGAAGGACTTGAGCACGCCCTGGCCCAGCAGCGGCATCAGCCTGTCCTGTACTATATCCATGTTGGCTGTCATGCGGTTATAGCTGGTGCCTTCGGCGCCCTTGATAAAGGCGAAGATCACCCCGCGGTCTTCCTGTGGTGCCAACTGAGCTGGAATATGGTTTACCAGCAAGGCACTGCCGCCGATACAGGCGAGGATCACCAAGGGCGCCGCAACCTTGTGACGTATGGCAATGGCCACCATGGCGCGATACTTAAGCTCGAGCGCCGCAAAGAAGCGATTCAAGGCGCGGTTGAAGGCGTTGGGTTTGACATTGGCCTTGAGCAACTGGCTGCTGAGTACAGGTGTCAGCGTCAGCGCGACCAGGGATGAGAACAGTACTGATACCGCCAGTAGCACGGAAAACTCGGTGAACAGTAAGCCGACCATGCCTTCCATAAAGGAGATGGGCAGAAATACCATCACCAATACCGCCGTGGTGGCAATAACGGCAAAACCCACTTCGCGGGTGCCCTTGTAGGCGGCCAGCAGCGGATCTTCCCCGCGCTCTATGTGGTGAAAGATATTTTCTACCACCACAATGGCGTCATCCACCACCAGGCCTATGGCCAGGATCAGTGCCATCAGGGTCAGCAGGTTGATGGAAAAGCCCATGAAGTAGGCGGCCATAAAGGCCGAGATCAGCGATACCGGCACAGTCACTGCCGGAATTAGCGTTGCCCGCAGCTGGCCGATAAAAATATACAGCACCAGCAGTACCAGCGCCGCCGTAATATAGAGGGTGTAATACACCTCGTCTATGGCCTGATCGATAAACACGGTCGAGTCGTAGTCCACATACAGCTCGGTACCGGCCGGCAGAAACTTTTGCAGTGCGTCCACCTGCTTGTAAACATCTTTGGCGACATCCAGCGGGTTGGCATCCGATTGCGGCACTATCCCCAGGCTGAGGTTGACTATGCCGTTGCTCTTGAAGGTGGAGTTCTCATTTTCGGCGCCGACAAACACTTCGGCCACATCCTTGAGATAAACCGGCGAGCCGTTTGCGCTGCTGACCTGCAGATAGTCGAACTGTTCAGGACTCAGATAGAGGCGGGCGGTGCGCACCGTCATCACAGTGGTGTCGTTACGCAGCTCGCCGCCGGGGGATTCCATATTCTCCGCCTTGAGGGCTGCAAGGATATCCTGCACAGTGACATTGCGACCGGCCATCTGCTCAGGCTTGAGGCGCACATACATCACCTTGTAGAGGCCACCTGAGATATCCACCGAGCTGACCCCCGTGATCAGGTTGAACTTATCTTCCAGTACCCGGCGGGAATAGTCGGTGAGCTGGGTACGATCCATCTCGCTGGAGCTCAAGTTGACATAGATGGAGGGCTCGCCCGAGCCGTTGTCTTTGGAGACTATCGGGTCGTTGGCCTCTTCCGGCAGCCGGCGCTGCGCCCTGGCCACCGCATCACGGACATCGCTCACCCCTTCGGTGAGGTTCCAGCCCAATTTGAAGGTCACTGTGATCCGCGACATGCCGTTGCGGCTCACCGAGGTGATTTCATCGATACCGCTGATGCCTGTCAGCTCATCCTCAAGGTTTTTGGTGACCTGACTCTCCATGATAGAGGCGCTGGCCCCTTCATAGGTGGTCATCACAGTGACGACCGGGCTCTCCACATCCGGCATTTCCCGCACCGACAGCTTGCTGAAAGACACCAGACCAAAGACACACAAAAGCAGGCTCAGCACTATGGCACTGATCGGCCGTTTGACCGAGACATCGGATAACAACATCAGTGAAGCTCCCCGGTCTGCTGTACTGCTTCGGCGGTCAAGGGTTTGACGCTGGCGCCATCACGAATATTCACCAGCCCCTGCACCACAATGCGATCTCCCAGGCTGACGCCATCTGTGATCAGCACCAGATGTTCGACCCGGGCGCCCAGATGCACTTCGGTGCGGTGGGCTATGTTGTTTTCATCTATGCGATAGACATAGCGCTTGGTGCCGGAATACTCCAACGCCTGCACCGGCACTACCGCCTGGTGCAGTGGTGGGAAGGTCAGGGTGGCCGATAACATCATGCCAGGTCTCAAGCGTTTGTTTTTATTTTTGAATTCCACTCTAACCCTGACATTGAGGGTATCCGGGTTGACTCTGGGATCTATGGCAACCACCTTGCCCTGAAATAGTTGGCCGTTCCAGGCACTGCTGCTGCCTTGAACCTGCATGCCGACACTCAGTTGCGACAGATAAGACTCGGGTACCTGCAGATCGAGCCGCAACAAGCTCAGATCATCGAGACTCAAGAGTTCGGTTCCCTGGCTCACCAGCTTGCCCTTGCTGAAATCCACCAGGCCCACTGTACCGGAAAAGGGAGCCCGCAGATGATGGTAGGAAAGTTCGGCCCTGGCCGAGGCCAGTCTGGCTTCGGCGATACTGACGCTGGCGCGTTGGGCATCAATTTCTGTCTGAGTAATGGCGTTACGGCCGATCAGTTTTTCATATTCGCCCAACTTACGCCGCTCATCGGCCAGATAAGATTCGGCTTCCATCACCGCCGCTTTGGCCTTGGATTCTTCCAAAACCAGCAAGAGCTCACCCGCCTTCACCTCTTGATTGGAGCGCACCGCGATAGCGTCTATCTTGCCGGCGACTTGAGGCGCTATGGTGACAGAGCGTTCAGCTTCCAGCTTGCCGATCAGAGTCAGGGATTGCGCCAGGGATTGCTCTGTGACTGTGGCGGTAATTACGGGAACGGCGGCTTTGCCCATCCCCATGCCTGAGCCGGGCTTTTTGACGGTATTTTCTGCCGTTGGAGTTAATAGGAGATAGGTGGCCACACAAAGGCCAAGGACCAGGAGTCCGATATAAGGTTTTTTCATTGTGTCCCATCTGATGCCGTTAGAGATCCGCTAGGATCTGATTGCCGCCTATTTTACGGGAGCCTCGAGCATAAAACTGGTAAATCAATGTAAAAAAGCGCAAATTCCGGTGCGAAAATGTGACTGAAAAACTTATCTTGGAAATGTTTGTCATCAGTCGAACTAAGCAAGGTGCGAACAAGTCCCATGTGTGCTCTGCGTCGACTTACAGGCCTGGATGTAAGGCGTGGTTCGCAGCAAATGGTCTAGTCCTTTGCAAGAAGCATTCCCTAAGTAAGTACATAAAGTGACCTTAATAGATGAGTCAGATATTTGGCTAAGGTCAATATTGTTTGTTTTTTATGAGGTTTGGTCGACACATTATTGATAATAATGTGAATAAATCTATTTATTTGTTGTTTGCTTGTTTTTTGCCGTGGTAAATAGAAGGCTAAAGAGATAAAAGCCTTATTTTACAGTCTAGTGTGTTGTTTGTCTCTCATCGAAAAGTGGAATAAACACAGGGTGAAATACAAGCTGGTTACCATGAATAAGCAAATATTTATCAGTCCTTATTGGCGTTTTGACGGCAAACAATTCTTAACCTTACTGCTTTCCTGTATTGGCAGTTTTATATTGGTCAGCCCGTTATTGGCCGATGACACAGAGCTCTATGTTTACGAGTCTTCATCGCGTACAGGTGCTCGACCGCAAATGCTGATTATTTTCGATAACTCCGTCAGTATGGGTAATTATGTATACGATGTGGATGAGAGTTATTTCCCCGGCGCAGGTGGTGGCGCCCTTGAGCCCAAGAAAGAGTTTATTTATTTCACCAAAGGAGCACCGGATTCAGATAATATGCCGGTTCCGGGTAAGCAGGATAAAACCTGGCGTTTTCTGCGCAGCAATAACGGCTGTCAAACCTCCTGGGAGTATCTGAATAAATATGGAATTTATACCGGGTTTGTTCGTGAGTACAGTTTCTCCGGGCAAAATGGCACCTGGAAAGAGTTGCCGGAAAATAATGGCGCCAATATCACTCTGGTAGATTGTTTGGAGGATATTCAGGATGAGCGTTATGGCAATGCGGCTGGGATACCCGATGGTTTGCCGCTGGATAGCGTTGGTAACCGCAATCAGGTGATCAGCTACACCCAGGTCAGCAATCGTTCGACCGAAGCGCAGAAGAAGGCGGCCAAGGACGCTGCAGGGCGTACAGGTTTTGGCACTGGCCGCGTGGTAACCCTCTATACAGAAGATTATTTGCGCTGGCATCACAGTGATAAGAAAAAGGTCACCAAGACACGTTTGCAACTGGCTCAGGAAGCGATTCAGAACGTGATTGTGACAACTCCCGGGGTAGATTTGGGGCTGGCCATTTTCAACTTAAACCATGATAGGGAAGGCATGCGCGATGGTGGGCGGATTATCTCCGGGATTAAACCGCAGAGTGCCGACAGTAAGATAGCGCTTATTAAAAGCGTCAATGATATTACCTTCGCCCAGAATACACCCTTGTGTGAAACTCTCTATGAAGCCTATCGATACTTTAGTGGCCAAGGGGTGTATTTCGGTGATGATGATAGTGATTACACTTATTACCGGCGTGATGAATGGGGAAGGCTCAGAGTCGTAGGTTATTATGATTCCGCCAATACCCCGCAGCAGGATATGAGCATTATCAAGAACGGCATTTATGAGTCGCCGTTCAAAAAGTGTCAGAACCAAGCCTATATAGTCTATATCACAGACGGTGAGCCGACGTTGGACAAGGCCGCCGACGGCTTGGTGCAGAGTATGACCGGGGGCAAGGATGCTTATGTGAGCAGTAATCGTCGCCGAAGTTATCTCAGTGCCCTGAGCAGTTGGATGGCCCGTAATGACGTTAACCCCAATATGGCCGGCAAACAGACGGTCAATACTTTTACCATAGGCTTCAGTGAGGGGGCGGCCAGGGCGGAAGCCTTATTGAGAAAGACTGCTGAAAAAGGCGGCGGCCGTTACTTCGATGCCCAGAATGCCAGCAAGCTGCAGTCGGCAATTCAGTTGGTGGTCAATCAAATTCTGGAAAAGAATGCCAGTTTCACCTCGCCCTCAGTGGCCAGCAACAACTTCAACAAGGTACAGACCTTTGACTCTGTGTATTACTCCATGTTCCTGCCCAACAAGGGCCCCCGTTGGCGTGGCAATCTCAAGAAATTCAGGGTGACAGGCACAGGGGATGTGGTAGACAAAAACGGCAATCCGGCCATTGCCGACAATGGCAATATCAATACTTCGGCCTGCTCTTTCTGGAGTTCTCAGGCCGTTTGCAACGCCGGTGGTGATGGCGACGATGTTACCAAAGGTGGGGTGGCCGAGGCCCTCTATAACCAACAACAGCGCACTTTCTACGGCAATTTTGCTGCCAAAGGTGGTTTGTCGCCCCTGACCAAGGTCGCGGCCAGCAGTTACGCCGGCGGCGAGGCCAAGCTGGCGCAGCATATGGGAGTAGATAAAAGCCAACTGCAGGATCTGTTCGACTGGGTTATCGGCAAGGATATTGACGATGACAACCAGAATAACAGCCACAGCGATAAGCGCCGTGACCTTCTTGGCGACCCCTTGCATTCCAAACCTTTGGCGATAGATTTCGGTTCGTCCGCAAAGAACCCGGATATCCGTATTCTGCTGGGCAGTAACCACGGTATGCTGCATATGTTTCAGGACAAAGGGGACTCGGTCAATGAGAGCTGGGCCTTTATGCCCTGGGAGTTTTTACCCAATCTGGCAACGCTCAGGGCCAACGTACCTTCCGGCGTGCATTCGGTTTATGGTTTTGATGGCTCACCCGCAGCTTATATCAAGCGCAGCGGCAACAAGATGGAGAAGGCCTGGGTATTTATGGGGCTGCGGCGTGGCGGCCGTGGTTACTACGCCATGGATGTGACCAATCCGGATAAGCCTAGTCTGATGTGGCATATCAGCGCAGACTCGGCCGGCATGAGTGAGTTGGGGCAAAGCTGGGCCAAGCCTGTGGTGACCACCATTCCAGGTCAGGGTGACAAGCCGGTACTCATCTTTGGAGCAGGGTACTCTCCGGCCAAGGATACTCTTGAGGTCGGTGGCGCCGATAGCCAGGGCCGCGGGGTGTTCATTCTGGATGCCGAAACCGGCAAGTTACTGCACAGATTTGGCCCCGGCGGTGATACGCCAATGCCGGGGCTGAGGGACAGCATTCCCAATTCGGTCGCGATTCTTGACAGCAATGGTGATGGCGTTACTGACCGTATCTATGCCACAGATACCGGGGCCAATGTTTGGCGGCTGGATATGGCCGGTGCCGACAGCAAACAATGGAGTGCCTTCAAGTTTGCTTCTCTTGGCGGCAGCACAGAAAATACCGACAGGCGCTTCTTTGCCGCCCCTGTGGTGGCGCAAACCATGTTTGGCAATCTGAGCGAGAACCGTGTCACGGTCAATGGCCAGTCAAAGATGGTGATTTCGGCGCAGCAAGTCCCTTACGATGCCGTGGTGGTCGGCTCCGGACTCAGGCCATCTCCATCGAACACCAGTCGCTCGGACATGTTCTTTGTTCTGCAGGACAGAAATACCCTCAGCCGGAGTTTCAAGGGCAAGGCAGTGCCTCAGGCACTGACGTTGGCGGATCTTTACGATGTGACTGCCAAGGCACCGGCTTCAGAGAAAGAGCACATCGCTTTTGGCCGTAAGCGTGGTTGGTATTACGACTTTACCCGCAATGGTGAAAAAAGCCTTGCCGATGCCAGTATCATCAAAGGGCGGGTTTTCTTTACCTCCTATGTGCCTGGCTCGCAGACTTCCAGCAACCAGTGTTTGGTTGCCGGGCAGGGCTACCTCTATGGCTTTGATCTGCACAAGGGCACCCGCAGTTTCACAAAAACCTATCTGGAGATGGGGGAGAGTGTCCCGGATACACCGCAGTTGGTTGTGCCGCCCAATATCAGCAGTGATGGCACTGTGGCCGATAGCTATATGTATTTGATAGGCATTGGCAATGCCGGCGAAAAGATGGAGAAGGTGAAGTCGGAACCAGGCTGCCCACCCGGCGATCACAAGTGTGTCGGCGGCGGCCCGTCTACCAACAAGATTTATTACTATCAGGCCAATTGAGGAGCGGATGATGAACAAGCTGATATTGCCTTTGGCCATACTCTTGAGCCTGCCTCTGGCTGCCGCACAGCCCAAGGGGCAACGTCAGGACTATAAGTGCCTGGTGGAAACAACAAGAGCGGCGCAGGAGATTATTCGGGTCTCTTGGGATCCGGCCAAGGCCGAGCTCTACCAGCGGCAGATGCCGGGAATGAAGCTGGAGCGGATAGGTAACCGCGGCAAACGCCATTATGTGCGTGAAGTGTTTGAGTGTGTGCCAAGAGAGCAGGCGTTTCGCTCGGACAGTGGCAGGCAGTTGGACGATTCTGAAGCCGGCCTGGGTTAAAGGAAATAAAAAACGGAGGCGTTTGCCTCCGTTTTTGTACGGTTTTTCTATTACTTGGTCATCCGCTTGTACTTGAGTCTGTGCGGCTCAATCACATCGGCACCGAATTGGTTTTTCAGCCAGGCCGAGTATTCTGTGTAGTTACCTTCGTAGAAGTTAACCTGCCCCTCGTCACGGTAGTCGAGGATGTGAGTACAGATACGGTCGAGGAACCAACGGTCGTGCGAGATCACCATGGCGCAGCCGGGGAATTCCAACAGCGCTTCTTCCAGTGCCCGCAGAGTTTCCACGTCCAGATCGTTGGTCGGTTCGTCGAGCAGCAACACGTTGCCGCCGGCCTGCAGCAGCTTGGCCAGATGCACCCGGTTACGTTCACCACCTGAAAGTGAGCCGATGATCTTCTGCTGATCGCCACCACGGAAGTTGAAGCGACCGACATAGGCGCGGCTCGGGATCTCCAGATTGTTGATCCGCATTATGTCCTGACCGCCGGAGATCTCTTCCCAAACCGTGTTCTTGTCGTTCATCGAGTCACGGAACTGTTCCACAGAGGCGATTTGTACCGTATCACCTATCTCGATTTCACCGCTGTCCGGTTGCTCGGCGCCGCTGAGCATTCTGAACAGGGTCGACTTACCGGCACCGTTGGCACCGATAATACCGACTATGGCGCCCTTGGGAACGCTGAAGCTTAAGTTGTCTATCAGAATCCGGTCACCATAGCTCTTGGTGAGATTGCGCACCTCAATCACCTTGTCACCCAGGCGAGGACCGGGCGGAATAAACAGCTCATTGGTCTCGTTGCGGCGCTGATAATCTGAGCTGTTCAGCTCTTCGAAGCGGGCCATACGGGCCTTGCCCTTGGACTGACGTCCCTTGGCACCCTGACGCACCCACTCCAATTCCTTGGCAATCGTCTTTTGGCGGGCGCTTTCGCTGGCGGCTTCCTGCTTCAGACGGGCATCTTTCTGCTCCAGCCAGGAGGAGTAGTTGCCCTGCCATGGGATACCTTCACCCCGGTCCAGCTCCAGGATCCAGCCGGCGGCATTGTCGAGGAAGTAACGGTCGTGGGTAATGGCGACCACAGTGCCTGAGTATTCCTGCAGGAAGTGCTCCAGCCAGGCAACGGATTCGGCATCCAGGTGGTTGGTTGGTTCGTCCAGCAGCAGCATCTCCGGCTTTTCCAGCAGCAGACGACAGATGGCCACCCGGCGACGTTCACCCCCGGAGAGCACCTCCACCTTGGCGTCCCATTCCGGCAGACGCAGGGCGTTGGCGGCGCGCTCGAGAATATTGTCCAGATTGTGGGCATCCTGGGCCTGAATGATGGCTTCCAGTTCGCCTTGCTCCTTGGCCAGGGCGTCGAAGTCGGCATCCGGCTCAGCATAGGCCGCATAGACTTCATCCAGACGCTTGAGGGCGTTTTTGGCTTCGCTGACGGCTTCTTCTATGGTTTCCCGTACTGTCTTGTTGGGATCAAGCTGGGGCTCCTGGGGCAGGTAACCTATCTTGAGTCCCGGCATGGGACGGGCTTCACCTTCAATTTCTGTGTCCAGACCTGCCATGATTTTCAACAGGGTGGATTTACCCGAGCCGTTGAGACCCAGGACACCAATTTTGGCGCCGGGGAAGAAACTCAATGAAATATCTTTGAGGATCTGCTTTTTGGGCGGCACTATTTTGCCGACCCTCAGCATGCTGTATACAAACTGAGCCATATTGTTTCTCTGTTGTCCTGAACTGAGTTTTCCTAAACTGGCGGCAGTTTACCAATTTGCCAGGGCTCCTGCCAGATGCGGCCGGATAGCGGCACCATTGTTCAGCAAATGAAACATAGTCATCTGCTGACACAAGGATTTTCATCATCCTGCGACTGGGATATTTGTCACACTCAGAGTAGAATACCGCGCAACCCTACCAATAAGATTTGCCAGCTGGAGTGACAGATGCTGAA
Source organism: Shewanella indica (assembly GCF_033842865.1). Classification (NCBI taxonomy): domain Bacteria; kingdom Pseudomonadati; phylum Pseudomonadota; class Gammaproteobacteria; order Alteromonadales; family Shewanellaceae; genus Shewanella; species Shewanella indica. The sequence continues at coordinate 2,740,337 of NZ_JAWXXR010000001.1, forward strand.
GAAAAGTATGAACATTGCCGACTATGATCCTGAGCTGTTCAAGGCGATTGAGGATGAAACCCGTCGTCAGGAAGAGCACATTGAGCTGATCGCCTCCGAAAACTACACCAGCCCCAGAGTCATGGAAGCCCAGGGCTCACAACTGACCAACAAGTATGCCGAAGGTTATCCAGGCAAGCGTTATTACGGTGGTTGTGAGTATGTCGATGTGGTGGAGACTCTGGCAATTGAGCGTGCCAAGCAGCTGTTTGGCGCTACTTACGCCAACGTTCAGCCACACTCAGGTTCACAGGCCAACAGCGCGGTTTATATGGCGTTGCTGCAACCCGGCGATACCGTACTGGGGATGAACCTGGCTCACGGTGGTCACCTGACCCACGGCTCTCCGGTTAACTTTTCCGGCAAGCTGTACAACATCATCCCTTACGGTATCGATGAGTCCGGCAAGATTGACTACAGCGAACTCGAAACGCTGGCGCTGGAACACAAGCCCAAGATGATCATCGGCGGCTTCTCGGCCTACTCAGGCATAGTTGACTGGGCCAAGCTGCGCGAAATCGCCGACAAAATTGGCGCTTACCTGTTTGTCGATATGGCCCACGTGGCCGGTCTTATCGCTGCCGGTGTTTATCCTAACCCTGTGCCGCACGCCCACGTGGTGACTTCGACCACTCACAAGACGCTGGCCGGTCCCCGCGGTGGTGTGATTCTGTCGGCTGCCGACGATGAAGAACTGTACAAGAAGCTGAATTCCGCAGTATTCCCGGGCGGTCAGGGTGGTCCTCTGATGCACGTTATCGCCGGTAAAGCCGTGGCCTTCAAAGAAGCACTGGAGCCGGAATTCAAGACCTATCAGCAGCAGGTGGTCAACAACGCCAAGGCCATGGTTGAGGTGTTCCTCGAGCGCGGTTACAAGATAGTTTCCGGCGGTACCAGCAACCATCTGATGCTGGTGGACCTGATTGGCCGTGAGCTGACCGGTAAAGAAGCCGACGCCGCTCTGGGCCGTGCCAATATCACAGTCAACAAGAACTCAGTGCCTAACGACCCCCGCTCACCCTTTGTGACCTCCGGGGTGCGTATCGGTACACCGGCCATCACTCGCCGCGGTTTCAAGGAAGCCGAAGCCCGTGAACTGACCGGCTGGATCTGTGATGTGCTCGACAATGCTCACGATGACGCCGTTATCGAGCGCGTGAAGAGCCAGGTGCTGGAACTGTGCGCTCGCTTCCCTGTTTACGGTTAACCTTTTCAAGGGAATAGGATAAACTTCGATGGCCGCTGAATTCAGCGGCCATTTTTGTTCCTGCCATTTAGCAGCAGCCGCTGCCGGCAACTGAGCACCAGGAGGCATAATGCATTGTCCATTTTGCAGTGCGACGGATACCAAGGTGATAGATTCCAGGCTGGTGGCAGACGGTCATCAGGTGCGCCGTCGCCGGGAATGTACTCTGTGTCATGAACGCTTTACCACCTTTGAAGGTGCCGAGCTCGTCATGCCCAGAGTGATCAAGCGCGATGGCAGCAGGCAACCGTTCGATGAGGATAAGCTGCGCGGCGGTATGCTGCGCGCCGCCGAGAAACGTCCGGTTTCCATGGATAAGATTGAAGAGGCGATCAGCAAGATCAAGTCCACCCTCAGAGCCACGGGCGAGCGGGAAGTGACCTCGGAAATGATCGGCAACCTGATGATGGATCATCTTATTGAGCTGGATAAGGTGGCCTATATTCGTTTTGCCTCTGTGTATCGTGCCTTTGAAGATGTGTCAGAGTTTGGTGAAGCGATTGCCAAGCTGGAGAAAAAATAGGCTGTCAGTCACAGCCAACTGTTAAGTAACGGAAACCCCCATGTGGTCCAATACTGATATCGCCATGATGAGCCGCGCCATAATGCTGGCTCGCCGTGGCCGTTATACAACCCGCCCCAACCCCAATGTCGGCTGCGTCATCATAGATGCCGATGGCAAGATTGTCGGCGAAGGCTGGCATCAGCGTGCCGGTGAGCCCCATGCCGAAGTACATGCCTTGAAAATGGCCGCTGACAAGGCCCGCGGCGCTACTGCCTATGTCACCCTCGAACCCTGCAGTCACTATGGTCGCACCCCGCCCTGTGCCGAAGCCTTAATTAAACATGGCCTCAAGCGGGTGGTGGTGGCTATGACAGATCCCAACCCTCAGGTGGCCGGCCGAGGTATCGGCATGCTGCAGGAGGCCGGGGTTCAGGTGCAGAGCGGTCTCTTGGCTGAGCAGGCCAGAGCGTTGAATCCGGGCTTTTTATCGCGGATGGAGCGAAATCGTCCCTGGGTCACCCTCAAGCTGGCGGCGAGTCTCGATGGCAAGACGGCGTTGGCCAACGGCGAGTCCAAGTGGATAACCGGCCCCGAGGCGCGCCGCGACGTGCAAAGGCTCAGGGCCCGCAGCTGCGCTTTGCTCACCGGCATTGAAACCGTATTGGCCGATGACCCTTCCTTGAATGTCCGGCACTCTGAGCTTGGCAGCCTGGGTGAAACCCTGAGTGAGCAGGAGCTTATTCAACCGCTGCGAGTGATACTCGACAGCAACTGCCGTATGCCGCTCGATGCCAGGTTATTGAAGATTGTCAGCCCGGTACTCTTGGTCAGTTGCCGCCCCTATGAGGATGAGTTCCTGGCCGCTTTGCCGCCTTATGTCACCACATTGGTGCTGGCCGGTGAAGACAACAGAGTCGATATCACAGCGCTGCTGCAACACCTGAGCCAGAGCTGTAATGCGGTGTTGGTCGAGGCCGGGGCAACGCTTTGCGGCGCCTTTATTAGTGCCGGTTTGGCCGATGAGCTGCTGCTCTACCAAGCCCCGAAACTGCTTGGCGCCGCTGGCCGAAACCTGCTGGCCTTGCCCAACTATCAGCAGATAGCCGATACCCCGGCGATACGGGTAACAGATCAACGTAAGCTGGGCAATGATACCCGGCTTACTCTCAAGATAGGTGATTGAATGTTTACCGGAATAATTGAAGCTGTCGGTACAATACGGGCCTTGGAGCGCCGTGGTGATGATATTCGTCTGACAGTGGCCAGCGGCAAGCTGGATCTTGGCGATGTCCAATTGGGTGACAGCATTGCCACCAACGGTGTGTGTCTGACCGTGGTTGAACGCCTGGCGGATGGTTATGTGGCCGATATTTCGGCTGAAACCGTTAGCCTCACCGGCTTTGACCGCTACAGTGTCGGCACCAAAGTTAACCTGGAAAAGGCGGTCACGCCCAGCACCCGCTTGGGCGGGCACTTGGTCAGTGGCCATGTGGATGGTATGGCGCGGGTCATCAGCGTGACCCCAAGGGGCAAGGCGCTGGAGTTTTGGCTCGAGGCGCCTGCTGAGCTGGCCCGTTACATTGCCCATAAAGGCTCCATTACCATAGATGGCGTCAGCCTCACGGTCAACGAAGTCGATGGCTGTAATTTCCGCCTCACCATAGTGCCCCATACCGCCAGCGAAACCACTTTGCTTGATCTGCGTCCCGGAGTTCAGGTGAATCTGGAGGTGGATCAGATAGCCCGCTATCTTGAACGTTTAATGCAGCATAAAGAGGAAGGGCAGCCGAGCGAAGGCGTGACTATGGCTATGCTCGCCAAGGCCGGTTTCATGCGCTAGATGTGCGCAAGCACACTGGTTATCGCGCGCTAACAGGTTAGAATTCATTGATTACACAGAACAAGAGATAAAGGTCTTACAATGGCGCTACACAGTATCGAAGAGATCATCGAGGATATTCGTCAGGGCAAAATGGTTATCCTGATGGACGATGAGGACAGGGAAAACGAGGGCGACCTCATCATGGCGGCGGAGAAGGTCACCCCGGAAGCGATCAATTTCATGGCTCGCTTCGGCCGTGGTCTTATCTGCCAAACCATGACCAAGGCTCGTTGCCAGCAGCTGAATTTGCCGCTGATGGTGAGCAATAACAACGCCCAGTTTTCAACCAACTTCACCGTTTCTATCGAGGCCGCTGAAGGGGTGACCACAGGTATTAGTGCCCATGACCGCGCGGTAACTGTACAGGCGGCTGTGGCTAAAAATGCCAAGCCATCGGACATAGTTCAGCCCGGGCATATTTTTCCTTTGATGGCGCAGGATGGCGGGGTGCTGGTGCGCGCCGGTCATACCGAAGCCGGTTGCGATCTGGCGCGTCTGGCCGGTTTGGAGCCTTCGGCTGTGATCGTGGAGATCCTCAATGAGGATGGCACCATGGCGCGTCGTCCGGATCTGGAAGTGTTCGCCAAGGAGCACGGCGTTAAGATGGGCACCATTGCCGATCTGATCAACTACCGCAATAACACAGAAACCACAGTGGTGCGTGAAGCCAAGTGCAAGCTGCCTACCCGTTTCGGTGAGTTTGAGCTGCACACCTTCCGCGACACCATAGACAATCAACTGCATTTTGCCATGGTCAAGGGCGAGATTGTTGACAATATTCTGGTGCGGGTACATCTGCAAAACACCATTAATGACCTGCTGTTTTCTGAGCGCGATGAAGTGCGCAGCTGGCCGCTTGAGCAAGCCATGGCGCGGATTGCTGCCGATGGTGGTGTGCTGTTGCTGCTGGGTAACCAGGAACCTAATGAGAGCATTATCGCCAAGGTCAAGGCATTTGAGGCCGAAGACAAGGGGGAAGTGCCGGTGACGGCCAAATGGCAGGGAACCTCCCAACGGGTTGGCGTAGGCTCACAGATTCTGGCGACGCTTGGCGTTAACAAAATGCGCCTGCTCAGCTCGCCCAAGCGTTATCACTCATTGGGTGGTTTTGGCCTGGAAGTCACAGAGTATATTCCCGGCGAATGAGCCAACAGAATTAATTAACCATTTCCGAATAATTGCATAGGGCGGAGGGGTAAATTGCGTGCTATTATAGCGCCACTTTTTGCCCCCGGCCGGGTGCTTTAGCTAAGTTAGGTAAGATAATGAACATAGTTCAAGGTAATATCGAAGCAAAAAACGCCAAAGTCGCGATCGTTGTATCCCGTTTCAACAGCTTTGTGGTTGAAAGTCTGCTGGAGGGTGCCGTAGACACTCTTAAGCGTTTCGGTCAGGTAAGTGAAGACAACATCACTGTGGTACGCGTACCTGGTGCTTTCGAGCTGCCTTTGGCCGCCCGTCGTGTTGCCGCCAGTGGCAAGTTCGACGGTATCATCGCCCTGGGGGCAGTGATCCGTGGTGGTACACCACACTTTGATTTCGTTGCAGGTGAATGCAACAAGGGTCTGGCTCAAGTGGGTCTGGAATTCGATATCCCGGTCTCTTTCGGGGTACTGACCACAGACACTATCGAACAGGCCATTGAGCGTTCCGGCACCAAGGCTGGCAACAAAGGCGGCGAAGCTGCCCTGGGTCTGCTGGAAATGGTGAACGTGCTGCAACAACTTGAGCAACAGCTGTAATACAGGAAAAAGCATGAAGCCTTCAGAGCGCCGCAGAGCCCGCCGTTTAGCGGTTCAAGCCATCTATTCATGGCAACTGAGCGGGAACAATATTGCCGATGTGGAGCACGAGTTTCTGACCGAGCAAAACATAGACGGCGTGGATGTCGCCTACTTCCGTGAACTATTCACCGGAGCGACAACCAAAAAGGCTCAACTGGACGAGTTAATTGCCCCCCATCTGGATCAACGTCCCATGGAGGAGGTCGATCCCGTGGAGAAGGCCATTTTGCGTTTGGCGGCTTACGAGCTGACTTTCCGCAAGGATACGCCTTACAAAGTGGTGATCAACGAGGCTATCGAGTTGGCCAAGGCGTTCGGCGCCGAGGACAGCCACAAGTTTGTCAATGGCATATTGGACAAGCTGGTAGCTCGTCGCTGAACCAGAAAGAAATTAGACAAACGGTATCGTCAGATACCGTTTTTTCATTGGAAAACCGGGAGGCTGCGAACCTGTGGCCAAGTCAACAGTGAAAGAATTTCAACTTATCGAGCGCTATTTTCATGGTCGTGGCCAAGCGCGCAAAGATGTCCGCCTCGGCATAGGTGATGATTGTGCCTTGGTGCAACCCGCCGAACACAAATCTATTGCCATCTCCTGCGATACCCTGGTGGAAAATGTCCACTTTTTACCGGATATGCCGGCTCAGGCACTGGGTTACAAGGCCTTGGCGGTCAACCTGTCCGATCTTGCTGCTATGGGGGCCGAGCCCGCATGGATGACCCTGGCGCTGACCATGCCCAGTGTCGATGAAGTTTGGCTGGAACAGTTCAGTGCCGGTTTGTTTGAAGCGGCTGATTACTATGGTATTTCTCTGGTTGGAGGCGATACCACCCGCGGCCCTAAGGCCATCAATATTACGGTTCATGGCCAGGTGCCGGAAGGCAAAGCTCTCATTCGTAGCGGCGCCCGCGCCGGTGACTGGATTTATGTCACAGGTTCCCTGGGGGATTCGGCCCTGGGGCTGGATATCATACGTGGTGAATTGAAGGCGAGGGCAGAACACAAGGAATATCTGGTCAACCGTCACTATCATCCCAGCCCCAGAGTCCTGGCCGGTCAATCCCTGAGAGGCTTGGCATCTAGCGCTATAGATCTCTCTGATGGCTTGTTGTCGGATATCAAGCATATCCTCAAGGCATCGGCTGTCGGTGCGGTTATCGAAGTGGATAAGCTGCCGCTGTCCCAGGCGATGAAAGATACTGTGAGTTTGGAGACGGCGCTCGACTACGCCCTTTGTGGCGGTGAAGATTATGAACTGCTGTTCACTGTGCCGGAAGCGCAGCGCGGTGCGCTGGAAACCGCCTTGGGCCATGCCGGAGTCAAGTTCTATCAAGTCGGCCAGATACTCGCCGGTAATCAACTCAGGCTGCAATATCATGGTGAGGTATTCGAGCCGCAACAGACAGGATTTGAGCATTTTTAAATGAAGTGGTTTGCTCATGACGAGGCGCTCGCAAGGGTCAGCCTTAAGAACCCGGTGCACTTTCTGGCACTTGGTTTTGGCTCTGGCCTCGCGGCCAAGGCGCCGGGGACTTTTGGAACCCTGGCTGCCGTACCTGTGTATCTATTGCTGTCTCAGTTCAGTTTGGAAGTGTATCTTGCCGTGACGCTGCTGGCCTGTATCGGTGGTATCTATCTATGCGGCAAGACTTCCAAAGATATGGGGGTGCACGATCACGGCGCCATAGTTTGGGACGAAGTGGCGGGGTTACTGATCACCATGATTGCCGCACCGGCCGGAGTGCTCTGGTTGTTGCTGGGCTTTGTGCTGTTCCGCATTTTCGATATCTTTAAGCCCTGGCCCATTCGGGTGCTGGATGCCAAGGTGCATGGCGGCCTTGGGATCATGGCCGATGATATCCTGGCCGGCATCTTCTCAATGCTGTCACTGCAGGCGATTGTCTGGGCGGTAGGCTGAATCAGCCTTGAGCCGAAATGTATAAACCTTGAGCCAAAATGTATAAGCTTTAAGAATGGGTTATCAGCGCTTGCGCTCTATCCTTGAAGCAAGCTAGCCCGCTACTCCAGAAAAAATAACAGGCGTCGTCGATTCGGCGCCTTTTTTCTTGTTACCTCCTTCTGCTTATATTTACCTGTTTGGGTTAAAGCCATTATTTGTGTGCTTTATGCCTAATCCCCAAAGCCGACTATCCTTAAGCTAAGGGAACCCTCATGGGGGCAGTATGATAGATTGGCTAGCCAACGCCTTGTTCCGGCGTTGCGGCTGTGTAGGACTCTTGGCTCTGTTGTGGATCTTGCCTGGCTTAGGTGCAGACCACGTCCGGCCAGAATCTTACTCCCCGGCCGCAGCGCCGACCATTACCCTGCTCAGCGTCAAAGGGGCTATAGGTCCCGGTGTCAGCGACTATTTGATCCGGGGTATAGAGAGCGCATCGGATACGCCAAACAGCCAGTTGGTGTTGATCACTCTGGATACCCCTGGAGGTCTGGTGTCCAGTCTACGGGATATCAACCAAGCGATTCTCGGTTCCAGGGTGCCGGTTGCCTGCCTGGTCTATCCATCCGGAGCTCGTGCAGCCAGCGCCGGGACTTACATGCTGTATGCCTGTCATATCGCCGCCATGGCAACGGCCACCAGCCTTGGTGCGGCCACCCCTGTGCAACTGGGCCCCATGGGAAATGAGCCGCAACAGCCCAAGCCGTCAGAGAATGAAACCGAAAAACCTGTGGGCGATAGCAATAGTCAAAAACTTGAGCGCAAGCAGCTCAATGATGCCATTGCTTATATTCGGGCGCTGGCGGAATTGCGTCAGCGTAATGTCGAGTGGGCCGAGAAGGCGGTACGTGATGCGGCGACCCTGACCGCCTCGGAAGCGCTGGAGGCCAATGTTATCGACTATATCGCCGATACGCCGCAGCAACTCTTGACCATACTTGATGGCAAGTCGGTAGCCATGCCTGGTGGTGCTCGGATACTCAATACCGAAAACGCCATAGTGCTGGATCGCAGCCCGGATTGGCGTGCCCGATTCATCAATCTGCTCACCAACCCCAATATCGCTTACATCCTGATGTTATTGGGGATCTACGGTTTGCTGCTGGAGTTTTACAGTCCTGGCGCCATGTTGCCCGGGGTAATAGGAGGGATCTGTTTGCTGTTGGCCTTGTATGCCTTCCAGCTGCTCCCTATCAGCTATGCCGGTGGCGGTTTATTGCTCTTGGGAATTATTTTGCTGCTCGCCGAGGCCATGCTACCAAGCTTTGGAATTTTAGGATTCGGTGGCCTGGTCGCCTTCGTGCTGGGGTCGGTATTTTTGGTGGACAGTGAAGTTGAGGCTTTTCGCATAGCCTGGCCCGTGATAGCCCTGGTCAGCGTCGTGAGCCTGCTGTTTTTCCTGCTGCTGATAAGCTTTGTGTTCAAGACTCGCAAATTGTCCGGGGTGGCCGGCGCCGAGGGGATGGTAGGGGAATATGCCAGGGTGATAGACGGCTTTCCCGGGCGCGGCCGAGTGCACTTTATGGGAGAAGACTGGCAAGGGAGCAGTGAGCAGGCCTTAAGCCCTGGGCAGCGGGTGCGGATTTTGGGGCTTAATGGGTTAGTACTTAAGCTGGCTGAGGTGAAAAGCGCTGATATCGAGCCGACTGAAAATCAACGCAGAGGAGACTGACATGGGTGAAGCTATCAGTGGTAGTTTAAACATTTCTTTTGGGGTGTTGTTGGTGCTGTTTGCGGCCTTGCTTATCAGCATGTTTCGCATCCTCAGGGAGTATGAACGCGGGGTGATTTTCTTTCTCGGGCGTTTTTACCGGGTCAAGGGGCCTGGGCTTATCATACTGATCCCTGTGGTGCAGCAGATGGTGCGGGTGGATCTTCGAACCATAGTGATGGATGTGCCCTCTCAGGATGTGATCAGCCGTGATAATGTCTCGGTGCGGGTCAATGCCGTACTCTATTTTCGGGTAGTCGACCCGCAAAAGGCGATTATTAATGTGGAGAACTTCCTTGCCGCCACCAGTCAACTGGCCCAGACCACCCTGAGATCCGTGCTCGGTCAGCATGAGTTGGACGAGATGTTGGCCAACAGGGAGATGCTCAATGCCGACATTCAAAGGATCCTCGACTCCCACACAGATGCCTGGGGCATCAAGGTGGCCAATGTGGAAATCAAGCACGTGGATCTCAATGAAAGTATGATCCGCGCTATTGCCCGTCAGGCCGAGGCCGAGCGCGAGCGGCGGGCCAAGGTGATCCATGCTCTGGGGGAGATGGAAGCCTCGGAAAAACTGGTGGAAGCGGCGCAGACGCTGGGCAAAGAACCCAATGCCATTATGCTGCGCTATCTGCATACCCTGACCGAAGTGGCGGCAGAAAACAACTCGACTATCCTGTTTCCGCTGCCGCTTGAGTTACTGAGCAAATTAAATGGTGCATTTAGCAATTTAAATGAAAAATCCAAAAATTAGCCTGAAACTGTTTGAAATGTCGCCCATTTACAAGGGGGTTAATATATTGTTATTTTGAGCGTTTGGGGATAGCTCAATAATAGGCCTCCGGCCTAAGTTAGGTAGTGTTCATAAATCTGTGTCATTTGAGTAATATACACCCAAAAGGATATTCAAATGACCAAACCTACATTTGACATGGAAGCCGCCATTGAAGCTCTGCGTGCAGGTAAAGACCTGACCGGCAAAGATGGTATTCTCACACCACTCATTAAACAGCTTACTGAAGCGGCCCTCAATGTTGAGCTCGACCAACATCTTGAAGATAAGCAGCCTGGTAATCGCAGAAATGGCAAGACCAGTAAGACACTGAAGACCGCTACCGGTAGCTTTGAGCTGCATACTCCGCGTGACCGAGATGGCACCTTCGAGCCTCAGGTTGTAAAAAAGAACCAGACATACCTGACCGATGAGATGGAGCGGAAAATCATTGCGCTATTTTCACTGGGCACAAGTTATCAGGATATTCGTGCCCATATCGCCGATATCTACAGCATTGAAGTCCCCAATGGCACCATCAGCGCCATTACTGATAAACTGCTACCTGAGCTTCAGGCTTGGCGTGAACGTGATTTAGAAGCCCTGTATCCCATCCTCTGGCTTGATGCTATTCACTATAAAATCAAAGAGAATGGCCGCTTTGTCAGCAAAGCTGTGTACACCATTCTGGCGCTCAATGTAGAAGGAAAAAAGGAGCTGTTGGGCTTGTATATCTCAGACACTGAAGGTGCACATCAGTGGCTAAGTATACTAACCGATCTTCATAGTCGCGGTATTAAAGACATCCTGATTGCCTGTGTTGATGGCCTTAAAGGCTTCCCTGAAGCCATTGAAACCATTTACCCACATACAGAGGTGCAGTCATGCATCATTCATCAAATTCGTAACTCAATGAAATACGTAGCGTCTAAAAACCAGAAGGCGTTTATGGCTGATTTAAAGTGTGTCTATAAAGCCACAACCCTCAATGCAGCTGAGATGGCGCTGGACGAGCTGGAAGCCAAATGGGGCGACAAATATCCTGTGGTCATCAAGTCCTGGCGCAACAAGTGGGCGCTGTTATCGACCTATTTTAAGTACCCGGAATACGTGCGTAAGGCTATCTACACCACGAACGCGGTTGAGGCCGTACATCGTCAGTTTCGTAAACTGACGAAAACCAAGGGTGGTTTTGCCAACGAGAACAGTTTACTCAAACTGCTCTACGCCGGTATATTGAAGGCTCAGGAGCGGTGGTCACACCCGATTCAAAACTGGAATTTAACGCTATCTCAGCTGTCCATCCATTTTGAAGGACGACTGGATGCTCACATCGATCTGTGATTTTTAACGTGACACAGAATTTTGAACACCCTCCGTGACACAGAATTTTGAACACCCTCCTAAGTTATTTTAGTCGCGACTTGATCTGACACATTATCTTGAAAAGGTGAGAGTTACCCGTTTTGATAAAGGTGTCAAAGCTTCAATCAAAACAAAAGAGGTAACTCTCATGCTGCATACTAACAATCCCATCATTAAACACAAAGCAGATCACACATGGGACTTGCTTGTATCTTCCTTAGGCTCTAATTTCACAATACCATAACGGCTATAATTGCTGCACCTAGTATATATAGGCCACTAGTTAATGAAATTGATTTAATCACGCTAAACTCTTTCATCTCTATCTTCTTGATATTATCTATTTTTACAGAATTCCCTTCTCCGGATAACGTCGAATCAGTTGTGCTCTCGACTTTAAACTCAATTATTTCATCTGAGGTAGTGGTTATTTTGATATCCTTTCCTATATAGTTTGATGTGGGGGTGGAATCAAGTTTAACTTCGTTCAATGATGTACAGCCAGATAACATCAAACTGATTAAGAAGATCATGGTTAAATTTTTCATAGTAACCTTAACTTTATGGTTCATAACATCCATGGCTTGCGCCACCTGGTCTCGCGCATGGGTTTATCCAACTTCCTGTATCATAAACGGCTTGGTTTTCGTAAGATATTTTATAGTTTCCTGATATATCAAAATCAACTTTGTTCATGTAGTACTCTCTGTAATTCTAACCAGTGTAATATCTATGGTTTTTTTCAGATATTGCTATTGATATATACTTTTCAGGATGTATTCCTTTAAGTGTGTTTTTTATTTCAAAACCTAAGTCCATACCATTAATAATCCAAGTGTTATCAGGTATAACGCTTTCAATGCCAGCTACATAATATTTATGGTTGTGAATACTGCTTAAAATTGAGTTCAATTCTTGTTGGAAAAAGTTAGGCTTAAAAACCTTTAGCAAGGACTTTGTTACCTTTTCTGCTAACTTGTTGAATATTCCATTTCCGTCAATATCTACAAGGACTCTAAGGTTTCCATTATCTCTAATATTATAGACTTGACCATTAATAGGGTTGTAATCTGCAGAAAGATTTAACTCAGATGTTTTGATTTTTGTGTATAATGTCAGGCCAGATATGTCAATTTTTATCTCAGTCGATATTGTAAATCCTTTCACAGTTGCTGTTATTATTCCATCTGGCTGTGTCATTATTTTGGTTTCTAATGGCCCATTTAAAGTTACATGTTTCAACTCTCTATACCTGAATGTTGGTAGCTTGTTGATTTCCGTTCTTGCGCTTGATTCTATAGATGAGAAGAACTTTTTATTAATAGATTTTAATGTTTTTTTGTTTCATTATGTATAGGGAGTCCTATGGATTCATTGTTGATAACCATCAAGCTATTCCATTGGCCTGATTGTTTTTCACTAATTTCAACAAGATGGTTAGTTCTAGATACATAAGTTGGATAATAAGCCGTACTTGATGTTGAAAAAAACAACGTTAATATTAGTATGATTTTTCTCATAAAAACTCCTTTTTCGTATTTGCCCTTGAGCATAATTTGTAAATTATGCATTTCTTAAGTAATCAAAAAAATGTGTATAAGGCAATCAAAAAAAATCAATCTTTAACATTTTTGCATTTGTTTTTCAGTTGTTAAGGTTATGTGTTGATTGGCTTTTTTTTTGATCTTGGTTTGTTTTTATTGTTGCTTGCTTAGGGCGCCTTGTGTTTTTGTACTTTTCCAACACCAAAGCTTTACCAACCTGAGTATTGTAATCTCACAGGCTTAGTGTCGGGTTTATCAGTTGTATGTATCGGCGCATAGGCTGTCAGATCCATTAATTTTCCTTGCCAGCCTTAAAGGCGTTGTTGTCTAAAACAGCGGAACCTTTTTGGCACTTCATGATCAGAGCTTGCATCGCAAGGTTTACGGTCAATATCATGGGCAAGTCAAAGCGCACTGTCACCAATTGGAAGTAATACAATCAGGCATTAGTTAACCGTGGCTCTATCACTTTCTGGTTGGACAAAGCGACTCAACACTGTCAGGCGATAGGCAATATGCGCCCCTGGAGTGTGGATCAGGAGCAGCGGCCCGTGTTTCGTGCCGTGCCCGGTTATCCAATCAGTTCGCCAGGATGAGCCGAGAAGGTTGGGTCAACGTGGAAGAGACAGTAAACGAACAGGGCTTTGTCAGCCATGTGGAAGTGCTGGACTCCAAGGGTGGCAAGCAGTTTGAAACTGAAACCGTCAAAGCCGTGTCAAAGTGGCGCTATGCACCTAAGTTTGTCGATGGTAAGCCTGTTGGTGCTAAAACGTGGTCGAAGATTTCCTTCACGCTTTAAGGCTGCAAAGCGGATTGTTGCCCAATAAAAACGCCGGCAGTTGCCGGCGTTTTTGTCCTCCTCATCCTGAGTTAGATAAGGAACACATTCAGACTACAGGCGCCGTGGGCACCAACTACCAGTGCCTGCTCAATGTCAGCCGTCTTGGATGGGCCGGCGATAAACACCCCAAACTCACCCGAGTCCAACATTATCTTGTCGGCCGCTTCATGCATGTTAGCGACAATGGCATCGGCTTCCAGTACCAGAAACAGGTTCTCACAGATAAAAGGTGTGATCCTGTGAGATAGAGACTTCTGACTGACCCAGATGGCACCGTTTTCAGCAACACCCACTTGACCCTTGATTACGGCATAATCGATATCACGCAGATCATGGCTGTCAGCGGGCACTTCACGGTTACCTGTTACCCCTTCTACCTGAGAGATAATCTGCTTGCCTTCGGCAATCAAGGCATCGACTTGCTGCTGCAGTTCGGTAAAACCACCACGCTTATGCAGTTTGCCGGCAACGGTTCCCAGGTTGGTTTCAAACTGGCCAATCAGGTCGTCCAGTCTAGGGGCCACATCTATGGCCGGCATATTGTGTCCTTCAAGTGCGCAGGACTTAAGGGCATCCAAAATAAAAGATTTGCTGGACATCTGATTAGCTCCTGTTTTTCTTGAACCAGGCCTCGAAACTAGAGGCGGGTGCCTTGGGCAGTTCACGGTATTTACCCCAAGCGCCAGAGAATGGCTTGAGCAGGCTACCTGGCAGTATTCTCAAGCCCAGTCTTGCCATGCTCATGGAGCAGTTCAGCATAGTGGTACTGGCCATAAACTTACCGACCAATGGCATATAACTGCCTTTACCGTAAGGCAGTTTACCTGACTCGGCCTTTAGACGACGCTGACGGAAGATGATCTTGTCCAATGGCACCTTAGTGGGGCATACATAGGAGCAAGAGCCGCACAGGGTACAGGCCCAGGCGATGGAGTTGGTGTCATCGTCCTGCGCACCGACTGCGATGCCAATTGGACCTGGAATAGTGTAGTTGTAGCTGTAACCACCGCTGCGACGATATACAGGGCAGGTGTTCAGACAACCGCCACAGCGGATACACTTGAGCGACTCGGCAAGGATCTTGTCCTTGAGCATCTCAGTACGGCCATTGTCCACTATGATGACGTGCATCTCACCACCGGCCTGCGGGCCGCGGTAGAAGCTGGAGTAAGTGGTTACCGGCTGGCCGGTGGCGTTGCGGGCCAGAGTACGCAGGTAAACTGCGGCGCTTTCCACCGATGGTACCAGCTTGTCTATTCCCATGGAGTGCAGCTGCAGCTTAGGCAGGTTACAGCCCATGTCGGCGTTACCTTCGTTGGTACAAACAACCACTGCGCCCTTGTCGGCGATGGCCATATTCACCCCTGTCATGGCCGCATCGGCACTGAGGAATTGCTCACGCAGATGGGCACGGGCGGCACGGGTCAGGTAAGTCGGGTCGCTGGCACCGGCCTCTGTGCCGAGTTTTTCATGGAACAGTTCGCCCACTTCCTCTTTCTTGAGGTGAATGGCGGGGACCACGATATGTGAAGGTGGCTGTTTTTTCAGCTGAATGATGCGTTCACCCAAGTCTGTGTCTATGACCTCTATGCCCTTGCTTTCGAGGAAGGGGTTGAGGTGACACTCTTCGGTGAGCATGGATTTGGACTTCACCAGCTTCTTCACCTGATGGCTGGCCAGAATCTCATGCACTATGCGGTTATGCTCGGCGCCGTCTTTGGCCCAATGCACTTGAATGCCGTTCTGGATACAGTTGGCTTCGAACTCTTCCAGATACTTGGCCAGATTGGTCAGGGTATGCAGCTTGATAGCCGAACCCAGATCCCTAAGCTGTTCCCACTCGGGCAGGCTGCCGGCAGCGCGGTCGCGCTTTTCCCGCAACACCCATAGGGCTTTGGAATGCCAATCAACTCTGGACTCATCGCGGCAGAAGATCTCTGCCTGGCTGGCGTGGGCTTTGGCCCCTTGTGTCTGTGACATGGCTATCTCCCTAAATGGCAGCGTTGAGGATCTGCGCCAGATGGCGGGTTTCTATCGGCAAGTTTTGGCGACGGATCATGCCGTCCAGATGCATCAGACAGGATGGGTCAAAACCGACGGCATAGTCTGCACCCGTGGCTGCATGGGCCTGAGCCTTGTCTTTGCCCATCTTGGCAGACACAGCACCTTCATCTACCGCGAAGGTACCGCCGAAGCCGCAGCATTCGTCGCGGCGATCCGGATAGGTGATCTCTATGCCGGGAATACGTTCCAGCAGGGCTTCCATTTTGTTGTAACGTGGGCCCATATATTCACTGGGGCTGGCGAGATCCAGCATACGAATACCGTGACAACTCAGTTGTAGGCTCACCTTGTGTGGGAAGGCTTTGGGGAAGCTCTCTACCGGGGCGACATCGTGCAGGAACTCGGTCAATTCGTACAGTTTGGCGATAACGGCCGCGGCTTCCGGGCTGTCGTCAAACTCATGGAAGTTTTCTTTGGCGGCTACCAGGCAGGATGCCGCTGGACATACGATAGCATCGCATTCGACTCCCTTGAAGGCGTTGAGCAGCTTCATAGTGGTCTTGCGGGCTTCGTCAAAACAACCCGAGTTGGTCATGGGCTGACCACAGCAGGTTTGGCCTTCAGGCAGGATCACCTGGTGCCCCAGCTTCTCCAGCAGTTCCAAGGTGGCGATGGCCACATCCGGCAGCATCTGGTTGACCAGACAGGGAATAAACAAGGCTATCTTCATTTGGTGTTTCCTAATTGGATGTTGCTTGCGTTAACCGACATCATCTATGTCCGGTGTGGTCAGATGCTTTCTGACTCTGTATTTGAACATCACCTGACACAGGGTAAATATGCTTGAATATAAGCCTATAACCACACAATAAATAGTGCTAATTCAGTAAATGATTAAAATATTTTTTGCAAAAATGAGAAAGTTTTAACCATTTGATTTTAATGTATTTATTTGTATTTATTTTGTTCGTTAATCCGAACGTGAATCCGTTATATAACACAGATGAAAAAAGAGGGAGCTAATGCTCCCTCTAAGTATAGTCAGCGACTGCATTCCTCCAGCAAATAAGCCAGGTGGCGGTAGGAAATACCACTGTGGTGGCTCAGGCCCACTTCACACATACGGTTGGCGTAGTAACCTTCCTTAAAGTCGGTGGGGATGAGTTTCTTAATGTTACGCAGTGCCGAGGCGTTGATCTCAGGCTTGTAAAGACCTTTCTCACCAGCATAACCACAACAGTCTACACCGGCCGGGCGCAGCACCTTGTTGGAGCAGGCATCGGCAATGGCTTGCATCTTGGGTTCCAGCTTCATCTTACGCGCCGAGCAACCCAGATGCAGTGCCACATTGACCTTCTTAGTGAGGGTGAGTTTCGGCAATACCTTGTCGTGCAGGAACTCGACCAGATCCAACAGTTCAACCTTGGGATTGCCGGAAAGAGCACGGTAGGTGCAGGAGAGGGCATCGACAACCACGGGCAGCTTGCCGCCCTCGGTCATGGCGCTGACTGCGTCAATAAGCTCGTCACGCTTCATATCGGCGTTCTTGAAATCCCCTTTTGATTCCCACATCTGGCCGCAGCACAGATTGCGGGTTTTGGCCGGTGTAATCACGTTATAGCCGGCACGTTCAAGCAAGGTCACTACCACTTCAGGCAAGGTACGGTCATCGGGATCCAGCGGTGTTGGGCCGAAGGTACGACCACCGCAAGCGGCGAAGTAGACCACGGTTTCCTGGTTGGCTTTGGGAGCCGATGGCTTAGGTAGCTTACCGCCTTTGGGGAAGTCAGGGTTCCAGTAAGGCACTTCTTTGGAAATCGCCCGGCCCATGTTCATCAGCCCTGAGGTGATACCCGTGCCCGTGAGTTTGTGTATTGTGCCCAGGGCATCAAAACCTGTGCTCAACACCTGGTTGACAGCGCCCCAGTGCTTGGCCTGGAAGTCCAGAACCTTCTGTTCTGTGGTGGTGATATAAGGGGTACGCAGCTTGCGAACCAGTTGGCCCATGCTATTGTCTACCGGGCAGGCAATGGTACACAGCTGACAGGCGGCGCAGGTATCCACCACATCATATTTGGCGGCGGCACGCATCTTCTCGGCCGCTTCCTTGTCGCCGCTCTGTTCCAGACGCTCGATTTCACGCAAGGTGGCTATCCGCTGTCTGGGTGACAGGTTAAGCGCCGAGGTGGGGCAGGTCTTTTCACAGAAACCGCATTCGATACACTTATCTACCAGGTCGTCCACTTCGGGACAGGGCTTGATATTCTTGATGTGTACCTGCTTGTCGTCGTTAAGGATCACCCCAGGGTTCAGCAGGCCTTCGGGGTCGAAGATCTGCTTGATGTTTTTCATCAGGGTGTAGGCGTCACTGCCCCATTCCATTTCCACAAAAGGTGCCACGGCGCGGCCTGTGCCGTGCTCGGCCTTCATCGAACCGTCGTACTTGTTGATCACCATATCGGCGACCGCTTCCATAAATTGATGGAACTGTTCGATATCGGCCTGGGAGCCGAATTTAGGGGTAATGATAAAGTGGAAGTTACCGGCTAGCGCATGGCCGTAGATCACCCCTTCAGGATAGCCGTGCTTATGGAACAGCTCGGTCAGATCGTGGGCGGCACTGGCTAGGTTTTCAACCCGGAAAGCCACGTCTTCGATGATTACTGAAGTGCCTTTGGGACGCTCGCCACCGATAATGGGGAATAGGCCGGAGCGCATGGCCCAATATTTACCGTAAACGGCCGGGTCACGGCTGAAGCTGATGGGGCGCTCGGTCTCGATATGCGCCAGTTTGGCGATAACGTCCTGGGTATAGCGTTCCAAAGTTTCATCATCGTTGGCGCGGGATTCTATCAGCAAAATCGCAGCGCCTTCAGGCAATTCGGCCAGCCAATCAGGCATGCCCTTTTTGCCTGTTACCGCCTTGATGGAGGCCCAGTCCAGCAGCTCGGCTGCGGCTACGCTTTCGCCCTGAATAGGGGGGATTGCCCGGGCTGCATCTTCCATATTGAAGAATACCGCCATGGCCGAGGCCTTGAATTTAGCCTCTTCCACTGTGTGATAGGTGACTTCGTTGACAAACGCCAGTGTGCCTTCGGCGCCGACTATGATGTGGTTGATGATGTCGAAAGGATCTTCAAAATCCACCAGGGCGTTGAGGCTGTAACCTGTGGTGTTTTTAATGGCGAACTTTTTGCGAATTCGCGCAGCCAGGGTCTCATTACCGCGAGCCATGGCACCTAAGTCTGCCAACGCCTTGAGCAGTTCGGGGTGTGACTGACGGAAGGCTTCTTTGGACTCTTCGCTGCCGGTATCCAGTTCTGTGCCATCGGCCAGCAGCAGTTTTACTGAGGAGATGGTTTGGTAACTGTTTTGGGCGGTGCCGCAGCACATACCGGAAGCGTTGTTGGAGACGATACCGCCTACCATGGCTGAAGCCAGAGTTGCCGGATCCGGGCCGATTTTTTTATTCAAAGGTTTGAGCGCAGCGTTGGCATCGGCGCCAATAACAGCGGCACCCAGAGTGACTTTGTTGCTGTCTTCGCTGATATCCAGGGTACGGAAACCGTCAAATCCGAGGATAAGCAATATGCCTTCTCCTATGGCCTGACCCGACAGACTGGTACCAGCGGCACGGAAAGTCACCGGAGCGCCGTAGCTTCTGGCTACAGCCAGAGTGCGTTTTACCTGCTCCAGATCCTCGGCATGTACCACAACCTCGGGCACTATCCGGAAATAGCTGGCATCGGTTGACCAGGCAAAACGGCGCACAGGGTCGTCACTGACGGCAGCTTCTCCCAACTGTTTACGCAGGTCACGGATCACGGCTTCATAGTTGATAGACATAAGACATTTCTCTACACATTAAATTTGATAATAAAGGCAGCGCCAAGGGCGGCTGCCTTATCGAGGAGTTATTATCGTTATTAGAATCCGCCCCAGAGCATTGCCAAGGTACCGGCCAGCAAAGCATAGCCAAGTGCTACAGGCATAGTCTTACGGATGATTTCAGATTCGCGACCGGCCATACCGACCACGGTTGCCGCCGCGACCACGTTCATCACGCACATCATGTTACCTGCGTTGGCACCAATACCTTGCAGTGCCAGGATAAGTGCATGGTTTGCCCCTATGTTATCGGCCACGCTGTATTGCAGGCCGGAGAACATCATATTGGAGAAGGTGGCCGAACCCGACAGGAAGGCACCGAAAATCCCGACTATCGGGGAAATCCAGGCCCAAACGCTGCCGAGGCTTCCGGCCAGCATATCGGCCAATGCTACCGGCATGGATTGCAGACCGGCACTGTTGGTGCCTGAGTTGAGGAAGATTTTCACCATAGGCACAGAGGCACCCAGGGAGATAATGGTTGGCACCATGGATTTGCAGGAAACCGTAACCGATTCTTTGATGGCCTTGGAGTTCATTCTGAACAGGAAGAAGCCCAGAATACACACGGCAATAAAGAAGGCGCCCGGTGCAAAGAAGGTGGCGAAGCCGGCCTTGAGCTCAGTGCCTAACAGGCCGGTCCAGCTGATGTTGAAGCTGTTCAACCAGGCTTTCAGTGGCTGTACCACACGTGAAAGCACCAAGAGACCTGCCATGATCAGGTAAGGGGTCCAGGCGGCCAACTGGGAGAAACGCGCCTTGCTCTCTACTTGAGCTGTTTCGCCCTCTTTGTCATTTTCAGCGAAGTCATTCCAAGGGGTTTTAGGCAGTAACCAGCCTTTGCGGGCAACCGGGATTACCAATGCCATACCGACCAGGGCACCAATCACGGAAGGGAACTCTGGGCCGGCGAAGAAGTTGATCAACCAGGCAGGAATGGTGAAGGCTAAACCGGCGAACAGGGCAAATTTCCAGATGGCTAAGCCTTCCTTGAAGGACTTGTTGCGACCAAAGAAGCCAGTCAGCACAGACACCATTACCAAGGGGATCAGCGTACCTGTGATCAAATCTATGGTGATCATATGCATGGCAATGAACTGAGCATAATCGCTGAAGTGGCCCCCATGTTCGGCAATTTGCGCCGCAGCCATGCTGGTACCGCCTTCGAGCAGGCCCTGTTCCATACCAAAGAGCACTGGCAGACCAATGGCACCGAAAGACACTGAAGTTGAGTCGGCGACCAGGGCAACCACGGCGGCCGCAATCGGTGGGATACCCAAGAGCACCAACAGAGGCGCGCCAATCGCGGCTGGTGTACCAAAACCGGCAGAACCCTCAATAAAAGAGCCGAACAGCCAACAGATGATGATCACCTGAACCCTGGCGTCTGAACTGATATTGGTAAAACCGGCACGAATGGTATCCATGGCACCCGAGTATTTCAGGGTATTGAGCAGGAATACTGCACCGAAGATGATGGTTAAAGGTGTAATCGCCGACAGCAGGCCTTCAACCACGGAGGCGGCCAGCAGAGTAGTGTCCATCTGCCAGATAAAAACGGCGGCCAGGGCGGTTATCACCATGGAGATTGGCATAGCTCTGGATGCGGGCATCCGGAGCAACACCAGGAACAGCATGACGCTGATCACGGGTGTCAGACTTGCGAGTAACTGAAGAAATGTCATGGTTGCCTCATCATTTCATATGTTGCTTGTGCTTATTGTGGTGTTGAGAAAGTGCTATCGCCTTTCCCATTTGTTGTTGTGCGTGCTTATCATGGTTAATTTACCCGGAACCAAAATGATCTGGATCATCTTGCCTTTCGTATGTGGCTTAAGTTTTCGGTTATGGGAGCCGTGTCTCCGCCGGCAAATGGAAAAGTGTGACGGATATCACTACCGTGCTGGCGTTTATATAACTTTGGGGAATAGATATTTAAAAAATGGCCCACAACCTTAGGAATTATGGCTTTGTTTTACTCAAAAGGGTAATAAAGTGATCCTGTTATTTCATTTATGATGGAATGACAGGCTTATATCGCAAATCTTGAATGTGATTTAAGTCACACTAATTGAGCTTTTGGTGAAGTTAGTTTTTGGGTGTTTTTATTTAAACTAATAAAAATCAGATAGATAAGTTGTTTTTTCTTGCTGGCTTACCGTGATCTTAGTCACCGTTATATCGGGCGTCATAAAACGTGACATTGATCACGTGAGTGCTGTTTTACATTTTTTGAAAATAAATAACAAAAAAGCACCTTTGTTCTCAGGTGCTTTAACCCAGGCCTGTGGCTGAACTGCGTTTGTAGCTGTAAGAGTTTGCTCAGGCCACTCAAGCTTCAAAAGAGTTTACTGCCCCAACCTAACTTGTTGCGCAATACATGAAAGTAGTTGTGCCCCTTTGGGTGGATGAGTTTGAGCCGCTCTTTGCTGCGCCTCAGGATAATTTCATCGCCCGGCATCACAGACAAGGTGACATGGCCGTCACAGCTCACTTCCAGGTTTTCGCCGTTTTCCGGTGACACTACCAGTTTGATGATGCTGGAGGCGTCGACCACTATGGGACGACAGGAGAGGGTATGGGGAAACATGGGCACCAGGATCAGTGCCTCGAGATTAGGGGTCAATATCGCGCCGCCGGCCGACAGCGAATAGGCGGTTGAGCCGGTCGGTGTAGAGACTATCATGCCATCGGCCCGTTGGCTGTACATGAACTGGTTGTCGATATAAACCTCGAACTCGATCATATGGGCTATCTTGCCTGGGTGCAACACGGCCTCGTTGACGGCGGTATTGCTGGCTTTGACTTCGCCGTGGCGATAAACCTCGGCTTCCAGCAGGAACCTGTGTTCTGTGGCGTATTCGCCATCCAGCACCTTGGCGAGCGACTCTTCAAAGGCATCCGGCGGCAGATCGGTTAAAAAACCCAGATTACCGCGGTTGACACCGATAACGCCGAGATCGAAGCGCGCCAGTACCCGAGCTGCACCCAGCATATTGCCATCCCCCCCGACGACTATCGCCAGATCACAGTGCTCGCCGATATCCAATAGGTCTACCGCGCGTACATCTTTCCCGAGTTCAGCCGCGACTCTCTCTTCCACAAGCACATCATAGCCTTGCATTTTCAGCCAATAATGCAGACGCTTGAGGGTCAGGTTGGTCCCCTGATGGTGGGGTTTTCCTATCAGGCCTATAGTATGAAACTCAGTGGACATAGATTTTGGGAACTCTGGGGGTTGAAACGGTCAATTTGATCCCCATAATATGCCCAGAGTATGCAGAAACAAAGCATTTTTAGCTGGAGTAGAAATGAACAAAGAGTCATTTAAAGCAGAGCAGGAACAGGTCGAAGAAGTGGTTGACCAGGTTGAAACCACCGAGGGCGTAGCTGAGGAAGGCGGCATTATCGACGAGTTGACTCAGGCGAACTTCCGTATTGAGGAGCTGGAGCAGGCTTTATCTGACGCACAGGCGACAGTTGAGGAGCAGAAAGATTCTGTCATCCGTGCCGCAGCCGAAGTTGACAACATCCGTCGCCGGGCGGCGCAGGATGTAGAGAAGGCACATAAGTTTGCCCTGGAAAAGTTCAGCAATGAACTGTTGCCTGTGATCGATAACATGGAACGTGCTCTGGTGGGCGCAGATAAGGCTGATGAAGTCACCAAGCCTTTGTTTGAAGGTGTTGAGCTGACACTGAAGAGCTTCCTGTCAGCGGTGGAGAAGTTCGGTGTCAAGCAGATAGATCCTATCGGCGAAGCTTTTAACCCTGATCAGCACCAAGCCATTGGCATGCAACCAAGCGCCGAGTTCCCGGCCAATACCGTGATGCTGGTGATGCAAAAGGGCTATCAGCTCAATGAGCGTTTGCTGCGTCCTGCCATGGTAATGGTGTCCAAGGGCGGTGAGGGTGTTGATACCCAAGCCTGATAGCGCACTAAAACGCCCATAACGGCGAGACTAAAAAACCGCAGATAAGTCTGCGGTTTTTTATTTGCAAGCAGGTTTCCAGCCATGAAAAAGCCGAGCTTAGCTCGGCTTTCTTGTTCCTGGTTTTTTCTGGAGCCTGGGGGCTCTTGAATCCAGGAGCTTACTTCTGGCCAGCGGCTTTTTTGATAAAGTCCACTATCTCTGCCATAGGCACTTCCTGCTTTTCTCCGGTGCGGCGGTTCTTATACTCATAAACACCGGCATCCAGGTTGCGGTCGCCAATCACTATGGTGTGAGGCAGACCCAGGAGTTCCATATCGGCAAACATCACGCCAGGGCGCTCTTTACGGTCATCAAACAGCACTTCGATACCCGCATCGGTCAGCTCTTTATAAAGCTGTTCGGCAGTGTCTGTCACTCTGTGTGACTTGTGCATATTCATCGGCAGAATACCCACTGTGAATGGCGCAATCGCTTCCGGCCAGATGATACCGCGGTCGTCGTGATTCTGCTCGATGGCGGCGGCAACGATGCGGCTGACGCCGACACCATAACAGCCCATCAGCAGAGTCTGAGACTTGCCATTCTCGTCAAGCACAGTGGCGTTCATGGCGGCCGAGTAGTTGGTGCCCAACTGGAAGATATGGCCAACTTCAATACCGCGGGCGAAGGCGTAAGTGCCTTTGCCGTCAGGGGTGGTTTCGCCTTCCACTACATTACGGATATCGGCGGCACTGGCCAGCGGCAGATCCCGCTCCCAGTTGATACCGAAATAGTGTTTATCGTCTAGGTTGGCGCCGGCGGCAAAGTCGCTCATCACGGCAACACTGTGATCTATGACCACAGGAATAGACAGACCGACTGGGCCAAGAGAACCTGGGCCGGCTCCCAAGGCGTCACGGATTTCTGTTTCAGAGGCAAATTCCAGCGGCGCGGCAACCAGTTCCAGTTTGTCGGCTTTGACTTCGTTCAGCTCATGGTCGCCACGGACAACCAGGGCCACCAGTGGGGCTTCTTCGGTGGCGCCTTTGACTATCAGTGTCTTAACCGTCTTGGTGATATCAAGGCCAAACTGCTCAACCAGCTCGTCTATGGTTTTGGCATTTGGCGTGTCGACCAAAGTCATTTCCTGAGTGGGTGCGGCGCGCTCTGTGGTCGGCAGCGGCGCTTCAGCCTTCTCGATATTGGCAGCATAGTCGCTGCCATTGGAGTAGGCAATCAGATCTTCGCCGCTGCTTGCCAGTACGTGGAACTCGTGTGACATGCTGCCACCGATAGAGCCGGTATCCGCCAGTACAGGACGGAAGGCCAGGCCCATGCGTGACAAGATGTTGCTGTAAGCTGTGTACATGGCCTGATAGGTATCATCCATGGTTTGCTGATCCAGATGGAAAGAGTAGGCATCTTTCATCAGGAACTCACGTGAGCGCATAACACCGAAGCGTGGGCGAACTTCATCACGGAATTTGGTCTGGATTTGATACAGGGTCAGCGGCAGTTGCTTGTAGGAACTGACTTCTTTGCGCACCAGATCGGTAATCACTTCTTCGTGGGTCGGGCCCAGAACGAAGTCACGATTGTGACGGTCTACAAAGCGCAGCAGTTCCGGGCCAAACTTGTCCCAGCGACCTGTTTCCACCCAGAGATCCCCCGGCTGTACCATGGGCATCAGAATTTCGATGGCACCGGCCTTGTTCATCTCTTCACGCACAATGGCTTCGACCTTGCGTAGTACGCGCAGGCCGGACGGCAGCCAGCTATAGAGGCCTGAGGCGTTGCGACGTATCATACCGGCGCGCAGCATAAGCTGATGACTGACTATCTCTGCATTGGCAGGGTTTTCTTTCTGTGTTGATAACAGGTATTGACTGACTCGCATTACCTTGGGTCCGAAATGAATTGAATGGCCGCCATTTTATCACTTGCTTCGATGATGTCACGCGGCCAGGGCGGATAAATTCCCCTTTCCTTGTTCGAATTTAGCTCGTCGGCAACTGATTGACACCGGCACTACAGTTGCCGCCGCGATTTTGGGCGCTGAGCAGGGCTTCTTCTGCTTGAAACACTAAACTGTCCC
Source organism: Shewanella indica (assembly GCF_033842865.1). Classification (NCBI taxonomy): domain Bacteria; kingdom Pseudomonadati; phylum Pseudomonadota; class Gammaproteobacteria; order Alteromonadales; family Shewanellaceae; genus Shewanella; species Shewanella indica. The sequence goes on from NZ_JAWXXR010000001.1 coordinate 2,765,885, forward strand.
AATTATTTTGTCTGCTGGGTTGGATGTTGGCCACGCCGATAGAGACTGTGAGTCGTGGGCTTTGGGCCTTGGCTCGCAGATTGGCCGCCAACACAAATTGATTGAGGCTCTGGGCGATGCGGATACAGGCTTCCGGATCCTGGTTGGGTAATAACAGTGCCAACTGAGATTGTTGTAACCGTGCCAGAAAATATTCACCCTTGATCTTAAAGTCCAGCAGCCTCTGGGCCAAATGCAGCAGGGTTTCGCTGGCAATAGCCTGATCGCTTTGAATGAGGAGTAAGCCTATCCTGTGCTGCCTTACTATTCCCTTATGCCAGGACTGTTTCATCAACTGGTTGAATGTACGGCGGTTATAAAGCCCCGTGAGTTCGTCTTGTTGCTGCTCGCTGGTCAAGGCTCTCATCTGCGCCTCAAGGGACAACAGCGCATGGTTTATCTTGAGTGTTTCCCGGTTCACCGGGGCTGGCGAGCGGCCACCAAAGTTTTGCTCTACCAGTTCGCTGAGCTTGTTGCTGGTCTGCAATAGAGGCTTGAGCAAGTGGCGGCCAATGACTGTCCAGGCTACAGATTGGCTCAAAACTATCAGCGCCAGTGACCCGATCACCAGCCATAGCAGGGTTTGCATCAGCGATTGGCTGTTCTTTTGCATCTGGGCATCCAGATGGGTCAGGCCTATGCCGGACAGGCGCAGAGAAAGATGATCTATGGCGCTTATCATGCCATTCATATGTGGCGCTCTCAGGGGGTGACCGCTCATCACTGACAATTGCTGCCCCAGAACCAAGGCCTCATCATATTCTTTGGTTGCCAGGGTAAACTGGCTCAGGGTGGATATTATCTGTCGTTGTCTCTGCCTGGTTTCATCAAGAATCGCCTCCCGTTCATTAAGGGGATAACTGGGCCAGTTGTTTTTGAGTTTCAATAGTGCCAGATGCTGCATTTGATTGGCTCTAATGGCTTGCAGCAGCTGTTTTTGCTTCTGCAGTTCGGCGATATGGGTTGTGTTTGTGCTATCTATTATCCAGAGGCTGGCACCGCCAAAAAATACTATCAGCCCGGCCAGCAGGAAAAAACTCAACAGTAATCTGCTGCGGATACCCGGTAACCCCTTTGGTATGCTTCTTGGTGGTTGTGTGTTTGGGCGGGTTTGGCAATCCATGGCGCTCATCTTCCTAATTATTGATTTTTCTCTCTGCCTGTCAGTGGCTTATCGCGTCTATCTCCTACTACTTTAGCAGGGTTTCCCGCCATTATGGCAAACGCGGGTACCGACTTGGTGACAACGGCGCCCATGCCAATGATGGCGCAGTCGCCTATGGTCACGCCATCGACGATTCCGGCCTGGGCGCCAATCCAGACATCTTCGCCAATAACTATTCCCTTGGATTGGCTGCTCTGACGATAGATGGGCATATCCGGCGCCATACCATGATTGAAGGCATAGATAGTGACATTGTTGGCGATGCGGGTCTTGGCACCTATCACTATGCCGCGACTGCCGCCGTCCAGTGAGCATCCGTGGTTAATGCTGACCTCCCGGCCTATCTGGATCGGCCCGTGCAGAAAGCAGTTGGCGGCTATCATGGACTCATCGCCCAGGATTATCGGCCTGCCGGGTTCGGCAAACAGTTCTGCTTCGGGGGCGATAAAGCAGTTCTGTCCTATGCTGATGGTTTCCAAAGCCTGTAATTTGGCCTGAATTGCCTGCTGCCAGGGAAGAGCCCATTCGAGATGCTTGGGTTTGAGGCGATACCAGAGCCAGGGCATCCAGGAGAGGCGCCTCTTGTGCTGTTCCTGATAATCATCCGCTGAGGGCTTAAAATCAATCATGCTCCGGCGCCGGACGCTTTGGCACAAAAGGGCTGTATGGTTTCGACTTCAATGCCTTGCTCTTGGGCATACCAGAAGATATCCAGATCATACAGCGCCACCTGATAACGTTTCGGATCCGGTTTACCTTTCTTGTAAGCGGGTCTCGGGTCCTGGGCCAACACCGCCTGAATAAGCTTATCCAGCCCGGGATAGCGTTTCTCGAGTTGGCTCAGTTGTTCTATTGCGAGATGGCTGAAGCTGACCTCAACCTGCTCGGGAGCCTGCTGCGCTATGCCGCCTATCGCGTCGGGTATCGCATCCGAGAAGGGGATATAGGGCTTGATGTCGATTATCGGGGTGCCATCGAGCAGATCCATGCCGGATATCTCCAGTATGACCTTGCCTTTGACTTGGTGGATTTGATGCAGCTTCACCACGGATTGGCCAATGCCATTGGGCCTGAAGGTGGAGCGGGTAGCAAACACTCCCAGCTTTTCATTACCGCCGAGCCGGGGAGGACGCACGGTGGTTTTCCAGCCCTGGGCCAGATTTTCATGAAAGCAGAACAGTAACCAGAGGTGGGAGTACTGCTCCAGCCCACGCACCGCATCGATATGATTGTAAGGTGCTGTCAGCTCGACAAAACCGCGAACAAAGTCCACCAACCCCGGCTGACGAGGGATACCAAACTTCTGTTTATATGGTGTCCGGCAATAGGCAACCGCTTCTATCTGAGTCGAAAACCCCATAACGTCAGGCTTACTCCTTCGGGGTTGTCAGACGAATAGCCTGGCCGACACACATGGCGCTGGTGTAGCAACCGGCTGCGGCTTCCTGGGTTTCGACACAGTTTTTAATAATGAGACCATTGGCTTTCATATCTGCTGCCGCCCGGCGCGCCTCGGTACGGGCATCAGCCATAGTGGCCGGTACACCATCGGGCTCGGACTGGCAGGCATTACCCTCAACCAATCCCAGCACTTCATATTGGCCCGTTGGTCGGCTGCCATCGAACAACTGTACTTCCGAGGGTTTGAAGTACTCCTCAATAGCCTGGCTGTCTAGGTTGGAATTGAAGCTGTATTCCCCGGCGCAGCCGCCAAGCAGCAGTACCAGAGTGGAAAGAAAAATCGGTTTCATGGCCAGGCCTTATAGTTATTCGTTCATGCTCCCGGCCATCCCGGGAGCTGTATGGGAAATTCTATCGCTTCAAATACTTTTGATAAAGCTGCCGATGACGATTGTTGAGATCCACCTGTCTGCCGTCGATAAACATCAGCTCTATCCTGCTGCTCATGGGATCGAGAATATCGCCGCTGCTGACTACCAGATTGGCCTGAAACCCGGGCGCTATCGCCCCTAGCTTGTCTACGCCCAGTATCTTGGCGGCATCTTGCGTAATCGCCTTGAGCGCCTGCTCTTTGCTGAGCCCCCAAGCTACAGTTTGGCCTGCTGCCAGCGGCAGGTTACGGCTGTCCCAATCGGAGCTGAAGCCGAGAGCGAAGGGAATACCGGCGCGCTTGAGCAACGCCGGTACTCTAAATGCCTGACCTATGGGCTCATCTTCGCGCAGTGGCAAGTCAAGCGTATGGGTATAGATGACGCTTGCCTCTATTTCATTGAGCGCTGCACCCAGGCGCCAGGCATCATAGCCACCGACCAGGGTGAGCTTGAATCCATACTGACGGGCCAGGGCAATGGCCGCCTCTATCTGCCGCTGCCTGTCGGCATGAACAAACAGCCGCCCCTCTTGGCGATACAGCGGTAAGAGCGCTTGCCAGCGGCTGTCTTCAAGGGCGCCTTCGCTGCTTTGCTGACTCAAGGCATAGCGTTTACCCGCTTCAAAGTGTTTGTGTATCTGTGACAGCGCGTCCTGATAGGCCAGTTGTGCCTGTTTATTCGCCTTGTTGGTACCTTGTTTTTGCGGCTCCGTTGGCCAATAGAGGTGGAACTGTGGTCTGGCTGGGACCTGGGCATCTTCTATGGTCCAGGCATCCAGGGATACCAGTGCAGATTGCCCTGCAATGCCTGTGCCTCTTGGGACTATTTGCGCGTGGGTGATACCGTTGGCCCGCACACTGGGCAACAATTCCGAATCCGGGTTGAAGGCGCTGGCGGCTTCAAGCTGTGGATTGGCACTGCCCACATCACGGCTATCGACTGTTGGCCTGGCCATGGCTATTTCCACCAATCCCAGGGTGGTATCCAGTGCTATGAGGCCGGGATAAAGGTGTTTGCCACTGAGATCAAATTCCCGGGCATTTTCAGCCGTTAATCCCGGGCCTACGGCGCTGATAACACCTTGCTCGAGCAGCACATCGGTATTCTCGAGAGTGCCTTGGCTGACGGTGTGAACCGTGGCGTTTTTCAGCAATATGGCTTGTTGCTGATGCTCGGCCGGGATCAGGTTATGGGCCTTTACCGGGGCGAGCATCAAGAGTGAACCACCCAGCAGCAGATGTGCCAGCATAGATGCCATGCGTGGCAATAGAGGAAACTTGGTCACAGGCGGCTCTCCTTATTCTGGCCCCAGGCGTTGAATTGGGTATCGCATTGCCACAAGGGCTCTATGATTTCTGAAGTCGTTTCGCCTTGAAGCCGCGCCGGGTCGCTGCCAAGAATTTTCTGGATCAGCGCTTGGCGCTCGCTGACAATAGCCTGGGTCATTTGCTTATCTTCAGCGCGGTCGAAGTAGCGTTTGCCGCCAATCCACACTGCCTGACTCTTGGCATAAACCGATAGGGGGTTGGCATCCCAGAGCACCAAATCTGCCTGTTTTCCCTCTTCTATAGAACCTGTTATGGCGTCTATTCCGAGCTGTTTTGCGGGGTTGATGGTTACCATCTTCCAGGCATCTTCTGGGGACATATCGCAGTATTTCACCGACTTGGCGGCTTCTTGATTCAGGCGACGCTGCATCTCAAAGTCATCTGAGTTAATCGAGGTGAGCACGCCGGCATTCATCATCAAACAGGCATTTTGCGGAATGGCATCATAGACCTCAAATTTGTAGGCCCACCAGTCGGCAAAGGTGGAAGCACCAGCGCCATGAGCCGCCAACTCGGGGGCCAGCTTGTAGCCTTCCAGTACATGGGTGAAGGCGGTGACTTTGAAATCGTAAGCCTCGGCGAGGCGCAAGAACATCAGGATTTCAGACTGGACATAGGAGTGAATATGCACATCGCGTTCGCCATTCAGCACTTGGGCAATCGCCTGTAAACGATAATCGGGGCGAGGGGAGAGCTGCTTACGTTTCTCCCGAGAACGCAACTCGGCATATTGGGCTTGGGCATCTTTATAGTCTCTGGCGGCATTGAAAGCATCACTCATCAGGGCTTTAACCCCCATGCGGCTTTGCGGGAATCTGCGGGTATAACGCTCACCCCAATTGCTCTGTTTGACGTTTTCCCCCAAAGCAAACTTAATCCCTTGATGGGCTTGGGTGAACTTGAGGCCTTCGGCCGACTCTCCCCAGCGCAGTTGAATGACCTGCGACTGGCCACCTATGGGGTTGGCGCTGCCATGCAGCAGATTGGCGGTGGTGACGCCACCGGCCAAAGAGCGATAGATGGCAATATCATCCGGGTTCAGCACATCGGCTATTTGCACTTCTGAGGTGATGGCATCGGACATCTCATTGAGGCCGCCGTTGACGGCAATGTGGGAATGCTCATCTATGATCCCGGCAGTCAGGTGCATACCAGCTCCCTCTATGACCTGATAACCACTCGGAGTGCTGAGATTGGTACCAATCTTTGCAATCTTGCCGTTGGCCAGAATCAGGTCGCTGTTGCCAATTATGCCGGCCTCGCTTGAGGTCCAAAGGGTGACATTGCGGATATGCAGTTTTTCCGTACCTGGCTGCTCACTGCGGCCATAGGCTTGCAGTGGACTCGTTAAACGGCTGAGATACTCGGGTTCAGTTTTACTGATTGTCTTTGACTGAGAGTTGACTGCCGCTGCTGAGGCTTTCGTTTCTTCAGCTGTTTCTGCCGTTAAAGGTGCGTGCGGCAATCTTGAACCGGCCAATTGGGTGATGGCACCGTCGGCATGCAAGAGTCTGCCCTGCAGCCCTTCATCATCTTGCCAAAGGGTTATTCGACTAATGCCACCGATACCGGCATCTTGCAAATTGGCACTGAAGCTCAGGCGTTTGCTATCGGTAGTTAGATGAGCGAGTTCTACTTGTTGATCACCGCTGCTGAGGCTACCCCTGAGCGTTCGGGGCTTTTGTTGACTCAGTTGTAGTTCAAGATCCAGTTCCAGTTCAGCTAGATGCAGGCGATAACTGCCTTGCCACTGATATCCAGGTGGCATTAGTTTTTGCTCTTCCCCTTGTAGCCAAACGCTGATTATTTCGCCGTCCTGAAACAGATTGCCTTTGGCTATCACCAGATCGGCCATATAGCCAGGTGCCAGTTTACCGACTAAATCCTCTATGCCGGCAGCTGCAGCGGCCTGGGTTGTCAGCGCTGCCAATGCGGCTTCTTCATCGAGGCCGGCCTGCAGCGCCATTCTTAATCTGGGCCAAAAGGCTTTGCCATCCATGCCATATTGGGTGAAGGAGAAAGGAATGTTATTGGCGGCGAGGACGGCGGGATTACTCGGTGCCCGCTCCCAATGTCTCAAGATGTTGAGTGGCACTTCTCTGGCATAGTCTTCGTCACTGACCTGAGGAGCTGCAGGAAAGTTCAACGGCAATATCAACACGGGTCGATATTCTAGCAGTTCTTTCACTCTTGCATACTCCTGGCCATTTCCCAGTAAGATTGGCTGGATATCTGATTGGCTCAAGAGCTTAGCTGCACGCAACTGGTTATTGAGATTTCGGGTGTCAAATATCACACCACGAGTTTTTATATCGTGTAAGCGCTCAAGGGCGGTATTAAATTCCGGTGATAATAAACCCTCGCGTCCGGCTGCATTCTTTTTATTCTGGTTATACCAGTTGGCATCACTGAGAGTCTGTCTTATTAACGCTATGCTTCCCATCAGAGAATTGGGATAATCCTGTGGTGAATTGCCTTTATCAAATGCCATAAAATGTCGGCTTCTGGGGCGATATATCACTTGGTTACTCTTTTTGTCGGCCAAAGAAAGTGAGACGCCGACTCCCCTGAATATTCCGTCAAGATGTGCACTCTGGACACTGGTGAAGCCATTACTTATCCAATTTGATGCAGTTTTGTTGTCCGGCAAGACATAAGTAAACCATTCTTTCTCTGCATGAATGGCGCCATTTGCGGCTACCGCCCCTTTTGACTTAATTTGATAGACTGGAGCTTCAATTGCGGCCGCAGATTCTGAATACTCCAAACCATATTTGGCAAAGGGATCGATAAATCCCGGATAGATGGTGTAACCATTGAGATCTATCTTATAAGCATTTTGTGGAATTTCATTATTGGAAATTACTTGTTTTATTCGGTTATTTTCAATAAGTAATGTAGCGTTATCCAGCTGTTCTCCAGGTGAAAGTATAAGCTTGGCATGGGTTAAGGCGGTCAATCTCGGGGTATTGTCTGTCAGCTGTGTCTCATCGGCAAAGGCGCTACAGGCCACAAGACTGAACAACAGTAGGTTTATGGCGGGGAAAGAAATTCTCATCTGTTGTGGCTACCTTGTCATAATTCCTTGGGGAGAGTCATTGTCATCAGAGAGGAACAGGCTGCGATCAATCAGTACGTTTCCCCTACGAGTGATAAAAAAGCGGACGAAAGCCTCGCTTTAAGTCGGCAGTCGTAAACTTAACTCAGCCTAAATGTAAATGCCAAGGCGTAATTGTAAGGCTTTTTAACAGATGCCAGACGTCTATCAGACATAAAAAAGCCCCGACACTGTCGAGGCTTAAGCTAGGAAAACCTGATTAAATCAGGAAATCATCCATTGAACGACCTTTATCTACTTCGTTCTTGAATACAGTTGGCATACGGCCTTGGCCGGTCCAAGTAATAGTTTGACCATCTACAACGATTTTGTATTTTGGTGGGCGGGGAGCACGCTTCTTGGGAGCAGCCTTGGCGGCAGCAACATTACCCAGATCTTCAACAGATAGGCCAACGGCTTCCATCTGCTTACGGATCTCTTCAATTTTAGACAGACGTTCAGCCTGTGCCTTTTCTTCTTTCTTGGCTTCTTCTTCACGATCAATAATGATCTTATCCAATTTGACTGCCAGATCGCGCAGATCTGCAACGCTTAACTCTTTTACTGCGGCTTTAAAACGACGGCCGTGAGTCAATATATCAAGAAAATCGCTCATAAGTATTTAGGTCCCACGCTAATTTATAAATTGGGTTAAGGTGAATATCGCTATAAATAATAGAAACTATAAGTGTCAGGATCAAATATTTTTACGTCAATTGACATTAATTTCTTTATTTATTTCAATTCTACGACCATAAAAGTTGCCAAGTGTTCAAAAAACTGACCATAAAGTGTGACAGAATTGGCAAACGAGCGTTTAAACTACTGTTGACGTTAACGTCAACAGCACGTAAAGTTGAGCCATCCTGTACTGATGTATCTGGTATCATCGGTACGTAATCCACATAAGATACAAGGTGTAGGAAGGAAACCCTATGAAAGTATTGGTGCCAGTAAAACGTGTGGTCGATGCCAATGTTAAGGTCAGGGTCAAGGCTGACAATACAGGCGTTGAAACAGCCAACCTGAAAATGGCGTTGAATCCATTTTGTGAAATTGCGGTAGAAGAAGCCGTACGTCTAAAAGAAGCCGGCAGTGCTTCTGAGGTCGTTGTTGTCAGCATAGGTCCCAAGGCGGCACAGGAGCAACTGCGTACCGCATTGGCTCTGGGCGCCGACCGTGCCATTCACATTGAAACCGATGAAGAGCTGGTGCCCCTTTCTATTGCCAAGTTACTCAAGGCAGTGCAGGACAAAGAGCAGGCGCAGCTAATTCTGATCGGCAAGCAGTCCATCGATGGTGATAACAATCAGACCGGACAGATGCTGGCAGCGCTCGCCGGTATGCCTCAGGCAACCTTTGCATCTGAAGTGAAGCTGGAAGGTGAAACTTTGCTGGTTACCCGTGAAGTGGATGGTGGTTTACAGACTCTGTCCATGCCTCTACCGGCTGTAGTTACAGCGGATCTGCGTCTGAATGAGCCTCGCTATGCTTCTTTGCCCAATATCATGAAGGCCAAGCGCAAGCCGCTGGAAACCATGAGCATTGAGGATCTGGAAGTGACTCTCAAGCAGCACGTACAGGTGTTGGAGGTAGCAACGCCGGCCAGCCGTCAGGCGGGTGTGATGGTGGCTTCCGTTGAGGAGCTGGTGGACAAGTTGAAAAACGAAGCGAAGGTGATCTAAATGGCCGTATTAGTAATAGCAGAACACGATAATGCCAGCCTGAAACAGGACACAGCCAAAGTCGTCGCCGCGGCCAAAGCCATAGGTGGAGATATTCACCTCTTGGTTGCCGGTCAGGATTGCAAGGCCGCAGCCGATGCCGCCGCCAAGCTTGAAGGTGTCAGTAAAGTACTGTTGGCCGATAATCCTGCCTATGGTGCTCATCTTGCCGACAATATTGGTGAGCTCATCTTGTCTTTGAGTGGCGACTACAGCCATATTCTGGCTGCAGCCTCAAGCCAGGGTAAGGATATACTGCCAAGAGTGGCGGCTTTGCTGGATGTGGCTCAACTTTCTGAGATCACCAAGGTGATCGATGCCGATACTTTTGTCCGTCCCGTCTATGCCGGTAACGCCATGGCGACCGTTAAGAGTCTGGATAACAAGAAAGTGGCCACAGTGCGCGCCAGCGCCTTCGACGCCGTTGCCGAGACAGGTTCAGCTGAAATCAATCAGCTCGACAGCGTCTTTGACGCCAAGAGCAGCTTTGTCTCTCAGAGTTTGACCGAGTCGGCTCGTCCGGAGCTTGGCAGTGCCAGAGTGATTGTTTCCGGTGGTCGCGGTATGGGCAGTGGCGAAAACTTTGCCATGCTGGAAACCTTGGCCGATAAGCTTGGCGCCGCCGTAGGTGCATCACGGGCCGCCGTAGATGCCGGATTTGTTCCCAATGATTTGCAGGTCGGTCAGACAGGTAAAATTGTGGCGCCAGAGCTGTATATTGCTGTGGGTATCTCCGGAGCGATTCAGCATCTGGCCGGGATGAAGGATTCAAAAGTCATAGTGGCTATCAACAAAGATCCTGAAGCGCCTATTTTCCAGGTTGCCGATTATGGTCTGGAAGCTGATCTGTTTGATGTGGTGCCCAAGTTGAACGAGTTGATTTAATCTGTGATCTAGGTCACGATAGGCGGCTTTGGGGTAGCATCCTCAAAGCCGCCTATGTTTTTATGTGCCTCACGCCTGAAATCAGGCGTCCTGAGAAGTAGAGGCGCACTAAATATCAGTAGCGGTAAGCAGGGTGATTCCGTTTATGTATCGCGAAAGGATTTGGTGCCGAAGGGGTTGCGACTCATCAAAGTCCACCGCTGGGGCTGTTACCAAATAGGGGCAGCACTGCCATAGTATATTCTGTCGGGATGACAGATTGACGTTACTATGGAGCGCTACTGAAAGGACAGGTGCTACTCGGTATGTTTTTGCCTTTTCCCACCAGTTCAGTTGCCCTCCATTCGTATTTAACGAAGAACAAGACTCAATGACAGTACTAAGTTATGCCGACTCGGCACTCTCTTTGTTGCCGCCGGTTGTGGCAATTTTATTGGCGATCTTCACCCGGCGGGTGTTGTTATCTCTAGGGCTGGGAATACTGATCGGAGCCTTGTTGCTCAATCAATGGTCGGTGTTGGATACCGGGGTTTATCTGGGGCAAAGGGTGCTTTCCCTGGTTTGGGACGATGGCGCTTTTAATGCCTGGAACCTGTATATTCTGGGTTTCCTGGTGCTGCTGGGAATGATCACTGCACTGATTACTGTTAGTGGCTCTGCCAGAGCCTTTGCCAACTGGGCCAGACAGCATATCCGCAATCGTCGTGATGCTAAGCTGCTAACCATGTTTCTCGGTTGTGTGGTGTTTATCGATGACTACTTCAACAGCCTGGTGGTGGGCAGTATCGCTAGACCGCTGACCGACAGATATTATATCTCCCGCTCCAAACTGGCGTATCTTTTGGATTCAACCGCAGCGCCTGTGTGCGTTATCTCGCCGGTTTCCAGCTGGGGTGCCTATATTATTGCCCTTATCGGCGGTATTCTCACGGCTCATGGTTTTACCGAGACCGGACATCTGAGCGCTTTCGTGCAGATGATCCCGATGAACTTCTATGCCCTGTTTGCCCTGGCGCTCTTGCTATGCGTGGCCTATATGGAGCTGGATATCGGCGCCATGCGCAAACACGAGCTTAATGCCCGTAAAGGCAATCTCTATGATGAGTCCAAGGGACTGCCTCCCGGTGCCAATGCCGATCTGCCCGAGGCGGAAACCGGTCAGGTGCACGGCCTGTTCCTGCCCATAGGTGTCTTGGTGGTGGCGACTTTCTACTTTATGGTTTCCAGCGGCGCCGATGCCCTGGCGGCAGAAAGCCTGCCTTTCAGCATCATAGGTGCCTTTGAGAAAACCGATGTGGGCTCGTCACTGTTTTTTGGCGCTTCCATCGGACTGGTGGTAACGCTGCTGCTGGCCTTTATCCAGAAGATTGAAGCCAAGATGATCCTCAAGGCGCTCACCTCGGGTGCCCGTTCTATGTTGCCGGCCATCTATATTCTGATGTTTGCCTGGACCATAGCCGGGATCATAGGCTCATTGGAAACCGGCAAGTTTATGGCCAGTCTCGCCAGTGGCAATATTCCCTTTGCCTTGCTGCCGGCCGTGTTATTTATTTTGGCTGGGCTTACCGCCTTTTCTACCGGCACCAGCTGGGGCACTTTCGGGATCATGTTGCCGATTGCTGCCGATATGGCTATGGGCAGCCACAGCAGTATGATGTTGCCTATGTTGGCGGCCGTGCTGGCCGGTGCTGTATTTGGCGACCACTGCTCGCCGATATCGGACACCACGATTCTGTCATCTACAGGTGCCGGCTGTCATCATATCGATCACGTGTTGACTCAGCTGCCTTATGCGGTGTTGGTGGCGCTTATTTCCCTCGGTGGTTATATAGTGCTCGGTTTTACCGAGTCGGTATGGTTGGGGCTTGCCTGTAGCTGTGTATTGTTCCTGCTGGGATTGGTGTGGCTCAAATGGCAACAACCCAAGAATACTAATGCCTGAGCTGCCACCCAATAGCTTGCGTTAACAGCACCCGCCCTGATGGCGGGTGTTTTGTTGTAATGCCATTTCGTTTACTTGATTCAGCTTGGGAGTTGGCTTTGGTAAAGAGTCGTGTGCCGGCATCAAGTTCGGCCGTATTTGAATACCTGATCAAGATTAATGCTGGTTTAAAGTCCAACAAGGAATGGAATAACTAACCTGCGATGGGAAAAGGCTTCTGATATACTTGCCGCCTTCGCCAGTTGCCGGAGGCTTTCCGGTAAGATTCACTGTTTGGAAATACCAATGAACAACCTGTTTCTGTTTTGTCGTGCCGGCTATGAAAAAGAGTGCGCGGCCGAGATCCAAAATCGGGCGGCACTGCTCAATGTCGGTGGTTTCGTCAAGGCCAACAACAACGATGCCTATGTGATCTTTCAATGTTTTGCCGAAGGGGAAGCCGATACCCTGGCACAGGAACTGGCGCTGGACTCATTGATCTTTGCCCGGCAGATGTTTGTTTGCGGCGATCTGCTCAGCGACCTGCCTCCGGAAGACAGGGTAGGGCCAATTACCGCCGCGCTTGAAGATGTCAGCAAGGGCGGTGAGCTCAGGGTCGAAACTCCGGATACCAACGAAGCCAAAGAGCTGCTGACCTTCTGCCGTAAGTTTACCGTGCCGCTGCGTCAGTCGCTGAAACAGAGTGGTACTCTGCTGGCCAAGGAAAACCCCAAGCGGCCGATAATCCATGTGTGCTTTGTGGCACCGGGCAAAGCGTTTGCCGGTTATTCCTACAGCCATAACTCGTCACCGTTTTTTATGGGGATCCCCAGGCTCAAGTTTCCCGCCGATGCGCCCAGCCGCTCGACTTTGAAACTGGATGAGGCCTTCAATCACTTTATTCCCGAGCCGCAGCGGGAAGAGCGTTTGCGCAGCGGTCTCAACGCCGTGGATCTCGGCGCCTGTCCCGGCGGCTGGACCTATCAGTTGGTGCGCCGCGGCATGTTTGTATCGGCCGTCGACAACGGCCCCATGGATGCAGGTTTGATGGAAACCGGCCAGGTGACTCACTTCCAGGCCGATGGTTTCCGTTTTGAGCCCAAGCGCAAGAACATCTATTGGCTGGTGTGTGACATGGTGGAAAAGCCGGCCAGGGTGGCCGAGCTGATGGAAGCCTGGGCCATCAATGGCTGGTTCAAAGAGGCTATCTTTAACCTGAAACTGCCGATGAAGAGCCGTTACAAAGAGGTGAGCACCATATTGGAAAATATGCAGGCCATTCTCAAAGAAAACGGCATCACAGAGTTTAAGCTGGCTTGTAAACACCTCTACCACGACAGGGATGAAGTGACAGTGCACCTGTGGCTGCGACCCAACTCGCCTTGGTGAGTTGGGGAGGGGGCGAACAAGTCCCATGTGTGCTCTGCGTCGGCTTGTGGGCCTGGATGCAAGGCGTGGTTCGCACCTTCCTTGCCTCAAGCTGGCCTTGATGCTTTTCAGCTCAAGGCCATATGCTGCAGCACGGCATCCGGAATGTCATATTGGCCGCAAACCCACTCAAGATTGCTATCGATAAAGCCGAGTAGCTCCCGGGTCAACATCAGGTTATAAACGGCATCGGCCACCACACTGATGTATTCCGCTTTCTTTCTCGGTGACAGGTGATGGTGGCGCTGATAATCCTGCAATGCCTGTTCCAGCTTCTTGCCGGCAACGCCCAGGGAACCGGCTTGCTCCCGCATCAATTCCTGCTCTAACAGACTCTGCTGTTGCTGCTTTAGTTCACTCAGTTTTGAGGCTGACACCCGCTGCTCCTCTGGCTGCTTCTCCTGTTTTTAAGTGTGTGCCCCAGATAATGGATCAACAAGTCGGTGTCGGCGAAATGTTCGCTGGCGCACAAAAATCTACTCTCAAAAGACCATGTAACTCTTACTCGGGGCGTTTGTAGTCATTTAAGCTTGGAAAATATTGAGTTGTATCACGCAACTAAAAAACTTTTAAGGTGTAATCCGCCGCGGTTCCTGTTACTAAATAAGTTCTGTTTCTTGATATGAGTCTGCGGATAGAAGTAATGCAGTTTTCCAAGTTTGGCGACAAGTTTAACCGTTATACAGGTATCACCCAGTTGATGGATGATCTCAACGAAGGGCTACGCACTCCGGGGGCGATTATGCTGGGGGGCGGTAACCCGGCGGCCATCCCCTCCATGCTCGACTATTTTACCGAGCTCAGTGCCGATATGCTGGCCAAGGGCGAGTTGCTCGCGGCCATGACCAACTATGATGGCCCGCAGGGAAAAGATGCCTTTCTCAATGCCTTGGCCAAGCTGCTTAACGATACCTACGGTTGGTCGCTGACCAAAAACAATATCAGCCTCACCAACGGCAGCCAGAGCTCGTTTTTCGCGCTGTTCAATCTATTTGCCGGTACCACTGCCGAGGGGCAAAAACGCAAGATCTTACTGCCGCTCGCTCCTGAGTATATCGGCTACAGTGATGCCGGTCTGGAAGATGAACTGTTTCGTACCTTCAAACCGGAAATTACCAAGCTGGATGGCGGCTTGTTCAAGTACCACATCGACTTTGAAAGGCTTAAAGTCGATGCCGATATCGGCGCTATTTGTGTTTCACGACCGACCAATCCCACAGGCAATGTGCTGACCGATGAAGAGGTGGATAAGCTGGATAAGCTGGCAAGAGCGCACGGGATCCCGCTGATCCTCGACTGCGCCTACGGCTCACCTTTCCCCAATATTCTGTTTGAGGATGTGACTCCTTTCTGGAATGACAACACTGTGTTGTGCATGAGTCTCTCCAAGCTGGGGCTGCCTGGGCTGCGCTGCGGCATAGTGATAGCCAACCAAGCCATCACCCAGGCGCTGACCAATATCAACGGTATTATCTCACTGGCACCGGGCAGCATGGGCCCGGCGATGGCGACAGAGATGATAGCCCGTGGTGATATGCTGCGGCTCGGTAATGAAGTGGTGCGGCCTTTCTATCTGCAGCGGGCGCAGCAAACCGTGGCCATGCTGCAACAGGCTCTGCCGGACCCCAGGTTCAGAATTCATAAACCCGAGGGCGCGATTTTCCTCTGGCTCTGGTTTGAAGGCCTGCCCATCAGTGCCATGGAACTTTATCGACGCCTGAAAGCCAGGGGCGTGTTGGTGGTGCCCGGAGAGTACTTCTTCTTCGGACTGGCCGAAGAGTGGCCACACGCCGGTGAGTGTATTCGGATGAACTATGTACAACAACCCGAGTTGATGCATCGCGGCATTGAAATCATCGCCGAAGAAGTCAATAAGGCTTGGGCACAGCTTGGTTGAAACCAAGGTTATTATCGCAGAGTTGCTTGCTGTGAGTTTTAAGCAACTCTGCTGTAGCATTGTGAATTGCCACTGATTTCCTAGACACCTTTTAGTTAGATAAACTCGCTAATTGTCAGAAATTGTTTAGCTGAATCCCTGCGGCTCCCAAGTATTTCTCTCCAATCGAACTTTGTTCGACCTCCATTGCGTCTGAAGTTTGACTTTAGCATTCACTTCAACAGCTTAGTTGTAATCAAAGAGCTTTGACGATGATTTTCTCCCAGTGAAAACATCAGTGTTTCTGTGAATCAGGCAACTAGAGCCTTCACTCAGCAAATAATGGGTGTCTTTGTTATTTGCATAAGCTTAATACGGTAGCCCTGCGGATAGAGAGAGCAAAATCATCGCTAGCAGCTGCTTAACGATGATTACTGGTTGAGAGTTCTATGCGGAGACTGGTATGTTGGAACGACAAAGTCCCTCGGTAATTAGTCCGTCAGTCTCCCTCGGTAATCACACTAATACATATAAGCCTAATACATATAAGCCAAGTCTACTTAAAGTAGAATTTATCTGCGCTACCCTTACCAAAGTACTTTTCATACTCCTGAGCTGCATATGAGTCCATCATGCCTGAGATGTAGTCAGTAACTAAGCGAGTTTTACAGTCATTAATTGCACGCAATTCTGGTGGTAGTAAGATGTTATCTTTGTTGTATTTTTCATCAGAATAAACCTCAAACAAGCCACGAATAATCTGCTCTCCTCTTCGCTCGTAAAGCTGAATGTCTTTCTTACGAAGAATTGCTTTAAACAACAGTTTTTTCAGCCCCTCGGCTAGTTTTGCATGTTCTTTGTAACCTAAACAACCATCAACTAAACCAATGTCAGAGCATAAGGTATTAACTATTTTTGACGTCAGCTCTTTCTTGAGAACAATTGCATACTCTTCTGATGTACCACTACGACTAGCTTTCATAGCTACACTTTGCGCATCTTGCGCAATCGTAGCCATGGTTGGGTATGCATCTTTAAACTTGTCGCTAATGCTAAACTCATGAACTATTTCACCTAAACTAATCATGCCAAAGCTTAGTGCATCTTCTAGGTCGTGTGCTGCATAGGCAATTTCGTCGGCTAAATCCATTATCTCAGCATCAATACTCTTGGTGACAGCAACTCCTTTACTTTCGAGTTCGCCTTTTAAAAAATTATAATCGGCATCGTATAAGAACTTTTTACTGTTCTGCTGCTTATTGAAGAAGTATTTGGTTATAGCCATCAGAGTACGCACATTTAGGTTTAGCCCCGGATACGCGTAATGTTTCTTTTCTAAAGTACGTAAGATTCGGAATGCTTGAGCATTTCCCTCGTAACCACCACACCCTGAACTCAAGTCGTTAAGTACAACTTCACCGTAATGTCCAAAAGGCGGGTTACCAATATCATGTGCTAGTGATGCAGTTTCAGCTACAACCGTATGCTGCAACTTGAGGTCGCAAGCAATCGAGCGAGCAATTTGTGCCACTTCCAAACTATGTGTGAGTCGGTTTCGATTGAACTTATTAGCGTCTACACCAAGCAATTGCATCTTACCTTGCAGACGTCTAAAGGATGATGAGTATAGAACTCGTGCATAATCACGCATCAGATCTTGGCGGTGCTCAGAACGTCCATCATCATGCTCGTGTACACGATACTCTAATTTAGAGAGTATGTTCTCTTGCTCTATCGCATACTCAATTACTTCATTATCGTACATATTTTTCTCTTTGTTAATTATCTAACCAGCTAACCTTGGCTTATAACAGCTGTTTAGTGTGCATGCGCGTTTTAGTCCTCGGAAAAGTGTAAACGCGCATCGCTATCTGTTTGTATTAGCTGGATATAATAGAGTTTAGTCCTAATATCCCTTGCAGCTAAACGCGCATGCGCGGTTTCCAAACCTATTATCTGCCAGCTGCATTCTTTAACATTATGAATTTAATGTTATTTTCTAAAATGTTACAGAAAAATCAAGCCACCCACTGTAAAACAATAACTTAATCTTCTTTCAGTCTGCGTTCAAGCACCAGTAGGGGATTTGAGCACCCGGAGGTAGAAAGATATCGGGGGTCCAAAATGGAGACACCCATAATTTTTGGCAGATTGTTGGCTCCTTGTCTAGGCTTGAATGGAGCCTTTGAAAAGGAAAGGATGCCATGCCGAGGCCAAGATATGCTCAAGTTAGTCTTGAGGACACCCCCTTCTATCACTGCATCTCCCGCTGTGTACGCCGCGCCTTTCTATGCGGCGTTGATGATTACTCCGGCAAGAGCTATGAACATCGCCGTGATTGGGTTGAATCCCGTCTATTGGAACTGGCGGCAGTGTTCGCCATTGACTTGTGTGCCTATGCAGTCATGTCCAATCATCTGCATTTGGTGCTCAGAGTTGACTTGAAAACCGCCACAGAATGGACATTAGAGCAGGTTTTACAGCGTTGGCACCTGCTTTACAGTGGAACCCTGTTATCTCAGCGTTTTCTCCGTGGTGAAACACTTTCTGATATTGAATATCTCACTCTGCAACAAACCACTGAAGTCTATCGCCAACGTTTGATGGATATCAGTTGGTTCATGCGGGCGCTCAATGAACCTATTGCCAGACAGGCCAATCGGGAAGACGGATGCAGCGGTCGCTTTTGGGAAGGCCGCTTCAAATCCCAGGCGCTATTGGATGATGCAGCCGTATTGGCCTGCATGGCTTATGTGGACCTGAACCCTATCCGCGCGGGAATAGCCAAAACCCCGGAGAACTCAGACTATACCAGTATTCAACGGCGGATACGGGCCGCGTTGGAGGGCGAAAACACACCTGAGCTGTTACCCTTTGTCGGCAATGAACGGCTGAACATGCCACAAGGATTGCACTTTGAAGCCAAAGATTATCTGCAACTGGTCGATGATACCGGACGCATTATCCGCCACGACAAGCGCGGCCAGATTACTGCCGGCACAACAACCATTTTGAATCGTTTAAACATCCCCATCGACAACTGGCTCAAGTTGACGACTGATTTTAGCCGTCTATTCAAAGGGCCGGTTGGTACACTGGAGTCACTTACCGACTACTGTACTCACCTGCAACGACGACGAAGGCAAGGAGCCGCTAATTGTCAGAAGCTGTTTAGCTGAATCCCCGAGGCTCCAAGATATTTATCTCCAATCGAACTTTGTTCGACCTCCATCGTGTCTGAAATTCGACTTTTTCGCTCATTTCAATAATTGAATGGCCCTCAAAAGGTTTGAAAGATGATTTTCTGCCAGTGAAAACATCAGTGTTTCTGTAATCCAGGCAACTAGAGCCTTCACTCAGCAAATAATGGGTGTCTTTGTTATTTGTGAGCTGTTACCCTTTGTCGGCAATGAACGGCTGAACATGCCACAAGGGTTGCACTTTGATGTCAAGGATTATCTACAACTGGTCGATGATACCGGGCGCATTATCCGCCATGACAAGCGCGGCCAGATTACTGCCGGCACTACGACTATTTTGAATCGTTTAAACATCCCCATCGACAACTGGCTCAAGTTGACGACTGATTTTAGCCGTCTATTCAAGGGGCCAGTGGGTACACTGGAGTCACTTACCGACTACTGTACTCACCTGCAACGACGACGAAGGCAAGGAGCCGCTAATTGTCAGAAGCTGTTTAGCTGAATCCCCGAGGCTCCAAGATATTTATCTCCAATTGAACTTTGTTCGACCTCCATTGTGTTTGAAATTCGACTTTTTCGCTCATTTCAATAATTGAATGGCCCTCAAAAGGTTTGAAAGATGATTTTCTGCCAGTGAAAGCATCAGTGTTTCTGTAATCCAGGCAACTAGAGTCTTCACTCAGCTAATAATGGGTGTCTTTGTTGTCTCTACAAGGCTCCTGCGGCGAACACAGGTAATGCGAATAGCCAAACTTGCGCGGCTCTATTCAAAAGAGTGCAAGGTCAACTGCCGACACTTACTCGCCAAAGTCCGACTGTCAGAGTGTCTTACCGGAGATTTTTGGGTCTCCGGTAAGGACACTTTTATCTATTTGACAATGGGAATTATGTCAACGCTTGGCTAAGCTAGTACAGCTAAGCGGCGCGCGTTAGCGCGTCCTTGCTTGAGCGCCTTGTTAGCTTCTTGAACTCTGAATCTAGTTTATTTTTTAAATTACTGATAGTTTCTTTTTGGTTTATAGATGCTTGAACTTCAATTATGGGAATGCCAATTTTTTTAGCTTCGCTCAATTCCCACTGAACCCATTCGGATTTTTCTATAGAACGCGACCTTATTAGAATTATAAGTTGAGCATGAGATAGCATTTCCTCAACATGACGTTGCTTTTCTGACGCATCGTTGTGTAGAAGGTCAATATAGTGCGGACCATAATTCGACAACACACCTGACACCATTTTCAATGTATTACGATCAACATAGCTATCTCTGGTGGTATAGCTCACAAATATAGACATTATGATCCAATCCAACTCATGGCATATACTGCCCAGCCTGTAATACCGAGGCCAGCCAAGGCAAAATAGAGTGTCATAGAATGATTAAATGCGGCACCAAACCAAGTTACACCCAGATCTCCACTAGGATAATCGTTGATGGAATTTCTCTGTGCAATCGCATGCAACTTTTGATTCATGGCGCTTCTTGTTTTTCTTTGGAAATAGTATGCAGAGGAGTCTGCGATCCAAAATCCGAAACAAATTAGAAGTGGTATAATGAAGTACGAGTGATCAAGGTTGTTGTCAGTCAGTTTGACCAAAACAGCCAAAGCTGCACCTATAAGCCCCACGCAGATTTTCTTGAATTCAAAACAACTCTTGCTTATTTGAAGAGTTGCTTCGTGAAGTTGGTCGACACTTGCCCAGTCCAGTTCGTCTTCACATGATCTTTTGTATTCCGTCATCTTTCTTATATATCTCCAAGCTATCAGAGGATAGCTAACGCCTCAATCAGCCCCACTGTAAAACAATAACTTAATCTTCTTCCTGTTTGTATTCAAGCACAGTTAGGTGATTTGAGCACACTGAGGTCGAACGATATCTTTGTCGTTGCAGAGGTTTAATGAAACCGAACCGATTTCACGCAAAAATGCGAGATTTGAGCCGTGCTAGCCCTACCCATGGTTTAGGGGATTTCAATGACCATTAACACTGGGTGTCCATATTATCTTCTAGGGTGTCCATATTATCTTCTACTGGGTGTCCATATTATCTTCTACTGGGTGTCCATATTATCTTCTATTATTACTGATAGCTTTGTTGGTAGAAATCCTGCTTTGGTGCATCGGTCTGGCTGTCAGGCATCTGGGATGGCAGCGGAGGTTTCAAGCCAATACGATACGTGACAGAAACGTGCTATCTGTGCTCCGGCTCGGCAAAGAAGTGAGACGACGTCCGGAATACTCAATCAAAGGATCGCATTTTCGCTGGGCTTGGGGTGAATTTCTTAAACTGGTTAACACCTCTGGGAGGCCCGAATTATGAGGGGATCATCCAGCGCCTCACATCACCGGCAGCTAAAAGCAGAGCGAGGAGCGAGCGGCGCTTTTTGCTGTCCGAGTGCATGTGATTGTTAGAGCATTTCATTGTTTCTTACTGACATCAACCTGGATCACGTAGCCGCTATGTACCCAGCCAACCTTGTTTAAATTATTTACGTAATCAAAGTACTCAACTTGAATCCAATCTTTTTGCCTCGTTATCTCTATGACCTTTTTGTTTCTTGGGAGTACCTCGAGAACCTTACTATCCATACTTGGCCCATCTCGGAAATTAAGTTCTCGATCAGTTACCAAGAAAATGCTACTAGCTTCTTTACTTTCAAGTGCTTGAAGTTGAGTTGAAATAGTCTGTTCCAACACCCCCATTCTCTCGAGCAATCTTTCTTCTGATTCTGTTGCAGATACCTGAGAAAGATAATAGAGAAAAAGAGCAAATATAAGACTTAAATAAAACTCTGCGCTCAATGGACTAAGCGGCGCACGACTGGACTTATCTTTAAGATCTTCAATCAATGAAGAATCGTCTTTTGCTACCTCGATCTCATCTACGAGAAACTGATAAGCCTCTGAGAAGGTTAGTGCACCATAATTTTTATTGATTTGCTCAGAAATTCTCGAGAATGCTGCAAATGATGGGCTAACCTCAAGCGCTTTAATTGCTTTTAAGGCTGGCGAATCTTGTAAATCGCGAATTGCTCGAAATGCTGCTGAATTTTCGAGATCTCTGGCAATTTGTAACGAGGGAGAATTTTCTAAATCGCGCATAATTCTCATTGCTGGAGACTCTTCAATCTGTTGAATTAGTCGCATTGAGGGTGAGTCTTCAATTTCCTGCATCAATCGGAGCACCGGCGAATTATCTATCTCACGAATCATTCGCATGGTTGGGGATTCTTCCAACGCTCGAATGGCACGCATTGTTGGCGAATCGTCAAGCGCACGAAGAAAGTCGAGAGTAGTGTTCTTGAATAGATCATTTGTCATTTGTTAAAACCACTGATTCCCTTTGTTGTGCTCTAACGCTCCACTCACCGGAATTTTAGAAGCGAAGCGAGTAAAATTTCCGCGTGCAGTGGCTTGTTATATCACCATGCCTCGGGATTCTCACATCTTGGACATACATAGGAATATGTATCTTCCCATGAAGTCATTTCACCATTAGGCCATGGTGTACCACAAATATCACAATCCACTTCAATGTCCTCTGACTCCTCATTTTCACAGCCCTCTAGCGTGCATCTATAGCCCGTAGATGAATCATCATTCGGTATCATGGTGTCATTCCCGCAACTCGGGCACGTATAGACGTTCCACTCAATAAACATCTGATGTTTTGGTCTAACTCCAGAAAATAGCAGGTGCTTTTGTTCTGAGACCGAAATGTTTGCTTCCGAAAGGGCGTGTTCGTATTCATCCGCTAGTACTTTGAAGGTGTGAATACGGTCTTCACCCACTTCTTCATCCAAATCGAAAAGAGAAAATATATCTGTAAACTCGGCTAAACCTCTAACTAATCTGCCGACACAAAGACGAACTTCTTTAGCAGTAAATTCGAATTCAAAATGCTCAATCGAATTTCTTAGATCCTTCATCCAATTAATGTCGTCTATGAAATCCTGATCTACAAAATGATTGCCCGTTACTCCGCATACTTCACACTTAGCAATTGACAAGGCTTGTTCAACCGTAACCGTATGGGGAGATGCATGACCCTGTATTAATTTTCCAAAATCGTAGCCTTCACCTTCAAGGGCATTGAATGCTGACAAAAGGTCTGTTTCATCCATTTTGGAGCGCTTCAAAACTTCTTTATAGCACTTAGAAAAAACCAAATTGTCATCTAGTGATTGCAAGTACATCTTGAGCACTAACTCTATACTATGAGCCAAGTGTGTTATGGAAAATTTAAACGCCTTTAAATCACCACCCTGTCCTTGTTCATATTTGGTAAGGGCTTCATTGAAACTATCAATTGCATTAGCCTTAATATCGAATTTGAACTTCACGCGGCACTCCACTTCCTAAGGTGATATAACAGCTGTATAGTGCGCATGCGCGTTTTAGTCCTCGGATGAGTGTAAACGCGCATCGCTATCTGTTTGTATTCGCTGGATATAATACAATTTAGTCCAAATATCCCTTGCAGCTAAACGCGCATGCGCGGTTTCTAAACCTATTATCTACCAGCTGTATTTTTTAACTTTATGAATTTAATAGCATTTCCTGCAATGTTATGGAGCGCAAAAATCAAGCCACCCACTTTAAAACAATAACTTAATCTTCTTTCAGTCTGCGTTCAAGCACCGCTAGGGGATTTGAGCACCCGGAGGTAGAAAGATATCCGTGAGTTGCAGAGGTTTGATGAAATCGAACCGATTTCACGCAAAAATGCGAGATTTGAGCCGTGCTAGCCCTACCCATGGTTCAGGGGATTTCAATGACTGCGGTTGAGATAGAGTGGGGTTCAAGCCGTTTGAAAGTACTGGCAACTGGTTGCAAAATGCCGTCGTCGCTTCTCCAAATGTTCGCAGTAACAGCTGAGCTCTTGCAAGGTGCCTACCGGTCCACGAAATAGTCTTCCAAATTCAGTGGTAAGCTTGAGCCAGTTCTCATGAGGGATATTCAACCGCGTCAGTAGCTTGGCACTCTTTTCACCTATCGCGCCACGTTTATCATTGCGAATACAGCGCCCGGTATCATCCACCAATTCAAGATAATCCTTGAGCCCAAACGTAATACCACTGGGCTGGTTATCGCATTCATTACCGATAAAGGGCAGTAACCTGGCGGGTTGTTCGCATTTCAATGCTGCCTGAATACGTAGCTGAATGCTGGTATGTGCCGACTGCTCAGGCGTATCGGCCATCTTGGCTCTGATGGGATTGAGGTCAACGTAGGCCATGCAGGTTAACACCGCGGCTTCATCGAGTAAGGCTTGTGATTTAAATCTTCCTTCCCAGAATCGGCCGGTACAGTTATCTTCCTGATTGGCTTGACGCGCTATCGGTTCGTTGAGACAACGCATGAACCAACTGATGTCACATAACCTGCTACGATAAATCGCAATAGTATGCTTCAGCCTGGGAACTTCATGCGCTTCAATCAGCTCACCCTGGGTGAATTTGCGGGTTAACTCATCACCTTTGAACAGCTTATGCCATTGCTCAAGCACTTCTCTGTCTGTCCATCGGTTTGCTGTCTCTATATCGATATGCAACACCAGATGCAGATGATTACTCATGATGGCGAATGCCGCCACATCAATGGCAAAAACGGCTTCCAGTTCAAACAGTAACGATTCGACCCAACCACGGCGGTGGTCATAATTTTTACCCGAGTAGGCATCATTACCACACAGAAAGGCTCGCCGCACCACGCGGCTGCAACAGTGATAGTAGGGCGTATCTTCAAGGCTGATTTGAGTTCGGCGAGGGCGCGGCATAATAACCTCCTTGTTAAATGCTTAAACAAAGCATAGTCGGAAGCTAACTACCGCGCCATTAATGCTGGGTGTCCATTTTTACTGGCTGAATCCCCGAGGCTCCAAGATATTTATCTCCAATCGAACTTTGTTCGACCTCCATCGTGTCTGAAATTCGACTTTTTCGCTCATTTCAATAATTGAATGGCCCTCAAAAGGTTTGAAAGATGATTTTCTGCCAGTGAAAACATCAGTGTTTCTGTAATCCAGGCAACTAGAGCCTTCACTCAGCAAATAATGGGTGTCTTTGTTATTTGCAGTTATTTGTCTTAGCGCAACGCCTATAAGTATCTATCAATAATACTCAGGCGATCTTCGCTTTCCTCTAGAATAGAATCTTTAAACTCAATATTCCTCTCACTAATACTCGCTATATGGGGTTTAATCCAGTCAATATCCTCAGGATCAATTCCATAACGCATTAACCAGATTTCCATTCCATCATTAGTACCAAATCGAATGAAATTTTGCATGGCTACCGCTCTTGCATCCTGCGTTCTTTCATAGTGAACCGCAAACGCCGCGCATAAAGGATCTGATATTGAAAGAGCGATGACTTTATCAAGATAGTCATATGTATCATAAACGATCTGATCGTAATCGATATCGTTTACTGATGTTCCAGGCGGATACAACGGTGCCGCGGAATGATTCTTCTGCGGTAACGAAAACGCTACTGGCGACCTTCTAACCTTTATGGCTTCAATCCTATCTCTTGCTTCTTCAGCACTGATTTCCTCTTGCCTTAACATCCGCATTACTGATCTGCGTTGATCGCGCTCGCTAAGGAATGCATATCTCAGAGATACAATTTCACTGAATGACCGCCCCTGTATGTGCCAGAGCATGATCGGTATTGCAGTACTTAAGACACCAGCTTCGGCAGAGGTTAATTCATCTCTCCTCAAATGCTGTATATAGATCCTCTTGAAAGCTGATTTAATCGAATCCCTTACTTTGTTTTCAAGTTTGTAGTAAGAATCTGCTGAAATTAGTGTGTCATCACATATAAGATTATCTAAAATTGACTGCATTTCTGACGATAGGTCTGCTTCCATTATGCGTTCGATTTGCACTTGAGGAAGGTACAGGTTATCGTCAAATGTATCATCTCGAACAGCATCGATAACATCTTGCAGGTCATCATTATCTTGTTTAGCATCAATATCTAAACGTGATTCCTGAGTGATTACTACATCGGACGCTATCCTTTCAAGGAACGTACGAACATTCTGCGAGTTAATGATCGTATATCCATAATCGTATTTAGATTTATCCTGAGAGGTTCTCCCTGACCTGCCTATAAGGTTTTTTAAAGTAAGGACATCCATATTCCTAAAATTATCTATCCATACAATATCAAAAGGCATATTGATACCCTGATTTAGGGTGGAGGTAGCAAAGCAAAGTTTAGCGTGATTATTTCTAATAAATCTCTCAACCATTAATCTTGCTTTCAATGGCATTGAGCCATGGTGGACGACTATGCCTTTCTCCATCATGTTCACAAGCGTCGAGCGGTGCTCGGAATCATCTTTAGATGCACCAATGTACAACCGCAGCGATTCAATAATCTTGAGGGCTTCTGGATCAGTTAGCCTCTGGCATTTATCTATGTAAGTGGCAAAGTTGAGAATAAAACTTCCTTTGTAGATGCTACTCTTTGAAACATAGATAAGAGCAGTACCTCCGTTATCTAATACATCTGAAACGATATCAGATTCAGTCGCTACCTGAGCCTCATCCTCTTTGTAAGGGCTGAAATATTTAAACTTCCCCCTTCTGTGGGATACAAATATCTTTCCTACGGAATGAAGATCATACACCTTCGCTGATGAATTATTGTCAAATCCGTGCTTGTTAAGCTGCGCCTCAGGATTTGATATAAAAGGATGGGTAAATATTTTTTTCGATTCAGGAAATGCTTTGTCACTTCTTCTTACAAACGCGTCAAACTTAATGCCACGTATTTCCTCCTCTGAAATCTGAGCCTCATCCATCAAGATAAGCCCGAGATTAAAGGTTTCTTTGTATTTGAATAGTTCCACAGCTCTTTCAGGAGTAACTATATATATTCTTCTTTTGGTGCAATCTTTGTATATGTCGTCAATGAATTGCAAAACCAGAACATCATTCCTTACGATACCAGCTACTTCATAGTAGTACTCCGATATAAGTGCGCGAGATGGAACTATAATAACTATATCTTTTTCATACGCCCCAATAACATCGCGAAAAAGGTAAGACTTGCCTGCGCTAGTAGGGGCTGAAAATGAAAAATATTTCCTTTCATCAATTTCTTTATAAGCACTTGCCTGAAGAGGAGTGTATGTCTTTCCAAAACTTTCCCGGATGGAGTCTCTGTAAATGGCGTAGACCTGTTCAAGTAGAGAGTTCGGCTCGCCGCTCTTATAAAAAAGACCCATGAGATTGATTAATCGCCCTTCATACTTAACAAGGGAATCTGGCTGAAATCTTTTTATATATGCTAAAGTTTCAAAGGTGGAAGGATTTGAGGGGCCGTTTGTGTGGATATCAAAAAGGGCATCAGTAATAAGGCTAGTTGCATCTAACTCACCAGAGATTATTTCACTTAGCATCGACTTTTATCCCTATTACATAGACTTCTGGAAAGGACAGTAAAGTCTTTACATGCTCAGACCCTAGAACATTACCCATAATATCCTCAGGCTTAGCTGCATTAATTGAGAATGCAGCCACATACGCTTTATTACCTTCCACAGCATTGCCAGTCGCTTCAGATGACACTAATTTGCTCAAAATTATCAGCTCTGCATCATCCTTTTTATCACCTATAAATTCGTTGATTTGCGTTAGAGCCTTTGCGTATGGACTTGAATTACCACTATATTTGGCTTCGCCGTAAGCTATTAGTTTCGTTTCGGTCTCCGTATGAAAATCAAAGCCAGGATTGCCTGTTACCTTTTCTTTCAATAATTCTGCAAGTGGTAATTTGCTATGATTGAACTGATCTTTTAAGACGTGTTGTGCGCTATCAGAAACCATATATTCACCAAAATCAGTCGTGATCTGGTCATTGGCAACATCAAAGAATGACTTCACAAGCTTTTCAATAGTTCTTTTAGTCGTGGATTGGAACGCTTTTTGCGAAACGATATCTAGTTGATTTATCCAACTTGTATCGGTCATAGTGCGAATCATTTCTTCAGCGCGATCGGGTATGTCTTTAATTATAACGAATGCAGAAAATATTCTTCCTGATACGTGGCCCCCAAGTGCAGAAAGATCTTCCTCCCGAGCCCAAACGATTTCCATGTGCAACCCTAAAAGTTAATATTTTTTAAATTATTCAATACAAGCCAAATTTCTTCAAAAAGACATCCCGGACGACCAATGCATTCTTTGATCCCAGTACGGCCTGCCGTACCGTATAACAGCTGTATAGTGCGCATGCGCGTTTTAGTCCTCGGATGAGTGTAAATGCGCATCGCTATCTGTTTGTATTAGCTGGATATAATAGAGTTTAGCCCTAATATCCCTTGCAGCTAAACGCGCATGCGCGGTTTCCAAACTTATTATCTACCAGCTGTATTTTTTAACGTTATGAATTTAATAGTATTTCCTGCAATGTTACGGAAATAACGCGCAAGCTTAGCTACAAATTCCCGGCATTTTGCCCGGAACGTCAATAATACTGTATAAAAATCAGTTCTGAGGTGCTTGTCATAAGCGCTTCAAGCCGTACAACCAAGGACCTTACAACCCAGACCCTATAAAAAGCGTTAAGTAAAGCCATGGCTACCGCACGGGTCCAAACTCTGTTCGTCCCTACATTCCGTTGAAAACGGAAAAGTGCTGCTTCTGGCCTTAAGCTTAAGAAAGAGCTAAAGCTAAGCGTTTGAATTGGTTATACAATACCCAGTACTGAATTTGAAAACAATTAGCCAAAGGTCAAGTTTTTGACAAAGGCCACAAAACCCTGATTTGGTTTGTTTTTGAAGCAGAATTGACTGGATTGGAAACCCAAAGCGACACGACTTTAAGCCGCTGGCACAGCGGCTATCATAGCTTCCAGCTAAAAGTTCCTAAATTAGTACTGGCCGAGCTTCCGGCCACGGTGTAGCTAATCACCTGCGGTGCGCCTTTCGCACAGGCGATCCTGTGACACGGCGTGAATACGTCCATGTAGCCTCGACGAAAACGTCCCTGTTTTCGACGGTCACAGTTCCGCCTGTGCCTGGAATATGGGCGTATTTCTGTGGGCATATAAGCAATTTCAAGTAACGCTATGATTGCAGAATTGCACCGATTCCCGCTCGAAGCGGCCGCAGGGCGTTGATGACAATCGCGTAGCGAGGCATGGATGCCGAAGCAGCGCCAGTCGAATCAGGGATGAGCGTCTGGCGCGATAGCGAATTGACATCATAAGCACAAGGGGTTTTCCGCTGCGTCGCGGGTCGCTAGGGGTTTGGAAAGGGGGCGAGTCGATACAGCCCCCTTTCCTCGGGTGTGGGGCTAAGCTCCACGACTTTAGGCCGCTGGCACAGCGGCTATCATAGCTTCCAGCTAAAAGTTCCTAAATTAGTACTGGCCGAGCTTCCGGCCACGGTGTAGCCAATCACCTGCGGTGCGCCTTTCGCACAGGCGATCCTGTGACACGCTGCGAGTACGTCCCTGTAAGCTCTGCCTCGCCATCCCTGGCTCGGAAGGTCACAGTTTCGCCTGTGCCTGGAATATGGGCGTATTTCTGTGGGCATATAAGCAATTTCAAGTAACGCTATGATTGCAGAATTGCACCGATTCCCGCTCGAAGCGGCCGCAGGGCGTTGATGACAATCGCGTAGCGAGGCATGGCCGTTCACGGGTGTCCTGCCCTTCACGGCATTAGGACTCCTGTCCGGCAGATGCCCATTCTGCGCCAGTTAATCAGGGGCGAGTGTCGCTTAGAGATGAGCTCACGAGCGCGAAACAGGATGTTGAGCTGGGCCAGAGTCACATGGATGTGACTCTGAGCGTCTGGCGCGATAGCGAATTGGCATCAAAAGCACAAGGGGGTTTCCGCTGCGTCGCGGGTCGCTGGGGGTTTGGAAAGGGGGCGAGTCGATACAGCCCCCTTTCCTCGGGTGTGGGGCGGCGAGTGTCGTCTAGCAACGTGCTTCGAGCGCGAGCCAGGGATGGCGAACTGGCCGTTGTGCATGGATGCACTTGCTCCACGACTTTAACCCGCTGCCACAGCGGCTAACATAGCTTTCTGCTCAAAATAGCCAAAAACATTGGTTGGGCCTCCGGCGACGGATGTTTCCCATTGCCTGCTAACGCAGACATAAAAAAGGATGACCTTGGGTCATCCTTTTTAGCAACTTACTGAGTTGATATTAGATCAGAGTCTATCCAGTACCGCTTGGGTGAAGTCAGTGGTGCCATGGGTACCACCGAGATCGCGGGTAGTGCGGTCGCCTTCTTCGATAACCGCAGAAACGGCGGCGCGAATGGCGGCGGCTTTATCTGACATACCCAAGTATTCCAGCATCTGGATAGATGCCAGGATCACTGAAGTTGGGTTCGCCAGGTTTTTGCCGGCAATATCCGGGGCACTGCCATGAACCGCTTCAAAGATAGCGGCGTTGCTGCCGATGTTGGCGCCCGGGGCCATACCCAGACCACCCACCAGACCTGCGCAGAGATCAGACAAAATGTCACCGAATAGGTTGGTGGTGACTATCACGTCGAAGTTTTCCGGGTTCATCACCAGCTTCATACAAGTGGCGTCAACAATCATCTCTTCGGTAGTGATATCCGGATAACGCTGGCTGACTTCACGGGCCACTTTCAGGAACAGGCCTGAAGTCGACTTCATGATGTTGGCCTTGTGGACTATGGTCACCTTCTTGCGACCTTCCTTGCGAGCCAGTTCATAGGCGAAGGTAGCAATCTGCTCGGCACCCTGACGGGTAATGATACTGGTGGCTTCGGCAATGGCACCGTCTTCAGACAGCTTTTGTCCCAGGCCTGAGTACATACCTTCAGTGTTTTCACGCACTGTAATGATGTCTATGTTCTCATATCTGGCTTGGGTGCCCTTGAAGGAAAGCACAGGCCGCACGTTGGCGTACAGGCTGAACTTCTTACGCAGGGTCACGTTGATAGAGGTGAAGCCTTCGCCAACAGGGGTTGTCAGTGGGCCTTTGAGAGTGATACGGTTCTTCTCGATGAGATCCAGCGTGCGCTGAGGCAGGAGCTCACCGTGTTTTTCCAGAGCAGTCAGACCGGCATCGGCAAATTCATATTCAAAGTCGCACCCCGCCTTATCGAGAATTTTAAGGGCTGAGTCGATAATGCTGGGGCCGATCCCATCACCAGGGATCACGGTAATAGTTCTTTTTGACATGGAGAGGTCCTTCCACGGTTGGTCGTTACTGCTATTTATCAGACCATGTCATCGACACGGTTTTCGACTGAGGATCTTGTACTTTAGAACGCCGCTATTCTATACACTTTCAACGCGTTTTCACAGGGAATAGTGAGCAATATCACGCTTTTTTGTGTGGGTTAGCTTGCTAAAGAGCAGGTGCCTGACCATGATGGAACGCCAATAAAATAATAAAGTCTACTTTAGTCTAACAACAATGAAGAAGAGGACGATCTTGAAGTTAACGCCCTTAGCCTCGCTGCTGTTGCTGTCAGCCGGTTTCGCGACCGCTGTCAGTGCCCAGAGCAGCCCCTCACTGACCCTCAAGGATATAATGCAGTTTGAGTCGATTACCGATCAGGTTCTCGACCCACAAGGCAAGGTGCTGGCCTACAGTGTCGCGCCGGATCGCGGCGACAGCCGTGGTGTGGTCAAGTCACTGGCCAATACCAAGGTTTATGATGTCGCCGGTGGCTCCAAGCCGCAGTTGTCAGCCGATGGCCGTTACACTGCCTTTACTCTGGCGCCTTCGCTGCTCGAATCGGAAAAGCTTGCCCCCAAGGCGCGCAAGAAGCTGAAAAAAGGCTTGTTGCTGCTGGATAACACCACAGGTGAGCAGCGCCGCTTTGAGCGGGTCAAGTCTTATGCCTTCAGCGAAGACGGCACTTTGCTGGCTATCTGGTATGAAGCCGATGAAGAAAGCAAAGAGAGCGCAGAGCCAAACGGCATTGATGCCAAAGAGGCCTCAGCCCAAGCCGCCACTCAAGCAACCACTCAAGCATCCGCCTCTGAGGCTCCAGTAGCCAAAACGCCGAAACTGGATGCCGGTAGCCGTTTCGAGCTGTTGTCGCTGGCAAGCGGTAAGTCACAGCGTTTCGAGCATGTGACCGCCTGGCAACTGGCTTATAACGGCAGCGTGCTGGCACTGGCGCAAAACGACAGTGCCAGTAATAGCCACAGCATCTCTGTGCTCGATACCCGCAGCTTTGAACTCAAATCGGTCAGCAGCCAAGCCGACAAGCAGTTTGGCGCCCTGGCACTGAGCCGTGATGGCCGCTATCTTGCCTATACCCGAGGTGATGCGGCGCTGGATGCGAATGAGCGCCCCTATGCCTTGTCTCTCTACGACAGAGAGTCGGGCAAACTGAGTCAGATTTTGCCGAGTAAGGGCGACAGCAAGGGTTGGCTCATTAATCGCCATGCCAAGCTGAGCTTTTCGGCCGACGGTGAGCGGCTGTTCTTCGGTCGGGTGCCCGAGATAAGCAAGCAGCTGCAAATCCCTAAGGTGGAGCAGAGCAGCGACCTGTACGACACCGCGCTGGTCAGTGCCCAGCGGGATCTACGCCTCTGGCACGGGGATGATCCGCTGATCAAGCCCAACGAAGTCAAACAGTATGAAAAAGAGCAGAGCCGCACCTATCTGGCTGTGCTGCATCTTGGTTCGCGCAACCTGGTGCAACTGGCCGACCGCAAGGTGCCGGACATTGAGTTGAGCGAACACAAGCGGGTGCTGCTGGGGAGCTCGGATATTCCCTATCGCAAGATGATCACCTGGGCCGGTTTCTATCGGGACTTTTACCTGGTGGATATCAATACAGGTCACAAGACCCGGGTATTGACCCAACAGCCAAGCAACAGTGCGCCAACCCTGTCACCGGCAGGTAAATACCTGGCCTTTTATCAGCAGGGCGGCATCTATCTCTATGATGTGGCCAGCGGTCGCAAGCATAACCTCAGCAGCAAGCTCAAGGTTAGCTTCGCCGACGAAGATCATGATTATCCATCTGCGGCGCCCGGCTATGGCTTCGGCCCTTGGCTCGAGGATGACTCAGGCCTGCTGGTGTACGACAAATACGATATCTGGCAATTTGATACCCGCTCCCACGACGGCTTTATGCTGACAGGTGGCGAGGGCCGCAAGCAGCAGTTAAGTCTGCGTATTGAAGCACTGGCCCAGCCAGACAAGGCTTATCCGGCCACTGTGGCGCGCAACCAGGCTGTGTTGCTGCAGGGCTATAGCCACAAGACCAAGGCCGACGGTTTTTACCGTGCGGTTATCGGCCGGGCTCAGCTGACGCCGCTGCTTGCCAACGACAACAAGCTGTCTGTGCTGGCCAGGGCCGACAAGGGTGATACCTTGCTGTTCAGTCAGGAGCGTTACGACAGCTATCCGGATCTCTACAGCTCGGCTTTGCTTGAACCGGCCAAGGCGGTCAAACAAACCGATTTCGATGCCCAGCGCCGCAAACTGCCCTGGGGCAAGTCAGAGCTGGTGCACTGGCGCGACGGTGATGGCCGTGAAATGGACGGCGTACTAATCAAGCCTGCCAACTATCAAAGTGGCAAGCGTTATCCTGTATTGGTGTATTTCTACCGCTTTATGAGCGATCGCCTGCACGCCTTTCCGGACATGAAAATCAATCACAGGCCCAACTTTGCCTGGTATGCCGCCGATGATTACGTCATCTTCCTGCCGGATATTCGCTTTGAAGTCGGCTATCCCGGTATCAGTTCTGTTAAGGCGTTGACCGCCGGAGTACAGAAGCTTATCGACATGGGGATTGCCGATCCGGATGCAGTGGGTATTCAGGGCCACTCCTGGGGTGGTTACCAGACAGCTTTTGCCGTGACCCAGACCAATATCTTCAAGGCCGCAGTCAGTGGTGCCCCGGTAAGCAATATGACCAGTGCCTACAGCGGCATACGTCACGGCACCGGCCTTGCCCGTCAGTTCCAGTATGAAACCGGCCAGAGCCGTATCGGTGAAAGCCTGATGCGCGCGCCGCAGAAATACATAGAAAACTCCCCTGTGTTTTATGTCGACCGCATTCAAACGCCGATGATGATTATGTTCGGTGACAAAGACGATGCCGTGCCTTGGGAGCAAGGGGTTGAACTGTACCTGGCAATGCGCCGCGCCGGAAAAGATGTGGTCTTGCTGCAGTATCAGGACGAGCCGCACCATTTGAAGAAGTATCCCAACAAGCTGGATTACAGTGTGCGGATGAAAGACTGGTTCGATCATTACCTCAAGGGTGCCAAGGCCCCCGAGTGGCTTGAAAAGGGCGAAGCCTATCGCGAGCCCAAGGCGGAAGACTGAACTTTCTTGCTGGCAAAATAACTCACAGAGGCGGCCTAATTGGTCGCCTTTTTTTATAGGGTAGGGGCTGGCGATGTGGAGGGGATTCTTCAGTCGGTTCTGGATGTAAAGTGTTGTTTTTCGTGAGAGGGAAGGAGGGTGTTCAATATTCTGTGTCAGCCTGTCATAGCTGCCGTTATTCGGGTTGAGCTGGGGCCTTGGGTAGCACTTGCTGCGGCGAATGTTGCTGCAGATATTGCTGGTAAGTGTCTTCGCCCCAGGCCAGCAGTTGACCATTTTCGAATAGCAGTGGGGTGCATTCATCTTTGGTGGTCTTACCGTCTGATTTACTGTGATGGGTGCGGTAGAAGAGGACCTGCAGTGAATGACCATAGGTTTGCTTGGCTTCGCTGAAGTCGGCTTTGCCCAGGGTTTGGGTGACTTCTGCCTGTGTTTGCCCCAGTTGCAGGGCGGAGATCATAGACTGGTTATAGGTTTGCCTGTCTTCCCAGCTCATGTCTTCCGGCTTTGGCTCGTAGAAGATAATGACCACGGCAACAAAGGCCAGGTAGGCGAGAAAGATGCTGCCGATAACGAGAGGTGCCTTATTTTTCATATTGTTATTCCGTTTTATTGCTCAATCTGGGTTTACTCAAGAGCAAGACAGTTCACTTTGTATTGAGTGGTATAAGATACTCGCGACAGCATCAGTGTAAACAGTGTGTTTGTAATATGTTTTGTTTGTGGGTGTCTTCTTTAGATTGAAAATAGGCATAAAGCACTTCAGCAATGCTATCCAGTTCGTCTCTTGTACCTATGTCTATCTCGGCATACAGATTTTCACCTGGCTTGTAGGGTTTTTAATACGCTCAACCCCGAACGGCTCTATTGAAGAGAGGATGTCGGCGCAAGGTTCAGCAAAGAACAGGCGAGGGCACTGGGCAAAATCCACCACCAGATCTGGCCCCAATTCCATTGGGCGTTGGGGGCTTTTATCAGCCAGTTCTGTTCCAGATAGAATTAGCGGCGGTGGAAAATCAGTTAGTCATTCATATTTGTTTACGTCATTAAACTGTTTGGCCGGGAATGCAGCATATCCGTTGGAAGAGGATTGTTAAAAATAATTAGCAGCCAATAAGGCTGCCAAGGGTTTAGGCGTTTAGAGCGTTTGCACTCAAGCCGATATTTGAGCCCGGTTCGCTATTTCTGTGTCTGTTTGGGGTTGGTCTGCAGGGGCTGTATATGTTGCTGCAGATATTGCTGATAAGTGTCTTCGCCCCAGACCTGGAGTCGGCCATCTTTAAACAATAGTGGGGTGCACTCGTCTTTGGTGGTCTTGCCGTCTGATTTGACATGCTGGGTGCGGTAGAAGAGCACTTGCAACGACTGACCATGGGTTTGCATGGCTTCGCTGAAATCGGCTTTGCCCAGGGTTTCAATGGTTTGTTCCAGTGTCTGCCCCAGTTGTAATTCAGTGACCTTGGACAGGTTATAGGCTTGCCTGTCTTCCCAGCTCATCTCTTCGGGTTTAGGTTCATAGAAGAGGATGACCACGGCAACAAAGAGCAGATAGGCGACAAAGATGCTGCCGATAATCACAGGGGCTTTACCTTTCATACGGTTTTTCCATTTTATTGCTTAATTTGAGCGTTGAGAGTCTTAGCTTTCTTTGACTCTATACTGGTTCAAGCGAATATTAAGTTCGAGATCGGTGCGTAGTTTTGCCAAGCGATAGCTGAGGCGCGCCATCTCCTTGCCCTCGGTTAATTTCTTGGCTTGTTTAGCTCCCAGAGTATCGAGCGCATTGTAGACATTGGCCAGAGTGCGAAAGCTTCTGAGCAGTTCACCGGCCGTCTTGGGACCTATTCCCTGAATACCGGGGATCTTATTACCGCTGTCGCCGCTGAGGGCCATAAAGTCCAGCAATTGGCTCTGCTCTATGCCGAGTTTCTGCTCCAGTGCGGCAATATCCATGGCAGCGCCATTGAAATGATCCCACAGCAGTAAACGCGGTAACCTCAGCTGGCAAAAGCCCTTGTCGGTAGAGACAATAATCGCTTCACCACCGCGCAGGCACAACTTGCTGGCCAAGGTGGCGATAACATCATCGGCTTCCGATAGCGCATTGATGGAGCCGATGCCCGCTTCGGCCAGTGCCTGTTTCAGTGCCGGCAGGCCATCGGCCAAGGCTTGGGGCATAGGTTTGCGGCCTTTTTTGTAATCAGGATACAGGCGTTTGCGCCAGGATTCCTCATCGCCGTCCCAGACTATGGCCACGTGGGTGGGGCTGTGCTGGCGAATAAGCTTCTGGCAGGCATTGCGGCTGCGCTCGGTCAGCCCTTGCATGTCGGCTTCATCCGGCTGCGCCGCATGCAGGCGGCGCACCAGATTCATGCCATCGATAATCAGCAGTCGGTTCATTTCATTATTTGATAACAGGGAACATAGGCGGTGCCAGGTAACTTCATTCTTTGCTGGCTGACAAAGGCGCCCAGTAATTTATCCATCAAGGCCATCAGCTCGGGGTCACCCTTGAGCTTGAATGGACCATGATGCTCGATGTTTTTCATGGTTTCGGCTTTGACGTTGCCCGCGACTATGCCGGAAAACGCCTTACGTAAGTTGGCCGCCAGCTCAGCCTTGTTGCTCTGGAAGTGCAGGTTGAGGTTTTCCATCACTTCATGGGTGGGTACAAAGGGCAACTGGAATTCCGGCTCTATCTTGAGGCTCCATTGGTATTGGTAGGCATCACCGGTTTGCTTGCGGTGACGTTTAACCTCTTCCATCCCGGCACGCATAATACGCGCGACCTGGGGGGCGTCGTCTATGATGATTTGGTATTTCTGCTGCGCCTGCTCGCCAAGGGTGGCGCCGATAAAGGCATCGATTTCGCGGAAGTAGGCTTCGCTTTCTCTGGGGCCGGAGAGCACCAGCGGGAAGGGAATATCGGCATTTTCGCGGTTGAGCAAAATACCAAGCAGGTAGAGCAGTTCTTCTGCGGTGCCGGCACCGCCGGGGAAAATGACTATGCCGTGCCCCAGACGAACAAAGGCCTCCAGACGTTTTTCAATATCCGGCAGAATCACCAGTTCATTGACTATCTGGTTGGGCGGCTCGGCGGCGATAATGCTAGGCTCGGTCAGGCCTATGTAACGGGCGTTATGAATACGCTGCTTGGCATGGCCGATTGCGGCGCCCTTCATTGGCCCCTTCATGGCACCTGGGCCACAGCCGGTACAGATATCCAGCATTCTTAGCCCCAACTGGTAGCCTACCTCTTTGGTGTATTTGTATTCGGTATCGTTTATTGAGTGGCCGCCCCAGCAGACTACCACATTGGGATCCTGCATCGGGGTAATGGCTCTGGCGTTTCTCAGAATGTCGAACACCACGTTGGTGATGTGGCTGGCATTGGTGAGGTTGATGTGTTTCAGACCATCGTACTTGTTGCTGACATAGATGATGTCCCTTAGCACGGCAAACAGATGTTCCTGAATGCCGACAATTATCTGCTCATCGACAAAGGCGCTGGCCGGCGGGTTGACCAGCTCCAACTTGATACCACGCTCCCGGCGCAGCACATTGATTTCAAAGTCCTGGAATTGTTCAAACAGTTCTTTGGCATTATCAGTCTGCTGCCCCGAGGCCAAAACGGCTAAAGAGCAGTTGCGGTAGAGTTGGTAAAGGTCACTCTTGGCACTCTGTTTGAGGCGGTCTGCCTCCAGTTGCGACAGTTGGTCCATACTGCCGCGGGGACTGATCCTGACTATCATGACGACTCCTTGAGCTGAAACCGGAGTCATTGCTGTCAATCTATAATGACTCTGTCACGGCTTTCATGTTTGGCTTTGTAGAGGGCCGCATCGGCACGTTCGAAGGTTTCCTGGATGTGTTCGCCATCCAATATCTGCGCGGCCCCTATGGATACTGTAACTGTAATACGCTGATTTTTAAATTTAAAAGGAATATTTTTAATTTTTTCGCGCACCCTGTTCAATAGTTGTTCTATATCCTTGGGGGAAACATCCGGAATGATGAGAACAAACTCCTCACCGCCGTAACGGGCAACAAACTCAGTATCACGCAGGGAGTTCTTCAACGCCATGGCGATAACCTGCAGTGTTTTGTCACCTGTGGTATGACCAAAGCTATCGTTGATGGATTTGAAGTGATCTATGTCGGCTACCGCCAGCCACAGGGGCTGCTTATTGCGCTGGAAGTGGCGGTATTCCTGCTCCATCCGCTCCTCCATGGCTGCACGGTTGGGCAGTTGGGTGAGGGTATCGAGCATGTTGAGCTTTTGTTGTTCAAACAGCCTTTCTTTATAGGTGGTGGCTTCGCTGGAGAGGTCGTTCAGTTCTTTACGCATAATCTCTATCGACTTGCGTAGCAAGGCTTGCTCTCTCTGCTCCAGCGCTTCTTTACGGGCGAGGCTGGCACGAATGGTGGCCAGTTGTTCGCTGATCTGTTGTTTTAGCTCGGTGATGTCATCAATATCTACCAGTGATGCGCCAACATTGTCTACCTGGGCGTTGAGCTCGCGATTCAGTTGGTTCTTGAGCTGATGGCTGCGCTGGGACTGATTGTAAGAATCGCTGACCACTTCCCGTACGGCACTCAGGGCATCGTTGAGGGCAAACAGAAACTCCTGCGAGGCGGTTTTTTCGCGGGCAATGTTGTCCAGCAGCAGTGAGAGTATCGTTTGATAGGCTTCCAGCAGAGCCTCGACATCTATCTCGGCCGAGGCCAACAGCTCTTTGATCACCAAAACCTGATCACGCTGATCTTTGCGAAACTCTATATTGGATATCATCTGCGCCAATTCATGGCCAAGCTGCCTGTGTTTAGGCAAGACAGCAATGGGAGATTCAGATTCAAATTGGCTTTCGAGCAGTTGCTCATAAAAGCCCACCAGTTGCTCGACCTTTGGAATATAGTCCCAGACGGTATGAAAAGGTTTGCCCAGCTCCTGCTTGAAATAGCTGACCTCTTTCTTGAGGCGTTCGGGCATGGAGTCGACTCGTTGCAATTGACGGCTGAATTTGCTCAGACTGGAGCGGCCTTCTTCGAGTTGACCCATCACATGATGGTACTGTCCCTTGAGTAGACGTTCGACATCGACCAGATCCAGCAGGACATCATCAATACGCTCATAGGTTCCCAGGTTATGTCTAAGCTTGGCCAGTTTATTATCCAGCTCCAGACTTTGTCCCTTACAGGCCAGACTGAGATGACCAATAAACTGCAGTAACGCCTGCAGTTTGGCATTTCTGTCTTCATTCATTTCATCCAACGCGGCTTTGGTAGAGTGTAATTTCTGTTTCAGTACACCCAGTTGCGACACCGTTGCGTTTGAGTCCTTCATTCCTGTTATTTTCCTTCGATGCGCGATCGAATCAATCGTCGGGTCATCAGAGGCTTGATTTCTTATGACGCCGGTTCCAGACACTTCTAAATGGTATCGCAATCCGGCCGGAGTGCAAATCTGCCATCTAGTTGTTGAGACAAAGTTTTGTCGTTTAGATCAAATTATTGACACATGTTCGCTTCTGGACGGTTGGAGTACCTCCGGCCAGTGGATCTTATCTTTCTCACCATTGGTTTCTACTCTTATCAGGCCGCGGATAATGCTCTTTTGCAGTTGCAGATAGAGCGGGGCTGAGAAGATGGCAGCCGGGGTGAAGTCCAGAGTACTGAAACCGACATAGCTGCCTTGGTTATTCTGCAAACTGATGGCTCCGGCAAGGGCCATCTGAGTGGTTTCAACCAGGGTTTCAAGAGACAATTTAACATCCGGGTTAGCCAATAGTGGCAGCGGAATATACCCCAGGGCCAGTCTTGGGGTTTGCCCCTGGAATTGCCATTCGCTAAGTTGATGGTAAAGCTGTGCCGGTCTGGTTTCTTCGGTAAGAGTCAGGGCAAATAGGCCGGGTCTGAGCAGGAATACCTTGGCACCTGTGGTAGCGGTAATCTCCTCAGCCTGTTGCGCGAGTCTCGGCGCCGCCAGGCTGTTGCCCAAGGTGAGGTCGCTGTTGAGCTCGTTCTCAAGAGATAGTAGCGCCAGTCCCTTGGTTTTACTCGAAATATTGCCAAGCAGAGCGCGATAACCGGGCAGGCCAGTTATGGGTTCCAGCTGCATTTTCGTTTTCAGGGCCTGGTTGGTTTTTGCCATACGTTTACGCAATTTATATTGCTGCATCGTCAGTGCCAGCAACAGTAGACTGCACCCCAAGCTGACCACCAGCAAGATATTACGGGTATGCAATGAATCTTGTTGTTGTAGCTTTTCCTGCCTGAGTTGACTTACTTCCAACTTCAATTTTTGCTCTGTGACAGCAGAGGAGCTGACATCCGAGTTGGCATTCCGTTCTTGTTCCAGCAGCTGTTGTTGTAGTTGGAGGCTTTGCTCCTGAGAGAGCAGCGCCTGTTGATATTGTCCCAGCGCCTTGTAAGCATAGGTTTGATGACCCAGAGCTTCAATCTGCTCTTGTGGTAACGCCAATAATTTAGCCAGTCGCAGTGCTTCTGTGGCGTGCTGCATAGTTAAAGGCCAATCCTCTATGGCGCGCGCTACTTCAGCTATCAGCATCTCACTGTAAACAAGGTAATGATTGCTTTTTCTGTCTTTGAATATTGCGTTGGCCTGAAACAGGTAATCGAGGGCGACCTGATGGTCGTTCAAATTGAAGTAAGCTTCCCCCAGGTTGTGGAAGTTTAACCCCTGGGCGATAAAGTTTTTTAGCTCGGCATCAAGCTGCTGGGCATTGAGGTAGTAGTCTATTGCTTTATTCCACTCGCCTGTGTTGGCATATACCATGGCGATAACCGTCATGGTATGGGATAGAAAAGAGCCTGAACCCATAGCCGTATAGGCATCGGCTGCTCCATGAGCAAACTCCAGAGCCTCGTCCCACTGCTCCATATCCCGATAGAGCTTGGCCAGGTTCAGCTGTAGTAGCGCCTTCTGATTGGGATGGTTATAACGGCTGGCCAAGCGGAAAGCTTCGGTGTAGTGCTGCAGCGACTTGGTCTGCTGATCGTTCACATTATAGTATTTGCCCAACGCCGCCTCGGCATTGGCTATCAGGTAATCATTTCTTAGTTGGTAGGCGGTATCTCTGAGCTGGTTGTAGGCGTTCAGAGAGGGGATAGGTTGTTTGGCTATCAGGTTCACTGTACCCAGATCTTCATAGATGACATACCTGAGTAATTGACTACGTTTGTCTTCTGCTTCGCCCAACTGCTCGAGCGCCTGTTGGTTGAGTGCGACAGTTTGTTGATACTGTTGATCAACCCGACCAAGATAACGACCTTCCAAGTTATAGAGAGCGGCTTTTTCATAGTCGCTGCGGGCAATTATCTTTAATAGTTCAATGATTTCCAGAGCCTGTTCCAGCCGGCCCGGAACCAGCACTTGAGCATCCAGATCCAGTCGCGCCAACAGGATAAGCTGGTTTATCAATTGTCCCGATGTATAGCCCAATTCAGATGCGCTGGTCTGAAACTCTTCAAGAGAAAGATATTGCAGTGATTTTGGTATTGAACTGACCACAGTGCTATGGAGTTGCCTGGGCTGCTCTCTGAAATTTATCTCTATATCATCCAATTCATCGGCGTGCGCCAGACCCACAAGCAGCATGGATGCGATGAAGATAACCCTGAAAAAGTACATATATTTGCCTTTGTCCCTTTCTTTGGGGACTTAATTGTTAGCTTTTATTAGCAACGGGTGAGGTGAACTCCCCGAATTGTTATACTCGGCCGATTTTATAACAACAATGACATAAGAAGGAATTACGAGTGAAATCCGCTGTTTTGTCAATCATATCTTACTCTTCCCTACTGACAACACTGGGCTGGACATCTTCAGCTTTGGCTGACATTGATTATCAGATAAATCTGAAAAGTCCCGAACATCATTTGGCTCAGGTTGATGTTACTTTTCCGCAACATTCCGGGCAACAGCTCAAGGTTAATCTGCCGGTTTGGCGTACCGGCAAGTATCAGGTATTGCCGCTGGCGGACGGGGTTCGTCGTTTTCATGCCTCGGACGAGCAGGGCAATAGCCTGCCTTGGAAACGCAGTGCCAGCGGTGAGTGGACTGTGGCTTTATCCAAGCCGACTGCGGTCACAGTTAGCTATCAGCTCTACGCCAATGAGTTGGGGCAAAGAGTCAGGCATATTGATGCCAGTCATGCGTTTCTGGATGCCAGCGGCGTATTCATGTACAGCCCTGATTTTCGTCAGGAGCCTGTCAAGGTAACACTGGATGTGCCGAGCGATTGGCGCAGTTACTCGGGGATGGCCGCGGGTGATAAGCCTCATTCGTTTGTGGCTGCCAACTATGATGTGTTGGTCGACTCGCCGATTGAAACCGGGCTTAGCCAACATCGCGCCTTCAAGGCCGACGGCAAACAGTATGAGCTGGTGGTTTGGGGCGAGGGCAACTATGACCTGGCGCAGATAGAGGCCGATCTGGGTAAGTTGTCCGCTACGGCAGCGGCCATTTGGGACGACTATCCCTTCGAGCGCTATGTTTATATGGTGCACGCCACCTCGGGAGCCCGCGGCGCCACCGAACATTTGAACTCAACCATTATCCAGCTGCCCAGATTCAACTTCCGTGAGCGCCAGGACTATCTGCGTTTCATCAGCACGGCTTCCCATGAATTTATTCATACCTGGAACGTCAAGGCCTATCGCCCGGAGGGACTGGTGCCCTACGACTACCAACAGGAGAATATGACAGAGCTGTTGTGGATGGCGGAAGGTTCTACCAGCTATTTTCAAAACCAGTTGTTGCTGCGTGCCGGGATCATGACGCCTAAAGAGTTTATGGAAGACCTGGCCAAGCGGGTCAATGCCAATCAGCATAAGCCGGGGCGGGAAATTCAGTCGGTGGCCGAAGCCAGCGCCGGTCAATGGGTTAGCACAGGCGGCGATTACGCCATCAACCACAGTGTGAACATCTACTCAGAAGGTTATCTGACTTCGTTGGCACTGGACTTCTCACTGCTGCAGGACACAGATAAAGAGGTGTCCTACCGGGATGTGCACCGAAGTCTCTATCGTGAGCATAAGGTTCCCAAGGGGTACAATGTTACGGATGTGAAACGTATTTTGAAAAACTTATCCGGCAAGGACTATGAGCCTTGGTGGCAGAGCCATGTCAATGCCCCCTTGGTGCTGGACTTTGACAAACTGCTGAGTCAGGCAGGGCTTAAGACCGCCTATGGCAAAGACAGTAAGGAGCAGGCCTTTGCCGGTATGACACTCACTTCCGGCTCTTTGGTGTTGCAAAGTGTTGAGCGTGGTGGTCCGGCTTGGCAGGCGGGCATAGTCGCCGGCGATCAGCTGCTGGCTATCAATGGCTTGAAAGTCAGCGCCGAAGGTTATGGCAAACGTTTGGCCGACTTTGACGCAGGTGATGAGTTGACTGTGACCCTGTTCCACGACGATAAGCTCATAGAGCGGCGTGTGACTCTGGCTTCAGAGCAATCCGGCAAGCTGCAAATTAAGCCCAAGGAAAGCGTCAGCCGCGCCCAGAAAGCCTTCTTCAAGGCTTGGCTCGGTATAGACTGGCCGTTTGACGCTCAGGGTAACTATACATCCTGAGTCTGATAAGTCCTGAATCTGATTGTCCAGAAAACGCCGGCGCATCTTCAGGTGTGCCGGCGTTTTTTATGGCGTCTATTTTATATCAGCACAGGGGACTTCTACCTTGGAGCTTGCTGACCAAAGCTGAGGTAGACTCTAATGCCGTTCACACTAAGTGAACGGCATTACGCCATCAGGCGTCTTTTCTACTTGGAGATAGGGATTACAGGCTATCTTCAACGCCGCCCAGGGCATCGACCAGAGCCAGCATCAGCGCAACCAGTTCGCTGCTCATCAGCTCAAAGTCAGCGTCCAGTTTTGCCAGCGGATCCTCACCGGCAACATCATCGGTGGCGGCGCGGAACTCTTCCGAGAACTTGAGGCGACGCAGTCCGGCATCGGATTGCAGCACAAAGGCGATGGACTGACCGAAGTGCAGTGCCAGTTTATGCACCTGCTTGCCGGTTTCCAGGTGAGCCAGTACTTCCTC
The DNA here is from genome assembly GCF_033842865.1 of Shewanella indica. NCBI lineage: Bacteria > Pseudomonadati > Pseudomonadota > Gammaproteobacteria > Alteromonadales > Shewanellaceae > Shewanella > Shewanella indica. The sequence continues at coordinate 2,809,760 of NZ_JAWXXR010000001.1, forward strand.
TTCGCCGAGATCCTGCTGCTTGAAGCGCACGGTTGCGCCATCATCGGCGGCAGACTTGAGCTCAGCTTCATCCTGAATGGTGAAGGGGGCTGGGGCATTGCCTTGCTTGAGCCATTCGGTCATTTGCACTTCAATCGGTGTCTTGGTGCTCATTGGCACCACAGGCAGGCTGCCGAGTGCCTTACGCAGCAAGGCCAGCAGTTCTTCGGCCTTGGCGGCGCTGGAGCTATCTACCAGGATCAGTTGCTCATCCAGCAGCAACAGCGCCTTGATTTGGCTGCGACGGGAGAAGGCTCTTGGTAACAGTGTGGTGGTGATTTCATCCTTGAGCGCATCTTTCTCTTTCTTGGTCAGCTTGCGGTTTTCTTCCTCTTCCAGCAGCGACACCTTTTCTTCCAGCGCTTCCTTGATGACCTGAGAAGGCAGCAACTTCTCCTCTTTGGTGGCACAGATGAGGTGACGGTTATTGGCGCTGTGAACCAGGGTGTGCCCCAGTTTGCCCAAAGCCTTGGAAAAACCGAACTTGCTGATGTCCTGACTGGAGCAGGGAGAAAAGGTGAAACCCTCAAGGGCAGTCTCCAGTGCCTCTATATCGGTAGAAAATGGTTTGTTGAAACGATATACGGTGAGATTTTTAAACCACATGACAGGCGCTCTTTGAAAAATAAAGCCGCAGTGTAAGGCATGAAATCCTCAAGGTAAACCCGCCCCGTTAGCACAGATTTTTCAACCCGGGAAAGATTTAACCAAAATGTCATATGGTGTATTGCTTGTCGCTAGCCCGCGTGGTTAAGGGTTTTTGCCTTTTTTAAGGAGATTCTAAAGGCATAATGAATCTGGCAGGTTAAAAGATGAAATAAAACTGCAACAGACTCGTTGCACACTTTCGCTCGTTCCAAACCAATAACCAAGACGAAGAGAACGTCGAAAGGAATTAATGATGAATGCATTTTGCAAAACACTACTCGCTTCAGCCATAGCTTCAGTCTCTCTGGCCTCTGCCCACGCTGCCGAGCCGCTGACCGTTTACGGCAAGTTGAATGTTACTGTTCAGTCAAATGACGAAGCTGCTGCTGACGATTCTGAAACTGCGGTTCAAAGCAATGCCTCTCGTTTTGGCGTGAAAGGCGAATTCGATCTGGGTAACGATCTGGCTGCATTCTACACAGTGGAATATGAGGTAGATACAGGTAATGATGCCAAAGATAACTTCTTGGCTCGTAATCAGTTTGTTGGTTTGAAAGGTAACTTCGGTGCTGTCTCTGTGGGTCGTAATGACACCATGTTGAAAGTCGCTCAAGGTAAAGTTGACCAGTTCAACGACCTGTCAGGCGACCTCAAGAGCCTGTTCAAGGGTGAAAACCGTATTGAGCAAACTGTAACTTACCTGTCACCTTCATTCGGTGGTTTCAAAGTTGGTGCCACTTATGCTGCTGAAGCTGCCAAGTCACAGGGTGGTGAAGATGGGTTCTCTATTGCTGCCATGTACGGTGACAAGGATCTGAAAAAGAGCGCAGTATTCGCCTCTGTTGCTTATGACTCAGAAGTTAAGGGCTACGATGTCCTGCGCGCCACAGTACAGGCCAAGCTGGCCAACTTCGTTCTGGGTGGTATGTTCCAGCAGGAAGAGAAGTCCGTCGATGGTGACAGCAAGAACGGTTACCTGCTGAGCGCGGCGTACAAGATTGATGCAGTGACTCTGAAAGGTCAGTGGCAGGATATGGAAGATAAGGGTGATTCCTGGTCTATCGGTGCTGACTACAAGCTGGGTAAGCCAACCAAGCTGTTTGCCTTCTACACCAATCGCTCCATGGAAAATGTGGATGATGATGACAAGTACATAGGTGTTGGTCTGGAGCACAAGTTCTAAGTCAGGCCATGATGCATTGAAGGAGAATCTGGGCTCAGTGTTGAGCATTTAAACCAGGATCTTATGGAAAAGCTGAAAATCCGATGACCAGTGTCATCGGATTTTCTATTTCACGAAGCGGCCTTCATATCAACCGCGCAACAGGCGCATTTGCTCGGTGAAATCGTTGTTTCAAGTTGAGCTGAAAACAGAAATTCAAAGGTTTAGTTTGCCAACGCCTTGAGTTTATAGATTAAGTCCAGCGCCTCTCTCGGGCTGAGTTCATCCGGATTCAGTCTGCCAAGCAGAAGTTCAAGCTCAGATGGCGGCGTTTCCAGTTGCAGTGTGGCCTGTGCCTGAACATGGGGTGCCTGACCGTGATCGCGACTTTCAAGTTGTTGCAGTTTCAATTTGGCGGCCTTGATCACCGAGGCCGGAACACCGGCCAGTGAAGCAACCTGCAAACCATAGCTCTTGCTGGCGGCTCCTTCTTGCACTGCGTGCATAAAGACTATGCTGTCGCCATGCTCCATGGCATCCAGATGTACATTGGCAACCTGGGGCATCAATTCTGCCAACTGAGTCAGCTCGAAATAATGGGTGGCAAACAGTGTCATGGCGCCCAGTCGCTGGGCCAGATACTCTGCCGCCGACCAGGCCAGTGACAAGCCGTCATAGGTGGAGGTGCCGCGGCCAATCTCATCCATCAGCACCAGGCTCTCTGCGGTCGCATTGTGGAGAATATTGGCCGTTTCTGTCATTTCCACCATAAAGGTGGAGCGGCCCGAGGCCAGATCGTCCGAGGCGCCGATACGGGTGAAGATCCTGTCAACAGGCCCCAGAATCGCCTTATCTGCCGGCACAAAGCTGCCGATATGTGCCATCAGGGTGATCAGCGCCACCTGACGCATGTAAGTGGACTTACCGCCCATATTGGGGCCTGTGACCACCAACATTTTACGCTCAGGGCTAAGGGTTACCGGGTTGGCGATAAAGGGAGCCTGGCTGACTCGCTCAACTACTGGGTGACGCCCGGCTTCAATATGTATGCCCGGCTTATCGCTCAACTCCGGTTGGTGGTAGTTGAGGCTGTCGGCCCGCTCGGCAAAGTTGCTCAGTACATCCAACTCGGCCGCCGCCATGGCAAAAGCCTGCAGTTCGCTGAGTTTGGGCAGCAGGAGATCGAACAGTTCGTCCCAAAGCTGTTTTTCCAGTGCCAGCGCCTTGCCCTGACTGGAAAGCACTTTCTCTTCATACTCTTTCAGCTCGGGGATGATATAGCGCTCGGTGTTTTTCAATGTCTGGCGTCTTTGATAGCTCAGGGGCACCAGTGCCGATTGTCCACGGGAAACTTCGATATAGTAGCCGTGTACCCGGTTGAAGCCGACTTTCAGGGTGGCTATTCCAGTTTGTTCTTTTTCCCTGACTTCCAACTGTTGCAGATAGTCACTGGCGCCTTCACTAAGGCGGCGCCATTCATCCAGTTCGGCATGATAACCATCGCGGATCACGCCGCCATCACGAATAAGTACCGGCGGGTTGTCGACAATCGCCCGCTCCAGCAGCGCGAGCTCTTCAGGGAATTCACTGAGCTGACGTTTCAAACGGCCAAGCTCGGGGCTTTGGGTATTTGCCAATAGTTGCTGCAGTTGCGGCAACAGCGCCAGCGCTTGTCGCAGACGGGCAAAGTCTCTCGGGCGGGCGCTTCTCAGAGCCAGGCGCGCCATGATCCGCTCCACATCACCAAGCGCCTTTAGGTCGTCATGCAACGGCTCGAACAGGCCGCTGGCAATCAACTCTGCCACAGCGGTTTGCCGCAGGCCAATCTGTTGATGGTCTCTGAGTGGCTGATGGATCCAGCGCTGTAACATCCTGCTGCCCATGGGGGTGGCGGTTGCATCCAGCACCGAAGCCAAAGTATTGTCCCGGCCACCGGCAAGGTTCACCGTCAGTTCCAGATTCCGCCGGGTGGCAGCATCCAACACTATACTGTCGCTCTGGTTAAAGCGGGTAATGGCATTGATATGGGGCAGAGCGGTGCGCTGGGTATCTTTGACATACTGCATCAGGCAGCCGGCTGCCTGCAGTGACAGCCTGGCGTCTGTTATGCCAAAACCACGCAGATCTTTGGTGCCGAATTGATCCAGCAACAATCGCATGCTGGTATCCAAGTCAAACTCCCACTCGGGACGACGGCGTTTGCCCTTGATGCCGGCAATCAGGCTTTGTTGGGAAAAGTCTTCGCTGTAGAGCAGCTCGGCCGGTTTGGTGCGTTGCAGCTCGGCCTCCAATGATTCAAGAGTGGCCAGCTCGGCAATCACAAAACGGCCGGAGGCCACATCCAAGGTGGCGTAGCCAAAACCGTTCTTGCCTTCGTAGACGGCGGCCAGCAGGTTATCCTGACGTTCTTGCAGCAGCGCTTCATCGGTGAGAGTTCCCGGAGTCACTATGCGCACTACTTTGCGCTCGACCGGCCCTTTGGACGTGGCCGGATCACCAATCTGCTCACAGATGGCAACCGACTCACCGAGCTGCACCAGCTTGGCGAGATAGCCCTCCACCGCATGATAAGGAATACCCGCCATAGGAATAGGATCGCCACCACTCTTGCCTCTGGCCGTCAGTGAAATACCCAAGAGCTCGGAGGCTTTTTTGGCATCATCGTAAAACAGCTCGTAAAAGTCCCCCATGCGATAAAACAGCAGCATTTCGGCATGCTGCGCCTTCATCGATAGATACTGGCGCATCATAGGGGTGTGTTTTTCCAAATCCGGGTTATCCATAGGCGTAATCACTGCATTCATGGGAGCTTTCAGATATTTCCTTGACTGTGTTTCCAAGAGCGGTTGCCCTTTTTTAATGGCGCCAATAGTATCAGTTATTCATCACTGAGCCAGTCGTGGGCGGGGAAATTTTACGCCTTCGGTCACAAGTGATTGATCAGCAAGCGGCCTTTAAATAAATTACCGCCAGCACTTGATACTGTATGATTGTACAGTATACTAGGTGGCAGATTGGTATTTACCCCAAAGCTCTGAATAAAGGGGCGGCAACATAGATTTCAGGCGACGTATTACGCCGCAATCAAGAGGGAACAGGAATGAAAATAGATCCAAACAAAGAGAAGGCGCTTAACGCAGTTCTGGGACAGATAGAGAAGCAGTTCGGTAAAGGTTCTATCATGAAACTGGGTGAAGACAGAACCATGGATGTCGAAACCATCTCTACCGGTTCGCTTTCTCTGGACGTGGCTCTAGGGGCCGGCGGTCTGCCAATGGGCCGTATTGTTGAGATCTATGGTCCTGAATCTTCAGGTAAAACAACTCTGACACTGGAAGTGATTGCTGCGGCGCAGCGTGAAGGCAAAGTCTGTGCCTTTATCGATGCCGAGCACGCACTGGATCCTATCTACGCCAAGAAGCTGGGCGTGGATATCGATAACCTCCTGTGTTCTCAGCCAGATACGGGTGAACAGGCGCTGGAGATCTGTGATGCGCTGACTCGCAGTGGTGCCGTTGATGTTATCATTGTTGACTCAGTGGCGGCTCTGACTCCCAAGGCTGAAATCGAAGGTGAAATCGGTGATTCCCATATGGGGCTGGCGGCTCGTATGATGAGCCAGGCAATGCGTAAGCTTGCCGGTAACCTCAAGCAGTCCAACACTTTGCTTATCTTCATCAACCAGATCCGGATGAAGATTGGGGTCATGTTCGGTAACCCTGAAACCACCACTGGTGGTAACGCTCTTAAGTTCTACGCCTCAGTTCGTCTCGATATCCGCCGTACAGGCGCTATCAAAGAGGGTGATGAGGTTGTTGGTAACGAAACCCGGGTTAAAGTGGTTAAGAACAAGATTGCCGCCCCCTTCAAACAAGCCGATTTCCAAATTCTCTATGGTCAGGGTATCAACCGTACCGGTGAGCTGGTTGATTTAGGCGTAGCCCACAAGCTGGTGGAAAAATCCGGTGCCTGGTACAGCTACAAGGGTGACAAGATTGGTCAAGGCCGCGCCAATGCAGGTAAGTACCTCAAGGAACACCCTGAAGTGGCTGCCGAAATCGAAGCGGCACTGCGCGCTAAACTGCTCAGCAAAGCAGAAGCAGCTCCTGCCAGCGCCGAGACGGGTGAAGGCAATATCGACTTGGAAACCGGAGAAGTTTTCTGAGCCAGTCGGTAATGGATGTTGCGGTCGCGCTGTTGGCGCGCCGCGACTATGGCCGCGAGCAACTCAAGAGCCGTTTACTGGGCAAGGGCTTTGAGTCGCTTGAGGTAGAACAGACTTTGGATAGTCTGGAAACCAAAGGCTTTATCGATGATCAGCGTTTCGCTGCAGCCTTGTTGCGCAGCCATATTGCCAAGGCCCACGGCCCGGGAAAAGTGCGTCAGGCACTGATGCAAAAAGGCTTGAACAAACAGTGTATCGAGCAGGTTTTGGATGCCTGTGATTGTGACTGGTTTGCCTTGGCGCGCAGCCGCGCACTAAAGAAATTCGGCGATACTCCCGCTGATGATATGAAAGAAAAGGCTCGCCGAATTCGTCACTTGATGGGGCAGGGCTTTAGTTATGATCAAGTGGCATTCGCCCTTGAATATGACCCTTACGACTGATTTTTCTCTATCACTAAAGCCCTTTTCATAACCAAGTTTACCGCTGCCAAATCTCTGCAACTGACTTCATTTGACAAACCCCAACATTCACTCTTATTAAGTTGCAGCCTTTTTTGCGCTCTGTACCAGCACGCAATCCAGGTGCTAGTTTTTGCGCTTGTCGCCCATGGTTATATCCCGCTAAAGCCTCTGTATCCTGGTTTGCCCGCGCAGGTTTCTATACTCGCTGAGTAATTCAACACCTATGGCAAATAGCATTTGCCTACCCCGTTAATCCGGTTTTGGCTTATGCCGTTAATGCTCTCTGTACCTCGGCTGTATCAGGCGTCATACCCTGCGCAATCTAATTGGTATTCTGGCGCTGCATGCTTATAATGCTTGGCAAAAGAGCGCTCGAGTGGCCGGGCGATGCACGCCTTTAGACCACTTTTTATACATTATTCAGGCTTAAGTAACTCAGGACGATTTATGTACCAAACCACAGCAGCACTCAGAAGTGCTTTCCTGGAGTTTTTCCGCAAGAATGGCCATCAGGTAGTCGACAGCAGTTCTCTGGTGCCAGGCAATGACCCCACTCTGCTATTTACCAACGCCGGGATGAACCAGTTTAAAGACGTATTCCTCGGTATGGACAAGCGTAGCTACAGCCGCGCTACCACTTCGCAGCGTTGTGTTCGCGCCGGTGGTAAACATAACGACCTGGATAACGTGGGTTATACGGCCCGTCACCACACCTTCTTTGAGATGCTGGGTAACTTTAGCTTCGGTGATTACTTCAAAGAAGATGCCATTCGCTTTGCCTGGAATTTCTTGACCGAAGAGCTCAAGCTGCCCAAGGAACGTTTGTGCGTTACCGTTTATCAATCCGATGATGAAGCCTTTGATATCTGGAACAAGCAGATAGGAGTTCCCGCCGAGGATATTATCCGTATCGGCGACAACAAGGGCGCACCTTATGCTTCAGATAACTTTTGGCAAATGGGCGATACAGGCCCTTGTGGTCCTTGTACTGAAATTTTCTATGACCACGGTGACCATATCCCTGGCGGTCGCCCAGGTACACCGGAAGAGGATGGCGACAGATTTATTGAGATCTGGAACATAGTTTTCATGCAGTACAACCGTCAGGCCGATGGGGTGATGGAACCTCTGCCCAAGCCATCTGTTGATACAGGTATGGGGATAGAGCGTATTGCCGCCATTATGCAAGGTGTGCATTCCAACTATGAAATTGACGTGTTCCGCACTCTGATTGCCAAGACGGCCGAGATCATCGGCGTAACAGATCTGGAAAACAAATCCCTGCGGGTTATTGCCGACCACATCCGCTCTTGCGCTTTCCTGATTGCCGATGGCGTGATGCCGTCCAATGAAGGCCGGGGCTATGTACTGCGGCGTATCATCCGCCGCGCCGTGCGTCACGGTAACAAGCTGGGTGCCACTGATACCTTTTTCTATAAGCTGGTACCTACACTTATTGACGTGATGGGCGATGCCGCCAAGGGCCTTAAGGCGACTCAGAGCATAGTGGAAAAGGCGCTGAAAGCCGAAGAAGAACAGTTTGCCCGTACACTTGAGCGTGGTCTGGGGATTCTGGATGTAGCCCTGTCTGAACTCAAGGGCGATACCCTGGATGGTGAAACTGTATTCAAGCTCTATGACACCTATGGTTTCCCTATGGATCTGACCGCCGATGTTTGCCGCGAGCGTAATATCAAGGTCGATGAAGAGGGTTTTGATGCGGCGATGGCCGAGCAGCGTAGCCGGGCTCAGGCCGCCGGTCAATTTGGTGCCGATTATAACGCCGGGCTGAAGATTGATGCCGACAGTGAGTTCTGCGGTTACAGCGAACTGAGCGGCAACGGCAAGGTTATCGGCATCTATGTCGATGGTCAGGCGGTCGACACTCTGCAAGTCGGTCAGCAAGCGGTTATTGTGTTGGATAAAACCCCATTCTATGGCGAGTCGGGCGGCCAGGTAGGCGATAAGGGCCAACTGACAGCCGAAGGTCTGCTGTTTGAGGTGAGCGATACCCAAAAGTATGCCCAGGCCACAGGCCATATCGGCCAACTGAGTAAAGGCAAACTGACTCTGGGTCAGGAGCTGCTTGCGCAAGTCGATAAGAAACTGCGCCATCGCACCCAGCTGAACCACTCAGTGACTCACTTGCTGCACGCCGCGCTGCGTCAGGTATTGGGTGAGCATGTGACCCAGAAAGGTTCTTTGGTGGAGCCTGAGCGTCTGCGTTTTGACTTCTCCCACTTTGAAGCGGTTAAGCCTGAAGAGCTCAAGGCGGTTGAAGAGATGGTTAATACCCAGATCCGTCGTAACCACGAGCTGCAAACGGCCGAGATGGATATAGAGCAGGCCAAAGCTAAAGGCGCCATGGCCTTGTTCGGTGAGAAATACGATGCCCAGGTTCGGGTTGTGACTATGGGTGACTTCTCGATTGAACTTTGTGGTGGTACCCATGTGGGCCGCACCGGTGACATAGGTCTGTTCAAGATCACTTCCGAAGGCGGTATTGCCGCCGGTATTCGCCGTATTGAAGCGGTAACCGGTGCTGCAGCCATGGCTTTCGTCGCCGAGCAACAGCAGGAATTGAATGATGCCGCTAACTTGCTCAAGGCAGACAGTCACTCTGTGGTCGCCAAACTCAAGGCGCAGTTGGAGCGTAGCCGCCAACTGGAAAAAGAGATTGCTCAGCTTAAAGATAAACTGGCCGCCGCTGCCAGCGCCGATATGGTTGCCGATGCGCAAGAGATTGCCGGAGTCAAGGTGTTGGTGAAACAGGTCGAAGGCATTGACCCAGGCTCTCTGCGTGGTCTGCAGGACGAACTTAAGCAGAAGCTGCAATCTGGCATAGTGGTGCTGGGTCTGGCTCATGGCGACAAAGTCAACCTTATCGCCGGGGTGACTAAAGACCTGACCGCTAAGGTGAAGGCCGGTGAATTGGTGGCCATGGTGGCCGCGCAGGTTGGTGGCAAGGGCGGTGGTCGCCCCGATATGGCTCAGGCCGGTGGTAGTGAAGTTGCCAACTTGCCTCAGGCATTGGCATCGGTAACGCCTTGGCTGACTGAACGTCTGGCATAATTTCGCCACCAACGAGGTCTATGTGACACAAGAAGTACGTTCAGGCAGTAACGAGCGACTGTATGTCAAAAAGTTCGGTGGCACCTCGGTAGGCTCGATTGAGCGTATCGAGGTGATTGCCGAGCAGATTGCCAAGGCTCAATTGAGCGGCGAGCATCAGGTGTTGGTGCTCTCTGCCATGGCCGGTGAAACCAACCGTTTGTTTGCGCTGGCGGGGCAGATTGACCCTGAAGCCTCGGCGCGGGAGATGGATATGCTGGTTTCCACCGGCGAGCAGGTGAGTATTGCCCTGATGGCGATGGCACTGGCAAAACGTGGTGTTAAAGCCAAGTCGCTCAATGCCGCTCAGGTGCAAATCCATACCAATAGTCAGTTTGGCCGTGCCAGTATCGAACGAGTTGATGTTCAGTATCTGCAGGAGTTGCTGGCCCAGGGCATTATCCCGATAGTGGCCGGCTTCCAGGGACGGGATCAATTCGGGGAAGTGACCACTCTTGGCCGTGGTGGCTCTGATACCACGGCGGTGGCATTGGCTGCTGCGCTCAAGGCGCGGGAATGTCAAATTTTTACCGATGTGGCCGGTGTCTATACCACAGATCCCAATATCGAACCGAGCGCCCAGAAACTCGATGCCATCAGCTTCGAAGAGATGCTGGAGATGGCTCGATTGGGTGCCAAGGTGTTGCACCCGGATTCAGTGTCTTATGCCGAGCGCTTTCAGGTTCCCTTGCGGGTGCTTTCCAGCTTTGAGCCCGGCAGTGGCACACTGATCCGTTTCGATGCCTGTGAAGACAAGAGTAATCAAGTGGCCGGTATCGCTTGCAGTAAAGGGCAGGCGATGCTGAGTCTTAACCGCTCTGACGATTCACCAGACCCTTTTGCGGCAGTATTTTCACTGTTGGCCGAAAACGGTGTCGACGTTGATTTGGTAACCAAGGCGGGGACGGATGACGGCGTCAGTTTTACCATGGATGCCGACAGGCTCTCTTGGGCGCTAAAGGTGCTTGATGAGGCGGCTCTTGGCCTGTCGTTGGGGCCATTGGTGTTTGAAAAATCCTTGGCCAAGGTCTCTGTGATAGGCGCCGGCGTGCATCGCAGAGCCGAGGCAACCGCCAAGGTGTTTGATATCTTGGGGAATGAAGGAATTCATGTTAAGTTGATGGCAACATCAGAGATAAAGCTGTCTTTGGTTATTGATGAAGCGGATTTATACAGGGCAGTTCGAGTTCTACATCACGCTTTTGAACTAAATAAGGTGTAATTAAACAACGGATTTAGTATTGAATACTATTAATTTGTACTAAGCTCACCTTATAATAATGGTTACGACGGATGAGCGCCGTGTGTAGAAAATATGGAAACTAGAGGAGCAATCGAATGCTGATTTTGACTCGTCGTGTTGGCGAAACACTGATGATTGGTGACGAGGTCACAGTGACAGTGCTGGGTGTGAAGGGGAATCAGGTACGTATAGGTGTGAATGCACCCAAAGAAGTTTCTGTGCACCGTGAGGAGATTTATCAGCGTATTCAGTCTGAGAAAACCGGAACCCCTTCTGAAGGTGGTAACTTCTGAGGCGACACAAAGTGAACCTCCGTCAGGAATAGAAGAGTCAGTTTTTAAACTGGCTTTTTTATTTTTTGGCGCCGGAAAACCCTTGATAGCACAGGATTTGCGCGTTATTTAGGTGGGCTGATTAAAAACAGGACAAACGGAAAAGGTTTCGGAAAAAGGGTTTGACTTATTTTCTTCAAACAGTAATATGTGCGCCAAGAAAACGGAGAGGTGGCCGAGTGGCCGAAGGCGCTCCCCTGCTAAGGGAGTATGGGCTTTATCTCCCATCGAGGGTTCGAATCCCTCCTTCTCCGCCATTTCTTAACGTGAAATACGCGCATGTAGCTCAGCTGGATAGAGTACCTGGCTACGAACCAGGCGGTCGGAGGTTCGACTCCTTCCATGCGCGCCATTTTTCGTTTTAGCAGTAAAGAATACAATTCGCGCATGTAGCTCAGCTGGATAGAGTACCTGGCTACGAACCAGGCGGTCGGAGGTTCGACTCCTTCCATGCGCGCCACTTCTGCTTTAGTTTTTCAAGATGATCAAGCGCATGTAGCTCAGCTGGATAGAGTACCTGGCTACGAACCAGGCGGTCGGAGGTTCGACTCCTTCCATGCGCACCATCTGAAACCTTAAAGACTGCTAAGAAAATTGCTTATCTGAAAGCGCATGTAGCTCAGCTGGATAGAGTACCTGGCTACGAACCAGGCGGTCGGAGGTTCGACTCCTTCCATGCGCACCAGATATCAAGTAAAGTACGTAATGAATTTAAGCGCATGTAGCTCAGCTGGATAGAGTACCTGGCTACGAACCAGGCGGTCGGAGGTTCGACTCCTTCCATGCGCACCAATTTACGCGGAGAGGTGGCCGAGTGGCCGAAGGCGCTCCCCTGCTAAGGGAGTATGGGCTTTATCTCCCATCGAGGGTTCGAATCCCTCCTTCTCCGCCATTCTTTACTATACTCTGAGAGCCAAGCTTTCTGAGTTCCGGATTAAGCGCATGTAGCTCAGCTGGATAGAGTACCTGGCTACGAACCAGGCGGTCGGAGGTTCGACTCCTTCCATGCGCACCAAATAGCAAAGAAGTAAGACGCCCCGCAATCGCGGGGCGTTTTGCTATCTGACTCTTACCCGTTTGTAATTACTTTCCTGTGGTGTTTTATCCGAAAACTTGCCCGCGGAGATACAGGTTCATTTGCGCCTTGCGATAAAGTCCTCCTCTGGGCCTTACACCTGCTTTGCTTACCATTTCGCTGTTGCTTCAGGCTGCGGCTGCTAACCGGGCTGATTGATTTTTAGGGAATCCATCACGGACAACTTCACCGCGGGAAGCGAACTTACCCGGATAAAATTAACGGCTCCCCATTTATATTCATAATGCCTCTATGTTGAAGCTCACTGGTCTTACAGACATTCTCTATGTCAGCTTTACTTCATATTGATAGTGTCATTGTCTTTTCCTTAAAAACTCAAGATGAATATTTATGAATCATCATCCTCTTTGAACTTTTATTGATTTATTTTGGTATGACCAATTTACATGGGTAGGGGTTGTTTGTTATAGATTGGTTATCGTTTTTGACCTAAGTCACATAGTCTGGCAGAGGCTGGCCTGCTAGGCTAAAACATCTAATGACAGAAAATCATATTTTTTCGCATATTTATTATTGGTGTTAGCTCCTGGGGGAGTGAGCGTTATCGCCCCAAGCAAATCATAGACAGGAAAAGGCCTGCCAATCTGTTAACAAAATGAGGAAGATATAATGTCGCTTTCTGAGCAACTCTTGGAAGCTGTGGGGATTATGCTGCTTGGTATGGGGCTGGTTTATCTGTTCTTGGGGCTGCTGATTTTGGGGATCAGAGTATCGGCACGCTATTTGGCCCCCAAACCCAATTTGGAACAGAGTCAGTCACAAACTCAGGGCATGGGAGGGGCGCAATTCACAGTCGCGCCCCAGGCCGGTGCGCCCACGCCGCAACAGTTGGCAGCTATTAGCTGTGCCATTCACCAATACCGCAAACAGGCTTAACTGCCGTAATCTGATGGATAAGAAAGATGAGTAAAGCTTTAGCATTAACCGACGTTGTCCTGCGGGATGCTCACCAATCATTATTGGCAACCAGAATGCGTATCGACGATATGTTGCCAATCGCCGCCAAGTTGGACAGTGTTGGCTTCTGGTCCCTGGAATCCTGGGGCGGTGCTACCTTCGATGCCTGTATCCGTTATTTGGGTGAGGACCCCTGGGAGCGGATCCGGGCGCTGAAACAGGCCATGCCCAATACCCCGCAGCAGATGTTATTGAGGGGCCAGAATTTGCTGGGTTATCGCCATTACAGTGACGACTTGGTGACCCGGTTTGTCGAGCGCGCCCATGAGAGCGGGGTCGATGTATTCCGGGTGTTCGATGCCATGAATGATGTGCGCAACTTGCAAGCGGCGCTGAAAGCCGTGATTGATGTTGGTGCCCATGCCCAGGGCACAATTTCTTATACCACAAGCCCCGTACATACACAGCAAACCTGGCTGACGATGGCCAAGCAGCTGGAAGACATGGGCTGCCATTCACTCTGTATCAAGGACATGGCCGGTTTGCTCAAGCCGATGGAGGCCTTTGAGCTAATAAGCCGCTTGAAGTCGGAAACCGATCTCTTGATCACCATGCAGTGCCATGCCACCACAGGGTTATCAACCGCAACCTATCAAAAGGCGATAGAGGCCGGGGTCGATGTGCTGGATACTGCCATTTCTTCCATGAGTCAAACCTATGGTCACAGTGCCACCGAAACCTTGGTTGCCATGGTCGAAGACACCGATAGGGCAACAGGCTATGACTTGGCGCTGCTGGAGGAGATTGCCGCCTATTTCCGTGAGGTCAGAAAAAAATATGCCCGTTTCGAAGGGGCACTCAAGGGGATAGACTCACGCATTCTGCGGGCTCAGGTGCCGGGTGGCATGCTGACCAATATGGAAAACCAGCTCAGAGAGCAGGGCGCCGAGGACAAGCTGGATCTAGTGCTCGAGGAGATCCCAAGAGTGCGGGAAGATCTGGGTTTTATTCCGCTGGTGACCCCCACCTCTCAGATTGTCGGTACCCAGGCGGTAATCAATGTGCTGATGGGTGAGCGCTATAAGTCGCTGACCAAGGAGACGGAAGGAGTACTCAAGGGCGAATATGGCGCCACCCCGGCCAAGGTCAACAGTGAATTGCAACAGCGGGTGTTGCAGGGGGCGGAGCCTGTCAGTTGCCGCCCGGCCGATCTGCTCGCACCCGAGCTTGAACATTTGCGGGCCGAACTGGCCGAAAAAGCGTTGGCGCAAGGTCTGAGCCTCAGCGAAGAGCGCGATGATGATGTGCTGACTTATGCCCTGTTCCCGCAAATCGGCCTGCAGTTTATTAAGAATCGTGGCAATCCTGCGGCATTTGAACCCAAGCCAGAATTGGAAGCTCCTCAGCCACAAGCAACTCAAACCAAGGCCGGTGGTCGTCAGCCCGAGGTTTATACCGTGGATGTGCAGGGCCAGCGCTTTGTGGTGCAGGTCAGTGAGGGCGGTGATATCAGTCAGGTTGCGCCTTTGCCTGTGGCTGAGCCGCAGGTTGCCCCTGTGCAGGCTTCTGCTGTTGCCTCTGGCCCGGAACTGGAGATGAGCGCGCCTCTTTCCGGCAATATCTTTAAGGTACAGGTGGCCGCCGGCGACTGCGTTCGCGCCGGTGATGTCGTTATCATCCTCGAAGCGATGAAGATGGAAACTGAGATCCGGGCTCAGGCCGATGGTGTTGTCAGCCGCATCCTGGTCAAGGAAGGCGATGCCGTCAGCGTCGGTACCAAGCTGTTGGCACTGGCCTAAGGAGCTATGATGGATGGTTTACTCGCTTTTTGGTCCGAGACGGGAATAGCGCACTTTACCTGGCCGCAGGCATTGATGATGTTGGTCGGCGCCTTGCTGTTGTATCTGGCAATAGTGCGCAAGTTTGAGCCATTGCTGCTGCTTCCCATCGGTTTCGGCGCCATTTTGGCCAATATCCCCAACGCAGGTTTTACCGAGGAAAATGGGCTGCTCTACTATGTTTATCATGTGGGCATAGATACCGGGGTTTTTCCGCTGCTGATCTTTATGGGGGTCGGCGCCATGACAGACTTCGGTGCCCTGATAGCCAACCCCAAGATGCTGCTGTTGGGAGCTGCTGCTCAGTTCGGGATCTTCGCCACCCTGATTGGTGCGATAGCCCTGAACCTGGTGCCCGGGTTTGAGTTCAGTATGCAAGATGCCGGTGCCATCGCCATCATAGGCGGCGCCGATGGCCCGACGGCCATTTTTCTCGCCTCCAAACTGGCGCCTGATTTGCTGGGAGCCATTGCGGTGGCGGCATACTCCTACATGGCTTTGGTGCCGCTCATTCAGCCTCCCATCATGCGGGCCTTGACCACGGAAGCCGAGCGGCAGATCAAGATGGAACAGCTGCGGGAAGTCAGCAAGAAGGAGAAGATCATCTTCCCCCTTATGGTGCTGGGAATGACCATACTGTTTTTGCCGACGGCGACCCCCCTGGTGGGCATGTTCTGCTTAGGAAATCTGATGCGTGAGTCCGGGGTGGTGGATAGACTTTCCAACACGGCGCAGAACGAACTTATCAATATAGTCACCATTTTCCTCGGGTTGGCGGTGGGTTCCAAGCTCTCGGCCGAGCAGTTTCTTCGGGTCGAGACACTGGGGATCTTGCTGCTCGGGGCAGTGGCTTTCAGCATTGGCACCGCTGCCGGGGTCTTGATGGCCAAGCTTATGTGCAAACTCAGTGGTGGTAAGGTTAACCCCTTAATCGGTGCCGCCGGGGTCTCGGCCGTTCCCATGGCCGCCAGGGTGGTGAATAAGGTGGGGCTAGAGGCCAATCAGCAAAACTTCCTGTTGATGCACGCCATGGGCCCCAATGTGGCCGGTGTGCTGGGCAGTGCGGTCGCTGCCGGTATTCTGCTGGCGGTATTGGGCAACTGAGCGTTTTGCTCGCTGAATCCCTGAGTTCAATGACGTTGAAAGATAACCGGCGTAGCCAGTGTGCCGCGCCGGTTATCTGTTTTAAGGCTCGCTAGAGAACAATCCGCAACGAACGGGTTTTGGTACTCTCTGGGTCAGTTCAAGCACTTATTTTAAGGGCTCATATCAAAAGCTTAGGCCGTCAGCCAGATGGCTAATGACAGTAGGGCAATCAAGGCGCCGCTGACGCCAATTATCCAAATAAAACCGCGTTTCCCCTGCGCCAAAGGGACTTTATTGAAGTGTAAAAACGCCATCCAAAATAGGGAAAGGATAATAGGCAGAAACAAGAGACGGGCCATGATTGCTCACTATTCAAAGAGATATGGCTTAATCATAGACTGGGATACTCCCGGAGTACCAGTCAGATGCTTGAATATTGCTCGCTGCAATGCCTTTATCTGCCAGCACCTGAATTAACATCTGTCTCAGTTTCTTGGCTTGGGCAATGGCTCGCTCTACTTGCGGCAGGACATCTTCGAATTTGTCTTTGAAAGGGTCAATGGGGGGCGTAGCTAGTTCCATCACCACAGATTTGCCGGAACGTTTGATCACGAGTCCAGTGCTTGCAAATGCACCGAAGGCTTGCGTGAGCATATCAAGCTGCTCGGCCGCGCCCAGAAACATGATTTTGACCAGGCTTCCGGCCAATTGATGAACGATGCGGATATGTTTATTGGGCAGCAGCGGATAGAAATGCAGCCAAGAATGTCCGGCGGCGCGGTTTTTGGGGGTTTCCGGGTTCAACTCCGGGTGATGTATTTTCGCAAACTCAAGATAACACCTGGCAAACTCTGTGACTTCGGGGCTAATGCTGGGCAGGTATCCGCGTCTTTGCTTGCTGATGCTCTCGGCCATAAGCCGTGCTCGGTACCATACCCCTTGGGCGACAAAGTATGCCATGATTTCCTCATAGGCGATGGTTTTATCATAGGGCTCATTGTTGGATGTCAGGTACTTTTGTGGAGCCAAGAGACAAGTGCGAAAATCAACCCAATGGCCCTGTTCTATCCCATGTTCGCCGCGATAGCGATACCTTAATCCTTGTTGCTGTTGTGGCGTTGCATCTATCTTGTTTTCGATAAGAATGGCTTGATGGGAGCCGTCATTGGCCTTGAAAATCAGCACGAGATCCGACTCGCCGTATTGATTGTGAATGACAGAATGCCAGGCGCCGACAAACTCTACGGCGTGGGGGAATTCATACACACGGGAAGCCAACCAATTGCAGAAGGCCGTTGAGGTATGGAATTCCTCCAGCAACATCAAATCAATATCCCGCTCCTGAACAGATTGAATAAAGTTCAGCTCCTGCATTTAAGACTCCTTTCTTTGTCCCTCTTCGGGCGGGTTTTGCCCGCTAGCTGTTACTGTTTTATGGCGATGGTATGCTGGAATGCTTGAGACTTAGCTGGGCAAGGGCGCCATTTTCTTATATCTTTCAGCACTAAAAAAATCAGTCTTTATCCATTTATCTTTAAAGTCCGCCTGGACGGGCCTTTGATTCAAGCAGTATGCAGGAAGGTATCTTATGTGGGAACTCTGGCTGATGTTCAGCGGCGCTTTTTTGGCGGCGACATTGCTGCCAGGAGGCTCGGAAGTCTTGTTGCTGGCTTTGCTGGACAAGCAGCCGGAGATGGCATGGCCGCTGCTGCTTAGCGCCACTATAGGCAACACCTTGGGGGCCTTGAGCAGCTATCTACTTGGGCTCTTGGGGCGCAAGGCGGTCACGCCTGAGCAACTCGACAGCGGTCGCCACAAGCAGGCGCTGGCGTTGCTGAAGCGCTACGGTTATTGGGCCTTGTTACTTTCCTGGGTGCCGCTTATTGGCGATATTCTGTGCCTTTTAGCAGGTTGGATGAAACTTCCTCTTACAAAATCCACTCTGATGATTTTGACAGGCAAGGGCCTGCGCTATTTGATAATTGTGTTGTTGGCTTTAGAGTGGCTGCAATGAGTTTTTTGAGTTTGGTTTCTGGTTGAAGGAGTAACATTTTGAAGAAATGGTTATTGGCAGCGGCAATTTCGGCCGCATTGGCGGGTTGCTCAGTGCAAACCGACACAGGATTGACTGAGGTTTCCTCGGTACAACTGCCGGCAGGAGTGACTCTCATCGAGTCGGTCACCCCCAAGGCCGGTGAAGTCGGTATCCCTTACAGCAAGTATCGCTTGGCCAACGGCCTGACCGTGATACTGCATCAGGACAATTCTGATCCTCTGGTGCATGTGGATGTCACCTATCATGTGGGCTCGGCCAGAGAGCAGGCCGGACGCAGTGGTTTTGCCCATCTGTTTGAACATATGATGTTCCAGGGCTCTGCGAATGTGGCCGATGAACAGCATTTCAAGATAGTCACCGAGGCCGGCGGCACCTTGAATGGCACCACCAACACAGATCGCACCAACTATTTCGAAACTGTTCCCAGTAATCAATTGGAAAAAATGCTTTGGCTGGAGTCGGATCGCATGGGTTACCTGCTTCCGGCCCTGACCGACAAGAAATTTGAAGTGCAGCGGGAAACCGTGAAAAACGAACGGGCCCAGCGTATCGATAACCGTCCTTATGGGCGGATGAATGAACGTTTCAATCAGGCGTTTTATCCCGCCGGTCATCCTTATTCCTGGCCTGTTATCGGTTGGCCCGAGGATCTCGACCGCGCCACGCCTGATGATGTAAGACACTTTTTCCAGCGCTGGTATGGCCCCAACAATGCCACTCTGACCATAGGCGGCGATATAGATACCACGCAAACATTGGCCTGGGTCAGCAAGTACTTTGGCGATATTCCCAAAGGGCCTGAAGTCGCAGACGAGGCCAAGCCTTTGGTAACGCTGGACAAGAGCCGCTATATCTCGATGGAAGATAAGGTTCATTTGCCTCTCATCCGCATGGCCTTCCCAACCGTTTATGCCCGTCACCAGGATGAGGCTGCGCTGGATCTGCTGGCCAATATTCTCGGTGGCGGCAAGACCTCGCTGGTTTACAAGAATCTGGTGAAAGATGGTTATGCGGTGCAGGCCGGGGTCAGTCATCCTTGCCAGGAGCTTGCCTGTCAAATGTCCATCTACGCCTTGGCCAATCCGGCCAAGGGCGGAGCACTGGCGCCGATAGAGGACAAGATCCGCGAATCGATCGCCGAATTTGAACAGCGGGGCGTCACAGATGAAGATCTGCAGAAGGTCAAGGTGCAGTTCCGCGCCGACAGTATCTTCTCGCTGCAGAGTGTCTCGGGTAAGGTGTCCAACCTGGCCTATAACCAGACATTCGCCGGTGATCCCAATCAGATAGCCAAAGATTTAGCCCGTTATGATGCAGTGACCAAAGAAGATGTGATGCGGGTATTTAAGCGCTATATCAAGGATAAGCCCAGTGTGGTGATGAGTGTGGTGCCCATGGGCGCCAAGGCGCTGGTGGCCAAGGCCGATAACTTCACCCCGCCTGAGCCAAGGGTTGCCGCCGAAGCCGTTGCCGGGTTGCAGCAGGCCGTAAGTGCCAACAGCAGTTTCGATCGCAGTAAGATCCCCGCTGCCGGCAAGGCGCCCTCCATGCAGGTGCCCAAGCTTTGGTCTGCCCAGCTGAACAACGGTATCAGTGTCATGGGCACTGAAAGCCATGAAACGCCCACTACCGAGCTGGTCATCTACCTCAACGGCGGTCACAGACTGGTGCCGGTGGAAAAGGCCGGGCTCGCCGGTTTGACGGCGGCCATGCTCAATGAGTCCAGCGCCAAACGCAGCAGTGAAGAACTGGCTCAGGCGCTGGAGCTGCTGGGATCTTCCGTGGTGTTTGACAGTAGCGGTTATCAAAGCAGCATCCGGATCTCGGCCTTGACCGAAAACCTGGATAAGACCCTGGCGATAGTCGAAGAAAGGCTGTTTGAGCCAGGCTTCAAGGAAGCCGATTTCGAGCGGGTAAAACAGCAACAGTTGCAGAGCCTGCAACATCTGGCATCGGATCCCAACTATCTGGCCGAAGAGGGATTCAGCAAGTTGCTGTTTGGCAGCCAGACCAGTCTCGGTGTCAATGATAACGGCACGCTTGAGAGTGTCAGCCAGCTGACGCTCGATGATATCAAGGCTTTCTATAAGGAGCAGTATCGCGCCGGTAACGCTCAACTGGTGGCGGTAACCGACCTGCCACGCGAGCAGTTAATCGGCAAGCTCAAGGGATTAGAGTCCTGGGGCGGTCAGGCGGTGTCTTTGCCGGCCTTGAGTGAGCTGCCCGAGAGCAAACCCGGAGTGGTATTCCTTATCGATAAGCCGGGAGCGGCCCAGTCGGTTATCAGCATAGGCAAGCGCGCCCTGCCTTACGATGCAACGGGCGACTTCTTCAAGGCTTACTTGATGAACTATCCTTTAGGCGGCGCCTTCAATAGCCGTATCAACCTTAACCTCAGGGAAGACAAGGGCTACACCTATGGTGCCCGCAGCTTCTTCAGTGGTGGGATTGAGCAGGGCTACTTCAAAGCGGGTGCCAGCGTTCGCAGTGATGTCACCGACAAGGCGCTGGCCGAGTTTATCAAGGAGCTCAAGACTTATCATGATAAGGGGATGACGACACAAGAGCTTAACTTTATGCGGGCTTCTATTTCTCAGGGTAAGGCTTTGGATTATGAAACGCCTTACCAAAAGGCCGGTTTTATCCGTATGATCCAGAAGTACGGTCTGAGCGATGATTTTACCGCCCGTCAGGATGAGATTATCAATGATGCCACGCTGGGCAGCCTCAATGAATTGGCTAAAGAATGGTTGGATCCTGCCAGCATGCAGATATTGGTGGTCGGGGATAAAAATCTTATTGAGCCCGGTATTAAGGCAATGGGTTATTCAGTGATCAATCTGCCCTTGTAAAACGGCCACTTTGACCCCATATTGATCTTAACCGCAGCGGGTTACGACTCGCTTGCCACTACGCAAGGCGGTGATGCTTGAAAGGGCATCACCGCCTGTGTCTTTTAAATTACACTTGCCTGAAAGGCCGCTTAGGCTTTATTTTTGGGCAACCGTCACACAGAGCAGTCCTGTGCCTTTTGGTGCTGAATACCAAAAGATGAAAGCGGAGCAGGTATGCCCGGGTCTATTGGCCAGATAAAGGCTTAGGCCGCCCAAGCAGAGAACAAGAATTTGAAGTCATTTACCGAATCTGTCGCAATGCTCAAAGGAGCCGAAGGTCGCGCCGCACTTAAGGATATGCGCCGTGGGATTGAGCGAGAAGCCTTGAGAATTGATGCCAGCGGGCACCTGGCTATGGATGGTCACCCCAAAACCCTGGGCTCGGCCCTGACTCACTCGCGGATCACAACCGATTACAGTGAGGCGTTGCTCGAGTTCATTACGCCGGTTACCCACAGCATAGATGAGCTGCTCACCGGCCTCACCGAAACCCATGCTTTTACTCTCAATCAGCTTAAGGGACAACAGCTTTGGCCCGTGAGCATGCCTTGCTATGTGGGCGACGAGAAGGATATTCCCATTGCCCAATATGGCAGTTCCAATGCTGGGCGGATGAAGACCCTCTATCGCAAGGGGCTGACCTACAGATACGGCGCCTTGATGCAGATCATCTCAGGGGTGCACTTTAACTTCTCGGTTTCTGATGAGCTTTGGGATCTGCTCTATGCCCAGAGTGATAAGTCGGTTTCCCGTTGTGATTTTATCTCGGAACGTTACTTCGGCCTTATCCGCAACTATCGTCGTTTGGTGTGGGTGCTGCCTTATCTGTTTGGTGCTTCGCCGGCGTTGTGCCACTCTTTCATCAAAGAGCAGCAGACAGAGCTGGATTTTGAAAAAATGGGCCTTGGCACCCTGTATCTACCCTGGGCCACCTCACTGAGAATGAGTGATTTGGGTTACACCAACAAGGAACAGGAGCGGCTCAGTATCAGCTATAACTCGCTGGCGGATTACCTTCAGGGGATCCGTGCCGCTATCAAGATGCCTTCGGACAACTTTGCCAACATAGGGGTGAAAGTCGACGGCGAATATCGCCAGCTCAACGCCAATGTGTTGCAGATAGAAAATGAGTTCTATGCCCCCATTCGCGCCAAGCGGGTGACCCGTAGCGGTGAAAAACCCTCCGAGGCGTTGGCAAGAGCCGGGGTGGAATATATCGAAGTGCGGGCGCTGGATGTAAACCCCTTCAGTGCTATCGGTATTGAAGCCTCTCAGGTGCGTTTTCTGGATCTGTTCCTGCTCTACTGTTTGTTGAGTCCTTCGGCGACCACAGACGCCGCCGGTGAGCAAGAGATAGGCGCCAATCTTAAGGCCGTGGTGCTGGAAGGGCGTAAACCTGGTTTGATGCTGAATCAAAATGGCGTGCCTGTGGCGCGCGAGCAGTGGATGCTGGCTCTGTTTGCCGAGTTGCAGCAATTGGCCGAGCTGCTCGATGGAAAAGATGACGACCAATATCAGCAGGCGCTGGCCAAGTGGCATCAAGCCGTTATCGACCCGAATGAAACCCTGTCTGGGCAGGTGATGAAGACCCTGGCGGACAAGGGCCTGGATCACGGCGCCTGGGTGATGGCATTGGCAAAAGAATATCAGCAGCAGCTGCTGAATTATCCGCTGAGTGCCGCGGCGCTGGCTTCTTTTGAAGCTGAAGCCCAGGCCTCAATCGAGAGTCAGTTGCAGTTGGAAGCCGCAGAAGGTTTGAGTTTTGATGATTTTCTGGTTCAGTATTTTGCCGATGAACCAGCCAAGGAAGCAGTCAGTCAGTGAAGTCTTTGTTGTTAATCTCGGCCGCAGCAGTGTTGCTGTCGGCCTGCGCCAGTGCTCCTGAGCCCGGGCGCGAATGTGGTACGGTTTCAGGTTATCTGGAGCCGGATCGGGAGCAGCAGTTTTATCGCCTGGTGGTCACCCATCTTGATGGCCAACCTGTGATCTCTAAACCCAACTATCAGTTACCACCGGGTGAACACAGTTTTACCGTCTCTGAGCTGATAGATTCACCTGAGCTCAAGGTACGGCTGTCGGCCCGTACGCCCAAGGAACTTAAGTTGCAGGTGGAAGCCGGGCAACGTTATCACCTGGCGGCCAAGTTCAATACCGACAGGCGCTATACCGGCAAAGATACCGACTACTGGGAGCCTGTGGTTTGGCAACAGGAAGTTCATGAATGTGAACTTCCTAAGACGCAATAAAGCTCACTTTTTCAGAGGCTCAGGTTGCATTTGATGTTTGACTCGGGCGACACTTGAGCTCAAGTTCAAGCAAAGGCCTGGCCTTTGAAAGCCGTGAGATTTCTCGTGAAGCAACAGTTGTTATCCAAATTTGCCCCGGCGCTTATGATTGCCGCTTCCCTGTTTTTGGGCGGCTGCGCCACTTCGCCTCCCAAAGATCCCGATAATATCTGCGCCATCTTCAAAGAGCACAGATCTTGGTACAACGCCGCCAAGGATGCCCGCGAAAAGTGGGGCGTTCCCGTGCATGTGCCCTTGGCTATGATGTATCAGGAGAGCTCCTTCAAGCATAATGCGGCGCCACCTATGGAATATTTCTTGTGGATCATTCCCATCGGGCGCGCCAGTGACGCTTATGGTTATGCCCAGGCCAAGACCATGACCTGGGACGATTATGTGCGTGAGACCGGCAACAGCTGGGCCAGTCGCAGCGATTTTGATGATGCAATGGATTTTATGGGCTGGTTTATCTACAAGAGCCATAAGATCAATGGCGTGTCCAAGTGGGACGCCCGTAACCAGTATCTCAATTATCACGAAGGCTGGGGCGGCTACAAACGTGGCAGTTACCGCAGCAAGGCCTGGCTGGTGCGGGTGGCCGATAAGGTGGACAATCGCTCCCGTCGTTATGCTGCCCAGTACAATCAATGCAAGGAAGATTTGGACGCCTCTTGGCTTTGGCGTTTGTTCTTCGGTTAACGCCCTGAGAATACGAGTCGATAATTATTGCGATAATCATTGCAAAGGATTGACCGCTTATCTGGGTTACTGCAACTGAAGTTGCAGTAACCCTTGCTATAACACAAGAGAACCCAGCTTAGCTGGGTTCTCTATTTGGGCGGCTTATGGCATCAAGTGTTTTCCATGTCATTTCTCAGCCTTTACTTTTGCCGAGACTTCCTCATTTCTCAGACTTTGAAGACACTTATCTGTTTTTTCAGTGCGGCGGCCAACTCTGTCAGCTCTTTGGCTGAGGTGACTGTTTCTGTGGCACGGATATCGCCTTCACGGGCCAGATCGGTTATCTGATGCAGGTTGCGGGTCACTTCCTCGGCTACAGCGCTTTGTTGTTCGGTAGCGCTGGCAATACTGCTGACAGATACGGCCAGATCGGCAATTCGCTGGGCAATGGCAGTTAACTGATTGTTGGCTTCCTCTCCCTGCTCGGCGGAGCGATTACCCAACTGATGGCTCTGATCCATGCGCATAGCCGTATCTTTGACTTTGGCTTGCAGCGAAGTGATGGTCTGACCGATTTCCGAAATCGACGCCTGGGTGCGGCTTGCAAGGGTGCGCACCTCATCGGCCACCACAGCAAAACCGCGTCCTTGTTCACCGGCTCGGGCGGCTTCGATGGCGGCATTCAGTGCCAGCAGGTTGGTTTGTTCGGCGATACCATTGATAACTTCTGTAATGGTGTTGATAGCTTCACTTTCTTTAGCTACACCTTCGACCGCAATATGGCTTTCACTCAGTTGTATGCTGAGAGTTTCCAGTCCCTGTACTACCTGAGTCAGTTGCTGGTGACCTGCGCGGGAGGCTTCGTCCACCTGTTGGCTCTGGTTGGCGCTTTCTCCGGCGTGATTGGCGACATCGCGTATCGAGGTGGACATCTCCTCGATAGCGGTTGCGATTTGATCGGTTTGAGCCATCAGAGCCTGGGCTTCATCGCCGTTGAGACGGGCGACTTCCTGGGCTTGTTCTGCCTGGTATTCCAACGTCTGTACCGAGCCTTGCAGCGCCTGAAGCAGTTGCTTGAGCCCCATGGTCATTTCGGTGACGCTGTTGCTTATCCGCACCACTTCGTTTTCGCTGCGGCTGTCGAGTTTTGGCAGTGCTTGGCTGAAATCGCCTTTGCCCAGGTTTTCCATATGACGTTGCAGAGTTTGCAACGGCCTGACGGTGCGTACCAGTACAACAGAGAGCAAAATAGTGATAACCAAAATGCCAACCACGGCGACCATGGCATTGATCAGCAGCAGAGTTTGGCTCTCTTCATTCAGCTCGGCGGCCTTAACCTGACCAATAAGCTCCCAGTTCCAGCCGGGGATAGTGGCACTGTAGGCAATCATCTCCACGCCTTTGCCATTGAGGTAGCTTTTAACTCCCTCACTGTTCATTAGTTCATCAAGTGGCATGCCGTCCAGATCGGCCTCTGTGATGGTTTGACCCTGAGGTAAACTTGGATGAGCCACTACCACTTTGTCGGCGCGGCGCAGCAGCAGATAGGTGCCACTTTCCTCCAGGCGAAGCTGTTTGACCGATTGCTGCAGCTGAACCAGGGAATCGCTAATGTCGAAACCTATGTAGAGAATACCTATCACCGAGCCCTGAACGTCTTTGACCGGACGGTAAACTGTCATATAGTCGCGGCCGAACAGCTTGGCATAGCCCTCATAGTCCTGACCCTGAATAAGTTTTTGATAGCCCGGGTGTTTTGTGCCTAGATAAGTCCCCAGCGCGCGGCTGCCATCGGCCTTTTTCAGTGAGGTTGCTATACGAAGGAAGTCATCGCCGTCACGAACGAATACTGTGGCATTACCGCCGGTGAGGTTGGCATATCGGTCAACTTTACTGCGGGAAGAGTTGAGCTGTTCCTTTTCATGCATCAATGCAGGGGTATCCATTCCAAGAACTCTAACCGTCTTGTTTTCCGGTTTATGGAATTGGCCCGGATACATGGCCCTGAATACATCGGCATTGCGATGAGCCAGAGATAGCAAGCTCTCGTATTGCAATGCCAGCAGATCATCGACTCCATGGACCTGTTGCTCCATGGCGGTTATCGCTTTCTCTTTCAGGGTAGATGAGGCTGTCAGGTAGGAGATGCTACTCAGAACGCCAAACACCAAAATTGTCAGCACAAAAGCCAGTGTGCCGATCTGTTTGGCGATAGGCCAGTTGCGGTAATTCATTATCGTTATTCCTGTTTGACCGGTTTGTTGAACTTTATCTCATTCAGGTTAAACAAGTTTTGACCTGAATCTAACTATGGACCCGACCTTTTATTTTAGAAGATGCTTTATTATAGCGACGCCGCAAGGATAACTTTTTGTTTTTTATATTACATTCGCAAAATGTGTTACATGACGCTTGCAACTTTGTTTGCGCTGTTGATTAAACCATAAAGTGGGTAAATCAGATGATGGAAATAAGTGGTTGTAACTATCTGATTAATAAAAGAAGATTTCCAAGAAGTACGAGTATTACTCATGGGGCAACATACATTCCTGTCTGCAGAGACTTGGGAGAGGCTCGAACAAAGCGCTGCCGAATAGTTTGAGGCGCAAGCGGGTTGATACTAGGGCGATACGCGCAACATCAATAGCGACGACGATCCGGCCCGCGCTTGTCTTTTGGGGTTAATATTCATTTTTCAACGGCAAGTTGCGGGAACACTCGGGCTGCGGCTTCAACCACAGGGAGTAGACCACAGGTACCCAAACCAGAGACAAGAGGGTGGTCAGCGCTGTGCCCCCGGCAATGGCGATGGCAAAGGGCGGCCAAAAACCACCGCCGGCCAGGATCAGCGGCAGAAAGCCGCCCACTGTGGTGATTGTAGTCGAAGCGATATGGCGACTGCAGCGCATGACCCCTGCAAGAATCACGTCTGTGTTGCCCAGGCGCGCCATAGGCTCGGACTCGAGCTCCGCCAGGATCACTATCGCGGCATTGATAGCCAGGCCCATCAAGCCCAGCAGACCTATTATCACGGTAAAGCCAAAGGGATAACCCAGAGCCCAGACCGCCAGCAATCCGAGCCCTGCCGATTGCAGGGCGCTGAGCAGAATGATCCCTGTGAGTCTGAAAGAGTTAAAGGAGAGCACTAAGACGCTCAGCAATAAGGTGATTACCAAGACGATATTGGAGAGTAGATTACCCACGGCTTCATCGCGTTTGGCACTCTCACCGCCTATCTCTATCCGGTAGGAGGCGGGCAGATTGAGCTCGGCAAGCTTGGGTTTAATCCGCTCCAGTACTTTTTGCGGCAACACTCCTGAGGCGATATAGGCTTCGAGTATATTAACCCGCTGGCCGTTGTAGTGAGGAATAGCGCCGCGGCTGGCATTGACATGGCTTTGACTCACGGCCGAAAGCGGAATCGACTCACTATTGGGCGCCAGCAGGCTTATTTGTGACAGCCTGGATTGCTGTTCGCCGACACCGGCGCCGAGCTTGACTCTCACCGGCAGCGATTCAGTTTGCTCCAGCAAACTGCCACCTGTGATGCCTGTGGTGGACATCTGGATCTGTGAGGCGATCTCACTCAAACTCAGGCCGGCCATCAGGCTGGCATCTTCATCGAGCTGCAGCCACACCTTGGGCGCCCCCGGGCTCAGGGTCGCCCGGGTGTGGATCACATCCCGGGTCTCTGCCAGCAGTCGCCGCACCTCATCTCCAAGCTCGGCCAGGCGGTCGAGGTTGGGGCCATAGAGCCTTAGCTCCACAGGGGCGTTGAAGGGCGGACCCTGCTCCAGTTTACGCACCAGGATCTGCGCATCCGGATAGTCTCTATCCAGCTGCTGTTGCAACTCGGGAATTAAGCGGTTAGCGGTGCGAAAGTCGCGGGTTGTTATCATTGCCTGGGCGTATTGGCTGGCGCCCTGCTGTTTTTGAGTCAGGTTGTAGTAAAAGGATGGCACGTTCCCGCCTATGACCCAATTGACGCTTTCTATGCCGTCAGTGCTGCGCAGCTCTCTATCGAGTTGTTTGACTCTCTGCTCTGTCCTCGCCAGGCTGGCATGGGGCGAAAGATAGAGCTCCAGCTGGAACATGTTTCTATCCGATGGCGGGAAAAACTGCTCTGTCATCTGCCCGGAGGCCACAAAGCCTGTCAGTGGCAAGATACCGATCAGCAGCGCAGCAGTTTTCGGGTAGTTGAGCGCCAGTTGCAGAGTCTGACTATAGGCTCTGGCCAACCTTGGCAGGTTTACCCCTTGGTGATACCAGCGATTGTCGTCCTTGGCGCGGCTGAAACGCCCGGCGAGACCGGCTATCAGGGTGTGGGAGATGAGGTAGGAGCCGAGCAGGGCAAAGATCACTGAAATAGCGATACCACTGACAAACTCGCCGGCGGCGCCAGGCATCAGCACTATCGGCGCGAATGCCAGCATGGTGGTGATGGTGGAGCCGGCAAGCGGCAGCCACAGGTGCCTGATGGTGGTGTTGACCGCCTGCAGCTTACTCATGCCCTCGCGGCGGCGCTGGGCAATGGCATCGACAATCACAATGGCGTTATCCACCATGATCCCCAGTGCCACCACCAAGCCGGTGACTGACATCTGATGAATGGGCAGGCCGGTAAACTTCATGCAGGCCAGGGTAAATAGTGCCGTCAGTGGCAGTGACAAGGCGACGATAAGCGCATTGCGCATGCCGACAGTCACCAGCAGCACCAGGAGAATGAGCACAAACCCCTGCAGCAGATTGAACAGCAGTTCTTGCAGGCGCTCGTTGGTGTAACCTTCCTGCTCAAACAGCCATTGCATGCGGATATTGGCGGGAAAACTTTGTTCCAACTCGGCTGTGATCCGGCGCACTTGTTCACTCCAGATATCCACCCGGGTGTTGTTGAGCATGCGGGCGGCCACCATAATACCGGGCTCACCGTCAAGCAGCGCCAGATTATCCCACGGATCTTTGGGCTGGCGGTTGATTGTTGCGATATCGCCAAGGCGGATCAGTTGCCCGAAACGGTCGGTTTTCAGCGGCACCTGACGGATTCGCTCCAGCGAGTCGAGCTCGCCGGAAACCTCTACCAATGCCCGGAAGCTCTGGTTGTTAATTTCACCGGCCGACACCTTGGTATCGGCGCGATTGAGAATGTCGGCTACGGCTCCCGGTGTCAGCCCGAGCCGATTGATACGTTCGCCATCCAGCGTGACCAGAATTTCCTCCGTCGGCGCGCCATAGAGTTTGACAAAGTCTGTGCCGCTCAAGAGCCGCAGTTTGCTTTGCAACTCTTTGGCGTAACGGCTGAGAATGTCGGGACGCGCTTCACCGCCGCCGTGCCATCCCAGGCCTATGATGGCGGTGTAGGCGTAACCCAGCTGATCGTCGAGTACCGGCGGATTGACACTTGCCGGCAAGCGGCTGCCGCTATCGGCCAGCAGATCTCTGGCTCTCGACCATACCGGCTCGGTTGCTGTGACGTTATCTTTGAGCTCGAGTTGAATCACCGAGACCCCGGGTCTTGAGGTGGACTGGACAAGCTTGAGCTCTTCCAGTCGTCTCAGCTCATTTTCCAGTACTTCAGTCACCAGTGCCTCGACCCGTTCGGCGGAAGCGCCCGGATAGCTGGTGATCACAGAGGCAAAGCGGTTGGTGATATGGGGGTCTTCGGTGCGTGGCAGGCTAGATATGGCACCTAGCCCGGCAACCAGCAACAGGGCTATCAATAGGCTGGCGAGGCGGCCATTCTCGACAAAGGCCTTAATAAGAGGGTTCATTGTCCACCTCTAACCGCCAATGCGGCGCTTGGCGCGACTCTTTGCCCGGCAACCAGCTTATGCAGGCCCGTGGTGACAAACTGCTCTCCCGGGCTGATGGCGCCGCTGATAAAGGCGTTGTCGCCTTCGGTATAGAGAATTTCCACATCACGGCGCTGCAGTTTAAACCCATCGGTATCTTGTTTGAGCACATACAGATTCCACAGACCGCGAATACCGTCGGTGAGCGCCGACACCGGGACCCAGTAGCCTTCACGGAGAACTTCACGGCGGTACTGCAAATAAGCCAGTTCGCCATTGATAGGTGTGGTTTCAGAGGCAGAGTCGATACTAAACCTGAGTTGTACTGTGCGGGTGACGGGATTTATTTGGCCGCTGATCCCTTTTAACTTGGCCTGGTAATAGTGTTCGGCGACTCTGAGCTTGAGAATTACACCAGGTTGCAACTGCTCGGCAATATTCAGCGGCACCCCTATCAGTGCTTGCAGATTGTTGCTTTGCACCAAGGTAAAGACCGGGCTGCCCAGGGCAATGACTTCACCGAGATTATGCTCTCTGGCGGCTATCACCCCGGCGAAGGGGGCGATGAGAAGCGATTTTTGCCGTTTAAGTTCATTGGCTTTCAGTGAGGCTCCCAGCCTGGCGTGCCCGGCTTCCAAGCTGGCCAGTTTGCCTTTGAGTTCATCGAGCTGCTGCTCGGAAAGATATTGTTTGGCTCTGAGTTCCAGTGAGCGTTTCAACGTTGCCCGGGCCAGTTTGATATCGGCATTATTCTGATCCAGTGCCGCCTGTAATTCGGTCTGTTCGGCTTCCAGCAAGCTGGTATCCAGCCGTGCCAGCAATTGTCCTCGCTCGACTCTATCGCCGGTATCTACCAGGAGTTTTTGCAGTTTTCCTGGGAGCTCGAAACCTATGCCTGTGGTATTGCCGGCGCGCACGCTGCCACTGAATTGCTGCAGCTTGGTGTAACTTGGCTTGAGTACAAGAGCGGCACTGCTGACCACTGCGGGCTTGGTTTCACTTTGCTCAACGGGCTGTGGTTGGCAGGCTGACAGGCATAACATCAAGGTAAGGGCAACCAACAGCGCGGCGCGACCCTGGCCTTGGAGGTGGGTAAATTTGATTTTTAGCCCTGAAGCATTTGGTTTTTTAACTTCCTTGATGCGCTGTTGCAATGACGTCTCCCTGTGCTGATTACCGATTGTTAGCAATAAGTTAAACTGGACTTGCTAGTCTAATTTGGCTGAACTGGACTGTCTAGTCTATTTTATGTTCTAATGCCTTCCAAGACGTTGCCGAACAAGGTGTAAGTCATAAGGTTATGAATAATCAGCAATTAACTCGTAGCGAGCAGAAGCGGGCTCAGATACTGGAGGCCGCTATCGAACTTTTCTGCGCCCAGGGGTTTCCCCATACCAGCATGGATGAAGTGGCCAAAACTGCCGGGGTATCGAAACAAACTGTTTACGCTCATTTTGGCTGCAAGGATGAGCTGTTTGTGGCAGCTATCGAGTCCAAATGTGTGGTGCGTCAGGTTGCTGAAGAACTGTTGGCCGACGCCGCCCGGCCGGAGCAGGCGCTGGCGGTGTTTGCCGAGTATTTCGGTGAGCTGATTGTCAGTGAAGATGCTATTACCGTTTATCGCGCCTGTGTTTCCCAGGTCGATACTCATCCGGAACCGGCGCAGCTTTATTTCGATGCCGGACCCGAGTACATGTTGGGGTTGCTGGTGGATTTCTTTACTCAGGTTGAGCGTCATGGCGGTTATCACTTCGGCAATAAGCGCCAAGCAGCGGTGAGGCTGAGCCTGATGTTATTTGGTGAGCTACGGCTCAGAAAAGAGTTGGGGCTGAACACCGGGCAACTCGAGGCGCAGCACAGGGATTATTGCCTTGAGACGGCCGGATTGTTTCTTAAAGCGCATAGGTTGGGGTAGCGTACGGTTATAATTGAGTTTTATTTAAACGGCAAAAGGACATGAGATGAACAAAACGGCTACAGTTATCTTGCTGAGCACTTTGAGTGCCAGTGCAGGGTTGCTTGCCGCAGAGGCTTCGACATCCCGCTATAGCCTGAGTCTGGCCACTTTTGAAAATGCCGACTCGGATATTGATGGTGGCGGGGAACTGGGGCGTCGCAGTTATCTTCTGGGCGTGCGGGCTGACTGGCAACTGGATAAACGTTGGGGGCTGGGTGTCAGCCTGGGTTATGACAAACTGGACTGGGATTTTTCCGCTTTACCTGACAATAGTGTTGCCGATAGGATTTTTGCTGCCAGCCAATTTGACTCTGCTCAACGTTATTCAGCTTCCATCAGCCTGAAATATAAGCTGAATAGACACTGGAGCTTGATGCTAACGCCTCAGTTACAGTATGCCTATAGTGATGAAGTCTCCTCTTCGGATGCCGAAAGTTATGGTGTGATAGCCGGTGCTGTTCACAGGTTCAACTCGGGTAATATGTTGGGTTTTGGTATTGCATATCTTAATGATATCAGTGAGGTGCGTACGGTTCCTTATCTGCTTATCGATTGGCAACTCAGTGATAGATGGCGGGTGGGCAACCCGTTTCAGGCGGGTTTTACCGGTCCTGCCGGGATAGAGTTCAGTTATCGGATCTCACCGGATATGGAGTTGGGGCTGGGAGCCTCCCAGCGCACCGAGCGGATCTTGGTGGGGGAAAATGAGCAAACGCTGGAATTGACCGAAATCAGCAGCTTCGCCCGTTTGGGCTGGCAGTTGGGACAAGGGTTCAATCTCAACGCCTATGTGGGTTACTTCATCAACCCGGAACTTGAGTTGAGTGAACCTGAGATCAAGCGCGAGTTGGATAACTATCCGGCAGGCGCTGTTCATCTTAGCTATCGTTTTTGATTGAGTTGCCCGCCGTGGCGGGCAACTTCTCCCTTTCGATTGAGCGATTTTCTGGCTGAGGAGTTCAGTCGGCCAGCATCGCTTTTTTCAGGCTGCTCTGCGCCGGTTTGTCACCGAGCCAGATATTTAGCAGCGCGCGGCGAAAGTTCTCTCCGGCGATAGTGTCTTGCAGCTCACCGTTCTTGTAGGCACTGACACCGTTTTCCTGGCTGGTATACAGGAGGAAGCTGTCGCCTTGTTTGATCTCTTCCTGAAACAGGCTCATAAATCGGTCGATATCGGCTTGTATAGCTTCGGTTTTGCCGCCTGTGGCGTCATCGAAACCTTCAGTTATCGCCGAGCGCATCTTATCTGCGGTGATAAGACCCGAGACTATTTTCAAGCTGACCGCCGCCTGAGGCTGCGTCAATACTTCGGCTGTAGTGGTCGCTTTTGTTGGCAGATAGAGACTGCCTATGTAGAGATCCATAAAGAACTTGCTGCGTACCCCGGCACCATTGAGCTTAAGCGGCGTTGCCGCCTGAATGCTCAGAGTATCTGGAATATTTTCACCGGCAATTTCGCGGGCATCCACTGTGGCAGACAGCGATAAGCCAAGTAATAGAGCGGTTAAGATTATTTTTTTCATCTTGTTCTCTTGGTATTGGTCGTTCTGAGTGGCTGAACCGGCAAGGTTCTTCTTGCTCACTGAATGTTTGCCAAAAACCTTCCTTAGCCTCGCAGCCCCATTTTGAAGTTGCCATCTTGACTGAACCAGACGGCTTGCTTGTGTTTGGGACTTATCAGCAAAGGGCCATCATCGAAAAACAGAAAGCATTTCCAGTTACGGGCAAAGATTTCCCAGCGAGTTTGGATCACCTGATACTTTTCATAGCAGAAATACACAGGGGTATCTGCCGGCCAATCAATAAAGTCGGCCAAGGGTTCCGGTAGGCTGTTGTCTTCGCTGTCCCAATGGCTTTGCCAGTATTCGGTCTGGTGCCAGGTGGAGCTGCGGCTGGCCCAATCGCCCTTGGTAAAGTCTTCGGCACAGCTGCTTTTGTTGCTTATCCAGCGATTCCACACTTCCATGGCGCTCTTTTGATCCAGCGGCAATATAGCCGTCTTATCCTGGTCACTGACCGGCAGATCCTTATGGTTGAAGATCCATTTACGGCGATACTGATCGAGTGGAATATAGCTGTGATTCAAGTTTTGTTCTCCGGAACTGCGCTTATTTGCCGGGGCATTATAACGGTGGCGAAAGGGGAAAAGAAAGGCCGCATGCGGCGGCCAGGGGAAGGCGAGTCTATTGTAAAGGACTTGAGTCATTTGCTGCGAACCACGCCTTGCATCCCAGACTGTAAGCCACATACAAGTGGCTTGCTTGCACCATCTCTATTTCTGGGTTTGTAGTTCGGCTAATCCCTGCTTGGCGCTGAGATTATTGGGGTCGAGCTCCAGGACTCTGGAAAATGCGGTGATGGCGGCATCATTTTGTTGTACTGCTCGCATGAACTGCGCCAGTTTTAACCATACCTGCAAGTCTTGCGGGTACTTTCCCAGGTAATCCAGATAGGTTTCCAGTGCCTGTTGCCCGTTACCGCCGAGGCGCAATATGTGCGCATATTGCGGTAGGAAACTGTCGTTTAAGCGGCTTAACTCCGCCAGAGTGGTTTCGGCTAGGGAGGGCATATTGAGCTGCAGAGCCAGTATGGAAATCATTCTGAGCTCGGTTTCGGTTGTTTGTTCCTGAGCTATCTGCTGCAGCGCATGCAGCGCTTTATCCGGTGCTTGACAAAGCATATGGAGATTAGCCGTAGCCAACCAATATAGGCGTGTGAGCTCAGGCTTTTCTGGCAGCACGAATTCGAGGTTATTTACCATTTGCTGTAAACCTTGAAGATGGTGTTGGCTTTTAAGCAGTGTAATTTTATCGAATATTTGCTCTTGAGTATTCGCATCGGTCAAGATCTGTTGATAAACAGGGCGAACCTCGGTCAACATTTTGCTATAGCTTTCCTCAAACTCTTTTATAGTCGGTTGGTTTTCAACTGATACCTGGTGCGTTTGTAGCCAAATTTGCAATCTGCCCGGCGTATTATCTTGACGCCATTGTATGCCCAGAGCCTCCAGCTTATCATCGGGGTTAAGTTCTTCCTGACGAGATTTTACTCGAGATAAGGCTTTATCAACCAATGTTGTGAGGTGTTTGGCTATCACACTGTACGCTTGATAGTAATCCAGGTTCATTTGCTGCATTTGTGCCTGGGTCCACTCATCGCTGCTGCGAGCAGTTAAAAATGCCGAAAATTCCCTGAAGCCATAGAATTTAATCAATTGGGCCATCTCAGTGTAGTCTTTGTTAAGTTTGGCTTCTGTAGTTTGTAGTAGTTTCAGCAGTTTACTCGAAGGGGTATGTGAATGGAGTTCAGCTTGGCAGGCTTTGAAGGCCTTATGAGTGAGACTTTCAATTCGAGTTAGTTTTTGTTTTGCTTGTTCGAGTTGTTGGAAACACAGCAGCAGATCGGCTTTCCTATTTACTTGTTTCAAGTTTAAGTTTGCAAGCAGCTCTGACAGTGACTTTTTATTTGGTGGGAGTTTTATCTTTTCGCTGTCGCAAAATTCAATACCTTTTATTTTGGCGGCATCTTCAGAGAGGTTTAGGTACTCCAGTTGCGGATGAGCGGCGACTTCGTTTTCAACTGCCTGTTTTGCAAGAAGTAGCTGAATTGGGGTTTCCGTTTGGTAGCCACTGTAGGTTTCGACCCATTCACAGAGGTGACCTAAGTTTGGTCCTTGTTTGGCCTCTTGGGTACCAGCTGCATGGGATATACCTCTCCTTGAGTAACAAAGATCCATACCGGTAAACAGAATTTGGCTAAAACCCATCTCTATTGCCAATAACAGGGCGCTGTTGGTGACAGTTGGGCCTTGAGTGATGATATTTTCGCGCTGGGTTTGCCAAGGGAAGCGCTCACCGAGATAGAGGTTTTTCCCGGCCCACTGACTCACTATCCAAGGGTGAGCGTAGTTGGCATGAACCAGGAGAAAATCCTGATGATATTGCATCATCTCTCTACTGACATCAAAGCTGAATGTCTGTGGATCCACTGTCACGACTATGTCAGGTTTTATCCCGTGATTGATGAGCTTGGCAGCAATGCGGGAAACCGCCAATATGGTCAGTCTATGCTGATTGACCATGAGCCATTCCAACTGTGAATCCAGAGAGGGGCCGCCGGCGACTATGATGGCGGTTTCTCCTTCAAATTTTCCTCTTAGTATTTTGGCCGGAGAGTGATTCTCGCAGACATTTTCCAGTTGACGTTGGACAAACTCTTTTTGGCTATAGTTGAGTCTCTGTTCGAAATGTGCGTGATGTAAACTTTGGGCTATGGCACTTTTTAACAACACATAATCGGGAAGTGTTTCGGCATTTGCGGCCAGAGAGTGATAATGGCGGTATTGGCCTTTGGCAATACAGATTTCGTTGCCGGCTTGTTTGAGTACTTCAGGCAACTCGGCTTCGGTAGTGACCCATAACTTGCCATTGAGCGAATCGGGAATGTCAATATTGAGTAAGTTCAACACTTCGGGCAGTTCAACGAAGATAAAACGACTTCCAGCTGGAAATGTCATGGATAAGATATAGTTGGCCAACAGCCCCGAATCCATACCTGTGAAAACATACAAGGTATCTTCAGCATCGAGTTGTTTGGCAAACTTATTGCGATACTGGCTTGCAGAGTCGAGTTGCTCGAACATCTGCCGGTTTATGGCTGGGAGATAGGTTTCTCTGAAACGACTCACGGCAAAGGTATTGAGCATGGCTGAAGGAGTGCTTTGCATTCTGGGCCCCTGTAGGTTAAAGCGCCAATTATCTGACACCTTGTTTAGCATGAGTGCATATTTACAAGATATGTGCCAGTTTTCAAAGATAATAGAGTGATCTATGCATTGAAAACCGGCTTTTGACTTCAGTACCTAAGTTTTTGTTATACAACGAAACCTATACTGTGCATACTTTAAGTTGTTGGTTAATAGCCTGGTTTGGCTCAGATTTTGTATATTGACCGGGACAAGAGGATGACGTAAAGCCATGCAGGTTTATCGTCAGCGTAAAAGCAGAGGGCTGGATAATATATGTTCAACAACCAAACAATACTCATTACTGGTGGGACAGGTTCCTTCGGACAGAAATACACCAGAACTCTGCTGGCTCGTTATAAGCCCAAGCGTTTGATTATCTTTTCTCGTGACGAGCTCAAGCAGTTCGAAATGCAGCAGCAATTCAATGATCCCTGCATGCGATACTTTATCGGCGATGTGCGCGATAGTGACCGTTTGATGCAGGCGATGCAGGATGTGGACTATGTGATTCATGCAGCAGCGATGAAACAGGTGCCGGCTGCTGAATACAATCCAATGGAGTGTATCAAGACCAATATCCATGGCGCCGAGAATGTAATTAAGGCGGCGATCAGCAATAAAGTGAAGAAAGTGATCGCACTCTCGACCGATAAGGCGGCCAGTCCTATCAACCTCTATGGTGCCACCAAGCTGGCCTCCGATAAGCTGTTTATTGCTGCCAATAACATAGTCGGCAGCAGCAAAACACGTTTCGCGGCGGTGCGTTATGGCAATGTGGTGGGCTCCCGCGGCTCTGTGGTGCCATTTTTCAAGAAGCTTGTTGCCGATGGCGCCGAGTCCTTGCCGATAACCCATCCGGAGATGACCCGCTTTTGGATCACCTTGCAGCAAGGGGTGGATTTTGTGCTGAAAAACTTTGAACGGATGCAGGGAGGGGAGATCTTTGTCCCCAAGATCCCTTCGGTGCGTATTACCGATCTGGCCAAGGCTTATGCACCACATCTGGAGCATGAGATTATTGGTATCCGCCCAGGCGAGAAAATGCACGAAATCATGTGCCCTGCCGATGATTCTCATCATACCCTGGAGTTTGATGATCACTTTGTTATCACGCCGAGTATCCGTTTCTTCGGCCGGGAAACCGACTTTTGTACCAATGCCTTGGGAGAAAAGGGCCAGACGGTAGCAATGGGATTTGAATATAACTCGGGAACCAACCCTCATTTTCTATTGGGGGATGAGATAGTCAAACTGGATGCCGATGTATGATCCCTTACGGTAAGCAGGATATCAGCCCAGACGATATTGATGCTGTCGTTGAAGTTTTGCAATCCGACTGGCTGACTCAGGGCCCCAAGGTGCCGGCGTTTGAACAGGCGATATGTGACTATACTGGTGGCAAATTCGCCGTTGCAGTAAATAGCGCCACCTCGGCTTTGCATATTGCTTGCCTGGCACTCGATGTCGGCCCTGGCGACAGGGTGTGGACATCCCCCATTACCTTTGTGGCTTCTGCCAATTGTGCCTTGTACTGCGGCGCTGAAGTGGACTTTGTCGATATCAATCCCGAGTCCGGTAACCTGTGCCCTGAGGCGTTAAAGGCCAAGCTGGAGCAGGCTAAACGAGAAGGTACTCTACCCAAGGTGGTTGTTCCGGTTCACCTCTGTGGTCACAGCTGTGATATGGCGGCTATCGCCGAGCTGGGTAAAGCCTATGGATTCAAGATCATCGAAGATGCTTCCCATGGTATCGGTGGCTGTTATCAGGAGCATAAGCTTGGTAGCTGTGAGTTTTCGGATATCACGGTTTTCAGCTTTCATCCGGTCAAAATTATTACTTGTGCCGAGGGGGGCATCGCACAGACGAATGATCCCGAATTGGCGTTTAGGCTTGGGTTATATCGAAGCCATGGGATTACTAAAGAGCCGCTCAAAATGCTGCGCCCAGACGAAGGCGACTGGTACTACGAGCAGCATACCCTGGGCTTCAATTACCGTATGACAGATCTGCAGGCGGCGCTGGGGCTTTCGCAACTTAAGCGCTTGGATGAATTTGTCTGCAAGCGCAACCAACTGGCCGCTAATTACAGTCAAGCGCTGGTCAAGTTGCCGGTTGTGAGCGTGGAGCCTTTACCCGGTAGTATGAGTGCTCGTCATCTTTATATGATACGTCTCAAGGAGGTCGGGCGGCGCCGGGCGGTGTTCGATACCATGCGAGAGGGAGGCGTGCAGGTGCACGTGCATTACTTCCCTGTGCACTTGCAACCCTATTACCTCTCTCTTGGCTTCAAAGAAGGTGATTTCCCGGCAGCAGAGCAGTTTTATCATGAGATATTGACTCTGCCTCTTTATCCGAACCTGGATGAAACTGCCCAGCAAAAGGTGCTTGATGAGTTGACCGCCAGCCTAAATACCAGGGCGACGCCTTAAGCTTTTGAATGTAAGCTCGAAAATGTCAGCTTGGGACGGTCAGACTGCCGTGCCGCCGTTTGCTTTACTCTTTGCGACTATCTTTGTCGCTCTGTTTACAACTAGCTTTGCTACTAGCTTTGTCGCTATTTTAGCAGCGAACTGATTTCAGCCATCAACTGCTTGATGCCGCCATGGTTGGCAAAGACCCTAGCGGCCTCTGTTTGCAATTTTTCGCGCTCTTTGGCATCACTGAGCAACCATTCAAGTTTATCAATGGCATCCGAGAGCGAGTCGCTGATAAGGCAAGATTGCGTTTTTTCCAGCATTGCCAGCTCGGCGTCATCGCACAGATGCCTTGGCGGCAGCAGCAAAGTCGCCGCCCTCGCATAGATGGATTCAAACAGCGATAAGCCATAACAGCTCAGCACTACTTCGGATTCGGCAATCCATTGCTTGAGATTTTCCGGATTTTTAAGCACTTGGATATTACACCCGGCGGGCAATACAGGCCTAGGCGCCAATGGCCCCTTGATCCAGACTATCGGCCAGTCGGTATGCAGTTGACTCAGTAACCCTGGCAACGCTTGGCCATACCCCAGGGCATCGCTGCCGCCGGTCAATACCAAAATTTGAGGCTTCTTCAGCCTTTGGGGAAGGGGACTGAACAGGTAGTTTTGCCAGCCGGAAGATACCTTGGGATGTTGCAGTGAGGTATTGAAGCTGGGAATGAACAGCCAATCCAACTCAGGTAACAGCGGTGCCAGTTTATCTATGCCGACAAGTTTGCATCCCTTGTGTCTTAAGTTTTGTAGCGCCTGCTTGATGGCAGATAGAGCGATAAAATCCGGGTGGAGATCCAGTATGATCAGCGGGTTGGCATCGGCCTTCAACGCGGTAAGCCATTCCGCTTCTGTTTGATACCAAGTGACTTTTGCCGATGATGTCTGGGCGAGTGAGTTAGGTGTCGAGCCTTCGTAGAGCGCATGAACCCGGGCACCAATGGCCAGATACTCCTGCAAGGCATCGGCGATTAACTCGGCGCGCTTGAAGTGTCCCAGACCGATATCCGCTCCCAAGTGACAATAGATGCTGGCCTTGGCGTATTGACGATCGGCGGCTTTTTGCTGCACATGGGCGTTGATGGCACTCAAGTCCGAGTCGATGAGCAGTTGCTCCTGAACCCAGGCGAGGCTAACGATAGAGTTTGTCGGATGCTCTGCGTACCAGCGGCGGTAGATTTCGGCCATGAAGCGGTAATCGGCCTGGGTATCGACAGAAATTCGCTGCTGGACTTTTGAATAGTCGCCGCTGTCTGGAATGCTCAAACGTTCGAGTATCGGGGTTAACTTATCCCCATAGCCTACGTGCTCTCTGGACATGGCACATTGACTGACCGACATCAATTTGTCCCAGCCCCGGCGGCTATAGAAGGCCATGCCTTCATGTATTGAAACAACGCCCGGGTTCAGTTCAATGCTGTCTTTCCCCGATGCCTTGAGCGCATTCAGCCCATGGTCGATAAAGCCGGGATCTATCAGCGGACAATCACCGCAGACGTAGAGAATATAATCCGGATCTTGCCTTTGGATTATGCTATCAAGCCTTGCCATCAGGTCGTTGACATCGCCTTCATAGGGATGACATTCGACGCTATGTTCAGCAGCCCAATCCAGCAGCGGGCGGTTAAAGTCATCCGCGGTTGTGGCCAGTTCACAGTCGTTTACTTCTTGGCATTGCATCAGTCTGCGCCAAATATGGCTAATCATGGGGTCGCCGGCCAGTGGCAATAAGTGCTTCCCCGCCAGGCGACTGGAGTTGAGCCTGGCCCCGACAATGGCAAGTGTCTTGGTCATAGCGGCTGTTCCTCTGTTTTGGGTGTTTCTGTTGCCGAAGGGCGAGAGGTTTGGCTATCTGGACTGATGCACAGCTCAAGGCTCAACAGTTGCCCGCCGGGTTTGAGGGTTTCATCGGCCTCAGCCAGCGAAAACCACAGCCGATTCAGATACTGTTCATCGATTTTTTTGCTGGAAATCATCGGCAAGGCGGCACAAAGCGCGGGGTTCCAGTCAATGCGAATGCCTCTTGCCCGGGTGCCAAAACAGATGGAGCCCGCGGTTGCTCCCAAGGCGCTGGATGAGGAGACTATCGAGGAGATTGGCGCGCCTTGGTCCATGTCATGGGCTATTTGGAAATATTCATCCCTGTGGCCACCGAGACGGGTCTGATACCAGGCCCGTTGCTCACAATCGAGCAGGGTCATAAAGCCCAAGCGTACCGAGGCTTCGGGGCGGCTGCTCTCTTCGAAATGAAAGCCGCTAAAGAGGCGCTCACCTTCGAGCCGATACCATTTTAATATCGCGCCGCTCTTGAGCGCTTGGCGGCAATAGATGACCAGGCAGCCGTCTTGCTCCCCTAGCTGGTATTCCACCCGATTGAGATCGGCCACTCTGTCGCGGTCGCGAAAACGCTCCAGCAGGAGGTGATTGCTGTAAAAATCGACGCCATAGCTGATATGGTCGAAGTAGCCGTGTGACAGGGTACCGATAACGGCTTCAAAGTCATGGCTGGCAAAGGCCAGCGAATCAATCGCCAGACCGCGATTGCCGTTGAGTGTCAGCCTGATGTCTGGGGTTTGCACCTCCAGCCTACGCCTGGCCTCATCATAATGAATGTGGATGTCTTTACGGGCTTGCCAGGGCGCAAATGTTGGCGCGGCCGAAGCGCTCTTGGTCAATGCCAGCGCCTCGTAGCGCGCTTGGGTCAGGTGGGTTCTGAGATCGCTGGCCCAGAGGCGGCACAAGTCTCGCCAACTCTCATCGTCTGTATTGGGCTGCGCCTTAAGCTCGGCCAGTCTTTGGTAACAAAGGCTATTGAGGTGGAGATCATTGCGGCCGCTCAGTCCCCAACGGGTAATGTTGTATTTGGCCTGCTTCTTGACCGAAACCGGGTGCTGGGCATTGGTGAGTGCCAGGGGTTCTAAGCCTTGCCAATGTTGAAGCAGCTTGGAAGGGAGGCTCCACTGGTAACCGTCCAGGTCATTGAGGGTCATGAACAACTGCGCTATGCGCTGCCATTCGCCGCTTATTGGCTCGGCTTCGGTATGGTAGCGCCCGGGACGGAAGTCAAACACTTCGGCGTCGCTGCCATAAACCGGAAATGCCAGAGTGCCGGGTTTCAACACCTTGCGCAGATATTGCAGATAATCTTCCAGAGTTAGCTCGCCGTGAACATAGCGCTGAAATTTTTGAAAGGCGATGGCATGGTTCCAGATGACCTTGATCTGTCGGCCGCTGGCGCTCTTTAACGATTGCGGCCGCATTAGCCGCTCTCGTTGCCACTCTGGGTTATGGGAAAAGGGATTGTCCCACTCCACCACCACGGCTTCAAAGCCTTCATCTATGTAGATATCAAGCAAGCCGGCTGAAACCGCTTGTTCATTGAGATAGGCGAGTCTGGGGCTTATACCCAACAGGCGCTGATAAGCCTCTTGACCCAACCTCAGGTTGGCATAGTTGACCTCGGCCGGGATCAGCGGCCCTATGATTTGGCTGTCGCCACTGGCAACCAACTCGCATTTTTGTTGCTTCAACAGTTGTTTGAAGCGAATGACCCAGGTCGGGTCTACCGCGTTGATACACTCGAGTGTATAAGCGCTTAGCTCAAGACCAACAGGTATGCCCCCCTCAGCTAATTGCAGTAATGGCCAGTAGCAGCGTTTTACCACCTCAGAGTGCTGCTCTGTTTCAACGGAGGAAAACGCCAGGTTGAGGTGAAAAACCGTGTATAGGGCTGAACTCATGAGTTGGAGGTCTCGTACACTACTTGGATCTTGGATAGGGCATCATAAGCTCTGTCTATGGCAGTTTGCTTGTCATCGGCATAGGTGATAGCGAATCCTGCTCTCTGGGTGTGATTGGCCAGTGGTTGGATTATGCTGCCAGGAGTAATAAATAGTTTCAGCATTTCCACCCCCTTGCTGGATTTAGC
Organism: Shewanella indica; assembly: GCF_033842865.1. Taxonomy (NCBI): domain Bacteria; kingdom Pseudomonadati; phylum Pseudomonadota; class Gammaproteobacteria; order Alteromonadales; family Shewanellaceae; genus Shewanella; species Shewanella indica. The sequence continues at coordinate 2,852,648 of NZ_JAWXXR010000001.1, forward strand.
TTCTGCCTCACCGTGTATTTCCTTGATCTTACCTGGAGCTAGATCTAAATAACGGATAGCGACTGCCTGATGTCTGCTTGGGAGCACCTCCGTGTCGGTCAAAGGCTCGCCCAAGGCCAGCTTAATCGCTTTTTCGACAAAGTTGACCCCGGTGGCCAGCGGAATTTGAGTAGTGGAAAAAAAACCGCCAGAAAGCCTGCCGGCTATTTCTATTACCTTGGGGCCTTGGGCGGTATAGACCATGTCGCCCTTGGCAACTCCTTGAGAAATGTTGAGCGCAGCAGCGGCCTGTTCAACGGTGGTAATCACTTCAACTTTGATTTCGTCATTTATTCCGGTAGGTGCATCACCGCCATTTTCAATGATGAATGGTTTAGTACGTTCTAACCATTCATAATTGCGATCGGAAAACCCCAAGGTGTAACACTGGCCTTTATCTATCAAGGTTTCAGTGCTGAATTGCGGACCCTCAAGAAATTCTTCAAGCATAACTCTTGCTGTTGGAGACTCATTTGCTGCTATGTTCCAGGCGTTTTCGAGTTGTTCTTCATTGTCTAAGAGTTGGACACCTCTTGCTCCTCTGCTATCTACGGGTTTTATTATCAATGGAAAACCTATTTCCGCAGCTTTCTGTTTTAAACTCGAGATATCAGATACATCTGCAAAGCGGGGGATCGGAATCCCTTGTGATTGCAATTGCGTTTTCATTGCAAGTTTATCTGAAACCCAAAATGCGGACTCCAATGATAAACCAGGTAATCCGAGGGCATTGCTAACAGTTGCGACGCTCAGAGGAACATCGGCGCACATAGCTATAACGCCATCTACGGATAGCCCAGTTGTCATTAACTGTTTTATTTGAGTAAGAATTCCTTCTCCATTATAGGTACTTTCTATAATGGGCCAATCGGCCATCGCAAGCCCAGGCGCTGTGGGGTTCCCATCAGCAATAAGGAGTTTTAGCCCCATGGCTTTGGCAATAGCTATTCCTTCACAGGCTTCGATACCTGCACCTATTATTAGTAAATGCTTATGTGGTTTTGACATCAGTGAGCCCGAGAATCATCTATATTATGCAGTCTTAAGGTTGTCACTCCACGCTTTCTAAGCCAAGTTAAGGAATCAAAAATCTCTTTCTCGGATGCATAGGAGGATATCAGGACTGTGTCGCCCGGTTGCCAGTCAATCGTTGCCGGATCCTGACAGATCCAGTCACCTTGCTGTAGCCCCCATTTCAATGTTGAGGTGTCTGTCAGCCCATCGATATGACAACGTTCAAGTAGATTAGTATTGGCTACAATTTGACAAGTATGAATTCCTGCTCCCCAAAGGTATATGCGTTTACTTTTATTCAACTGTTTCTGAACCTTGTCCAGACATCCCTGCCAATAAGTTATTTCCTTGTTACGGTATTCGGTGAGAATTTTTCGATTAATTATAGGGTCGGTATGGAGGCTCAAATAATGGTTTTGCGCTTTGGTACTTGCAAGTACGCCAATTACTGGCGATAGGTTACTGTTAAAGTGTTCAATGACCGAAATGGGGGAGTATCCAGCTTGAATCAAACTTTGCAGCAGGTTTTCTTTGGTGTAATAGTTGATATGCTCAAAAGAGAAAAATCCGGGGCACAAACTGTCTGGCTGAGCCATAAGTGGCACTTCCACATAGATAAAGCCCTCTTCTACAGCATTTTGGAGCTGTCGGCATTTAGTGAGAGTCACCTGTGGATGGTACAGATGTTCTAGCACATGAGTTAGAAGTATTAATTCGAAGCTTTCCTCGGTTTGAAAATTTTCTGCCGAGCTATGAATACAGTCAATCTGGTAGAGTCGTTTGGCTAGTTCGACTGAGGCTGTCCCAGGCTCTACTCCCAAAACTCGTTTTACTCCAGCAGTGCGAAAACGAGATAGTGTGTAGCCATCGGAGCTACCGATTTGCAGGGTAGAATCAGGTAGATAGCCTATACCGCGTTTGATAAACTGGATCTGCTCATCAAGATCTCTGATCTTGGCCTCGGATGGTTTTTCTGCTCGACCAGGGTTTGTGTACACCGCCATGGAGCTGTAGAAGGTCATCATCTCGTCAAAGCTGACCGTAGGACTTTGGGACACAGAGCCACAATGGGGACAGACCGAGAAACCTATCTCTCTTGGTGTTAGTCCCGGCAGTGCCCAGGTGGTGGAAAATATGCACTCAATCTCAGTGTAACCACACAGAAAACAATGCCGATTCATCTTAATTACCTGCCTTTGCATAAAGCACTGATTCAAGAAGATGTTGTGAGTGATGCTCAAACCAGAACTTGTAGCTGGAATTTATACTGTTAATTTGTTCAATAAGTTGCCAAATATGATTTGGTTCGTGATAGGCACTTATAGCTAGTTTAGGAGAACAATGTTTTAATAAATCGGCTGCTCCATTCAAGGCTTGAGGCTCAGCACCTTCAATATCCATTTTTATGTAGCTAGGTTTTCGACCGATAGTTTGGCTATAGTTGTCCAGAGTTGTTGCGATGACCTCTGTTGCCTTCTGGTTGGTGAGTCCATCGCCGCTTACTCTAGATTGCATACTGTGAACGGCCTCTGCTGAGGCAACGAATTTAAGGGTTGTATTGCAATCCCATAGAGCCTTTTTTATGACGGTACAGTTTGGGATATGCTTCTTAGCAATCATACTTGTTAGTATGTTGTAATTTTTTTCATCAGGTTCGAAACTGTGTATTTCAATATTTTTTCCACAAAGGTCTTTTAGCTCCAGAAGAGTATCACCTTGCCAAGCCCCCCCATCAATATAAACATCATCAGATGTTGGAAAAACATTTGGATTCATATAGTGGTCGTGCTTTGGAGACTCTAAATGCATAGGATCATAAGTTTGACGATATCGAATGCATCCAAGGTAGTTTTGTAGGTCAACGCCTCGAAGGAAATTCAATCCAACATTTACCGCTTTTTCTACGTCAAAAACTTCACAGTTGAAATGGTCTTTCCAGCGTAAAAAATCAACACAAAAACTGAAATCCAAGTATTTACATTCCAATTGCCGGAGTTGAGCGGCAATATCTTTTGCCCATAAACTGGCTATGAGTATTAGTTGAGGTGCCTTCTTTAGTTTCTCCGGAGCCATGACCTGCTTATCATGGAAAAGTAACTGTTGTTTTGCGATATCGTTGTCGGCATAGCACAGAATGTTGACCCCATACTGTTCTAATACTTTTGTAACGCTCTTTGCTGCGGCACCTGTACCGAATACAATTACTTCGTTCAACTGTAAAAGTATGTTTTCCGGTGATGGCCACTGTAAATTGGTGAGAATGTCTTTTGTCAATAAGCTCTCTTTTTGTTTCTTATCCAAAGTACATTCCTCCATTCATGTTGATAGTTTGTCCTGTCAGGTAAAAGGATTCATCTTGACAGAGGTGGAGCACTTGCTTGGCGACTTCATTTGCGAAGGCTAGACGTCCAGCGGGAATATTTTTGACTTTATCCTTGCCAGCTTCAGTCGCGAGTTCTTTAGCAGACATTTCGGTTGCAACCAAACCTATGGCTACAGCCATGCTTGCAATCCCTTCTTTGGAATAAATTTTGGCAATAGATTGAGTAAAATTGATTAATGCCGCCTTGGATGCAGCATAATGGACTTGGTTAAAACCTCCCCATTGTCCACCAATACTGGTAATGTTAATAACTCGGCCCCATTGTTGTTGTCTCATTCCCTCCAAGACCTCTTGCACCGCGATAAAGGGGCCTTGTAGGTTGACCTTCAGCATTATCTCCCAGTCTTCGTCAGTGATAGTGTCAAATGGCTTTTCTTGAGCCAAAGCACCATTGTTAACTAAGATGGATACGGGGCGCTGAAAGTGTTTAGTCACAGCTTTTATTGCTTCTTGAATGCTTTCTCGGCTTCGGTAGTCCATAGCAACGGCCATTGCTTTTCCGCCGGAAGCATTCAATTGTTCAGCTAAAGCTTCTGCTTTTTGTCGATTGTTGCTGTAGCCAATACCAACGGAATAACCGTGTTGACAAAAGGTTGTGCACAGGGCAGATCCTATTCCGCCAGCTCCACCTGAGACAAGAATCAAATGTTCAATAGTCATTACTTGCCCACCTTTTCGATAACTTGAAAGACTTTTGATTTTATCGATTCTTTATCTAAGCCATAGAAAGTTGCCAATTCATCAGGCTCACCGGAACGGCCTATTGTTTCATTAAGCCCCATTCTAAATAGAGGTACACTTGGATTTTCGGCCAAGACTTCAGCCACTGCTGATCCCAATCCACCGATCACATTATGATCTTCACAACTGATGATCGCCGAGGTCTCATTAGCTGCTTGAATGATAAGGGCGCTATCAATTGGCTTAATGGTGGGCATATGGATTACTCGCACACTAACACCGTGAGCTGCAAGTTCCTTAGAGGCGGCTAAGGCCCGGTGAGTCATGACTCCACAACTGATCAAGGTCACTGTATTACCATCTTGGAGTAGTCTGCCTTTACCTATGGTAAAATCAGGCTCTTGAGTAAACACGTTGGGACAAGGACTGCGCCCGGTACGCATATAGGCTGGACCTGGGTAATTAAGCAATGCCTTGGTAGCAGCTTGCACCTCCCAGGCATCACACGGTGAAAGTACTGTCATGCCGGGTAGTGCACGCATACAGGCGATATCTTCGATACATTGTGCTGAGGCGCCATCAGGACCAACATCTAACCCTGGATGACTTGCAATTAACTTGACATTTTTCTGTGAATAAGCAATTGAAAGGCGGATCTGTTCGATGCCTCGGAGCATGAAGGTTGCAAAGGTCGTCACAAAGGGCTTGAATCCTACAGTTGCGAGCCCTGCCGCCACTCCGATCATATTTTGCTCAGCGATGCCGCACTGAATAAAACGTTTTTCGTGTTGGCGTCTAAAGTGGTGGGCGCCTGTACCGCCTGCGACATCGGCATCGAGTACAAGAACCTTAGGATCTGAATTCGCACATTCGGATATCACTTTGCCGAATGCTTCTCGTAGTGAATCAGATTGTTGGCCTACTAAAGTTGGGGCGTTAGACATTTTGATATTCCTCCAGTTCGGCCAAGCTGCAACCAAGAGAAGTCATGGCATCAATATATTGTTGTTCTGATAATGTGACGCTACCATGCCATAGCGGCATGTTTTCCATATAGTCCACACCTTTGCCCTTAACTGTATGAGCTATTACTACTTTGGGTTGGGTAGATGCGGTATCTGCCATGAGAGTTGTCAGGAGTTGCTGGTGAGCATGACCATCAACCTCTACCACATTCCAGCCAAATGTTCGCCATTTATCTACCAAGGGTTCAAGATTACAAATTTGTTTGTTGGTCGCGTCACTCTGTAACTTGTTGTAATCCACTATTGCAGTGAGCTGAGATAATTTATGATGGCCAGCAAACATGGCGCCTTCCCATATTTGTCCTTCTTGTAATTCACCATCTCCCAATAGGGTGAAAACTCTTTTTAGGTTGTTTTTCAGTTGTAGTCCTTTGGCAATTCCTACTGCCACTGAAAATCCTTGACCTAAAGAACCTGTGCTGACATCTACCCATGGAGTATGTTGTACATCAGGATGCCCCTGAAGTGGCGAGTTTATGGATCGAAGAGTCTTTAAATCGGCACGGCGAATTAACCCTTTAGAGGCCGCAACAGCATAAAGAGCTGGTGTTGCGTGTCCTTTTGAGAGGATAAAATAGTCATCACTGAGTCTATTTTTATTGCTTTTATTGGGTGACATCACCCGATGAAATAGCAGGGTTAAAATATCACTGCAGGATAATGACCCTCCGGGATGCCCCGATTTGGCGTGATAGATTGACCAAATAATATCTTTACGCACTTGCCGTGCGATTTTTTCTGTTGTAGTCATATTAATTACTCATAAGGAGCTCGAATTAGAAAGTCGTAACCATTTCATTATCGTAGTTGCCGCATATGCTTCAGCGGCCGCAAACCATCGCTGGGGTCGGCGCGCCAGTCGCGATCCGGCGCTTCGCTGGGGGCCAGCAATTTGTCGCTCTGACCGTCGATAAGCTCGGCTTCGCGACATTCGGCGATCACCGGCTGCATCTGCTGGGGCAGCCAGCAGTGCCCTGCGGCGTATTCGGCGCCCTGTTCATCCAGGTCGATATGAAATTCCACGCAATCGGCCTGCCAGCGGCCAACGGCGCGGCGAATCACTGCCGCTGATACGCTGTGATCAGACCAACCCACTTTAACTCCATAGCGCTCGCGAAAAGCGCCAATTACCGCCAGGTTGCAGTCGGATTTAGGCGTCGGGTAGGCCGATACGCAGTGCAGCAAGGTGATATCGCGGCAGCCTGAGTCTTTTAACACAGAGATAGCGTGATCAACTTCGTCGAAGTTGGCCATACCGGCAGAAATGACCACGGGTTTACCTGTCTTGGCACAGGCTATCAGCAGCTCATCCCAAAGCAGTTCGTAAGAGGCGATTTTGTAGAAATCGACATAGGGTTCAAGCTCTTTGACGGCATCGAGATAAAAAGGCGTGCAGGAAAACGCAATGCCGTGGCTATCGCAGCAGCGTTTCAACTGTGGCAGAAAACTGACCGGCAGTTCCCAATCCTTGCGTTTTCTGTGCATTTCGCTCTTTTCGAGGATCTCGGGGGCGAACAGCTGATCAATTTTAAAGAGCTGAAACTTGACGGCATCACAGCCGATGGCCGCCGCAGACGCAATAAAATCAAAGCAGCGTTCCAGATCCCTGTGATGATTGCTGGAGACTTCGGCAATAAAAAGCGTATGTTTCATCAGTTTCTTCCGCTTGGGTGATTCAAGTGCTTTATCGGCACTGAAAGAGTATTCCTGAGTGCTTAGGCCAGTAAAGGCACTAGTTCATATTCCAGGGTGTCGGCCAGCCCCAGCCAGTCATGGCGTTGTTGCGAGGCCAACATGCCGGGCACCAGTTGTAACGCTTCGCTTGGCAGCTGTTGCTGTTCCAGTCGTGCTTGCATCTGCTCTATGCAATCTTTCAACCGCCCGGAGGCCTCTGCTTCTTTGCCGAGCCTGAATGCGGTGGCCGTGTCGAGCAGCTGTTGTGGCAACGAATCTTGGATCATGGTTTCAACTCCTTGTATTGGCAACCTTTAATTCTGGCGCCTGAGAGGCTGGTTTGATAAAACCTGACATGGGGCCGCTTGGCTATGTAGGTTTCCAGGTTTATCAGGTAAGCCCTGAGGTTGAGATCGGTTGCCACCCTTTGACCATGGCCATCCAGTACCCAGTGGCTGGCATTTTGCACTTTTTGGGTGGTGCATTTTACCCAGGTTTGGGTCATCTCGTCCTGAGTGGTCTTGGCAAAGTCATCCCAAAAGGCGTGGCTCTTGTTGTGGCAATAGCAAAAGTCGCAGCCCAGCAGGCTAATTTCACGTCCGCCCAGTAGTACTGCCAGATCTATCGCCGGGTGGATCACGCTGCCATTGGTGTAAAGGCGAGTCTTGGGTATCTCTTTAACCAACGCATCATAAAGTGGACTATTGCCATAGGCGTTAAACCTGGGGCCTCTCCAACCATTGAGGATTTCGGGGGCGACCCGGGGATAATAAGCCAGTGCAATGCCTTCGCTTAGTGCCAGGGGCAGGTGGTATTCGCCGATAAGTCCGTCGATGCAAACCACTATGTCGGGGCGAATATTGTGGTGCAGTAAGCCCTTCATGGCGGTGTCGGCGCAGATAATGACAGGCCTTTGCGGTTGCGTTTGCAACTTGGCCAGGTAATCGTAATGTTCTTCCAGCGAAGGTCCGGCACCTATGACCAGGGCCTTATGGCTATGGATCTGCCGCTTAAGCTCAATTACATCTGGGTCGTGCAGTAGAAAAGGGCGATTATCCTGCAGGCGCTTGATTATCGCAGGGTCGGTCGCCTGATGGCGACGGTTGATATAAGGCAGATTTTGCTCGAGCACCAAGAGATCCCTGAGCCTGGCATTTTCATCACTGCAGAGTTCCTGGTCGGCTATCAGGGCGATATAAGGCTCGGTCACCTTAAGTTGTCCCGGTTGCAATTCCAGAGTGACGGCCGGATGGCTCAACCACTCGGATTGATCTGTGTAGCTGAGCACCAGAGCGAAAATGGCCGGGTTGAGAACATTTACCGCCAGCTTGGTGATAGCAGGATTATCCAACAATACGCTGGGCACATCGCCCATCCCTACGCCATAGAGACTGACCTCGGTCGCGCCGACTGGCAGAGTATCAATATACAGTCTGGCTTCTGCCAAACTGTTGTGACGGCTGCTGAGCTGAATGCCATCGACACTGATAGTCTGATTTTGCCCTGTTACCAAGACCGCATCCAGGCTGTCGGACGCTTGTTGTTTGAGTATCGCCCCCGCCAGTGGCCATCTGGACTGGATGATTTGCAAATTGGCTGCAAACAGCTCTGTCATGGAGGTTTCCTCGTTGAAGATGGGGGGGCAAAACCCAGATTGTCCCCCCCGCCTGGCAGACGATAGGATTTTGACTTTAAAGTTTAAATAATACAGTACCTTGGTACTTAGCGTTTGCCAAAGTCTTAATCTGTACCAGAGAGCATAGCTTCAAATACCCGACTCATTTTAGAGCGGTAAGCACCTTGTTGTATGCCAAGAAGCTGGAAGCTTACTGACACTGGCCAAACGGGATTTCTCCTCAATCTGCCTATTAGGGCACATAACACAGCATCTGGCGGCTCAATGCGCAGGCCTTCGAGTCTCGGCTGCAGTCTCTTGCGCTGTACTCACCTGGTAACCCGCTTGTCAAAAAAATGGCTTTGTTGACTCCATGGCTATGTCCGCTTCAGTGCTGCAAATCGCGTTCCAGTTTGTAAATCTTTTACGAGTTTAACTATGACGAGGCCGCAGAGCGGCTCTGTTTAATCGACCTAACAAATGTAAGTTACGTTTTTAGCGGTTTATTTGTGATTTGAGTCAAAAGGTTGATTTGATGTGATTGTTATCATTGCGCGCCGTGAGGCTCGGCACCGAACTACACCTATTTATTTGGGCTGACTGTTTCGGCTCAAGTGCATTCCAAAGGAAATGACATGCGACTTAAATTCAGATTTATCAAGTTGTTATTATGCTCTGTGCTGGCGGTTCCTGCTGTTGGCATGGCGTCTGAGCTCGATCGCTTTGAAAACTTGTCCGGTACCTTGAACATTGCCGGTGGTACCGCGCATATCCCTGTGATGAAGCAGGCGGCAAAAACTATTATGTCTGCCAATAACGATATTCGCATTACTATTGCCGGTGGCGGCAGTGGTGTGGGGGCGCAGCAAGTTGCCAAGGGACTGGTTGAAATCGGTAATACCGGCCGCCCTCTGAAGCCGGGTGAACTGAAATACGGTCTGCTTTCTTTCCCATTTGCCATCGATGGCGTTGCGGTTATCGTCAATCCGGCCAACCCCATTCAACAGCTGAGCTCGCAACAGGTGATGGATATCTATTCCGGTAAAATAACCAACTGGAAGAGCCTGGGCGGTGAAGATCGGCAGATCAATATTTTCACCCGTGATGAAGCCAGCGGTACCCGCTCGGTATTCGTTAAAAAGTTGCTGAATAAGTCGCCGGTTTCTACTCAGGCCAATGTTGTGCCTTCCAATGGTGCGATGAAAACTGCGATTGCCCGCGATCCCGGTGCCATAGGTTACAGCAGTGTCGGTTATATCGATCAGACAGTGAAAGCGCCGATATTGGATAATGTGCTGCCCACCAATGAAGCCTGTGCTTCCGGTGAATACCCTGTAGTGCGTAAGCTGTATATGAATACCAAGGGACAACCTCAGGGACTGACCCAGGCGTTTATTGATTATATCTATGGCCCAGACGGCGCTGAATTTATCCGTGAAGCCGGATATATTCCTGTCGGACATTAATGACTCATGACCACACAGATCTCCGCTGAGCGGATACTGCAACTTCTGGCCGCATCAGTATTATTGCTGATAGTGCTGCTGTTTGGGTTTCTGATGTGGTTTGCATTGCCGGTGTTTTTCAACCCGCAAACCAGCGTGTTGTCGTTACACTGGCAACCGGAGCAGGGGCAATTTGGCATAGTTGCCATGATTGCCGGCTCCGGTTTGTTGGGACTGCTGGCCTTACTGTTGGCATTTCCTATCGCCCTTGGCATCACAGGGTTTTGTTTATTACCTCGCTATCGAAGGCCTGCGCGTTTTATCCGGGCGCTGATCCGCTTGATGGCCGGGATCCCGACTGTGGTGTATGGGTTGGCCGCTGTGTTTTTGCTGGTGCCGCTGATCCGGGAAACCTTTCGAACCGGTTCGGGGTTCAGCCTCATCAGTGCCACTCTGGTGATAGTGCTGTTGATCTTGCCTGTGATGGTGATGATGTTGGACAGTCAATGTCGCCCTTTGGCCAAAGAACTCAGAATGGTGTCTGCTTCTCTGGGGTTCAGCGATCTCCAAACCCTGTATCATCTGGTATTACCCAATGCCCGCCGCGCCATGGCCAGCGCCGCCTTACTCGGTTTTGGCAGGGCCATAGGCGATACCTTGCTGCCTTTGATGCTGGCCGGCAATGCGCCGCAGCTTCCGGACAGTGTATTTGATTCGGTTCGCACCCTGACGGCGCATATTGGCTTGGTGCTGGCCACGGAAAATGATAGCGCCATGTACAACTCACTGTTTGCCGCCGGTTTGTTGCTGCTCACTATCAGTGTGCTGGTGACTCTGTTGATCCGCTATATGACTTCGTCTGCCAAGGCCACCACCGAGGGTTCTGGGTCTTGAAAGCCAAGTGTTTCCATTATTGGTGTTTATTCTGCAGCGCCATGCTGTTGCTGTGTCTCTTGTCACTGCTGGGATTTATTCTATATCGAGGCGTTCCCACGCTCAGCCTGTCGCTCTATTTTGGTGATACTGAACCCTTAAAAGGTTTCTTGGGACAGGCGCCTATCTGGGATGGTATTTGGCCTGCCTGTGTTGGAACCCTGGCGGTGGTTGCCAGTGCTTTGATGATCGCCTTGCTGCCCGGACTGGCAACCGGAATTTGGCTGGCAACGGCGAAAACATCCAAGGTAAAGGCACTATTGGAGCTGGCGGTCGATATCCTGGCCGGCGTTCCCTCGATATTGATGGGCTTATTTGGCTTTACCCTTATTCTGTTACTGCGCAACACCTTGCTGCCTTCTGCCAACACCTGTCTGGCACTGTCGGCATTTTGCCTGGCGATGTTGATCATTCCCTATCTGGCCGTTTCTACCCGCACGGCGCTGCAGGCGCTGCCTGTGTCTTTGAGTTTAACCGCACTCTCACTCGGCATGACACAGTGGCAAGCTTTGCGCTTTGTATTGTTGCCCCAGGCCGAGCGCGGGATCCGCGGCGGCATCATGTTGGCCATTGGCCGGGCCGCAGAAGATACCGCGGTGATCATGCTGACCGGCGCCGTTGCCAATGCGGGGTTACCTGGCGGGATCTTTGAACGGTTTGAAGCCCTGCCTTTTACGATTTTTTATTACAGTGCCCAGTATCAGAGCGAGGCCGAATTGCAGATGGCGTTTGGTGCCGCGCTGACACTCCTGTGTTTAACTGCCACGGTATTTTCCATGGCCAACTGGGTGACACGTTTTCCCGGAAGGAATCATTAGTATGGCGTTATCAAAGGCTGCGGATGTCGCGGGCACTGTGTCTAACCTCAGTGTGTATTTTGGTCAACAAGCGGCACTCGAAAACATCAACATGCAGATCCATCGGCGGCGGATCAATGTGCTCAGCGGGCCATCAGGCTCGGGGAAAACCACCCTGTTACGGGCGCTCAATCGCCTCAATGACGAATATCAACATAGTCGCACCCGGGGTGAGATAACGCTTTGCGTGGCAGATAAGCCGCTTTCGGTCAATCAACTGAAAACCACAGAGTTACCCTATTTGCGCCGTAAAGTCGGTATGGTGTTTCAACATCCGCAACTGCTTCCCGGCAGTGTGGCGCAAAACCTGTTACTCCCCTTGAAAGTGGTCGGTAACCTGCAGGGGGAGGCCGCGCTGAAACAGATGCAGCAAGCTTTTGAGCAGGCGGCGTTGTGGGATGAGGTCAAAGATCGCCTGTCGGCACCGGCCTCAACCTTATCCGGCGGGCAACAGCAGCGCCTTTGCCTGGCCCGCACCCTGGTTTTTGAGCCGGATATCTTATTGCTCGATGAGCCTACCTCTTCACTCGATCCCGAAGCTACTGCACAAATTGAAGCCTTGATAAAACGCCTCGCCGGCCATTGTACCCTGGTGGTGGTTTCTCACTGTGAACATCAAACAGCCAGATTGGCCGATCATCTCTATCGTTTTGAGTACGGGAGATTACGACCTGAGTCGGCATGAGTGCGCCGAATCACTCTTTGTCTGGCTTAACCAAAGAGAGATTCAGACACGCTTTTGCAATTGCTCGGCTTAATCGTCGAGATACTTGGTCTGCTCGGTGTAATTCGGGGTCAGCAAGTTTTGATACAGCTTGGGGTTCATGTTGAAACCGCCGAATTTGCTTATGGTGTAACAAAGGGTTTTTAGCTTGAGCTTTCTGAAGCTGGGAGGGATGGGTTTAAGGAATTTGCAGCAATCGATACTCAAGCGTTCCAGCTTCTCAAGCGCCAACATGGACTCGGGTAGAGACTCAGTGACAAAGTCCTCCAGAGATAAAGTATCCAACTCGCTAAACTCACCGATAAAATCAGGGATAACCTTGATATCGCCGCCTCTCAGAGAAAGCCGTTTTAACGGTAGTGCTTTCAGCTCCATGGGGAAATGATCCAGGCTTTTGTGCATTCCCATCAGTTTAAGGTGATGCAAGTGGGTATATTTCACCAGGGCCTTGGTGGCCTCCAGACCAAACTCATAACACAGGGCCAGTTTCAAGGTTCCCAATGCCGGCGCATCGAGTGAGGCCAGGGTTTTAAGATCACTGCGTGAAATCAACAGGGTTTTCAGCCGTGGCAGCGAAACATTGGCGGGGAAATCGTCGAATTTGTTGAGTTTAACTGTCTCAAGCTTGGGGCTATTCGTTAACAATGGGCCAAGGGTAACGACGTCTGTATTGTCCAGCTCCAACGAGGTCAACTGGGTAACGGCTGGGCAATTCAAACCAGGTAAAGTCTCCCTTGGGTTCGCGCATCCATCCTCAAGCTCAGTCTCAACTTGGGCGGGGTCAATATTGAGCGACGCTAGATTGTGACAATGCATTAATAGATCGGCGATTTTAGCTGTCGCCAGTCTAGTGGTGAAGGAGGTGAGTCGCTCTGGCTGAGGCAGGTATTGAGACAGCTCTTCCCCCGTGTCCGGCGTGTCATCGTCAGGGTAGTATTTCATCACAGCTGTAGAAATATTGCTGAACAGCTGCCGTTCGTTGTCCACCGGGCAATGGCTTAGAATGAGTTCGTCCAGGGTTAGTCTCTCGGTTGGGGCAATAAGGCGATGACAGCGGTCGATTTCCAACTTTTTGATGTTTCGTGGCAACAATGACGCATCTATGGTGAGTTTCTGGCCGTTTATTATGCTGAGGCTGTCCAGCGCCGCTATCTTTTTAAACGACTCGGGGATGGTTTCCGAGTTGGTCGAATTAAAACTAAGGTTTTTAAGGCTTTGACATAGAGGCAGTTCATCCCAGAAGCCGTCGTCGCCGAAATCTGCCCCCCAGATGCTCTCCAGTTGCGAAAACGCCCCAAAAGGGAAGCGAATGCCGGTTAAGTCTCTGGTATAACCCAGGTGCAACTCTTTGAGATGAGGAAAACATGCAGCATGCTCACAGACCAATGCCAGCAGTTTCTTTTCTTGGATTTTAAGCCGGGTTATATCTTCATATACCTTTGGGGCAAAGCGGATATCTATGCCGTTAGTGAAAGATGTTTTTTGATTGCCAAGCACCGTATTGGCATGGATTGAACTCAATAACGGGTTTTTCCATAGTGTCAGCTTATTGAGGTTGGCTAAGGTCAGTTGCTCATCAATAGATGCAAGTTGGGGACAGCATGAGATTTTTAAGTGTTGCAGCTGTGGCAGCTTATCCAAGTTAGTGCCAAGGCGTTGTAAATCCGGGACTAACGCCAAATCAATCTTGGTCAATCCCGCCGGTAAATCAAACAGCTCGGCGCCGCAGATTGGGGTATCGTACCAGGTTAGGCTGCTGAGGTTTGTCAGTTGGCGAAAATCAAGATCCAGACTTTCCAGCGGCACTGAGTCAATTTTAAACTCTTGCAGTTTCTTTAGCTTTTCAATGCTCTTGGGCAGTGTCTTGTAATCGCCTTCAATGTTGAGCTTTTCAAGCAGTGGCAGGCTACCGATACTTTCGGGCAACTGTTGTCCACAAAAGGGCACTTCTTCGATGGCCAGAAAAGTCACCGAGGGGAAACGCGCCAACAGCTCGGGTTGCTCGCAGAGTGCCTCCAGCGGCTGACCTGCTCGAATATCTATGATGGTATGTCCAAGCCTGGCATAGAGGTAATCGACATCCAGCTCGGCCGACAGGCTGGCATACTCGCAAAGGACACAGAAGACATCTCTCATATCCGGCTCTTTCTCGCCTTTAATCAGTTTCTTGCGGCACTTGAAGGCATTTTGAATATCCTGGCTCGCATGCTGTTTCAGCAGTTGGCGGATCTCTTTCACGCAGTCGGTATCGGCGCTGCATTTACCAATCAGGAAAAGGTCGTTGATGAACTTTTCAGGAAAGCCGTCACTGTTTTTAACAGCATTAAAGTAGTCGGGGAGGGATTCTATAAATTGGGACATAATATAAACAACTTATTGTAGGGTATGGTTATTAGCCTGTTGGCCACTGCAGATGCTTAACGCCGTAGTTTTATCGTTCTGATGAACTTGGGCTTAGGGGGACACAAGCCCTGGATTTGGCCTGATTCGCTGTCGATAGTGCGCCGGAAAATGTGGAACGAGATGGATTGCAAGATGCCCGGTAAAGTGCATCGAAAAGTGCACCGAATATGGCATCGAAAATTACAGATGGAGGCGCAGCATAAGATGCCGCGCAATGCGAAGAGCTGACTAATTCCATTTACCGATTTTCCTTCCAGTGACCACAAAAGTGGCCCGCACTCAAGCCTGCTGACGGATTTTACAAGAGTTGAGGGCCCCGTACAATCAATGGGATAGATATCTGCAGCGAGCTCATTGAACTTGTTGTAATCGTGGCAGCCACAATCCACTTTGGGTTGCTTGCTAAAGAGGAGGGTGTAGTGGTCAAGTTAAATTGGCCACTACAGCCCATTTGGATATTGAACAGGTCAGGCGTGAATTGGGCATTACTACTGCGGGGGCGGCGCAGCAGGAGTCAAAGGTGGATAGGCTCGTAAGGGAAATTAATACACTTTCACAGAATGAAAGACGAGAATTATTCGGGATCATCAGTAAATGTGTTTTTGAGGAATAGGCTAATACAGTTAGAGGCTAAAATGTGAGTGGAGAACTCTTTCTCGGTTCGAAAGTATCCACTACGCAAAAACTGACACTAGTCGAGGCTTGTAGCATTATTTAATAATAGTAATAATTACATAAGATAAAAGAGATGCTCGAAGCCACTATTTGCGATAGTTTGGGATGAAAATTCGAAAAATGATGCATTTGTTTATCGTCATATCTATTCATTAAACTCAATTGAAGAGGAAAGAATTAGCAAAGACCTTGCTGAGCATTACGAAAAGACTAGACCTGATGAAAAATTTCTTTGTCAGCTATTTGATTTAGATGATTCTTCATTAAATAAAACCTCTGGCAAAGAAATCACAAATGATGGTATGGAGAGCATTTTTCATGATTTGAATACTATTATGCCGTTAGATGACTCTGAGAGAGAACTGCTTATTAAGGCGCGTATTGGACAAGGAGAATTCAGGAAAAATGTTATAAATGTCTGGGAAGGCGAGGTCTGTGCTGTGACGTTGACGCCTATTAAAGAGATGCTAGTGGCATCGCATATTAAAGCGAAACGACCAACGAACGATTAGACGGTGCAAATGGAATTCTTCTCTGTGCCCACATTGACCGGTTATTTGACCAGCATCTCGTCACCTTTAAAAAGGTTGGTAATGAGTATCGTCTTAAATTGAGCAATCTGTTAGATAAATCTTTGATGAAGCAACTTGGTGTTAATGAAGGAGATGTATTAGCTATAGGTAAGTTAGAATCTGACGATAAAGAGCGCTTTGAAATATATATTGGATATCATCAGAAGTTGTTTGATTTCTTTAATAGGTAGTTATTCGCTTTATTTCTATGATTAAGATGTTCTTGCTCTAAATTTTAAATTGTAAGTATCTCTAAAATTATGGTAGCAAGTTAATCTTTCTACATGTTTGTTTTCTGGAGAGAAAATGTAAAAGTATTTGTCAAAATAATTTTTGTCTTGTGTTAAATTTCCTGTCCAAGGATATGTATCTAAACTTCTTGATAGTAACTCAGAAAAAATTACATCGTTCAGTTCCTTTACTAGGTTGTCACAAGCATTGGCAGCTTCAAGTAAGACTGTAATATTTAGTTTTATTGGTTTTTCAAGGAAGTCCTTATATTGTTCTATACCCAGTGTTAGCGCATTATTTGAACCGAAAAAACCACATCTATGAACAACACAATGCCTTAGCTCAGCGATAAAGTTGTAATCGTCGAAGGCTGTTTTAAGTTCTGGCTTATTTTTTAAGTCATTTAGGTTTATTCCAAGCATATCTTTTACAGCTTCTTTAATGTTGTATGCTGAATGGAATGAACAATCTTCGATTAAAGCCTCTGGTAAAAGTTCTCTGCTGTGGTAACTGGCGGCACCATAACTGATTGATTTATTGTAACTTCTATTCCTAGATGTGTTATCTATTAAAAGTACTTTTCTTATTATTTTTCGTAAATAGCTTTCTACTGATGAAATAAAACCTAAAATCAGTAGATTTGATAAGTTATTCCACTCTTTATTCCCAATTTCAGCTAACGAGATATATTGATTATTTTCAACATCAAGAGTAAAACAACCCACAAGCCTTTTGTAGGTGAGCATATTTTCTTCATATATGTCAATGGGAGCCTTGTTTGGTTCATTATAACTAGAGTCGAACAAATTATGCGATCTAATTGTTGTGGTGTTTCGACTGCCTGATAGGGGGAATTTAAAAGTTTGTTTGGCCATTAGTATAAAAACTCATTTGTCCAAGAATTAATTTTGTTGACTATTTTTTCGGCGTACTTAGGGCCAACTCTTCTTACTTTCTTTAATCTCTCTATAGCATCGTCGGCAACCAAAACATCTTCAATGGTTAGAAATTTTGATAGGGCAATTACTTTATGTTGGAATTTGGTAAAAGGTAGTTCTACAAGTTTTTTACTCATGCACTCTTTGAAAATGGAGGGTTCAACTAATTCTTTTCCACATATGTGACAAAATTTTTGTCCATCCGCAATCCTTGATGTTCCACAATGATTACAAGCAGGTAAATCAAGCTTTATGTTACTGATTGCCTCCTTAGATAATACACTATTGAACTTTCTTCTTAGTGGATGCTTTTCTGAGGTGGATGATAAAATGCTTATTAATTTCTTTACACTGAATCCTCTGCTTTTGAATAATGCTTTTTGCTCAATCAAAAGAGCGATGTGTGGGACGAATCTTCTCAGTTTTCTTTCGCTTCCGTGAGAAACAGAAGGAAGTTCGAATAGTAATCCAGCCTCTATAAGAAACTTAATCATTCTTTCAGCTTTCTCATCAATATCTTCAATTCCTAACGTGATGTTTTTTCTGAAGCTCTCACCTTTTTCAGTTTGATTTTTGTAATTTAAATCTTTTAAAAGGTTTATTATCTTGAGGAGGAAATCATGTCCGATATCTATAAAGCTTTTATATTGGGTTATTTTATCGGCGATCGATTTGTACTCGGATATTATGTTTGATGTGTGGTCTTGTATTATGGTGTTAATTTTTTGCTGTGTGCTGCTTTTGTTTGAGTCTAAATATGATCTAATCAGGTTGATATATGCTCGAGGATTGCCGAAAGATGCGTACATAAAAAGAATTAACTCATCTTCCGATAGTGTTAAATCTTCATCAAATCTTTTTTCTGTAACTTTTTTCATGAACGGGATAAAGTCTTTCTCTTGAACATCCATCCAAATTGATACTCTTTCAGCATCTTGTCCTACATGGAATCTAGGACCATACTGTGTAGTTCCTGGATATACAGATGCTTTTGGAGATATACGCATTGACTTAATGCTTCTGAATATATCGAAAAACTCAACCATATAATCATGGGTAAGCGTTAATGCTGCATCATCTAAAAGTAAAATTGCTCTTTTTCTATGGGTTTCGCCGAGTATTCTATATATCAAAGATTGAACTAGAATTATACTTACTTTGGATATTAGTTTGTTGTACTTTTCGTTATATTGATTTCTTTCTATATCAAGAATGAATGAGTTGATATTTTCTCTTGATAAATCGGTATCTGAGATATTGCTGTCATAAGTATCTATTGCAGATTTTAATATTTTGCATAAAACCCATGCGTGAAATATATTTAATGCGTTTGATTTTTCATGCAAATATGTTTCTAATCTTAGATAGTGATTGAATGTAACATATATTGGTAGTGGTAAATTTTGATCTCTAGAGCATCGGTTAAAGGCGCACTTCATTTGATGCGTTTTTCCGGTTCCTCTTGGTCCAGATATCAGTTTTGCACCTACTTGGATTAGTTTGTGCTGAATGTGCTCAAAATGCTCACTATTCTTAGCTGTCCACTCATTAAGTTGTTCTTCACTGAGGTAATCAGCTCGTTCTTCATACTGACTATTGTCGAGGAACTTTGATAAATATTCATCGTTATCTACTGATTGTTGTTGCGAACCTTGAGGCATTTCTTTCTTTACCTAATACACGGCCTATTGTATACTAGTATATTACTTTGTTAACAAAATGACAAGCGTGAATCGTGGTTGAGCTTAATCAATACTATACACCAATATTGACTAGTGAGTATTTAGCGTCTCTTCTTAATTTGGATAACATTAGAACATGTGTCGAACTTAGTGCAGGGGAAGGGGCTCTTATTGAACCAATTAAGAAAATAAATCCCAATATTACATTTACAACTGTAGATATTGATCCTCGTAATACGGAAAAATTATATAAATTATACCCTAAAGATAATCACTTCTGTGATGACGCTCTCAATGCAAATCTATGTTTGCCAGTTGGTTATTATGATTTAGCTATATGTAATCCCCCTTTTTCTACTGTCCCATTCGGTAATGATTTAGATTTTATTTTAGATAATGATTTTTATGAAATATTTAAGAGTTTTAAAACAGTTAGGACAGAGGTTTTATTTATTTTAAAAAATCTGTCTTTGCTAAAAGATGGTGGGGTATTGGCTATTTTGGTTCCATCTCTCATTGTTAATTACTCTCGTCTGGATAAATTTAGAAGATTGCTGTTTGGTTTGTTTGAATTGGAGAGTGTTGTTGAGTTTGAATATAAGTCTTTTAAAAAGACTGAAGCTAAAGTGTTTATATTAGTTATTCGCAAATCTCGACCGGCGTTGGCAGATTATATGGTTGGTTTTACCCGTTACTTTAATGGGGTGGCTTGTAAGAAAGACGTTTATGTTAGTTCCTTGTTTCATAAGAGTTCTACCAGTGAATATTTAGCTGGTTTTAAATTGTTTCGAGGATCTAACTCTAGTAAAGAATGTAGGGGAAGTTTTAAAGAATTCTATCATAACTATGCTTGGGTTGGCGATTTCTCTAACGTAAAGTACTCTAGTTGCAGCAGTAAATTACCTAACGTAAAGTATGCAATTTCTGGAGATATACTTATTCATAGAGTTGGACGGCAAGTTGGTAGAACCGTTTTTTTAACTGACGGACAAGTAGTAGTTTCCGATTGCATCATAGTATTAAGGTTTTTTGACAATGCTTTAAAGGAGAAATTTATTGAGTTTTGGAAAGAAAATAAATCTCAGTGGATTTCTGAGTTTTCTAAAGGAACATGCGCAAAGAGTATTTCTATTCGCGACATTTCTGCACTCATTCGCTCGCTTTAGTCAATTTTTTAGGTTGGGTTCAAATAGTACACTTATTGAGGTAGTCCTCTCCTTTTTAACCGCAGTTAAAAGTAGAGGTTAAGCGACCATTAAAGGTGGTCGCCCATGATTGGCTTTGTGTGGCCTTTCGTGATTGTAACACCGGCTACGCCCCCTCAACCACGTTATTTGCGCCAACAGCTATCGGCGATATCCATGGGTATTCGGTCTAATACCTCCCCACAGTGGCGTTTGAAGCTGTAGGCATACACCTAATTCCCAGGCACAGGCGGAACTGTGACCGTCGAAAACAGGGCCGAATTTTGTTCCCGACAAATTCGGCATTTCCTACGTCCTTGTAGGTCAGATGTTTTCGTCGAGGCTACTACCGCATTTGTTCCAGACAAATGTCGGCATACACTCCATCCATGGAGATAAGGGATGGGTTCACAACTTCCCTGCTTGACGGCCAGCTCACCATCCCCCTGGTTCGCGCTCGAAAGCATGTTGCTGCGCAACTCTCGCCATGTCACAGGAGAGCCTGTGCCAAAAGGATCGTTCTCGGACGTCCTGTCCTTCACGGCATTCGAGCTTCCTGCCCATCCGCACTGCAGGTGAAGGGTTGTTGCTTAGCGGGAAGCTAAATCCAAGTTGGTTGGCTACTTTAGGCTTTAAAGCCAAGATGGCTACATCGCCAACTCAACGTTTTCCCAAAAAAATACAGGACAGCCATATCTTTTTGATGTTTCGCTCAGCCTTGACTAGGCTTTGAAATACCCATCAAAGCTCAGTCGAGGTTGGTTATGACCAGTGCCCGTCGCCAGTTGATAGATGTTGAAATTACGCCCTTTTACCACGTGATTAACCGTTGCGTGAGAAGGGCATTTTTGTGTGGTGAAGATGCACTGTCTGGGCGCAGTTACGAGCATAGACGTGGCTGGATAGTGGATAAAATCAGGCAGTTGTCGTCAATATTCTGCATCGACGTTTGCGCTTATGCGGTCATGAGTAATCACTACCATTTGGTGCTTAAAATCGACCTTGCTGCGCAACAATCGTTGTCGCCATTTGAAGTCATTGAGCGTTGGACAGGGCTCTTTAGTGGCAATCCTGTGGCGGCAAAGTTCCTTAAGGGCGATAGTCTCTCAGAAGGTGAGCGAATACTGTTGGATACGCTGATTAGCGATTGGCAGGAACGCCTTGGCAGTATCAGTTGGTTTATGCGCTGTTTAAACGAAGATATCGCCCGCAAGGCCAATCGAGAAGATGGTTGCAAGGGCGTATTCTGGGAAGGACGTTTTAAGTCGCAGGCACTGCTCGATGAACAGGCGCTGCTGGCCTGCATGATGTACGTGGATTTAAATCCCATTCGCGCCGGTATTGCTGATTCGCTGCAAACTTCTGATTACACATCCATTCAGGAGCGCATAGAAGAACATGCTGAGCCTACAACTGCCAACGCTTCACTTAAGCCACTGCTGCAATTTGATGGTGCAGCCACTGCCGCCGAACAAAGCGGTATCCCGTTTCATTTTGCCGACTATCTGGAACTGATTGATTGGACAGGCCGGGCGATGCGGGAAGACAAGCATGGCTTTATTGCCTGTTCCAGGCCCAAACTGCTGCTTGAGCTTGGTATCAGCGATGATGCCTGGATAACTTCTGCCAAGGAGTTTCGCCGTCAGTACAGTGGCATGAGTGGCCGATGGGATGCCATGTGTGCGATGAAGGCCAAATATGGTGGTAAATGGTGCCGGGGTAAGCAACAAAGCCAAGCAATACATCCCCATTAACCCTAAACCCTTGGTGATTTTGCAGCAACAGGCTTAAGCCTGCCGTTGGCCTGCCTGGCAACCGCTGTTTTTGTATGAAGCACGCAGATTACTCGTCTTAGAGAGTCTACTTCTAATAACTCATCGTCATTTATAAGAGATTGAGACCGCAAGGTATGCTTCCAGGTGGTCCGTAAAATGTTTAGGATGTCCTGTGGTTCTCTAGTGGTTCTCAACTATGCCACTACAATAGATGGAGCAACGCCTCTGTAAGTTTAACTCACTGACCTATGGATATATTTTCGGATCCCGTTGGCAAGACGGCGTGTGGCTTCATTGGTTTCGGCTTCAGGTTGTAAATGGAGTGCAATTTCCGTCATGGGTAGCGTGGGCATTCCATGCTCAGATGTCAGGATCTGCAAGCCTGAAGGCACCATGGAAGGAGTGAGGATCGTCACAGCAAGCCCCGCTCTGACAGCAGCAGTTAACCCTGACAGACTGGCACTCGTATAGGCGATCCGCCACGGAATACCTGCACTCTTGAGCGCATCGATCCCTCGTTGACGAAAAATACAGAGCCCATCTTTCGAGACCGCCAGCGGCAGAGGTTGCCGTTTTTGGATCTCAAGTCGGTCTGCACCGACCCAGACGGTCTGCTCTTGGCAGAGCACTTCACCACCCGGACTTTTAGGTTGTCGAGTGGTGATGGCTAAATCGAGCATTTTCGCCTGCATCTGATCGAGCAACTCGACACTCAATCCACAATAAACCTGTAGCTCTACATCTGGAAAGCGACGCTCAAACTCCGACAAGACCGTTGGCATATAGACTAAATAATCATCGGGGATCCCCAGCCGCACGCTCCCATCGATCCTCGGCTCAACGATATCTTGCCATGCCAATGCATTTTGGCTGAGCAATCGCCTAGCGTGCAGTAAGACCTTCCGTCCCACTGGGGTCGGGAACGGGATCCGCTGACCTTTCTCAAGTAGAGGCGTCCCAACCTGACTTTCGAGCCGTTTCACATGAGCACTGATGGTGGACTGTGCCAGATGCAAGGCTTCAGCAGCAGCAGTAAAACCTTGGCTATCGATCACTTGCACAAAGGTTTTGAGCAGCACCAAATCAAAAGGACGACTTTTCAACGGTTCTATTATCACGTTTCATAATACCTCTATCGGAAATTATTGTTTTCATAATATCGGCTCATCTTTCACAATACCAGCCATATGAAACAAGCTGCCCTTCGCCCTGAACCACATGTTTTCGCCAGCACTCACAATCGTGACTAGGTTTTCACGTTCACGTTTGCTGCATCGTCCATATTTGCCCACCTTTTCAGCATCTCATCGATGCAAGCTCGGCGCACAAGAGCAGATCAGGCTGCGAAGCGACCATCCACCCACAATAAGGTGAATAAAGCCATCTGATTATGAGTAATCCAACTGAAGTCACGAAACCCCGTATGGCGGGGATCAACCCACCTGTTTTTTATCCATCCGCAGGACTCATTGTCCTGTTCGTCCTATTTACCATCGCGATGCCTGAAACCGCAGGCCGTTGGTTTGGTTCGCTCCAATCATGGATCATTGAGACATTTGGATGGTTTTATCTCCTCTCAATGGGGTTTTACCTGATTGTCACACTGATCCTCGCGTTTAGCCGATTTGGGAAAATCAAACTGGGACCAGACCACAGCAAACCGGAATACAGCTCTCGCTCGTGGTTTGCGATGCTGTTCTCCGCTGGGATGGGGATAGGATTAATATTCTATGGGGTGGCCGAGCCCGTCTTTCACTTTGCAAACCCACCAGAGGGTGAGCCGCAAACCGTTGAGGCTGCACGTCAGGCGATGACCCACACCTTCTTCCACTGGGGTGTCCATGCCTGGGGCGTTTACGCCATTGTGGCCCTGGCGTTGGGCTATTTTAGTTTTCGTCATGGTTTGCCACTGCGGATCAGCTCAGCACTCTACCCGATCATCGGCAAACGAATTTACGGCCCGATTGGGTATGCCGTTGATATTTTAGCGGTCTTTGGAACCATGTTTGGGATCGCAACCTCCCTTGGACTGGGCGTGTTACAGATCAATTCCGGCTTAAACTATCTGTTTGAGATCCCCTTTGGCACGCTCACCCAATTGGTTCTCATCGCGATTGTAACCGTCATGGCAACCCTCTCGGTGGTGACCGGATTGGATAATGGGATCCGCCGTTTATCGGAGTGGAACCTAAATCTTGCTGCCGTGTTACTGATCTTCGTGGCCATCACGGGCCCCACACTCTTTATTTTCCAGTCACTGGCCCAGAATGTCGGGAGCTACATCTCCTCGCTGGTCGAAATGACTTTCAATAGCTATGCCTACATCAACAGTGACAAAACCAACTCTTTTTTAGGCGGATGGACGCTGTTCTATTGGGCCTGGTTCATTGCTTGGTCACCCTTTGTCGGCATGTTCGTGGCCAGAATTTCACGCGGACGGACCATCAAAGAGTTTGTCTTGGGTGTCTTATTTGTGCCTGTCGGGGTCACGATTATTTGGCTGACGGTCTTTGGGAATACGGCGCTGCACGGTATCATGACAGAGCGCATGCCGCAGTTGGTTGAGCAAGTGTTTGCGAACACCCCCACCTCGCTGTTTCGCTTCTTAGATACCTTACCCCTCGCTAGCATCTCGTCGGTGGTTGCTACCCTGTTGATTTTTACTTTCTTTGTGACGTCTTCCGATTCAGGCTCTCTGGTCATTGACACCTTAACTGCCAAAGATGGCGATGAGACACCCGCAAAACAGCGGATCTTTTGGGCTGTTTCTGAAGGTTTAGTGGCCGCGGCATTGATTTTAGCAGGGGGACAGAATGTCCTTTCTGCTTTACAAGCGGCCTCGTTAGCTTCTGCACTGCCCTTTGCACCCGTATTAATTCTGGTTGGCTTTGGACTGCTGAAGTCACTCAGACAAGAGATGGTCAAAATTGATAGTGCCCATCACCTCAGTCAAGCGACACCGAGTACTTTAGCGCGGATCCAAGAGATTGGCTGGCAGCAACATCTAGAGCAGCTCATCACGATCCCAGAGAAAACAGAAGTGCTACAGTTTTTACAACATGACATTATGGCGGTGATGCATGAAGTAGCCGACGTCTTCAAACAAAACGGGATCAACACACACATCACATCACATGAACACGCGTGTTCATTGATGGTTGACCACGGAGATGAACGTAACTTTGTCTATGGTGCTTGGGCACGAGAAGCGAGCATTCCGTCCTTTATTGGCGAACGTAGTCAATCTCGTCCCAAATCGCAGTTATACATTGAAGTCTATTTGAATGAAGGCGCTCAGCAATACAACATCTGTGGTTACAACCGCAATCAACTGATTGCTGATATTCTTGACCAATATGAGAAACATCTTCATTTCCTCAATCGGGTACGTTAGTTCCCTTTGCCCGAGATGACCACATCTCGGGCTTTGCCGCGGGAGGTAGTCTCTCCGAAAAATAACCGCAGCAATAAGTAGAATTTTCTCTGACCTCTCCCCACGGGCCAGCTAAAGCTGTTCAAATTTATTTCGGATAAATTTGTGGGAAAGGTCATAGGTATACACCTAATTCCCAGGCTCAGGCGGAACTGTGACCGTCGAAAACAGGGCCGAATTTTGTTCCCGACAAATTCGGCATTTCCTACCTCCTTGTAGGTCAGATGTTTTCGTCGAGGCTACTATCGAATTTGTTCCAGACAGATGTCGGCATACACTCCATCCATGGAGATAAGGGATGGGGTCACAACAACTTCCCAGTTTAACGGTCAGCTCACCATCCATGACTCGCGCTCGAAAGCATGTTACAGCGCAGCTCTCGTCATGTCACAGGAGAGCCTGTGCCAAAAGGACCGTTCTCGGACGTCCTGTCCTTCACGGCATTTGAGCTTCCTGCCCATCCGCACCGCAGGTGATGGGTTATTGCTTAGCGGGAAGCTAAATCCAAGTTGGTTGGCTACTTTGGGCTTTAAAACAACGATGGCTACATCACCAACTCAATGTTTTTAAAAGAGAAAACTATCAGAGAACAAAATCATTAATTTGAAGCGCCTGAATCGGCAGAGGATGGGTTCTAAAAAAGCTTGAGACTTATGCAAGCAGGCACAAGAAGAAAATGCTGGTCTCCCCACAGGGACTCGAACCCCGATCGGTCGCTTAGGAGGCGACTGCTCTATCCTGTTGAGCTATAGGGAGACGCCAGTGATTATACTGGTTTTCACCCGGATGAAAAGGCTTTGGATTTAATTGCTTAAATCTTAATCGCGATGTCATTCACCTGAATGTTAAGGGCGGCATTTTCACCACTGAGCACTGCGATGGCACTTTCCTCTGTGACTTGATCTATGGTGATTTTCGCCCGGGTTTCTCCGGCCACGGCGCGCATCTGGTTCATGCGGTCGGGCAGGTTTTGTTGCAGCACTATTTGGAACTGATCACCCACGCGGATGCCGTTGCGTCGCCCCAGGTTGAGTATCACTCTATCCTGTTGGCGCACGACTATCTGTGCCAGCAGAGGTCTGCAGGCCAGTGCCATATCGATATCTTTACTGGCATTGGCCAACACCTTATCTATGGCCTGCCCGTAACTGGCACGCCAGAATCTGTCGCTGTTGGGAGGGACGGATTCATTTTTGGCAAACTCCCAGGGGGCGGAAATGCTGTAGTTCTGATACCAGATCTGCTCGCCGCTGATCCCATGATAGAGGCTGAGCTGCAACTGAAATAGCCGCAGCGGCTCGTTGTCCCATAGGCCCATAAAGCCGGATTCGACCGGTTCGGTGGAGATATCTATGATTTGCGGCAGCAACAGATATTGGCTGTCGGTAATTTCACTTATCCAGGTCGGCAGGCGGTAGCCGCGGATATTGATAAGCTCCTCTTTGATATCCAGCCGCTCGTTGGCGTGCAGGTGAGCAAAGCTGGTGGAGGATTGTTTATCCAGCGTTGCTGCTATCCGTTCGGACAGGCTTCGCTGGAAATTTTCCAACTGACCATAACGCAGTTGGCTTCTGTCTTTAATGGCGGCCTGGGGGACCAGGATAGCGGCCTTGATGGCTGAGCTTTGGCACTTGTTATCCGGGCCGTCGAGAATATCGAGCCGCATAACCACTTTGAGCTTGTCTCCCTGGCGCATTTCGCTGACCAGTTCGACACTGCTTATTTGCGCCTGGCTGGAGAGGCTGAAATCGTTTTGGGTCAAGCGCCCCTGGCTGACACTCTGGGTCGATTGAAAACTGCCACCACGGGAGAGCAGTGCCATGTTGATGGCGTTGTCCATTGCCGCTTCCCGTGCCTGGGTTAGATTGCCATTGATTATTTTGGCTTCACCTCGGGCCTCGGTCCACTCTGCCATGGCGTTGAGGCTGATGCCCAGCAACGGCAGCAAGAACAAGGGGCACAATCTCATAAGGCGGTTCCTCAAAATGGAAGTCAGGGTGACGGAATTTTGCCGCCACTTAAGCTGGTATCGCTTGGTATTCAAATTTTATGCCAGAGAGAGGCAGGGGGTACTGTGTTATTTGTGAATGCCAGGCTAAAGAACGGCAAGCATTTGCCGATAAAGCCAAAGAAGCTTTCGACAAACCTTGTTGTCCGAAAGAGCAAGGCTGGATAAATAAGTAATACAAGTGGTTCGGCCATTTCACGTCAGTTACTACGGCCAATGAGATGCTCAATTAGGCTTATTTCTCAAAGTTGTTAAACACGACTAAACCTGAGAACTCGCCGGTGGACGCTGAGGGCTAAGGAAGGTGCGAATAAGTTCTCGTGGCACTTTCTTGATGCAGTGAGTCGGTTGCTGTGTGGCTTACTGGCCTGCCTGCTGTGTTGTGCTTCTTGCAAAGGCCTGGGGGCATTTGCCGTTGCATCCAGACCTGTAAGCCGAAGCAGAGCACATATGGGGCTTGTTCGCACCTTCCCTAAGTTCTTGGTTGGTATTTTATTTGCATAGTTTTATTGCAAATAAAAAGAGCTTGGCATTATTGGCGCTGACGATGTTACCGACACTATTACTGTCTACAACGTCCTTGGGTCAATCCTGCAGGTGTTGTATGACTGACGAAGTAGAATAAGCCTGCTGGTTCAAGGTTTACGTCAGGCTCCTGAATGAAGTTAACAGCCCACTCCGGCAACAGTGAGACGGATATTATGTATAAAGCCCTGTGTATATTGCCTTTACTTCTGCTGTCTGCCTGCAGTACGACATCACAGCAACCGCAAGCTGAGTTCAAGCCGCAACAAGCACCAGTCAATCTATTGGCGCATCAGTTGGTGGATGAATTGGTAATCCATAATGATGCTCTCAAACCGACTCAGCCGCTATTGGTGATGACGCCTGCGATAGTGGAGGATATGCAAGGCAGTAATGCACTGGCCTCACAGCTACAGCAGAGCTTAATGACGGCTTTTCATCAGCGCGGCTTTAATCTGGTGGATTTGAACCTGGCCGAAGCGGTGCGGGTAACGCCACAGGGGGATTTTATTCTTACCCGCGACTGGCAACAATTGCCGACGGATATTGCGGTGGATCATGTACTGGTCACCAGCATGAGCCAGGCTAAAGGTGAGATCTTGTTCAACAGTCGGATTGTTAACGTCAATAACAATCGGGTGCTTTCGACGGCCGGGGCGCGGGTGCTTGAGGCGCAACTACCGGGTTATCTGGCGCCATCCCACAAGGTGGTGTCAAAAGAAGGCCTGCTTTATCGCTATGAAAACCGCGGAGAAGATAAGAGCCGGATAGTGGGAGACAAGTAATGAAGTATTGGAACAACACACTGACATTGGTCACGCTGGTATTGGCGTTAGTTCTGGGTGGCTGCGCCGATAAGGACAGATATGTGCAGTGGGAGACAGAGGCGCCAAGCAGTTTTCCCAAATTGACGGCAATAGGCTATGCCCCGCTGGCCAGCCAACCAGCCAAGGAACAGTCGCAAAAGGTGCTGATGGCGATGCAAGCATCCAAGATTGCCGCTTATCGGGAACTGGCCGAACAAGTTTATGGCCAACGTTTGTCGGCTGATAGCAAGGTCAGTGACTGGATGTTGAAAGGCGATAATATCCAGGCCTCGGTTTCCGGGGTGATCCGCGGCGCCAGGGTTGTGCGCAGTTATCCGACCGGCGATCATTATGTGACCGAGCTTGAGCTGGACTTCGCCCAGGTGTGGGATCTGTATCAGCAACAAAACCGCCCCCAGAGAGTGAAAGAGATCACTTATTTTTAGGGTTATGGGTATAAGTCAAAAGCAGCCTTCTTTGGCTGCTTTTTTGTGGCCTTTTTGTGGCTTAAGAATCTTTGCTGAATTGAGAGGTGGGTATACGTTCTGTTCTGGGGGGCATCTTGTATTTGGCCCCCTTGGCTTTAGCGCCCTGAGTTTAGTCGGGGGAAGGCAAGGGGGGACAGGAGCTTGGGTCGCACCAAGAAGCCGAACTTACTGAATTAGCTTAAGCAATGGAACAGCAGCAGGGCTTTAAATCAAGCCTTGAGATTGTTGCCCAGAGTGGCGATGGTTGAAGTCTTGCCTTTGCCGTCATAAGTCAGACTGGAGGCATTGCGGCTCACCTGCAGCGCCTGTGCCAGGCGATTGATACTGGCCATACTCAGCTCTATCAGGCCGGCATTTTCCTGATTGCGTAGTTGGCAAGTAGCCAATAGTTCGCGGGCTTCACTGACCTGTTCGGCCAATGGCGACTGACTGAGTTTAGCTTGTTCAGGATGAGAGGAGAGCGCCTCATCTACTGCCTTGACCTCATTGAGCAGATTGCTCTTGTCTTGGGCCAGTTGCAATAGATTATCGGCATTGCGATCGAGCAGGGCATTTTTTTCCTGCTCAATCAAGCTCAGCAGACGCTCGAGTTGAGTCATCTGCTGTGCTATCAGGCTGGTTATATCTGGGGTATCAGGCATCAGGACCCTTTATTGAGTGCGTTCAGTTCTGATTCAAATTGAGAGATGTTGGCTGCCAGTTTTTCCGGATCAACCTTGTATCTGCCTTCAGCGATCGCCAATTTGATTTCGCTGATCTTCTTTTGATCTATTTCCGGCAGTGAGGTCATCTTACTCTGAACTCCTTGCAACTGCTGCGCTTGCTGCGACACCACAACCGAGTCAGTTTTCAGCGGAGCAGCCCCTTGCTGAGCTGTTTGATTGCTCTGAGCCGTGTTCTTGGGGAGTGAACCTGTATTCACTCTGGGTTGATTTTGCAGTTGTTTAATATCCATAGCCATCGCGGCTCCAGCCTTTTCTCTGATTACCTTGCTGTCTTATCGGCATAGCCAAGGAGAACTTTAGCATTTTTTACATTCGAACTTCCACTTCGCCCACATTGGTGACAGTAGCCTCCAACACTTTGTCTGAGCGAGTGTTTTTTACCCGAATCTGTTCCCCAAGGTTACCATCATGCAGGGCTTCACCAACAGTTTTTATTTGAAACTTCTCGTTACCTGCATAAATAGAGACTCTGTCGCCTTTGCAAACAAAACAGAGATTGGCGGCAAATAACGGATAGTCTTTGGCTATGCGCCGCTTGAGGCGGGTACCCGTCACTGTGGCAATATCCTCGAACTGCTGGCCGCGCAGACTGGTTTCATCTATGTAGCGCAGCGCTAGATTTTCAGGCCCCAGCACAGTGCCCGGGGCCAGAGTTTGGGTGGCCACTACCACAGGATAACTGATATCTACCCGTACCGAGACATAGATTTGCCACGGGTAGCTGAGCTCCGGGCTGTTGCAACCTATGCGTACCGTATTGTTGCGGCTTATCTCCCGGTCGCTGGCAAGTTCTGCCGTTAAAGGCGAATTACATCTAGGGGGAGTGAGCCTGGAATCCAGCCGCTGCGGGGTGATGGTAATTTGTGCATCTGTGCCCGCCAGCACTTTTTTGGCCACTGCCTCTTTAGCCAGGCTTTCCATGGCCGATATACTGGGAACAAAGCTGCTCTCTGCCGCCATTGTTGCGATGGGCATTAAAATTGTAGCCAAAAGGTATGCAATATTTACTTTCATAATGAACAGGCTAGCTTGTCTCGCCAGATTACACCTATACTTTCAATGATTCGCGGTTCCCAGTACTGGCTTCACCATAGGTTTAGTCAGAAATTTGACTGGGCATCAGTGTCTTGGATAAAGCAAATAGTATGCCTGTCTGTGGGACAGCGGGTATTTCTCAATATAAAGACAACAAGGCAGCCTTATGTCGAGCATTCTTGAATCAGTCAATAAACGCACTCAACTGGTCGGACAAAATCGCCTCGAACTTCTGTTGTTCAAACTTAACGGCAGACAAAGATTCGGTATCAATGTATTCAAAGTCAAAGAGGTTTTGCAGTGCCCACCACTGACGATATTGCCCAAGTTGAACGCCTTTGTTAAGGGCGTGGCCCATATTCGCGGTACGACTGTGTCGGTTATCGATCTCAGTGCGGCGACCGGTGGTAAACCCATAGATGATGTCAAGGATTGCTTCATCATTATTTCCGAATACAACCGCAGCGTGCAGGGGTTTCTGGTTCGTTCAGTTGAGCGGATCATTAACATGAATTGGGAGTCTATCATGCCGCCGCCGGAAGGCGCGGGACGATACTCTTACCTGACTGCAGTGACGGAAATCGAAGGTGAACTGGTTGAAATACTCGATGTGGAGAAAATTCTTGATGAAATTTCACCGGTAAAGACAGATATCAGCCAAGAAATGGATGAATCTCTCACAATCGACAGGGAGCAGCATTATCATATTATGGTGATTGACGACTCCTCTGTGGCGCGCAAACAGATCATTCGCGCATTGTCTTCGTTGAATCTGCAGATAGATACCGCTAAAGATGGTCGGGAAGCATTGGAAAAACTGAAGAGTATAGCGTCTGGTATGGACAATGTTGCCGATGAAATCCCGTTGATTATTTCGGATATCGAAATGCCGGAAATGGATGGTTACACTCTGACTGCCGAGATCCGTGATGATCCCAAACTGAAAAATATCAAGGTAGTGCTGCATACCTCGTTGAGCGGGGTATTCAATCAAGCCATGGTACAGAAAGTGGGCGCCAATGATTTTATTGCCAAGTTCAACCCCGACGAACTGGCTTCTGCTGTTAACAAGCATCTGAGTCTATAGCCTTTGTCTGCTGTGACTTTTTATGGCTATAGTGAGTTGGTCTGCTTGTGTTGCAAATGGGGCTGGGGTATAACGCAGCCCCAGTTTTTAAATGTTGCTGCCTCGATTCGCAGTGACGTTTTTACGGATAGTTAGGACACTAAGGTGCCAGATAAATCTCTCGCAGAAACTGAGTACAATCAATTCAGGCTGTTTCTTGAGCAGCACAGTGGCATTGTATTGGGTGAGAACAAACAGTATTTGGTTCGCAGCCGCTTGGCGCCTTTGATGGGGAAATATGGTTTGCCATCCCTGTCGGACGTTGTTAAGCAATCGATGCGACCCACAGAGCGCCAATTACGGGCTGAAGTCATTGATGCCATGACGACCAACGAAACTCTTTGGTTTCGGGACAAGTATCCTTTTGAATTACTTGGCAATACATTGTTGCCCGGTTTTGCCAAGTTGGGGCGGCCATTGAAAATTTGGTCGGCGGCCTGCTCTTCCGGACAGGAGCCCTATTCACTGGCGATGACAGTGCTCGAATATCAACAGCGTAAGCCAGGGGCGTTGCCGGGTGGGGCGGTAATCCAGGCCACAGATCTATCGCCGTCCATGCTCGAGCGTTGTAAAAATGCCGAGTATGATAAGCTGGCATTGGCCCGGGGCCTGTCCGAAGAGCGCAAGCGTCAGTTTTTTGAAGCTATGCCCAATGGTAATATGCGGGTTAAAGACAATGTGCGCCGTTTGGTCAGCTTTAGGGCTCACAACCTGCTTGAAAGTTACACTTTACTCGGCAAGTTCGACATCATCTTTTGCCGTAACGTACTTATCTATTTTGCCCCGGAGGCAAAGGCAAAAATACTGCGGCAATTTGCTGCCGCTCTCAATCCCAAGGGGATACTGTTTTTAGGGGCCAGCGAGTCGATTGCCGGTTTGACCGATGAATTCGACATGGTGCGCTGTAACCCAGGCATCTATTATCAAAAGAAAAATTAACAACCTAATTATTTGATTTTTAATTGAATAATTTGAAAGGCTCGTCAGCTTGAACGGGCCTTTTCTGTCTTACTTTTCACCCTAACGGCCATCATCTTCGTATCTGTTATCCTCCACTCTACATCTGGCACAAAGCTTGCTTTGTTTTTATCGAGTCATTGGAGGAGGCGGTTTTATGGCGATCAGTTTCGATAAGGCCCTTGGCATACATCAATACACTCTGGGTATTCGCGCCCAGCGTGCCGAAGTGCTTGCCAGCAATATAGCCAATGCCGATACCCCACACTACAAGGCTCGGGATGTGGACTTTTCTTCGGCGTTGCAGGCGGCCAAAGGGCGGCAGCAGGGAATGAATATGGCGGCAACGTCTGAAAAGCATTTCGACCTCAAGGCGCTGACAGCCCAACATGTGCAATATCGGGTGCCGGATCAACCGGACACTGGGGATGGCAACACAGTCGATATGCAAAAAGAGCAGCAGGCCTTTATGCAAAATGCGCTTGAATATCAGATGTCGCTCGGATTCCTCGACGGTAAGTTCGCCGGCATGAAAAAGGCATTGAAAGGAGATTAACCATGAGCTTGTACAATATCTTCAATGTTGCGGGTTCGGGAATGTCGGCGCAGTCGGTACGCTTGAATACTACCGCCAGTAACATAGCCAACGCAGATTCTGTTTCTTCCAGTATCGATAAGACCTACAAGGCACGGCATCCTATTTTTGAGGCCGAGCTGGCCAAGGCGAACGGCCAACAGCAACAAGGCGCTGCGGTAAAGGTAAAGGGTATAGTGGAAAGCGATAAACCTTTACTGAAAGAGTATTCGCCGGATCATCCCATGGCCGATGCCGACGGTTTTATCTACAAACCTAATGTCAATGTAGTGGAAGAGATGGCCGATATGATTTCCGCCTCCCGTTCCTATCAGATGAATGTTCAGGTAGCCGATGCAGCCAAGTCCATGCTGCAACAAACCCTGAGAATGGGCAAATAACGGAGGCATAGCCCATGAGCGTCAATTCAGTTAACCCTTTTCTCGACAGTATCCAGGTGCAATCGGGTACTGAAACCAAGAAAAGCAATAATCAACAACTGACCCAGGAAGACTTCTTTTCGCTGCTGAGTCAGCAGTTGTCGATGCAGGATCCTTTTAAGCCGGTGGATAACGATCAGATGATCGCCCAGATGGCGTCGTTTGCCACAGTGGATGGTATCTCTAACCTGAATGAAGAAATAGTTAACCTCAATTCGTTAATGACTTCGAGTCAGGCATTGCAGGCATCTGGCCTGGTAGGGCAAAAAGTGTTGATCCCGGCGGGCACCGGCTATGTTTCCGAGGAAGACCCAACGCTTAAAGGGGTAATCACATCACCGGAAAAGATCCCTTCAATTAAAGTAACGATTGAAGATGAAGCCGGTCAGGTGATCAAAACCTTCGAGGTCGACGGTAGTGCCGGCGGCAATATAGATGTGGAATGGGATGGCCTGGATAAGGACGGAAACCCTGTCGATAAAGGCATCTATACCATGAAGGCCAGCGGGGTTGTTGATGGAAAGTCCCAGGATCTTATCGTCAGTTCCTATGCCCACGTGACCAGTGTATCACTCAACTCT
The DNA here is from genome assembly GCF_033842865.1 of Shewanella indica. Classification (NCBI taxonomy): domain Bacteria; kingdom Pseudomonadati; phylum Pseudomonadota; class Gammaproteobacteria; order Alteromonadales; family Shewanellaceae; genus Shewanella; species Shewanella indica. The sequence continues at coordinate 2,887,196 of NZ_JAWXXR010000001.1, forward strand.
GCCACCGGCGCCGTGTTGAATCTAAGAGGTATTGGCGGGATCAGATTGGCCGATGTGCTGGCTGTTTCCGAAGTTTAATTCTGTTTCTGCCCCGGCTGCGCCGGACAGTATCTGAAAATCATGAGGTGAATTATGTCTTTTAACATTGCTCTGAGTGGGATTGCTGCGGCGCAGAAAGATCTCAATACCACGGCCAACAATATTGCCAACGTTAAGACGATAGGCTTTAAAGAATCCCGGGCCGAGTTTGCTGATGTGTACGCCAGCTCGATTTTCTCCAATGGTAGAACCACTGTGGGCGGCGGTGTCACCACCACTCAGGTGGCACAGCAGTTCCATCAGGGTAACCTGAACTCCACCAACAATGCGCTGGATATGGCGATCAACGGTGGTGGTTTCTTCGTGACATCATCCAGTGTCGGCAGTCAGGATTACTCTTTCACCCGCGCCGGAGCTTTTAAGCGTGATGACAACGGCTTTTTGGTCGATGCTGCCGGTAATTATCTGCAGAGCTTCCCGGTCGATAAAGATGGTAACTCCACTTCTGTGAGTCTGACTACCACCAAGCCGGTGCAGATCCCGGATACTGCCGGTAGCCCGCAGAAAACCAACAATGTTGGCATTAGCATGAACCTGGACTCCACTCAAGAAACTAAAGATCCGGCGCTGTTTGACCCATCCAAGTCAGATACTTTTAATAACTCCACTGCAGTGACCATTTATGACTCTTTGGGTAACTCCCACACCTTGACCACTTATTTTGTGCGTCCGGAAAATGGTGCTCATACCGGTGAGAGTAACTGGGTGGCCTACTACGCCATTGACGACAAGCCGGTCAATCTGGGCGGCGGCGCCGGAACCTACAACACGGACACTAACGGTGACGGTACTGCGGATGGTACAGGCACAGCACAAACTGCAGGTGGCTGGACTGGTGCCGTGCTTAAGTTCAACGATGTCGGCGGTTATATAGGTTCCGATCCTGCGGTGATCACCACAGAGCAGTTGGGGGTTGGTGGGGCCAACGTTCTTGGTCCTGCTGCTGACGGCACTCAAGCGATAACCATAGATTTCAACAATCCGACCCAGTTCTCGGAAAAGTTCAACGCCACGGAATTGACGCAGGATGGTGTAACAGTGGGCCGTTTGACTAATGTGGAAGTGGGTACAGACGGGTTGATCTCTGCTAAGTACAGCAATGGCTCAACAGTGCCTCTGGCACGGGTGGCGTTGGCACGCTTCTCCAATGAGCAGGGACTGAGCCAGGTGGGCAACACCTCCTGGAAAGCCAGCCTGGATTCAGGCGCGGCGCTGGCCGGTGAGGCCAACAGCGGTGTGTTTGGCAGTATCCGTTCATCAACACTGGAGCAATCCAACGTCGACCTGACCACTGAGTTGGTGGACCTGATTTCGGCCCAACGTAACTTCCAGGCCAACTCCCGTACTTTGGAAGTGAACAATACACTACAGCAAACCGTGCTGCAGATCCGCTAAGCCTTCCTGCGCAAGACATTGCCGCCCGGCAATGTCTTGCCGCATCTTTGTCTATTAACTCCCAAGTCACTGAAGTTCTTCTGCTGTCCTTGTGCTCAATTGCTCATTTTATTGGCACGATGTTTGCTTTTACCTGAATAGGTAAAAAGATTGACGGAGCAGCAGGTGGACAAACTTCTCTATGTCGCCATGACTGGCGCCAAACAAAACATGAATGCGCTGGCGGTTAGGGGTAACAACCTGGCCAATGCCAACACAGATGGTTTTAAGTCCGACATGGCTCAGGCCCGTGCGATGCAAGCCTTCGGTGAGGGCTTGCCGACCCGGGTGTTCGCCATGACAGAGTCGCCCTCGGCCAACTTTCAGTCCGGCCCTATCAAATCGACCGGACGGGATCTGGATATTGCCATCAAAGATCAAGGCTGGATTGCGGTGCAGGCCGCCGATGGCAGTGAGGCCTATACCCGCTCCGGTAGTCTGAGTTTTGACACTACAGGTTTGCTGCGTAACGACAGGGGCAACCCGGTAATGGGTGATAACGGCCCGATAGTGTTGCCGCTGCCGATAGACAAAATTCAGGTTGCCACAGACGGCACTATTTCTATTCGTCCTCAAGGCGCAACCGCCGAGGTGATAGAGGAGGTGGGTCGCATCAAGTTGGTTAACCCGGGCAATCAGAACCTGATGCGCGGTGAAGATGGCTTGTTCCGTACTTTGGATGGCAATCCGGCCGCCGCCGATCCCTTTGTCAATGTGGAAAGCGGCGCCGTGGAAGGCAGTAATGTCAATGCCGTGGATGAGATGGTCAACCTGATTGAGCTGCAACGTCAGTTTGAGCTGCAGGTAAAAATGATGAAAACCGCAGAAGAGAACGACAAGTCGTCCGCTTCACTGATGCGCATTAGCTAGGAGTAATTGATATGCATCCCGCGTTATGGATAAGTAAGACTGGGTTAGATGCCCAGCAAACGGACATCTCGGTGATTTCAAATAACGTCGCTAATGCCAGCACCATAGGCTACAAGAAGGGCCGGGCGATATTTGAAGACTTACTGTACCAGACAGTCAATCAGGCCGGCGGTATCAGCGCCTCCAACACCAAGTTGCCCAATGGCCTTAACCTGGGCGCAGGTACTAAAGTGGTGGCCACCCAGAAAATTTTCTCCCAGGGTAACCTGCAAACCACTGATAACGCGCTGGACATGATGATTGAGGGCCCGGGCTTCTTTGAAATTCAGCTGCCTGATGGCACCACGGCCTACACTCGTAACGGCCAGTTCAGTTTGGATGATACCGGCCAGATAGTGACTTCCGGCGCCGGCTATGTGTTGCAGCCTGCCATTACCATTCCGGACGATGCCACCAGTATTACCGTTTCCGCCGAAGGCGAAGTGTCGGTTAAAACCCCGGGCGCCGCCGAAAACCAGGTGGTCGGGCAGTTGACCATCTCTGATTTCATCAATCCGTCCGGCCTGGATCCCATAGGGCAAAACCTCTATCTGGAGACGGGCGCCAGCGGTACCCCAATTCAGGGCACGGCTTCACTCGACGGTTTGGGCTCCATTCGTCAGGGCTCGCTGGAAACCTCCAACGTTAACGTGACCGAAGAGTTGGTTAACCTGATTGAAAGTCAGCGGATCTACGAAATGAACTCCAAAGTCATTTCGGCCGTAGACCAGATGCTGGCCTACGTGAACCAGAATCTGTGATGAGGTGATGTGATGAAACCCTTGTTCCTTATCATTCCGGCTTTATTTCTGGGGGCTTGCAGCTCTACCCAGAACAAACCGATAGCCGATGATCCCTATTTTGCGCCTGTGTATCCTGAAGCGCCGCCGACCCGAATCGCACCGACCGGCTCTATCTATCAGGACAGCCAGGCATCTTCACTTTATTCGGATCTGCGGGCGCACAGGGTAGGGGACATCATCACTGTGGTGTTGGTGGAGTCGACCCAAGCGAAAAAGAGCGTCGGCAACAAGATCAAAAAAGGCTCGGACATGTCAGTGAACCCGCTCTACATGGGCGGCAACAATGTCACCATCAAGGGCAACCCGTTGGATTTTCGCTACGGCGACAGCATGGATACCAATCGCGAGGCCGATGCCGATCAGAGTAACAGTCTCTCCGGGCAGATCTCGGCCAACGTGATGCAGGTGCTGGGCAATGGCAACCTGGTTATTCGCGGTGAAAAGTGGATCACCATCAATAATGGCGACGAATTTATTCGGGTAACCGGCATTATTCGGCCGCAGGATATTACCCCTGAAAACACCATAGATTCGCCCAAAGTCGCCAATGCCCGTATTCAGTACAGCGGTACCGGCACCTTTGCCGAGTCGCAAAAGGTGGGCTGGCTGAGCCAGTTCTTCCTCTCTGACTGGTGGCCTTTCTGAGGATAAGCTCATGAAAATAAAATTAATCATGGCACTTGCCTGTTTGCTGGTTTCTCTTCCGGGGCAGGCCGAGCGCATCAAGGATATCGCCGATATCCAAGGGGTCAGGGACAACCAGTTGATAGGCTACGGCCTGGTGGTGGGGTTGCCGGGAACCGGGGAGAAGACCCGTTACACTGAGCAGACCTTCAAGACCATGTTGAAGAATTTTGGCATCAATCTGCCGGATAACTTCAGGCCCAAGATCAAGAATATTGCCGTGGTGGCTGTGCATGCCGATATGCCGCCATTTATCAAGCCGGGACAAACCCTGGATGTGACTGTATCGAGTCTTGGGGAAGCCAAGAGCTTGCGCGGCGGTACCCTTCTGCAGACTTTCCTCAAAGGGGTGGATGGCAATGTTTACGCCATCGCCCAGGGGAGTCTGGTGGTCAGCGGCTTCAGTGCCGAGGGGCTGGATGGTTCCAAGGTTATCCAGAACACGCCAACCGTGGGCCGGATTCCCAACGGCGGCATAGTCGAGCGTGAAGTGGCCAGCCCCTTCGGTAATGGCGATCACCTGACTTTTAACCTGCACCGAGCCGATTTCTCCACCGCAAAACGTACCGCTGATGCCATTAACGGCTTACTCGGCCCGGGTATGGCGCGGGCGCTCGATGCTTCCTCCATTCAGGTCAGCGCCCCCAGAGATGTGTCGCAGCGGGTATCTTTCCTGGCCACCCTGGAAAATATTCAGGTTGAGCCAGCCGATGAATCGGCCAAGGTGATAGTCAACTCCCGCACCGGCACCATAGTGGTGGGTAAGGACGTCAAACTCTTGCCGGCGGCTGTGACCCATGGCGGCCTTACCGTCACCATTGCCGAAGCAACTCAGGTTTCTCAACCCAATGCCCTGGCCGGCGGCCAGACTGCGGTGACCAGCAACAGCACCATAGATGTGGCTCAGGACAACCGGCGTATGTTTATGTTCAACCCGGGCACTTCCCTCGATGAGTTGGTGCGGGCGGTGAATATGGTGGGCGCGGCGCCATCGGATGTGTTGGCAATCCTCGAAGCCTTAAAGATGGCAGGGGCTTTGCATGGTGAACTCATCATCATCTGATTAATGGCACATTGGTTTATCGACTATGAACAAAATGGCTGATGCTTCGCAATTTCTGGATCTCGGTGGGCTGGACAAGCTCAGAGCCCAGGCGCAGCAGGATCAAAAAGCAGCGCTTAAAGAAGTCGCGCAGCAGTTTGAAGGCATCTTTGTGCAGATGTTGATGAAAAGCATGCGAGATGCCAACGCGATATTTGAATCCGACAGCCCGATGAACAGTCAGTACACCAAGTTCTACGAGCAGATGCACGATCAGCAGATGTCGGTGGAGCTGTCCTCCAAAGGCATGCTGGGGCTGGCGGATCTCATGGTGCAGCAGTTGTCACCGGAAAATTCCGGCATTACCCCGGCCTCAGTGCTCCGCGGCGATGTCGATAACCGCAATGTCACGGCTTTGAACGGCGGCCAGACAGAGAAGATATCCGGTGTTGAAGCGACTGCGGCCAAAGCATCCGCGCTGCCAAGCAGTGACAGTCTGCAGCAGGTATTGAGCGGCAAAGTATTGCCGTCATGGCGGCAGGCGCGGCCGGCAATCGGCAGTCAGGAAGAGTTTGTCAGACAGCTTTATCCTCATGCCAAGGTTGCCGCCGATGCCTTGGGGACTCAACCCGAAGTCTTGCTGGCGCAATCGGCGTTGGAGACAGGTTGGGGCCAGAAGATGGTCCGTGGTCATAAAGGTGAGTCCAGCAACAACCTGTTCAATATCAAGGCCGACAGACGTTGGCAGGGTGAGAAAGCGGCGGTGTCGACCCTGGAATATGAGCAGGGCACAGCTGTGCGGCAAAAGGCTGACTTCCGGGTGTACGACAGTTTTGAGCAGAGCTTTGATGATTTTGTCAGCTTTATTTCCGATAACGATCGTTACAGCCAGGCGCGCAAGATGGCCGCTAATCCCGACGAGTTTATCAAGGCACTGGCCGAGGCGGGATACGCCACGGATCCTCAATATGCCAACAAGGTGATGAAAGTGCTGGATACCATCAAGGCCGATTTTGGTCAGTTGTTGCAGGAGTTCGGCTCAAAGCCGGGCCAGTAAAGGTGCAGGAGCGATAACCCATGTCTATGGATCTGTTCAATATAGCCCGCAGTGGGATCCTGGCTGCCCAATCACAATTAGGGGTGACCAGTAACAATATTGCCAACGTCAATACCGAAGGCTATCACCGCCAGGTGGCTATTCAGGGCAGCTCCACCTCAATGCGTCTTGGCAATAACTTCTATGGCACAGGTACTTATGTGCAGGATGTAAAGCGTATCTACAATGATTATGCTGCCAGAGAGCTGCGTATCGGTCAGACAGGGCTCAGTGCTGCCGAGGCCAGCTACACCAAGCTCAGCGGGCTGGATCAGCTGTTTTCCCAAATAGGCAAGGCGGTGCCTGCCTCATTGAATGACTTTTTCTCCGGCCTCAACAGTCTGGCTGACCTGCCAGCGGATCTGGGGATCCGCGGTTCAGTGCTCAATTCGGCTTCACAACTGGCGCAGAATCTCAATCAAATGCAGAGTCATCTGACAGGTCAGGTGCAGCAAACCAATGATCAGATTGAAAGCATTACCACCAGGATCAATGAGATCAGTAAAGAGATGGCGCAGATCAATCTTGAACTGATGAAGTCACCCGGTAACGATGCGCAGCTGTTGGATAAGCAAGATGCGCTGATTAAAGAGTTAAGCCAGTACGCCGAAGTCAATGTGATCCCGCTGGAAAACGGTGCCCGCTCCATCATGCTGGGCAGCTCTTTTATGTTGGTATCCGGTGAAGTGGCCATGACCATGGGCATGACCGCAGGTGACCCCTTCCCCAATGAGCCAGAGCTGACCTATAGCCTCGGGGGCAACGAGTTGAAGGCTGACCCCGCCAAGCTTGGGGGGCAACTGGGCGCCTTATTTGATTTTCGTGACAACACCCTGATGCCCGCCAGTCATGAGCTGGGGCAGTTGGCGCTGGGAATTGCCGATGCTTTTAACGAGATGCAGTCCCAGGGTTTTGATCTCAATGGCGAGCTCGGACAACCCATTTTTACCGATATCAATGACCCTGTGATTGCCGCCGGCCGTGTCGGCGCCTATTCCGGCAACTCTGGCACAGCTTCTTTGAGCGTTAATATCGATGATGTCGGCGCCCTGTCCGGCAGCAGTTATGAGCTGAACTATACCAATGCCGGTACTTATGAACTCAAAGACATGAAGACGGGGGCTGTGACCAATTTGACGCTCAACGGCGATACCCTGGAAGGCGCCAACGGCTTCAGTATCAAAATTGATGCCGGTGCCATGGCTGCCGGTGACAGGTTTGAAATACGGCCAACGGCCAATGCGGCGGCCAACATAGATGTAGTGATGTCAGATCCCAAAGGCATTGCCGCAGCGGCGCCGAAAATTACCGCCAACGCAGGTAATTCAGGCAGCACTTCGGTGAAGTTGGTCAGCATAGACGACAGAAGCGCGGCTAACTTCCCCGTGACTGACAGTGAACTGACATTCACCCTGGATACCAGTGTCAATCCACCTGGCTATGAAGTATTTGATGTCAACGGCGCTTCTTTGGCAACCGGGACGGCTGCGGGCACTCCGCCGCAGATCAGCGCCTTTGGTTTTACTTTTGAAGTTGATGGCAGCAGTGGCGGTAGTGAGAGTTTCACCTTTGATCTCAGCTTTGCGCCGGGTGACAACAGCAATGCCGTGGCCATGGCCAAACTCAGTGACAGCAAGATAATGAATAACGGTAAGTCGACCCTGGGTGATGTGTTTGAAAAAACCAAGCTGGATATTGGCAGCCAAACCAAATCTGCCCAAGTCAGGGCCGGTTCGGCGGAGGCCATTTACAATCAGGCTTATGCCAGGGTGCAATCGGAATCCGGGGTTAACCTGGATGAAGAAGCGGCCAATTTGATGCAGTTCCAACAGGCCTATCAGGCATCGGCACGGATCATGACTACGGCCAATACCCTGTTCGACACCCTGTTCAGTTCGGTTCGATAGGAGCTTGAGAGATGCGTATTTCAACTTCACAGATGTATCAGCAGAATTTAAACAGCATTCTGCAGAAGCAAACCGATACCAACAGGATCCTCGAGCAGCTATCCAGCGGTAAAAAGGTTAACACTGCCGGTGATGATCCGGTTGCAGCTATCGGCATAGACAACCTCTACCAGCAAAACGCGCTGGTGCAGCAGTATCTCAAGAATGTGGATTACAGCAAAAACCGCTTATCTTTGGCGGAAAGCAAGCTCGGCAGCGCCGAAACTTTGGTCACTGGCATTCGTGAACAGATGCTGCGTGCAGTAAATGGCACCCTTGGTCCCTCGGAGCGGCAAACTATTGCCGATGAAATGCGCAGCAGTTTGGATGAACTTCTAAGTATTGCCAATACCCAGGATGAGTCAGGCAATTACCTGTTTGCCGGATACAACACAGACACTCAGCCCTTTGCCTTCGATGCCAGCGGCAACATGGTTTACAGCGGTGACAGCGGCGTTCGTGATGCCTTGGTGGCACAAGGGGTTGCTATGGGCACCAATATTCCCGGGGACTCGGCTTTTATGAATGCTGCCAACGCCTTGGGTGACTACGGCGTCAATTATTTGGCCCCACAAACCGGGGAGTTCAGGGTACTCAGCGCCAAAATAAGCCCTCCTGGGAGCCATGTGGCTGATACCTACACCTTTAACTTTACCGATAACGGCGCTGGTGGGGTTGATTTGCAAGTGTTGGATTCAAGCGGTTCGGCTGTCAGCAATGTGGCTAACTTCGATGCCAGTAACCCAGTGAGCTTCAACGGTATAGAGGTGAAGCTGGATGGCACGCCGGCTGGCGGGGATTCCTTCACCATGGAACCTAAGGCCGAGGTGCCGATTTTCGACACCATTCAACAGGCGATAACCCTGCTGGAGGATCCCGATCTGGTCAATACCCCCAACGGACAAGCTGAGTTGGCACAGTTATTGAATAATCTTGACAGTGGTATGACTCAACTCGGTGTGGCCAGAGGTGTTGCGGGCAACAGTCTCAAAAGCCTCGAAAGCTACAGCAGCAATCATGCAGAAGAAGAGTTGGTGAATAAGTCGGCATTGTCACTGCTGGAGGATCTCGATTACGCCGCGGCGATAACCGAATTTCAAAAACAGCAGTTGGCCTTGAACGCCGTTTCAAATGTGTTCAGTAGAGTGGGTTCTGTTTCCCTGTTTGACTTTATTTAACAGTAAACAAAGACCTACCCGTCTGTCAGATAAATTGTTAACAATTTTAGCCAAGCTCCGAGTCTTGGCGCTAAAACTAGGAAGAGGAACTCAACATGGCTATTACCGTTAATACCAACGTAACTTCAATGAAGGCGCAGAAAAACCTGAACATGTCATCCGGTAGCCTGGCAACCTCCATGGAACGTCTGTCCAGTGGCCTGCGTATCAACAGCGCCAAAGACGATGCCGCCGGTTTGGCAATTTCCAACCGTTTGAACTCTCAGGTGCGCGGTTTGGAAGTGGGCATGCGTAACGCCAACGATGCCATCTCTATCGCCCAGATTGCCGAAGGCGCGATGCAGGAGCAAACCAACATGTTGCAGCGTATGCGTGACTTGGCCATCCAGTCTGAAAACGGTGCCAACAGCACCGCCGATCTGCAGGCACTAAAAGACGAAATGGATCAGCTGCGCGATGAGATCACCGCAATCGGTAACAGTACTGCGTTTGGTAATACCAAGCTGATGACCGGTGATTTCGCCAGTGGCAAGCTGTTTCAAGTAGGCCATCAGGACGGTGAAGATGTAACTGTGACAGTAAAGACCAACAACGCCACTTCTCTGTCTGTCGATGCGCTGACGGTACTGACCTCTGCCGGTCGTGACTCTGCCATTGGTAAGATTGATGAGGCTATCAAGAACATAGATACTCAGCGCGCCGAATTGGGTGCGGTCCAAAACCGTCTGGCACATAATATCAGCAACAGCGCCAATACTCAGGCCAACGTCGCCGACGCCAAGAGCCGTATTGTGGATGTGGACTTTGCCAAGGAAACCTCGGCCATGACCAAGAACCAAGTACTGCAACAGACAGGTTCTGCCATGCTGGCGCAGGCCAACCAGTTGCCTCAGGTAGCCCTTTCTCTATTGGGCTAATGATATGTTTGCCGGGAATATCACCAGCAGTTTTACGCAGCTGGTGATATTATTTTTTCAAAATAATCATTTGGTTAGAAATAATTGATGATTTTTTGGAAAAAATACCTAAAGATAAAAACAGGGGTGCCGTTAAAGTTACTGTAACCAGTAAGACCCGCCTGGCTCAAACGAAGACAGGCTAGTTTTCCCAAGCCAGGTAAAGAGGAAATCATTATGGCTATTACAGTAAATACCAACGTAACATCACTGAAAGCTCAGAAAAACCTGAATCTCTCCAACAGTAGCCTGGCTACTTCAATGGAGCGTCTGTCCAGTGGTCTGCGTATCAACAGTGCTAAAGATGATGCTGCAGGTCTGGCGATTTCCAACCGTCTGAATAGCCAGGTGCGCGGTTTGGAAGTTGGTATGCGTAATGCCAATGATGCTATCTCTATCGCGCAGATCTCTGAAGGTGCGATGCAGGAGCAGACCAATATGCTGCAACGTATGCGTGATTTGGCCATCCAGTCTGAAAACGGTGCCAACAGCGCTGCTGACTTGACTGCCATCAAAGACGAGATGGATGCGCTGGCGACTGAAATCACAGCCATTGGTAACACCACTGCTTTTGGTAACACCAAGCTGATGGATGGTGGATTCTCTACCGGTAAGAAGTTCCAGGTAGGCCACCAGGACAACGAAGATGTGATCATCAAGGTTAAGACTACTAACGCCACGACTCTTTCTGTAAACGCGTTGGATGTCACCACCTCTGCTGGCCGCGACGCAGCTATCGGCAAGCTTGATGACGCTATCAAGAACATCGACTCACAACGCGCCGAGTTGGGCGCCATTCAGAACCGTCTGGCACACAATATCAGCAACAGTGCCAATACTCAGGCTAACGTTGCCGACGCCAAGAGTCGTATTGTGGATGTGGATTTTGCCAAGGAAACCTCTGCCATGACCAAGAACCAGGTGCTGCAACAAACAGGTTCGGCCATGTTGGCTCAGGCTAACCAGTTACCGCAGGTAGCACTGTCACTGCTGTAATTTTTCAGGTTAGCTATCGCGTCAGTAAAAGGGAGGTTCGGCTACGGATCTCCCTTTGCTGCATTCATGGAAGGAAGATATTGCGGCAGATAGATCAACTGAGTGGAGAATAGGCGATGGAAGTCACTAATTTATCCAATACTGTCCCTGTGAGGGCAGAAGTAAAATCCGGGCAGTGGCAAGAGGTTGCCCAGAAAACCACTGACATTGAGGCGACGGCCTTGCTCAAGCCGGTAGATGAGGCAGAGCAAAACGAGGATATACAGCAGGATCCTGAGCAATTGCAGCAGGTGGCAGAGGAACTCTCCAATACCATGTCCATGATGCGCAAGGGCTTGGCATTTAAAGTGGATGAATCATCCGGAACTCACGTTGTCAGTGTGATGGATGTGGAATCCGGGGACGTGATTAGACAGATCCCCAGTGAGGAAGCGTTGGAGCTGGCGGCAAAACTGTCTGAAGTCGCAGGATTATTGATGAAGACTGAAGCCTGAACAGGCTTAACATGAGATAGAGGTTGATATGGCATTAACAGCAACAGGGTTGGGATCGGGACTTAATATTACCGAGATCGTCAAGGTTTTGGTTGATGCCGAGAAAGTGCCCAAAGAGGCGATATTTAATAAGACTGAGGCTAGACTAGATGCCAAAGTTTCTGCCATGGGTACGCTTAAGAGTGAACTGTCAAAATTCCAGGACGCACTGAAAAAGCTCCAGGATGGCGGCGCCTTGAATCAACGTACTGTCACCTTGGGCAATGAAGATTTCTTTACTGCCACAGCAGATAAAAACTCTTTGCCCGGTTCCTATAATATCAAGGTTGAAGCCTTGGCCCAGCAACATAAAGTGGCCGGTGCTGCTACCGCTGATGCCAGCGCTGGTATCGGTGAAGGGAGTCTGCAGCTTGCTGTCAATGGCAAGAGTTTTAGTATTGACGTTGAAGCGACTGATTCTCTTGAGGATATTGCCAAAAAGGTAAATGCCAGTTCTGACAATGCCGGTGTGACAGCAACAGTTATCACCAGTGATGCCGGCAGTCGTTTGGTGTTCAGCTCCGACAAAGAAGGCACAGATAATCAGATAAGCATCACCGCAACCGATACTTCAGGTAGCGGGCTTTCAGATATGTTCGGCGGCAGTAATTTACAAGAGCTTCAGGCTGCCGGCAACGCAGTACTTTATATTGATGGTCAAAAGCTTACCTCTCAGTCCAACGAAGTAAAAAATGCTATTACAGGTGTGACCCTTAATCTCACTGATGCTGATGTCAACAAGACCACCAAGCTGACCATAGCTCAGGATACAGATGCGGTTAAAGAAAACGTCAAAGGTTTTGTCGAGGCTTACAATAGTCTGATCACCTCGATAGAAAAAATGTCAGCTTACGATGCGAAAAAAAAGGAGGCAGCTGCGCTACAGGGTGACTCAATGATCCGTTCACTGGAGTCTCAGCTGCGTTCCGGGATCAGTGACAGGGTGGCAACAGCCAACGGCTCTATTGCACTCTATGATATTGGTATTAAAGCAGACAGATATGGCAAACTTTCAATCGATGATGCCAAGCTGGATGAAGCCATCAAGACCAATATGGGGGGAGTTGAAGCACTATTTGCCACTAAAGATACCGGTATAGCGAACGCTATGGGCGAATTAACCAAGTCCTATATCAAGACCGGTGGTGTGATTGATACCCGTAATAACTCCTATACAGGCGATAAAAAACGTCTTGAGGTGCAGCGTGAAGCCTTTGACCGTAAGATGAAATTGCTGGAAGAGAGATTGACCAAACAATTTAATGCGATGGATTTGGTCGTCGGCAAGCTGAACGCCCAAGGCAAGAATGTTGTAGGAGCATTGAACTCTTTACCAGGGGCAATCAAGAAAGGCTGATTGGGATAAAAGATGCAGGTAACCGAAGAATTAAATCAGATCAACGAATTGCTGCGCCGGGCTTTGGATTGCCTACTGACAATTCCCGCCGAGGATGAAAAAACTGATGAGTTGGTCTCTAATTTGCATGAGCTGGTAAACAGGCGTCAAATTTTGCTTCAGGCTTTGATAGCACAAGTGCAGGATCCTGTACTGCTTGAAGAGCAACTGCAACTGACAGCCACTTTTGAACAGGATGCCAAAGCAGTACGTCAACAAAGGCAAGAGCTTTTGGCGCTCAGAAGCCAGAATAAACGTCAGGTTAACGTTTACAGGTCTATAGATGCAAACAGGTAGGTATTTATGAGAGGGTCGCTGAAATCTTATCGGAAGGTATCATTGGAGAATGAAATTTCCGTAGCATCACCACACAGGATCGTTCAGTTAATGTTCAACGGCGCATTGGAGCGTATCGCTCAGAGTCGTTATGCCATTGAGCAAGGCGATCAGTCGGCAAAGGGGATTTTCATCAACAAGGCGATAGGTATTATAACCGGTCTCAGCAACAGCCTGAATATGGAAGCCGGTGGTGAGATCGCTACCAACCTCAATAATCTGTACGACTTTATGCTGCGGCGTATTACAGAGGCGAATCTCAACAATGATGTGCAGGCTCTGGATGATGTTGCGGCTGTGCTGCGGGATATCAAAGAAGCCTGGGATGCTATCCCCGCCGATAAACATCATCTTACGGCTCACGAAGAAAACCGCTGAGTTATTGCTCACTCTGAACAAAGGCGCTTAAGGCGCCTTTTTGACGTTCGTCATTTAATTGACGATATCGACGTTTATACCCTGAATTTAGACTAAAATCTGGAAGGGGTAGGCAGAAAAGCCATCCTAGGCTTGCTTATATCGTGCCGATAATACAATATTCAGCATTGCTACAAATTTAGCTGAGTATGTGAAGAAAGCATTGCCAGACTTTCCAGAGCAACTAACACTAATAATTAATGCGAATCCATAATTGCCAAAGCTTAGCGGCCCACTGAATGATGCATACAGATCAACGAATTTTACTTGTCGGACCCCCCTCTGAGCGTACCAATCGCTTGTCTTGTGTTTTAGAGTTTATTGGTGAGCAAGTCGAAGTCGTGGCTCCCGATACAATTGATGCACAATCGCCGGAAACTCGATGTCGGGCCATGATTTTGGTTGCAGATAGCGTAGAGGGTGATGCATTACAATCACTGATGTTCAAACTGCCATGGCAGCCCATGTTACTGCTTGGGCAGAGTAGCATTAGCTCCTCGAATCTGCTTGGCCGGATTGATGAACCCCTGAGCTATTCCCAGTTAACCGAGTTATTGCACTTCTGTCAGGTTTTTGGCCAGGTCAAGCGGCCTCAGGTACCTACCAGTGCCAATCAAACCAAACTGTTCCGCAGTCTTGTTGGCCGTAGCGAAGGTATCGCCAATGTGCGCCACCTGATCAACCAGGTGGCCGGCTCTGATGCCACAGTGTTGGTGCTGGGCCCCTCTGGTACCGGTAAAGAAGTGGTTGCCCGTAATATCCATTATCTTTCAGAGCGTCGTGATGGCCCTTTTATTCCGGTCAACTGCGGTGCCATTCCGCCGGAACTGTTGGAAAGTGAACTGTTTGGTCATGAGAAAGGTTCTTTTACCGGCGCCATCAGCTCCCGTAAGGGGCGTTTTGAACTGGCCGAAGGCGGCACTCTGTTCCTCGATGAAATCGGCGATATGCCGCTGCAGATGCAAGTCAAGTTGCTGCGGGTGTTGCAGGAGAGAGTGTTTGAACGTGTGGGTGGCAACAAGGCGATTAACGCCGATGTACGGGTAGTGGCCGCGACTCACAGAAATCTGGAAACCATGATTGAAGAAGGGGAGTTTCGCGAAGATCTCTTCTATCGTCTCAATGTATTTCCCATCGAAATGCCGCCCCTTAGTGAGCGCCGGGATGATATCCCGCTATTATTGCAGGAGTTGGTCAGCCGGGTGTTCAACGAAGGTAAGGGCCGGGTGCGTTTTACCCAGCGTGCCATCGACTCGCTTAAGGAACATGGCTGGTCCGGTAATGTCCGCGAACTGTCCAATCTGGTTGAGAGGTTAACTATCCTCTATCCGGGTGGTCTGGTCGACGTTAATGATCTACCGGTTAAATACCGTCATATTGATGTGCCCGAGTACTCGGTTGAGGTTAGCGAAGAACAGCTTGAGCGTGATGCCTTGGCATCTATCTTCAATGACGAAGAACCGGTTGATCTGCCTGATACCCGTTTCCCCAGTGAGCTGCCGCCTGAAGGAGTCAATCTCAAGGATCTCTTGGCTGAGTTGGAAATCGATATGATACGCCAAGCACTGGATCAGCAGGATAATGTCGTTGCCCGCGCCGCGGAAATGCTTGGTATTCGCCGTACCACTCTGGTGGAGAAAATGCGTAAATACGGCATGAGTAAAGATTAATATCCTGATAATTTTTGACTTTTAAGTTGGCATAAAGTCTGCATTAACCCTGTCAGCATCGTATTTTTGACGGGGTTAATATGTCCGCAAGCCCGCTGGCACAGCTCGAAACCATCTCTCATCATGGCCGCGAATGGATCCCGGTAAGGGAAGCCGCCAATATGTCCAATCGTATGGAGCATATTCTGCAGGCCATGCCTTCGGGCGTCGTTATCCTCAATGGTGACGGCTTGGTCAGCGAAGCCAACCCGGTTGCCGAATCTTTGTTGGGTGTTCCTCTGGTGGGTCAGCGCTGGCTTACTATTATAAATCGCGCCTTCGCACCGCAAAAAGACGATGGTCATGAAGTTTCCCTGCGCAATGGCCGCCGGGTGAAACTGGCGATTACGCCGCTGACACCTGAGCAGGGGCAGCTGATTATGCTGACCGATCTCACCGAAACCCGGCTATTGCAGCAAAACCTTTCCCACCTTGAACGCCTGTCTGCTCTGGGAAAAATGGTTGCCACTTTGGCGCACCAAATACGCACTCCGCTTTCTGCCGCTTTACTTTATGCCGCCAATTTGGGCAGCCCAAGGCTGGATACCGGCTCAAGAGAGCGTTTTCAGGGCAAACTGCTCGACAGACTTTCCGAGTTGGAGCAGCAGGTCAATGATATGTTGTTGATTGCCAAAGGTAAGCAAGAGGAAGCCTGCGACAGAGTGCCTTTCTCGACAGTGCTGGAAAAAGTGATGGCCAACTGCGAGCCAATTGCCGCTAAGCAAAACGCCGAATTGAGTCTGCAACTTGAAGGTGACCGCGAGATGCAGGTTAATCTTCATGGATTGAGCTCTGCCATCAATAATCTGGTGATCAATAGCCTGGAAGCCGGTGCCACAAACGTCATTCTGCGTCTGAGCTGTGACCAGGCACTGCGCCTTGATGTGATAGATAACGGCAAGGGGCTTGATAGCAAGATGCAAAAACAGGTGTTGGAGCCTTTCTTCACCACCAAGCGTCAGGGTACAGGGCTTGGGCTGGCGGTGGTGCAGTCAGTCGTGCGCAGCCACGGCGGCAAATTGGATCTCAGCTGTGAGTTGGGCGCCGGTTGTACCGTTACGCTGACATTCCCGCTGACGACAGACTCTCAAGGAGGCGTGGCATGAGCGAAGCAAAAATTTTGTTGGTGGAAGACGATTCCGCGCTTCGGGAAGCGTTGCTCGATACCTTGTTGCTGGCCAGCTATGAGTGCGTCGATGTCGCCAGTGCCGAAGAAGCGATAACGGCTTTGAAAGGTAATCGTTTTGACATGGTGATAAGCGATGTACAGATGGAGGGTATCGGCGGTATGGGACTGCTGGATTATCTGCGTCAGCAGCATCCGCAGTTGCCGGTCCTGTTGATGACGGCCTATGCCACTATCGATAATGCAGTTAGTGCCATCAAATTGGGGGCGGTAGATTATCTCGCCAAGCCGTTTGCTCCTCAGGTGCTGCTTAATCAGGTGAGTCGTTATTTACGTCCCAAAGTGGTTAGTGGCAGCCCCGTAGTGGCCGATGAAAAGAGCTTGGCCTTGCTGGCATTGGCGCAGCGGGTAGCCGCCTCTGACGCCTCTGTGATGATAAGTGGCCCCAGCGGTTCGGGCAAAGAGGTGCTGGCTCGCTATATTCATCAGCATAGCCAAAGACCTGACGGGCCTTTTGTGGCGATTAACTGCGCCGCCATCCCGGAAAATATGCTCGAAGCCACCTTGTTTGGCTACGAAAAAGGCGCCTTTACCGGGGCTTATCAGGCTTGCCCCGGCAAGTTTGAACAGGCTCATGGCGGCACCCTGTTGCTCGATGAGATTTCCGAAATGGAGCTGTCTTTGCAGGCCAAGCTGCTGCGGGTGCTGCAGGAGCGTGAGGTTGAACGCCTGGGTGGCCGCAAGACCATTAAGCTCGATGTCAGGGTGCTGGCAACTTCCAACCGGGATCTGAAAGATATGGTGTCCAAGGGCGAGTTTCGCGAAGATCTTTATTACAGGATCAATGTGTTCCCGCTTGCCTGGCCGGCACTGAATCAACGACCGGCGGATATCATTCCGCTGGCCAAGCAT
This sequence comes from Shewanella indica, assembly GCF_033842865.1. Lineage (NCBI taxonomy): Bacteria > Pseudomonadati > Pseudomonadota > Gammaproteobacteria > Alteromonadales > Shewanellaceae > Shewanella > Shewanella indica. Next base: position 2,904,768 of record NZ_JAWXXR010000001.1, read on the forward strand.
CTGTTGGCACGCCATGCCGAAAATGCGGCGATTAACCCGGTTCCAACTCTCAGCGATGCTGCTGTGCGGCGTTTGTTGGCCCACCGCTGGCCGGGGAATGTCCGTGAGCTGGATAACGTGATCCAGCGAGCACTGATCTTGAATCAAGGGCAGATAGAAGCCGGCGATATTATTATCGATCTGCAGGATGTTGCGCTGGGAGATACCACAGCCCAGGAAACGCCGGAAGCACTCGGTGATGAACTCAAGGCTCAGGAGCATGTAATTATTCTCGAGACTCTGGCTCAGTGTCAGGGCAGCCGTAAGCTGGTGGCCGAGAAGCTTGGGATCAGTGCCCGCACTCTCAGATACAAGATGGCGCGTATGCGCGAGATGGGCATAGAGGTGCCCGCCTGAGTCATCTCCCAAAGTGGCCGTCAGGCCGCTTTCCAATCCTTTTGTCTTTCCTCTGGCTCTGCTTGAATTCAGGGCCTTTAGCTCTCTCAATCTTGTTTTTTCCACTTTTGGCAAACTAATTGCATAGAGTCCGGTAACCCAGATTTTTCGTCAATTCGCTGACGACAGGAGTGAGAAGATGCAAATAGGTGCCAATTCTTTATTGCAGGAAATGCAATCACTTAAAGGTGAAATTGCCCCAACGGGATTTCAGTCTTCGCCTGTACGTCAGGTGGGCAATACCTCAGGGGCCGACTTTAGCCAATTGCTGGCCCAGGCGGTCGGCAATGTCAGTGAGCTGCAAAGCACATCATCCAATCTGGCTACCCGGCTGGAGATGGGCGACACCACTGTGTCTCTGTCTGACACTGTCATTGCCCGCGAGAAAGCCAGCGTTGCCTTCGAGGCTACAGTGCAGGTGCGCAACAAGCTGGTCGAAGCCTACAAAGAGATTATGAGCATGCCTGTTTAAGGCCTGCTTGCATCACAGATCCCGGATAACAGGAACGCACAGTGAGCACAGAATTAGTAGCAGGATCCAATGTTTCCGCCGCTGGAACTACGCTGGATGGGGTCCAACAGGAAAACAAGTCGGGTGTATTGGGCTCCCTCGGGGGAGTGGATATGTTGCGGCAGATCACCATGATCCTGGCATTGGCTATCTGTCTGGCGCTGGCGGTATTTGTGATGATCTGGGCTCAGGAGCCTGAATATCGGCCACTGGGCAAGATGGACACTCAGGAGATGGTACAAGTACTCGATGTGCTGGATAAGAACCGGGTGCCGTACAAGATTGAAGTCGATGTGATTACTGTTCCTGAAGATAAATACCAGGACGTGAAGATGATGCTGAGCCGCGCCGGTATAGATTCCAGCGCCGATGCCAAGGATTATCTGAGCCAGGACTCCGGCTTTGGTGTCAGCCAGCGGATGGAGCAGGCACGGCTGAAGCAGAGTCAGGAGATGAACCTGGCGCGGGCGATTGAAGAGCTCAATAGTGTCAGCCGCGCCAAGGTGATCCTGGCGCTGCCAAAGGAAAATGTGTTCGCCCGCAACCGTGCCAAGCCCAGTGCCACTGTGGTGGTCAATACCCGCAGGGGCGGTTTAGGCCAGGAGGAGGTTGATGCGATAGTGGATATCGTCGCCTCAGCGGTTCATGACATGGATCCCAGTCGGGTGACAGTGACAGACTCCAACGGCCGTTTGCTGAATTCAGGCAGTCAGGACGGAGTATCTGCCCGCGCCAGGCGCGAGCTGGAACTGGTACAACAAAAAGAAAACGAATACCGCAACAAAATTGACTCGATTCTGATGCCCATTCTCGGCCCGGAAAACTTCACCTCTCAAGTGGATGTCAGCATGGACTTCACCGCCGTCGAGCAAACTGCCAAGCGTTTCAACCCAGATCTGCCATCACTTCGCAGTGAAATGACAGTTGAAAACAACAGTGTCGGTGGCAGCAGTGGCGGTATCCCCGGAGCCCTTTCCAATCAGCCGCCGATGGAGTCCAATATTCCTGAAAACGCTGCCGATGCGACGCAAAGCAGCAGTGTTACTTCAGGCAACAGCCATAGGGAAGCGACGCGTAATTTTGAGCTGGATACCACCATCAGCCATACCCGTCAGCAGATAGGCGTGGTACGCCGGGTCAGTGTCTCAGTGGCGGTCGACTACAAGGCTGGGGCTGCCGGTGAAAATGGGCAGGTCGCCAGAGTGCCTCGCACAGGTGAAGAGATGGCCAACATCCGCCGCTTGTTGGAAGGCGCCGTTGGCTTCAACAGCCAAAGGGGCGACATGATAGAAGTGGTGACTGTGCCCTTTATGGATCAGCTGGTTGAAGACCTGCCTGAGCCACCTCTGTGGGAGCAGCCCTGGTTCTGGCGGGCGATGAAACTCGGCATAGGTGCCCTGGTGATTTTGGTGCTTATCCTGTTCGTGGTGCGTCCCATGCTCAAGCGCCTCATCTACCCCGATGGCCAGAATATGCCGGATGAACCTGCGCTGGGGCACGAGCTGGCAGATATTGAAGATCAGTACGCTGCCGACACCCTGGGCATGCTCAACCGCCCTGAAAGTGAATACAGCTATGCCGATGACGGTTCGATTCTGATACCGGATCTACACAAAGATGATGATATGATTAAGGCCATACGTGCTCTGGTGGCCAATGAACCTGAACTGTCCACCCAAGTGGTGAAGAACTGGTTGCAAGAAGATGCCTGAAAAAAAAGCGGATAAACCAGCCGAGAGCGGCTTCGACGTCAAGAATCTCAACGGGATTGAGAAGACCGCCATTTTGTTGCTGAGTCTCAGTGAAGCCGATGCGGCCTCTATTCTCAAACACTTGGAACCCAAACAGGTTCAAAAGGTGGGTATGGCCATGGCGGCCATGCAGGAGTTCGGCCAGGAGAAGGTGGTTGCGGTTCACAAGCTGTTTCTGGATGATATCCAGAAATACTCCTCCATCGGCTTTAACAGCGAAGAGTTTGTGCGTAAGGCACTGACTACCGCATTGGGTGAAGACAAGGCCGGTAATCTTATCGAGCAGATTGTCATGGGCAGTGGCGCCAAAGGCCTCGACTCGCTCAAGTGGATGGACGCCAGACAGGTGGCGACTATCATCCAGAACGAACATCCGCAGATCCAAACCATTGTACTGTCCTATCTTGAACCGGATCAGGCGGCGGAAATCTTTGCCCAGTTCCCGGAAAACACCCGTCTCGATTTGATGATGCGTATCGCCAACCTTGAAGAGGTACAACCTGCAGCACTGCAGGAGCTGAACGACATCATGGAGAAACAGTTTGCCGGTCAGGGTGGCGCCCAGGCGGCCAAGATGGGTGGTTTGAAGGCTGCTGCCAACATTATGAACTACCTGGATACCGGGGTGGAGAGCCAACTGATGGAAACTCTGCGCGAGTCCGACGAAGAGATGGCGCAGCAGATCCAGGACTTGATGTTCGTGTTCGAAAACCTCATCGATGTCGACGACCGTGGTATTCAGACGCTGCTGCGGGAAGTGCAGCAGGATGTACTGATGAAGGCGCTCAAGGGCGCCGACGAGCCATTGAAGGAAAAGATCCTCGGCAATATGTCCAAACGTGCTGCCGAATTGCTGCGTGACGATCTCGAGGCCATGGGGCCAATTCGTATCAGCGAAGTGGAAGTGGCCCAGAAAGAGATATTGTCCATCGCCCGTCGCTTGTCCGATGCCGGAGAGATTATGCTCGGTGGCGGCGGCAGTGAAGAATTCCTCTGACAGGCGAATTTGAATGACAGACAAAAAGGTGCCCCACAACATTTTGCCGCCGGATGAAGCAGACGAGTTTGTTCATTGGCAGTTGCCCGATGTGGGTGACGCCATGCCGCTTAAGCCGAGTAACCTGTTTGGTCACAAACCTGGACGCATAGAGCCCAAGGCTGCCGAAGAAGTTATTTCGCCACCGACTTTGGCTGAAATCGAATCTATCCGCGAGCAAGCCGAGCAGGAAGGTTTTGCCGAAGGTAAGGAGCAAGGGCTGGCCAAAGGCCTGGAGGAAGGGCGTCTTCAGGGCTTGGAACAGGGCCACAGTGAAGGTTTTTCCCAGGGGCTTGAGCAAGGCCGGGAAGAAGGCCTACAGCAGGCCGCCGCCATGATAGAACGTTTCGATGCTTTGCTCGCTCAGTTCGAGGCGCCGCTGGCGCTGCTGGATACCCGGATAGAAGAATCGCTACTGACCTTGGTCGCCACTTTGGCGCGCAATCTTATTGCCCATGAATTGAAAACCCATCCGGAACATATACTGGCGGCGCTCAGGCAAGGGATAGATGCCCTGCCACTCAAAGAGCAGAAAGTGAATCTGCGCCTGCATCCCGAAGATATGGCTTTGGTCAGCGAGCTCTACGGTGAAGAACAACTGGCACGTAACCGCTGGACACTGGAAGCCGATCCCGGCCTCAACCGGGGCGATTGTGTGGTGGACAGCCAACGCTCGCAAGTGGATATGCGTCTGGAAACCCGTTTGGACGGGGTGTTTGCCAATCTTGAAGCCGAACAATCCATGTTGGCGAAAAGGGCTGCTCAGCAGCAGGCCGCAATAGACGATAGGCCAAGCCCGCCTATACCGGACAGCGAGCAGGGGCAAACGCTTGCAGATGAACAAACAGCCGTTGTGAGCGACAAGGCCGAGACCGCAAGTCAAGAGGGCGAACAGCCCAGCGAAGGAGACGCTCATGATGCAGCAGCGCCGAAGCCAACTGCTGAGTGAACTCAAACACTTGGCCGAAAAGCAAGCGCCGTTTCAAGCGGTTGCCAGCGGCCAGTTGGTGCGGGTGGTTGGCCTGACGCTGGAAGCCAGTGGTTGCCGGGCGCCGGTCGGTAGTCTCTGTGCCATAGATACCATGGCGGGTAAGCTTATTGCCGAGGTGATAGGTTTTGACGATGAGCTATTGTATCTGATGCCGGTGGAAGAACTCAGGGGCGTGCTGCCCGGAGCCAAAGTGATGCCGCTTGGTGAGCAAACCGGGCTCAGCGTTGGTTTGAGTCTTCTTGGTCGGGTGCTGGACGGTAACGGCCAGCCGCTCGATGGTATGGGCGCCCTGCACACAGACGAACAAGCCTCGCGCCACAGCCCGGCAATCAACCCCTTGGCCAGACGGGCGATTACCGAACCGCTCGATGTAGGCGTCAGAGCCATCAATGCCATGCTTACCGTGGGCAAGGGCCAACGTATGGGGCTCTTTGCCGGCTCCGGCGTGGGTAAGAGTGTGCTTCTTGGCATGATGACCCGCGGCACCACGGCCGACATTATTGTGGTTGGCCTGGTGGGGGAGCGTGGCCGGGAAGTAAAAGAGTTTATCGAAGAGATCCTGGGCGCAGAGGGACGGGCCCGCTCTGTGGTCATAGCTGCTCCGGCAGATACCTCCCCCTTGATGCGCCTTCGCGCCTGCGAAACCTCGACTCGGATAGCCGAGTATTTTCGCGATCTCGGCTATGATGTTCTGCTGTTGATGGATAGCCTGACCCGTTATGCCCAGGCGCAGCGGGAAATCGCTCTGGCGGTCGGTGAGCCGCCGGCAACCAAAGGCTATCCGCCTTCGGTATTTGCCAAGTTGCCCCGTTTGGTGGAGCGCGCCGGTAATGGCGGTGAAGGGCAGGGCTCGATCACTGCCTTCTATACTGTGCTTACCGAAGGGGATGATCAGCAAGATCCCATTGCCGATGCCTCGCGGGCCATTTTGGACGGTCACATAGTGCTGTCGCGGGCCTTGGCCGACTCAGGACATTATCCGGCGATAGACATTGAAGCTTCCATCAGCCGGGTGGCACCTATGGTGATAAGTGAGGCGCACCTCGAAGCGATGCGGCGCGTCAAGCAGGTGTATTCGCTCTACCAGCAAAACCGGGATCTGATCTCCATCGGTGCCTATTCCCAAGGCTCGGATCCGCGTATCGACAACGCCATACGCCTGCAACCCGCCATGAACGCCTTTTTGCGGCAGGGGATGCGCGATGCTATTAGTTTCAGTGATTGCCAGCAGATGTTGGGGCAGCTTGCAGCCCAATGTAAGGTGTAATATCACTCTGTGCATGGGTTTTGGGGCTCGACAAAAAAGTGCTGAGAATAGGGTAGCCAGAGCCTGATTGAGAGAGTCGGGTTAAGGCCCGCAAGGCAGGCAATTTTAAGGAATAGTAATACAGATGGCGAAACCCGATCCTTTGCACACAGTGTTGAAACTGGCGGTCGAAGCCGAAGAGCAGGCGGCACTGCAGCTTAAAGCCGCGCAAATGGAATGCCAGAGGCGCAAGTCTCAGTTGCAGGCGCTGCAGGAATACCGTCTTGACTATATGAAGCAACTCGATGCCCAGCAGGGGCAGAGCATTGGCGCCTCCTATTACCAGCAGTTTCATCGATTTGTGCGTCAGGTAGATGATGCCATAGGGCAACAACTCGCCGTGGTTGCCGAGGCCGATAAGCAGCGGGGCTATCGGCAGCAACATTGGCTGGAGAAGCAGCAAAAGCGTAAGGCGGTGGAGATGTTGCTGGAGAAAAAAGCCCTGCAGGCCGAAGCCAAAGCCGCCAAACAGGAGCAAAAACTCATCGATGAGTTTGCTTCCCAGCAGTTTTTTCGTCGCAAGCTCAACCACTGAGCTTCCACAGACTTTCATTCCCGGGTAGTTCTTCGATTATCCATTCTATTTTATTTGTTGGCGTGAATTTTGCTTTGTTTGAGGCAGAGACATTAATTCTGACTCGGCCTATCTTTATCTATTGAGGGCCTAGGTGCTGGAGGAAGGCATGCAGCAGTTATCCAATATCCTGATCGGCAATGCGGGCGGCAAGGGAGTTTCCGCCACAGATGCACTACAATCTACTGATAACGAAGCTTTTTTCGCCGCTTATCAACAGGCGCAGACTAAATTTTCATTCGACTCACAAAGCGTTAAGCCGACATTTACCGGCGGCAGTCTTGATAGTGAAAACCTCCATGCTGAACAGGCCGTTGATGTCTCGCTCATTTTGGGGCAGATAGCCATGGGCAAGAACTTGCCGTCTGAAGACGGCACTATGGTCACCGCTATGGCCACCGAAGTCGATGAGCAAAGTCTGCTAACACAGATTGCCGCACTTACTGGGCTCAAGGAAGATGAGATCAAGGCCATGTCTCCCGAAGAACAGATACAGCTCCTGGAAAACCTTAAACAGAGTGGTGTCGAGCTTGGCATAGTAGCGATAGATAGCCCGGAAGGTGCAGAACTGATTACCGCTGACGAAAGTGACGAGAGTGAACAAGACAGCGCCAAACTGACCGATACTGATCAGGAAGCGGCAAGCAAAGGCGATAGCGAAGCAGAGGATGAAACCTTAGATGCTCCTTTGCTGGCTCTTGATAAGACGGTTACGGCAGATAAGGCCAAGTCTCAGCAAGGCGAGCAACAAATGGGCTGGGCGGATGCTGATAAGTCAGCGCGTAAGGCGGCGACTCAGGATGGTATGGCAGCTGTGGTTCGTGAAGCTGTGCTCAATGCCACAGAGGAAAAGAGTGACAAGATCTTGGCGCAAAGCGTAATTGCCGATAAGGCCAAGACAGATACTGCCGGCAAGTTGGGTGCTGCGGTGACCGCGGCGGCAACGGCTGTTGGCGCTGACGGCAAGAGTGACAAAGCTGTCGCCAAGGATGTTCTCGCCAGCTTAGTCAAGGCTGAGGTGAAAGGTACTCAGACTGCTGCCGAGGTGCGAAGCCCTGTGAGTGACGCCATACATCAGGCGCTAAAGGGTGATGCGGCATCAACCCAGACAGATATCAGCCCATTCCAGCAACAGCTGCATCAACAAGGATTACAGCCTCCCCAGCGGGGAGAGATGGCCCAATATCAACTGTCGTTGAGGCAGGGGATGGAGCAATCACTGCAAACCGCCGATATGGTGCAACGCTTTGCTCCCGTGATGCGGCAACAGTTGATCACCATGGTCAGTAATGGTGTGCAACAGGCTGAAATTCGTCTCGACCCACCTGAGCTTGGAGCCATGATGGTCAGGGTTCAGGTGCATGGCGATCAGACCCAAGTGCAGTTCCATGTCACCCAACCGCAAACCCGGGATATGCTGGAACAGGCTATGCCCAGATTGAGAGAAATGTTGCAGGAGCAGGGAATGAACCTGGCCGATAGCCATATTTCCCAAGGTGGTCGTGAGCAAGGCGAGCAGCAAGGTGGCAATGGCGGTGGTTTTGCCCAGGAGAGCACCAACGGTGAAATTTCCGTCGAAGAAACGGTACAAAGCACAAATCACACAACAAGTTATGGCTCGGGTATAGATTATTACGCCTGAGCAGGTAACCTATAGGGATGGCATTTTTCCGCGGGCAGTGCGGTTGATTAAGGGATAGGAAAGAGGATGGCAGAGCAAGAAGAGCTTGAGCTGCAAGAGGCGCAGGCGCCTAAAAGTAGAAAGAAACTCTTTATCTTCGGTGGCATAGGTCTGGTGGTGTTGCTGCTGATTGGCGCTGGCTTGTGGTTTTTCCTGGGTGGCTCAGATGATTCTGCGAACGATGCAGCCAAGGGGGAGCAGGGTACCGAAGTCACTCAGGTCAACGACAGCAGGGAAGCCTTCTATGTCGCTATGCCCAGACCATTTCTGTTCAACCTGCCGGGGGCCAACCGTTCCAGGCTGGTGGAGATCAAGGTGCAGCTTATGGTGCGGGGCAGTGATGACGATGTCACTATCAGGAAGCATGTTCCATTGATTGAAGATGCACTGCTGACTACCTTCAGCGGTGCCGATGTCGAAAAGCTCAGCAGCCAGGCGGGTAAGGATGAGCTCAGGCAGTTGGCGCTGCTCAATGTGCAAAACACGCTGCAACCGGTAACAGGCCGAAAAGTGGTTGAGAAAGTGCTGTTTACCGGCTTTGTGATGCAGTAACAGGGACAAGAGGCGAAGGCAATATCGTGAGTGATTTATTAAGCCAAGACGAAATTGATGCGCTGCTGCATGGCGTGGACGACGTCGAAGAAGATGATTCGCAGGAGTCGACTCTTGAAGCTCAGTCCTATGACTTTTCTTCACAGGATCGTATCGTCCGTGGCCGGATGCCGACCCTGGAAATTGTCAACGAGCGCTTTGCCCGTCACCTGCGGATCAGCATGTTCAACATGATGCGCCGGGCCGCCGAAGTCTCCATTAACGGCGTACAGATGCTCAAGTTTGGTGAGTATGTGCACACTCTGTTTGTGCCAACCAGCTTGAATATGGTGCGCTTTAGTCCGCTCAAGGGCACGGCACTGATCACCATGGAAGCCAGATTGGTGTTCATTCTGGTGGACAACTTCTTCGGTGGTGATGGCCGTTTCCACGCCAAGATTGAGGGACGGGAGTTCACCCCGACAGAGCGGCGCATAGTGCAACTGCTGTTGAAGATTATTTTTGAAGATTACAAAGATGCCTGGGCGCCTGTGATGGATGTCGAATTCGACTATCTGGACTCAGAGGTTAACCCGGCGATGGCCAATATCGTTAGCCCGACCGAAGTGGTGGTGGTGAACTCTTTTCATATTGAGGTAGACGGTGGTGGTGGCGATTTCCACATCACCATGCCTTATTCTATGATCGAACCCATCCGGGAGTTGCTGGATGCCGGGGTTCAAAGCGATAAGCAAGATACCGATATGCGCTGGTCTCAAGCGCTGAAAGACGAGATCATGGATGTCGAAGTGGGGCTGGATGCGCGCTTGCTTGAAAAAGAGATGACCTTAAGAGAAGTGATGGAATTTAAGGCCGGTGATGTGATCCCGGTTGAGTTGCCTGAGCATATAGTGATGAAGATTGAAGACTTGCCTACTTACAGATGTAAGTTGGGGAGAGTCAAGGAAAACCTGGCGCTAAAGATCTGCGACAAGATCCCGCGTCCGGAAACGGTCAAGACCGAACTGCAGCTGGTAACCCGCAAAGGGAAATCCAAGGATATCTCGGAAATATAAGGTGAGAGAGAATGAGTACTGAAGAGATGGACGATTGGGCGGCCGCCATGGCTGAGCAGGCTGAAGAGGAGGCCAAAGCGGTTGATTTGGATGAGCTGAAGAATGATGCCAAACCCTTGTCGGAAGAGGAAGCCGCCAAACTGGATACCATTTTGGATATTCCCGTGACTATCTCCATGGAGGTGGGACGCAGTTTTATCAGTATCCGCAATCTGTTGCAGCTTAACCAAGGCTCGGTAGTGGAACTGGATAGAGTCGCCGGTGAACCTCTGGATGTGATGGTCAACGGCACCTTGATTGCTCACGGTGAAGTGGTCGTGGTTAACGACAAGTTCGGTATCCGTTTGACGGATGTGATAAGCCAGACAGAACGCATTAAGAAACTTAAATAAGCCGGTGGCCATGACTCAAACAACGACCCAGGCGGCAACCGCCTTGACTCACGACGGCGGCAGTAGCCTGGCGACTATGGCCAGCATGATGGGTGGGCTTATCCTGGTACTGGCGCTGATTTTTGTGCTGGCTTATCTGGTTAAACGCCTTAATCTGGTGCCGGGCAGCCAATCGGCTATTAAGACCCTGGCGGTTACCCCGCTGGGGCAAAAAGAAAGGTTGGTGTTGGTGGAGTTGGACGGTCAACAGTACCTGCTGGGAGTTACCGCGGCGCAAGTTTCCCTGGTGGATAAGCTGGAGCGGCCGGTGACTATAGACAACGAGAGCTTCGCCGCCAAGCTCAGACAAGCCAGGGTGAAACCATGATGAAATATTGGCCACTCCTGCTACTTCCCCTGATATTATTGCCAGGCTTTGCCCAAGCTCAGGATGCGCTGTTTCCTGCGGTAACCGTGACGACCGGGGCAGATGGTTCGACCCAGTATTCGGTGACCATGCAGATCTTACTGCTGATGACCGCCATGAGCTTTCTGCCGGCTATGGTGATCATGCTGACCTCTTTCACCCGAATCATAGTCGTCTTGTCTATCTTGCGGCAGGCGATAGGGCTGCAGCAGACTCCCTCCAATCAGGTTCTTATTGGTATGAGCCTGTTTATGACCTTCTTTATCATGGCGCCAGTGTTTGACCGTATCTATGATGATGCGGTGCAACCTTACATGAATGACAGTATGACCTTGCAGCAGGCATTCGATGCCGGCCAATCGCCGCTTAAAAAGTTTATGTTGTCGCAGACCCGCACCACAGATCTCAACTCCTTTATTGAGATCTCAGGTTATCAGAATATCAACAATCCTGAAGATGCTCCCATGACTGTGGTGATCCCGGCCTTTATCACCAGTGAACTCAAGACCGCATTCCAGATAGGCTTTATGCTGTTCGTGCCATTTCTGGTACTGGATTTGGTGGTGGCCAGTATCCTGATGGCCATGGGTATGATGATGTTGTCCCCCATGATTGTTTCCTTGCCGTTTAAAATTATGCTGTTTGTACTGGTCGATGGCTGGACCCTGGTGATGGGTACGCTCGCCGGCAGCTTCGGTTTATAGGAGGCATAAATGACTCCCGAGGCACTGATCGACATTTTTCGCGAAGCCCTGGCGGTGATTGTGTTGATGGTTTCGGCCATAGTGGTGCCCGGGTTAGTTATAGGTTTGATTGTGGCCGTGTTTCAGGCGGCAACCTCTATTAACGAACAGACACTGAGTTTTCTGCCCAGACTCTTGATGACTCTGTTCGCACTCATGTTTCTCGGCCATTGGCTGGTACGTACCATGATGGAGTTTTTTATCGAGATGGTTCACAGGATCCCGCAAGTGGTGGGTTGAACCATGGAGATATTGTTCGATAGCATTCAACAAACCCTGGCCGCCTATCTTTGGCCCCTGTTTCGGGTGGCCAGCATGTTGATGGTGATGGCGGTTTTCGGTGCCAATACCACGCCTGCCAGAGTCCGTTTGTTGCTTTCGCTGGCCATGACTGTGGCGATAGCCCCCGTTCTGCCGCCCATGCCCGGGGTGGAGCTTTTCTCTCTGGCGGCGGTGTTTATTACTGCTCAGCAAATTCTTATCGGCACTGCCATGGGGTTTGTCACCTTGCTCATTATGCAAACCTTTGTACTGACCGGGCAGATAATAGGTATGCAAACCAGTTTGGGCTTTGCTTCCATGGTGGATCCCAGCTCAGGGCAGCAGACACCTGTGATAGGTAACTTCTTTTTGCTGCTCACCACCATGATCTTCCTGGCGGTCGATGGTCACCTGGTGATGATACGTATGCTGGTGGCAAGCTTTGAAACCTTGCCGGTATCCAATGAAGGGATAAAAATCGCCAATTATCGTACTCTGGCCGAGTGGGGCAGCTATATGTTTGGTGCCGCCTTGACCATGTCTATCTCGGCCATTGTGGCTTTGCTTACCGTTAACCTTTCTTTCGGGGTAATGACCCGGGCGGCGCCACAGTTGAACATCTTTGCCATAGGTTTTCCCGTCACCATGATAGGCGGGCTGATTATTCTGTGGCTGACGCTGGGGCCTGTGATGGCTCACTTCGATGAGGTTTGGCATGCGGCGCAGCTGTTGCTGTGTGACATGCTGGAGCTGACCTGTAATCTGGATGGAGTGCCCTGATGGCAGAAAACGAAGATGGGCAGGAAAAAACCGAGGAGGCAACCTCCAGGCGCTTGCAACAGGCCAGAGAGAAAGGGCAGGTTGCAAGGTCAAAAGAGTTAGGCACTTCAGCGGTATTATTGGCTGCAGCTCTTGGTTTTGCCATGTTGGGGCCAAGTCTGGCTGCTAGTCTGGCCTCGGTCATGAGCCGTCTCTTCTCCATGGAGCGGGATCAGATATTCGATACCAATAGTCTGTTCAATGTCTGGGGTATAGTTGCCGCCGAGCTGGGTTGGCCTATGGCCGGTTTTATTCTGTTTCTCGGTTTCGTGGCCTTTGTCGGTAATATTGTCCTCGGTGGTATTAGTTTCTCGGCCCAGGCATTTATGCCCAAGGGCAGCAAGATGAATCCTTTGAACGGCTTCAAACGTATGTTTGGGGTACAGGCGCTGGTGGAGTTGGCCAAGGGGATTGCCAAGTTTTCTGTGGTGGCGCTATCGGCCTATCTGCTGCTGAGTTTTTATTTCGACGATATCCTGAGGTTGTCGCAGGATCACCTGCCGGGCAATATACGCCATGCACTGGAGCTCTTGGTATGGATCTTTATTCTACTCTGCGCTTCGACCTTAGTGATAGTGGTGATCGATGTGCCGTTTCAAATTTGGAATCACGCCAAACAGTTGCGGATGACCAAACAGGAAGTCAAGGACGAGTACAAAGACACTGAAGGCAAGCCTGAAGTCAAAGGCCGTATTCGCCAGTTGCAAAGGGAGATGGCCCAGCGGCGGATGATGACCGAAGTGCCCAATGCCGATGTGATAGTGGTTAACCCTGAGCACTTTGCGGTGGCGATAAAATATGATGTAGACAAGTCACCGGCGCCCTTTGTGCTTGCCAAAGGTGTCGACGATGTGGCCTTTAAAATCCGTGAAATTGCCAGGGAGCACCAAGTGGCAATCGTATCGGCTCCACCTCTGGCGCGGGCGATTTACCATACCACCAAGCTTAATCAACAGATCCCCGAAGGTCTTTTCACCGCTGTGGCCCAAGTGCTCGCCTATGTGTTCCAGCTCAGGCAATACCAAAAAGGCAAGGGCACACGGCCCAAACCTATTCCTCTCAATCAACCCATTCCGGATGAATACAAGCAGTATTGAGGTGAACTTGGCGCGAAACTTGCTGAACTCAGCCCAAGTGTCAAACTTCAGGCTAATAGTGAATGGATGTTAAAGCGACGCTCGGGCAACTGAGGCAAGTAAAACCGGCAAACTTCAAGGGCGTAGGCACGCCGCTTTTGGTGCTGGCGACATTGGCCATGATAGTTTTGCCTATGCCGGCCTTTTTGCTGGATATCCTGTTTTCCTTCAATATCGCTTTGGCGCTGGTGGTGCTCTTGGTGGCTGTTTATACCCAAAGGCCGCTGGATTTTGCCGCTTTCCCGACTGTTTTGCTGGTTGCCACTCTGCTCAGACTGGCGCTTAACGTCGCCTCTACCCGGGTGGTGTTGCTTGAAGGTCACAATGGTGGTGATGCCGCCGGTAAAGTGATTGAAGCCTTCGGCTCGGTGGTGATCGGCGGTAACTATGCCGTGGGTCTGGTGGTGTTCCTCATTCTGATTATCATCAACTTTGCCGTGGTGACCAAAGGTGCAGGGCGTATCTCTGAGGTAAGTGCTCGCTTTACCTTGGATGCCATGCCGGGTAAACAGATGGCGATTGATGCTGACCTCAATGCCGGGATCCTTAACCAGGAACAGGCCAGGGTGCGCCGCGAAGAGGTGACCCGCGAGGCTGACTTTTACGGCTCTATGGATGGTGCCTCCAAGTTTGTTAAAGGGGACGCGATTGCCGGTATTTTGATCTTGGTGATCAACATTCTGGGTGGTTTCATCATAGGTATAGTCCAGCACGGGCTGAGTTTTTCCCAAGCGGTAGAGATTTACACCCTGCTGACCATAGGTGACGGCCTGGTAGCGCAGATCCCAGGGCTGCTGTTGTCGATTGCTGCGGCGCTGATGGTGACCCGCCAGAATGAGTCCGGCGATATGGGGCAGCAGGTCGTACAGCAGATGTTCGACAATCCCAAATCTTTAATGATCGCTTCGGCCGTGCTCTTTGTGATGGGAATAGTACCCGGCATGCCTCATCTGGCATTTTTAACCTTTGCAGTACTGACCTCAGTGGGCGCTTTCTTCATCTATAAGCGCAATGAAAAGAACAAACAACAGGCGCTGGAGCTGGCCAAGAAAGGGCCGACCGAGAAAAGCCTTAGCGAACCCAAAGAGCTTAGCTGGGATGATGTGCGTCATGTTGACACCATAGGTTTGGAGGTAGGTTATCGCCTTATTCCTTTGGTGGATAAAGGTCAGGGCGGCGAGCTTCTTGGCCGTATCAAAGGGGTTCGCAAGAAGCTGTCCCAGGAGCTGGGATTCCTGGTTCCGGCGGTGCATATCCGCGACAATTTGGACCTTTCCCCCAATGCCTATCGTATCTCCTTGATGGGGGTGGCAAGTGGTGAAGCCGAAGTGCGTCACGATTGCGAATTGGCAATCAACCCGGGCCAGGTATTTGGTAAGCTTGATGGCATAGAAACCAAAGATCCCGCCTTTGGCCTGGATGCGGTTTGGATTGCACCCGAGCTCAGAGAGCACGCCCAAACACTGGGGTACACGGTTGTGGATGCCGCAACGGTAGTCGCTACCCATCTCAGCCAACTTTTGACCAACAACGCTTCCAAACTGCTGGGCTACGAAGAAGTGCAACAGTTGCTGGATATGCTGGCCAAGCATTCGCCCAAATTGGTCGATGGTTTTATTCCCGATGTGATGACCTTGGGTAATGTGGTTAAAGTGATGCAAAACTTGCTTAATGAAGGGGTGTCGATTCGGGATCTGCGTACCATAGTGCAAACTTTGCTTGAGTATGGGCCCAAGAGTAATGATACCGAGGTGTTGACCGCCGCAGTGCGTATTGCCCTCAAGCGTATGATAGTGCAGGAGATAGCCGGTCCTGAGCCGGAAATCCCCGTCATAACTTTGGCGCCAGAATTGGAACAGATGTTGCATCAGTCAATGCAGGCGACAGGGGGCGAAGGTCCGAATATCGAGCCGGGACTGGCAGAGCGTATGCAACAGTCACTGGCAGGCGCAGCCCAGAAGCAGGAAATGGTTGGTCAGCCCGCCATATTGCTGACATCCGGCATGCTGCGTTCAACCCTGTCTCGTTTTGTTAAGCACACTATTCCCAATCTGCGGGTGATCTCTTATCAGGAGATCCCAGACGAGAAACAGATACGTATAGTGGCAGCCGTTGGCCAACAGGGGTAACCGAGAGTGAAGATTAAACGTTTTTTTGCCAAAGATATGCGCGCAGCCCTGGCTCAGGTGAAAGAGACTCTGGGCGCAGATGCCGTGATCATGTCCAATAAAAAGGTTACCGGCGGCATTGAAATAGTGGCAGCGGTTGATTATGACGACCCCAAGCCAGCAGCGGCACCAACTGCATCGCCTTTTATGGAATTGGGGGAGGATAAAGTCTCCCTCGGCGCTGGGCATGTACAGGCTAACAGAAAAGCCAAACCAGAGCCTGTGGCCGACTCATTGCAGGCTTTACTTGAGCGGCAACAGAGCCGTTTGAATGAACAGCTCGGACAGCAAAGTAACGTCAAGGAACTGGAGATGCCGGCTTGGGCCCAAGGGCTCACTGAAGAGCATAAACCAGCCCCACAGCTGCGGGAAAAAACACCTGAGCGGGCAAGTAAGGGCAATAGCGCCAAGCAACAACAAGAGATGGAGGCCATGCGTGAAGAGCTGGCTTCTCTGCGCGGCTTGTTGACTCATCAGCTGTCCAGTTTGATGGCGGATCAGCGTAGCCGCACCGATCCTGTCGGTGCCATGCTGGAACGTAAATTACTGGAAGCCGAATTCTCCCCTGAAGTTGCCGAGCGTCTGGCATCGCTGAGTCAGCACTATCAAAGTGCTGAGCTTGGGCATGCCTTGCCGCAAAGTCTGGCAAACCTGCTTGATAATCAAGGTGATGATTTAATGCGTCAGGGCGGTATTGTCGCGCTGGTCGGCCCTACAGGAGTCGGTAAAACCACGACATTGGCTAAATTGGCGGCCCGTTTTATTGCCCATCATGGCCCGGATTCCGTATTGTTGGTTACCATGGACCATTATCGCATCGGAGCCTTTGAGCAATTGGCAACTTATGGCAAAATAATGGGATGTCCGGTGAAGCAGGCTCATGACCTCAATGAGTTGGAGCAGATACTGTATCAGTTCCGCAGCCGGAAGCTGGTTTTGATAGATACCGCTGGTATGGGGCAAAGGGATATGCGCTTGTACCAACAACTGGATAACCTTACCGCCAATACCCGTTTGCCTATTCGTAGCTATCTGGTGCTCTCGGCGACCGGCCAACGTCGGGTGCTTGAAGAGGCGGTAAGTCATTTCCAGCGAATTGATCTCGCAGGGGCGGTTTTAACTAAACTTGATGAGTCCGTCTCTTTGGGTGCCGCGTTGAGCGTGTTGATCCAAAGTGGATTATCATTAAGTTATATTACTGATGGTCAAAGGGTTCCTGAGGATATGCAGGTCGCTGATACCCTGACCTTGGCCAAGCAGGCATTGGCCATATTGAACAAGACTGAAGCAAGTCATTTTAATAATAAAGCCAGGTCAGAAGAGATGACCTATGCATTTGAGTAAAGCTATGACCCGGGACCAAGCGAGCGGTTTACGAATGATGAATCAACCAAATAACGAAAAAGTAAAAGTAATTGCCGTGACCGGAGGCAAGGGGGGCGTGGGTAAAACCAGTGTCTCCATCAACACCGCGGTTGCTCTGGCAGAAAAAGGCAAACGTGTCCTGGTTTTGGATGCTGACTTAGGGTTGGCTAATGTGGATGTGATGCTCGGCTTACGCGCCGAACGCAATTTGTCCCATGTGCTATCGGGAGAGTCGGAGCTTGATGATATTATCGTTCGAGGCCCAAAAGGAATAGGTATTATTCCCGCCACCTCGGGGACTCAGGCCATGGTCGAACTGACTGCGGCTCAGCACGCCGGGCTTATCCGCGCCTTCAGTGAAATGAAAACCCAGTTTGATATCTTGGTAGTCGATACGGCTGCCGGGATATCGGATATGGTACTCAGCTTCTCCCGTGCATCACAGGATGTACTTGTGGTTGTCTGTGATGAACCCACCTCTATTACCGATGCTTATGCGCTGATTAAGATCCTCAGTCGTGAGCATGGTGTGTTCCGCTTCAAAATTGTCGCAAATATGGTACGGAGTTTGCGGGAAGGGATGGAGTTATTTGCTAAGCTCAGTAAAGTAACTGACAGATTTTTGGATGTGGCACTTGAACTTGTGGCAACCATTCCGTTTGATGAGAACCTGCGCAAGTCGGTGCGGAAACAGAAATTGATAGTGGAAGCCTATCCCAAGTCTCCGGCCAGTATTGCTTATCATGGACTGGCAAACAAGATTATGAGCTGGCCGATACCTCAGCAACCTGGGGGGCATCTCGAGTTTTTTGTTGAGCGCTTGGTTCAAAGGACAGATTACCGAGAGGATGGTACGAGTGAATAAAGCGGCTGCATACGCAGGTTTAAACGATAAGACACAGATCGTTGAGCATTATGCACCGCTGGTAAAACGAATAGCCCATCATCTGCTTGCCCGTCTGCCTGCATCGGTTCAACTCGATGACCTGCTGCAGGCCGGCATGATGGGATTGCTGGAAGCTTCATCCAAGTTTGATGGCAGCAAAGGCGCCAAGTTTGAGACCTTTGCCGGGATCCGCATTCGTGGCGCCATGATAGATGAGATACGCCGTGGCGACTGGGTTCCACGCTCGGTTCATCGCAATAACCGGCGAGTCGCTCAGGTGATGGATGAGCTCGAACAGGAGTTGGGGCGGGATGCCCGTGATAGTGAAATTGCCGAGCGATTGGAGATGTCGTTGGATGAATACCATCATATTCTCAATGATGTTTCCACCGGTAAAATCATAGGAATAGAAGATTTGGGGGTAGCGCCCGATGTGTTGATGTCGGAAGATATGCCGGCAGATGACACTTTTGAGGGCCTGGCTCAAAGCCAATTCCAATCAGCCTTAACCGATGCCATTAAGCGCTTGCCAGAGCGCGATGCCTTGGTTTTGTCGCTGTATTATGACGAAGCACTGAATTTAAAAGAGATTGGTGTCATTCTTGAGGTAAGTGAGTCCCGGGTGAGCCAGATCCATAGTCAGGCCATGCTGAGGCTGAAAGCCAAACTCAAGCACTGGACACAAGCGTAATTAATGATTGAGCAACTTATAAGTATGTCAGCTCACCGGAGGAAACCTTGGACAAGAATATGAAGATTCTCATCGTTGACGACTTTTCAACGATGAGACGGATCATTAAGAACTTGTTGCGAGACCTGGGGTTCAATAACACCCAGGAAGCAGACGATGGTTCAACAGCTCTGCCTATGCTGCAAAAGGGCGACTTTGACTTCGTCGTGACCGACTGGAACATGCCTGGGATGCAGGGAATCGACCTGCTCAAGGCGATTCGTGCCGACGAGCATCTCAAACATATCCCTGTGTTAATGGTAACTGCCGAAGCCAAACGTGAACAGATTATTGCGGCGGCTCAGGCCGGCGTGAATGGTTATGTTGTTAAGCCTTTTACCGCGGCTACGTTGAAAGAGAAATTGGATAAGATTTTCGAACGGCTCGGTTGAGTGGGGTGATGCAATGAAAGCAGAGACATCCGGGCTGGTGACTTTGGAGCAGGCACAGGAATTGGTTGCCTTGCTCAGTCAGGGAGAGCAGGATAAGGCCGACGAATTGCTGCGGGAACTGGCGGCTCCCCTGCAAAGGGATCTGTTCGAAGAAGTCGGTAAGCTGACCCGCCAGTTGCACAACGCCTTAGTGGATTTTCAGGTAGATAGCCGCCTTATTGAGCTTGCCAACACTGATATCCCAGACGCCAAAGAACGCCTTACCTATGTCATTGATATGACAGAGCAAGCAGCCAACAAAACTATGGACGCAGTCGAAGAATGCTTGCCTTTGTCGGATGCTCTGAGTACCAATCTGCAAAATGTCAAACCCGCCTGGGATAAGCTGATGCGCCGTGATTTGGCCTTGCATGAGTTCAAGGGCCTGTGTCATGACGTACAACACTTTATGCAACAGAGTGAAGCCGATGCTTGTCGGCTGCGGGAATTACTGAATCAGATACTGATGGCTCAGGATTTTCAGGATTTGACCGGACAGATGATCCGTCGGGTCATAGAGCTGGTGCGGGAAGTGGAAAACAGCTTGGTTTCGTTGCTGACAGTGTTCGGTGAGCAGCCGCTGGATGATCTCTGCGGCGCTGAGGATAAGAGCATAGAGGCAGAAGGCCCCATACTGAACGCAGAGCAACGCGAAGACGTGGTGAATGGTCAGGATGAAGTCGATGATCTGCTCTCAAGTCTGGGTTTCTAATTAGGAGTCAATTTAATGGCCTTTGATGTTGATGAAGAGATACTCCAGGATTTTTTGATTGAAGCTGGCGAGATCCTTGAGCTGTTGCAAGAGCAGCTGGTATCTCTGGAAAACAATCCGGAAGATACAGATTTGCTCAACGCCATCTTCAGGGGATTTCACACGGTCAAAGGCGGTGCAGGATTCCTCGGGTTAGGGCCCATGGTGGACGTCTGTCACGAGGCAGAAAACACCTTCGATTTATTGCGTACCGGTAAGCGCAGTGTCAACTCCGAGTTGATGGATATTATACTGCAAGCGTTGGACACGATTAACACCATGTTCAACCAAACCCAATCCGGCCAGGAGCAGGAAGCTGCAGATGAAGTGTTATTGGCGAAACTCAAGCTGCTTAGCTCAGGTGCGCCTTTACCTTCAGAACAGGCTCAGGCTGAAACGCCTGCCGCAGTAGAAACCGGCGATGAGAGTGTTGATGAGTTGTTTGATGGCATGCTTGATAGTGCCGCGGTGGAGCTGTTTGAGGAGCCAACTTCACAGACTCCCGAGACATCGACTCAAGGCAGCGCAGCCAGTATAGATGAAATTGATGAAGCCGAGTTTGAAGCCTTGCTGGATGCCTTGCATGGTTCAGGCAAGGGGCCTTCTGTCGGCAGTGCTCCGGCTTTGGGTAGTGACGCCCTCAAGTCCAGCGACAGCGCTCCTGTAAGTTCCTCTTCAGATGACATCACAGACGATGAATTTGAGCGACTGCTCGATGAATTGCATGGTAAGGGGCAGTTTGCCGCGGCGCCTGCAGCCAACAGTGCTGTTGTTGAGGAAGCCGCATCTGCCAGTGTCGATGCCGATGAAATCTCCGATGATGAGTTTGAAAAGCTCCTCGATGAGTTACATGGCAAAGGCGCCGGTCCAGGGGCTAAAGCCAGTGGTTCAGCGCCTGCTGTATCCCAACCCTCGGCATCTCAAGCTGCCGCGTCCCAAGCGCCGGCAACGAATGCAGCGGCGGTACAAAAGGCCGCTGCTGCAACTAGCAAAGTCGAGGCGCCTAAAGCCGCCGCCAAGCCTCAGGCCAAGTCTCCTGCAGTTGCTAAAGACGCTACACCTGCCAAGGCTGCGGCCAGCGTACCGCAGGGGGAAACGACAGTTCGGGTTGATACGGCTCGCCTGGATGAGATCATGAATATGGTCGGTGAGCTGGTATTGGTGCGTAACCGTTTGGTCAGCCTCGGGATATCCCGTGAAGACGAGGAGATGTCCAAGGCGCTGGCTAACCTGGATCTGGTGACTTCCGATTTGCAGGGGGCCGTGATGAAGACCCGGATGCAGCCGATTAAGAAAGTATTCGGTCGTTTCCCCAGGGTGGTTCGTGACTTGGCCCGCAGCCTCAATAAAGAGATAGATCTGCGGATGATAGGTGAAGACACGGATCTGGATAAGAACCTGGTCGAAGCCCTTGCCGATCCTCTGGTGCACCTGGTGCGTAACTCTGTGGATCATGGTATTGAAATGCCTGATGTACGTGAGGCCAATGGTAAGCCAAGAACCGGGGTGATTACCCTGGCAGCCAGCCAGGAAGGTGACCATATTCTGCTTAAAATTGAGGATGACGGCGCCGGAATGGACGCCGGGAAACTCAAAGAGATTGCCATTAGTCGTGGCGTGCTGGATGAAGACAGCGCGGCCCGTATGTCCGATCAGGAAGCCTATAACCTGATTTTCGCCCCCGGCTTCTCGACCAAGGTAGAGATTTCCGATATTTCCGGCCGTGGGGTGGGGATGGATGTGGTTAAGACCCGTATCACCCAGCTTAATGGCTCTGTGCATATCGATTCAGCCAAAGGTAAAGGCACCCGTCTGGAGATTAAGGTACCTTTGACCTTGGCGATAATGCCCACTCTGATGGTGGAAGTTGCCAAGCAGGTGTTTGCCTTGCCGCTCTCCAGTGTGAATGAAATTTTCCATCTGGATCTGACCAAGACCAATATAGTGGATGGACAACTGACGGTAATCGTCAGGGAAAAGGCGGTGCCACTGTTCTATCTCGAACGTTGGCTCAGCCGTAAACCGATGAGCTTCCAACATGGTGACAAAAAGCATGGCCATGTGGTTATAGTGCAGCTTGGCACTATGCAGATAGGCTTTGTGGTGGACGCCCTGATAGGTCAGGAAGAGGTGGTGATTAAACCGCTGGGCTCCATGTTGCACGGTACGCCGGGGATGGCGGGGGCCACTATAACATCGGACGGCGGTATTGCGCTGATCCTCGATGTACCAGGATTATTGAAGCACTACGCCAAGTCCAAGCGTTGAAGTGCTGTATAAGGATTTAAATGACCATTAAAGTTTTGGTTGTCGATGATTCGAGCTTCTTTCGACGACGAGTCAGCGAAATAGTCAATCAGGATCCTGAGCTTGAAGTGATAGGAATGGCCAATAACGGTGCCGAAGCCGTTAAGCTGGCCGCTGAGCTCAAGCCTCAGGTGATCACCATGGATATTGAAATGCCGATAATGGACGGAATAACCGCCGTGCGGCAGATAATGGCCACTCATCCGACACCTATCCTGATGTTCTCTTCTTTAACCCATGATGGCGCCAAGGCAACCCTGGATGCGCTGGACGCAGGGGCTTTGGATTTTCTTCCCAAGCGTTTTGAAGATATTGCCACCAACAAGGATGAAGCGATTCGTTTGCTGCAGCAAAGGGTCAAGGCGTTGGGACGCAGGCGGATATTTCGCCCCATAGTTCGGCCGAACGTAACGCCTACGCCGCTTGGTTCGTCAAACCGGCCCGCAGCGTCAAGCAGTTTGCCGCGCCAGAGCGCCACAGCAGCAAGTATTTCAGCCAATCGTCAATTGCAGAGACGCAGTGCGGGGGCGGCGCCTGCAAGAGCCAGTGGCAAGCAATATAAATTGCTGGTTATAGGCACTTCCACCGGTGGGCCGGTGGCATTACAGCGAATATTGACCCAGTTTCCGGCGGACTATCCGCATCCCATTTTATTGGTACAGCATATGCCGGCAGCTTTTACACCGGCCTTTGCCAGCAGGCTTAATGGTTTGTGTAAGATAGAAGTCAAAGAAGCTGTCAACGGCGACATGCTCAGACCCGGTTGCGCCTATCTCGCGCCCGGCGGCATGCAAATGATGCTGGAGCGTTCAGGGGCTACAGGCCGGATTAAAATTCTCGCCGGCAATGAAGATATGAATTACAAGCCCTGCGTCGATATCACTTTTGCGTCAGCTTCCAAGGCTTTTGGCGGTGATGTTTTGGCGGTTATCCTGACGGGCATGGGCGCCGATGGCCGTGAAGGGGCGCGTATGCTTAAAGGTGTTGGCGCTACTATCTGGGCCCAGGATGAAGCTTCCTGTGTTGTTTATGGTATGCCGCAGGCTGTGACAACTGCCGGCATTTCCAGCCAATCCATTTCGCTGGATAATATGGCTGAAGCGATATTGCGAGAGTCGGCTCGTGGCTGATAACGAAACGCGCATACTGGGATACCGGTTGGCGCTGTTTTTATGTTTGGTTGCCCTGTTGGTAGTGGCTGCACTTTACTGGGATTTGCGACAAAAGAACCGGCACCTGAGCGAGGAAGTCAACCAGCTTGAGTCGTCCCAAGTGCTCTTGATGGTGCCGGACGAACAGGCGGCGATTATTGCCGATTGGATGAGCCGTCATCCACAGCAGACAGCATCCTTATTGGATGTGATTAGACCTAAGGTGACATCGGCGGCAGAGACTGCTGCGGATGTATCGCCTCAAGTGCAAGCTCCCCGGGCTGCAGCGACCGCAGAGAACCCTGAAAAAATAACGGTTCAAGGTACTGCTGTAACGCCAGCGCCCCAAGCTGATACTGAAGATGCCAGGGTGACGGAGTTGGAAGATGGCGTAAAAGTAATACGTTTACCTCACGGTGGGATCCGGGTCACTACCCGTGAAGAGGGTAATGAGTAGCCGAATAAGACAAGAACGACAATAATAGTGGCTCGTTTCGCGAGTTGGCCGACAAGGCGAGAATAAGGGGCAGAAAGTGAAGGTCTGGACCATTGCAAACCAAAAAGGCGGGGTGGGCAAAACCACAACTGTAGCCAGTTTGGCGGGCACGCTGGCCAAGCGTGGTCAGCGGGTTCTGATGATAGACACAGATCCCCATGCTTCGCTGGGTTACTATTTGGGCATAGATTCGGAAGAGGTGCCAGGCTCATTGTATGACCTGTTTCTGGCTCATAAGCAGCTTGATACCTCTTTGGTAAAACAGCATGCGGTTCCCACTTCGGTTGAGGGGGTCGATCTTTTAGCGGCAACTATGGCGTTGGCCACTTTGGATCGCGCCCTTGGTCACCAGGAAGGGATGGGACTGGTGCTGCGTAATATTCTCAACTCGGTTGAGGAAGACTATGATGTCGCCTTGGTCGACTGTCCTCCTGTGCTGGGGGTATTGATGGTCAATGCTCTGGCAGCCAGCCAACATATAGTGATCCCGGTTCAGACCGAGTTTTTGGCGATTAAAGGCTTGGATAGAATGATCAAAACCATGGAGTTGATGGGACGCTCGAAGAAGACCCGCTACAGTTACTCCATAGTGCCAACCATGTATGACAGACGCACCAAGGCTTCGCCTGCAGCTTTGCAACATCTCGGCGAGGTATACGGCGACACCCTATGGCCGGATGTGATCCCTGTGGATACCAAGTTCCGAGATGCCAGTTTGGCCCATCTGCCGGCGTCCCACTATGCCCCCAATACGCGGGGGGTGAAGGCCTACGAGCGTTTGCTCGATTATCTGCTGGCGGGGGAGTTTAACCATGTCAAAATCGGTTGATGAGACTGTTTTTGATTATTTCAACCTGTTGCTGACTGAGTCTGACCCGGCAGCCCAAACAACAGCCACTGGGTCAAGGGATAATACTGCTGCGCCAATAGAGGCTGAGCCCAAGATGGTGGTCATTTCCCGGCCCGAGACGAGTGCCGAGCAATATCCGGCAGCGCAGAAGACGCCGACACTCGACCGCAATGCGCTGGAGCAGTTGTTGGCGCCTGTGTTTAAAGAGGCGGTTGCTGAGACGAAAGCGGCTGAAGTGGCTACAGAAACGCCGTTGAAAACGGTTAACAAGCTTGAACCGCAGGTTGAAGCTATTGCCGGGCAGTTGAATGTTCAAACTGATGCTGCCGTGAGCGAACAGGCTCAGATACAAGAGCTAACAGAGCCTGAGCGACAGGAAGCGGTGCAATTGGAAACGCAAGTCGGCGCACCGGCAGTGCCTCTAGAACCGCTCAAGGCCCAACTGGAAGACGAGTTTCAAGTATTGTTCTTTAAAGTGGCGGGACTGACATTGGCGGTGCCGCTGATAAGTCTGGGCGGTATCGTCAGAATAGAGCGTATTAATCATATTTTTGGACGCCCAAGCTGGTTTATGGGGGTTCAGGGCTATCGGGATTCACAACTGAATATCGTTGATACCTGCGCCTGGGTTATGCCGGAAAAATACGACGATAAACTGGCGCAATCCGTAAATTATCAATATCTTGTAGTATTGGAAAACAGTAATTGGGGTTTGGCTTGTGAGTCTTTGGTCAATGCGGTCAAGATTGACAAGTCACAGGTCAACTGGCGAGGCAGTCAAGGTAAGCGCCCCTGGTTGGCCGGAGTAGTGAAAGAACAAATGTGTGGCATTTTACATGTGCAGGCATTGATTGAAATGCTCAATGCCGGGTTAGGTTGTCAGGATCCGATAGACTGAGGTAAATATGACTGATTCAAGAAATGTAGCAGCGGTATCTGCAAGCAAGGACGATGCCGTTCTCCAGTGGGTAACCTTCAGGCTGGATAACGAAACCTATGGCATCAATGTGATGCAGGTTCAGGAAGTATTGCGTTATACCGAAATTGCCCCGGTCCCGGGAGCTCCTTACTATGTATTGGGGATCATCAATCTGCGCGGTAATGTGGTGACGGTTATTGATACCCGCTCGCGTTTTGGCTTACCTTCCTCCGAAGTAGACGATTCTACCCGAATCGTAATTATCGAAGCGGAAAAGCAGGTGATAGGTATTTTGGTCGACAGTGTCGCCGAGGTGGTTTATCTGCGCAGCTCTGAAATCGATAACGCGCCGAATGTGGGTACCGAAGAGAGCGCCAAGTTTATTCAGGGGGTTAGCAATCGTGGTGATGAGCTATTGATCTTGGTCGACTTGGACAAGTTGCTTTCAGATGATGAGTGGGCCGAGTTGGCACAAATCTGATAAGCCTTGGTGGAAAAGGAGTTTTAACCCATGATGGGCGATGGTTTCTTGATCGCTGCGCTGGTATATGTCATTGCCTGTCTCGGACTGGTACTTTACCTGCAAAAACAAAGTAATAAGCTCAGGAACAAGGTTGAGGCGTTAACTGTCCTGGTCAAGGAAAGCGACAGGCAAAGAGAGGCCTTCAAGCGGGAGCTGCAGGAGCTGCGTAGCGGTACCATAGGCGTTGGCCGTCGGGTGTTGGAGCTGGAAAAGCGTCTGGCGCAGCAAAATGCTCGTCTCGATGAGTCAATGCAGCAGGACCCTCAGGCCAAGCTTTACAGCCGGGCTATGAAAATGGTGCAACTGGGAGCCGGAGTCGATGAGCTTATCCGCGAGTGTGAGCTACCCAAAGCGGAAGCAGAACTTTTAATTCGCTTGCATGGCAAGACAGCCCGGGCCTGATATTCAACCAAATAAAAAGAGCGCATTTTAAATGCGCTCTTTTTATTTCTATCGTCAGGAAAACGAACGAAGCCCCTTCAAGGTAATTCTTTGCCTGTGTTAGCTCTCTTTCTTTAGGCCTGGTCGACAATTCTTTGATGCAGGTTATTCCACTGCTCGGGAAACTTGCCATCCAGCATATAGACAAAAGCGATCAGCTCGGCGATCAGTTGATAGAGTTCCTTGGGGATCTCTTGTCCCAACTCCAGCATTTGCAGAAAATCACTCAAGTAAGGGTCTTGATGGATATGAATGCCCGCCTCTTTTGCCAAAGCGATAATCTCCTCAGCCAGCAGATCTTGCCCTTTGGCGGTGATTTTGGGCGCAGTTTTGCCATCATAACTCAGGGCCACCGCCTGACGAGGTTTGCTTGGCTTGTCGGTTGAATCTTCGGACATGGTTTTTCCTCAGGCCTTCAGTTGTACCAGGTAATGATCGCCGGGCAACAGGGAGGCGGGTACAGGGGCAACGTAGGCGTTCAATTCATTGGGAGTGAGTCCTAACTGAAGCAACTTTTGCGACAATGGTTGCAGGAAATTACTCACTCTATTGATCAGGGTTTGGGTGCTGCCGACAAACTGTAGGTAGACCTTGGTATCCTTCACTTGCGCCTTAATGAGCAAGGAGCCCATTCCCAGGTTAAACTTGAGCTGCAACTGCCATGCTTTGTCTTTGTTCGTGTCCTGATCCGACTCTTGATGCTCGAATTTGCCTTCCAGCTGCTCATTTCTTTGGTTGAGATAGTAGGGCAGCATAAAATACCAACATTGACCGCCGTTATCTGTATTGGCCTGTTGATAGAGTGCTACTGCCTGAGACATCTGCTGCAGCGCATCCAGTGTACCGTGCTTTTCCAGCGAGGCCAGTTGGTAATTTTGCAGACCGGATTGACTTTGCAACCCTTCTAAATACTGCTTCAAACGCTGGGGTACACTGAGGTTTTGATTGCCGGCCCTGATGCCAAGCAACAGCTGAAACAAGGTGGTAATGGCACCGGCTTGTGTCAGCGTTTGCGACGGCGCTTGTTGGTGGGTTAATTGTAATCCAGTGAGGCCCAGCAGCTCAGCTTTCAGCAAAGAGGGCTCGGTCAGTTCACTCAGCGGGACAGGCGATAACGCCGGAAACTGCTTAAGCATCTCCGTAGCCAGATTGTATTTGACTTCAAGAGCCATCGCTTCGGCCCTCGGCATGGCTCCGGCTTTGTTAAAGGCGCGCTGAAGAAAGTTGAGCTCGGGCGTTTTCGGCACCTCTGGTGTCACTTTATCGGATGTTGTCCTAGTTGTTGGTTTTTCCGTTGCGGCGGTTGGCTTTTCAGCTGTAGTCGTTCTTGCCAGCTGCTGCAAAGCCTGAAGTGACGCTTTGTCTGTACTTGATAAAACAGCCGCTCTCGACTCAACCAAGCCGATTTTATCAAGTGTTTGCTGTGTCAAAGGTAAGACAGGCGTTGATACCTTACTGCCAGGCGTTGTTATCGAGTCGGCTTTGGAGTCAATACTTGCTCGGGCTTCTGAGTTTATTTGCGGCGCTTGAACTTTGGGTTGTTGTTCCAGAAGTTTGATTAACCTGGCATAGGTTTGGGCGAGTTCCGGCTTGGTTATCAGACGCTCACTTGCCACATCGGTAGTCGTTGTTGATAAAGCGGGGGCCGGCGATAGTTTCACCTCCTGTCTTGCGCTAACAGGGCTTAATTCCAGCTGTAGCCCTTGACTGTTACTGATGACCTTGGCGACATATTCTCCTGTCGGCAGTTGTAACTGCGCCGGGAAGGCTATGCTGGTACCGTTGGCAAAACGCATCTCAGCCTGAGAAACAGTCAACATGGGTAGCGGATAACCCTGTGGTCTGGCAGCCAACTGTTGCAGTGCCGTTTGGCTGATGCCATTTTTGGCTGCCAGCTGCATCAGTGCATCCGGCAGCTTTATCTGTACTTCATTCGCCAGCCACAGCAATTGCGCCGGCCTGCCTTGAATAATCTCCCCTAAGGGACGGGTCAGCTCCAACAGGGTAGTATTGGACTGATATATAAGTGCTTTTGCTTGTGTGCTGGCCTGAGGTTCGACGAACTGCAATTGGTATTGAATATTTTGTAACTCTAGTCTGAGCTCACTACCTAAATCCACTACAGTTACCGGTAACAGCGGAATAGACACATTGGTTTGAGAGGAAGGCCCTGGCCCTGAAGGCGGGATTGTACCTTTGATTGGATCCATTGTTGCAAACCCCACTCCTCTAATTGATTTCTTGATGGGCAATCGTAAATTTAAATTTGATCTATTTCCTCAGCGAAGTATCCTTATCCGTCCGAATCGGCATTGGTAGAAGGTTGATTGTCGCACCGGATAATCTTGTTATCGGCGCATAGTAATCAAAGCTTTAACAGTTTTTCGGTTTGACTACAGTGGTACTTATACAAAGAGAGTAATATGAAGTTTAAATGGATTCTGATGCTTGCGGCTGCCCTGGGGGTTCATTCGGCAATGGCTGCAGAAAGCGGTGAAGGAAAGAATACACAGGACGTAAGCATCAGCTACAGTGACCCTCGGGATCCTATCGAAGGGTTCAACCGAGCCATGTGGGACTTCAACTATCTCTATCTGGATAGGTATCTCTATCGTCCAGTTGCTCATGGTTATAACGATTATGTGCCCATTCCGGTTAAATCTGGCATTAATAACTTTGTTCTAAACCTGGAAGAACCCCACAGCCTGGTAAACAACACATTGCAAGGCAAGTGGGGCTGGGCCTTGAATGCCGGAGGCCGTTTTACTGTTAACTCAACCGTGGGGTTGCTCGGCCTGATTGATGTAGCCGATATGATGGGAATGCCCCGTAAACAGGACGACTTCAACGAAGTGCTGGGTTACTACGGTGTACCTAACGGGCCCTACTTTATGGCGCCATTTTTCGGTCCTTATATCACCCGTGAACTCGCTTCAGATTGGGTGGATGGTCTATACTTTCCTTTGTCAGAATTAACTATGTGGCAGTCAGTGATCAAGTGGGGGCTGAAGAATCTCCACGCACGCTCAGTTGCCATAGATCAAGAAAGATTAGTAGACAACGCGCTCGATCCATACACTTTCGTTAAAGACGCTTATATACAGCACATGGACTATAAGGTGTACGACGGCAATGTGCCTTCGAATGAGGACGAAGACGAGTTGCTAGATGAATATATGCAGGAACTGGAGTAACCCGCCGTCTGCTTGTCTACCCGCAGGAGGTTAAAGGTTACTCGTTACCGGCGATTGATACCTGCGGGGATTTAACCATGGCGCTGAACAGTCTCAATGTACTGCTGGTTGAGGATGACCCTGTTTTTCGCAATATTGTTGCCGCCTTTTTGAGTGGACGGGGTGCCAATGTTGTTGAAGCCGAGGACGGTGAACAAGGGCTGCAGAGTTTCAAAAGCCAGAAATATGATGTGGTGGTAGCCGATCTTTCCATGCCTCGAATGGGGGGCTTGGAAATGCTCAAGGCGATGTCGCGCATCAACCCCGCTATTCCTTCCATTGTGATCTCCGGAAATCAGGTAATGGCCGATGTAGTAGAGGCTCTGAGGATCGGCGCCTGTGATTACTTGGTTAAGCCAGTATCAGATCTTTACAGTATTGAGCACGCCATTAATCAATGCCTGACATCTGTGGATCAGGAGCACGCTGCTGTTAATCGGGACGTTGAAGAACTCTCTTTTATGGAGCTGAATGAAAACCTGGCTTTGCTTGAGCAAAATGCAGAAGCAGCCAGATGCGTGCAGCAACAGCTATTCCCCGCGAGCCGTATTGAATATCCCAAGGCCAGATTGGATTACAGTTTGTTCAAGCACGAACAGGTAAGTCCTTACTTTATTGATTCTGCCATGGTTGGTAACCATCATTTAATTATGTATATGGCGCACTTTCATCCGGAGGATAATCGCGCGGCTTTTGCCAGCGTGTTGATGCGGAGTTTTGTTAATCAGAAGCTTAAGCTTAATCGTACCGGTGTTAGTTCTGTGGTGATAGAACCCTTCAACATGCTGAGCTATCTGAATGATCGTTTGGTCAAATCAGGCTTGGATCTCTATTGCGATATGATTTACGTGGCAATAGAACTTGATAGTTACCGGGCAGCCATTGCCCAAGCGGGCAGGGGACTGAGGTGTTATATACGTAACCAAGATGGCATTACGCCACTGGCGCTGGCAGATTCGCTGCAGTTGGGCCTACTTGAGTGGGGTAAGCCCACAACTCAATTTCGAAGCTTAATGCCCGCAGAGCAGCTTTGTGTAGTTACCAGTGAGGCAGAACATAGGATGCTGCTACAACAAGACAGATTCCTGGGGCTGAGTTTTAATCCCAAAATCCCCCAGGGGGGCTTTGTGCAGCTGTCGCTGTAACGCTTTATAAAGGCGAAACCAAGGCGGTAAGTTATTAAATTGCAAATAATAAAAAAGGCTGCATGTCGCAGCCTTTTTTATTAGGTAACTAAATGATTATTAGCGCTTTATCGCTTCATGCTCACCTGTTACGGCAATTTCTTGCTCCAAAGCTTCTTCTTCGGAGTGATCGTGAATCTTGCTTTCTGCGCCGTGCATCCAATCGACCAGTTTATCGGCCATAAAGTAGAGGAGCACGCCTGAAATAGCTGCCGTGATGGCAATGCCGGAGAAGATAGACATGGCATTGGCCAATTGTTCTTCTTTCTCGCCGCCGTGGCCGATAAATGAACCTACATAGCCTGCGGTTAAGTTGGCAATAAAAATAAAGCAGAACCAAAAGCCCATCAGCAGTGACATGATACGCAGAGGTGCCAACTTAGTGACCATAGACAAACCGATAGGGGAAAGGCAAAGCTCACCCATGGTATGGAAGAAGTAGGCACCAACCAACCACCACATACTGGACTTGGCAGAGGCGTCGCCACCCATCTCCAGTACTGCGCCTATCATAAACAGGAAGCCAATAGCCAACAGAACCAGACCAAGGGCAAATTTCACCGGTGAGTTGGGTTCTTTATTTCCAAGACGGATCCAGATAGAAGCTATCACGGGGGCAAAAACCACGATAAAAATGGCGTTCAGTGACTGGAAGTAAGTTGTCGGTACTTCCCAAGTACCGATAAAGCGGTCGGTAAACTCATTGGTGAATAGGTTCATCAAGCCGCCGGCTTGCTCAAAACCCGCCCAGAAGATAATAGTAAACAGACCCATCACCATGATCACTTTAATGCGGTCACGCTCTACTTTAGTCAGGGGTTCTTTTCTTACTTCACCGCGCTCGGCGGCACGTTGTTTTTCAATTTTTGCTGCTGGAACTGTACCAATATCACCCAAGAGTTTTTGGGCAAACAGGAACTGGATAAGCAGAGAGATCAGCATACCGACACCGGCACAGAAGAAACCGGCTTGCCAGTTGTTAACTGTCACTTCAACGCCATCAATAATTTCTTTATGACCAAAGCTAGTATAAGCCCAGGCGACAACAAAGCCGGACAGGGCTGCACCCAAGTTAATACCCATGTAGAAGATGGTAAAGGCGCCGTCGCGGCGGTGATCACCCTCTTCATAAAGGTCGCCTACCATGGTTGAAATGTTGGGCTTAAATAAACCGTTACCTACTATCAGGGTACCAAGACCGGCATAAAAGACTATGGTCTCCATCCCGGGCACCCAACTATGGGGAGCGGCCAAAGTGAACTGGCCTATCGCCATCAAGGCACCACCGATATAAATCGCTTTCCGCTGGCCAAGAACATTGTCGGCCAACCATCCACCCAAAAGCGGTGTCAGGTAGACCAAGCCGGTAAACCAAGCGTAGAGTTTCAAAGCGTCTGCTTGAGTCCAGCCTAACCCCCCTGCGCCTTGGGTTCTTACTTGGTCAACAAGATAAAGTACCAGAATGGCACGCATCGCATAGTAACTGAATCGTTCCCAAAGCTCTGTTGTGAACAGCAGGAACAATCCCTTGGGATGTCCGAGCACAGTCCCCTGAGGTTTTGCTAAGCTCATGAAGTCTTCCACCTTAAAATTGTTAATTGGCCGTGTGACAAAAGTCGACACAGAAAGCGATTGTATTTATCCCAGCTGTTTTGCCGTTAACATCACACTGTTTTGTAAAGTGTTATGGGCATGTCTTTTAATGCGCTGTGATTGAGGCTTTGGTTTTCTGTATTGTAATTTGTTCATCAAAAGCAACAAAGCTCACCTTATATACTCTGGATCCAGTAACAAAGTCAATTTCAAGGCCGGGAAGCGACGGCTTTATGAGCAATGCACGCCGCTACAATGGTCAGACCTGTTTGATTTGTGACCGTGATTTCAATTAGACCAAAGTGGGGGGAGGGGGAAACCTGAAATTCACTTTCAATTGTAAACTTATGTCTGCTATGATTGCCCGCTGTGATAGGACGTCACCTGACAGAAACCAAGTAGTGAGAACACCATGAAGGCCTGGTACCTTTTGTACTGTAAACCTCGCAGTGAAGTGAGGGCTCAACAGAATCTGATGCTCCAAGAGCTTGAGACCTATTTGCCGATGGTGCGGCTTGAAAAGAAAGAAAAAAACAAAACTGTCGTTCAAAAGCAACCTCTGTTTCCCAACTACCTATTCATCAAGTTTGATCCTGAACTGACCAGCGTGCGTCAGATCCGCTCTACTCGCGGTGTTGCCAATTTGGTCAATTGTCGTGAGAAACTGCTGCCAATTGATGAGCAACTAATCATTCAGCTCAAGCAACGTGAGTTAGCTACGCCCTTGATCACAGAAAAGCCCCTGCAGTCCGGTGATAAAATACAGTTTACTGAAGGACCATTTACTGATTTTGATGGCATATTTGCTGAAAAATGCGGCGATACCCGCTGTAAAGTATTGTTTACTTTTCTTGGTCAGCACAAAAGTATAATAGTGGACCAAAAGGCAATTAAAGCCGCGTGTGCGTAATTGCTCGCTGCTCGTGTAAGACATTTCCCATTGTTACAAAGCTCAACATTTGCGAACTATGAATAAGTTTGTATTTTTCACTAAAAAATCATGCTGTTATATTTTTCATTTTTGCAAAAATAGTGTGGCTGTAACTTGGTAGTTGAATTATTGCTCAGTTTAACAAGGGCTGGGTGTTTTTTGAACTGTATCACCTGGGTTGTTGGGATATAATCCCCCGGCAAAGCAAGACCTGGTACAGGAAATGAATGTTACCTTAAAGACTTTGGGTAGCATTTTTTTAACGCTTTTAAAAATATAGTTTTTGCATCGCAAAGGGCAAGTTGGAGGCCGCAATCCATGGGCGGTAGCGTGTCTGGAAGACAAGAATATGAATAGTTTCATATTCTTAGTGGACGCCGAAGCCCTCTGGGCGCCACGCGGAACGGTAGCGTGTCTGGAAGACAAGAATATGAATAGTTTCATATTCTTAGTGGACGCCGAAGCCCTCTGGGCGCCACGCGGAACGGTAGCGTGTCTGGAAGACAAGAATATGAATAGTTTCATATTCTTAGTGGACGCCGAAGCCCTCTGGGCGCCACGCGGAACGGTAGCGTGTCTGGAATCAAGAAGCGGGCGCCGAAGCCCTCTGAGAACCACGCGGAACGCTAGCTCTGTGATGATGCGAAAACCTGTATAACTCAATGGGTCTGATGTTTATGGCTAAACGCTATTATCAGGTTCAGAGAAGTTAAACCGGAAACTGTTCAGTTTCCGCCATTTAAAAATCAGCAAGTAAGAGGCGTTGGTCTCAAATGGAATCCGGGTTGAAGCGCGTATCGCGTTAAACGCGGTTGTTGCATTGCTGAAAGGTTCATTTGATTTTTAGTGCTATTCACCATTACGGAGACAACTGGTGTTACAGAAAACCAAAAAACTCATCATAGCGGGTATCGGCGCTTTGGCTTTGCTTGGCTCGCAAGCTCAAGCTGTTACGCCATCACCTCAGATGATCGAACAATTCAAAAATTTGCCTCGCGCTGAACAGGAAAGGTTAGCCAAGCAGTATGGAATAGATCCTTCCATATTGAGTGGAGGCAGTAACATCAGTCAGAAACAAGTCAATCCGCAAGTTGTTTATCCAAGAGAAAAAAAGGATAACAGCGCTAATGCGGGAGAAAAGCCAACTTTAGACTTTACGGTTGAAGCAACAGACAAGAGTGCTCTCAAGCGTTTTGGTTACTCCTTGTTTGCCGGTGAACCCAGCACTTTTGCACCGGTTTCCGATGTGCCGGTTCCCAGTGAGTACCTGATGGGGCCAGGGGATACCCTGATGGTGCAACTCTTCGGTAAAACCAATAGAGAGTTCTCACTTACCGTTAATCGTGATGGCACTGTACAGTTCCCTGAACTTGGCCCTATCAGTATTGCCGGTTTAAGTTTTGCCGAAGCCAAAGATACCCTGCAAAAACGCATCAAACACCAGATGATAGGCATAGAGTCCAATATCACTATGGGTGAACTGCGCTCTATTCGTATCTTTGTGGCCGGTGATGCCTACAAACCGGGTTCTTACACTGTATCCAGTCTGTCAACCATGACTCAGGCGCTGTTTGTCTCCGGCGGCGTTAATGAAATAGGTTCGCTGCGTAAGGTACAGCTGAAGCGTGGCGGCAAATTGGTCGGTACTCTGGATCTTTATGACTTATTGATGCGCGGTGATGCCTCCGGCGATCTGAGATTGCAATCCGGAGATGTAGTGTTTATTCCTCCTGTGGGTGGGCTGGTCAGTGTGGCCGGCGAAGTGCGTCGCCCCGCTATCTATGAGCTGAAAGGCGGTGAAACCTTTGGGGATGTGGTGAATATGGCCGCCGGTGTTAAGCCGGGTTCCTATCCAAAGGCCAGTGTGGTCGAACGTTACAATGACCAGGGCCTTAAATCTTTGCTCACAGTTGATCTCACTTCAGCCAAAGGTCAAAAAACAGTGGCCAAAGCAGGCGATGTGGTTAGGGTTAAGGGAACCTCAGGGCAATATGATAATGCCGTGACTCTGGTTGGCGCTGTTGTTCGGCCTGGAAAGTACCAATGGCATCAAGGTTTGAGGGTGAATGACATTCTCAAATCAATTTGGTCTGATTTACAAATATCCGCCGATTTGGATTATGCAATTTTGCTTCGTGAGGTGGATGACTACGGCAACATAGAGGTCTACCAATTTGCACCGGGAAAGGCGATTGTTAATCAGGACGCCAATGAAAACCTGGTACTGCAACCAAGAGATAAGCTGGTTGTTTTCAACTTCAGTGACGATAGCCTTAACCGATATGAGCTGAATAAGCTGGTCAAGCAAAGAGTGGCCAAGGTGACTTCGCTTTCGGGTAACTCGCTGATAGGAAATGATCTGTTCAAGGCAGGTTTCAACCTGCTGCAAAGTAAAACTTTGCATAGGCGCAACGCTGTTGGTGGGGTAGTGGTTGATGACAGCGATGCAACAAGTGATGAACAGGCAGTTGTAATTTCAGAAGTCAGTAAGATGTTATTGAACCTGTTTGATGACACTGACTTAATCAAATATAGCTACATGATGAATCGTAGCGAACTCTTGTACCCGGTTATCAGTAAACTCAACGCCCAGGCCCGTGCCGGTGACAGTGTAAAAATTGTTGCCGTTGGCGGCCAGGTTCGCCACGAAGGTATGTACCCGCTGACGGTTAATGCCTCTGTCAGCTCTTTGATTGAAGCCGCCGGGGGCCTGAAAGAAGGCGCCTACACAGCCAGGGCTGAGTTAACTCGTACTGTTACCAATGCCGGTGGTTCATCCATAGAGCATAAAACCGTGGACTTAACCAGTGCGCTTCAGGGGAACAAAACTGCTGATTTGCCATTGGAAGGGCGCGATATCCTTACAGTGATGACCACCCCGGACTGGCAGGAGCATCAAACCGTTGAAATACGAGGCGAAGTTAAGTTCCCGGGTATTTACAATATCCGCCGCGGTGAAACGCTGCAGGATGTGATCCAACGGGCCGGTGGCTTTACCGAATTTGCTTATCTCCCTTCTGCGGTGTTTGTGCGGGAATCGGTGCGTAAACAGGAGCAGATGGAAATCAAGAAGCTGGCCGACCAACTGCGGCGCGATATCGCCACCAGAGGGGTTTCCAAGGACGGCAACTTAGTTAACTATGCCGATGCTCAATTGATGCTGAAAGATTTGGAAAGCATTCAGGCTGTCGGCCGTTTGGTGGTGGATTTGCCGGCTATCTCAGTGGGGATATCCCAGGCAGATATCCAGATGGAAGATCAAGATATTCTTTATGTGCCATCAACCAAGCAGACCATAGCGGTTATGGGCGAAGTGCAGCATGCATCGACCCATAGGTATAAAGAAGGTATTACTCTTGACCAATATCTTGATATGTCCGGTGGTGCCCGTAAGCGTGCTGATGAAGACAGAACCTACGTAATAAAGGCTGATGGCTCGGTAATGATGCCTAAACGCTCCATGTGGTTCAGCAGTGCAGATAACCTGCAACCCGGGGACACCATCATAGTCCCATTGGATACAGAGTATAAAGATAACCTGACGCTCTGGAGCCAGGTAACCCAAATCATTTACAACACAGCGGTGGCCGTAGCGACCATTTCCGGGTTGTAATCACAAATAAATGGCTTTGTTCCAGAGAGGCGTTAAGCCACTCTGGAGCAAAATCAAAATAATTTATTACTAGATAAAAAAATATGACATCAAATATTACCCCTCAGCATCATCCTGACGCGCAGTTTGCGGCGAATGCGCTAAGAGATGATGAAATCGATCTTCGTGAACTTTTCAGCGTAATTTGGCAAGGTAAATGGCTTATTGCGGGTATCACCCTGGTGTTTGCCGTTGCCTCTGTGGTTATCGCGCTAATGCTACCGAATATCTATAAATCGGAGGCGTTATTGGCCCCAGCGTCGGAAGAACAGGGCGCAGGAGCGCTTGCGGGACTCGCCTCCCAGTTTGGTGGCCTTGCCAGTATGGCGGGGATTAACTTAGGCGGCAAAGGTGGCACTGATAAGACACAACTGGCTATTGAAGTACTCAAGTCAAGGCAATTTATCGGGAACTTTATTGAAAAACACCAAATACTACCTGAGCTAATGGCGGTTGATAAGTGGCATATGGCCGACAATAGTTTGTCATTTGACCCGGATATTTATGAGCAAAGCAGCAAGACTTGGGTACGTGACGTAAAGCCGCCATTTCAGCCAAAACCTTCTTTACAGGAGGCTCATAAAGAGTTTTTAGAAATTTTTTCTGTTAATAAAGATAAAGATACTGGGATGGTTAAAATCTCGATAGAGCATAAATCCCCTTTTATTGCCAAACAATGGTTAGATTGGTTAGTTGCAGATATCAACCTAACCATGAAAGACCGGGATGTTGCAGAGGCTAATCGAAGTACTGAGTTTTTAAATAAACAGATTGAACTCACAAATGTTGCTGACATTCGAGCCATTCTATACAAGCTGGTAGAAGAACAGGCTAAAACAATAATGTTCGCCGAAGTGCGGGATGAATATGTGTTTAAAACAATAGACCCAGCCATTGTCCCCGAAGAAAAGGCTAAACCAAAGCGGGCATTAATTTGTGTGCTAGGTACCATGGTAGGCGGTATGTTAGCGATAATGATCATTCTTATCAGACATTTTGTTAAAAAAGAAAGTTAAAAAAATGAAATTGTGGGCCTATTGGGATATTTTCCTAAAATACCGAAATACCTAGACTTTTTATGGGATTACGAAAATGGATGGTCTCAAAATGGACGAGCAGTGCTTCAGCTAGGTTTGAAAGGCTGAGATATAAAATTGCTAAAATGCAATAAGTGGTCAGTTACTTCTCACCATTACTATATTATTTAAATACGGTATTTAGTCAGGTTAAGAACTCTAAGCCTTACCTTGGTTTAAGTTTTTGATTTTATACTTCTTTTTAGTAATAAGAGAGTTGGTCCATATCGCAACTACAACTATTCAAGTACTTTTCAAACATTAATGGCCCTCGTCAACAGGTAAAGTTGTCCATAAACTCTTTGATTATCCTATTCCTTATCCTTAGCGCAGTGATTGCTGGCTACCAAGGGGGAAGAAAAGGTAAGCGCGAGAATATCAGTTTTGATATCTTATGAGAGTTGCGGTGGTAATTCAACGAGAATTCATTTGGCCGTGGATAGTGGTGGATTGCCAATTAATTTCGAGCTATAAGAATTTCGACGAGGCCTTCACTGAAAACTGTTTTCGCTTTACGTCGACCACCCCAGAGGTAAACCCCCATTCCAACGGCACAATTAACTATGGCGACACTCCTTCAGTCCTATGAGCAAAAGTCTGATGCTGGCGCGATACTCGCTGCTATGCTCGATGCTTGTTGGCAGATGGTACTTAATTGCTTAGGGAGTGATGAGCCACCATTTTTACATGGCGTTCTTTGTGACTTCAGACATTGTTTGGTTAAAGCTAATATGGATGAAGCCTTACTTGAGCAAACCGTTAAGGTTGCCTGAGAGTTTGGCGGCTTGGCCATGCTCAGTTGAGGATTGCACTTGGCTCTGCACCATTGCAGGTAGATAAAGAGTCGCTACTGTCTGACGGCCGAACTAAGCTGCTAGGATAAAGCAGTATCAAGGCCGCCCTCGATATTGACTGGTCATGGCCTACTGAAAAATCCGAGGCCATCAATACCTTGATGTCTGATGTTAGCCAGTTACAACGCTGGTTGGATGCACAGGGCGAATTGTTCAAAGAGCACAAAGAACTTAAAGAAAGTTTAACTTTATTATAAACCGTACTATCTCAAAATATTGAACCCGACCTAGATGGTGATGGTGGTTGCCCAGTTAAGCTGGGGGGCAGCTGATTGGCGGATCTCAATTAGTGGTAGCGAAATGCGCCACGGTAGAAAATCCAAATCCCGTGCAATAAACGGATACAAGCAGCATATTGCTATCGACTTAGACACGAACTAATACTGGCGACATCGGTCAGGCCAGCGAATGAGCCTGAGCTCAAGGCGAGCGAGCATCTCAAGCTATAAATAACCCTTTGTGGTGAGGTGGTTCAACTCAGCATAGATCGCGGTTATTTTGCCGCAGAGGGTCGACCGTTTAACTGGAGCGGTATGTGTCGTGATGCTCACGTACCATTCGGCGAGGGGATGCTGTGGGAAGTTCCACCGGTCCGGAATTAAAGTATATGATTGTCGTATCCAACGTAATGGTGCACCTAAAATTATGGTAGGTGATAGGCATGTTGAAGTGAATCGTCTTCTGTCATAGACAAGCTTTAAGAAAGGAGGAAGAGCGAAACAAATGAAAGCCAATCGCAACAGCGATCACCATGAAAAGTTTATATTTGGCAAGTGAATTTTCATGCCCTTCCCCTGAGTGGTGAGCTATTTTACAGCAATATATAATTAAATTGCTATTCATAGATTTAAAGTTTTTTAATATTCGTTGTTAGGAATTTGGTTTGAAAAATTTTAGCTTTTTAAACTTAAAGATAAAAAAAATGTTCATTCAATACAGGCTTGCCAGTATGATGTTCTTAACGTCTACAAATGTTGTAGTCGGCTTAATAAACATTAGTCTTTGCTTCAGACTTTTGTCAGATGAAAGTTTTGGAACTTGGATTATCGCTTATAGTATATATCAATGGATAACCTCGTTTGATGGTGGTGTGGGGAATCAAGCTAGAAATAAATATACTTTAGCAGAGCAGGATGGCGACTTAATAAGAAAGAAAAACTTGATAAGAGAGGCCTTTAGAAAATCAGGTTTTTCTCTTTTAGTTATTTGGGGTGGGTGGCTTTTTGGCTCATTTTTTATTGATTGGGGGCAAATACTTTCTCAACCAATGTCTGAATATTTTTTAGAGTTTATGGTTTTATTTGGTCTAATAAATGTTTGGTCAAAATTGGTAAATAAATTTTTATTCGCTATAAATTTAGGCTTTGTAACAGTAATTGTCCCCGTCATTAATAACCTAATAGTAACTGTAGGGCTATTGTTGCTTAAATTCAACTTTTTTTCTGATTTAATAATTGGTTTTGAAGTTTACTATGTTGCAACCTTATATGTTGTTTTTTCTCCAATACTTAACCTCCTAATTTTATATAAATGTTTTAATGGTTATTTATTCAATGTGCCTAGTTCAATAAAGGATGAATTGACCTATAGAGACGGACTATGGTTTCTATTATTTCAAGGGCTTAGTGGGGTTATTTTGCTAGCGCTTCCTGTAGTAATAGGGGTGGTTGGAAATACAAAGCTAGCCGGGGAGGCTGGTATATTGCTGAGGTATTATTCTCTCCCATTACTCATTTTAACAGTATTTTTGCAATATGAATGGCGAAATATAACTCTTGCTTCAACAAAAA
Organism: Shewanella indica; assembly: GCF_033842865.1. Taxonomy (NCBI): domain Bacteria; kingdom Pseudomonadati; phylum Pseudomonadota; class Gammaproteobacteria; order Alteromonadales; family Shewanellaceae; genus Shewanella; species Shewanella indica. Next base: position 2,945,748 of record NZ_JAWXXR010000001.1, read on the forward strand.
GAATAAAATGTGAACTATTTGTTTGGAATAAACGCCTTTCATTTACATGGCTATTCATTATGCTTTCTTTCTTATGCCTTTTTATGCTCGATGAGTTTATTTTGAAGTTGTGGCTTGGTGGTGCAATTAATCTCCCACAAAATTGGTCATTTATGTTTGCATTACTCTTTGCCTTGATTGCTACTAAAAGGTTTGTAACAACTGCGTTACAAGCAATTGGCTCTATCAAACGTCCAGCGATTATATCCGTAATAACATTATTAGTAATATTATTTCATCTAAATATGAGAGATACTAACACTGAGTTACTTTTGTTTTCTCTAATAATATCAACTTTTATAGAGATATCTATCCTCTTACTATCAATGAGATACCGTAAAATACAAATATAAAATAAGGAGCATAACTTGTGAAAGTTTTAAAGTTTTCATGTGTTTCAGGCTTGAATTCTGGTGATGACCTAATTTCTTACGTTATTGAGCAAGAGTTTAAGATAAAGCATGCAATTATTAGTCTTGATATTATGGGGCTAAAGTTTGATTTAGAAAAAAGAATAAATACCAAAAATACACATAAGGTTCCAAATAATAATAAGTTACGCAATTCTCTGGCTGGCTTCGTTAGGTGGTGTGATTATATATTAAATCATAGAAGTAAATTTAGAGAGGCAATAAAAAATAGTGAATTGGTTATTATAGGAGGGGGGCAAATAATCGACGATTTTGCTACGGGCCATATGCTGTATCGTATAATTGATATCATTAGAATTTGCCGTAGATTTAATATTCCTGTAATTATTAGCTTTGTTGGTGTCAGTCAATTAAGCAAAAAAAACTTTAGTAAGCTTGAATCTTTAGCACCTTACTTAGACAATTTTTGTGTACGTGACTCTAAGTCACTGGCTAGGCTCAAAGACAATAATATAAAGGCAAGGGAAACTAATTTAGTAGCAGATCCTGTTTTTAATATTTCAAAATGGGTGACTTTAAATAATAGTGAGACAAAGTATATTGGTGTAAATATTATGAACCTAAATTCAGTATTAGGTTTAAAACATCAAAACCTTGAAACATGTGCGAAGAACTTAATTGAAATTGCAAAAGAGTTACATCTAGAAGTAAGACTTATATTGACTAGCTTTGGACAAGACTTAGATATGGCCAGAGAGTTAGAAAAGCACTTTAAACATGCAAATTATCGAATAGATATAAAGTTTGTAACTAACCCAGAATCTGTGGCTGAAGCCTATTCAGGGGTTGAAATTATGTTTTCGCATCGTATGCACTCAAGTATTATTGCAATGTCATATGGTATACCGTGCTTTGCATACAACTGGCATACAAAAGTTGAAGGGCTTGAAAAGTTAGTAAATAAAGATAATAAAATCTTAAAAATCCATGAAGACCTTAATTTTGAGAGTCATTTACTTATGGAGAGTGCTAAGGCTATGCTTTTAAGTAAACATGACAATGATTTTGACTTGAAAAACTTAAAATCTGAAATAAATAATTATTTTTCTGGCATTATCTGAAGATGAAATTAGCGTTACTTCTTATTTTTCTATCGCCTACAAATATGTTTGGATATTTTGTCCAGTCATTTTTATTGGTAGTATTTGTAGTTAGAAAAATTTGTTCTAAAGGATTGAATTTCGATAGTTTTCAACTTGGGAGCGCCTATGTATGGGCTTTTTTGTGTGTACTATCAATTTCGATCGGTACAAGCATTGGGTTGGATATTGCATTTAGCTCCTACTTACTGTTTATATTTGTCTTTTTTTCAATTGTATTATTTCCATTTGATATAAAATTTTCTTCGATATCGAACTCACTACTAGTAATTGCTTATTTAATTTTATTTTCACAGCTAACGATAGCTTTTCGCATTGAACCTTTTAGTGAATTTTTGCTCAATATATATTCGAATGATGAACATTTGATCAAAGAATTTATTCAGAGTGCCGGGATGAGTCAGCTCTCTTGGATTCGCTTCGGTGGTATTTTTATTAACCCCAACCAATGCGCTAAAGCTTATACCCTTATTTTGGGATTACATTTTGCAATATCTAAGTATGATACTAAACCTAAATCCGCGGTACACTTTTTTCTTATCTGTTTTATCGGTTTACTTTTAACAGGAAGTCGAACAGGCATGGGGATTGCCGTTTTAATGATGATGTTTAGTAATGGTGTAAGCCTTATTCGTCTACTCATACTTAGTACTCCTTTGATTATAGTATTTTCAATTGCTGTCATTATGAACTTAAGATTTGTTGATCTCGATACTTTACTTCTAAGCTTTGGTGAGAAAAACATTGTAATAACAGAATATCTTTTCTACATTAATGATATTTCTAAAGCTGCTTTAATATTTGGTACTGGTGATGTTAGCCGTATAGAATATGATTTTGGAATGAGACTAAACAGTTTTGACAGTGAATTGGGTTATTTATTGCAAGGTTTTGGTCTTGTGTCTTTGGTAATCATTTTTTTCTTTATCTGGTCTAGCTTTAGAGCGGTAAGAGGCAGTAGTAGAGTTTTTTTAATTAATCTACTCTGGCTATCAAGTTCAACAATATTAGTTAATTTTCGATTCGGCTTTCTTTATTTCATTTGTCTTTCGATAATACATACTGTCCAATTACATAATAATCAATTAGGGAGACGAGATGCTTGAAATAGAAATCACTACAGGTGTAACTAATACTGATTTTGCATCCATAGCAAGTAATCGCTGTAAAGCCCACAAACATTCTTATTTAGAAAGTGATGATTGGGTAGACTGGAAGTTTAATAACAGTCCCTATGGGAGGGCTATTGTAGCACTCGCTCGGAATGAGAAATCAGAGGTGATTGCTTGTAATGCTTATGGCATGTTAGAGTACACAGTAGATAACAAGATATTTAAAGTTGCTGAACCATATGAAACATACGTTCATGACGATTACCAAGGTAAAGGCTTGTTCAGCAGGATGTTGGCTAAAATTAAAGAGGAAGCAAAGTCTCAAGGTTTGGATGGCTTGCTTTTTTTTCCAAATGAGCAAAGCTTGAATTCTTTAAAAAGAAGTAAGGACTGGATAAGGTTAGATACAAAAGTCAAGTACCTAATTAGCCCATCCATATCATTTTCAAATTTTTTCAATTTTATCGATATAAAGAATTCCTTTATTCCTTTAAGGTCTTTAGAACAAAAAACAAGATTATTTGATTTTAAATATTACAACCTACAAAAAAGTAGGAATTTGAAGCTAAATGCAAATCAAAACTATCTTAAATGGCGATTTAATATGCCTACTATAAACCTATACAGAAAGTTTACGAGTGTAAATACAGAGATAGTTATACGTGAAGGAGTAAGGGGACGCCTTAAAGAGGCACAGGTTATCTATATTGGAACCAATGAAAAGTTTAATTCAAAATTACTTAGAAAAGAGTTACTAAATACCTTTAGAATATTACACCAGGAGTTTGACCTTGTGGGGGTTCCTCTATCTGAAAATAATGAATTATCTAGTGTTTTAAAAGATATGTGGTTTATCTCTTTCCCCTCTAGGACAAATGTTTTCGTCCAGCCGATTAGTGATGTTTTTAAAGAACATATAGAACGATTATCATTGTCAGGTTTGGATTTTCATACATATTAGTCTATTAATGTATGATTTCCGCTCTATTTTAATTGAGAGGTTTTATGGTGAGCGCAGTTCGTAAATTATTAAGAAGTAATTATTTAAATTTTGCCGGTAAGTTCGCTTCAGAAAAATTGCCAAGTGCGCATATTTTAGCAGGGCATTATATTGCTTTAGACAAATTAAATTCATCTGAAAGACTAAAAATTTTGAATCGTTTTTACGATACATTGCAAAATTTAGGTGAATTAAGTAATTTTGATGATGTAGTAAAGCGTGTTAAAAATAGAGACTTACCAGTTGATAGGTCAATTATTAGCTTATGCTTTGATGATGGTTTTAAAGAATGCGAAGACATAGCTAACTTCTTTGATAAAAAAGGAATAAAAATTGGTTTTTTCATCAACAGCGGAGCTATTGAAGCAGAACAAGATTATTACCCAGAGCATTATGAGAGATTAGTAATTAAAGGAAAAGAGTTTTTAGATTGGAAGACATTAAAAGATATGCACTCTTCAGGTCATACAATTGGTTCTCATACTTTTGACCATGTGAGGTTGAATATTGCAGATTCTCAAATACTCAAAACGCAAATTATTGAAGATAAAATTTTTATAGGGAAGAAGTTAGGTGCTGAATGTGATTATTTTGCTTGGCCATATGGTACTGCTTCTGACATCTCTTGTGATGCATTAAATTTGTCGACGGAAACATTTAAATACGTTTTTAGTTCCTGTAATTATGAACGTTATGAAAGTAACAATGGTAATGTAATAACTAGGCGGCATATCGAACCATTTTGGAATAGTAGTCATGTTAAGTACTTTCTTAGTAGGCGTAGGAAGTACTAACTAATTATTCATTAATATTTTGGTATCCAAAGATATCCAAAGATATCCAAAGAACTGATGGTCTTTCAGGAACTAATAAACTATTAAATTTGCCGTCTTTATAAGTGTTTGTATTTAAGTGTCGTTCCAAGGAAATGGTGTGTTAAATGAGTTATAAGTACTTGATTCAAGCAAATAGTATCCACTCTGGTGGTGGAGATACGCTGCTTAATTCATTATTGCAGGAATTAGATGAACAATCTTATGTGTTTATAGATGAAAGAAAAATATTGAATGACGTAGATTTTCATTTTAAAAAAGTTAAACCAAGCTTAACCGACAGGTTGTTTTCTGAATATAGCTTGAAGAAATTAAGCCGGGAAAGCACAAAGAATCTTATTTTTACTAACTTACCCCCAGTTTTTAAGCTTAAAGGTAAAACCGTTTTATTTGTCCAGAATGTTAAGTTGCTCCATTTTGGTGATGATAAAAAATATGGATTAAAAGTGTTCTGTAGGTTATATCTAGAACGTATATGGCTTAGACTTTTTATAAAAAATGTCGATAGGGTTATTGTGCAAAGTGCAACAGTAAAATGTCAAGTGCAAACTGTTTTTGGAAATGAAATAGATATAAAGGTAGCACCATTTTTACTTTCCTTAGATAGGTTTTTTAGGGGGAGGAATGCATTAAGTAATGTGGAATCAGATTTATCTAAAAAGTTTCTATATGTCGCTTCAGGTGAGCCACACAAAAATCATGTTAGACTAATAGAAGCTTGGATAATACTTGCGACTAAAGGTTTATACCCTCTTTTAGCTCTTACTTTAGATGTAGTAAGGTCAAAAGATTTGATTGAATATTTAAATTGTTGTGTTGAGAAATATAATCTGAATATAATCAACTTGGGTTGGTTGACTCAAAGTAAGATTGCAACAACCTACTCTGAGTATGATTGTTTAATATACCCATCTAAAATGGAGTCATTCGGGATTCCTTTAGTTGAAGCCAGAATTAGTAATCTTGATATAATTGCTAGTGAGCTAGATTATGTTCGGGAGTTAGTCGATTCAGAAGAATCTTTTAACCCTGATTCTGCGGTCTCGATTGCAAGGGCTGTTTGCCGGTATTTAAATTTTGACTATAAAAATATTCTACCAATTGAGTCTAAACATTTGTTACACGAGGCATTCGAAGGCTTGTAGCCTCAGTTGATTGCTTCCTTGATATCTAATGGAAAGATAATGTTTAAAAATAAAGTGTTACTTATTACTGGCGGTACAGGATCTTTTGGTAATGCTGTTTTGCGTCGTTTTTTAAATACAGATATAAAAGAAATTCGTATTTTTTCACGTGATGAAAAAAAACAAGATGACATGCGTAAGCATTTTCAATCAGATAAGTTAAAATTTTATATTGGTGATGTTCGCGACAGTCAAAGTATTCTAAATGCTATGCGTGGAGTTGATTATGTTTATCATGCAGCAGCGTTGAAACAAGTCCCTTCTTGTGAATTTTATCCATTGGAAGCCGTTAAAACTAACGTTTTGGGTACAGAAAACGTACTAGAGGCCGCTATTGCTAATAATGTTGAGCGTGTGGTGTGTTTGAGTACAGATAAAGCTGTTTATCCTATTAATGCTATGGGTATTTCAAAAGCGATGATGGAAAAAGTCATTGTAGCTAAAAGTCGTAACTTAGAACATACCAATACAACTATTTGCTGTACACGCTACGGTAACGTAATGGCGTCCCGTGGCTCGGTCATTCCTTTGTTTATTCGTCAGGTGGTTCACAATCAACCAATTACTATTACTGATCCCACCATGACACGTTTTATGATGACCTTAGATGATGCGGTTGACTTAGTTTTACATGCTTTTGAGAATGGACAGAATGGTGATATTTTTGTACAAAAGGCGCCAGCAGCAACTATTGAAGTGTTAGTAACCGCGTTACTCGAAATGCTTAATAAACCTGAGCATGTTGTAAACGTAATTGGTACACGCCACGGCGAAAAATTGTTTGAAGCGCTATGTAGCCGTGAAGAAATGTTTGTAGCACAAGAACAGGGTGAATACTTTAGAGTGCCTGCCGATAACAGAGATTTAAATTACTCAAAGTTTTTTGAAGAAGGCGAGTCCGACTTATCAAAGGTTGAAGATTACAACTCTCATAATACTGAACGCTTAGATGTTGAAGGTATGAAGCAATTATTACGTAAACTTGATTTTATGCGTGAAATCGAATCTGGCAACATCATTATTCCAGAGGGGGTATAATGTGAAAATTATTGTTGTTGGGGCAACAGGGATGCTGGGGTTCAGCATCTTTTCTACTTTATCAGAGGTGGCTAACCTAGATGTGTATGGCACCGTTCGTACGGTAAACGGTCTGGAGAAATTTTTTCCATCAACTGATAAATTGATTCCTAATGTTGATGTTAAAGATTTCACCACACTGGAAAGTGCTGTTTTAGCTGTTCAACCAGACGTTGTCATAAACTGTATTGGTTTAATTAAGCAGTATGATGTTTCTAAGCAGCACGTTGAAGCTATAGGGATCAACGCTTTGTTGCCACACCAAATTGCACAACTTTGCGATACCGTTCAAGCACGCTTAATTCATTTTTCAACGGACTGTGTCTTTGATGGTAAAGTGGGTAACTATTTAGAGTCAGACTTGCCAACTGCGATGGACCTGTATGGAAAATCCAAATGCCTTGGTGAAGTCGATTACGGTAAACATGTAACACTACGTACTTCAATTATCGGGCATGAGTTGAAATCTTGTGTCAGCTTAATTGATTGGTTCTTAAGTCAAGAAGGTTTTGTAAAAGGCTACTCCAAAGCAGTATTTTCTGGTCTGCCAACGGCTTATGTTGCAAAAGTACTCGCAGATTATGTTCTTCCTGCTTCATCACTTTCCGGTTTGTATCATTTGTCTGTAGCTCCTATTGATAAGTACTCTCTAATCAGAAAAGTCGCGGATGTCTACAATAAACAGATTGAAATTGAGAAGTTTGAAGACTTTGTAATTGATCGGTCTCTTGATTCATCGAGGTTCCAAGCTGCGACAGGATTTGTACCACCAAGTTGGGATGAGTTGATAAACTTCATGCACAGTGATTACAGCAAGAGATATAACCATGAGTAAATTAAAAGTAGTAACAATAGTTGGCACTCGTCCTGAAATTATTCGCCTCTCAAGAACGATTGCGAAATTAGATCAATATACAGAGCACACTTTAGTACATACAGGTCAGAATTACGACTATGAACTAAACCAGATTTTTTTTGATGACCTTGGTATTCGCCCACCAGATGTTTTCTTAGAGTGTGCAGGTGGTAGCGCTGCTGAAACTATGGCTCAGGTTATAAGTAAATCAGATAAGCTGTTTGAACAACTTAAACCAGACGCCGTGTTGATCTTAGGTGATACGAATAGTGCATTGTCAGCAATTTCTGCGAAACGAAAAAAGATTCCTATCTTCCATATGGAGGCAGGTAACCGTTGTTTTGATTTACGTGTACCTGAAGAGATAAACCGCAAGATTGTCGACCATATCTCGGATGTAAATCTACCATACAGCGATATCGCTCGAGATTACCTACTACGAGAGGGGATTAGCCCAGATTTTATCGTGAAAACTGGTAGTCCGATGGATGAGGTGCTGAATCATTATGAAGAGAAAGTTACACAGTCGGATGTCTTAAGGCGTTTAGAGCTGGCTAGTGAGAACTACTTCTTAGTAAGCGTACATCGAGAAGAAAATGTAGACTCAGAACGTAATATAAACAATTACGTACTAGCATTAAATACAATTGCTGAAAAGTATAAGTTACCAATTATTGTATCTACTCATCCTAGAACAAGAAAAAAAATTGAATTACTCAATTTACAGTTTCATCCTTTGGTGCGTTTAATGAAGCCACTTGGTTTTAGCGATTACATTCGCCTACAGAAAGAAGCTAAGGTGGTGCTGAGTGATAGTGGCACTATCACAGAGGAGTCTTCGATTTTAAACTTTCCTGCAATCAATATCCGGGAAGCCCAAGAAAGACCAGAAGGCTTTGAAGAAGGAGCCGTGATGTTTACGGGAATGAGCGTAGAAAGAATTATACAAGCAGTTGAAATATTGGATGATCAGCCTAGAGGGGAAAGGCGTTTACTTAATAAGGTCGCTGATTATGTTGCACCAAATGTATCAGATAAAGTTCTACGCACAATTTTGAGTTATACGGATTACGTTAAACGTGTTGTCTGGAAGGAATATTAAGCAGTGAGAATTGCATTATTTCCAGATGACTACTTGCCAAGTAGCACGCTAGTTCATGCGAAAATGTTTCATGAACTAGCTTTAGAGCTCAAAAGGCTCGGTCACGAACCTATTATCATTACGCCTAGTCATGGTAAGCAACAGCAGCGATTAGCAATTGAACAGTTCGAAGGCATAGAAGTTTGGCGCTTTCGCAGTTCTCAGATGAGAGGGAGAGGTAAGGTCCAAAGGACGATCACTGAAACGCTACTGTCATTGAATGCTTATTTGGCGTTGAAGAGTAGTAGGAATGTTAAGTTATTTGATGCCTGTGTGAATTATTCACCAACGATCTTTTTTGGTCCACTAATGCATTGGTTAAAGCGTAACTTCGGCACGTATAACTATCTTGTGTTAAGAGATATGTTTCCACAGTGGGTTATTGACGAGGGACTAATATCAGCAAGGTCACCTATAGCGTCTTATTTTCGTTTCTTTGAAAAAATTAACTATAACGCTTCGGATGCCATTGGTTTAATGTCGCCAGCCAATGTTAAGTATTTTTCTATGCTGCACCCCACTTATCATAACCTTCAAGTTCTGAGAAATTGGGCTGATGTGAATCCTAAGAGTTTTAGCACCTCGCTGATAGATATCAGAAAGAAGTGTCAACTGGATGATAAGGTTATTTACTTTTATGGCGGTAACATTGGCCATGCACAAGATATGGGTAATTTATTGCGTTTGGTCGAATCTATGCAAGCTCATTCTGAGGCACATTTTCTCTTTATTGGGCAGGGCGACGAATTTGAACTGGTAGAGAGTACCAAGGCGAACCTAGGTCTCGATAACCTAACGCTTCTACCCTCAATTACTCAAGATGAGTATAAAGAAGTTTTGACTCAAGTCGATGTGGGTTTGTTTTCACTTGCTAGAACACATAAAGCTCACAACTTTCCGGGGAAATTGCTAGGTTATATGGTGCAGTCTCTTCCTATTTTAGGTAGTGTGAACCAAGGTAATGATGTCATAGAGTTTATTAATGATCAGGGGGCTGGTAAGGCTTACATCAATGGTGAAGACCAATTGTTGTATGAGGCTGCGCTGATGCTACTTCAAGATCAAGCTTTGCGTAAAGAAATGGGCATTAAGGCTTACGAAGTGTTAAAAGCCAGTTTTTCTGTGCAAGCTGCCGCTAGCCAGATCATAGATACAATTGAGAAAGCAAACCAATGAAAATAATGTTAACCGGTGCCTCAGGTTTCATTGGCAGTAAGTTATTAGAGCAGTTGCCCTCTGATACATTGTCGTTAGGACGGGTAAAGCCTGCAGGGAAGACTCATGAGCAATTCTTTAAACTTGAAATCAAAGATGATACTGATTACTCAGTGGCATTAAGTGGTGTGGACGTTATTGTTCACCTTGCCGCTCGTGTTCATATTATGAATGATACATCTCTTGATCCGTTAAGGGAGTTTAGAGAGGTTAACACAGCAGGAACGATGAACCTAGCTCGACAAGCCGTTAAGGCCGGAGTTAAGCGGTTTATCTTTGTCAGTTCTATCAAGGTTAATGGTGAGTCAACCGAGATTGGTAAACCTTTTACTGAAAGTGATGATAGATGCCCTGAGGATTTTTATGGACAATCCAAATCTGAAGCCGAAGTACAATTATTAGAGCTGGCTGAACAAACCGGGTTAGAAGTCGTCATCATTCGACCTACATTAGTTTACGGACCAGGGGTTAAGGCTAATTTTGCTTCGCTATTACACTTAGTTTCAAAAGGTTTACCATTGCCTTTCGGCAGTGTTAAGGATAATAAGCGTAGTCTCGTTTCAGTCACTAATCTTGTTGACTTGATTATTACCTGTATTGATCACCCAAAAGCTGCTAATCAGGTATTTTTGGTTTCCGATGACCACGATATTTCTACAGTTGAAATGGTAAAGCATATGTCTCAAGCACTAGGGAAATCGAGTCGATTGCTTCCCGTTCCTTTGTGGTGTTATCGTTTAGTGGGTAAGTTAACAGGAAAAATGGGTGTTGTTGATAGACTTATAGGCTCATTGCAAGTCGATATCACCCATACTAAGAACACGCTGGGCTGGACACCACCACAAACGCTTGAACACGGTTTCAAAGAAGCTGCAGAAGCTTTTCTCCGCAATAAAAATATATAGAGTATTCATATGATTCGTCTAATTGATTTCTTGGCTGCTTTCTTTGGTTTGATGATACTTTGGCCTGTATTACTGATTATAACTATCATTGGCATGTTCGATACAGGTTCTCCAATTTTTGTGCAGACTCGTGTTGGTAAAAAAAAGAAGCCTTTTAAGTTGATCAAGTTTCGTACAATGTCGGTTGAAACTAAGTCAGTTGCTAGCCATCTTGCTAGTAATGCATCAATTACTAAGCTGGGTGCCTTTCTGCGTAAGACAAAAATCGATGAATTGCCCCAGTTGATTAACGTTGTTAAAGGTGAAATGAGTTTAGTGGGACCACGTCCTAACTTGTTTAATCAAGAAGAGTTAATAAAAGAGCGAGATGCACAAGGTGTGTATGATGTTTTACCCGGTATAACAGGTTTAGCCCAAGTGCAAAATATCGATATGTCGACACCTAAGTTATTGGCTGAAACAGATAAAAAGATGATCGATACCTTAAATGTTAAAAACTATTTCAAATATATATTGATGACAGTGACAGGTAGTGGTAGCGGTGATGCTGTAAAATAGTGCTCTCTAAAAATAGCACTCTCTATTGGAAGATACACTCTATTACCTTGTTTTAGCTACAATAACGCCGACCCAAGTCGTCTCATCTTGCTAGCAAAGCGCGACTTAGTGTCTCACGGGAGATTTTTAGTTTGTTAAGCCAAGCTTGATAGCTCTTAGGTGTCGTGTTTTCTAAGAGGGAGTTGTTCCTTACCACTTCGAGTATGGAGCCTTTCTTAACTTATTCACGCGTAACAAGTGCCGATGCTTACCCCTATGGCATGATTGATGTGATATCATGGGCGCTTCGGCTATTGTCATCGAGTCACACACTTTAAGATTGTAATACATTATGAACTTAAATTTCTTGGAGCGAAAAATGGATTTTTTGCAAAGCTTGTTTGGTTTGAAACGCACGCATAAACGTGTGGTTAGTCTTATCATTGATGCTTTATTTCTCAGTTTCGCATTTTGGTCTGCATTGCTAGTGCGCATCGATGACATTGCAGTTCTGACCAATTCCCGCTATTGGCTGCTACTTCTAATGGTTGTCCCTTTGAGCTTAGTGGGTTTTGCGAAGCTAGGGTTATATCGAGCGGTATTGCGCTACATGGGACTGCAGGCTCTTACGGCCATTGGTTTCGGCGTGATGCTTTCAACCATTATGTTGGTCCTTTTTGCGTTTTATGTTGATGCACAATTGCCGCGAACTGTACCTGTGATTTATGCGGCATTTTCATTGGTATTTATAGGTGGCTCTAGGGCAATTGTTCGCTCTCTGGTGGGGGCGGGCATGAAGCGTGTCGGGGAACCTGTCATTATCTATGGCGCGGGTGTTAGTGGCAGACAGTTGTTAACTGCACTTTCTCAAAGCCATGAATATTACCCTTTTGCGTTTGTCGATGACGATCAAACATTGCACGGTACTGTGATTCAGGGAGTCCATGTTCATTCACCTTCAATCATTCGGACGTTAATCAAGCAAAAAGCGGCCACTAAGATATTGCTGGCCATTCCCAGTGCACCTCGCTCTCGTCGTCAGGCGATTTTGGAGCAGTTAGAAACGCTGGCTGTACAGGTGCTTACTTTGCCTGCTATGGCTGATCTCGTCAGCGGTAATAAGCTTTATAGCGATATTAAAGAAGTTGAAATTGATGATCTGCTCGGTCGCGATTGCGTGACGCCTAGGGCGGATCTGTTGGCTGCTAATATTCGTGACAAAGTTGTTATGGTTACGGGGGCCGGAGGCTCCATCGGTTCTGAGTTATGTAGACAGATCTTAAAGCAGTCGCCTAAAAAATTGGTGTTGTTTGAGCTGTCTGAGTTTGGCTTGTATTCAATCGACCGCGAACTTAAAGCCATAGCGAAAGAGTTATCTCTTGATGTACAGATCTATCCCATGATGGGGTCAGTACAGCGGGAGAATCGTGTTCAGGCGGTAATGGAAGCGTTTGAGGTTCAGACCGTATATCACGCAGCAGCCTACAAGCATGTACCACTTGTTGAGCACAACGTTGTAGAAGGTGTGCGTAACAACGTGTTCGGTACTTTGTATACTGCCCGTGCTGCTATTGCGGCTAACGTTGAAACATTTGTGCTGGTCAGTACTGATAAAGCTGTTAGGCCCACCAATGTGATGGGGACCACTAAGCGTATGGCTGAATTAGTCCTTCAAGCATTAGCGGATAAAGGAAGTGCTACCCGTTTTTGTATGGTTCGGTTTGGTAATGTTTTGGGCTCTTCCGGGTCCGTTGTGCCGCTATTCAGAAAACAGATAGCAAATGGTGGCCCTGTTACAGTAACTCATCCTGAAATTACCCGCTTTTTTATGACTATACCTGAAGCTTCTCAGTTGGTTATTCAAGCCGGTGCTATGGGCAAAGGCGGGGACGTTTTTGTGTTAGATATGGGCAAGTCAGTCAAGATTGTTGATTTGGCAACCAAGATGATTCGTCTTAGTGGCTTTGAAGTTAAAGATGAAAAGCATCCTGACGGTGATATTGCCATTGAGTTTTCGGGGTTACGACCAGGCGAGAAGCTCTATGAAGAGTTGCTGATTGGAGATGATGTGACCGGCACTGAGCATGAGCGGATTATGACGGCCAATGAAGTCTTTTTAAAATGGTCGGAACTTGAAGCGATTTTGGCGCGTTTGGACAAAGCGTGTCATGAGTTCCAGCATGAAGAGATAAGGGACATTCTTCTTTCTACACCAACAGGCTTTAGTCCGACAGATGGTATTTGTGATTTAGTCTGGCTGCAGAAAAATCATAATAGTAAGAACAACGACATTAAGGACAAAAAAGTCATACCTCTGGTTTCTTGATTTATCTATCAGTCGATTAAAACTCCCCTTTATTTGGGGAGTTTTTTCGTTTTTTAAAATCAAGTTAGTATTTTCGTTGCGGGGATTGGTAGCGGTAAAGCTAATTGAATAGTCAGAATGTTCTTAGAATAAATGCTCCCATACTCAGCTGCTATTGCATGAATTTTATTAACAATTTTCATGCGTCGTTCAATCATACGTTGGTTACCAAACCTTTCAGAATTCGCGCTCAGTCACAGTCACCTAGCATGGCTAAACTCATCAAATTTGGTATTGAAAAATGAAGATACTGGTCACAGGTGGGGCTGGATTCATTGGCTCCGCGGTTGTTCGTCATATTATCAACAATACCCAAGATAGCGTAATTAATGTCGACAAGTTAACTTATGCAGGCAATCTCGAGTCTCTTGTCAGCGTAGAGAAGGATAAACGATACGCTTTTGAGCAAGTTGATATCTGTGACCGAGCAGAATTAGACAGAGTGTTTGATGAGCATAAGCCTGATGCAGTTATGCACTTGGCAGCAGAGTCTCATGTAGATCGCTCAATAACAGCTCCTGCTGATTTTATTCAAACAAACATAGTTGGTACTTACACCCTCCTAGAAGCGACTCGTGCATATTGGCACGAGCTATCTGATGATAAGAAGAGCGCTTTTCGTTTTCACCATATTTCTACCGATGAGGTTTATGGTGACTTACCTCATCCTGATGAAGTACAAAATTCAGGCGAGTTACCCCTATTCACTGAAGTCACACCTTATGCTCCGAGTAGTCCGTATTCGGTATCGAAAGCATCCAGTGACCACCTCGTTCGCGCTTGGTTGCGTACCTATGGTTTGCCAACAATAGTGACCAATTGCTCAAATAATTATGGCCCTTTCCAATTTCCTGAAAAACTGATCCCACTTGTGATTTTAAATGCGGTGGAAGGCAAGCCTTTGCCTGTTTACGGCAAAGGTGATCAAATTCGTGATTGGTTATATGTAGAAGACCACGCTCGCGCTTTGTATAAAGTTATCAAAGAAGGAAAAGTCGGTGAAACCTATAATATTGGTGGTCACAATGAAAAACGAAATTTGGAGGTGGTAAAAACAATATGCGCGATTTTAGACGAATTGATGCCTAAAGCTACTCCGTACGCGGAACAAATTACTTATGTGGCAGATCGACCTGGTCACGACCGTCGCTATGCCATCGATACTACCAAAATGAGCAAAGAGTTAAATTGGGCTCCTGATGAGACCTTTGAAACCGGGCTGCGCAAAACAGTGCAATGGTATCTTAACAATCAGGCTTGGAGTCAACGAGTTCAGGACGGCTCTTATCAAAGACAGCGCTTAGGTTTAATTTGTAACCTAAAGAAAGGTGAAAATTAATGAAGGGGATTGTCTTAGCCGGTGGTTCAGGTACAAGGTTATATCCATTGACTAGAGGTGTATCTAAGCAGCTATTGCCGGTTTATAATAAGCCTATGATTTACTATCCGTTATCAACGCTAATGCTGGCGGGTATTCGTGATATTTTGATCATTACCACGCCTGAAGACAACGAAAGTTTTAAGCGGCTACTAGGCAATGGTAGCGACTATGGTATTCGTCTTGAGTATGCAATCCAAGAAAGTCCTGATGGTTTAGCACAAGCTTTTATCATTGGTGAAGGTTT
This sequence comes from Shewanella indica, assembly GCF_033842865.1. Lineage (NCBI taxonomy): Bacteria > Pseudomonadati > Pseudomonadota > Gammaproteobacteria > Alteromonadales > Shewanellaceae > Shewanella > Shewanella indica. The sequence continues at coordinate 2,961,168 of NZ_JAWXXR010000001.1, forward strand.
TATCGGTGACGATAGTTGCTGTTTAGTGTTAGGTGACAATATTTTTTACGGTCAATCCTTTACCAAGACGCTGCTAAATGCGGCTAGTCGAGAGCATGGTGCGACTATATTTGGTTACCAGGTTAAAGATCCGGAGCGTTATGGAGTCGTGGAGTTTGATAACAACATGCGCGCTGTTTCAATAGAAGAAAAACCGCGTAATCCTAAATCTAACTATGCTGTGACAGGTTTATATTTCTACGATAATCGTGTTGTTGAGTTTGCCAAACAGGTTACACCTTCTGCACGGGGAGAATTAGAAATTACCACACTCAATGAGATGTATCTCAACGATGGCTCTTTGAATGTTGAGCTATTAGGCCGTGGTTTTGCGTGGTTAGACACTGGAACACATGAAAGTTTACTCGAAGCAGCTTCATTTGTTCAAACGATAGAGCATGTACAAGGCTTGAAAGTTGCGTGTTTAGAAGAGATTGCATTTCAACAAGGCTGGTTAAATAAACAAGATCTACTAAGGATTGTAAAACCTATGATGAATAGTGATTATGGCCAGTATTTGCATAAGCTATGCCTGAAAGTTAATTAATAGATCAGAATAAAGCGTTGTTGCCTTGGACTTTGTTCGAAATACTGTTTCAGATCAATATTCATCCACTGATGTAGGTTTCCATAGTCGATAGTTCAGATAGTTCAGATAGTTCAGATAGTTTTAAATAAAGAAGAGCGCCAAATTTGGCGCTCTTCTTTTATCGGGAAGATAGTCCTGTTTTCGGAGGGACTACCGGAGAGATTGATTTGGTAATCAACACTCGACGATATTAACCGCCAGGCCGCCTTTGGCGGTTTCCTTGTACTTGCTGCGCATATCTTTGCCGGTATCCATCATGGTCTTGATCACCTTATCCAGGGAAACCTTGTGATTACCATCGCCGCGCAGTGCCATGCGTGAGGCGTTGATTGCCTTGACAGCGCCCATGGCGTTTCGTTCGATACAGGGAACCTGCACCAGGCCGCCGACAGGATCGCAGGTCAACCCCAGATTGTGTTCCATACCGATTTCTGCCGCGTTTTCAACATGCTCGACCGTACCACCCATGATTTCGGTCAGTGCGGCGGCGGCCATGGAGCAAGCCACGCCGACTTCGCCCTGACAGCCAACCTCGGCTCCGGAAATGGAGGCGTTTTTCTTGTACAGAATCCCTATGGCTGCAGCCGTCAACAGAAAACGGCAACAGACATCTTCATCCACTTCCTGAACAAAGGTGTCGTAGTAGCAGAGCACGGCGGGGATGATACCGGCGGCGCCATTGGTGGGCGCCGTTACCACCCGATCGCCGGCGGCATTTTGCTCATTCACAGACAGGGCAAACAAGTCCACCCAATCCATGGCATTGAGGGGATCGATATTGTTGCGGCCTTCGGCCTTGAGGCGGCGATGCAGCGCCGGAGCGCGGCGGCGCAGCTTAAGGCCACCGGGCAAAATGCCTTCTTTCTGATAGCCTTTTTCCACGCAGGCTTTCATGGTTTGCCAGATATGCCATAGTTTGGCTTTGACTTCACTCTCGGGGGCTATGCTGAGCTCATTGGCCATCATTAATGAAGAGATGCTCAGGCCATTTTCGCTGCACAGTTCCAATAGCTCGCTGGCGGTATTGAAATCGTAAGGCGCCTGGGCGATGGGAGTCGCCGGAGAAGCGTTACGCTGCTGAATTTCATCCTCATCGAGAATAAAACCGCCGCCGACTGAATAGTAAGTGCGTTGATACAAACACTCTCCGGCCTTGAGCGCGTAAAGTGTCATGGCGTTGGCGTGTGCCGGCAGTGTCTTGCGTCTGTGGTAGGTGATGCCATCTTCGCGGGTAAACTTAACCTTACGGCCATCGCTGAGCGTCAGTGTCTGGCTGTCGGCTACTTCTGCCAGAATCGCCTCTATGCTGTCGGTGTCGACGGTTTCCGGATCTTCCCCCATCAATCCCAGAATCACTGCCTTGCCGGTACCGTGGCCCTTGCCTGTTTGTCCAAGAGAGCCAAAAAGTTCTGCCTGCAGTTCGTCGACCTGTCCAAGTAAGTCATCTGCAGCCAGTTGTTCGATAAAGATTTTGCCCGCTTTCATCGGACCCACGGTATGGGAACTGGAGGGCCCTATACCTATCTTGAACATATCGAATACGCTAATCATTTGGTTAACCCTGTTGCTGTTTCGTTGTTATTTTAGTCATTGGGAGGCGCATTGCTCGCGCATGCGCAGGTTTCGGAGTAACCTTGACCCAAGTTACTCTGCCCATGGGCAAGTATCCCATACTTTTGGCCTGGAATATCATTAGTTATTCTTATTAAGCTAAGGTTGCATTAGCCTTGCTAACAAAGGGATTGACCCTGGTTGCGCTTTTCTTGCTGCCATACCTGTATCGGGGCTAACACCATTTCGTACCTTTTCAGTCGCTTTTATGCGCGGTACCCTGTTGGAGATGTTTATGAGTCACTTAATGCTGGATCTTGCCTCTGTCGAGTTGACCCAAGAGGAGGCCTCTGTCCTGCAACATCCGGCCGTTGGCGGCCTAATTCTTTTCAGCCGTAATTACCAAGACAGAGAGCAACTGATAGCCCTGATCCGCGCGGTTCGCAGTGTGCGTCCCGAACTGCTAATTGCCGTTGATCATGAAGGGGGCAGGGTACAGCGTTTTCGCGAGGGATTTACCCAAATCCCGGCCATGGGCGATATATTGCCGGCCGCCGCAGGTTCGCTTGAGCTGGCGTCAACCTGGGCCAAAGAGCTGGGCTTTTTGATGGCCGTTGAGCTCTTGGCCTGCGACATAGATTTAAGTTTTGCCCCTGTGCTCGATCTCAATGGTATCAGTCAGGTGATAGGCACTCGCAGTTTCGCCTCAAAGCCCGAGCAGGTCACCGCGCTGGCAACAGCCTTTATTGAAGGCATGACTGAGGCCGGTATGGCCGCAGTGGGTAAACATTTTCCCGGCCACGGCAGCGTCGAGGCCGACTCCCATATTGCCCAGCCGGTCGACTCGCGCAGCTATCAAGAGATTGCCGAGTGCGACATGCAGCCTTTTTCACAGCTGATCGCCAAAAAGATGCTCCAAGGTATTATGCCGGCTCATGTGATTTACCCCGAAGTAGACCCTAACCCCGCCGGTTTTTCATCCTTTTGGCTCCAACAGGAACTGCGCGGCAAACTGGCCTTTAACGGGGTGATTTTCTCGGACGATCTCGGCATGAAAGGGGCGGCGGTCGCCGGAGACTATCAGGCCAGGGCCAGAGCGGCACTGGATGCCGGTTGTAACATGGTATTGGTATGCAATGACCCTGAGGGCGCCAGAAGCCTTCTGGGGGACTTTTCTTGGCCCGAGAGCAATCCTTTTCCGGCTGCAACATTGAGGGCCGATTCTGCTAAGGTGATGCAAGCATTGCAGGATGAAGCGCGCTGGGAGCGAGCCCGCGAGCTGGCGGCAAGGATTTCATCTACAAAAAATTGATTTGGCACAATATAGGCGCAACCTAACTTGGTTAGTTTGAAACCTGTATAACCATGACTGGAATGAGACTTGAGGAAACAAAATGATTTTGTATTTTCACGGATTTGATGCCACCAGCCCGGGTAATCATGAAAAAGTCAGGCAGTTACAGTTTATTGATGATGATGTGCGTCTCATCAGCTACAGTACCCAGCATCCCAGACACGATATGCAGCATCTGCTGAATGAGGTCAGTAAGCAGCTTAAACTCACTGATGATCCCAAGCCATTGATCATAGGTGTGGGGCTGGGAGCTTATTGGGCCGAGCGGATCGCTTTCCTGTCCGGGCTCAAGGCGGTATTGGTCAACCCCAATCTTTGGCCGGAGGAAAACATGCCCGGCAAGATAGACAGGCCGGAAGAGTACGCCGATATTGCCAGCAAGTGCGTGACCGATTTTCGCAGCAAGAACCGTAACCGCGCCCTGTGCCTGCTGTCGACCGAGGATGAGGTCTTGGACAGCACCCGCAGCCATGCCTTGCTAAGCCGCTATTATGAAGTGATTTGGGACAAACAGCAGAGTCATAAGTTTGCCTCGCTGGCGAGTCATTTGACTCAGATTAAAGCCTTCAAGCAGAATGAGGGTGTAGAGCGCGTCGGTTAAACAATCTTCTATGCGGTAAAGCGAGCCCTTTTTGTGATCAATGTCACGAGAGGGGTTTCGGGTTGTTGTTCTGTATGTTGCGCTGGTTGCATCGGGCCTGTAGCTGTGTAAAGTTACCTTTTATGGTGATTTTGATACAAAGTGTTACGCTTTGTGGTTGCAAAATTACCGGACATTTTGCGTATGTCGCCCGATGCAGCTAACACTCTTTTGTTAGCTGTTTTTTTTGCTTTTTTGTTAATCAACTGCTTGATTTATAAGCGTAGCAAGATAATGAAGCCACAAGGAGACGCCCATGAAGCGGGTGCTGCTGACTGTGAAAGGCAAGGTGCAGGGAGTCTGTTTCAGACGCTTTACCCAGCAAAAGGCTCAGTCACTGGGGGTGACTGGTTATGTGCGCAACAAAGAAGATGGTTCGGTAGAAGTGTTGGCGCAGGGGGCTTATCCGGCAGTCGATCACTTAATAACCTGGTGCGAACAGGGGCCACCTCAGGCGCGGGTCGACAGTGTCTATGTTGAGGAAGACGAGGCAGATGAGATCTACCTCGACTTCTCTATCAGCCACTGATCAGAGCTCTTCGCTACTTTCAGCTTGAGTTTGGCTGCCCGGCTGAGCCATACGCCTTACCTGCAGGATCATACCCATACGGGGATGATCGAAGTAGTGTATTTCCCCGCTGCGAATACGGCGATTTTGCTCCATAGGAATGCTGTAAAGAAAGGGGGTTTGCAGCTCAGGCTCACCTTCCTGGGTGGCCAGAGATTTAAAACCGGCCTCCCTCAAATTAAAGCGGGTTTCCACATAGAGATAATGGCTGAGATAGATATTCAAAAGCCCATCAAGCTCCCACACCGCCTTGGGCGTTTGCGGCACCATCAAGCTTCCAAGCGCTGCATATTCCTCACTGCCCATTTGAGTTGCTTCACTCAGGCCATTGTCCAATGCTTGCCCAGACAGTTTTTCTTCCGATAAGTTTTCTGATAAGCCATTCAAAGATGAGTTCGAAGCCGTGTCCAACTGGCTCTGGGGCAAGCCTGAAAGCTTGAAGTCCGAGCCAAAGTTACTGCCCCCAAAGAGATGCAGTGCCTCGGCTCTGTGGCGGGGTTTCATCTGTTGCTGCCAGGTGAGATGCAAAAGCCCTTTCAAACCGCGTTGCCGCTTGAGGGCATTGATAACACCGCCAAATTGGGCCTGACTTTCACTGAGCAGCAGGGCGCCCGGTTGGCTGGCTGTGCTGCTGTCTCTGGGACTGATATTCACAGGCAACTGCTTGGGCATACGGATTTCCGCTTGCCGCTGTTGGCAAGGCAAAGCGGCGGTATCCGCTTGAGTCGTGTTATCGGCCTGGGCCAGAGATATCACTTGGCCTGCCTGAAGGGGGCGGCCGCGCTGCGAACCGGAGGCATCGTTATTGAGAGCCTTATCTGCTGCGTTGTCTGCGGATTGAGATTGCCATTGCGGATCACAGTCTCCCACAGCCATGCTGCCTGAGCTGATTTCGGTGGCGACCTGGGGAGTGATCAAGTCTATGGTCTTGTTCAGCTTGAGCTCCAGCGGCGTATCCGGCCACTTTTCCGTGCTTGGCCCGGGGCGCTCAAACAGGTATACCTCGACTTCGTACCAAGGATATTGTGCCGCCTGCAATACAGGCGAAAGTGTCAGCCCCAGAGCCAGGGTTGCCAGCATATTTCGATACACTATTTTTCTCCCACAGTGTGTTGTGCCAGTTGTTGCAGCAGTAGACCCACCATATCCAGGCGTTCTTTACTGCTTTCGGCCGCCAGGGTGAACTTTAACTTATTCGGTCCATCCATTCGATAGATTTGTGGCTGGGATTGCAACAGGCCAATGATAAAGCCGGGATCGATAATATGGTCGTCACCAAACTCGACACTGCCGCCGCGGGCGTGAAAATCGAGTTTTTTCAGCCCGAGCGCGGTGGCCTGATGTTTGTACAGTGTCAGTTGCATCAGGTTACGGGTGGCTTCAGGCAACAAACCGAAACGGTCAATCAGTTCCACCTTGAGTTCATCCAGTGCCGCTTCCGTAGTGCAGTTGGCTATCCGTTTGTAGAGCGACAGGCGAATATTGACATCGCCCACATAGTCTTCCGGCAACAGCGCCGGGATCCTCAGCTCGATTTCGCACTGCTGGTTGAGCATCTGCGCTAGGGATGGCTCCTTGCCTTGTTTCAGCGCCTTGACCGCCGACTCCAGCATCTCCATATAGAGGCTGAAGCCTATCTTGGAGATATGGCCGCTCTGCTCATCCCCCAGCAATTCACCGGCGCCGCGGATCTCCAGATCCTGAGTCGCCAGCATAAAGCCGGCGCCGAGATCCTCCAGGGCGTCAATCGCTTCCAGGCGCTTGCGGGCATCTGAAGTCATGCGTTTCGGATGCGGGGTCATCAGATAGGCATAAGCCTGGTGATGGGAGCGGCCAACCCGGCCCCTGAGCTGATGCAGCTGCGCCAATCCGAAGGTGTCGGCCCGCTCTATGATGATGGTGTTGGCGCTCGGTACATCAATACCGGTTTCAATAATGGTGGTACACACCAACACGTTGTAGCGTCTGTGGTAAAAATCTGACATTACCCGCTCCAGCTCGCGCTCGCGCATCTGGCCGTGGGCTACGACCACTCTGGCATCGGGCAACAGCTCGCGTAGCTCCTCGGCGCGTTTCTCTATGCTCTCCACATTGTTGTGCAGGTAATAGACCTGGCCGCCACGGAGGATCTCCCGCTCTATGGCCTCACGGACACTGGCCTTGTCGTATTCGCGCACGAAAGTTTTCACCGCCAGGCGTTTGGCCGGCGGGGTGGCGATAATCGACAGATCCCGCATGCCGGACATGGCCATATTCAGGGTGCGGGGAATAGGGGTCGCCGTCAGGGTGAGAATATCCACATTGGCCCTGAGCGCCTTGATCTTCTCTTTCTGCCGTACCCCGAACCTGTGCTCCTCATCTATGATAAGCAGGCCGAGGGCGTCAAATTTCACCTCGCTGTTGAGCAGCTTATGGGTGCCGATAACAATATCCACCTTGCCGTTTGCCAGGTCGGCAATCACCTGTTGCTGCTCTTTGGCGGTGCGAAAACGGGACATGACTTCAATCTGCACCGGCCAGTCGGCGAACCTGTCCTTGAAGTTTTCATAGTGCTGCTGAGCCAGCAGCGTCGTGGGCACCAACACCACCACCTGCTTGCCGGCGTTGACGGCAACAAAGGCGGCGCGCATGGCCACTTCTGTCTTGCCAAAGCCCACATCACCACAGATCAGACGGTCCATGGCCACCGGTGACTGCATATCGGCGAGAACGGCGGCGATGGAGGTTTCCTGATCCACTGTTTCTTCGAATGGGAAACCCTGGGCGAACAGGGCGTATTCGGCCTCATCCAGTTCACAGGCCTCACCGGGGCGGGCCTGACGGCGGGCGTAAACATCCAGCAGCTCGGCGGCCACATCGCGAATGCGCTCTATCGCCTTCTTCTTGGCCTTGGCCCAGCTTTCGTTGCCCAACTTGTTGAGGTTGGGGGATTCATCCGGCGCCACGGCGTAGCGGCTGATGAGGTGCAGCGACGACACAGGCACATAGAGTTTGTCGCCACCGGCGTATTCCAGCTTGAGGTATTCGGCTACCACGCCGCCGGTATCCAGGGTTTCCAGCCCCTGATAGAGGGCGACCCCGTGCTCCAGGTGCACTATGGGTTGGCCGACCTTGAGCTCGGCGAGGTTTTTAATCAGGGCATCGCTGCTGATCTGCCGCTGTTTTTCCCGCCGCCTCTGCTGGGAGATCCGCTGACCGAAGAGCTCGGTCTCGCAAATAATGCTGAGCTTGGGCTCATGGAGTACGCAGCCCTTGGCAAGGGGCGAGACGATTAACCCCAGCGGAGCATCCGAGTCGATAAACGCCTTGAGATGCGGGAACAGTACCGGGCGCAACTCTATCTTGGCCAGAAGCTCCATCAGCGCCTCGCGGCGGCCTTCGGATTCGGCGCTCAGCAGGACTCTGCCTGCCGAGGCGATATAATCGGCCAATGCCTGCAAGGGCTGCTTCAGCTTATGGTTGACCGAGATATCCGGCAGCGCGCTTACTGCAGCCAATTGCTGCGGTTTTTGGGCATCCACCTGGCTCAGTTGCAGTCTTGGCCAGCGCTTGAAGGCGGCAAACAGCTGCTCGGTCAACAGATATAGGTCTGCCGGGGCCAGCAGGGGCCGCAGCGGATCGACCCGCCTGTCTTCATAGCGATTGCGCACCTGAGTCAGGTGGGTGTCGGCGGCCTGCTGCAGGTCGCCCAGCGTCAGCAGTTGCACATCGCCGGCAAAATAGTCGAATAGGGTCGCGGTTTCATCAAAGAACAAGGGCAGGTAGTTTTCGATACCGGCGGGCATCAAATGGCGGCTCACCTGCTGATAGATGGACTCGGGCTCTTTAACCAATACTTCAAAATAGCGCCGATAACGCTGGCGGAAGCCTTCTATGGCCCGTTCATCTGTGGGGAACTCCTTGGCCGGCAGCATTCGTACCTGCGACAGAGGTTCCTTGGATAGCTGGGTTTCAGGATCGAAATGGCGAATCGATTCCACTTCATCATCGAACAGTTCAATTCGCAGCGGCTCGGCTGAGCCCATGGGAAAGATATCCAGAATCGAGCCGCGAATGGCAAATTCGCCATGTTCATAAACCTGGCCGACCAGATGGTAACCGGCGCTGACCAAGTGCTCGCGCATCTGTTGCAGGCTGTAGTTGTCACCCTTGTTCAGCAACATCACATTGGCCGACAGGAAAGACTTGGGCGGCAGTCGCACCATCAGGGTGTTGATGGGCACTATTACCAGGGCGCGCTTGGCACTTGGCAACCTTGACAGGGTTTCCAGCCGCTGGGAGATCAGATCCTGATGCGGCGAAAAGCTGTCGTAGGGCAGGGTCTCCCGATCTGGAAACAACCACACGGGCAGGGCATCACCCAGAAGGTATTTAAGTTCGGCTTCCAGTGTCAGGGCGGTTGGCGTATCCGCTGTTACCAACAGGCTGACACCTTGATGTTGGCGGGCGAGGTTGGCCAAGGTCAGCGCGCGCTCCACGCCTTCGCCGAGGCCGAGATGGCGGATCTCACCGGCCTTTGGGGCACCCGCAGGCGCCAGTACAGAAAACTTATTCATTGAAGATGTGATAACAGATTCATTCTGAATGGATTGCGCACCATTGTAGAGATTTAGGATGGCTCATGCCAGTTGGGATCCTGACTGGCTTTACGCCTTTTGAGCTGTTTTTGTTGCACGCTGAGACTGGCCTTGACCAAGAGTTCGATATCGGCATCCTGGATCACCCGATAGTCGAGATCGGCCAGAAACTGGCCGTCATGGTCTGGGTCGTCGCGGCATTCCCGCACCGAGGCGATACACTGCAAGGACAGGATTTCATCGCGAATAAACAGGGTCAGCTTGCAAAATGTACCGGCGTCCAGTGCCTGGGGTAACTGCACCCGCACGCCGCTGCCGCCAAATTGCACCCCGGGGCAGTGTTGGCCTTCGCGGCTCTCCTGCTCCAATACGTGCTGTAACACCAGATCTATCTTACGGGACTGGAGTTTGAGGTAGTCGACTATCGCCCGGCCCTCATCGCCGAGTTGCCTTAGCTGCAACAAACAGCCGGCTTCCAGCGCCTTGACCTCGCTCATCAGTTTCAAGCCGGTGGATTGCATCGCCAGCAGTTGACTCTCGGTCGGCAAGGGAGTGTCCTTGGGCCAGAGGCTGAGATAGACATCAAAGGCGTGGGGCACGCTGAAGTATGGATTGGATTCAGGAAACAAGGTCCCGCCTCTTGTATTTACCCGGTCAATCCACCTATTATCGTGCCCACTTCATTGATTTAGCAAGCGCAGCGCACAGGACATGCTATCCCTCTCATGAATCCGGGACTCTCATTTTACATAGGTTATCGTTACTGGCGTGCCCGCAAGGCCAACGCTTTTGCTTCCTTTATTACCTTCTTCGCCGTCAGCGGGATTTTTCTCGGGGTGGCAGCATTGATTATTGTCAGCTCTGTGATGAACGGCCTGGAAGGCCAGCTCAAGACCCGAATCCTGGGGGCCATTCCACAACTGACGGTACATACAGACCACTCTTTTGACGACTGGCAAAGCTTTAAAGACGATTTGCAACAATTGCCCGGCGTGCTTGGGCTGGCGCCCTCGGCGACCACCCAGGCGATGGCCCAGTCGGCCGATAATATCAGTGCGGTGCAGCTCTATGGCATCTACCCCGAGGCCGAGAAACATCTCTCGGTTGTAGCCAAACACGCCTATCTGGATGCCTTCGATTCGCTCCGCAGCGGCAGCTACCGGGTGTTGTTGGGCTCAGAGCTGGCACGGCGGCTCAATGTTGCCACCGGTGACAAGCTGCGTCTGCTCAGCGGTGATGGTGTGGTGTACTCGCCGCTTGGGCCTGTTCCCAGCCAGCGAATTTTTGAAGTGGCGGGTATTTTTGAGATGGGTTCTCAGGTGGATGCCGGGGTGGCTTTTCTGCACTATGAAGATGCCCGCCGCTTGATGCGTCAGTCGCCAAAGCAAATTCAGGATCTCAGACTGTTTCTGAGCGACCCCTTCAGCGCCCCGGCGCTGGCGCCCAAGGTTGAACATTTGTTCGAAGATAAGGGCGTTGAGGTGAGCGTCAGCGACTGGCGTGACAGTTATGGCCATCTGTTCGCCGCGGTGAAGATGGAAAAGAACATGATGTCTTTGATGTTGAGCCTGATTGTCGCAGTGGCCGCCTTCAATATTGTCTCGGCGCTGGTGATGATGGTAGTGGATAAAACTGCCGATGTCGCCGTGCTCAAGACCCAGGGGCTGGGCAGGCTGGATATCATGACCATTTTTATCTCCCAGGGCTCCCTCAATGCCCTGATAGGCTTGGCGCTGGGCCTAGGGGTTGGCATAGTGGCTACCCTCAACATCAATCCGCTGCTGTCGACCCTGGGGATCGCCGTATTGGGCGCCGGGCAGAGGTTACCCGTGCAGCTGGAACCGCAGCAGCTGGTGCTTATCGCCATCGGCACTCTGCTGATGACCCTGGCCGCCACCTTGTACCCGGCCATTCGGGCCGCCCGGGTAGAACCTGCGACTGCACTTAGATATGAATAAGAGAATCAATACCATGCAACAAGCCGCGCTCCTTGAAGCCAAAGCCGTCAGCAAGAGTTATCAGGAAGGTAAGCTCAGCACCAAGGTGCTGGAGCAGGTCGACCTCAAGGTGTATCCGGGGGAGCAGTTGGCGATTGTCGGCAGTTCGGGCTCGGGCAAGAGTACCTTGCTGCATATTCTTGGCACCCTGGATAAGCCCTCTGCCGGTCAGGTGTTGCTCGAAGGCGAGGACTTATACAAGGCCTCGGCCTCCCGTCAGGCACAGCTGCGCAATCAGGCGATGGGCTTTATCTACCAGTTTCATCATCTGTTACCCGAATTCAACGCCCTGGAAAATGTGGCTATGCCGGGGCTGATCGCCGGCCGACCCAAGACAGAAGTGCGAGCACAGGCCAAGGCCTTGCTCGAAAGAGTGGGGTTGGGACATAGATTGGATCACACCCCGGCGGAGCTTTCCGGTGGTGAGCGCCAGCGGGTGGCCATTGCCAGGGCCTTGATCAACAGCCCCAAAGTGGTTCTTGCCGATGAACCCACGGGTAACCTGGATGCCCACAGCGGCGAGGCTGTCTATGAGCTTATCCGCGAGCTGGCCTCGCAACTGGGCACGGCTTTTGTGGTGGTAACCCATGATCATCAATTGGCGGCCAGGATGGATAGGCAGCTGCAGATGGTCGATGGTCGTTTGTCGGCGCCGGAGGCGGGCCAATGACGGCGCATCCCGCCTTGCTGCCCCTGATCATCGGCTGGCGCTTTTACCGTGCCCGCCAGAGCAGCAGTTTTATCAGTTTTATCTCTTTTGCCTCCACCGCAGGTATCGCCCTCGGGGTTGCCGTGCTTATTCTGGTGCTGTCGGCGATGAACGGCTTTGAGCGCGAGCTGGAGCAGCGCTTGCTCGGGGTTGTGCCCCAAGGGGAGTTGAGCCAGGTCCGCGAACCTATTCACGATTGGCGTCAGATAGTGTCGGACGCCGAGCAAATCGACGGCATCAGCGCCGCCGCCCCGCTGGTACGCATGCAGGGCTTGGTGCAAAAGCCGGGCGGTTTTGTCGGCTTGTCTGTGGTGGGGGTTAACCCCGAGGCCGAAGCGCGGGTTTCGACACTGAGTCAGTATCTGACACAGGAAAGCTGGCACAGCCTTGAGGGCGACAGCAATCATATAGTGCTGGGCCAGGGAATGCTGGACAAACTGGGACTTAAGGTGGGTGATCGCCTGACCCTCTATCTGCCATCACCCCATGGTCAGGGCAGTGGTCAACTGGCGCAGGCCCGCAGTCATTCGTTGTTGATAAGCGGCAGTTTTCGTCTCGGCGGCGAGCTTGAATACACCACAGCTTATGTACCCATGGCCTATGCCCAGCGCCTGCTAGGGCTTGCAGACGAGGTGACCGGGGTGAGAATCAAGGTTGAGCGGGTATTTGAAGCGCCGCGGCTGATTCGCGAGCTGGGTTATGCCCAGAGCCAGACTTTGTATCTCAACGACTGGACCCGCACCCAGGGACATCTCTACCAGGATATTCAGCTGGTGCGCACCGTCATGTATCTGGTGCTGGCATTGGTAATAGGTGTGGCCTGTTTCAACATAGTCTCCACCCTGGTAATGGCGGTGCGTGACAAGGCTTCGGAAATCGCCATCTTGATGACCATGGGACTTAAGCGCGGTGCCGTGATGCTGGTATTTATTGTCCAGGGCGCGCTCAATGGTGTGCTTGGCTGCGCCATAGGAACCTTGCTGGGGGTATTGCTGGCCAAGAATCTTTCGGCTATCGCCAAGGGGATTGAGCAGTTGACCGGGCATAAGTTGCTCTCGGGGGATATCTATTTTATCGATTTCTTGCCATCCAGGCTCGAGCTCACCGATGTGTTAGCCGTGGTCACTATGGCGCTGCTGATGAGTCTGCTGGCTACCTTGTATCCGGCGTTCAGGGCCAGTCGCATCGCCCCGGCAATCGCCCTGGCCGGGCGCTGATAAGCGACAGGAAAATCCTAAAAAGCAAGAACCCGGCCATGGCCGGGTTCTTGCTTTTTACTGGCGGAATGTACTTTGGGTACCAAGTTTGGTCAGCGCTAAAACTATGTATCCCTAAAGTATTCCTGAAGTATCCCTGAATTGTGCCGCTCCAGTGACGTTACTGCCAGCAGCGGTTATTTACGTCGTTTTTGCCACTGCAGATAGATGGAGTACTGCCAGGCACTCTTGATCACAAAATATCCCGTCAGGGCACTGACCACACCCAATACCAAACAACCGAACAGGAAAGGTGGGCCTATGGTGCTGATGGAGGATTCTATCCAGGCCCAACTGGCTTCAAAGACAAACTGCTGCGGCGGGTGATTGATCAGCTTGGCACCTATCAAATAAGCCAGATAAAACATGGCCGGCATAGTTACTGGGTTGGTAATCCAAACCAAGGCGACCGACACCGGCAGATTGACATGAAAATAGATTGCCAGCGCCGCCGCCAGCACCATTTGAAACGGCATTGGCATCCAGGCAACAAACAGGCCTATGGCGAAGGCGCCGGGGGCAGAGCGGCGATTCAGTGCCCAAAGATTGGGTTTGTTCAGCAGGCTGCCGAAGATCTTGAGGTGTTTATGATTCCTCAGTTTCTCCGGATCGGGCATGAATCTCTGAATGATCTTTTTTGGCATAGGCTCAGATTGCTGTCTTAAATTACTCAATGATGAATCAATGCTTATCGGGCTTTGGCATCGCCGTACTTTCGGCCATGCTTTGGCCTTGGATACCGCCCTTATTCTCATTGCCAATTATTGCAGTGCTGCTGGTACTGTGCCTCAGAGTCTGGAGCGGGAGCTGGGTTCCCAAGGGAAGTGCTTTGCTCTATGGTGCTTTGGGCGGCGTGCTGTGGGTCAGTGTTTACTGTCAGTTAGTCATTGATATTAAAAGCCTTACTGACTCATCATTCAGCTCTGAAACGTCTGTTAATCAGACACTGCGGGGCGAAATCATATCACTAGTTTCTGCAAACGGCGACTGGATCCGCATGGATATTCGGCCAATTGATGATAATTCTTTAACCCTTTGGGCGCCCCTGGCTCCAAAGTGGCGTTTGAGCTGGCAGGGAGATACATTGCCATCGCCGCAATTGGGTGAGGTGTGGCAGTTTGAAGTCAAACCCAGATCCTTTGCCGCCGTGCTTAATCAGGGCGGCTTCAATCGTCAGCGTTATCTGCTCGGTGAGCGGATAACCGCCAGAGGCCAGGTAATATCCGCCGAGCGGCTGTTGCCATCAACTGGGCTCAGGGCACGTTTGGTCACGGAGTTAACTCCAGTATTGGCCGAAATTGAGGGCGGCGATCTGCTGCTGGCGCTGACCTTGGGTGAGCGGTCACTCTTCTCCGAGGCGCGCTGGCAAGAGTTGCGCCAGTCCGGCAATGCCCACTTGGTGGCGATTTCGGGGTTGCATCTTTCGGTTGTCGCCTTCTGGTGTTATCTGCTGAGTTTTGGAGCGCTCAAGCGTTGGGCACCTGTCTATGGGCGGCGCAATCTGGTACTGGCATCTTTGGCGGCGTTGCTGATGGCACTCTTTTATGCCTATCTGGCAGGTTTTGCCATTGCCACCCAAAGAGCCTTGTTGATGCTGTGTTTGCTGGTGTTATCGACTTTAATGATGCGCTATACCTCGGCCTGGGAGCGGCTGTTGTGGGCACTGGCCTGCGTACTCTTGATAGATCCCTTGGCCAGTCTCAGCGGCGGCTTTTGGTTGTCATTTTCGGCGTTGGCGTTAATTTTGTTGAGCCTTAATTATCAAGTTCATAATCCTAAGGTTCTGGAGCAGGAGCAAGTACTGACCCACTGGCCAGCCAAGCTCAAGCGCTGGGCCTTGGCATTCTGGGCAATACAGTGGCGCCTTTGTCTGGGGCTGTCGCTACTGCAGGCGATACTCTTCGGCGCCGTGACGGTTCACAGCCTGTGGCTCAACTTGCTGTTGGTGCCTTGGTTCAGTTTGCTGGTGATCCCCCTGGCGCTGCTGGCACTGCTGCTGTGGTCGGTTTTCTCCGCTTTGGGGATGGATGCTGTGGCACTTATGCCTTGGCAACTGGCGGCTTTCAGTCTCTGGCCGGTGCAAAAATTATGGCAGTTCAATAGTCAGCTTCCCGGTGGCTGGCTCATGTTGCCGCAGGCTCTCAGCGCCGCGGCGCTATTGTTGTTTCCGGCATGGCTTTGTTGGCGTATGTTGCCCAAGGGCCGGGGCGTGGCGATGTTGCTGATATTACCCTTTGTACTGCAGCTCGGGCTATGGCTTGGCCTGCTCAAACCCAAGGGCTGGCAAATGCATATGTTGGATGTGGGCCAGGGGCTGGCTGTGGTGGTACAAAAAGGGCCACATGCCTTGCTTTATGATACAGGTGCGGCCTTTGGCGAGCGTTTCAGCTACGCCGAGCGGGTGATAGTGCCTTTTCTTGGCGCCAAAGGCGTGACCAAACTTGATTACCTGATTATCAGCCATGGCGATAATGACCACGCCGGTGGCGCCCAAGTGCTGATGCAGGCCTTTGATAAGGCAGGGTTGATCACCGATGTGTCTGAGCTCAAGAGCCGTTATTCAAAGCGTTGGCACAGGGGCTGCCGCCCGGGGATGCTCGATTGGCAAGGGATAGAGCTGAACTTTCTTGGCCCCCAAGTACCTGAGCCTGGCAATAACGGCTCTTGCGTGCTGCAGCTCTTCGATGGTCATCATAGAGTGTTGCTGCCGGGGGATATAGAACTGGCCGGTGAGGTCGCCTTATTGCATGGAAAAAGCGCAATCGAGAGTGATATTTTACTGGCGCCCCATCATGGCAGTCGCACCTCATCTCACCCTGAGTTTATCGGCGCAATAGCACCTGAGCGGGTGTTGTTTGCGGCCGGGCATGGCAATCGCTGGGGGTTTCCCAAAGAGGAGATACGCTTGAGGTATCAGGCCTTTGGCGCCCAAGCCTTGATTTCCGGCGAGCTGGGGCAGGTGAGTATCCACTTTGATGGGCAAGGTTACACAGTGCACAGTTACCGCCAGGATCTGGCGCCATTTTGGTATAACCGCTTGTTTGGGTTTGGTATGGCAGGGAATCCAGAGTAGAATGGCGACTTTGTCATAAATATAGTTTCGCTGATGAGCACATCTCAACAACGTGAAGTCTGGACAGTTTTCAGACGTTTGCTGACCTATCTCAAGCCCCTCAAAGGGGTATTTGTCATCTCGATTCTGGCGTTGATCACCTATGGGGTTGTGGACGCTACTTTTATCGCTTTTGTGAAACCTTTTATTGATGAGGGGTTTGCCAATAATTCTGTCGTGGCCGGCGTCGAGCTGGGCACCTCCAAAGGGTTTAATGCCAGCTCGGATGTGTTGACCATGGCCCCCTTTGTGGTAGTGGGGCTATTCAGTCTTCGGGGGGTGGCCAACTTTGTCTCTACCTATGGCATCTCTTATATCAGCGCCAAGCTTATTCAGGACATGCGTCAGCAGGTGTTTGAACACATACTGTCGCTGCCTGTCAGCTATATGGACAGGGAAAACACAGGTTCCTTGATCTCCAAAGTGACCTTTGACACAGAGCAAATTGCCAGAGCCTCCGGCAGTGCGCTGATCACCTTGGTGAGAGACAGCGTTACTGTCATAGGCATGCTGGGGTTGATGTTCTATTACTCCTGGAAACTGTCACTGTGTATTCTGATCATTGGTCCTTTCATCGGGGTGGTGATTGCCGTTGTCAGCCGCCGCTTCCGTAAAGTATCGCGGCAGATCCAGGGGGCCATGGGCTCGGTGACTGCTGTGACCGAGCAGATGATCAAGGGCCACAAAAACGTATTGTCTTTCGGTGGTCAGAAGACAGAGGCCGATCGCTTTGCCAAGGTCAACGATCACAACCGTTATCAGAACATGAAATTGGCGGCGGCCCAGGCCATCAGCCAGCCGCTTATCATGATCATAGGCTCCTTTGCATTGGCCTTTGTGCTCTATGCTGCCAGCTTTGACAGTCTGAAGGATGAACTGACGGCGGGTACCTTTGCCACTATCCTGGGCGCCATGCTGGCTATGTTGCAGCCTATCAAGAACCTGACCCGGGTCAACGCCGAGTTTCAACGGGGTATTGCCGCCTGTACCACAGTGTTTGAGCTGCTGGATACCCCGGGGGAATCCGATAGCGGTACCCACACAGTAGAGCGGGTTGAGGGTAATCTGCGTTTCGATAATGTCAGCTTTGGTTATCCCGGGCAGGAGCGTTTGGCGCTAGAGAATATCGACTTTGAAGTGCGTCAGGGACAGACTCTGGCGCTGGTGGGCCGCTCAGGCTCGGGTAAGTCGACTATCGCCAGTCTGGTGACCCGTTTCTACACCGGGCTGAAACAGGGGGAGATCACCCTGGATGATGTCAGTATTTACGACTATTCACTCAAGTGTCTGCGTAGCCAGGTCGCCTTGGTGTCGCAGCAGGTCACCCTGTTCAACGACACCATAGCCAACAATATTGCTTATGCTTACCCAGGCGAGGCTACCCGGGAGCAGATAGAAAACGCTGCCAGATTGGCCTATGCGATGGAGTTTATCGAAACCTTGCCCCAGGGACTGGATACCGAGATAGGTGAAAACGGCGTGATGTTGTCCGGTGGTCAACGCCAGCGGATCGCCATTGCCAGAGCCATCCTCAGGGATGCCCCTGTGTTGATCCTCGATGAGGCAACCTCGGCACTGGATACCGAATCAGAGAAGGCGATTCAAAAGGGGCTGGATAACCTGCGCCGCAATCGCACCTCGATTGTGATTGCCCACAGACTGTCAACCATTGAGAGTGCCGATCAGATTTTGGTGGTCGATCAGGGTAAGATCCTGGAGCGCGGTACTCACCAGAGTCTGTTGGAAAAGGATGGGACGTACGCCAAGCTGTACCAGATGCAATTTGGAGGTTAAGTGGAAGCTCTGCTTAACCGTATCTGGTATCAGAAGCATTGGGCAAGGTGGTTGCTTTGGCCGCTTTCCTGGCTGTTCGCCTTGCTCAGCGCCCTGAGACGTCTGGGGTTTAAGTTTGGACTCAAGGCCTCGCAAACTCTGCCTGTACCTGTGATCATAGTCGGTAATATCACTGTCGGCGGCAGCGGCAAGACGCCTACCGTTATCTATCTGATTGAGTTGCTAAGGCACTATGGCTATCGGCCCGGAGTGATAAGCCGTGGTTATGGCAGTGGTCAAACCGAACCTAGGCTGGTGCCTCCCGGGGCCAATCCGAGCGATTTTGGCGATGAGCCGGCGATGATAGTGGCCCGCACTCAAGTGCCTATGGCCGTGGGAGTGGATCGTATCGCCACCGCCGAGTTGCTGCTGGCGTCCACTGAGGTGGATATTATTATCAGTGATGATGGTTTGCAGCACTATCGACTGGCGCGGGATATCGAAGTGGTGGTTGTCGATGCCAGCCGCCGCTTGGGCAATGGTATGTTACTGCCGGCGGGCCCCTTGAGAGAAGGCGCCTGGCGCTTGGAAACTGCCGACTTGGTAATCCATAACGGCGAAGCCAGCGATACCGTCAGAGAGTTTGGTATGCAGCTTATACCCGGCGCAGTGCTGAGTGTTGCAGGGGAAAACCAGGCTCAGGCCCCCACAGCGCCTATGGCGGTAAAGGCTATGGCGGGTATTGGTAATCCGGAACGTTTTTTTGAAACCCTCTCTCGGATGGGGTTCAAGCTTGAAGCCCAAGAGGTCTTTGCCGATCATCAGGCCTACAGCCCAGAGGCCTTGACCGCCCTTGGTGACGAGCTGCCACTGCTGATGACAGAAAAAGATGCGATCAAGTGTCGCGAATTTGCAAAACAACACTGGTGGTATCTGGCCGTCAATGCCAAGCTATCACCCCAATTCGATGCCCAATTGCTGACCCGGGTGCGGGAGGCGATGGCAAACAAACAAAAGGCAAACCAAAAAGGATAGTCTGATGGCGTTTGATAAGAAACTATTGGAAATCGTAGCCTGCCCGGTATGTAAAGGCAGACTGGAATATGACAAGCAGGCACAACAACTTATCTGTAAGGCAGATAGGCTGGCTTACCCTATCAATGACGGGATCCCTGTGTTGTTGGCTGACAAGGCCGAACCTTGGCAAGAAAAACAGTAATAGTTCCCGCTCTTAAACTCCGATCAGCCTTGCTGATCGGAGCCTGCTAAAAGCCTATCCGCTAGCCCCCCTCATTAGTAGCAGTTGATTTGTTCACAGCTTGTTAATCCTATTTTTTTGCTGTTTTTATTATTAACCATTTGTGGCGAATTTCACTTGGGATTCGTTAAATAACAAGAGTTTATCTTGAGTTAGTTTGCTTCGAACGCCACGCCCTAAGATACTAATAAGTATTTTCTGTGACTTACAACAAACTCTTTGAAGGAAACCCTGTAGATGACTCAACCCAAATTCAATCAATATGTTCTGCGGGTGCTGGAAGCTCATCCCGGGGAACGTATTTGCTCGTTTGAATATGAGGGTAAAAAGTACTGGCTTAAACAAGCCGAGACACTGCAGGGAGCCATGCGGGTGTTGAAACCCAATCCCCAACTGGCGCTTGAAAAAGAGAAACAGACTCTGGAGCACCTGGCCAGTTGCTCAGCCCCGGTGCCGCGTATTGTTCAGGCCGACAAGGGCTACTTTGTGGTGGAGGATGTTGGAGTAACAGTCAGAGAATGGTTGATAATCAAGTCGCAAGATAAACCGGGCATGCAACAGATCCTCAATGACAGCGCCGCTGCGCTGGCTGGTTTACACAGCATGGGACTGGCCCATGGCCGTCCGGCGCTCAGAGATATCAGTTGGCAGCAAGGGCAGGTGACTTTTATCGATTTTGAAGCCACTCAAAAGGGTCAAGATATGCTGATGCAGCAGATAAGGGATCTGCTGGTGTATATTCACAGCTTATACCGCTACATGGGGCCCGCCAATGAAGCGATAACCCAGGTGATAGCCAGTTATCGCCAAGCCGGCGGTGAAGCTATCTGGCGTGAGGCCAAAAGTTTCCTGATCAGTTGGCAGTGGTTATATCTGTTGCTGCGGCCTTTTCGTGATATCGGCGGCCGCGACCTTAAGCCCATCTATTGGGTGTTGTGGCATTTTCGCAATAATCCCCTCTAAATTTCTGTCTGATTAGTTTCACTCGGGACATGTCCTGTTTGAAGTTGAAAGCAGGGTGTCAAAAAAATGTTATTGGATGTAAGTTTGACCTTATCTAATAACGAACTGTAATGGCAGAAAAAAACACTTATTCAAGTTTACTTTTCATTAACATCATGAATAATGTCAAAAAATAATCTGGTCAAACCAGTTTATTTTTTAATCTTTATTAAGGTCTGTTTTACAAGGAAAACTCCCCAAAGCCGCTAAATTCAAGGGTTTTGAGGGGTGTACAAAATATAGGCTGGTTTTATAGAATGTCGTCCTCCTAAGGATTCGAAGAAATCCTGGGCTAAGTTCGAAGCAAGTCCTCATTCACGGCGGAAAGGAAATCTAAAGAGTTACTTGGCTTCCCTGTAAACCATATGCAAAGTCTGCAAGAACCTTTTTAGGTTTGCAGGGCTTTGTATTGCCTGAGAGACAGATATGACCCGTTCAGTTCTTCTGCTGCTTAGCAGCTTGTTGCTTGCCATGCCGGTATTGGCTCAGTCCCCTAACGGTGTACAAAAGAACTCCCATAGACATGCCGGGTTTAATGCAACGCCCGCCACTCAACTGAAACAACAGGCGATTTCTCAATCCCAAGCTCTCGCCAGAGGCTTGAGAGCCAAGAAAGATATTGGCTCGTTGCAATCTTTGGCCAAGTCCAGACAAATGGCCATGCTTGAGTTGGTGCGTAGCCAGCCTCAGGCTGCTTTGGGGCTGATATTACCAGAGTCTCTCAGAACCCAGAGCCCAACTGAGTTACAAACTTTTTTTGCATCCGAACAAGAGTTTCAGGGGAAGCTTGAGGTTATTTATGAGGAGTTGGCGACAGGTGATGGTCATAAACTCAGATACTTCCTCACCAGTGGCGAAACCTCAGTGGAGCTGTTTTTGCCCAAGGCCGAAGCTGCATTGAAAACCGGTATTCAAGTCAGGGTAAAAGGTTGGCAGTTTAAAGATGCGGCACAAGAGCCCAAGGCTGTAGTTCTTACCAAACCGGAAAATTTACAGGTTTTGGCTTTGGATGAAACGCAAAGCCAAAACCTGGTCAAGGGTACCGGGGCTGTACTCAGTGGCACCACGGGTGAGCAAAAACTCTTGGTATTGCTGCTTAACTTCCAGGATAACCCGAACCTGCAACCTTGGAGTATCGAGGAAGTTAAGCAGATGGTGTTCGGTAGAGTCAATGATTATTACCTGGAAGCCTCATACGGTCAGACCTGGCTCAGTGGTGATGTTAGCGACTATCTGACTTTGCCAATCGACACTAACTGTGATTATTTTGGAATGGACAGTTATGCCCAACAAGCCGCCAAAGATGCAGGTTTTGATCTGAGTCAGTACTCACGTTTGGTTTATCTCCTGCCTAAGAACAGTAGTTGCAGTTGGCGTGGTCAGGGGACGGTAGGTGGTAGTCCCTCCAGAGCCTGGATCAACGGTGAACTGAATTTGATGACCATAGGGCATGAGCTTGGGCATAACCTGGGCTTGAAACATGCCAAAGAACTTAACTGTGGTAGCGGCTATTTGAGTGATTCCTGTGTTGCCATTACCTATGGCGATACGCTGGACATCATGGGTAAGTCGGAAGGACATTTCAATCTGTTGAACAAGGCCCGCTTAGGTTGGTTGACCGAAGAGCGGGGCGATATTGTCAGCGCCGATGAAGCCGGTAGTTTTCAGCTGGCTCCCTATGAAAGTGATGCGCAAGGGGGGGCTCGCGGCCTGAAAGTTCGTCGTGGCACAGACAGTTTGAGTGGTGAGCCGCTTTGGTACTATCTTGAGTATCGTCAGCCTCTGGGGTTTGATGCCTTTATGGCAGGCAAGGCGGTGACTCAAGGCGTGCTGGTGCACCTTAACAGTAGCGATCAGGATATCGAGAGCAGTCAATTACTGGACATGACCCCGCAGAGTAGCCTGTTTGACCTCGACGATGCTGCCCTGGTTGTCGGCAACAGTTACACAGATAGCGATGCCGGCGTGAGTTTTACCACTGAATATGCAGATGCCAACGGTGCTGGAGTTTATGTTGATTACCAGGGGAGGGCCTGTGTGGCAGCTGCGCCTGAGCTGGTGCTTGAGCAGCAAACCCCGCAGTGGGTTCAGCCGGGAACCTTGGTTACCTATAACGCAATACTGACCAACAGGGATAGTCTGGAATGTGCTGCCAGTGTGTTTGCGCTGAATGCTTCAGTACCTGCAGGTTGGCAATTCCAAGGGAGCAGTGTTGAGTTGGCTCCGGGTCAAAGTCAACCCGTGAGCTTTAGCTTGAGTTCGGCTGCAGATGTTACGCCTGGCCTTTATGAAGTTTCTGTGGTTGCCGCCAATCAAGCCGATAGTGGTTACCAGAGTGAAGTTCTGCTTGGATATATGGTGGACGAAGTCGCTGCGGTTTGTGAATTGGCTGCACCATCCTGGGCACTGGAGCAGGCCAATGTGATTGCTGTACCGGGGGAGACGGTAACTTATCAGGGGACTTTGACCAACAACAGCAACACGAGTTGTGAGGCGGCAGAATATCGACTGACGGCGGCTTTACCCAGCGGTTGGCAGGCAAACAGCGGTCGCGTTATTCTGGCCCCGGGGGAGAGTGCCAATGTCGGTATTCAGATTACCTCCAGTGAACAGAGTTCCGATGGGGTATACAATTTTAGTTTGGCAGCTGTGCAGAACGATGCGCCGGAGTACCAGAGCTCGGCCTTGGCCAGCTATGCAGTGAAAACACCTTGTAGTTTGGTGGCGCCATTGGTCTCGGTCGTTGGTCCGGATGTCGCGGTCGCTGCCGGGGCTGCTCAAAGCTACCAACTGACTGTCAGCAATAAAAACAGTGGCAGTTGCCAGGCGTCCAGCTATCGCATTTTGGCCGATGTTCCCGCCGGATGGAGTAGTAACAGTCAGGAGCTGAACCTGGCTCCGGGAGAGAGCAAAACGGTTTCTGTGACAGTGATTTCTGCTGCTAATGCTGAAGCCGGTGATTATGGGCTGACGTTCAGAGTCTTGGATAATGCTGATAGTGGTTACCAGGCAAGTACTGAAGCCTTGTTTTCAATTGCTGCTCCAGTGAATTCCGCCCCTGAAGCAGTGAATGATAGCGTCAGTATCGCCAGTAAGTCGGCGGTGAGTATCAATGTGCTTGGCAATGACACAGACGCGGATGACGATGTTTTGCAGGTTACGTCAGTTGGTCGCAGCAGCCTGGGCACGGTCGAGCTGTTGGCTAATGGACAGATAAGTTACACACCGGGTAAACGTTTCAAGAGCACAGATAGTTTCAGCTATACCATTTCTGATGGTAAAGAGAGTGCAACCGCAATTGTGACCATCAGTTTGAGCTCGACAGATTCCGGTAGCAGCCAAGGTGGCAATAAGGGAAAGGGTAAGCACTAGTTGATTTTGGTTTTGTATGACAATCAAACTGGCTGAAGCCAAGAGTGGAAAAGCCAAGGGGTAATACCCTTGGCTTTTTGTATTGGAGAACGCCTGAGCTGGCTAGTTCTCATTGGTGCCGACTTGAATGGTCACATCGGCTGTAGATTCATCTCCTTTACTGTTAACCAGTTTCACTATCACATCACCCAGGAAGACGATAGGATCTGTGTTTTCCAAACCGGGTTTAAATTCTATGGTAAAGGCACAGAAGTAGTCTTCTGTTCCAGAACCTGTGTAACCAAATGGATGGTTTAATGCACAGGAACCATAGTTGACGCCTTCGAAAGTGCCGCCCGAATTAATCAGTTTGAAACCGGGCATATCGGCACCAGGGAACACATCGACACCTGCAGCGGTGAGCATAGTCAGGTTGGCATTGTTCACGTCGGCATTATGCATACCCAGTACCACCAGCATACTGGCGGCAAAGTCCATATCAACTGCGGGTGACCCTGGGGTAAAGGTTACAGTGGCATCATCCATGGCATCCACGGCCTGGCCATCTTCATCTGTACCGTATATGGTTGCCAGATTGGTATGTATATCTGTCCTGTTTCCTTGCACCTGCAGTGTGATGGTACAACTGGCATTGTGACCGGGATCCAGCATTAAACCAGCGAGTGGTGCCGGACCATATGGCAAGCCGTCAACAGTGTCTACTTCACATTTAGCGGTAAGATCACCAAATACAGAGTCATCCAAGGTGTTGAAGGTCACGGTATCAACTGTGTTTTGACCATTGATTTGATCTTTAACACCAAACAGGAAGGTAAACTCCACATCACGGAAGATAGAGAGGTCATCACCTGTTTCCAGTACAGAAGTAGGATCGGCACTCTTATCCAAGGTGATCATGGAAGGAATATCATTGATAACCACTGTGGCTGAGTCGGCAGCCATAGCTTCTATCATCTCATCGTCATAGGCCTTGGCAGTCACAGTATTAGTGTGAGAACCGGCGCCGGTGCCACTGATAAATTCGGTGAAGCTACATTCATAGTAACTACCGTAGGCGATATCGAGATAAGTACTACAACTCCCTTTGCCATTGAGATCACCAAACTTGTCATCTACCAAATAGAAGAGTTCAAGTGGTGAATCATAGGCTTCGGCAGTGTTATTGACCCTGACGGTATAAGTCACGTTTCCGCCTGACTCAGGAACCTGATCCGGGTTTGCAGTTTTCAACACTGTGATGGAGGGGTTCAGGTTTTCAACTTGTACCTGGACCACATTGGAGCAGTGTTCACCGTCTATGCCATTAACCGCAGCGCAGCTGTTGCTGTCGATGACGTCATCGCCGTTTTTGTCTTCCAGCGCCAGTTTAATCAAGTCATCATACAACTCGATATTAGGAGCAAGATCCGGCAAGTCCCTATCGACTATATGAACAGTAAACTGACAGCTATAAGACCCACTTGGCAGAATTTCGCCACCATTCGCCGGTTGAGTACAGTTGGAGGATTTTAGGTACACACCATCACTGGCCCCCACAGGTCCGCCTGCACTCCATAAGTTCAGTGAAGTGTCATAGGTACCATCGGCACCAATATCCACTTCATCGCTTAACGAAGTGATGAATAGTGAAGTTTGGGCATTGGGGTTATTGAAACTCAACTCAAAAGTGTAAGTGCCTCCGGGTTCATTTTGGGTATTGCTGGTGATGAGTTTTTTATTGATCACAGGTGGGTTGGGTTTGATAAAGACGTCGATATCAAACGCATCGCAACGACACTTGGATGGTGTGCCGGGGGCAGCGGGATTGTTTTCACTGCAATCGGCACCGGTTTTGTTGTGCCAGGCGGCACAGTAATTGAACTCAGCCTTGCCTGAGTTATCATCATCGCGACAGAACAGGGTGATCTGCTCGCCGCTATAGACATGAGTGGCATCATAACCTGCAGCTTTACTGATATCGGCACAGGCATCGAGGTTTTCTTCCAGGTCAACGCCGGGACCATTGGTACGCCCGAGCAGAATTGAACACTCATTATTGGGATCTGAGTCCTGAGCGCTCCAACTGCCTTCCGGTAGATAGACGGAATAGTCATACCTTTGATTAGCCGTAGTGGTAATGGTCACATCTGCCAGGAAAGTTACATCGTCACCCAGTACGCACTCTACCGGCGTGGTACCATCCAGGTTACGGACATTATCCACCTTACTTACCCTGACATCATTGGCTGTACAATTGAGGGCAAATCCCGCTTGTTCGGCCATACAAGCTTGATCGAACTGTTGCGGGAAGAAGGAGGCGTTGACGGGCGTCAAACTCGAGGCACCGTAAAGCGAGGCGCCGCCAATCAGGACGACACCCAGAGCCCTGATCAGCCAGTTACACTGGAATAGTTTCATCTTGCTATCCCTCCGAAGTTTGTTTGGCCACTGACAGTGGCCGCACATTTTAGTGAGCTTGCTGCAATCGAGTAACATCACCGGTTAAGGCTTCCTAAAGGAATGGCCGGATTCGCACAGCAAATATCCAAACGCCTCCCTGATAAGCAAACGTCATTCCATATAGTTAATGCTTTGATTTTTAGGTGTTTTCTATGTTTTTGTCTGCCAGGTGTAACAGTCTGGGTGTTTCGTCTTTGGAACACTGTGAATGGCTTGCTTTAGAATCAGAGGCTTGAGTATGTTTCAGCTTGTATCACTTGTTCAGTAGCTGGCCTGCGTGTAGCGCAGGCCAGTTTGTTTGGCGCTGAGGGGGGAAGTGAGTCGGTGGGATGAGGCGTAAGACTAATTATCCTGCTGTAATTTATCCAAAATGGCACTAAAGGCTTCGTAGGGATGAGCTCCTA
The DNA here is from genome assembly GCF_033842865.1 of Shewanella indica. Taxonomy (NCBI): domain Bacteria; kingdom Pseudomonadati; phylum Pseudomonadota; class Gammaproteobacteria; order Alteromonadales; family Shewanellaceae; genus Shewanella; species Shewanella indica. The sequence continues at coordinate 2,987,808 of NZ_JAWXXR010000001.1, forward strand.
CCAATAACTTGGGTGTCTGCATCTGGTTATTACTTACTCGACCTATGATAAAACTTGGGGTGCCGGTGACGCCATATTGCTGACCGTACTGGAGATCTGCCATGACACTCGCCTTAGTGGCAGGATCATCAAGGCAGGCTTCAAAGTCCGGCAGTTGTAAATCTTGCTGCTTGGCACTACTTAAATAGAGTTCAGGATTGAGCCGGGTAATATTGGCAAAAAGTTGTTCTCGCATTGGCCAGTAACTATCTTGTTTGCCTGCACAGGCTGCTGCAATAGCAGCGCTTTCGGCATTGGCGTGAAAGCTTAGCGGAAAGTTGCGAACCAGGTATCTGACCTTACCTGTATCTATATATTGCTGCTTGAGTTTGGGAAAGCTGAGATCCAAAAAGCGTTTGCAATAGGGACATTGAAAGTCTGAAAACTCCACTATGACGATTGGTGCTTCAGATTGACCCAAGGAGGGTAGCTTGCCTTGATTATCCAGGTCAGCCAAGGGCGGCAACTCTTTGGCTTTAGGGGTTGTTGATGCTGTAGCTATTTCATGGATCTCCTTGATTTGTTTTTCCATTTGGATCAGTTGGAGTTTGATCTCAGCCATAGATTGTTTAAGTTCCTGCTCTGAAGAGGACGGCTGCTGTGGCTGACATCCAGACAGCAACAGTAGTGGAAGCCAGATAAACATCAGCGGATGATTGAACATAGTGAGCTCCTTTAGTGGCTGCCACTGACTCCCTGGCAGCATCAGAGTTGAATTTGACACTTCTTTATCAAGCGATAGAAGGTCGTTCTGGAAATATTGAGTTGTCGGGCCGCAGCAGAGATATTGTGGCGGTTATCGGCAATGGCCTTGAGCAGTACTTCGGCATCCAGGTTATCCCTCTGTTTGGCCAGGTCTATATCAGGGTTATGCTCCTTTATTCTATCCAGCCCCAGGGCTTTGGCTGAGATCTCTGTGCCTTCGGCCATGACGGCTGCACGGCGAATACGGTTTTGCAGTTCCCTGACATTACCCGGCCAGTTGTAATTCTGAATGGCATTGAGGGCTTCGTTACTGAATACCAGTGAACTAGCATTGCCCGGGATGCTTTGCAAAAAACGTTCAGCCATGGGAATGATATCGATTTTGTACTCCCTCAGGCTGGGGACATGTAGCCGCAATACATTGAGGCGATGATAGAGATCTTCCCGAAATCGACCTTCATCGACGGCGTTTTCAAGGTCCTGATGGGAGGCAAATATCATTCGGCAGTTGACTGTCTGTGGATGGCAGGCGCCTATCCGCATAATTTGTTTGTCATCGAGAAAGTGCAACAGATTCACCTGGAGGTCCAGCGGCAGATCGGCGATTTCATCTAGAAACAGGGTGCCACCATCAGCTTGTTCCAAATGTCCTATATAGCGCTTGTCTGCCCCGGTAAAGGCGCCTTTTTCATGGCCAAACAGCGTTGATTGGATCAGACTTGCGGGCAGGGCGCCGCAGTTGAGGGTAACGAAAGGGCCTTGACGGCGATGGGACAGAAAATGCAACCATTTGGCACAAAGGCCTTTTCCTGAGCCGGTTTCACCGCTGAGAAGTACCGTATCGTCAGATTGTCCCAGTTTTTCCAGATCCCGCCGCAAGGTTTGGATCAGTGGGTGCTTGCCTTCAATCGCGGTCAGCGGGGCGCCATCAATGGCGACGGTGGGATTGTTCCTCGCCAGTTGTGACATACCCCAAGCATGCCCCAGAGAGTCATTGAAGCGGCACCAGCTCAAAGGCTTGTGGTAGTAATCGATAAAGTTTGCCGACAATAGCCAGCTACAACTTGTGTCCAATATGCCATCTGTCACCGCCAACCATTGCAATTTGGGGTGTTTTCTTTGGATCTCGGCTATTTCTCTGGCCTGGCATTTGTGACTACTGGTTTCAATGACGGCAACAATTACCCTGATGTCGTATTGACCCAGTAGGGTCAATGCATCATGGGCTCGCTGTGCTTTGAAGCAATGCCAGCCAAAGGGTGCCAACTCGGCGGCAATATCAGGCAAGCCATCGACAGGATCCAGGACCAATATGTTACGCCGACTGATTCTGGACCCTTTAGAATCGCTTGGAACATCTTGGTTCATGAGCGTTCAGATCCCTGGGCGTATCAGACTTTAAGTCTAGTCAGCTCAGGGAAGAGCCTCAAGTTACCGGGCAGGGTTTTGGTCGTCTGAAACCCCTGAATATAAGGTCTTGACCCAGCGCTCCTTGGGGATGAATTGCCAGCCCCATTCCCGCCATGCTTGGGGCAGTTCCTTGGCCTGCATCTGCTCGAGAGTCATGCCGCGCTGCTTGCCCTCTTTCATCCAATTGATGCAGTCATCCAGCATATGTTTGAACCTCAGGAGATCGGCCTTATTAGCCAGTTCCCCATGACCTGGAATAACCAGGGTATCCTGATCTATGAGTTCAAGCACGGCCGCGACATTGTCTCTGTAGCCGATGACCGAGCCGCCGTGGTCGAGATCGATAAAAGGAAACCTGTCTTTAAAGAAGAGATCGCCCATATGCACCAGTTTGCGATCCTGCCACAGCACCAGGGTGTCACCATCCGTATGCCCTGGGCCTAGGTGAATAAGTTCCAACACCTGGTTGTTGAAGTGAATTTTCAGTCCCTTGTCATAGGTGATAACAGGTAGCGCCTTCTTATGGGTTGCTTTCTCATTCAAGCGCTTGAGCACATTCTCGTGGGCAAGAATGTTGGCGTTTTGGCCAAAGTACAGATTGCCCCCGGTATGATCGCCGTGAAAATGGGTATTGATGACAAAAGCCGGATGGCCCGGCTTGAGACCTTGTAGTGCCGCAGAAATCTTCTCTGCCAGCGGCGCAAACTGGTCATCTATAATAAGCAGTCCATCCTCCCCGGCACTGACACCTATGTTGCCGCCGGCGCCGGTCAACATATAGCGACCTGGCAGCAGTTCATGAGTGGTTATCTTGACCTCGGCATAGGGATTCTTGGCATAGGAATTGTTTTCCGCCGCGGCAGCCAAGCTGACAAGTGTAAACAGCACGAGTGATGTAAAGCGTTTAAGCAAACCTGGCATGGGAACTCCAAATAGTTGAGTGCTGGGATAAAGCTAGTTCGCTATTGATGTCCGGGCAATAAAAAAGCTGCAATGCAGCTTTTTTATCTGTTCAGCGGCGCTTTTCGGCTCAGGTCCAGGGCAGCAGGCGCTGACTGAGTTTGAGCGATTGCCCGAGCCTGATGGCCGCATTATGACGCAGGCGGAAGAAGGCCTGGTAACACAGGGGCACCAAATAGAGACTGGTCAGGGTGGAGAAACTCAAGCCACCTATGATGGCAATCGCCATAGGTGAGTATGGCGGGCCACCGCCGCCTATCTGAGTGTCTCCCAGCGCCAGCGGAAGCAGGCCCAGCACTGTGGTCCCAACCGTCATCAATACCGGCCGCAAACGGGTGACACAGACAGAGGCGATGACCTCAGACAACTGCTCCAGTGGCGGCGTCATCTGATTGATTTGATCCACCAGCACTATGCCGTTGTTGACCACTATCCCCATCAGGATCAGTATGCCTATCATGGCCATCACGGACATAGGCGTGCCGCTCAGCCACAGGGCCCAGAATACCCCTGTGATGGAGAAGAGTATGCTGGTAATGATGGCGCTCGGCAGCAGCAGCGACTCAAACAAAGCCGCCATCACTATATAGATCATGGCAATCGCCAACACCATGTTGATCAGCATGACAGACTCTTCCTCGTCCTGACGTTGAAAGCCGCCTCTGAGTGAGTAGTCATAACCATGGGGGAAGTTGACATGCTTGAGCGCCGCCATGATCTGTTTCTGCGCCTCTTCCATGCTGAGATCTTCAAGGTTAGCGCCTATGGAAAGTGCCGTCTGGCGATCATAGTGACGAATGACATCGAATCTGGGGACAATTTCCACCTTGGCCAGACTCTCCAGCGAATAGACCTTGTTGTCCTGTCGCACTATGGGCAATTGTTTTAGCCGCTCCAGCGACTGACGCCAGTCGCGTTCAAAGGCCAGTTCGATTCTGAGCTCACCACTGGGATCGTGGCGAAATGAACGCAGTGCTGCGCCCCGAAGTGCCAGGGAGATACTGCCGGCAATATCCTTGATGCTCAGCCCCAGGCGGGCGGCCAGCTCTCTGTCTATCTGTACTATCACCTCCTGCTGGGCGCCGTTGAGCTCAGAGCGCACATCATGCAGGCCCTCTATGTTGGAGAGCAAAGGGATCACCTGTTCACTGAGGCGAACAAGCTCTGAGGTGGAGCGCCCGGTCAGTGTGACTCTGACGCCGGACTCATCGCTGCCCCAGCCAAACTGAGGCTTGGCAATGGAGAACTTGGGAAATCCTTCGCGGATCCGCTTTTTCAGCTCGGCGACATCTTCCTCCAGATCCGGCTTCAGCAGTATGGTGGAAGAGGCATCCTCGGGAGAGTAATAGCTGTAGACGGCATCTATGTGGAACTCATCCTTATGGGCATAGAGGTAGTCTTCCATCTGGCTGACCATGGCCTCGGTGACCGCCAGGCTGTGACGTCCTTGCAACTGGTAGTTGATGTAGAAGCGCTCCTTGCTTTGGCTGTCCTGACTGTCCTGTTTCACCAACGACAGCGGCAGGGCGGTTGACAGCAACATCAGCAGTGCCAGGCAAGTAGCGATTTTCGGGTGCTGCAGTATCCAGTTGAGACTGGTGTGGTAAGACTTCTGCAGCCGCGATTCTTTCTCGACCCGCTCAAACCTGAGTTGCAGTTTTGACAGCATCAAGGGGATCAGCGTCTTGGCCACCAACAGCGAGGCCGCCAGCGAAATGCAGATAGCGATGGCAACATGTTCGAGGAAGATGGTCAGCTCCACTTTGACCCCGAAAATATTCGGCAGGAACACTATCGCCGTGGTCAGGGTGCCGGCCAGCACCGCCAGCGCCACCTTGTCGACCCCGTTGAGGATTGCCCGATCGCCAGTGTTGTTGGGGTTGTCATCTGTATTGTGACCGGCAGCGCCATGTTGCTGCTCCTGCAACACACTCTCTGTGACCACCACGGCGTTATCAATCAGCATACCTATTGCCAGCAGCAGCCCCATCATAGAGAGGATATTGAGGCTGTAGCCGAGAAAGTACATGCCGGCCAATGTCATACAGATGGAGATGGGCACGGAGGAAACCACCACCAGGGTCATGCGCAGGTTGCGCAGGAACAGATACAGCACGGCAAAGGAGAGCAGGGCGCCCAGCAGGCCGGACATCAACAAGTCCTTGAGCGACGATTTCACTCCATGGGCTTGATCTTCCATGATAAACAGCTTGATCCCCTGAAATTGCTTGTCCTCTCTGGCGGCCTCAATCACTTTAAGCACCCTGGTCGAAACTTCCACCAGATTGGCACCGGATTCCTTGAACACATCCAGGCCGACGGCGTATTTCTTATCAAGATGGCGGCCCTCGGTGGCTTCAGGCAGGGCGAAATTGACTTGGCTGATATCGCCCAGGGTCAAACCCGGCAGCAATACCAGCGCCTTGATCTCTTCGAGATTACGGAACTCGCCCTTGGGAGACACCTGATAGACCCGGCCGTTATCCCTCAGGTTGCCGCCGCTTATCACAAAGTTTTCTGCCGCCAGACGCTTGTGAATGGCGGGAACACTCATGCCACTGGCGGCCAGGCGCTGGGCATCGAGACGTATCTCTATCTGTTTTTGCTCCACGCCATAGAGGGTGACCTTGGAGACGCCTTCCACCCGCTCCAGTGGCCGTTTGAGCTGTTTCTCCAGCAGATCGAAGGCGCCGGAGAGTTCCCGCTCACTGGAGATCCTGATATTCAGCATAGGCATGTCGGCGGTGGAGAACTGCATGATAAACACTCGCTCCACATCGGTTGGCAACAGATGGCGCACCGCATCCACCTTTTCCCGCGCCTCCAGGCTGCGGGCGGCGACGTTTTCCCCCCACTTCATTCTCACTTCTATCTCGCTGCCATCCTGGCTGGAACGTGAGCGCAGCTCATCGAGTCCACCCATGGTGGCGAGCGACTCTTCCAGGACATTGGTGATGTCGCGTTCCACTTCCGCAGGAGAGGAGCCTTTGTAAGGCACCTGGATAAAGATCCGCGGGATCTCTATCCCGGGGAACATCTCCAGCGGCAGCAAGCGGCTGGCGGCCAGACCAAAGAGCAAAATGGCCACAAAGAACATGCTGGTGGTCACCGGGCGCTTGAGCGCCAGTTTGGTCAGGTTCATGCGCCTTCTCCCATGGTGGCCGGCTCGGCGAACTGTTTGCGGTCGAACAGGGCATAGAGCACAGGAATAACCACCAGAGTTAGCAGAGTCGACAGGCTGAGGCCGAAAATCACAGTGATCGCCATCGGCGCGCGCACTTCGCTGCCGTCTCCTAAGCCTATTGCCATGGGCAGCAGCCCCAGATTGGTGGTCAGTGTGGTCATCAGTATGGGTCTTAAACGCGATGCTGCCGCTTGCTTGATGGCGTCGAGACGTTGTTTGCCGCTTTGCCTGAGCTGATTGATCCTGTCCACCAATACTATGGCGTTATTGACCACTATCCCGGCCAGCATGATAAGGCCGATAAAGACGATGACAGACAGCTGGGTGCCGGTTATCGCCAGGCCGTAGATACTGCCGCTCAGTGCCATGGGTACAGCCATCAGGATAAGCAAGGGGTGCAGCAATGACTCAAACTGACTGGCCATCACCAGATAAACCAGGAATACCGCCAAGATCAGCGCTATCTTCAGCGATTGGAACGAATGCTCCATCTCTTCATTCTGACCGCCGAATCGGCTCTGCACCGAGGCGGGTAATGTCAGTTGGCTGAGAATGCGCTTGGCACTGGCCACCGCCTGATTGAGATCGCCATAGGCCAGATTGGCCGACACTATGGCTACCCGCTGCTGGCTGATGCGATTGATTGCCGAAGGTCCCAGAGTCAACGAGACATCGGCCACGGCGCTCAAGGGGATGGGCTGCGGGCTGGATGGGTTGATCAGCATGGCATCGATATCGCTTATCTGATTGCGTTCATCCAACTCGCTGCGCACCAGAATATCTATCTTGCGCTCTCTCAGAGTGTATTTGCTGGCTACGGTACCGCCAACCCGCTGGGCTATGCTGGTGGCCACGGTTGGCGCATCCAAGCCAAGGGCCGCCATTCTGGCGTGATCAAAACGGATACTCAGCTCCGGCTGACCGTCACGCAGGCTGCTGCTGACATCGACAAAGCGGGGATCGCCCTCCAGCGCCTTAACCAGTGAAGCGGCCGAGGTTTTCAACTGTTCCAATTCATAGCCGGACAACTCTATCTCCAGCGGAGTCTTGAAGCTGAACAGCTCGGGATATTGGATCTGCGCTTCCAGCTCGGGAATAGTGCGCAACGTGCTGCGCAGCTTGGCGGCAACTTGGTCAAACGCGCGGTGATCGGCCAGCACCACCTGCAGCCGCCCCCAGTTTTCGCCGCCACGCCGGGTATCCGAAGTCATGAGACCACCGCTGCCGGCCTGGCTGTAGGCGTGTTTCACGTCCTCTCTGTCCTTGATAGCCAGTGCCAGACGCTGCAATACCGCATCGGTTTGGCTCACCTCACTGCCGGGAGGCAGCAGGATTTCCACATAGAATTCGCCTTGATTCATCGGTGGGATCAGCTCCATTCCCAGGCGGCTCATCAAGACGCCAGAGATGGCGGTGACCGCAATGGCCAGCGCCAGAGTGATGCCACGGAACTTGAGCGCCAGGTTCAGCAGCGGCCGATAGCCATCGGCCAGCCAGCCGTAGCAAAGGTTAAACAGTCTGGACAGCGGCTTCATCACCAGGGATACCAGCCACACCAGCAGCCGGGTGACGATTAACACCAGCGTCAGCAGCAATCTTGGCAGATAGCTGAGCAGCAACAGGAAAGGGAAGGTAAACACAGTGGCGCTGTAATGCTTGAGTTTGCCAAGCTTACCCGCCGGAGGCTGCGGTTTGTCACGCTTGACCAGTTCCGGCAACATAGTGAAGCCTTCGCGGGAAGCCAGCATAGGAATCGAGGTGAGGGCAACCAGCAAAGAGGCCAGCAGGGCGAAAGTAACGGTCAGGGCCTGATCGGCAAACAGGGCTCCGGCAATGCCGTCGACAAATACCAAGGGCACAAATACCGCCAGCGTGGTTAGGGTAGAGGCAAAAATCGCTCCGGCCACCTCTTTGGTTCCTGTGATGGCGGCCTGACGGCGATCCATCCCCTGAGCCTTGCACCTGTCGATGTTTTCCAGCACCACGATGGCGTTATCCACCAACAGCCCCACCGCCAGCGCGATACCGCCGAGCGACATGATGTTAAGACTGATATCGGCAAAATACATCATGTTAAAGGTGGCTATCACAGAAAAAGGGATAGAGATGGAGATGATCAGGGTAGGGATGATGTCTCGAAGGAACAGGTAGATCACCAGCATCGCGAGCAAACTGCCGATAAGGGCTGATGAGGTCACTTCGCTGACGGCGCTTTCGATAAACTCCGACTGATCGTAAATTATTTCAGGCACTGGCGTGGCGCTGTCTTTGGCCTCGGAGCGCATCTGTTGTAACTGGCTCTTAAGCTTATTGGCTACGGCTACCGTATTGGCATCGCCCTCCTTATAGATGGCGAGCTCAATGGACTCCTTGCCGCCGATGCGGGTAATATCGCTGCGCTCTTTAAAGGCATCCTTCACCTCTGCTATTTCGCCAAGACGTACCAGGGTATTGCCCTTTTGATAGACAATCACATTGGCCAGCTCATCGAGGGAGTGGAACTGGTTAACGGTGCGCACCAGGTATTCGCGGTCGCCCTGGATCACCTTACCGGCAGAAAGGTTGACGTTTTCTTCACTGATACGGTTACGAATGGCTTCGCTGCTGAGATCCAGCTGCGCCAGTTTCTGTTGATTGAGCAGAATATGCACTTCCTGCTCCAGCCCGCCGGAAAGGCGCACGGCAGCGACTCCGGAAAGTGACTCGAGATCCCGCTTAAGCTCCTCTTCGGCATAAGTCCGCAGGCGCTTGAGCTCGGCTTCTGTGGCCTTGGGGGCCGGCAGTGCCAGTCGCATGATGGGATCGAGATTGGGATTAAAGCGCAGCAACAAAGGCTTTTTCACATCCAGCGGCAGCTCTATGGTGTCGAGTTTTTCCCGCACATCGAGACTGGCCATATCCATCTCTGTGCCCCATTCAAATTCGAGCACTACATCGGACATACCGGAACGGGAAATCGAACTTATCTGTCTCAGCCCTTTAACAATACCGACCGCTTCCTCGATAGGTTTGGAGATAAGCTGCTCCACCTCCACGGGTGCCGCGCCCTCGTAGAGGGTACGTATGGTGAGTGTGGGGTAGCTCAAGTCAGGCAACAGCTTTACCGCCAGACGGGAGAAACCCACCATGCCGAACAGGATAACGGCCAGCATAAACATCCAGACGGTCACCGGACGCTTGACCGAAGTGGTAATAATAGACATAAGAGGTGGTCCTTGTGACAGTTAGTTGGCCTTGGCCAGATCCAGCGGAGCTATCACTTCCACCAATGATTGATCCTTGAGATTGTGTTGACCGCGAACCACCACCTGCTCACCCGGACTGATGCCCTCGGTGATTTCCACTTTATCATCCTGGCGGTAACCCAGTTTGACCTCGCGGCGCTGCGCCTTGCCCTCTTCGATAACATAGAGCGCCTTGCGATCATCCTGATTGATGACGGCGTTATAGGGCACCACTATCACATTATCGTGGGTGTCGTATCTGAGTTCGACCCGGGTAAACATCCCGGCCTTGAGACTGGCATCCTGATTGGGGATCGAAAGGGTTACCTTGAAAGTGCCGCTGGTGGCTTCCACCACAGGGCTTATTCTGAGTACCTTGGCCGCTACTTGCTGCTGGCGGGAACTGATAACTTCGGCTTCCTGACCTATGCGCAAACTGCTCAGTTGCTGCTCCGGCAGATTGACTATGCCGTAGAGCTCATCCTGATTGACCAGATAGAACAGCTCTTCAAACTCCTTGGCCATATTGCCCTGTTTGACAAAACGTTTGGCGACCACGCCATCTATGGGAGAGCGGATTTGGCTTTCTTCCACCTGCAGTTTGGCCAAGTCCCGACGCGCCTTGGCCGCTTGCAGGTTGAATTCCAGTTTGGCCATGGCATCGGCACTGACAAACTCTCGGTTATTCATTTTCTTCAGCCGGTTGAGCTCCTGCTCGATGATTTGCACCTCGGCTTCGGCCTTATCCAGCTCATAGCGTTGACGACGGGAGTCTATCACTGCCAGCAACTGCCCCTTGTTGACTCTGTCACCTTCCTCGACTTGCAGAGTTTCTATCAGCCCGGCAATACGGCTGACCACATGGGCTTCTTGTGGCGCTTCCAGTGTGGCTGTGGTGGCGTAGAAGGAGGAAACCTGGCCTTGAGTGACTATGCTGGTCTCGACCGGAATGGCAAAGGCTTGTTGTTGTTCTTCCTGCTGTTGTTCGCTGCAGCCGCTGGCCAGAGACCCAAGCAGTAAAACAGTGCTCAGGGTGTAGGTGAGGTTACGCTTCATGTGAAAGTCCTTATCTTGATCTTTGTTGCGATAAAGCAAAACCGATGCCAATTTTTAATTTCCTTTTAAAACAAAAGTTAATGATGTTTCAGTGTCTGCTGTATTGAGGTTTTTGATGCCAATGTAGCGAAAAAGTTTATTTTGTGATGTTTTTTGCCGGTGGTGTTCATTATAGCGTTTGGCTTTATGGTCAAGGAGGGAGGTTTGCAATTGGTTGCAAAATGGCCAAAGAGTAAAAATGGGTCAGACTGAAGCCTTCATACTGGCTCATTATGTGGCTTGGACAAGTTAAGAAAGGCGATGGAATAAGATTCAAGCCGGTAAAAGGCCGTCACTCAGATGCAAGGCACAGCTGGATAGGGAATTGCCGCAAGCATAAGAAAATCCGATGACTCAAAGGCCATCGGATTGGGGTTTTTTCTGCAGGCGTCGAACGATTTTGCCAAAAAGACTATATGACATTGATCGTATGGCATTGATCGTATGACATTGATTGTATGGCATTGACCATTGGGTTGGCCCAATGCAGTTTAGAAGCGGTAGCTGACGCTCAACTTGGCGTTGCGTTCGGCCCCAGGCATACCGCCAAGGAACATCGCCTTGTCATAGTAGCGGGTGTTGAACAGGTTATTGAGGTTCAGCTGCACACTCCAGTCATCAGCCTTGTAGGCAATGGCAGAGTCCCAAACTGTATAGGCGGGCACTTTGCCATCCGGGATCCCGAAGGAAGCCGAGTTGGTGCTGCGCTCGTCGACATAACGAACCCCAAAGCTGACAGACAAGGGATTTGGCAGCGCCTGCCACTGATGACTGTATGTAACCCAGGCACTGGCACTGACCTGGGGAACCCCTTTCTGGCGACTGTTGTAACTGCTGGAGTTAGGGTCATTTTTGTTGCGTGCATCCTGGTACAGACCGTTGAGGTTTATCAGCCATTCTTCGTTGAGGTGGGCGTTGAGATCCAGCTCGGCACCTGTGGTCTTATCCATGCCGTCGTAGAAGAACTCGGGTACTGAGATGTTGTAGTCAGGCGCGCCTTGTTTGTCATTGTATTCCGGGTTGCTGTAACGCAAATTGGTACGTTCACTCTGGAATAGAACCAAGGAACCGAGCAGTTGATCGTCAAAGCCCTTGAAGCGCATACCGAGATCATAGCTCAGGGACTCTGAATCCTTTCTATCTGCTGCGCGGCCACTCTGTGCGCCCGTTACGGCACCCAGCACGCTGTAAGCCGTGCGTCCCTTGGCATGGTTGATGAAAAATGACAGGTTATCGGTCGGCATATAGGTCAGACCCAGGTTGTAGGTCATGCCGTGATCTTTGCTGTCCTGCTCCGGAGTCGGGTCTTTCTTTGGCGTGCCCAGATGACTGTACTTCTGTTCAATCTCATTGAACGCCACACCCACCCTGGCAGTAAAGGTTTCACTCAGGTAACCCACATACTGCATGCCCAGGCCCCAAGCGCGGACTTGTTTGTTGTAGTTGTCCTTGAGATCAGGGTTGTAGTCCTCAAAGGCCTTGTCGCTCCAGTTGGGATTACGGATATCCAGAATATAAGGCAGTTCACCGCCGCCATCTTTGTCGTACAGTGCCCAGCTCTTATAAGCGATATCTCTGTCTTCCAGGTTGGCATTCAGCAACAGCTCACTGTCTATGCCTGCCAGGCTGAAGTTGTAGCGCATATCGGCAAAGTATTGCCAGGATTTCTCGTGGGCATCTACCTTGCGGTATTCCTGTCTTCTGGCAGCATAAGGGTACAAGACATCATCAATCACCAGTGGCGCGCGGGGATCGGCGTTGATCACGTCCACGGATTTGACCTTACGTTTCCAGTACACATAGTTATAGGCGCCAGTTTGGCGGATGAACCCGGACTGATAGTCTCGATACTGTAACTGCTGATTAAGTTGCAGATTGTCGCTAAGGGTGATGTTGTGGTTTAACTTGAAGCGCCACTCTTCGCCTTCATTGGGCCTGCTGATGGGAGAGGCCAGGCTGGTATCGCCTATATCGAAGGGTTCGAGACCGTCGCTCGCCACCAGGGAATCAGCCAGTTGTTGCCGCTGCGCCTGGGTCAGTTGAATGCCGGCACCATTAGGGTCGTTAATCAAATCTTGCCAGCTGACTTGTGCGCCGCTCAGGCCACCGGTAGAGGCGGCGTTGTAGATACGTATCGGGTGGCCTACAGAGTCTACCTGCACAGAGTCTTTAATCCAGGCGGCCGACAGCACCAAATCTTGAGCGTTTGAAGGCAGAATTTTCAACGAGGCATAGACTTCATCTCTGTCGCTGCCGATATCACGATAGCCATCGCTACGGGCATGTTTGGCCACCAGACGATAGGCCAGGGTGTCGCTCAAGCCTCCGGTAGAGTCGAGCCCCAGGCTGTAACTGTTCCATGAGCCCAGTTCGGCGCTGACTTCTGTGCTGTCCTGAAATTGAGGTTTCTTTTCAATAAGGTTGATGATCCCGCCGGCGCTGCCCATACCATAAAGCCCGGTCGCCGGGCCTTTGAGCACCTCAACCGCTTCCACATTGGTCATGGAGCGGGTGGGATTAAAACTGTTGCCGAGTCCCGCGCCGCCGTACATACCGTCATAAGTGTAGTTGGCGTCCAGGCCACGGATCACCAGGTTATCACCTATGCCGTAGTTGTTGCCGGCTTGGGTAACACCACTGATGTTACGCACCAGATCCTGCAGCGAGTCGGCTCCCTGGGCGGCAAACAGCTCTTTATCTATCACCACCAAGGCAGCCGGGGTTTCCATCAGCGACATGTCTGATTTGGTCGCCAGTCCTGAATTCATTACCACTTTGTTCTGTTTACCATAAACGGTAATACGTTCTACATCCTGTGAAACCTGTGGTGGTTGAGTTGTTTCGTTTGCCTGTGTGGCCTGTGCCATGGTCAGTGACAGACAAGCCGTCACCGCCAGAGATATTGCGGATTGCTGCATTTGAGATCATCCCCTCGAAAGTAGGGTGCGAATGATAATGGTTTTTATTTGTGTTGCAACAAAAGTTTCAAACTGTATCGGTTGACTGGGTGTTTTTTGACTAGGCCACATGGATCCGCTTTCGAGAGCCTAAAGAGGCAAGTTTTTGAAAAAAATTTAAAAAAAATCGTTTTTTTATTGAGACTGACCAAAGTACCTGCCTGTGTTGATCACTATACGCAAGTCGTGAAAAACGGATCTTGATCACATTTAATTTTAACCTTTACGTAAAGGTAAGATTAAAACGATCGTTTGATTTTGGTTGTGGTTGCGTTTTTGTTAGCTATTTGTTTTTGTTGGTTATTTAAAGTTGACCCTGACGAGAGTTCGAAACGGATATTAACGGATTAGACCTAAGTTTTAATGATATTTTGTGGAAACTATAAATTTCATTTGGTTATTTAATTACGTAACAAATTACTTTGTTGCCAATGTGGTAAAGTTGTCTGACATTTTTCTGTAATCTGCAGGTTAAGTCTTTTTGTTGTTTTAATTTTTTCTTGTAAAACAATATCTTGGTGTTCCATTTTTTGCTTGGTCATACCAATTTTAAGTCAAGTTGAAGCCTAGGTTTTGCCGGTTTTTTCGACGTTTTGACTGTTGCAAACACAAATGTTTATCGATAGGTTTTAGTACGAAACGAACATTTGCAGGGTTTGGCAGGCTTTATTCTGCCTCCCAGGGAGACAGCAAGATGATAGCAGAGACAGTCGCACAGCAAGGGCTCAGTATAAAGGGGGCCGAAATACCACAACAGCAAAGCCTTTTTACTGAAGGTGCGCTCAACTTCCTCGAGGCTCTGTGTCGGGAGTTTGCTCCGGAAGTGACCAGTTTGCTGGAAAAGCGTGAGCAACGTCAGCTGCGGATAGACGGTGGTGAGTTACCGGACTTTTTACCGCAAACCCGAGCCATTCGAGATGGTGATTGGCAAATTCGCGGTATACCGGCGGATCTTAAAGATAGACGGGTCGAGATCACCGGGCCTGTGGATCGCAAGATGATCATCAATGCGCTCAACGCCAATGTAAAAGTCTTTATGGCCGACTTCGAAGATTCGCTGGCACCCAGCTGGCAGAAAGTGGTCGAGGGCCAAATCAACCTGCGTGACGCCGTCCGCGGTGAAATTGATTTTACCGCGCCGGAAACCGGCAAACATTATCAATTGCAGGCCAACCCTGCGGTATTGATTGCCCGGGTGCGGGGGCTGCACCTGCCGGAAGCGCATGTCGAATTCAACGGTAAGCCCATTCCCGGCTGCTTATTCGATTTTGCTTTGTACTTCTACCATAACTATCGCCAACTGCTAGCCAAGGGCAGTGGACCTTACTTCTATATTCCCAAGCTGGAAAGCCATCTTGAGGCACGCTGGTGGGCCAAAGTGTTTGCCTTCGCCGAAGAGCGCTTCTGCCTGCAGAGTGGCACCATCAAGTGCACCTGCCTGATTGAAACCCTGCCGGCCGTGTTCGAGATGGAGGAGATCCTCTATGAACTGCGCTCCAACATAGTGGCGCTCAACTGTGGCCGGTGGGATTACATTTTCAGCTATATCAAAACCTTGAAGAAGCATCCGGATCGTATTTTGCCGGACCGCCAGCAAGTGACCATGGATAAACCGTTCCTCAGCGCTTATTCACGTCTGCTGATCAAGACCTGTCACAAGCGTGGCGCGCTGGCGATGGGCGGCATGGCGGCCTTTATTCCCGCCAAGGATCCGCAAACCAATGCCCAGGTACTGGAGCGGGTTCGCAAGGACAAAGAGCTTGAGGCCCGAAACGGCCATGACGGCACCTGGGTGGCGCACCCTGGCCTGGCTGATACGGCCATGGGAATTTTCAACGAATATATAGGTGAAGAGCACGCCAACCAGCTGCATATCACCCGCGACGTGGACGCACCCATCCTGGCGGCCGAGCTGCTCAAACCCTGTGATGGTGAGCGCACCGAAGAGGGGATGCGGCTTAATATCCGTATTGCATTGCAGTACATAGAAGCCTGGATTGGCGGTAATGGTTGTGTGCCCATCTATGGCTTGATGGAAGATGCAGCCACAGCAGAAATCAGCCGCGCCTCTATCTGGCAATGGATCCAGCACGGACAAAAGCTTTCCAACGGCAAGCCGGTGACCAAGGCACTGTTCAGCGCCATGTTGAAAGAAGAGTTGGCCAATGTGCGTGAAGAGCTCGGCAGCGAGCGTTTTGATAACGGTCAATTCAAGCGGGCGGCAAGTTTATTGGAAGAGATCACCACCGCCGATGAGCTGGTGACCTTCCTGACCTTGCCGGGCTACGAGCTGCTTACCCAGTAACCCAATAACCATTTACGGCAGTTGCCCGCGGGGGCTGGGGGCTGCCAAATTACCCTACGAAGGAGAGTTAAAATGACCAAGGCAACACAGAATTCACGTCAGGCGCAGATAGAAGCTTTGAAAAAGGATTGGGCTGAAAATCCACGTTGGCAGGGCGTTCGCCGTCCATTTACCGCCGAAGAGGTTGTGGCATTGCGCGGTTCAGTGGTTCCTGAAAACACCATCGCCAAGCGCGGCGCAGCCAAGTTGTGGGAGCTGGTTAACGGTGGCGCCAAGAAGGGCTATGTCAACTCTCTCGGCGCTTTGACCGGCGGTCAGGCGGTGCAGCAGGCCAAGGCCGGTATCGAGGCCATCTACCTTTCAGGCTGGCAGGTGGCGGCCGATGCCAACCTGGCGGGCACCATGTATCCGGATCAGTCACTCTATCCGGCCAACTCCGTGCCTGCCGTAGTGGGGCGAATAAATAACTCCTTCCGCCGCGCCGATCAGATCCAGTGGAGCCAAGGCAAAAACCCGGAAGATGAGGGTTATGTCGATTACTTCCTGCCGATTGTGGCCGATGCGGAAGCCGGATTCGGTGGCGTGCTGAACGCCTATGAGTTGATGAAGTCCATGATAGACGCCGGCGCTGCCGGGGTGCACTTCGAAGATCAGCTGGCCTCAGTGAAAAAATGTGGTCACATGGGCGGCAAGGTTTTGGTGCCGACTCAGGAAGCGGTACAGAAGCTGGTGGCGGCCCGTCTGGCAGCCGATGTATCCGGAGTGGATACTCTGGTGATTGCCCGTACCGATGCCAACGCCGCTGATCTGCTGACCTCAGATTGCGACCCCTATGATCGCGACTTCATCACCGGAGAGCGTACCCAGGAAGGTTTCTACCGGGTGAAGGCAGGTTTGGATCAAGCCATTTCCCGCGGGCTTGCCTACGCACCTTATGCCGACCTTATCTGGTGTGAAACCGCCAAGCCGGATCTGGAAGAGGCGCGCCGCTTTGCTGAAGCCATCCATGCCCAGTATCCGGATCAGCTGTTGGCCTATAACTGTTCACCTTCGTTCAACTGGAAGAAGAACCTGGATGACGCCACCATTGCCAAGTTCCAGCAGGAGCTTGCCAACATGGGCTACAAGTACCAGTTCATCACTTTGGCCGGTATTCACAACATGTGGTACAACATGTTCGATCTCG
Source organism: Shewanella indica (assembly GCF_033842865.1). Taxonomy (NCBI): domain Bacteria; kingdom Pseudomonadati; phylum Pseudomonadota; class Gammaproteobacteria; order Alteromonadales; family Shewanellaceae; genus Shewanella; species Shewanella indica. Next base: position 3,004,873 of record NZ_JAWXXR010000001.1, read on the forward strand.
CCTACGACTATGCCCGTGGCGAAGGCATGAAGCACTATGTTGAGAAGGTTCAGGAAGCCGAATTCGCTGCCGCGCAGAAGGGATACACTTTTGTGGCGCACCAGCAGGAAGTGGGTACAGGTTACTTTGATCAGGTGACCAATGTTATCCAGGGCGGCCAGTCCTCTGTCACGGCTCTGAGCGGTTCGACCGAAGAAGAGCAGTTTTAATCCCCTGTGTTGGCGTCCTCGGGCGCCACTTCCCCGGAAATGAACCTACGCCATTTTCGGGGGTAATTTGTGACTTCCCAGTCATTTGAGCCTTGTTGCTTGTGTTTTGGCGACTCATTGAGTCGCCTTTTTTTGTTGTAATTGTGTTATTTCTTTGAAGTTTGTGCTTTATTCATAACAAGAGTTCCATTCTCAAGCCCACCACTGGGCCAATACCTGAAAGAGTTGAGTCGTATTTGAAATCAGCCAACAAGGGGGTGGATTACTGGACCCGCAGGATCAGTGATCAGGAAATGCCCGCACTTTGCTCAACAATAAGGACATTGGAAAAACTCGCCAAGGACGATGTGTCCTCCATGGCGATTCTGGGGCGCAGCATAATGCACGACAATGCGCTCACTTCCCGTATTTTGCGGGTGGCCAACAGCGCCATCTATAACAAGGGGATAAGCCCTGTTACTACGGTCAGCCGCGCTGCTGTGGTGCTGGGGTTCGACACCATCCGCAATATCTGCATTACCGCCAAACTCCTCTCCAGTTTGCTGGAAAGCAAAAATCTGACACCCTCGGTTTACCAAAGGTTGCTGAAGTTGATGGCTCAGGCGTTTCAGGCCGCCATGTTGGCCAAGATGATGCTTGACGGTTACGATGAGGAGTTGCAGGAAGAGGTGTTTATCGCCGCGCTGCTCTATCACCTGGGTGAGAGTGCCTTTTGGAGCACGGGAGCCGAACTGGCCGAGGAACTGGATTCAGCCCTCAGCGCCGAGAGTGATGCCGTAAGTAGGCTCAATCTGGTGCGCGAAGCGCTCGGGACTTCATTCAATCAGCTCAGCCAGGGGTTGGCCCGCAGTTGGGGCCTGGGTGAACTCTTGTGCAAGTCGCTCAGTAATCCCGATGAACGCACGCCGGAAATTCGCAGTATTTTTCTGGCCAATAAACTCAGCGAAGCGCTGGCCGGCGCCTCACTCAAACCCGAGGAGCTGGAGCGGCGCCTTAAACAAGCCGCCGATATGCTAAAGCTGGATACAGATGAGTTTCGGGGTCGGGTCCTTCGCTGTTCCAACGCTACCGCCAAGTTGGCCGAAGCCTATGGTGCCAAAGTACTTATCGAGTATCTGCCGGACACAGATCTGCTGCTGCCTCAGGAGAGGTTGGCTGAGGTTGTGGTGCGCGAGGAAAATCTTGCGTTTCAGCTGAAAAAACTTAGAGAGCTGACCGGCTTTGCTGTTGAGAAGACTGATTTCAATAAGGTAGTGACCACGGCATTGGAGGGAATACTCGAGGGCATTGGTCTCGACCGCTGCGCCGTGCTCTTGCTGTCACCGAGCAGGCGCATGTTGCAACCGAGAATCGCGCTTGGGGACGGCGCCGAGGAGATGAAAAACGACTTTATTCTCGAGCTGGAAGGTCGCGGCACCTTGCTGAAGGATTGCATCGAAAATCAGCGTCTGATCTGGCAGGGCGAGGGAGCCGATAAAGCTGTACTGGGTGAACAGCTGGCGAGAAAAGTCCCCGCCAGTGGTTTTTTGCTGGCACCATTACAGGTGGATAATAAGGTGATAGGCGTCTATTACGCTGACAGAGCCAGTTCAGGCCGGGATATTCATCCTGAAGATTTTGACAGCTTTAGTCACTTCGTGCAGCTGGCCAATATCTGTTTTTCAGTTGCCTTCAGGCACTGATTTCTGCTTTTTTCGATACAGCTTTATCTGATCAGTAATTCTGGGCGCCAGGGCGTTGGGAATGGGAAAACTCAGGCTGTACTGCAGTATTTGCCAGCCTTGTTCGGTTTTAACAAGCGTGCCTGTGCCCCGTCCAAGTCCATAGGACTGGCTGTCCAGCAGTTCATCGAACACTATCACCTCGCCGTGCTGCACCAGGCGGCGTGAGGAGCTTTGGTAAGTCCAGCCCTGGGTGGCACGGGCATACTGCTCAAATTCAACCATATTCCAGTATTCACTGGCATCTGTGCCGATAAATCCCGCGTCCGGGCTGAAAAGGCTAAAGTAACTGTCCCAGTCAGCATTGGCAGCACTTTGGTGCAGTTTATCCAATACCAAAGCGGCCTGAGTTTGGCTGTCATCGAGCTGGCCGCTTTGCTCTTGGCCGGTTTGATTGCCGGCTTGTGGGTTATTTGCCAAGGCTGAATGGCCGTAAATCGCTAGCAGCGCTGTGGTCAGCAACAAAGGTTTAAGGTGCAACATAATGTTCCCTATTATAATTTTTTATTATCGAACCCAGCTTAACCCAATTGGGCACAAGATGTGAGCCAAAGGAGGGGGGAAGTGTGCAATTGTACTGTTGCAAGGATGACCTAGTGCCAATTCAAGGGATCGAGACGATAGAAGCGGCTCAGTTCCTGGTAGAGTTGCGGATAATCGGCTTTCATCTGCTGCGGTTGCTCGAAGAATACCTCGCTTATGACAGCAAAGAACTCGGCCGGATTGGTGGCGCCGTAGTAACTGAATAGGCTGGGCTCACCACGGGCGGCCTGAGCCTGCAGTTTGGCAAACTCCTGCCCCAAAACCTGCGACCACACAGGGTAGGCGTTGAACTCACCGAGTCTGGGAGCGCCATTGGCATCGCCTGCTTCCTGATCCAGTTGATGGGCAAACTCATGGATCACGACATTCCTGCCGTCTGCCGGATCGGCAGCGTCATCCAGGGTATTTTGCCAGGAAAGGACGACTTTCCCCTGACCCCAGGATTCTCCCGCCAATAACCTTTGACTGTGCCATTCCAAGCCATTGGCATCCCGCTGCTGCTGGCGAACAATAAAGGCCGATGGGTACACCAGAATTTGTCTCAGGTTAGGGTAATAGTCGGTTTGACGATTGAGCAACAAGAGACAGGCCTGTGCGGCTATGGTTACGCGGATTTCATCATCTATCTCCAACCCGTCGCAACCGACAAACTGCTTTTCCGCCAGAAATACCTGAATGTGTTTCTTGAGCTGCAGTTGCAAGTCACTGGGCAGGGAACGGAAATAGGGCATACGTTTTTTCAGGATAGTGCGCCATTCCTTGGGGAAAGGCTTGGCGCGTATCTTGTCTCTGCGTCTGCGATCCCGCCAGGATTGGCTGAGGATCCAACCTATGGCGCTGGCGCCGGCGGCGAGGGTTATCAGAATGGCCAGCATGATCCGGCTCCATGGCTAAAGCGTCTAATCAGATCTGTGGGGGCTCAGTGGGAATAACTCAAGCTCGGCGCATGAAAAATAAGCAAAAAAAAGCTGACAGCAAAGAGGTTGAAACCTGTTATCGGCTGTCAGCAAAGGGTGGGAGTGTCAAACAGTCCACGCAGTTCAAGGGAAAGAGTTAGTCCGGCATAAACTTCTGTTCCAGCTCGCGGCGCTCTTGTGGCGCCAGGCTGTGATGATGCTTGATAAGCAAACGTATCAGGCGTGACTTGGCAATATCACAGTCGCTGGCCATTTCGGCCAGGTGGCTGATGGCCGCTTCACTCAGGGTAAAAGTCGCCTTGCGAAAAGGTTCGTGGCGACGTTTGGGTATCAGCTTTTGCTGGGTGGCTTCCTGATTGGTGGAAGCTGTATTGGAACACAGTTGCTCAACCGGCATAGTTACCGCCGCTTGTTGTGTTTGTCCCATGGCGTAATAGATGGCGCCGTCGATAAACTCATCCAGGGATTGCATGGCCATCATATGTCTGCGGGCATCAACCTCAGATGGCGTAACGTTTTTCTTCAGATCGGCCAGTCCCATACTGAGTCCTCATGCTGTTGAGTTGGTTGGTCATCAGGCGGCTGCGGATCTCAGTGGCATTCTGTGCCTGCAGCATTTCGCAGGCGATGGCACGGATCTCGGTGGCGGCCTTGCCCTTGGGCTCGAATTCAATTACCGAGCGGCCGGACTCTTCGCTGTCATCATAGATGTTGCGGCTGTAGGTAATGGCGTCCAGCACATTGATATCGTAGGTTTTACAGACTTCCTTGGCCTCGAGAATACGGCTGGCCTGGTTGGGCAGGTTAGGGCACTGGGTGATAACAAAAGAGGCGCGCATCTTGGGGTTTATCATCATGCAGGTGGCGACTATATCATCCATATGGCTGACGGTTTTAAGATCGCGGCGCTTGGGTCTAAGGGGCATAAGTACATGGGAGGCTACTGACATGGTGGCACGTAGCGCCAAGTTGTCCTGGCCGCCGCAATCGACTATCACGTAGTCGTAGTGTTGCTCCAGGCTCAGTAGATCGTTGCGGATTTTGCCATAGAGTTGCACACAGTTAATCCCGGCGAGTTTGCTGTCGTTGTTGCGGGCCTGGATCCAATCAGAGGTGGTTCGCTGAGGGTCGCAATCCACCATGATCACCGATGCGCCACACTCTACCGTGAGAAAAACGGCAATGTTTTGTGCCAGGCAGCTTTTGCCGCTGCCCCCCTTTTCACCGCCAACGAGTATGATCATTGTCTTGCCCTCTGAAAGTTTGTTCTTAAGTTATTTGTTCTTTCCCTGATGGCTTACAACTTTCCTTGGTTCGGAAATGTTCCCTACTTAATGTTTACCGTGTCGTTGCTTGTTTGCGCTCCCAAAGGCTTTCGCTGACGGAGATGGACAGTGAACGGTAAAACAAATGTAAAAGTTAAATTGTTTTTGGTCAACTTGATGATTTTTATTGGTTTTTACTGTTTTTTTTGGCGTCATGTTTTTGGCGTTACCCTCTTGGGTTGTCGTAATAATGGCGGTGTTATCCATGAGTAAGGTGGCCGGAGAAATTATCAATAAAATTATGTCGTTAAAAAAATGTTGCCGCGTCATTTATTTGTTAAAACTGAACTGTGCCCGGATCCGAACCGCCAGAGTCTCTTTTATGACACCGCCAATACTGTATATAGGAATTAAAAGTATTTTTTTAGATTTAAAAAATATAAATAAATGTGATCTTTGTCGATTGGGCTGTTAATCAAACGCTTGGGTGTCTATGGGCCGAGAAGGGAGTGGTCTTTTATTACTCTATGCCGCTTGGTGAGCGTAGCAACTGTCATTTCCTTGCCACAGAACTCTGCCATGTTGGGATGCTAGCCAGACTTTTCTCTGGACGTTCCGACCATCTGCATTTATGCAAGGAGGCATTTATGGGCCACGTACTTAACCAGACCAGTCGCTTTGAAGTTGAGGAGTGTTGTCTGGCAATCCATGAACTCTTGTTGCTTAGAGATAGGGCTGGACTGCCTGTGCATGGACTGGATGACAGTTATTTGCCTGCCAAACCATTGTTGTCCTTATGTATCAGGGAAAATCAGCAAGGTGGGCAACTGGTGGCGCTGGCTTTGGTGCGAAGCGGCTCTGCAGCTGGATCTTGTCGGGAGCCGGGACACTATCTGCTACAGGATTTTCTGGTGTTGCCCGAATTTCGCCATCTTGGACTCGGCAGCTTTTTGTTGGAGACTGTCATTGAGCGATTATCGCTTCTGGGCTCGCCTAAATGGCAACTGATGCTGGAGGTGCTTCCGGGAGATGAAGTCTTGGCGCAGCGCCTGGGGTTCAAGCCTGGCGGCCATAGTGTGCCGGGAAATCTTTGGCTGAAAAGCGTAGGTTGAATCGAAAGCTTGCCTTTCTTTGTTGAAGGCCAGGCTAACGCTGCGGTTTACCCAGGTAGGCTAGTTGAGTTATCAATTCGACAGTTATTCATGTCGTGGGTCACTTATACGTCGCTGAATTGACCTCAGACAAAAGTTGGCGCTGAGCCGCGCGGCTTGGCAGGCTTTCCACTCAAGTTTACTTTTCCGGAGTATACTGGCAACTTTAGCCTGAAACGGAGAGAAGATGCAGCCGGAACAGCAGTTATTGGAAGCGATCAATCAGACCATGCCCTTTGGCAAGTACGCCGGACGCAAGTTATTGGAGCTTCCCGAGCCTTATCTGGTGTGGTTTCACTCCAAGGGGTTCCCCGAGGGCAAGCTTGGGCAGCAATTGGCGCTTATCTATGAGGTGAAGCTCAATGGTCTTGAGTCTATGCTGCGGCCATTGCTACGTACGTGAAGCTATCAAAAGTGTGAACCCTATTAGCGATTTATGAAATAACACATGTTTTAATGGCGCAGTATTTCCAACGACAACAGGAAGCAACAGACAATGGCAAAATTGGCAAAGATCTTGGCGACCGCGGCTTTGGCTCTGGGTATATCTTCAGCCTGGGCACAAGGTGCGGTACATGAAGGCACAGTGGTCGACACCATGAATAGTGGCGGTTATACCTATGTGCAGATTAAAGAAGCCGATAAAACCTTTTGGGCGGCTGGTCCTCAGGTAGCTGTGGCCAAGGGTGATAAGGTGCAGGTGACCGAGCAGATGTGGATGAACAACTTCACCAGCAAGACCCTCAACCGTACTTTTGACAAGCTGATGTTTGTTGGTGAAATCGATAAGAAGTGATTTCATCCACTCTCTGTTAAAGTCGCGACTCTGTTCGCGGCTTTTTTTATTTGTGCTTAAGGGCTTTGCCTGAGCACAAATGTCGGGCAAAATGCCTGCAATTCAACTGTGTTGGTACCAATTCTCATGTTGCGGGTAGAGGTTTACTCTCATTCTCGTCACAGGCACTTGGGGGAGCAGATAGCCAATCTGTACCACAGTGCCGTTACTGCCATAGATGATGCCCGCTATAATGCGGCTCAGCGTCTGGCTTGGTCGGCGGCGCCGCGCTCGGGGCGATACTGGCAGCTAAGGCTCAAACGGGCTCAGGCCTGGGTGATGCTCAAGGGCAGTGAGCAAAGTCCTCTATGTGTGGGCTTTGTGTTGCTGGAGACCACCTTCCGTGAGCGAGGTTACATCGCTTGCCTTTATGTGGCGCCCGATAGCCAGCGTCAGGGGGTTGCCTCATCCTTGCTTGAAGCCACCAAGAAGTGGGCACTCACCCAAGGCTATCATCACCTGACAACAGATGCTTCGGCGCTGTCCAAACCTGTGTTTGAGCGTGCAGGGTTTCGTTTGCGTCACAAAAGCTATCAGGAAAAATCCGGCCAAATGTTCGGCAGCTATTTTATGAAGCTGATACTGGCGCCTTTGGTGCACGAAAGAGTTAAGTCTTCATGAACTCACCAACTGCCACTCAAATCGAGCATGGCTTTATTGTTCGCCAAGGTCGCCCTGAGGACTGCGCGGCCATCGCCGAGCTGTTTCATCTGGTGGTAAACGCCAGCACTGAGCATTACAGTCAGGCGCAATGCCAGGCCTGGTCGCCGGCAAAGCGCAGCGAAGATGAGTGGCGAAATCGTTTGCAGGGGACGGCGCTCTGGGTTGCCGAAGATGGTCGCAATTTGCTTGGATTTATTAACTTAAAGCCTTTGAATGCGCCGGGTGAAGCCGAGATAGACTGCCTTTTTTCTCACCCCAATGCCCAGCGCCGGGGGATTGCCGCCGAGCTCTACCGGCAGCTATTGAGATACGCCGTCGATTCCGGGGTGCAGTGTTTGAGGGTTGAAGCTTCTTTCTATGCCAAAGCGTTTTTCGGCAAGCAGGGCTTTACAACCTTGAAGCGCAATCAGCATCAACGTCACGGGGAAGTGTTGACCAATTTCAGTATGCTGCTGCAGTTATAACCTAAGCTGCCCTGGAAAATCACCCAAATGAAGTTCCAGGGGCGGCCTTGGACAAACGCCAAAAACGCTGCTGGTTACGGCAAATCAAACACCAGGGCGACAGTACGCTTGTTGCCGGCCTTGATGACAAACTCCTCAAGTTCGTTGATGTGAATGCCATCGCCACTTTGCAGGGGTTCACCTGCCAGTTGCAGCTCTCCTTCCACCACTTGAGCATAGAAGTTGCGCCCCTTTGCCAGCTTGAAGCTCGTCTGCTCGGCAGCGGTTAGCTCCAGGCGGTAGACGCTGGCGTCCTGTTTGATGGACAGGGTGCCATCGCGGCCATCGGGAGTGACGACCGGGGTCAGGGCCGAACTCTGGGCAAAGGCTTTTTGCTGATAACCCGGGGTGCCACCCTGGCTACTCGGTTGGATCCAGATCTGCAGGAAATGCAGAGGTTCAGTTGCCGAGGCATTGTATTCACTGTGATAGATCCCCGTGCCGGCAGACATAAGTTGGAACTCACCGGCCGGCAGGGTTTTCACATGACCAAAGCTGTCTTTATGGGCTATGGTGCCGGAAATCACATAGCTGATGATCTCCATATCCTTGTGGCCGTGGGTATCAAAACCGGCGCTTGGTGCGACTCTGTCATCATTGATGACCCTCAGGGCCGAGACCCCCATAAACCTTGGATCGTAATAGTTGCCGAATGAAAAACTGTGTTGGCTCCTGAGCCAGCCGAAGTCGGCCCGGCCGCGCTCATCGGCATGACGTACATAAATCATAATTCAGTTCTCCTGCTGGGAAGGTGCAGACAAGTCTTTTATGTGCTCTTCACAGACTTACAGGTCAAGATGCAAGGCCTGTAAGCAGTGAATGGCTTAAAGCAAGATGTGTGCTTTACAAGAATTAATGTGTCTTGCTGGCAATCATGTTGTCGACGGACAGTTTACCGGCGCCGGAAATCGCCAGGGATACAGTGGCGGCCAGCAATGCCAGACCAAACTCGTAACCGTTGTTGGACATAAACAAACCGTTGTCCAGGTGCACTGTGACTATCGCCATCAGCATGGTGAAGGCCAACACCGCGGAAGTGGGGCGAATCAGCAAACCTATGATAAGCAGCAGACCGCCGAAAAACTCACTGGAACCGGCCATCAGCGCCATCAAATATCCGGGAGTCAGGCCGATAGAGGTCATCCATTGTCCTGTGCCTTCCAGGCCGTAACCGCCGAACCAGCCAAAGAGCTTCTGGGCGCCGTGAGCCATAAAAGTGATACCTATAGGCAGGCGCAGCGCCAGAGGCGCGAAACCGGCATCGGTACGGAGCAGTTTTATCATCAGGTGTTTCATAATGGTGTCCTCAATGAATTTGAATAGGGTAGATAGGCTTTCCTGTCCAGTTACTGTGCAGTTTATTCTTGACCTTTACGGCTGAAAATCGGAACATTTTGACATTGAACTTCAAAAAAATTGAACGTAGGTTTTGTCATGCACTCTGTCATTAGCCTGGATGCGCTTAAAGTATTGGATGCTATAGATAGAAAAGGCAGTTTCTCGGCAGCGGCCGAGGCGCTTTTCAAGGTGCCATCTGCCTTGACCTATCAGGTTCAAAAGCTGGAGAGTGAACTGGGAAGCAGATTATTTGAACGTAAGGGCACTCGGGCTCAACTTACCGAAGTGGGACGTTTGGTGTTGACCCAGGGGCGGGAGATCCTGGCGGCCACCGCCCGGCTTGAGGATGCCGTGAGGCAATTGGAAACCGGTTGGGAGGCGCAACTGACCCTGGCGCTGGATACGGTTTTGCCGCAGGCACCGCTGCTTTCACTAATTAAAGAATTCACTGAGCTGGGTAAACAGCTCACCGTCAGCGTGACCCATGAGGCCCTTGGCGGCGGCTGGGATGCGCTTTATTCCAACCGCGCCGATATCGCCATAGGCGTCACGGGCGAATTGCCAAGAGGTCAGTATGAACTGCAAAAGCTTGGTGAGCTGGAGTTTGTGTTTGTTGTGGCGCCTGAGCATCCCTTGGCGCAATTTGACACTGGGATAGCCTCTGAAGCCTTGTTGCAATTTCCATCTATCATAGTGGCAGATACCTCGCGCTCCTTGAGTCAGCGCTCCAGTGGGGTGTTTGACAGTCGTCAGCTTATCCGGGTGTCGTCGATGGAAGCCAAGATCACCGCACAGAAGATGGGAATAGGGGTGGGTTTTCTGCCTGTGCATTTGATCCGGGATGCGTTGGCCAAAGGTGAGTTGGTGCAGCGTGAAGTGGCCTTGCCCAGGCCTTCGCTGCCCATCTATATGGCCTGGCGAAAAGGGGAGATGGGAAAGGCGCTTGGCTGGTTTGCCGAGCGCCTGCAAGGCAGTGACTTTGGTTTATGAAGCTGTAGGTTTATGGAACCATAGGTTTATGGAACCATAGGTTTATGAAGGCGGTAGGTTTATAAAGCAGTTTATAAAATGGCTTACAACCAGGGTTTAGGAGCAGAGCTTATGGCCTTGAATGGTTGCTTTGCCCGCACAGGGGCGAGGGATAACCGCGCTCAATGTGGCAGGCTTATTCGCCGGCTGCTTCGGCTCTGTGGCTGGTATAGTGCACATGGGGCAATAGCAACTCATCCAGTTTGGGAGCCTTTTTCAGGAAGTTGATGAAGGCGCCCGGCAATGTCAGTGATGGCATGGACTCCTGCCAGCGGGCTTGCAGCAGAGGCTCATAGCCTTCTTTCCCGGCCGTGGTGTAGCAGGTGGACACCCCGACATAATGCTGCTCTGGTGCCAGCGCCTGCCACAGGCCATTTGCCCGCAACAGCTCCAGCCGGAATAGTCTTTCTCCCTGCTGTCTGCGGCCATCATAGAAATATCTCAGCCCATAGGTATAGGGAAAACTGCCGGCGCCGGTACCACGCACACCGTTGTTGGTGGCGGCGTTGATGGCCGACTCCAGTGCCTGGTAGAGGTGTTCCCCGGCGATTTCATATTTAACCAGCGGCAATTCAAACGGCAACAGGCGCCCGAGCACATCGGCTTTGGTCAGTTGTCCTTGGGGCACGGATTGACGCACGCCGCCGGCGTTATGCAGCGCAAAGTCTACTCTTTGGTCTTTGGCTCTGGACTCCAGAAACATACTGCGGCTGACCCAGGGGGCTATTTCACTGCCGTGGGGCAGGGTGCGGCTTGGCAGACGGGTATGCACCAGAGGTTTGGATACCAGGGCAAGCACCTGATTTTCCATGCAGCTTATCGCCGGGCGGAACTCGTTGGCTATCACTTGCTCCATGGCTTCATCGTTATCATCCCAGTGAATACCTGGGTGTTGCTCCAAGAGCGCCTTGGCGGCTTGATAGTCGGCTTCGGTGGCCGCCTGGGGGCCGCTCAGCAGAAACTGACGGTCCAGCATAAAGATGTTACTGCCTTCGAGTCGGGTCACCCGGCCCGCGTCATCGAACTGAATGTCGGCGAGCCCCAGGGTTTCGGCATGTTTACCGGCATGGAGGATAGGCACGCCGTTGACGCTTTCACCATAGGGCAGGCATGGCAGGCCAAAACCGCGGAAATCACCCATCAGGGTATGGGTGTGGCCGCCGACGATCAGGCTGATCCCAGGGATAGTTTCGGCCAGTAATCTGTCTTGATCCAACCCTAAGTGACTGAGCACTATGATATGCACTATGCCTTTGGCTCTGAGGGCTTCAACAGTCTTCCTGGTAGTGACAAATGCATCGGTAAATTCGGTATCGGGATCCGGCCTGGCGATGGCTTTCATTTGATCCAGAGTAATACCAACTATCGCCAGCTGCTTGTCGTGGAAAGGTTTTATCAGGCAGCGGCCGATGCCTGAGGTAGTATCCAGATCATAGAGGTTGTCCAGCCCTCGAAGACGCCCGGGCTTATCCTCAGCTTCGCCGCTGAGATCCATATTGGCCGCTAGCACAGGGAAGCCGACCTCTTTGATAAAACCGGCCAGCAGAGCGTTGCCATCGTCAATATCATGGTTGCCTATGACCATGGCATCGGGTGCCAACATCTTCAGCAGTTTGGCGTTGGCCCGGCCTTTGAACTGGCTGTAATACAAGGTGCCCTGGAAACAATCGCCGCCGTGGAGCAGGATAAAAGGCTGGTTTTGTGCTTGGGCAGCGTCTCTTGCGGCCTTGACCTGAGCCGAGATCCGAGCATAGCCACCACTGTGGCTGTGAAGATCAAACTCGCGTCCCTGAGAGTCAATCTTGAACTGAACCCGGCTGGGATCCAAGTGTGAGTGGGTATCGTTTAGATGGGCAAGTCTTAAAACATAATCTGTGTGCATATCATCCTCATTCTGCGAGCGGGGATTGTACACCTCCAGAGGCAGATGAAAAAGGGGAAGCCTGAGCTCCCCCAAAATGATGACTGTATTGATGGGTGGGTCGTTAGCCTGTCACACTATCTCCCACTAGGATGACACTTGTGTTAAAGCGCTGAATTAATAATCTGCAATCAGAGCCCTTGGGATTCGCTGACCGGCTCTCTGTCATCCGAGAGGCGGATCCCTTTGTCTTTCATGCGACGTTTCCAAAGTCGCCTTGCCAGTTGCTGCATGTCGGTGGCCGGGTCATTGATATCGACAATCTCCAGCCCCAGCAAGGATTCGATTATGTCTTCCAGTGTCACCAGCCCCTGACCGCTGCCGTACTCGTCAACCACCATGGCTATCTGAGCGTTGCGTTTGATCATCAGTTCAAACAGCGGCAGGATGCGGGCGGTTTCCGGCACTATCACCAAATTGCGCTTGAGGTTCCCTAGGGGCGCATCTGGGTTATCCCGTTCACTCAGCAGCACATCGGTACGGTTCACATAACCTATAATGTCGTCGTGATCCTTGTCGAAAATAGGCACCCGGGTGAAAGGCTTGTTGATATGCTGGCTGACAAATTCATGTTGAGTCAGGGCGGCCGGCAGAGTGAACATCACGGTTCTTGGGGTCATGATGGCAGTAACCGGCATCTCCTTGACGCTCAGCATCTGAGTCAGAATTTTGCTTTCCTGCTCATCCAGCTCACCGGATTCATGGCCTATCTTGGCCATGGCGCTCATTTCCTGACGGATATACTGGCCAGAGTCACCTTTGCCGAGCAAACGGGTAACCTTATTGGACATCCAGATAAGCGGCAGAGTGATGCGTTCCATCCACACCAGGGCAACAGACACACTGGGGGCCATGGCTCGCCAGTAGTTGGCACCTATGGTTTTGGGGATGATTTCGGAAAAGAATAGAATGAGGAAGGTCAGTACCCCGGAGAATACCCCCAACATCTCATCGCCAAACACTTTGGCGGCCTGGGCACCGGCCACGGCCGCACCTACGGTATGGGCTATGGTGTTGAGTGTCAAAATGGCGACCAGAGGAGATTCGACATTGTCTTTCTGTTTTTGAAGACGTTCGGCAGCGTCCGGGTTGGACTGGCGCTGCGACGCGATATAGCTGGGCGTCACCGAAAGCAGCACGGCTTCAAACACACTACAGAGAAAAGAGACGCCGATGGCGACCAATACAATAACGATAAGCGTTAGCATAAGGGGGGAATTATCACTCCGATGCAAAGGCCAACATTAGCCCAGCGCTATTCTATCATAGAGCTTGTGAGCTGAAGCTTAATTTTATGCTCGGTAGAGAGAAAGTAGGGTATAAGGGGAACCGCTGAATTACTGGCTATAGTTGCGGCCTATCTGTATAATTCGCCGCCCTGCTGCAGGTTTTGGTGTTGAGGAAAGTCAAATGAGTGAAAAAAAGATCAATCTTTTGGATCTTGATCGTAAGGCAATGCGTGAGCTTTTCGTCGAGTTGGGCGATAAGCCGTTTCGTGCCGAACAGCTGATGAAGTGGTTGTATCACTTCGGGATCAGTGACTTTGACCAGATGACCAATATCAACAAACACCTGCGGGCCAAGTTGAAAGAGCGCTGTGAAGTGGTAGCGCCGGAGATCTCCAGCTATCAGAAGTCGGCCGATGGCACCATCAAGTTTGCCATTAATGTCGGCGAAGGTCAGGAAGTGGAAACTGTCTATATTCCGGAAGATGATAGGGCGACTCTGTGTATCTCATCCCAGGTGGGATGTGCGCTGGAATGTACTTTCTGCTCCACTGCGCAGCAGGGCTTTAACCGTAACCTGACAGTGTCTGAAATTGTCGGCCAGATCTGGCGGGTATCCCACTTCCTCGGTTTTCAGAAGGAAACCGGTGAGCGCCCGGTCACCAATGTGGTGATGATGGGCATGGGTGAGCCCTTGCTGAATCTGGCCAATGTGATTCCGGCGATGGATATCATGCTGGATGACTTTGGTTTTGCCCTGTCCAAACGGCGGGTAACGGTTTCGACATCCGGCGTTGTACCTGCGCTGGATAAGTTGGGCGATGCCCTCGATGTGGCGCTGGCGGTCAGTATCCATGCCCCTAATGACGAGCTGCGTAACGAGTTGGTGCCTATCAACAAGAAGTATCCGCTTAACGAATTTTTGGCTGCTATTCGTCGTTATATCGCCAAGTCCAACGCTAACCGTGGCCGGGTCACACTGGAATATGTGATGCTGGATCATATCAACGACAGCACAGAGCAGGCCCATGAGTTGGCCAAACTGATGAAGGATACTCCTTGCAAGGTCAACCTTATTCCGTTTAATCCTTATCCGGGATCTCCTTACGGGCGTTCTTCCAACTCCCGTATCGACAGGTTTGCCAAAGTGCTGATGGAATACGGTCTGACTGTAATAGTGCGTAAGACCCGCGGCGATGATATCGATGCCGCCTGTGGCCAGTTGGCCGGTGATATACGTGACAGAACCAAGCGTCTGGCGAAAAAACGCATGCAAGCCAATCAAATTTCGGTCACAATGGATTAACTCTTTGTTTGTCCAGATTTATAGGTTTGCCAATGAAGCACGGATTGCCAGGTTTAACGCTCGCGTTACTGCTAGGGGCCATGTTGCCCGGATGTGTAACCGAGCGAACTTATGCCGGCACGGACATTCCGGTCTCGCAACGCCAGTTTGATAAAATTGCCGCCGCCAAGGAACGGACGCAGCTAGGCCTGACCTATCTGCAAAAAGGTAACTCCCAACAAGCCAAATATAATCTAGACAGAGCCATGGAATACGCCCCTCACCTTGAGGATGTGCATATTGCCATGGCTTATTATTATCAAACCGTGGGTGAAGTGGTGAAGGCTGAGCAAGCTTATGAAGCCGCCATAGATACCCGCAATGCCAGCGGCGACTCGATGAACAACTTTGGGGTATTTCTCTGCCAGCAGCAGAAATATGCCAAGGCAGAGAAGATGTTCCTGATGGCAATCGACAACCCCAGATATACCCGCACCGCCTCCAGCTATGAAAACCTGGGTATTTGCAGTCGGGATGCCGGGGAAAGAGAAAAAGCGCGACACTATTTTGAGATGGCGCTAAAGTATGAGCCCAGAAGACAGGTCTCATTACTGGAACTGACAGAATTGGAGCTTGACGCCCATAACTACGCCGCGGCCAGAATGCAATTGGAACGCCTCCACCGAGTAGTTCCTGAAACCGCGGAAAGCTTGGCGTTGGGCATTCGCATTGAGCAAGGGTTAAATGATGACGCGGCCGCCAAGCGATATGGAATATTGCTGCAGGCCAAATTTCCGGCGTCTCCCCAGGCTAAACAATACCGGGCAAGTATGCACTGATGACAGAGTTGAATAACCAAGTCAACAAGGATGAAGACGAGAACCCAAAGGTTCCCGGGCAAGAGGATACGCTCGGGTCATTACTGAAAAGCGCACGCGAACAAAAAGGTATCACTGTAGAAGATGCGGCTACCAGGCTGCACTTGCGCCCCTGCATAGTGACCGATATTGAAGCAGACTGTTTCAGCAATATTGATTCCTCCACCTATGTTCGTGGCTACGTGAAGAACTATGCCCGCATATTGGGCGTGGATAAAGAAGCTATCAACAATTGCCTGGCACGGCAGGTCCCCAAGGTGACTGAGCCGGCGATGCAGAGCTTTTCGCGCAAGACCAGCCGTCAGGCTACCGACAGCCGTTTGATGCTGGTGACTTACCTTATCGGTTTTCTGCTGCTGGCCCTGCTGGTGGTGTGGTGGCTGCAAAAACCTTCTGTGGTTTCCGATGTCGATTTCTCCCAACCTACGGCAGAAGAGGTGCAGCAGGCCAGAGAGTTTGAATCGCGTCAGGCTCAAATAGCAGAAACCGAACTTCCGCCTGAAACTTCAACCGAAACACCTACCGCTGAAGTAGATAAGAGTCTTGTTGAGGATAACAATACTGATGAAGTCAACTCTGGTGTTGTTAACTCAGATGTCGATATGACCGAGCAACCGGTGGCAACAGAGGCAACGCAGGCTTCTGTCGGTATCGAGCTTGATGGCGACTGCTGGATTAAACTTACAGATGCCAACGGCAAAACTTTGATAGATGGCTTGAGATCGCCAGGACAAACCATCAGGGTACAAGGCAAGGCGCCTTTTAAACTGGTCTTGGGCGCACCGCAGACAGTGAGTCTGACGTTTAACGGCCAGGCTGTGAGCCTTGCCGATTTCCCCAGCGGCCGGGTAGCCAGACTGACCCTGCCACAGGCATAATAGCACCAAGCAGGATAATTGAAGTGGCGCACTCATGGCGCCGAGTCAACAGAGCAGAATACGATGTACAGTGAAAATCCCATAAAACGCCGTCCTTCCACCCGCATCTATGTCGGCAATGTTCCCATAGGTGATGGCGCTCCGATTGCCGTGCAATCCATGACCAATACCCGCACCACAGATATAGAAGCCACAGTAGCGCAAATCCGGGCGCTGGAAACTGTGGGCGCTGATATCGTACGGGTGTCTGTGCCTACCATGGATGCCGCCGAGGCGTTCAAGCTTATCAAGCAGCAGGTCAAGGTGCCGCTGGTGGCCGATATCCATTTCGACTACCGCATAGCGCTTAAAGTGGCGGAATACGGTGCCGACTGTCTGCGTATTAACCCAGGCAACATAGGCAATGAAGAACGTATCCGTGCCGTGGTTGAGTCTGCCCGTGACAAAAATATCCCAATCCGCATCGGGGTAAACGGCGGCAGTCTTGAAAAAGACTTGATGGACAAATACAAAGAGCCAACCCCGGAAGCCTTGCTGGAATCGGCAATGCGCCATGTGGATATTCTCGACAGGCTCAACTTCGACCAGTTCAAGGTCTCGGTGAAGGCATCGGACGTGTTCCTGGCCGTGGAGTCCTACCGTTTACTGGCGAAACAGATTAAACAGCCATTGCACCTTGGGATCACCGAAGCCGGTGGTGCCCGTGCCGGTGCCGTAAAATCGGCTGTGGGCCTGGGTATGCTGCTTGCAGAAGGCATAGGCGACACTTTGAGAGTGTCCCTGGCAGCCGATCCAGTAGAGGAGATCAAAGTTGGTTTCGATATCCTCAAGTCGCTGCGCATTCGCTCCCGCGGAATTAACTTTATTGCCTGTCCATCCTGTTCAAGACAAGAGTTTGACGTGATAGGCACGGTCAACGCCCTGGAGCAACGCCTGGAAGATGTGACCACTGCCATGGATGTCTCCATCATAGGCTGTGTGGTCAATGGGCCGGGGGAAGCCCTGGTGTCTCATATTGGCCTTACCGGCGGTAACCGCAAGAGCGGTTATTATGACGAAGGCGAGCGTCAGAAAGAGCGCTTCGACAATGACAATCTGGTCGATGCCCTTGAAGCCAAAATTCGCGCTAAGGCGCAAATGATGGAAAACCGTATTTCAGTCAAAGAAGCCGAATAATCCCTGATGACGTGAATGTGAACTGGCCAGCGCTGGCCAGTTTTACGTTTGCCGGTGAAGCGCCTATAATGGCTGGCATTTTTGAATTTTTAGCCCCAGAGCAAAACGAGTCGAGATAGTGGCAAAACAGATCCAAGCGATTCGCGGAATGAATGACATTCTGCCAACCCAAAGCCCCGTATGGCAAAAAGTTGAGGCGGTACTGCGCGCCTCGGTTGCCTCTTTCGGTTACAGTGAAATCCGCACACCTATCGTTGAGAACACAGACCTGTTCAAGCGTTCGATAGGGGAAGTGACAGATATTGTCGAGAAGGAGATGTACACCTTCGCCGATCGCAACGGTGACAGTCTCACCCTGCGTCCGGAAGGCACCGCCTCGACAGTTCGTGCCGGTAACGAACATGGCCTCCTGTACAACCAGGAACAGCGTCTGTGGTATATGGGCCCCATGTTCCGCCACGAGCGGCCACAGAAAGGGCGCTATCGTCAGTTCCATCAGTTCGGGGTTGAAGTTTATGGCATCAAGAGCGCCGATATCGACGCCGAAGTGCTGATGTTGTCTGCCTCTTTGTGGCAGAAGCTTGGATTGACCGACCATGTTTCGCTTGAGCTGAACACTCTGGGTGACAGCGACGAGCGCGCCGCCTATCGTGAAGCGCTGGTGGCCTTCCTCGAGCAACATAAAGACAAGCTGGACGAAGACAGTCAGCGGCGCATGTACAGCAACCCACTGCGGGTACTGGACTCAAAAGATCAGCAGGTTCAGGCCTTGCTGGCCGATGCCCCGGCGCTGATGGATTACCTGGGTGAAGACTCCAAGGCACATTTTGCCCGCTTGTGTGAACTCCTGGAGGCCGTTGGTATCCAATACAGGGTTAACCCACGCTTGGTACGCGGATTGGATTACTACAACCGCACCGTATTTGAGTGGGTCACCGATAGTTTAGGCGCTCAGGGCACTGTGCTGGCCGGTGGTCGTTACGACGGTCTGGTGAGCCAGCTTGGCGGTAAAGAAACGCCGGCAGTGGGCTTTGCCATGGGGCTGGAACGGATTGTTCTGCTGCTGGAAACCCTGGAGCTGAACGCCGATGTTGCTGCCGAAGTGGATGTCTACGTGACCGCCATGGGCGATGACTGCGTAATTGAGGCGATGAAAATTGCCCAGGAACTGCGTGAGAAGCTGCCCAAGCTTAAGGTGATGAGTCACTGCGGGGGTGGCAACTTCAAGAAACAGATGAAAAGAGCCGATAAGAGCGGCGCGGGTTTTGCGCTGATTATCGGTGAGACCGAACTGGCCAATAACAAGGTGGCGGTGAAACCGCTGCGGGGTGATGGCGCTCAGCAGGATGTTGAACGCCAGGCCCTGGCCGACTATTTGGCAGAACTGATTAAATAATTTAGAGGGGAAGTGCGGGTGGAAATCTACAGCACAGAAGAACAACAAGTTGAGGCGATCAAGCAGTTCTGGAGAGACTATGGTGTTTCGATAGTCGCTGGTGCCGTAATAGGTCTGGGTGGCCTTTATGGCTGGAACTATTATTCCGATGTCAAAGTCGAACGTGCCGAAGCTGCCTCTCAGGCTTTTAACCAGGCCTTGATGCAAGGCGGTGATGAAGCCACAGTGATGGCTGCCGCTGCCGAATTTGACAAGCAGCACGCCCAGGCCGGTTACTCGGCGCTGATGCAACTGATTGTTGCCAAGAGCGCGGTAGAGGCCGGTGACCTGGCAAAAGCTGAAGCTGCCCTCAAAACCGTGATTGCCGCTAAGCCGGGTGATGCCCTGACAGCGGTTGCCACACTGCGTCTGGCACGAATTCAGGCTGAACAGGGCCAGGTTGCTACCGCTTTGACCACGCTTGAGCAGGTTAAAGATAGTGCCTTTGCTACCCAAAGAGATGAATTCAAAGGCGATCTGCTGTTGCGTCAAGGGGAAACCGACAAGGCGAGACTCGCTTACCAGGAAGCCGTTAAAAATGGCGGCGTGACAACCAGTCCGGCGCTGCAGATGAAACTCGATAACCTGAATCAGGCATAAGGAAGGCCAATGAAGTCGTGGTGTAAAACTCTTTTGGCCTGTGGCATGGCCATAGGCGCACTGACGGGTTGTGCTTCCAGCGATGTGGAAGAAGAACCTGTAAGCCCGCTGCTGGAGCTCAACGCCAGCGTATTCCCAGAGGTCAGTTGGAGTGCTTCGGTCGGCAGTGGTGTTGGCGATTATTACTCCCGCCTGCGTCCGGCAGTGCGCTACGGCAAAATTTTTGTTGCCGACCGCTATGGTGAAGTAACCGCCTTTGACGAGAGCAGCGGCGAGAAGGTCTGGAGCACAGACTTCAGTGAAGCATTCCGTGATGGTGCCCTGAAAAAGAACAAGGGCGCTCGTCTGGCATCCGGCGTGACCGCGGCCCGTAACAAGGTGTTTGTCGGTGGAGAAAGTGGCCTTTTGGCGGCGCTTGACGCTGAAACCGGTGAAGTGCTTTGGCACGCCGTAGCAGAAGGCGAACTATTGTCCTTGCCCGCAGTTGCCGAAGACATGGTGGTGGTTAACAGCAGCTCAGGCTCGCTGGATGCCTTTAATGTCGACACAGGTGAAAAGCTTTGGAGCTATGAAGCTTCCTTGCCAAACTTGACTCTGCGCGGTAGCAGTTCTCCTGCGTATGCTCAGGGTGGTTTCTTTGTTGGTACGGCCGATGGCAAGGTCGCAGTTATTATCAAAAACAATGGCCAGCCAGCTTGGGAGCAACCGATTTACACCCCTAAAGGCGGCAACGAGTTCAGCCGTATGGCCGATGTCGATATGACGCCGCTGTTGTTGGGTGACAACCTGTACGCCGTGAGCTACAACGGTAACCTGGTGAGCATGGAAATGCGCAGTGGCCGTATTGTCTGGTCGCGCAAGTACTCCAGTTTCCACGAGCTGGACAGTGCGGGCTTGAGTCTGTATTTGGTGGACGATCACAGCCGTGTATACTCAGTGGACAGACGTAACGGTCTGGAGCTTTGGAGTAACTCGGATCTGACCAACCGGGATCTGACTGCTCCGGCCGTGTTCCAGGACTATGTAGTGGTAGGTGACTTTGAAGGTTATCTGCACTTTATCGATCGCAGCAACGGCCAAATTGTCGGTCGGGTGCAGGTCGATAGCTCGGGCCTGTTCAGTCAACCTCTGGTGGTTGACGACAAAATTTATCTGCAGACCCGGGATGGCAAAATTGCCACAGTAACTCTGCCCTGATCCCAGGCTTTGATACTGCCAAGCCCCTGGGAGTGCGTTCCGGGGGCTTTTTATTGAGAAGTTTTAAAGAGGCAAAAAGATGATTCCTGTAGTGGCCCTGGTAGGGCGACCCAATGTCGGTAAGTCGACCCTGTTCAATCGTCTGACCCGCACCCGTGATGCACTGGTGGCGGATTACCCAGGCTTGACGCGGGATCGTAAATACGGTCGTGCCTATCTGTCAGGTTACGAATTCATCCTGGTGGATACCGGCGGTATTGACGGCACCGAAGAAGGCATAGAAACCAAGATGGCCGAGCAATCGCTGGCGGCTATCGAAGAAGCGGATGTAGTGCTGTTTCTGACGGATGCCCGCGCCGGTTTGACCGCGGCCGATCAGGCCATAGCCCAACATCTTCGCAGTCGGCAAAAGACCACCTTTGTGGTGGCCAACAAGATTGACGGTATCGATGCCGATTCCGCCTGCGCCGAATTCTGGGCCCTGGGCCTGGGTGAGGTGTATCAGATGGCGGCGGCTCATGGCCGTGGTGTTACCAATATGATTGAGTATGCGCTGGCTCCTTTTGCCGAGGCGATGGGGATTAACCCGGATGCGCCCGAGGAAGAGAAGGTCGACGAGCGTCAATACACAGAAGAGGAAGCCGAAGCTGAACAGGCCAGACTGCAGGACTTGCCTATCAAGCTGGCGATTATCGGCAAGCCCAACGTGGGCAAGTCGACCCTGACCAACCGCATCCTCGGTGAAGAGCGGGTAGTGGTTTATGATGAGCCGGGCACCACCCGTGACTCCATTTATATTCCAATGCAGCGTGAAGGCCGTGAGTACGTCATTATAGACACAGCCGGGGTGCGTCGCCGCGCCAAGGTGCATGAAGTCGTTGAAAAGTTCTCGGTGATTAAAACCCTGAAAGCGGTTGAAGACGCCAACGTGGTGCTCTTGGTTATCGATGCCCGTGAAGGTATCGCCGAGCAGGATCTTGGTTTGCTGGGTTTTGCCCTCAACGCCGGTCGGGCGCTGGTGATTGCGGTCAACAAGTGGGACGGCATAGACAATGACGTCAAGGAAAGGGTCAAGAGTGAGCTGGACCGTCGTCTGGGCTTTATCGACTTTGCCCGCATTCACTTTATCTCGGCGCTGCATGGCACAGGTGTGGGTCATCTGTATGAGTCCATCGAAGAAGCTTATGACAGCGCGACCAGACGGGTGTCCACTTCGCTGCTGACCAAGATAATGCAGATGGCGCAGGACGATCATCAGCCGCCTCTGGTCAATGGTCGCCGGGTTAAGCTCAAGTATGCCCACGCCGGTGGTTACAACCCACCTATCGTGGTGGTACACGGCAACCAGGTATCCAAGCTGCCGGACTCCTATAAGCGTTATATGATGAACTACTACCGCCGCTCGCTGAAAGTTGTGGGTACGCCCATCCAGCTGCGCTTCCAGGAAGGGGCCAACCCCTTTGAAGGCAAGGGGGAGAAACTGACCCTGAGCCAGGAAAGACGCCGCAAGCGGATGATGGCGCACATTAAAAACAAGAAATCCTGATAGGGTTTTCGCAAAACAAAGCCGGGTTAGTCCCGGCTTTGTTGTTTTTGATGACCAATATTACACATGAATTCAGTGAGCTGTGTTTAATGAAGGGCCTGTGAACTGGAATAACATCTGCGAACGATTCACAGGTATTTTCAATTCGGTTCCCTTCTCCGGCGAGGAGCATTTATCTGATTGATGCTATTCCTCTATGATGGCTTCAATTCTTGAGAGCAGCGCGCCCTGTTTCAACTGGGTACGCATCTGCTCGCCGACCACGGCGTCCTGGCTGTTTTCGAGGATTTTCCCGGCTTCGTTCTTGCTGATGCTGTAACCTCTGGACAGAGTCGATAGTGGGCTGACACTTTCCAGCGAATGGGCGCCGGCCCCCAGGCGTGCCTTGGCCTCTTTCAGTTTATCGGCGATGGCATCCTGCAACTGTTGACCGAGATAATTCAATCTGTTGCCTTCCAGGCTCAGCTTGTGGGCCGGACTCTGGGCTTCGAGGCGGCTCTTGAGCTGTAGCTGTCTGTGTTCCAGCCGGTGCAGGCGATTGTTGATGGCGGCCGTCATTCTCAGTTGCTGCTCATCAAACTGCTGTACCAGCTGTTCCAGCCGCCGCTTGGGATCCTGGCGTTGCAATTTGTGATCCAGCAGTGACAGCTGTTGGCGTTTGGCTAAGTGCCAGTGTTGCCAGCCCTGGCGCAGCCTGGCCATGGCAGTGGCCAGCTTTTGCCGCTTGTTGTCGACATCCTGGGATACCAGCTCGGCGGCGGCCGATGGGGTAGGGGCACGCAGATCGGCGACATAGTCACTGATACAGGTATCCACTTCATGGCCCACCGCTGAAATTACCGGCAGGGCGCTGTTGTAGATGGCGTGGGCCAGGTTTTCATCGTTGAAACACCACATATCTTCCAGGCTGCCGCCGCCGCGGGTCAGCAGTAACAGATCCACCTCCAGCCTCTGGTTGGCCAAGGTGAGTGCCTCAATAAGCTGGTTGGCGGCAGTGTCGCCCTGAACCTGTGAGGGGTAGATCACCACTTCGATGGAAGGATCGCGGCGTTTCAGTACATGCAGTACATCGCGTATGGCGGCGCCAGTGGGGGAGGTGATCACCCCGATGCGCTGGATGTTGGCCGGTAGTGGTCGTTTGGTCTCGGCGGCAAACAGGCCTTCGGCCGCGAGCTTCTGCTTCAGCGCTTCATACTGCTGCGCCAGCAAGCCATCACCGGCAGGCAGCATGGTTTCGATAAGCAGTTGATAATCGCCCCTAGGCTCATAGACACTCAGGGCTGCCCGCACCAGCACTTGCTGGCCGTTGACCGGGCGGAAGGTCACATTCTGATTGCGGCCACGGAACATGGCGCAGCGAATTTGTGAGTGGTTGTCCTTGAGTGTCAGATACCAATGGCCCGAGCTTGGGCTGGCAAAGTTGGAAATTTCGCCATTGAGCCAAATCCTGCCGAGGTTTCCCTCCAACAAGGCACGAACTTCGGCATTGAGGCGGGAGACGGTATATACCTGTTTTTTGAGCTCTGGCATGGAATTTGCGTTCAAATTGGAATTTTTCTCTATTTTCCCATTTACCACCCCGGGGTTGCAAGGTATAATGCCGCCGCAATATTTCACCTTCAATCTAACCCCCGGGGAGATGTTGCAATGCTACGATTAATTAAAGAAGCGCTTACCTTTGACGATGTGCTGCTGGTTCCGGCCCACTCGACCGTTCTCCCTAATACCGCCAATCTCAAGACCCGTCTGACCGACAAAATCGAACTGAATATCCCTCTGGTGTCCGCTGCAATGGACACAGTGACCGAAGCCCGTTTGGCAATCGCCATGGCGCAAGAAGGTGGCTTGGGCTTTATTCATAAGAATATGAGTATTGAACAGCAGGCCGAAGAAGTTCGTAAAGTGAAGATCTATGAAGCAGGTGTGGTTCAACAGCCTGTAACAGTAACACCTTCCACGACACTGGCCGAGCTTAAGGTATTAACCGAAAAGAACGGATTTGCCGGCTATCCGGTAATCAATGACGCCAACGAACTGGTGGGTATCATCACTGGCCGTGACGTGCGCTTCGTGACCGATACCAACCGCCTGGTTTCTGAAATCATGACCCCGAAAGAGCGTCTGGTGACTGTACCTGAAGGCACCAAGCTGGATGAAGTACAAAAGCTGATGCACTCCAACCGCATTGAAAAAGTGCTGGTTGTGAATGATGAATTCCAGCTTAAGGGCCTGATCACTGTTAAAGACTTCGAGAAAGCCGAGCGTAAGCCCAATGCCTGTAAAGATGAGCTGGGCCGTCTGCGTGTTGGCGCCGCTGTTGGTGCTGGTCCAGGTAACGAAGAGCGTGTTGATGCGCTGGTCAAAGCCGGTGTCGATGTACTCTTGATTGATTCATCCCACGGCCATTCTGAAGGGGTACTGCAGCGTATTCGCGATACCCGTGCCAAGTATCCGGATCTGCAAATCGTTGGCGGCAACGTGGCGACCGCCGAAGGCGCCCTGGCGCTGGTAGAAGCCGGTGTGAATGCGGTTAAAGTCGGTATTGGCCCTGGCTCCATCTGTACTACCCGTATCGTTACCGGTGTGGGCGTCCCGCAAATCACTGCGGTTTCCGATGCCGCTGCTGCCATTAAGCATCTGGGTATCCCAGTGATTGCCGATGGCGGTATCCGTTTTTCAGGCGATCTGGCCAAGGCGCTGGCCGCCGGTGCATCTTGCATCATGGCAGGTTCCATGTTTGCCGGTACCGATGAGTCTCCAGGTGAAACTGAACTCTACAAGGGCCGTGCCTATAAGTCTTACCGAGGTATGGGCTCACTGGGCGCCATGTCTCAGGGCTCTTCCGATCGCTACTTCCAGAGCGACAACGCCGCCGACAAACTGGTACCTGAAGGTATTGAAGGCCGTGTTCCCTATAAAGGTAAAATCAAAGAGATTATCCATCAGTACATGGGCGGTTTGCGTTCCTGTATGGGGCTGACAGGCTGCGCCACCATTCAGGAATTGGGCGATAAGGCCCAGTTCGTCAAGGTGACTTCTGCCGGTATGGGCGAATCCCACGTTCACGATGTGACTATCTCCAAAGAAGCGCCGAACTACCGTTCAGGCGTTTAACAAATTCGGGGCGGCATGAGTGTCGCCCTTGGTTTATAAGCAGATAAAAACTGTGCCTGTTACGGCAGGCACTGCAATCAAACTAAAGAGATAAAGGTTATCAATGAGCAATATTCATGAGCACAAGATACTGATCCTTGATTTCGGATCCCAGTATACCCAGCTGATTGCCCGTCGTATCCGCGAAATTGGCGTCTACTGTGAACTCTGGGCCTGGGATGTCAGTGAAGAGCAGATCCGCGAGTTTGCCCCTCAGGGCATTATTCTGGCCGGTGGTCCCGAGAGTGTCACCGCCGACAATTCTCCCCGAGCCCCAGAGTATGTGTTCAATGCAGGCGTGCCTGTACTGGGTATCTGTTACGGTATGCAGACCATGAGCGAGCAGCTGGGTGGCAAAGTTATCCAGGGCATAGGCGAGGGCGAGTTCGGTTACGCGCAAATCGAACTGCTGGCCGAATCTGCACTGTTTAAAAACATCGAAGATGCCGTTAACGAAGCCGGTCGTCCATTGCTGGATGTATGGATGAGCCACGGTGACAAAGTCTCGGCTATCCCTGAAGGCTTTGTCGCGGTTGCCAAGACCGAAACCTGCCCATTCGCCGCCATGGCCAATGAAGCCAAAGGTTTCTACGGCGTGCAGTTCCACCCTGAAGTGACCCACACCCGTCAGGGCAAGCGCATGCTGGAGCATTTCGCGCTGGAAATCTGTGGCTGTGAAGCCAAGTGGAAACCCGCTTCCATCATCGAAGACGCCGTTGAGCGCCTTAAAAAGCAGATAGGTGACGATGAAGTGATACTGGCGCTTTCCGGTGGGGTTGACTCCTCTGTTACCGCCATGCTGCTGCACCGCGCCATCGGCGACAGACTCACCTGTGTGTTTGTCGACAACGGCCTGCTGCGTCTGAACGAAGGCGAGCAAGTGATGGAGATGTTCGGCGACCACTTCGGTCTTAACATCATCAAGGTTGAAGCCGAAGACAGATTCCTCAATGCCCTCAAAGGCGAAAACGACCCAGAAGCCAAGCGCAAGATCATCGGCCGGGTGTTTGTGGAAATCTTCGACGAAGAAGCCGGTAAGTGCGTTAACGCCAAGTGGCTGGCCCAGGGCACCATCTACCCTGATGTCATCGAGTCTGCCGGCAGCGCCACAGGCAAGGCCCATGTGATCAAGTCACATCATAACGTCGGCGGCCTGCCGGAAGATATGGAGCTGGGTCTGGTTGAACCGCTGCGTGAACTGTTCAAAGACGAAGTACGCAAGATTGGCCTGGAGCTGGGTCTGCCTTACGACATGCTCTATCGCCACCCATTCCCTGGCCCAGGCCTGGGCGTACGGGTACTCGGCGAAGTCAAGAAAGAGTACTGCGATCTGCTGCGCCGCGCCGATGCCATCTTCATCGAAGAGCTGCGCAAAGCCGAACTGTACGACCGTGTCAGCCAGGCCTTCACTGTGTTCCTGCCGGTTCGCAGCGTAGGTGTAATGGGCGATGGCCGCAAGTACGACTGGGTTGTGTCTCTGCGCGCCGTGGAAACCATCGACTTTATGACTGCCCATTGGGCTCACCTGCCGTACGACTTCCTCGGCCGGGTGTCCAACCGCATCATCAATGAAATCGACGGCATCTCCCGCGTGGTGTATGACATCTCAGGCAAGCCACCGGCAACGATTGAGTGGGAATAATCCCTCTCGGGATAGTGATTAAAAAAAGGCGCTTCGGCGCCTTTTTTCTATTGGTACTTATATCAATTTGTGAATACTTTTATAGGTTTTTTGGGGCAGTGATCCGCCCCGGTAGTTTTGGACACCACGCTAAGCGAGTAAAATCGTTTAACGAGGTGAACAATGACATCAAAGACCAAACGACAAACCTATACATCTGAGTACAAAGCTGAAGCCCTTAAACTAGCAAAAATCAAAGGGGTAAGCGCCGCCGCTAAAGAGCTGGGTATATACGGCTCCCAACTCTACAACTGGCGTAATGCCGCAGAGAAAAATACGAACACCAGTCAGCGCGAAGCTGAGCTCACGGCCGAAGTGGCGCGACTCAAACGCCAGCTCGCAGAGCAAACAGAGGACCTCGCCATTCTAAAAAAGGCGGCTACCTACTTCGCGAAGAATCAAAAGTGAACCGGTTTGCATTCATGCTTGAGCACCAGCATCGCTTCTCTGTAAAGCGTATGACTGTTGTGCTCAAGGTCTCGCGTAGTGGGTATTATGCATGGCGTAACGCCAGCTCCGAGCTTGGTAAACGACAACTGAAACGTGATGACAGCGATAGGAAAATCAAGGCCGCATTTGACGCCAGCAAACAGCGCGATGGTGCCCGACGCATTCAGGCTGAACTGGCAGATAACGGCGAGAGAGTCAATGTAAAAACCATTGCTGATAGCATGAGACGGCAACAGCTCGTGCCCAAAGCAGCCCGCAAATTCAAAGTGACGACCAACAGCGACCATTGCCTTCCTGTGGCGCCAAATCTGCTTGGGAGAGACTTTACCGCTGCGGCGCCCAATGAAAAATGGGTGGGCGACATCACCTACCTGATGACCAGCGAGGGCTGGCTGTACTTGGCCGTTATCATCGACCTTTACTCACGCGCTGTCGTAGGGTGGGCGATGAGCCCCCGAATGACAGCTGACTTAACCTGTGATGCGCTCCGTATGGCACTGTTTCGTCGCGGTATGCCCACAGGAGTCATCGTTCACAGCGATAGAGGCAGCCAGTACTGCTCACACGCTTATCGAAACCTAGCTTTGGCGCATGGTTTGAAGATAAGCATGAGCCGTAAAGGGAATTGTTGGGATAATGCTTGCGCCGAAAGCTTCTTCCACTCGTTGAAGGTTGAAGCGGTGCAATACGAGCCAATCATGAATCGAGAAACAATGCGTCGGGCTGTGTTTGAATACATTGAGGTTGATTACAATCGAACAAGAAGGCACAGTGCTCTGGGCTATATCAGTCCAGAAAACTACGAACTAAAGAGTGTTGCTTAGTAGCGTGTCCTGTATTAGCGGTGCGGATCAGGGTGGCCGATTGTGAGCAGGTCCCGGAGTTGGCCCGAATCAATGGCGAGCTTGGCCGTTTGGGTGCCTATTGAAGCTATGGCTGACCGATGACGTGCGAACTGCCCAGTTCGGCCAGTCAACAATCCTTGCTGTTCTCAGTAAGATCGAGGCGACGCAGGAGAAAAGGGGTAAGATCATGACCAAGATTGCTATGCCGAGGTCTGATCTATAAAAAGGCAGTAATGCTGGCTCTCAAATAGATGTTTCACTATATTAATGTTCGTAAAAAAAATATGGATAGGTTTGTTTTGGGAGGGAGTGCATTGTCTAGTATAAGTTATCCTTATTCGGTTTCTGTTGTTGATGCCATCAAAAATAACTATGAGTCATTTAGATTCGAGACGCATTATCTTTCCCATAAAGGATTGTATACAGATGGTGAAAGAATTTATGCAGTTATTCAAGAGGTTCTCGGTGATGAAGAAAAGAGGGTTGCATTAGAGAATCGCTATGAGGAGTTTAGAACGATAGCGATTCCTCCCGTAGTCATTGTTGGTGAAAAGCTTCCTGATTTTATCAAGATTCCACTTAGAGACTCTTTCGAAAAATCCCACTTGTTTGGTCAGC
The DNA here is from genome assembly GCF_033842865.1 of Shewanella indica. Lineage (NCBI taxonomy): Bacteria > Pseudomonadati > Pseudomonadota > Gammaproteobacteria > Alteromonadales > Shewanellaceae > Shewanella > Shewanella indica. The sequence goes on from NZ_JAWXXR010000001.1 coordinate 3,033,936, forward strand.
CGCTTGTTATGGATGAGTTTATTAATCAGTTAAATATTCACATTCCTAAAAAGTATCATCCATTTAATGCTGATATGAAGTGGGGTACGAATGAGTTTAAAATTGTACTGAAGAACGAAGTAACTAATGATGAGAAAGAAGAGATTCAGCTTATATGTGAGTCTTTAGGTCATCAGGGGTTTGATTATATTTTCGAGGTCAATCCAGAGATTAGTGATTATCCAGGAGTAGTCGATTTCAATACTAACTCTAGACATAATCTTCAAATTATAGCTAGCGGTCTAATTCAAAATCAGTTTTCTCGAAATATTTTGGATAGGTACGAGGAAGATGAAGAGTTTTGGGTTGAAAATAGGAAGAATATTTTTAGTGGTAATGATGTAAATCGTAATAATATATATTTGCCTAATGATTTTTTGAGGGGCACTAAATGCTTCGTAGATGCTTCAGTATTTGAGCGCAGAAACTTGAGGGTATATTTATCTCTTTATGAGAAGATTGTTATAGCGCTGCCATTTAAATCTAAAGAAAGAGATTTTTATGGGATGTTTGGTATAAATCCACTTGAGTTAAAGGAGCTTATCACTAGAGGTAGGTTGCTTTTTGTTGTGCCACAGAATTTAGCAAGATACTCGCAAAGCCTATTGCAGGAAATTATAGAGGCAAACCCGAATTCAATAATATTCTCTAGACGATTGGCAGCAACAGCAATTCAGGGTATTCAAAAGAAGACTGGCATTGTTGGTTCCACGTTTTCAAGTGATGAACAATATGATTTTCTCTATTATTGTGCGAGGTCTAATAACGAAGGACTCAAGTTTTTAGCAAAGTCTCTTTCTGAACAATGGCAGTTTTCAGAGTATATGATAGATAAAGAAGGCGCTGCCTCTGTTTTTAGGGCCGGATTTTCTAATTTGGCTACTAAGCTATTTGAAGCTAAAGGAAAGGATTTATCCATTGAGCTTGCTACAGCCAGCTCTAGCTTTGAGTTTGCTCAAGGATTAAATGCACATCACTTTCCATTTGATTCCGAGCAGTATTCAGAGGTTGCGGCTTGCGAAGCTGTTAGCAGTCTTTATAGTGGAGTGATTGACAACTCTCAGTTTATTAGAGAGTCTGAAATTAGCATGCTCTTGGAGAATGTTTTAGCAATTAATAATGATATGAATGTACTAGAGCTGGATGATGCTCTTACTAGCAATAGCCTTAGAGCCATCCCTGATATATTGAAAGGTTACTCCAATTTAAGTAATGATGAGCTAAGTTTAAAATTGTATGAACTTAGAAAAGAGCTCATGCAAATAGAAAGAAATAGAGGAAATTTAGCAGCTTTAGATTTCACTGGAGCATTTTGGCCATTAGTAGCCGGAGCAGCCATGGAATACAATGGTGTTCCTGGTGGTGCTTATGTATCTCTTGGTGGCTGGTTGTTAAAGGCATTGTGCCATTATAGTGGTCAGTCAAAACTAGCTGATAATCCTATATTTACACGGTTATCTAGCATTAATCACAGAGTGTCTCAAGACGCTATTATCATTAAAAGGTGTCGAGACTCTATTGGGAAGTATTAATAATTTATTTCTGGTCTACGGGGGGAAGTTGGTTGGTGGAGACTAAAGAGCGTGGTTTAGAAATAGAGAATAAATTACATGATATTAAAAAAATACAGGACAGCCATATCTTTTTGATGTTTCACACTGATGCTAAACCCGCGAGGTGATCGCCAGCGTGTCAAAGGATTACCGCAGCCCAAAAACGTGGCTGGGCAGTGAAGATGAAAACGTGCTCAAGCTGCTATCTGAACTCATGAAAACGGTAGCCGAGCTGGCAACCATCTGTGCCAGTCATACCCACAGCACCAGCCCGGCACCGAATGAGGCTGGAGACGGCGAGTGCAGCAGCCGCGCAAAAGGCCAGGCTAGACCCAATCACCAAGTAAACCATAGACAACCCAGTATTTACTCGATACCGGCTCAGCTCCCACAAGGAACCTGAGCCGTTTTTCATATCAGCCCACAGTAAAGCCCCACCCAACAATCAAAACTGACGATGCTGCAGCACAGACGCGGCTGGCTATTCTGGCCACGTAAATCACCACCTACGCAATTCTACGTCACGAAATTCGCACTCTTCCTCACCCTCCTGCGCAGTTTGCACCTCAATTTATTTTCAGTTTTGAATTTGTTCAGTTTATGGCGCCACCAAGCGCAGACACTGGGCCTGAGAAAGGATCGAAGATCTGAAAAGATCGCGGTTAATTTCACTGTTTTACAGTTCCACTAGGTTGGATTGACCATGGATGCAGGAGTGAAAGCCGCAGCAGCACGGGGTTTTGCGTGGATTACGTGAGGGTATGAGAGAAAGCCAGAAAACGGCGGCCATACTAAAGCAGTTGATCAATAAGACATTGAGAGGATCCAGAACTGAAAAGAAGGGAAGTGGCAGCACTCCGCAATTTCTCTGCTGCCACTTTGCTGCCATTTTCAATAAATCGGCAAAGAAAAAGGGTTAGCATTTCTGCTAACCCTTTGTTTTATTTGGTGGAGGCGGCGGGACTTGAACCCGCGTCCGAAAAACCTACGCTCAAGGCGCTACATGCTTAGTCTCTCTTTTATTTAACCGGTTGAACTCCGAAAGACAGGATTCCAAACGGTGAGCCTGGTACTGTTTCGCGGTTCACCCCCAGACAAGGTTCCCTCGCTAGCACTATGTAAGGTGACCATCAAATCCACTGCCCATGTGCGAGACCTGTGGTAGATGGCTAGCGGCCTTAAGCTGCTAGAGCGTAGTTATCGTCGTTTGCAACTATAACTGTGCGGCTTTTTACGAGGCCAACCGCCCCTCGGCATGCTCCCGGAGTTTCGCGAATCCCGTCGAATCCAGAATCGCCCCCGTGATGTATCGATTGTAACCCCTTTACCACCTGCTTACCAAGGCTTTAATTAGCAAAGGACAATCACTTGCTGGTTATCCGTACAATTGGCGTGCGAAATAACAGCAAATATCAGTTACTTGCTCTTCATGACCCGGGCTTTTTCGATAGCCCAGTCACGTTGTTTAATATCGTCGCGTTTATCGTGGGCTTTCTTGCCCTTACCCAAGCCTATCTCAACCTTGACCCAGGCCCCTTTACGCCAGTACATGGAGATGGGCACTATGGCGTAACCCTGCCTTTCAACCAAGCCGGCCAGACGGTCCAGTTCACGGCGATTAAGCAGCAGTTTACGCATGCGGGTTGGGTCGCAGACCACATGAGTCGATGCCGCGCTGAGTGGGGTGATATTACAGTTGTGCAGGAAGGCTTCGCCATTTTTCAGCATGACAAAGCTTTCCGACAGATTCACCTTGCCGGCGCGGATGGATTTGACCTCCCATCCCATTAGGGACAGACCGGCCTCGAATTTTTCATCGAAGCGATATTCAAAGGTCGCACGCTTGTTCCGGGCAATGGTTGCCGGAGCGTTTGCGGATTTTTTTGCATTCTTCTTAGCCATAGGCTGGCTATTATACGCAGCAGCAGCCAATTTGGAATTGGCCTGGAAGAATATTTTGAGTTGCGGGCAGTAGCTTAGGGTTTTGTTGCTGGCTTTTTGAGCGCTTACAGAGGTAGAACTCATTGCGATGGAACAAAGGATGCGTTTTTTGACCGGCATGCTAAAATCCGGGTCTGTTTTGAGTCAGCCAAGAGTATCAACCAACGGATGCCACAGATTTCCCGCAGTGTTCTGGTACGTTACAGTGCGATGCAGATGTACCAGCTAGTCAATGATGTCGAGTCCTATAAAGAGTTTCTCCCTGGTTGCGTTGGCGGCAAGGTGTTGGAGTTTGATGGCAAAACCATGCTGGCGTCGGTAGATATCAGTAAAGCCGGGATCAGCAAGACCTTTACCACCCGTAATCAGGTGGTGGAGGGTAAAAGTATTGAGCTGCAACTGGAGAATGGCCCTTTCAAGCATTTGACCGGTCATTGGTATTTTACCGAGTTGGCAGAAGATGCATGTAAGGTGGAGTTTGAGTTGAATTTTGAGTTCTCCAGCGCCTTGGTGGGTATGGCATTCGGCAAGGTATTCAAAGAGCTGGTTACCTCTATGGTTACGGCTTTTACTCAAAGGGCGAAGGAAGTATACAGTGGCAAGTGAACAGGAAAAATTCAGTGTCGATGTTATTTATGCCTTACCGACACAACAGAAAGTGATCAGTGTTTCCGTGACGCCGGGTACCAGTTTTATCGAGGCTGTGCGTCAGAGTAACATCCAGGCTTTTTTCCCTGAGATTGACTTGGAAACGGTGAAACTCGGCACCTTCAGCCGTCAGGTCAAACACGATGACGAAGTTGAACCCGGGCAGAGAATTGAAATCTATCGTCCTTTGATTGCCGACCCTAAAGAGGTACGCCGTAAGCGTGCCGAGAAGGCCGCGGAGGAAGGGCGGATCAATAAAGTGACCGGCGCCAAAATCAACTGAGTTACTTTGCTGAATCCAAGACATTAAAAAAGCGCCAACAGGCGCTTTTTTAATGTCTTGGATTCAAGTTTAGGCGTAAGCCATTACTTACGGTCCTGTTCGTGTTTATTCATTTTGGTTGGATCCTGCTCTTCAACCAAAGGTTTTTCATCGCCGCGTTGCTGTGGGATCTGCGGCGTCAGCTCAGGGCTGTTGGCCATTGGCAGGCTACTTTGTTCCAGCGGGGTATTGAATTCATTACTCAGTTCGTAATCCCCTGTGACCTTGGCCAATTGATCGCCACTAAAGTGCAGGATCAGTTCTTTATGGGTAATGCTGGCATCACGACCACTCTTGTAATGGTAAACATAGTACCAGGTATCATCCTTGAAGCTGTCCCGCAGTACAGGACGCCCAAGCACAAATTCCACCTGCTCCTTGGTCATGTCGATGCGTAGCTTTTCCACCTGCTGAGGCTCCATATAGTTGCCCTGTGGAATATCAGGCTTGTACACCAGCCAGTCAAAGACACTGCAGGCACTGAGTGAGAGGGTGAGCGCACTAACGCTCAGCAGGGTAAGACTTTGCTTTTTAATTGACATTGAATGTGCTACTTCATGAAAAACTGTCGGCCATAATACCCAAGCCCAGCCCGTGCTGACAAGGGCTATTGACTCGGCGCTTGAGGCTTCGACAACATAAAAGTGACTTGGTTCGTCTCGCTGTTGCAAAATTGTTGTTTTGGCTCAAATTAACCTCTGGAAAATAGAATAAATTCACGGGAGGGGCTTATTTTAGTCGCTTCGGACAAAATCGGTGCCAGATCGACTAACAAGAAATTTTGAACTCGCTTTACCGGCTTGCAATAAGCCTACTGCAGCATTGAAAACCATTTGTATTTAAAAGACTTATTTTTAAATACGTTCAAAATTTCGGTTATCAAGGCCTATAAAGCTGGCTATACTGAAACTCCCGTGATAGGCCCAAGTAAAAGCTGCTTTGGGTCATTTAAATCATCCATGCCTTTTATCCCTGTATATAAGTGTGGCAAACAACAGCCTTCTATTGCTATTTGTTAAGGAGTCTCGATGGAACAGGCCGGCATCTTTACCTCAGTGCTCATGTTTTTGCTCGCTGCCGTGGTGTTGGTTCCACTTGGCAAGCGCTTTGGTATAGGCCCCATACTTTCTTACCTTGCCGCCGGTGTACTGCTTGGACCGGGCGGTATTGCTGTGGTTTCCGAGCCGGCAGCTGTGCTTCATTTTGCCGAGCTTGGGGTGATCCTCATGCTGTTTGTCATGGGGCTTGAATTGACTCCTGGCAAACTCTGGGAACTTCGCAGTGCCATATTCGGCCTCGGCAGTGGTCAGTTACTGCTGTCCTGGGCAGTGGTCAGCGCTTTGGCATTCGGTGTCGGGCTTTCCATCGAAGCCGCTATTATTGTTGGCGCAGCGCTATCCCTGTCTTCTACAGCATTTGCGGTGCAATTAATGAATGAGCAGCGACTGCTCACCACACCAGTAGGTCGTGACGCCTTTGGGGTGTTGCTGATGCAGGATCTGGCGGTGATCCCCATGATGCTGCTGATTGCCTATCTGTCGCCAAGCGGCGCCGATCCGGCTCATCATGCCGTGCCCTGGTATTGGACTTGTTTGGCGCTCTTGGGATTTTTGCTGGTGGGGAAATACCTGCTTCCCAAAGTATTGCAGTTGGTGGCGGCCAGTGGGGTGCGCGAAGTGCTGACGGCGTTTTCGTTATTGCTGGTGATGGGCAGCGCGGCGCTAATGGCCTGGCTAGGGCTTTCGGCCGGTATGGGGGCGTTTTTGGCCGGTATCATGCTGGCCAACTCGGGTTATCGCCATCAGCTTGAAACCGATATTGAGCCTTTCAAGGGCTTGCTTTTGGGGCTGTTTTTCATGGCTGTAGGCATGACCATGGATCTGGGCTTACTGCTGAAGGAGCCTTTGGCGTTGTTGGGGATCCTCTTTGGCATGCTGGCGGTGAAGACTTTGGTCCTTATGTTGCTTGGGAAGTTTAGACACCATACCTGGCGCAGTGCCATGGTGTTGGGGTTGATCTTGGCCGAAGGCGGTGAATTTGCTTTTGTATTGCTTTCCCAGGCACAGTTGTCAGGGCTTTTATCTGAGAAAATCAGCCAGATGTTGGTATTGGCTATAGGCTTGTCGATGGCGATAACGCCTTATTTGCTGAAGTTGTTCAGGTTGCTTGGCAAACCTGTGGAAGCGAGCCGTTTACCTGATGTGATAGAAGGGTCAGAAAGTGAAGTGGTCATCGCCGGTTTTGGCCGTATGGGGCAGATCACCGGCCGTATTTTGGCATCCTCAGGGATCCCGTTTGTGGCGCTGGATAAAGATGCCCGCCATGTGGACGTGGTGCGCCAATTTGGTGGTGAAGTGTATTTTGGTGATGCCAAGCGGCTCGATATGCTGTTTTCGGCCGGTTTGCCCAAGGCGCGGGTGATCCTGGTAGCGGTCAACAATGTGGAAGATTCATTGCAGATAGTGACTCAGGTGAAGACGCACTTTCCCCATGTGGCCGTGGTCGCCAGGGCCCGTGACCGTAACCATGCCTATCGTTTGATGAGTCTTGGGGTGACGTCGGTATTTCGGGAAACCTTCGGTTCGGCCCTCAGTGCCAGTGAGAGTGTGTTGCAAACACTGGGACTCAGTCAGGTTCAAGCCAATGAGCGGGTGAAGATATTTGCCGAGCACGACAAGGCACAGGTTGAGGCCGGGGCCAAGCACAAGGATGATCTTAAGGCGCTTATTCGCTTGTCCAATAAGGGCAGGGCAGAGCTGGAGTCCTTGATGCGGGCTGATAAAGACAAGGGGCTATAATAGAAGGCGCGAACAAGTCCTATGTGCGGTCTGGGGTGGCGTACTGACCGGCAAGCTAAGCTTTACAACAGAGACCACCGCGAGGAATTATTCGTATTTTTTAAGCGTGGTCGGGTAAATGATAGCTTGTCTTAACATTCTTGCTTGGATGCTTGGATGCTTGGATGCTTGGATGCTTGGATGCTTGGTTTAAGTTTTGGGCAGTTTGTATTCGGCTTATGGTGAGTTTAGCTTGGTCAGGTTCTATACCCGCTCATTACTATCTCAAGCCTTATTGGAGTGACTGTTTCAAGCGTACGGTTGCAGTTTGGCGTGGATAAAGGGCTGATAGACATCAAAGAGGTACAAAAAATCCGATGACCAGAGGTCATCGGATTTGGACTTTTAACCACTTAGATTTAACGCTTGTCCAGTTCCACGAAGTCGCGGGAAGTCGCACCTGTGTAGAGCTGACGTGGACGGCTGATCTTGTGACCAGGCTGATCCAGCATTTCTTTCCAGTGGGCAATCCAGCCAACAGTACGAGCCAGGGCAAAGATAACGGTAAACATGGAGGTTGGAATACCAATCGCCTTCATGATGATACCTGAGTAGAAGTCGACGTTTGGATAGAGCTTCTTGGAGATGAAGTACTCATCTTCCAGGGCGATACGCTCAAGTTCCATGGCAACATCCAGCAGAGGGTCGTTAACCTTGAGTTCGGCCAGCACTTCGTGACAGGTTTCACGCATCACTTTGGCGCGTGGATCGAAGTTTTTGTAAACCCTGTGACCGAAGCCCATCAGACGGAAAGGATCATCCTTGTCTTTGGCGCGTTCGATAAACTCAGGGATGCGATCCACAGTACCGATTTCTTCCAGCATACGCAGACAAGCTTCGTTGGCACCACCATGGGCAGGTCCCCACAGCGAAGCGATACCGGCAGCGATACAGGCAAATGGGTTAGCACCCGAAGAGCCCGCCAGACGCACGGTTGAGGTTGAAGCGTTCTGCTCGTGATCGGCGTGCAGGATAAAGATGCGATCCATGGCACGTTCCACAATCGGGTTCACCTTGTATTCTTCACAAGGTACAGCGAACATCATCGACAGGAAGTTACCGGCATAGCTCAGGTCGTTGCGTGGGTACACGAACGGCTGTCCTATGGAGTACTTGTAGCACATGGCGGCAATGGTTGGCATCTTGGAAACCAGGCGGAAGGCTGCAATTTCACGATGACGGGCATCGTTGACATCCAAAGAGTCCTGATAGAAAGAAGACAAAGCGCCTGTCACGCCACAAAGCATGGCCATTGGGTGAGCGTCACGACGGAAGCCTCTGAAGAAGGAGGCCAACTGCTCGTGCACCATGGTATGAGTTTTAACTGTGTAGGCGAATTTTTCATACTCTGCCTTACTTGGCAGCTCGCCGTACAACAGCAGGTAACAGAGATCCAGGTAGTCGGATTCTGTCGCCAGTTGATCTATCGGATAGCCACGGTGTAACAATACACCCTGCGCACCATCGATATAGGTAATTGCAGATTCACAGGAGGCCGTCGCGAGAAATCCTGGATCAAAGGTAAAGTAGCCTTTACTGCCGAGTTTACTGATATCGATTACGTCGAAACCAGCAGTTCCTTGTTTCACTGGCAGTTCAATCGAGTCGTTCCCTGGTAATTCCAATTTGGCTTTTAAATCAGCCATACCCCGTTCTCCTTACTTCATTCTTATGTGAGTGCGGCATGTCAAACGGCCATTACTTTACAGCCAATCCAGATCACATTTCAATTTAAATAAGCGTTTAAATTCGTTAGACCATGGTATAGGTAAGACCAATTTCCCTGATAACACCAGCACTTATCCTGTAAAAAGGGCAAAAAAACAAAATTTGGATAATGTGATGTTTGTATTTGACATTTACGACGAGTATACTTGCTGCGGCTCGCAAGAGCTACAAACGGCGGGCTTGGTTAGCATATCACTAATTAACTAATTTTGTGTGTTGTCAACAAGTTAGCTTTTTGTTTCAACCTTCTATTGTGAAACCCTTCTCTGTGACTTCAGTCGCAGAACTGTGTAAGAGCAAAATCGGTTCACATAACAAAAAAAATGCTCAATGGAGCTGAGTGAGCAGAACGTGAAAAAGCAAAGACCTGTCCATTTAGATCTGCAGACCATTCGCTTCCCGGCGACTGCAATTGTGTCCATTCTGCACCGGGTATCCGGTGTGATCATGCTGTTCGCTGTTGGTATACTTCTCTGGTTGCTGAACGCCTCGCTGGCGTCGGCCGAGAGTTTCCAAGGCGTACAATCTCTGTTAGACAACTTCGTGGTGAAGTTTATCCTGTGGGGCATTCTGACCGCACTGGCTTATCATTTGCTGGGCGGCTTGCGTCACCTGGTAATGGATACCGGTCGTTGGGAAGAGCTACCTTCGGGTAAGGCATCGGCCAAGGCAGTATTTGTCCTGACCGCAGTGTTTTCTGTATTAGCGGGGATCTGGGTATGGTAACCAATGCAGCGAGTTTTGGACGCAGTGGTGTTCATGACTTCATCCTATTACGCGCAAGTGCCGTCATTCTGGCCGTTTACACTATATTCCTGGTCGGATTTGCAGCTTGCAGTTCACCTCTCACCTACGATGTCTGGCATGGGCTGTTTGCTTCACTGCCGATGAAAGTCTTTACTCTGCTGGCGCTTATTGCGCTGCTTATCCATGCCTGGATCGGTATTTGGCAGGTACTGACTGACTACGTCAAAAACGTAGCACTGCGTGGGGTTTTACAGTTTGTCTTTGTCGTGACAGCCTTTACTTATCTGGCGTCGGGCATAGTAATAGTGTGGGGTGTTTAAGTGGCTATTCCAGTACGCGAGTTTGACGCTGTCGTGATTGGTGCCGGTGGTGCCGGCATGCGCGCAGCACTGCAGATTTCTCAAGAGGGCAAGAGCTGTGCGCTCCTGTCCAAGGTTTTTCCTACACGTTCTCACACGGTTTCGGCTCAGGGCGGGATCACTGTTGCTCTGGGTAATGCCCACGAGGACAACTGGGAACACCATATGTATGACACGGTAAAAGGTTCCGACTTCATCGGCGACCAGGATGCCATCGAGTACATGTGTCAGACCGGCCCTGAAGCGGTTATCGAGTTGGAGCAGATGGGTCTGCCATTCTCCCGCTTTGAAAACGGCACTATTTATCAGCGCCCTTTCGGCGGTCAATCCAAGAATTTCGGTGGTGAGCAGGCGGCTCGTACCGCGGCTGCGGCCGACCGTACCGGCCACGCGCTGCTACACTGCCTGTATCAGCAGAACGTTAAGAACAAGACTCAGGTATTTTCCGAGTGGTATGCCCTGGATCTGGTTAAAAACGAAGACGGTGCCATCGTAGGTTGTACTGCAATCGAAATTGAAACCGGTGAAATCGTTTACTTCAAAGCCAAGGCCACTGTATTGGCTACCGGCGGTGCCGGTCGTATCTTTGCTTCTACTACCAATGCTCACATCAACACAGGTGATGGTGTTGGTATGGCTGCCCGTGCCGGGGTTCAGCTGCAGGACATGGAAATGTGGCAGTTCCACCCAACCGGGATTGCCGGTGCCGGTGTTCTGGTGACTGAAGGTTGTCGTGGTGAGGGTGGTTACCTGCTCAATAAAGACGGCGAACGCTTCATGGAGCGCTATGCGCCCAACGCCAAAGACCTGGCTTCACGCGACGTGGTTGCCCGTTCCATGATGACAGAGATTCGTGAAGGCCGCGGTTGTGAAGGTCCTATGGGCCCACACCTGAAGCTGAAGCTGGACCATCTGGGCAAAGAAACCCTGGAAGCGCGTCTACCTGGTGTATGTGAACTATCCCGTACCTTTGCTCACATAGATCCCGCCGATGGCCCAATTCCGGTTATCCCAACTTGTCACTATATGATGGGTGGTTTGCCAACCAAGGTATCCGGTCAGGTGATCCATAAGAACGCCGATGGTACTGAAGAAGATATCAAGGGTCTGTTCGCCGTGGGCGAAATTGCTTGTGTATCGGTTCATGGTGCTAACCGTCTGGGTGGTAACTCACTGCTCGACTTGGTAGTGTTCGGTCGTGCAGCCGGTCAACATCTGGGTAAAGCGCTGGATGAAACCGCAGATCCCAAAGCTGCGACTGAAGCCGACATTCAGAAGTCTCTTGAGCGTCTGAATCGTTGGGAAAGCAATAAAGACGGTGAAGATCCGGCGGTTATCCGTAAAGATCTGCAGATGTGCATGCAACTGAACTTTTCGGTATTCCGTAGCGGTGATGCCATGGCCGAAGGCCTGAAAGAACTGCAGAAAATTCGTGAGCGTCTGGCCAATGCCAAGCTATCTGACAACTCCAGAGAGTTCAACACTCAGCGTATCGAGTGTTTGGAACTGGATAACCTGATGGCAACAGCTATCGCATCTGCTTACGCAGCCAACTTCCGTACCGAGAGCCGTGGTGCTCACAGCCGTGAAGACTTCCCTGAGCGTGATGACGCCAACTGGCTGTGTCACAGCCTGTTTGACCCAGTCAACGAAACCATGTCCACCCGTGAAGTGAACATGGCGCCCAAGACACGTGAAGCCTTCCCGCCTAAGAAGCGTACCTACTAAGGAGTTGCGAAGATGAAATTGGATATTGCAGTTTATCGCTACAATCCTGATGTAGATACTAAGCCCTACATGCAGGATTACAGCCTGGAAGTGGCCGAAGGCACCGATATGATGGTGCTGGATGCCCTGCTCAAGCTTAAAGAGCAGGACCCAAGCCTGTCTTTCCGTCGCTCTTGTCGCGAAGGGGTTTGTGGTTCCGACGGCATGAATATGAATGGCAAAAATGGTCTGGCCTGTATCACGCCTGTGTCTGCCTTCAAGGGCAAGAAGATTGAAATCCGTCCTCTGCCCGGTATGCCTGTGGTGCGTGATTTGGTGGTTGACCTGAGTCAGTTTTACAAGCAATACGAGAAGATCAAGCCGTACCTCATCAATGATGAGAAGAAGCCGGCCCGTGAACATCTGCAGTCACCGGAGGAGCGTGCTCACCTGGATGGTCTGTATGAATGTATCATGTGTGCTTGTTGTTCTACGGCTTGCCCGTCATTCTGGTGGAACCCGGATAAGTTTGTTGGCCCCAGTGGTCTGCTGCATGCCTATCGTTTCTTGATAGACAGCCGAGATACTGCGACCGAGGAGCGTCTGAGCGAGCTGGATGATGCATACAGCGTCTTCCGTTGCCACGGCATTATGAACTGTGTGGATGTTTGTCCGAAAGGCTTGAACCCAACCAAGGCCATCGGACACATCAAGTCCATGTTGCTGAAGCGGGCTGTATAAATGCAAGACGACGAGCTTAATCCAATAATTACATAGGCTCGTGGGGAGTCACTTTCTCTGGGCAGAAAGTGGCTCTTTTGTGTGTAAAGGACTACAAAAGGCCGTAACATCCGGATGTCCCAGGGGCGGCTGAGACCCTGCCAAGGCAGGGAAAATATGGCTAAGCACGTGTATCAAGTTTGAAAGGATAAGAAATGCACCAAGGCAGCATGAAAGCCTGGCTCGAATCATCTCACTTGAGTGGGGCGAACTCGACCTACGTTGAAGAGATGTATGAAGCCTACCAAGAAGACCCCACCTCGGTATCTGACGACTGGCGTGCGGTGTTTGAGCAACTCCCTCCCGTGAACGGTGCCTCTGCTGATGTACCCGAAGCTTCTCACTCCAAGATCCGTGACTATTTTCGCTCCCTCGCACAGGAAGGCCGCAGTAAAGGTACCAGCCGCGTGTCCGATCCTGATGTCGATGCCAAGCAGGTAAAAGTTCTGCAATTGATCAATGCCTACCGTTTCCGTGGTCACCAGAGTGCCAATCTGGACCCGTTGGAACTGTGGAAGCGCGACACAGTTGCCGAATTGGATCCGGCGTTCCACGGCTTGACCAGTGAGGACATGGAGCGGGAATTCAACACAGGTTCTTTTGCTTATGGCGGTGACACCCTGAAATTGGGTGAGCTGGTGAAGGCGCTCAAGGCGACCTATTGCGGCTCTATCGGCGCCGAATATATGCATATCACCGACACCGAAGAGAAACGTTGGATCCAGCAACGTCTCGAACCTTCACTGGGTAAGGGCAGCTATGATAAGGCAGTCAAGACCCGGATCCTTGAAGGATTGAACGCCGCCGAAGGCATGGAAAAGTATTTGGGTGCCAAATTCCCCGGCGCCAAGCGCTTCTCCCTCGAAGGGGGGGATGCACTGGTGCCTATGATGCGCGAAATTATCTATCGTGCCGGTGAAGCGGGTACCAAAGAGATAGTCGTGGGCATGGCTCACCGAGGCCGTCTTAACGTTTTGGTTAACATTCTGGGCAAGCGTCCTGCCGAACTCTTCGATGAGTTTGCCGGCAAGCATCATGAGACGCTGGGTTCAGGGGACGTTAAGTACCATCAGGGCTTCTCTTCCGATTTTGAAACACCCGGTGGTAATGTTCACCTGGCATTGGCGTTTAACCCCTCACATCTGGAAATCGTTAACCCGGTCGTGATGGGCTCGGTGCGCGCCAGACTGGATCGCCGCGGCAGTGAAGATGGCTTGCAGGTAATGCCAATTACCATTCATGGTGACTCGGCCATTGCCGGACAGGGTATTGTGCAAGAGACATTTAACATGTCTCAGACCCGCGGCTTTAAAGTCGGCGGCTCTATCCGCATCGTGGTCAACAACCAGGTGGGCTTTACCACCTCCAACCACCAGGATGTGCGTTCTACCGAATACTGTACCGATATCGCCAAAATGGTGCAGGCGCCAATTTTTCATGTTAATGCCGACGATCCTGAGGCCGTAGCTTTTGTCTCTCAGTTGGCCGTGGATTACCGCAACACCTTTAAGCGTGATGTGGTTATCGAATTGGTATGTTATCGCCGTCACGGCCACAACGAGGCCGATGAGCCCAGTGCGACTCAGCCACTGATGTACGCCAAGATCAAGAAGCACCCAACGCCACGTAAGATCTACGCCGACAAGCTGATTGCCGAGAACAGCATTGCGGCCGACGATGTTACCGCCATGATCAATAACTATCGTGATGCCCTGGATCAAGGGGATTGTGTGGTCAAAGAGTGGCGTCCAATGACGCTGCACACTGTGGACTGGACTCCTTATTTGAACCGCGAATGGGATGAGTCGTTTGAATCCGGTATGACCCGCGAACGTCTGCAGAATCTGGCCGACAAGATAAGCTATGTGCCTGAGAGTCATAAGCTGCACTCACGGGTTGCCAAGATATACAACGACCGCGTTGCGATGGCCAAAGGCGAGAAGCTGATGGACTGGGGCTTTGCCGAGACTCTGGCCTATGCCAGCATCCTCGAGGACAAGCAAAGAGTCAGGATCACCGGGCAGGACTCGGGTCGTGGCACCTTCTTCCATCGCCACGCCGTGCTGCACAACCAGAACGATGGTACGACTTACCTGCCGCTGCGCCATGTGGCGAAAGAACAGGGCCCTATCGACATCACCGACTCAGTGTTGTCTGAAGCCTCAGTGCTGGCGTTCGAGTACGGTTATGCCACAGCTGAGCCGGGTGGCCTGACTATCTGGGAAGCCCAATTCGGTGACTTTGCCAACTGTGCCCAGGTGGTTATTGACCAGTTCCTGTCATCCGGTGAGCAGAAGTGGGGCCGTCTGTGCGGTTTGACCATGTTGCTGCCACACGGCTATGAAGGTCAGGGGCCTGAGCACTCAAGTGCTCGTCTGGAGCGTTTCTTGCAGCTGTGCGCCAACCACAATATGCAGGTTTGTGTGCCTTCGACTCCGGCTCAGGTCTACCACATGCTGCGTCGTCAGGTGGTGCGTCCAATGCGTCGTCCGCTGGTGGTTATGTCTCCCAAGTCGCTGCTGCGTCATCCGCTGGCAGTGTCTTCCCTGGACGAGCTGGCCAACGGTCAATTCCAGAACGTTATCGGTGAAATCGATACTCTGGATGCCGCCAAGGTCGATCGCGTAGTGTTCTGTAGCGGTAAGGTTTACTACGAGCTGCTGGAGCGTCGCCGCAAAGAGAATATCGATAATGTCGCTTTGGTGCGGGTAGAGCAGTTGTATCCCTTCCCACACGAAGAGATGGCAGTCGCCCTGAAAGATTATCAGCATGTGACCGACTTTGTTTGGTGTCAGGAAGAGCCTCAGAACCAAGGTGCCTGGTATTGCAGCCAGCATCATTTCTGGGCAGCCATTCCAAAAGGTGCCCAGCTCAGCTACGCTGGCCGTGACGCCTCTGCAGCGCCGGCTTGTGGCTATCCTGAGTTGCATACGCATCAGCAGGAATCACTGATCACTAGCGCATTAAAACTGAAGTAATAGAAATTTATACAAAAAGGAAAGCTTTCCATGAGTATCGAAATCAAGGTACCTGTACTGCCCGAATCTGTTGCCGACGCGACTATCGCCACTTGGCACGTTAAGCCTGGTGAGCCGGTTTCCCGTGATCAGAACCTGGTTGATATTGAAACAGATAAAGTGGTGTTGGAAGTTGTAGCACCCGAAGATGGTCAGATCAGCGAACTGCTGTTCCAGGAAGGGGATACCGTCCTGGCCGAACAGGTTATCGCCAACTTCGTCGCCGGCGCTGTTGCCGGTCAGGAAGTGAGCAAAGAGCAGGCTGAAGCCGCAGCCCCTAAGGCTGAAGAAGCCGCGGCAGAAAACAACGATGCCCTGAGCCCATCAGTACGTCGCCTGATAGCCGAACACAACCTGGATGCCGCTAAAATCAAGGGCACAGGTGTGGGTGGCCGTATCACCAAAGAAGACGTGGAAGCCTTTGTTAAGTCAGGCTCTGCCAAGCCGGCTGCAGCTGCTGCCACAGCACCTGTGACCCTGGCGGGCGATCGCAGCGAGAAACGCGTACCTATGACGCGTCTGCGCAAGACTATCGCCACTCGTCTGCTGGAAGCCAAGAACTCCACCGCCATGCTGACCACCTTCAACGAGGTCAACATGAAGCCTATCATGGACATCCGTAAGAAGTATCAGGAAGTCTTTGAGAAGAAGCACGGCATCCGTCTTGGCTTTATGTCTTTCTACGTGAAAGCAGTAACCGAAGCGCTGAAGCGTTATCCAGAAGTCAACGCTTCTATCGATGGCAGCGACATCCTGTACCACAACTACTTCGATGTCAGCATCGCCGTTTCCACGCCTCGTGGCCTGGTAACGCCTGTGCTGCGCGACACAGATACCATGAGCCTGGCCGATATCGAGAAAGCGGTTCGCGAACTGGCTATTAAAGGTCGTGACGGCAAGCTGACAGTGGAAGATATGACAGGTGGTAACTTCACTGTGACCAACGGCGGTGTGTTTGGCTCTTTGATGTCGACGCCTATTCTGAACCTGCCACAGAGCGCAATCCTCGGC
Source organism: Shewanella indica (assembly GCF_033842865.1). Lineage (NCBI taxonomy): Bacteria > Pseudomonadati > Pseudomonadota > Gammaproteobacteria > Alteromonadales > Shewanellaceae > Shewanella > Shewanella indica. Next base: position 3,050,625 of record NZ_JAWXXR010000001.1, read on the forward strand.
ATGCATGCCATCAAGGACCGCCCAATGGCAGTCAATGGTCAGGTGGAAATCCTGCCCATGATGTACCTTGCTCTCTCATATGACCATCGCATCATTGATGGTCGTGAGTCAGTTGGCTTCCTGGTGACTATTAAGGATCTGCTGGAAGACCCAACTCGTCTGCTGCTGGACTTGTAAGCGCCGCCAGACAATAACCTCGTGACTGGCCCCTCGGGGCCGGTTGGATTTAAAACGTAGTATACGGATAGATCATCATGAATTTGCATGAGTATCAGGCAAAAGCCCTATTTGCCGAATATGGTTTACCAGTGTCAGAAGGCTATGCTTGTGACACAGCTCAGGAAGCTGTTGAAGCAGCCGGTCGCATTGGCGGAAACATGTGGGTAGTCAAGTGCCAGGTGCACGCTGGTGGCCGCGGTAAAGCAGGTGGCGTTAAAGTCACTGGCGACAAAGAAGAGATCAGAGCCTTTGCCGAACATTGGCTGGGCAAGAATCTGGTCACTTATCAGACTGATGAAAAAGGTCAGCCGGTTGCCAAGATCCTGGTTGAAAGCTGCACTGATATCGCCAACGAACTCTATCTGGGTGCCGTTGTCGACCGTGGCACTCGCCGCGTCGTGTTTATGGCTTCTACCGAAGGTGGTGTGGAAATCGAAAAGGTGGCCGAAGAGACCCCTGAGCTGATCCACAAAGCCATTATCGACCCTATCACAGGTCCTCAGCCTTTCCAGGCGCGTGACCTTGGCTTTAAGCTGGGTCTGAACCCAACTCAAATCAAGCAGTTCACCAAGATCTTTATGGGTCTGGCGACCATGTTCCTGGAGCATGACTTTGCCCTGCTGGAGATCAACCCTCTGGTGATCACCACAGAAGGCAACCTGCACTGCCTGGACGGCAAGATTGGCGTAGATGGTAACGCTCTGTTCCGTCAGCCAAAGATCAAAGACATGCATGATCCTTCACAAGACGACCCACGTGAAGCCCACGCAGCCAAGTTCGAACTGAACTATGTGGCTCTGGACGGTAACGTAGGTTGCATGGTAAACGGTGCCGGTCTGGCCATGGGTACCATGGATATCGTTAACCTGCATGGCGGCAAGCCAGCCAACTTCCTCGACGTAGGTGGCGGCGCGACCAAAGAACGTGTTGCCGAAGCCTTCAAGATCATTCTGTCTGACAGCAATGTGAAGGCCGTTCTGGTGAACATTTTCGGTGGTATCGTGCGTTGTGACATGATCGCTGAAGGTATTATCGGTGCAGTGAAAGAAGTCGGTGTGAAAGTGCCTGTGGTTGTGCGTCTGGAAGGTACCAACGCCGAGCTGGGCTCTAAAGTACTCGCCGAATCAGGTTTGGATATCATTGCTGCGACAAGTCTGACCGACGCTGCTCAGCAAGTAGTTAAAGCTGCGGAGGGCAAATAATGTCTGTTTTAATCAACAAAGATACCAAGGTTATCTGCCAGGGTTTCACCGGTGGTCAGGGTACTTTTCATTCTGAGCAGGCGATTGCCTACGGTACTCAGATGGTCGGCGGTGTGTCTCCTGGTAAAGGCGGCACCACTCACTTGGGCTTGCCAGTATTCAACACAGTGAAAGACGCTGTTGCCGCCACCGGCGCCACTGCATCTGTTATCTATGTTCCTGCGCCTTTCTGTAAAGATGCTATCCTGGAAGCCATAGATGGCGGTATCGAGCTTATCGTTTGTATTACCGAAGGTATTCCGACGCTGGATATGCTGCAGGTAAAAGTGAAGCTGGAAGAAACCGGCGTGCGCATGATAGGTCCTAACTGCCCAGGTGTTATCACCCCCGGCGAATGTAAAATAGGCATCATGCCAGGTCACATCCACAAGCCAGGTAAAGTGGGTATCGTTTCCCGCAGCGGTACTCTGACTTACGAAGCCGTTAAGCAGACTACTGACGAAGGTTTCGGCCAGTCTACCTGTGTGGGCATTGGTGGTGACCCGATCCCTGGTACCAACTTCATCGACGTACTGGAAATGTTCCAGAACGATCCTCAGACCGAGGCCATAGTGATGATAGGTGAAATCGGCGGTACTGCCGAAGAAGAAGCGGCGGCTTACATCAAGGCCAACGTTACCAAGCCAGTGGTCTCTTATATTGCCGGTGTGACTGCGCCAGCAGGTAAGCGTATGGGCCATGCAGGCGCCATCATTGCCGGTGGTAAGGGTACTGCTGCCGACAAGTTCGCCGCTCTGGAAGCAGCGGGCGTGACTACCGTACGCTCGCTGGCCGAAATCGGCAGCGCGCTGCGTGAGAAAACCGGCTGGTAAGCACAGTCGTTAAGCTCACAAAAGGCGCCGCGAGGCGCCTTTTTTATTGGCTGCTGTGATGAAGCTCTGATGCCTCCGGCTGGATATTTGATTGGGAAAAGGTTAGATTGGGGCTTGGTTATTCCTTCGGGGAGTCTTGGTGCATTAATGTGCTAAAAATATAAAAAATTCAAATTGTTATTAATCATCTCTCTTGGGGTTGTCGCTTTGTTGTTATCCGGAGCCGAGTAGTGGGCTGCGCCAAGACAGCCACTGACGCGGGTATCCGAGTCAACTCAGAGGGTTTGATTTAGTGTTAACACCATTTCAGCGCCGTATTGGTTCGCCCGATGCGGCGCTGAAGTGCAATTCGGGGGCGAAAGCGTTCGAAGATCAAGCTGAATTTGTCTGAAACGCCTGTCAGGCGATTTTCAGCGATTGGGTATTGGCGTCAACCCTCAATGGGGGAAGGGATGACCCGATGTGGGGCCGCTCAGGCGGCTTTTCTGAAAAGTAGAGGATTGCTGTGAGTACACAACCTAATATAGTAATTTCTGAAGTGGATATGGATCGCCTGGAGCGTTTGCTGGAGTCATTGCCGGCGAATGCCTTTCCCGGCCATCAAGCACTCGAGGCTGAACTGGAGCGGGCAGAAATCAGGCCATCCAAGGAGATGCCGGATAATGTAGTAACCATGAACTCTGAAGTCCGTTTTCGTATGTCTTCCTCAAATGAAGAGTTCACCTTGCGCCTGGTTTATCCAAAAGATGCCGATGGCAGCGCCGGTAAAATTTCGATTCTGGCACCTGTTGGCGGCGCCTTGTTGGGCTTGGCCCAGGGAGATGAAATCGAATGGCCGGGTCCCGGTGGTGGCATGGTGAAAGTGCGGATTGAAGAGATCATCTATCAACCGGAACGTTCTGGTGATTTTCACCGCTAGGCACCGGAGCCGGTAAGGCTTTGGACGGATACGAGAGTGATAGTTCTTCAGGTCACTCGGAATGTACCAACGACAGGGAAAGGAGATAAAGATGAAGCAGTACTTTGTCCACAATGGTTTTTCTGCCGGCAGCGGTAAATTACCGGCGGATCCACAGTTGATCAGTGAACATGATGCCGACAAGCTGATGCAGTTTGCCGGTCTGGAGCCCAAGCATGTGGGTAATCTGACGCCTCCGGCGCAGTTCGCCGAAGAGGGAGATTGGTTATTTCGGCTTTTCGCCAATAACCGTTTTCTTTGTTATGCGGACCCGATGCTTTTCAGTCATGCCTGCCCAAGGAAGAAGGGTGAGCCTTTGGCTTTGAATTGGTAATTTCAAGATTACCGACAATAAAAAACCAGCGCTTGGCGCTGGTTTTTTTAATTATCACTCTTGGCCGTGATCGCACTTGTCGTTGGTGCAGACGCCATAGAGGTAGAGGCTGTGATTGGTGAGCTTGATATTGTGTCGCATGGCAATTTCATGCTGACGACGCTCGATAAGGTCATCAGAAAACTCGATCACTTTGCCACAGCTCAGGCACACCAGGTGATCATGATGATGTTGGGTGGAGAGTTCAAATACGGCTTTGCCACTTTCGAAGTGGTGGCGGCTGACAATGCCGGCATCGTCAAACTGATTTAATACCCGATAAACAGTAGCCAAACCTATCTCTTCGCCGATATCCAGCAATTTCTTATATAAGTCTTCGGCACTGATATGCTGGTTTTCCGGTTCTTGCATCAGCTCCAGGATTTTGACTCGTGGCAGGGTGATTTTCAAACCCGCTTTCTTCAGCGCTTGATTTCCATCTGTCATGGCTAATCTCTTGATTGCAGAACCCTTGGTATTACACATAGGTTCGTCCGTGGATAATAGACCCCATTATATGTGTACTGTTCTAAAACTTAAACCTCTGATCCGGCTTTTGGTACTTCTGTGGGGTAACTTAGCTATAATCGGCATAATTTTGAATAAAAACAAGCAATTTAAGCATACATTTTGTATGGTTATACCAAGGCATAATTGCGCTGTTGAGTCGCTATTGGCAGGATGGCAGAAAAACAAAAGGATACCAGATGCATCGTCGAATCGTGATTTTAACCGGCGCCGGGATCTCTGCCGAGTCCGGTTTACGTACCTTCAGGGATCAAGATGGCCTGTGGGAAGAACATCATATCGAGGATGTGGCGACTCCTGAAGGTTATGAACGTGACCCTGAGCTGGTTGAACGTTTTTACAATGGTCGTTGGCAACAACTGCATTCGGGCAATATAGAACCCAACGCTGCTCATACGGCGCTCTCTCGCCTTGAGCAAGAGTTTGAGGGGGAGCTGCTTATTGTCACCCAAAACATAGACGATCTGCACGAGAGAGCAGGCTCCAGGCGCTTGCTGCATATGCACGGCGAGCTTTCCAAAGGGCGTTGTCCGCGCTCCCGGCAAACTTTTACATTGCACGAACCCTTCGGGCCTGAGAATACCTGCACTTGCTGTATTCCAGCTCAGCGTTTGCGGCCTCACGTGGTTTGGTTCGGTGAAATGCCTCTGGGAATGGATAGAATTCACGATGCGCTGGATCACTGCGATCTCTTCATTGCCATTGGCACCTCTGGCACTGTCTATCCCGCTGCCGGTTTTGTCGATAGCGCCAATCACCATGGTGCGCTCACCGTTGAGGTCAATCTGATGCCGGCAGACAGACACAGCCAGTTTCAGATCCATTTACAAGGAAAGGCCAGTGAGATGGTAGCGCCACTGGTGGAGCGTATTCTTGCGGGTCAGTCTATCTGTAACCAAACCGGGCATAACTGATGCCTGAGCCACGTACTATCGATGGTAACAGTCGCTTGGCGATCATAATGCGCGGTCTGCCGGGTAGCGGCAAATCCTACTGGGTTCGTCAGTTTATCCAGGAACTATCTGTAGAGCTTGTACAGTGTATTACTGAGAAGGGCCTTTGCTCAACCGACCGTTTCTTTTATCGAAATGACCGTTATTGTTTCGATGCTGCGCGTTTGGCGGAATTTCATCAACTCAATCTGAGTCGTTTCATCGAGGCATTGGCAACCGGGGTGCCTGTGGTTATCTGTGATAATACCAACATGGCGCTGTGGGAGTTCGCTGCCTATCAAGCGGCTGCGAAGGCCTTGGGTTACCGAGTGCATATTCAGCAGATTGGTGATGTGCGTTGCAAAACACATCTGCAAGAGTGTGCCGAGCGAAATAAACATGGTGTCAGTCTTAAATCCATTCAAAGAATGGCCAGCCAATTTCAGACAATTGAAAAATAACTTCTTGGCGGGAATTAAAATATCTGGTTTCAGAAATTGCAATATATCGGTATAAAATGGTTCTACTAAAGAAATAGCCGAGTTGACTTTTATTTAAAATAAAGACAGCCATTAATATTGTTTTTATTTTTAAGGTTGTTTTAATAATAACATTAGTGTTAATTTGTTTCCTTGTTATATCTTGTGTCTTTGCTCACTCTTTTATTTTATTTTTGGTCATATTATCTCCACGGGTCAGGATAGACCCATTAATCATTATTATAACTTTCGCTTGAGTTTCGGGAGTCGAGGTTGTTCGCCATAAAACAAAGGCTGAGCAAACAGTATGCCTGTGCTTGGGTAGGAGAGAAAGATGACCATATTTAAAAAGAAAAGAGTTGCTTTGATGGTGATGGCAATACTGCTTGCAGGCTGCAGGCTGCAGTGATGGTGATGATGGCCGAGATGGTGCGCCTGGTGAGCCAGGTAAGCCGGGGGAGCCGGGAAAACCCGGGACGAATCCTCCAGTAACCCAATCGGTTGAAACCCAAGTTAAAATGATTAATTATACTTTGGGTGAGGGGACAATTACCTACGAGTTTGAAGTGACGGATGAAAATGGTAATTTAATTAATGACCTTACCAATGTCCAGGCCAAAGTGGCTGCTTTGACTGCCAAAGGTTTTATTCTCAATCGGGATGAAAATCCAATTAATAATGTAGAGGACAATGTTCATGTCGGTGGCGCGGTAACTCAGGCAACAGAAGGTGCTAAGTTAACTCAAGTAGATGATGGGCATTATATATTTGAAGCGCCGATGGCAGGTGTTAATGCCGCCACTGAAGGCATTGTTTGGCTGCGTGTTGGCGGTAATGATGCCATTGCCCGTTCAAAGGCATTGGTTGTCAATAAGCCGGAGGGGCAATTCAGTACTACCACTGAAGCCTGTTATGCCTGTCACGTGGACTACTCCCAGAGCCCACGTCGTCACGCTGGCTATGTGGCTGAAGGCATGGACGGTGAAGTAGATTTTATTGCCGGCTGTTTGGTTTGTCATGGCTCAGTCAGCAAGACAGTGACCAACGATGAGGGATTCTCTATCGGTGGTTATGCCAGCAATACCTTATCCAGGATAGGTCATATCAATCACAGGGAGTTCAGCAAAGACTTCAGCGTGCTCAACTGCAGCAGTTGTCATACAGATGCGCCTATTAACAGCAACTTTACCGGCCCTGGTTGTATCGATTGCCATGGTAAAGAAGGAACCCCGATAGGCGATATAGTGCCTTCAAATGGCCTGGATTTCCGTGAGCTGCATGAGCAGAAGGCCGGGATCACCAAGTTGCAAGCGCTGCGAGCGGCTTACACAGTTGAACTTTCTACTCCTGAAACCGATGGTGCCGGTGGTTGGTGTTCTACCATTAGTGTCAAGGATAAAGAGGGTAATCTGGTCAATATCAGCAACAACTATAATGCCGATCCTACCAATGCCGGTTATGTTGCCGCCAAGCCGATAGTCTATGCCGGTGCATATCTGCATGCCTATGACAACCATGGCCTGGTGGGCCGCCCGGGCACCCGTAATTCAGAAACCAAGACGGATAATGCCGATGGCACCCGCACTGTGTGTTATGCGGCGGCCAACATAGCCGCAGGGTATGAGAATGCCGGTTATATGTTCTCGGCGCGGGTGACTTTCTCCAGCGAAGGTTGGCAGCATTATGATGACAAGGTACGTGGTCAAACTCGCGATCGCATTCGTGCCAATGGCTATGACGGCTCCATGGGGGTCTCCTTCACAGCTTATTCTGATGTCGTCAATCCGGCCGATGGCAGCAAGATCTCCGGCTTTGATCGGCGTCAGGTGGTGGCAGACAACAGCTGTATCACCTGCCATAACGATGTGACTGCCTTCCACAAGAACGGTGAGTTCGATAACGGTGGTAAGGGTTGTATCGCTTGTCACGGCAACGGAATGGCCCGTACCAGTGCCGATTATGGTGCCGGCTTCGGTCCCATGATCCACAGCTGGCACTGGGGTAAGGGGGCAACCGTCGGTGAAGTGGCTCAGGATGCCGATGGTAACTGGAGTCAGACAGGAAAAGCCAACGGCGCCGCAGCGATTGCACCGGCCAGCAGTTGTGTGGCCTGTCACCAGGATGGCCTGTCGCTGGCCGCTGTGCCCAACCAGTATATTCTGGAGCCCGGCAGCAAGATGACCAGCCCGGTCACCGCAAACTGTTATGCCTGCCACACCAGTGATTCAGCCAAGGCACACATGAGCCAGAACGGCGGTGATATCAGCGTGGATATTCCGGCGGTTGAGTGGTTCAAGCAGCCAAGTGCCGAATCCTGTGCGACTTGTCATGACACAGGCAGAACCTTTGGTATCGATAAGTACCATAAGTTCTAATTAGCGTTTTATTGAGTAAACATTCCCTGCAAGGCTTGGTTTACCTCAAGACAAAGCGGCTCATTTGAGCCGCTTTTTTTGCTGTCCTGAGTAGAGTTGAGGTGTAGCGGGCTCAGCCGTGACTGACGAAGGCGCTGTCATCTTGATTTTGCTTGCTCGTCAGTGCGGCCACTTCCAGCATGGCCCGGCTCAGGCAGCTCAGCTCTTCTGCGCTGATACCATAGGGCGGCATGATATAGATGAGTTTACCAAAGGGGCGGATCCACACGCCGCGGGCAACAAATTCGGCCTGCAGCGCGGCGGTATTGACCTGTCTGTGCATCTCCAGTACGCCGACGGCGCCAAGCACCCGTACTGCTTTGACTTCCGGCAGTGCTGCTGCCGGTGCCAGTTCCTGTTTAAGCTGAGTTTCAATGGCCTTGACCTGAGCTTGCCACTCACCGTTTGCCAGCAGGGCCAGGCTGGCGCGGGCAGCACTACAGGCCAGAGGATTGGCCATAAAGGTTGGCCCATGCATAAATACGCCGGCAGGGGAGCTGTCTATGCCGGCCGCCACTTTATCGCTGCACAGCGTCGCCGCCAGACTGATATAGCCGCCGGTGAGCGCCTTACCGACACACATGATGTCCGGCGCTATGTCGGCGTGTTCGCAGGCAAACAGCTTACCGGTGCGGCCAAAACCTGTGGCGATTTCATCCAGGATCAGCAGTACATCGTACTTGTCGCACAGGGCTCTTGCTGCCTTGAGATAGTCGGCGCTGTAAAACCACATGCCACCGGCACCTTGCATTATGGGTTCGAGGATCAGCGCGGCGGTTTGTTTGCCGTGTTCGGCCAGCATGGCCTCGAGTCCGGCGATGTCATCTGCTTTAGCGGCTTCACCGAAGGGTGTACTCGGCGCCGGGGCAAACAGTTGCCGGGCCACATTGTCACCAAACATGGTGTGCATGCCGCCCTCCGGGTCGCAGACGCTCATGGCGGCGAATGTGTCGCCATGGTAGCCCTGCTTGACCGTCATGATGCGGTTTTTTTCTGTCTTGTTTTGTCCTTGCCAGTATTGCAGTGCCATCTTCAGCGCCACCTCCACCGCAATGGAGCCTGAGTCAGCCAGGAACACCTTGGTCAATGGCTCCGGGGTAATAGTGATGAGTTGGCGACACAGTTCTATGGCGCTCTCATGGGTGATCCCTCCGAACATCACATGGCTCAGGCGTTTGAGTTGCTCTTCCATGGCGCTGAGAATTGCCGGGTGGCTGTAACCATGGACGCAGGCCCACCAGGAACTGGTGCCGTCGATGAGCTCGCGACCATCCTCCAGCGTCAGGCGTACGCCCTTGGCGGCTTTGACCCCATAAACGGGTAGGGTGTGGCTCATGGAAGTGTAGGGATGCCAGATATGCTGACGGTCAAAACGATAATCTATGCTCATATATTAACCAAAGGTAAACCTGTGCAACTGGTTGGCGTTGACAGTGAGAGTGTCGCGGGTATGCTAACGAAAATAATTCAGGCCTTCAAGCAGCCAACTGAACCCGGAGCCCGATGGATTAATCGGCAAAATCGGCTTCAGCAACAAATAGATCAGACTCAGGTAACACAGAATATGTCCAATACAGAGCTGCGCCATGACTGGCGCCGCGAAGAGGTTGAAGCCCTCTTTGCCCTGCCGATGAATGATTTGTTGTTTCGTGCCCACAGCGTGCACAGAACCCATTTCAATCCCAATGAAGTTCAGGTCAGTCGTCTGTTGTCAATCAAGACGGGGGCCTGTCCGGAAGACTGTAAATATTGTCCCCAGAGCGCCCGCTACGACACAGGGTTGGAAAAAGAGCGTCTGCTGGAGATGGAAAAGGTACTGACAGAGGCCAGAAGTGCCAAGGCAGCCGGGGCGACCCGCTTCTGCATGGGAGCCGCCTGGCGTAACCCGCATGAGCGCGATATGCCTTATCTCAAGCAGATGGTGCAGGAGGTTAAATCCCTGGGAATGGAAACCTGTATGACTCTGGGTATGCTCAGCGAAAACCAGGCCAACGAACTGGCCGAAGCCGGGCTGGATTACTACAACCATAACTTGGATACCTCGCCGGAATACTATGGTGACATCATCACCACCCGCACCTATCAGCAGCGGTTGGACACCCTGGCCAATGTGCGCGCCGCTGGTATGAAGGTGTGCTCCGGCGGGATTGTCGGCATGGGCGAGCAGGCCACCGACAGGGCGGGTTTGCTGCAGCAGTTGGCCAATCTGGAGCAACATCCCGACTCTGTGCCTATCAATATGTTGGTCAAGGTGGCCGGTACGCCGCTGGATAGCCTGGACGACCTGGATCCACTGGAGTTTGTGCGCACCATAGCCGTGGCCAGAATCATGATGCCTTTGTCGCGGGTTCGCTTGTCGGCCGGGCGTGAAAATATGACAGATGAGCTGCAGGCCATGTGTTTCTTTGCCGGGGCCAACTCGATTTTCTATGGGTGCAAGCTGTTGACCACCGCCAACCCGGAAGAAAATGACGATATGAGCCTGTTCCGCCGTCTGGGATTGACCCCGGAGCAAGGCAAGGCCGCCACGGTCGAGGAAGAGGGCGCCGAAATAGCCCGCGTCGCGGCCAAGGCAGAGGCTATCAATAACAAGGCTCAGGGACAGTTTTACGACGCCGGAGCCCTGTAACTTGACCTCATTGCTGGACAAAATGGCCCACCGCCGTGAGGAGCTTGCGCGCGGCGGCTTGCTCAGGCAAAGGCGCTGCTTCGCTGCAGCGCCCGGCCGTGAGCGACTATTGCATCCTGTTGCCCATGCAACAGATAGTGGCAAACCATTGCTGGATTTTGCCGCCAATGATTATCTGGGCCTGGCCCGTCATCCCAAGGTCATCTCTGCGCTTGCCAAGGGGGCAACTCTCTATGGCTGCGGCAGCGGCGCTTCACCTCTGGTTTCAGGTTACAGCGAGGCGCATCTCAAGCTGGAACAAGGTCTGTGCCGGGCACTCGGTGCAGAAGCGGCGTTACTGTTCAGTTGTGGTTTTGCCGCCAACACTGCGCTGATGAAAACCCTGTTTAGCGCCGAAGATACAGTGATTGCCGACAAATTGGTGCACGCCTCCATGATAGATGGTCTGCGCGACTCAAAGGCCAAAATACGGCGTTTTGCCCATAACGATATGGCGGCCGCCACAACGCTTTTGGCCCGGCATCCCGGCAGCGCTGTGCTCACCGAAACCGTGTTCAGCATGGATGGCGACAGGGCGCCGCTTGGTAAATTGAGCCACTTGTGCCAAGAGCACTGCAGCCCGCTTATTCTCGATGATGCCCACGGCTTCGGCCTATTTGAGTCTTCACCCTTGCCGGTATTTGCCCGCTTGGTGACATTTGGCAAGGCGCTAGGTGGTCAGGGCGCGGCGATTGTGGGCTCGCAGGAATTGATAGACTATCTGGTGGCCAATGCCCGTGAATACATCTATTCCACCGCGCTGTCACCGGCCTGCTGTATGGGCGTGCACGGGGCTCTGGAGCTGATCCAGCAAGAGCCTTTGCTCGAGCGCCTCAACGCCAATATCGCTTTGTTTCGCCGCAGCTGCCAAGCGGCGGGGATCTCCTTGATGCCATCTGAGTCGCCAATTCAACCTCTGTTGGTGGGAGAGAGTGGCAGGTGTATGGCGCTGGCGGCAAGGCTTTTGGAACGCGGCTTCCTGGTGGGGGCGATTCGGCCCCCCACAGTCCCCAAAGGTGGTGCCAGACTGCGTATAACCCTGAGCGCCGAGCACAGGGAGCAGGATATACTGGCCTTGGCCTCGGCACTGGCGGAACTGATGGCATGAGCAACATGAGTCATGAGCCTCTGGCTAGTCACGCCGGCCTGGTGCAATCCGTGCCGCTTGAGGATGTCGCCGGGCGCTTTTCCAAGGCGGCAAGCGCTTATGAGCGCCACAATAAGGTGCAGCGTCTGACGGCCGAAGCCTTACTTGACTGGAACGATTGCCTACACTCAGGAAAACTGCTGGATATAGGTGCAGGTCCGGGCACGGCTTTTGCCACGCTCGGCCCCCAAAGCGTGACCGCCCTGGATATCGCCAGCGGAATGCTCAAGCAGCTGAAGGGAAACTTCCCCTATTATCAGGCTGTTTGTGGCGATGCCGAGCAGCTTCCCTTTGGCGACAACAGCTTTGATGCGGTTTATTCCAATCTGGCGCTGCAGTGGTGCGGCGATATTCCGGCCGCCTTGGCAGAGATTTTTCGGGTTATGCGCCCGGGCGGCTCGGCGCGCCTTGCCATAGTAGCCCGCGGCAGTTTGCCCGAATTACAGACGCTGGGGCTGCGAGTCAAGGCGTTTGCAGCCGAGGATATGTTGGCGCAAGCGCTGGGCCAGCATCCCTGGCAGAGCTTGCACACGCAAAGCCGCACCTTCCAGTGCCACTTTGCCAATCTCAGGGAATTGCTTTACTCCATCAAGGGGGTCGGCGCTTCAGTCGGCGCCGACAAAAACTCAGGCGCCGGGCTCAAGGGAAAGGGTTTTTGGCATACACTTAACGGGCAGGCCGAGGTCCTTAGAACGGACAAGGGATTGCCGCTGACATACAGGATAGTAATGGTTCAGGCTCGAAAATAACCATTGATGTTTTGGCTGTAGGGGTAGTTCAGCGATGATTTTTTTTGTAACAGGTACAGATACCGACAGTGGCAAGACTCAGGTCGGAGCCGCTCTGCTGCATAAGGCACGAGTCGAGCATGGCTTGAAAACCTTGGGGGTCAAACCTCTGGCCTCGGGTTGCCATAACACTCCTTACGGGCTGAGAAACCCGGACGCCCTGGCCTTGATGGATGAATCCACTCTGAAACTGCAGTACGACAAGGTAAATCCTTTCAGTTTTGAGCCGGCGATTGCCCCTCATATTGCTGCCGCCGATCTCGGCCTGGATATCAGCCCAGAGGCGGTACTGGCGGCGCTGGATTTTACCCAGTTTGCCATGGCTGATTTCTGCCTGATAGAAGGGGCCGGCGGTTGGCGTTTGCCTTTGGGGGAGGGGCGTTTCTTATCGGAAGCGGTGCAGGGACTGGCTCTGCCCGTGATTCTGGTGGTCGGAATGAAGCTTGGCTGTCTTAATCATGCGGTGTTGACCCAGGAGGTGATCCGCGCCGATGGACTTGAAATCGCCGGTTGGGTCGCCAACCGCGCCGAAGCCGATATGAGTCGCTTCGATGAAAACCTGGCCAGCCTTAAAGACTTGATGCAGGCGCCGCTGTTGGGAGTGGTGCCGCATCTGGCTCATCCCAGTGCCGAGGCCATGTCTCAGCACCTGGATTTGAGCCCTCTGCTGGCCAAAGCGCATGCTTGAGCCCTGGAGTTAAAAAGCAGCAAGGCCCCGTAGGGCCGAGGTTTTTTTAGCTCAATAGATTGGAAAGATCACTGCCTACAGGCACGGGGATCTCCTGCTCTACACCGCTGAACAGATAAGCTTCCTTATCTCCCAAAAGACTCAGTTTATTGTCCTTAAGCAACAGGGCGCTGCCTTCCTGGATGGCCAGTACCGGCGTCTTGGGATCGACACAAGTAAACTCAAGCAAGCGCTGGGCCCGGGTTTCACCATTGTGCCCCGGCGTTTTGTAGTTGCTGTAATGCGGATTGATTTGCAGTGGCAACAGGCCAAGGGCACTGAATGATGGCGGCTCTATAATAGGCATATCATTGGTGGTACGTATGCTGAGGCCGGCAATATTTGAGCCTGCACTCCAGCCGATATAGGGTTTGCCGGCGGCGACTTCCTCTTTGATCAGATGCAGCAGGTCGTAGCGGTACAACTCATGCAACAGGTGGAAGGTGTTGCCACCGCCAACCAGAATGCCGTCAGCATCGCGAATGGCTTGCTTGGGGTCGCCATGTTGATGGATAGAGGAGATATCCAGCCTCAATGGTGCCAGGCCATTAACCACGGCTTCCAGATAGTTGTCGTAGCTCATGCTGACACCGGCATAAGGGATAAATATCCACTTGCGGGCTTTTTCTGCCATGGGCTCAATATAGGGCAGGGCATGTTCCAGGTAGGGGGTATCGCCAGCGCGGGAGCTGCTGAGCAGCAGGGTATTTATTGTCATAATCGTCGCTGTCCTTCAGATTGATTTGCGTTGCTTGATGGTAACAAAAAGCCTTTACACTCAACAATCGCCACAGGTGCTTTTGGTCGCGTTTAAAAGCCGCACTTGGCAATTGATTAAGTTTGATTTAATCAACTCTACCTAGACTGCTTCCTCTGCGTAGCCGGGGCGTTTAGGCAGAAAGCTAAACAATAATTTACCTTTTTCCTCTTGAATTCCCGCCAAGTGGACATATTATGTCTGCAATGACGCAATTCCGGTACAAGGGTACCTTACAGGAGCTGATATGAAGCGTGTATTTCTATTGATTTTGACTAACCTTGCCATTCTGTTGGTGGCATCGATTGTCATGTCTATTTTGGGTGTCAATACTCAAACCATGGGTGGCTTGCTGGTATTTGCGGCGATCTTCGGTTTTGGTGGCGCCTTTATCAGCTTGGCGATTTCCAAATGGATGGCCAAGAAAACTATGGGTTGTGAGGTGATCACTCAGCCCCGTGATAACACAGAGCGTTGGTTGCTCGAGACCGTAGCCCGTCAGGCGCAGCAGGCCGGGATTAAGATGCCGGAAGTGGCTATTTACCAATCGCCTGAACTGAACGCCTTTGCTACAGGCCCAAGTAAAAACAACTCTCTGGTAGCCGTGAGTACAGGCTTGCTTTACGGTATGAGCGCCGATGAAGTCGAAGCCGTACTGGCGCACGAAGTCAGCCACGTGGCCAACGGTGACATGGTGACACTGACCCTGATCCAGGGCGTGGTGAACACCTTTGTTATCTTCGCCGCCCGCGTGGTTGCCGGTATCGTCAACAACTTTGTTGCCAGCAACGATGAAGAGGGTGAAGGCTTGGGCACTATCGCTTACATGGCTGTGGTATTTGTGCTGGATATGCTGTTTGGTATTCTGGCATCCATTGTGGTGGCATACTTCTCCCGCATTCGTGAGTTCCGCGCCGACGAAGGTGCCGCTCGCCTTGCCGGTAAGAACAAGATGATTGCTGCCCTTGAACGTCTGCGTACCGGGCCGGAAACCGGTGCCATGCCGGCCAATATGTCGGCCTTCGGTATCAATGGCAAGCGTTCAATGACTGAACTCTTTATGAGTCACCCACCGCTTGAAAAGCGTATTGAAGCGCTGAGAAACCGCGGATAATTCAGCGATACTTTCTCTAAAGGAGACCTGTTGGTCTCCTTTTTTATGCGCTTGAAACGCTTATTGATACAGATGTTTATAGGTAAACGAAATGTAAAATTCCGTAATTAACCGATGGTTACATGATTCAGCGCACATTTTGCTTTTGCGCAAGTTGTTAAAGTGGCGGCGACTCAGAATTAGTTTGCCAATTGGCAAAAGCTTGGCTAAGTTAATCCAAGTCGTGCTATTTACTGATAGTGAGACAAAGGTCATACCTGACATAAGAACCTTTGCTCGACTGTCATCATCGGAGGATATTATTGTGAGCAAGAAACTCTTAAGTGTGTTGTTCGGTGCCGGTTTGGCCGCGCTGGCCATGTCACCATCTGCTTTTGCAGAAGATCAGAAACTGTCAGATTTCCACGCGGATATGGGTGGCTGTGAAAGCTGTCATGCCGATGGTTCCCCTTCAGCTGATGGCGCCTATGAATTTGAACAGTGTCAGAGCTGTCACGGTTCGCTGGCAGAAATGGACGCGGTACACAAGCCACACGATGGCGCTTTGATGTGTGCTGACTGCCACGCTCCCCATGACATGAACGTAGGTCAGAAGCCTACCTGTGATAGCTGCCACGATGACGGCCGTACTTCGGAAAGCACTCTGAAGTAAGCGCATATCGCACGAATGACAACGCCGGCTTGATGCCGGCGTTATTGTTTCTGGCTTGTGCTTATCTCTGGCTCTGTGTGGTGAGCCCATATCACTGTCAGTCTTTATCCAGCGGCGTTGTTGGCAGATATTTATTGCCGGAAAACATAGCTGAAATAATACCGGGCTGACGCTTACGCTCGGCGTGGATCACCGCGGCTATATGCAGCAATACCAAGAGAAGTAACAGATATACGCTGTAGACATGGACTTTCCCTGCCAAGCCTTTGGCGCCCTTAATCGCTGCAGCCTTGTCTGGATTAACGCCTGTGTCATCGTAGGGTTTGAGACTGGCAGGTTCAACCCCATCCGCGGCGATATATTCCTGAACCATGCCGCCCAGTGGTGGATAGAAGATGTCAGTACCGGCTCGCACTAAACCTGTCACCATGATCAGGGTCAGCAGACCAAACAGAGCGATAACCGCCAGTTTGCCCGCCGGATTATGGCCGAGATATTGTGGATTTTCGCCTTTCTTGAGGGCTGCGCGATAGCCTGCCAATTCCCCTTTCTTTGGGAGTAGTTTACCTAGACGCGCCTTGATGGGGCCGAATAATCCCCACAACAATCTGAATGCCAGGTTGATGGCAAAGGCATAACCTATCCAGACGTGCAGTGTCTTTAAGCCGATTTTCGCGTCGAGACCACTGATCCCAAAGTTAGATTTGAACATCATTATCCCGCCGATGGTCATCATCAGCAGCACCAAAAGTAGGTTTATCCAATGAAAAAGGCGAGTGGGAAGATCCCAGGCCTTATAGCGAGACAGGCGCACTTCGCCCGCAGTATTTGTTTCCATGTTTGATCCCCCAGATCTGTTTTACCCCTTTATGTTAATGCCTGGGGCGGCGCTTGTTCAGTTAACTCTTATTCATTTTGAGTTTTTTGGCAGAGATCTGTACTTCCGTTTCAAGCAGCTGTCTGATTTGATGCTTATGTTTCGTTAATGCAAATTTCGCGGGTGTTTAGCTGAGGGCAACTTATGTTCAAGGTGATGCACTGGCTGGTGGTTTCCAGAACTGCTCTGTTGACCGAGCTGATGAATATCCCTTGGCCGCAGGAGTTTCTGATACGCTTGCCCTGCTTATCTCCCGATAGATGGACACTGATGTGATGTCGACACTCTGTTGCTGGATTTGGTTACAGTGGCGTTGGCCTTGGGCTATAAGATTCTTAAACAGGTCGCCAGGAGTCGCGGTCGCAAAGTGGTATCCCCAAAAGGGTGGAGTATGAATGCCTGCTGTTGCCGTCTGCGGTCAATAAGCAACCGGGCCCAGGTGATGACCTGGGCCCAGCGTCACTTGATGGCCGCTGTGGCCGAGAGTTAGGGAAGGTGCGAATAAGTCCTCGCGGCACTCTGGCTTACACAGCAATTGGCGTTCAAGGCATCTGACTGAAGGCATGCCGGGGCCTGTCGAAGTCGGATAACGTAGAGAGCCGGTTGCTGTGAAAGCCCCAAAGGGCGTGGCTTACAGGCCTGCCTGCTGTGTTATGCTTCTTGCAAAGGACTAGGGCCATTTGCTGCGAACCACGCCTTGCATCCAGGCCTGTAAGCCGACGCAGAGCACGCATGGGACTTGTTCGCACCTTCCTTAACCCAGCCAGGCCTTGGCTTTGGCTGGTTCGGTGAGCTTGAGTGACACAGTATCTATTGCCGCCGGTTTGATAGGCAGCAGGCCTGTCATCAGCTCATCACGGCGGAAGAAGTGCAACTCCAGACTATCGCCGGGCTCATATTGTTGCAGTTCATTTTCAAATTGAGCGCCGACCTGCAGACCATTGGCGGCGATTAGCAAATCCTGAGCCGCGAGCCCGGCGCTGTGAGCCGCGCTGCCGTTGGTCACACTCACAATCCTTAACCCCAGGGCTTCAGCCTTGTAGCGGGCTCCCAAGCCGATTTTTTGCCCCTCAACATCCCCGCCGCCCTGATCCTGAGCGCCTTGGGCACTGCGAAGCTGCATCTCGATTCCGAATTGCGCCAGCAGGGGCGCCAGAGGCAACTCTTGGGTATTATCCAGAAAGGCAAATTCTGCGCTGGCATCCCGGCCAAGCAGCTCCTCATAGAGGCGGCGATGGGAGTCATCTTCAGTGCCTATCCCCTGGCTGCCAAAGGCCTGCCACAGCTTTTGCATCAGGTTATCCAGTGTGTATTTTCCCTGGGTTTCCAGTCTCAGAGTCAAGTCCAGATACAGGGCAAACAAAGCTCCCTTGGTGTAATAGCTGACGATGGCGTTGGCGGCGTTTTCATCCTGTTTGTAGAACTTGGTCCAGGCGTTGAAGCTTGATTCTGTCAGGCTCTGCAACTGCCTGCCCGGCATGCGATACACCCGGGTCATAGTCTGGGATAGCATCTCCAGATATTGCTCACTGGAAACCCTGTTGGCTCTGAGTGTCATCAGGTCATCATAGTAGGAAGTGATGCCTTCATAAGCCCACAGCTGACGGGTGTAGATCTCGGCTTCCAGCGCGTAGGGAATAAAGCTGGCCGGCTTAATGCGTTTGACGTTCCAGCTGTGGAAGTATTCGTGACTGCAGAGCGACAGATAAGTGCGGTAATCCTTATTGACCGGCATCTCCATACTCAGCGGCAGATCTTTGCGGGAGCAGTGCAGGGCGGTGGAGGCTCTGTGTTCCAGCCCTCCAAAGCCATTGCCCAATACCTGAGTCATAAACAGGTAGCGCTCAAACGGCGCTTCACCGAAGAGGCGGATTTGGCTCTCGCAAATAGCCTTGAGATCGTCAAGCAGCCTGGGCATGTGGCAGCGGTGACGCCCTGTCAGTATCACATCATGGCGCACGCCACAGGCCTCAAAGCTGCCGTGGGTAAAAGTGCCCATCTCCACCGGATGGTCGATAAGCTCATCATAGTTGGCGGCGCTGAAACGGCCGAACTGCCAGTCTTCACCTTCGATTCGACTCAGGGTTGTTGCCAGTTGCCAGTTGGCTTCCTCTTTGGGAGGCAGAATTTCCAGCTCCAGCGGCTCAAGCTCTTTGCCGGCCACCGCAAGAAAGACGCTGCTGCCGTTGAAAAAGCCGTGGGTCTGATCCAGGTGGGCGCTGCGCACCGACATATCCCAGGCATAAACCGAGTAGCGCAGTTGCAGTGATTCGGCATTGGAATTTATCTGCCAGCGCTGCTTGTCGAGCTGAGTAATGCTGAGTGGACGCTCCAGCTCATCAAAGGCTTGAATATCTATGATATTGCGACAAAAATCGCGAACCATGTAGCTGCCTGGGATCCAGGATGGCAACCAAAGTTCCTGTCTCGGGGCCGGAGCCTGAATGGTGATTTTGACCTCGAACAGGTGAGCGTGTGGATCTATGGGGCAAATCTGATAACTGATCATCTGATATCCGTATGAATCGTTGGCGAGTGCCGGGAGCCAAATTGGTTCATCTCCGGCTGAGCATGGCGACAATGCTGCCAAAAAAGCCAGGCCGCGGCAATTACTTGCCGAGTTTTAACAGGCTTGGGGGGCAAATCGCCGCGGCCGATTACATCTCTGGGCCGAATGGTATTATACTGCCAAGAACACAGTGATTTGGCCCTTGGGCCGAGTCTGAACCGATACACCGGAGAGTGGCAAAATGGCCGAAGAAACCATATTCAGCAAAATTATTCGCCGTGAAATACCCACGGACATACTGTATCAGGACGAGTTGGTGACTGCCTTTCGGGATATCAATCCCAAGGCTCCCACCCATGTGCTGATAGTGCCCAATCATCTGATCCCCACAGTCAATGACGCCAAGGCCTCCGACGAGCAGGCCATAGGCCGTATGGTGACAGTGGCCGCCAAGTTGGCCGCCGAAGCCGGGATCGCTAAGGATGGCTATCGTTTAATCATTAATTGTAATGAGCATGGCGGCCAGGAAGTGTTCCACATCCACATGCATCTGCTTGGCGGTAAAGCCTTGGGGCCTATGGTGAGTTCAGCGTCATGAAAGTCAATCCGGAGTTTTTCCCGCTGACGACCCTGGCGAGCCGTTTTGTCAACCAGTTGGCCCAGTGTCGTCGCCTCGGGCTCAAGGTGCATGAGGGCAGTGAACACCATGTACTGATAGAGTTGCCTTACAGCACTGAGCTGGTGGGTTACCCTGAAACCGGAGTTATCCATGGTGGGGTTATCACCACTTTGATGGATACTGCCAGTGGCTGCGCCGTGGTTTGTGCCATCAAGGACAAATACGGTTCGCTGGAGATCTCGCCGACTCTGGATCTGCGGGTCGACTATATGAAGCCCGCCGAGCCCCACAAGCCGGTGTATGGTTTTGCCGAGTGTTATAAGTTGTCATCCAGCGTCGCGTTTACCCGGGCCATCGCCTATCAGGACAGCATAGACGACCCCATCGCCCATGCGGTTGGCTCCTTTATGCGGATAAGCCCTGAAATGATTGGGGACACTTTCCGTAAGGCACTGATGGGTGAGGAGACGAAATGACAGATCCCAAGGCATCCCTGGATGTAAAAAGCATAGTTGCCAAAGTGACAGAAACCAATGATTTCAGTCATTTACTTGAGCATGTTCCCTACGCCCGCTTTATTGGCATGTTGGTAGAACGGTTTGGCGATGAGCTGGTATTTCGCTTGCCGGCCAAAGATGACAACATAGGTAACCCGGTACTGCCGGCCATTCATGGCGGCGTGATAGCCGGGTTTATGGAGATGTCGGCCATCATCCAGCTTATGGTGTTTATGCAAACCAGTAAGGTGCCTAAGGTGGTTGATTTTTCCATCGACTACTTACGTGCCGGTTATCATAAGGATAGTTTCGCCGAGTGCCGAATAACCCGTCAGGGACGGCGAGTGGCCAATGTCAATATCGACTGCTGGCAGACCAACCGCAAGCAGCTGATTGCAACCGCCCGGGCACACTTTTTGATTGATTGAGAATAAGGGATTGGCAGATGAAAAAAGTCTTGGTAATAGCAGCAACCCTGCTGGCTCTGGCAGGCTGCGCCAACCATACGGCCGGGGTGTATGCCAGCTCGACCGGTGAAAGTCGCATCGACAACAGCAGCTTTGCCCGCTCGGTGAGTGTCGGTGACTTGATGGCAAGAGGCGAGGGTGGCTTGCTCAGAGGCACTGCCACCATCAGCAGCAAAGTCGCTACCGATATGCGCATTCAGTACAAGTTCACCTGGTATGACGCCAGCGGTTATACCCTGGATGATGAAGGTGTGTCCTGGAAGTCGGTCAAGCTGCATGGTAAACAGCAGTTGCAGGTGAGCGCCGTGGCGCCGAATCCGACTGCCAGTCGTTTTGAGATCTATGTGCGCGAGGCCTTTTCAAACTAAAAGTTGCAACCTCGGCACCACTGCCGCCCGAACCATTATTCCAGTTGATGCTCAACGAACGGGACTATTGGTGTGGGCGGTTTTTTATCCCCTCAGATACAATTTGGCAACCTGGCTCACTTTTGTTGGTAACTCGTGTATACTGGCCCTCGCCAAGGGGTGTTTACCGCATTGCGGTTGACTGAGATGTCGTATGACGAACCCTTAGAACCTGATCCGGCTAGTACCGGCGTAGGAATGGGCCACAATTCGTGCACTTTCAACTCGCTTTCTTATTGCCGGATCTCAAACTGTGAATATTTGAGGTCCTATGTCCAAGTTTACCGTACCTACTCTGCTCGCCAGTACCATTCAGATGCTGCTGTGGGCACCCGTTCATGCCGCCGATAATCCCGGCGTTGAAAAGCAAGATGAGCAACAAGCCATGGAAGTGATAGTCGTCAGCGGCGACTTTCGTGGCCTGACGCTGGAGAAGATGCCCTCCAGCGTGACTGTTATCGATGAGCAGCGCATTGAAGATCAAGGCGCCGAGCATTTCGAAGATATGCTGGGTAACGTAGCCAACTTCAACTGGTCAGGTGCCAGCTCCCGGCCAAGATACTTCCAGATCCGCGGGGTCGGTGAGCAGGAGCAATACCAGGGAGCGCCCAACTCCTCTGTGGGCTTTATTATCGATGATATCGATCTCTCCGGGCTGGGCAGCGTTTCCAGCCTGTACGATCTGCAGCAGTTTGAAGTGCTGCGTGGCCCTCAGGGCACCCGCTATGGCGCCAATGCCCTGGCCGGTCTTATCTATCTCAAGAGCAATGATCCCACAGACGTATTCGAACACGGCGCCGAAGTCTCGCTCGGTAATGATAATCTGCAAACCTTCAGCGGCTTCAGTTCCGGCCCAGTGACAGATTCCGGCAAGCTGCTCTATCGTGTGGCGCTGCAGCAACACAAGCAGAACGGTTATCGCGACAACCTGTATCTGGGCCGTGACGATACCAATGAGCGTGATGAATTCAGCGGCCGTATCAAGCTGCGCTGGTACGCCACCGACAAGTTGCAGGCAGACTTCACTCTACTGCACGCCGATTTTGACAATGGTTATGATGCCTGGACTCTGGACAATAACGGCTTCGATACCATTACCGATGCGCCGGGCGTCGACAAACAGCGCACCACGGGTTCCAGCCTCAAGCTGAGTTATACCGGCTTTGAGGCTTTTGAGCTGGTGTCCCTGTCAAGCTATGCCGCCACAGATCATCACCACGGTTACGACGGTGACTGGGCCAACCCGGATTACTGGGCCGGAAAAGAGTGCGGCGGCGCACCCTGTGAGTACGATTACACCTGGGATAAGCGTGGCGAGCGGCGCACTCTGTCACAGGAGTTCAGATTCAGTTCCAACGAGGCCGGGCGGATTTTCGGCGGCAGCACAGACTGGCTGGCCGGGCTCTATTTTATGGATCTCGATGAGGACAATGATCTCTACTCTGAATACAACGGCGGGCCGGATGAAGTGCTGACTTCCCGCTACAGCGCCAGTAACTATGCGGTGTTTGCCCAGTTGGACTCAGATCTGGGGGCGGGCTACAGCCTGTCTATCGGTGCTCGTATCGAGCGACGTGAGAGTGACTACAGCGACAGCAATGGTGATGCCTTTAGCCCATCGGAAAACATGTGGGGCGGCCATATCGCCCTGTCCAAGGCGCTGGCTGAACACCATGAAGCCTATGTTCGGATAGCCAGGGGCTACAAGGCCGGTGGTTTCAATATGACGCTGCCCCAGGAGCTGGCCGACAAGAAAGAGTTCGATACCGAAATCCTCTACAACTATGAACTGGGGCTGAAATCCAGCTGGGCCGATGGCTTGCTGGATACCCGTCTGGCACTGTTCTTTATGGACAGGGAAGATCAGCAGGTAGCGGCCTCACTGCAGGATCCTGTCGATCCCCAGCGCTTTATTCTGTTCACCGAAAACGCCGGCAGCTCCAATAACTATGGCGCCGAGCTGGAAGCCAACTGGTATCCCACAGATTCACTGCAGTTCTACACCAGCCTTGGGTATCTGCAGACAGAATACGGTGATTACCTGTATCAGGATAAATATGGCAACCCTGTGGATCTCAGCGGCCGGGAACTGGCCCACTCGCCGAGATGGACCTATAGTCTCGGCATGACCTGGCGCAATGACATGGGCTGGTTTGCCAACCTCAACAGCAGTGGCAAGAGTGCGTTCTACTACTCAGACAGCAATGACTCTCGCTCTGAAGACTATCAAGTGGTCAACGCCAAGCTGGGCTATGAGGCAGACAAGTGGTCGGTTTACCTCTGGGGCCGCAACCTGTTCGATGAAAAATACGGCGTGCGCGGTTTCTACTTCGGCAATGAGCCGGATCAAAACTGGGCCGAGAAGCAATATATCCGTTACGGGGACCCACGCCAGATTGGTGTGACCTTCAACGTCAAATTTATCTGATGGCATAAGCCGTTGTCGGCCGGGGCGTGTTGCAGCGCCCCGGTTCATTACAGGAGATGTAAAATGAAGTTAACTGCCGAAATCAGCATGTATCCGCTCCACGATGAGTATCTGGAGCCTATTCAATGGTTTATCAAGCGCCTGGACAGTTATGCCAACATAGAGAGAACCACCAATGCCATGGCGACTCAGGTGTGCGGTGATTATGCCGAGGTGATGGCCATGCTGGCCACCGAGATGCAGGCAGCGCACGAGAAATTTGGCAAGGCGGTGTTTGTCTGTAAATTTATCGGTGGTGAGCTGAACTTGGGCCACAGGGAATAACCCATGAGTGAATTCTGGCACTGGCTCGCCGAGGCCGGCTCTCAGGCCCAGGGCATGGGCGCCTGGGAAGCGGTAGCCGTGGTATTGGCCTTGGCCTATCTGCTGCTGGCCATGAAAGCCAATATCTGGTGTTGGGCGGCAGCCTTTGCCAGCACCGCCATCTACACTGTGCTGTTCTGGAAAGTCGCGCTGCTGATGGAGTCAGTGCTCAACGTCTATTACATGGCGATGGCGCTGTACGGATACTGGCTCTGGCGCCGGGGTGGGGAAAACCATCAAGGAGTGGCCGTGACCTCCTGGCCCTGGCAGCGGCACCTGGTACTGATTTTGTTGACTGGGTTGGTGTCCCTGTTTGTCGGTCATATGATGGCGACTTTCACTCAGGCAGCCTTCCCCTACCTGGATGCGGCAACCAGCTGTTTTGCTGTGATGACGACTTTTCTGGTGGCGCGCAAAGTGCTGGAAAACTGGCTCTATTGGGTGGTTATCGATCTGGTGTCCATCTATCTCTATTTAAGCAAGGGTTTGATGTTGACCTCACTCTTGTTTGTGCTCTACGTGGGGATGGCGGTAGCCGGATACTTTATCTGGCGCGCCAGAGCTCAGGAGTCCCGCGGTCGCGACTCCTCACAGCTTGAAAGCGGCGCGGCATGAAAGGCAAACCGCTGACAGAACTTGAGGCCAGTCTGGGTGAAGGTTTGAGCTGCGAGCTCAACGCCGCCCTCAAGCGGCTACAGTTGTGGCCGCTTGAGGGGGCCAAGCCGCTCACCCTTGGGCTAAGCAACCAAAACTGGCTCTTGCAAGCCGGCAGCGAGTTATTGGTGCTGAGAGTCAATTCCCCGGGCTCAGACCGTATCTGCGACAGAAACAACGAACTGGCATGTTGGCGGGTTGCCGAGAAGGCGAATTTGGCACCAGGGCTGATTTGGGTCAGCGCTGACAAGGGGTTATATCTGAGCCGCTTTATCGAACAAGCGCCGCAAGCCAACTGGCAGCAGTTACTCGCATCCAAAGGCGCGGCCGAGATCGCAAGCGCGGCTCATAATGCCTTTGTTAATCGCAACAGCTTCTCTGACCTGCCTGAGCGCAAACATGAGCCTAAACATGAGCCTAAACATGAAGTTGGCTCAGGCGCTGTATTGGGAGCCAGGCAAGGCAAATCACCTCAGGCCTTACTGCTGGAGTTGCTGCTGGGGCTGAGGGCATTGCCGGCCCCCAAGCTCGAAATCAGTGTTGCCGAGCAGTGGCGCATCTATCTGGAGCGGCTCGATGACATGGCACTGAGCCGGGGGCAGCCTTCAAGCTGGCAACAGCGGCTCATGCAACTTCACTCGGCCCAAGGGTTATTCGAGCAGTGCAACACTCGGCTGGAGGCCTGTCTGCTGAGGCCTCAGTATTGTCACAGGGATCTCAATCCTCATAACCTGTTGCTGGCCGAGGATGGACTCAAGTGCGTCGATTTTGAATATGCCTGCGCTTCCCACCCGCTGTTTGAGTTGGCCGGGGTGCTGTCATCCCATCAACTGAGCGCCGAGGGGCAGCAGTGGCTCATTTATCACTATCTTGAGCAGCATCCGCATTTAACCGGCGATGCCCACCTGGCGGTGGCTGCAGCCGTCGATGTCTACTGGCTGTTTGCCTGCTGCTGGGCCTTGCAGATGGCCTGGGACAATCAGCAGCAGTCTTATCTCGACTGGTTTGATGACTTCTGGCATCTTGTAAAGCATCAATGAGTCAGGCAGGGAAGCTGTCGCCTGGCCTTAGCCAACTTAAAGTATTTAATGGATGAAACGCATTGTTATTGCCCTGGCGCTGCTTATTGCGCTCAGTGCCTGCTCCACCAAGGTCAGCTATTATTTCCTCGATTGGGCCATAGAGTGGCAGCTGGAAGATTATGTCACTCTCGACCGGCAACAGGAGCAGGCGTTTGACGCCATTCTCGACCCTTTTCTCGCCTGGCATCGCCGCCAGGAGCTACCCAGATACAGTGCCCAGTTAAAAACGCTGCAAACCGAGCTTGCCGATGGCACTTTAACGCCACAGAGTTGGCGTCGTCATGTGGATACGGCAAGAGATCACTGGTTTCGGCTGTTTGCCCAGGTGTTTGACGATCTTTTGCCCCTTATCGCTTCTTTGAGTGACAAGCAGGTCGCCCAGGTGATAGCCAAACTGGAGGCCGATGAGCAGGAGCTGGTGGAAGAATACAAGGACAAGAACCAGGAACAACTGATTAAAGATGCGGATGAACGGCTGGAGGAGCTATTTGCCGATTGGCTGGGGCGTTTGAGTGAGCAGCAAAAGGCCCTGATCCATGAGCACAACAGCCGCCGACTGGCGACCCTGGATATGTGGCTCGAGTATCGTCACGAGTGGCTCCGGCAGTTCAAACAAGCCTTGCTGCAACGTAGTGATTCTGACTTGTTGGCGCAGCGCTTGCGGCTGCTGATGACATCGCCCGATGAGCTCAAGTCAGATGTGCACAAGCAGAAATTGGCGCAGAACACGGAAAACTTCGGCATGCTGTTGTTGCAATTGCACCAGAGCCTGAGTGAGCGCCAGCAAAAGCACTTCAAGCGTAAGCTGGGCAACTTGATTGACGATCTGGATGAACTGAGTCAGGCACAGCCCTGAGCTTATGAGGCAGACATAGCCCTGAGCTTATGGGGTCGTAAAGCGGGTCTTTGGTCTGTAGAACGGGCATTGGACCATTTGTCCGCGAACCACGCCTTGCATCCAGGCCCGTAAGCGGACGCAGAGCAGGCATGGGACTTGTTTGCAGCTTCCTAAAGTAAAGACTGAAATAAAATCGCTTATTGCCGGGTCAACTGCAACATGACAGGAATACTCCCCGAATAAGGAGGTTTTCATGCAAGCCATCATTCAAACCTATGCGGCATTTTTGAAATCACTGCGCCACTTCGATGGCCTGGCACCGTTGGCATTGCGGCTCTATCTGGCGCCGGTGCTGGTGCAGGCCGGTTACAACAAACTCAGCCACTTCAGCGACACAGCGGCCTGGTTCGGTAATCCGGACTGGGGGCTGGGCTTGCCCATGCCTGAAGTGATGGTGGCGCTGGCGGCCGGGACCGAATTTTTTGGCGGCTTGTTGCTTCTGCTCGGGTTGGCCACTCGGCTGGTGGCTATCCCCATGAGTATTACCATGTTGGTGGCGGCCTTCAGTGTGCACTGGTCCAACGGCTGGCTGGCGATTGCCGACCCCTCATCCTGGCTCGCAAACGACAGGGTGATGGCTTCGGTGGAGAAGCTTGAGCGGGCCAAGGGGATACTGCAGCAACACGGCAATTACGACTGGCTTACCAGTTCGGGTAACCTGGTGATCCTCAACAACGGCATTGAGTTTGCGGCCACCTATTTCATTATGCTGTTGGTATTGCTGTTTATGGGCGGCGGCCGTTACACCAGTGTGGACTATTTTATTGGCCGTAAATGGCTGCCCAAAACCGCTAACCTCGGCTGATTGTTGCTTAAAACAAGTCGTCCGGCTTTTTTGCCTCTGGCGATCCGGGGTGGATTTGGTATCCTGTGAAGTCATTGATATCTCAGCTGAGGATCGCGCATTGGACGCACTTACTCTTCTTCTTACCCGTCAATCATGTCCACGACTGCAGGCTCCGGCGCCGAATGAGGCGCAACTGAAAATTATCCTGGATGCCGCGGCCAGAGTACCGGATCACGGTGGCCTGGCGCCCTGGGAGTTTATTATTGCTACCGGCGAAGGGCTCAATCGCCTGGCGGATATTTTTGTGGCGGCCGCAACAGCAGATGGTGCCGACGAGGGCTTTATCAACAAGGCTGCCGGTATGCCGCTCAGGGCGCCTATGGTGATAACCGTGGTTGCCAAGACCAAAGATCATCCCAAGGTCCCTGAGCTGGAGCAGCAATTGGCAGCCGGCTGCGCCGTGATGGCGATGCAGCAGGCCGCATTTGCCCAGGGGCTGGGCGGAATATGGCGCACTGGTGCCTTTGCCTTTGACTCTACGGTCAATACGGCGTTGGGGCTTGATGGCAGCGATCAGATAGTGGGCTTTCTCTATCTGGGCACTCCTGTGGTTGAAGCGCCGCTCAAAGCCACCAAAGAGGGCAGCGCCTTTGCCCGCTATCTCTGATAGCTGCCGGACACTCAATGGCGGAGAATTTGCCATGAGCTAAGCTCATGGCATCAAGCTATTGCATTCAGTTGCCTGTAACCGCAACCCCCACTTCCAGGCGTTCAAACCAGTCGAGAAACTCAGGTATCTGCTCGCCCCTGAATATCCGCCCGTGCTGCGGACATAAATAGTCAAGCTCCAGCTCTCTCACTCTGGCTATCCAGTCCTGCTTGGCGCGGTTGGAGGGCATCCATCTTTGATGGAAAAAGCGCATCTTCTCGGTGTGACGGCCAAAGTCATCGACAAATAGCCTGGCATCCGTGTCTTCCAGTGCCGCGCCTATATCACCCGACATCAGCACTTTGCCGACAGGGTCGTAGACATGAAAATTGCCGGAAGCGTGCAGATAATGGGCCGGGATAAACTGCACCTCCACGCCATCGAGCGTCAGCTTGCCGCCTTGATCTTTAATGGCCTGGTATTGGATATGCTCCATCCCGAAATGGCGGATGAAACCTTCCCAAATCCAGGGCGCGTGCAGCTGGGCCCGCTCCAGCGTCTGATCCCACAGCCCCAGGGAGGAGATGATATCGGGATCCTGATGGGAGGCGAACAGATGGGTGAGCTGCTCTATGGGGATGTGACAAACCACATTGGCCAGCATGGGGGCAAATAGCTCTATGCCACCCGGGTCCATCAGCAAAGCCTGCTCGGCAGTGACCAACATATATTGATTGGTGTCTATGATGCCGTCGGGTTTATCCGGATCCCGGCCAAAATAGATCCATTTGTGGCTATGGGTTTCCAACAAGAGTTGGCTCTTCATCCCTGTACTCCCTTATTGTTCAAGTAATTGAATCGCCTTATCTACCTGAGTGCGGATCGCGCCGGCAGCAGCATCGACCCGGTTGGCAACATGGTTGAAAGTGGCCTGATCGGCGGGTTTTATCCGGCAGGCTTCGATGCGGCACAGCGAGGCCAGCACTTTAGCGGTTTTCAGCTGCTGGCAGAGTTCTTCCAATTGCAATTCAATGTCCAGGCTCAGGCGTTTGCACTGCTGCTCAAGGGCCGTAAAGTGTTGGCTGTTCTTCTCCAGCGCCGGCATGATGCTGTCGCCATAACGGGCTTTGCGGGCTTTCTCCCTGGCGCGGGCAAATTGCAGCATCGCCTTGCGGACTCTGGTCTGCTCGCTGGTCAGGCGGCTGATGGTCTGCGCCAGATGATTGATTTTCGCGGCTGAGTGGGTGGTGAAATGCGCCAGTTCGTCGATGGAGTGGGTCAGCGCCTTGAAGCCCAGTGCCATGCTGCCGGCACGAATCGATGCCGCCTGGGCATTGCTGGCGATGATATTGATCTCTTTGCAGTGGCCCTGAGTCTTTTCCAGTTCGGCGGCTATGATGGCGGCACGAACATAGAACTGACGCGTTGGTTGACGTTCTGATCCCATAATTCACTGTTTTACAGTCATAATCCTGTTTGAGAGTATAGAAGATAATTCACTTCCCAACCGGCACGAGCCGATTTTTCCCGTCAATGGATTCAAGCTACAACTCAAGCGCTTGAATTTGCACCTTGTTTAGCTTGAAGAACCGCTTTGAGAATAGATGCTTAGTGTTGTAACTATATGAATTAAAGGTTTTATTTTGATTGTCAGCCTAAATCGAATGCTCTAGTATCCGCTGCTATCAGAATCGGCCCCTGCTTTATTCTAGTGGGGGGCTTTTTAGGTTGTGGCTTTGTCAGTACGCAGGCAACAACAGCCGCAGCATTTCAGAGAGGATACCCATTTGGTTTCGCTGTTAAATGATGAACTATTGGACAGGATTGCCGATGCACTTACAGACAGGGGATACATAGTGCTTGAGGATGTGCTGCCGGAGACATTGAGCCGCGCGTTGCTGGATAAGGTTAACCACTCGCCGGTAGAGAGTTTTCGCTGGGCCGAAATTGGCCGAGGCAATGAGCGTGTTCGCGAACAGGAGATACGTTCAGACAGGATCCGCTGGTTGCATGAAGCACAGCAACCGGATGCCGACTATTTGGAATATATGGCCTACTTGCGTCATGGGCTTAACCAGCGCCTGTTTATGGGGCTATTCGATTATGAAAGCCATTACGCCTTTTATCGCCCTGGTACTTTTTACCGTAAACACTTAGATGCGCTGCGGGGCAGTCGCAACCGGATCCTGACCACGGTATTTTTTTTGAACCCCGATTGGCAACAGGGTGATGGCGGTGAGCTGATGCTCTATGAAGAGGACGACGCTTTGCTTGAGCAGATCCCGCCGAGAATGGGCACTCTGGTGATCTTCCTGAGCGAGCGTTTCCCCCATGAAGTACTGCCAACCCATAAAGATCGCGCCAGCATAGCCGGTTGGTTTCGGGTAGCCGGTAGCTATGAACTACCATAAATAACACTACTGGCATGTTGCCTCTGGGCGGTATTTTTGAGCACAAGCTAAATCCAGGGGCATCAGGCTTATGCAGTAGCTTCAGCTAACACTCGGTGAGCGCAGAATCTCTTCATCTACCCAATGGAGCAGTTTTTTGATGGCTTTGGATAGCACTTGGTTCTGGCGCACTATATATCCCAGGCTGGCCGAGGGGAAACTGGGCAGTGGCGTCATGCAGGACTGCAAATTGAGTTTGGGATGCAGGGCAAAGTCCGGCACTATGGCAATACCGAAACCGGCTTCGGCCCAGTCTATTTGGGCATCCACGCTGCCCACTTCCATGATGCGATATTCCGGTAGTTTGAGCTCGGGAAGCGCCGGGTCAATCAGATCCCGGGTGCGGGTATCATGTCCCAGCAGTATCAAGGTAGGTGCTTCCTGCGGGCTTGGGACTTTACCCTTCTGCCAGGTCTTGAGATCATTGCCCAAGGCGTACCATTTTACTTGTTTCAGCTCGGTAAAATGCAGCGGCTGACTCTCTTTTTGCGCCATAACAAAGCCGAGATCGGCCTTGGCACTTTTTACCAGGTCTGCTGCCTGGGAGGATGTGGTGTTCAGCAACGTCAGGTCGATGCCGGGGAATTCGGTTTTGAACGACTGAAAAGGGCCTATCAGCAGCCATCTGGAAATGATATCGCTGGCGGCTATGGTCATGGTGCCCTGGCACAGATCATTGATGGCGTTGAGATCGGCCTGGCAGCTTTGCAGCTCCATCAGGGTGTTGTGTGCACTCCTTAACAAGCGCTCACCGGCTTGGGTCAGCCGAAATGGATTACGCTCAATCAGCTTTACCCGGGTGGTTTGCTCCAACTGCTTGATATGCAAGCTGACATTGGGTTGAGTCATATGCAGCTCATTGGCTGCCTTGCCGAAGTGTTCCAGGCGGGCCAGGGTGACAAAGGTCTTAAGCCAATGGAGTTCGAGCATAGCAGCCTCTTTAAGGGTTTTTTAAACGGTACTTTTGACGTTTGAGGGGCAGGCGCTTTATGGTTGGCGGCTTGGTCATGGCAATTGCCCACTATCTTCGATTCCGATGCAAAATATCCTGATATGGATTTCTTATCAAGCTTATAATGATTATTAATTTTTCTTATTCATGCCGTGGTCATAGGATAGACAGGTTTTTGTTTAGGAGAACTGGAAATGTCGTCTATTGTTGTAGTTGGTGCAAACTGGGGTGATGAAGGTAAAGGCCGTATCGTGGACTATCTGGCAGATAGCGCGGCGGCGAGTATACGTTTTCAGGGCGGCAACAATGCCGGCCACACAGTTGTGAATGACTATGGGACATTCAAACTGCATCAACTGCCTAGCGGCGTATTCAATCCAAGTTGTTTGGCGGTATTGGGCCCCGGCATGGTGATAAGTCCTGCGCCACTTTCCGAAGAGATTGCCGAGGTGAAATCCGCCGGCGTCAATGTCAATCTGTGTATTTCCGACCGGGCGACTCTGTGCCTGCCAATCCACGCCATTGAAGATACTCTGGAAGAAGAGCGTCTCGGTGACGGCGCTTATGGTTCTACCCGCCAGGGCATTGCCCCGGCTTACGGTGACCGGGTAATGAAAAAAGGCATTCTGGTGGGTTGGTTGAAGCAGCCTGAAGTACTGCGTGAACGTATCCAGTTTATGCTGGACTGGAAACTGCCGCAGCTTAAGGCGCTGTATCCCTCTTTTGAATTTTCGCAAACCGCAGAAGAGATGACCGCCTGGTTGCTGGAAGTGTCCGCCCCTTGGCGTGATGCCATCTGCAATGTGAGTGAGCCGCTGAAAGCGCTGCAGGCAAAAGATCAAAACCTGCTGTTTGAAGCCCAGTTGGGCGCGGGTCGTGATCTGGTTTACGGTGAATACCCTTGGACCACTTCTTCCAACGTGACCGCTGCTTATGCCGGTCTTGGCAGTGGTTTACCGGCACTGCGCCCCGAGCGGGTGATTGCGGTAGCCAAGTCCTTCAGCTCCTCCGTTGGAACCGGCACCTTGATCACCGCCATGGAAGAGCAGGACAACTTCCGCGAAGCCGCCAATGAGTACGGCGCGGTAACCGGGCGTCCCCGTGATATGGGCTATTTCGATGCTGTGGCCACCCGCAACGGTGTCGAGCTGCAGGCGGCGACCGAAGTGGCGCTGACCAAGCTGGATTGTTTGAGTGGGATGCAGGATCTGAAAATCTGCATCGATTATCAGGGCGATCACAGCGAAAACCCGATTTGGCCACAAACCTCTGCTTTGGCGCCTGTTTATGAGCAGATGGAAGGCTGGAGCGAAGACATCACGGCTTGCCGCACCTTTGAGAGCCTGCCACTGGCGGCACAAAAGTACGTGCAGCGGGTTGAAGAGCTGATGGGTGTTCCGGTGAAAATGATCTCTGTTGGCCCAGAGCGGGCGCAGATGATCCTGCGTTAACAAGGTTGCCTGTTTATGCCCAAGTCTCTCCGTGTGTGACATAGTTAAGGGAGGCTTGGGCATCATAGTATTTGTTAATTGACCGAGCTTTATTTGGGTCATTGTGCTTTCTTTGCTGTTAGCTATTTCCCCTCCGCATTTCAATTTATTGCCGTGCCCTTTGAACTGACCTGCTGTTATCATCGGCTTTGATTTTTACAGTCGTTTTGAAAGAAACCATTTGTTAACATTTAATCTGGTTTAATGATTTATTCATGTTAGTCTGGTATTTAAACAAGCGTTAAATCATTATCTTGCATTATTAGGGAGGCAAATCATGGGACTGGAAGCATGCTTGACCGGAGAACATGTGATCCTCGAACCTTTGAGTCAGGATCATCTGCCGGCGCTGTCGTTGGCGGTTGCCGATGGTGAGTTGTGGCGCTTGTGGTACACCAACGTGCCGCATCCGGATGAGATGAAGGACTATATCCAGCAGGCTTTGGACAGTGAGCAGCGCGGTGAAGCCTTGGCCTTTGCAGTACGTAGCCGAGGCAGCGGTGCAATCGTTGGATGTACCCGCATTTGCAACTGGGATCAAGCCAACCGGCGGCTGGAGATTGGGTATACCTGGTATGCCAAAAGTGTGCAGCGCAGCGCCATCAATACCGAAACCAAACTGTTGTTGCTGGAGTACGCCTTTGAGACTCTGGATGTGATGGCGGTGGAGTTCAGAACCCATTTTCACAACCAGGCTTCGCGGGAGGCCATCACCCGCCTGGGGGCCAAGCAAGATGGTATCTTACGCAATCACAGACTGCTCAAGGACGGCAGCGTCAGGGATACAGTGGTTTATTCCATCATTGACAGCGAATGGCCAGAGGTGAAGCAAGGCCTCAAGGACAGGCTGGCATTTTACAGTGATCAGTACCGTGCCGAACTCGCACAGTGAGTAAGCGCCACTTAGGACAATATTGAATCGAAGGGAAACCATTCATGCTAAAGCAAGTTATTCGGGCACAGTCACAGGATGCCGAGATTATCTCACCGCTGTTTGATGAGTATCGTCAGTTTTATGGTTATCCCAGCGAGCCCGAACTGGCGTTAAGCTTTATCAGCCAAAGGCTTAAGCGGGATGAATCCGTGATCTTTTATCTGCCGGATGAGCAAAACCAGGCTTTGGGGTTTGTGCAGCTCTATCCCGGCTTTTCTTCGCTGCGGGCGGCGCCGCTGCTGATCCTCAATGATATTTATGTTACTCAACATGCCAGGTGTGTCGGCATAGGTCGTGCGCTGCTCGATGCCGCGCTGAATTATGCCAAAGCGCAGGGCATTGATGAGTTGATCCTCGAAACCCTGCGTAATAACGTCAGGGCGCAGGCGCTCTATGAGTCCATTGGTTTTGTCCGGGACAATGAATTTTTCCATTACAGTCTGACTCTAAAACCTTGAAATTCATTAGGCACTAAAGTAGCTTGCCTTCATCGATATCAAGAGGATCACCAAGATGTCCCAAAAAACTGCTTTGTCTGTCTTTGCCACCATCGGCTTGTTTTCCAGTGCCAATGTGCTCGCCGGCCCCGCCGAGGAGGCCTTTAGCGCCGAGTTGCAACAATGCGCCGCCTATTATCAGATAAGTTCTGAAGCCATAGGGGCAATGAATGCACCTCAGATGGCCGCCGTTGGAGATAGACTCAAGCAATCTGCCAAGGATGCCGAAGCTTTAGCCGCCCAGTACAGTTCGGCGCAAGATGCCGAGAAAGGCGTGGCAGCAGCCCGTGCCGAAATGCTGGAAACCATGGGTAACAGCAAGAGTTTGGGCGGTTTGATGAGCCAATACAAAGACAGCTGTAAAACCATCTTGGCCGAGCCGCAAAAGCGCCTCGACTACTGGATAATGGCTAACATGTGATGCAATAAAATGCGGCCGCCGCCTGTCTCTTTGTCCAAGGAAGGGAGGCAATATGCTTTTGAGTCTGTTACTGGCCGCTTTTATCATCTTGCTCGCGCTCGCGATTGAGTTCTGGCCCAGGATCCGCTCCTCTGCCCGCGAACGCCGGCAAGGCGGCCTGTGGTCACTGGAAAACCATAGCCGCGCCAGCGGGCGTGAACAGCAAGGATGCTTTGCGGATCTCAGTTTCACACCTTTCCTGCTTACTGCCAGTCTGGCCTTGATAGCCTGCGCATTTGAGTTGATGCCGGAAACTTATGTATTTGGTTTAATACTCTTTATTGTTCTCAACCTACTGCTGTTGATGGTCTGGCATCTCTATGCCAGACTGCTTGGCGGGCAAAAAAGTGGCCAGAGCCTGTTGCCGCCGCTGCTTTACGGCCTTGCGGCCCTGTTTGCCTGGATAGGGGCTATGCCGTAAGTCAAGCCGTAAGTCAGGCCCTAAGCCCGATTCCTAGGCAAGAATTCATGAGCCCGGCCCGAATTACACCAAGAAGCGTTGCATCGGCCTCAAGCTGTTTGAGGGCATCACAGCATTGGTTCTCGGGCGCTGAAATGTCAGCTTACAATTAGCTTGCGGCCCGGCGCTGGAATTTGGCATTAAATAGGGAACTTGCACCTTTATCCAAGGTTCAAAGCTGCAGACAATAACAAGGAGTGGTTGAGCGCCTGTCGCAATACCCACAAGAGCAATGATAAAGCTTCAACAACTTTGCAAAACCTATCAGATGGGCGACGCCTGTGTGCGAGCGCTCGATGAAGTCAGTTTCGACATTCAAGCCAATGAATTTGTGGCCATTATGGGGCCTTCAGGTTCAGGCAAGTCGACGCTGATGAATATCATCGGCTGCCTGGATAAACCCAGCAGTGGCAGTTACCTGCTCAATGGCGAAGAGGTGGGACAACTGGATGACGATGCCTTGTCTGCGGTGCGTAACCGCCAGATAGGTTTCGTATTCCAGAGTTTTCACCTCTTGCCGCGACTCACGGCGCTGCAAAATGTGATGCTGCCGCTGCGATACAGCCCAGAAGGGCAGGGCGATGAAACCCACGCCATAGAATTGCTGAGGCGTGTCGGACTGGGAGAGCGACTGGATCACAGGCCCAACCAACTCTCCGGCGGTCAGCGTCAGCGGGTGGCGATAGCTCGCTCCCTGGTCAATCGCCCGGCCATTTTACTGGCCGATGAGCCAACCGGGGCGCTGGACAGCAAGACTTCGCTTGAGATCATGGCGCTGTTTACCGAGCTGCATGCCGCAGGGCAAACCATCATTTTGGTGACCCACGAAGAGGAAGTGGCCGCTTACGCCCAGCGGGTTATCCGTATGCGTGATGGTTGCCTGCAGAGTGACAGGAGGGCTAATGCGGCCTGATTCTCTTTTACTTTTGAGCCTGGCGGTCTCTGGCCTGACTTTTTCAAGCTTGGCTGTTTCAGAAATCGCGATACCGGCGGCGGCCGGCTCGTCTTCTTCGATAGTTTCTCCATTGGAGCCTTTAACGGACAAGGGAGCGGATGCCAAGTCGCCGCCTGCCGCGCAGCTGCTACTGACAGGTAAAGTCAGTTCCGCCAAGTCGCAGACCTTCAGCGTCCCCAAGGCCGGTGATGCCTGGCGCTATCAAATTCAGTGGATGTTACCCGAGGGCTCTTTGGTCTCTCCCGGGCAAGTGGTGGTGGTGTTTGACAAGAGTCAGGTGGCCAACCAGATAGAACAGTTGGAAGCCAGCATGCTCAGGGTGTCGGCGCAGGAGCAAAGCCAGACCATAGAGCTCAAATCCAAGGTATTGCAAGCCAGGTTCGAGCTGAAAAAGCAGTTACTGGAGCAGGAAAAGGCGCAACTGGTGGCGGCCGTGCCGGCAGATTTTATCGCTGCCAAGGAGTACGCCGACAATCAGTTCAAGCTGCTGCAGCTAAATGCCGAGGTGACCAAGGCCAAGCAGGCACTGGCCGAAGCTCTGGATACCGAGAAGGCGACCCTGGCACAGCTGAAGATTGACAAGGAAAAGGCGGCGCTCGAGTTGGCCCAGGCCTTCAAGGACTTGGACAGCCTGGAGCTGAAAGCCGAAATCGCCGGCCCTTTGCTGCTTGGACGGGAGCCTTGGAGCAATAAAAAATTCGAGGTGGGAGATACGGTGCAAGTGGGGCGACAAATCGCCACTGTGCCTGCTATGGAAGATCTGGAAGTGATCGCCTGGGTCAATGAGGTGGATGTGGATCGCCTGAAACCCGGGCAAGCCGTGATCATGCGTCTGGATGCGGAAATTGAGCGCGCCTTTCCCGGACAAGTTGCTAGTATCGGTCGCCAGGCCATCAATCTACCGGCCTGGGGCCGCAGTAACTGGTTTGAAGTGGGGATCCGTTTCAAGGCGCCTGATGATATCGCCATGATCCCCGGCATGAGTGTACTGGTGGAAACCGGAGGCAAACATGAAGCGCTTTAGTTTGGCCTGGCTGGCACTGCTTGCGTTGAGCGCGTGCAGTGATGGGGTGAGCACTCAGGTAGTGCAGGGGCCTTTGAGTCAAAAAATAGAAGTCACCGGCGAGCTGGTGGCGGCCGATACCGTGTCTTTAATGCCGCCTGTAATGCGGCGGATCTGGCAATACCAGGTCAAGCAGCTGGCGCCGGAAGGCAGCGAGGTGGAAAGTGGCGAGATGGTGGCTCAGTTGGATACCTCGGAACTGACTCAAAGGCTGTCGGTCAAATCGGCCGAGCTTGAGGCTACGGTGCAGGACTTGCAGACCTCCAAGCTGCGTAATGCCAAGAAGATGGAGGAGCTCAAGTTGCAACTGGCTGAGGCCAAAATGGGTTTGGACAAGGCCGAGCGTAAGTTTGCCCTCTCTGATGACACTGTTGCGGCGCTGGATAAAGAAAAGTACCAGCGTGACGCGGTGATCGCCCGTGACAAGGTGGCTCTGGTGCAGCAGCAACTGGTGCTGGAGGCCCAGAGCGCCAGGCAACGGGAAGCCATGCTCGACGGAGACAGGCAGAAGTTCGCCGCCGAAGTGGCGGCGCTGAAAAAGGGTATCGCCTCGATGACCTTGGTGGCGCCCCGTGCCGGTATGGTGGTCTATGGCAACGATCCTCAGGGCAACAAGCTCAAAGAGGGCCAATCTGTGTTTGCCGGTGATGTGATGTTGTCCATTCCTGATCTCGACAGCATGCAGGTCAATATGGCGATCCCTGAGGTAGAAGCCCGCAGAGTCAAACTGGGCCAGCAACTCAAGATCCGTCTGGATGCCAATCCTGATAAAGTCTTTACAGGAAAAATCAAAGAGTTGGGTGCAGTTTTTCGTAACAAAAGCCAGGAGGTTCCTCTGGTGGTGTTCGATGCGGTTGCCAGTATAGACGAGCCGGATACCGAGTTGATGCGCCCGGGAATGACCGCCAAGATCAGCATAGAAATTGCCGATGACAGTCAGCGTACTCTGGTGGCTCAGGATGCGGTGCATTACGAGGCCGGTCATCCTTATGTGCTGCTGGACGGGCTCTTGGGGGCTCGCAAACAGTCGGTGCGGGTCGGTGCCATGGGGGGCGATCAGGTTGAAATACTCACCGGCTTGCAAGTGGGCGATGAGGTATTGCTGCCATGAAGAATCATTTGCTAATCACCTTTGCCTTGATAATGCAGGCCTTGATAGCCTTGGCCTTGAGTGGCTGCCAACCGAGCAGTAATGATGGTGTGCTCACCATGACAGTCAGCCGTGGCGAGTTTCAGGTTAATATCCCCGCCAGCGGTGAGCTGGAAGCGGCGCAGTCCACTCCCGTTGTGGTGCCCACGGGGTTACGTGGGCCTCAGTCCCTGGCCTGGATCCAGAACAACTTTACCCAGGTCAAGGCCGGTGATGTGGTGGCCAGGCTCGATGATACAAGGGAGTCGTTTCGCTTGCAGATGGAAGCCTTCGACTTTGAGCGCCTGGCGCAGGATGCCAAGATCCAGACAGAGAAAGATCTCACCTTGAGCCAGAGTTTGACTTTGGGAAGCAAGGTCACAGGTAATGAGCGGCAGTTGGCCGAGCGCTTTTTCAGTGCGGATGAGCGGGTTTACACCAAAATCAACATCATAGATCAGATGCGCAACAAGGAATATTTGGATGCCAAGCTGGATTATTTCCAGTGGGGCGGCACTCAGCACCAGGCGCAGGCCGATGCCGAGCAGGCGCTTATCAAGCTGAAACAGAAAGGCCATCAGGCCAAGATTGACAGGTATCAGGGCAATCTGACACAGATGGAGATTATCGCGCCGCACGACGGGCTGTTTGTCTATCAGGCAGGCTGGGATGGCGCCTTTCCCGTGGTGGGGGACATGATCTGGTCCGGATTCCCCATAGGCATATTGCCGGATACTTCCGTGATGCAGGCAAGAGTCTATGTGCTTGAATCAGAAGCTGTGGGGCTGGCCATCGGCAAGCAGGCCACAGTGACTCTGGATGCCTATCCTGAGCGACCCTTTAGCGGCACTGTGACCCAGGTCGATGCGCTGGCCAAGCCCAAAGACAGAGATAGCCCGGTGAACTATTTCCAGTTCACCATCAGCCTGGAGCAAACTCTGCCGGCCATTATGCAGCCGGGAAGGCAAGTGAATGCCAAGGTGCAGGTGCTGGATCTCAATGATGTATTGACTGTGCCCAATCAGGCCCTGTTTCAAAAAGACGGCCGCTACTGGGTGTATCTTAAGCAGGGCGGCGGCTTTATGCGCCGGGATGTGACTCCGGGGCACAGATCCCTTAACCGCACCGAAATTATCGCTGGGCTCAATCCCGGTGATGTAATAGCCCTGACAACTCCACCCAAGAGGAGTCAGCTATGAGTTCGATAATAGGACTATGGCAAGGATTTACCCAGGCGTTCGATGAGATGCGCCACCACAAACTGCGTACCGCCTTGACACTGCTGGGGATGATATTCGGTGTCGGCGCCGTTATAGCCATGCTCAGCGTCGGTGAAGGTGCCGAGCGTGAAGCCTTGAAGATGATTGAATCCATGGGGGTTCGAAATCTGGTGGTCAACAGCCGCAGCAATGACGGCGAGGCGCTGAAATCGATTCGTGAACATAGTGTTGGCCTGAGCCTGCGTGATATCGACAGTGCCAGAGACACCTTGCCTTTTATTCAGGATTGGGGCGCCGCCAAGGAAGTAAAAGTCTTCAGTCTGTTTTCCGCCGAAGGGCGTAGCGATGCCAGTGTGATGGGGGTGACTCCCAGCTATTTTCGGTTGACGTCGCTAAAGCTCAATGAAGGGCAGATTTTTACCGAGCAGGATGAGGTCTACTACCGCCAGGTCGCCGTGTTGGGACCAGAGGCGGCTCGCAGCCTGTTTCCCAAGGGCAACGCCCTTGGCAAGCACATCAAGATTAATCATCAATGGTTTACCGTGGTGGGTATCTTGGCCGATGCCAATCGCGGTAAGTCTAAAATCCAGGGCGTCAAGCTTGGGGGCGAGCGCAATCAGGTGTTCATTCCACTGTCGAGCGCCCTGAAAAAGATGCAGTTCAAGGCGCTTGAAGATGAGCTGGATATGATCAAGCTGTCGCTCAGGGAAGAGGTTGAGCCTTCGCTGGCGGCCAAGAGCCTGAATCATTTGTTGCAGCGCCGTCATGGCGGTGAGAAGGACTATGACATAGTGGTGCCGGCCGACCTTTTGGCCCAACATCAGAAGACCCAACAGATCTTCAATATCGTCATGGCCTGTGTCGCCGGGATCTCGCTTCTGGTGGGCGGGATTGGCATTATGAACATTATGCTGGCCACCATTTTGGAGCGTACCGCCGAGATAGGTTTGCTGCGGGCGCTGGGGGCCAGGCGCAAGGATATCGCCCGGCAGTTTTTGATTGAAAGTATCGCTATTTCTGCTACCGGCGGTCTGTTTGGCATAGTTGTGGGGCTGGGACTGGCGCTGCTTATTTCAACAGCGGCCGGTTGGCCTGTGGCTTGGTCTCCCTTTGCGATACTGCTGGCGCTCGGGGTTTGTATGAGTATCGGGGTCGGCTTCGGCCTCTATCCGGCGCAGAAGGCGGCCAAACTGGATCCCATAATTGCCTTGCAACGGGACTGACAGAGGTTTCTTTCTTCGCTGTCAGAGGTTTTGGCGCCATGGCCGGCGCTCGCAAGGGCGTGTTCTGCAAAAGCGGCAACGGTTAGACAGGCGCTTTATTGTCATTGTGTCGATGTTCCTCTGGATAGAAACTGTCGGCACACAGGCTCTGCCTACAACTGTGCTGATCTGTTTGATCTTGTGATTAAATATAGGAACCTAATTCTTTCAAGGAAAGTGGGCAGGTCATTTCATGGATGCTTTGCAACAACACAGAGCCCAGGCCAAGCAGCGACTCTATTTATGGCATTCGCAACATCTTGTCTCGGGGACGGCGTGGCGCAAAGCTTTGGGATTGCTGCCATCACCAGGGGCCAAGCAGAGTCTGAGCTTTTTTAACCCTCTGCTGCTGGGGTGTGCTGCGCTCTGTTTTGCTTCGGCGCTTATCTGCTTTTTTGCCTACAACTGGGCCGCTTTGCCGCGCATGGGCAAGTTGGCGTTATTGGAAACCGGTTTGCTGGGCTGTTTGTTGCTGGCCTTTGCATTGAGCCGATGGTTAAAGTCACCCCTTGCCGACAAGGCACAAGCCGCTTTGCCCTGGCTCCTGTTTGTGGCCTGTGTGTTTGTCGGCGTCTTGCTGGCCTTTATCGGCCAGAGCTATCAGCAAGAGGCCGACAACTGGCAGTTGTTTGCCGTGTGGGCACTGCTTATTCTGCCCTGGGTGGTATTTTTGAAACTGGAAGCCGGTTATCTGCTGCTTATCTTGCTGTTGAACCTGACCCTGTACTTGTTATTGCAGATAACCTCATTGCCGTTTGCAGACCTGTTTAGCTTGCTGGGGGATGACAGGCTCGCCATCCCTTGGTCACTGTTTGCGCTTAATTGGCTGCTGCATCAATGCCTGCTTCGTTTTGCGCTGACAGACAAGCAAGGCATCCCCCTCAGCGAGGTAACCAGCGGGTTGCTCGGTTGGGGCTTTTTGTTGCTGGCGAGTTGTTGGACACTGTTCGACTCCTTGAGCAAAGAGCAGTTTATTGCTGTGGTTCTCTACGGGGTGGTTGCCGCGGCGCAGATACGAGGCTACCACACAAGGCGTAAACTCTACGGCATGGCGCTCGGGCTTTTCAGCACGGCAGCGTTATTTGATCTCTGGTTGCTGCGCTTGCTTTCTGAAGTGTTTGACGGTGATGCCGTGGTACTGCTGTTTGCCCTGATGACGCTTTGCGTGCTGCTCAGTGCCTCAGTCGCCGCCTTGCTGCTAAAGCGCTTGCAGGCTGACTATCTGGCCGCGGTACCGGAGCAACAGGCCCAAAAACACAAAGATGCGACTGCCAACACAGAGCCCAGGGAGGATGAGCAAATCGTCCCTAATGCGGGCAGCCTTTTCTGGCAACGGCTGCAGCAGGCAGGCATTGTCTCGGGGGATGTGGCACAAGAGACTCCAGAGTTGCAAAGTCCCTGGTATCTCAAGGCGATGCTTATCCTGTTTGGCTGGTTAGCCGGGATCTGTTTACTGGGTTTCATCGGCACCGGCCTGGCGTTATTGTTGGACGATATTCAGCCTGGGTTGCTGCTGAGCCTGGCGCTGGCGGCATCTGCAGTGGCCTTTGGTTTGAGCCGAGGTCAAAGTGGACTGTTTATCTCTCAGTTTGCCTTGAGCTTTGCCGTGGCCGCCTTGGTGCTCTATGGCATCGCCTTTGATGAGCTGCTGTTTGAAGTGGCTTCCTGGCGCTGGTGGTTGATGCTGGCTCTGGCGGCCTCGCTTCATTGGTATCTGCTGCCACCTTATTTGACCCGGTCCAGTTGCGCGCTGCTGGCATTATTGGCCTTGATTGCGCTGCTGCAGACACTTTTATTATTACCCTTGGTGACGCCGGCACTGCTACTGGGCTTTGTGCTGCTCTGGCGCCATGAGGCCGACTGGGGCAAGGCGCCGCTTCGCTGGCGCTCCCTTGCCATGGCCATGACCTTGGCACTGCTCTTTTGTCAAACGCCGCAATTGGTTTGGCTGGAAGGCGTCTGGGAGTTAAAGGATCCCGGTATGAGCCCGGCTATGTTGCAGGGCGCGCAATGGTTACTTGAAGCTTTGCTGCTGTGGCAACTTTGGCGTCTTTTCGGCAGTCGAATGAACGCAATCCGGCATCAATTGGATGGGCGTTCGCAGATGCTGTTGCTACTGGGACTGCTGTCGGCCTTGGTTTGGTTTTGGTGGATCCCCGGGCTTATCGCCGGCGCATTGGTGGCGGTTTTCGGCTTTGTGCTGGCCGAGCGCTTGCTGCTCTGGCTCGGGGTACTGGCGATGCCGGTTTACTGCGGTTATTACTATTACTCGTTGCAGCAAACCTTGTTGGAAAAATCCTTGCTGCTGATGCTGCTTGGCGTGAGCCTGCTACTGCTTTGGTTTGCGCTGAAGCCTTTGAGCGACAGGCCTGAGTGGCTGGCGGCGCAGAATGGGGGTGAGCAGTGATGAAACCCAAATTGACGCCCAAAATCATGGGGTTGTGCCTCGTGTGGGGGCTGCTTTGTTTGCTGGTCATCAACATTTCCGTGTGGCAGAAAGAGCAACTCTGGCAGCACGGTGAGCCCATCTTACTTGAGCTGGCCCCGGTGGTTCCCCGTTCGCTGATGCAGGGGGACTATATGCAACTCGACTATAAATTGGCCCGGCAATTGGCCAATGAGCTGCGCGCAAAAGGGCAGTTTCAGGACAATATGCAGGGCTGGCTCAGAGTGAGTCTCGATGAGCAGCAGCGCGCCGCTTTTGTGGCGCTGGAGAGTGACCCAGAGGCTCCTTTGTTGCAGCAGCAAAGACGCTTGCCGTTTAAAGTCCGTCAGGGAGATGTGCAATTGGCGAGCCAGGCTTTTTTCTTTGAGGAGGGCCAGGCGGAGCATTTCAGTCAGGGACGTTATGGCGAGCTTAGATTGGGCACTGACGGGGAGCTGATGTTAGTGGGCCTGCGTGACGGCCAACTTAAACCGCTTTGAACCTAAGAGTGGTAAGGCCGTGTTCATTAAACCACTAGAGTGACTTAGGTTTTTTTACGTTTTCCTCCAAGCTAACTCATTGATAAGACTAATTAACTAGCACTAAAGTTTGATAAATATTTTACATATTGCAACTTGATTGTAACCTGTGGCCTTTATAGTGGCTGCTTCTCCGGATGCGGAGATGTGGAAATAACATTACTTATTGATAAATAAGAAAATCACTATAATCAGGATATATTTCAGGGGTCAATATGTTAACCAAGGCAAGTCTGCTTGCCCTGGCCGTGGGCAGTATTGCTGCCCAGGCTCAGGCGAGTGAGCAAGTGATCATTTCCGAATACGTTGAAGGTTCAGGCAATAATAAGGCCATCGAGCTCTTTAACACCGGCAGTCACGCTGTCGATCTCAGCCAGTATCAGCTGGATATCTTCTTCAATGGCAGTAGCAGTGCAGGCAGCAGCATTGCCCTGAGCGGCATGCTGGCCGCCGGTGGCACTCATGTATTGGCCGACAATGATGCCGACGCTGCAATCCTGGCGTTGGCGCAGCAAACCAGCAGCGCCAGTTTCTTCAACGGTGATGATGCCCTGGTGCTGAGCCGTAATGGTGAGGTGGTCGACAGCCTGGGCCAGGTTGGGGTGGATCCCGGCTCCGAGTGGGGCAGCGGTGATGTTTCCACTCAAAACAATACCATAAGGCGTAAGCTGGACAACTTGAGTGCGGATCTCGACCCCTTCGATGCGGTCGACCTCAGTGGTTGGGACGGCTTTGCCATCGATAATATCGACGATCTGGGGGCCTTTGGCGGTAATGCCGGCGAGCCGGGTGAACCGACAGATCCCGGTAATGGCGCCCTGGTTTGCGGCGATGCGGCTACACCCATTCATGCATTGCAGGGTAGCGGCGAGGCCAGTCCATTGGCCGGTGAAACCCTGGAAGTGGAAGCAATAGTCACCAGTAACCAGGAAGCGGGTC
This sequence comes from Shewanella indica, assembly GCF_033842865.1. Lineage (NCBI taxonomy): Bacteria > Pseudomonadati > Pseudomonadota > Gammaproteobacteria > Alteromonadales > Shewanellaceae > Shewanella > Shewanella indica. The sequence continues at coordinate 3,095,467 of NZ_JAWXXR010000001.1, forward strand.
TCAAGGGATTGTTCCTGCAGATGGCCGATGCCGAAGCGGATGCCGATCCTTTAACCTCGGAAGGGGTGTTCCTGTACACAGGCAATAGCGCCAGTGGTTATCAGGCAGGCGACCGAATTCGGGTGCGGGCTCAGGTCACTGAATATCAAGGCTTGACCGAACTGACCAATGTCAGTGCCAAGGCCTTGTGTGCCACATCACAACCTCTGCCGAGTGCAGCCAGAGTGAGCCTGCCGGTCAATGACAGCAGTGCACTTGAAGCCTTCGAAGGCATGCTGGTCAGCTTTGAGCAGCATCTTACGGTAAACGAAGTCTACAACCTTGGCCGTTATGGTGAGGTGTTGTTGGGTTCAAGCCGTCACTTTATCGGTACTCAGGTAGCCAATCCCGGCGCCGATGCCTTGGCGGTTACGGCAGCCAATGCCCTGGATTCCATAGTGCTTGACGATGGCCTGACGGCACAAAACCCGGATCCTGTTATTTATCCGGCCCCGGGTCTGAGCGCCGCTAACCCGCTCAGAGTCGGTGATACTGTCACAAACCTCACCGCGGTGATGCATTACGGTTTTGGTATTTACCGTTTGATGCCGGTCGATACCGTCAACTTTGTTGCCGCCAATCCCAGAGCGTCCGAGCCTGAGTTGAATCGTCTCGATGCCTTGACAGTTGCCAGTTTCAACGTGCTCAACTATTTTAACGGCGATGGCCAGGGCGGCGGTTTCCCCACCTCCCGTGGCGCCGATACTCAAGCGGAGTTTGAGCGCCAACGAGCCAAGATAATCGCGGCGATGAAAACCATTAACGCCGATGTCTTCGGTTTGATGGAAATCGAGAACGATGGTTTCGACAGTAACTCGGCAATTGCCGATCTGGCCCGCGGTCTCAACGACGCCATTGGCACTGACAGCTATCGCTATCTGGCGCCACAGGTTAATCGCATTGGCAACGATGAGATCAGCGTCGGTATTCTGTATCGTCAGGACAGAGTCACCCCGGAAGGGGTAGCGGCGATTCTGGACAGCAGTAATTCGGCGCTGGATGACAATGGTCAGGTGCTGTTCAACGATGGCAAGAACCGTCCCATGCTGACCCAGAAGTTTAGCGTCAACGACAGTGAGGATAACTTTGTGGTGGCGGTCAACCACCTCAAGTCCAAGGGCAGTGATTGTAATGCGCTGGGCGATCCCGACATGAACGACGGCCAGGGTAACTGTAATTTGACCCGAACCCGCGCTGCCATGGCGATAGGCCAGTTCCTGCAGACTGAATATCAGGGTGACAAGGTACTGGTGATAGGGGATCTCAATGCCTATGCCAAGGAAGATCCACTGACAACCCTGGCCAATGCCGGTTACGCCGAGTTGTTTGGCGAGCTTGGTAAGCCTTCAGCATACTCCTATGTGTTCTCAGGTGAGTCGGGACAGTTAGATCATGCACTGGCCAATGAAGCCATGCTGACCAATGTTCGTGATGTTACCGATTGGCATATCAATACCGATGAACCCAGAGTGCTGGACTATAACACTGAGTTCAAGACGCCGGAGCAACTGCAAAGTTTCTACAGCAACGATGCCTTCCGTTCATCGGATCACGACCCTGTGATCATCGCCCTGGACTTTGCCGCGGCCAATCAGGCACCGGTTGCCGAGTTTTCAGTGCAGCAAAATGGTGCTGCGGTGGCGCTCTCTAGCACGTCGAGTGATAGCGACGGTGAGTTGGTGAGCCAGGAGTGGGATCTGGGGGATGGTACTCAAGCCTTTGGCGAGCAGGTGAGTCATGAATACCAGCAAAGCGGCGTCTACCTCATCACTTTGACCGTGACTGACGACAAAGGTGCCCAGCACAGTGTCAGCCGTGAGGTGACCGTTGAGATAGCCCCTGAGCCGACCGAGCCTGTGGCGGTTATCCGCCATCTGGATCTTTGGTTGCTGCAGGTGTTTATCTCCGAGAGCTATGATCCTGACGGTTATATCAAAAAGCAGCAGTGGCGCTTCAACGATGGGCGAAGATTCAACGGCCCGGTTGCCATGCGTATTGGCGGTCGTGCCAATGAAGTGACCTTGACCGTGACCGACAATGATAAACAAAAGGCCAGCACCAGCCTGAGCTTTTAACCGCTTAAGATGAAAAACGCCCGCAGCAGCGGGCGTTTTTGTTGGTGAATTCAAAGGTTGAGGATACGTTGACCTTAGTCCTTGTCAGTGCTAATCGAATAAGTTCTTCATCGCGTGGTTGATTTCCGGGTAGTTGAATTCGAAACCATCGGCCTGGGCATGAACCGGTAATACAAACTGGCCTTCGGTCAGCAGGGTCGACATTTCACCCATTGCCAGTTGCAGGGCCAATGCCGGTGCCGGCAGACAAGCGGGGCGGTGCAGCGCTTTGCCGAGAGCCTTGCTGAAGTCGCGATTGCTGACAGGCTGCGGCGCGGTGGCATTGTATATGCCGCGGCAGGCTTCATTTTCCAGCAGAAATTCAATAAGGCGCAGCAAGTCTTCGCGCATGATCCAGCTCATTCCCTGACGACCATGGCCAATCGGGCCGCCCAGGCCCAGTTTGAAGGCCGGCAGCATCTTGGCCAAGGCGCCGCCATCTTTGCCAAGTACTATGCCGATGCGAAAGATACAGACCCGAGTGAGATCGGCAACCGCCAGGGCTTTTTGCTCCCATTGGGCACAGACCCTGTGGCTGAACTCATCATGGGGCGTGGCGTTTTCGTCTATGGGCTCCGGCCCCTGACGGCCGTAAAAACCCACCGCCGAGGCGCTGAGAAAAACTTGGGGTTTCTTTTGGCTGTTGCGGACAAGCCTAGCCAACTGCTCTGTGATGTCCCAGCGGCTGTGGCAGATCCGCTGTTTCTGCTTATCGCTCCAGCGTTTAGAAACTATGGGTTCACCGGCGAGGTTGATGATGGCATCTATCTCCTCAAGCAGTCCTGGTGTTTGCAGCGAATCTATGTACCGGGTCTGTGCCAGCGCCAGCTTTTGCTCTGCCGCCGCGGGGTTGCGGCTCAAAATAGTCAGCCTATGAAGTTTTGCCAGCCGCTGCGCCAGTTCTGAACCGACAAATCCGGTTGCACCAGTGAGCAAAATATTCATGCCTTCTCCCTGACTTATTGAATGTTTCTCCAGAGTATAGACTGGCTTACGCCGGTTTACGGTAGTTCAGCTGCAGTGAAACCGAGTCGGCGTACCTCAAGGCGTGAGGCTTGTCGATTTCAACGCTGGCGTACTCTACCCATTCATGTTCGCTGGCTATTTCCAGCACTTTACCAGTGAGGTGCTCCAGCAAGGAGAAACGGTTGTCCTCCACCAGGTTAATGATCGCCTTGGTGATGGTGCGATAATTGAGCGCGTGCTCCATATCATCACTCCTGCGCGCCTTGTCGGCGCAGTAATGGATGCAAACATTGATGATCACATCCTGACGGTTGTTGATCTCCTCTTCCTTGATACCGATAAAAGTGCGCAGGCGCAGGTTTTTAATGCGTATAATAGCTAGTTCGGGTTTCATCATGTCACTACTTTTTGTTGTTGATGCAACGGCTGATTGTGACAGAGAACAACAAGGAATTTCAATTATGTCATCAGCCTACCGTCCGTCCATGGCGCTGAAAGGATTCGCTATCATGGCTTGCCTGGTCATAGTACTGGCTGGAATTAAGGCCGCCAGCGCCATAGTGGTGCCCTTTGTGTTGTCGGCTTTTATTGCGGTTATCTGCAGCCCGGCGATCAATGCCTTGAGCCGTTATCGCGTGCCCCGCGCCCTGGCTGTATTTGTGCTGGTGGCGATTATTTTGTTGCTCGGGCTCTGGCTGGCTTCTGTAGTGGGCAGTTCCATCAATGAGTTTTCCCAGCAATTGCCGCAATACCGCTCACAGCTGGTGGAGCAATTTGCCTGGATATTGGACAAGCTCAAGGAGCTGAATATCCATATCTCCAAAGACAAGGTGTTGACCTATTTGGACCCCGGCATGGCCTTGTCTTTGACCACCAATACGCTCTCCGGCGTGGGCAATGTGATGGCCAACCTGTTTCTGATAGTGCTCACCATAGTCTTTATGCTGTTTGAGGCACAATCTTTGCCGCGTAAGGTGCATCTGGCGCTGGATGACCCTGATATGCGTTTGTCCCAGATTGAGCGTTTCTTGCACTCGGTGAACCAATATATGGTGATCAAGACCCTGGTCAGCCTGGCAACCGGTATTATTGTCGGTGTCGGTCTGGCACTGATGGGGGTGGATTATGCGCTGCTCTGGGGCGTAGTGGCCTTTTTGTTTAACTATATTCCCAATATCGGCTCTATCATCGCCGCCATTCCTGCCGTACTGCTGGCCTTTGTGCAGCTGGGCACCGCGGGTGCCGGTGGGGTTGCCGCCCTGTATCTGGCGACCAACATGGTGATGGGCAATCTGGTAGAGCCCAGATTTATGGGACGTGGCCTCGGGTTATCTACTCTGGTGGTTTTCCTGTCGTTGATCTTCTGGGGCTGGCTCCTGGGCTCGGTCGGCATGTTGCTGTCCGTGCCGCTTACCATGATAGTCAAGATAGCTCTGGAATCGAGCCAGAGTGGCAACTGGTTGGCAATCTTGCTCTCGGACGAGGCCAGTATTGCCGTGCGGGAAAATGCCGATAATGAAGCGGCAGCCGATGCCGAATAAAGGCAGAAATAAGAAGTTGAGGATTTCATGCAGTTATTTTTGGAAGCCATCACCGACCTGACTCCAGGCGATGAGTGTGGCCGTTTGTTTCATGGTCGCGGCGGCCGTTATCCCGGCGCCGAGCACTTATGCCTGGATTGGTTTGAGCCTGTGGTGTTGCTGACCACCTTTAAACCCCTGACGCCGGAAGAACTGGCCTTGGTTACCGAGCGTCTGCAATTACGCTGGCAAGCTTTGGGATTGGCACTGAATCTGGTCTATCAATACCGCGCCGCCGGGCAGACCCGCACCGAGCTCATTGCCGGCGAGATCCCCGAGCCACATCTGGCCAGCGAGCTTGGTTGCCGTTATCAGTTGCATCTGCTGCGTGGCCAGAATCATGGTTTATTTCTGGATATGCGAAACGGCCGCGAGTGGGTGATGGCCAACAGTGCTCAGCGGAAAGTATTGAATCTGTTTGCCTATACCTGTGCATTTTCGGTGGCGGCCCTCAAGGGCGGCGCCGATGAGGTGGTCAATATGGATATGAGTAAAGGGGCGCTGGCCATCGGCAAGCAAAACCATTTGCTCAATGGCCTTACTGCCGGTGCCCGCTTTCTGGGGCATGATATCTTCAAGTCCTGGGGCAAACTTAAAAAACTCGGGCCCTATGACTTGCTGATTGTCGATCCGCCCAGCAATCAAAAGGGCAGCTTTGTGGCAACCAAAGACTATCTGCGATTGCTGCGTCATCTGCCGCAACTCTTGAACCCGGGGGCCGAGCTGTTGCTTTGTCTTAATGCACCTGAGCTGGACAGAGCTTTTTTACAGAACCAGGTCAGTGACGCCGCACCAGAACTTGAGTTTGTTAAACAGCTGGATAACCCACCGGCCTTTGCAGACCGGGATCCTGACAGGGCATTGAAGGTGTTGCTGTATCGCTATGAGGGAGAACCGGGCTCTAACACTCAATAACCGAGCCGTTCAGAGATCAGGGATTGGCCGCCTTCTTCCAACAGGGCGGCTATGCCTTCGACATCAAAACTGCTCAAGCAGGATGCCTGATGCAGTAGCCTGTCCTGGACATCCAAGGGCATCTGCATCCTTTCCATAAACATGCGCATTCCCAATATATCGCCACTGGCCAGCAGGGTGGCGAGAGTTCGTGCTTCAAAGTCGACAATATGATTCATGGCGTCGTCCTCTTGCTGATTTACGGGCCGGGGAGGCCTCCTTTAAGCTATAGCAGTTGCAGCGCCCGCCGCTAGACCCAATGTGTTTAAAAAATTTCGCCTCAAAACCCAGGGGCATAAAAAACTGAAAGTCTTTCAGTGCTTCCTACATAACTGGTGGGTATCTGAGCTTTTGAAGGTGGTTTTACCAGTTTGGGGTAACGAAAGTGAAAGTTTTCTGTAACTCCTTCTCTAGCCCTGTTATACTGGCGCCGCCTTAGGGGCAATACCTAAGGACCTAAGGACCTAAGGCTCCGAAAAGCCGGAATCGGGCATAAAGTGTCGTCGGGACCTGAACTTAACAGGAATCCAAGAAAAAGATACGCCCTGTACCCTACAGAATAGACTGGAGTTGTTATGGAAATTCATGAGTACCAAGATGCTTACTACCAACTGCAGGATGAAGTGATTGAATCACTTCCGGTAGAGAAAGACGAAGAAGCGTTTTTGGATTAGGCCTCAGCCAGGCAGCTCAAATCTTGAAAAAGCGGCAACCTCAGGGTTGCCGCTTTTTTTGTTGCCATTGAATTACGTATGAGTCATTCGAGGGTGGAGCCGGGGTAATAATGCTCGACAAGCTGGGTCAATATCCGCTGCTGTTGAGCAAGCTTTTGTCTTTGTGTCTGGCGCAGCAAGCCTTTGAGTGCATGATACTGAGGCTTGATTTCAATTCCCTGGCTCTCGCTCAAGTGCGTGAAGCGACTGACCACTTCCGTCACGCTGAAATCCTCGGCGTAAATATCCAACTGTTGCGAGTGCATCAGCCAGCGAATACCTTGATAGACACCTATGTGAGGCAGGGAGTGATGATCTTCGTCACTGAAGAACTCGCTGTGAAATATAAGTTGCTGAGACGGCTGCGCCGACAGATGTTTGGCCAGCGCCAGATTTCGCTGTTTGTGGTAGTCATTGCGGCCAAGTCCGGGGGTGGTGGCCTGGTTACTTATCGCCATGTACAGGGGCTTGCCTGTTAGCTTGCCCTGAGTGAGTGCCTGCTCGAGCTCATCGGCATAAGTTGGGCTGTCGTACCAGAGACTGGCATCCAGCACCAGGTAAGCATTGAACATAGGCTGTTGTCGGCGCAGCGCCTCCAGTGCCAACAAGCCTCCAAAAGAGTGACCAATAAGCACAGTAGGGCCGGGTTGCCCAAGTCTGGCATTCAGCCAGGGGTTAAGTTCCTGGTCGAGAAAGTCGAGAAAAGCGCCGGCATTCCCCGATTGCTGATAAAGCGATCCTGCGGGTCTACCACCGGGTAGTGTTTCCAGTTTCACCGCAGTGAAGTCCCGAATACGGTTACGGTTGATGATGCCAACTATGACGCCTTCAGGTATCGCAGGATTTACCCCCGAAGCCAGATAATCCAGCATGGGCGCAAGATGCTCAAACTGCTGCTCGGCATCCAGAATCACATAACGGGCAAAGCTCTTGCTCTGCCTGGCGTCCCAGTGTTTGGGAAGGCGCAGTAATACTTCCCGCGATTCCCCTAATATGTTGGAGTTCAGCGTCAATCGCTGTTGTTTCCCGGCGCCTTCTTTGTCCAGGCTTTGGGCGCTGCAGCCTACCAGCATACCGAACAATAGCGTCAGAGGGATAAACAGTGTTTTTTTCATCGAAATATTTACTCGGTAAAGGTGATATTTTCAGCTTGAAATTCAGCCCTGATGGGCTTTTGAGTGGCCTGGCCCACATTCGCACATTATATTGTAAATGATAACTAATATCATTTCTATGTTGTAAGAATTATGCTACTTTTTCGCGCTATGGAACCAGGGGCTTTATCTGGATTTACCCAAAAGCAACAAGCTATAGGGCGCAATCTTCGCCGCGATAATCGGGGGAATAGAATGAAACTGGATAAGTGCCGTAAACTGCTTACCTTGAGCCTGATCGCCATGGCTGTCAGTGGTTATACCCAGGCAGATGAAGGTGAAATGGAGCATATGGTCGTTACCGCCAGTGCCAAGGATCAGCAACTCAGTACTGCACCTGCCTCAATCTCGGTGATCGATGCCGAAGCGATTAAGCTGATGCCGGTCAAAGATCTGGGGGATGTGCTGAGAAACAGCGTCGGCGTCAATGTGGTGACCAACGACTCGGGCCGAAACAGCATCTATATCCGTGGTATGGATGAAGACTATGTACTGATGTTGATCAACGGCAAACGGGTTTCTTCTTCCAATGGTCAGTGGCGCGGTGGTAACTTTGACTTGACCGCTATCCCCATCGACGCCATCTCCCGGGTGGAGATTGTTCGCGGCCCCATGTCGGCTCTCTATGGTTCAGATGCGGTTGGCGGGGTCATCAACGTGATCACCAAGGCGCCAGATGATGACTGGCAACTGGTACTCGACAGCGAGTACAGTTGGATGCAGGACGGCGAGGGTGGCGATCGCAGCCGTACCAACCTGTTTGGCTCGGGCAAACTCACAGATAATCTGGGGCTGATGTTCACCGCAGAGATGGCTGAGCAGGACGCCTGGCTGATGCCCGAGCTGACCCCGAATCAGGACACCATAGAAGAGCGCAAGACTCGCAAGCTCTATGGCTCGCTCACCTGGCAGTTGGCAGACAATCAATCGCTGGACTTGGATTATCAATACGATAATGACAAGGTGCCCTTAACCACCTTTGCCGCCAATTCAACACGCGAGCAGAAGATAGAGCGCAACACCTTTGCTCTGACTCACAAAGGCGAGTGGAGCTGGGGTGGCACTGAGCTTTTGGCCAACCTTGAAAAGTCGGATATCTACGACTACAACAGCCGCTATTCGCTGCAGCCCCCTTTGGGACGCGACATCGAAGAGAAAAACACTACCTTCAGAGGCTCGGCCTTCTTTAACCTGTGGCAGCAGGACTGGACAGTCGGCGCCGAGTACTTTGAAACTGAAGTCGACGATCCCGTGCAATATCCGCTTACCGGTGGTGACAGTGTTGAACAATACTCGCTGTTTATTCAGGATCAGTTCGATTTCCTGGATGATTTCACCCTGACCCTCGGCGGCCGCTACGAAGACAACGAAAAGTACGGCAGCCATTTCAGCCCCAGGGCATATCTGGTTTACCGTGCCTCTGATGCACTGGTGCTTAAAGGCGGTGTTGGCACGGCATTCAGGGCGCCGGCATTGTTTGAATCATCTCCGACTTTCTCTTCAGTCAGTTGCCGCGGCGCTTGTACTGTAGTGGGCAATGCAGATCTTGAGCCCGAAACCAGTGTCAACTATGAGCTGGCAGCCTTATGGAGTCAGCCTTCCTACGAGCTGTCAGCAACCCTGTTTCATAACAAGGTGGAAGATCTGATCACTGTTTCGGCTTGGGATGGCTCCAGCCCAACCCGTACTTACTACAACGAGTCCAAGGTAACTTTGCAAGGGGTAGAGTTGACCGCCAGCGTGGATATCACAGCAGATCTCGGCCTCAAGGCAAACTACAGTTATCTCGATACCGAGACAGGTGACGGCGGTGAACTCACCGGTCGCCCACGCCAGAGTGCCAATGTGCAACTGGATTGGTATCTCACCGACGATTGGCAGCTGTATGTTGCCGGTAACTATTTCGGTTCATATCTGGATAGCAGTGCCGTGCGTCAGGATGGCTACAGCCGCTTCGATATCGGCAGCAGTTATCGGCTAAACGATCACCTGAAACTACGTGCCGGGGTTACCAACTTTACCGATGAGCAACCGGCAGAAGAAGACACCAACAGTGATATGATACTGCAAGGGCGCGCCTTCTTTGTCGGTGTCAGTTTGAGCCTCTGAATACCTTGAATTATAAAAGATACTCACTATCACAGGTCTTTTAGTTAAAGCCATTATATTACGGCTGTAACTTTAAGCGGACATGAGTTTGCTGCTTGGGTGTTAATTACTTTGTACTGGTCTCATTGTGGTAACAATTCGGGTTTGCTGTTCATTCATACGGATATGATCTGGTAGGGATAGGTGTTTTTTAGCTAATTCAAGAGAGATTGTCAGCCATATGTTTATTTCACCAAGGTGTTTTGTTGAGTTGGCTCAAAATGATGCCGTTATAGAGTCAACAAAAGGGTGAGTAGGTTAGGCTTAAACTTATAGCAGGAAACGTATTATACTCTGGCGCCGCATTGACGACGGACAGATAGAATGACAGAGAATCGCGATTTACATTGGATGCAATTGGCCATGGAGATGGCGCAAAAGGCGGAAGCTCTCGGTGAAGTACCGGTCGGAGCTGTGTTGGTTAAAGATGACCAGCTTATTGCCTGCGGCTGGAACCAACCTATTGCCGCCAATGATCCCTGTGCCCACGCGGAAATTCTCTGTCTCAGGCAGGCAGGCGGTCAACTGGAAAACTACCGTTTGTTGGATACAACCCTCTATGTGACGCTGGAGCCTTGCGCCATGTGCGCTGGTGCCATGGTACATGCCAGGGTGGGGAGATTGGTATACGGGGCTGCCGATCTTAAAACTGGCGCGGCTGGTTCAGTGTTGGATCTGGTGCGTCATCCCCTGTTCAATCACAAGTTGGCCGTTAGCGGCGGGGTGATGGAACAGGAGTGCAGCGAACAGTTGAGTGCGTTTTTCAGGCGCCGCAGACAAGAGCAAAAAGCGTTGAGGCAAGCAAGAAAGCTTAATCCGCCTGCTGCAGAAAACTGAAGAAGAGTTTGTGACGGTTGAGAATACGCTTGTGACGGGTTTTAACCAGGCTACGACGACGGGCCATTGCATTATTAATAGTCTTTCTTTTCATAAGCTTACCTTAAGGTGTGTTCGTAAGTTTTTTGCAGCAATGACAAGCTAACAGCTTATTTAAGCTTGCGCCAGCCCCAAATGGCGCGTTGTGTATAATAGCCAGACTGTTTGACGCGAAAATGAGTGGTCTGCAGGGTTTTCAGTCGGGCTGGGCGCCACTGAGATCGGTTGCTTCCTCGCTCTGTCGTTGCACCTCAGCCTGGGTTTCTTGCTGGGCCTGTTCTTTAGCCAGCATTTCCTGCTTGGCTTGATTGTCTATCCACACCAGGGTGTCGTAGTAACGGCGGATACTGTCTACATAGTGCACCGCCTCGTTACCTCTGGCATAGCCATAGCGGGTGTGCTGGTAGTATTTGCGCTTTTGCAGCAAGGGTAATACCTGCTTGAGATCTTTCCAGGCGCTGGGATTAAGGCCTCTGGCCTGTGCCAGCTTACGGGCATCCTCCACATGGCCATAGCCTATGTTATATGAGGCGAGGGCAAACCACATCCGCTCCTCCTCAGGAATAGACTCAGGCAGGCGTACCAAAATGTCGCTCAGATAGCGGGCACCGCCACGGATGCTCTGCTCGGGATCGAGGCGATTCTCCACTCCCAACTGTTTGGCGGTTGCCAGGGTCAGCATCATCATACCGCGCACGCCGGTCGGTGAGCGGGCTCTGGGGTTCCAGTGCGACTCCTGATAACTGGTGGCGGCCAGCTTGCGCCAGTCGAGTTCACCGGCATAAGTTTCAAACAGATGGCGGTACTTGGGCAGCTTGCTGTCCACTGCACGGATAAAGGCGCGGGTGTCGACATAGTCGAAACGTTTGACATGGCCGAAGTACTTTTCCACCAGGTGTTCCAGCGTGCCATCTCTTTGTTCCTGATGCCAGAAACGCAGCAGTTGGCTCATCAGTTGATCGCTGCCTCTGGGTGGCAACAGCCAGACTACAGCCTGCTGGCGCTCCAGTACCTGGCCGGATCTCAGCTCAGGCATAAAACGGCGATTGATATTGATGCTGGTGGAGTCAGAGATGGTATAGCTGAGTTCGCCGCTGGCTATCATGCTCAGTAGCTCTTCATTATCTTTATCTGCGACCTGTTGCCACTCCAGGTTGGGATTATCTGTCTTGAGTCGGTTGAGGGTTTCCACAAACGACGAGTCGGCTATTACAGTGACTGGCGCATCCAGGGCGTTGAGATCTCTGGGAACAGGAGTGCCGGCGCGGTAGACCATCACCTGATTGACCCGATAAAGCGGCGGTCCGAGGCGAAATTGCTGTCTGCGACTGCGGGTATCCGACAGCCCGGCGGCAATCAAATCTATCTCGTTTTGCTTCAGCGCCTGGTAAAGCTCACTGATATTGCCGTAGGGCTTCATTTCCAGCGGCTTGCCGAGAAAGTCGGCAAAACGCGCGGCCATCTCATAGTCAAACCCAGTGTTTCCTTGAGTAGAGGAGACAAATATTTGTGGGCCATAAAGGGTACCCACCCTGAGCTCTTTGATTTCTTTCACCGTCGGGCTTACCTGAGCTTCATCCACGACAGGTTGCCGGCAGCCGGCCAGCAAGATGATCAGGGTGAGAGTCGCGGTAATTCGTTTCATTATCTATCGGTAAAAGCCTTTAGCCTGTGGTTTGCTGCCGGGATAGGGCTTATCCCTTATGTCTGATATGTTTGTAAACAAATTCAATGAATTGTGTATTGGTTTTCAGCGCTGTTTCCTGTTGATTTAGTCAGAGGTTTTACGCCGGAGGGTATATTACCCCATAGGATTACTTTATATCACAGGAAACACTGTTTTGAGCAAAGTCTGAGGTGATTTGTAGGGCGCATTTACCTATAATAGCGCCACCTCTGACCCTGTAATTATAAATAATAAGGTGATAAGACGTGATGGAGATCATCCGCGGAGCCCCCGCACTCTCGGCATTCAGAGTGCAAAAGCTGATGCAGGCCTGTGAAGCCGCTCAGCTTCCGGTAAAGCAAATCTATGCCGAATACGTTCATTTGGCTTATTTGAGCGAAGCGCTCACCCCCGATGACCAAGCGCAGTTGAGTAAGATTCTCACCTACGGTCCGGCCATCGAATCCCACGAACCCCAAGGAACTCTCCTTTTTGTTACTCCCCGTCCCGGTACTATTTCTCCCTGGTCTTCCAAAGCCACCGACATTGCCCACAACTGCGGCCTCAAGCAGGTAAAACGTTTGGAGCGCGGTCTGGCTTACTATGTGGAATCCGATACTCTGAGCGGCGAACAGCTCAAGAGCCTCAAGGCGCTGCTGCACGACCGCATGATGGAAGTGGTTCTGGACAGCTTTGAAGCGGCCGATATGCTGTTTGCCCGTACTGAGCCCAAGCCTTTTGTCAGCGTCAACATTCTCGGCGAAGGCCGCCGGGCGCTGGAAATCGCCAACCGCGAAATGGGCCTGGCGCTGGCCGATGATGAAATCGACTACCTGGTCACCAATTTCCTGCGCCTTGAGCGCAACCCCAACGATATTGAACTTATGATGTTCGCCCAGGCGAACTCAGAACACTGTCGTCACAAGATCTTCAACGCCGATTGGACCATTGACGGCGAAGTGCAGCCCAAGTCGCTGTTCAAGATGATCAAGAATACCTATGAGAAGACCCCGGACTATGTGTTGTCGGCCTATAAAGACAACGCCGCGGTAATGACAGGTTTTGAAGCCGGGCGTTTCTTCCCCGACAGTGACGGCGTTTATCGCTATCACACAGAGCCGATGCATATTCTGATGAAGGTGGAGACCCACAACCACCCGACCGCCATCAGTCCTTATCCTGGTGCTGCCACAGGCTCGGGCGGTGAAATCCGTGACGAAGGCGCTACCGGCCGCGGCTCCAAGCCCAAGGCGGGTTTGACCGGCTTCAGCGTATCCAACCTCAAGATCCCGGGCTTTGTGCAGCCTTGGGAAGGGGACTACGGCAAGCCGGACCGGATTGTGACCGCTTTTGACATCATGATCGACGGCCCTCTTGGCGGCGCCGCTTTCAACAACGAATTCGGTCGTCCGGCCCTGTTGGGTTACTTCCGCACCTATGAGCAGCAGGTTTGCAGCCACAACGGTGTCGAGGTGCGCGGTTATCACAAGCCTATTATGCTGGCCGGCGGCCTTGGCAACATTCGTGAAGAGCACGTACAGAAAGGGGAGATCTCCTTAGGCGCCAAGCTGATTGTACTGGGTGGTCCGGCGATGAACATTGGCCTTGGCGGCGGCGCGGCTTCCTCCATGGCGTCCGGCCAGTCCAGTGAAGATCTGGACTTTGCCTCGGTGCAGCGGGAAAACCCGGAAATGGAACGCCGCTGTCAGGAGGTTATCGACCGCTGCTGGCAGATGGGTGATGCCAACCCAATTCAGTTTATTCACGATGTGGGCGCCGGTGGTTTGTCCAACGCCTTCCCTGAGCTGGTCAGCGATGCCGGTCGCGGCGGTAAGTTTGAGCTGCGTAATGTACCTTCCGATGAGCCAGGCATGAGCCCGCTGGAGATCTGGTGTAACGAATCCCAGGAGCGTTATGTGCTGTCTGTGGCAGCCGAAAACATCGATACCTTCGCCGCCATTTGTGAGCGCGAGCGTGCGCCATTTGCCGTGGTGGGCGAGGCGGTTGCCGAGCAGCACCTGAGCCTGAGCGACGAGCACTTTGACAACAAGCCTATCGACTTGCCACTGGAAGTTTTGCTGGGCAAGCCGCCGAAGATGAGCCGTGATGTAGTGAGTCAAAAGGCGCAGTCTGCGGCGCTGGATGAAGCGTCCATCGATCTGGCGGAAGCCGTTAAGCGGGTGCTGACTCTGCCAACCGTTGCCGACAAGAGCTTCTTGATCACCATAGGCGATCGCACGGTAACCGGCTTGGTGAACCGCGATCAGATGGTCGGCCCCTGGCAGGTACCTGTGGCGGATTGCGCCGTTACCGCCGCCTCGTTCGACAGTTATGTGGGCGAAGCCATGTCCATGGGGGAGCGCACTCCGTTGGCCTTGCTGGATTTTGGTGCCTCGGCGCGGATGGCCGTGGCCGAATCCTTGCTGAACATGGCCGGTGCCGATATCGGCTCACTGAAGCGCATTAAGCTTTCGGCCAACTGGATGTCTGCAGCCGGTCACCCGGGTGAAGATGCCGGCCTCTATGAGGCGGTCAAGGCAGTGGGCGAAGAGCTGTGCCCTGAGCTTGAACTGACCATCCCTGTGGGCAAAGACTCGATGTCGATGAAGACCGCCTGGGAAGACAAGGGCGAGCAGAAGGCGGTTACCGCACCTATGTCGCTGATCATCACCGCCTTCGGTGCGGTGCGCGACATTCGCAATACCGTGACCCCTGAGCTGCGTACCGACAAGGGCGAAACCGTATTGCTGCTGGCCGATCTGGCCAAGGGCAAGACTCGTCTGGGCGGTTCCTGCCTGGCGCAGGTGTTCGGTGAGCTGGGCGATATCGCGCCGGATCTGGATCAGGCAGCCGTATTGAAAGCTTTCTTCGAGGTGACTCAGCAGTTGGTGGCCGAGCGGAGTTTGCTGGCTTACCACGACAAGAGTGACGGAGGTTTGTTCACCACCTTGGTGGAAATGGCCTTCGCCGGTCACACTGGTCTGAAGGTGGATATTTCTGCGCTGGCCGGCAGCGCCCTGGCGCGCCTGTTCAACGAAGAGTTGGGCGCCGTGCTGCAGGTGAGTAAGGGCCAAGCCGCCGAGATTATCAAGGCTTACTCTGATGCCGGTGTGGATTGTCATCCGATAGCAGAGCTGAGCGACGATGGCCGCATCTATATCCAGGATCAGGGCGCCGAAATCTACAGTGCTTCACGTACCGAGCTGCGTAAGCTCTGGTCTGAAACCACCTACAGAATGCAGGCGCTCAGGGACAACCCTGAGTGTGCCCGTGAAGAGTTTGACCTCAAGCTGGATGAAAACGATCCCGGCCTCACGGTTAACTTAAGCTTTGATCCGGCAGAAGATGTTGCCGCGCCTTATATCCTCAAGGGCGCAGCGCCCAAGATGGCGATCTTGCGTGAGCAAGGGGTCAACTCGCATATTGAGATGGCAGCTGCGTTCGAGCGCGCCGGTTTTGAAAGCCGCGATGTGCATATGTCGGATATCCTCAGTGGCCGTATTAGCCTGGAAGAGTTCCAGGGACTGGTGGCCTGTGGCGGCTTCTCTTACGGTGATGTATTGGGCGCCGGTGAAGGTTGGGCCAAGTCCATCCTGTTCAATAGCCGTGCCCGTGAGGACTTCAGCCGCTTCTTCGAGCGCGCCGACAGCTTTGCTCTGGGTGTTTGTAATGGTTGCCAGATGCTCTCCAATCTCAAGGAGATCATTCCGGGTACCGAGCATTGGCCGCACTTTGTCCGTAACCGCTCTGAACGCTTTGAAGCGCGTTTCAGCCTGGTGGAAGTGCAGCCAAGCCCATCGCTGTTCTTCAGCGGTATGGCAGGTTCCAGAATGCCGATTGCTGTTTCCCACGGGGAAGGGCGTGCCGAGTTTGCTTCAGCTGCTGCCATGGCAGCAGCCGAGCAGAGCGGCACTGTGGCGCTGCGTTATGTCAACGGTAAAGGTGAGGTGGCTAGCTTGTATCCACAGAACCCCAACGGCTCGCCCAACGGCTTGTCCGGGATCTGTAGCCTGGATGGCAAAGTCACCATCATGATGCCTCACCCTGAGCGGGTGTTCCGTACAGTCGCCAACTCCTGGCATCCGGAAAACTGGGGTGAAGATAGCCCTTGGATGAGAATGTTCCGTAACGCCAGAGTGAAGCTGGGATAAGGTTGAAAATCATCCTATAAAAGGTAAAAAAAGGCGGGTATTTATAACCCGCCTTTTTTATTTAACTTTTGTTTCATAGTAAAAAGCACAAACCTTCAATAGCTTACATTTTGTTCAGTACATCCTTATGTAATGAAGTGTCAAAATGTAGACTTTACATCACTTAATAGGCTAAAGCCGGACTAAGACGGTAATCTCTTTTTATTAATTGCAGATATGAAAAAGCCCCATAGGGTTACCTACGGGGCTGTTTTGCGCTAACAAAACTTCAAGACAAACAATTGTTCAATTGTGATTAATAAACCAGTTGAGACTTATAAAGTTCAGCAAAAACAGGCTTATACCAGTTAACCAGACGTTCGAAAAATTTTTTCATAGCAATATCTCCACACAAAGTTCAATCATTGTGCGCGGAGGAAGGTCTGCAGATATCGATATCGACCGACCTGAGCGTCTCCTTAACACAGGCTATATAGTAGTCAATTATATCGAACTTATCAAACGAGAAATAATACATAATAAGATTAGTAAAACTAATCCGATTTATGGCTGTGTTTTTCGTTGATTTTTATATGTTTAATTTTGTGTATGTAAAACAGTTATTTATTCCTGGTTATGTGTGGGGTTTTATTTTTGTTGTTAGTATATTTAACTTTCGAAATTGTTAAAAAGTTTGTTTTATCAGGTTTTTGATTAAATCTTGGTGAAGCTTCCAAAAGTTGTTGTTATATCATATTGAAGTAAAGTGTCTAGCACATATCTGGTGATTGGTCAATGTATTTTATTGGTGCCTGTGTCCCTCACCGCAAAACCCAGCTAAAGGCCGGAGTTTGATTGATTTGCGTCAAATTCAAGTGGTATAAAATCAGGGCAAATCTTAGCTGAACTAATAGCGCAAGTGACTGATATTAAATAATTTGCAAATATTGGAACACTGGCAAATGCTGATGCTGATCGCATAAGTCTGCAAAAGCGTGATTCGCCTCTCGCTCTGGCTGAAAAAAGCCGATTTTTGAGCCTTTGGAAAGCTGGGGAGAGGCAAGGCGGATCATTTGGGTGGTTTATCCGGATATCCGGGTAGATAAGAAATTAATGAACTAAGCTATCCAACTCACCACCCGCTGTCTTTGATGGGGATCTAAAGGCAGTGGGCGGAGCACCATGTAAGGAGTCACAAATGATAGTTGAAGAAGTCGTCGAGCTATCGCGCTTTCAATTTGCGCTGACAGCCATGTATCACTTCTTGTTTGTTCCTTTGACTTTGGGTCTGGCCTTTCTGCTGGCAATCATGGAATCACTTTATGTGATGACTGATAAGCAGATTTATAAGGACATGACCAAATTCTGGGGCAAGCTTTTTGGTATTAACTTTGCCCTGGGGGTTACCACAGGTCTGGCAATGGAGTTCCAGTTTGGTACCAACTGGTCTTATTACTCACACTATGTGGGTGACATTTTTGGTGCTCCTCTCGCCATCGAGGGTTTGATGGCATTCTTCCTGGAATCCACTTTCGTGGGTATGTTCTTCTTCGGTTGGGACAGATTCTCCAAGCGTCAACACCTGGCAGTAACCTGGTTGGTGGCCTTGGGAAGTAACTTGTCTGCGCTGTGGATCCTGGTTGCCAACGGCTGGATGCAAAACCCTGTGGGTAGCGTGTTCAACTATGAAACCATGCGTATGGAAATGACCAGTTTCGCAGACGTGGTACTTAACCCTGTTGCCCAGGTTAAATTTGTTCACACTGTGGCCTCCGGTTATGTGGCCGGTGCCATGTTTGTTCTGGCTATCAGTGCCTACTACATCCTCAAGAAGCGTGACTTACCTTTTGCCCGCCGTTCTTTCGCTATTGCAGCTAGCTTCGGTATGGCTTCTATCCTGTCCGTTATCGTTCTGGGTGACGAATCCGGCTACAAGGTTGGTGAAGCTCAGCGGGTTAAGCTGGCAGCAATCGAAGCTGAATGGCATACAGAACCTGCTCCGGCAGCCTTTACTGCCGTTGGTTTCCCTAATCAGGAAACTATGCATACTGACTATGCCATCAAGATCCCATACGCCATGGGTATTATCGCCACTCGCTCTATTGATGAAGAAGTGACAGGTATCAAGGATCTGGTTGCCGAGCACGAAGTTCGTATCCGTAACGGTATGAAGGCATATGCTCTGCTTGAGCAACTGCGTGCTGCCAAGGCCGACCCTGCTATTGAAGA
The DNA here is from genome assembly GCF_033842865.1 of Shewanella indica. Classification (NCBI taxonomy): domain Bacteria; kingdom Pseudomonadati; phylum Pseudomonadota; class Gammaproteobacteria; order Alteromonadales; family Shewanellaceae; genus Shewanella; species Shewanella indica. The sequence goes on from NZ_JAWXXR010000001.1 coordinate 3,114,036, forward strand.
AGACCCTGCGGTTCGCGCAGCCTTTGAAGAACAGAAAGTTGATCTGGGCTATGGCCTGCTGCTGAAGCGTTACACAGACAAAGTGGTTGATGCCACCGAAGAGCAAATTAAAGCTGCCGCGCTGGATTCTATCCCAAGTGTTGCACCACTGTTCTGGACTTTCCGTATCATGGTTGCCCTGGGTGTTGTGATGTTGGTGGTGTTTGCTGCCGCATTCTGGCAGAGCACTCGTCACCAGATTGAAGAGAAGAAGTGGGTCCTCAAGGCCGCGCTTTACAGCTTGCCTCTGCCTTGGATTGCCATCGAGTGTGGTTGGTTTGTCGCTGAGTATGGTCGCCAGCCTTGGACCATTTCAGAAGTGTTGCCGACCTTTGTGTCTGCATCCAGTCTGACCGTGAGTGATCTCTGGTTCAGTATCATCAGCATTACTTTGTTCTACACTGTGCTGCTGGTTATCGAACTCTTCCTGATGTTCAAGTTTGCGCGCCTGGGTCCCAGCAGTCTCAAGACCGGCCGTTATCACTTTGAAAAACTAGAAGCCTGAGCAGAGGGATTTCATTATGTTTGATTATGAAATAGTAAGATTTGTCTGGTGGTTGTTGGTTGGCGTTTTGCTTATTGGCTTCGCTGTGACCGATGGCTTTGATATGGGGGTTGGTGCCTTGTTGCCAATCCTCGGTAAAGACGACACTGAACGTCGGATCATGATTAACACGGTTGCTCCTCATTGGGATGGTAACCAAGTATGGTTGATTACCGGTGCCGGTGCTCTGTTCGCCGCTTGGCCAACAGTTTACGCCGTATCATTCTCCGGCTTTTATGTCGCCATGATCTTAGTGTTATTGGCGCTGTATCTACGTCCTGTGGGTTTTGACTATCGCTCCAAGATAGAAGATCCACGCTGGCGCAAGAGCTGGGACTGGGCCTTGTTTGTGGCCGGTTTTGTACCGCCACTCATCATAGGTGTTGCCTTTGGTAACCTGCTGCAAGGTGTACCGTTCAGCTTTGATGAATATATGCGTGCCCATTATGATGGCGGCCTGCTGGGTCTGCTCAATGGCTTTGGCTTGTTGGCCGGTCTGGTCAGTGCCTGTATGTTCATGATGCAGGGTGCTTGCTGGCTGCAGATGAAGACCGAAGGTGAGCTACGCCATCGCGCCGCTGCTGCCGCTCAGTTGACTGCTGTATTGCTGATAGTACTGTTTGGTGCTGCCGGTGTGTGGTTGGCTTATGGCATTGACGGCTATGTGGTGACTTCGGTTCTGGATACTAACGCCGTATCTGATCCAACTCAGAAGACAGTTGAAGTGGTAGCCGGTGCTTGGCTGGCCAACTATGACAAGTATCCAGTGACTATGCTGTTCCCGGCTCTGGGCCTGTTGGCTCCTGCCTTGGTACTGCTGACCAGCCGTTTCGGCCGTAGTGGTTTCGCCTTCCTGTTCAGCTCACTGGCCATTGCCGGTATCATACTGACTTGTGGTGCAGCTATGTTCCCATTCGTGATGCCTTCATCACAGGATCCTAACGTCAGCCTGACCATGTGGGATGCCACTGCCAGTCAGATGGCACTGAACGTTATGACTTGGGTGGCAATTATCTTTGTTCCTATTGTGCTTAGTTATACTTGTTGGACCTACTTCAAGATGTATGGTCGCTTGAATCGCAAGCACATTGAAAACAACAGCGCATCACTGTACTAAGGAGCCTGAATTATGTGGTATTTCACTTGGATACTCGGCATTTTATTGGCTTGTTCTTTCGGCATCATCAATGCTCTCTGGCTGGAAAATACAGAGAACATGGATAGAGATACTGAAGATAAGTGATAGCTTGAGTTAAACTCAAAGGCCTCCGCTCTGCGGGGGCTTTTGTCTTTTTAAGGGGGACTATGGGTGATATACGATGAGTTCGAGCCCAGAGGGTCGCTGCAAGTCAGTGAAACTGAGGCGACTGAGCTGATTGAAAACTGGCTCAGGCAAGACAGGATGCGGATGCAGGCACTTGAGTGTGTTGCAAACCTTGGGCCTATTGATGCCTGGCTGGCGGCGGGGTTTGTTCGTAACCTGGTGTGGGACAAGTTGCACGGCACTGTATCCAGGCTCAGCGATATAGATGTGATCTACTTTGAGCCAAGCGACCACTCGGAAGTCACCGACAGGGCCTATGAGGCCAAGTTGGTCGCCGCGCTCGACTTACCATGGTCGGTAAAGAACCAAGCCAGGATGCACCTTAAAAACAATCATCAGCCCTATGTTTCAGTGTCTGATGCCATGAGTTACTGGCCTGAGCAGCAAACGGCCCTGGCTGTCAGGTTGAGGGCAGGGGAGTTGCAACTGCTTAATCTATTCCCGCTAGGCCCTTTGCTGGCGTTGGAACTCAGCCCTAATCCTAAGAGCACTCCCGGAGTATTCGAGAGTCGGCTCAAGGCCAAGAACTGGTTGGCAGACTATCCGTTATTAAAGACTCCGTTATTAAAGACTCCGTTATTAAAAACTCCATTACTCGAAACATTGTTCTAGGCTCACACACTCAAACGCCTGTGGCTCCATTATTTTCGTTGAATCCCTCCTCACTTGAACAATTGGCTTGCCGTTATTGCAGATGAATATCTTCTGTCGAGTGGCCTCCATTTTTGATTTCTGTTCTCAAATATTCGTTGAACTCTCCGACATGTTTTAGTTGAAAATACCGCTTAAATAGTATTTTTTAGCATTTATATCTGACACCAGTTGTTAAGTTTTGGTTGCTTTTCGCTTGGGCGCGTCTGTTCGAAAAATGTACTTTTATTTCACTTTAGGGATAGTGAAGTTTTGAGCTGGCTCACTTAATTTAAAGGTGCAATATCAATAAATCTTTAGTTTATGTGATCTGTTTCGCGCTTGTGCTATCTCAAACTGGGTATCACTCGAAACGCTTGATGCAGATCAAAAATGTGAAGGGTTAAATCTGGCAGTGTGGCCTCAGTTGTTATGGATGTAATAAAAAACAAAGCGCTGTGTTGTCGCTACGGAGTGAGATGATGAAAAAAAATATCGTATCAGGATTGATTGCCGCCGCCCTTTTTTCTACTGTTGCTGCCCCTGCACTGGCCCACAAGGCCGGTGATTTTATCGTTCGTGCCGGTGCTGTTGTAGTCGCCCCGGACGAGTCTAGCCCGGTTGTGGCCGATATCGCCTCTTTTGGCGTGGACAATAACACCCAGTTGGGTTTGAACTTCGGCTATATGCTGACAGATAACTTTGGTATCGAACTGCTGGCCGCGACCCCGTTCAGCCATGACGTATCTCTGGGTGCACTTGGCAAGATTGCCGAAACTAAGCATTTGCCGCCTACCTTGGTGGCCCAGTATTACTTCGGTAATGCCGAGTCCAAGCTGCGTCCTTACGTGGGTGTCGGTGTTAACTACACCAACTTCTTCGACAATGACTTCACCGATGAAGCTAAAGGTCTGGGTCTGGACAACCTGAGTTTGAGCAACTCTTGGGGCTGGGCCGCACAAGCGGGTCTGGATTACCAAATCAATGATAATTGGTTGGTGAACGCTTCAGTTTGGTATGCCAAGATCAGTACAGACGTGAAATTCACTATGGGTGGAGCCGAGCAAGTTGTTGATACTGACATCGATCCTTGGGTCTATATGGTCAGCATAGGTTACACTTTCTAACGTCTTCCAAGCCCAAGCTCCCAACCCAAGAGCTCTCAACCATAAAAAAGGCGCCTCCGGCGCCTTTTTTATGGTCAACAATGAGAAGTTTATTTTATCTCTATTGCCCTCTGCGTTTCTTCACCTTCCAGTGGCGGGTATTGTAGATAAACTCAGGCAGTAGTTTGGTGAGCCAGGCAACCGTCGCCCAGCGTTTGGTGACATAGACCCGGCGTTTGCCTTTTTGCAGGGCGCGGATGATTTGCCCGGCTACCACATCTACGGGTGATAACCACAGCTTACTTTGTTGCAGCGCTGCTTTATCCAGCAACCCCAATTGAATATCCGTAATGGTGATCGGTAGCTTGAGCCTTTGAGCATGCATGGACAACCCCTCGAGATAGTTGATTCCAAAGGCTTTGGAGGCATGAAAAGCCACGCTGGGGCCACCGCGAAGACCGGCAATGGAGTTGATGGCAGCGAGTTGGCCATAACCCTGTTCGCGAAACAGCCTGAAAGCTGTGTTGCAGACGGCGGCAAAGCCACGGACATTGACACTGATGATCTCATCTTCAAGCTGCCAGGGCAGATCCGGATGATAGGAGTTGAGTCCGGTATTGACCAACACCAGATGTGCGCCCCCTAACTGTTGCCAAATCTGTTCCAGCTCGGCTATCAAGGTTTGCGGTTTATCTATGTCCAGGCCAAACACTTGAGCCTCGGTTGCCAGGGTGGCGGCAAACTCTTTCAATGAGTCGGGATCCTGTGCCAGCAATGCCAGTTTAGTGCCTTCATCGGCCAGGCGGCGGGCTATTTCACGGCTGAGGAGTGAGCTGGCGCCCACAATAATCGCAGTTGCTTGTGTCATAAGGATATTTGAACTCAAAAATGGAGTCCTATGATAGGATTATCCTCACAGGTTCTCAATGATTAAACTTGGATGTATAGACATCCAGAAGTCTTTGTGTATGATTAGGAGCTAGCAATGAAAATGACAGGCAACTGGCTGCGCATGCCAATGATGGCGGCTGTAGCAGGAATGATGGCACTCACAGGTTGTGCAACCCCGAATGCCACAGTCGAAATTGATGGCGATGTCTGGTACCGCGAGCGCATTGCGCTGCCACCGGAGGCCTTATTGACGGTTCAGGTTCAGGACGTTTCCAAGGCGGATGCTCCGGCAGAAGTGCTGGCGGTTATTCAGCGCGACAGCGTAACCAGTCCAACGCCTTTTAAGTTCATTCTTGCCCGGGATCAGTTCCAGAGTGGCCACAGCTACAGTGTCAGCGCCAGGATCACCCTCAAGGATGACTTACTCTTTATCAATACCCAGGCCTATCCTGTCAATATCGACAAGGTTGAGCCTGTATCAATCATGGTGCAAAAGGTAGGGCGCTAACAGGAATAACGAGCCAAGCGCCTTGCCCTGAAAGTTCAGGAGAGGCGCTTTATGCCCGTAAGAATACCCGATAACCTGCCAGCCGCCGGTGTGCTTGAGTCGGAGAACATTTTTGTTATGTCCGAGAGCCGGGCGGCGATGCAGGATATACGGCCGATGAAGGTGTTGATCCTCAATCTGATGCCCAACAAGATTGAGACAGAAACCCAGTTGCTGCGGCTGTTGGGCAACACTCCGTTGCAGGTGGATATCGATCTGCTCAGGATCCACGACAAAGAGTCGAAACATACGCCGAGCGATCACCTCAATACCTTTTACCGTGACTTTGAAGAAGTGCGCCATCGCAACTATGATGGCCTGATCATCACTGGCGCCCCCTTGGGACAGCTCGATTTCGAGGAGGTCACCTATTGGGATCATATCCGCGAGATTATCGATTGGTCACAGGAGCATGTCACCTCGGTACTGTTTCTCTGCTGGGCGGCCCACGCCGGTTTTTATCACCTGTATCAACTTGAGCGCAAGATCCTCACTGAAAAATGCTCCGGGGTATATCAGCATAGGCGTATTCGCGCCCACGTGCCCTTGCTGCGCGGCTTTGATGATGAGTTTTATGCTCCGCACTCCCGTTATGCCCAGATGGATGTGGACGAGCTTAAGGCGCATCCTGAACTGACTGTCCTGGCCGAGTCAGACCAAGCCGGTGCCTATCTGGTGATCAGTAAGGATAATCGCAACCTGTTTGTGATAGGGCATCCGGAGTATCGCAAGTCGACCCTTAAAGATGAGTATCAAAGAGATCTGGCGGCCGGTTTGGCGCCCAAGATCCCGCAAAACTATTTTCGCAACGATGACCCAGAGGCAGAAGCGATTGCCCGTTGGTATAGTCATGGCAGTCTACTGATCAGCAACTGGCTCAACTATTATGTCTACCAGTTGACCCCTTATGACTTATCGGATCTCAGTGCTATTACGCCCTGGGAACAGAGTAGCTGAGCTGCAAATGCCAAATGTTTTGTTGGCGGGAGTCGCAGTCTTGTGGCTCCTGTCAGGGCTTAGCTCATATCAAGCCAGATGGCGTCAGCCTCTACTGCTTATGCTTCCTTAAACTGATATTTCCTTCTCTAATATTTTCTAAGCCGTAGTGTTTTGGCTTTCTTTCAGGGCACGCGCTGTCATCCTGCTGTAAATCCTCCCTGACAAAAATACCTATAAACAGAGCCTGTATTAGACTAATTATTACTTGCCTTACGTTCGCGTAAACGTCAAAGTGGCAGCAACAGAGTGCAAATTTGCTGCACCTAACACCGCCGGCCTGCTGTTGGGCCGGTGTTTGGGTGCCCAACAAGGGAGTCAACAATGAGTCGTCCTCAGGATATTGTTATCGTCGCCGCCAAACGAACCGCCATGGGCGGTTTTCAGGGCTGTCTTTCCACTGTGCCTTCTCCTCAGCTGGCGGCTTCCAGCATCAAGGCCTTGGTGGAAACTACAGGAGTGAAGGGCGAACAGGTCGATGAAGTGCTGATGGGATGTGTATTGCCGGCCGGCCTCGGTCAGGCCCCTGCCAGACAGGCGGTTTTAGGGGCAGGTTTGCCCCAGTCTGTTGGCGCAACCACAGTCAACAAGGTGTGCGGCTCGGGGATGAAAACCGTGATGCTGGCGCACGATCTTATCAAGGCCGGCAGTGCCAATATCGTGATTGCCGGTGGTATGGAGAGCATGAGTCAGGCGCCGTATCTACTGGATAAGGCTCGCGGCGGCATGCGTATGGGCCACGGTAAGATGCTGGATCATATGTTCCTCGATGGGCTGGAAGATGCCTATACAGGGGGCGCCATGGGAACCTTCGCCCAGAAAACCGCCGACGATTTTGGCCTGACCCGTGAAGCCATGGACGCTTTCGCCCTGAGCTCACTGGAAAAAGCCAATGCGGCCATCACCTCAGGTGCCTTCAAGGAGGAGATAGTCCCGGTAACCGTAAGCAGCCGCCGCGGCGATACTCTGATTGATACCGATGAGCAGCCCGGCAATGCCCGCCCTGACAAGATCCCGGCGCTACGTCCCGCTTTTGCCAAAGACGGCACCATTACCGCCGCCAACTCCAGTTCGATTTCCGACGGTGCCGCCAGTTTGATGCTGATGAGCCGTGAACAGGCTGAAAACCTGGGGCTGGCAGTGATGGCTACCATCAAGGGCCATGCTACCCATTCCCAAGAGCCGGCCATGTTTACCACGGCGCCTGTGGGCGCCATGCAAAAACTCTTGGCACAGACCGGCTGGAGCAAGGATGAGGTCGACCTTTTCGAAATCAACGAAGCCTTCGCCATGGTGACCATGTTGGCCATCAGCGAGTTGGGGCTGGATGCCGCCAAGGTCAACGTCAATGGCGGTGCCTGTGCGCTTGGTCATCCGATAGGTTGCTCCGGCGCCCGTCTGTTGGTGACTCTCATTCATGCGCTCAAGGCCCGAGGCCTCAAGCGTGGTATGGCATCGCTGTGCATAGGTGGTGGTGAAGCCACAGCTATGGCGATTGAGATCTGATATCCCGTCGGCCGCGACAGCGGCCGGCAACAAATTAAAGTAATCAACAAGACAGGACACGGCGCCATCAAAAAGCAGCCACAAGAGCTGTAGGTGCGTCGTCCCACTACCTACAAGGAATTCTTATGAGCACACAAGTCAAGCACTACATAGATGGCGAATTCGTCAACGGTTCCGGCAGCAAGCAGATCAATGTTACCAATCCGGCCAACAATGAGACCATCGCCTTTATCAACTGTGCGACCCAGCCGGAAGTTGAGCGCGCCATCGCCAGCGCCAAGGAAGCCTTCAAGAGCTGGAAGGAAGTGGCCGTTTCCGAACGCGCTCGGGTAATGCTGCGTTATCAGCACCTTTTGAAAGAGCACCATGACGAGCTGGCCACCATTTTGGCCCAGGAAACGGGTAAAACCTTTGAAGATGCCAAGGGTGATGTCTGGCGCGGCATTGAAGTGGCCGAGCATGCCTGCAACATCGCCTCCTTGCTGATGGGTGAAACGGTTGAGAACGTGGCCCGCAGCATAGATACCTACTCCTACACTCAGCCGCTGGGTGTCTGTGCCGGGATTACGCCATTCAACTTCCCGGCGATGATCCCGCTGTGGATGTTCCCGCTGGCTATCGCCTGCGGCAACACCTTCGTTCTCAAGCCGTCTGAGCAGGACCCAATGACGCCGCAGCGTCTGGTGGAGTTGTTTGAACAGGCCGGGGCTCCCAAGGGGGTGCTGCAGCTGGTTCATGGTGATAAAACGGCGGTTGATGTACTGCTGTCTCACCCGGATATCAAGGCGATTTCCTTTGTGGGCTCTGTGGGCGTGGGTCAGTACATCTACAAGACAGGCACTGACAACCTCAAGCGGGTGCAGGCCTTTGCCGGTGCCAAGAACCACTGCGTGATCATGCCTGATGCCAACAAGCAGCAAGTGATCAATAACCTGGTGGGCGCCTCGGTTGGCGCTGCCGGTCAACGCTGTATGGCGCTGTCGGTCGCTGTGTTTGTCGGCGCCGCCAAAGAGTGGATCCCTGAGCTGAAAGAAGCCCTGTCCAAGGTGCGTCCCGGTCTTTGGGATGACAAGGAAGCCGGTTACGGCCCACTCATCAGCCCGGCCGCCAAAGAGCGGGTGCTCAAGCTTATCGCCGAGGGCAAGGCCGAAGGCGCCGAGTGTCTGCTCGATGGTTCCGACTGCACTGTACCTGGTTATGAGTCAGGCAACTGGGTCGGTCCGACCATGTTCGACAAGGTAACCACGGACATGAGCATCTACAAGGAAGAGATCTTCGGCCCTGTGCTCTGCTGTATGGAAGCCGAGTCGCTGGAAGATGCCATTGAGCTGGTTAACGCCAGTCCTTACGGCAACGGCACCTCTATCTTTACTGCCAGCGGCGCCGCGGCGCGTAAGTACCAGCATGAAATCGAAGTGGGTCAGGTGGGTATCAACGTGCCCATTCCAGTGCCGCTGCCATTTTTCTCTTTCACGGGTTGGAAGGGCAGCTTCTACGGCGATCAGCACGCTTACGGCAAGCAGGCGGTGCGTTTCTACACAGAAACCAAGACCATCACCAGCCGTTGGTTCGAGTCTGATATCGCCTCTGGTCCCAACATGACTATCGCACTCAAGTAACAGTGTGAGCCCAAGGGCACCGGCAATGGCCGGTGCCCCTTTTTAATCGCAACAGTAAATAACAAGAGATCCGGCATCACCGGATCACCGCAAGACGCAGAGATCTGCGCACAGGAGTCAAGCATGGATTTCAATCTCAACGAAGATCAGCGCCAATTCGCCGAGCTGGCCCGCCAGTTTGCCGCCGATGAACTGGCCCCATTTGCCGCCAAATGGGATGAGGAGCATCACTTTCCCAAAGACGTGATCCAAAGAGCCGGGGAGCTGGGATTCTGTTCACTCTATTCTCCCGAGTCGGAAGGCGGCATGGGCCTGTCGCGTCTGGATGCCTCAATTATTTTTGAAGAGCTGGCCAAGGGCTGCACTGCCACCACAGCCATGCTGACCATTCACAACATGGCCACCTGGATGGTGACGACCTGGGGCCAGCAAAGTCTGCGGGCCGAGTGGTCTGAAGCACTGACCACAGGCAGTAAGCTGGCTTCTTACTGCCTGACCGAGCCGGGTTCAGGCAGTGACGCCGCTTCACTTGCTACCCGCGCCGAGCGCGACGGCGATGAGTATGTGATTAACGGCTCCAAGATGTTTATCTCGGGCGCCGGCGCCACCGAGCTTTTGGTGGTGATGTGCCGCACCGGTGAGGCCGGCCCCAAGGGAATTTCGGCGATTGCCATCCCGGCTGATGCCAAGGGCGTTATCTACGGCAAGGCCGAGGACAAGATGGGCTGGAACGCCCAGCCAACCAGACTCATTACTTTTGAAAACGTGCGGGTGCCGGTTAATCATCTGTTGGGTGAGGAAGGCCAGGGCTTTACCTTCGCCATGAAGGGCCTGGATGGCGGCCGCATCAATATCGCCACCTGCTCTGTGGGTACTGCTCAGGCTGCGCTTGAGCGCGCCACCGAATATATGCATGAGCGCAAGCAGTTCGGCAAACCACTGGCCGCCTTCCAGGCGCTGCAGTTCAAGCTGGCCGACATGGCCACCGAATTGGTAGCCGCGCGGCAGATGGTGCGTCTGGCGGCATTTAAGCTGGACAGCGGCGATCCCGAAGCCACGGCTTATTGCGCCATGGCCAAGCGTTTTGCCACAGACATAGGGTTTGCCGTGTGTGACAGCGCGCTGCAAATTCACGGCGGTTACGGCTACATCCGCGAATACCCGCTGGAGCGACATTTCCGTGATGTACGGGTACACCAGATCCTGGAAGGAACCAATGAGATTATGCGCCTTATCATCGCCCGCCGCCTGCTGGATGAGCATGCCGGCGAGATCCTCTAAGGCCAAACCCATTTAACCGAATTGCAAGGAGTCATTCATGTCTTTTTTGATTGAGCATATCGAAGGCCATACGGCTGTTCTGACCATCAATAATCCACCGGCCAACACCTGGACGGCCGAGAGCCTCAATGAACTGCGCCTCAAGGTGGAAGAGCTCAACAATGATCCCGATATCTATGCCTTGGTACTGACAGGGGAAGGGGAGAAATTCTTCTCGGCCGGCGCCGATCTCAAGCTGTTTGCCGACGGTGATAAAGGCAATGCCGTCACCATGGCACGCTGTTTTGGCGAAGCATTTGAAACCCTGAGCGCCTTTCGTGGTGTGTCTATTGCCGCCATTAACGGCTATGCCATGGGCGGCGGTTTGGAAGTGGCACTGGCCTGTGATATCCGTATCGCCGAAGAGCAGGCACAGCTGGCATTACCCGAGGCTACAGTTGGCCTGCTGCCTTGTGCCGGCGGCACCCAGAATCTGACCGCTCTGGTCGGTGAGGGCTGGGCCAAGCGGATGATCCTTTGCGGTGAGCGAATCGATGCCGCCAAGGCCCGTGAGATTGGCCTGGTCGAAGAGGTCGTTGGTAAGGGCGAGGCCCTGAGCGTTGCCATTGCGCTGGCGACCAAGGCCGCCAAGCAGAGCCCATCGAGCGTGACCGTTTGCAAGCAGTTGATCCAGGCCGGACGTAATATGCCAAGAGCTCAGGCACTGCCGCTGGAGCGTGAGCTGTTTGTGGCTCTGTTTGACACCCAAGATCAGAAAGAAGGGGTCAATGCCTTCCTGGAGAAGCGCGCAGCCAACTGGAAAAACGCATAAGGAGGCGCTGATATGAGTCATGAAGTGGTATTTCAGACCCTGGGAACCGCCAGCGGCAAGTTGATTGGTGTGGCCACACTTAATGTAGAAAAAGCACTCAATGCACTGAACCTCAACATGGTGCGTTTGCTGGCCAAGCAGTTGGCTGCCTGGAAACAGGATGAACAGATTGCCTGCGTGATCCTCGACGGCAGCGGCGACAAGGCCTTTTGCGCCGGTGGTGATGTGCGGGCGCTGTATCAGGCGCAGCAGGCCAATCCCGGCAGTTACACCCAGGAAGCCCGGGTGTTTTTCGAAGAGGAGTATCGGCTCGACTTTCAGCTGCATACCTTCGGTAAGCCTGTATTGGTTTGGGGTGACGGCATAGTGATGGGTGGTGGTCTGGGGCTGATGATAGGTGCCAGCCACAGGGTATTGACCGAGCGCTCGCGCATCGCCATGCCTGAGGTCACCATTGGCCTTTACCCGGATGTCGGCGGCAGCTATTTTCTCGGCCGCATGCCGGGTAAAACTGGGCTGTTTCTCGGCCTGACCGCCTACAATATGAATGCGGCCGATGCCCGTTATACCGGCATTGGCAATCATTTTCTGGCCTCAACGGATAAAGAGCGCATGCTCGATGCCATGGCGACGGTTAACTGGGGCAATAACACCAGTCTCAACCAGCAGAAGCTGCATGATCTGCTCAATGAATTGGAAACCCAGAGTGAAGAGCGTCCCGGCAGCAGTCGCTTGAAGGGCCATCAGGCTCAGATAGATGAGCTGATGACCGGGGATATGGCGGAAATTCTCGTCAAGATGCAGACCTTGGAAACCGAAGAGGGCTGGTTGCAGCGTGCCCGTGACACCATGCTGAGCGGCAGCCCGCTGAGCTGGGCGCTGGCCTACGAGCAGTCAAGGCTTGGGACTGACATGAGCCTGGCGGATTGTTTCCGCTTCGAGCTGGGTCTCAGCCTCAACTGCTGCGCCATAGGTGATTTTTGTGAGGGTGTCAGGGCGCTGCTTATCGACAAGGACCGTAATCCCAACTGGCGTTACGGCAAGGGCAAGATAGCACCGCAAGAAGCGGTATCTGCCTTGCTCGAGTCGCCATTTGAACATGAACACCCATTGGCCGATCTGTAACAGGCCTAACTGCAAGATTGACCGGTGTCTTTGGTTAAGGCGTCGGCAAACAAGATTCCAACAGGGAGAGCAAACAGATGACAACAGTGGCTTTTATTGGTTTGGGCAACATGGGTGGGCCGATGGCGGTCAACCTGATCAAGGCCGGGATGACTGTTAGGGTATTCGATCTGGTGCCGGCGGCGATGCAGAGCCTGGCAGAGCAGGGGGCTATAACTGCCCAGAGCGCCTGTGGCGCAGCGGCGGGTGCCGATGTGGTGGTAACCATGTTGCCGGCTGGCAAGCATGTGCGTAGTCTGTACCTCGGTAGCGAGCAGCAGCAAGGGCTGCTGGATGTTGTGGCCGAGGGAACCTTGCTTATCGATTCGTCGACCATAGATGCTGACAGTGCCCGCGCAGTGGCGGCTGGGGCGGCCGCCAAAGGGCTTGAGTTTGTTGATGCGCCAGTTTCCGGTGGCACCGCCGGGGCCGCGGCCGGTACGCTGACCTTTATCTGCGGCGGCAGCGACGCAGGTTTTGCCAAGGCCAAACCCGTTCTCGAGTGCATGGGCGCCAATATTTTCCATGCAGGCAGTGCCGGAGCCGGTCAGGTTGCCAAAATCTGCAACAACATGCTGTTGTCTGTCTTGATGGTAGGTACCAGTGAGGCGCTGAGTCTGGGGATAGATAATGGTTTGGATCCCAAGGTGCTGTCAGATATCATGAAAGTTTCGAGCGGCGGCAACTGGACCTTGGAGAAATACAACCCCTGTCCCGGGGTGATGCCAAGCGTGCCATCGTCCAATGACTATCAGGGCGGGTTTATGGTGGATCTTATGGTTAAGGACCTCGGTCTGTCCCAGGAAGCAGCGCTGTCCAGTCAGTCGAGCACCCCCATGGGCGCACTGGCGCGCAGCCTCTATGTCAATCATGCCCGCAAGGGTAATGGTCGTCGCGATTTTTCCAGTATTTTTGAACAATTCAAGCAAGAGAAATAAGGATAACCCAATGGATGTAAAAGGTAAGGTAGTCGCCATCACAGGTGGAGCCGGTGGACTGGGTCTGGCGATGGCGCAGGAGCTGGCCGCAGCCGGTGCCCGTCTGGCGCTGATCGATGTGGATCAGGACCGTCTGGAGCAAGCCTGTGCTCTGCTGGGTGAGACCGAAGTGCAGGGTTATGCGGTGGACATCACAGATGAAGAAGATGTGATGGCAACCTTTCAGTACATTCTGGAAGATTTTGGTCAGCTTAATGTGCTGGTAAACAACGCGGGTATTTTGCGTGACGGCATGTTGATCAAAGCCAAAGAGGGTCAGGTGACAGACCGTATGTCGCTGGAGCAGTTCCAGTCGGTTATCAATGTAAACCTGAGCGGCAGTTTCCTCTGTGGCCGTGAAGCCGCCGCCGCCATGATAAGCTCTGGTCAGGAAGGGGTGATTATCAATATCTCCAGCCTGGCTCGGGCCGGCAATGTGGGGCAGAGCAACTATGCCGCCTCCAAGGCAGGTGTCGCTGCCATGGCGGTGGGCTGGGCCAAGGAGCTGGCGCGCTACAAGATCCGGGCCGCTGCTGTTGCACCCGGGGTTATTGCCACCGAAATGACCGCCGCCATGAAACCGGAAGCGCTGGAGCGCCTGGAGAAAATGGTACCGGTCGGCCGTCTGGGGGATGCCGCTGAAATCGCCTCGACAGTTAAATTCATCATTGAAAACGACTATGTCAATGGCCGGGTATTTGAAATTGACGGCGGTATCCGCCTGTAATTAAATGCCTTGAGATCAAGGCCAAAATAGATATCATCCCTGTTCTTTACCGGGTTTCAAACAAAGGCAGGGATGATGTTTTCTTCCTCCACCGGGCAGCTTGTTTGTTAATTTTCTTTTGCCATGATGCGCCGCAGCTCTATGTGAACGACGGCGATAAGTTGGTGAATATCTTCTCTGAACTTATGTACTTCTATGAGGATTTGGCCGGTGAGCGGGATGAAACCGGCGAACGCGCCAGGGTCTTGCAAAAGTTATCATTCTGCAATGGTGAGGGGTAGATACTTGTCCGCTTTGTATTACAGACGTTGACAATTCTTGTCTCGGATTGAACAATCCCCCCTAATAAAAGTTAAAAGTACCAGAGGTATCGACACTCACCCATGCATTGGTTGGAGAAACAGATTAAGCGCCTGCTTTTGTTGGTGGGAATTGCGGGTGTCATGGTAATCTATTTCGGATTCTTCTATCTGCTTCTCAGCGGTCGCTCTACTGAACCCATCACCTGGTACTATTTGCTTTCACCTTGGATCTGCATCTTTTTTGGATTATCCAGTTTGCAGCAGTACAGGGTGTTGCAGTGGTTCTGCGCCAAATTTAAATAACAACACAAGACTTAAGTTGTAGTAGTTTCAATCTGCCTGAGGGTGGGTGTTGGGGGGAAACGAAACCATGATTTTCAATCCCGGAAAGCAAATTTTGGCCGTAGCGCTGATGGTGTTCGTGCTGCAGGGTTGCGGTCAACCTGCGCAGGAGCAACAAGCGCCTGCCGACAATGAGCAGAGGATTAGCGCCGCTTATGGCAGCTGGGCCTCGCCTTTGGGGGCCGCCGAAGTCTACGGCAGTGCCTCGGCAATAGGTGAGCTGCAGAGTGTCGGTGATGCGATTTATTTCTCGGAATCCAGCCCGGCCGAAGGCGGCAAGGTGGGGATAAAGCGTCTTGAAAAAGATGGCAGCATTACCAGTGTGGTGGCACCGGCCTTTGGTGTTGGTAGTCGCGTTCACGAGTATGGCGGTGGCGATTTTCTCGGTATAGGTCAGAGCCTGTTTGTCACCAAGGGGCAGGATCAGCTGTTTTACCGGATAGCGCCGAATCAGGAGGCGCTGGCTCTGACTCCCAATGGCACCCGTCACGGGGAATGTATCTCTTACCCCAAGGGCTCACGGATTATTTGTGTTCGGGAAGATCATCGCCAACCGGGTGAGCCCAAGGCCAGTTTGGTGACCATTAACCTGAATTTCTCCGGTGAAGGGGATATCTTTGTCGATGGGCACGACTTTATCAGTTCTCCGGCAATCAATGCCGACAATACTCAGCTTGCCTGGATCACCTGGGAACATCCCAACATGCCTTGGGATAATACTCAGTTGTGGCTTGGGGATCTCAATCGCAAGGGGCAGTTGACTAACATTCGCCAAATCGCACCCGAGCGCAAGGGCGCACTGATGCAACCCCTGTTTAGCCCAAACGGCGTGCTCTACTTTATTGCCGACTATGACAACTGGTGGAACCTCTATCGGCTTGATGGCAAAGGCGATATCGAACAGGTTACCCAACTCAAGGCTGAAATTGGCGGCCCTGCCTGGAAGTTGGGGCAGCACGCTTACGCCTTTGAAAATGAAAATACCCTGATAGCCAGCTTCAACAAGGAAGGGGATGCCGGATTGCTGCGACTGGATCTGCAGACCGGGGTTATTGAAGTGCTGGCTGCTGACTTTGCCGATATCAAACAGGTGGTGCAGGGGGCCGACGGGGTTTATTTCGTTGGCAGTAGGCCAACACCAGAGCGCGGCATCTATAAGGTTTCCGGCCGCGGCACAGAACTTGTGTATGCACCTAAAATTTGTGGTCTGGATCCCAGATACATCTCCCGCGCCGTCAATGTTGAGTTCACCACCAAGGGGGGAGGCAAGGCTCACGGCTATTTTTATCCGCCGGTAAATGGTGATTACCAACCTCTGCCGGATACCCGGCCGCCTCTTTTGATGATGTTGCATGGTGGGCCGACCGCCAGCGCAAATAGGGCATACGACAGCGCCATTCAATACTGGACCAGCCGCGGCTTTGCCGTGTTTGAACTCAATTATCGCGGCAGTACCGGCTTTGGCCGCCAATATCGCCAGAGCCTCTATGGCAACTGGGGCAAGGCAGATGTTGAGGATGCTGTCTGGGCTGCAGGTTTTTTAGTTGACCAAGGCTGGGTCAATGCTGAGAAATTGGCTATCCGCGGCGGTAGTGCCGGTGGCTTGAGCGTGCTTTCAGCCTTGGCTTTCCATGATAAGTTCAAGGCCGGGGTGAGCTATTTCGGGATCAGTGATATTGAGGTGCTGGGTAAGGAAACCCATAAGTTTGAGTCAAGATACCTGGATCAACTGATAGGCCCTTACCCGGAAATGAAGGCAGTGTATCGTGAACGCTCGCCCCTGTACCACCTGCAGGGCTTCAACGAACCTTTGCTGCTGTTGCAAGGGCTCGAAGATAAGGTGGTGCCACCGAGTCAGTCGCAGCATATCTACAAGGCGCTGAAAGACAAGGGGGTGCCCACAGCATTTATCGGCATTGAGGGAGAAGGACATGGCTTCCGCCAACCCCACAACAAGATACTGGCGTTGGAATCAGAGCTGGTGTTCTATGGTATGGTGTTTGATTTCACCCCGGCGGGCACACTACCGGCACTGAAGCTGGACAATGCCGCAGCCTTGGCGCGGCCCGGGCAGCAAGTTGAGTGATAGCTTCAGGCCTGTTTGGTTTCGCTGGACAGGCCATCTATGATGGCGCATTCAGACTGATTGCCGCCGCGGCACTGGGATACCAGTTCGCTCAGTTGGGCATGCAGCGACGCCAGTCTGGCCATTTTGTCTTCCAACGCCTGCAGGTGCCCCTTGGCCAGACGTTTGACATCCTCGGCGCAGCGCTTGGGATTGTGTTTCAGTTGCAACAGATCCCGGCATTCATCCAAGGTAAAGCCCAGCTCGCGGCAGTGCTGCAAAAACTTGAGCGCCTCGATTTCAGCCGCCCGATACTCACGATACCCATTGGCGCCTCTGTGGGCCTCAACCAAGCCTATGTCATGGTAATAGCGGATACTCTTGATACTCAGACCTGTTGCCTTGGCCACTTCGCCTATTTTCATCGCTGAACTCCTGCCGTGTTGGGACTCTTGTGGGCTATTTTGTCGCGCCGCAAGCGCATTGTTGAGAGTCAGAGCACCTTTTCTGTTATGGATAATTATCCGGGCTTGACTCTCCCGTTACTGGAGACTTTAACCTTTATCTCAGTGTTGAGCCAGCCTCGCTTGCGAGGGGCACAGATGGGAGTTTCCAATGGACCAGATACAATTCACCATAGCGAATATGAAGTGCGGCGGCTGCGCCCGCAAGATAAAGGCCCTGTTCGCCGATGATACCGGCGTAGAAGCCGCTACCGAGGTGGCAGATAAGTCGTTGACGCTGACATTCGCCCCTGGCGCTGAGCTTACCCCCGCCGCGGCGTTGGCGAAACTGAAAGACGCAGGTTATGACGCCGAGCAGGCCGAGATTGCTGCTCCCGGTGCCGGTGACAGCGCGCAAGAGCCCAGCCCTGAACCTAGCCCTGAAGCCCCTGGCCGCTTTAGTTTCCATGTTGCCGATATGAACTGCGGCCACTGTGAGAGTAAGCTTCGCAAGGCGCTGGCTGATGAGCTTGAGGTAGAAGTCGACCTTAAAGACAAACAGCTACGGGTGAAAAGTCACAAGAGCGCGGCCGAACTGGCCGAATTGATAACCGGCGCAGGCTTTACCCCGCAAGCGCTTGCGCCTGGCAATACAAGTGAGCCGGAAAACTTCCGCTTTTATGTTGGCGATATGACCTGTGGCCATTGTGAGGCCAGTATTCGTAAGGCACTCAGCGATGAAGCTGAGGTGACGGTCAATCTGAACCAGAAACAGCTTGCACTGAAAAGCCATAAAACCGCCGCCGAGTTGACCGAACTGTTAAAGGCCGCCGGGTTTACCGCCGAGCCTTGGCGCGATGAGCATGCCGAGACTGATACTGATACTGATACCGAGACTGAGATTGAGACAGAAGCTCAGGCTGACGCTTCGAAACCGGCAGTGGCTGCAACTACAACTGAAGCTGAAACTGGCAACCATGCCGATAAAGCCGTCAAGCACAAGGCCGCCACGGCTTATCCTGCCAGCCCCACACTACTGTTTGTGCCGGATATGAGCTGCGCCAGCTGCGTGGCCAAGATAGAAAAAGCCTTTGCCGTCAAAGAGGTCGAGGCCAGAGTCAACTTGGCCGACAAGCAGGTTAGCGTAGCCGCTGGGCTGCCTGTGGCTGAAGCCGTTGCGCTGCTGCTCTCGGCCGGGTATCGCGCCGAGCCGATAACGGATGCCGCCAGTGCCATGGCCGACAAGGCCGAGCATGATGCCAGGGAATATCGCACCCGGATCAGGCAGGCCATTGCCGGTCTTGGGCTGGGGATCCCCTTGATGATCTGGGGCCTGGCCGGTGGTGACATGATGATCCACGATAGCCAAAGCCAACTTATCTGGGGCGCCATGGGGCTGCTGACCTTGTTGCTGCTGGTCACCACAGGGGGGCATTTCTTCAGTGGTATGTGGCGTTCACTCAAGGCCAAGAGTGCCAATATGGATACGTTGATCGCCTTGGGTACGGGCACGGCCTGGCTTTACTCCATGCTGGTGGTGCTTATTCCCGGCTTTTTCCCCGACGGCACCCGTCATGTGTACTTTGAAGCCAGTGTGATGATCCTTGGCTTGATTAACCTTGGGCACGCATTGGAGCTGAGAGCCCGCGGCAAGACCAGTGAAGCGGTGCAGAAGCTTATTGGCCTGCAGAGCAATACGGCTATCAAGATCACCGAAAACGGCGATGAAACCGTGGCCATAGCGGCGCTGGTGGTGGGTGACAAGCTGAGACTGCGCCCGGGTGACAGAGTGGCGCTAGATGGTGAAGTGCTTTCAGGCAATTCGTTGCTCGATGAGTCCATGCTCACAGGCGAACCCATTCCTGTGGCTAAATCCGTGGGCGACAGTCTGAGCGCCGGCACAGTTAATGGTAACGGCAGCCTTATTTACCAAGTTACTGCCGGGCCTGCCGATACCCGCCTGGCGAAGATTATCGCCCTGGTTCAGGAGGCCCAGACCTCCAAGATGCCCATAGGGCGACTGACAGACAAGATAGCCGCCGTGTTTGTGCCTGTGGTGGTGGTGATTGCGCTGCTGGCGGCCATCATCTGGTATTTTGCCGGTCCTGAGCCCGCGCTGTCTCATGCGCTGGTGGTGCTGACCAGTGTGCTGATTATCGCCTGTCCCTGCGCCTTGGGGCTGGCGACGCCTATGTCCATCATGGTATCTGTCGGCCGCGCCGCTTCCATGGGGGTGTTGGTGAAAAACGGTGAGGCGCTGCAAACCGCCAGCAAGGTCAGCTGTGTGGTGCTGGATAAAACCGGCACCATCACAGAAGGTAAGCCCGCCGTCACTCAGGTGGATATTTTTGATGATGCCTTTGATGAGCGCGAGCTGCTGCGTGCCGTGGCGAGCCTTGAGCAACACTCGGGTCACCCCTTGGCGGCGGCGCTGCTGGATGCCGCCAAAGCCAAAGAGGTTGTGTTGAGTGAGCCGCAGGGGTTTGACTATCGCCAGGGGCAAGGGCTGCTGGGTCAGTTTGAAGGCCGGCAGTGGGCGGTCGGCAACAGCAAGCTAATGGACGCACTGGGCATTAGGCTGACCGAGGCGCACCAGGCAAGGCTGGAGCAGGGGGCGGCGCTTGGACACACCCAGGTGCTGGTGGCTCGAGATAATCAACTGCTGGCGTTGGTGGGGATCAGTGACCCAATCAAAGCCGATGCCAAAGAAGCCATGACCGCGCTCAAGGCCCAGGGCAAGCGTTTGGTATTGCTCAGTGGTGATAACCAGGCCACAGCCGAAGCTGTGGCGCGTCAGGTGGGGATAGAGGAAGTCATCGCCGGGGTGTTGCCGGATGAAAAGCAATCCTGGGTCAGTAAGTTTCAAGCGCAGGGTGAAGTGGTGGCCATGGTCGGTGATGGGATCAATGACGCCCCGGCGCTGATGGCCGCCGATGTCGGCATTGCCATGGGCTCGGGCACAGAGATTGCCATAGAGAGCGCCGACCTGACCTTGCTTAACCCAAGGCTGGGCAGCTTGGCCGGGGCATTTGCCCTGTCGCGGGCGACGCTTGGCAACATCAAGCAGAACCTGTTCGGCGCCTTTATCTATAACACTCTGGGGATCCCGATTGCTGCCGGGGTGCTGTACCCGCTGACAGGGATCTTGCTGAGCCCTGTGGTGGCCGGCGCGGCAATGGCGCTGTCTTCCTTGACTGTGGTGACCAACGCCAACCGCTTGCGGCGTCAGTCTTTGGATTAAGCTTTTTCAGCGTTCGAGCCGGGGAAATTGCCCCGGCTTTTTCTTGTTTTATCGCCTTGTTTTTCCTGTTTAAATAAGGGGTTTGCCTTTGCTCAGCAATAATGCCTGCCGAAAAGAGAGCCTGCGGTCACGGCCTTAGCCAGTTAGAGCCTTTAGTCTAAAGAGCCTTTGGTCAATATAAGCTTGGGGCTGGATATCGCGGGCCAAGCGAGTCACAGCAAGGACAACAGGGAATAAGAAAAGGAATGGGAAAGGAGAAAAGGAATGGGGAAGGAGCCGGAAAATGCAATCCAGAAAATTCACCGCGGCAGCTAAGCTGAGTCTGCTAGGCGGCGCCTTACTGCTTAGTGCCGTCTCTGTACCTGCTCAGGCGGGCTGCGGCGTGAAAAGCACTGAGTGCATAGTGATCAAGGGCGACAGCCAAAAGACCCTGGAGTGTGAAATCACGGTTTGTGCCAATGTGCACTCATTTCTCAGTCGCTGGCAGTTGGCCGATGGCACCACGCTGAGCACGGATTACACCGAGGACAGCGAGAGCATCACTATCAATGGTGAGCCGGGATATGCCTTGCCGGCGGATATTTTGCGCCCCGAACTTGGCTGTTACAGCACTTTTGCAACAAACAAGACGGAAACTACCTTGGTGTGTGGCCGCGATCTGGATTTTTAATCTGCTTACAGAAGATTTTTAAAGTCTTTTATAAACAGCTGGTTGCACTGCTTTACCTCGCTGGCTGCCCGCGAGTTTGGTTGATAATTCACGCAGGAATGTTATAGTGCCCGGCTTTATTTACCCGGCCAATCATAGGCCTTGGGCTCTTGGACGCGGCTTTACATAGCCCGGTCCCGCATCTGGATATTTTGGAATCATACAGTGATAACGACAGCTAACATCACCATGCAGTTTGGCGCCAAGCCGCTGTTTGAAAACATCTCGGTTAAATTCGGCGAAGGCAACAGATACGGCCTTATCGGCGCCAATGGCTGCGGTAAGTCTACTTTTATGAAGATCCTTTCCGGTGAGTTGGAGCCAACCTCGGGTAATGTTTCGCTGGATCCCAACGAGCGTCTGGGTAAGCTGAACCAGGATCAGTTCGCCTATGAAGAGCACAGCGTTATCGACACAGTGATCATGGGCCACAAAGAGCTGTGGGCGGTGAAGCAGGAGCGCGATCGCATCTACTCCTTACCGGAAATGAGCGAAGAAGACGGCATTAAAGTGGCCGATCTTGAGATGCAGTTTGCCGAAATGGACGGTTATACCGCAGAAAGCCGCGCCGGTGAGTTGCTGCTCGGGGTGGGTATTCCGCTGGAGCAACATTTTGGCCCTATGAGTGAAGTGGCACCGGGTTGGAAACTCAGGGTGCTGCTGGCACAGGCCTTGTTCTCTGATCCCGATGTATTGCTGCTCGACGAACCGACCAACAACTTGGATATCGATACCATTCGCTGGCTGCAGGAGATGCTTAACCAGCGTAACAGCACCATGATCATCATTTCCCACGACAGATACTTCCTCAACTCTGTCTGTACCCATATGGCGGATCTGGACTATGGTGAGCTGCGGGTCTATCCGGGCAACTATGATGAATACATGACAGCCGCCTCACAGGCCCGCGAGCGCCTGGTGGCTGAAAACGCCAAGAAGAAGGCACAGATTGCCGAGCTGCAAACCTTCGTGGCGCGCTTCTCTGCCAACGCTTCCAAGGCCAAGCAGGCCACATCCCGTGCCCGTCAAATCGACAAGATCAAGCTGGATGAGATCAAGGCCTCCAGCCGGGTTAACCCCTACATTCGTTTCGAGCAGGAGAAGAAACTGTTCCGTAACGCTTTGATTGTTGAGAACATGAGCAATGGTTACGATGAGCTGCTGTTCAAGGATGTGAACTTTATCGCAGAAGTGGGCGAGCGTATCGCTATTCTGGGTGAAAACGGTGTGGGTAAGACCACCTTGCTGCGTACTCTGATCCACGAGTTGCCACAAAAGAGTGGTACCATTCAATGGTCTGAAAACCATCGTATCGGCTACTACGCCCAGGATCATGCCAGCGACTTTGAAAATGATATGAACCTGTTCGACTGGATGGGTCAGTGGCGTCTGGAAGGCGATGACGATCAGGCGGTGCGTTCAGTGCTGGGCCGTATGCTGTTCAGCGCCGACGACATCAAGAAATCTGTCAAGGTACTGTCCGGTGGTGAGCAGGGGCGTATGCTGTTTGGCAAGCTGATGCTGCAAAAGCCCAATATTCTGGTGATGGACGAACCAACCAACCACCTGGATATGGAATCGATTGAGTCGCTGAACAACGCCCTCGAGCTCTATGAAGGCACTTTGCTGTTTGTCAGCCATGACCGCGCCTTCGTGTCATCTCTGGCCAACCGTATCATAGAGATAAGCGCTGATGGCGTGAGCGACTTCAAGGGCACTTATGATGAGTTCCTGGCCAGCAAAGGCATTGAAGCCTAAGTCTTTTATGGCGAGCTTGGTTTAACACCAAGTAAAAAAATCACAATAAACAAGGCCGGTTCATTGAACCGGCCTTGCTGTTTTTTTAAAGGCTTGGATCAGAGGCGCGCTGACTTATTCTTCCGAGGAGTCAAGCTTCTGACTGTGGCCATATTGCTGGTGCAGATCAAAAATCTGCGACCATTGCCTTCCTTAACTAGTAATACCGCAACAATATTGTGTGAACTATATAATCTATTCACTTGAGTTGTCTTTTTTTGCGTTGATTTCCAATAGTTCAATATGAGTCGCTGCCGTTAGCCAAGGTTTAGGTATACAATTGCCGGCTTTCTTGCCTCAAAGGGCGTGTTGTAGGAAATGCTTATATATGTCGGTTGTATTGCCTAAAAAGTTTCGTTATGACATTAACGGACTAAGAGCTTGGGCTGTTGTTGCAGTTATTTTATTTCATTTTAAGGTGCTAGGATTTGCTGGAGGGTTTGTAGGAGTCGATATTTTTTTTGTTATTTCGGGTCTGTTAATGACAAAAATAATAGTGACAGGCTTAGAAAGTAACAGTTTCTCCTATAGCCGTTTTATGTTTGCAAGAGCCAAACGAATTTTTCCCGTATTGGCCGTATTATGTGTAGCATTATTGGTTTTCGGTTGGTTTTGGTTGTCAACGATCGATTATCAAAAATTAGGTACTCATATTGTTGGTGCGGCTTTATTCATTTCTAATCATAAGCTTTACAGTGAGGCTGGTTATTTCGATGCGGCATCTTATGAAAAATGGTTGCTTCATTCTTGGTCGCTGTCAGTTGAGTGGCAGTTTTATTTATTGTTGCCACTGGTATTGATGTTGGCTTGGCGCTGGCGCGGTAAACAAGCTGTATTACTCTCTTTGTTAGCTATTGCGCTGGTTTCCTTTATGTTGTCTGTGTATGCCGTGGAGACTAACCCTAGTGCGGCATTCTATCTTTTACCTTTTAGGGCATGGGAGATGGTAACAGGTGGACTTATTTGGTGGGTGATGAGACATAAGCAACTGGGACAGATGGCCAGTAAAGTCATAGAGTTGCTCGGGTTTACGTTAATTCTAATGGCTATCTTCGGTTTTAATGAGGCAACGCCATGGCCTGGAGGATATGCTTTAGTGCCGGTGCTTGGGGCTGTATTGGTGTTAGCTGCCAACCGTCAAGAGTCTCCTTTGACTGCTAATCCACTTATCGCACGTGTGGGATTGATTTCTTATTCACTTTATTTATGGCACTGGCCTATTGTCGTGTTTCTTGCTTATGCGGGGGAGCAAAATAATCCTACTTGGATTGTTGCTGGTATCTTGCTTACGTTTGCATTCGGAGAACTATCGTATCGATTTATTGAAACTCGCTCTAGTTATTACCTAGGTCAACTTAGCTTTAAAAAGGCTACATGGGTATTATTTTGCGTTTTATTATTGGTTGAGTTATTAGCAGTAACCGCACGACATTTAGAGGTTGAAGGACGGTTACCTAAAAAAGTTGAAAAAGCAAGTCAAGGGTCATTTGATCGTAACCCTAGATTAAATGAATGTCTTCTTGGACCTGGACGAGATATTCCCGAATCTAGCTGTATACATGGCACAGGAAAAGTACAAGCTGTGGTTGTTGGCGATAGCCATGCCAATGCGGTGATATCGAGTGTGGTATTAGCTGCTGAAGACAAAGGAAGTGTTGTGGAGATGACCTATAATGGCTGCTCAACCCTAATTGGAGCCAAGAGTCATATACCTAAATCACAATGTGATCTGTTTAATCAACATGTGCTTGATACCTTATCTACCACCAGTGATATACCTGTAATTTTAATTTCTCGATTAACAGGTAGTGTTTTTGGTTATAACGAACGGCACAAATTCCAAAATAGACCAGTGATCTACTTTGGTGATAATCCTGAACAGACTAGTGACGAGGTATATAAAGACTTTGTGATGAAACAGATCGAAACTGTGTGTCAATTAAGTCAATATCGTCCGGTATACCTGGTTCGTCCGTTGCCTGAAATGGATGTTGATGTACCAACTACTGTTTATCGTAACTTAATGTTTAACAATGGGTTACAAGATGTTTTTATTACTGATCAAGATTATATGCAACGTCATACCCTGATTTGGCAAGCACAGGATAAAGCTGCGGCCGCTTGTGGTGCTAAAGTGCTTAATCCATTGCCTTACCTTTGCGTTAATGGGCGTTGTATGGGAAGTAAGGATGGACTTTCTCTGTATTATGATACTAACCACTTGAGTGAATATGGGAATAAGTTTTTAACACCCATGTTTAAACCTTTATTTCAATAGTAAGACTAATTTTCGCATTGTTCCTAGTATACATGGTAGTGCTCATATGAGCTTGGGGGATTACATCGGATAGATGTAATCCCCTTTTTGATATAATAATGGAACTGTTCGGCATTAGAGGTTTGCAGTATTTTTTAAGCTAATAAGTTAGTGAGCTATCGAACTATCCAGATCAATTATCGCTTCATACTGACTAATATAAACTTTGCCTTTGAAGTGTTCAAAGAAGTCCGATTTTTTAATATTATCCATGACCGGGCCTTTAACTTCTGATAAGTGTAGTTGAATATCGGAATCTTTCAGGCGGTCGTGAATTAACGTCAAGCTTTCCAGCGCACTGGCATCGACTGTGTTTACCCCGGATAACATCAATACCAGATGTTGGGTTTTAGGATACTGTTGCAAATATTCCATTATCTGATCTTCCAGATAACGAGCATTGGCAAAATATAAGCTTTCGTCAATCCGCAGGCTGAGTACCGTTTTACTTTGGATTACATTAAAACGAAGAATGTTGCGAAAATGTTGGCTTCCCTCGATTAAACCAACCACTGCAATATGTGGCCGACTGGTGCGCCATAGAAATAGCGCTAGAGATGTAGCCAGTCCCGCTAATACGCCAATCTCAACATTAAATGCCAGTACACCGATAATGGTGAGAAACATGGCGATGGCATCACTCTTGGCACTTTTCCAGGTATGGATAATGGCTTGCACATCAATCAGTGCCGATACAGCAACGATAATAGTTGCCGCTAACACCGCATGTGGCAAATAGGTAAACAGCGGGGTGAAGTAAAGTACGGTAATGCCGATTCCAATTGCGGTAAATGTCCCCGCCATTGGCGTTTCAGCGCCAGCATCATAATTAACGACTGAGCGCGACAGACCACCTGTAACTGGAAATCCCCCATTAATAGCTGATGCGATGTTGGCACCACTTAAGGCAATCAGCTCCTGATTCGGCTCAATTCTCTGGCGACGTTTCGCCGCTAATGTCTGCCCAACTGAAGCTGACTCGACGAAACCGATAACACTCAGCAGAATTGAGGCTGGAAGCAGGTCTCCGATTAGTGCGAGGTCGAGCGAAGGCAGTGAAAAGCTAGGCAAACCGCTTGGGATCTGGCCAACTACGCTGACGCCTTTTTTGTCCAGATCAAATAGGGCTACTAGCACAATACTCAATATCATCACTATCACAGGAGCCAGTTTGATTGCATGACCTGCCAGTTCTGATGAAAGTCCTAGTTTGATTAAATTGGGTTTGAGGCTTTTGCGTGCATAGATAAGGGCAATCAAACTGAATGCCCCAATCATCAGGGTATAGAGATTAGTTTGGGGTAACGCAAGAATCAGATTAGCCACGCGCTGCAGCACATTTTCCCCATGCAGTGGCAAGCCAAAAATATGTTTAAGCTGGCCAATAGAGATAAGAATACCAGAAGCAGTCATAAAGCCAGAAAGCACCGGATGGCTTAAAAATGTGGTCAGAAATCCCAGTCTTAGTACCGACATCAGCAATAGCACGATACCGGAAAGAAATGCCAAGGTTGCAGCGGCGGTGATATAACCCTGGCTACCAGTTTCAAACAGTGGAGCAATGGCCTCTGCGGTCATTAGCGAGATCACCGCTACCGGGCCCACGGCCAGTGTTTTACTGGTGCCAAGCATAGTATAAACAATCAGCGGCAGGATACTGGCGTACAGACCAACAACGGGGGGCAGACCAGCAACCATCGCGTATGCAAGGCTTTGTGGGATAAGCATCAAAGTCACGATAATAGCAGCTAAGCCATCTTTCGTGGCGTCATGACGCGAATAATCAGGCAACCAAGATGATATCGGCAACCATTCCAACCAAGAATTTTTCATGCTTTGGCTATCCTAAGCAATGTGTGAATTCGGTTAATCGGGTTGCTTAACCCAACTAAGATCAAAACCCATTTTGGTAGCTTGGGCAATACGTCGATCAAATGAACCCAATTCGGTGCAGCTCATCGACCAGAGTGCGCTGCAACGTGTTCCCGTGCGACAGAAAGCCAAAATAGGTTTAGGGGCGTGCATAAAGAACTGACCAAACTGCTTTCCCTGATCCTGAGTAATATTTCCGGAAATAACCGGCAGGTGAAAATAGGTCATCCCCTGTTCTTTAGCCAGTCGTTCAATTTCTCTATTCAGGGGCTGATCATTTTCTTCCCCATCTGGACGGTTATTGATGATCGACTTAAATCCCATTGATGCCAGACGTGGTATGTCGCTGGGTAAAATTTGTGGTGAAACGGTAATTGATTCCGTTAAATAGATTGGTATTAGCATAATCGCAACTCAGTTTCAGACTTTATTCAATGGTATTTTCAGATAGCGCACACCATTATCTTCTTCCGGTGGTAACTCTCCGGCACGCATATTGACCTGAACCGAAGGCAAAATCAGGGTTGGCATATTCAGTGTGGCATCACGTCCTCTGCGCATCTCAACAAATTGCTGCTCAGAAATATTCTGTTTGACGTGAATATTGTATAGGCGTTCATCACCAATCGTAGTTTCAAACAGGTACTCTTCGCGATTTGGTGCTTTGTAGTCATGACACATAAAGACGCGTGTTTCATCAGGCAGAGCGAACAATTTCTGAATTGAGCGATAGAGGGTTGCTGCATCTCCTCCGGGGAAATCGCAACGGGCGGTGCCGTAATCGGGCATAAATAAAGTGTCGCCAACAAATACGCAGTTACCAATCACATAAGCCATACAGGCAGGAGTGTGGCCCGGAGTATGAATTGCGTGCGCTTCAATATTACCAAGAGTAAAAGTCTCTTTATCGGCAAACAAATGATCAAACTGACTGCCGTCCATCGCGAAATCACTACCGGCATTAAATAGCTTGCCGAACGTATCTTGTATCACAGTGATTTTTTCACCAATACCCAGTTCGCCACCAAGTTTCTGCTTGATATAGGGGGCCGCACTTAGATGATCAGCATGAACATGAGTTTCAAGGATCCACTCGACCTTTAAGCCACTTTTCGTTACAAACTCAATCAGTTTATCTGCTGTTTCGTAAGAAGTCCTGCCTGAAGCGGGGTCGTAGTCTAGTACCGAATCGATAACGGCACATTGCTGGCTGTTTGGATCTACGACTACATAGCTGTAGGTGAATGTTTTCGGATCGAAAAATTCGTAAACGCTGGGGGTCATATTTCCTCCTTGATTCCATAAAAGATGATTAACGTCACGTGGGCCGGATAGCATCCGTTTACATAGCAACTCGCATGGTTTGCGGATTACAGCTTTTTTACTGAAGCACCAGTCAACCTAGTTATAACCTTGAACTTTAAGTACTTCGGCTTCTTGAGTGATTGCCGGTGGTGGAACAATCACTTCATTGCCTGGGATCCAGCTTTCTGGAGTTGCACATACGTTTGCATCGCTAGTTTGTAGTGCTTCAGCTAGACCTAAAATTTCTGCCACAGAACGGCCATTGCTCATTGGGTAGTAAAGCATTGCGCGGAGTACGCCTTCAGGGTCGATAACAAAAGTGGCACGAACCGCAGAAGTATTACTCGCACCTGGCTGAACCATGCCGTAAGCACCAGCGATTTTTATATTTAGGTCAGCAATAATCGGGAAGTTAATTTCAACACCCAAGTTATCTTTAATGCTACGAGCCCATGCGATGTGTGCATGAATACCTTCGATAGACAGCCCCATCGGTTCACAATTAAGAGCTGTAAAATCTGCACTTGCCTGAGTAAACGCCATAAATTCAGTGGTACATACCGGGGTAAAGTCTGCCGGATCAGAGAAAAGAACCAACCATTTACCTTTGGAGTCTTCCAGGCTAAGCGTACCCTGGGTGGTTTTTGCGGTGAAAGGCGGAGCTGCTTCATTTAGACCTGGCATCGCAACTACAGTTGTCTGTTCAGTCATATAGCGTTTCTTACTTGCATCAGGATTTTGTCAATAAGATTTTTCTAATAGATATACTATAATAGCATTCGCTACTAAGTACAAATAGAAATTCTCAATTAGTCCGAGAGGGTATAGCGATTAGGGAAGCAGGAATTCAGATAATAAGCACCGGAACAAAAGTGCGTTAAACAGCGCGGCTTCAAACCAAGAACTACGGCTCCGGAGTTACCATAGGGAAGCATATGAAGGATAATTTGCAGCCTAAAGCTGACTTGGCTAAAATTACTGTAATTTTATCCAGTAATACTGTTCAGTGACAGTCAAAGGACGCAGTGGATGATCCTCTATATCGCCGAAAAGCCCAGCCTTGGGCGCGCCATCGCCGAGGTGCTCCCTAAACCCCATCGCAAACATGAGGGCTATATCGAGCTTGGTAATGGTGATTGTGTTTCCTGGTGTATAGGTCATCTGCTGGAGCAAGTTGAGCCGGATGCCTACGATCCCGCCTACAAGTCCTGGCAGTTGGAGCATCTGCCTATTGTCCCGTCCGATTGGCAGGTTAAACCCAAAGCCAGCAGTCGCGGGCAACTTAGTGTCTTGCGTAAATTGGTCAAGCAGGCCAGTGAGTTGGTCAATGCCGGCGATCCGGATCGGGAAGGACAGTTGTTGGTAGATGAAGTGATTGCTCACCTTGGGGTCAAGGGCGATAAGCTGGCGGCGGTCAAACGCTTGTTGATAAGCGACCTCAACCCGCAGGCGGTAAAACGCGCCCTGGGACAGATGCGCAGCAACCGCGAGTTTGTGCCATTGTCGACTTCGGCACTGGCACGCAGCCGAGCAGATTGGCTCTACGGCATGAATATGACCCGTGCCTATACCCTGCAGGGGCGCAAGGTGGGCTATCAGGGCGTGCTTTCGGTCGGTCGGGTGCAAACTCCTGTGCTTGGTTTGGTTGTCCGGCGCGATCAGGAAATCACCGCCTTTGTGCCCAAACCTTTTTATGAAGTGCTGGCCCATTTAAGCACTCAAGAGGGCAGCTGTTTCAGCGCCCGCTGGCAGCCCAGTGAGGCCTGTCAACCTTGGATGGATGAGGAGGGGCGGGTGCTCTCCCGCGGTTTGGCAATGAATGTAGTCGGCAGGATCACCGGCCAACCCGGCCGGGTAGATGAGCTGGAGCGCAAGCAAAGACACCAGGCGCCGCCTTTGCTCTATAGTCTATCGGCGCTGCAGATTGATTGTGCCAAACGCTTCGGCATGAGCGCCAAAGAGGTGCTGGATACGGCGCAGTCTCTGTATGAACGGCATAAATTGATAACCTATCCGCGATCCGATAGCCGCCATTTGCCCAAGGCGCAGTTACAGCTGGCCCCGGTAGTCTTGAATGCTATTACCCAAGGGGCAGCAGAGCTGCTGCAAGGCTGTGAAGCCCCCAATCCCGCCCTTAAGTCCAAGGCCTGGAACGATGCCAAGGTAGATGCCCATCATGCAATAGTGCCTACGGAAAAGACGGCTAACCTCGGTGTGTTGTCACAGCGTGAGCGTCAGGTGTATTTGCAGATTGCCCGTCAGTATTTGGCGCAGTTTTACCCCAATTATGAATACCTTGAAACCCGCGTTGTGATCGACATTGCCGGAGGTTGCTTCGTGGCTAAGGCCAAACAGCCATTAAAACAGGGTTGGAAGCAATTGTTTGGCAAACAAAAAGCCGACGATGAAGCGGAAGATATTCAAACTGTTTTGCCTGAGCTGACTCAGGGGCAGATGCTGGATTGCCTCAAGGGTGAATTAGTGGAGAAGATGACCCAGGCGCCCAAGCATTTTACCGATGCCACACTGCTGGCGGCGATGACAGGCATAAGCCGCTATGTGAAAGACACTGAGATCCGCAAAATTCTCAAGGAAACCGATGGGCTGGGGACAGAAGCAACCCGCGCCGGGATCATTGAACTCTTGTTTAAACGTGGCTTTTTGAAACGTCAGGGCAAGAGTATTTTGGCTACCGAGGCCGGCAGCGGGCTTATTCAAAGCCTGCCCGAAGTGGCCACCACGCCGGATATGACGGCGCTGTGGGAAAGTAGCCTGGATGCGATTTGTCGCCGTGAACTTAAATATCAGGCTTTTATGCAGCCCTTGACGGCTAAATTGGGCGAGCTTATTGAGCAGGCCAAGGCACAACTGCCTACGGCCTTGAGCGGCGTGAAAAGTACAGGCTTCAAAGGACGTAAACGTCGCAGTGGCGCTTATGCCGCTAAGGCCGGTGCCTCCAAGGGCGCAAGCATCAAGAAGGGCACTGGCGTTAAGACCGGCACCGCCAAGCGCAGCTATCGCTCAGCGACCAAGAGCAAAACCAAAGCCCAGTCTGCAACTTCCTGAGGACTGGCGGTTATTTCAAGCGTCGGTATTGGTTGGACAGGGGATGGTACTCGTATCCCAGCGCCCTGAGCTTATGCTCGAGCAGGGTAGGTGACAGGTCAAGCTCGTAATAAAGTGCATCTTTGTCCGGGCAACTTAGCCTCAGTTTCTCATTGACTATGCCCAACAGTATTTCGGCGGGCAGATGTTGCAGGCTTTCCATATTCCCTCCAAGTGTCAGCTATTGACTGCACCATAATGCAATAGAGTTGGCTTGGGTTGCAAATCTCACCTGAGTGTATTTAAAGTTTTAAAAAAATCAACATCTTAATAAAGTAATTTTATTTTCTGTTCCAGGCGGTTTTATCAATCTTTTTACCGGTTCCTGCTAGATCAAATATTCGCAAACACTTTAACTAAATTCAATATAATTGTTTAAAAATCAATCTGTTAATGTTTGTTATCAAGGTATTTGATTCTGCCCTTGTCGATACGCATGCATTCCTTTTGCTGCAGAAACAGTTCGCTTGTTACAACGATATTTAATTCTTCTCACGGCATTTAACGCTTTCCAATCACGATATTTCACGATTTGTCGATCCAGCGCAGGAAACCAGGGGCTGGAATTGGCTTTTTTACAGCTGGCACGCAAACTGCAGCCCTCGAGTAACACATATAAATATGTCTAATAAATCAGCGTATTAAACGCGTTTTACTTATAAAAGGGTAATGAATATGAACAAGAAGATCCTGGCACTTGTGATCCCGGCTATGCTGGCGAGTGGCGCTTCCCAGGCTGTGGAGCTGTATAAAGATCAGACCAACAGTGTAAACATGATCGGCTGGCTGGGTTTTGCTGCCTTCAATGATGGTCATGAAACCTCTGTTATCGATAATTTCTCTCGCGTAGGTTTCCGTTTTGATCGTCAGGAACGCAATGGCTGGCGCGCCTTTGCCCACACTGAGTGGGGCATCAACATGGTGACCAGTGATGACGGCCTGATCTACACCCAAGGCCAGGGCGGTGGTCAGATGCGTGCCGAGAAGAACAGTGACTTCTTGTTCAACCGCTTGGGTTATGTGGGTATGGCTCACGACAAGTGGGGGACTCTGACTTTCGGTAAGCAGTGGGGGGCATATTATGATGTGGCTTATACCACAGATATCCTGGATGCCTTCACTGGTTGGTCTGTGGGTGCCTACACCTTTGGTGACGGCGGCCTGACTGGTGCCGGTCGCGCCGATGCTGCCTTCCAGTATCGCAACACCTTCTTCGGTAAATTGCATATCGCCCTGCAGTACGCTTCCAAGCAAAATGACGATGTTGCCCTGTTTGACGAAAACGGCGTGGCGCTCAATGATGGCTCTGAGCTGAGCTTTGACTCCAGCTATGGTGCCAGCGTGACTTACTATGTAACCGATAAGTTCAAGGTGTTGGCCGGTTTCAACCGTGGTGACTTTGAAGGCAACCTGGCCGGTGTCGCCGTTGATGATACCAACCAGATCGTCGGTATCGGTGCCCAGTACGGCAGCTTCTACCAGTATGCTCCAGGCCGCGAAGCAGATGGTCTGTACGTTGGCTTCAACGCTCACAAGAGCAAGCAAAACGAACTGGTTGGTGGCAACCTGTACGATTCTACCGGTGGAGAATTCATCGTTGCTTACCAGTATGACAACGGCTTTGTTCCTTCATTCCTGTTGAGCTATCAGGATCTGGATACTGATGCCAACACCGCCATCCAAGGCGACTGGACCCGCCAATTTGCAGTTCTGGGTCTGCACTACCGTTACAGCCGTGACACTGTGATGTATGCCGAAGCCAAGATTGACTTCAGCAGCATGGATGACAAGTCCTGGGAAGATCTGCAGGACAACAACTATGCGGTAGGTATCCGTTACTTCTTCTAAGGGGCTCCCAGTATTTCCCTGCACAGGCCACCTTAGGGTGGCCTTTTTTTCACTTTTGTTGCCTTGATTCGAAAGGAGAACAAGCGAAACTATGACAGTGAGTAAAGGTCTGTGGTTAACGGCATTATTTAGCTTGTTGGCATTGGGAGAGACTGGTGCCGCCGCGGCATCTACTCGTGTGGAAATTGGTTACCTGGGGTTTTCCGGGGATACCCGTAGCGACAATCGCGGCGCTTTCAACCAACCTTTTGTGGCTTTGAGCTATTTTAATCGTGATGAACATAACACCTTTTATCAACTATTGAAGGTGGAGAACCCGGCTAAAGCCGTCGCCGATAAACGGGTTGCATTTAAATCTTTGACCATTTGGCATTATCGCCTTAATGAAGAGCGTACCGCCTTATGGTTACAAAATTTTCTCGGTACTCATAAACATTTGACCGAAGATAATTTCTATTTGGGATTAAAACAGCATTTTGATTACGGCTCGCTGCGTTTTAATCTGGGGCTGGCGGGGCACTATAGCGTAAGCCAGTCCAATCTGACCGACAGGGATTACTCAGGGTTATCCGGCGTGGTGCTCAATGGCAACAGTTATTACGACTTGCCAGTGTTTCCCAAGGGCTGGAAATTAAACCTGGATTATACTGCGGCTTTTGGGCGTGACCGCGAGCATGCGGCGGTATTTGGTTATGACGACGATTATGGGCATCAGTTGTTTGCAGCGATCTCCGGTTCATTAGTCAAAGATCTGAACCTGAAACTGCAGTTGACGCATTACCAAAGTTGGGGCACTGCGCCCAACGATGGTTTGGAATACAGTGTTGCCGTCAATTACGCATTTTGATCTATTAAACCAATAAGGCCGAAAGAGATGACTTTCGGCCTTATTATTTTTGAGTTGTCGATTACACAATTCCCAGTTTTTTCATTTTGCTGCGCAGCGTATTGGGGTTGATATCCAACAGCTCGGCAGCGCCGCCGGGGCCGTAGAGTTTGCCGCCGGTCACTTTAAGGGCGTGCTCTATGTATTTACGGGTCATGGTTTCCAATGGTACCAGTTGATTGCCCGCATGACTGGGGTCGACCACTATGGTCTGGCCGCTGGCAGTGGCCACGGCTTCGGTTTGCGGCGCCAGGAAACTGAAGTCCAGTGGTCCGGCCGGGTTTTGAATGATGGCCCGCTCCAGCACATTGATCAGCTCCCGGACATTACCGGGCCAATTGTACTGGCTGAGAATGGCCAACTGCTCAGGGCGGATGCAGGGGAGTTTGAGCAACTGGAATCGGGCGCTCAGCTGTTCAATGAAATGCTGCACCAATAGCGGAATATCTGTCCTTCGTTGGCGCAGAGAAGGGATATCAATCGGGAATACTGCCAGTCGGTACCAGAGATCCTCGCGAAAATCCCCCTGATGCACCATGGCTTGCAGGTGTCTGTGAGTCGCGGCAATCACCCTGATATCCAAATGCACCTGTTCATGGCCGCCGACCCTGGTGATGGTGCTGTTTTGCAGTACCCTGAGCAATCTCACCTGAGCCGAGAGTGGCAGTTCACCAATCTCATCGAGGAAGATGGTGCCGCCATTGGCTTGTTCAAAGTAACCGGCCTTGCGCGACTCGGCGCCGGTAAAGGCGCCTTTTTCATAGCCGAACAACTCAGAGTCGATCAGGGTTTCAGGAATGGCGCCGCAGTTGACTTTGACAAAGGGTTTGCCGACTCTGGCCGAGAGTTCATGAATGGCGTTGGCGATCACTTCTTTACCGCAACCGGTTTCCCCCAGCATCAATACTGTGGTGTTGAGGTGGGCGATGGATTGCACCTGTTGCATCACCTGCTTTAGCCCTGAATTGGCACCGACCACACCGTTTTGTACATCAAGAGTGCGTTTGAGGCTAACGTTTTGTTTTGCCAGCGCCTGATTTTCCAGCAGCAGATTACGACCTCTGAGATTGAGGGCGGTGATCAGGGCAAAGGTACTCATCTGCGGCGCCAGCATATCTGCGTGGCGGGGACGGAAAGTGCCGACGCTCTTGGAGTAAAAGCCTACTATGCCCAAATGGGTATCTTCCATCGACATACGTAAAATGATCAGTGAGCGGATCCCGGGGATCACCTTAGGGGCAGCCTGGGATGTCACGGGATCATGATCAATGTCGTTAACAATCCTCACCCTGGGCCTATCGGGATCTTCCAGTGTTTTGGCCAGTCCCTCAGGGAGGGATACCTGGATATCGAGGGTACTTGCCTGCGTTTCGCTTGCCTGGGCGATAAATTGTATGTCATTGAATTCTTTTCGATAAATGTTAATGAATAGGCCGTCGAGTGGCACTGAGTCACGTACATAGTCGAAGTAGTGCTTAAGCGAGGTTTCCAACTGCAGGCTACTGCAGAGCCGCCTGGTACACTCGTAATAAAAGTGTTTTTCCATTGATATTTCAAATAAACCGCGAAGTTTCGTGATTGTAGATCTTTATATTTCGTGATTCTGTGGCCGTAATCATAAATCTCCCCCTGAGCACCTCTTTTTGGTTAGTTGGCATGGCCGGTGCAACTGGTTGACTGAAGTTCTTTCCCTGCATGAAAGGAAAATAAGTACATGACAGAAAAACAGAAAATAGACAGTAGTCGTCGTCAGTTGCTCAAAGGCGGCGCCGCTCTGGCAGTGACCGGGGTGGGGATGGCTGTCAGCAATGGTGCCATGGCCCAGTGCCGCGAACAGGCGCCGGAATCCTTTGATGAACTGGTAGACGTATTGGTAGTCGGCAGTGGCTTTGCCGGTATGGCTGCGGCGCTGCAGGCCCGGGAAGCCGGCGTCAGCGTAATGGTTATCGACAAGATGCCTGTTTTTGGCGGCAACTCAACCATTAACGGTGGTGCCATGGCGGTTGCCGGTTCTCCGTTGCAAAAGCAGGCCGGTATTGAAGATTCAGTTGATGCCATGGTCGCCGACATGTTGCGCGCAGGTCGAGGCATGAATGATGTTGAGATGCTCAAGCTGGTATGTAACGGCACGGCGGAATCTTGCCAGTGGCTGATAGATTATGGCGTCAAGTGGAAGCCTTTCGTACAGCATTTCGGTGGTCACAGTGTGCAGCGGGTACTGCAGACAGTTGAGAGCTCCGGCGCCGGTATCATACGTCCGCTGGTCAAGGCTGCCCGCGCCAAAGGCGTGATCATGAAAAATCAAACCAAGCTCGAATCTTTTATCCGAGATGATGAAGGCCGCGTGATCGGGGTCGAGGTTCGTGAAGGTTATTATTTCCCAAGGGAGCGGACAGGTAAGATACGCACCATAGGTGCCCGCAAAGGGGTGATCATGGCGACCGGCGGCTTTGGTCGGGATATCGAATATCGCATGATGCAGCTGCCTGAGCTGAACAATGACCTGGACTCAACCAACCATCCGGGTGCCACATCTGAAGCACTGAAGCAGATGATGCTTCTGGGTGCCAACCCTATCCATCTGGATCAAATCCAATTGGGTCCGTGGGCATCACCCGATGAGAAAGGTTTTGGAACTGCATCCCAGTTCAACACCATTGCCACTTATCCTCACGGCATAGTAGTGGATGTGCGCACCGGTGAGCGTTTCTTTAATGAGTTGGCCGACCGTAAGGCGCGTGCCGATGCCATCATGACCCGCAGAGATGAGCACAACAACCCTGTGTATCCCATTGGCTTTACCAATGCCGAAGGCGCCAAGAATGCCCAAACTTTGGATTGGGGCATCAAGTACAAGGTGATCACCAAGGCCGATACCTTGGATGAGCTGGCCAAGGCTTATGGTATGCCGGCCGACAAGCTCAAGGCGCAGGTGGCCCGTTGGAACGAAGCGGTCAAGAGCGGTGATGACAAAGAGTTTGGTCGACCAATGCAGGAAGCCATAGTGTTGGACAAGGGCCCATGGTACGCAGTGCGTATGTGGCCGAAAGTTCACTACTGCATGGGTGGTGTCAAGGTTAATACCAATTCTGAAGTTCTGCATCTGGTCAGTAACCAGCCGATTGCAGGCTTGTATGCGGCCGGCGAATCCACCGGCGGTATTCACGGTGCCAGCCGTCTAGGTGCTTGCGCCGTGGCTGAAGGTATTGTTACTGGCCGTAACGCCGGCCGTAATTGTGCTGCTGCCAAGCCGGTCGCACTGAAACAAGCGTAACAAATTCAATAATAAGGAGTAAGATGATGAACAAATCTCTAATGCTGGCGTCGCTGACGCTGGGCCTGATGTCAGGCAGTGCTCTGGCAATGGAACAAGTGGTTCTGGATGGCA
The DNA here is from genome assembly GCF_033842865.1 of Shewanella indica. NCBI lineage: Bacteria > Pseudomonadati > Pseudomonadota > Gammaproteobacteria > Alteromonadales > Shewanellaceae > Shewanella > Shewanella indica. The sequence goes on from NZ_JAWXXR010000001.1 coordinate 3,151,818, forward strand.
AGCATATGACTCAGGAACAAGCCTGGGCCATTGCCGATGGCGCCAAAGTCAAAGTAGCCTCTCAGGCCCGTACCAAACTGGTTAAGGCGCACGAGCTGTTGATGGAAGCTGCGCGTCTGGGTAAGCCGGTTTATGGTCTGACTGTAGGTGTGGGCCTGAACAAAGACCACAAGCTGTTTGATGCCAACGGTAAACTGAGTGCCGCTGTTATGGATGCTTCCCGCAGCTTCAACTACAGCACATTGCGCGCTCACAGTGCCGGTGTTGGCGAGCCAATGCCTGTACGTCTGACCCGTGTGGCTCTGGCCGTGCGTCTGAACACCATTTTGGCCGGTCAAACCGGGGTTCAGCCTGTGGTTGCCGACCTTTACGAAGCCTACCTGAACAAGGGTATTACTCCTGTCATTCCTTCACAGGGTACTGTGGGTGAAGCCGACATCCTGCTGGCCTCTCACGTCGGTCTGGCGATGATTGGTGAGTGGGAAGTGTTCTACAAGGGCAAGCGCGTAAGCAGCCGTGAAGCCATGGCTGATGCCGGTGTTCCTTTGCTGGAGCCTATGGGTAAAGATGCCCTGTCTATCCTGTCCAACAACGCAGTGGCTGTAGCCTATGCAATGAAGGGCTATCAGGATGCCAAGCATCTGCTGGAAGTGTCTCCAACCGTATTCGGTTTGAGCCTTGAAGGTTTGAACGGTAACGTGGCGCCTTTCCTGCCACAAACCAATGACATCCGTCCTTTCCCATATATTCAGGCCACCACCAAGGATATTCTGGCGCAGCTGGATGGCAGCTATCTGTGGCAACTGAATGATGAGCGTCCGCTGCAGGATCCTCTGAGCTACCGTACCACAGCCTATACTCTGGCCAGCGCCAAGAAAGCCCTGGTGGATCTGGGCGAAGTGATCGATATCCAGATCAACCACTCAGACGATAACCCAGCCGTAGTACTGGGTGCCTCCAAGGACTACAGCCAATTCCCTCAGGTTGCCAAGTACATGGTTGAAGGCAAGGGCGGTGTGTTCCCAACCACCAACTTCGAGCCTCTGCCTGTCGCCCTGGCAGTACAGAACCTGAGCACTGCTTTGACTCACGTGTCTCACAACAGCGTGATGCGTACTATCCACCTGTCTGATGCTCACTTTACCCGTCTGAGCCGCTTCCTGGCCGGTCCGGAAAATAATGGTCATGCTTTCGGTGCTATCCAGAAAGCCTTCGTTGACATGCAGGTACGTAACAAGCAACTGGCTAGCCCGGTTTCATTCGATGGTGTTCAGATTGCCGGTAATATCGAAGACACTTTCACCAACCTGAAACTGGCTTCTGACAATCTGGTTCAGATTGTTGATAACACCAACACCATCTATGGTCTGGAGCTGCTGCACTCTACTCAAGCTGTTGATCTGCGCAAGATGCACGATAAGAGCTTGAAGCAGGGTAAAGCCACAGGCGCCATGTATGAAGCTTATCGTCAGAAAGTGCCTTTCGTAAGCAAGGATCGTCCTTTCACTCCTGATATTCAGGCGTCACACGACTTTATTGCCAACTACTGATAGAAGAGCGGGGCAGGTCACTGCCCCGCAACAGGAAGCCCAAGATGTTGAAGATGATATCCACTGTTCTTGTAGCCTGCGCCTTGATGCTGCCTGGAGCGGCCAACGCCATGAAGATCAAGGACTACCATAAAGAAGTCATGACGACTGAGAATGGTCGTATTGATTGCGCCGCCTGCCATGGTGATGCCAAGCGCAAGACCATTCCCGATGCGACAGCCTGTGAAGCCTGCCACGGTACTCCTGAAGATGTTGCCAAGCAGACTGCACGTCCGGCCAACGCCGGTCATGATGTTGAACCCAACCCCCATGACAGCCTGCACTATGGCACGGACTTGCCATGTACTTACTGCCATCAGGAGCACAAAGAGAGCAAGGTTTATTGCAATCAGTGCCATGAGTTCACTTATCCAGCAATGAAGCGCTAAGTCGGCGGTTCGAGTCTCCCTGTATTTTTGGATTGGACCCCGTCCGTTTTTTCCACCGCAGCCAAGGCTGCGGTTTTTTTTGGATAAAAAAGGTCTGCCAAAAGAGCAGACCGGGACGACACCAAAACAAGCGTTTAAGCAAAGCGTCAATGGATGTGGAACCAAGTTCAGTGTGCGCTTTGTAAATTAACCTAAGCTGAAATCACCTGAGTGCCTGGCCACGATTGAGGGCGATAAGCTTATCCAAGATCCGCTCACCATCCATGCGTATGCCATTGTGCTCATACTCGGAGGTCAACCAATACTTGAGGTTGCCCACCTTGGCGGCGGTTTCCAGGCTGTAGGCCTGCTCGACATACATATCTTCGCTGTAGATGGCAGCGGCGACAGGTACGCGGTTGTTGGCGAGAATGTTAGGGTCATAGAGTGAGGGCCAATCGGCTTTGGCGGCCAGCAATTCGGCGCAGGCTTTCAGCGGCTTGAGGTTGGCAAACTGTTCGAACATCCAGGGATAAATCATCTCACCACTGAAAAGCAGCTCTTTGGCGTCCGGGGCAAAAGCCGGATATTCGGCCCGCACCCTGTGGGCAGCCCAGTTGGCGGCTTGCTGCTGGCAGTAGATGGACTCGTGCATGATGGCAAACAGTGGGTTGGTATTGTAATCCAGCATTTGGCAGAACTGCGCCTCAAACAGAGGATTCAGTGCCTTGCCACTTGGGGTATCTATCAAGGCTTGCTCCAGCAGATAGTAGACGGCCTCCGGCCCTTGCTCCATGCCTAAGTTGACCCCCAAAAGTTGCAGCATTTCCTGGGTCAGCCGCTCTCCTGTAGCCAGGCGCGCATCATGGTTATTGATAAAGTCTCTGAGCTCGACCAATAGGGCTTTGGCATCCTTGAAGCGGGCAAAGAAGTCCTGGTTTTTGGCCAGCAAGCGCTGATAAGTTGCCCGGTAAACTTCGGCTGCGGGGCGCTCAAGGGAAGGGATACCGCCGGTAATATAGGCTTCCTTGAGTCCTTGCGGTGCGGCGCTCAAGTATCTGAGTACGCAAAAACCACCGAAACTCTGACCAAGAATGCTCCAGGGAGTATCAGGACTAAGTTGTGCCCGAATCGCCTCGGCATCGCGGATGATATTGTCGGCGCGAAAATGGCTCAGATACTCGGCCTGCTCGTCAGGCGTCATGCCGTCCAGCGTCTTGAAGCTGACCGGACTTGAAAGACCAGTACCGCGCTGATCCAACAAGAGTACCCTATACTCCTTGAGTGCTCTTTTAATCCAGCCACCATTGGCAAGGGGGCGGGCGGCACCAAAGCCAGGGCCACCCTGAAAGAACACCAAGAGTGGCAGGGTCGCGGCGTTATCTTGGGTGCCGATAAGCTCCCGGGCAAAAATTTGCAGTTGTTCCCCGGTGGGATGCTGATAATCCAGTGGCAGAGAGAAGAAGTGTTTGCGGCTCAGGATGCCAGCAAGACGGCTGTCTGTTATCATGTAGGGCCTTGGGCTTGACAGTGGATGGCTCAAAATTGTATACAAAAATCCCTGCGCTGCAAACCGGCGCCAGAAAAGCCGCCTATCTGGCGCTTTCCTGCCCGGGATCAATTTTTCTGTTGCAGGGTTGATGGATCATGCACCGAGACGATCTATCGATCATGGAACGATAACAGCCTGCGAGTGTGTGTAATGAAATACCAGATCATCCCAGTGACCCCTTTCCAGCAGAATTGCAGCCTCATCTGGTGTGAGAAGAGTGGCAAAGCCGCTGTGATAGATCCAGGTGGTAACCATGAGCGCATCATGGATGCCCTGGCGCAGCACGGCCTGCAGTTGCAATATATTCTTTTGACTCACGGCCACATAGATCATGTTGGTGCCGCCAAGGCTTTGGCCACCGAATGTGACGTGCAGATTATTGGCCCGCATATCGACGATAAATTTTGGCTGGAGAACCTGCCACGCCAAAGCCAGAACTTTGGTTTCCCGGCCTGCGCCGCCTTCGAGGCTGACCGCTATCTGGAAGATGGCGAAGAGGTTATCTTGGGCGAGCAGGCATTGCAGGTGTTTCACTGTCCGGGGCATACACCCGGGCATGTGATCTTCTTTGACCGCGAAGAGAACCTGGCCTGGGTGGGAGATGTCCTTTTCCGTGGCTCTATAGGCCGTACTGACTTTCCCGGCTCCAACTATCAGCAGCTGATTGACTCCATTCGTTACAAACTCTGGCCTTTGGGCGAGCAGGTCAATTTCATTCCCGGCCACGGCCCAATGTCGAGCTTTGGTGAAGAAAGGCGTAATAACCCCTTTGTTGCCGATCAGCTACTGGCCGATTGAGGCATTCCAGTCGCAACAGACCCGGGCATGCCCGGGTTTTTATTTTCAGCCCCTAAACCACCTACTTCAGTAGGTGGTTATCATCAATTTAGGCTTGGCCTGTAAAGGCTACCCATGCTAATTGCTCTTTTGATTTTTAGCGAAGTCAAAGGACAAAAAGCATGAGTAGATACGAGCAAGCATCGCATGTGTATTGGCGATGTCAATATCATATAGTTTGGACTCCAAAGTACCGTTTTAGGATTCTCAAAAACAAAGTAGGTAAGGAGGTTTACCGCTGTATTCACGTTTACAGTGAGTAACTTGGGTGCAAAGTAGTAGAGTTAAATGTTCAGGTAGACCATGTTCATTTAGTTATAAAAGTTCCGCCAAAGTTATCGATATCAAGACTGATGGGAGCGCTCAAAGGCAAAATAGCACTAAAACTATTTAGTAAATATCCATACTTGAGGAAGAACAAAATGTGGGGTAACCATTTTTGGCAGCGAGGATACTTTGTCGATACGGTTGGAATAAATGAAGAGATAATAAGGCGTTATGTCCGGCATCAAGAGAAAGAAGAAAAGCAGGAGCAAACTCAGTTAACGCTGGAGTAAACAACGCCCCCTTTGAGGGGGCATATACAAAGCCACCTTCTTCAGAAGGTGGATTCTTTACTTGGCTGAAATTCACTCCATTATTGTTTTTTTACTACCAAACGTTTGCAAAGTGAGCCGGATCTCGGCATTAATAAGCCCTTTTTTGGTGTAGGTCCGGTTTTTGTTATCAAAATCGGGGTAATTTAACCAATGTTTACATTTTGTGGAGATACTCCTATGCAACAGCGTTGGCATGCAGCAATATCTGCCGGTCTCTTGGCCACTGTCTGGTGTGGGGTTGCCGACACCTTTGGGCTGATCACCTGGATAGGGTTTCTAGGATGCAGTACTTTCTTTGCTCAAGGACGCAGTGGTTTCGCCGGTCTGCTTCAGGCCTGGTGCACCAATACATCGGGAGTATTCTGGGCTTGGCTTATCATCAGTGGTAGTAGCTTCTTTGTCTCGCCGGTATTTGGCTGGATCTTCACAGGTATAGCCACCAGTGCCATGTGCCTGCAGGCCTGTTTCGGTAAACTTAACTTTATTCCCGGTGCCTTTATTGGTTGTTGCATCACCTTTGCCATGTCGGCGGATATTACAGCTATTATGCCGCCCCTGCTGATTGGCGCCGTATTCGGTTATGCCATGAGTCGCTTGACCGACCTCATGGGCTATTGCCAAACCAGTCGCAGTCGTCAAACTCAAACAAAACCTCTGCCGGTCGAAAGGGCGGTGGAGTAATAGATTATATTGCCAGGATCCTGTCCCGGCTTTTAGCTTCGCGCTGAGGAGCACTGATGAAGCAGATCCAGTTTAGAAAAGTTGATGCCATGCTGATTAAGTTCAGTCTCAACGGTAAATTCTGGCTTGTGTGTTCGCTGGTTAGCGCCATAACCGTCGCTATCGCACTGGCTAACTGGTGGCAGTTGGATGCCAGTGTAACCCAGGGCGCTGAGGCGCGTTTACAAGCCAAAGCCGAGACCCTGCTCCAGTTGGCGCCCAAGCAGGGGCGCGATCTTTGGCTACAGCAGCAAGGTCTTAGCCGTAATGAACCGCGCGCTGAGATCAAAGTTATGCTCAGTAGCCATGATGGTAACTACTGGCTCGGTGACAGCTTAACACTGCAAGAGCAAGAGATGCTCAGCAGGGCGAACTGGTTGCTGCTGTGGGCCTTTGTCGGGCTGTTGCCGCTGTTTCAACTCAGCTATTGGATCTCCACCTCTCTCGGCGGCGGACTCTGGGATATGTATATGGCGATCAAACGCCTGGCTGACGGCGATTTGAGCTTTAGGCTCAATTTCTTCGGTACAGATGATTTCAGCCTGATAGCCCGCGAGATTGACCGCTGCGCCGATAACATGAGCGAAATGGTCACCGCCATCAGCAGTAATGCTGAAACCTTGTCGATGGCGGCTTCCGAATTTGCCGAGCAAGCCGCTGCCGGTGATGAGATGGGCAAAATTCAGTGGCAGTTTCTCGATACTGTGGCCACGGCGATGGAGCAGATGAGCAATGCCATTACCGAAGTGTCCCACAACGCCGCCGAAACCTCTTCCCAGACCCGGGACAATGCCTCTCAGATGGGCCTGGGTGCCAGACATATAGCAGAAACGGTTGCCAGCATAGGTGAGTTGTCGAGCCGGATTGCCGAGGCGTTCTCTTCGGTATCGCAACTGTCGCGGGAGGCTACCGAGATTGGCGCTGTGGTGACCACTATTGATGGCATTTCCGAGCAGACCAATCTGCTGGCGCTCAATGCCGCTATTGAGGCGGCCAGAGCCGGTGAACAGGGGCGCGGCTTTGCTGTGGTTGCCGACGAGGTGCGGACCCTGGCGGGACGAACCCAGGAAGCGACAGTGGAAATTCAACGTATGATAGAGGGTTTACAGGCGGGCAGCCGCAATTTGTCTCAGCTGACTGAGGCGATAGTGTCGCAGGCCGATGAAAGCCGCCAGGCGATCATTCAGGTGGGTACGGATGTTGAGGGGATGCGTGGCTCAGTGGATGCGGTGTTTGATCGCAGCAGCCAAATCGCAGCCTCGGCCGAAGAGCAAAGCGTGTCGGCCCGGGAGATCAGCTCGCAGCTTGGCGATATCCGCAGCCACTCGGATCAGATGCGCCAGGCCAGCGAAAGGGCGATAGAGCTGAGTCAAAAACTGGCCCAGGCTTCTGCCTCACTGACCCGGCTGTTGGCACAATATAAAACCAGTTAAACGGGTAGACAGTAGCGCCATAAAAAAACGCCGGCACCATCAGATGTCGGCGTTTTGCGTTATAGCGTTTCCTGAGCTTTGTTTTTTGCCTCAAGCGCGCCGCTCGCTGTGGTCAGCATCAGCAGCGCCATCAGCGCTCACAACCAGGTCAGCGAAAACAGCTCCAGATAGGCGCGTGATCCGAGGGCTTGTCGATGCCGCGAAGCGCGTAATCCACGTCGGCCTCACTCAAGCGGCTTGCCAGCGACTCGGTTGCCAGGATCACATCGATACGCAGGCCGCGGTTATCATCAAAGCCACGGCTGCGATAATCAAACCAGGAGTAGCGTTCGCTGCGCTGCGGGTGCAACTGGCGGAAGGTATCCACCAAACCCCAATCCAGCAGGGTTTGCAACCATTCACGCTCTTCCGGCTGGAAGCTGCATTTACCCGTCTTCAGCCAACGTTTGGCATTGGCGTCGCCGATGCCGATATCCAGATCCAGCGGCGAGATATTGATATCTCCTATGATGGCAATATCCTGATCCGGGCTGAATGAGTTTTGCAGATACTGCATCAGATCGGCATAAAACTTACGCTTGGCCGGGTACTTGGTTTCGTGATTGATATTCTCCCCCTGGGGGAAGTAGCCGTTGATCACTGTCAGTACACGGCCGTTGTCCTGGATGAACTTGCCGGCGATAAGCCGGCGCTGGGCATCTTCATCGTCGGTGGGAAAGCCTTTTTGAACCTCAATGGGGGCCTGTTTGGATAACAGAGCCACACCATAGTGGGCCTTGCCACCGTGGAAATGTACCTGATAACCCATGGCTTCCACTTCGGCCAGAGGGAAGGCCTCGTCGTGCACCTTGGTTTCCTGCAGCCCTATGATGTCCGGTTGGTGGCTGTCTATCAACTGTTGCAGCTGATGCAGACGGGCTCTCAATCCGTTGATGTTGAAGGAAACGATTTTCATCAGGGCAGCACTCGTTTGAAGGGTTTAACGATAACACTCAGATAAACGCCGGCGGCAACATAAGGATCGGCATTGGCCCAGGCCTGGGCGGCTTCCAGCGATTCAAACTCGGCCACCACCAAAGAGCCGCTGAATCCTGCGTCCCCCGGGTTTTCACTGTCCACGGCGGGATGTGGGCCGGCCAGCATCAATCGTCCTTCATCGGCCAGCAGTTGCAGGCGTTGCAGATGGGCCGGACGAGCGGCAAGACGTTTTTCCAGGCTGTTTTCAACATCTTGGGATGAGATCATATACCACATTATTTGAGTTCCTTGCGTTGCTCTTCGGGGATGTGTTTAAAGAGATAAACCACGGTTGCTATGGTGTTCAGCAGCGTCACTGCGGTCAGGCCAAAGACCTTGAAGTTGACCCAGGTTTCCTGACTCAGACTGAAGGCGACATAGATATTGATAATGCCGCAGACAATAAAGAAACTGACCCAGTACCAGGTGACTTGGGCCCATATCTTGTCGGCGACCTTGAGTTCTTGCCCCAGCATGCCCTTGAGTACAGGCTTATTCAGCAATTGGCTGACACCCAGACCCAAGGCGAACAGGGCATAGACTATGGTGACTTTCCATTTGATAAAGGTATCGTCGTGAAACACCAGAGTCAGGGTGCCGAATACGGCCACCATGGCAAAGGTGATGAGATGCATTTTCTCAAGCTTGCGGTACAAGAGATAGGTCACCACGAGTTGCAGCGCCGTTGCGGCTATCAGGGCGCCACTGGCGACATAGATATCGTAAAACTTATAAACGGCGAAGAAGATGACCAGCGGCAGGAAATCCAGCAGTTGTTTCATAGTAATCAGACTGAGTGAAAATTGCCTGTGAGTTTAGCACGGCGGGCTTTGAGGGATAAACCTCTTCGGCCCTTGCGTGGGTCAGTGCACAATTATTACAGGGAACCTGAGTTGATCTTGCCGGTCTCCGGGATAATTTCCACTATCACCCAGGCCCGGCCCCGTTTATGCAGGCGAATGGTTCTGTCATCGACCCAGGGACGACCACCTGTACGACCGGTAAATTTGACCACGACAGTCACGTCATCGGTGAATTTGCGAAAGAAGTCGATATCTATCTCCTCAATCTCCAGGGTGACATCTGTCATCTGTAGATTGAGCATATGGCGCTGCACAGAGGCGGCGATATAGTAACTTTTCAGCACCTCCTTCATAGGGTCGTCGACATACAGGCTCGCCTTCTCGACATCCTTATCTACGTAGATGGCCTGAAAGAATCCCAGGGCGACTTGCTCTGGGGTATCTATGGTGGCTTGACTCGGGTCATCATTGCAGCCAAATAGGCCGAGCAGACAAAGAAAAAGCAGATATCTCATAGTGTTGACCCTGGTGATTGGTGCCAAACAGTATCGTTTTTTTTAGCATTTATCGCAAGCCGCTGCCTCGGGCTTGACGGGATCGGCGATCCTGTGGCATATAGAAAGGGTAGTATAAAGATTCTTATCCACAGAATCTGTGGACAAGTGTGTTGAAGACTCGATAGATACTTCCTAAGCGATTGATATCGTCGTTAAATTGTCGCTGGTCAATTTTTGACGCTTGGCGTTTTCCCCTATCAATTTCTTCCCTGATTACTTATTTCTGACTTAATCATCCCTGGCGTAAATGATCCTTTGCGTCGAATTTGTACAGCATTTGCTGATAAAAGCCGCAGTCAGTCCATAATACCGTTTAAATAACAAAATCAAACTGCTGAAGCGGATAGGGTGTGGCTACCGGATATCAAATACTTCTTTCTGACTGTCAGAGTGGCATTCCCCGGAGAGCCGCGATGAACCAAAAAAAAGCGCCTGCAGTAGCAGACGCTTTTGAATTGGCTATAGGCCGTTAATCGTTCTGGGTGGCCTGAATGGCGGTCAGGGCGATGGTGTAAACAATATCATCCACCAGGGCGCCGCGGGACAGATCGTTCACCGGCTTACGCATACCTTGCAGCATAGGACCTATGCTGATCAGATCGGCGCTTCGTTGAACGGCCTTATAAGTGGTGTTACCCGTGTTGAGATCCGGGAACACAAACACAGTCGCCTTACCGGCAACCGGGCTGTCCGGCGCCTTGGAGCGAGCCACGTTGGGCATTACCGCAGCGTCGTATTGCAGTGGGCCGTCAATCACCAGATCCGGACGCTTCTCTTTGGCAATCCGGGTGGCTTCACGCACCTTATCCACATCCGAGCCTGTACCTGAGTCACCGGTAGAATAGCTGATCATCGCCACTCTGGGCTCAATGCCGAAGGCTTTGGCCGACTCGGCCGATTGGATGGCGATATCGGCCAACTGCTCGGCATTGGGATCCGGGTTGATGGCGCAGTCACCATATACCAGCACTTGATCCGGCATCAGCATGAAGAAGATGGAAGAGACCAGACTGGAGCCTGGCGCTGTCTTAATCAGTTGCAGTGGTGGACGAATGGTGTTGGCTGTGGTGTTGACCGCACCGGAAACGATACCATCCACTTCATTCTGGGCCAGCATCATGGTGCCCAGCACCATGTTGTCTTCCAACTGTTCACGGGCAACTACTTCGGTCAGGCCCTTGTGACGGCGAAGATCCAGCATAGGTTCGACATAGCGATCACGCACTTCATCGGGATCGATAATCTCGACACCTTCTCCCAGAATAACGTCCTGCTGGGCTGCGATACGCAGAATTTCATCGCGTTTGCCAAGCAGTACGCAGCGGGCAATGCCACGCTCGGCGCAGATGGCGGCGGCTTTGATGGTGCGCGGCTCATCGCCTTCAGGCAGTACCACTGTCTTGTGCGCTGCGCGGGCCAGCTCGGTAAGCTTGTAGCGGAAAGCCGGTGGCGACAGGCGGTGCTCGCGAGGCGAGTTTTCGGTGACGCTTTCTATCCAGCTCTGATCGATATGACCGGCAACGTATTCCTGTACCAGTTCAATACGCACTGCATCGTCCACAGGGACTTCGTGGTCAAAGCGTTGAATATTGAGTGAGGTCTGCCAGGTATTGGTGTCGATAAGGAACACAGGCAGGCCGGTTTCAAAGGCCTGTTCACACAAGGCCATGATCTCGGGCTCAGGTTCATAACCGCCGCTCAGCAGCAAGGCACCAATTTTGACGCCGTTCATCGCCGCCAGACAGGCAGAAACGATAACATCGGAGCGATCGCCAGAGGTGACCAGCAGCGAGTCTGTCTTGATGTGCTGCACCATGTTGGGAATCGAGCGGGCACAGAAGGTTACCTTGCGCAAACGGCGAGTGTTCATCTCACCGGCATTGATGATGCGGGCGCGCAGGTGCTTGGCTAAATCAGAGGCCCTGGGGGACACCAGATCCAGGTTATAAGGCACGCTGCCGAGGATCCTCAGTGGGCTCTTGCCCGGCAACTGGAACATACCGGCAGTATCGCTGCGCTGAACACCCTGATGGTCGAATACTTCAGACAGATCCGGACGGGCACGGCCTTCGTCGTCCACCGGCGCACCAATCTTGTTGATGATGGCACCGATAAGGCGTTTGTTCTTGTTGCCACCCCAGGAATTAAAGGCGATTTCGAGGCGGTTCATCAGTCCGGTCGGGCTGTCGTTGCCTGGGGTTGCCACAAAGATCACATCGGCGTCGAGCGCCTTGGCAATGGCATAATTGACATCATCGGCAAACGGATGGCTACGGGTGTGCACCAGGCCTTCGATGATCAGGGTTTCAGTGTTGTCGGCAATTTCACTGGCGCGGGCGATGATTTGCTCCATCAGCACATCTGTCTGATCGGCACGGATCAGCGCTTCGGCGTGGATCATCTCAAACGGTTCAAGCGGGTTGACCGTAGGGGATTTGCTGAGGATGGTGGTTGAACGCTCAGGGCCGTGGTCCTGCGGGCGCAACTGGGAAATGGGTTTAAAGAATTGCACTTTAACGCCGTGGCGTTCCAATGCGCGAACCATCCCCAGGCTGATAGACGTCAGGCCGACGCCTGTGCCTATGGGGATCAACATAATGTTACGGGACATAAAAACCTCTTCGGAGTCGATGGTTTTCCGGTGAATCTTGTAAAGTCAAAAACATGAAAGCCGCCAGGTTAACCCGGCGGCTGATTGGTCATATTATTCTTCTATCAAACTAATAGCGTCTTCGGCGATGACCCACTCTTCATTGGTGGGAATGACCATGGCCAGAGTGCCTTCATCTTTAGTGATAATTCCGCCATTGCCGAAGCGGGCGGCCAGGTTGCGTTCATCATCGACCTGGAAGTTGAAGATGGACAGTAGTTCCAGCACTTTCTTGCGGATAATGTCGGAGTTTTCACCTATGCCGCCGGTAAAGACCACGGCATCCAGACGGCCCAATGGCACAGTGTAGGAGGCGATGTATTTTGCCAGACGATAGCAGAAGATTTCCAGTGCCAGTGTCGCACCTTTGTGACCTTCGGCATATCCTTCTTCGATACCACGGCAATCATTGGTCAGTTCGCTGATCCCCAAAAGGCCACTTTGCTTGTTCAGCAGGTTGTTGACCTCTTCCAGGGTGTAGCCCAACTGGTGTACCAAGTGATAGATGATGGAGGGGTCGATATCGCCGCAGCGGGTTCCCATCACCAAGCCTTCCAGTGGTGTCAGCCCCATGGAAGTATCCATGCTCTTGCCACCTTTAACTGCCGTAACCGAAGCGCCGTTGCCCAGGTGAGCACAGATCACATTGGTATCAGCCAGCTCTTTACCCAGCACCTTGGCCGCTTCGCGGCTGACAAACAGATGGCTGGTGCCGTGCATACCGTAACGACGAATGCCGTGTTCACGGTAAAGTTTATAGGGCAAGGCGTAGACAAAGGCGTGCTCAGGCATACTTTGGTGGAAGGCGGTGTCAAACACGGCAACCTGAGGCAGGCTTGGGAACGAGGCCATGGCGGCGCGAATACCTATCAGGTGCGCCGGGTTGTGCAGCGGTGCCAGTGAGGCACAGTCTTCGATACCTTTAATCACCTGATCGTCAATGATAACCGAGCGGGTGAATTTTTCGCCGCCGTGCACGATACGGTGACCCACCGCCAGGATCTGTGACGCCAGTTCAGGCAGGGGAGCCAAAATCTGGTTTACAATAAACTCCACGGCTTCACGGTGCGCGGTAAATGCGCCCAGTGCGGCTTCATGCTTTTCGCCATTGTGTTTCCATTTGATGCGGGAGTTTTCCAGACCAAAGCACTCGGCCAGACCTGAGATCTGATCATCGCCCGTGAGTGCATCCATGACTGCAAATTTCAAAGAAGAGCTGCCGCAATTTAGAACCAATACCAGTTTTTTAGACATGTTAAAAACCTTTCGCCGTTTTTAATTAATGAGTTACGGGTGAACTGGACTCGCCTGTAACCTGTTTCACTGTGTTCCTGCCGTCAAGCCGTTGTTGGGGCCGAATAGGGAACTGTGCTAAGGTAAAAGCAATATTATGCTTGTTTTCAGGTGCCTTGATTGAGCCTTAACTTTCTCAAAACCGTGAGGGAAGGTCATCGTTATATGAAGACCTGGCCCATGGTCAGACAACTGGGTTTCTTTTTTCCTGAGTTTCGCGTTATTCGTGCCACTCAGTTGGCGTTGCAATTGATGCCTGTGTTGGCCATGCTATCGGCTGCCGCGCCACTCTATTTCTATGGTTGGGACTATCTGCCCCAGGCCATTGCTATCTTTCTGTTCTTTCTCAGCCTGCCTTTGCAGGGCTATCTGTGGCTGGGTTGGCGTGCTCGCCATCCCTTGCCGCTGTCCTTGCTCGATTGGGGTAATCAACTCAATGCCAAGCTTTCCGGGCTTGGGGTAAGCAGCCGCCCTTTAGGGGCCAAGGCCTGCTATATGGATATGGCGCAGATCCTCAAATTGGCCTTTGAACGTCTCGACGCCGGATTTTGGGAAGAGCTCTGAATCAGTAGTCGGCGTTGATCCCTTTCTGAATAAATATAGCCTTTATTCGCTCCATGGTTTCGCGATTCGGTGGCGACACGCCGTCGAGTTCATAGTGCTCACCCATAGCTTCCCACTTGTGTTTGCCCAGTTCGTGGTAGGGCAGCAACTCTACTTTTTCCACATTGGTCATTGGCTTGATGAACTCTGCCAGTTTTTCGGCCGAGGCTTCATCGTCTGTATAGCCACCGACAACCACGTAACGGATCCAGGTTTTCTGGCCTCGTTGTGCCAGATATTCGGCAAACTGCAATGTTCGCTGATTACTGACCTTGGTGAGATCTATGTGCTTGGCATCATCCATCTGTTTGATGTCCAGCAGCACCAGATCTGTGTTATCCAGCAACTGGTCAATTACTTCTGTGTACTTACGAACAAAGCCGTTGGTATCCAGACAGGTGTGTATGCCTTCGGCCTTACAGGCTTTGAATAGCTCGGCAACGAATTCTGCCTGTAACACGGCTTCACCACCGCTGGCGGTCACGCCACCACCGCTGGCTTCCAAAAAAGGTCGGTAGCTGACTATCTGTTCCATCAGCTCCTCGACCGTCACTTCCTTGCCGCCATCCAGATCCCAGGTGTCGCGATTGTGACAGTATTTACAGCGCATCAGGCAACCCTGCATAAAGGCGATAAAGCGAATGCCGGGACCATCTACTGTGCCAAAGGATTCCACCGAGTGGATCCGTCCTTTTACTGTCATGTGCTCTCCTTGGAATGGCTGCAGCGGCGGCCGCTGCAGCCTGGTTTCAAACGTGAATTACAGTGCTTTGGTGAAAGTACGGGTAATCACGTCTTGCTGCTGCTCAGGGGTCAGTGAGTTGAAGCGCACTGCGTAGCCTGAAACGCGTATGGTCAGCTGTGGATACTTGTCAGGGTTGACGACAGCATCTTCCAGCATTTCACGGTTCATCACGTTGACGTTCAGGTGCTGACCACCTTCATGACCTGGCTTGTGGGCGAAGTATCCGTCCATCAGCGCGGCCAGGTTGGTGCGGCGGGCATCTTCATCTTTACCCAGTGCATTGGGCACAATGGAGAAGGTGTAAGAGATACCGTCCTGAGCGTGAGCGAAGGGCAGCTTGGCCACTGAGGTCAGTGAAGCGATAGCGCCTTTTTCGTCACGGCCGTGCATTGGGTTGGCTCCCGGGGCAAATGGTGCACCAGCGCGGCGACCATCCGGAGTGTTACCTGTCTTCTTACCATACACCACGTTGGAAGTAATGGTCAGGATTGACTGGGTTGGGATGGCGTTGCGGTACATCTTTTTGTCACGAATTTTGGCCATAAAGCCTTCGACCAGCATGCAGGCGATGTCATCAACACGGGCGTCGTTGTTACCGAACTTGGGATAATCACCCTCGATTTCGAAGTCTACGGCAATACCGTTTTCATCGCGAACCGGTTTCACCTTGGCATACTTGATGGCAGACAGGGAGTCGGCAGCAATAGACAGACCGGCGATACCACAGGCCATGGTGCGACGTACGTCTCTGTCATGCAGCGCCATCAGCGCGGCTTCGTAGGAGTACTTGTCGTGCATGTAGTGGATGGTGTTCAGCGCAGTGACATACTGAGTTGCCAACCAGTCCATCAGACCGTCGAGGCGACTCATGACGTCATCATAGTTGAGCACTTCGTCTGTGATAGGATCTGCCTTGGGAGCGACCTGAATTTTCAGCTTTTCATCCACACCGCCGTTGATGGCGTACAGCATGGTCTTGGCCAGGTTGGCACGGGCACCAAAGAACTGCATGTGTTTGCCGACAACCATGGGGCTCACGCAGCAGGCGATGGCGTAGTCATCGGACTCGAAGTCAGGGCGCATCAGGTCATCGTTTTCATACTGGATAGAGCTGGTGTCGATAGACACTTTGGCGCAGTATTTTTTGAATGGCTGAGGCAGCTGCTCGGACCAAAGCACAGTGATGTTTGGCTCTGGGCTTGGGCCCATGTTGTACAGGGTGTGCAGGAAGCGGAAGCTGGTCTTGCTCACCAGTGGACGACCGTCCAGACCCATACCACCGATAGATTCGGTAGCCCAGATTGGGTCGCCGGAGAACAGCTCATCGTATTCAGGAGTACGCAGGAAGCGCACCATACGCAGCTTCATCACGAAATGGTCGATCATTTCCTGAGCCTGCTCTTCGGTGAGCACGCCGTTTTTCAGATCGCGTTCGATATAAACGTCGATGAAGGTTGAAGTACGGCCCAGAGACATGGCGGCGCCGTTTTGGCTCTTCACCGCAGCCAGATAACCGAAGTAGGTCCACTGGATGGCTTCTTTGGCATTCTTGGCAGGGCCGGAGATGTCATAACCGTATTTGGCTGCCATCTTTTTCATCTTGCCCAGCGCTCTGTGCTGCTCGGCAATCTCTTCACGTAACTGGATAACGTTGCTCAGATCTTCACCGGCTTCCATTTGAGCCTGCAGTGAAGTGAACTGGGCAACCTTGTCTTTCATCAGGTAGTCGATACCGTAGAGGGCTACGCGGCGGTAGTCACCAATGATACGGCCACGACCGTAGGCATCGGGCAAACCTGTCAGTACACCTGACTTACGGCAAGCGAGGATTTCCGGAGTGTAAACATCGAACACGCCCTGGTTGTGGGTCTTACGCAGTTCGGAGTAGACATATTTGATTTCAGGATCCAACTCGCGATCATAGGCGGCGCAGGAGCCTTCAACCATGCGGATACCACCGTTGGGCAGCATGGCGCGTTTGAGTGGCGCATCAGTCTGCAAACCAACAATGGTTTCCAGTTCTTGATTGATGTAGCCGGCATCATGGGAATCTATGGTAGAGACTTTGTCTGTATCAAAGTCGACCGGAGCGTGGGTGCGGTTTTCCTGCTTGATGCCTTCCATGACTTTGTCCCACAGGGCTGTGGTCGCAGTGGTGGGGCCAGCCAGGAAAGACTCATCACCTTCATAGGGGGTGTAGTTCTTCTGGATAAAGTCACGTACATTGACTTCGGTCTTCCAATCGCCGGGAACAAAGCCTTCCCATGCGCTTGCAAACAGCTCAGTTTTCTCGGTCATAGTACTCATACCTTCTAGTTGAGATAAAGTTACTTGCTGGTTTCGCTGCCTTGCTTGGCCAGCAAAGGACGGCGATACACAAACCAGTAAGTCAACCCTACAAATAAAGCTCCCCCCACGATATTACCCAGAGTGACGGGAACCAGATTATGGAACACGAATTGGCTCCATGTGAGATCGGCAAACTGCTCGGGGCTGACCCCGGCGCTTGTCCAGAATTCAGTGCCAGCCATATTTTTGCTGATAATGGCCATAGGAATAAGGAACATGTTGGCGATGCAGTGCTCAAAGCCCGCGGCGACAAACATAGCAACCGGTAGCACCACGGCCAGCAGCTTGTCAGTGACCGAGCGACCGGCATAGGCCATCCATACCGCCAGACACACCATGATGTTACACATGATCCCGAGGGCGATAGCCTGGGTAAAGTCATGGTGCAGTTTCGCCTGGGCGGTTTTCATATAACCTAGGCCTATTAAACCGTGGCCGGCATCATAGTGTTTGGCGGTGATCATCAGGCCTACCAGTAGCATGGCGCCGATAAAGTTGCCCAGATAGACCAGCCCCCAGTTACGCAGTAAGGCTTTGGTGGTGACCCGTTTGCTGGCTCTGGCAGTAATGGTTAATACTGTTGAGGTGAAAAGTTCGCCGCCCAGTACCACCACCAACATCAGGCCCAGGCTGAAGCACAGACCGCCGATGAGTTTGTTGAGACCGTAGGGAAGGGCGCTGCCGCCGGCAGTGGCGACGACATAGAAGATAAACGCGAGGCCAATAAACACCCCCGCAGTCATGGCCAGCAACAAGGTCGACTGGGTATCACGGCCGATTTTGACGACGGCCGCATCCTCGACCTTCTGCGCAGTATTGGCAGGGGTTGATGCATCAAATGGGCTAGGACTGTTGTTCATAGTTGCCTTCTTTCGCTCATTTGGTGGCTGGCCACCGGTTTAGGTTATAAAGTTCATTTATCGCTTATCTATAGTGATGGCTGCGAGCCATCGAGTTCATCAACTATAAGCAAGGTGTAATTAAATTACGTGATTTAGATCAATTTAACCGCTTATTAATCTAAATTATGAAATTAAACTACGTTTTGCTACTCTTTTTTGTCTAAAATTTCCTTGAAATAATTCACCGAAATTCGAGTTATCTTCCAGTGTCATCTACCAAGGTTTGTGCTTTTAATTGGTGTTTGGTTCAAGTATAAGCTTGTAACACGTTATAAAAGTCCAGTCTGTGCTCTTGCTCGCGGTGAATGGCTGCAAACAGAAATGTTGACCTTTCCCGTGTTGTCGCAATCCTCGCCTTCTTTGACTTACAGAGCCTTGATGAGGTTTTAGTGACCTCTGAGGAACTGTGTAAAGAATCGCCTTACATGTATTGAACCTTAAAATTGGTCTTACCAATTTACCATAAAAATATTAACACAGAGCCGTGCTGTCGGCATCTGATATCGGCCTTTACCCATAGGGAAAAGCTAAATTTTGCGAGCAGGTTAACAATTGTATGTCATTGCGTCGACGCGGGGGGAGCTGGCGCCAGTTTATTTCAGTAAAGG
Organism: Shewanella indica; assembly: GCF_033842865.1. Classification (NCBI taxonomy): domain Bacteria; kingdom Pseudomonadati; phylum Pseudomonadota; class Gammaproteobacteria; order Alteromonadales; family Shewanellaceae; genus Shewanella; species Shewanella indica. The sequence goes on from NZ_JAWXXR010000001.1 coordinate 3,170,443, forward strand.
CTTATGCCTGTGGCCTCACAAACCCATATCAAAACTTGATTCGGGTCTTGATTTTTGGGCTGTTGTGACCCGCCTGGGAGCAGGCTCAGGGCTGTGAGTCCTGTCATGGTTCATTAGGCATGCAGTCAAAAAGTTAACGGAATATCATCAGGTAACCGGGTGGTAACTTTATCCAACAACCAAAGCGTAACTTGCGTCATGCCTTGGCACTCGAGGGAAGAGTTGATTAGAATCAAGGCTTTCTTTTGCTGTCACGCTCCATTTCAAGGAGCTATCCAAGGAGGCCGTTATGCCATCCATGGCACGTCTGGCCATCATACTTACCCTGATTTATGCCCTGTTTTGGGCTCTTGGGCCCCTGTTGACCGATATAGGGATCTGGGGAGCACAAGCTGATTATTACGGCCTGCCTTTGTGGTTTTGGCTGTCCTGTATTCTGACTCCATTATGTTTCATTCTGGGGCTCTTCTACCTGTTTGGCCGGGGAGGGCATAAAGAGTGACCACCCTTATCCCCGTATTGGTTTATCTGTTGCTCAGCCTGGTGTTGACCCGCTTTATTGCCGCCAGACAAGACAAGGCCAGCCTCTATCAGGATAAGGCGGCGCGCTTTTTTATCGGTGGCCGTTTTCTCAATGGCCCCATGTTGGCCTTGACGCTGGTGGCCACCTATACCAGCGCCAGCTCTTTTATCGGTGGTCCGGGCGCCGCTTACAAGATAGGTTTGGGCTGGGTATGGCTTGCCTTGATCCAGGTGCCGGTTGCCATGCTGACCCTGGGAGTGTTGGGGCCGAAAATTCTCGCGGCCAAGGCGCCTTACGCCACTTTGATTGAGTGGTTGGATGCTCGCTTTGAGCATAAAGGAGTCAGCATGTTGGCGCTGGGCTCCTTGGTGCTTGGATTTGTCGCCATGATTACGGTGCAGTTTATCGGTGGCGCCAGGTTGTTTGCCGGCGTCAGCGGTATCGACTACAGCTTGGGGCTGGCTCTGTTTGTGGTGACTGTGCTGGCTTACACCCTGAGCGGAGGTTTTCGGGCGGTGACCATCACTGATGCCTTTCAGGGGATAGTGATGCTGCTGGGGCTATTGCTGCTGTTTTTCACCTTGCTTGGCCATGGGGGGATGACAGAGTTGATGTCCAAGGTGGCCAGTGAAGACCCGGCATTGTTGCAACCCCACGGCAATGAAGGACAACTGGGCTGGCCCATGATGCTGTCGTTTTGGGTGCTTATCTGTTTTGGCACGCTTGGGTTGCCACATACTGTGGTGCGTTTGCTGGCGGTTAAAAATACCCAGGCGCTCAAGAAAGGTATTATTTGGGGCACCCTTATCAGTGTCTTGATGACACTGTTACCGCATCTCATTGGATTGATGGGGCGGGCGCTTTATCCCGATTTGCAAGTACCGGATGAGATCATGCCAACTTTGATCTCCGGACTGTTTTCGCCACTTTTGGCCGGGGTGCTGCTGGCGGCGCCCATTGCCGCCGTGATGTCGTCGGTGGACTCTATGTTGCTGCAGGCGGCGGTCAGTCTGGTGCGGGATGCCTGGGTTAAAGTCAGGCCACAAACCTCGGCGCAAAGCCAGCTGCGTTTGAGTCGCATTGCCATGTTGATGATTGCTGCGCTCGCCTGCTACTGGGCGCTGGAGCCTCCGGCCATGATAGTCTGGCTCAATCTGGCGGCTTTCGGTGCGCTGCAGGCGGTGTTTCTCTGGCCAATTTTAGCGGCGGTATTCTGGCCTTCATTGACTGGCAACGCCGTATTTGCCGCGATGATTTCCGGATTGCTGAGTTATGGAATGCTGCAATGGCAGGCCTTGCCTTTACCATTTCATATTCACCCTGTGGTCCCGGCCTTGCTGGTTTCACTCTTGGCCATGTTGGGCTGCCATGCATGGTTGTCTGCGCGAGCGGTTTTGGCGGTAGCGCCGGATAAGGCAGAGTAAAGAGCTATGCTTGATTGTTGAGTAAGGGATGAAACAAAAAAAGCGCAGTCATTGACTGCGCTTTTGGCTATTAAAGCGCTTATCAGAAACGGATCTGATAACCCGCGTAGACTACGCGGCCGATAATGTTGTGGGTATCGGCGTCATAACCTGGGTAGGACAGCTCATAGTTAACCGTAGGCATGGCATCGAACAGGTTACGGGCACCGACCGTGACTTTACCGAACTGGTCAAAGTCATAGTTCATGGCCAGATCCCAAGTGGTGAAGGAACCAAAGTCCTGCTTGTCGATGTTGGCAGCTTGCTGCTGTGGTGTTTCACCGGCATAGGAGTCGATGTACTTGGCGATCAGCGAGGCGCTGAAGGCATCGTACTCATAGCTAAAGGTGGAGTTGAAACGCAGCTCAGGATATCCCTTGGTACCCAGCACGTCGTAACGTGGATCGACCGGACTGGCTTGCTCTGTGTACTCCAGTGCATAGGTGCCGTCCAGGGCAAATTTCAGACTGCCGTAGTTACCCAGCTCGAAGCGCGAGCTGAAAGAGACGTCCAGACCCGAGGTTTGCACCCCGTCCATGTTGATGTAACCGGCGCCAATCTCTTCAATCTTGCCGTCGGTATCACGCTTCACATAGACATATTTAGGATCGTAGGCACCGAGACCTGTAGTGGCCTCCAGATCCAGGATAGTCTGGGCACCGACATAGCTGACCTGGTTGCTGATCTCAATGTTGTAGTAGTCCACAACCAGAGAGATATCATCTGTGATGTTCCACACTGCACCGAAGGCATACTGATCAGACTCTTCAGGTTTCAGCTCCGGATTACCTGAGCTCTTGCGCAGATACTGAGTTGACTCACACACATCGGCGCCTTCGCGTTGGTCAGGCGGTAGCATCTGACAACCTTTGGTGTCGATCACTCGGTCATAACTGGTAGCAGCTTCGCCCAGCAGATCATCCAGTGACGGAGCACGGAAGCCCTGGCCGTAAGAGGCGCGCAGGACCAGGTTATCCAACAACTGGTAACGCAGGTTGATAGAGCTGGACAGCTGGCCTTCATCCGGCAGGCTGTATTGGTCATAACGGCTGGCCAGTTTAACGTTCAGATCGTCGGTGACCGGCAGTTCCAACTCAACGAAGGCAGCCTTGTAGTTACGCTCACCGGCAGAGTCGCCACCGTAAGTACCCAGTACTTTGCCGGCAGCTTGCTGCGCATCGCGGCGATCGCTGAATTCCATCTTCTGGTACTCGGCGCCCACAGCGTAACCTATGTCACCGCCTGGCAGGGCGATAGGTGCCAGGGCTGCCCAGGAAATGGCTGTTGCTGTGGTCTTGGAATCCGCCTGACGGGTGGCTGTGTGCAGGAAGCTGTCCAGGGTTGCCTGAGTGGCATTACCGCCCAGAACAAATGGGTTATAAAGCCCGGCATCGACGGCTTGCTGCAGGTTGTCTTCAAACACATAAGAGTCTGTGCTTATATCCACCTGTTGATCAGAGTACTGTACGTACCAGTTCAGTGAACCGGCATCCAGCTCCAGGTTCAGCCCTGTCACCACGTCAACAACATCGGATTTGAACGTCGTGCTGCGATCGGCCACGCCTGTCAGACGGTGGTAAGCCTGTACTTCAGTTGCACCGGCTGTGCCATAAGTTGGGTTCAGTGGGTTGTCGGCTGCTATAAACAGGTTGGGGGTCCACAGTGCGGTTGAAGAAGTGGTGGACTTGTCACGCATCACAATCGCCTGACCGAACCACTCCAGATTATCGGTGATCTTGTAAGTCAGGTTGCTGAACAAGGAGTCTTTGGTCTGGTCCGGCAGGTAATCGGTACCATCAAACATGCTGTAGCCACAACGTGGACCATCTTTACTCTGAACGATTTGATCGGCGGGGCAGTCTTTACCTGGAACATAGTCACCAGTGTAGCTTGGCGTCTCAAAGGTTCCATCTTCTTTTTTGCCTGGGCGAGCAGCTACTGGGCGCCAGGTGCCTTCCGGTGCATACAGAGAACTGCGACCATAAGCTTTATCCCAGTTGGCAGTGAGATGTTCACGCTGGCCACCCTTGAGAGGATCAAACTTCTTATGCTCTATGATAACCAGACTGCTGCTCTTGTCGCTGGTGTTACCAAAGGTCATCGACGCCGACATTTCATCACGGCCACCCTGAGTCGGGTTGGCGAATTTCAGATCAAATCCGAGGCCATCATAATTTTTCTTCAGAATGATGTTGATTACACCGCCAATGGCATCGGAACCATAGATGGCTGATGCACCGTCACGAAGAATTTCAATACGCTCGATGGCGTCCATGGGGATTAGGTTAAGGTTGGTTGCATCGGCACCGAAGGTGGCTGATGGTGCGATACGGCGGCCATTGATCAGGGTCAGGGTACGGTTTGAACCCAGGCCTCGCATGCCTGAGCTGGCGTGGTTACTGGCAGAGCTACCAGCGTCGCTGATAAAGCTGCCCGCCGTATTGTATGGCATTTGTGCCAGTACCGCAGAAACATCTGTCAGACCGGTTTTGGCTATGTCTTCAGAACTCATTACCGTCACCGGCAGTGCCGATTCCATGTCGGTACGCTTAATGCGCGAGCCGGTAACTTCGATGCGCTCCAGTTGTTGTTCGTTTTCGTTGGCTTGAACAGCGGGTAAGCTAAGAGAGGCTGCTGCAGCGCCGCCAAACAAGGCGAAGCGCACAGCTTTGCTGACACTGAGATTCATCATTTATATCCTTTTATGATATTTGTTTTATCTTTTTTGTATTTATTAGGGCCGATAAAGAACAATTCGGCGACAAAATGTAACCATTAAGATACAAATAATACAAGTGGTTAAATGCTTATTGACTATCTTTTTGTTGTAATAAAGATGTAACCAAGTATTTTTAAATATTATTGATACAAAGGTTATTAAAATAAAACACACAAAGAAAACAATGTTGCAACAATTGGCGAGAAATTAAGATGAGCAAATAATAAGCGGCGCGAATGCGCCGCTTATTTACAGGATTAAGTTCTGTTTAATCCAGTTTAGAAGGAATAGTTCAAACTAGTGTAGTAGAAGCGGCCGATGTTATCGTATGCAGCAGATCCTGCACTGGTTCCGGTTGAACCATAAGGCAAGTCCTTATCGAATAAGTTATCGATACCAAACTTGAGGGTTATGCCGGAATCAAATTGATAACCCAAAGCAACATCACTGATGAAGTAATCGTCGTACTGCATGTTGGAACTTGGGTTGGCATTAAGGGCCAGATCCTTATCTGTGTACAAGCTGACATCATTGACGAAACGGGTACGCCAGTAGCTGAGCCAGTTTTCATACTTGTAATTCAGAGTCAAGTTAGCCTGCCAATCGGCATATCCCAAAGTACCCGCCAACTCTTCATAATCACTGGGATCATCTTGGAAGGAGAAGTTACGACGTTTTATCAGGTGGGTCGCGATCAGGTTAGCACTGAAATCACCGCCGAGAATATCAGCCTTATAGGCCAGATCCAGATCCACCCCGGCTGCTTCCAGTGATGCCACGTTCAGCGCATGGCTTTGGATCAAGGTTATTTGGTGGGTTGAAGGATCGCGGGTGATCAAGTCACAGTACTGATTATTTATACCACTGGCTGAATCCAGGCATCGGTCAACTATGGTCTGTGCTCCGATGGAGCTGATGGCATCGTCGATCTTGATGTTCCAGTAATCGAGTGTCAAAGATAGACCTTCGATAAACTCAGGCTGGTAGATAAGCCCAACAGTGTAGCTGGTGGACTCTTCTGGCTTCAGTTCCCGGTTACCACTGCTCTTACCTTCTATCCTTTTGGCATCGTACTCATCATTGAAATCGGCAGGTACACCCATTGCAGCACAGTTCTTACGGCGGGTGGCTGAATCAGCCAATGTATTGAGGTTATCGATACGGCAGCTGTCTTTAACACTAAAGTATGTTTGACTCGGTGCACCAAACAGTTCGCTGATATTTGGAGCTCTGATGGCTTCGGCATAGGTACTGCGCATTCTCAGCTCATCGTTGATTTCCCAGCTTAGACCGGCTTTCCAGGTGGTCGCATTGCCTATGGTGCTGTAATCGGCGAACCGGACTGCCAGATCCATATCCAGCTGGCGGATCAGCGGTAAGTCGGCCAACAGCGGGATTGATACTTCCGCAAATACTTCCTTAACATCGAAATCACCTTTGTCTTCGCCCAAGGCATTGAAGAATGTACCTCCGGCATTCTCAGGCTCTTTAGTCTCACTTTCTTCTTTGCGGTACTCAACCCCGGTAGACAAGCCTACATAGCCCGCCGGTAATTCAAATAGCCCGGAATTGGTGATGGTGCCACCCAAAACAGTTTGCTTAATTACTGCATTGCCAACAGAAGTGGTATTGATATAGTCAATGGCTTCCTGGCTTGGATTACCGGCACCAAAAATGTTGACCGGTACACAACCTTCAGCGCGGGCGGTTTCGCTGCGACAGACTATGTTACCGTCGAGCATAACGGCATCGAGGGCATTTTGGTAGTTGGCATAGATCAGGTTGTTTTTGTTTACCCGCTCCAGATCTGTCTGACCATAGATGGCGTACAGATCATAGTCCCAATCGTCGGCCAAGACGCCTTCAAGGCCCAATACATAGCGCTGGGTTTCACGGGTGTCATCTTCTATACGTTGGCCCAGGTCAGCCATGAAACGGTTGATGACGATTGAATCCAGTGGTTGAGGAGTACCGTCCGCATTCTTGTTGTTCTTCATCAGAGCAACCAGGTTGGGATCCAGATAAGGGTTGTCAATCTTCACTGAGTTAAGTTTATTGCCAAAGAAGAAGGCCGGTTGGCTATAATTACTGGCCTGGCTGTTGACATATTTTGCCTCAAAGTAGAGGTTCATATCGTCATTCAACTGATAATTGCTTTTCAAGTTGAGGTTATAGCGTTTGAACTCGGGCTGCAGATCTTCAAACTGTCTCAAGTTGGTAAAGTCGCAGTCGACACAGTAGTTACCGTCGACTTTTGGGCCTATGTAAACATCACCTATGGTTCCGTCTGGATTGAAGGTTTTCCAACCATCCAAAAAGAAGGTACCGGCGTTGCTGATCCTGTAATGTCCACCGTTTGGCAGGAAATACTTGTCCGGGTCAGACGGATTGTTGGAGTCAATGTAATTACCGTTAGCATCCTTGGGTCTATCGGTATTTTTCAGACTGGTAAATGAGGTTCTGGTTTGATCACGATCGAAAGCTCTGAGTCTATCCTGAGCGCTGTATTCCGCAGCGAAGGCGATATTACCGCGACCATCATTAATATCTTTGCCGTAAGAAAGCGAAATTCTGTCTTTACCAAAGTTACTGTCATCAGCCCGACCTTTAATAGCCGAGATATCCAAGCCGACAATATCTTTTTTCAGAATAAAGTTAACCACACCAGTGACCGCATCGGCACCATAAATGGCGGATGCTCCGCCGGTAATGACTTCTACTTTTTCGACCCAGGCACTTGGAATCGTGTTGACGTCAACCGAAGAGCTTCCCGCTGAGCTGGCAACATGACGTTTGCCGTTTACCAGCACCAAGGTTCTGTCGGTACCCATGGTACGCAGATCCAACAGGTTGGCACCGGCAGTACCAATGTAACGCCCGGAGTTGGCAAGGGAATAAGTGTTACCCAGCGCAGGCAACTGGTTGAGGGCTTCACCTATGTTGGTCACACCGGTAGACAGGAGTTCTTCACCTGAGATTACAGTCACTGGCGTTGGCGCCACGGCACCTTCACGAATGATACGTGAGCCTGTGATAGAGATTCGCTCAACGGCTGAATTTGCCGTTTGTTGTTCTTGTTCTGCCGACAATGCTGGTGCGGAATAGGCTGCAGTTGCAACACCACCAATTAACGCAAAGCGCACCGCTTTGGCTAATTTAGAATTAACTTGCATTATATCTCCCTGATACTTATGTATGATTTTTTATTTTTACACCCGAATTAATTAATAGATGTTTACGGATGTATCAAGAATATAACCTTGCAGAAATAAAAAGTGCAACATAGATGAAACAGATATAAATTGTTTGAATTAATAACAAATAAAGCTCTTTTGGTAACAAAGATATAACGTACGGTGTTTATTTTTTTAATTGCTTGATAATGTCGTGTTGTGTTTTATTTTTGTTTTTTCAGGGTGTGTTGTTTGTGGTGGTTTTGTTTTTATGGTGTGGTATTTTTGTTTTTTTACTTTTTTATTTAAGAGATGTTTTTATTTGTCTAGATACTTGAGTGAATATTTGTTGGCCATTGAAGATCTATTAATTTGCCAAAAGCGTGACAAGCGTCACACTTTTGGCGTTGTTGTAACTCGGTTTCATCATACAGATGACCAGGGGCGGTAGTGTCTGAGGTAACTGATAGCAACGAAGCCGACGATAGCACTGGCTATCACAAGCTCAATATTTCCAAGTAGCGCCAGTGGCCGGTGCAGTGATTGCAGCATGGGTTGGCTGTTGCACCAGGCGGCTGTTTTCAGTAGAGCTGTGGCGCCTATCACCATGGGGAAGGTGTAAGCAGCAAACCCAGGGCTGAAAGGGAGGCGCAGCAAGTGCAGGAAGGCCAGATAGATGACCAGGGTCATCAGCAGGGCCAGGCTCAGCAGCAGGGCGACCAACCAAAGCTCAGGCTCAGGAGTCAGGGTCAGATAGCCGGCCAAAGACAAGCTGGCCGGTGCTGCCAGAATCGCTATGGTAGGCTTGGCTGCATCCGCGACCGGATTACAGAAAATCAAGCGATAGAGCATCACAGGCAGCATCACCAAGTAACTCACCAGGCCGAACATCAGAATGATGTGAGCGATTTGAGCGCCTACCTCGCCGGCTTCGGCGCCGGGAAAGGTCACAGCTGCTACCACCATGCCGATAGGGGGCACAAACCAACTGGGCACCATATGCTCCAGGTTGAAGTCCATTGCTCTATGCAGCACAAAGGCAGCCAGTAAACAGCAGTGAATGGCGATAGCCGCCAGCCAGATCAGGAAGCCACACAAAGGAAGATGGATCCCTACGGCTTTGGAGATCACCATCAGTGCCATGGCAAAGGTGGGCAGCACACTGCCGACCACAGGGTGGCGCAGTTCTTCATTCAGTAATTCAGGATGCAGAATGAATTTGACTGTCAGCAGAGACAGTAATATGCCGGCAACCACCGCGCCCAATGCCAGACCGGGAAATTCTGCTGATACGTTTTCCCAGGCCCAGCCCAGGCTAGCGATAGCCAGCGCCAATCCGGCCAATGGGCTTGGCAGTCGCTTGAAAGCGGCTTTACTAAACTTGGACTCGCGAGTGCTGAGTTCTTCAGTGGTAGTGGCAACGAGTTTCATACTGTGACCTCTAGATTCCAATTTGATGGTCCTAGTCTAAAATCGGTCTTTGGTTAATAAAATTGAAATTAAATTATTCATTGATTCAAATTTATTTAAGCTTGCAGCGCAGCAGAGTATGTCCAAGTCCTATGTCATCGATATCTTCATCGACATAAAAACCCGCTTGTTGCAGTAGTTTCAGCAGTACCTTGGAGTGATACATACGACTGTTGCCGTTGGCCATGGCGGTGAAGTAGAGCGAGGTGGCATTGACACAATAGGCGGAGGCGGCATTGGGTTGTCTGTCCCAGAAGGTTTCCAGAATGCAGAGCTCGGCTGTCGCCGGCATGGCTTTGGCACAAGCCTGCAGGATGGCCAGGATTTGTGCCTCGCTGAAACAGTCGAGGAATTGGCTCATCCAATAGAGATCGCCGTCGCTAACAAAGGGGCCGTCAGGAGCAAGCAGATCGCACGCCAGACCGGATATCCGCTCGCTTAAACTTGCAGCTTTTGCGGCCTCTGCGGCCAGTTCAAGCTGGGGAGCGAGATCCATTATGGTTACCCGGCACTGTGTGTTGTATTCGGCACACTTCAAGGCCCACTTGCCGGTATTGCCGCCGATATCCACCAAATGAGTCGGCCCATTGGCAAATATGCGCGGCATCAGGCTGTCAAAGGCATGATCTGAATAATAGTGGTCAAAGGCGAACCAGCTGTGTTTGGCTTCTGTCGGTAACTGGCTCAGAGCCGGGTAAATAGTGGGCCAATCGCCGAAAACTTTCAGTCCCTCGGGAGCGCCTTGTTCCAGCGCTTGCTGCAGATGAAACAGGCCTTGGTAGCAAATGTCGTGGATAAAATTGAGATTGGTGGCGGCCATATCGTCATGCAGCAGAAACCAGCCTGTCTTGTCGAGAATGTAATTGTCTCCCTTGTGCCAAACTAGTCCCATGGAGAGCGCCATATCGAGTAAAACGCCCAGAGCATATTCTGTCAGCCCGGTTTTTTCTTTGAGTATCTCAAGGCTGGTACCTTCATCGCCTGCGGCATCTATATGCTTGAGGATGTCGAACTGCAGCAGGCAGCGGGTCACCTGAAAACTGACTGGAGCGAAGGCGATTTTTTGTGCTTCAAATTTGGCCTCGAAGGCACTGAGTTTGGCGGGTTCACTAAAAAAGGGCATTGTCTTAGCCGTGGAAAAGGTTCAAAAAGAGTCTTTATGGCGCAAAGCACAAGGCAAGTACAGGCCAGCTGAATGAAACTTTGATCAAGAGGGCAAATATGTGGTTAATGCCGCTTTTGATTTCGGGATCAAACGGGATATTTTGAGCGATAGAGTTCAGGACGAGAGGTTGGCATAAAAAAGCCCCATCATTAGACAGGGCTTTCAAGTTGCGATTTTACTTACTGCACGTTTTCCTGATCGCCGAATTGGCCGACAAACAGGGCTGAGGACAGATAACGCTCGGCAGCCGATGGCAGGATCACCACTATGTTTTTGTCTGCAAATTCCGGTAGGGCGGCGATGCGGTTGGCGGCAACGACGGCAGCACCGGAGGAGATACCCACTAAAATGCCTTCCTCTTTCATCAGCCTGTGAGCCATCTCTATCGCTTCGTCATTGGTGACCAGTTCTACCTTGTCAATCAGTTCCAGATCCAGGTTACCCGGAATAAAGCCAGCGCCTATGCCCTGGATCTTGTGCGGACCCGGCTGCACGGGTTGGCCCGCCAGAGTTTGGCTGATCACCGGCGAGTCGGTTGGTTCAACGGCCACAGCTGTGATTGCCTTGCCTTGGGTGTTTTTGATATAGCGGCTCACACCTGTGATGGTGCCGCCGGTACCGACACCGGCAACAAATACATCGATTTGACCATCGGTATCGTTCCAGATCTCTGGACCTGTGGTTTTTTCGTGGATTTCAGGGTTGGCCGGGTTGTCAAACTGCTGCAGCAGCAGATATTTATCCGGCGCCGATTGGCGGATTTCCTCGGCCTTTTCGATGGCCCCTTTCATGCCCTTGGCACCATCAGTCAGTACCAGGTTGGCGCCCAGAGCCTTGAGCAGCTTACGGCGCTCGAGACTCATGGTGTTGGGCATGGTTAAAGTCAATTTGTAACCTCTGGCCGCGGCAACATAGGCCAGCGCAATACCCGTATTTCCTGAGGTGGGTTCAATCAGCTCTATGTCTTTGGTCAACAGGCCTTTTTTCTCGGCGTCCCAAATCATATTGGCACCAATACGGCATTTGACACTGAAGCTTGGGTTACGGGCTTCTACCTTGGCCAGCACCTTGCCGTTGCTGACGCGGTTAAGACGAACCAGTGGGGTGTTACCAATGGTATAGGAATTGTCTTCGAAAATTTTGCTCATGGCTTGCTGGCCTCCTTTGATTGCATCCCTAAAGCATAATCCTCATGAGATCAAAGAGAAGTGAATCTTTGTTCTTCTTTATTCTTTTTAGTTATTACATGAATCTCTGTTATTCGTAACTTCGGAGTAAGCCAGTTTCGCTTTATGTTAATCTCAACGCCGAATTGATGTTAACCAAAAAACAACATTCTATTTCAAATAGGAGAATAGCCTTGGATTACAAGGGTAATGCCCAGGAGGCAAATCCGAATCGCACCGGGGAACAGGGCGGTCGTAAACGGTATCCGGGTAAAGATCCCCGCAGCATAGTGACGCCGGCCGCATTCAGCGTGGCGCCGGAGCTGCTCTACACCCCCTTGGCAAAACCTTGGAAACGGGCGCTGGCTATCATGATAGATGGTTTATTGGTGGCTATACTGGCAGAACAGGCCGGCCCCTTGTTTGTGCTTTTGGTGTGCCTGCTGGCTTACTATATACACAATCATGCCAACAGGATCTCCACTTGGGCCAAGGGGCTTTTGTATCTGTTTATGGCGGCGGTTTTGCTTTGGTCTGCGGTGCCACAGATGATTAAGGTCAACGGCCTGCAACAGAGTCGCGATAATGAGATTCAGGGGCAGACACTGCTGACCTTGACGCCGCAGCTGCTGCGTTTGAGTCTGTGTGAGAACAAGGCCTGCGCCCAACATGAAGCGGGTTTGCTGGTCAATGCCGCGGCTGAGGCAGGGCTGTCACGCACCCAGGCCGAGACTATGCTGCAAGGTGCATTGGATGAGTTGCCGCTTGCTTCAGCCGATATTGCGGCGATAAATGCAGACTTGATGCCGCAATTGGCTTCAATGAAGCACGAGTCTGTAGCGGCACTCAATGCACAGACTAACGCACAAACCGATGCAAAAAACGATGTAAAAACTGATGTAAAAAACAATGCAAAAATCGACACACAAACCAAGCCAGTATCTGCCGAAGACGACTCAAGACCGGAAGCTGAAGAGGACGAGCAGGAGGAAGAAACACAATACAGTCTGCTTGCTTGGGCCAAGGGGATGCTCAATGACCTCGGGTTTGGATTTGGCTGGGCGGCATTCTATTTTACCTTGTTCACTGCCTGGTTTGATGGTCAGACTTTAGGCAAAAAAATCATGCGGGTGCGGGTGATTGCCCTCGGAGGTGGTAAGCTTTCCCTATGGGACGCCTTTGGCCGTTACGGGGGATACGGCGCAGGCTTTGCCACTGGACTGCTGGGTTTCTTGCAGATTTTTTGGGATGCCAACAGGCAAGCCATCCAGGATAAGATCTCAGCAACAGTTGTCATTGATCTGAGTAAGCCACGCGTGAGTCCAACAGAGACGATGCTGCAGGCAGAACAGGTCACAAAACAATAAGAAGGTAGTTTATGAAGGATGCGATTGTCATTTCCGGTACCGGGCTGTTTACCCCACCGGAAGGAATAACCAATCAAGAATTGGTGGACAGCTTCAATCAGTATGTTGACCTATTCAATACCGAGAACCGCGCCCAGATAGATCTTGGCCATGTGGCGGCGCTGAATTACTCATCGAGTGAGTTTATCGAGAAGGCTTCAGGCATCAAACACAGATTTGTGATGGTCAAAGAGGGGATCTTGGATCCTGAAGTCATGATGCCGTTGATCCCTGAGCGTGCCAGCGACAACCTGTCACTGCAGGCTGAAATGGGCGTGCATGCGGCCAAGCAAGCGCTTGATAACGCCGGCCTCAAGGCGGATGACATTGACTTGGTGATAGTTGCCTGTGCCTACACCCAGCGGGCCTATCCGGCGATGGCGATTGAAATTCAGCAGGCTCTTGGTACCCGGGGTTATGGCTTTGATATGCAGGTCGCCTGTTCCTCGGCGACTTTTGCTCTGGTGACAGCGGCCAATGCCATTCGCAGTGGTAGTGCCAGGCGTGTGTTGGTCATCAATCCTGAGATATGTTCGGCTCAGGTCAATTATCGTGACCGCGACAGCCACTTTATTTTCGGTGATGTGGCTACGGCTTTGGTATTGGAGCCGGCTGCGACTTGCCGCGCCCAGCAAGCCTTTGAAATTCTGTCGAGCCGCTGTTTTACCCATTACTCAAACAATATCCGCAGCAACTTTGGTTTCCTTAACCGTTGTGATCCGGCCACGTCCGGCGAGGCCGATAAGCTGTTTCATCAACAGGGACGCAAGGTCTTTAAAGAGCTGCTGCCCATGATATACAAGCATTTGGATGTACAGCTCGAAGAAGCTGGTATCACGCCGGAACAGTTTAAGCGTCTGTGGCTGCATCAGGCCAATATCAATATGAATCAGTTTGTGGTGAAAAAGCTCCTGGGTGAAACGCCTGAGCCTTTGAAGGCGCCTGTGGTGCTGGATCAATACGCCAATACGGCATCGGCCGGTTCTGTAATCGCTTTCCATAAATATCACCAGGACTTCAAACCGGGGGACTTGGGCCTGTTGAGCTCCTTCGGCGCAGGTTACTCCATCGGCAGTTTAATTCTGCGAGCTTGTTAAGACCTGGCTTTCCTCTACCATGAAGCATAAAAAATGCCTGCAACAGCAGGCATTTTTGTGTCTCAATCGACCTACGGCGCTTAATCTGGCGCTATGGCCGGGTTGCGATAAGCTTCGCGATACTTGTCGACCCACATGGAAGTGGCACCGCAAATGGCAACCGGCATCACGATAAAGTTGACTATAGGGATCATGGAAAACAGGGTGACGGCGGCGCCGAAGCTCATACTGCTGCCCTTGGTATTTTTCAGGGCAAACTTCATCTCTTTGAACGCCACCTTGTGGTTATCGAAAGGATAGTCACAGTATTGGATACTCATCATCCAGGCACTGAAAATAAACCAGACCACAGGGAAAACGGTTTGGCCAATCACAGGGATAAAAAACAGCAGTAAGATCAATATGGCCCGCGGCAGGTAATACACCAGCTTTTGCCATTCGCGGCCGAGGATCCGCGGCAGATCCTTGATTAAATCCAAGGTGCCGCCGGTATTGAGCGGCTTGCCGGTCAGCAGTTGCTCTACCTTTTCGGCCAACAGACCGTTAAATGGCGCTGCCAGCCAGTTCATCACGGAACTGAAGATAAACGACAGCAGCACCAGCAAGGTGATAATCGCCAGTGGCCAGAGGATCACATTAAGCCAACTGAGATAGTCCGGCAGTTGGCCTTCGAGCCAGGCAAACACATTTCCCAGTTGGCCTATGGCAAAATAGATGACGCCGGCAAACAACAGCAGGTTGATCATCAGCGGAATAAACACAAAGCTGCGCAAGCCCGGTTGCTTGATCAGGCTAAAGCCTTGGAGAAAATAGTTGACGCCGCTCTTGGCGGGTCTTGAAGATGCGGACATGTACCACTTACTCTCAATAAAAGAATACTTAGGCCGATTTTGAGCAACCAAGGCCACGAAAACAAGGGAAAAACGCAGCCAAGGGAATAAAAAGCGTTACAAAATGCGGCCCGCTTTGCTAAAGTGACAGCGCTTATACAGCTTCTTGGGCCAGGACGGCGGCGTTTCAATCAGGCTATTGAATTTCCTTCAGGATTGGCCCGCAAAACAAAAACAATCGGCACTGACATCCAACGGCAAATATGAGACTCAAACAGATAAAACTCGCTGGCTTCAAGTCATTTGTCGATGCTACCAAAATCCCTTTTCTCAATCCGCTGACGGCCATTATCGGCCCCAATGGCTGCGGTAAATCCAATGTGATTGATGCCGTGCGCTGGGTGCTGGGTGAAAGCTCGGCCAAACATCTGCGCGGTGACTCCATGGCCGATGTTATCTTTAACGGCTCCAGTGCCCGTAAGCCTGTTTCTGTCGCCGGCGTTGAGCTGGTATTCGACAACGCCCTTGGGCGTATCGGCGGCCAGTATGCCAACTACGGTGAGATTTCCGTCAAGCGCCAGGTCTCCCGCGATGGCGAAGCCCTTTATTTTCTCAACGGTCAAAAATGCCGCCGCAAGGATATTACGGATATCTTTATGGGTACCGGCCTTGGGCCGCGCAGCTATGCCATCATAGGTCAAGGCACCATCTCCCGCTTGATAGAATGCAAACCCCAGGAACTCAGGGTCTTTATCGAAGAGGCCGCGGGTATCTCCCGTTATAAAGAGCGACGCAAGGACACGGAAAACCGGATTCGCCATACCCGTGAAAACCTTGAGCGCCTGGGGGATATTCGCTCCGAGCTGGGTAAGCAACTGGATAAGTTGACGATTCAGGCTCAGGCCGCCAAACGCTATCGGGAATACAAGCAAAGTGAGCGGCGCTTGCATGCCGAACTCTTGGTGATGCGTTTCCTGGAGCTCAATGAGCAGGCCGAGGCGCAAAACAGCGAGATAGAAAGGCTGGAGACTGAGCTGGCCCAGCAGCAGGCGCTGAAACAAGAGTTGGAGTTGAGTTTGACTCAGCAAAAGCTGGCTCTGGATGAACTCAGTGAAAAGGAGCAGCGCCAGGTTGCCGATTTTTATCATAACAACACTGAAATCGCCCGTATCGAGCAGCAACTCAAGTATCTCAAAGAGCGGGATAAACAGCAGGCATCTGAATTGGGTGCGCTGCAACAGCAAATCGCCACATTGAATGAACAGCTGGCTCAGGCCAAGCAGCAGGAGCAAACTCTGGATGACAGTTTGCAGCAACATTTGCCGCGCCAGGAGGTGCTGGAAGAGCAGCAGTTTGAACTGAGCCAACAGTATGAAGCGGCGCTCTGGCAAAGTGAAAGTCTTGCCGGTGAGTTGCAACAGGCGGTGACTGCAGTCAGAGATATCAAGCATCAGCAGGAGCTCGCCGCCACCCGGGAGCAGCATCTTAAACAGCAACATGCCCAGCGCAGCGAGCAGCTCGATAAGCTTAGTGCAAGATTGCAGCAACCTGAGGCCGATAACGGGGCAAACCCGGCTGAGCTTCAGCAGCAGGTCAGCTTGTGTGAGTCACAATTGGCGGCAGCTAAGGCCGATGTCGAACGCCATGGTGCAGAGTTGATTGAGGCCCAGGAAACGTGGGAGCGGGCAAGACAAGCGGAGCAACAGCTGGTGCAGCGCCGCTCGGGGCTAACTGGTCGCCTGGAGCTGATAAGTCAGTGGCTCGAAGGCGCCGCTCAAGCAACGCAAGAGACACAAACTGCCTTGATTCAGCTTTGGCAGGACATTCAGGTCGAGGCCGGTTGGGAGCAAGTGGTTGAGGCTTGGCTTGGCCCCTTGATGCGCGCCGCTGTCTATCCTGACTGCAAACCATTTGATGGCCAAGGTTTTGCTCAGACTCGTCGCCAAAGTTGGGGGCCGGTCAGCGCCGGCGTCAACTTAAGCCCCTGGCTTAACAGGGTGCGCTGGGCCGAGTCGGCGCAGCAGGCATCCAACTTGCTCGAGCAGGGGCTGGCAGAGGGGGAGCTGATCCTCTGCCGTGATGGCAACCTTTTTGCGCATGATGTAAAGCTGACGCTTGCCGAGGATGGTCAGTCACTGGTGAAGTTGACCGCCGAGCAGGGCGCCATTCAGGCTGAGCTCGATAAGCTTGCGAGCGAGAGCCGGCAGGCGCAGCAGCAAACTACAGCGGCCCAGGATAGGTTCAACGAATTAAGGCTGGCTCAGCAGCTCAAGTCCGAGGCGCTACAGCAACAGCAACTGGCATTGACCCGCGCAGTGATGGCTTGTGAGGCGGCCACCGAGCAGGCGGCACGCGAACTTAGACAAAAGCAACAGATAGAAGCGGAAATTACCGAGCTGAAAGAGCGCCTCGAGCAGGAGCAGTTTGAGCTGGAGACGCTGATTGAGAGTCAGTTCGCTGCCGATGATACTCTTTATGAGCGTCAGCGGCAGGAGCGATTGCTGAGTGAGCGTCACAACGAGGCCAATCAGCAAAAAAACAGCCTTAAAGTCAGCCTGAGTGAACTTGAGCGCCAGTTAAAAACCTTGAACGGAACTCTGGCGGAGCAGAAAACCGCCTTGGCGTTGGCCGTGCAGCGGCGCAAACAGTTGACCGAGCAATTGCAGCAGGCCGAGCACAAACGCAGTGAGTTGCTGGATAAACCGCAGCAGGGTGCAGATAGTGCCGAGCTGCAACCGCTTGAGCAACGCCTGGAGGGATTGCTTACGCAGCAACACAGGATGCAGACGGAGCTTGAGCGCACCCGGGCCAAACTTGCCGAGCAGCAACAGCAGTTGGATAGTACAGCTTTAAAGCAAAAACAACAGCTTGGACAACTGGAGCACTTGACTCAGACAATCAGCACGTTAAAGTTACGTCGCGAGGGATTGAAAGGTCAGGCCGACAGCCAATTGGCGCAGCTCAGTGAGCAGCAGATCAAGCTGCATGAAGTGGCGGCAAACCTGCCTGATGAAGCAAAAATCGCGCCCTGGCAGGACCAACTGGAATCGGTTCGGCGCAAGATAAGTCGCCTCGGCGCCATTAACCTGGCGGCCATTGAAGAGTATGAGCAGCAAAAAGAGCGTAAGGCTTATCTCGATGCCCAGGATGAAGACCTCAACAAGGCGCTGGCCAGTCTCGAAGAGGCGATCCGCAAGATAGACAGAGAGACCCGCAGTCGCTTCAAGGCGACTTTTGAGCAGGTCAATGCCGGACTGGGAGAGTTGTTTCCCAAGGTATTTGGTGGCGGCAGTGCCTATCTGGCGCTGACAGATGATGATTTACTCGATACCGGAGTGACCATCATGGCCCGGCCACCGGGCAAGAAGAACAGCACGATTCATCTACTTTCGGGTGGAGAAAAGGCGCTGACGGCTTTATCATTGGTGTTTGCGATTTTCAGACTCAACCCGGCGCCTTTTTGTATGCTGGATGAGGTCGATGCACCTTTGGATGACGCCAACGTCGACAGATTCTGCCGTCTTTTGCAGGAGATGTCGGACAGCGTACAGTTTATCTATATCAGCCACAATAAACTCACTATGGAGATGGCTGATCAACTGATAGGTGTCACTATGCATGAGCCGGGTGTCTCTCGCATAGTCGCAGTCGATATTGAAGAAGCGGTGGCTATGGCCGACGCCGGATAACCATAGGAAAACAGGTAACCAATGGAAGATTTGCAACTGGTATTGTCTGTGTTGGGCGCGATTGCCATTATTGCCGTGCTGGTTCACGGTTTCTGGTCTATCCGCAAACAACAGCCCAAGTCGCTGAAAGAAAATCCGCTGACAGGTTTCTACAAGGACCAGGCCCGGCGTGACAGTGAAGGTTTCGATGCCGATGGAATTGGAGAGGTGAGGGTGCGTAAAGTCTCACCGGATGAAAAGCCACCCAAGCTCAAGAGCAGCAAGTTGCGTAAACCTGGCTTTCAGTCGCCTCAAGCAGATGAGAGCGAAAGTGAACAGGCGTTTTCCCTCTCAGGGGCCAAACCCGAGCCCAGAGTGAACAGCAAGTCACAACGGCAGGAGCCTGTGTTGCATCTCGATGATGACCAAGATACCGCCGAAATGCAGATGGAGTTGGGGCTCGGTGCCGATGCACAGACAGACAATGCCCATTCCACAGTTGAAGCTGAACATCAGGAAAACAGCCAGCCAGAGCCACAACTTGCCACTGAGCAACAGACCCGCGAGCAGGCCAAGGAAGAGTCGCGCCACGATGAGTTGCCCGATCCCACAGATGTTTTGGTTCTGCATGTGGTTGCCAAAGAGGGCGAGAGCCTCAGCGGTGCTGAGCTGCTGCCTTGCCTGTTGGCACTGAACTTCAAGTTCGGTGATATGAATATTTTCCATCGCCATGAAGACAACGCCGGTACGGGGCGGGTGCTGTTTTCCCTGGCCAACATGGTTAAGCCCGGGGTGTTTGACCCGGACAATATGGAGCAGTTCAGCACTCAGGGGGTAGTCCTGTTTATGACCTTGCCTTGTCATGGCGAGCCGCTGATGAACTTTTCCATCATGCTCAACTCCGCCCATCAATTGGCGGATGACCTCGGTGCCGAACTGCTGGACGGCCAGCGTCAGCCATGGCATCAGGATACCAAACAAGCCTACCTGGGCCGTATTCGGGCTCAGGGCTGATATTCATCAGGGAGCCAGTGTGAGTCTCTCTATTCAAGGCCGCCTCTGCGGCCTTTGTTTTGTGCGGAATTTTTATGCAAGCCATTGAAAACGAAATTGATCAGCTGATAAGCGCCATTAATGAGCACAACATTCGCTACTATGTGGATGACAACCCCAGCATTCCCGATGCCGAATATGACCGCCTGATGCAGCGGCTCAAGGCGCTGGAGACCGAGCACCCTGAGTTGCAACGTAGCGACTCGCCAAGCCTCAGAGTCGGTGGGCTGGCGTTGGCCAAGTTTGAACAGGTAACTCACCTCAAACCTATGCTCAGTCTGGACAACGCCTTCAGCGAAGAAGATTTTGCCGCCTTCCATAAGCGGGTGACTGACAGAGTCGGCGAGTTCAGCTATTGCTGCGAGCCCAAGCTCGATGGGCTGGCTGTCAGTATCCTCTATCGCGATGGCGTGCTGGAGCGCGCCGCCACCCGTGGCGATGGCGCGGTCGGCGAAGATATTACCGAAAACGTTCGCACCATTCGGGCGGTGCCGCTGAAACTCAGGGGGGATGACTATCCGCCTCTGTTGGAAGTGCGTGGTGAAGTATTCATGCCCAAGGCGGCCTTCGAGGCACTCAATGAGCGCAACCGGGTCAAGGGAGACAAGCTGTTTGTCAATCCGCGTAATGCCGCCGCCGGCAGTTTGCGGCAGCTGGATTCCAGGATAACCGCCTCTCGGGCACTGGCGTTTTACGCTTATGCATTGGGCGTGGTTGAGCCGGAATCCTTCCCGCTGGCGGACACCCATCTTGGGCAACTGCAGCAGCTTAAAACCTGGGGATTGCCGATCAGCAGTGTAATCCGCCTTGCTAAAGACCTCAGCGAAGTGGATGACTACTACCGGGATATTATGGCGCGCCGCAGTGCTTTGGCCTATGAAATCGATGGTGTGGTATTTAAGGTCAACAGCATAGAAGCGCAGCAGACACTGGGATTTGTCTCCCGTGCACCGCGCTGGGCCATCGCCTATAAGTTTCCGGCCCAGGAAGAGATGACTCTGCTCGAAGGGGTCGACTTTCAGGTAGGCCGCACCGGCGCCGTGACACCGGTTGCCAGGCTTAAGCCTGTGTTTGTCGGTGGGGTGACAGTTTCCAACGCCACTTTGCACAACGCCGACGAAATCGCCCGCCTTGGGGTGAAAGTTGGCGATACCGTGATCATTCGCCGCGCCGGTGATGTAATTCCGCAAGTGGTTGCCGTGGTGCCGGAAAAAAGACCTGAGGATGCCACAGAGATCCGTTTCCCGGAGCAATGCCCGGTTTGTGGCTCTCAGGTGGAACGTCTTGAGGGGGAAGCCGTGGCCCGCTGCACCGGTGGCTTGTTCTGCGAAGCGCAGCGTAAGGAAGCCATCAAACACTTTGCTTCCCGCAAGGCGTTGGATATAGACGGCATGGGCGACAAGATAGTCGAGCAGCTGATCGATAAGGAGCTGGTGGAGAGCCCGGCGGATCTGTTCTCACTTACGGCTTCGGCCCTGACCATGCTGGAGCGGATGGGGCTTAAGTCGGCCACCAATCTGGTGCAGGCCATAGAGGCGGCCAAGCAAACAACCCTGGCCAAGTTTCTCTACGCCTTGGGGATCCGTGAGGTGGGTGAATCCACCGCCGCCAACCTGGCACGGCACTTCAAAGAGCTGGATGCCCTCAAGCAGGCGAGTGTCGAGCAGCTTATCGAAGTGGAAGATGTTGGTGCCATAGTGGCTCAGCATGTGGCGCACTTCTTTGCTCAGCCCCACAACCTTGAAGTTATTGATAAACTGCTGGCCGCCGGGGTGACTTGGCCGGCCATCGAAGCGCCGTCTGAAGACAAGCAACCGCTCAAGGGCCAGACCTGGGTATTGACCGGCACTTTGAGCCAGATGAGCCGCACTGACGCCAAGGCGCAGCTTGAGGCGCTTGGCGCCAAAGTGTCCGGCAGTGTCTCCAAGAAGACAGACTGCGTGGTGGCCGGCGAGGCCGCTGGCTCTAAATTGACCAAGGCCAATGAGCTTGGGGTCAAGGTGTTGGATGAAGCCGGCCTGCTGGCGTTGCTGCAATCCTGAGCTTAATCTATCTGCTTGAGCCCCGGCAGGCAGCGGGGCTTTTTTCTCTTCACTCAGTGGCAACCAATCCGGGGGATATGGGGCTCTTGAGATTGTAGAGTCAAAATAGCCAAACAGCTTGTACCTGGCTTCTATTTATTGCGCCACATAACTTGAATTGTGTTGCCACAGGACCCACCTCATTATTTCGTAAGATGGCTGGCCGAGACTCGCTCTCAGATCGCCTCATTGAGGCTGCTTATGGAAGAGGCGTATCCCGCTGCTTAAAAAAAGAGTCAGTCATACGGGTGAACGCGGTCGGTTATTTTTATCATGGCTATGCCAGGCCTTGCCGGGTGGAGTCACAATGATGGGATTATGTCCTTGCTTAAATTTGAACATGTGCGGTGGCTTGACAATGACGGCCATATTAAGCCGCCATTACTGCTTTACATCATAGTGCTGTTTCTGGCCCGCGGCTGGTGTGTGTTTGTTGCATCCCTGACCCAAGCCAGCGACAGGGCCGCTCTGGTGCGGTTGTTTTATCCGGAAAAGAGTGACTTTCTATCATCTCTGGCCGCCGGCGCCGGCGCCTTGTTGATCTATGGTTTGATCCTGGCCGAGCGAAAACGGGTATTTGAGGCATTGATCCCACTGTTTCGGCAAATTCGCGGGTGGTTGGTGTTGTTGCTGGGGATAGACGGCGTGCTGCTTATTCAGCGTCTTGGTCACAACGATTGGTTGTTTAGCTGGAATCTGGCGTTGGATGCTTTATTGCTGTTCTGGTCCTTGCTCTACCTCGTCAAGTCGGTTCATTTGCGCCATTATCTCAACGACTGGCAAAAACAGGAGAAATTGGAGTGAGATAAGGAGCGATCCAATAAGGCAAGGTCGACAAATTTTTACTATATAAAACAGAGAGTGGCTGGCAGATTTCGGCTTGAAAAGTTATCACTAGCGACTTTTGGGATGAAATCTGAACAGAAAATTGTATGTATGGTGGATTAACGACTAAAACACTGTCAAACAAGCGATTTTTGTCATAAATTTGTCATTTCATTCTTACGTTTGGTTTCCAATGGTCTATAGTTAAGATTCTTGGATTTCATTTTTTAAAACCTTGTTTTATCAAGTTGTTCTCTGGAGAAACTTTGAGTGGCCAAAGCTGAAAGGATCCATCTCCCTCTGTCACGCCTGCAAACCGGCATCACAGTCAAACTGCCGCTGTCCTGGACAGATCATCCTTTTTTGTTCAATCGCATTGAAATCAAAGATGCCGGTCAGATAGAAATGATCCGTAATCTTGGGGTGCCCTATGTCATTTTAATCTCTGACGAAGACCTACTTAATGATGTGATTGAAGAGGAAAACGAGGCGCAGCAAGCAACAGAGCGAACAAAGGACAACCAACCGGATCCCAAAGCCTCTGCCCGCAAGGCGATACGCAAGAGTCAGGGACGCTTTTTGAATGCCATTAATGACTGTCGTACCGTAGTCAGTAAGTTAGTGTCTGATCCTGAAGGCGCCATTCGTGAAGCCTCTGCTTTAGTTGAGCAAATGCTGGACCATCTATTGGAGTCTGGTAATCCCAAGTTGGCCTTGGTGTCCAGTGGTGAAGGGGCTCCCAGCGTGACACAGCACGGGATATCAGTTGCGGTACTGGCCTTGATGATCGGCCATTCACTTGAGTTGTCCAAGGACAAGCTGAGGGATATAGCATTGGGTGCGTTGCTGCATGATATCGGCAAACTCAAGGTGCCAGATGCCATCAGGCGTAAGCGCAATCCCTTGAGTCAGCATGAAAGCAACTTTCTCTCCATGCATCCCAATTTTGGTTATGACATGCTCAAACGCAGTGGCTTGTTTGGTAATGAGGTGTTGCATATTGTGAAGCATCACCATGAGTTTATCGATGGCTCAGGTTATCCCGATAGGCTTAAGCTGGCCAAGCTGCCATTGACCACTCAGATAGTCGCGCTGGCCAATGATTATGACAGTCAATTGGCTCGTCAAGAGATAGTCTCGCCGCAAATTGCTTTGGGATATCTGTTTAAGAATCGGGTTGGCAAGCATCAGGAGCAGCTGATTTCGGCGCTGGTGAAGGTCTTGGGGATTTACCCGCCAGGCACCTTGGTGAGCTTGTCTGATAATAATGTTGGCAAGGTGATGATGACCACATCGGAGGTGCGCCAACCTCAGGTATGGGCTTGTAAAAACGATGGCAGCGAGCCTAAGTTACGTTTTTTGATGGACGAAGAGGTTAGCGTGGAAGCCGTACTCAAGTCTGAAGAGCTGACTGAAGGTGCTTCAAGAACCCTGCAGGCCGGTGCTGGCATCAGTTTCTATTTCAGCGCGTTGGAGTAGCTTGCAACCCACGCTCTCTTGCCGTGAGCGGCCAAACTTTGGCCACTCATATAACCACCTCTGGTTTTTATTCTCATTTGTCTTATGCTTGAGCTCGGTATACAGCGGAGTAGGTCGATGAAACATGTTGCGGTTTGGGGCTGCGGTTGGTTCGGTTTGCCATTGGCAAGGGAACTGGTCACCAGAGGAGTTAAGGTATGCGGCAGTAAGCGTACCGAGGAGGGGGCGGAGCTGTTAAGAAAAGAAGGGATGGATGCCGTGACCCTCAACCTTGCTGAGCCCGCACCTTTACCTTCGTTGCCGGATGACTGTGATGCTCTGGTACTCAATATTCCCCCCGGTCTCAGGCGCGGCGACAATGATTATCTAGCTTCTCTCGAGCGTTTATTGCCAGTGATTGCAGTAAGCGGTATCAAACGTCTGTTGTTTATCAGTAGTTCAGGGGTTTACCCTCAATCCCAAGGTGTAGTCACTGAGGCGACACCTGTTGATGCATCGCCGGACAGTTATTCCGGCACCTTGGCGATGGCTGAGCGGAAGATACTGGCGCTTGCCAGTGAAGGTCTCAAAGTCACTGTCATTCGCTTTGCCGGTTTAGTCGGCCCAGGGCGCCACCCCGGGCGCTTCCTCGCAGGGAAGACCGGGTTGCCCGGCGCAAACGCCGTGGTGAATCTGGTGCATCTCGATGACTGCATAAATGCTTGCCTGCAGTTATTGACCGTCGCTAACCCCGGGGCTATCTATAACCTTTGCACGCCCTGTCATCCAACCAGGAAAGAGTTTTATCCGGCAGCTGCCAAAGCGATCGGTTTGGCGGTGCCCGAATTTGCTACTGATAATGGAACGGGTAAGTGGGTGGATGGTTCTCTCATCTGCCGCGAGCTTGAGTTTGAATACTGTTATCCCGAGGCAGAGAGTCTTATTGCTGCTTGCCAATAAAAAGCGTGACTAAAAAAAGAACATGAGGAAAACCTATGTCTTTGTTATCCAAAATGGTTAGAGTCTTACCTTTGATACTCCTGGCCCTCAGTAGTGTCAGTGTCAGTGCGGCCGATTTTCAGGAAGGGCGAGACTATATCAAGGTGCCTGGGATCCCTGAAGCAAAGAGCGGTATAGTCAGAGAGTTTTTCTCCTATAACTGCCCCCATTGCTACTACAAAGATCCCTTGATGCAGCAGACTGCTGAACTGCTCAAGGGTAAGCTGGATTTTGAGCGCACTCCGGTCGGTGCGGGGCGCCCTTCCTGGATCCTCAGTCAGGAAGCCTATTATCTGGCGCAAAAATTCAGGATTACCAATCAGGTGCACGGCAATATTTTTAACCGGATCCATGAGAAGCATCAGGCCTTCGAACGACCTCAGCAGTTGAAGGACTTCTTTTTGGCGCAGGGGGTCAATGAGCAAGAACTCAACCAGACTTTGGGCTCGGCCGACAGCAAGCTGGCACTGGCCAATTATGATACTCAAACTCAGCTCTCCGGGATCCGGGGAGTGCCTTCTCTCTTGGTCAATGGCAAATATTTGATCACCTCGAAAAGTTCAGACCCCAAGGAACTGGCGGCGCTTATCCTCTACCTGAACCAGGAAGCGCCATAGATACAACACTGTTTTAAATACAATCAAGAGGCCAAAAGGCCTCTTTTTTTATCTCGTTTCTAATGCTTAGAGTTAATTCTGTACGGGTTAGTGGCTGGGTTTGGTTAGCCGTAACTCCATCTTGACCACTTTTCATTAAGGAGATTGGACTCTTGCTTTATTCACTAAATGGGGAATAGAGCAGCTTTTTTATCAAAATATCCTGAAAATCACTTCGACATTGGTCTAATAATTCGTAGCAAATAAACGAGCGTTTAATTGATGATTTTTATCTTAACTTTATGATTGTATTTGCTTTACTTTGATTGTTAATAGTGTGTGAATTTTAGCTTAGACTAAGGTCTTGATTGTAGCGCTCCCGGCGGTTGCTAGATTAACTGTGACTTAATAATTATTACCACAGGGGAGTCGCTATGGGTTTTGAAAACAATGACAAGGCAAAGGGGTACTGGCGCGAAAATTTGCGCTTGGTACTGGGACTGCTGGCCATCTGGTTTGCTGTTTCCTACGGTTGTGGGATTTTACTGGTGGACGTTCTCAATGAAATTCATTTTATGGGATTCAAGCTTGGCTTCTGGTTCGCCCAGCAAGGTTCCATGTATGTGTTCGTAGTGCTGATTTTCATTTATGCGGCCAAAGCGAATGCCTTAGATAAAAAATATAACGTACACGAAGACTAAGGAGCGGGCCGATGGATGTTCAAACACTAACATTTTTAATTGTGGGGCTCTCGTTTGCCCTTTATATCGGGATTGCCATCTGGTCAAGAGCCGGTTCTACCAAAGATTTTTATGTTGCAGGTGGTGGGGTGCACCCTGTGATGAATGGGATGGCGACGGCGGCAGACTGGATGTCGGCAGCTTCCTTTATCTCGCTGGCAGGTATCGTCTCCTTCGTGGGGTTTGACGGCAGCGTGTACCTGATGGGCTGGACCGGCGGCTATGTGTTGCTGGCTTTGTGTATGGCACCTTACCTTCGTAAGTTCGGCAAGTTTACTGTGCCTGACTTTATTGGTGAGCGTTATTACTCCCAGGCGGCTCGAGTAGTGGCTGTGATCTGTGCCATTTTCATCTGTTTTACCTATATTGCCGGACAAATGCGTGGTGTTGGTGTGGTGTTCTCTCGCTTCCTGGAAGTGGATGTCGATACCGGGGTGTATATAGGTATGGCAGTAGTGTTCTTCTACGCGGTACTCGGAGGCATGAAGGGGATCACCTACACTCAGGTGGCGCAATACTGTGTGCTGATCTTCGCTTTTATGGTTCCGGCCATCTTTATCTCTGTGATGATGACAGGTCATGTCATTCCGCAAATCGGTTTTGGCGCTGAGCTGATAGATGCCGCCGGGAATGATACCGGGGTGTATCTGTTGCAAAAGCTCGACGGCCTGCAAACCCAGCTGGGGTTCTCTGAATATACCGAAGGCGCTAAAAGCACCATAGATGTATTTGCTATCACGGCAGCGCTTATGGTGGGGACTGCCGGTTTGCCCCACGTGATTGTGCGCTTTTTTACCGTACCCAAGGTAAAAGATGCCCGTATTAGCGCCGGTTGGGCACTGGTATTTATTTCCATCATGTATACCACTGTGCCGGCCTTGTCAGCATTCTCCCGGGTAAACATGATAGAAACCATCAATGGCCCTGAATCTACCGGTGTCGCCTATGAGTCTGCGCCGCAGTGGATTAAAAACTGGGAAAGTACCGGGCTTATCAAGTGGAACGATAAGAACGGCGACGGCAAGATGTACTATGCCAAGGGTAACCTCACCGACGACAGCAATAATGAAATGGATATCGACCGCGATATCATGGTGCTGGCGACCCCTGAAATCGCCGATCTGCCGGCTTGGGTGATTGCCTTGGTGGCGGCCGGTGGTCTGGCGGCAGCGCTGTCTACTTCTGCGGGCTTGTTGCTGGTGATCTCAACTTCGGTATCCCATGACTTATTGAAGAAAAACTTAATGCCGGACATTTCAGACAAGAAGGAGCTGTTCTATGCGCGAACCGCGGCGGCTGTAGGCGTTGTTATCGCAGGCTACTTCGGGATCAACCCACCCGGTTTTGTGGCGGCAGTGGTGGCTTTGGCATTCGGGTTGGCGGCATCGTCACTGTTCCCGGCAATTGTGATGGGGATTTTCTCCAAGTCGATGAACAAGGAAGGGGCCATTGCCGGTATGGTGATGGGGCTTGGTTTTACTGCGGGCTATATCATCTACTTCAAGTTTATCAATCCGGCTGGCAATAATGCCGATAACTGGTTGTTTGGTATTTCGCCGGAAGGTATCGGCATGGTTGGCATGATAATCAACTTTGTTGTAGCGATTATCGTTGCCAAGATGACAGCCGCTGTTCCTGAACATGTGCAGGAAATGGTTGAGTCTATTCGCTTCCCTAAAGGGGCAGGCACGGCGCAGGATCATTGATCTGCAGTCGCATAAATAGAAGATCCCCCGCTTAGCCGGGGGATTTTTTATCAATCTCGCTTGGGTTGGATGCTCACCTTGCTATTTTTCTTTGGTTTGGGCTTTCTGTTTCGGGCCTCCTGTTTCAGAGCCGGCGATATTCGACTAAAGCCAGATAGTCAGTACTCTTCAGAGTGGGCAATACTGTGATGAGTCAATTCAACTTTAAAGGCCGCCCATGGATGAGAGTGAACTGCTGCCCATTCGCAACTTTCTGCAACAGACGGTTCCTTTCGATGAACTGCCGCAACCCATGCTGGAGCAATGTTGCCGCGCCATCAGCATAGGGTATTACAGCAAGTCGATGAAAGCCGTGCCGCTGGATTCAGCCAATCCCATGCTCTATATCGTTCGCAGTGGCGCCTTTGAAGTACGTGATGCCGAGGACGAACTACTTGACCGCCTGGGAGAGGGCGATTATTTCGGCTTTCCCTCTCTGCTGTCGGGTGAAGAGAGTTGTAACAAGGTACTGATCCTTGAAGATGGCTTGGTCTATCATGTGCCGCCGGCGCTGTTTGATACTCTGCGTCTGGAATGCCGCAGCTTCGATCGTTTTTTTAACCGAGCCTATGCCAAGAGGTTGCGTCATCAAGGGCGTTTTCGGGCCAGGGATCTGACCACTACCAGCCGGATCAGCACTCTGATGACCCATGAGCCCATTGGCGTCGATCACCGCTTTTCCATCACAGACGCGGCCAAGCTGATGCGGAAGCACAGGGTGTCGTCTGTACTGGTACTGGATAATCACAAACTGGTGGGGATACTCACCGACAGGGACCTGCGTAATCGGGTGCTGGCCGAGGGGCTTACCGGCAATGAAGCCGTGTTTCAGGCCATGACAGGTCAGCCTGTGCATATAGAGGCTCAGGCTTTGGTATTTGAAGCCATGCTGCTGATGAGCGAGCACAACATTCACCATCTGCCTGTCATGGAGCAAGGGCAGCCGGTGGGGATGATCACCAGTACAGACATATTGCGCAGTCAGGCATCCCAACCTTTGCTGCTGATTGGCGAGATAGAACGGCAAAAAGATTTACAAAGCCTCATCAGTGTCAGTCGGCAGATCCCACTTTTGCTGCAAAATCTTATCAGCGCCGATGCCCGCGCCGAGGAGATTGGCCGGGTACTGACCTCAGTTACCGATGCGCTTACCCGCAGGCTTATCCAGCTCAATCAGGCGCTGCTTGGGGAGGCGCCGATGGCGTTTTGTTGGTTGGCATTTGGCTCACAGGGACGGCAGGATCAGGCCGCCTGCTCGGATCAGGACAATGGTTTATTGCTGGCCGAAGAGCCGGATGAGCATGCCAGAGGTTACTTTCAGGCCTTGGCAAAGGGGGTGTGCGCCGGGCTCAATGAATGCGGTTATGTATACTGCCCCGGGGATATCATGGCGCAAAACCCCAACTGGTGTTTGTCGCTGGCAAGCTGGCAGCAGAAGTTCGCCTCCTGGGTTAACACCCCTGAGCCCAAGGCCTTGATGCATGCCAGCATCTTTTTTGATATGCGCTCCGTATATGGGCCGGACAGCCTGTTTGCTGCGCTGCAGGACAAGGTGCTGGCGCAGACCAAAGATAACGATATCTTTCTGGCGGCCTTGACCGGCAACGCCTTAAGTGAGTCGCCGCCATTGGGGTTCTTCCGTAAATTCGTGCTTGACAGGGATGGCAGTGAGATCAAGGGGATGGACCTTAAACACAGGGGCAGCGCCCTTATCAATGATATCGCCCGGGTATATGCCCTGGCCGCCGGCGTTAAAGAGGTTAATACCGCCAAACGGATCCGCGCCTTGATGGAGAGCAAGCTGTTGAGCCGCAAAGATGCCCTCAATCTTGCCGATGCCCATGAATTTATTGCCCATATGCGGCTGGCCAATCAGGGGCGTCAGTTTGACCAGGGCCAGAAGATAAGCAATTTTCTGATGCCGCAGGCACTCTCTTCGCTGATGCGCCACCAACTCAGGGATGCCTTCAAAGTGGTGCATGATGCCCAGGCGGCGCTGAAACTCAAATTTACCCGGAGTTTCTAGGATGCATTTGCTGCATAGAACCCGTCTGGCCTGGCATTGCTGGCAGGCAAGAGAGCCACTCAAGTCTTTTTATCAGGCCTTGAGCCTTGTGTTATCCAAGCCTGTGGCAGAGGCACCCCTGATGGCGCTGGACCTGGAAATGACCGGCCTTAAGCCGGGTTGCGATCAGATCCTCTCCATAGGTGTGGTGCCGATCAACAAAGGCAGACTGGAGCTCAGCGGCGCGCGCCACAAATTGGTGAGTATTGACGGCAGTGTCGGTCAGAGCGCCACGATTCACGGCATTATGGATCGCCATCTTGAACAGGGGGCGCTGGCGCCCGAACAGCTCTTGCCTTGGCTGCTACGGCAAAGTCAGGGGCGCATTTTACTGATGCATCATGCTCCGTTGGACTGCGCTTTTCTCAGCAGGCTTTGTCAGCAGGCGTATGGTACTAAGCTGCATCTTCCTGTGATAGATACGCTATTGTTGGAAAAGACGCGCCTGCAGCGACAGCAGGAGGTGTTGTCAAGCGGTAGTCTGCGCCTCGGTGCCTGTCGCAGCCGCTATCATTTGCCGCCGTACTCGGCCCACAACGCGCTGACCGATGCGCTGGCTTGTGGCGAGCTGTTTCTGGCTCAAAGTAGTGATGCCGCCAAAGAGCCCGTGGCCGATTTCCTATCCTGGATATGACAAGGTACTGAAAAATTATATTAAAAAACTGCATTTAAGACCGAGGATTAAGTCGGTTTAATCCGATAAACTTTTCAAGGCCAACCTTCCCCAAGGCTTTTCATGCTTACCTATGAGTCAACTACTAGGCAATACTGCCTCATATTTGGTACTGCAAAGCCTGATTCTTCAAATAAAGCTCTGTTTTATTTCTTCTTTAACAGCGTCCAGGTCTTGAGGATATTCGGCTACCAACACCAGGTAAGCTGAGTCGGTTTTTATCGCCTCTCCCCGGTATTCGCTATCGGCAAAGGCTTCGGCCAGCATCACCCTGTGTTCAGGGGGCACAATAAACACTGTTACCTTGCCTTGTTCACCGGCCAATACCAGGTGAATACTCTCAATTCCCTGAAAATCGCAGAAAGTGCTGTAAAACACCCTTCCTGGTTGGCTGTTGAATCTGGCATTGCCCAATCCCTTAAGTGATGCCAGTTCGGCATTGATCGCTTGATAAGAGATATCGGCATTACTGGTCATGGCCATGGTTTCATGGCGCACATGGGCAAGTGCGTGTTGTCCTAAGTCCACCGGTCCCTGACGCCAGAGACTGAAACTGACTCCGGCAACAAATGCGATGGATGCGGCCATTGCCAGCATCCAGCCTGTACGTTTGCGTTGATGATGGTGCACGGCCAACTGTTGTTTCAGCAGCAGTTTTTCGCTCAGGTCTTCGGCCACAGGAATTCTGAGCGCCTGACTTATCTTGCCATCGAGTGCCTTGAGTTCGGCGACAAACGCCTGATTGTCTTCGTTTTGGCTTAAGGCCTCGAGAAACTCGGGATCCTGATTATTGGGGTCGCCATAGGCCTGGCGGCGAAACTTCAGCTCATCCATTGGATTGACCTCTGACCTTGGAGTGTTCCAGTGCTTCTTTTAACTGATTTCTGGCCCGAAACAAGCGGGTCATGACAGTATTTCGGTTTAGATCCAGTAATTGGGCAATTTCATCGCCACTGAATCCGGCTATCAGCTGTAATAACAAAGGCTCCCGATACTCGGGCTCCAATTGGGCTATTTGACGCCTGAGCAGGTAGTGATCGGCATGTTCTTCCTGGCTCTGGGAACCGGGATCCTGCCAATGCTCTTCGCCGATATCGGCATAATCAAACTGCTTACGCTCAAAGCGGCGGGCATTTTCCCGCCGTAAAATAGTGATTAACCACGCCTTGGCCGCCTTGTCATCTTTCAATGAATCCAGCGAGCGCCAGGCCCGGAGAAACGTTTCCTGGGTAATATCTTCGGCTATATGGCGATCGCCGCAAAGCCAGAAGGCGTAGCGGTAGATATCGGCATGCAGCGCCCTGACCAGGCTATCGTAACGTCTTTGTTTATTCAGCATGTCAGAAATGACCGCATCATCAGACTTTTTCTTTCGCCAGCTATCGAACATTTTCATGCTTGTTTTATTTTTGTCATCATTAAGCTTAATGGCGTTGCAGGTGTTCTGGCAAATGGCGGTGGCATAAAGTGTGTCTAAACCATGAATTGGACTGGGTTTTGCAATATTAACGGATAAAACTCTAAGGCTATTAACGATATTTTTTGTTCATCTCGCAACTTTTTGATGACAATCGCGAGGCCGATAGCATGACTATGGTGCTAGTTTATGTTGCAACTCCATTGTTATCTTTAACGAATGCTCAATAGCGGACGAATGAGCTGATATTAATGGATAAGCATCTCCTCCAATGGGTATGCCGCCTAACCATAACATTAGCCATAACTTTAGCTATAACCATGGCGCGGATTCGCGGCGGTGGATCAGACACTGAAGTTCATTGGGATTACCCCGGGCTTAACAAGCTAGTAGCTTGATGAGCCCGGGGCCTGCTGTTAAGGGTTTAGCTGCGCCAGCGCCGAGGCCGAATCAGCCGCCTTGGAGTATTGGCTCTGGAAGCGTTCAAAGGCTTGCAGCAGCGCCGGGAAATACTGAGCGGGATCGCTGCCTTGTCTGCCATAGCGACTGGCCTGAATTTTGGCGACCACGACGGCCAACTCAGGTGCCAGTTTAGGCAGTTCATCGAGTGTGACGCTATGGCCCGTGATATCACTGAGTTCCTGTAGCAATGCCTTGAATACCCGGCTCAAGTCCCCTTGCTGACAAGCCTGAGCCAACCCCGGCCTGGTTTCGCTTGTTTGAGCTTGCGCCACTGTTGCCGGAGCGGCTATCGCTTGTTGTTTGCGCGCCTTTAGCCACAACACACAGGTGGCCAGCCACAGCAACGCAAACAGAGCGGTCAACCAAGGCCAGAAGCCGGCACTGAGGTTTGATTCTTCCTGCGGCGGGTTGATGACGGGCTGCGGCATATCGGCGGCGGGGGCCACCTGGATAGTGCGCGCCGGCAGCAGGGCAAACTCCTGCTGCTTTAAATGCGGATTCCACCAAGGCACCTTGATCTCCGGCAGGGTATAACTCCCCGGTTTGGAGGGCACTATGGCAATGGTTTGGGTCAGTTGAGACACAAGTTGATTGTCGCGAATAAAGGTCTTGCGCTGCGCCTTTTCCGGATAGCTCTTGAGATTGTCCGGCAAGCTCAGTTTAAGCTCCGGCAGGCTGGTTTCATCGGCATTGGATGCCAGCAGTGTCAGGTTGCGGGTAATAGGGCGACCCACTTCAAAAGTCTGCTTGTCGTCCCATTCCTCTTTGAGCATCACCAGATCCGATACCAGCCAGTCGCCGTGATATTCGGCCGGGATCGGCTTGATGCTGACCAGCATGCTGTCACTCTGGGCCTGCATGGGGCGACTTTCCTGAAAGGCGAACATGCCGCGTCTTGGGGTATCGACCAGCACATCGCCAGAGAAGTTGGCACCGGAAATCGCCAGCTCGCCGGGTTCATCGGCTATGATGCCGTAGCTGCGCTCTATCACCCGAAAACGGCGGCCGTTGACTATTTCACTGCTTTCTTTATCCTCGCCGAGCTGTTTTATCTGGGCGCCGCTGATAGAGGGGGCCGACAACACTCCACGCTGCAGCTCAACGGCCAGAAAGAGTTTTACCTTGTAGGTGAGCAACTGGCCGACATAGGCCTCCTTGGCCGAGATACTGGTACGCAGGAACAGGTTTTTTTGCGCCTCCGGGCGGCTACCGGCCGGCATCACCTTCAATTCGATGGCATCGCTGCTGACGCCATCGATACTCAGGGCCGGAATAGTGACCTGACCTGTGGTTTTGGGGGCCAGCATCACTTGCCAGCGGGTTTCCTTGCGGGCATCAAAATTGATGATCTGGGTACTGCGACTGACGCTGGTGCGGCCGACGATAAAGTCTTTCAACAGGGCCGAGGTGTCCAGTGCCTGGGCTTCGAGTTCATCATCTGCCACCACGGACAGCATAAAGTACTCGCTCTCGGTCACGGGATTGCGATCGACCGAGGCCTGAAGCTGTGTCAGTGCCAGTGCCTTGAGCGGCAGCAGGCACAGAAGCAATAGAGGAATAAGTCTAGTTACCACTGTTCATTGTCCTTGGGTGTCTCGCCGCGCTGGCGGCGTTTTTGATACTCGAGTTGCATCTTGTTGCGCAGCAAAGTGGCCGGGTCATCCACCAATGCCTTCAGCGCCCGCTCCATTTCGGGGGGCAGGGGCTCGGTGTCATCGAGTGACGAGGCGGCAACTTGTGCCTTAACCTGATCATCGCTTTGCTCATCGTTTGGCCCCTGTTGTTGTTCGGCAAGACTCGCCGAGTTGGCCTTGTCGGCATCAGACTCAGAGCCATCCTGCTTAGCTGCACCGTTTTGACCTGCAGCTGTGCTTGACTCATTTTGCGGCTCTTGCTCTTGTGGCAATGAAGCCTGCATCTCAGGCTCAGAGCCTGCGCCGGTGTTATCCTCGGCATTTTGCTGCGAGTCGGCAGTGGAAGGAGCGCTATTCTCTTTGTTAGCGTCTTTATCTGAGCCCTGGTCCGAGTCCTTGCTTGAGCCTTGGTCGGCTTGGCTGTCTTGACCTTGCTCTTTGCTTGGATTTTGGCCCTGGCTGTTGTCACCCTGGGCGCTGTCCTGACTGCCCTGACTCTGATCCTTGCCGGACTGAGAACTCTGTTGTTGATCCTGCTGGCTTTGATCCTCTTGCTTATCCTGGCTCTGTTGATCTTGTTGCTGCTCTCGCTGCTTTAGCAAGGATTCCGCCAACGCCTTATTGTCAATGGCATCCTGCATATCGGGCACTTGTGTCAGGGCGTCACTGTAGCGCTTGATGGCTTCTTCATATTGGCCAAGCTGCATCAGGGCATTGCCTTGGTTGTATAAGCCTGTGGCACTGCCATCTTGCTCGAAGGCTTGCAGCGCACCCTGATAATCGCCGCTGCGGTAGCGGGCGCTGCCTTGCCAGGCGGGGTCAACAAACTTGTCGGCGGCAGTGGCAAAATCCTCTTGCTTGAATGCCTGCATACCCTGTTGATCCCGGGTTTGCCAAAGGTCATCCCAGCCGCTTGCCTGGCTAGATGGGCTGACAAGCAGGCCAAGGCTCAAGGGCAGCAATAGCACCGGCAGGCCGCTGCGAAAGCTTAAAAGCAGCGGCAACAACAGCAAGAATGCCAGATAGGGGCCAAGGTCGACCCAGGTATCGCCGGCAAGATCTGTTTCTGTGGCATCCGAGCTGGTGGCGAGCCACTGCACCAGCGTTTGCAGATCCTTGCCGTCGTTGCTGTAGGGCACCAAAATGCCGTTCCCGGCACTCGCCAGCTCGCTGAGCATGCCAAAGTCGGTGGCCGGTACTACCACTTCATTTCGGCTGTCCTTGAGCAGTTGCCCATCCGGCAGCCTTATCGGTGCACCCTGGGATGAACCTATCGCCAGAATGCCCAAGCGGTAGTGACTGCCCTCAATCGCCTGTCTGGCGGCGTTGAGCTGACGGCTGCCGACGCCATCTGTTATCAAGATGATATCGCCCTGCAGGTGGCCGCCCTGGCTGAGCAGCTCCTTGGCTTTCTCCAGCGCCGCGGTTAAATTGGAGCCGCGCACTGGCATGATGGCCGGGCTCAGGGTTGGCAACAGATTGAGCAGGGTGTTGCGATCCCGGGTCAAGGGGCTGATGATAAAGGCATCACCCGCGTAGGCCAGCAGCGCGGTTTCCCCCTCATTGAGTTGCCCCAGCAGATCCGTGGCGCGGAACCTGGCCTGGGTCAAACGGTTGGGGGCGGCGTCTGTGGCATACATGGACAAAGACATATCCATCACCAGCACCCTTCCTGTGCTGCTGGCAAATACCGGCAGGGGTTTCTTGTAGAGCGCCGGGCCGCTTAAGGCCAGTACCGCCACCAACCAGGCCAGACCAAGCCAGGGCAGGCGGTTTTGGCGACTTTTGCTGCCTTGGGTCAACAGCAGTGGCGCCAGATGCGGCGCAATATAACGATCCCAGTCAGATTGGCCCGTTTGACGGCGACTTTGCAGCACTAACAGCAATGCCAGTGGCACTAAGGCCCACAGCCATTCGGGACGGATAAAGTGCAAACTCATGATTTCCTCCCCCAAGGCCTTGGCCAGACGCTGAGCAACAGGCTTTGCAGCTGCAGCAGTACGCTCAGTGCCAGCGCAAGTCCCAGCGGCCAGTAAAACAGCTCGGATTGCGGCCGGTAACTGAGGGCGTCACGGCTGACGGGCTCCAGCTTGTCGATTTCCTGATAGATCTGTTCCAGTTCTTCGGTATTCCGGGCACGGAAATAGCGCCCCTTGGTGGCATCGCTTATCCGTTGCAGCTGGGCTTCATCCAGATCCATCGAGGGGTTGACCCGCTCACGGCCAAACAGGGTGCGACGTTCCATCACATCGGCGCCCACACCTATGGTGTAGATGGTGATGCCGCGCTTGGCGGCAATGGCGGCGGCCTGATCCGGCACTATGCTACCGGCATTGTTGGAGCCATCGGTCAAGAGCACCAACACCCGGTTGCTGTCTTTGACCTTATCGAAGCGTTTTACCGCCAGGGCAATGGCATCGCCAATGGCGGTCTGTTTGCCCACCAGGCCGATTTGGGCTTCCTTGAGATACTGAGCCACAGAGCGTCTGTCCTGAGTCAGTGGCGCCTGCAGGTAGGCGGCATCGGCAAACAATATCAGGCCGATACGATCGCCGGCGCGGCGCTCGATAAAGTCGCTGACCACTTTCTGGATCAGGGTGAATCTGTCTACCGCTTTGCCATCGAGCACCATGTCTTCAATCTGCATACTGCCGGAGAGATCCACCGCCAGCATCAGATCCCGCCCTTCGGTAGGCAGCTCTATGGGATCGCCAAGCCACTGTGGCCGGGCGATGGCCAAAAGCAACAGGCACCACAGCAGCCAGAGACTCAAGGGCGCTCTGCGTTTGCTTTGTTGCTGCTCGCGGGCATGGGCATCGACGCCGGGCAGTTGCAGTTGACCACCGCTGTTGACGGCGGGGCGATAGGCAAGCAGCAGCGGCAATGGAATAAGCAGCAGTAACCAGGGCCAATGGAGGGTCAGCATCTTGGTTTACCTCCCTTGGCAAAGTGTTTCGGTGCGCACTTGAGCCAGCAAACACAAAGCGCCCGCAACTCGGCAGGGGCTGCGCTCGGTTGACCACTGTATTGATTTTCGAGCAAAGAGGCGAAGCGCCCACGCAGCTTGGCTGGCAGTGCGTTATCCAGATACTCGGCCCAGGGTTTACCGCTGAGTCCGGCCACCTGGGCACGCTCACCATAGCTGATGGCGGTGCGTTTCAATAATGCACTCATCTTGGATAGCAGCTCCGGGTCCTGGTCCTGCAACTGCATCAGTTCAGTCATGGCGGCTTGAGCCACCGCCTTGTGAGCCTTGGCTGTCTGCAGGCGCCGATAGCCAAAGAATGCCGCGGCGCCAAGCAGTAACAAGGCCAGCAGCATCAGCAGCCAAATACCGGGAGCCGGAGGCCAAAAGGGCACCTCGGCCGGTAGTTGAATATCCTTGAGCGCACTCAGCGCCGGATTGGCTTGATTGGGATTCATCTTAACAGTGTCAATTGTTGATTGAGGCGCCGGCCGGCATCCAGAGTGCGAACCGGGACCTTGAGTTGTTGCATCAGGGTATCAAACTGCGCCAGGTTGGCGCGCTGACGACCGAGCCAGGCATCATAACCGCTGCGATCCAGGATCAGGCTGCGGCCCGACTCCCGTACCGGCAGGGCAAACTGCCGCGGCAGCTCGAGTGTGCCTTGGCGCATGGGATCTGTTACCACAAAGGCCGCCAGCTCGCAGTGGCGTTTGAGTTCCGACAGCGCCTGCTGACATTCGCTGCCAAAACCGTTGCCGTCTGTGATTATCCAGATAAGGGAGCCGGGTTTGGCCAGTCGTGCCAGACGCTGACAGGCCTGGAGCATTAACGCCTGACCATCTTCATGGGGGCTGTCCAGCGCTTCGAGCTGCGACTTGTGTACCGCCACCAGCGCCGATATCAGTGCCAGGATCCCCTGGTTGCGTGCTCTTGGCTTAAGCTCTCTGTGGGCGCTATCGCCCACCACCAGCGCGCCGAGACGGTCGCCCTGCATGATGGCATTCCAGCCCAAGGTCGCCGCCAGATGCGCCGCCTGTACCGACTGTAATAATAGCTGGGAGCCGAAATAGAGGCTGTGCTTCATATCCACCAACAGCAGAATAGGGCGCTCACGCTCCTCGACAAACAGCTTGGTATGCGCCTTGCCGGTGCGGGCTGTGACCCGCCAATCTATGGTGCGGACATCATCACCCTGTTGATAGTGGCGCACTTCGGCAAATTCCATGCCGCGGCCCTTGACCAGGCTGGCCCTGTGACCGGCCATGGCCGCGCGGGCTTTTCCCTGCCTGTCACCCAGAGCGCGGGCGATATTCTGGCAGGCAAGCAGCTCGGCCTCACACAGGTGGAGGCCGTCGGCAAACAGTGGCAGTGAAGAGTCTGTTGTTGCGGCTTTCATCAGGGAACGGCCACCTGATTGAGCACATGGTCAATCACCTGATCGCGGCTGACCCCTTCGGCCTGCGCCTGATAACTCAGCAGCAAGCGGTGGCGCAGTACATTGGGCACCACGGCTTGAATATCTTCAGGGGAGACAAAGTCACGTTCATATAACCAGGCGCGGGCGCGGGCGCAGCGCTCGATGGATTGGGTCGCCCGCGGGCTGACGCCGTATTCCAGCCACTTGGCCAACTGGTCGCTGTAGCGCTGAGGCTGACGGGTCGCCATCACCAAGTCAACAATATAACGCTCCAGCGGCTCGGCCAGATACAGCTCCAGCGCCTGCTCCCGGGCGAGGAATACTTCCTGCTGGCCTATGGGAGTGACTTTCTCCATGCCGTGGGTCTTGGCTTCGCTGCGGGACAAACGCAGGATCTCAAGCTCAGTGTCTGCTTCCGGGTAATCCAGGTTCAGGTGCATCAGGAAGCGGTCAAGCTGGGCTTCCGGTAGCGGGTAGGTGCCCTCGTTTTCCAGCGGGTTTTGGGTCGCCATCACTAAAAACAGCGGCGGTAACTTGTAGGAGTGCTTGCCCACTGTCACCTGGCCTTCGGCCATGGCTTCCAAAAGGGCCGACTGCACCTTGGCCGGGGCACGGTTGATTTCATCCGCCAGAATAAGGTTGTGAAATATCGGCCCCGCCTCAAATTCAAAGGTCGCGGTTTGGGCGCGATAGATGTCGGTGCCGGTCAAATCGGCCGGCAGCAGGTCCGGGGTAAACTGAATGCGATGAAAGTCGCCTTCAATGCCATCACACAGCGCTTTAACGGCCCGGGTCTTGGCCAGCCCCGGTGGTCCTTCCACTAACAGGTGGCCATCGGCTATCAGAGCGATAAGCAGGTTTTCGGTCAAAATTGGCTGACCTATGATCACTTGATCCAGATAGGTCCGCAGTGCATGAAATCGACTCAAAGGCATGATGCTACTCGTTTTATTTTAAGGCCCAACTATAGACAGCGGTTATGGTAAAGAATTCCCTGCGCCCTTGGCTAGTGTTAAAAAAACAAACAAGTGTTTAAAACCGGCCAACAAGAAGTTAGAATCAGATCACACTTTTAATGGTCAGACCTGTTTAGGGCAGTACGGGTCTCTTATGGAAAAACAATAAAGCGCAGTGTCAAGGCCATTTTCGGCGTGCGCTGCTTAATAAGAGGGTGACAAATGAGTGACAGACAACAGGTAACCAATGCCAGGGGCGAGCGGATTGCCATAGTGGCCGGTCTGCGTACCCCGTTTGCCAAACAGGCGACGGCGTTTCACGGCGTGTCGGCGCTGGATATGGGCAAGATGGTGGTCAATGAGCTGCTCAGTCGCAGTGAATTGGACCCCAAGCTGATTGAGCAGCTTGTCTACGGCCAGGTTGTACAGATGCCGGCAGCGCCCAATATTGCCCGTGAAATTGTCCTGGGTACCGGCATGAATTTGCACACAGATGCCTATAGTGTTACCCGTGCCTGTGCCACCAGTTTTCAGTCCACTGTCAATATTGCCGAGTCGATCATGACGGGCAATATCGAAATAGGCATAGCCGGGGGCTCGGATTCCTCCTCTGTGCTGCCTATCGGGGTGTCCCGCAAGTTGGCCCATGCCTTGGTCGATCTCAATAAGGCCCGTACCCTGGGACAGAAGTGGAACATAGTTCGCCGTCTGGGGTTTAAAGATCTCTTGCCTGTGCCGCCTGCTGTGGCCGAATATTCCACCGGCCTGTCCATGGGGCAAACCGCCGAGCAGATGGCCAAGAGCCACGGCATCAGCCGCGCCGATCAGGACGCGCTGGCCCACCGCTCTCATACCCTGGCGAGCCAGAGCTGGAACGAAGGCAAGCTCAAGGATGAAGTCATGGTGGCTCATGTGCCGCCCTACAAAAGTTTTATCGAGCGTGACAACAATATCCGCGACAACTCGTCCCTTGAGTCTTACGCCAAACTCAGACCCGTATTCGACCGCAAGCACGGCAGTGTCACCGCCGCCAACAGTACCCCGTTGACCGATGGCGCCTCGGCGGTGATCCTGATGAGTGAAGGCCGAGCCAAGGCACTGGGTTACACCCCCATTGGCTATATCAAGAGCTATGCTTTCAGCGCCATAGATGTCTGGCAAGACATGCTGATGGGGCCATCCTACGCCACGCCACTGGCGCTGAAACGCGCCGGTATGCAGCTCGAAGATCTGACCCTGATAGAGATGCACGAAGCCTTTGCCGCCCAGACTTTGGCCAATATGAAGATGTTTGCCTCGAAGAAGTTTGCCGAGGAAAAA
Source organism: Shewanella indica (assembly GCF_033842865.1). Taxonomy (NCBI): domain Bacteria; kingdom Pseudomonadati; phylum Pseudomonadota; class Gammaproteobacteria; order Alteromonadales; family Shewanellaceae; genus Shewanella; species Shewanella indica. The sequence goes on from NZ_JAWXXR010000001.1 coordinate 3,211,532, forward strand.
CTCGGTCAGAGCCGCGCCATTGGTGAAATCGATATGAGCAAGTTCAACGTGCTCGGCGGCTCGCTGGCCTATGGCCATCCGTTTGCGGCCACGGGCACTCGCTTGATCACCCAAGTGTGTAATGAACTGAAGCGCCGCGGTGGCGGTACGGGTCTGACAACCGCCTGTGCGGCCGGTGGTCTGGGTGTGGCAATGATAGTGGAAGTGGAGTAATTGCAGATGGAAAACAGCAACAAGAGTTTTAGCCTCAGCCGCCGCGACGACGGCATTGCCATTCTTTCCATGGATGTACCCGGCGAAAGCATGAATACCCTCAAGGCCGAATTCGGCCCTGAGATCAGCGCCTTGCTGAGCGAAATCAAAGCGGACAGCAGTATCAAGGGCTTGGTGATCATTTCAGGCAAGCCAGACTCCTTCGTGGCCGGCGCCGATATCTCCATGCTCGATGCCTGTCAAAGCGCCGCCGATGCCCGCGAGCTGTCGAGCTCAGGGCATAAGGTGTTTGCCGAACTGGAAGGGCTGAAAATTCCTGTAGTCGCAGCCATTCACGGCGCTTGTCTCGGTGGCGGCCTCGAGCTGGCACTGGCTTGCCATCTGCGGGTGTGCAGTGACGACAAGAAAACCATGTTGGGGGTGCCGGAAGTTCAGCTCGGTCTGCTGCCGGGCGGTGGTGGAACCCAGCGTCTGCCACGCCTGGTGGGGATCACCACAGCGCTGGATATGATGCTTACCGGTAAACGGGTTCGCCCCAAGCAGGCGCTGAAGATGGGGCTGGTGGACGATGTGGTGCCCAAGTCGATTCTGCTGGAGGCGGCGGTTGAACTGGCATTGGCCGGCAAAGCCAAGCGCGGTAAAGGCAAAAATAATAAACCTATGATGAACAAGCTGCTCGAAAGCAACGGCTTTGGGCAGAAAATCATCTTTGATCAGGCCCGTAAACAGGTTGCCAGAAAAACCCAGGGTAACTATCCGGCGCCGGACAAGATCATCGACTGTGTGCGAGTGGGGATGAGCCAGGGGATAGAGGCAGGTTTGGCCACAGAGGCGCGCCATTTCGGCGAGCTGGTGATGACACCCGAGTCGGCGGCGCTGCGCTCCATCTTCTTTGCCACCACAGAAATGAAAAAGGAAACCGGCGCCGAAGGTGCTGAGCCGAGTCCGGTTCACAAGGCCGTAGTGCTCGGCGGAGGCCTGATGGGCGGCGGTATCGCCTCAGTGACCACTACCAAGGCCAAAATCCCGGTGCGGGTCAAGGATATCAGTGAGCAGGGACTCAGCAATGCGCTGGGCTATGCCTATAAGTTGCTGGATAAGGGCGTCAAGCGTCGGCATATGACCCCGGCGGTGCGCGATAAGCAGATGGCCTTGATGACGACGACTACAGACTATGTTGGGGTCAAGGATGCCGACATAGTGGTCGAGGCGGTATTTGAGGATCTCAATCTCAAGCATCAAATGGTGCGGGATATCGAGCGCGAATGCGGTGAACACACTATTTTTGCTTCCAACACCTCGTCGCTGCCCATAGGTCAGATTGCCGAAGCCGCCGCCAGACCGGAAAACGTCATCGGCCTGCATTACTTCTCGCCGGTAGAGAAGATGCCGTTGGTGGAAGTGATTGCCCACGATAAAACCTCGCCCCAGACGATAGCCACCACAGTGGCCTTTGCCCGCAAACAGGGCAAGACACCGATAGTGGTGAAAGATGGCGCCGGTTTCTATGTTAACCGTATTCTGGCGCTCTATATGAATGAAGCGGCGCAGCTGCTGCTCGAGGGCAACAGTGTCGAGAGCCTGGATAAGGCGCTGGTGAAGTTTGGTTTCCCGGTCGGCCCTATCACTCTGCTCGATGAAGTGGGTATCGATGTGGGCGCCAAGATTTCGCCGATACTCGAAAAAGAGTTGGGTGAGCGTTTCGCTGCCCCCTCTGCCTTCGATAAGCTGCTCGCCGATGACCGCAAGGGGCGCAAGAATGCCAAGGGCTTCTATCTCTACGGTCCTAAAGCCGGCAAGAAGAAGGAAGTGGACAAGAGCGTTTATCAAGTGCTGGGGATAGCGCCGGGTGTTGGTGCCGAAAATGCCAACCTGGCAGAGCGCTGTGTGGTGCAGATGCTCAATGAAGCGGTGCGGTGTCTGGAAGAGGGCATCATAGCCTCTGCCCGCGATGGTGATATTGGCGCCATCTTCGGCATTGGTTTCCCGCCTTTCCTCGGTGGGCCTTTCCACTATATAGACACCATGGGCGCCGATCAGTTGCTGGCCAAGCTGGAACGCTTCCAGAGCCGCTTTGGTGACAGATTCGCCCCGAGCGAATTGCTCAAGACCATGGCCGTAGAAGGGCGACGCTTCTTCGACTGACACTGATTGGAATGGCTGTTCTTCAAATAGCCTTTGAGTAACAGCCTTTGAATAACAGTGCAGCTTTAGTGTAAAAGCGGCCTCAGGCCGCAAACCTCCAACCAAACGCCCCGGTAAGGCTGTAAATCACCGGGGCGTTTTTTTATATTTTTCGCAGTCTGGAGTGAGCTAAAAATGAGATCGGCACAGAGTAGACAAGGGGAACCAAGACATCCTCGAAATAAGACTGTGGATGCACTCAAGGCAGAAGAGTTGAAGCAATGGAAGTTGATGAATAACTGCCATCTGCGCTCCTTGTCCGAGAGCGCCATGTATCGCGATAAACAACTTATCAGTGCCAAATTAAGCCTGCGTGATTATAACGGACAGGTGGGTGAAGCATTGGCTGGCGTTAAGGCATTAAACAAAGTCATAAGACTTGGTAGGCCTGTTCGCCCGACAATCTTTTTCAGGAAGGGGAAAACAAGTAAGAAACTGGGCCTAGAACGGCCCAGAACTTGTTACTTAACGTTGGGTTTCATGTTTACCATTGCCATTACCAATATAGCGTTGCGAAAACAAAGTAGTCTGCCATCCACTACTGGTATAGAGCTGTTCCCAGGTATATACCCACCCTCCACGAGTTTGCACTATTGTCCTTTTATCTCCTTCAATAGGAGTGTTTGGAACCGGAACTGAGAGGGTATCCACTTCTTTTGGCGATGATGTGCAAACCTTCCCTGAATAAGTAACCTGGACCTCAATACTTGGGTCAAAGTTTGGGTCGTCTATGCCATCCTGCACGGAGTAACCACTGGCTACAAACTCTGTATCGTTGGTAAGGCAAAGTCTATTGTCGCTCGCTAACGTGGTTTGAGAGAACACAACAGCCGAAATCAATGCCATTGCCACACTTATATTTTTCATATCAACTCCTTATGATTAACTAAAGTGCAACATCATGCTATCCGCTGTATGCTTTTTGTCCATATCACTAAAGTATTATCTCAGTAACACTTTGTATCATCCTACTGATATTTAAGCCCTTTAGCGGATAGCTTTAGTGGCCAAATTAAGGTGATATTCTGATCGGAATAGGTACAAAAAAGAGTGCAACCTCAGAAAATCAAGGCGCGTAATGCTATGAATTAAAATGGTTTTTTTGTTTGAGCGGGCTGGTTTAAATGGCTTTGGTCGTCAAATCCTGAGTCCTGTGGGATCTGAACGGGTAAATCCCTAGGCGCCGCCGCTTCCGTGCCCGACCCAGTAAATGGGGGAGGACTGGTTTGCTTGTCCTCCCGAAACATAACAGCAGCCAAAAGTAGAATTTTCTCGTGTATTAGCCGCTTGAGTCTCGGCATGAAAAAATCGCAATGTTTCTAACGATATTTCTAACGATGTTTCTAACATAGGATTCGCTATTTCCCAGTAGTGGCGCCTTGTATCCTAGTCTGTCAATCTATGCCGAGCATACACAAGACTTGCTGGTATCTTTCCCGCAACTGCCACCCTTGCGGCGCCTGTTCTTATCCAGCGGGCAATCGGCGCACATTGGGGTGCAGGGAAGCTTGTGCCGCAGGCAACAGGCGATACGCGGGCTTTGCTGCTGCTTGAGCCTTAGCTTTCGCCAAAACGGATGGACAATCGGCGTAACATGGGTACGTGGCTGTAGCTCAGCTTGCTCGAACATCTCTCTTATCAATTGCTTCCGCCAACTGACGGGTAGTGACAACTCACCCAGATACCAATGCACAATATAGGCTTGATGGCTGAAGTGCAGCTTTGATGGCACTGGCCCCAGCGCTGCCAGACGCTCGACAATCGGAATAAGCAACCGCTCTAGTAAGCTTTCCCAACTGGCAAGTTGCCCGGCGGGAGCCGGATGGCTGACATCCGCATCAAGCAGCAGATAAAAAGTTTCTGCCCGGCCGTTATCAAAAGGTTCAAGGTACCAGTTGTCACTGCAAGCTGCTGATGTTATGGCGCGGTTAAGTGCGCTGCCGGGCTGACTGGCAAATAACCACAGCAGTAGGGGTGGCAGTTGCAGGCCGAAAAACCACTGACTCCACATGGAGTGCAGTGCCCGGGCGTCGATCTCGGGCTTTGTGGCACAAGTCGTGGACACCTTGGCTTGATAACTCAGGGCAAATTGCTGCAGCAGCGCCGGGTAATATGCCTGGCTCAAGACCGAGTTCAAGCTGATGGCTTCTTGGGGTAACTGCTCCAGACTCTCTATGGCCTTGAAATGCTCGCCATAGAAGGCGGCTTTTTGCGCCAGTAGTTGGTTGAGCTCGCTGGCAATACTCATTCCCATGACGGCAGTCCTCCGGTGGCAGTGTTGGTCGAATCCTCGCCGTCATGGTGTCCGGCAGATCTGGGGTGTGCTCTGGGCCTGGGGATAATCATCGGGCAGTTGGCCTCGGGATCTGTGATTATGCTGGCATTGATATCGAACACCTGTTCCAGCAGGGCCTCGGTCAACAGTGACTCGGGCGCGCCGCAGGCAATCAGCTTGCCATCACGCATCAACAGCAAGTGATCGCCGTAGCGCAGAGCCTGATTGATGTCGTGCAGCACCAATACCAAGGTGCGCCCCTGATCCACCAACGCTCGGCAAAAGTCGAGTACTGCCAGCTGGGCGCGGATATCGAGAAACGAGGTGGGTTCATCGAGCAGCAGCAAGTCGGTTTGCTGCGCCAGCACCATCGCCAGCCAGACTCGCTGTTGCTGGCCGCCCGAGAGCTCGGCCACCGCCCTTTGTGCCAGTGTCGTTAACCCTGTGGCAGCCAGGGCTTGGGCAACCGCCAGCTCATCTTGCTCTGACCATTGGTGCCACAGGCTCTGATGAGGGTAGCGGCCGCGACTGACCAGCTCCTGCACATCTATTCCTTCCGGCAATTCCGGCTTTTGCACCAGCAATGCCAGCTCCCTGGCTCTGGCCTTGTTGCTCATCTGCGCCAAGGGGGTGTGACCCAAGATGACCTGGCCGCGTGTGGGCGGCAGTACCTGGCTCAAACACTTGAGCAGGGTCGACTTGCCACAACCATTGGGGCCAAGGATCACCGTCAGCTTACCCTTGGGGATGGCCAGGTTCATGGCGCTTATGATGGGCCGCTGGCCGTACTCGAGATAAAGCTCATGCCCACTGAGGGCAATGTCATAGTCAGGGTATTGGGTCATGATTTTTCTCCTTTCAGTCCCTTGGCCAGTTGCGGTTGTCCCCAGATTTCGCGGCTCAACAACAGCGCCAGATAGACGCCGCCGATGAGGGCGGTCAATACGCCCACCGGCAGCCTTTGGTTGCCCGGCAGCAATAAGGTGAGGGTGTCGGCCCCTAGCAGCAACAGCGCGCCTATCAGCGCCGAGCGCAGCAGTGCCAGTTGACGATTGCCAAAGCGGGCCAGATGTGGCGCCACCAAGGCGACGAAGGCTACAGGGCCGGCGCAGAGTACGGCGCCCAGCGCCAGCAAGGTGGCAAACAGCAGCGCCAGTGTTTGGCTTTGGCGCACCGGGTTGCCAAGCGCCTGAGCCAGTTCCTGGCCCAAGCTCAGCAGTGACAGACGGCGGGAGAGCAGCAACAGAGCGGGCAGCGCCAGCAGTAACACTGAGGTTATCAGCAGCACATCACCCCAGGTGCGGTGTGCCAGACTGCCGGACAGATACCCCAGCATCTGCTGCGCCTGCTCTCTTTGCACCAGTGTCAGTACAAACTGCACCAGGGCGATGGCAAAGGCGTTGATAGCGATGCCCATCAGCACCAGATTGCGGGAAAACTGCCATTGGCGTCCGAGTCCTGCGAAAAACAGCAGGAGCACAACCCCAGTGCCCAAGAGGGCGCCGGGCAGCAATGGCAGTTCCGGCAGCCATAATAACCAGAGGACGGCGCCGGCACTGGCGCCGGCATTGACCCCGAGAATATCCGGGCTCCCCAGCGGGTTACGGCTCAGACTTTGAAACACGGCGCCGGAGAGTCCCAGCGCCATGCCGGCGCCGAGGGCGCACAGGGCCCTTGGCAGGCGTGATTGCCACAAAAGCCAGTTTTCATAGTCGGAAGCTTCGGCAAACAGGGCCTTGGCAAGGCTCACCGGCGCCAGGCCCTGATGTCCCAGCATCAGGCTAAGTAGCAGTGCACCGACAAGCAAAAGTACAGCCAGCAAGGCAGCCCTTATGGCGCCGGTGGAGGGGGCTCTTAAGGTTATCGGGCCCCATTGCCAGATGGGAAAACGGGTGTGTTTCATGACGCCTCCTTGAGGTTTTGGCCTCGGGCCATCAGGTACAGAAACGGCGCTCCCAGTAGGGCGACCATGATGCCGGTCAGCAGTTCGGCCGGCGGCATCAATACCCGCGCCAACAGATCTGCCAGTAACACCATGGCGCCGCCTATTAAAGCGGCTCCCGGTAATAGCAGGCGGAAATTGAGTGTCAGATAACGCCTGGCCAGATGGGTACTGGCCAAGCCGACAAAGGCCAGCGGGCCGACAATGGCGGTGGCTGCGGCGCACAGCAAGGTGGCACCCAGCCAGGCGAGCAGCCCCTGCCAGCCCTGTGAGGCACCGAGCGCCTTGGCGGTATGATTATCCAGCAGCATCAGATTCAGCGCCGGTGCCAGCAGCCACAAGAGTGCCGCGGCGGGCAGCAGATAGGGCCAGAGCGCATGAAACTCCGGCCAGCCCAGTCCGGATAGGGAGCCCGCCATCCAATACCTGAAACCATCAAATAGCTGCGGGTTCAGCAGCACTCTGGCCTGGACATAGGCCCCGAGCACGGCGCTGATGGCGGCGCCAGCCAGGATCAGCCTGACCGCAGCGGATTGCCCCTGGGATTGCTGCGCCCTGGACATCAGATACACCAAGGCGCTGGCCAGCAGTGCCCCGGGCAAGGCCTGCCAGAAGAGACTCAAACCCGCTGTTGCGCTCCACAGCCCCAGAGTGACCAGAGAGGCGCTGGCGCCGGCATTGACGCCGAGCAGGCCGGGATCCGCCAAGGGGTTGCGGCATAGCGCCTGGATAACGCAACCGGCCATTGCCAATGCCATGCCGGCCAACATGCCGCACAGCAATCTTGGCAGCCTTGCCTGTAACACCAGCGACAGATGATCGTCTGCGGCCGGTTGCCAGAGCTTGCCCAGCATAGTCAGCGGTAGCGTGCGGGCGCCAAACAGCAGGTTGGCCAATACCAGCAGCGCCAGCATCGTCAGCAGCCCAAGCAGGGCTAAGGTGTTACGTCCAAGACGGCTCGGGGACTGGGTAGCTCCATGTTGCAGAAAAGTTTTTGGGTGTGTCATCCCGGCCTCCCGTTTTTATTCGATGGCGCGCCTGTATCTGCACCTGAATGGGCGCCTGTATCTGCACCAGCCTGTGTGTCTGACGGTCTGTTTGGGCGAGGGTTTTCTTGTTGCTTTGCCAGGGTTTGTTGCAGTTGCGGCACCAGCTTGGGAATAGCCCATTTAACGCTTAGCAGCGAGCCGTAGGAGCTGGCCATCACCAACGCCGGGTCGGTTATTGCCAGATACCGACCGCGGCGCATGGCGGGCAGACGACGGATAACCGCCATGGCTTCCACCTCGGCTCTGGCCTTGTCCGAGCTGTACCAGCTGAGCAGCAGCTCGGCATCGTCCAGCATATCGGCGTGCTCCAGTCCTATGTGGGCGGCGAAGTGGCCTCGGCTGGCATTGAGCCCGGACAGTTGTGGCGGCAATACAAACCCCAGCGCCAACAGCAGATCCACTCTGGGATCGCCTGTGACATAAACCGAGAGATTGCCAACTCGACTGGCGGCATTGATATAGGCCAGGCGCACGCCATTGAACTCAGGATTTTCGGCGGCGACTCGGGCGATATAGGCCTGTTGCTGTTTCAAAAGCGCTTCGGCCTGCGCTTCTTTGCCGAGCGCCTTGGCTATCAGTTCCACCTGCTGCTTAACCGGTGTCAGCCAGGGTTTGTCCGGATAGGCGATGACGGGGGCCAGAGCGCTCAGCTGCAAAAAGCTTTCGCGGGTGATACCGGACTGGGGCGCCAGAATAAGATCCGGTTTCAACGCCAATAATCGCTCCACATCCAGTTCGGGGTAACTGCTGATGATGGCGGGCAGCGGCAGCTCTTGCGCTTCCAATGCCTGGCGAAACCAGGGCAGATAACCCTCTGCATCGCCGCCCCAGTAATGGGGTTCAATGGCGATGGGGACAACCCCTAAGGATAGGGTCCAGTCTTCGGCCCCGGCTCCCAGGGTCACTACGCGCTTGGGCGGCGACTCGATACAGCTGGTCCCGTGGGCCGTGGTAATGCAAACAGGATAACCGTTTTGCGGCGGTGTTTGGGCTTTGGTTTGCTGAGGGTCATAACAGCCCGTCAGCCCCAGGCTCAGAAACACGACAAGCGCCAACAGGCGCCTTGCTTCACACAACATATTTGTTATTCGCCCCGCAGTGCGGGGCGCTCCTTATGATGGATAGTTTCACGGCATAACGCGGCTCAGAAACGGTAGTCCAGGGTGACGCTGAAATTACGCGGCGCGCCATACTGGAATTGGTTATAGAAGCCGAGCTGGCTGTAATAGCTTTTGTCGAGGGCGTTATCCAGATTGGCTCTCAGGCTCAACTGTTCATTGAACTTGTATCTCGCCATCAACTTCACCAGGGCGTAGCTGCCTTGCTCCACTTCAACCTTTTTTCCGTCCGGTTTTGAGACTTGGCTATAGATGCGGCTCTGCCAGTTGACCCCGGCGCCCAGCTGCAATCCGTGAAGCCAGCCATCGAACTCATAAGTGGTAAAGAGCTTGAGTTGCCGCTCCGGGTTGGTGGTGTTGATCTTTTGGCCTTCGGGATTTTCGGTATCAAACTGGGTGTAGCCCAGGTAAAGATCCCAGTTGTCATTGATGGAGCCGTTGACCTCAAACTCGAAACCCCGGGTCTTGGTGCCGTCGACACTGAGATAAATAGGATTAGTGCTGTTGGGCAGGTTTTCGCCGGTTCGCTCACCAACATTGTCCTGACGGATCTCAAAGGCGGCCAGTGACAAGTCCAGCGCCTCATCGAACAGGCTGGCCTTGATCCCGGCCTCATAGTTGCTGCCCTTGATGGGGTCCAGGTAACGGCCATCAGCCTGAACCTTATTTTGCGGAGTAAAAATGTCCGTGTAGTTGGCATACAGGGCATATTCGTCGCTCAGGGCATAGGTCAGTCCCAGGTAGCCGGTGAACTCACCATCGACCTTATAGTCGTGTTTGGCACCAAAGTTATCCTGATCAGTCTCCCAGTTATCCAGGCGGCCACCGAGCACCATGGACAGGGCATCGGTCAGCTCAAGTTGGGAAGCGACATAGACAGATTGTTGCTTGGTTTCACCCCAGGAGCCGTAGAGCACCTTATCGCTCCATTGCGGCTTTGGGTAATCAAAGCCGGGTTGGCGGAAGTCTCCCAGAGGTGGCCTGGCGCCGAGTGCGCCATAGTAGGGGTTGGCAAAATCCTGTTTTTGTTGATTGGCGCCGGCCACCAGTTGATGGTTGCGGCCAAAGGCGTTGAAGTTGCCGGACAGCTTGAGATCAAAGGTGTGCTGAGTGCGACTGCCGTCGATAAAGGCCAAAGAGCCGGGGACCATGCCTTCATTGGTGACGGGATCCGGATTTTTCATGGGCCAGAGCACATCAAACTCCAGGCTGTTGTCGCCATAGATATAGCTGCCTTTAAGGGTCCAGTCTGAACTGAAATGATGCTCCAGAGTCACAAAGCTGTTGAGCGCATCTGTCTTGGCGGAGGCCCAACTGGGGGCGGTGGATACATGGCGGTCGTAATTGGTGCGGTTGCCATCACTGTCAAACAGCGGCAAGCCGCCGGACATGGTGCCTTCCGGCCTGGTATGCTGGAAATCACTGCCCAGGGTCAGCAGAGTATTGGCTCCTAAATCAGCCTCCAGGATGCCATACAGGGTTTGCCGCTGCTGCTCATATCTGTGTTGCCAGTTCTCCCTGTCCTGATAGGCCAGCACCACCCGGCCACGGATGCTGGCATCCTGATTGAGGCCGCCGGAGAGATCGACCACACCGCGCAGCATATCCCAGGAGCCGCTGCTCAGGCTGACGCTGCCTTGAAACTCGGCAGTGGGCCGTTTTCGCACCAAATTGATGGCGGCGGAAGGGCTACCGGCACCCAGCATTAAGCCGGTGGCACCGCGTACCACTTCGATGCGCTCGTAAAGGGCGCTGTCCATCAGGTTATCGCCATAGTTGAAACGGGTGTCATAGGTGGTTGCCACGCCATCATAGAGAATGCTGCTGACCGAGATCCCGCGGGCGCTGATGGAGTATCTGTCGTTGTCCGAAGGGCGGGCGTTGATCCCGGCGACACTGGTCATAACATCTATGACTGAGTTGAGCTGCTGATCTTCAATGGCCTTGGCGGTGACGGCTGTGACAGACTGCGGCGTTTCGAGAAACGACAGCTTCATGCCGGTGGCCGTGCTCATGTCGCTCGCCTTGTAGCTTGCGGTTTTGTCTTTGGCACCGACGATTGTCAGTACCTCCATCTCTTTCTCATGGGCCTCACTCTTGTCGGCGGCGAACGCCGGGGCGCTCAATAGCACAGAGCAGAGAAGGGCTATGGGAGTCGGTTTGAAGCCATTAAGGGTTTGCATATTAATATCCATTTCCTGTTACTTCCTGGAAGGGTTATAAGGCCGGGTCTGCAAGACGCTCGGTCTGGGTTGATGTAATTCCAAAGCTGTGGCTGGCGGCAAAGGGGTGCAGCGGATTGTCGATATCGCCGGCAAAGCGCAGGTTCTTCTCCCTGTCTTCGAGATCTATCATCTGCTGGTTGTTATTGAGTTGGATCCGGTTCAGGCAGGTACGGACAAAGGTCGGCTGGAACAGATCGTAGCGGCGATACTTATCGGCAAACTGGGGGTGGGAGGCCTGATAATCACGTACCTTTCCAGCCACCAGAGCCCAGAATCCCTGTTCTCTCAGGCTGGTGTGGCTATCGAGCAGCGGCGCCATAAAGCGGAAGATACAGTCGAAAATATCCAGCAGTATGTAGTTGAGTTTCATCTCCTCTTCGAGGGAGACCGCCAGTTGCGCCACCCGTCCCGGCAGCGGCGCATTGCCGTTGAGAATTGCGACTTCTTCGCCTATGTCCTTCATCAATATGGTGACAGGCACCTTGTCATCCAGCACCAGAATAAGGTTCTCGCCATGGGGCATAAACACCAGATCGTAGGCAAAGAAGGCGTGCAGCAAGGGGGTAAGGTAAAGATCCAGCAGTCGGCTCATCCAGTCGTGGGCACTCAGGGGGGAAGCCTCGATAAGCGCCGCCAGCAGACTCTGCTGCTGATTGTCCTGGTGCAGCAGGGCCGCCAGGGTCATCAGTTGCTGGCCGGGTTTTACCAAAGGCTCGCCCTGGAAGCTCAGAGCATAAGGGCTTTCACGCCACAGTGCCGAGAGCATCTTCTTGTAGGGGGTGTCTTTCTCCAGCGCCTGCTCATAATACCTGTGGTGATAGCCTATGGCAGCGATTTCCCTGAGCAGCACAAATCTTTGCTTGGCAAAGAAAGGGTCGCTGTCGATAAGCTCGGCGACAAAGGCGTTGATCTCCGGGGTGCGGCTCATGTAGTAGGGCGATAAACCCCGCATAAAGCCCATATTGAGAATCGACAGCGCCGTCTTCACGTAACAGCGCTTGGGTTGGCTGAGGTTGAAGAAGGTGCGGATGGATTGCTGCACCTGATATTTATCATGGCCTTGTTCCAGGTAAATGAGGCGATCGCGGGCCAGATCGGCGGCAAATATGCGGCTGATCTTTTCGCGCCACTGCCATGGATGAACGGGCATCAGAAAATAATCGTCCGGGTTTTTGCCCTGTTGCCGTATTTTCTGCTCAAATCTGAGCAGCAAGGCATCGCCCAACTCCTCTTGCAGCAGTTGGCGATAGTCGAGCCCAGCTATCAACGCCAGGCTGGTATGTTCACTGCTGACCGCCAGCCACTCGAGTTGCAGCGGTTGGCCGCTCTCCGGCGTAAAGACACGCCAGTCATCGACATCAAAACCTATGCGGCCATTGTTGGCGACAAACACAGGGTGGCCTTCGGTCATGGCCGCTTCTATCTGTTGATAGTCGCAATCCACCAGCTCCTGCACCGGCTTTGCCTGCCACAGGAGTTTGAAGGCCTTGCTGTAGAGGGTGCTGGTGATCTCTTCAAGATAGGTGGGCAGCAGTGTATCGCTTATGCCGAGCCTCTCCTTGAGGGCGATGATAAGCAGCATGGCGTCCGGCTGTTGCAGCTCGCCATCTTTGAAACACTCGATGGAGTCCGGCGCTATCTGCAGTTGATCCAGCTGATAACGGCGGCCGCTGAAGCGGTAGCAGAGCTGACCATCCCGGCTATCCAGCTTGAGCTGCCAACAGGCCTCTTGCTCTGCTTCTGCTGGCAACAACAGCTCTGGTGCTATTAGCTTTTCATGACTGAATTCACTGAGAATTTTCGCCAGCAGATGGCGGCTTGCCTGGTTCCAGATGGCAGGCGTCAGATGGCTGAGACGGGGCTGTTCGATAATGGATGCTGTCATTGTGTGGCTCCTGTTGCCAGTGCGGCACTGAACCCAGGCAGGGTGCAAAAACCCAGCATGGCTTGTTTGTTTTCCAGTTGAATGGCGTGGCTGTAGCAGATGCCTACCGCACGGTTCAGCGGGTGTATCTTGTGGTTGTTGATATCCGGCTCTACCACCAGGCGGGCAAAGCCCAGATGCTGCAGTATCAGAGACGCCACAGCTGTGATGGCCTGGCGGCTGAAACCGCGCTGCGGCTTAGTGGGAGGAGCCAGCAGCAAATGCATGCCGCAATCGCCGTGTTGGCAGTCAAAGTGTTGGCCCACTTCATCAAAGCGGGGATCGTACAGCTCGGTATAGAGCACAGGCTCAGCGCCGCGATAGGCCATCAGGCCAAACTTATCTGCAGCGGGGGCGAGCTCAACGCGGCGCTCGGTGGGCGTCAAGGATTGCATGCCCCAGAAGGCGGCATAGTCGCGGCCGAGCCAGTCGCTCAGGGTGTCAAAGTGCTCGCTTTCCTGATAGGCGCAAAAATCAAAGTCGTTGATCTTGAGGCGCTTGCCCGGCGCAAAGCCGTATCTGGCGCTGAAGCCGGCTGTGTCGGCAGCCGGATTGATTGCTGTTTGAGAGGTCATCAGCTGGCCTCCCGCTGCAATGCGTGATTGCTGCTGTGCCGGTGTTTGGGTGCACTGGCGTCTTGCTTGGGAATACCAAAGCTCTGGAAGGCAATTTGCTGCTCTATCTCGTACGGTGCTTGGCCCAGGATCTGCCGCAATATGGTGGCGTTGCGATAGCAGCCCATTCCCAGATCCGGCGAACACAGCCCGTGGGTGTGCAGCCCCAGGTTCTGAACAAAAATTCGCCCGGCCTTGTCTATGTGATAATGACGCTGGACATCGGGATCGCCCTTTTGATCGAACAGCAGCTGCGAGTGGAGCGGCTCGAGAAAGTCCGGCAGTCGGTAGCAGTAGCCGGTGGCCAGCACCAGTGCCGAACTGGTCAGTTCGAACTCCTGTTCAAGCTCCGTATGTTTGCAACCCAGCAGCAGTTGCTGTCCGTCGCTGTGAACGCTTTGCAGTGCCGTGTTGGTCAGCAGCTGTACATCAAAGTCACAGTGCAGGCGTTTTTGGTAAAGCAGATCATAGATGCTGTTGATCAGATCGGCGTTGATCCCCTTATAGAGGCTCTTCTGTGAGCCGATAAGCTCTCGGCGCTGCACCTCGGGCAGGGCGTGGAAATAGTCGATATATTCCGGCGAGGTCATCTCCAGTGTCAGCTTGGTGTACTCAAGCGGGAAGAATCTTGGTGAGCGGGTGAGCCAGCGCAGGCGATAACCGTATTTGTCGATATCCAGCAGCAGATCTTCGAAGATCTCTGCCGCGCTCTGGCCGCTACCGACTATGGTGATGTCATTTTGGCTCTGCAGCGCCTGTTTACGGTGCAGATAGTTGGCCGAGTGCAGTACCCGCTTGTCGGCGCCGGGGCAGAAGTGGGGCATCCAGGGTTGGGTACCGGTTCCCAGCACCAGGTGGCGGGCGCGCAGGCTCAGCTCTTGGCCACTGACTCTGTCCTGCCCCTTGACCAGATAGGTGTCGGTTTCGGCATCGAAACTGACCCGGGTGACCTTGAAATTGAATTTAAGGTTACTCAGCTCGGCGCAGACCCATTGGCAGTAGCGATTATATTCCTGCCGCGGCAGGAAGAAGCTTTCGCGAATATAAAAGCTGTAGAGTCGGCCTGTCTGTTTGGCGAAGTTCAAATAGCTGTAGCGGCTGGTGGGATCGGCCATGGTCACCAGGTCCGACATAACAGGGGTCTGCAATCTGGAGGATTCCAGCAACATGCCGGGATGCCAGTCGAAACCGGCGCCGGCATCGACAAACAGACACTCAAGACCGTCAAGCGGCTCGGTCAGGGCCGCTAGGCTCAGGTTAAAGGGGCCGATGCCTATACCCAGGATATCGTAAATTTTGGTTTGCATCAGTTCCTCCTCAGGCGCTGCAAAGCGCGCTGGTCTTGTAGTGACGGGCCTGCTCGCGACCGATTTTGCAGATGTCGGTCAATACGGCTTCGATATCCTCGAGTCGGGTGTGAGGGTTGAGCAGGGTAAACTTGAGATATTGGCTGCCGGCCACCTTGGTCGCTGCAATCATGGCGCGGCCTTCGCGGGCCAGACGAGCGCGGATATGGCGATTACATTCATCCAGTTCGGCGCTGCCCAGTGCCGGGTCGTTGAAGCGAAACACCAGGGTGGTCAGCGACGGGCGCTGCGCCGTCTGCAATTCGGGGAAACGGCTAAAGCTTTTATAAAGCTCGGCTGTGGTGGCAATCAGGGTATCGAACATCTCGCCTATGGCATCCGGCCCGGCGGCTCTCAGGCTCAGCCATAGCTTGAGGGCATCAAACCTGCGGGTGGTCTGCAGGCTCTTGTTGACCAGATCCGGTACTCCGGCCTGGGCCTGGGATTCAGGGTTGAGGTAATCGGCATGGTAGGTGAGGTAACCGAGCACGCCTTTGTCCTTGACCAACAGCGCCGAGCAGCACACGGGCTGGAAGAAGGACTTATGGAAATCCAGGCTGACAGAGTCGGCCAACTCTATGCCTTCGAGGCGTTGGCGTTGGGTAGGTGACAGCAACAAGGCGCCGCCGTAGGCTGCATCCACATGCAAATAACAGCTGAACTCGCGGCAAAGGGCAGCGATGGGCGCTATGGGATCTATGGCGCCAAAGTCAGTGGTCCCTGCGGTAGCGACCACGGCGATGGGGATCAGTCCTGCCGCTTTGAGCTGCCTGAGTTTGCCCGCCAGCGCCTTGGGATCCATGCGCCGATTGGCATCACAACCGACACTCACTACCGCCTCGTGTCCCAACCCTAAAAGTGCGGCCGCTTTTTGGATGCTGAAATGGCTGAATTCAGAGCACAGAATGCGGTAGCGGTGAGCATTGGTAGCCAGACCGGCCAGAACATTGCCTCTGTGACCCGGCTCAAGGCTGCCGGCTAACTCCCTGGCAAGCAGCAGCGCCATCAGGTTGGACTGGGTGCCGCCGGTAGTGAAGACACCGTCAGCAAATCCCTGATATCCCACGCGCTCGCAGGCCCAGTCGATAACCTTCTGTTCAATCAGAGTCCCGCCGGCGCTCTGATCCCAGGTTTCCACCGCAGTATTGATGGCTGAACTCAACAGCTCGGCCAACAAGGATGTGAGCATCACAGGGCAGTTGAGGTGGGCCAGATAATCCGGGTGTTGGAAATAGATGGCGTGGCTGAGATAGAGCTTGTCCAGTTCGGCCAGAACTTGCTTCATGTCCCTGAGGGGACGGTTGAGATTGATATCGGAAAATGCGCTTTGCAGCTCTTCGGGGCGAATGCCACTGCTGGGGCCATCCAGCCGTTCAAGGCGGTGTTTCAGGGTATCCATGCCCAGTTGCATCAAGCGGGAGTAGTGGTGTTCGGGTGCGATACCAAAGAGTTCAGTGTGGGGAGCGAACGGCAGATGGCCGGCGGCATCATAGCTCGGGTCATTGCTCGCCTGTTCAGGCTCCATGCTGGGGTGGGTCACTTTTGCCTCCTTTGCGACTGACATGAGGTCAGTCATCAATGACAAGTCACCCAGGGATAAGGAACTACTTCGGCCTTTCCCTGGGCCATTCCTTTTTTGCTGTCATCCTTTTCTTAACGACAGCGGCGACAAATTAGCACGCACTCAAATACAAATGCAAATGATTCTCACTTGATTTGTGTAAAGATGTAACCGCCTTGATTGGACCCCTGTATCAATCACAACAAATTGCTCAGATAAAGACTGAATAGAGAGTGGCGGAACTGACTGTGGTGGGATTGCCGGCGATTGAGTCAAGAGTGACGGAGTTGGCGCAATCGGCGGCGAGGCAAAGGGTGGAGTCCAAGGAAGGTGCGCACAAGTCCTATGTGTGCTCTATGTCGGCTTACAGACCGGAATGCAAGGCGTGGTTCGCAGCAAATGGCCTTAGTCCTTTGCAAGAATTCCCTAATACAGCGGAGCAAGCTTGCGCAAATATCCTTTGAACCGGGCCGACTAAATTCCCCAACATAGGCACGAATGGAGAATTAACTCACTGCCATATAAGCACTAAACTGAGTATATTCATCACAAGAAGAATTTTTGAGGAGCAGGGGATGAAAGCCACAGCCGGTCGTCCTAAAGGCCAGTCAGGGGCCAGGGATGCTTTGATAGAAGCCGCGCGCAGTTGCTTTACCCTGAAGGGGTATGAGCGGGTTTCCACTCGAGAGCTGGCACGCAAGGCGGGAGTGGATGCGGCGATGATCCGTTATTACTTCGGCTCCAAGGCAGGCCTGTTTGAGGCCATGGTCAGAGACACTATCGCCCCTGTACTGGAAGCCTTCAAACACTACAATGCCGCGCAAAGTCATCAATCTGCCAGTGAGGGCTCTGCAAACAGCCCTGAGCTTGGCAATAACAGCCCTGAGCTTGGTAACAATAGCCCTGAGCCGAGCAACAAAGGTTCTGAGCGGAGCAAGATGAGTCTTGATCCGAGCAAGAAAAGGCCTGAGCCAGGTTTTGGCGGGCCATTTGAGTTGATGCAGGTCTATTACCGCGCCATGGCTGCCAACCCGGCCTTGCCCGGGCTTATCATCCAGGTATTGAATCACAGAGAAGGCTGTGAAGCCTTTGATGCCCTTGCCAGCGTGTTCAGTGACATGCTCAGCCGCTCGAGGCTGTGGATCCGCCAGCTTGGGCAAGATCAAGGCCTAAATCCCAACCTGGACCCTAGCTTGGCACGGCTGAGTTTTGTCAGCCTGATGGTGTTTCCGCTGATCGCCCCGGCCCATCTGATGCGGGATTTCGGCGTCGAATTGAATGAAACCTGGCTCAAACAGCTGGCAGAGCACAATGCCAAAGTCCTGCATCAAGGCTTATTGCGCCAGGATATTGCCGCCAACCCGGGCAGTGAGGAACCCCAATGAACAAGATATCCCTGATACTGACAGCGACACTATTGCTGTTGCAAGCTTGTGGCGACAGCGGCGAAAGCCGCGCCATGGGCACACTGGAGCGGGATCGTATCCAGCTTTCAGCCCCCGTTGCCGAGCAGATAGCCGATATCCATGTGGCCGAGGGTGACAAGGTCGAGGCGGGGCAGTTGTTGCTGCAATTGGACAGCCGCAGCGCGGCAGCCAGAGTGGCACAGCGCCGCGCCGAATTGGCTGAGGCCGGCGCCAGGCTTGATGAGCTGCAACAAGGTGCCAGGGTAGAAGAGCGGCGGGCGGCCAGAGCCGCCATAGAGGCGGCAACGGCAGCCGCGACCGAAGCCAGACTCAGATATCAGCGCACCCGCGAGCTGTTTATCGCCAAAGTGGTGGGGCAGGCGGAGCTGGATGCGGCCATCGCCGAGCGGGATCACACCAAAGCCTTGGTCGAGCAGGCCAATGAACACTGGCTGCAACTGGAAAACGGTACCCGCAGCGAACAACTGGCCCAGGCCGAAGCCAGAGTGGCAGCCGTAGCGGCGGCGCTCAAGGCCGAGGAGAAAGCCTTGGACGACCTCAGTCTCAGGGCGCCGCTGGCATCAGAGGTGGACATATTGCCCTGGAAGAGGGGCGATCGAGTGGCTCAGGGCACTCAACTTGTCGCGCTTTTGGCACTGGATAAACCCTATGCCAGAGTCTATCTGCCGCAAACGGCCATCAGTAAGCTTTCCCGCGGCGACAAGCTGGAGGTCTGGGTCGATGGGGTGGCGCAGCCGCTCAAAGGCACAGTCAGAAATATCCGTTCCCAACCAGCCTTTACCCCGTTTTATGCCCTCAATGAGCGCGATCGTGCCAGATTGATGTATCTGACAGATATCGATGTCGAGGGCGCCGAGTTTCTGCCCTCAGGGCTGGCGCTGGAGGTACGACTGCCATGACTCAGTCAGCTGATGCCGGTGCTTCTTCGGCCACTCAAGCCACCTTGTCCATTGATTCTTCCAAGGCCATTGAAGCTCCCCTAGCCATTGAAGCTCATGGGCTGACCCGGCGCTTTGGTGAGTTGACCGCGGTGGATAATCTCAGTCTTGCCATCCCCCGTGGCAGTATTTACGGCTTTCTCGGCCCCAACGGTTGCGGCAAGTCCACTGCGATCCGGCTGCTTACCGGCCTGTTGTTGCCGGATGCCGGTGAGGTGACCGTATTGGGAGAGCCGCTTGCCGGTAACGAAGAGGCGCTCAAGCAACGTATAGGTTATATGACCCAGAAGTTCTCTCTCTACGATAATCTGTCTGTGCTGGAGAACCTTAGATTTGTCGCCAGTATTTATGGCCTGTTCGGCCGCCGCGGCAAGGCGCGCATTGAAGAGCTGCTGCATCTGTATAGCCTGGAGGGCAGGGAGTCTCAGTTGGCCGGCTCCATGAGTGGTGGTCAGAAGCAGCGTCTGGCTCTGGCCTGCGCCACGCTGCACTCCCCCGAGCTGTTGTTTCTCGATGAACCCACCTCGGCGGTCGATCCGGAAAACCGCCGCGAGTTTTGGGAGCGGCTGTTCGATCTCTGCGCCGCCGGGACCACTATTTTGGTGTCAACCCACTACATGGACGAGGCGGAGCGCTGCCATGCATTGGCAATCCTTGAGCGTGGCGCCAAGCGGGCCGATGGCTCCCCGGCCGAATTGATGCAGCAGATGGACGCCAGCGTGGTGGAAGTGAGCGGTGAGCAGCTAAGGGCGCTCAAACAACAGTTGGTGGCCTTGCCTGAGGTTGTTTCTGCCGCTCAGGTAGGCACCCGGCTCAGGGTGTTGGTGCGGCGTGATGCCACAGATCCCATCGCCTTTCTCAGCCCCTATTGCGATGGGCGCAAGCTCGCCATGGCGCGCCCCAGTCTCGAAGATGTGTTTGTATCCTGCACCGGAGGTCGACATGTGGGCTAGGATATTGGCGATCATGCTCAAGGAGCTCAGGCAGCTGTCGCGGGATAGGATGACCTTCGGCATGATAGTGATGATCCCTCTGGTGCAGCTGCTGCTGTTCGGCTACGCCATCAATACCGATGCCAGGCATCTGCCCGCCGGCTTGGTGGATATGTCCGCCAGCAGCTACAGCCGGGCCTTGGTGCAGGCGGTAAAGGCCACCCAGGTGGTGGACTTCAAGGCAAAATACGCCTCTATCGAACAGGCCGAGGCGGCCATCACCTCGGGGGAAGTGCGCGCCGTGCTCTATTTGCCGGCGGATCTCAATGCCCGTCTGGTGAATCATCCAGCCTTCGACCGTCGTCAAAGCGACAGCCAGCTTACCCGGCCCGTGGCCCAGTGGCTGGTGGATGGCTCGGATACGGTTATCGCCGCCGCGATCCGTAGCCTGAGAAGCATGCCGCTCGATGAAGTGGCCGATTTCAGCAGCCAAAACCGGGTGCCAAGCTTTGAGGTGGTGCAGTATTTCAACCCGGAGCAGCGCACTGTGGTTAACATAGTGCCCGGCTTGCTGGCGGTGATTTTGACCATGACAATGATCATGTTCACCTCTGCCGCCATTGTCAGGGAAAGAGAGCAGGGCAATATGGAGTTTCTGATCACCACCCCGGTCAAACCCATGGAGCTGATGGTGGGGAAAATCATCCCCTATGTGCTGGTGGGGCTTATTCAGGTGAGTATTATCCTCAGCGTGGGCCACTTCCTGTTCGGTGTGCCGGTGCGCGGCGGTCTGGACAGCTTGTTGCTGGCCTCTTTGCTGTTTATCTTTGCCAGTCTGAGCTTGGGCCTGGTGATCAGCACCATTGCCAAGACCCAATTGCAGGCGATGCAGCTGACGGTATTTATCCTGCTGCCCTCTATTTTGTTGTCAGGCTTTATGTTTCCTTACGAAGCTATGCCAATTGCGGCGCAGTGGATTGCCGAAGCGCTGCCGGCGACGCACTTTATGCGTATGGTGCGCGCCATAGTCCTGCGTGAGGCCGATATCCTGATGTTGGCTAAAGATGCCTTTTGGCTGGGGGCGTTCACCCTGGGAGGCGTGTTGCTCGCTTCATTGAGGTTCCGTAAGCGTTTGGGATGAGCGCTGTGGTTCAGCGCTCTTCATCTCGGAGGGGCAGCACTTCATAGCCGGTATCTGTCACCAGTATGCTGTGCTCCCACTGGGCCGAGAGTTTTTTATCCCGGGTCACTACTGTCCAGCCATCTTTCTTGGTCTTTATTTTGGCGCCGCCCTGGTTGATCATCGGCTCTATGGTAAACCACATACCGGCTCGCAGTTCCAGGCGTTTGGCCAAAGACGATGCCTGTGGCATCAGGTACATCTTGCTGGAGTCGGCAATAAAACCATCTTTTTCGAGGGTAATATCCAGATTGACAATATCGCTGGCCTTCAGCAACTGCTGCTCCGACTGAACCCCGTGACACACGACTTCATTGACCGAGCTGTTGAGCACATAGGCATAGCCGTATTGGCCCTTGCTGGCCGGGCGCGCCTTAAGGAAAGGGCTTAAGGCTTTCTTTAGACAAGCATAAGCAGCCTTGGCTCTCTTTGGGAGGGGGAAGCTGATGGGCGGGACAATGTTAACAAGCCTGCTTGGGGAAGCAGGCTTGAGATTGAGGGGGAAGGTGAAGCTAGAGAAGTGTTTGCTGCTCGCCTTCAGTTGGGCTGAAAGCGAGAGATGGTTTTTAACAGCCCTGATTTTTAACCGCCCTGATATTTAACCGCTTTGGTTTATAACGGCTTGGGTCTTAACTTGTTGCCAGCGGCAGATGGGCCTTGCTGCCCCAGTCGGCCCAGGAGCCATCGTAGAGTATCAGGGCATCGAGGCGTACCTGATAGGCCGCCAGGATCAAAATACAGGCGGTGATCCCTGAGCCGCAACTGAAGATCAAAGGCTTGCCGCTGCGTCTGGCGTCCATGGCACCCAGATGCAGAAAAATCTGCTCCAGTGCCGGCTGAGGTTTCAGGCTGTCGCCCTCCAGCACTTCGGCAAACGGCAGATTCACGGCGCCGGGAATATGGCCGCTGCGCACGCCTTCTCTGGGTTCGGGACTCTGGCCGAGAAAGCGTAAACTGGCCCTGGCATCCAGTATCATGGCCTGCTTGCCTGCCAAGGTATCCAATACCTGGGGGGCGTTACAGACCTTTTCCGCTTGATATTGCCCACAGGCGTTACCGCGCGGAAACCTGGTCGCCGGCTTGTCGGCACAGGGGCGCTGCTCTTTGAGCCATTTGGGCAGACCGCCGTCGAGAACAAACACCTGCTCAAACCCCATGACCTTGAAACACCACCAGCCGCGGGGTGATGAGTAGATACCCTGGTTGTCATAGATGACGACAGTGCTGTCCTGGTCGATGCCGAGCCGCTGCACCAGCTCGGTAAACTGGGCCTGACTCGGCAGGGCGTGTAACTCGCTGGACTGCAGATCTGTGCACTCCCGCTCCAGATCCAGCCGCCGGGCACCGGCAATAAAGCAGGGCTCATCGTAGACTATCGGCTCGCGGCCTATCACCTTGTCCATGCTGGCATCCAAAATGACCAACTTGGGATCAGAAAGATGAGCGGCCAACCACTCGCTGCTTACCAGTGCAGATTGCATCTCGACTCCTTAAAGCTCGGTAATGGCACCAAGCAATGAAACTTGGCCCAAATTACTGGAGCGCTACGGATTTCTCAAGCGGTTACTTTATCAATGGCTAGGTATCTGATGGTTTTATCGCCGTTATGCCGGCATAGACGGTTATGGATTCAGTCTCTGAACTCTTCGTCATAGGCCAGGCCGCTGACATCGGCCAGTTCTTTACCCAGCTCCTGCATGGCGGCCTTGCCCTTACGTCTCAGCAACGTCACTCTCTGACCATCCTTGAGCATCAAGATCAAGTCCCAGTATCTGGGCTCGCCGAAGTGAGGGCAGAGGCAAAATCCGCTGATTTCGGCCAGTGGCACCTTGAGTTGCCCTATGGGGTAGATACTGCGAATGCTGTGCTCCAGCACACAGGTATTTTTGTCTATCAAGATTTTATGGCGACAGAACAGCGCGTGCCAGCCGAGTGTTGCCCCCATGGCCCAACCGAGCAGCAATTCAGGGTTAAGCCCGAAATACACCTGTGCCAGAGTCAGCGCCGCCAGCGGCAGACCGATTAACCAGGTCCAGCGGCCAAACACCAACTCGGCCCTTTGTGAGGAATATTTGTTCCAGTGCGCCATGGCTCAGCTCCCTAAGCGTGTCATCAGCAGTCCGAGCAGGGCAAAAAGCGGCAGCGGCAGTGCCAGTTTCCACATCAGGTGTTGCTCCCAAATGGGCCGGTACTGACTGCTGGATTGGCCAGTTTGAGTCGCGGCTTTCAGAGGCTTGGTTTCGGTATGGGGGGATTTTGCGGTCTGGCTCTCGGCCTCCGGCGCCGAGTTGCTTGGAGCTGTGTCAAAGGGCACGGCTTTCAACTCGGGCCAGGCAGTGACTTTTTCATAGACTTCAAGTTCATAGACTTCAAGTTCATTGACTGCAAGCGGGCCGGCGCAGCCGCGCAAAAAGCCTATCAATGCCAGTGCTTCAGCCATATCTGTCAGGGTGTGGCGCTGTCCGAGCAGCACCAGCTGTACCCCATTTGGCGTTTGCGCCAGTGGGGTAATATGAATAGAGAGTTGACTGTAGGGCAGGGTTTTGCGGGGCTTGGCTTTTATACGCCACCAGCCGGTGTATTCTTGAATCTCAGCGCTTTTAGGGTCAAACAGCCAACGCCTTCTTACCCCCAAACAGCCAATTGCCAGGGTTAACAACAGCAAGGCCGAGACGGCATGAAATACCTGTGATTTACCTGTCAGCACCACAGCCATTAAACTTGAGGCCGACAGGGGAACCAGCATGATAAAGCCCCAGATTGTAGCCAGGGTTTGCTGTCTGCCAATAAAGTAGGCTCGCCCATCGGCATCCAGCTTTAAGTGCCAACGAGCGCCGCGGGGCAGAGCGCGATATTTTTTGTTTAACTCATCTTCCTTGGACATCAATCAGTTACCCTTTTGAGGTATCAAGCGACAGATGCAAAATAGGGAAGGGCTTACCCATGGCATCGAGTGCCGAGCGGGAGATCTGTTTAAAGCCTCTATGCCGGTAGGATCCTGTCACCATAGGTTATTGCCCGGCTTGCACCATTTGCAGAATTTTGCGGGCCTTCTCAAAGTGATCCAGTTTGTGGGTCTGGATCCACCAGCTAGCGGCCTCCATGAGCAACTCGGGATCATCATTCTTGTTGGCAAAGAAGGCATAGAAGGAGACGCCAACATTCTCGCCCTTCTGGGCGATTTTTTGCTGGCAGACATGGATAACTTTTTGTCGCAGGCTGGCACGCATCTTGATTGTTCCCTCAATCTGAAAAGTCATTTTTAGGTGTTTTGCTGTTGCAACTGGGCTTGTTGCGCCTGGGTCAGTTTACTGACAACCAGAGCGTAGGATGCCTCAATCAGGTCACGGAGCATATCCTCGCTGACCTCACCATTCAAGGTTAGCGTGAACCAATGCTGCTTATTCATGTAATAGCCGGGCACTATCGCCTCAAAGCTATCGATCAGTGCCTGTACGTCGGCAGGTTTGGCCTTGAGTGTCACCCTAGGGGGCGTTTCCTGCTCGGCCAGCAGGGCAAACATCTTACCCATGACTTTATAGACTCTGGCTTCAGGACCAAAAGGATAGTCGGCAGTGGCGTTGGGGCATTGCTGTAACAGTTTCTTGAGTTGTGTCAGTGTCATGGCGTTCTCAGTCATTTGGGGGGAGGAGCATGATAATACCGGCTTCAGTCGACGTTTTGTTGAAGGGGAAGGGCATGTCGCAGCCTGGCCTTCAGCCATTGAAGCGTTTACACATAAAATACCTGTCCGGGCTGCCGGGAATTCCACTGACCGAGCCGACAACTTCAAACCCTTGTTTGGCATAAAATGCCGGCGCCTGAAACGACAAAGTGTCGAGCTGCGCAGCCAGACACCCCCGTTTGATTGCCTCTTGCTCGCACAGAGCCATTAAGCGGCTGCCAAGACCTGAACCTCTATGCTCCTTCGCGACCCAAACCACCTCAATCAGCAACTGGCGATAGATGCTGCGGCCACTCACGCCACCAATGAGTTGCCCCTCGGAATCGCGGGCGATGGCGGCCAGGGGTTGACTGCTTTCGTTTATATAGCTGTGATTATAGGTTCTGAGTTTGTCGATAAGCTCATTTTGCAGGTCGTCATCAACTTGCTGTAAAAGGTCAATCTGCATACCGATTTCCTTGAGTTGTTATTGGTTGTTTTGGATTCAGTCTTAATTAAATCCGGGGTCAAGGCTGTTGCTCAAGGTTGAGTGTCGCGTTATCTATCAAAGTCAGATATCCCTGATCTTCGGTCAGTTTGATCAAAACCGACAAGGTAATTTCCTTCACTGGCTTGCTCATCTCATCAAGACCTGCATCAATAGAAAAGCTATATTGGGTAGGTGTCTCGGTATTTATCAATGTTTGTACTTGCTGGAAGCTGTTTATTGCCGTATCAGTGAGTGCCAATTGATAATGATTTTGTGCGGGACTGCTGCTGAAAAGGCCCTCATTTTGGGGGATAACTTGAATAGACTCCAATTTGAGTGGGAAACTATACCGGGATACTCCCTGGCTGGTATCCAGTTCCAGGGTCAGTTCAGTGGCATCAATCTTGAGTTTACCCGGTTCATCGATGAGGATCTGCGATCTGATAACTCGCGGGTTTAATTCGGCAAAATCCTGCTTATCGAAAGAACTCAGGCTGAGCATGGTGCCGAGTGGTATATTGGCACAAGCGTTAATAAAAAATATTACCCCAAGGACTGTTAAACTCCTTCTTATCATAATTATTATTCCCTTTAATACGATATTTATAATGATTTTTTGATGTTGGCACCGCGTCCATCTTTTATTAGTGCGTCGCTCAGTTAGCCATAAAAATGATAGCTTGCCAAGCTTCTTTATCAGCAGATAAGCCGGTTTTATAGACATCAAAATAAATAGTTAAATTCGAAGGAATTCGAAGCAGAGTAACCCTTGCTTCGTCAATCAGTGTGACTTTCCGCTATAGGTATTTGCTTTGTCATAGCGTCACTATCACTACCATAAACAAGGAACGACAGCTCTGGGAATTAACTGCTATTGTTTGAGGAGCAGGAGGGGATTCAAGCCGGATAAGGGTCTTGATTGGCGTCCAGAAGACTGAGGTAAAGTCTCAATTCAAATTCCAACTGATGATAGTCCGGCTCCATATAGGTGCACAGCTTGTAGAAGGCTTTGTTGTGCTCTTTTTCCTTCAGATGCGCCAGTTCATGTACCACCAATATCCGCAAGAAGGCTTCAGGTGCCCGTTTCAGCCGGGAGGAGATACGGATTTCATTCTTGGTCTTGAGTTTGTGCCCTTGCTTTCGGGCGGCGTAGGTATGCAGCCCCAGCGCCTGATGGCTGAGGCTGATTTTGTCGTCAAAACACACTTTGGCAAGCGGGTTTGATTGACGCAGATAAGTTTGCTTCAGCGCTTGGGTATAGTCCCAAAGCGCTTTATCACTGCGGATCTGGTGTAACTCAGGATGACGTTTTCGCAGGTATTCAGCCAGTTTGCCCACTTGGCTGAGCTGCTGAACCTGTTGCTTTATCTCGTCGCTGTAGTGGGCCAGATAATCAAAACCGCTCAAGGGCTCAGACCTTCTTGTAGATCCGCATCTGCTGGAAGGCATAAGCGGCTTCAAAGGCATTCTCCTGGAACTTTTTCAGTTCCAGGCCGCTGAAGTCCACTTGTGGTGGATTGCGTTTCAGCTGCTCTTTAATGCTTTGAGGTGTCAGCATTGTTACCGGTAACTTACCCAGTTGAATGGCCGCCTCGAACTTGAAGCTGACAGAGCTGCCGGCCAGCTTACCCTTGTATTCGCGCTCAATAATCACGACGTGTTCGACCTGATAGTCTTCCATCAGCTTATTGAAGGCGAATTGGAATTCTCTAATTGCTTCCTGGCTGGCAGGGTTGCTCAAGGTAAATGAGTGACGGCGGCAATCAGGAACGTTGAATACGTCCCCCTGGGCGCTCAGTAAACAGATGACGGCTTCGCCGCCTTTTAATTCAACCGCACAAACTTTCATGGTATTCCTTGTAGTTCATCATGCCGCACCGGCGGCTAATGTTAATCTTATGATTCGGAGTCGCTTTCATTGCCGTTATTTACTGGAGCGGGTTTACGCCTCATTGGGGCATCGCCCACATCCACCCCGGTAATAAAGCGCTTGTCTCTGCCTGACTTGGCCTTGCCCGGTTTAGCCGCTGTTTTGCTGCGGCCCTTGGGTTTGCTGGCTTTGGTATTCTTTGGTTTGCTGCTCTGGCGTTTGGGATCGGCCAGGCCACTGAATTTGGGTTCGAGCCCCTCCAGGGAACTGAACTCGAAGCGGCGACCGAGAAAGCTCTGCACCTTCTTGAAGTTGAACCAGTCCTTGGGGCCCACCAGAGACAGGGCGTCGCCCTTGGCGCCGGCGCGGCCGGTACGGCCGATACGGTGGACATATTCTTCGGCAAACTTGGGCATGTCGAAGTTGACCACCAAGGAGACGTTCACCAGATCCAGACCGCGGGAGGCCACGTCGGTTGTCACCAGAATTTGCTGCTGGCCGCGGCTGAACTGATCCATTATCTGGTTACGGGCACTTTGGCGCAGTTCACCACTGAGCGCCACCGCGCTGTAGCCTTGTTGCTTGAGCTTTTCGGCTAATCTGTCGGTATCCTGGCGGGTAGCGGTGAATATGATCACCTGACGCTGTTGTTCGCGCTTTAGCAGTTCAATCAGCAGCGTCTCTTTATGATCCAGATGGTCACAGAGGAAAATCCGCTGGTGTATGTCCTGATGCTCGGCATTGGCGGCGCCAATGGCCACATGTTGCGGGTCATTGAGCAAGGTGGCGGCGATATCATTGACCTCTTCATGTTCCAAAGTGGCCGAAAACATCAGGGTTTGCCGCCGTCTATGGTTGGCGGCGTCGTTGATTGCCTTGAGTTGTGGTGCAAAGCCGAGATCCAGCATGCGGTCGGCTTCGTCAAGAATAAGCAGTTCCAGCCCTTCCAGATACAGATGGCGTTGTGACAGGTGATCGGCAATCCGCCCCGGGGTGGCGACGATAAAATGCGGATCCCGCGCCAGCGCCTTGGCCTGATCGTTGAAATTTTCCCCGCCAAGCACACTGATGGCCCGGTACTGGGTATTGGCAACCAGTAGACGCAACTGAGCGTAGACCTGGTTGGCCAGCTCACGGGTCGGCAGGAGTATCAGTACCCTGGGATCGCGCTTGCTGAGCGCCTTGGTGGAGATCACCCTTTGCATCGCCGGCAGCAAAAAGGCCAAGGTTTTCCCCGAGCCCGTCTTGGATGAGGCCATCAGGTCTTTCCCGGCCAGCGCCACGGGAATCGCTTCACGCTGAATCTCTGTGGGCTCATCGATACCCATATGTTTAAGGGTTTGCAGCAGACGCTGATCCAGCGAAAAATCGGAAAAATGCAAAGGTGAAACTCCTCAATAAAAACGACCGCATATTATAACGGCTTTTACGCTGTGGGGCATGTATTTAGTCAATAGAGTGTCGAAATGGTTGCTGACTGGTTTTAAAATGTCTTGAGTTAACCACAACAGGCTCCAGGGATAAAATCTGGAGCAGCTCCGGCTTCGGGTGTATGCTGCTTTGGCTGATTGAGCTTAGGCTGCGTGATTGGTAGAAAATATTAAGGAGAGAGGATGGCGCAGAGTCATGAACCCTGTATCGGAGTTGCTCTTGGAAGCGGCGCCGCCAAAGGATGGGCCCATATAGGTGTACTCAAAGGCTTGGCAGCAATGGGAGTAAAGCCAGATAAGGTGGCCGGTTCATCTATAGGTGCCCTGGTCGGTGCGGCTTATGCCAATGAGCGCCTCGAAGAGCTGGAAGACTGGGTGCGCAGTTTTTCCAGCTGGGATGTGTTGGGGTTGATGGATATTAGTTGGGGTAAGGGCGGACTCATCAGTGGTGATAAGGTATTCAGTGCCATTCAAGATCGCATCGGTGATCTCCTGATTGAAGAACTTAAATATCCTTTTACTGCCGTGTCAACCGACCTCTACTCAGGGCAGGAGATCTGGTTCCGTCAGGGGGATTTACGCCAAGCCGTCAGAGCTTCCTGTTCCATGCCGGGGATCATGTCGCCAGTGCGTCAGGGGCATCGCTGGCTGGTGGATGGCGCTGTGGTGAATCCCATTCCTGTGTCTGTGGCCAGAGCTATGGGCGCGAGTTTGGTGATAGGCGTCGATTTGCATGGTCATAGGCGCGAGCAACTGCAAGTGTTGCCGGTGGCGCTTAATAGCGAAGAACCTTCATTGCAGAGTAAAGTGGCGGAACACTCCTCTGAGAGTGGTTTTATGGATCTGTTGGCCAAGGGCAAGGATTATATTTCCGGCCTGACCGACAAGTTCTCTCTTGGCAATAAGGCTGAACCCGGTATGTTGGCTGTGATGTCACAGTCGATGGATATTCTGGAGCAGCGCCACAAGCGCGCGCGTTTAATGGGAGATCCACCGGATATCTGTATTGTACCTAAGGTGTCGGATATAGGCACTATGGAGTTCCACCGTGCCAGTGAAGCCATTGCCGCCGGTGAGAAGGCGGTGCAGCAGGCCTCGCATCTGATTGATGCGGCGTTGGGGCGTCTCTGAAGCAGGCGCTTTTTATTAATGCTTGGTGTGGGCACATTTTCTGCGGTGTGGGCACACTTTCTGCATAGTTCAGCACATCATTAGCATCAAGGCGCTCAAAGGGCGTTTTTCTGACATTTCTCAAGCAATCTTGTCTTAAAAACAACCAATAGAACGTCGATATGACGGAAAACTGACATGCAGCCAATCCATTCTTCTGTTGATCCCAGATTGTCCGGGGTCGATGCCTATGGCGTCAACAATCGTTTGACCAGCGGCAGCGGCCTCTCGGTTGTCGACACTGAAACTGTCAGTGACAACAAAAGCAAGGGCTCAACCTCGGCAAATATAGGGCAGGACAGCATATCTATCTCCAACGATGGCAAAAGAGCCGCACGGGTGCAGGAGTTGGCCAAGGAGTTTTTCGGCTCAGGCCAGTTCAGCAGTGCCGATTTGCCCAAGCTGTTGGCGCGCCTCGGCGAGGAAGGGCTGTTGTCTGAAAGTCAGATGGTCAAATTGCAGGGCAATGGCCTGATGGGAGTTGATACCAAGGATAACGTCAGCCTCAAGGAGTTTATTCAAGGCCAGATTGGTTTGCTCAGACAACAGGCCAGCCAAAGCCCTTTGCTCAATGCACTTGAGGGAGCGGACAGTCTTATGGGCAATATGGGGATGATGTATACCCCATCGAGCTCTTTGGCGGCCAACAAGGTGGCGGCTCAGTTGGATGCCGTGCTCAAGGGCGAAAACCAAACTGCCAAGAGCGCAGAGAGCGGCAATGGCAGCAGCAAGCTAGCGGCCAAGGTCGACTCCGCACTGCAAGAGCCGCAACTGTTATCCCGGCTCAGTGGTGTCAGCGCGCTGA
Source organism: Shewanella indica (assembly GCF_033842865.1). Classification (NCBI taxonomy): domain Bacteria; kingdom Pseudomonadati; phylum Pseudomonadota; class Gammaproteobacteria; order Alteromonadales; family Shewanellaceae; genus Shewanella; species Shewanella indica. The sequence continues at coordinate 3,241,889 of NZ_JAWXXR010000001.1, forward strand.
TGCGCACCGCTGCAGCCATGGGCAGCCAGCAGCAGGGCAGTGGGCAAATCAACAGTTATCTGGCCTTGGTAAAGAGGTACTGACTAGCGGCCGTTTGGAGCCCGGTCAAGGGAAAAATCTCCACAAGTTGTGCTCGTCGGCACTAATCCCATAGTGTTGTTCATCCTCTTCAATACCATGATCCAGATCATGGTATTGAAGAGCGATTTGTCGCTTAATCTCCACATATAGTGCTTGGTTAATAAAACACCACTATATATGGTGTTAAATAAACAACATGGAGATTAAAGAAATGCCGGTAGTGATTAAGCGGGACGGGTGCCGTACTCAGTTCGACGAAACAAGGATAAGGGATGCGGTGCTGGCGGCCTCTAGCCACTGCGGTATAGAAGATGCGGACTATGCGGCCACAGTTGCAGCTTTGGTCACCCAGGCGGTAACCGACAAGGCCGAGGTCAATATCCAGGAGTTGCAGGACAGGGTAGAAAATCTATTGATGGAAGGGCCGTACAAGCAAGTGGCCCGTAGCTACATAGAATATCGTCATGACAGAGATATCTGCCGTGAATCCAGCAGCCGCCTGAATCTGGAGATCCGCGGCCTGGTCGAGCAGAGTAACGCGACCTTGCTCAACGAAAATGCCAATAAAGATTCCAAGGTGATCCCCACCCAGAGGGATCTCTTGGCCGGTATTGTCGCCAAACATTATGCTAAACATCATATCCTGCCCAAGGATGTGGTTGCCGCCCATGAGGCCGGTGAGATCCACTATCACGATCTCGACTATTCACCTTTCTTCCCTATGTTCAACTGTATGCTGATCGATCTCGGTGGCATGTTGACCCAAGGGTTCAAGATGGGCAATGCCGAGATTGAAACGCCAAAATCCATCTCGACTGCCACTGCAGTTACCGCGCAGATCATCGCCCAGGTCGCCAGCCATATTTATGGCGGCACCACCATCAACCGCATAGATGAAGTGTTGGCCCCCTTTGTGGCCAAGAGCTACGACAAGCATTATCAAACGGCGCTCAAGTGGGGGATTACCGATGCCAAGGCGTTTGCCACAGAGCAGACCAAGAAAGAGTGTCACGACGCCTTCCAGTCGCTGGAATATGAGGTCAATACCCTGCATACCGCTAATGGTCAGACGCCTTTTGTTACCTTCGGTTTTGGTTTGGGTACCAGCTGGGAGTCACGGCTGATCCAAGAGTCTATTTTGCGGATCCGTATGGAAGGCCTTGGCAAGAACCGTAAAACAGCGGTTTTCCCCAAGTTGGTGTTTGCCATTCGTGATGGTATTAACCACAAGGCCGGCGACTGCAACTACGATATCAAGCAGTTGGCGCTCGAATGTGCCAGCATCCGCATGTATCCGGATATTCTTAACTATGAGCAGGTGGTCAAGGTTACTGGCTCATTCAAGACTCCTATGGGTTGCCGCAGTTTCCTTGGCACCTATGAGGAAAACGGCGAGCTGCTGCATGAAGGTCGCAACAACTTAGGCGTCGTCAGCCTGAACCTGCCGAGGGTGGCGTTGGAGGCCAAGGGCGATGAAGCCGAGTTTTATCGCATTTTGGATCAAAGGCTGGAGATGGCCCGCAAGGCATTGGATACCCGCATCGAACGCCTGGCCAACGTCAAGGCCAGAGTGGCGCCCATTCTCTATATGGAAGGGGCTTGCGGCGTGCGCCTGCGCGGTGATGACAACATTGCCGAAATCTTCAAAAATGGCCGAGCTTCCATCTCTCTGGGCTACATTGGCCTGCATGAGACAATCAATGCGCTTTATGGCACAGACACTCATGTGTTTGACGATGAAGCATTGAGGCAGAAAGCGGTTGCCATAGTGGCTCACCTCAAGGCGGCCACTGTGCGTTGGAAAGAGGAAACCGGTTATGGTTTCAGTCTCTACAGCACACCGAGTGAGAGCCTGTGCAGCCGATTTGCCAAGCTGGATGTCAAGCGTTTTGGCCTGGTTGATGGTGTCACCGATAAGGGCTATTACACCAATAGTTTCCACCTGGATGTAGAGAAGAAGGTGAACCCTTACGACAAACTCGATTTTGAACAGCCGTATCCTGAGCTCGCCAATGGGGGGTTCATCTGCTATGGCGAATACCCGAATATGCAGCACAACCTGGAAGCGCTTGAGAATGTCTGGGATTACAGCTATAGCCGGGTGCCTTACTATGGAACCAACACACCGATAGATGAGTGTTACGACTGTGGCTTTACTGGTGAGTTTATCTGTACCAGCAAGGGCTTTACCTGCCCCAAATGCGGTAATCATGAGCCCAGTCGGGTGTCTGTGACCCGCAGGGTTTGTGGGTATCTTGGCAGCCCGGATGCCAGACCCTTTAATCACGGTAAGCAGGAAGAGGTCAAGCGTCGGGTTAAGCACCTCTAACGAAAGGAAGATGTAAAACAGTACTCTGTGTACTTACGCTTGCATTTTTGCCCCTTTCCCTAAATAAAGGCGCCCCAAGGGGCGCCTTGTGGATATAGCTATGAACTATCATCAGTATTACCCCGTGGATGTCGTCAATGGACCGGGCACCCGGGTAACCCTGTTTGTCTCCGGTTGTGAACATCAGTGCCGGGGTTGTTATAACCAGTCAACCTGGGATCCCCGCTCCGGGCATCCTTTTGACCAGGCGATGTCTGACAGGATCATTACCGATCTCAATGACAGCCGGATCCCGAGAAGGGGCCTGTCACTCTCCGGCGGTGACCCACTGTATCCGGGCAATCTTGACGCCATCAAGGCCTTGCTGTTGCGGGTGCGCGACGAATGCCCGGGAAAGGATGTCTGGCTCTGGACTGGTTATCGTCTCGATGAGCTCAGTCCTGCGCAGCGGGAATTGCTCGGGCTTATTCATGTGTTGGTGGATGGTAAATTTGTGCAGGAGCAAGCGGACCCCTCATTGAAGTTTCGCGGTTCGGCCAATCAGGTGATACACCTGCTCAAAGCCCCTCAATAAGTACAAAAGTGAAAACTGGTTAACACAATTGCTTTTCCCTGCTAAAAAACCCCGTCACCTGAGCTTGAGTTGCTGTTATACTTCTGTCCGGCACATTTACGGCAACCAGGCCGTCCATTCTCAGGGTGCCGGGATTTTGTAAGGTAACAGAATGAATTTGAAGCAGGAGCTGCAACAGCTCAACGATAAGCTGGATCAGTATCGCCGTAAATTGGCCGCCGCAGAGCAACGTGGCGATGGTCCTATCATTGCCCAGTTTCAGCGGGAAATCGCCGCCGTCAGTAAGCGGATTGCAGCCATCAAGGGGCAGCAGAGTCGTCAGCTTGGCAAACAGGGGCAGTCTATTCGCGATCTGCCGTTTAGCCGTGCACTCACCAAGGCCGAACAGGCCGATATGGGCAAGCTCAAAAAGTCGGTTCGGGGGTTGGTCGTTGTGCATCCCATGACAGCGCTGGGCAGAGAAATGGGCATTACTGCCGTTACCGGGTTTGCACCCAAGGCATTTTAACTGCCGCCGTGACAGCAAATAATAACCAATGAATTCACTTGGGTATTTCGGTCGGTGGTAAAAACGCATAAAATGACCGGCCTGAGTACTGAGCGCGCTTCACTATTATCTTGATTTTGAAGGATGTTAACCGTCTCAGGGAATGAGAGCAGTCGTTAAGGTTAATTCATGTCTATTAAATTTATCGCCACCGCCAAATTGCCAACCCCTTGGGGGGTGTTTGCCATGCATGGTTTCGAGGATACCGAAACCGGTAAAGAGCATGTGGCGCTGACTTTTGGTGAGCTCCAAGCCGATAAACCCATGCTGGGACGGATCCATTCGGAATGTCTCACCGGAGATGCCCTGTTCAGCCTGCGCTGTGACTGCGGCTTTCAACTGCAGACCGCGATGCAAAATGTCGCTGAAGCCGGTCAGGGCTTTATTCTCTACCTACGTCAGGAAGGTCGTGGCATTGGGCTGTTGAACAAAATTCGAGCCTACGAGTTGCAGGACGATGGCGCCAATACAGTGGAAGCCAACGAGCGCCTGGGCTTTCCGGCCGATATGCGCAAGTACGATATGATTGCGCCCATGCTGGAAAAAATCGGTGTTCACAAGGTTAGGTTGATGACCAATAATCCGCGCAAGGTGCAGGCGATGAAAGATATCGGCATTGAAGTCGTCGAGCGGGTACCGCTGCAGGTTGGCAAAAACCGTTACAACGAAGCCTACCTCAAGACCAAGTCTACTGAGCTTGGCCATATGATGTCTGAGTATCATTTCACCGAAGGTCATCAGGACTGAGTCGGCAAAGATGAAGTCACCGGGGAAAGCATCAACCCAAGTTGGTTTATTGAGTGTGTCTTCCCTGGGGCTTTTGCTGCTTGCAGCGCCAATCTATGCTCAAGAGTCTCCCGGCCACGCTCGGCCACCGGACAACTCCCATTATGCCTTTGGCAGCTATCTTGGCAGTGGGGTCTATCGCGCATCCGAGCAGGATGCCACAGTCATCAGCTTACCGCTGGACTTTACGTTGGAGCAGAGTGAGGACTCGGAGTTCTTATTGCGCCTGCCTATCTCTGTAGGCTTTTTCAACTACAGCCTTGAAGATGCCGGTGAATTTGAACTGCCATCCAGTGTTGGTACCTTGACCGTGACCCCCGGCTTTGAAAAGCGTTGGCGTCTGGATGAAAACTGGCGCATGGAGGCCTATGGCGATCTCGGTTTTGGCAGTAATTTCGACCAAGGCGGTAATGTCGCCATCATGGCTGCCGGCATCAGTGGCTTACGTCATTTTGAACTGTGGCAGGCAGATTCTTTGTGGGTGACCCGGTTGAAATTTGCCGCCTACAGTGAACGGGCGTTCAGCATTAGCCAGAGCTTTTCCGTATTGCAAACCGGGGTAGATATCGGCTTGCCTTATCACTGGTCCTGGCAGGGGTTACAGATGCAGCCCAGGGTGTTCGCTTTGGGTTATTGGTATTTTGACCAGTTACAGTTTGCCGGCGACCTCAATCAGGACACCTTGGTGTCCGGCAGTATTGAGCTGGGCGCCACCCTGGCCCTTGCCAAGCCCGTACTTGGCATAGACAGATTGGGGCTCAGTTACCGCAGTGGTGATGGGCTGGAGATCTGGCGCCTGCTGTTCAGCATGCCTATCTGAGCGGCATCAGCCCTCAGTGGCAGCATTCTTGTCCTGGTGGGTTTTCTCTTTGATTAAGGCGACCAGTTGACCACTGACGGCGGCTATCTGATCCTGCAGCAGTTTACGCTTTATCTCGGCGGCCTCTGAGTCATCACCATTCAACTGCTGCAACTCCTGCTGCAACTCTTTGAGCTTGTTCTGCAGTTCCTTAATCTTCTTGTCAATTTCAGACATACCCGAGGTATCTTCCTCGGCGGCTTCCTGCGCTTCTGAGGTTTGCGCCGAATTATTTCTGTGCAACTGACCGCCCACATCATCCGCCAGTGCTTTGTGACCGGCAGAAGAGATATTCACTTTATCTTGGCTGTCGGGACTTGTGGCAGCGCTTTCCTTAGCTGTGTCCTTGGCGACCACAGTGACTTCACTCAGGCTTCGGGGACCTGTTCCTTGAGTGGCGAGTTGACCTAAGCCTGCAATGTTCATCATTAACCTCCCTGGCGGCATCTATTCGTGCTGATAGTCGATAACTGCTTATCGGCTGCATTGAGAGAGACTTTAGCAATTTTGAGGCAAAATTGTTTAAAAATATAGCGGGTTGCGTGCTGTATCTGGGCCTGGTTAGTCGGTTTTTTTGCCCCAGATATGGGCATTGGTCTGAGGTTTGTCGGCACAGATTTGTTTGGCCGGCTTTTCCCGTGTTGCCGGGGTTGAACTGTCCAGCAGGTGAGGCGGAATGGGCAAGCCCTTGCTGGTCAGATAGAGGCGTTCCAGTTTTTCCCTGGCCCATTGGGTCTTTCGCAAAAAAGTCAGGCTCGATTTAATGCTGGGATCATGGCTGAAGCAGCGCACTTTTATCCTTTGTGCCAGGCCATCAAAACCGTACTGCTCCACCATTTCTGTGAGTATCGCCTTGAGGGTCAAGCCGTGCAGGGGATCTTTGTTGGTTTGAGGGGAGTTGGGAGCTGTCATCAATGGGCCTTGGTAGCTGGTGTTATAAAAGCGGCGCCAGTATAACCGAGAAGCTTTTTAAATGCCTTGCAAAAAGGTTGAAAAAGTTGCGTCAAACTGTCCGGCAGCTCTTCAGCCAAGGGGAAACCATAGAGAGAGAGGAAAAAGGGGCCGTAGCGACCCCTTGAAAGAGAGATTACTTAAAGTGCAGTGACCAGCTGTCGATGTAGCCTAGGTCACGGCGACCCGAGTCGACGGCCTTGAGCAACCAGGTACCACTGGACTCGACACCTGTCATATCGACCGAATAGCTCTGGTTGATATTGTCGGTGTCTTTGCCTGTGTTGTCGTGCAGCACGGCAATCCGGCCATTGGGGCTGTGCAGTTCAATCTGCAGATCACCAATGTAAGGATGCACTATGCTGACATCCACAGTGACTACGCCCGAATCACCGCTGCGGCTGACACTGATGGGGCTGGTAATGCCAGTGCTGTTGTTGTCGGGAATATCGATATTGTCACCATTGGTGTAACTCGCTGCGCCACCTGGATTTGTGCTGCTTGAGCCTGTGTAGCTAGTCACCAGGCTGGCACCGCCGAAGCTGCTGTAACCGCGAACCATCACATAGTAAGTACCGGCTTGAGGACTGTTGACCGAACAGCTTTCAGTGTTGCCGCTTTTCCAGGGGCGACAATCGAAGCTGCTGGTGGTTGGAGCCGCGCCGTACTGCATGTAAAGGTCGGCATCACCAGTGCCGCCACTCAGGTTGAAGCTGAGATTGGAGGCGCCGGCAGGCACATCGAGGAAGAAGTGCAGTTCATCGTCTTTGGCACCGCTTAGGTTATTGACTGCCACACCGTTTTCCAACTGACCATCGCTTGGTGTGCCGGGATCGCTCGGGCCATTACAGGAGGCATCCAGGTATTCCTTGGCGGCCACGGCATTGACCAGACCATAGCCGGTGCGATCGTCACGGCCGGGCACATCCAGATCTTCGGCGGTAGCTTTCAGTGCCTGACGCACCTGGGCGGCGCTACACTCAGTGTGATAGCTCCATACCAGAGTCGCGACGCCGGATACGTGTGGCGTCGCCATGGAAGTACCGTTGTAGTACTCATAATCTTCGCCAATGGTGTTGGATACGCTGGCCTGCTGACCGATTTGGTTACGCAGCGCCAGACCGGTTTCACGGTCTACCGACACAGATGCCTTGGTCAATTCAGTGTTTGAGTCCACCAAGAAGGGGTTTTGCAGTCCGGGCAGAGTGCTGTTGGAGTAGACAATAGTCGCTGCCGCACCGGCGTTGTTACAGGCGCGAACCGCATTGATCTCGGGATAACCGGCACCTTGGTTTTCCAGACGCTGCACCAAACAGACTTTGCCCGTCATGTTGCCGCAGTTGTAGTTGCTGCCGCTGGTGTCACACTCGGCCAGTTCGCCGCCGGCACTGGCGCTGATGGGCGAGGGCACATAGTTGCTGCCCGATGGTACAAGGCGGTTGTGAGGCACCACGCCTTCGGCAAACAGCGACTGACCGGCAATGACAATATCAGCCAGGCGTCCTTCACCGCGAGTCACGGTTGAGAGGATAGCTTCACCCGGGCCGGAGATTTCGACCTGATTGGTATACTGTGAAAAGGCCGAGTGGTCTTTATTGCTGTCGACCGAGGCCACAGACATTACCGCATCATAGGAAGCCGGGTAGCTGTGGGTATTGTTGCCGGCATTACCGGCTGCAGCAATCAAGAGCACGCCGTTGTTAAAGTGGTTGGTCATGGCATTGCGCTCAGTGGTGCTGGATCCTGAGCCACCCAGGCTCATGGTGACCACATTGGCGCCATTGTTGACACAGGTATCCACGGCAGATACCAATGAAGAGGAGTAACCCCAACCTGACTCGTTGAATACCTTGATAACATGGATATTGGCGTTCTGATTCGGCATCACCCCAACCACGCCTTCATTATTGGCGATGGCGGCTATGGTGCCGGCAACGTGGGTTCCGTGGGCATTGTTATTGCCCGGCTCGAACCAGTTTCCGGTGCCCGAGTTGTTGGTACCTGTGACATTGTTGCCACTGAGATCCTGGTGGGCACGATCATAGCCGGAGTCTATGATACATATGGTGCGATTACCGCTGAGGTTATCGGCCAACTGAGTCGAGCCGACATAGGTTTGCCCCCAGGGCGTGGTTTCACTCAACAAGCGGCGGGGCATATCTTCTTCGACATACTCCACATCGGTGCGGGCACGTAGCGCCTTGAGTCCGGGGTTATCCAACTTGACGCTGTAGCTGTGGCTGCGACCAATGCGCTTCATTTCGCGCGCCTTAACGCCGTTAAGCGCTCTGTGCTGGCCGAATACCTGATTCAGTTCGCTTTGACCATTCAGGGTTTGCAGGCCGTTGTTGTCCTTGAACTTAACGATATAGCGTTTGGGCAGGGGCGACTGCTGTGACAGATCATTGGCTTGAGGCTGGAAAGGTGCACCATGAACACCGGCAGAAACTGCCAGGGCCAGCATGGACAGACTCAGGACCAGCTGTTTATTTGTTATTTTTTTCATACTTGTCTTCCGTGTAACAGATCTTGGTTTATTGTCCTCGGGCACTTCAGCGTTCACTTAAATGACCCTTTTGCAATCTACCGTCACGGAAAAATCATGTAAAACAAATGTTAGCGGTATGGTGTTCTGATTTCGTTTTGCTGTATTTCATTTTTTGTGAATAAAAATTCAATCAAGCGTTTAGTGTTACCAAATGTATCATTGTCGGGTGCATGAAATTTTGCCGGTTTTGAATAAGCCTGGATGCGAGGTTGGATAGGGTTGTGAGCTGTGAGGTATGTGTAGTTTATTGATTTGTATGTTTAATTGTGCCAGATATTCCAATTTATCATAAGAAATTACTTTTAAGAATAATGTTTGCGAAAAGGATACTTTAGTATGAGGCAAAGGCGGTTTTTTGACTGGAGGTGCATTTTTTGACGCTTGTCCGTCATCTTTGGTTTCTGGCTTTTGTTAATTTTTTGTGTTGACTGTTTTGTAAAAAGGCCCACTTGAGTGGGCCTGGTTGCATGAGTGGCGCAGTAGTTAATGGCTATCTGGTCAGCTAGTTGCCGGCGCTGGCCTTGAGGCTATCATAGCCGCCACCATTGTAGACTTCCTGATAACCGGCTTTTTCCAGTGATTCTTTGGCAATGCCTGAGCGGCGACCGCTACGGCAGTAGACAACCACAGGGGTGTCCTTGGCAATGCCCTGTTTGGCAAAAGCTTCGGCTATCTGCTCAAAGGGGATATTAACCGCCTCTGGCAGATGTCCCTCCGCATATTCCTCCGGGGTTCTGACATCCACCAGCATGGCGCCTTGGGCGACCTTGGTCAGCGCCACCTCGGGAACCATCTGCTCGGCGCGAACACTGAGGCTCAGCAGTACAGCAAACAGCAGAGTTGTCAGCCACAGGAAATGGCGTTGGGTACGGGTTATTATCTTCACTTGCATTCCTTAATCAGTGGCCTTGGCCTGTTCAGCCTCTGTTTTCATACCGAATTTACGCATCAGCATGCTGGCAGGACAAAAGCCGGTAAAAGCACTTTGGAATAGGTTAGCGCCAACAAACAGAGTTAGCCATACAAAATTGTGATGGACAGTGGCGGTTAACAGTAATGACAACATCACCATAAATCCGGCAAAGGCCATAGTGGCACGTTCTACAGACATTTTAAGCTCCTTTGGCCACCTGGGCCTGGTTGATCACTGAGTCGATGCGCTTGCGCATCAGGGCATAGTAAAGTACCGGGATCACCACCAATGTCAGCAGGGTGGAGATCAGGATCCCGAAGATAAGACTGATGGCCAGACCGTTGAAGATAGGGTCATCCAGAATAAACATGGCGCCTATCATGGCCGCCAGGGCGGTGAGCATAATAGGTTTGGCCCGCACGGCGCCGGAGTGAATGACCGCCTGTTCAAATGGCACTCCTGCAGCGGTTTCCTGGTTGATAAAGTCCACCAGGAGTATGGAGTTACGCACTATGATCCCCGCCAGCGCTATCATGCCTATCATGGAGGTGGCGGTGAACTGGGCGCCGAGCAAGGCGTGCCCCGGCATGACCCCGATAATGGTCAAGGGGATAGGAGCCATAATGATCAGCGGTACCAGATAGGAACGGAAGTGAGCCACTACCAGGAGATAGATGGCAATCATGCCGACCCCATAGGCCAGGCCCATATCACGGAAGGTTTCATAGGTGATCTTCCACTCGCCATCCCAGAGTACGCTGATGGCATCCAGACCATCGGGTTGGCTGAAATAATGCTGGTTGAAGCCAAGGCCACCTTCTGAGTCGATATCCGCCGCCATTTCAAACATGCCGTACAGTGGGCTGTCGAGCGGCCCGGCCATGTCGGCAATCACCATGATCATCGGGATCATGTTTTTGTGAATGATGGGCGCGTCTATCTGCCCCTTGCGGATTGTCACCAATTCGGCCACGGGCACAGTGCCGCCATGGAGGCTGTCGAGGCGCAGGTTGAGTACTGAAGTCAAATCCAGTTTGTTGGCCTCCGGCAGTTCCAGGCGAATGGGCACCGGGCGTTTCTGCATCGGCTTATGCAGCACATTGATATCCTTGCCGCCGACAGCGGTGGCCACCAGATCCACTATGTTGGCGTAGGGCACGCCCAGCAGACTGGCCTTGCTGCGATCGATAAGCACCTGCCATTTCTGTTGTGCCGCCGGCAGGAAGATATCGATATCCACCACATCTTCGGTCGCCTGGAACAGGGACTGCAGCTCTCTGGCCGCCTGCTGGCGAATATCCTGGCTGGGGCCATAGACCTCGGCCACAATCGGCGACCACACAGGTGGGCCGGGGGGCACTTCCACCACTTTGACATTGGCGTTGAAGCCTTGGGCGATTTGCTGCAGCGGGCCGCGCACCGCCAGGGCTATGCTGTGGCTGTCTCTGTCCCTGTGTTTCTTGTCACTGAGATTGACCTGAATATCGCCAAGCTCCTGACTGTTGCGGACAAAGTAATGCCTGACCAGGCCGTTGAAGTTGATCGGGGCATGGGTGCCGGCATAGAGCTGCAGATGCTGCACTTCGGGTACAGTCACCAGATAATCGGACAAGGCCTTGAGGACTTTTTCCGTCTGCTCCACCGGCGTGCCTTCCGGCATATCCACCATCACCTGGAATTCGCTCTTGTTGTCGAAGGGCAACATCTTGAGCACCACCAACTGGCCGGCAGGCAGGGCAACAGCCATGCCTATCAGCACAAACACGCCAGCCGCCATGCCAACTCGGGCCTTGCGGCTCTCGAGGAATGGCTTGATAAGCCGGGTAAACAGCCTGAGCATCACAGGGCTGGCATTGTCGCTGTGCCCCTCGCCACCCTTGTGTCTGAGCAGTTTGTGGCTGAGCCAGGGAGTGACCACAAAGGCCACCGCCAGGGAGATCAACATGCCCATGCTGGCGTTGATGGGAATAGGGCTCATATAGGGGCCCATCAGCCCAGAGACAAAGGCCATCGGCAGCAATGCCGCAATAACGGTAAAGGTCGCCAGAATGGTGGGGCCACCCACTTCATCCACGGCAGCGGGAATGAGTTCACTCAGGCTGCGTTTGCCCATGGCCATATGGCGGTGGATGTTTTCCACCACGACTATGGCATCGTCCACCAAAATACCTATGGAGAAGATCAGTGCAAACAGGGATACCCGGTTGAGGGTAAAGCCCCAGGCCCAGGAGGCGAAAAGGGTAATCGCCAGGGTAATGACAATCGCCACACCCACCACCAGTGCCTCGCGCATTCCCATGGTGAACACCACCAGGATAACCACAGCGGCGGTTGCAAAGATCAACTTGAAGATCAGAGTGTTGGACTTGTCAGCCGCCGTCACGCCATAGTTGCGCGACACGGTGACATTGACATTGTCCGGAATAAGCAGGTTACGGCTCTTTTCCACCTTGGCAAGGATTGCATCGGCGACATCCACGGCGTTTTCACCCGGTTGTTTGCCTATGGCTATGGTCACTGCCGGAAAGACGCCTTTAGCTTCTGCTTCGGCGCTGTGACCGTTCTGATGCCAGGCGCCATAGAGGGGGATATCGGCCTTGAGGCTGATATCGGCAATATCACTGAGGAAGACAGGGGCGGCCTTGCCTTGGCTGTCATTGTGCACCGCGACCACCAGTTGCTGCACATCCTCCAGCGAACGCAGGAACTGGCCGGTCTGCACCTTGATCTCCTGGTTATCCTGCACCAGAGACACGGGCATGGAGACCGCATTGTTGGCGCCGAGCGCCCGGTTGATGGCATCGAAGCTGACACCATAAAAACTCATTTTGGCCGGATTGATGCGCACATTGAGCACCAACTCATGGGACCCCATGGACTCGACATCTCGGGTGCCGGGAATGCGTTTGAGTTCGGTTTCGAGCCCATGGGCCACATGAGTCAGTTGCTGAGCCGAGACACCGGGATCCTCTGACCAGAGAGTCAGGCTGACAATGGGCACATCGTCTATGCCCATGGGTTTTATCAAGGGATCGCCCACACCCGCGGCTCTGGGCAGCTTGTCCAGGTTGGAATAGATTTGATTGTAGAGTTTGACTATCGCCTCGTTGCGGGGCACACCCACCTCAAAGATGACGATGATCATCGCGCCATCGGGCTGCGAGAAGGAGTAGAGGGTATCTATGCCTTTTATCTGCGAGATCACTTCTTCTGCCGGCAGGGTCACCAGCTGCTCGACTTCGGTCGGTGTGGCGCCGGGGAAGGGGATAAACACATCGGCAAAGGTCACATCTATCTGAGGCTCTTCCTCCTTGGGAGTGACCATAATGGCAAACATCCCCAGCAACAAGCCCAGCAGGGCCAGGAGCGGCGTAATGGCACTGAGCTGGAAACTGGCGGCAATGCGGCCGGAGATGCCGGTGTTATTTTCGCTGTGATTAGCCATGAGTTCCCCTTACTTGGCCTGGCGCTGCTCGAGCAGCAACTGATAGGCGTTGGCGGCGACTATGTCTCCGGCTTCGAGTCCTGCCAGTATGGTCACGCCATCGTCACGCACATCTCCCAGACGTACCTGTTGCAGGACAAAGTTATCGCCGCGCTTGAGGTAGACGGCCGACAGCTCATTGACGCTGTAAAGCGCTTCTTTGGGCAGCACTATCTCCTGGCGTTTGTCTATGGCAAAGCGCACCTTAACGAAACTGCCGGGCAGCAGATCGCCTGTGTTGGCCGGCAGTGGCAGTCTCACCTGAAAGGCGCGGCTCTGCTCATCACTGAAACCAAAGACCTTGGGGGTGGTAACGTCAAAACTGCGGCCATCGGCTAGGATAACCGTCATCTTGTCTGTGGCTTTAGCGGCCTGAAGAAAACGCTGTGGCAGTTGCATCACCACCCGCATCTCATCGTCGGCAAAACCGGACAGGAGCGGCTGACCGGGAGCGACTGTCTCTCCCTCTTCCACATGCCTGGCCGTGACTATGCCAGCATATGGTGCGCTGACGACTGTGTATTTCAGTGATTCTTTTGCCTGAATGATCCTCGCCTTGGCCGCGCTGGCCGCTTGGGAGGCTGACTTGGCATTGGCTATGGCCTGATCCATTTGGCCGCGGGAAATCGCGCCCTTGGGAAACAGTTCCTGATAGCGCTTTAGCGTCAGCTGCGCTTCGGTATCCAAGGCTCTGGCTTTGGCGTATTCCGCCTCGGCCGCCGCCAGGGACGCGCCTTGTTCTTCACTGGTGATCTCAAGCAGCGCCGCCCCGGCGGGGACTCGGTCGTTGACATCAAAGTAAAGCTTTAGGATCCGTCCCGAGGTTTGGGCCGACACGGTTGCGGCCTTGACCGCCTCGAGCCTGCCGTCCAGAGTCAGCAACTGGGTGTGCTCTGTCTGGCGGACAGTCACTGTGGCCGGCTCGGCTGCCTTAACGGGTTGAATGAGCAGCAGCGCGGGCAGTAACAGGGTCAATATTGGCGTTATTCTGGGCATGGAACTGTTCTCAAAAAAGCATCTATGAGAAAATTCTAATGAATAAGGTGGTCGCCTGCAACTATTATTAGAAAAATATGATTAAATAAGGCGTGGCTTGAGTAACTGACTAGACCTTGAATACCCAGGCCAGAATATACACAGCCAGAATACAGATACGAAAACAGGCGGCCTTGGCCACCTGTTTATATTGAAAAATCCGTTTCAGGTTTGCGCTTCAAAAGTTCAGTCGTTGAGATAGTAGGTGAGGGTAGAGACGATTCGCACCTTCTTGATGTAAGGCGTATTACTGTCGCGATCGGAAATGGTGAAGGTGCCCTGGCTGGCTTGTTTGATCTTCCCAAGTACCGAGTCTGAATCTTTGGCAAACTTCTCGGCCACTTCACGGGCATTTTGGGTAGCTTCCTGCACCATGGACGGCTTGATGCTGTTGAGTTCGGTAAACAGGAATTCGGTGCGACTGTCATAGTCCTGACTGGCGATTGCAATGCCTTCTTTGGCCAGGGCCAGCAGCTTGTTACGGCTCTCAAGCAGCAGATCCACCTGGTGAGTATAAAGCGACACTGTCACCCGGGCTGCGTAGCGATACTTAACATTGGGATCGACATAACCCTGGGCTTGCCTGTCTTCTATGGAAGGCAGAGAGACAGAGATTTCATCCTTGTTGAAACCTTGCTGTTCAAGAAAAGCTACCACTTTGTCTGTCTTTTGCTGCACTGTCTGATACAAGGTGTTGAGATCGTTATCCACCTCATTGAAGCGAATCGGCCAGATGGCTATGTTGGCCTTGACCTCACGCTCAGCCAGACCTTTGACCGCCACGGTTCGCTCCATACCTTTCATTGCCAGCAGGCTATTTCCAATACTGGTGCCAAGCAGCAGTAAACCGGCACACATAAATCCCCCAAGCAACAGGGCCGCCAGAGAATAATTCTTACTCATTTCGAAATCCTTTTGTGACATAGGAAAGGTACGAAGTACGCCTTATATCCGGCCTTGTAAGTCAGCCGATGCAGCGCAGTTTACACCTTCCATAAGATAACCAAGTCTTGGCGAGAATGCATCTGTGAGCTTGAATGCTGCCTGAACAACTTGTTGTTAATCAACAAAAAAGCCGCCCTGGAGGGCGGCCTTGTCAGCTTAAATTCATTGGAGCTTTGGCTCAGAATTGATAGCTGTACTGCACTGAGTAGTACATGGCTTCTGATTTGGTAATGGCGTTAACCGGGCCAACTACTGCACTGTTTTCTACCAACTCAACCTCTTCACCTTTAACAAAGGCCATGCCGAAGTCGATGGTTTGATGCTGGTTGATGTGGTAGCTCAGGCCTGCAGTGAACCATTGACGGTCAGAGTCTGGAATGGAGATAGAGCTGATTTCATCGACAACACCATTGTCGAACATGTAACCGGCACGCACGGTGAACTGCTCATTGATGTCGTAAGTTCCGCCTACACTCATCAGCCAGGAGTTTTTCCACTGATACTGCTTCAGAGGAGCATTGACATTATTGGCAATCACAGTACCTGTACCATAAATGCTGCTGACACCATCTTTGGCAGTAATTTGATCAAAGTTACCCCAGCGGGTGTATTGAGCCGTGTAATGAACCGCAAAGTTTTCGGTTAACTGGTGGAAACCGGCCAACTGGAATATGTCAGCCAAAGGCACTTCCAGCTCATCAAACAGGGTTGAAGCAAAACTGTTTGTTTGGCCTGGTAAAGGTGTCAGTGTCGCAATATGACCACTCACATCGACATTGGGGCTGTAACGGTAGCTCAGGCCAAAACGGTTGTTCTCATTTAGCTCAAGTGTGGCACCAACAATACCGCCAATGCCCCAACCATCGGCATCCACATCGACCAAAGGCATTTGATTGTAATAGCGATCAAGGTTGCCTTCGCCATAAACCAAATCCAGTCCGACGCCCAAACTCAACATATCATTGATGCGGTAGGAAACACTGGTGTTGAAGTTGATGGTGGTTACTTCGGTATTACCTATCAGATCATAAGGAGCCGCAACTGTTTTGCTATTGACCAATGATGCGCTGTCTGTGCCGGTACCGAAGTTGGAAAAGGCCGCAAAACCGACAGCCCATTTATCGTTCAAAGGCTGGATGTAATAGATGTTGGGGATCCATTTGACGCTGCCTGCATCATCAATACCACCCAGATCCACCTGGCCGCCCATGAAGTTAACGTCTTTGATATCTACCTGGACGTCAACAGTGGTGACACCAACCGAAATAGCGGCTTTGTCAAACAGTGCCATGGCGGCTGGGTTACGGGATAACACGGATGCGTTGTCTGCAATCACGGCGTCACCGGCAAAGGCACGGCCGATACCTGTGGCTGATTGGCTGTTGAGCTGGAAACCGGCTGCCAGGGTCTGGCCACTGATCAGCGCGACAGAAACTGCGATAAGAGTCTTGTTGAAATACTTCATTATTATCTTCTCTTTTATGTTTGCAGGTTGGCTGTCAGTCTTTAATACCCCACAGGCACCCGCTTATTAGTCCAGTGCATCTTATGGATGCTCCAGTGTGTCAACAACTCCGACCAGATGTGAAAAATTGTAATATTTTGGTTAATTTCTGCAAATGTGCTGCGAACGTGTCACGAACTGAAAAGTAGGTAGTTGACAGGAAAAGCAGTGATAACTGTGTTTTCAGCGATTGAAAACAACCATTGACAGTGTTGCCAAGCTGTAAAAGTTAGAGACACAATAAATTACAAACTGCGAACGCGTTTGGCGTACAAGTGTACGCCAAACTATGGCGGCGGCATAAGTATCGTGGTTAGAGGCTCTGTTTGAAGCGACTGAATTGTGTCTGTGTAGCCTCGGATGGCGGCGACAAACGGCTAACTACAATCCCGGCCAGAGTTGCCAGAATGAATCCAGGCAATATTTCATAGAGGGCGAAGATACCGCTTTCCAATTGTTTCCAGATGATTACTGTCAAGCCGCCAACTAGGATGGTGGCAATGGCGCCGTTGCGGCTGTAGCCACGCCAAAACAGTGCCAGGATGACCACAGGGCCAAAGGCGGCACCGAAACCGGCCCAGGCATAGCTCACCAGGCCCAGTACACTGGCTTCCCGATCCAGGGCAACAACCACTGAGATAATGGCAATGGCCAACACGCCGATACGACCGACCAACATCAGCTCCTTGCTTGAAGCCTCGGGCCTGAGCCACTTGCGGTAGAAATCTTCGGTGATCACGCTGGAACATACCAGCAGTTGCGAGTCTATGGTGCTCATGATGGCCGACAAGATAGCGGCGATAAGCAGGCCTCCAATCCAGGGGTTAAAGGCGACCTGAGTCAGATGGATAAATACAGTTTCCGGATTCTTGAGCGGCTCATCGGCAAAGTAGAGCGCGCCGGCAATGCCGGTCGCCAGGGCGCCGATCAGGGAGACAAACATCCAGCTCATGGCGATGCGGCGTGAAACCGGCAGATCCTTAACACTGTTAATCGCCATAAAGCGTGACAGAATATGGGGCTGACCAAAGTAACCCAGCCCCCAGGCCAGAGCCGACAGCAGACCTATCAGGGTCAGCTTATCGCTCCATAACGACAGCATGGCTGGGTCCAGGGTATCCAGGCTTTGGTGGCTCTCTGGTTGGGTAAACATGCTGACCGGGACTATCAACAGGGCGATTAACATCAAGCAGCCCTGGAAGAAGTCTGTCCAACTGACTGCAAAAAAACCGCCGACAAAGGTATAGGCCACTATCACAGCGGAACCTATCAGCAGCGCCGTCAGGTACTCGAAGCCAAAGACATTGCTGAACAGCACAGCGCCGCCCACCATGCCGGAGGAGGCGTAAAAGGTGAAAAACAGTAATATGGTGACGGCAGATACCAGTTTCAGGAGGCCGCCCTCGTCGTTGAAACGCTTCTCAAAAAAGTCTGGCAGCGTGAGAGCATTGTCGGCCATCTGGGTATAGATCCGCAGGCGTTTGGCCACCAAAAGCCAGTTAAGCCAGGCGCCCAGTAACAGGCCTATTCCCATCCAGGCTTCGCCCAGACCGCCGAGATAGACGGCGCCGGGCAAACCCAGCAGTAGCCAACCGGACATGTCGGAGGCGCCGACACTGAGAGCGGTCACCGCCGGGCCCATCTTGCGACCGCCGAGAATATAGTCATCGACCGAATCGGTCGCCTTGTAGGCCCAAAGACCTATCCCCATCATCAGAGCCAAATAGCCCAGAAAAGTTATCATTACCGGGGTTTCAATATGCATGCTGGTTTACACTTTTGTGTTGTTGTTTGGCGCGGATACTAGCAAAAGTTTGCCAAAGCGCCCATTGTTGACGGACTATGTGAAGCAGATCTGACCAGTCCAGGAAAAGATGTTCCGAAAAGTTTGCAGTAGTGAGTGTTAATTTACTCAAAAAAGGTGGGCTTAATTGGCTGAATCTTCACTAGAATTTAAACTTGCGGCTCATATTGACTTGTTTAAGGGCAAAGAGGGACTCTTGGAGCGTGGATACCGGCGTCAGGCTTTTTATATTGCAATTGTTGTATCTGCAATTAGTGCTTTGGGAACCATGCTCTGCCGCCCCGGTACGGATCTGACAGAGATGCAAACCTTCGGCGAAGGATAATATAAGGAGTATGCCTATGGCGCTGCCTCTCCTATGGCTCGGTTCTGCAGCCCTCGGCACCATTTGGCTTGCCGATGAAGGACTGAAGCGTAAGAAGATCGCCCAGAATCGATTACTCAAGGATCTGCCGGTACAGCGCGTCAAGGGGCAGGCGCGGTTGACACCCAGTGAATGGTTTCACAGCCAGAGTGTCAAACGAGTGCAGCCCGGGATGCTGGTGTGCTGCCACGTATTCGGATTCATTGAACACACAGGTATTTGGCTCGGCGACGGTATGTTGGCCGAGCTCCACGGCAGTGGCCTTGTACGGCCTGTGTCGGTGAAGCGTTTTCTGGCAGGTCGCAGCGGCAGCAAGGTGTTTGTCGCCTGCGATCATCAAAGAATGCCTTTGGTCAGTGAACAAGCACTGGCCCGCGCCGGCGAGAGCCTGTTTCAATATCGGGATTATGACCTGTTTGATAATAACTGCCACAGGTACGTGTGGCACTGTATCAGCGGCAAGCCGCAAAGGGTGAGTAGTTTTTCGCGACTCAATCAACTGTTGGAAGATTTCTTTGGTCAGGGCATCTATTGGGATCAACTGCCGCTGGAACCCTTTGGGGACGAGTGAAGATGATTGTCGCCGCAAGGGCACTTAAAAGTTAACCATGAATTATTCTGCGTGGATCGCCATTTATGCAACTCAATCGCTTTGAAAAATCGATAGTCAGGCATCCGCTGCGTTTGTGGCTGCAAAGGCGGCTGGAGCGGCGGATGTTGCTGAAGCTGTTTGCCAAGCCTTTACCGGCTTTTAGTCGCGCCTTGGAGATAGGTTGCGGCTTTGGTGAGGGAATCGCTCTTGTGCGTCAGGAACTGGGGGCGCAAGAAGTATGGGCGCTCGATTTTGATTCCGACATGGTCAGCCACTGCGCCGGGCGGTATTCGGATCAAAACTGGTTGCATCTGTGCCAGGGTGATGGCAGCGGCTTGCCCTTTGCCGATAGCCAGTTTGATCTTGTGGTCGATTTTGCCGCCTTTCATCATATTCCGGACTGGCAACAGGCGGTGGTCGAAGTGTACAGAGTGTTGCGCCCTGGCGGCTATTTCGTCATGGAAGAGCTTTATCGCGCCGCCATCTGTAATCCTTTGAGTCGACGTCTGTTTGAGCATCCCCAGGAAAACCGTTTCAATCACGCTGAACTCTTGGCTGTTGTTGAAGATAGCGGCAACTTTGAGATTATTCGTCAACACCAGTTGTCGGGGCTGGCGGGCATCATCCTGGCCCGTAAAACCTTCGGCAAGCATGAGCGGGATAATGACGTGTAGTCAGGGAGCGTGCGTGGGCTTTTGCTGTAGCCCAGCTTAACTCTATGAAGGCAGATGTTTGTAACGGATATAACAGTAGCCAAGTGCATATCATTTAAGACAATTTAGCCTAAATTTGCCCTGAAGCATGGTTTGTTCCGCCGCTTTACCACTATAATCGACGTAATATTCAGCAGTAGAATTGGACAAGTAGTTGTTATGGCAAATGTATTGGAATCAGTAGATCAACGAACCCAACTCGTCGGAGAGAATCGGCTGGAGTTACTGCTGTTCAGGATCAGTTCGACTCAGCTGTTTGCCATCAATGTTTTTAAAGTTAAAGAGGTAGTGAAACTGCCGGAACTCTCGACCATGCCAGGCAGCCACCCAGCCATCAGTGGTGTCGCCAATATCCGTGGCGTTTCGATTCCCGTTATCAATCTGCGCAGCGCTATAGGTTTCTCACCCATGCCTGTGGGCGAAGACGCCAACCTTATCATCACAGAATACAACCGTAGTGTGCAGGGGTTTCTGGTGGGCAAGGTTGAGCATATAGTCAACATGACCTGGGGCGATATCATGCCACCGCCGAAAACCGCCGGCCGCAATCATTACCTTACAGCCATCACTCGGATGGAAACCCAGGGTAAAACTGAGTTGGTGTCGATTATCGATGTGGAAAAGGTACTGGCGGAGATCATTCATTATGACGTGCGTCTCTCAGAAGGTGTGTTGGATGAATCCTTGGTGGCCAAGATGCCGGGACACAAGATTTTAATTGTTGACGATTCGCCCACCGCCAGACGCCAGGTTCGCGATACTTTGGGGCAGCTGGGGCTTGAAGTGATTGAACGCAGTGATGGCCGCGAGGCGCTGACGCTGCTTAAGTCCTGGTGCGATCAGGGGCTCAAGGTGACAGAGCAGATTTTGATGATGATCACCGACGCTGAAATGCCCGAAATGGACGGTTACCGTCTGACCTATGAGGTGCGCAATGACAAGCGGATGGCCGAACTTTTTATTACCCTCAATACCTCCCTCAGCGGCAGTTTCAATAAGGCGATGGTAGAAAAGGTGGGCTGCGATCGTTTTATTTCCAAGTTCCAGCCGGATCTGTTGGTGGAGGCCGTGCAGGACAGAATTCGCCAGCTGGGCTGATTAACGGCTGTTTTCCTGCTCCAGTTCGCGGATAAGTTGCTTTTTGGTGCGTTTGTCTGCGGCGATGTTGAGCCTGGCCAGGCGCACGGCGAAGGCAAATCTGTCGCGGCCGCAGATCGCAGTCAAGGCCTGCAGAAAGTCTTTATCCAGTGCAAAGTTTTTGGCGTAGTGCTCTATGGCGGCAAACACTGAGCTGTAGTGCAAACCGTCGAAGGCAAACCCGGTATTTGGGGTTTCGTCGCTCAGCGGAACTCCCTCGATGCACAGGGGCCAGCCCTTGGCATTGATCCTGTCTCTGGCCACTTCATACATAAACCAGGCGCTGCGTTTAAAACCGCCAAGAATTTTGCAGGAAAACTCAGATTCTTCCAGCTCTTCACGGGTCCAATTCAGCCCTATGGCCAGATGTTTAGCGTAGCGCTTCATCAATGCATCTTTAACTGCGATACGGCACTCGTATATCGAGGTGAGAGTATGTTGGCGGGCCAGCGTCAGGCACTCCTTACAGGCGGGCACGCTCAGCGAGGCATGCTCTGCATGGGGGGAGGCTTCAAAGGCGAAAATGTGCTCGCAGGGCTCGGCACAAAACCAGCAGCTGTGACGGCAATTAAAGGGGATGTCGACCATGGGACAGGGCATAGGGTTGTGCAGATGCTGCTCTGAGTCTTAAAAGAAGTCGGGAGTCTTGGTGACTCCCGACCTGATAAAGCTTATTCGGCTTCCACGTCCACCAGGAACTTGGCCAGCTCTACCGGCTCAACTTCGGGACATTCCTGCTCGGCGCGCCAATCGATACCAATCAATACGCCATCTTCGTTGAGATCTTCTATCCAGAATTCCAGTAACTCCTCCAATGGAATTGCCACGGGTGCGAAGTTGACCCACTCCTCGGTGCAATGGCTTTGGGCCACTGCCTGATCAGACCATAAAGGCATGACATCTGTGTCTTCATATTCGCTGGAATCACACACCACCCAGCCTTCGCCGGAGTCGTCCTGCAAGCCCCACACCTGCTGGTGCGCTTTGACGTTATCGATAAATTGGCTCAGTGCCGGCGCTAAATCAGTCATGATCTCTCTCTTGAGCAAGGGTTAGTGGCGCCATTATACGGCATAAGCACTGGAGTCCAAGTGAATCTTAACCTCAGATGAACAAACAGGAATAAATGCTTAAAAATCGACTCAACGACAGGGAATTATGCCTGCGGGGCTTAAAAAACGCTGAGCGACTGGTTAGGATGGAACTCGATGGGGTGTTTAATTTTTTAAGGAGTCGGAAGGTGTTCAGAGTATTATCCTGGTTTCCCCTGCTGTTGGCCACGCAAACGCTGGCAGCCCCCCAGAATGAGGATCCTGTAGAAGCCCTGATAAAGGCCGGAGAAGCGGCTTTTCCTCAGTGTATTGTGGCGATGCAGGACAAGGCCCTGAAAGAGGGGATCAGTCAACAGACCATCGACTCACATCTTAAGCAACTCAAGTTTGTCCCCAGAGTGATAGAGCTGGATCGCAGTCAGCCCGAGTTTACCCAGACATTTGCCAACTATTTCGATAAGCGGGTAACAGATTGGCGGGTTTCCAAGGGCAGGGAACTGCTGGTTGAACACAAAGCGCTGCTGGATAAGCTCAAGCGCGAGTACGGTGTGCCGCCGCAATATCTCTTGTCTTTTTGGGGCATGGAGACTAATTACGGGGGGTACAAGGGCAAGATGCCGGTGTTGGATTCGCTGGCAACCCTGGCCTGCGACTCCCGCCGTTCGGGCTTTTTTACCCAGGAGTTGATGACAGCGTTGAAGCTGAGCCAGAAATATGGTTTTGCTGCGGCTGATATGCAAGGCTCCTGGGCCGGGGCCATGGGACACACCCAGTTTATGCCCAGTGCTTATGCCAGTTATGCCGTCGATGGTGACGGTGACGGCAAGGCGGATCTCTGGAACAGCATAGACGATGCCCTGACTTCGGCGGCAAACTTTCTTGCTCACCTGGGGTGGCAGCGCAACGAACGCTGGGGCAGGGAGGTTCGCTTACCTGAATCATTTGATTATCAGCATCTGGGGCAGAAAAAGTCTCTCGCTGACTGGCAGGCGCTGGGGTTGACCCAGAGCAATGGCAGGGTGCTGCCACAGGCCCAGATGGAAGCCAGACTCTATCTGCCCGCCGGGCACGAGGGACCTGCGTTTCTAGGCTACGATAACTTCCAGGTGATCCAGCGTTGGAACCGTTCTGAGTTTTATGCCATCTCAGTAGGCCATTTGGCCGACAGAATAAGTGGCGCCGGTCGGCTTGCCAAAGCACCGCCGCAGCAAACCCGCTTGAGCCGCGCCCAGATAAAGGCACTGCAGCAAAAGCTCAATGAGCAGGGGTTTGATGCCGGAAAGCCGGACGGTATTCTCGGGCGTAACTCCCGCGCCAGTTTACAGGCGTTTCAGCTCAGCAAAGGCTTGGTGGCCGACGGTTTCCCTTCTGCCGAAACCTTTAAAGCCCTGGGACTCTAGTTCTGCTAATCAAAATGATTGCCGGTAGCCAAGGGATTGGCTAATGTTAGTTTATAAAGGCGCCAAGAAACTGCCCGGATAATGCCGGCAGCAGAGTTTGGCGTTTTCCTGCACCGATTTGAACTCAGGGAATGATATGCGCAGCGAGATGAGCAACATAGACAAGTTGAGTCACGGCCAGCGTCAGCGTCTGGCCTTTATCGATTTCAGTTTGCAATATTTTGGTCAGGTCAGTCGTCAGGATCTGATTGCCAAGTTTGCCACCGGATTGGCGGCCGCCACCCGCGACTTCAGCCTCTATCGCGAGCTGGCGCCACAGAATCTTAAGCTGATGCATCCCAGCCGTCATTATCAGCGCCAGCATGAATTCAAGCCCTTGTTTCATCACGAGCCTGAAGCCATTCTCTCGGGTCTGGCCCGTGGCTTTGGAGATGGTTTGTCACAGCCTCTGGTGCCCAGCCAGGTCTGTTTCGATGCGGTGCGGCTTATTCATCCGGATACCGAGATTATCGCGGCGCTGATGCGCTCGATTCAACAAGGGCTGGCGCTGGCGCTGCAATATGTCTCCACCTCAAGCGGCGAAACTTTTCGAGAAATAGTGCCCCATGCCCTGGTCAACAACGGTCAGCGTTGGCATGTGCGGGCATTTGACAGACTGCATGGCAAGTTCAACGACTTTGTGGTGACCCGTATCAAGCAGGCCAGAGAACTTGAAGGCTCTCCCTTGCCCAAGGAGCAACCGGCAGCCGACAACAACTGGTTGACGCCGGTGGAACTGGTGTTGGTTCCCCATCCGAGCCTGAAACACCCGGAGGCGATTATGCTCGACTATCGTATGGAGGATGGCGAACTCAAGGTGGCCAGCAATGCGGCCTTGGCCGGATATCTGCTGCGCAGCTGGAGTGTGGATTGCTCTGTTAAGCATCAAATTGATGGTGGTGTTTGTCAGTTGGCATTGAAAAACCACCAGGTGCTGGAGCGACTCGAGCATCTGGCGATAGTGCCGGGCGCGGGGCGTTAATCCAAAGCAGTGGAGTGCAGGCGACAGTTTTGTTAAGCTGCGCCGGAATCATGAATACTGAGGACTCAGAATGAGCGTTAAAGAAGATATGGTGGTGCAGTTCAATTACACACTGCGCGATGAAAAGGGTGAGGTGCTGGAAACCAACGAGGGGCACGATCCCATCGCCTATCTGCACGGCCATGACAACATGATGCCCGGAGTCGAGAAAGCCATCGAAGGCAAAGAGATAGGTGCCAAGTTCAGTGTGACCTTGCCTGCCTCTGAAACTTACGGTGAGCGGGTTGAAGGCGCTGAGCAGCGCGTATCGGTAAAACACCTGATGGGCGCCAAAGTATGGAAGCCTGGCATGCGCGCGGTCGTCAATACAGATCAAGGTCAGCGTCAAGTGACTGTGGTCAAGGTGGGCAAGTTTATGGCCACTGTGGACATCAATCACCCATTGGCCGGTCGCGAGCTGACCTTTGATATTGAAGTGGTCTCAGCCCGTGAAGCCAGCCATGAAGAGATAGCTCATGGTCATGCCCATGGCGTCGGTGGTCATCAGCACTGAGTTTGGCCTTAACTGAAAACGCCCGCTTTAGCGGGCGTTTTTGATTGAGAAACCATTGGGAGGAGAGGGGATGAAAATTAACTGCGAGCAGGGGCGATTGCTGCTGAGTCCCAATGAGCTGCAAGTTCGTTTGCCGGCCATGCAGACAGTGTTGATGGCGCTGAGCGACGATATCCGTTTGCTCAAAGGCCCTTGCATTCTGCTGGCCGATGCCGGCGCCGTGCGTTGGCAGCTGCGGCTCGACTCAGATGAACAGCTCGAGCAACTGGCAGACTTTTACGGCCTGACGCCCGAGTGATTTACTATTCCAGTCTGTGGCGTTGATGGCTGCGCTGATAGTCTAACTCGGGGCCCTGGGGCACGATGCGACTGGGGTTTATCTGTCCATGGCTGTAGTAGTAGTGCTGCTTGATATGTTCAAAGTTGACCGTGGCGGCAATACCGGGGTACTGATACAGATCGCGCAGGTATTGGCTCAGCGCCGGGTAGTCTTCAATACGGCGTTTATTGGTCTTGAAGTGACCCACATAGACAGCATCGAAACGGATTAAGGTGGTAAACAAGCGCCAGTCGGCCTCAGTGAGTTGTGAGCCGGTGAGAAAGCGGCGCTCACTCAATTGCAACTCCAATCTGTCAAGGGCACTGAACAGCTGCTCAAAGGCCTCTTGATAGGCTTGTTGTGAGGTGGCAAAACCGGCCCGGTAAACCCCGTTATTGATATTGGGATAGATGAACTCGTTGAGCGTATCTATCTCCTCTCTCAGATGGGGCGGGTAAAAGTCCAGGTTATTGCCGGTCAGATGATCGAAGGCAGAGTTGAACATACGGATGATTTCCGACGATTCATTACTGACTATGGTCTGATGATGTTTGTCCCACAAGACAGGTACTGTCACCCGACCGCTATAATCGGCCGCGGCGAGCTGGTAAATTTGGTAGAGGAATGCTTTGCCAAACAAAGGGTCTTGCTCGGCGCCCTGGATAGGGTGGCCGCCCTTGGGGCCCGCCTCTGTGGCAAATTCCCAACCATTTTCCAACATATGGGGCTCGACCACAGTCATTGAGATAAGCGCCTCCAATCCCTTCAAGGCTCGAAATATCAAGGTTCTGTGGGCCCAGGGGCAAGCGAGTGAAACATAGAGATGGTAGCGGCCCGGTTCGGCCTTGAATCCACCTTGACCACTGGGGCCCGGGCTACCATCCGGGGTGATCCAGTTTCGCAGCTTGGCATCTTCACGGACGAACTTGCCGCCGCTTTTGTCTGTCTGATACCACTGGTCGACCCATTTGCCCTGCTGCAATAATCCCATTTTTCGCTCCTTTAACCGCTTTGCCCTATGGCTCGCATTTCAGTCTAGGTGGTGGTTATTTATGGGTAAAGCGCGAAATACACGTGTTTTTATTCGAATTTTTAGAATGGTGCTGGCAAGGAATTATTAGCCTGATATGATGTCGGTCACATTTTTGCCTATCAAGAAGGATGTTGTTATGTCGTCAACTACCCTGGACGCCGTTGTTATTGAACCCCGGGAGCCGGCCACCGCCTGCGTTATCTGGTTGCATGGTTTGGGTGACTCGGGTGACGGCTTTGCCCCTGTGGTGCCGGCATTGGGACTGCCGGCCGATCACTCAATACGCTTTGTGTTTCCACATGCGCCGGAGCAGGCTGTCACTGTCAATGGTGGCTATGTGATGCGCGCCTGGTATGACATCAAGAGCCTCAATCTCCATGACAGAGCCGATATGGCTGGGGTGCTGCAATCTGAGCGTTTGGTTCGGCAACTGATAGCGCAGCAAATTGAACAAGGCATTGCTGCCAACCGTATTGTGCTTGCCGGTTTCAGCCAAGGCGGGGTGATGAGCCTCTTTACCGCACTGCGCTACCCCGAAGCCTTGGCCGGTATTATGGCGTTGTCCTGTTATTTGCCGGGGGGGAGCAGCTGCCGGAAGACTTGAGCAGCGCCAACCGTGATACACCAATCTTGCAGTGTCATGGCGAGCAGGATGATGTGGTTGCTCTCAGTGCCGGACGTATGGCCAAAGAAGCGCTCGAGCAGGGAGGATATCGGCTCGAATGGCATACATTCCCAATGGCGCACGGCGTGGTGCCGCAAGAGCTGAATCTCATCAGTCAGTGGCTGCAGGCGCGTTTGAATTAGGGAAGGTACGAATAAGTTCTAGCGACGTCCTCATTGAGAGAGTGGCTGACACAGAATTGGCATTCAAAGCTACTGCCTGAAGGCATACCTGGGGTTTGACTGGGCCGGATAACGCAGAGTACAGGTGGAACTTGTTCACACTTTCCTAATATCCAGTTTTAATTTATTGAAAAATAAGTCGTCCCATAATGGAAACGGCCTTTCAGGGGGTGTTTCCATTATCAAACAATAGCCTGCCGCTGCTAATACTTTAGTTATTTTCATATATATCAGTGCGATAGGTTTTATTGTGTGCCAAGTGCACTTTAATATCAGCAGCAGAATACGCTAAAGTATGAGAGCTCCCTGGAAGCCTATTCTAAATTGTGAACAGTTTGTGTTATTTCCCGCCTTAAAATCATGCGTTTAACTCCTGTTTGTTAATAAAAGTGACATGTTTTTGACTTAATCTTGCTAGTATGTCGGGCGCGGGAAGTTCGCTTCTCCGCTTATTAATGATGATGGTAAAAATAAATAAAAACATGGGGTTGATTTAACAATGTCTAATAAACTGATGAAAGGACTTTTGGCGACAGCCATTCTGGCTGCTCTCGCCGGTTGTAACAGTGATGACAAGGATCCGGCAGCGGAAGTCTGCGGCGCCGATAACTGCACCAAGTTCACCATTTTACACACCAATGACAACCATGGCCGCTTCTGGGAAAACAGTGACGGTGAGTATGGTATGGCAGCCCGTAAGACGCTGGTTGATCGCTTACGCAACGAAGTGGAAAGCAACGGCGGCCAGGCTCTGTTGCTCTCAGGTGGTGATATCAACACAGGTGTGCCTGAGTCGGATCTGCAAAATGCCGAGCCTGACTTTATCGGCATGAACCTGATTGGCTATGACGCCATGGCCGTGGGTAACCACGAGTTTGATAACCCACTGAGTGTGTTGGATATGCAGCGCGAGCTCGCCGAGTTTCCTATGCTGGCTGCCAACATCTACAAAAAAGATGGCAGCCGCTACTTCGAGCCTTACAAGGTTTTCGATATTAAAGGTCTTAAAGTGGCTGTCATAGGTTTGACCACAGAAGATACCGCCAAGATAGGTAACCCTGAGTTTATCGGCGAGCTTGAGTTTACTGATCCCAAAGAAGAGATCAAAAAGGTCATCAAAGAGCTCAATGATAACAAAGCCGCCGATATCATAGTGGCAACCACTCACATGGGGCACTATGCCGATGGCCAAAACGGCAGCAATGCCCCGGGTGACGTGGCCATGGCTCGCGCCCTGGAAGAGGGACAGCTGCAGGTCATCATAGGTGGCCACTCACAGAATCCGGTTTGTATGGAACCCGGTAGTCAGAGCTATGCCGACTTCAAACCAGGTGATGATTGCCTTCCTGATCAGCACAAAGGCACCTGGATCATGCAGGCCCATGAGTGGGGTAAATATGTTGGCCGCGCCGATTTTGAATATTATGGTGGCAAACTGCACCTGGTCAGCTACAAGCTGATCCCGGTCAACCTGAGAAAACTGGATGCAGAAGGCAAGAAGACAGAGGAACTGGCCGGTGAGCCGATCCCTGCCGATACCACAGTGAAGGCTGTACTGCAGCAATATCAGGACAAGGGTAGTGAAAAACTGGGCGAAATCATCGCCACTACCGATGGCAAACTGGAAGGCGATCGCGGCGTGGTTCGTGGTCAGCAGACCAACCTGGGCCGTTTGCTCGCCATGGCGCAGGCCACCAAGGTAAATGCCGATATCGGCGTGATGAACTCGGGTGGTGTACGTGACTCTATCGCCGCCGGTGATATCAGCTACCGTGATGTCCTGACAGTGCAGCCTTTCGGTAACATGATAACCCTGAGCACTATGACAGGTGCCGAGCTCAGCGATTATCTGGGTGTAGTGGCTACCATGCAGCGCGGTTCAGGGGCTTATGCCCAGATAACGGGCGTGAAAATGACAGTTGACTGTCAGGCCAAGTCGGTCGCTATCAGCGAAGTCAGCGGCAAGGATTACAGCGCAACAGATAGCTACACCTTCACTGTACCCAGCTTCAACGCAGCGGGCGGTGACGGCTATCCCAAGCTGGATCCGGTACAAACTGGCTATGTTGATGCCGAAGTCTTCTACAGCTTCCTGAAAGAGAAACAAAGCATCAAGGCCGTTGATTACGAGCCGGTAGGCGATATCGTTTATGAAAACTCCAACAGCCCACTGGGTTGTGAAGTGCCTCAGTAAATAGCACTTTAAGTCACTTTACAGGCAGCCCTTCGGGGCTGCTTTTTTGTGGCAAAAGAGCAGGGCAGTCATGTGGCTTTGAGTGATTTTTAATCAATTAATTCTACCGACACTTGAAATACTTTTGCCCGACCTTATCTATTGAGTGTCGGCAGGGAAAGTGCCTTGACCGATAAATTAAAGGCCGTGCCATTGGGCGGCCAGTGAAACCTAGGGTGCGATGATTCGGCCCGACACTACATATTGCTTAATCTATGAGGATATGACTATGCGTAACTATGATTTGACTCCCCTTTACCGCAGCGCTATCGGTTTTGATCGTTTGGCCCGTTTGGCCGAACATGCCGCCGCCAACAATGGCAATGCCGGTTACCCTCCATACAATATCGAACTCCTGGGTGAGAACCGTTACCGGATCACCATGGCGGTTGCAGGCTTTGCCATGGATGAGCTGGAGATCACCAGCGAGGGTGAAAAGCTGTTGGTGAAAGGCACCAAGGGCGAACAGGCCCCGGAGCGTAAATACCTGTATCAGGGCATTGCCGAGCGCGGTTTTGAACGTACCTTCCAGTTGGCCGATTATGTGACCGTCGAAGGCGCCCATCTGGAACACGGTCTGCTCAATATAGATTTGGTGCGCGAGATCCCTGAAGCCATGAAACCGCGCAAAATTGAGATAGGCTCAGGTAACCGCTTGATAGAAGAAACTCAGGCCTGAAACAGCGCCGATAAGCTAAGTCCCGGCTTGTAAAGCCGGCCGCTAAAGCAAAAAAGCCAGTCTGATACAGACTGGCTTTTTGTATTCAGGGTTATCACTCCCCAAGGCAGTGCTTAGAGTACCATGGCGGCAATCCAGCCGAAGATCAGCAGCGGGATATTGTAGTGAATAAAGGTTGGGATCACGCTATCGCGGATATGGTCGTGCTGACCATCGGCATTCAGGCCGGCGGTGGGGCCGAGGGTTGAGTCCGATGCCGGTGAGCCGGCATCCCCAAGCGCCGCGGCGGTGCCGACCAGGGCGATAACCGCAGGCACAGAGAAACCAAAGTTCAGCGCCAGTGGCACATAGATGGTGGCAATAATGGGGATGGTCGAGAAAGATGAGCCAATACCCATGGTGATCAACAGGCCCACCACCAGCATCAATAGTGCGCCCAGGCCCTTGTTGTCACCAATCAACTCACCTATGGCACTCACCAGAGTTAGTACTTCACCTGTTTGTTTGACCACGGCGGCGAAACCGGCGGCGGCTATCATGATAAAGCCTATGTTGGCCATCATGCGCACACCTTGGTTAAAGATATCTTCATCGGCCACATGTTTGAGCGCGCCGCTGAATGAGAAGATCATAAAGCCGACCAGCGCGCCGAAGATCATCGAATCTGTCTGCAGCTGCACCAGCAGAGTCGCTAGAATAGCCAGCACGGCAATGAAGATGTTGCGCTTGCTGAGGCCGGTTTCCGGTTCGGCGGCGAGGATCTGCTCTTCCCGGTATTCTCTTGGCTTGCGATAGCTGATAAACACGGCCGTCAGCAGCCCGGTCAACATACCGGCGGCCGGGATGAGCATGGCTTGGGGAATGTCCCCGGATTGAGCCTCTAAGCCGTTGGACTGTAGGTTTGCCAGTAGTATGTCGTTTAGAAATATGCCGCCAAAGCCAACCGGTAACACCATATAAGTGGTGACCAGACCGAAAGTGATAACACAGGCAACCAAACGCCTGTCCAGCTTGAGTTTGGACATCAGATGCAAGAGGGGCGGCACCAGAATGGGGATAAAGGCGATATGGATAGGCAGAATATTTTGTGAGCTGATAGCCATGGCCAGCAGCGACAGCAGCAACAGGCTGCGAACCCACTTGAGGTTTTGACTATTGGGATCCTTGCCAAGAGCCTTGATCACTGTAGTGGAAATCAAAGTGGTCAGCCCGGAATGTGACAGGGCCACGGCAAAGGCGCCGAGCAGGGCATAACTCAGGGCTATCTGGGCACCACCGCCCAGGCCGGTATTGAATGCCTCTATGGTCTGGTGGATGTCCAGTCCTCCCATCAAGCCGGCGACCAGGGCGCTGATCGTCAAGGCGATCACCACATTGACCCGGGCCAGGCTGAGAGCGAGCATCAGACAGACGGCAATCACAACTGCGTTCATAGTAAAGTCTTATTCGCTAAACAAAGGGGCTATTTTTGACTGGGGGGGCTTGGATGTCCAGCTGCAATCAGTGTTTGCGGCAAAAAAACTGCCTTTGTGAACTGGATCCTGAGGTTATTGAATCGCTTTGTGAGCCAGGTTGTTGCCGTGACCGCACACTTGCCGATTTCTTATCCAGACAAGCCTTAATTTGGGGCAAAAGCGTGATATTGATCCTAAATAGGTTGTCAGGTGCATGGCACCTCTTATAATGGCCTGTAGTTAAAACGGATTCTGTTTTATTCACAGCTCAATCCATAGATGGAGGTATAAAATGAGCGTATTAGTAGGCCGTCCGGCTCCGGACTTTACTGCAGCAGCTGTTCTGGGTTCTGGCGAAATTGTTGACAGCTTCAACCTGACTGCAGCAATCAAAGGCAAGCCTGCGGTAGTGTTCTTCTACCCACTGGATTTCACCTTCGTGTGCCCATCTGAGCTGATCGCTTTCGATCACCGCATGGAAGAGTTCAAGAAGCGTGGCGTTGAAGTGATCGGTGTTTCTATCGATTCTCAGTTTACTCACAATGCATGGCGTAACACCCCAGTGGAAAAAGGCGGTATCGGCCAGGTTCAATACACTCTGGTAGCCGACGTTCGCCACGACATCTGCAAGGCTTACGACGTTGAACACCCAGAAGCCGGTGTGGCTTTCCGCGGTTCTTTCCTGATCGACAAAGAAGGTATGGTGCGTCACCAGGTCGTTAACGATCTGCCTCTTGGTCGTAACGTCGATGAAATGCTGCGTATGATCGACGCGCTGCAATTCCATGAAGAGCACGGTGAAGTTTGCCCGGCAGGTTGGGAAAAAGGCAAGAAAGGCATGAAAGACAGCCCAGACGGTGTTGCTGCCTATCTGTCTGAGAATGCTGAAGAACTGTAATATAGTTTAAGTCTGCATCTGCAAAAGCAGTCTTAAAGTACAATGCCGTTCAGTTATGCTGAGCGGCATTTTTTATCTCGATTGATTACCTGTGTTGGTTCATTTGGAATGTTATTCGTGGACGGGCGTTCCATTCAACTTAAACGGTTTGACGAGCTGTGGCCGATGCCAGAATGGCAATACTGTCGGCTAATGGATATAGATTATCCATGGATACGATAGTTTCTGAGTGAGGCTTTGATAACAGCTTCCTCTATTAAGCTCGGTTTGCCCATGCATGTCTTGGTTAATTCATTCAATATTAAAGCGCTTTACCCTTGATAAGTTTGCGCATCCACATCCGGTTGGGATTAAGGCGCTGCAGCAGCGTACTGCCTACCGGCAAGGGTTGATGACAAAGCTCTGATGCCAGAATTTCCGCCGCCAATGGACCTGTGCTGAGGCCGCGTGAGCCCAAACCACCAAGAATATAAAGACCGGGATGCACAGGCGCCAGTGTCTGTTGCCAGTAGCGGGCACTCTCGGGGGTGTGCTGATGTTGCTGATAAGCCTGCATTAGTGCACTGACATCCGGTGCTTGCCCCAACATGGGAAAGTGATCCCGGGTGACCATACGCACCCCTACTCTGGCATCTTGTCCCATCACCAGCCCCCGGTGCCAGTCGGCATCCGGATAACTCATGGCGATTTTTTGCAGGTTTTCTCTCTGCTCGGCGTCGCTGTAGGCCAACTGCTCGGGATCTTTGATATAACTGGCTCCCAGGCAATGAATCCCCTCCCAGGCCGGAGTGAGGTATCCCTTGGCGCACAGCACTGCCTTAAGCGCTCCCAACCCGCCTTGGGTTGCAACTTCACTGACCTGGCCGCGAAAAGGTGAGGCGGGTAGGGCCGAAGTTTGTGGCAGCGCCGTCAGCGAAGCGCCGCTTGCCAACACCAGCTTCTTGAATGGCCCAAAGCGGCGACCATCGGCAGCACTTAACCACCAGAGGTGATCCTCTCTTGAAATCGCCTTGATATGGGTTCGGGGTTGAAAGTCACAGTAACTCGAGTCGACGGCGTATTGGATGGCGGCGCGGCACAGTGCTCTGGGGCAGACCCAGCCACCCAGAGGGTAAAAAAGGCCATCTTCTTCTATATCCAATCCCGCAAGCTCAGTAGCTTCAAAGCTGTCGACCCGGCGCAGAATATCCGGGTGCCAGTTTTGGCCCTCGGCAATCTTATCCAGGCGGGCGCGGCTTCGCTCATCATAGCCAGTGTGTAACACACCGCAAAAGTCATGGGCGATATCGAACCCGGCGGCAGTCAGGGCGGTTATCCGCCGTCGACTGAAGAGAAAACCTTGTTGGAACAGGGTGTTGAGCTCTGATGTTTCCGGCGTCAACAGCGGGTATAGTGCACCTTGTCGGTTGCCGCTGGCACTTTCACCCGCGTTATCCTCGCTGCAAAATACCTGGCTGGCTTGTTGGCGCTCTGCCAATGACAATGCCAGCTGACTGCCGGCCACACCGGCGCCAATAATGGCAATAGATTCATCATCTGCAAGCATGGGCTCCCGGTAGAGCGGCCAGGGCGCCAGTCTGGCATTGCTTTGGCGCCGCAAGGCAAGGCGTTCTGCCTTGGCGATGGGCTCGAGCTCAGTTTGTTGAGTCAAAAGCAGTGCTGCCGGCCCGTTAAAATCTACTATATTGAGCCCGCTATTGACCATAATAGAGGCAAGAGCGCTTCTCTTACTTGGCAGGCACAGCAAGGAGGCGTAGTCTTTAGCCAAGCGCGCCATCTGCCAGACCGCTGCCTGAGAGGGTAAGGACTCTGCAAGCCAGAGCCAGTTGTCTATCCAGCCGTTATGGTTTACCCCTGGCAACTCTTTGAGCAAGGTGGCGTCAAATTCAAGGTAGAGATCCAGTGTCAACCTGCCACCATCGAGCACAAAACGTTGGCAGCCGGGGATTGCCAGAGGTTTACCTGCCTGCAGCTCGGCAAGAAGCGCCATTACTGCGCTTGTTTGATGTTCGGCGAATGCCGTAGCTTCGGTGGTCTGCCATAATGGCAGTTTGCTTTGCAGGACCTTGAGCGATTCTGCCCGGGAATCTTTATCGGCGGCAAACAGCAAGAGTTGTAACACAAGCTTGGGATAATTCTGTCGTAGTTGGCTCCAGAGTTGCAGCAGCGGCAACAGGGCTTCACTGCCTACCGCCGCCAGACAAATTTGCCGCCCGAAGGGCTTGTCACCGAAACGGATTTGTTGGTAGGGCGCAAGAGTCGCCGTCGGGGCTTGTGTTGTTTCCACAGATGTGGGATTTTGACTGCAAGTTTGCGTATTTTCACTGCCGGATGGCCGAAGTTGTTCCTGTTTCACGGGCAATTTTTTACTCTGGAGGCCTTGTTCGGCATTATTTTACCCAAGTTTACGGAAAGCTGACCACTTAAATGCTGTAAAACGGCTAACATGGCGTCAGCAAAAGTAGGTACTGAATTGTACGGAATGGATAGTAAAACATGAAAAGAGTCGTGATCACCGGAATTGGCGTTGTATCAAGTATCGGTAATAACAAACAAGAAGTGACAGAATCTCTCAAGGCTGGCCGCAGTGGTATCACCCACTCAGATCAGTTTGAGGAGATGCAGCTGCGCAGTCATGTCTGGGGCGACATCAAACTCAATCCCGCCGAGCATATCGATCGCAAGGCGTTGCGTTTTATGGGGGATGCCGCAGCCTACGCCTATTTGGCTATGCAGCAAGCTATTGAAGACAGCAGTCTGACCGAAGAGCAGTATTCAGATCCTCGTGTAGGTCTCATTGTTGGTACCGGTGGCGCTTCGTCTTCCAACCAGGTTCAGGCGGCTGACACCCTGCGTGCTAAAGGCGTCAAGCGCGTGGGTCCTTATATTGTGCCGCGGATAATGTCTTCTACTGCCAGTGCCTGTCTGGCGACGCCCTTCAAAATCAAAGGGATGAATTACTCCATCAGCTCAGCCTGTGCCACGAGTGCGCATTGTATCGGCCATGCGGTGGAACTGATCCAGATGGGTAAACAGGATATGGTCTTTGCCGGCGGCGCTGAAGAGATCGATTGGACCCTGACCATGGGCTTTGACGCTATGGGCGCCTTGTCGACCAAGTATAACGACACACCGGAAAAGGCTTCCCGCACCTATGATGCCGACCGTGATGGCTTTGTTATCTCTGGCGGCGGCGGCATAGTGATTGTCGAGGAGCTGGAGCACGCGCTGGCCCGCGGCGCCAAGATTTATGCTGAAGTCATAGGTTATGGCGCTTCATCTGACGGTTATGACATGGTAGCCCCAAGCGGCGAAGGTGCGGTGCGTTGCATGAAGATGGCGCTGGAGTCAGTAGATACACCTATCGATTACGTTAACACTCACGGCACTTCTACCCCTGTCGGTGATGTGCGAGAGCTGGAAGCCCTGCGTGAAGTCTTCGACGGCCAGATGCCGGCGATTGCCTCAACCAAGTCACTGACAGGCCACGCCCTGGGCGCAGCCGGTGTTCATGAGGCTATATACAGCTTGTTGATGCTCGAACAAGGTTTTATCGCGCCATCAATCAATATCGACAACCTGGACGAGGCCGCAGAAGGTATGCCAATTGTGCGTGAATACCGCGACGCCGAGCTCAACACTGTTATGAGCAATAGCTTCGGTTTCGGTGGCACCAACGCTACCCTGGTGATGCGTAAATACAAGTAAACGCCTTGTGTCACTGAATCAAGAAGGAAGCCAAATGGCTTCCTTCTTTGCTTATGAGCTGACGCAGAACTTGTTAGTAGCTTCCGCAAATGTGCGCCGGACTCAGACAAGCATCTAGCTCGCTGATAGAATAGCGGTTTAATCCACAACAGAGCAGGAAAGTCGATGAAGTTGGTGGTTGATGAAAACATGCCCTATGTGCAGCCCTTGTTTGCCGAGCTGGGGGAGATAGTAGCCGTCGATGGCCGTCATCTGGATGCGGCCACAGTAGCCGACGCCGATGTTTTGCTGGTGCGTTCGGTCACCAAGGTCAATGAGGCACTGCTGGCAGGCGCACATAAACTTAAGTTTGTCGGCAGTGCCACCATAGGGACAGATCATGTGGACAAGGCTTATCTGGCGTCCCGCAACATCCCCTTTTTCAATGCACCCGGATGCAATGCCATCGCGGTTGGCGAGTATGCTTTTATCGCCATGTTGGAGCTGGCCAACAGATTTGACACTCAGCTTAAGGGCAAAACCGTTGGCATAGTCGGTGCCGGTAACACAGGCTCGGCGCTGGCGCGCTGTCTGGAGGCATACGGAGTTAATACCTTGCTCTGCGATCCCTTACTGGCCGAGGCCGGCGACAGCCGCCGCTTTGTTGGCCTGGATGAACTGATTGCCGGTGCCGATATCATTAGTCTGCACGTACCTCTGACCCGGGATGGCGAGCATCCTACTTGGTATCTGTTTGACGAGCAGCGACTGGAAACGCTGAAACCCGGCTGCTGGTTGCTTAACTGTTGCCGCGGTGAAGTGATAGATAATCGCGCGCTGATCCGGGTCAAGGGCAAGCGACCGGATCTCAAGTTAGTGCTGGATGTTTGGCAAGGGGAGCCTAATCCCATGCTGGAGCTGGTGCCTCTGGTGGAGTTTGCTACACCGCATATTGCCGGTTACAGCCTGGAGGGCAAGGCCCGGGGCACTTTCATGTTATATCAGTCCTTGATGGCGATACTCAACCGCCCGGCGGACAAGTCACTTGGGGCGCTATTGCCAGAGCGTTGGAGCTCCCGGCTCGATATCAGTAGTTCGCCCGATGAAAAGGCATTATTGTCCTTGTGCCGATTTATTTATGATCTGCGTGATGACGATGAAAAATTCCGGAAAATGCTGAAAAACCCCACAGGTTTTGATGACATGAGAAAAAATCACCGCCATAGGCGAGAATTCAGTGCTTTGACTCTTTCAAATGTCGGCGGTTCTGGGGTAGATTGGTTGTCTCATTTAGGTTTTTCAGGAGTCGGTCTGTAAATGTCGCAGGAATTTAACGTTGTCGTATTGGGTGCTTCAGGAGCCGTGGGTCAAACCATGATAGAAATCCTCGAGGAGCGTAACTTCCCGGTGGCGAATCTGTTTCCACTGGCCAGTAGTCGCAGCGCCGGTGAAACCGTGAGTTTTCACGGTAAACAGGTGGAGATCCTCGATGTAGAAAGCTTCGACTGGACTCAGGCGCAGATAGGCTTCTTCTCTGCCGGCGGTGACGTCTCGGCGAAATGGGCGCCAATTGCGGCCGATGCCGGTTGTGTGGTGATAGATAACACCTCTCACTTCCGTTACGACCTGGATATTCCATTGGTTATTCCAGAGGTCAATCCGCAGGCGATTGCCGACTTCCGTAACCGTAATATTATTGCCAACCCCAACTGCTCGACGATTCAGATGTTGGTGGCGCTCAAGCCTATCTATGATGCCTTTGGGATCAGCCGTATCAATGTGGCCACGTATCAGTCGGTTTCCGGTACAGGTAAAAAGGCGATTGAAGAGCTGGCGGGTCAATCTGCAAAGTTGTTGCAAGGCTTGCCTTCAGAGCCCAAGGTTTATGATAAGCAGATAGCTTTCAACGTGTTGCCGCACATAGACAGGTTTATGGAAAATGGCTACACCAAAGAAGAGATGAAGATGGTTTGGGAGACCCATAAGATCCTCGGCGACAGCGAAGTTCTGGTGAACCCTACTGCGGTGCGGGTCCCTGTGTTCTATGGACACTCGGAAGCGATTCACATCGAGACGCTGCAGCCGGTTGATGCTGCCGAAGTCAAGGCAGTGTTGCGGGATGCCGAAGGCGTGGTGCTGTTTGAAGATGATGACGATTATCCGACAGCTGTTACTGAAGGCGCCGGTAGTGATCCTGTGTATGTCGGCCGGGTGCGCAAGGATATCTCCCACGATCTGGGTATAGATCTTTGGGTGGTCTCTGACAATATCCGTAAGGGTGCGGCGCTCAACAGTGTACAGATAGGTGAGATCCTGATCCGCGACTATCTCTAAAGAAGGTGCGAGTCAGTCCCACGAGGGCTCTGCCTGTGCTTTCAGACTTACATGCAAGGCTGGAAGCACTTTTCCTAAACGCTTTGTTTCTGTTGAAAAAGCCTGCAGTTTGCAGGCTTTTTTTGTTTTGCAAATGTGAACAGTAGCAGGGCGGACATTTCTGGTTTATAGTAATCTCAATAAATACAAATGCCTAAAGCCAGTCGTCAGCCGGCGAAACCAGCGCTTGAAAGGGAAGAATGGATGAACTTTCGCACTTCATATCTTGTTGGCCTGATGGCCGCTTTTTTTGCCCTGAACCCAAGTAGTCTTATAGAACCCGCCCATGCAGAAGGCCTGAAAATTACCGGTCCCGACGGTCAAGTGCGCCAGCAGGTGCGCCAGTATGGCCCGACGACAACATCGGACACCTTTTGGAGTATTGCCCAGAAAGTCAGACCGGATCCCAGTGTCAGTATCTATCAGGTCATGGCCGCGATTTTTGAAGCCAACCCGCACGCTTTCTCATCCAATAACTACAACAGCCTCGAACGGGGCATGATACTGCTTATCCCTTCCAAGGAGGTGATGCAGGCTATTCCTTTGAGTATGGCCAGAGCTCGCGCCGAACAGGATGATAAGCGCTGGTCTTCCGGTAAGCCGCTAAAAGCAGATAATGGCAAAACTGAAACCGCTAAAGCCCCAGAGCGTTCAAGCCAAGCCGTGAAAGAGCCAACGACGGCCACCCAACCTCAACCTGCGACGCAGCCATCCAAGGTGAGTACAAGTGTCAAGGATAACAGTGAGCAGCCCAAAGTCAGTGAGTCATCCACTGAACCCACTCAAGTGGCTTCTACTAAATCC
The DNA here is from genome assembly GCF_033842865.1 of Shewanella indica. Lineage (NCBI taxonomy): Bacteria > Pseudomonadati > Pseudomonadota > Gammaproteobacteria > Alteromonadales > Shewanellaceae > Shewanella > Shewanella indica. Next base: position 3,281,407 of record NZ_JAWXXR010000001.1, read on the forward strand.
TCAAATACAGTAACAGAAGCAACCCAAGAAACGGCAGACGATAACAGCATTGAAGCATTGCAGAGCCGCAACCTGAGTCTGACCGATGAGCTGGGGCGTGCTCAGGATCAACTCTTGGTGGCCAATACGGATAACCAAGGGCTGCAGGCGCAAATTGATGAGCTGAATCAGCGTCTATCGGTATTGGAAGAGTCACTACAGGCCAGTAAAAAACAGGAACAGCAACTCAAGGCCGAAAATGCTGATCTCAAACAGCAGCTTCAAGTCGCCAATGCTACGGCGAATGAGCCGGACGACCTCTGGCGCAGTTTGATGGATAACCCATTATTGTTGGTGCTGGCTGCCGCAGTACCCGCGGTATTGTTGTTGTTGCTGCTGTGGAGCATGTTGCGCCGCAAGCGTAAGCAGGCTAATGGTCAAGCGCCACAGACAGATGCTGCCCCAATGGCAGCCGCAGCTGTTGCCGGCGCGGCCACGGCCGAGATGGCAAACGCCAACGATGAACTGGCCGTGCGTCTGGACGATGATCCGGACGATTCCATTGATTCATTGCTGGATGTCGACAGCTCAGCGCTGCAGCCTGAGCCGGAAGTTGAGAGTGACAACGAGCAGATGGATATGGCGCAGGAGATGTTCATCGACTCAGGCGAAGGGGATACCAGCCAAGAGGCTGAAGATGAAGGTCAGTCGCTCGATGATCTCTGGGCTGAAGCTATGGGTGAACAAGAGGCCGGTGAGCAGGAAGATGCTGGCGAGGAAGACTTGGACTCATTGCTGGCTGGCTTGGACGATACCGATAAACAGGAAGTTATTCCTGAAGATTGGCAGGCCGAAAGTGTTCCAGCATCAGAGCCTGATCTGAGTGAAACCCTACCGGAAGATGTGACTGCTGCTTTTGAACAGGGTTTTAGCCAAGAACTCGATCAAGAGTTTGCTTTTGAACAAGACAAAGAGGTGATTTCAGAGAGAGAAGCGAAGGCAGAGCTGGATGAAGATCTCAGTGCCGCTATCGCCGCCGAATTGGCCGAAGATGAGCAGGCTGACGAGACTCTGGATGAGACACAGGAAGCCGATATCGATGCGCTGCTGGCCGGGTTTGACGTCAAAGAAGACACAGAACCTCAAATTGAAGCCAGTGCTCAAGTTGAAGACGATAGTAGGGCTGAAGCCGAGGAAGATCTCAGTGCTGCCATAGCCGCCGAGCTGGATGAGGATGACTCAACTGGTACCGAGCTGGGCGAAGAAGCGGACATAGATGCTTTGCTCGCAGGATTCGACTCGCCGGTAGAACTGAATTCTGAAGAGGAAGACTTAAGCGACGTTATCGCCGCCGAGCTTGAAGATGACAAGGTTGCCGTAGACTCCAGCGATACAGAGGCAGACATAGATGCCTTGCTGGCAGGTTTCGATGACTTGGACGAAGCTGTCGAGACTCAAGCAGCAGAGCCGGTTCAAGCTGAGGAAGAGAGTGAAGATCTGGACGCCTTGTTGGCAGGGCTTGCGGATGATGTAATTGCGATAGATAACGTTGATGAGGCAATCGCTGAGACAGACGAGGAAGATAGCTCAGAGGTTAAGTCTGATGATGCCACTGAGCGCAGCGATGCCGAATTGGATACCATGCTGGCAGGCTTGTCGCAGGCTGAGGACTTGGACGAGCCTAAGAAGCCTGATGAAACCGATATTTTGGCCGATGAGAGCAGGGATAGCGATAACGAGCTGCAAAGCGGTCAACGCAGCGACAAGGATTCCGGCTTCTTCGACGATCTCAAGGCCGGCGGCAAAAGCCATGATCCCCATATGCTTGAGTGGGAGCCCTCCGCACCCAAAGAGCCCTTGGTTGAGGAAGAGCCTTCAGCGAAAAAAGAGCCCTCGGCGCAAGAAGAGCAACAGCCTACAGCCATAGAAGAGCTCTTGACTCAAGAGGAGCTCTCAAGCCAGGAACAGGCTGTTGAAGTTGAAGACAGCCTAACAGATACCGAGCAGGCTCTGGATATCGGCCTGGCCCAGGATAGTGACGACAGTGATAAGAGTCTGAGCGACGATGATCTGTTGGCCGCTTTCTCTGAAAACGTTGTCAACGAAGCCGAGGTGGATGAAGAATTCAGTCTTGAACTGGATGATGATGACTCGCTGGATCTCGAAGATCATAAACTGACAGTGGATGAAGCGCTGGCAGCCCTCGATGCCAAAGAAAAAGGCAAGGTCGCTTCCAGCATGGTGCCGGAGCACGATCTCAGCGCCTTCCAGAAGGAAAACGGATTTATCGATATTGAGCGCCTGCTCAGTGAAGCCGATGAAGGCAACAGTGATACCGACCCCTACAAGGAACTGGACGTGGATATGGGCGAACTCGATTCCCTCGTTGGCGCCGCCGCTATGGTCGACGTCGATGATGAGGAAAACTCTGTCAACGCCAAGCTGGACTTGGCGCGGGCCTATATCGAAATCGATGACAAAGACAGCGCCAAGGCATTGCTTAAAGAGGTGGAGCTGGACGGCAACGCCCGCCAGCAAGAGGAAGCTGCAGCCCTGATCAAAACCTTGGGCTAGAGCTCAGTCAATACTCAAACGGCGCCCCAGGCGCCGTTTTTTATGCAGTCCGTTTATTGTCCGGGCTTTTTCTTGGAGGCGAATGCCTGCTCTGTGGTAGAATTCGCCGCCTTGAGATCAGGGGAGAAACAGATGCGTATTGCGTTGGGTATCGAATATGACGGCAGCGGCTATTATGGTTGGCAGCGCCAGGCCGAAGTGGATTCAGTTCAGGGGCAGTTGGAGCGGGCTTTGTCTCTGGTCGCCAATGAGCCGATAGCACTGCAATGCGCCGGTCGCACCGATGCCGGGGTACACGCCACCGGGCAAGTGGTGCATTTTGATACTTCTGCCATTCGTAAAGAAGGCGCCTGGACCCTGGGCGTCAATGCCAATCTGCCGGACAATATTGCGGTGCGCTGGGCCAAAGAGGTAGACGACAGTTTTCATGCCCGCTTTTCGGCAACTGCTCGTCGCTACCGATATATCATCTACAACCACAATTTCCGTCCCGGCATTTTGCGTGGTGGCGTCAGCCATTATCACGGTGACCTAAACGAGCAGAAGATGCATCAGGCGGCTCAGTATCTGCTGGGTGAGCGCGACTTCACCAGTTTCAGGGCGATCCAATGCCAGTCGCGCACCCCGTTTCGCAATGTGCACAGGGTCAGTGTGACCCGCCAGGGCATGTATGTGATAGTGGATATCGAAGCCAATGCCTTTTTGCATCACATGGTGCGCAATATTGTCGGCTCGCTGCTGGAAGTGGGGTTTGGCAATCAGCCGCTGGATTGGCTGGGTCAGTTGCTGGAGCTTAAAGACAGAACCAAGGCGGCTCCCACCGCCAAACCCAATGGCCTCTATCTGGTGCATGTCAGCTATCCTGAGCAATATCAACTGCCCAAGTTGGCCATGGGCCCACTGTTTATGCCGGACTGAAACCGTTAGCATGCTGTTGCCGCTACGCTTTTGCTTGCGGCAACATCAAGATTTAAGGGAAGAATCAAATGTCGCAATCATCCGCTCATCCGCATCAGCTACCGGGAGCCAACGCTCCTTTGTCTGTTTGGCTGGACTACCTGCTGGCTATTCATCCGACTGAAATCGACATGGGGCTCGAGCGGGTCACCCAAGTTGCCACCAGGCTCGGCGTGCAGTCACTGGGCAGCACCAAGGTGATCACAGTTGCCGGTACCAATGGCAAGGGCAGCACCTGCCGTATGCTGGAGCAGATCATGCGCGCGGCGGGTTATCGGGTCGGAGTTTACAGCTCGCCCCATATCCTCAATTACAATGAGCGGGTGCGGATAGACGGTGTCGATGCGCCGGATAGCGACTTTATCTCGGCCTTTGAAATCATAGAGGCGGCCAGAGGCGACACCTCGCTGACCTTCTTTGAATATGCCACCCTGGCTGGATTACTGCTGTTCAAGCAGGCCAAGCTGGATCTGGTTATTCTGGAAGTGGGCCTGGGAGGCCGGCTGGATGCTACCAATATCATAGATGCCGATGTCAGTGTGGTAACCGCCATAGATCTTGATCATCAGGCGTATCTTGGTGACACCCGGGAACTGGTTGGCCGTGAGAAGGCCGGCATCTTCCGTCACAACCGCCCGGCGATAGTAGGCGATGCCGAGATGCCTGCCAGCGTGGTTGAGGTTGCCAATGAAAAGGGCGCCTTACTCAAGGCGGTGGGGCAGGCGTTTTGCTACAAGCAAACCAGCACTGGCTGGGATTTTTGCGGTGAGCACTGGCAGTTTGAGGGCTTACCCAGGCCGCAATTACCTCTGCCCAATGCCGCCACCAGCTTGGCGGCGCTGGAACAACTCTGGCCTGAGCTTTCCGAAGCGGCGATTTGCTCAGGGCTCGCCAGTGCCAGGCTCAGCGGCAGAATGGAGCATATCTGCGAGGCGCCGCTGATTATTTTGGATGTGGCGCACAATCCCCACGCGGCCCGCTATCTGGCGCAAAGGCTGGATGAACTGCAGGCCAAGGGGCGAGTCTATGGCGTTTGCGGTATGCTCAAGGACAAGGATATCGAAGGCGTAATGCAAGCGCTGGCGCCTAGCATAGACAGCTGGTTGTTGGTGACGCTGCATAATGAGCGTGGTGCCGATGCCGGCCGTTTGCGAAAAGCCCTGCCGGATGGCTCTGACGCCCGGGAATTTGAACAGATGCAAGATTGCTGGCAATACCTCAAACCCAAACTCGGCGCCGAAGATGTGGTAATTGTCTTTGGCTCCTTTTACACTGTTTCGGGCTTTAAAGCGCTTATCTAAGACTGGAAGGAAGATATTTTGTCGACTCAGTTTCATAACCGTCTGGTAGGTACCGTAGTATTGGTCGCCTTGGGGGTGATCTTTTTACCTGACATTCTCGATGGCAAGAAAGAGCGCCAGCAAGAGCAGTTCACTGAAATTCCGCTGCGGCCGGATACCGAATCGCAATTGGCGGAGCCGGGGGAGTTTCAAACCCTGGATGTCGCCGAGACTCTGGACTTGGCGCAGGAGACAGACGAGCCTCAGGTTGAAGTCGAACCCGCTCCCGAGGTGAAGGCTACCGAAAACAGTGTTTCCAACACCGCCCAATCCAAGCCGCAGGAGGCCAAAAAGACTCCCGAACCCAAGGCCAAACCCAGTGATGCGGCCTGGACTTTACAGCTCGGCGCCTTCAGTAATGCGGCCAATGTCAAAGCCCTGGTGGCCAAATTGCGCAAGGCCGGATTCAGCGCCTATACCTTGCCGGATAAGCCTGTGGACGGCAAATTGACCCGGGTGTTTGTCGGTCCGGATGTCTCCAGCGAACGCATCAAACAGCAACAGCAGAAAGTGGAACAGCTGACCAAACTCAAGGGTAAAGTAGTTCGCTATAACCCACAGGAAAGATGACAGTTTGCCCCGAGTCGGCAAGCAATTATTTACGCCCCCGGGGGTGAGAATGCTTGCCTTCTCTGGTAGAATCCCGCCGACTTAAATCTTCACCGGATACTTCTACCCATGGTTTGGATAGATTACGCCATCATCATAGTTATCGGATTATCGACTCTTATCAGTCTGATCCGTGGTTTTGCCAAAGAAGCCATGTCGCTGGTGGTTTGGTTCGCCGCTTTTTTCATCGCCAGCCAGTTTTATCAAGACCTTGCCGTTCATATCACCCAAATCAATGATGAGGTGCTGCGAAACGGGGTTGCTATCGCCATCCTGTTTGTTGTCACCCTGATAGTGGGGGCCTTGGTGAACTATTTGATAGGCCAGTTGGTCTCCAAGACAGGGCTCTCGGGAACGGACAGAATTCTTGGCCTGTGTTTCGGTGCGCTGCGCGGCGCATTGATAGTCAGTGCCATACTCTTTTTTATGGATGCCTTTACCGGCGCGCCCAAAACCGATTGGTGGCAGGGTTCGCAACTGGTGCCCGAATTCGGGGTGGTTATCCAGTGGTTTTTTGACTACTTGGAAAATACCTCAAGCTTTGTACCCAAAATATAAAAAATACAATTATCAGAACATCTTACAATGAGGAAGCTTACCCATGTGTGGTATCGTCGGAATCGTTGGCCGCTCGGCGGTCAATCAGACCATCTATGATGCACTGACAGTGCTTCAACACCGTGGCCAGGATGCTGCAGGCATAGTGACTATCGATCAGAATGCCTTTCGCCTGCGTAAGGCCAATGGTCTGGTCAAGGACGTATTTGAACCCAAGCATATGCAGCGGCTGCAGGGCAACGCCGGCATCGGCCATGTGCGTTATCCCACCGCCGGCAGCTCCAGTGCCTCTGAAGCCCAACCGTTTTATGTGAACTCTCCTTTCGGGATCTCTCTGGCGCACAACGGCAACCTGACCAACACACTGCAACTGGCCGAAGGGCTGCGCAACAAGCGCCGCCATGTGAACACCACGTCCGACTCTGAAGTGTTGCTCAACCTGTTGGCCGATGAGCTGGACAAAACCGACAGCCTGACCTTGAGCCCGGATGAAGTGTTCGATGCAGTTTCCCGGGTGCACGCCGATACCCGCGGTGCCTACGCCGTGGTGGCTATGATTATTGGTCAGGGCCTGGTGGCATTTCGCGATCCTTTCGGTATTCGTCCTCTGGTGCTTGGTAAGCATGAGACAGCCTCTGGGACCGAGTATATGGTGGCTTCAGAGAGTGTGGCACTGGACGCCGTTGGTTTCGAAGTGATGCGCGATGTGGCTCCCGGCGAAGCCGTGTATATCACCACGGAAGGTGAGTTGTTTACCCGTCAGTGCGCCGAAGCGCCAAGTTATGCCCCTTGTATCTTCGAATTCGTTTACTTTGCCCGTCCGGACTCCACCATAGACAAGGTGTCAGTCTATGCCAGCCGGGTCAACATGGGTGCCAAGCTGGGTGAGAAGATCCGTAAGGAATGGTATGACCATGATATCGATGTGGTGATCCCTATTCCGGAAACCTCCTGTGATATCGCCCTGGAAATTGCCCGTGGCATGGATCTGCCTTACCGTCAGGGATTCGTGAAGAACCGCTATATCGGCCGTACCTTCATTATGCCTGGGCAGCAGGAGCGCAAGAAGTCGGTCAGACGCAAGCTCAATGCCATCAGCGCTGAGTTCAAGGATAAGAACGTGCTGCTGGTGGACGACTCCATAGTGCGTGGTACCACCTCAGAGCAGATCATCGAGATGGCCCGTGAAGCCGGCGCCAAGAAGGTGTATTTCGCCTCGGCTGCGCCTGAGATCCGCTTCCCCAACGTTTACGGCATAGACATGCCAACCTCCAATGAGCTGATTGCTCATGGCCGTGATGCCGATGAAATCGCCCGTATCATTGGCGCAGATGGCATCATCTTCCAGGATCTGAGCGATCTGGTGGAAGCGGTGCGAATGGAAAACCCGGATATCAAGCGCTTTGAAACCTCAGTGTTTGATGGTCACTACATCACCAAGGATGTGGATCAGGCCTATCTGGATCATCTGACCCAGCTGCGTAACGACGATGCCAAGGCCAACCGCAACAAGGATATAGGTACCAACCTGGAGCTGCATAACGTCTGCCATCCTTGATAAGGGAAGGTGCGAATAAGTCCTCTCTGATAAAGCCAACCCTTGAGGTTGGCTTTTTTTTGTGCCAGTCAGTATGCTGAGCCTCGACTCTTGATGGTGCAGGGAGAGAAGCACAATGGATAAGTACCGGGAAACCGTGGCAACCTTTGACAAAATGGCGCTTTCCTATCGGGATAAGTTTGCCGGCAACGATTGTTATGACTCGGCCCATAACCGATTCGCCTCTTTGCTGAAGCAGTATCAGGCCTGTGCCGGGCGGCGCCTGCGGTTACTGGATATAGGCTGTGGCCCAGGGCATGTCAGCGGCACGTTGGTAGACAGGGTGCCTGAGCTCGAGATAGTGGGTATAGATGCGGCGCCGGCCATGGTGGCGCTTGCCGGTGAACTGTTGCCCGAGGGACGTTTTTATCGGCTGGATAGCCGCAAGCTTGGTTGTCTGACGTCGCTGCTTGAAACTGATGCCGTGCAGGCTATCGCCCCCCTTGATGTGTCTGAAAACACTGCTGCGCCCGTAAGTATTGGGGTTTCTGATGGCTCTAATACCCTTGATGACCTAGAAGACTTAGACACGCCAGAGGGTTTTGATGCAATACTTCTGCTCTTCGTCACGCCTTATCTTGAACGTCAGGACGTGATGGCCTTACTGCAAGACTGCCGTGCGCTACTGAATGACGGCGGGCTCCTGTATCTGGCCTCGATGGAGGATGACTATCAAGCGTCCGGCTATCAAAGCTCCAGTTCCGGAGACAGGGTCTTTATCCACTATTATCCCGAAGTGTTTTTCGTCAGTGAGTTGGCCGCGGCCGGGTTTGAGCTTATTGATAGTCTGCGTAAACCCTATCTGGAGCAGGGCGAAGTCAAGGCCACAGATCTGTTTCTCTACGCCAAAGCCGTGTAAAAACCAAAGGCGTTTCAGAGGCAGATAGCGCCTGGACTTTTCAGGCAAAACATTTGTTTTGCCCATCACTTTGCCTCCGTTAGCGAACCGTTTTACGAATAAACTCCAGCAGGCGGTTGTTGGCGGGCATGGCATGATCCTGACAAAGCTCAAGCCCCTGGGCTGCGGCCAGCATCAGGATCCACTCCTGATCGCGAATGCCGCTTTGCGGATCGCGCTGCCTTAACATGGCATCGAACACCCGGTTGGAGTCGCTGCTGTAATCGCCTCGGTAGTTGAAGGGGCCATAGAGGCAGAAACGGCCGCCGCTTTGCAATACTCTGCCTATGCCGGCAAACATCGCCTCTACCATGGGTTGACTCATGATATGCGCAGTATTGGCGCTATAGATGGCATCCGGTGCCGGCTCAGTTGCCGCCTGCGGCCAGGGGGAACACACCTCCAGAGTGATCACCTCGGCCAGATTACTCGCCGGGAGTTTGCTATGCCAGGCGCGGATCCCATCAAGATACTGGGGTTGATCGCTGCATTGCCACACCAGGTGCGGTAACTCTGGGGCAAAGTAGACCGAGTGCTGACCGGTACCACTGCCTATCTCCAATACCCTGCGGCAGCCTGAGAATGCCTGTTTGAGAATCCTGAGTATCGGTTCGCGGTTGTTTTCACAGGCTTGGGAGAAGGGCGCGGGTATCGAAGACATAAAAGATTTCCTGCAATCTTGCCGTCGTGACGGCTGAGTGAGTCTGGTGTTTTACTGTACTTACTTTATAACATTGTCAAAGGCTTAAATCATGGCAAGTTTAATCTGTGAAGAAACATAAAAAGCGCCCCTGAGGGCGCTTGGTTCGTTTTATGTCTCAGCTGACAGCCTTATTGGGCAGGCTTGAGATCTATGCGGTAGACGGCAAAGCCCAGTTCATCGGTACTCAGCTTGGTCATGGTCCTTTGCTGGTTGGCCTGGATGAAGTTGGCGGCCTTGTCACTGTCCTGGGTGACAAAGCGGATGTCCAGAGCAACATTCGTATCTATATTCCTGAAGTCCCAGTTATAGTCGGCCGTGGGGTTAACCATGGCGTCATACTTGTCGGTTTCAGGATTGTACTTGGATTGCTCTGTGATGTAAGCCGCCAGAGCTTCACGGTTGGTGTCCGGCAGTTCCAGTACCACGTGCTCGCTGCCGGTGCCGGCAAACTTTCCGCCAAAGGCGCGGTAGTTGTTGGAGGCGACGATAAACTCCTTGGCCGCCAGGGTTTCACCTGTATAAACAGTGCCTTCGTTGTCGGTGAAAGCCAGATCTATAATCCGCGAAGCATCGGCATTGACCAGAGCACAATCGGCGTCGAATTTGCTCGGTTGAGTCACGTCTATCTTGTAGGTCACGCCATCAATAACATCAAAGTTATAGGTGGGGTGGTTATAGTTCACCAGCTCTTGCGGCTCAGTGCTGGCTGGATCTATTTGGTTAAACTGGTTGGCCGAACACTCGAGCCAGTCTTTCAGCTCAGCGCCGTTTAGCTTAACCGCCACCATAGTGTTGGGGTAGAGATAGAGATCGGCGGCGTTCTTGAAGGTCAGCGGCCCTTTGTCCACCATCACATACTGATCGGCATCACTGGTGGTGCTGTGACGGCCACCGGCCTTGAACGGCGCGGCTGCAGAGAGCACCGGCAATGACTTGAGTGCTTCCGGCAGTTTGGCCTTGACGTTGGCTATCTGGGCGTCGGAGACAATTTGCACAGTCGGGTCGTCCTGCACCAGCGTCAGGAAACTGAACATGTCGGCGGCGGCGACCCCGATTGGCTGCTCGACAAAGTCCATAGTGCCCTGGTGTTCCAGCTCAACCGCGTCGTGAATGTCCTTATCGGCTTCCACCAGCGGTGTCTTGTTGGTGCCGTCATAGATGGGGCGTGCCTCGGTGCGGGCCGAGAGCACTGTCCATTTGCCGTCTTTAAGCTGCAGTTTGAAGTCGACCAGGCCCATGTTGTCGCCCCAGCGACCCGGCATCACGGCGGGGACACCGTTAAGCAGGCCTTTTTCCACATCTGTGTTGGGCAAGTCGCCATAGCGGGCATCGGGGAAGATGGAGTGGCTGTGGCCGAACATGATGGCATCAATGCCGTCGACATAGGTGAGGGCATAGGTGGCGTTTTCGGCAGCAGGATCGCCTGGGTTTTCGGTGGAGCCAATGCCTGAGTGCGGAATGGCGATAATGATATCGGCGCCTTCAGCCTTCATTTGCGGCACAAATTTCTTGGCGCTCTCCACTATGCTCTCGGCACGTACCTTGCCGGTGAGGTTCTGCTTGTCCCACAGCATAATTTGCGGAGGCACAAAACCTATATAACCAATCTTGAGCTTGTGGCTGTTGCCGTCAGTGTCCTTAACCTCGGTTTCCTTGATAAGGTATGGGGTAAACAGGTTGTCACCTTTTTTGATCCCGTTCCAGCAATCATCGGCATCACAATAAACGTTGGCGTTGATATAGGGGAACTGCGCGCCGGCGAGGGATTTTTCCAGAAAATCCAGGCCGTAGTTGAATTCGTGGTTGCCTATGTTACCCACGGCATAATCAAGCAGGTTCATCGCCTTGTAGGCGGGGTGCACTTCACCATCGGCGATACCCACTTTGGCCATATAGTCGCCCATAGGGCTGCCCTGCAGCAGATCGCCGTTATCGACCAATACAGTGTTGGTGACTTCTTTGCGGGCGGCATGGATCAGGCTGGCGGTACGGGCCAGACCTATAGTGGGGTCTTCCTTGCCGCTGTAATAGTTGTAATCCATGATGTTGGTGTGCAGATCTGTGGTTTCCAATACCCGCAGATTTACGCTGACCGTTGGTTCATCATTGTCGTCGCTGTTACAGGCACTGAGTCCCAGTGCGGCGGCAATCGCCAGTGTGATTAATGTCTTGGTTTGCATTGTTTACTACTCTTGGTTTTTATTATTGACCCCGGGAGACTTTCCCGCCATCACCTTGTCAACCTGTTGTTAATCATATGATTAACCTGGTTAGGCGAGGCGCAGTATAGCGAAAGGCGAAGACATTTATGTGACATTGGACGGTAAAAGCCAGTGACAATTTGTGACATTGGGCAGGTTGGTGCCACCCGATGCTGTGGCAGGCGCACACTTTTCTTGTCTAGACAGATAAGCCTGAGTTATCGGCGGGACGCATGCGCATTCATATCGAATTGACGGTAAGTGAGCAGAATTTCTTACAGTTAAGTCATTGTCCAAAGAGCGGAAGAGTTGTTAAGGTAGGGGCGGGAATCAACAGGGCTGTTGCCCCGCCGAGACAGGTGTCCCGGGTAGCAAATTATAACAATGGAAGGTGCGAACAAGTCCTATGCAGAATGCCATGAGGACTGATTCGTACCCTCCCTAAGCAATAGCCTGCCGTTAATGGAGTCAAGATGCGTAAGACATTAATCGCCACCGCCATAGGCGCTGCACTGGTGCTGAGCGCCTGTGCCGAACAGCAAACCAAAGAAACTGTCAGCAATACCCAGGTAAAACAAGTGAGTCAAAGTATGCCAGAGGCAAAAAGTGCTGAGCAAACCGCAAGCAATGTGCTGCTCAGCCCAAGTCCGCTGCAATATCATGCGCCGCAGTTCGACAAGATAAAGACAGCAGACTATCTGCCGGCCTTTGAAGCCGGGCTCAAGGAACACAAGCAGCAGATCGCCAGTATAATCAACAACAGCGAAGCCGCTTCGTTTGATAACACTATAGTGGCTATGGAAAAGAGCGGTGCTCTTCTCAACCGCACAACAAGAGTGTTTTTCAGTATGGTGAGCTTGCTTTCCAATGATGAGCTTCAAGCCATTCAAGGGGAAATCGTTCCCAAGCTTACCGAGCACAGCGACAATATTTTCCTCAATCCCAAGTTGTTTGCCCGGGTTGAAGCCGTCTACCACCATAAAGATAGCCTGAGCACGCAAGATCAACGCCTGGTGGACTTCTATTACAATCAATTCGTTCGTGCCGGCGCCAAATTGAGCGAAGCCGACAAGACCCAAATGCGTGAGCTCAACGGTGAGCTGGCTACATTGTCGACCGAGTTTTCGCAAAACATTCTCAAGTCGTTCAAGGATGATGTGATCCTGGTGACCGATAAGGCGCAGCTCAAAGGCTTGAGCGAGGATGAGATAGGCGCCCTGGCCAATGCCGCCAAGGAAGCGGGTAAAGAGGGCTACCTGATAAGCCTGGTGAATACTACCCGCCAGCCACTGCTGTCGAGCCTGGAGGACAGAGGCCTGAGAGAGAAAATTTGGCAGACTTCGGCCAATCGTGCCATGGCCAGCAATGGTCCTATCGTACTCAAGCAGGCACAGTTGCGCGCCGAAAAGGCCAAACTGCTGGGTTATGAAACCTGGGCTGACTATGTACTGGCCGATCAGATGGCTGCTAATCCGGATGCGGTATTTGCCATTTTGGATGACCTGGCACCCAAGGCCGTTGCCAAGGCTAAGGCTGAAGGCAAGGATATCCAGGCGCAAATCAAGGCTAGTGGTGCCGACTTTGAGCTGCAGCCATGGGATTGGGCCTTCTATGCCGAGCAGGTTCGCAAGGCCAAATACGATCTGGATGAGAGCCAGATCAAGCCCTACTTCGAATTCAATACAGTGCTGAATGACGGCATGTTCTACGCCATGCAGAAGTTCTACGGCATCACGATGAAAGAGCGTAAGGATCTGCCGGTATGGCAGGAGGATGTCCGCGCCTGGGAAGTATTCAACGAAGACGGCAGCTCCATCGGGCTTTTCTATCTGGACCCTTACGCCAGAGTGGGCAAGAGCGGTGGCGCCTGGATGGATGAGTTGGTGACCCAGAGTTTCCTTTTGGATAACAAACCTGTGGTCTATAACGCGCTCAATATTCCCAAACCAGCCGAAGGTCAGCCTACGCTGATGACCTTTGATGAAGTGACCACCATGTTCCATGAGTTTGGCCACGGCATTCACGGTTTGTTCTCGCAGGTGAAATACCCAAGCCTGGCTGGTACTGCTACCCCGAGGGACTTTGTTGAGTTCCCCTCCCAGGCCAACGAGGATTGGGCCACAGATCCGGATGTTTTGGCTCACTATGCCAAGCACTACAAAACCGGCGAGCCGATTCCGCAAGCCTTGCTGGAAAAAGTGCGAGCAGCGGCCAGCTTCAACCAGGGCTATGACACGGTAGAGTATCTGGCCGCAGCGCTGCTTGATATGGAGTGGCACTCCCTCAAGGCCGGTGAACAAGTGGCGGACGTTAAATCCTTCGAAGCCAAGGCCCGCGCCAAGCACGGCCTGGATTATGCGCCTGTGTTGCCGCGTTACCAGTCGACTTATTTCAGTCATGTATTCGGCGGCGGTTACTCGGCTGGATATTACGCTTACCTGTGGACCGAAGTGTTCGCAGCCGACGCCTTTGCCCATACCATGGCAGAAGGCGGCCTCAAACGAGCCAATGGTGACAAGTATCGTCAGGCAATTCTCTCCAAAGGGAACAGTGAGGATCTGATGCAGGACTACATCCAGTTCCGCGGCCAGAAACCCACAGTGGATGCGCTGCTCAAGCGCCGAGGCCTGGTAGACTGAACCCTTTGATAACACCCGCCAAATGGCGGGTGTTTTTCTAAGATAAGATGATAAAAGCTATGGAAGCTATTCGTTATCCCATCAAGGGCAGTTGCCAGTGCGGCGCTGTCAGTTATCGCTTGTTGGCGCCGCCGCAGATGGTGGTGGCCTGCCACTGCAAGGAATGCCAGAAGCTGTCCACCAGTGCCTTCAGCATTACGGCGATTGTCAGAGCCGAAGATATAGAATTCAGTGGCGAACTGAGCCATTGGCAGCGTGGTTCGGCCAGCGGCAATATCAGCGCCGCCAAGTTTTGTGGTCGTTGCGGCAATCGTATCTATCACTATAACCCGGCGGAGCCGCAGAGCATCAAGCTCAAGCCCAGTAACCTGGAAGATACCCGTATCATTGAGCCGAGCGCCCATGCCTGGGTCAGTGAAAAGCAGGACTGGTTTGTTATCCCGCCCGGAGTCAAGCAATACACCAGTCAGCCTTGAGAAAGCCCAGCCCTGAAAAAGTCCAGCCCTGAGAAAGAACAAAAAAGCCGTTCACTCAGTGAACGGCTTTTTTGTTTGCGTGGCTGGGCATTACCAATCCGGCAAGCGTTTATTCCGCCAGCAGGCCGCGGCTGCGCAGTAGTGGCTCAATGGCGGCTTCCTGACCACGGAACGCCCTGTAAAGCGCCATAGGATCTTCACTGCCACCTCGCTCAAGGATGTTACTGCGAAAAGCCTTGGCGGTAGCCGGGTCAAAAATACCGTTTTCCTTGAAAGCCTCAAAGGCATCGGCGCCAAGAATGTCAGACCAGATATAGGAGTAATAACCGGCCGAATATCCTCCGGAGAAGATGTGGCTGAAGTAGGTGGAGCGATAGCGCGGCGCTATCTCAGAGAGCAGCCCCATTTTGCTCAGCGATTGTTGCTCGAAGGCGGCCGCATCCTGAGGTTCGGTGACGTTGCTGCTGTGCCAGTCCAGATCCAGCTTGGTGGCTGCCATGTATTCCACTGTGGCGAAACCCTGGTTGAACTTACTGGCGGCGCGGATCTTGTCTACCAAACTCTGGGGGATCACCTCGCCGGTTTGATAGTGCTTGGCAAAATGCGCCAGCACATCCGGTTGAGTCATCCAATTTTCCATCACCTGTGACGGGAACTCCACGTAGTCGCGGGGCACAGAAGTGCCGGACTGGGAACGATACTCCACCTTGGACAGCAAGGCGTGCAGCGCATGGCCGAATTCATGGAACAGGGTACCGGCTTCATCGAAGGTCAGCAGCGTCGGCTCATTGCCACTGGGACGAGGGTAATTGAGCACGTTGACTATGATGGGCTGCTCGTTGACGCCATCGACCACCGCCTGACGGCGATAGGCATTGGACCAGGCGCCGCCGCGTTTGCTGTCACGGACATAGTAATCGCCAAAGAAGATACCGATAACGCTGCCGTCTTTGTCTTTCACCTCGAAGGTACGTACATCCGGGTGATACTTGGGCAGATCGTCACGCTCGGTGACACTGATGCCATAGAGGCGGTTGGCGGTGTAGAACACGCCCTTGAGGGTGTTTTCCAGCGAGAAGTAAGGCTTGGTCTGCTGTTCGTTGAAGCTGTACTTAGCGACACGTATCTTGTCGGCATAGTACCACCAGTCCCAGGCGGCCAGTTTGAAGTCCTTGCCTTCACTGTCGATAAGCTTTTGCATCTCGGCCTTTTCGGCTTCGGCCTGGGCCAGGGCGGCGGGCCAAATTTTATCCAGCAGGGCGTAGACATTTTCCGGAGTCTTGGCGGTACGCTCTTCCAGCACATAGTGGGCGTGGCTCGGATAGCCCAGAAGCTGGGCTCGTTTGGCTCTAAGAGCCGCCAGCTCTGCCAGCACCTTCTTGTTGTCGTGGGCGTTGTCGTTGTTACCGCGCTCGATATAACCCTTGTAGAGTTTTTCTCTCAGCTCACGATTATCGGCATAGGTCAAAAACGGGGTGACAGAGGGGCGTTGAGTGGTAAATACCCACTTGCCGGAATGGCCGCGCTTGATGGCCGCCTGGGCGGCAACGTCAATCACATCCTGCGGCAGACCGGCCAGATCGGCCTGTTTGTCTATCACAAGTTCAAAGTCGTTGGTTTCTGCCAGCACATTATCGCCGAACTCCAGGCTCAGCTTGCCAATCGCCTCATTGAGCTTTCGAAGCTCCGCTTTACCTGCGTCATCCAGGTTGGCACCGCCGCGGCTGAAGCGTTTGTAGGTGTCTTCGAGCAGCTTCTGCTGCGCCGGGTTCAGTACCAGCTGATCTTTTTGCTGATAGACAGTCTTGACCCGCTGAAACAGGGCGTTGTTCAGGTAAATATCATCGCGACTGGAAGATAACAGCGGGGATACTTCCTTGGAGATCTTCTGCATCTCGGCAGAGGTGTCGGCGCTGGTGAGGTTATAAAACACCCCTGACACCTTGGTCAGCAAGGCGCCACTGCGTTCCATGGCTTCTATGGTGTTGGCAAAGTCAGCGGCGGCCGGATTGTTTATGATGGCCTGAATTTCCGCTTTGCGCTCGGCAATCCCTTGTTTGAAGGCCGGCAGGTAATGCTCGGACTGGATGCGATCAAAGGCGGGGATTTCAAGGTAAGTATTCCAGGGCTGGAAGAAAGGGTTGTCCCGGGTTTGTTCGGCCTTGGCAGCGGCTGGGTTTGTGCCTGTGCCATTCTGGAGCGCAGGCGTTTGGGTTTGGGCAGATGTGTCGCTCTGGGATACAGGCTGGTTGTCGCAGGCGCTCAGTGTCAGCGCCAATCCCAGGGCCAGAGCCACTGGAGAGAGGGTCATTCCCTTCATTGTTATTCCTCTATGCTGGTGTTTATCTCCCGTATGGCGCGGCGGGCCGCGCCGAAGCCGTCCTTAGTAACATGGCGTATTGAAAAAGGCCAATTTTGTCCTGTTTAGTTTGTAACAAAATTTAGCGAATGCAGTATCGAAACTGTATCTGTGGCACACTCTCAGGCCTTTGATAATAAAAGATAACAAAAGCCACCCTGCCATGATGATAAGAACAGTTTCCCGTTTATCCCTGTCGCTGTCCCTGTGCTTGTTCGCTCCTTTTGTAAGCGCAGAGAGCGGCTTTACGCCTCAGGCTTCGAGCCAGACTTCAAGCGTAAGCGCTGCCCAAGGTACTGAGTCTGCATTGAGTAAAGTCTCGCCACTGTCGAAAACCTTGGCCCAGTACAGTCTTGACCGCTACGGCAGCGAGATGGAACAGAGCCTCGCCGAGTTGGTGTACTTCAATACCGAGGCTATCCCAGGGTTGACGCCCGACACCAATCCGGAATTCATCGGCTTCAAGCAGGCGCTCAAGGCCCAAGCGGAGCAGTTGGGGCTGGATTATGCCGATCACGGTTATGTGCTCTTGATAGGCCTTGGCGAAGACAGGGGCGGCGGCGCTAACAAGCTAGGCATTATTACTCACGGGGATGTGCAACCGGCCAATTCAACCCTTTGGCACCAGAGTCCCTATCAACTGGATACTCAATCGCAACCGGGCAAGCTGATAGGCCGCGGCACCGAAGATGACAAGGGGCCGATAGTCACCGCCATGTACGCCATGAAGGCGCTCAAGGACAAGTCGGTAAAACTGAATCGCCGCATTGAGCTTATGGTATATCTGGCCGAGGAGTCGGACTGGGAGCCGCTGAAAGTGTTTCTCAAGGACTATCAAGCGGCCGATATGAATATCACCATAGACGCCGAATATCCTGTGGTCACCGCCGAGAAGGGCTGGAGTCAGATAAAACTCACGATACCTGAAGCCAAAGTCAAGGCGCCTAATTTCGATAAACCGCAGCTGCAGCATTTCAGCGGTGGCTCCTTTGCCAGCCAGATCCCCCAGCAGGCCTTGGCCCTGATCCGCGGAGCCGACAGCGCCATGGTCAGCCGTTTGCAACGCGCCGCAGACTCCCAGCAGGGGATGCGCTATGATTTTACCCTGGATTTCGACAGCCTGGAGATCGCCGCCAACGGCAAATCGGCCCATTCCTCAACCCCTGAAGATGGTGTCAATGCAGTAACGCATCTGGCTGCGCTGTTGGAGTCTGAGGCATTCGCACCGAGCCAGTCGGCATTAACCCTGGCATTTATCAATGAAATGATAGGCTTGGACCTCTATGCCCAGCGCTTTGGTGAGCTGGGCTATAGCGATGACTTTATGGGGCCTATGTCGCTGGCGCCGACTGTGGTGGAGTGGGGGCAGGGGGGGACCAGCATTACGCTTAACCTAAGGCGCCCCGTAGGCAAGAGCCCGGAAACTTTGGATAAACAGCTGTCTGCGGCGCTGGCCGGTTGGCAGCAATCCCACGGCGTGACTCTGGTCGATGTCAGCAGCTATTGGGGCGAGCCCAAAGTGATGGATAAGGCGCCGCATCTGCAGACCCTGCTCAATGTGTTTGCCGAGTTTACCGGTATTGCCGACCCTAAACCTGTTGCTATTGGCGGTTCCACCAACAGTAAACTGTTTCCCAATGCCCTCAGTTTTGGTCCGGCCATGCCGGATGTCGAGTATACAGGCCACAGTGAACATGAGTTTATCACCCGCGAGCAGTTGCAGCTGAACCTTAAGATGTACACCGCCGCCATGGTGGAGTTGGCGGTAAACCCGGGATCATAAGTCTCAGCTTTCTAGGTAATCGCTGCTGAGATAACCGCTTCCGAGTCAGGCACCGCTACGTGGACTGGCAGTAGGCGCCTTTATCACAGTGCTGTGCCCTATACTCTTAAACCGGGCCCTGCTCCAGGCAGGGCACTTGTTCCAAAGCCTGATCCCAAGCGGCGCGCGTCTGACAAAAAATGTGCGCCTGGGGAGTCAGGCCCGGCTCATCGTCCAGGCTGCCTGCGGGTATTTGCAGCAGGCGGCCACCCTCGACCGCTTGGGGCAGCGCCGAGCCGCAAACGGCGCAAAAGTTGCGGCTGTGGCGGGTACCGGGTAGGGTAAACGCAGTAATGGCGTCCTGGCCACTGAGCCAGGTTAACTCGGCGCTGTCTGAAAACAGATTGGCACTGTGGGCCGAACCTGAATCCTTGCGGCAGCGACTGCAGTGACACAAAAAGAATTGCTGCAGCTCAGCGTTGATTTCAAAACGAACCTTGCCGCAAAGGCAACTGCCTCGATAGTGCTTCATACCTCCTCCTTGGTGTTGATAGGTTACTCCCTTTCGAGCCCTTGCCAAAATCTTGGTTGCCCCTCCAGGCTCACTGGAGCAAGGAATAAGCAAACGAGTTCATTCTAATGGCGTCGGTTGCCTGTAATGTAGGTCACCGAATCAAACCGCCAGTGTTGTACTTTGGACTTGAATCCGGGTTATCTGTTACCTAGGAGTCACTTTTTACTTCATAGTGTTGAAAAGTAGCTATAAAAAGATTTGAGCTGTGATTAGTTGCCAGGCTTTATTACTCAGCACGATTCTCTGTTTTGCACTAACAATGCACGCGATATGGCGCAAACTCGGACAGCAACCAGTCGATAAACAGCGCCGATTTACGTGGCAGACTGCTGGACTTGGGGGTTAACAGATAATAGCTGTAGGGGCTGATAAAGGGGGCTTCAAAGGGGATCACCAGAGTGCCGGCCTTGAGCTGATCTTCGATAAAGAAACGCGGGATCAGCGCCGCCCCCATGCCGCTGGCGGCGGCCTGACTCAGCATATAGAAATGCTCGACGCCAAACTTCTGCTCTGTGGTAAGTTTTATCCCCAGTTGCCTGGCCCAGTAAGGCCAAAGCTCAGGACGGGTGGTGTGTTTCAGCAGCGTCACCTGGTTGATATCTTCCAGTTGCTTTAGCTTGGGAGCCAGCAGTGGTGAGCACACCAGACACAGCTCTTCATCCATCAGTTTGATCACATTCACTCCCTGAGGCTCACTGGTGGCGGAGCGAATGGCGATGTCGTAGCGACCGCTGGCAAAGTCGACGGCGAAGTCGCCTATGGTGAGATCCACATACAATTGCGGAAAGCGTGACTTAAATTCCTCCATTCTTGGGATTAACCAGTTGATGGTCAGGCTGGGCAACACATTGATAGCCAGGGTCTGCGCCTTGAGACTTTGACGTTTCAACTCGGCGGTGGCATTGGCCAGGGTCTGCAGTGCCGCCTGCACCTGCGGCAGGTATTGCCGCCCCTCATCAGTGAGCGCCAGTTGCCTGTGTTGACGCACAAACAGACTGAACCCCAGAAAACTCTCGAGTAAGCGCACCTGTTTGCTGATGGCACCGTGGGTCACATACAGCTCCTGCGCCGCCAGGGTAATGCTTTGTAGCCTTGCCGCCGCCTCGAATGAACGCAGGGCATTGAGAGGCGGTAATTCCTGAAACATGTTTTCTCCGCTGTTTATTGTGTGAGAAAATCTCACGTGAAAACGAGAATAACTCCTTTGCCTTTTGCGGGCAAACTGCGTCTAATAGCAATCCTTCAACTCAGTATTCGATAACATAAAAATGGCATTTGAACTCACTCTGCAATTGGCTACGGTTCTGTTTTTGGTTGCTCTGGTGGCGGGCTTTATTGACTCTATCGCCGGTGGCGGTGGTCTGTTGACTATTCCGGCGCTTATGTGGGCCGGACTGCCTCCGGCGACTGCGCTCGGCACCAACAAGCTACAGGCCTGTGGTGGCAGTTTCTTCGCCAGCCTCTACTTTGTCCGTAAAGGAATGGTGAATTTGGGTGAGATGAAACTGGCAATTGGCTGCGCCTTTGTCGGCGCCTCAGTCGGTACGATTTTGGTTCAGTTGATAGATGCCAGTGTGCTGGAGTTGATGCTGCCGTTTCTTATTTTGGCTATTGGTTGTTACTTCTTGTTTTCCAAAAAAATCACCGAAGATGACCGCGCCAGGGTTCTGACACCTGGGGTATTTGCCTTTACCGCCGCACTCGGGGTGGGTTTGTATGACGGCTTTTTCGGCCCGGGCACCGGCAGCTTCTTTGCCCTGGCGTTTGTGTCTTTGGCGGGGTTCGGTCTGGCCAAGGCGACGGCTCATGCCAAGGTACTGAATTTTTCCACCAATATTGCTTCGCTCATCTTTTTTGCCCTCGGTGGCAAGGTGGTGTGGCTGCTGGGGTTGGTGATGCTGGCAGGGCAGGCCGCCGGGGCGACTCTGGGCTCTCGTCTGGTGATCACCAAGGGCAGCAAGGTCATCAAGCCGCTGGTGGTGGTCATGTCTCTGGTGATGAGCCTCAAGCTGCTGGCCGATCAATATCAGTGGAGTTTTTAAACCCAAATAAGACAGACGGCTGAGTGGTAAGCACTCGGTCGCAGAACCTCGGCAGACGCATATACTATTGCATTGATTTTGCATACCATAAGGCTCACGTATTCGCCTGCAATCTTAGCGCCCAATGAAATTTATCCATACCTCGGACTGGCATATCGGTCGGCAACTGCACAACGAGTCGCTGCTGGATGAACAAGCTTATATGCTTGAGCAGATAGTGGCACTTGCCGCTGAGCATCAGGTTGATGCCCTGGTGGTTGCCGGTGACATATATGACCGTTCGATCCCGCCTGCCAGCGCGGTTGCCCTGCTGGATAAGTTCCTCAATACCCTGCTCAATGAGCATCAAATTCCTGTGCTTATGATAGCCGGCAATCACGACGGCCAGGAGCGGCTGGGGTTTGCGGCGCGGCAAATGGCCGCCAGCGGCCTTTATATTAGCGGCCCTCTGCAAGCGCAGGTTAAGCCGCTTATCCTCAAAGGCCGTGACGGCGATGCCTGTTTCTATCCCATTCCCTATGCCGAGCCGGCGCAGGTAAGGCATGTGCTGGAGGTAGATGCCGGCAGTCATCAGCAGGCGATGGCCTGCTTGCTGGAGCAGGTTCAGGCGCACGACAGCCAAGGCCTGCCCAAGGTAGTGGTGGCCCACTGTTTCCTCGATGGCGGCAATGAGTCTGAATCCGAGCGGCCCTTGAGTATCGGCGGCGCCGATAAAATCGACCCTGCACTCTTTTGCGGCTTTGACTACGCAGCGCTCGGGCATCTGCATGGCCCGCAATACAAGGGCGCCGAGCACGTGCGTTATTCGGGCTCGCCGCTGAAATATTCCTTCAGTGAACACAAACAGAAAAAATCCGTGACTCTGGTGGAGCTGAGCGCAGCTAATACCCCAAAAATCACTCTGCTACCGCTAAAACCCAGGCGGGATGTGAGGGTGATTGAAGGCCTGCTCGATGAACTGTTGCAACAGGGCGAAAAAGATCCGGGGCGGGAAGATTACCTGATGGTGCGTCTGCTCGATACCCAGGCGCTGCTGGATCCCATGGGCAAACTGCGCGGCGTCTATCCCAATGTGTTGCATCTCGAGCGCACGGGCCTGATGTCCCGGCAGCAGGGGCAGGAGATTGGCCGCGACAGAATCAAAAAAGGTGAGCTCGACATGTTCAGCGATTTTTTCAGTCAGGTGCAGGGTGAAGCCATGACAGAGGCACAGCAGCAGACCATGAGCCGTTTGATTGAAGAGTTGCACAGGGAGCAGGAACAATGAGACCGCTGATTTTGGAAATGCGCGCCTTCGGCCCCTTCGCCGATTGTCAGCGCATCGACTTTACCGAGCTGGGCGACAAGCCGCTGTTTCTGATCAATGGCCCCACAGGGGCGGGCAAGACCACGATTCTGGATGCCATCTGTTTTGCCCTGTACGGCAAAACCACAGGTAACGAGCGAGAAGGCAGCCAGATGCGCTGCGATAATGCCGATGACGGCCTGCTCACCGAAGTGTATTTCAGTTTTGAATTGGGGCAAAAACGCTACAGCATTCGTCGTTGCCCCGAGCAGCAAAGAGCCAAAAGCCGGGGCGAGGGTTTTACCCTGCAAAAGAGCGAGGCGGAACTCAAGCGGCTGATGCCCGATGGCACTGAAGAGTTGCTGGTGGCCAGTAAGGTCACGGATGCCAACGCCTGCATCGAAGAGTTGACCGGCCTGGATGTGGATCAGTTTCGCCAGGTGATGGTGCTGCCCCAGGGCAAGTTCCGCGAGCTTTTGCTGGCAGACTCCAAAGAGCGGGAAAAGATCTTCAGCCAGCTGTTTCAAACCCATATCTACCGCCGCATTGAAGAGCGCCTCAAACAGCAGGCGCTGGAAATCAAGGCAAAGGCCAGAGACTTGCAATCACGCCGCGCCGGGATTTTGGAAACCGCCGGTGTCGAGAGTCTCGAGCAGTTGACCGCGGAAATTGCCGCTCTGACCCCCTCTTTGACCGAGGCGACAGGTAACAAACAAAAAGCCAGCGAAGCCTTGGCCCAGAGTGCCAAAACGCTCGATAACGCCAAGGCGTTAACCGCCGAGTTTGAGCGCCGCAAGCTGCTACAAACCCAGCTTGATGCGCTTGAGCAGCGGCGCGCTGAAATCGAGCTGCACCAGCAGACATTGGAGAAAGCCCGCAAGGCTGAAAAGCTGCTGCCAAGCCTCAAAGAGTTGCAGTTTCGCCAGCAGGAGTGGCAGCAGGCTAAAGCCAAGGAGGCTGACTATGCCAAGCAGTTGCAGAGCGCCGAGCAGCGTCTGAAACAGGCTACAGATGACAAGGCAACACTCGCCGAGTTGGATGAGCAAGCTAATAAGCTGCGACGAGAGCTTGAACAACTCGACAAGCTGCAGCCGGCTATTAATGAGCTCAAGCAACTGACCGAGGAGCATGAGCTTGGCCTAGTGGAGCTTGGGCGCCTTGAACGGGTAGAGCAGCAGAGCCACACTGAGCTGGAACAATGGCAGCAGCAACAACAACAGCTTAAGTCAGAGGAGAAGGAACTGTGCTCAAGCGCCGAGCGCCAAGGGCCGTTGCATCAAGCTCTGGCGGCGTTGAACACTCGCCTGGAGAAGACGAAGCAGCTCGGGCACATTAAGCAAAAATGGCAGCAAGCCCAAGCTGGCCTGCAGCAGGCCGAGGCCTATGGTCATCAATGCAAGGCTGAAAGACAGAGCGCCGAAACGGAACATCAAAGGTTGCAACTGGCCTGGCATACAGGCCAGGCGGCTATTCTGGCGGCCAAGCTGCAGCCGGGGCAGCCTTGCCCCGTATGCGGCGGCTTGGATCATCCGGCACCGGCCGAGATGGCGCAGGATATTCCGGGTGAAGCCGAGCTCAATCGGGCGAGAGACGCCGAGCAGCAAGCCTCGGCAAGGCATGAGGCGGCCCGCAGTGATTATCGTCATATCAAGCGGCAAACCGAGGAGTTGCAGCTCGAGCTGCAGCGCTTGAGCGCTGAGTTACACGCCTTTATCGCCGCGGATGTTACGACAGGTGATACGGCTGATGTTACGACAGGTGATACGGCTGATGTTAAGACTGGTGTTACGGCTGATGTTAAGACTGGTGTTACAACAGAGGTTAAGGCTGACGCCGCTATGGATGCCGACTCCTATGTCAAAGCCGATCTCGCTAGTGAAATAGACAGGCTTGAGTCCCGGCGCAGGCAGCTGCTCAATGAGTTGCAACAGGCCGAAGCGGCTCAAACCCGCCTCAATAACTGCAGGAAGCAATTGCAGCAGGCCGAGCAGCAAGTGGAGCAGCGACTCAAACACAGCGAGACTCAATTACAGCAGTTGCAGCAGCTAAGAGAGCAGTTGAGTCTTGCGGGAGTCCGTAAAGACGCGGCGCTTGCTGCTCTGCCCGGTGAATATCATGCTTTGGCAGCCGAGGCGGCGCTTGAACTGATGGCGCGGCAACTTGAGCAAAAGCAGAGTGAGTGGCAACAGCTTAAACAGCGACAGCAAGATATCAATCAACAGTATACCGAGGCCGTCAGCCAGCATAAGGCGCTGATGCAGGCCTTGACATCGGGCCGTGAAGACAGCGCCCGGGCCGAGCAGTTTGCCATCAAAGCGCAGCAAACGCTTGATGATGCCCTGAAGCAATCTGGATTTACTGATCGCCAAACTTTGGAACAGGCGCAGCTGGATGAAGCGCAGATGCAGGCATTGGCTGAGAAGATAGAAGTTTGGCGCACGCAGCGCTTTGAGCAGCAGGCGCTGCTCAAAGCCATGGATGAGCGGCTCGCCGGACAAAGCCTGCCTGAGCTTGGGCAGCTTGAAAGCTTCTGGCAGCAACAGCAGCAGCAACTCGCCGAGGCGGAGTCTGCCTGGCAGACGCTCAACAACCGAATGCAGAGCCTTAAAGGCACAGAAGCCCAGCTCAATAAAGAAGCGCTAGCTACGCAGGCGCTGGAGCAGGAATACGCGCTTATTGGCACTCTGAGTGATGTGGCCAATGGCAACAGTCATAGCAAGGTGAGTCTGCAGCGCTTTGTGCTCAGTGTTTTGCTCGATGATGTGCTGCTCGAGGCCAGTCGCCGTTTGGCGCTGATGAGCAAAGGCCGCTACCGCTTGCTGCGCAAAGAGGACAGGGCCAAGGGCAATAAGGCCTCTGGTCTGGAGCTTGAGGTGGAAGATGCATACAGCTCCAAGGTGCGCCCTGTGGCGACACTTAGCGGCGGTGAGAGTTTTATGGCGGCCTTGTCGCTGGCGCTGGGACTCTCTGATGTGGTGCAAGCTTATGCCGGTGGTATCAAGCTCGATACCCTGTTTATTGATGAAGGTTTTGGCAGTCTGGATCAGGACTCGCTGGAGCTGGCGGTTCGCACCCTGATGGATCTGCAATCCAGTGGCCGCATGATAGGGGTTATCTCCCATGTATCAGAGATGAAAGAGCAGATAAGCTGCCGTATTGATATCAACAAGCATGCACTGGGCAGCAGCATTCGCCTGGTTACAGTTTGATGCAAATGGGGCAATTTTGTCGGTCAATTCCGAAATCCACCCAGTAATCATGGGGTTTTGGCGAATAATACTTGTCTCAGGGACTTTTTTTGATATAAGTTTGCAGTTGGCCCCTTGAAAATAGGGGTTCCAGCTATTGGTTTTTTCAGTTTGAACTCGGTGAGGCAACAGTTGCAGACAGATAGAATATCCTGGTTGAGTATAATCCCTATGCGTTTGCAGACCTTACCATCCTTTCACAAGAAGCTGCTGCTCAGCTCTGGGTTATTGGTGGGCGCGGCGCTGCTTTGGCCCGGGACTCATGAAGTCACCCCACAACGTATTCCCTTGCATCTGGATATTGAAGCTCTGCTGCCTCAAGTCGGCACTGAGCCTTCGGTTGTTGAGTTGGCCGGTCCGGACTTTGAACGCGTGATCCAAAGTGGTGACACCCTCAGTGTATTGTTTCAAAAGGCGGGGGTTGGCCAGCAGACCATGTACAAGGTGTTGGAAGCCGATTTGGATATCTTGGCACTCGATACCCTGCAACCGGGTAACAGGATCCGTTTCTGGCTTGATGAACAGGGCAATCTGACCCAGTTGGAACTCTACTTCAACGCCGCGCATCAGGTACTGTTCAAGCGCTTCGACGATGGCGGTTATGGGGTTGAAGAGATCAACATCGAAGGCGTCTGGCAAAACCGGATTGTCAGCGGTGAGATCCAAGGTTCTTTCTATCGCTCGGCGCAGCGAGTCGGTCTGAGCGCCGCCGAAATTCAAAAAATTGAAAGCTTGTTGAAAGAAAAGCTCAATTTTGCCCGGGATCTCCGTGCCGGTGACCACTTTTCTGTGCTGATGAATGATCAGTACATAGAAGGGGAGTCGACCGGTGTCAGCCAGGTGTTGGGATTACGCATTCAAAACGGCCGCAATGAAATCACTGCG
This sequence comes from Shewanella indica, assembly GCF_033842865.1. Taxonomy (NCBI): domain Bacteria; kingdom Pseudomonadati; phylum Pseudomonadota; class Gammaproteobacteria; order Alteromonadales; family Shewanellaceae; genus Shewanella; species Shewanella indica. Next base: position 3,308,093 of record NZ_JAWXXR010000001.1, read on the forward strand.
TTTCAGAGCACAGATGGCAACTTCTATGATGAGAAAGGGCGGAGTTTGGCGCGGGCCTTCCAGCGGATCCCGCTGGAGAAACGCTATAGGATCAGCTCATCATTCAACCCCAATCGCCGTCACCCGGTCACAGGGCGGGTTTCACCCCATAACGGCACCGACTTTGCCGTACCGATAGGCACCAAGGTAGTAGCACCGGGTGACGGAGTGGTGACTCTGGTGACCAATCATAGATACGCCGGTAAATATATAGTGATAGAACATGGCAACAAATACCGTACCCGATATCTGCATCTGTCCAAACCTTTGGTGCATAAGGGGCAGAGGGTCAGTCGTGGTCAGGTTATTGCGCTTTCCGGTAATACCGGGCGTTCGACCGGGCCGCATCTGCATTATGAGTTTCATGTCAACGGGCGGCCGGTGAATGCCATGAAGGCGGATATCCCCATGGCCAGCCAACTCTCCAAAGAGCAGATGCGTGAGTTCAGTCAATTGGTCAGCACCCGTAAGATGGTGATGGATCTCGGTTAAGTTTATTAATTATTGGTTTTGCAGTAGCCAGCGCTTAACGGCGCTGGCTTTTTTTATAAGCCAATTTTACCCATCCAGACCCATTTGTTAGGGTGTGGAGAAAACCTGAGTGCAACAGGAGGAAAAATGAAGTTATGGCATGCACTGATATTGGTGTTATTGAGCCTGGCGCTGCCGGTTATGGCGGCTGAAGAGCCCCCAAAACCTTATTCGGAGCAGAGTATTTACGACAAACCCTTGATAGAGCGCTATGTGCTCGATGAGCTCAAGTCGATACGGCAAGACATGCAGTCGCTGGAAAAACGGGTCACGGTCGATATTACCGACCGTGAGTTGGCGGTGGCCGACAAGTCGATGAACTACGCCAATGTGACCGTGACCTACTTCTTCTATCTTATTGCCGCCGCTGTGTCATTGATCGCCTTGGTAGGGTGGCAGTCACTCAAGGATATTCGCGACAAGACCCAGGAGATGGCCAACGAGAAGCTGGAGGCGATTGCCGCCCAATATGAGAAAAAGTTTCAGGAGATGGAGCGTGAGCTGAAACGAAAGAGCCGGATCATTACTGAAAACAACAAGGAAATTGAACGGATCAACGAGATACACAACCTGTGGATCCGTGCTCAACATTCGCAGACGCCGGAGCAGCGAATCGAAATCTACAACGATATTCTCAAAATACGTCCGGGCGATCTCGAAGCCTTGACCTACAAGGCCGATGCCGCCATGGAAATGGGCGAGTATCACTGGGCGATGAGCATCTGTAACCGGGTGTTGGAAGTGGATCCCAAGAACGCCAATGCGCTTTATCAGCGGGCCTGCGCCTTTACCCGCATGGGCTCGGAAGAGCAGGCGATTTCCGATCTGGAATTGGCTGTGGGTTTCAGTGCCTCACTCAGTGAGGCGGCCAAGGAGGAGAAAGACTTTGATTCCCTGCATGGCTACAAACGTTTTGACGATCTGATCAGCGACGACTGACAGTAATGTCGGGCAATTATCTAGTTCTGCGGAAGGGTTAACCTGCCTGCTGTAGCCGCTGTTGATACTTAAGGGCGCAGCGGCACAGTTTGCCCTTGAGTGCCGGGCAGCCGCCGCAGGGGGATTTCTTAAAGGGGCGCAGCGCAAAGCTCATGCTGCCGGTCTGGGGTTTTAGGCTGTGAAGTTGTCCGAGTTCGACAGAAGCTTGATTGGCGGCAATCCAGGTGCTGGCTCGGTTTTGCAGCTCTGCCTTGAGCAGTTTCTTTTGCGGTTTTTTGAGCTTCTTTTGCCGGGAGAGTTCAGTGGGCAGTTGCTGCTCTAATGCACTAACCAAGCCTTTGCCAAGGCGTTTGCGGCTGGACTTGCCGAGTGCGGGTTGCGTCTTTTTCAACGCCTTCTTGGCCTGCTTATGGCATATCTTGGAAATATGCTTGCTTATCTTGGGCATAAACCACTCCACATCTAATTGGTATCGTCTGCTAAAACAGAAAAGCGCTGTCATATGCCGACCTGGTTAATCGCAGCATTCAATGACGGCCTGAAAAGTCAGAGTAAAAAAGCAAAGTCGATACCTGGAACTGAAAGTGATTTTAAATGAAAACCATTATCAGTCAATAAAAGATTGTTAATAAACAGAACTCTCCTGTGGTTACTTTTATCTTCAATGAGGGTTTGATAGACGGTTGAAACAGATGACCCGGCAAATGCCGGGTCATAGTTATTCTATCTGACGGGTTATTTGACCTGACAGGTTGAATATCAGATGCAGCGCTGTTTCAGGTTTACTCTTGGGCGAGAGTCACTTCATTCCTGCAAGAGGGGACCGGAGCCGAAAACCCTAACCTTGAATTCGTTTTAGATAATCCAATGCGCCACAAACCGCAGCTACCTGGGCGGCATTGCACTGTTCATCGCTTGCCTGCGGGCTGTCGGGGTAGACTTCCGTGGTGCAGGTGTATGGGGCATTGGTAACCGAGGCACATAAACCAAGTTGCTTGAGCGGATAACGGATAACGCCGTGGTCGACCACAGGAGAGCCGATGATCTTGCCGTCTTTGTCGGCCGGAGCGATATGGGTCACTTTGGCGACCGCTTCGATAATGGCTCGTTGGAATTCAGGTTGCGGCATGGCTTCATCATCTACCACATAAAAACCGTCCGGGATCTCGCCGGGAGCTATGATTTTGCCATCGCGGGCCGCCAGCGCCGGGCGAAACTCGGTTTCATCCGTGTCTGTGGTTTCATGCAGATCGATATGAGCCAGGAAAGGGGCGCCGTGGCTAGCAACCAGAGCCATCAATGCGGCAGACTCTTCTGCCGGGCTGGGTTCAAAGAAGGAGCGGTTGGGATCGATAGCCAAGGGATTCCAACGGTTGATGACTTCGTATCCCCAAGGGCTGACACAGGGGACGACCAGGAGGTTGAAATCCGCTTGATAGCGCTCGGCTTCCTGCTCAAGAAACTGCAGCGCACCTTGAACGCCACTGGTTTCATAACCGTGGATCCCGCCAGTGACCAATACCCAGGGCTTATTTGCCTGTGGTGATTTACTCTGCAGGGCGAGCAGGGGATAACGTTCCGGGTCATAACTTAAGGCGCCGTACCGGCGGCATTCAAAAGCTGTCTTGAGGGCATAGATCTTGTCGAGCACCTGTTCACGGTAGCTGCGTTTAATGCTTTGGGTGGCGCGCCAGGCGGATTTTTCGGCCTCTCCCCAGGGAGTACCTGGAGTGCCTATAGGGTATTCTTGACTCATGGATTGCCTCCTTATTTCTTTTATAAAACGTGTATGAATGGCGTATGAATAGCAAAACGCAGCCCATTGGACTGCGTTTATTCTTGAGGAAAATGTTACTGGGCGTTAAAGGCCTGACCGTTTTCCTGCAGGCTGTCGTCGCCCATCAGATATAGATAAACGGGCATTATCTGCTCTGGCGTCTTGAGATCCAGTGGGTTCTCTGCCGGATAAGCCTTGGCGCGCATGCCGGTGCGGGTTGCTCCCGGATTGATACTGTTGGCGCGCACCTGGGTGCCTTCACATTCATGAGCCAGCACCTGCATCATGCCTTCGGTAGCAAACTTGGAGAAGGCGTATGGGCCCCAGTAAGCGCGGCCCTTACGGCCAACACTGCTGGAGGTAAAAATAATTGAGGCGTGCTCGGCCTTGCGCATCACAGGCAACAGTGCCTTGGTCATCATAACTTCCGCCACCACATTGACCTTGAGCAGATCTTCCAGTGACTGAATATCGATATGTTCAAACGGCCCCAAAGCGCCCAACAGGCTGGCATTATGCAGCAGGCCATCGAGCTTGCCGAATTGCTGCTCTATGGTTTCGGCCATGTCGCGGTAGTTTTGTTCGCTGGCGCCCTTGAGATCCAGAGGTACAATCGCTGGCGTCGGGCCGCCGGCGGCTTCAATTTCATCGTAAACGGCTTCCAGCTTCTTGACCGTCTTGCCCAGCAGGATCACTGTGGCGCCATGGGCGGCATAGGTTTTGGCTGCGGTTTTACCGATACCGTCGCCGGCACCGGTTACCAGAATAGTTTTGCCCTTGAGAAGATCTTTTGCTGCTTGATATTCCAACATGGGGAGTTATTTCCTCTTCGCGCTAAAGCCCGCCAATACTCGACTCACTACAGCGGTATACATCTGTTTAAAACAAATGACTGTTCATAGTTACTTTTCGTTGCGGTCAACTGTGACAAAAATGTAGCTAACTCAATATTTTTACGTTAACTTGAGACAGGCTGAGTACAGATTTCAGCTCCTCTGGTCACAGTGTCTGGGGTATTGTGACCAATTTCTTGGGGAAAACAAAATTATTACAACAAGATTTGGGGAAAAAAGATGAAAAGACTCATTTTGGGTGTTGCAATCACATCTGCACTTGGACTGACAGCATGTGGTGAAGACAGCTATAACGAACTTAAGGATAAGACCGAGCCGCTCATCCCTGAGTCCCATTTGGTGTTTGATCCTGCCAAAGCTGAAGTTCCCTTGCCAAACGACTTACTGCTCAATGGCACCACAGACGGTACCTTGAATATTCCCGGGGAAGCCTCCGGTGACTATACCAATCCGCAGTTGGCGCTGGGTGCGCTGGATGGTTGGTCAACTACCCAGCCGATAACCATAGATATTGAACCTTCCAAAGACAACAGCGGCAATACCCTGAGCCTGCTGGCATCTTCCGTGGCCCAGCCGGGAGCGGTGAGAATGTTTGAAGCCGTCAGCGGCGGCCCGCTTTCATCCAAAGCCGAGTGCCAGACCAAGCCTTCGGTTTCTGCCTGTGAAGTGGGTGAAGAGCTGGTTTGGGGTGAAGACTTCATCACTCAAGCGTCCGGCAACAAGATAGTTATTGTTCCACTGAAGCCGCTTAAGCCCGCTCAGTCCTATATTTACGCCACCACTAAACTCATCATGGATTCGGCTGGGCGCCCGATAGCGCCTTCCTATACCTATGGTTTGTTGAAACTGGATATCGACACAGCGCCGCTGGAAACCGCCGATCAATTGATGCTGCAAACTCTGGTAAACAGTTATGAGAAGGGCATGGCATCGGCTCACGGCGTTGACAAGGAAAGCATTACCTATTCAGGCCTGTTTACCACCCAGTCGGTGGCCGATGTTTATGAAACGACCAAGCTGCTGATGTTGCAACCCGGCTCACCCTATGCACCCAAGTGGCTGCAAACTCCGACTCCCGCCGGTTATACAGTGGCGATGGCAGCTGGGCTCAGCCCTGCTGATGGCATAGCCTATGCGTTGGCGGATTTGGCCGATGTCTACACTGCGGCCATTGAAGTGCCGGTTTACGGTACTTGTTCATCGGCGAGCTGTGATGGCATTAACGGTTACTGGCAAGCCCAGGGCGACAGCCCGGTATCTGTGTTGCTGGCGTTGCAGGCCGGCACTCTGAGCCAGGAGAAGTTTGCCGCCCAGGCGATGGCGTACAATATAGATCCCGCCGCAGCACTGGCCAATCCTTCCTTGTTGGCCGGCAAAGCGTGGAAGCTGGATGATGGCAGTGCAGTCGATAAGACTAAGCACCTAACCCGTTTTAATCCTATTCCGGCTATTCGCAACTACGAAACTGTGCCTGTGCTGATCTCCATGCCCAACGCCACTAAGCTTGCGGCGTTTTATGCCAGCCAGGGCTTGCCTTTTACGCCACCAACCAGTGGCTGGCCCACCACGATAGCGCTGCATGGTTTGGGTGGCGGCAAAGAGATGTCGCTGGCCTATGCTGGCAGTTATGCCGCAGCCGGTGTGGCTACGGTGGCCATAGATATGCCGCTGCACGGTGCCCGTTCATTTGATGCCAATGGTGACGGCATCTATGAAGTCTCGGCCTCAGGTGCGGCCTATGGCAAGGTTGTCGGTAAGCCGGATGCCTTCCAAAATGGCAATCCGCTGGTATTTGTCAATATAGAAAGCACGCTGTCGGTAAGGGATAACTTCCGTCAGGCGACCATGGATCATCTGGCGCTTAGAGTCGCGATAACAGGTATGTCGGCGCAACTTATCGAAATGGGCGCGCCTCAGGTTTTTGACAATAACCAGATAACCGCTCAGGGGCTTAGCCTTGGCGCCATTGTCGGCACCAACTTCGCGACCTATGCCAGCACAGGTTTGAAAGACCCTGCATCCGGCACAGCCTTGCCCAACTACTATGGCATCAAGGGCGCATCTTTGGTGGCGCCGAGCGGCGGCCTGGCGGGCTCTTTCGCCGGTTCTGCCACCTTTGCACCTTTGTTGTTTGCCAATGTGACGGCTTCCGATACCTTCAAGGCCTTGGTGAATGCGGCCAATAAACAAGGATATCAGCCGGGCTCGGCCGAATATGAAGCTCTGGTTCAGGAGGTATACGCCGAATTTATCCCTACCTTTGCCTTTGCGGTGCAAACCGGGATAGAGTCAGCCGATCCTATCAACCAGACTGCCATGCTCAAGGCCACGGGTTTGCCGGTTCATCTGGTGGAAATCGTCGGTGATGGCGCTGGTAACAAGGGCGATCAGGTTCTGCCTGGTACTGTCGCGGGCTTCCCGCTGTCCGGCACTGAGCCTTTGATTGCGACTCTGGGGCTTAACTGCGTCGATCAGACCAGCGCTGGTGGCGGCGCCGTGCGCTTTGCCAAGGGGCATCACAGCTCGCTCATCGACCCATCTGAAGTTCCGGGCGTGACTGATGGCATGGCGGCTCAGGCGACAGCGGAAATGCAGTCTCAAGTGTCTATTTTTGCCTCTTCTGCCGGTAAAGATGGTGCCAGTATTTTGGTAACAAACCCAGCAGTCTTGCAAGGTTGTGGCGGTTGAAACGTTATTTGGTGCAAGTTTCGCCATGAGCAGACGCAGCACTTGAAGTCGCCAAGTCATGGCAAATGATTTCGCAAAGCACTAAAAAATCCGATGACGATGAGTCATCGGATTTTTTTATGTGAAGTTTGATTGTCGTTCAGTGTTTAATTCGTATCAGGGAGATAACTTCATCAGTCATCAAAGTATGACTTAAGCTCAGAAATATGATGAATGCACTGACAAGCGCCATATTGTGGGGAAGACAACCTCAGTCGACAGCTACATAAAAGTTTAATCGTATCTTCAGATCAACTACTGACAACAGGTTGTCAGCAGCATAGGTGCATACTTGCTGTTGCCCCGATAGCCAAGTGTGTAAGGGCGCTGGAGGATGAGCCTCCTGTGATAATTGAATCAAGATGGAGAAGAGAAAATGTCAACAGAAATTCCTTTGGTTTGGAGTGAGATCCCGGTTGCCGATATGGCCCGTGCCAAGCATTTTTATCAAGAGGTTTTGGGGCTGCATTGCAACGAAGATCCTATGCCTGATTGCGAGTATGTCAGTGTCAGCAGTACCAGTAGCGATAGTGCGTGTTTAGGTTTGATCAAACACCCACAGATGGCACCTTCATTGACGGCCTCAGTGGTTTATCTCAATCTGGGTGACAGTTTGGGTACCACAATAGGCAAACTGGAAGCGCAAGGGGTGCAGATCCTGTTGCCGCCCATGGCTATCAAGGAAGGTGAATGTGGTTATTGCGCTCAAATAGCCGACTCTGAAGGCAACCGACTTGGCTTGTGGGCCATGCAGCTGTAAGCTCAGCGCAATTATCCTTATCGGGACCGACGCATTGTCGGTCTTTGTATGGCGTCACCCCACTTTGCATCGAAGTTTACTCATTCTGCGAGGATGAAAAGATGGCGAGGCAAATAGGGCAATGGAAGTTTTGTCTGGCTACATCGACATAGGCCAGTGTCGGATGCGCAGCTTTTCAATTCGCACTTCGGTGGTAAATCAAACATTTATAAGGAATGATATAAGTCATGCGCCGTGCTGATCGTTTGTTTCAGATAGTGCAGATACTGCGTCATCGCCGCTTGACCACGGCGGCCGTATTGGCTGAGCGCTTGGAAGTGTCGGTCAGAACCATCTATCGGGATATTCAGGATCTCTGTCTCAGCGGGATCCCCATCGAAGGGGAGGCGGGACTGGGCTATCTGCTGCGTCAGGAGGTGAGTGTACCACCCTTGATGTTCAACGAGGCTGAACTGGAAGCGATCCAACTGGGGATCCGTATGGTGCAGACCTGGGTCGGTAATGAACTTGGCAAGGCAGCCAAACAGGCGCTTATCAAGGTAGAAGCTGTGGTGCCGGAGCGTTTACGTGCGTTGCAGAGTTTGATGTTTTCACCGGATTTCTACCTTGATCAACAAGATTTTGTCTACCTGGATCCGTTACGTATTGCCGCCAGGCTACGCCATTTTGTGCTGCTCGACTATCAGGATGTCAAAGGCAGTGCCAGTCAGCGCAAGATAAGGCCGCTGGCGATCTACTTTTGGCGCGGCACCTGGACTTTGCTGGCCTGGTGCGAACTGAGAGAAGATTTTCGCTCCTTTCGGGTGGACCGTATTGTTAATCTGTCACAGCTGGCGGAGCGTTTTCCTATCACCCCGGGGCAAGAGATGGAAGATTTTGTTCGCCTTATGGAAGCCGACTATCAAAACCAGGTGTAAAGCCAAGATTAACCCTTATAAATGACGCGGCATCTAATAGTTCTTGATATGTCGGCATTATCTTTTTTGCTCCCAGAATGCTGGATTCCTATGCTTAAAGCCTGCTGGCGCAATAATCCATTCCCGGGAGTTTACCGAGTCATTGCCCTGAGTTCGTTTATCACCCCAGGGTATTTATCTTTCCGCCCTGGTAAGCCATTTAAAGCCAATGATATAGAAAGTAAGCAGGACTTCAGTGAGACGGTGGCGAGTTATCATGAGATGCAAAAAGCCCATGAGGCTTTCGGTGATGAGTTAATTGAAGTGCCCAAATGGTCGGTTGCGAAGAGAGCCGGTTTCATTTTGCTCAAGGTGAGCGAGGCACTGCAAACGCCTTAAGCCGTCGCTCACATTTTCTTCGTTACTTTCTGTTTCTCAGCCATTCAACCAGAGGTTACGGTTTAATCCCCGGGCTGAACCTACCAAACGCTCAGTTTGAATATTGCCAAAATCACAGCAGAGGTCAGCAGTCCAAGACCGCCCAAAACACAAACCACTTTTTCCGGGTAGCGTGAACCCAGTTCGGGAAAGAGGATGGCGCCCAGGCTGAAGCTTGGGATCATCTCGTACAGTAACCCCATTCTCTGGTTGCTTGCCGGTGCAAATGGCGGCAGGTAGAAGTAACAGAGCAGATAAATAGCCAAAGTGACAATCGCGAGCCATTCATAGCCCAGAAAGGGCTCATCGGCCTTGAGCAGACGGCGCAGCAGGATAATCATAATCGCCGCGATTAAAAGTAGCATGACACTTCCCTGTAAATAAATTGGCCGCCAAAAACTAAGGGATCAGAGCTGAGCTGACAAGCGCAAAAGAGAAAAAGCGCCGCAGGGGCGACGCTTTTTGAGGCTATTTACCAGCTCAGGTGGTAATTGATGGCAAAAGTGCGGCCACGGCCGTGATAGTCAAACATCTTCTCCGGGCCGTAAGTCGGGCTGTAGAAGTAAGCGGCTCGCTGGCCCCAAAGGGTGCTGTAGTCCTTATCAAGCAGGTTTTCGATGCCATAGCTCAGGTTGCCGACCGCCAGTTCGATGGAGCCGAGCAGATCCAAAGTGGTATAGCTGCCTAACTCACTTCTCTGGCCATCATTTGCCTTGAAGCGATAGTCAGAGTCGGCGCTGAAGCTGTGCTCGGCCTGCAATCTTAACTGCTGGCTGTCACCGTGCCAGGCGATAAAGGCCGTGGCTTTGGAAGGTGAAGCATAGGTGACTGTCTCATCAATCCAGTCGGAGCCATTTTTGATTTCACTGCGAACCAGATGCAGGTTGCTGCCCACCTGCCAGGCGCTGCTGATATCGAAGTTCAGCTGGGCTTCCAGGCCATAGGTGCGTTTATCCTTGTCCTTGACTTCTATGGTCAGATCGCTGCGATTGACCTCAATCACCTTATCCGAGATGGCGTAATACAGACTGGCCTGGGCCTGCCAACGGTCGGCCAGATAGCGCCAGCCCAGTTCAAAGGAGTCTGTTTTGATGCCATCGAGGCGGGAATCATTGATATTGATGCTGTTGGTCAGTTGCAGATAACCATCGGCATCGGCCTGATAGCTGCCGCGACCATAGTATTTGGACAGATCCGGCAGCTCAAAGCCTTGCGAGTAGGCGAGCCACAGTTGTTGATCCCGGCTCAGTTTAGCCACCAAGCCCAGGTTAACCAGGCCGACATGGTAGTCTGTGCTGCCGCCCTTGATAATATCGGCGCCCGGCGCCTTACCCTGGGCAATCGCCACCTGTTGGTTATAGCCGATAAAGTCATCGACACTGTTGTCCATCTGCTGATAACGATAACCTGCGTTGAGCACCAGATAGTCGTTGATATCCCAGCTGCCCTGCAGGAAGGCTGCGATGGACTCGACACTGAAGTCGACATACCGGCCTGTGGTGAACAGCTCCTTCATGGTCAAACCGCCACTCTGGTTGGCGGCGTCGAGATCAAAACTCATCTGATCCGAGTCGAAGCTCTCCTTGTCCCAGTCGATGCCCCAGGTGAGTTTGAGGCTGTCGCTGGGTCTGGATTCCAACACAGCTTTCAGGCCATAAATGCCGGTGTTTTGTGATGAGGCCGAGAAGTTGTAAACCCCGAGGGTTTCACTGACATAAGGGAAGGGGTGAAAGTCGAGATCTTCCTTGCGGTAAAAGCCTTGCAGGTACAAGGTTTGGCCGAGAAAGTCAGCCTGGGTATAGCTGAGGTTCAGTAAGGTACGATCGGTTTTGGGACTGCGATCGGCATTCAATCCCTTGCGGCTTTCAAGCTGGGAAGCATCTGAGGTGACGCCGCTGAAGTTTTCCCCCATATAGAGGCCGTGGTCGCCATCGGACTCATTGTTGTAAAACTGCACCAGGGCACTGAGGGTGGCATTGTTTGGCAGGCTCCAATCCAGGTTGGCCATCAGATCATAACCTTGGGTGTACTGCATGCCGGTTTGGGTGATATCCGGCATCACCTGATCGCCGCTGCCGTCGAACCACTGGCCATTTTCCTGCCAGGCGGCACTGAAACGTCCCTTGAGGGTATCGCTGCCACCGGCCACGGCAAAGGCAGTGCGGTAATCCAAGTCATCACTGCCGTTAAAACCCGATTTGAAACCTGCCTCGGCTTCAAAGGTATCCAGGCTGTCGGCGGCTTTTTTGGTCACTATATTGATAGCGCCGCCCAAAGCACCGCCGCCATAGAGGGCCGAGGCGCCGGCCAAGACTTCAATGCGGGCGATGTTAAAGGGATCTATGCTGTCCAGCTGGCGGCTGATCCCCCTGGAGGTGTTCATGGATACGCCGTCTATCAGCACCACCATGGCACGGCCGCGCATGTTCTGACCAAAGTTGGTCCGGCCCTGGCTGGATACGTCCATGGAGGGAACCAGGGCGGCCAGCATCTCTTTCACGCCTTTGCCGCTGTTTATCTGCTCACGGATGCTGTTTTCATCAATTAACCAAACTGTGCCGGAGAGCTCACTTATCTGGGTCGGGGTACGGTTGGCACTGACTACCATACGCTCCATCTGGGCTTCTTCGGCCAAGGCGGCTCCCATCAGCAGCAATTGACTGCAGACAGCAGCGGCAACAAGGCTCATCCGAGCCGTGGATTTGGGCATAACATTCTCCTATAAAAATCAGGGGTTAAATGAGGCACCAGACAGGGATCCAGCAGGCGAACACCAGGCTGAGTGTCTTCTTGCCGGGTTGGTATCCCAAGGCTAAAGACAGCACCAAGGCTGGTGCCAACAGCAGGATCAACAGCCGGGCATCCAGCCCAAAACTGGCCAATACCAGCATGATTGCCAGCAAGACCAATCCCTCACACCAAAGCAGTTGGTTACAGCGCAACAACAGCGGGGACGTTTCCATATTATTTTGCCTCCAGAATGAGGCTATATTTTAATTGCAAATAAAAATGGTTCGCAATTGAATTTACAGTGCGGGCGGGAATGGGGGTTACTTGTGAATGAGTCTCACGTTAACGCAATTCATCTTACATATATCGCTTTCACTCGCGTTCTTGAAAGATCAAACTTTTAGCCGGAATAGTATAAAATGACCCACCTAATTTCGGTGCAAGGCTAAGTCAGATATCAATATGGGGGTCTGTCTTGATGAAATGCCTTGCTGTCATAGAAGGAGTGTCAGTGCAGCAGAATAATCCTTATCAGGCCTCTTGTCCGGCGCAAATCTGGGTTGATGCCGATGCCTGCCCGGTTGTGGTCCGCGAGATGTTGGTGCGGGCGGCAGCGCGTACCGGCATCAATATCACTTTTGTCGCCAATCAGGCGCTCAGGATCACAGGTGCTGCCAGTGTCAAAACCTTACAGGTGCCCAAGGGGTTTGATGTGGCCGATAACGAAATCGTGCGCCTGTGTCAGGCCGGTGATTTGGTGATCAGTAATGATATTCCGCTGGCGGCCGAAGTGATAGACAAGGGAGCCAAGGCGCTCAATAGCCGTGGTGAGCTGCTGAATCGCGACAATGTGCGTGCCCGTCTTAATATGCGGGATTTTCTCGATACCCTGCGTGCCAGCGGTATAGATACCGGCGGCAGTCCCAAGTTGAGCCAGGCAGATAGACAGGCCTTTGCTAATGAGCTGGATAAATATCTGCTGCACTGGCAGCGCGCTAAGACGCGTCAGGGCTAAGCCTGCCAAGTAATAGTTCGCTCAGAGAATCAAAAGCCTGGAAACTTGAAAGCTCAGCGATTCGAAAGTTCAGCGATTCGAAAACATAGTGGCACGCAAGTTTCGCGGCTATGCAGGATTCAGAGCCTACGCAGAATTCGTTTCCTATTTAAGATCTGGCTGCAGCTCAAGACCTGTCACCCATTCAAGACTTAACGCTCCATTCAAGACTGGGCATCCACTCAAGACTCGGCCAGATCCGGCGCCTCCGGCAGCGCCTGCTGCAAAAAGTCCAAGAGCAGGCTGACCTTGGGCGACAGATGGCGGTTCTGTGGGTATAAGGCCCAAATCCCCTCCGGCGCCGCCTGGTAAGCCTCAAGCACTGATACCAGGGCACCGCTGGCGAGATCCTCGCCAACATAATAATCGGGCAGTTGCACCAGCCCGAGCCCTTTGCGGGCGGCATCCAATAACCCAGGGCCAGAATTACACACCAAGCGGCCACTCAAACGCCATTGACGTTCCTGGCCCAGCTCGATAAAACGCCAGTAAGGGTGGTTACCCAGCAAACATTGATGCCGGTGCAGCTCGCCCAGAGTGTGGGGCACGCCGTGGTTGGCCAGATACTCCGGGCTGGCACAGACATAATTGCGGCGACTGCCAAGACGCCGCGCCATCAAGCTGGAATCCGCCAGCTTACCCAGTCGAATCGCCAAATCATAACCGCCATCAATCAGATCCAGTGTCTTGTTGTTGAGATCCAGTTGCAGATCCAGCTTGGGGTGCAGGCAGAGAAAGTCATTCAGCAGCGGCAGAATAAACTGCTCGCCGTAAGTGACCGGCGCCGTCACCCGCAGCAAGCCCTGCGGGGTTTGTTTCAAACTGCCAAGGGCGCGTTCGGCTTCTTCTATACCATCTTGCAGCAAGCGGCAGTGGCGATAATAAAGCTGACCCTCTTCACTGAGCGACACCTTGCGGGTAGTGCGATAGAAGAGTTTGCTCGCCAGGCGTTTCTCCAGCGCGGCGATTTGGCGGCTTATCTGCGCCACAGACAAGTTGAGTCGCTCGGCGGCGCGGGTAAAGCTCTGGCTCTCGGCCACGGCGATAAATTCGCTGATCCCTTCCCAGTGGTTCATTATTACTTCTCAGTAAAAGTGATTTGTATATTTGGCTGATTATCTTTTATTTTGGAATAAATACAATGTTGGCATCCGGTTTATGAGCCAAGAGGTTCGATACCGAATCAATCACAACAGAAGGAAGCGACAATGACAGACAAATTTATCAAGTCCCGCGCCGCCGTAGCCTGGGCTGCAGGTGAGCCGTTGAAGATGGAAGAGGTGGATGTGATGTTGCCCAAGGCCGGTGAGGTGTTGGTGCGCATTGTTGCCAGTGGTGTGTGCCATACCGATGCTTTTACTTTGAGCGGCGACGACCCAGAAGGCGTGTTTCCGGCCATTCTCGGCCATGAGGGCGGCGGTATAGTGGAGATGGTCGGCGAAGGCGTCACCAGTGTGGCGGTGGGCGATCATGTTATTCCTCTTTACACGCCTGAATGCGGTGAGTGTAAGTTCTGCCGCTCCGGCAAGACCAATCTGTGTCAGAAGATCCGTGAGACCCAGGGCAAGGGCCTGATGCCGGATGGTACCACCCGTTTCTTCAAAGACGGCAAGCCGATTTTCCACTACATGGGCTGCTCGACTTTCTCTGAATATACGGTATTGCCTGAGATCTCCCTGGCCAAAGTCAACAAGTCGGCGCCGCTGGAAGAGATCTGCCTTCTGGGCTGCGGTGTCACTACCGGCATGGGCGCTGTAATGAACACTGCCAAGGTGGAAGAGGGCGCCACCGTGGCCATCTTCGGGCTCGGCGGCATAGGGTTGTCGGCGGTGATTGGCGCTGTGATGGCCAAGGCCGGTCGCATCATAGGCATAGATGTCAATGAATCCAAGTTTGAACTGGCGAAGAAGCTGGGGGCAACCGAGTGCATCAACCCCAAGGACTATGACAAGCCTATTCAGCAGGTGATTGTAGATTTGACCGATGGCGGCGTCGATTACTCGTTTGAGTGCATCGGTAATGTGGATGTGATGCGTTCGGCGCTCGAGTGTTGCCACAAGGGTTGGGGCGAGTCAGTGATCATTGGGGTTGCCGGTGCCGGGCAAGAGATCTCCACCAGACCTTTCCAACTGGTGACCGGCCGGGTATGGAAAGGTTCGGCTTTCGGTGGTGTCAAAGGACGCTCACAGTTGCCAGGCATAGTGGAAGATTATCTGGCCGGTAAATTCAAGCTGGATGACTTTATCACCCACACCATGGGGCTTGAAGATATCAATGAAGCCTTTGAGCTGATGCATGAAGGCAAGAGTATACGCAGCGTGATCCACTTCTGAGGACCTTCTGATGGAAAATATCAGTAATAACAGGTCGTTTGGAGGCTGGCACAAGCAGTACCGTCATCACTCCAGCAGTCTGAACTGCGAGATGCGTTTCGCCATCTATCTGCCGGAGCAGGCTAATAGCCAAAAGGTACCTGTGCTGTATTGGCTCTCCGGGCTGACCTGTACGGATGAAAACTTTATGCAAAAGGCCGGGGCCCAGCGCCTCGCTTCTCAGCTGGGGCTGGCGATAGTTTGCCCGGATACCAGTCCGCGCGGAGAAGGTGTGGCCGATGCCGAAGATGCTGCTTACGATCTGGGGTTGGGGGCCGGTTTTTATGTCAATGCGACCCAGGCTCCCTGGAGCAATCACTATCGTATGTATGACTATGTGGTAGATGAGTTGCCGGCCTTGATAGAGCAGCACTTTCCGGTATCGGATAAGCGCGCTATTGCCGGTCACTCAATGGGCGGCCACGGCGCGTTGATGATAGCCCTTAAAAATCCGGGCCGTTATCTCAGCGCCAGCGCCTTTGCCCCCATCAGTCATCCTAGCCAGTGCCCCTGGGGCCAGAAGGCGTTTGCCGCTTATCTTGGCAGTGACAGGGAGGCTTGGAAGGCCTATGACACGGTAGAGCTGATAAAAAGTGGTGCCAAAGGGCTGCCGATGCGGGTCGATCAGGGCGAGAGTGATCTGTTCCTGGCCGAGCAGTTACTGCCGCAGGCCTTGCAGGCCGCAGCCACTGACGCCGGAATTGCGCTGAGTTTTCACAGCCACCCCGGCTATGATCACAGCTACTATTTTATCGCTTCATTTATCGACGAGCAGCTTAAGTTTCATGCCGGCCACTTGGGCTTGTAAACGCTGAGCCTCTAAAACGCTCAGGCACTTAAATATAGCGCCGCCGAGGGGTTGCCCCGGCGGCGCTTTTTTATGGGTTATAGCGGCCATTGCCCGGTATCCGCTTGTTGAGTACTTTCTGGTTTACCCCACTTTTGTTTGAGGGGATTAACGAGCGCAGGGGTTAATGGGAGGGAGCATGAAAATAGGCAGATGGCAGACACCCTTCGAGCTGGGGGATCTCTATATCACTGGGCTCTTCTGGGGCGGTGATTTCATATTGCAGCTTCCCGGCGGCAAACGTTATCAAATCAAAAATACGCCCCATCCCGGGGGCGATCTCAGCCTGGAGCTGTTTCATTTACCGAGTGAAGGGCGCTATCGGCTGCATTATCATTCGGTCACTGCGTTTCGTATGTTGGATGAACATGGGTTGCTGGAGCTTTGGCAGGCGCTGAGCGAGCTTGGGGACGAACAGGGTTACAACAGCCGCCTGATTAAAGATCACGCCTGGTCGCGGGAGAGCCCAATCAGTTTCTTCCATGGGCACAGTGACGGTTGGTCACATCTTATCTGCACCGGCGATGAGTGTGTTGAGGTGTTGTGCCCGAGCGCGCCGGAAATCATCTATCTTGGCAAATGTGCTGCCAAGGAGGACTGAAAATCTTTGGGAAACGAGATCAGTTTATTTCGACCTTTTCCATTCCCAGTTGCTGCAGCGCTATCACGGCCTGGGTGCGATTGCGAACCCCTAGCTTTCGGAAGATAGCGGTGGCGTGGGCCTTGATGGTCGCCTCGGATACGCCCAGGTCGTAGGCTATCTGCTTGTTGAGCAGGCCTTCGGCAAACATCTGCAACACCTTGTATTGCTGTGGCGTCAGTTCTGAGAGCTTGCCGGCGACCTTATCGGTATCATTTTCATCATCAATTTCAACCAACTCTATGTCTTGAGGCAGCCAGATATCGCCGAACATTACCGCGGTGATTGCGTCGATAAAGGTTTCCATTGAGGCTGACTTGGGAATAAAGCCGGCGCCGCCGTAGTGCAGGGCACGGCTGATAGTGGCGGCATCTTCATGGGCTGAAATCACTATTACTGGCAGTTCGGGAAAGTGAGCACGTAGATGGATAAGGGTGGAGTAGCCATGGGAACCCGGCATCTGCAGATCCAGCAGCACCAGATCATAGTCCTGGTGAGTTTGCTCAAGCAGCTTTTGCAGGCCATCGGCACTGTCGGCCTCAAACCAGCGAGTGTTGGAAAAGCCGCTGTTAAGCGCCTGGCGCAGGGCATTGCGAAATAATGGGTGATCATCGGCGATGATAATATTTAAGTTTTCTGGCTTCATGGCTTGTTATGGTTATGGCTCTGCACGCTGAAGAAGGGTCAATGTAACAGAAAAGTGACAAATAATCCTATTGCTTTATCAGGCTTTAAGTGACTTTTTGTTACCGTCGCTTTTAGACTTTAGTCGAGAACGACAGTCAATAAAAGCCTTTTCAGCGGCAAACAGGGTTGCCGGATAAAACTTACATAGCCTTTAGCCAGAAACAGGCTCGGATTATGCGAAATAAGCGAACAGGGCCTAGTTGGCTAGATCATCGCTCCAGATCTGGGTCGGCTTTCTGTCTTCATCGACGGCCACGAAGGTGAAGACACCGCGGATAGCGTGCTCGCGCTTATCCTGATACATATCTTCTACAAAAATGTTCACTTCGACTTTCATCGAGGTGTTGCCCACATGGATCACTCGGGCGATCAATTCTGCCAAGCTGCCGGCGGGGATAGGCTTTTTGAAATCGATTCTGTCAGAGCTGACGGTGACCAGTGTCTTGCGACAAAAGCGGGTGGCGGCAATAAAAGCGGTTTCATCCATCCAGGCGAGGGCTTCACCGCCAAACAGTGTGTTGTGATGATTGGTAATGGACGGGAAAACCGCCTTGATCACCCGAGCCTCGGCTTGTTCAATTCGGCGTGCTACGGCCACTTCATATTGGCTCTGTGTCGTTTCTGGCATACGGCAACCTCTGGTTATGCTGGAAAATCAGGGGCGGTATTATAGTTCGACCAAAGGCGGATTGACAGCCTGGGCCAGAAAGCCCTGCATGAAAAATATTGGATGTTCGAAAGTATCCGGGCATGAAAAAGCCCCGGCATCTCCAGCGTGGAGATGGCGGGGCGATTCCATTTCAGTGGCCTGTATCTGGGGGGCTTACTTGCCCAGCAGGCGACGTCTTTCCTTGGCGGCAGCGGCCAGATCTCTGAGCAGTTTTTCCGAGTCTTCCCAATGGAGACAGGCATCCGTGATGCTCTTGCCGTAAGTGAGGGGCTCACCTGCAATAACTTTCTGATTGCCTTCGACAATAAAGCTCTCGGCCATAATACCGGCAATAGCAGTAGAGCCACTGCGCAGCTGTGCCATGATATCTTCGGCGACTTCCAACTGCTTCTTGTGCTGCTTCTGGCTATTGCCATGGCTGAAGTCGACCACTATGCCGGAATGGATCCCAACCGAATCCATCTGCTCTCTGGCTTTGGCTACATCTTGCTCGCTGTAGTTGGGGGTTTTACCGCCGCGCAGAATGATATGCCCATAGGGATTACCATGGGTGCGATAGACCGCCAGTGAGCCGTCTTTGTCCGGAGAGTAGAAGATATGTGGTTCTCTGGCGGCGCGCACTGCATCGACGGCAATATTGATGTTGCCGTCGGTACCATTCTTGAAGCCTACAGGGCAGGAGAGCGCCGAGGCCATTTCACGGTGAATTTGGCTTTCTGTGGTGCGGGCTCCGATGGCGCCCCAGGTGATGAGATCGGCAATATACTGACCGTTCACCATATCCAAAAACTCGGTGGCGATCGGCAGTTTCAGCTCGGTGATCTGCTGCAGCAACTTGCGGGCCAGGCGTAGACCTTTATTGGGGCTGAAGCTGCCGTCCAAGTCAGGATCGGAAATCAGGCCCTTCCAGCCGACTATGGTGCGTGGTTTTTCAAAATAGACCCGCATTAGAATGCACAGATCGTCCTTGAGTTCATGGTGCAGTTTGGCCAGGCGGCCGGCATACTCAAGTGCTGCTTCTGTGTCATGGATGGAGCAAGGGCCTATGATGACCAACAAACGCGGATCGTCACCCTGAATAATGGCTTCGACTTCGCGGCGCTGTTCAATCAGGTAATCTGCGGCTTCCTGAGTCAATGGATACTCAGATGCGAGTTGGGCAGGTGAGATCACTTTACATAAGAGAGAGGTGCGTAATTCGTCTGTTTTAATGGTCATTCATGATACCGGGGGAAATTTCTTGAGCGCTTTGCGCTTATCTTGTGTCGGATTATAACCAATCGAGCCGAGCTGCAAAGTGGCAATTGTCCGATAATTGCCCAAGTGGGCCTTGAAAAAGTGTCAAGACCCACTTGAATCATTCAGAGTTCGCACCGTGGTAACAAGTAGTTAGCCAGAAAATGCCAATATGTAACTCAGTTTCAACTCGAGCAGTATTTGTCGGCTGCTAGGGCGTTTTTTAGAACATATGGCGCTCAAGACCGGTGGCGTCGAGGATCTTGGTGGCAATTTCCTCGACCGATTGGTTGGTGGTGTCTATATAAGGGATGCGTTCTTTCTTAAACATCATCTCCACCTCTTTCACTTCGAGGCGGCATTGGCGCAAGGAGGAATAGCGGCTGTTTTCCATCCGGCTCTGACGTATCTCATGCAGGCGTACAGGTTCAATGGTCAGGCCAAACAGTTTGGATTTGTTGCGTTTTAGCACTTCAGGCAGCTTGAGGTTGTCCATGTCGTCTTGAATAAAGGGGTAGTTGGCGGCCTTGATGCCGAACTGCATCGACAGATAGAGGCTGGATGGCGTCTTGCCGCAGCGGGAAACCCCCAGCAGGATAATGTCGGCCTTGTCCATATGCTTCATGGTCTGGCCATCGTCGTTATCCATGGCAAAGTTGATGGCGTCGATACGCGCATCATAACCCGCTTTGGCCATTCCATGGGTTCGATGCAGTGAAGGGCTGGCGGTGACCCCTAATTGTTGCTCCAAGGGGGCGACGAAAGTGTTGAGGAAGTCGTAGTCCAGGCCCTCACTGGAATAAATGATGTCGCGAATTTCCGGTTTGACGATGGAATGAAACACCAGAGGCCGTTCCCCTGTTGTAATAAAACTATCATTAATCTGTTTTTTAACGGCTTCTGCTTTAACGGTATTTTCCACAAAAGGAATGGTAAGTGAATCAAATTCCAATGGAAATTGAGAAAGCACTGCGTGACCAAACACTTCGGCCGTGATTGCTGTTCCATCAGAAATGTAGAATACTTTACGTGCCATGCCGACCTCATGTAGTAATAAAATTACAAATAAAATTATAGATTTACGCTTGTTGCCTCGGAGTGTAAAATGCCGCTGCCCTCGTGTGAAGGGGCCACTGAAATAAACTTGCGGAGATAGAACTGTGCAGCAATACGTACTCTGGTATCAGGAATTAGGCATGGGTGACGTCAACAAGGTCGGCGGTAAAAACGCTTCCCTTGGTGAAATGATCAGTAATCTGGCCAATGCCGGTGTTCAAGTACCTGGCGGCTTTGCGACCACATCCCACGCGTTCAATGAGTTTCTTGAGCAAAGTGGAGTAAACCAGAAGATATATGACATTCTTGACACATTGGATGTAGATGATGTCAACGCACTGGCTAAAGTTGGTGCACAGATCAGACAGTGGGTTATTGAAACCCCATTTCAGCCAGAACTCGAACAAGCGATTCGAGAAGCTTACGAAAAATTAGCCTCTGAAACCCAAGACGCTTCATTCGCCGTGCGTTCCTCTGCCACCGCAGAAGATATGCCCGACGCTTCATTTGCCGGTCAGCAAGAAACCTTCCTCAACGTGAAGGGCTTTGAAGCTGTATTGGTTGCCATCAAGCATGTGTTTGCCTCTCTGTTCAACGATCGCGCTATCTCCTATCGTGTGCATCAGGGTTACGACCATCGCGGTGTGGCACTGTCTGCCGGTGTTCAGCGCATGGTACGTTCCGATAAAGCGGCTTCCGGTGTGATGTTCACCATGGATACCGAGTCCGGCAACAAGGACGTGGTATTTATCACTTCTTCCTTCGGTTTGGGCGAAATGGTAGTGCAAGGTGCGGTTAACCCGGACGAGTTCTATGTACACAAGCCAACCCTGACTGCCGGTCACAAGGCCGTTGTTCGTCGTAATATCGGCAGCAAGCTGATCCAGATGGTGTACTCAGATGATGCATCTCACGGCAAGCAGGTGAAAATTGAAGATGTCGCCAAAGAACAGCGCATGACTTTCTCCATCAATGATGAAGAAGTGATGGAACTGGCCAAGCAGGCGATGATTATTGAAAAGCATTATGGCCGTCCGATGGATATCGAATGGGCCAAAGACGGTAACGACGGTCGTCTCTACATAGTTCAGGCTCGCCCCGAAACCGTGCGTTCCCGTGAAGATGTGCAACTGATTGAGCGTTATCACCTCAAGAGCCGCGGCGAAGTGATCTGTGAAGGTCGTGCTATTGGTCACAAGGTGGGCTCAGGTGTTGCCAAGGTGCTCAAATCTATCGACGAAATGGACAAGATCCAGCCAGGCGATGTACTGGTTACCGATATGACTGACCCGGATTGGGAACCTATCATGAAGCGCGCGAGCGCCATTGTCACCAACCGTGGTGGCCGTACCTGTCATGCTGCCATTATTGCCCGTGAACTGGGCGTGCCTGCGGTAGTGGGTTGTGGCGACGTGACCGACAAAATTGAAAACGGTCAGGAAGTAACAGTATCCTGCGCCGAAGGTGATACAGGTTATATCTATCAAGGCAAGCTGGAGTTTGATGTGATTTCCAGCCGCGTTGATTCCATGCCTGATCTGCCGATGAAGATAATGATGAACGTGGGTAACCCTGACCGCGCCTTCGACTTTGCCCGTCTGCCTAATGAAGGTGTGGGTCTGGCTCGTCTCGAGTTCATCATCAACCGCATGATAGGCATTCACCCCAAGGCTCTGCTGGAATTCGATCAGCAAACCGACGAGCTGAAAGCCGAGATCACTGAGATGATCGCCGGTTATGAATCTCCGGTTGAATATTATGTTGCCCGTCTGGTGGAAGGTATCTCTTCTATTGCTGCAGCATTCCACCCCAAGAAGGCTATCGTGCGTATGTCTGACTTCAAGTCAAACGAATACGCCAACCTGATCGGCGGTGACAAATATGAGCCAGAGGAAGAGAACCCAATGCTGGGCTTCCGAGGCGCCAGCCGCTACATCTCCGAGTCGTTCCGCGATTGTTTTGCCCTCGAGTGTGAAGCCATCAAGCGGGTTCGTAACGACATGGGGCTGAAGAACGTTGAGATCATGATCCCGTTCGTTCGTACTCTGGAAGAAGGCCGTCAGGTTATTGAATTGCTGAAAGAGCAAGGTCTGGAGCGTGGTAAAGATGGTCTGCGCGTCATCATGATGTGCGAACTGCCATCCAACGCCCTGCTAGCGGATCAGTTCCTGGAGATGTTTGATGGTTTCTCCATCGGCTCCAACGACCTGACTCAGCTGACTCTGGGCCTGGACCGCGACTCCGGCATCATCAGTCACCTGTTCGATGAGCGTAACGAAGCCGTTAAGGCGCTGCTGGCGATGGCTATCAAGTCTGCCAAGGCCAAGGGTGCCTATGTGGGTATCTGTGGTCAGGGTCCTTCGGATCATGCTGACTTCGCCGCCTGGTTGGTGGAGCAGGGCATAGACACTGTGTCTCTGAACCCAGACACAGTGATTGACACCTGGCTGTACCTGGCTGAAGCCCACGGCTAAGTCAGAAACAGTTCTTATGAAGGAAGCCGCTTTTTAGCGGCTTTTTTTTGTTTATAATGGCCCGATAACAAAAAATTTATTCGAGCATAAGATGTTACCCTTACTATCACACCAACAAACTCTGGAACCCCTGTATCTGGAATATCTGGATGCGCTGGATCAGCGCGGTTTTCGCGGCGATATCGACAGGCGTTACAGTGCCCGCTTGGCGCAAGCGACGGATAACTCCGTCTATCAGTTTCTGCCACAGGCGGTGCTCTACCCCAGAGACAGCGCCGATATTGCCATGGCGTTGCAGCTCGCCAGTGAGGCAGCTTTTGCCAAGGTGGTCTTCAGTGCCCGCGGCGGCGGTACCGGAACCAATGGTCAGGCGCTGACTCATGGGATAGTGCTGGATCTCTCGCGCCATATGAACCGGGTGTTGGAAGTTAATCCAGAGGAAGGCTGGGTTAGAGTCGAGGCCGGTGTGGTCAAGGATGCGCTCAATGATGCGTTGCGGCCGCACGGCTTTTTCTTCAGCCCGGATCTTTCCACCTCCAACCGTGCCACCCTGGGCGGCATGATTAATACCGATGCCTCCGGCGCCGGCTCGCTGGTGTATGGCAAGACCTCGGATCATGTGCTGGAGCTTACCAGTGTGTTGGTGGATGGCAGTGTGCTGCACACGGATCCGGTGAGCCGCGAGGCACTGGAATCGGGTGAGAAGGTGACTGACAACCCGCTCGGCAACAAGTTGATTACCGAGGTGGCCCGTCGCTGCCGTGAGCAGCGAGAGCTGATTGAACAGCGCTTTCCAAAACTGAACCGTTTTTTGACCGGTTACGATCTGAAAAACGTCTGGGATCAACAGCTGAGTGAATTTAATCTGTCGCGGATCCTCACGGGCTCTGAGGGAACGCTGGCGGTGGTGACTGAGGCCAAACTGGATATCACCCCTTTGCCGGCCAGCCGCCTTATGATCAACATCAAATATGACTCTTTTGAATCTGCGCTGCGCCATGCCCCCGACTTGGTGCTCGCCAATGCCACTGTGGTGGAAACCGTCGATTCCAAGGTGCTGAATCTGGCGCGGGAAGACATTATCTGGCACTCGGTATCCGAGCTTATCCAGGAAGTGCCCGGCAAAATAATCGATGGTCTTAACATGGTGGAGTTTGCCGGAGAACAAGCCCAGGTAGATGAGCGGGCTGAGCGTCTGGCCGCGGCGCTGGATGCACAGATTGCCGCCGGTGAGAAAGGGGTGCTTGGGTATCAGCTCACCCGGGATGCCGGTTCCATCAATAAGATTTATGCCATGCGCAAGAAGGCGGTGGGGCTGCTCGGGGCCACCAAAGGTCGCCGCAAACCTATAGCCTTCGCCGAAGATACCGCCGTACCACCGGAAAAGCTCGCCGACTATATCATGGAGTTCCGTGCGCTGTTGGATAGCCATCAACTGCAATACGGCATGTTCGGCCATGTGGATGCCGGGGTGCTGCATGTGCGTCCGGCGCTGGATATGTGCGATCCTAAAGATGAAGCCTTGTTGCGCACCGTCTCGGATCAAGTGGCGGCACTGACGCAGAAATACGGTGGCCTAATGTGGGGCGAGCACGGTAAGGGGGTGCGTGGTGAGTATGGCCCTCAGGTATTTGGCGAGCAGCTTTGGAGTGAGCTTGAAGAAGTTAAGACGCTGTTCGACCCCCAGAATAAACTCAACCCGGGTAAGCTGGTGGCGCCCAAAGGCCAACAGCTTATCTACAATGTCGACAGTACCAAGCGCGGCAGTTTCGATAGGCAAATACCTGTCAGTGTCCGCGATGCCTTCCCGGATGTGATGAACTGTAACGGCAATGGCCTGTGTTTTAACTACAGCCGCTTTTCGCCTATGTGCCCGTCGTTCAAGGTGACAGGAGACAGGATCCATTCGCCCAAGGGCCGCGCCGGGTTAATGCGCGAGTGGCTGCGACTGCTGGAATCCGAAGGCGTCGATGTCAATGAGCTGGCCAAGTCCAAACCCATGGGCTTGCTGCAGCGGCTGCAAAACAGCCTCAATGCCAAGAAAGAATACGATTATTCACATGAGGTGATGGAGTCGCTCAAGGGCTGTCTCGCTTGTAAGGCGTGCTCCGGCCAGTGTCCGGTGAAGGTGGATGTCCCCAAATTTCGGGCACAGTTTTTCAGTATCTATTACCGCCGTTATCAGCGTCCCGCCAAGGATTACCTGGTGGCCGGTGTCGAGGATTCGGTGCAGCTGATGGCCAAGGCGCCCCGGCTGAGTAACTTTGCGGCGCAGAACCCTCTATCCAAGTGGGTGATTAAAAAGGCTCTGGGGTATGTGGATGCGCCTGCGCTGTCTGTACCTACGCTGAAACAGCGCCTCGATGCTCACCCCAGCCGTGGTTATGATCTCAACGCCTTGAGTGCTATCCCCGCCGCTGAGCGACAAAATTATGTGTTGGTGGTGCAGGACCCTTTTAACAGCTTTTACGATGCTGAACTGGTTTATCGCTTTATTCGCCTGATTGAAGCGCTTGGGCTCAAGCCGGTATTGCTGCCGTTCAAGCCCAACGGTAAACCGGCTCATATCAAAGGATTTCTGGAGCAGTTTGCCAAGACGGCACAGTCCGCCGCCGATTTTCTCAATCAGGTGCATGCCCTTGGCATGCCCATGGTGGGGGTAGATCCGGCGCTAGTGTTGGTTTATCGCGACGAATACCGTGAAGCGCTCGGCGCCAAGCGCGGCCAATTCAATGTCCAGCTTGCCAGCGAGTGGCTCAGTACTATGCTCGAACAGTTACCGCAACTGCCTGCAAGCGGGCGTGAGTTCACCTGGTTCAGCCACTGCACCGAATCCAGTGCCCGTCCCGGCACTGCCAAAGAATGGCAAACCATCTTCGCCCGTTTTGGTGCCAAGTTGGGAACCGTGAATCTGGGTTGTTGCGGCATGGCCGGCACCTATGGCCATGAGTTGGAAAACCTGCCACGTTCCAAGGCTTTGTATGAGATGTCCTGGGACGAGGCGATAAAGTCGTTGCCAAAGGAGCAGATACTGGTGTCCGGTTATTCCTGTCGCAGCCAGGTCAAACGCTTTGGCGGCTTCAGGCCCAAGCACCCCATCGAAGCCTTGCTGGAACTGACTCAGGCGTAAGCCTGAGAGCGCCAAGAATAGGGCTCCAAAAGTGTGGAGCCCATGAATAGGGAACCCAAAATAGGAAGCCAGGATGAAACAGTCGGCAGACAAGGTGAGTGAGGCCCTGAAAGGGCTGGGGGCAAGGCCTGACTTATGTCAGCAGCAAGCCCTGTTTGAGATAGATGTTAAAGGCGATTGGTATTATCTCAACTCACCGCTGCCGGCCAAGTTTGCCAGGCTCTTCAGTAGTATTTTGCACTGCATCGAGGGTGAACATCTGTTGCTCACCCCGGCAGAGCGTTTGAATGTAGCGGTGGCCGATACACCGCTCATCATAGTTGATTACAAGCAGCTGGATATCGAGGCCGAGAGCAGCCGTTTTGCCCTGGTTTGCTCCCAGGGTAATGAGTTTGAGGTGCAAGGGCTTAATGCCTTTGAGAGCGCCGAATCCGGGCTATTGGTAAGCTTGCCTCGAGGTCTAAAGGCCAGGCTTGGGCGGGCCTGTTTCTATCGCTTTGCCGAAACCTATTTACTGAGTTAAAAATTAACGGAATCGCTTTGCCATTCAGGCAGATATAAAACCTTTATTTACAGTAGCCTGACTGTAAATGCCCCATTATTCTCCTTTCTTGTGTTAGTGAAATATCCAGCAGGTGGTAGTATTAATACCATTGGTATAGAAGTTTGATAGACTCAGAATCGGGTTAGCCACTCAAGTTTAAAGCGGATTGTCGGCTGGCAATCGTGTACCCATAGGGGAGTCATAAAGCCGTATATTTGGGCAAGTCAATGCGGTTTTGTTCCGCTTGAGAGGTCATATGCCGTTTTTCATGCTCCCTGTGTAGGTCAATCAATTTGCGCAGTGGTATAGTTAAACTCGGCAGCGGCATGGCCCGGCGCCAATGAAATAGAATAAGCGATTTTGTTGCATAAAGCGCTTGCCCCTGCCGATAGCGAACAGACAAGCCCTGAAGTACAGGAGGTGTTGCTTGAACCGCAAAGAGAGTCTCGGTTATCTGGTATCCCATTTGAACGTGGAACTGCAACATGAACTGGATAGCCGCCTGAAGCGTTATCAGCTGGATATTAAACTCTGGCCTGTTTTGTTTGCGCTCTGGCAAGAGGAAGGGATAAGCCAAACCGAGTTGTCACGTCGCTGTGATGTGGCCAACTACACCATGACACGCCTGTTGGATCAACTGCAGGTACAAGGCTTAATCTATCGCCATCAGGAAGAAGACAACCGGCGTGCGTTTCAAATTTTCCTGACCGATCAGGCCAAGGCGATGGAGCAGGACTTGATTCGCGAGGCCGAGCGGGTCAACGAGAAGTTTATGGCGGCCTTGGATGAGCCGGAAAGAGCGCAGCTGCTCATGCTGCTCAACAAGATAAATCATACCGACAAGCGTTAACCCTATGGTTAAATGCGCGATCACCGAATCAAAGATAGACTAATAGTACGCACACCAATCCCCCCAGTAGCAACCAGTGTTGCATATGTGAGTTGTTTGGCTGTTGTTTTCCCTGTTTGAGGCTCGCCAGCAGGCGGTTACACTTGTAGATGCGGCAGATAGTCAGCTCTGTGGTGGGGTCAACCAGAAGTTGCATCCGGCAACGTGCGCCATTACGTAATTCAAAGCTGTGTTCGCTCTTTAGTCCCAGATTGAATTTGCTGGATACCATTTTACCGTCGACAAACAAACGCTCAAATCCATTCCAGTTACTGGCCTGTAATTCAACCTTTTGCTGTTCCACTTCATAGCCGAATCTGAGCATCACTGACTCCCTGACATTCGAGATGACGAGTGTTAAGTCAAGCAGAGGCAGATGACGCTCGCCAGTCTGGGAAAATGAATTTTCTGTTTCCGGCGCCTATCTCTTTGCCGACAAGGGGAAAATTTTTTCAGTAATAAAAAAGGGCCTGAAGGCCCTTTTATGGAATATGACTGAGCTTAGGCTTGGGTACCATTGATGATGGCACGGGCCATCTCATCGGCTACTTCAGCCGTGGTGCGGTTCTGCTCATCGGCCTGCTTGAAGATGGACAGCAGGGTGTTGTAAATCTCTTCAACCTTGGCGGTAGACTTGGCGGCATCATAGTCTTTTTCGAAAGACACGTTGATGATACCACCAGCGTTGATTACATAGTCTGGAGCGTAGAGGATGCCCATTTGCTTGAGCTGCTCGCCGTGGCGGGGCTCAGCCAGCTGGTTATTGGCACAGCCTGCGACTATGCCGGCTTTCAGTTGTGGCAGTGTGGTGTCGTTAAGTGTGGCTCCCAGGGCGCAAGGGGCATAGACATCTACGTCCAGAGCATAGATGTCCTGAGGGGCAACCACTACAGCACCAAAGTCGGTGGCTACCTTGTCCAGTGATGCCTGATGGATATCGGTTACAAACAGTTCGGCGCCTTCTTCATGCAGGTGCTTGCACAGATAATAGCCCACATGGCCTACGCCCTGAACGGCTATCTTGAGGCCCTTGAGGCTATCTTTGTCCAGCTTGTGCTTAACGGCGGCCTTGATACCCAGGTAAGTTCCCATGGCGGTAAAAGGGGAGGGATCGCCGCTCATACCTTCCAGGCCAAGCACATAAGGGGTTTCATCATGGGCAATCATGATGTCGGCAGGGGTGGTACCCACATCTTCAGCCGAGTAGTAGCGGCCACCCAGGCTGTGAACAAAGCGGCCAAAGGCGCGGAACAGTTGCTCACGATTTTCTGTTTTGGGATCGGCTATGATAACTGACTTACCGCCACCCATGGCCAATCCGGCCAGGGCATTCTTGTAAGTCATACCGCGGGAGAGGCGCAACACGTCAGTGAGGGCTTCATCATCTGATTGGTAGTTCCACATACGGCAACCGCCTACGGCTGGACCCAGGTTGGTGTTGTGGATGGCGATGATGGCACGCAGGCCACTTTCCTTGTCATGACAGAATACTACCTGTTCATGTTCGTCGAATGATACATGATTAAATACAGCCACGTCTGTTCTCCGCTGTGCTTATTGGGGCGGCGCTTAGCGGCCGCCGACCGCTTGTTATATTTATTGCAGAACCATAGCATTTAGCGATACTCTCAACAAAGCTGATGAGCAGAATAATTGTGATCTATCTGGCAATTTTGCTTTCCACCTTACGTTAACGTAAAGTTGGTTGAAGATTGAAGTCCGCCACCCATAGTCGTCTCATTATGGAGTGGTACTGAAAAAGTCGGCCAGAGGCTTAGTTGAACAGATACAGAATATAAAAACACAATAAAAACAAACAAGAAGAAAGGAAAGTTTATGACTGAACAGACAAGTACACCGCCCAATGCCGAACAGCAGGAAGCCTTGCGCCAGGCGTGGGTGCGTGAACAGTTCCAGAAAGCCAATAAATTTCTTGCAGAGAAAGGGGTGATCCCAAGCAAAGTGCTACCGGCCGAAAGCCGCTATCTGGCGCCTTATGTAGCCATGTGGAAAATCGAATCCAAACAGCCCAGCCACAAGACCTATTGGGTGATGTCCGGTGACTTGCCTTCCGACTATGTTGATGTGAGCGTAGCGGCCACTGCTCGTGAAGCCTTGCGTCACTTTTCGCTAACCTGGCAACTTAAGGCCGAAAACTTAGTGCAATCCGGTGCAACCAAAGACCCAACCCAGGCCAAGTTTGCCCAGTTGTTGGTCTCCAGAGCCGAGAGTCTGTACAAGATCCAAGCGGACGATAAGCTCTGGGGGTGATGTCGCAATCAATTTCTCACTCTCGACTTTGACGATGAACTTCTGATAGTCATAGTGACGCCGGTAGCTTTGGCAGACTGTTGTTTCCTTCCCTGAGCAGTTCTTCTGCGGAAGAGAGAAAGTGCCGTGGCAGATGTGGGGATCTAGCGTGTAAAGCGTTGTGCCAGAGGCTGCTATTTTGTAAGACCACTAAAACAACAACCCAGCTTACGCTGGGTTGTTGTTTATCAAAGAGAGCTTCTAAGTTCAAAGGCGTCAGGCTACGCCGTCGAACAAGGTATCTTCCAGTGTGCGGCCTCGCATCAGGCTGCGATATTGCCAGCCATTTTGCTTAAGTAGCTGCAGCAGTTCAATATCCAAGGTGTCCTTCTCCGGTTGGTAACGGATAAGGTAGTTTTGTTTGCCCTTGGCCGAGATCTCGTAAACGCCTTCGAGGGCGTAGAGTGCTTCCAGCAGTTTTTCCTGATCACAGTGTTGCATCTGCAGCGTCAGATAGGCTTCGGCGCTGCTTTGCTGCATGGTGACAGACTGGCCCAGTTTACCTTTGTCCAGATACAGCACTCTGTCACAAAGCTTTTCCAGTTCATCCAGATTGTGGGAGCTGATAATAAAGGTGGTATCTGCGCTCAGGGATTCTACCAACTCACGAATTTTGCGGGCGTTGGCGGGATCCAGTCCGGCCGTGGGTTCATCCAGCAGTACCAGCTTGGGGTTGCCTATCAGCGCCTGAGCAATCGCGGCGCGTTTTCCCATACCATGACTTAGAGAGTTGGGTTTTTGATTGGCGACCTCCTCAAGGCCTACCAGCGCCAATACCCGCAGGGATTCAGCCTTGGCGGCTTCGGCGCCCATACCCTGCATGCGGGCAAACAGGCTGAATTGAGTCAGCAGGCTGAAGCCGGGATCCAGGGCGGCGTCCTGGGGCAGGGCCGAGACCTGTCCCAAAAGTCCGGTGCTGCCCGGGCGCTGTCCCATCACAGTGATTTCACCACTACTTGGACGTATATAACCCAGCAACAGGCTCATCAATGTGGTCTTGCCGGCACCGTTTGGGCCGACCAGGGCGATGGGACTACCGGGCTCCAGTTGCAAGTCGACGCTATCCAATGCCCGCTTGCTGCCGTAGAGTTTGCTCAGGCCTTTACAGTTGATAAGACTCATAGATCACCTCGCTGCATCATGGTGCGGCCTATCGCTAATAATCCAATGGTTTGCAGCAGTGGCAACCAGGCACTTGACAGCGCTGTTAGCGGCTGGGCATTGAGCATGGTATCTATCTGTGCGCCGGGCACCAGATAACCGATGAAAGAGAGCATGGGCAGCTGAGCATTGATAACCGCCATTACTATCATCATGGCGGCAAAGAAAAGCACCGCAAATACGCTGGCCAGTCTGGCGGAGCTGGCCCAGAGTGAGAACAGCGCCATCAGGGCGGTGTAGGGCAGCAGGATCAATACCAGATTGAGTGTCATCATCAAGCCGGAAGTCAGCGCGGGTAGCACCAACGCCATATCCCGGCTCATGGCCAAAACTACGGTTGCTATGACTGTGATGGCAACCAACAGCAATTGGATCAACATCATGCCGAGGAAGCGGCCGAAGAAGAGGGCATCGCGGCCCGAACGCAGGCAGAGAAAGCGTAGTGTGCCGCGGTTTTTGTCCGAGGCGAACTGATCGCCGCAGATAAGAATGCTGAACATGGGGAACAGGTAGAGACTGATGACCCAATAGACGGCTTGCTCGGCAACCGGCCAGGCAAACAGTTGATCCAGAGTGCCTTCACCGAAGGCGCCGGTAACAAAATGCTTGAAGTCCGGGTTCAGCAGAAAGCTGGCGGCACTTCGGACCGGATAGGCAAGGATCAGCAGCCACACCAGGGCGAAAGCTATCATCGCCAGGGTGCCACGGCGGTGGAAAATGAGTTTATAGAGTTCAAATCCCGCGAGTTGCAGGGCGTTTTTCAGCCCTCCGGGATGAGTGCTGTGAGTTGCAGTTGTCATGTGGTTCCTTGTTTTGCTCCAAATAAGGAGTCCTTGCGGCGACCGGGGCAAACACTGGGTTGCCGATAAGACGTCAGCCTAACACCATGAGGGCAGGCAGGCCACGCCTGGCCGCTATTTCAAGCAGTAGCTGTCGTCTTTGAAGGCTTATTGTGCCAGTTGCGTCTTAAGCTCGGCCAATGCCTGTTTTAGTAAAGCCAGCTCTTGCTTCATTGTCGCCAGTTCTTGTTCAAGCAAGGCTATCCGGCTCTGGCTTGCCGTTTCAGGCTCACTTTCGCACTCTCTTTCGCACTCTCTTTCGCGTTCACCTTCATGGTGAGCTGTAGCTTGATTGGCAATCTGAGTGGTATCTGCGCCGCCGTAACCTTCAGATACACCATCATTTTCTGTGAAGTTCTCGGCAAAGCGTATCTCACGTTTTCCCGGCTCCCTGGGCAGTTGGCGGATAAAGCCTTTGTCTTTCAGCGCCAGCAGGGTTTGCTCCACTTGTGGCAGGCCGTCAAATTCAAACAGCCGTTGAGCCCGGCTTCTGAGTTCACCTGCGGTTTGAGCGCCGCGCAGCAGCAACAAACACACTATTGCCAGCTCTGCGGGGGAAAACTGCAGCTCGCCAAATTCTGTGTTACAGAATCTGTGGCGGTATTTAATGACCCGGCTGCCAAAGCCGGATTGCTCACTCAGTAGACGTTTTTTACTCAGGCTGTCCAAGGCTTGCTGCACTTCAGACTCGCTCAGTTCCATCACGGGATCGCGGCTGGTTTTTTGATTGCAGGCTTGGGTCAGTGAATTGAGAGACAGGGGATAGAGATCCGGAGTGGTGACTTCTTTTTCCAGCAGGCAGCCAATCACTCTGGCTTCGATGGCATTGAGTTGCAACATAATTGACAGTTCCATTCAAGGCAGATGTCGGCCAACTGACCGACATTTTACTCAGTGTTTTTGAGTTATATCAGAGCCTTGAGCCGATGTCGCGGTTTTCCTCGGCTGCGCCTGCCCTAAATAGAGCAGGCGCGTTATTTTTGCTCAATTCTTGGTTCAGTTCTTTGTTCAATTATTGGCGTGGATACCGTCATCTTCGATGCGCAGTTTTCCGGCCTTGAACAGGCCGCCGATGGCTTTCTTGAAGGCTTTCTTGCTCATGCCAAGCTCTGCGTAGATCACCTCGGGCGAGGTCTTGTCGCTGTAGGGCAGGAAACCGCCGGCCTGAGTTAGTTTCTTCATAATCCGCTGTGATTGCTGATCCAACTCCTGACGGTCGGCCTTTTGCAGGGTCAGATCCAGTTTGTTGTCGTGACGCACCTGTTTGATATAACCCTTGAGCTTTTGGCCAAACTTCAGCTTACGGAACACCTCATTTTGATAGATGACGCCCCAATGCTTGTTGTTGACTATCGCCTTATAGCCGAGATCTGTAGTACCTGCAATGATAAGGTCAACCTGTTGACCATTCTTGTACCAAGCCGGGCTCTTATCGACAAACTTATCGATTTTGGACGAAGCGACAATCCGCTCGTCGGCGCGGTTACGGTGAACATAGACCAGGTAACTGCGGCCCTCTTCGGCCTGCTTATGCTGCTCACCGAAGGGCAGCAGCAGATCTTTTTCCAGTCCCCAATCGAGGAAGGCACCGACCCGACCAATGGAAACCACCTTGAGATAAGCAAACTCACCCACCTGAGCCAGGGGCTTTTTAGTGGTTGCGATAGGCATGTCGTTGGAGTCCAGATAGAGGAATACCTCCACCTTGTCGCCCACCTGACAACCCTTGGGCACCACTTTATTGGGTAATAACACCTGTCCCAACTCATGAGCGTTGAGGTAAACCCCGAAATCAACCTGTTTGACCACTTCCAGGGTGCAACTTTGACCTATTTCTGCCATCTGTTTTTGAACCTGATTAACTTTTTTTCAGCTGCGGCGGATTATAACGGATTGCGCTCACCTATGCCCGTGCCTTTTGTTAGGGAGGTGCGAATAAGTCCTCGTGGCCTTCTCTTTTGTAGGGTGTGGCTTGCACAGCAATTGGCGCTCAAGGCATCTGACTGAAGGCATGCCGGGGCCTGTTGAAGTCAGACTTCCCTAAGTTTGAATAAGACTAAAGTTAGCGCTGCTTTTTGCAGCACAGCTGGTTAAGCTGAAAATAAAAACCTTTGCCTATGTTCTCTATTTGGTCTGTCAGCCTGCTGGCACTCTTGTATCTCGGGCTGTTGTTTATCATCGCCTGGTGGGCGGATAAATATAACCCCAAACGTTTTCGGGCACTGTTTTACAGCCTGACACTCGGCGTCTACTGTACCTCCTGGGCTTTTTCGGTACCACGGCCCAGGCCGCCAATCATGGTTGGTGGCTTTCATCTGCTGGAGCGCGCGCCTGGGGTGACTATTGAGGAGATCCGCGCCAAGACGGTGGGCTGACTGCATTGCGGTGAATCAGCGCCGGAAATGACCTTTGATTAATTCGCTAAATTGGGTGGCGTTTTTAGCTGCTGCGATTTTTGCTTGAATCGCCAGGCTTCACGATAACAAACCTTTGTTTGAGGGTGAGTTTTCACCCTCGTGTTCCCCAAGGGGGCTGCATTGAATCAAACTCAGTGCCCGAAGCGGTATCTGGCGATCAAAATGGAGAGTCTGAGTATTTAAAAAATCTTGAACAGATAAAATCAGCTTTCAAAGCTCAATTTATTGATATAAATCGAAAAAAACTCGCTTAAATGGCATGGGTGAATATCGCAACTGTAGTTTATATTTCAAAGCCTTGGATAAACTGTGATTCGTGCTTGCATTATGGGGCACAGCAAGGTTTAATTGCGCCGTTTTGAAGGTACATTCAGTCCTGACAGGCAAACGTGAGTAACAGGGTTATTATGGTTCACGAGTCATTAACCGTGTAAATGAACAAAGCACCATTTACACGGGGTTAAGAGGGTTTTAGCTAATGCACAGCCATTCATTTTCCGCACTGGTTCGCCAAGTGCCACAAAACAGGTTTTCAACCATTGTCAGCTATGACAATACCGGCTTGAAACATCTCACGTTAATCCGCATCAATTCCGGCCGCGAACAGGCCAATAGTCCCAACTGAGCCCGTCGTCCATCTACGACGATACATTGACTCGGCATTCATTTTTGAATCGCCGAGGACGGGTTATTTGTCCACCCTTACATTCAACACCAAGAGTTTTAGGTTAAATGCAAGCCAAGAATATTTACTACGAGACACTGCATCCGGCATACGGACAGTATTTTGAGGTGGAAAAGGTGCTGTTCGAGCAAAAGACTGAACAGTGGCACCTGAGCATTTTTGAAAATGCCGCTATGGGACGGGTCATGGCGCTCAATGGTGCCATCCAGACCACAGAGAAAGATGAGTTTGTCTATCACGAAATGTTGACCCATGTGCCTATTCTGGCCCACGGCGACGTCAAGCGGGTGCTTATTATAGGCGGCGGTGACGGTGGCATGCTGCGGGAAGTGGTCAAACACAAACAGATTGAATCCATTACCATGGTGGAGATTGATGCCGCCGTGGTGGAAATGTGTAAAAGCTATTTCCCAAACCATTCCCAAGGCGCCTATGATGACCCCAGAGTCAACTTGGTGATCAGCGACGGGATGGATTATGTTAGGCAATCACAGCAAAAATTTGATGTGATTATCTCTGACTGCACAGATCCCCTTGGTCCGGGAGAGGTGCTGTTCAGTTCCGACTTTTACGAGGGCTGTAAGCGTTGTCTCAATGAAAATGGGATTTTTGTCGCTCAGAACGGCGTGCCTTTTATGCAGCTGGATGAAGTGCAAAATACCGTCAGACGCATGAGCTCTTATGTGAAAGAGTGTCGGTTCTATATGGCGGCCGTGCCTACCTATGTGGGTGGCAGCATGGCCTTTGCCTGGGCAACCGATGATCTTGAGGCGCGTCAGCATAGCCTGGCGACTCTCGAAGAGCGTTTTGAGCGGGCCGGTATTACCACCCGTTATTACACGCCGGCTATCCATCAGGCAAGCTTTGCGCTGCCGGCGTTTGTCGAACAGGCGGTCGCGTCAGCGATGACGGTTACCGCATAACCCATTTTTTGATAACAGGCTAACGAATATGAGTGATTGGTCTATTGACGATGCCCGCGTCGGCTACAATGTCGCATACTGGAGCCAGGGATTTTACGGAATAAGCGATCAGGGTGAGGTGACAGTGTCACCGAACCCTTTGAATCCGGACAGCAAAATCGGCTTGAACGAGCTAGCCAAAGACATGGTGAAGGCCGGTGTTAACCTGCCTGTGCTGGTCCGTTTCCCGCAGATTTTGCACCACAGGGTCGATAGCCTGTGCCAAGCCTTTAATCAGGCGATTCAAAAGTACGAGTACAGCGAAGATTATCTGCTGGTTTATCCCATCAAGGTGAACCAGCAGCAGACAGTGGTTGAGGAAATCCTCGCCAGCCAGGTCAGCAAAGAAGCACCGCAACTTGGGCTTGAAGCCGGCAGTAAGCCTGAGCTGATGGCGGTACTGGCCATGGCACAAAAGGCTAGCTCAGTCATAGTCTGTAACGGCTACAAGGATAAAGAATATATCCGCCTGGCCCTGATAGGCGAAAAGCTGGGCCACAAGGTCTACATAGTGCTGGAGAAGATGTCCGAGCTCAAGATGGTACTGCAGGAGTCCCGCGAGCTTGGGGTTACTCCGCGTCTGGGGCTACGCGCACGTCTGGCGTTCCAGGGCAAGGGTAAGTGGCAGGCCAGTGGCGGTGAAAAGTCCAAGTTTGGTCTGTCTGCTGCGCAGGTGCTGCGGGTGGTCAACGAGCTCAAGAGTGCCGACATGCTGGATTCGCTGCAGTTGCTGCACTTCCACCTGGGTTCACAAATCGCCAATATTCGCGATATTCGCCATGGTGTGGGTGAGGCGGCGCGCTTCTATTGTGAGCTGAGAAAACTGGGGGCCAAGGTCAACTGTTTCGACGTGGGCGGCGGCCTGGCGGTGGATTATGACGGTACCCGCAGCCAAAGCAATAACTCAATGAACTACGGCCTGAGCGAATACGCCAACAATATCGTCAGCGCTCTGAGTGATGTCTGCGCCGAGTACGAGCAGCCGGTGCCGAGAATTATTTCTGAGTCCGGCCGCTTCCTGACGGCGCACCACGCCGTGCTTATCACGGATGTTATCGGTACCGAGGCATATTCTCCTGAGAATATCCAGCCACCGGCAGAGGATGCCCCACAGCTGCTGCACAATATGTGGCAGTCCTGGAGCGATATCCGCGGCCGCGCCGATTCCCGCGCCTTGATTGAGATTTTCCACGATACCCAATCGGATCTGGCCGAAGCTCACGCTCTGTTTGCTCTGGGGCAACTTAGCCTGGAAGAGCGCGCCTGGGCGGAGCAGACCAACCTGCGTGTCTGTCACGAGCTGCAGGGATTGATGAACAACAAGAACCGTTATCACAGACCCATCATTGATGAACTCAATGAGAAATTGGCTGACAAGTTCTTCGTTAACTTCTCGCTGTTCCAGTCGCTGCCGGATGCCTGGGGTATAGATCAGGTGTTCCCTGTGTTGCCGCTGACCGGGTTGGATACCGCACCTGAGCGCCGCGCCGTGATGCTGGACATCACCTGTGACTCGGACGGTATGGTGGATCAGTATGTGGACGGGCAGGGGATCGAAACCACACTGCCGGTTCCTGCCTGGAGTGCCGAGAGCCCGTATCTTATCGGTTTCTTCCTGGTGGGGGCTTATCAGGAGATCCTCGGTGACATGCATAACCTGTTCGGTGATACCAACTCGGCTGTGGTGCGTCTCGATGAAAGCGGCCTGGCCAACATAGAGTCTGTGCTGTCCGGTGACACAGTGGCCGATGTACTGCGCTATGTGAACCTGGATGCCGTATCCTTTATGCGCACCTACGAAGAGCTGGTGAATCAGCATATTGCCGAAGACGAACGCACCTCGATCCTTGAAGAGCTGCAATTGGGTCTTAAGGGTTATACCTATCTGGAAGATTTTTCATAAGGTCGGTGCATTCAGCAGGCCCTTCGGGGCCTGCAACAAGTAGAGATAAAAGATGTTTTTTGAAGGTTCAGAAAAAAAAATTGAAGTGATAGTGACGCCGGCTACGCCTTCGCTGCGCTCACTGGGAAAGCCCTTCTGGGAAGAGATGGTGGCCAAGGCCAATGCAGAAATCCTCTCTTCCGTCAGCAATGATTATTGCGATGCCTATCTGCTCAGCGAGTCGAGCCTGTTTGTTTGGGACGACAGATTTTTAATGTTGACCTGTGGTACCACCACTCTGGCGCGCTCGACTCTGCATTTTATCGACTCCCTCGGTGAAGAGGCGATAGCCTTTGCGACTTTTCAGCGCAAAAACGAATATCTGTCGCACCTGCAGGCCAGCTCTTTTGAGCAGGACTTACAGGCGTTGAGAGAGAAGCTGTCCGGCGTGGCGTATCGTATCGGCCATCTGGATTCTCATCACCATTATCTGTTTTGCAGCGACAAGGCTTTCAGCGCCGAGAGCAGTGATGCCACCAGTGAGCTGTTGATGTATCACATTCGTGGTGAAGCGGCTGACTACTTGCGCTCCGATAACCAAAGCTGCGAAGGGGTTAGGCAACTGCTGGCACTGGAAGAGATGCTGCCCGGATTCCAGTTTGATGACTTTCTGTTTGAGCCCTTTGGTTATTCCATCAACGGCATTCGCGGCAAAGAGTATATGACTATTCATATCACGCCCCAGGAAAGCAGCTCTTATGTCAGCTTCGAGACCAATCTGGATCTCGCCGCACAACCGATAGATATCTTCGCCCGTTTGCTGGCTATTCTCAATCCCGGCAGCTGGGATGTCATCGGCTTCAACGCCCAGTTGGATACCCGTGGTTACCCGGAACATTTATGTTTGGGAAGTTGCTCTTTGTCCCTGGAGCAGGGTTATAATGTCAGCTTCAGTCATTATCAGCAGATGTGCCACGAAGTGCTGATCCCTGAGTCCATGTAAATATCGGCATTAGCCAAGTTTTGGAGTATTTATGACCACTTTAGCAGATAAACCTGATTACTCGCTTTATTCAAATGCGTTTGGTTATTTGCGTCAGCCACTGGATTTCAAACCGCTAGAAAGCGATGCGGATGTGGTGGTAATAGGTTTGCCTTTCGATATGGCCGTTACCGGCCGCAGCGGTGGCCGTATGGGGCCCGGAGCTATCCGCAATGCCTCGACCAATCTGGCCTGGGAAGAGAAGCGTTGGCCTTGGGATTTCAGCCTCAGCGAATATATCAAGATAGTGGACGCCGGCGATCTGGTATTTAATTGTGGTGATGCCGCCGATTTTACCGAGCGCACTGAAAACTTTGCCAGCAAAGTTCTGGCCTCCGGTAAGACACTGCTGAGCTTTGGCGGTGATCACTTTGTAACCCTGCCGTTGCTTCGTGCGCACCACAAACAGTTTGGCAAGATGGCGCTGCTGCACTTCGATGCCCACACCGACACTTACAGTGAAGGCAGTAAGTTTGACCATGGCACCATGTTCTATCACGCCCCTAACGAAGGCTTGATCGATCCGGCCCATTCTGTGCAGGTGGGGATCCGCACCGAATACACCAAAGAAGGCCACGGTTTTCAGGTGATTGATGCCGCCATGGCCAATGATATGACCGCCGATGAAATCGTGGCGCAGATCAAGGCTCGGGTTGGCGATATGCCTTTGTATGTGACTTTCGATATCGATTGCCTGGATCCTGCCTTCGCGCCGGGAACCGGTACTCCGGTATGCGGTGGTCTCACCAGTGACAAGGCGCTGAAGATTATCCGTGGTCTCAAGGGCCTCAACATAGTGGGTATGGATGTGGTTGAAGTGGCACCTGCTTACGATAGCGCCGACATTACCGCGCTGGCGGGCGCGACTCTGGGCCTGGAAATGCTGCATGTCTGGGCCTTGTGCCAGGGCAAAGTCAAGTAAGCCGCTTCACGTTAAGCCAACGCTTGTCGTTGGCTTTTCTTTCGCTGGGGCATTGCGCCCGGTTCAGGGACAAGGATAGACAATGACAGATTTGAGTGATATTCGCCGTGAATACACCCGGGGCGGCCTCAGGCGCGCCGATCTGGCCACCGAGCCCATGGCGCAGTTTGAGCGCTGGATGGCGCAGGCCAAGGATGCACCTTTGACAGATCCTACCGCCATGGTGGTGGCCACAGTGGATGAAACCGGCCAACCGTTTCAGCGGATAGTCTTGCTGAAGCGTTTTGATCAGCAAGGATTTGTATTCTTTACCAATCTGGAAAGCCGTAAGGCGCAGCAGATTGCCGTCAATGCCAAGGTTAGTTTACTGTTTCCCTGGCATCCGCTGGAGCGCCAGGTGGCCGTGACAGGGGTAGCCGAAGCCCTGTCTGCTACAGAGGTATTCAAGTACTTTGTCAGCCGTCCGAAAGACAGCCAGATAGCGGCCTGGGTCTCGAAACAGTCGAGCAAGCTTAGCGCCCGTCAGGCACTCGAGAGTAAGTTTGCCGAGATGAAGGCCAAGTTTGCCAAGGGCGAAGTCCCCTTGCCCAAGTTTTGGGGCGGCTACCGCATAGTGCCTTCCAGTGTGGAATTCTGGCAGGGCGGTGAGCACAGGCTGCACGACAGATTCCTCTACAGCCGCACAGATGACGGATGGGAGATCAATCGTCTCGCACCTTGATGGCGATATCGCCTAACAAGAGGGACGGCATCTGCCGTCCCTTTACTTTATCCGTCAGCTATTTTAACCGCACTACGTTTTCTGCCTGCAGCCCCTTTTGGCCTTCAGTCACGCTGAAGCTGACCTTCTCACCCTCTTTCAGAGTGCGGCGGCCGCTGCCTTGAATGGCGCGGTAGTGGACGAACACATCGGCGGCGTTTTCCTGGGTTAGAAAACCAAAGCCCTTTTCATCGTTGAACCATTTAACGGTTCCTGTCACCTGTTGTTCTGACATAGTTTCCTCTTTCAGTAACTTAGCCTAGGCTGTTGCTTTGTATAAGTAGATGTAGGGTAAAGAGGATTTGTTTCACTGGTTTGACACTCTGATTTTCCTTGAAAACCAGAGTTTTTTGCGCTTGGCAACAGGTTTTTTATAGCAAGAGTGGGGCTGAAAATAACAGACCGATAGAGATTGCCAGGGATAGAGTCAATATCAACCCCATCAAGAGTGAGTAGCATTCTGCTGGTTTATTGGTTGAGAATGCTACTCTTATGAGCCGGGATTAGGACTGATATTTTATTCAGTACAGAAAGACTGACTCAATCTCATTCTTCACTGAGGTAGAAGTAGCCTTTTTCAAGCAGGTTGCACAGCAGCGCAGCTATCACTTCATAG
This sequence comes from Shewanella indica, assembly GCF_033842865.1. NCBI lineage: Bacteria > Pseudomonadati > Pseudomonadota > Gammaproteobacteria > Alteromonadales > Shewanellaceae > Shewanella > Shewanella indica. The sequence goes on from NZ_JAWXXR010000001.1 coordinate 3,348,979, forward strand.
TTCAGCAATGATTCGAGATCTTCACCGCTGATGCTGGTGCGATTGGCAATAAGCTGCGCCTGCTCTTCACTGCCTTGCGGTAATTCAAAAGCTTCCCCATTGATAAACAGTCGGCAGTTGGGGTCCTCTTCCAGCATGAGAATTTTAAGCCCACCTATGCGCTTGAATACAGCGCCTTCGGCCGCGGCTTCTCTGAGCTCCTCGGTACTCATAGGCTCACCCTGGCAAATATCCAGCTCAAAGCGGTTCTGACTCAACAATTTGCCCAGCATACCCTGATAATAGTCAGGGTTTTCAGTCAGCTCTTTCAGCAGCGCCATCATCCCCTGTTGCTGGCTCTTGGCGATCAGCGCCGGTTGCCCGGCTTCTTCACCCGAAGTGAAGCGTTTGTGGCCGAGATCCTGATCAAGCATAAAGTCGGCCATTTCGCTGATAAGTTCTTGCTGACTCGGTGCCCGGAAGCCTATTGAGTAGGACAGTGCCAGGGTCAGGGTTTCGCCCCTGTGGGGGAAACCGGGCGGTATATACAGCATGTCGCCGGGCTCCAGCACTGTATCTATGATGGGCTCAAAGTCTTCAATCAAAGGGGTATTGGGATTGTTGCCACGCTTGGCGTATTGACCCTTGGCACCCACTGTCCAGCGCCTGCGCCCCTCGCCTTGAATGATAAAGACATCATAGTTGTCGATATGGGGGCCGACACCACCACCCGGCGTGGCAAAGGACACCATTAGGTCATCAAAGCGCCAGTCCGGCAGGAAACGGAAGGCTTCCACCAGAGCTTGTGAGTCCGGATACCAGTGGTTGACGGCCTGCACCAGCAGTTGCCAGTTTTTTTCACCGAACTTGTCATAGTCTTCAAATGGGCCTGAGATCACTTCCCAGTCCTGCTCTTTGGTGATTACCACCCGTGAGGAGATCTCCTCTTCGCAGGCGAGGCCCGCCAGCTCATCGGCGGCGATAGGATCGACAAAGTCCTTGAAGGCTTGTCTGATCACCTTGGGTTGTTGCTGCCATACCTCTTTAACAAAGGCGTTGCTGTCTAGAGTCAGCTGGTAAGTGTTCGTCATCTGTTATCCAATCCTTAAACCGTTTCAATGGCAAGCCAGTTATCCCGCTTGCAACGGCATAAACCCCGGGGCGAAAAAAGGCGGTACTGGAAACCAGTACCGCCCGTGACAGCCAAGAGGCTATCAGTTCAAATCATCAACAAAGGCTTCGGCGCGGCCTATGTAGTTGGCCGGCGTCAGTTGCTTGAGTTCGTGCTTCACACTCTCCGGTAGTTCCAGACCGTCGATAAAGGCTGCAAGCTGCTGACCATCGATACGCTTGCCACGGGTCAGCTCCTTGAGCTTCTCGTAAGGCTTTTCGATGCCATAGCGGCGCATGACTGTCTGTACCGGCTCGGCCAGCACTTCCCAGTTGTGATCCAGTTCATCGCGCAGGTGCGCCACGTTGACTTCCAGTTTACTGACACCCTTGAGTGTGGCCTGGTAGGCGATCAGCGAGTGGGCGATACCCACACCCAGGTTACGCAGTACTGTGGAGTCGGTCAGATCCCGTTGCCAGCGGGAAACCGGCAGTTTGCTGGCCAGATGCTGCATCAAGGCGTTGGCTATGCCCAGGTTACCTTCCGAGTTTTCAAAATCGATAGGGTTAACCTTGTGCGGCATGGTGGATGAGCCGATTTCACCGGCCACTGTCTTCTGCTTGAAGTGACCCAGGGCGATATAACCCCAGATATCACGGTCAAAATCAATCAGCACGGTATTGAAACGGGCCACGGCATCGAACAGCTCGGCAATATAGTCGTGCGGTTCAATCTGAGTGGTGTAGGGGTTCCAGTTCAGGCCGAGGCTGGTGACAAAGCGCTGTGACAGCTCATGCCAGTTAACTTCTGGGTAGGCGGACAGGTGGGCGTTGTAGTTACCCACGGCGCCGTTGATCTTACCCATGATCTCAACCGCTTCAATTTGTTTGAGTTGGCGTTCGAGACGTACGGCCACGTTGGCCATCTCTTTACCCAGAGTCGAAGGCGAGGCGGGTTGGCCATGAGTACGGGACATCAGAGGCACAGTCTTGTAACGTCTGGCCAGCTCTTTAACGGCATCGACCAGTTTCTGGCAGTATGGCAGCAGTACCTGTTCACGGGCTTCGGTCAGCATCAGGCCGTGGGACAGGTTGTTGATGTCTTCACTGGTGCAGGCAAAGTGCACGAACTCGCCTATGGCTGCCAGCTCGGCATTGTCGGCGATTTTTTCCTTGATGAAGTATTCCACCGCCTTGACGTCATGGTTGGTGGTGGCTTCGATGGTTTTGACTCTCAGGGCATCGGCTTCGCTGAAGTTGTCGCGAATATTGTCCAGTAATGCCAGAGCCTCTTCACTGAAGGGCGGGACTTCTTCGATTTCAGGGCAGCTGGAAAGCAGCTTCAGCCAGTTGATTTCGACCTGAACACGATACTTGGTAAGACCGTACTCGCTGAATATCCCCCGAAGTTCGGCGGTTTTACTACCATAACGCCCGTCTACCGGTGAGATAGCAGTCAGTGCGGAAAGATCCATTATAAGCTCCTTGATGAACTTGGCTTTATTATAGGGTGAGGCTTTTTTTAGCTGTATCGACGATCGCCTTGCGAGCAAACACCAGATGTCTGCGTTTACCGCCCAGTTGACGCCAGAGTACGGCACTGCGCATTGCTGCCAGCAACAAGGCGCGTATTTTATGTTGAACCAGTGGCCGCTGCAGTATGTTGGGGTTGCCCGATATTTGGATCTTAGGTCCCAAACTACTGATGATATCGCTGTAGATGCTGGCCAGGTTGGCGATAACCTGCTCGTCGGTTATGGCAAAGTGGCTCAGTTGGCGATGCACCTGATTGATGCGCTCAGACAGCATTCCGAGCGCTGCCCGGTTGCGACTCAGTTTACGCTCAAGCGCCAGAATGCCGACCAGATAGCGGGTGATTTCCACATCTTTCTGGGCACTGTCACCCAGTTGATTAATAATCCACTTATAGCCGTTGGCCAGCACTAACTTATCGGGATAGATCTCATCGATATTCTCGGGATCTGTCACCATAATGCCATCGAGTGCTGCAGCCAACTGCTGCGGATCGCTTTCCCCGTGGCGGGCGATATATTGCACCTGGGCGATTGCCTGCAATATGCCGGCAAATGCCATGGTGCGGTCATGCAATTGCTCGCTCAATGATTACTCCCTAATCAGGGTTTCTATGATGCCGCCACCCAGGCAGACTTCACCGTCGTAGAATACTGCCGACTGCCCTGGCGTGACTGCCGCTACCGGCTCATCGAAGACCACTCTCAGCTCATCATCACCCTGGATATAAACAGTGCAGGGGATATCCTGCTGGCGATAACGGGTCTTGACCGTGATTTTTGCGCCATCGGCAGGGCCTTGCCTGTCGACCCAGTGCAACTGCCTGGCCGTGAGGCCAACCGACATGAGTCTCGGGTGCTGGCCGCCTTGGGCGACAACCAATACATTTCGTTTCAGATCCTTGTCGACCACATACCAAGGATTGTCGTTGCTGTTTTTCATGCCGCCAATCCCAAGGCCTTTGCGCTGGCCCAGAGTGTGGTACATCAGGCCCTGATGCTCGCCTATCACTTCACCGTCGACACTCTCGATTTTGCCCGGTTGCGCGGGCAGATAAGTGCCAAGGAATTCAGTAAACTTGCGCTCACCGATAAAACAGATACCTGTGCTGTCTTTCTTGTTGAAGGTGACCAGCCCTTGCTCTTCGGCGATGCGGCGAACTTCGGGTTTTTCCAGTTCACCCACAGGGAACAGGCTGCGTGCCACCTGTTGGTGACTCAAGGTGTAGAGGAAGTAACTCTGATCCTTGTTGCCATCTATGCCGCGAAGCAGCTGGGTTTTGCCGTCGGTATCACGGCGGCGCACATAGTGGCCCATGGCGATATAGTCGGCATCGAGAATGTCATCGGCAAACTCAAGGAAGGCTTTGAACTTGATCTCCTTGTTGCACATGATGTCCGGGTTAGGCGTGCGTCCCGCCTTGTACTCGGCAAGAAAATACTCGAACACATTGTCCCAGTATTCGGCGGCAAAGTTAACCGTGTGCAACTTGATCCCCAGCTTGTCACAGACAGCCTGGGCATCTTTTAAATCTTCGGCGGCAGAGCAATATTCGTCGGTGTCATCTTCTTCCCAGTTCTTCATGAACAGGCCTTCTACCTGATAGCCCTGCTGGAGCAGCAGATAGGCTGAAACAGATGAGTCGACACCGCCGGACATGCCGACAATGACTTTTTTTCCTGATGCATTGGGAGTGTTAGCTGTCATAGATCCTAAAACCGTTGAATTCATTCATGAACGCCCAAAAAGAGAACTGCTGCTTGTGCCCGGTTGTGACAGGCCGTTATTGGCGCGACGCTGGGGTGGACAAACAGCCATAAGGCGCTCAGTTTCTGCGGGGGCGTATTCTATCACGCCTTGGTGCCCAGAGCTAATCACAACAGCTCGCTATTGAGCAAAGATAACGGCAGCCGTTGTCCCTGCAAATAGCTCTCCAGCGTGGCGCTGACCAAGGGGCTACGAAGCTTGGGTCCCAAGGCCGTGATTTCATCCATACTCAACCAATGGGCGGCCTTGATGGCAGCGTCCAACGGCTTGGTACTCTGACATTCAGCCAAGCGGGCACAGAAGGTGAAACGTAAAAAGGCCAGCTCCTTGGAAGCGCTGAACTGATCTATCCGCACCAGGGCTTCAGGGCTGACCGTCAGGCCGGTTTCTTCCTGCACCTCGCGGCGACAAGCGTCGATAAGGCTTTCATTTGCTTCAAGGTGACCGGCCGGTTGGTTGAATTTCTGTTGACCGTCTATCAACTCTTCGACCACTAAAAAACGCTTCTCTGCCTCAATAATGCAGGCCACTGTCACATTGGGGCGATAACGTTCAGTCATCGAGAAGCTCCTTAATCGCCGCGTCGGAAAGAGCGCGATATTCACCGGGCTGCAGGCATTGTCCTTGCTCGGTATCCAGGCTGAGTTCGCCTATGGCATAACGTATCAATCTTAAAGTGGGAAACCCGACATGGGCTGTCATCCTTCGTACCTGACGATTGCGCCCCTCACGGATACAGATCTCCAGCCAAGTGGTGGGGATATTGCGCCGCTCACGTATAGGGGGATTGCGTGGCCACAAAAATTCGGGTGGCTGCAAACGGCGCACCTTGGCAGGCAGGGTGAGGCCATCTTTAAGATCAACGCCCTGACGCATGGCTTGAATCGCGAGGTCATCGACATCGCCTTCCACTTGTACCCAGTAGGTCTTGAAGGTGTGTTTATTGGGTTGGGTCAGTTTGGCCTGCAACTGACCGTTATTGGTGAGCAGTAACAGACCCTCGCTGTCTCTGTCCAGACGACCGGCGGCATAAACACCGGCGATGGGCAGCAGATCTTTGAGCGTGCGCCGTCCGCCTTCATCGGTAAACTGGCATAACACATCGAAGGGTTTGTTGAGCAGCACCACTTGGGTTTCTGCAATCGAGAGTCGTGCCACTTTTGGCCGTGATTTTTGAGGACCAGGGCGCTTTTTATTCAGGCCCTGTCTCTTGTTATTGGGGCTCTTGTTACTGGAACTCTTGCTGTTGGGGCTTGGATTGGTGGAGCGCTGACTCTTTTCTTGGCCAAATTCTTTACCGCCAGGGCCCTTGGGGTGACTGGGTTGGCGTTTGGGTTTACGTCTTGGTTGGGAGGCTGGCGAATTCATTGAGATATCCTGGCTGCTTGAGCTGTGTACTCTGACTATTTGCCAGAGATATGCCAGAGTGTAACACCTATGTCCTGCTTGGCGGCAGGGCGGGTTGGTGACTTTTACCCGAGTGTACCCGGCACTCGCCTATAGTGGCATTTGAATCTTGGCTGGAATGCTCTATGATGTTCGCCAAATTGTGATCTGCAACCAATTTTTGTGCCCGTCAACCGGATCTATGTCGACTGTGAACAACGGCGCTATCCTGGGCGGAAAGAGGCAAGGAAATTAAAGAATAACAACACTTATAACAACTCATTTTTATAAAAAGCGTAGGACTGAAAATGACTGATAAAACCCCCACTATCATCTATACGCAGACAGATGAAGCGCCGGCTCTGGCGACCTTATCTCTACTGCCTATCATCAAAACTTTTACCCAGGCAGCCGACATCAATGTCGAAACCCGCGATATTTCTCTTTCCGGCCGTGTGATTGCCGCTTTTCCCGAGCGTCTGACCGAAGCGCAGCGCATTGGTGATCATCTGGCTGAGCTTGGCGAGCTGGCGACTCAGCCTGAAGCCAATATTATCAAACTGCCTAATATCAGTGCGTCCATTCCTCAGCTGCAGGCTTGTATCAAAGAGTTGCAGGCCAAAGGTTATGATCTGCCCGACTATCCGGCGGAAGCCAAAACCGATGAAGAGCGGGAAATCAAGGCCCGTTATGACAAGATCAAGGGCAGTGCGGTAAACCCTGTGCTGCGTGAAGGTAACTCAGACCGCCGCGCCCCGACTTCGGTCAAGAATTATGCCCGTAAGCACCCGCATTCAATGGGTGCCTGGAGCAAGGACTCCAAGTCTCATGTGGCTCATATGCAACAAGGGGATTTCTACGGCAGCGAGCAGTCCGTTACCCTTAAAGATGCCGATACTGTCAGCATAGTGCTGGAACAAAACGATGGCGGCCAACTGGTGCTCAAGCAGGGGCTTGAGTTGCTGGCAGGTGAAATCATAGATGCGGCCGTTATGAGCAAGCGTGAACTGACCGCCTTCTTCGAGCGCGAAATTGAAGCCGCTCGCCAGGAAGATGTGCTGTTGTCACTGCACCTGAAAGCCACCATGATGAAAGTGTCCGATCCTATTATGTTCGGCCATGCGGTGAAGGTGTTTTACAAAGATGTATTTGCCAAACACGGTGAAACCTTGCGTGAGCTGGGCGTGGACGTCAACAATGGTCTGGGCGATGTCTATGCCAAGATAGCCAAGTTGCCGGCCGAGCAGAAAGCGGCCATTGAAGCCGATATCGCCGCCGTCTACCAGAGCCGTCCTGAGCTGGCGATGGTTAACTCAGATAAGGGCATCACCAACCTTCATGTGCCAAGTGATGTGATTATTGATGCTTCCATGCCTGCTGCTATCCGCTCCAGCGGCCAGATGTGGGGCCCGGATGGCCAGTTGAAAGATACCAAGGCGCTAATCCCGGATCGTTGCTATGCCGGTGTATATCAGGAAACTATCGATTTCTGTAAGGAGCATGGCGCCTTCGACCCTGCAACCATGGGCAGTGTGCCAAACGTGGGACTGATGGCACAGAAGGCTGAAGAGTACGGTAGCCATGACAAGACCTTTGAAATCCCTGCGGCCGGTACCGTCAAAGTACTGGACAAGGACGGCAACCTGCTTATGTCCCACGCCGTTGAAGCCGGTGATATCTGGCGCATGTGCCAGGTAAAAGATGCACCTATCCGCGATTGGGTCAAGCTGGCCGTACGTCGTGCCAGGCTGAGCAACACCCCGGCGGTATTCTGGCTCGATGAAAACCGTGCCCACGATGCCCAGGTGATAGCCAAAGTGAAGGCCTACCTGCCTGAGCATGATACCGATGGACTTGAGTTGCACATCATGTCACCGGAAAAGGCGGCCCGTTTCTCCCTTGAACGTATTAAAGCTGGTAAAGATACAATTTCGGTAACAGGTAACGTGCTGCGTGACTACCTCACCGACTTGTTCCCTATCCTTGAGTTGGGTACCAGTGCCAAGATGCTGTCAATCGTCCCGCTGATGAATGGTGGCGGTCTGTTCGAAACGGGTGCCGGTGGCAGTGCACCCAAGCATGTACAGCAGTTTGAAGAGGAAAACCACCTGCGTTGGGATTCTCTGGGCGAGTTCCTGGCATTGGGAGCTTCACTCGAGCACCTAAGCCAGACGACGGCCAATGCCAAGGCACAGGTGATGGCTGATTGCCTGGATCTGGCGATAGGGCAGTTCCTGGATAACAACAAGTCACCATCCCGTAAAGTGGGGCAGCTGGATAACCGCGGCAGTCATTACTTCTTGGCGCAGTACTGGGCCAGCGCGCTGGCCAAGCAGGACAAGGATGCCGAGCTGAAAGCTTATTTTGCGCCTCTGGCCGAAGGCCTGGTGGCTGCAGAAGAGCAGATAGTGGCTGAGCTCAATGGTGCCCAGGGCGCTGCAGTTGAACTGGGTGGTTACTACAAGCTGGATCCTGTTAAAGCCGAGCAGGCTATGCGGCCAAGTGCCAGCCTGAATCGCCTTCTGAGCGCGTGATACTGAAAGTTGAATGAGGGAACTCTCCCTCATTCAATTGCCAAGCAAGCATTAAAAAGGCGGGGATGACCCCGCCTTTTTTCATCTCTGTTCACCCGGTTATTTAACAGGAGAGATAGCCGAGGCATGCATACCCTTCGGGCCCTTCTCAACTTGAAATTCAACAGGTTGGCCTGCTTTTAGAGTTCTGTAGCCTTCCATTTCAATGGTTGAATAGTGCGCAAAAACATCCTCACCACCTTCATCAGGGCAGATAAACCCGAATCCTTTGGCGTTGTTGAACCATTTAACAGTTCCGCTTGCCATACTTCCACTTCCTTCTATTGTCTGCTTCCCAGTAAGATAGTACAACTTTTGAGCACTTCAGCAGGTGCTCAGATAACAGAATGTAAGTAGTGTTGCTGGATGTCAAGCCGAAATTAACAAAAAAACAACATTGCATATGGTTTCGCTGGAATCTTAGTTTGCCACTGGGAGCTTTTCTTCAATGGAAGTGTCTGGATATTTACTCACTTTATTATATTGAATCAATTTTAACCGATTGAAAAATAAGCATGAGTTAGAAACGCCTTAGACAAGCGCCGCCGCGCCAGAGTATAGTGTGACAAAGGGCAATACCGCCCAGGACCTGCCAAACGGTACTTTGAAACATGGCCGGGCATAGTGTTGGTAGAAGCCAAGTTGAGAGGCTAATATTGAATCATGGGTAAGACTGGACAGATAGAGCGCGTGGAGGAAGGGGTTGAGCAGGAACTGCAACCGCCTCCTATGTATAAAGTGATTCTGAACAACGATGACTATACCCCAATGGACTTTGTTGTGGAGGTACTTCAGCTGTTCTTTCGTAAGAACGAACAGGAAGCCACGGACATTATGTTGACCATACATCATCAGGGAAAAGCGGTTTGCGGTGTTTACCCATTTGGGATAGCCGAAACCAAAGTGGTTCAGGTGAATCAGTTTGCAAGACAAAACCAACATCCGTTACTGTGTTCGTTAGAGGAAGCTTAACCAGCCTGTCTCTGTAGTTTTTTAGGGGGTGCGTATGCTGAACAAAGATCTTGAAGTGACCTTGAACCTGGCATTTCAGCAAGCCAGAGATGCCCGTCACGAATATATGACGGTTGAGCACCTGCTGCTGGCGCTGACCGATAACCCTGCCGCAAGGGATGCTTTACTCGCCTGTGGCGCCAACATTGACCGCCTCAAAGAGGAGGTCGCCAACTTCATTACCCAGACCACACCTATTATCAGCGATCCCGATGATGAGCGTGAGACTCAGCCGACACTGGGTTTCCAGCGGGTGCTGCAACGGGCTGTATTTCATGTGCAGTCGTCAGGCCGCAATGAGGTGACCGGCGCCAACGTACTGGTAGCCATTTTCAGCGAGCAGGAGTCCCAGGCGGTTTATCTGCTGCGCCGTTACGACATTACCCGTCTGGATGTGGTGAATTATATTTCCCACGGCTTTGCCAAGAACGATGAGGCCGATGCACCAGGGTCGCAGGAAAGCCTGGAAGATCAATCAGAAGCCACAGAAGAGCGCAGCATGCTGGCTCAGTTTGCAAGCAATCTCAATGAGATGGCCAAGCAGGGCAAGATAGATCCGCTTATCGGCCGCGACAACGAAATTGAACGCTCGATTCAAATTCTTTGCCGTCGCCGCAAGAATAACCCGCTGTTGGTGGGCGAGGCCGGCGTCGGAAAGACTGCCATTGCCGAAGGGTTGGCCTATCGGATAGTCAATGAGTCTGTGCCAGAGGTGATCAGCGAAGCAACAGTTTACTCTCTGGATCTTGGCGCGCTGTTGGCCGGCACCAAGTATCGGGGCGACTTCGAGAAGCGCTTCAAGAGTCTGCTTAAAGAGCTGACAGCGGATCAGAATGCGATTCTTTTTATCGATGAAATCCACACCATTATCGGTGCCGGGGCGGCATCCGGTGGGGTGATGGACGCATCCAACCTGCTCAAGCCCTTGCTCTCCAGCGGTAATCTGCGCTGTATGGGGTCCACTACTTTTCAGGAATATCAAAGCATCTTTGAGAAGGACAGGGCATTGGCGCGGCGTTTTCAGAAGGTGGATATTCACGAGCCTTCAGTGGCCGAAACCACCAAGATCCTGCAGGGGCTTAAGAGCCGTTATGAAGAACATCACGGGGTGCGTTATACCCTGGCGGCCTTGGCCAGCGCCGCCAGTCTGTCGGATAAGCATATCAACGATAGGCACTTGCCGGACAAGGCCATAGATGTGATAGACGAAGCCGGTGCGCGGATGGCAATGATGCCACAGAGCAAACGCAAGAAAACCGTGGGCCAGAGCGAAATTGAAGCCATTATAGCCAAGATGGCCAGGATCCCGGAAAAAACAGTGACGTCCTCCGAGAAGGACTTGCTGAAGAACCTGGAGCGTAACCTGAAGATGGTAGTGTTCGGCCAGGACAAGGCGATAGAGAGTCTCAGCGCGGCGATTCGGTTGGCACGCAGTGGTCTTGGCAATGAAAACAAACCTGTGGGGAGCTTCCTGTTTGCCGGTCCTACCGGGGTGGGTAAGACTGAGGTGACCAACCAGTTGGCGGCTTGCCTCGGGCTCAAGCTTATCCGCTTCGATATGTCAGAGTATATGGAAAGCCATACTGTGTCGCGTTTGATTGGCGCGCCTCCGGGGTATGTCGGCTACGATCAGGGCGGTTTACTGACTGATGCCGTGATCAAGACACCTCATTGTGTGGTGCTGCTTGATGAAATTGAGAAGGCGCATCCGGATATCTATAACCTGCTGCTGCAAGTAATGGATCACGGTACTTTGACCGATAACAACGGCCGCAAGGCGGATTTCCGCAACGTGACCCTGGTGATGACCACCAACGCCGGGGTGCAGGAAACTGTGCGTAAGTCCATTGGCTTCAAGCAGCAGGATCACAGCTTGGATGCGATGTCGGAGATCAATAAGGTGTTCTCGCCAGAGTTTCGCAACCGTCTCGACTCTATCATTTGGTTCAACCATCTGGATATGACCATTATCGCCAAGGTGGTGGATAAGTTCCTGGTCGAACTGCAGGCACAGTTGGATCAGAAAGGGGTGACGCTGGAAGTCAGTGATGAGGCCAGAACCTTGTTGGCAGAGAAAGGTTACGACAAGACCATGGGGGCCAGACCTATGGCCAGAGTGGTCAAGGATCTGCTGAAACGACCGCTGGCCGATGAAATCCTGTTTGGCAAACTCGAGTCCGGTGGCATCGCCCATGTGGATGTCAAAGATGGCGAACTGGAGATCAATACGGAAGCGCCGGAGAAGATCTCTTGATAAGCTGAATTACAACAAAAAAAATGGCTGCCAATGGCAGCCGTTTTTATTCTGAATCCTGACCCTTATCCGACACATTGATGTCTGGATAGACAACGGCAGGCCAGGTGCGCCTGCTGCGCAGTGGGTCGCCCCCATGGGCTCACCAGCAAAAAAACCGGCACAGCCGGCTTTTGAGAAATAACTGGGATCTTAGCGTGAGCGGAAGACGATACGCCCTTTGCTCAAGTCGTATGGAGTCAGCTGCACAGTGACCTTGTCACCGGTCAGGATTCGGATGTAGTTTTTACGCATTTTACCGGAAATGTGAGCAGTCACAACGTGACCGTTTTCCAGTTCAACCCGAAACATTGTATTTGGCAAGGTTTCAAGGATAGTCCCTTGCATCTCAATGTTGTCTTCTTTCGCCATTAATCAGTTATCCCGTTAGCCTCGAATGTAAAAAACCGCCGTATCATGCCGCAAATTACAGCGGCTGTAAAGGGGAGGCCTCAGTGATTGTCGCTTTTCTGCCAGCCTTGAACGCCGAGGATCTCATAGGGGCGGTAGAGTCGCTTGTAACCCATTTTGTCGTGGTTATCTATTTGATATCCCAAATAGAGGAACGATTTCGACATCAATTTGCCCAGGCGGCATTGCAGCAGTACCAGCAAGATCCCGAGGGAGCGGTCGCTGTAGTCCGGGTCGAAGTAGCTGTAGATGGCTGACAGGCTCTGGGGCAGGAGATCGGTTACTGCCACGGCAACCAGTCGCTGACCGTGCCAAAGTTCGATAAACACCGGGCTGAGCCACTCACAGGCGAGAAAATGCCGGTACTGCTCTTCGCTAGGAGGATACATGGGGCCGTCACTGTGGCGGGCACAGATATAACGCTCATAGAGGGGATAGTGAGCCGGGGTTTCCTCGGTAACTATTCGAAAGTGCAGGTCACGGTTTTTGGCCAGGGTGCGTTTTTGTCTTTTGGACAGGCGAAATTCATCCAGGGGAACTCGGATGGGCTGACAAGCGTTGCAGTGGGGGCAACGGGGCTTGTAGATGGCGCTGCCACTACGACGAAACCCCAGTGCCAACAGGCGCTCAAACAGTGACAAGTCCAGCTCATCCTCCTGGATCACCAATAATTGCTCCTGTTGTCCGCTCAGGTAACTGCAGGCAAAGGGTTGGCTGAGGCCTATGGCAATGGCATGGTTATCAGAGTGCAATTTTGACCTCGTCGGTTTGCCAGCAATCCTTGGCGAGATTGCCGTCCCTGAACTGTCTCAAGAGTACGAGAAAATCTTTGCGCTTTAAACTCTTGGCTCCGAGGCTTTCCAGATGTGGATTCATCACTTGGGCATCAATCAGTCTGAAGCCCTGTTTGAGAGCGTATTGATGCAGGGCGATAAAGGCCGCCTTGGAGGCATTGGTTTTGCGGTGGAACATGGACTCGCCACAAAACACCTGACCTATGGCAAGGCCATACAGGCCACCTATCAGTCGACCATTGTCCCAGACCTCGAAGGAGTGGGCATGACCCAAGTGGTGCAGCTCCTGGTAGGCCAGACGTATCTCTTCGGTTATCCAGGTGCCGGGTTGATCTTTTCGCGGCATGGCACAACCGGCCATTACATCGGCAAAGGCTCGGTCGATACTGACAGTCCAATCCTGCTTTTTCAGATACTTGCGTAGACTGCGGGAGATATTGATGCTGCCCGGAACAAAAACCGCGCGGGGATCCGGTGACCACCAGAGGATGGGATCTTGACTATTAAACCAGGGGAAAATTCCCTCGTAGTAGGCGTTGAGTAACCGCTTGGGATGCAGGTCGCCGCCAATGGCCAGTAGGCCATTGGGATCCGTCAGTGCCAGTTCCGGTGACGGGAAAGGATCCAATTCATGATTTAAAAAAGACAGTAGGTTCACAATTGCGTATGATTCTGCTTAGGGCCTTCTTATAAGTTAGCGGAAAAACAGCTATGTGGAAACTGATACTGAATGCAATGCTGCTGCTCTCATTGTCCCTTGCAGCGGGAACCCAGCCCCTCTATGCCGGTTATGACAGAAACCAGGCACAACCGGTGGAAAAAGTGCTCTACGGCCAAGTGGAGTCGGTACGAAAAATTACCGAAAAACAGCTGATGGAAGACAGAAATCGCGGCTGGAAAACCTTTGGCGGTGCCTTACTCGGTGGCGTGATTGGCCATCAGTTCGGCGGTGGCAGTGGTCAGGATGTGGCAACCGCTCTGGGCGCTCTACTCGGCGCCGGCATTGGTCATCAATATGGTAATAGCAGTTACTATCGTGAGCTCAAGCTGGTGGAGTTGATGATACGCCAGGAAGATGAAACCCAGGTGATGATCATACAGGATGAAGATCCCGGCATGACGTTCAAGGTGGGCGATGAAGTGCGGGTGGTTTATCTGCAGGGCAGCGTCCGGGTTGACCTGGCTATGTGAGATGACAGTGTAGACTTTGAGCCAATAACAGATAAAACAAAGGCGCCGTTAGGCGCCTTTGTTTTGGATGGAGTAATTAAAAACCGCGAGGCAGTTTGTGATTACCGGCTGCCAGTTTTTCACGCCACAGCTCTTTGGGGGTTTTGCCCCCTTGGCCGTCGGCTAGGGCAGGCGCTGCCGGCTTTGGTGTTGCCTTTATTGCTGGCTTGGCCGCCTTGGGTTTTTCCTGTTTGGCTTCAGCCTTGGCCGGTTTGGCGCTATCCGCCAACATCTGTTCCAGTTCAGCGAAACGAAGTGATTTACCGCCATCGATTTTGTACCAGCTGCCATTTTGCTCAATGGTCACTGCTTTGCCCTGTTGCTTACTGAGGGCTTGCTGCAGTGCGCTGATAACTTCTTCTTTGGTCAGTTTTGCCATAATCATAACCTGTTTATTTTTAGAGTTACTTGGAGGTTTGCGATAATTTTATAAGTCAAAGGTTGGCAATGTCCAATTTGCCGGCCAAAAAGCAACAAACTTGTGCCCAAGGGCGCAGCTTTTGGTCGCTTTGGGGACTGAAACCGGCAATCTGGCTTAAGATTTGTGACCTCAACCCAAGGGCTTGCTGTGCTAGAATAGCGACATATATCTGCAACCGAATCGACAGGGAACCCTATGCAAAGAGAGGAACTCAAACAATATCTGCACGAGTTTTTACAACTGGACCAGTTTCGCGATTATGCCCCCAACGGTCTTCAGGTTGAAGGCAAGGCCGAAATTCGCAAGATAGTCACAGGTGTGACCGCTTGTCAGGCATTGATTGACCGGGCCGTTGAAGCCGGTGCCGATGCCCTATTGGTGCACCATGGTTTCTTCTGGAAAAATGAACCCGAAGTGTTGACTGGAATGAAACAGCGCAGGATCAAGACCTTGCTGCTCAACGACATTAACCTGTTTGGCTATCACTTGCCGCTTGATGCCCATCCCATGCTCGGCAATAACGCCGAATTGGGCCGGGTGCTTGGCGTCATTGAGCCTGAGGCGGTGGAAACCGTCGCTCAAGGTTTGCTTTGGCAAGGCGTACTGGACTCACCTATGACGGCCAAAGACCTGAGTGCCATGCTTGAGCAGTGTTTGGGACAAGTCCCCCTGCATCTGGATGGCGGTGACAGAAGCATACAGAAACTGGCCTGGTGTACAGGTGGTGCCCAGGATTATATCGATACTGCTGCGGCACTGGGAGTTGATGCTTTTATCAGTGGTGAAGTTTCTGAGCGTACCTTCCACAGCGCCGTGGAGCAGGGGATCCATTACTTCTCAGCCGGCCACCATGCTACGGAGAGGTTCGGCATCAAGGCGCTGGGGGAACATTTAGCGCATGAATTTGCGTTGGAGCATGAGTTTATTGATATTCCCAACCCAGTATGACAAGGCGCTAAAGAATGGCAGTATGGTGCATGGGTTGTTTACTGTGCATCACTGCCAGACGTGTGTGAAGCTTACAGTTTGTTGAGAGAGAATTACCAAGGTTCAATTGAACGAAACTGGAAGCTAATCCAGTAAAAGAAAATGCCGTTCAAACTGATTGAACGGCATTATACATCCGGTTGATGCTATCGGGTTTGTTATTTACGAACCCACTTGCCGGAAGCATCCTGCACTATATGGCCTTTGTCGGCGGCAGCAATCGCCTTGGCGCCGGCGAGTTTGGCAACATCATCCACGGAAATCCCGTTTTGACGGGCGATTTTTTCATAGTGTGCCCGGCGTTTGGCATTGACATCCTTAACCAGTGCCGTCACCTCGGCGCTGGATTTGACCACACCCAAATAGCCGTTTTGCTGTTCACCCACCAACCCTTGGCTCTTGGCGTCCTGCAAACCTATGGCAAAGACGCAGAAACTCATCAACAGGGCGGCAGTCAGGGTCATCAACTTGGTTTTCATCTGTGTTTTCCTTTCGCGAATTCTGGCACCTTAGAAGAGTTCATCATTGGTCAGCAGCTGATCCAACTCTTTATCGACCTTAATGCGAATTTCATGTTCGATTTTCACATTCAGGTTGATAACGATTGGCTTATCCGGTGGCTCAATCTTGACCGTTGGGGTACAAGCCGACGCCAGCAGCAAGGCTGCAGCCAGCGGCAGCAGAAATTTAGTCTGTTTCACATTCATGTCCTTTTGTGTCCTCACTGCATGGAAGCTTCAATTTGGGTTTGAAGCTTGTCACCTATGGTCAGACTCCTGAGGAGCTGCAGCATGTTCTCCTCATGAGAGTAGTTCAAGTGGATAGGGCGTTCAATCCCCTCGGCCTGACCTTTTACTTCAACCTTGAGCCAGGCCTCACCATCCGGTGCCATATCGTAAGTGCTGGCCAGGGTAGAATATTGCAGGTGTTCTAGGGTGGAAAAGGCAAAGTCCAGATAGGGTTGTCCGGCGCGCATTTGGGCGACAGCCGGATTATTGCCGACCTTGATAAGTCCGCCGGGGGCACGGGCCGCCAGGCGGCCACCTTTGACCGACACCTGGCCGTCGGTAATAAATACCGGTAAGACACCGTCGAAAATACCGTCGGCGTAGATGCCTTCCTGAGGCTGGATGGCCAACAGTTCTTCCAGGCTCAGGCCCTGCAACACCAAATAAGCATTGGATGGCGCGTTGAGCCGCAAGCGGAAGCTGGGCAGCAGCATTTGTCCCTTGAGTAACTCGCCTTGGCCGCGCACCTGAATATCGGCATCCCGAAACCCGGGCAACAGCTTGGCTTGAGTGCTTTGGTTGCTGTCGAGTTCAGGGGTCAGGCTGAGCTGGCCTTCTAAACCCAGGTTGGTCAACAGCACTCCGGGGTTGAAGGCCTGTACCGAAGCCTTGAGCTGCTGACAGTTGAGTTCGGCCTCTGCCGGCGCCTTGGCTTCCTTGGCCAGTGTCAAGCGGCACAATGCCGACAAGTTGGCGCCTTCAAATGGTAACTGACTGATACTGCCGGAGAGATCCGACAGCAGCGGGTTGAAATCCAGTTGCAATTGCAGCGCTCGCCCAAGCCCTTCGAGCTTGAGGTCGGCAATCATATGGGTCTCGCCCCTGAGTACCAACTCAGGAGGCAAGGGCAGGTTCTTGGCCGCCAGCGCCTTGATATCAG
Organism: Shewanella indica; assembly: GCF_033842865.1. Lineage (NCBI taxonomy): Bacteria > Pseudomonadati > Pseudomonadota > Gammaproteobacteria > Alteromonadales > Shewanellaceae > Shewanella > Shewanella indica. The sequence continues at coordinate 3,366,142 of NZ_JAWXXR010000001.1, forward strand.
CGAGATCCGTATCCAGGGTCCAGCGACTGTTCAAGCGATAGCCAAGCGGATCTTTGGCCCGCTTGGGCCAGATGGGCATAAAGTCGTGGCGGCTGTGAAGCGGGATATTATCCAGTTGCCAGTTTTCTTCACTGATAAGACGGTTATCCTGCCAGTCAATGGTTTGGCTGAAGCTGCCATAGCCCAGATTGAGCAGGGTTTCGGTGCGAGGTCCGAGCTTGGTATGCCGGGTTTGGCTTAAGTTGAGCCCATCGAAGGCCAGATTCAGACGACTGGCAAAACGCTCATCCAAGAGTTGGCTCAAGAGTGGCAAGTGCCGTTTTTGATTTAGGTTGGCGTCCAGGGTTCGACTGAGTCCGGGGCTCAGGAGTGAGGTTTGGGCAATCGACAGTGCCAGCGGCCCGCTTTTAGCCTGCAATTCACCCAACTGGCTGCTGACCGCGGGTAAAGACAGCTTAAGTTTGCCTTGGTTGAAGCTGCCACTGAACGGGGCCAGCAGTGACAACTTAAAGCCGGAGAGTTGGATACTTTTATCCTCTATACCGGCTTGAATGGCGCCTGTGCTGAAGCCGGGATTGGCTGCGAGGCTGAAGTCCAGTTGTTGCCCTGCGTTTGTCGGCTCCAGGGCAAGCTTACCGCTAAGCGCCATTGATGCGCCCTGATTGAGTTGCAATTCAGCTACAGCCGACTGCCAACGAAAACCGCTCGGCAGGGAGGCTTCAAGGCGCCAGTCTGTGCTTGCTTGTTCCAGTGGCAGCTGCTCAAGGCTGAGTCGCAGCCCCTGAATGGCCTGTTGCAGCGCCAGTTCGAGTCGCTGCTCGGCCGACAAGGGCTTTGAGTTTGGTGAACTTGAGCCTGATGAGCCAGAGCTTGAGAAGTCAGAGCTTGAGAAGTCAGAGCTTGATAAACCAGAGCTTGATAAACCAGAGCTTGATAAGCCAAAGCCCGGCGAATTTAACCCTTGAGGCTTGGCGCTTTGCGGCAAAGAAACAGACGTGTTTTGCTGTGCTCCTGTGGCCTTTGGCAGTTGCAATTGCAGGTTTTCAAGGGCCAGCAGCAAACTCGGCCGCTTGCCATTACTGAGTGCGGATGGACTCAATTCCGCAATTCTTGGCCGATTAATTGGCGCACCGAACGACGCTTGCTGCTTCTCTGTCATCAGGGCGGGCAGTAGCGGCCGCACTGTCAGATTCGGCAGCGACACTCGCATGGATGTCTCATTGCCCGTTGCCGCATTGCCCTTTGTATTGTTGTCCTTGGCGGGTTTGAATTCGGCGCCGAGGCCCTGATCAAGCGCCAGCTCAATTGCGGCGATAAGGGGGGGAGCTTGGTTTTTTATAGCTGGCTCTTGCGCCAGGACTTGCTGCAGCTGCGCCAATTGCGATTCGAGTTCTGCGGCCTTGGTTGCTGATGCTTGCGCCGATGGGGAGTTTGCTGCGAGCAAGGCAAGCAGCGCTTGGCGCTGAGCCGGAGTGGTTGAAAGCGTGAGTCTCAGCGGCGCCAGCTCAAAAAGCTGCTCGCTGGTGGAGCCCGAAAAGCGAAAGTGTAATCCTGCGTCATCACTATCCTCAACCTCAGCCTCAACCCTGGCATTTGCACTGGCCTTGGCACTGAAACTGGCAGCAGCGTTGGAACTGGGGCACAGAGGGCTATCGGCCAATGAATTGTGTGCCTTAGCTTTAAGAGGCAGCGGCGTTATTTCAAGCGCCACTTGCTCGAGTCCCGGCATGGCAATAGTCGGCGCCGACCAGCAATGGCGCGAGTCTATGTTGCCTTGGGTCAAATCCAGAGTCAGTTGCGAGAAGAGATCTCCGCCAAGGCTCGGCATCAGCTCGGCATGCAATATTTCATCAAGCTTGAAAGCACTGATGAGGGGCGCTGCGGCCGGGTCCTGCTCAACACTTGCCAGCGCCTGTTGCAGCGCTTTGAGATGCAGTTGACTGGTCAGTCGCCAGGCGGGGGCACCGTTGGCGAGTTTGGCTTTCAAGTCGGCGGTTAATGCCAGCAGGGGCGTCTCTTGTCTTGTTTGAGTTCCTGAGTGAGTCTCTTGTTGCCCTCCTTGTAACCGGGTGGCCAGCTCAGTAACCAGTTGCCCGGAAGGGCTTAACTGCAACTTTTGCAGCAGCAGAATAAAGCTTGGGGTTTTACTTGCCTTATCCAAGGTCAGCGACGTATTGGGTGTATCGGATACGCCGGCCACGCGTTGCAGGCTTATTCGGGTCGGCCCCAGGGCTATTTCGGGCACAGAGTTCAAGTCCAGTGCCAGACTCTGACCGCCATCATCACCGCCGGGCAAGAGTAGTTCAGGCGTCAAACTAAAACCGGCGTCTCGATAGCTGACCTTTTGAAGTTGCGCCATCAACCAGTCGATGGAGCCAGGGGGCGGCGTCGATGCTTCGCCTGTCAGTAATTGCCAAATCCGTTTGGCACTGACAGGCGATTTGAGCTGGAGCCTGAGTTGATGAAACTCAAGCTCGCTGCCCTGGTAATCAAGCTTAAGGTAATCGAAGCTCAGTCTGTCCCAGCCTTCAGGCGCCAGGCGCAACTCGTCGATACGAATATCTTGCGCAGCCAGATATTGATTAATATGCGGCAGCAGCCACTGCGGCCTTTCATACAGGGACCAAGCCAGCCCCACAAGCAGGGCACCCGGAAGCAGTACCAGCAGAAGCAACAGGCCAACAGCCCAGACAGTCAGGCGTTTCTTGCTTGGGAGTCGATACCTCATTGGTGTTTCCCGGCCTTGGCCGCTCACTCCTGCCAGCGAATTTCTGTGGTCAGAGTGTGACTCTGTTTGGGGCCGAGCACCAGTTTATCTTCCAGCACATTGGCGGCTTCCAGGCAGACCATAGACAGGTAATCCTGCTCTTGGAAACGGGCCAGCCGCTTGGACTTGTCTATCCAGGGATTCCAAAGTACTGCCGAGTGGCTCTGCTCACGGCTGACAAGAATAGTGCCGTTGGGGGTATGCAGCTTTTGCAGCTCAGACAAGCCGGTGTAAACCCGGTCGGTTTCGCGCTCAAAGCGCACTTCGTCTTCGACTTGTGCATAGGGACCTTCACCAAACTCGATATACTGGCTGCCGGCAAAGCCGGTAGCGCGCAGTTGGTGGATATCGCCGATGGGGAAATAACTGTGCAATGCCTGGGTCAGCGTTACGTTTTGCTCGCTCAGGTTGCGGTTAATCAGGCTGACCCTGAGGCTGTCGCTGAGGACAAAGTCCAGCCGCACCTCGGTATCGTGGGGCCAGTAACGTCTGTCCTCGTCGCTAAGCTTAAGGACAAAGCTCAGCTCTACCCGTTCATTACTGATATGAGTTCGCTCAAGTTGCCACAACCGGGTGCGGGCAAAGCCATGCTGGGGCCAGCCCTCATTGGCATGCATGCCAAACCAGGGCCAGCAGACGGGAATACCGCCGCGAATACCACTGCCCGGTAGATAGTCATCGGCAGGAGAAACCCACAGCAGCGGCGCCTTGCCTTTGGGCACAAAGCTGTCTATCTGGGCACCCTGTAAAAAAATACGGCCGTAGCAGAGTGGGGTATCGATTTCGATATAGTCCAGACCATTGGGGTGTTTGCGGGTGTTGACGCTGGCCATGCAGGATTCCTTTAGCGGGCGAACAGGATAATGCCCCTAGCTTACAAAGTTTTACAGCCCGAGATAAGAGGCTGTTCAAGCGAATTTACGCAGAGCGCTGTTCTTGTATTAAAAAAAAGTGATATAAAACTGGTCAGAGGTGCTGAGTTTTTACTCAGAATTGGCTAAGGTGAGACATCAATCACAGGGAAAAGGAAATAAGCATATGGCAAGTTATCAGCCGCCGATGCGGGATTACCGCTTTATTCTTGAACAGTTACTGGATATTTATCAGCAGCCAAAGCTGCAGGGGTTCGATGAAATTGACCCTGAGTTGGTCAATGCCATTCTCGAAGGCATGGCCGATTTCAGCACTGGGGTGATGCTGCCGCTTAATAGTGTCGGCGATCTGCAGGGTTGTCGTCTGGAAGCCGATGGGGTGAAAACCGCCGAGGGCTTTATCGATGCCTACCGCCAGTATGTGGACAACGGCTGGCCGACGCTGACCTGTGATCCCGAGTTCGGTGGTCAGGGCTTGCCGGAAGTTGTGGGTATTTTTGCCACCGAAATGCAGACCTCCTCCAACATGGCCTTTGCCATGTATCCCGGGCTGACCCACGGTGCTTACAGTGCCATTTTTGCCCATGGCTCCGAGGCGCTCAAGGCCAAATATCTGCCCAAACTGGTGAGCGGCGAGTGGACCGGCACCATGAATCTGACCGAATCCCATGCCGGTACCGATCTGGCGCTGCTGCGTACTAAGGCCGAGCCCAGCACTGACGGTTGCTATCTTGTCAGCGGTGAGAAAATCTTTATCTCCAGTGGCGATCACGATCTGGCCGAAAACATAGTGCACCTGGTATTGGCCAGGTTGCCCGATGCACCGGCCGGGGTGAAGGGGATCAGTTTGTTCGCCGTGCCCAAGTATTGGGTCAAGGAAGATGGCAGCCTGGGCGAGGCTAACAATGTCAAGGCCAGCGGCCTCGAACACAAGATGGGTATTCACGGCAATTCCACTTGTGTGATGCTGTTCGACGGCGCCAAAGGCGAGTTGGTGGGCGAACCCCATCAAGGCCTCAGAGCCATGTTCACCATGATGAACCAGGCGCGCATGGGTGTTGGGGTTCAGGGGCTGGGCGTCTCTGAAATCGCTTACCAGAACGCGCTGGCCTACGCCAGAGAGCGGGTTCAGGGAAGGGCACTGTCCGGCACCAAGGCGCCGGAGCAAAATGCCGATCCTATTCTGGTGCACGGCGATGTGCGGCGGATGCTGCTGTCGCAAAAAGTCTTCAATGAGGGCGCCCGCGCTCTTATCGGCCAGCAGGCGCTGTGGCTCGATGAAGCTGAGCGCCATCAGGATGCCGAACAAAAGGCCAGAGCCAAGGCGTTGGCGGCGTTGTTTACTCCTGTGGTCAAGGGCTTTATCACAGATAGAGGCTTCAGCGCCTGTGTCGATGCCCAACAGGTGTTTGGCGGCCATGGCTATATCCATGAGTGGGGGATGGAGCAGTTTGTCCGTGATGCCCGTATCGCGATGATTTATGAAGGCACCAATGGCGTGCAAGCCCTGGATCTGGTGGGGCGCAAGCTGATGGGTGACAAGGGCGCGGCGCTTAAACTCTGGGCCGCAGAGGTGGAGGCCTTTATCGAAGGCGCCAAACCCAAGGCCGCTCAAGAGCCCCGGTTTGCCAAGGTGCTCGAAGGTTTGGGTCAGGCGGCAACGGATCTGCAGCGCGCTACCCAGAGCCTGATGGAGTTGGCGATGAAAAATCCCGACAACCTGGGCGCGGCCTCCATGCCTTATATGCAGCTGTTTGGCACAGCTGCGCTGGCGTGGATCTGGGCACGGATGGCCGAGCTGGCGCTCGACGGGCTGGCAGATGATGCCGACGGTTTCTATGCCGGCAAACTGGCCTCGGCGGCTTTCTTTATGGACTACTATGTCAGCAGCGCCAGTGGCTATCGGCGTCAAATTGCCGCGGCCAGTGAATCCATCATGGCCTTCGACGACAGTTACTTCGGCTAATTGCGGTAGCTTCAATACCAAAGGGTCGGTGCAACCGGCCCTTTTTTGTGGTACACCAATAGCTTCCAAGCCAATCGATTCGTCAGTATGGAGTGACAAGATGGATCTGAATTACGACAACAACAATATTTTCGCCCGCATTCTTCGCGGCGAGTTGCCCTGTATCAAACTCTATGAAGACGAGCATACTCTGTCTTTCATGGATATCATGCCGCAAACCAAGGGCCACTTATTGGTGTTGCCCAAGGAGTCGGCCGTGACCCTGTATCAGTTGTCCGATGAAGCGGCGGCGGCCTGCATGCGTACCGTCAAACTGATGGGCAAGGCGGTGGAAAAGGCCATGGGGATCCCGGGCTCCACTGTGTTCCAACACAACGGCAGCGCCGCCGGTCAGAGTGTGCCCCATGTACATTTCCATGTGTTGCCCGGCCCGCTCAAAGGCCTGATGGAGCACGCGGCCCATAAGGGGGATATGGATGAGCTGCACACTATAGCCGACAGAATTCGCGCTTGTATTGGATCTTGAGAGTTATTTTCTATGGGGCTGTTGACCCAATCAAAACTTGAAGAAAAGGAGAATAAAGAGTTCCAATAGTTCTTCTTGTTATTTGTTAGGCCGATATTCTCAGTGTTTATCTAAATAAAGCCTTGGCTCAAGTCAAGGCTTTATTTTGCGTTCTTTGCCTTGTCTAGCGTTATCATCTTCAATCCTTGCATTAATTTAACAAATCATCCTGGTTGTTAGCTTGATGGTGATTTTTTCTTGAAATGCATCCGTTTCTGGCAGCAGAAAAAACTATCTCCTTAGTTAATCATTTACTTTATTTTAGTACATATTGATAACAAATGTGTTGTTTGTATCGTTGTGGTGGCGCTTTAATTTGACTGAGTAGGCGAGTTTTATGCGTTGTTAGCCTTTGCCTGCAATTTAGGGGGAAGGAGATTGCCTAAAGAAATTTTTGGTGTCTCATTGTGATGTATCAGCATTGAAACAAATTGTTTTGTGATCTATATCACGTTTTAATGCTCCAGCCATGTTAATTAATGTGTTTTGAATTAACGAAAAATCAAAGTCTATTTTTAGGTTTTCCATCATAATTAGCTGCATATTTATTCGTTTATAAGTTTGCGGGCCACTATCCCTATAAAACAAAACATTAACGAAACATAAATAAAACATTTTGGTTTTTGCCAGATGAAAATCCTGTTATTGACGCTATTGAAACGAGGCGACAGTATCTTGGCAACGCTGCATTAATAAGTGCGGTGAAAATAAAAACAAACCAAGAAGTAAGGGAGTTTAAAATGACAAGAACCAATAAGCTGACCAGCTCAGTAAGATTGGCATTATTTGCTGCAGTATCAACGTCAGCTGCATCTGTCTCTCAGGTAGCTTTTGCTGCCGAAGAGGGAGCCAAGGTAGAACGTATTGAAGTCACCGGCTCACGTATCCAGCGTCAAGATATGGAAACCGCTTCACCAGTGACAGTGATCAGTGCCGACGCCATTCGAGCGGAAGGTTTCACTTCAGTGGATCAATTGCTGCAGGCACAAACCTCCATGGCCGGCGCTGCAGTGGGGTCCAGTACCAATAATGGAGCCGATGGTGTGGCTCAGGTCGATCTGCGGGGCATGGGCGCTGAGCGCACTCTGGTACTGCTCAATGGTCGCCGTATGGTCAATTCCGGCTCTGGTGCCGATAGCGCAGTGGATTTGAACTCTATCCCTGTGGCTATGATAGCTCGGGTAGAAATTCTTAAAGATGGCGCTTCTGCAGTATACGGCTCCGACGCCATCGCCGGTGTGGTTAACATTATCACCAAGAAAGACTTTGAAGGTTTTCAGTTGGATTTCAACGGCAGCGGAACCGATAAAGGCGACGGTGAGAGCGGTGAGCTGAGTTTGTTGTATGGCTTCAACACAGACAATGGTGGTAACTACACTTTTGGTGCGTCTTATTCTGACCGCCGTGGCGTAATTCAGGGGGATCGTGATTGGACCGAGCCAGGGGCCAGTTCCTTTATTCCTACCGGCTCTCTGAACGGAATGGTCAAAGACGCCAACGGTAACTGGGTCGAGCGCAGCACAGGTTATGATTATACTCAGGACAGTTGGTTCCAAACGCCTAGTGAGCGCTATAGCTTATTTGCCAACATGATCCAGGAGCTGGGTAATGAGTTGGTGCTGACAGGTGACATACTGTATACCAAGCGTAAGTCCGATCAGCAAATGGCGGCTCAACCAGCCGATATCATGCTGGGTGTCTGTGGCGAGGAAGGTATTGATGCTTCTCGCTGTCTCACGCTGGATCAATCCATGCTGGATGCCGGTATCAAGGCCGATAAGACCGGGCGTGTTAACTACCGTCGCCGTACCAATGACGTAGGACCTCGTATCTATAATCAAGACGTCGATACGCTGCGCGCCTCGATTGCCCTGCAGGGCACGCTGGATGTTCATACCGGCATGACTTGGGATCTGTCTTACACCTATGGCAAGAACAAGGCCGATACCTGGGTTGAAAACTCCATCAATGCCAAAAAGATGGAAAACTCAGTTTACAACAATCAAGGCGCCTGGCTCAGCGGTGCGCCATTGACCCAGGAGATCATCAACGATATCGGTTTCACCGAGCGTAACGATGGTGGTAACGAACAACATCTGGTTGCCGGGGTATTGAGTGGTGAGCTGTTTGATCTCGATGCTGGCCCGGTCAGCTTCGCTATCGGTGCCGAATACCGTTACGACAGCGGTTACTTTAATCCGGATCCTGTGATTGTCGCCGGTGAGGGTACCGCGGCCCAGCAAGACCCAACTGATGGTAACTACGACGTTATCTCTATCTATCAGGAGGTTAGCGTACCTTTTAGCGAAAAACTGACAGGTGAATTTGCGCTACGTTTCGATGATTACTCTACTTTCGGTAAGGCATCGACCTGGAAGATAGGCCTGACCTATGAAGCGACTGATGACTTAATGTTACGCGCCGTGGCAGCCACCGGATTCCGAGCGCCAAACGTCAGTGAACTCTATGGTGGTAACACAGGATCGTACGACTATTTGACCGATCCATGGGGTAACGAGCAAGATCCACAGATTTTGGTGAACTATACCTCGGACGAAAACTTGGAACCTGAAGAGTCTGAGTCTTACACTGCCGGTCTGGTTTACTCACCGCACTTTATTGACGGTATGTCTTTGACTCTGGACTACTGGCGTTTTCGGGTAACCAATGCCATTACCCGTCTGGATGCTCAGAAAGGGCTGAAAGATTGTTACGCCGGCAATCAGCTTGCCTGTGATACCTTCAAGATTACTTCTGACGGCGATCTATCTGACTTTACCAATCCGCTGACCAACGTAGGTAGCCAGAATACCAGTGGTATCGATTTCAACCTGGCTTACAGCTTCGAAGGCCTGGGACTGGACTGGAAGATTAACAACGACCTGACCTACCTTTTGGAGTTTGAGCAGGATGGCGTTTCCTATGATGGTACCATTGACGGTAACTTTGGCGCCTATGCAGAAGTTCGCAATAACTTCAGTATTCAAGCCAGTCGTGGCGACTGGAGCCTGATGTACTACAACCGTTATATCGGTAAGATGGATGATATTTATACTGACTATGATCAGAATGATAATCCATTTACAGCGGTTGCCAAGGCTGATGCCGTTATGTATCACAACATTGTCGGCACCTATCACTTCACTGATGGTTTGACAGCCTCGCTGGGTGTTAAGAACTTAACTGATGAAGAGCCGTCATTTGTATCCAACGGCAGTGATGCCGGAACTGTCCCTGAGGTTTATGACACCATAGGTCGTCAAATCTACGGTGGTGTGACTTACAAGTTCTAAGTCATCTCATAAAATGCCAAAGCGCCTTCGGGCGCTTTTTGGGTTTAATCTACAGTAGTGGCAAATACCGCTTTGACATTAAAAAAGTTGTTGCAATCTCGATAATCATAGTCTCGTTCACAGCAATCGTTTGATTTTGGTATTCATCCCTTGCCATAGTTATTGCGTCACCTATGGGGCGCTGAATGCATATTTCAAGCAGGTAAATTTTGAGTGGTTGGCAAGCTGTAATGAGTGCTTGGATGCTATTTCCCTTGGGCTAACTTACTCAAGTTTTCAGCGAATCATATGCAGAGTTACAGTCCGGTCTTGTCTGTTATGCTTCTTGCAAACGCGCAGGGCTATTTATTGTGAACCACGTCTTGCATCCACCTGTAAGCCCGCGAAGAGCACCAATGGGCCTTTTCGTATCTTCTTCACTGATGTTTGGGTTCAATCCAACTTTTTCATCAGATAAGAGAGGGCTTATTAATCGCCCCTTCTCCACATTATGAGCAAGCTCCTACGGCCTTGATTGAGCCGCTTAAGGGCGGTTTGTGCTCTTTTAATGGCGTTGCTGGCTCTAATTCTAGCTCGCAAATGAAATGATATAGCTCTTGGCTCCCTTCATTTTTGGACAATACCCCCGTTCCTTAAAATCAAAGATCTTATTTATATGCATAGCAGCCTGAGTGGCTTTATTACAGACACATTTACTCTGGTATACAGGCTTGAAGTGCTCTCTCTAAAAGAACAACCTCCGCAGCATAAAAAACTATTGAATAAAAACATATACAAGATGGTGTTAAACAGATTTGTAACATAACCATACTGCATACCGTTTGTAATATGACCTGGTTAACAGAGATGTCCATGCAAATATACCTAAAAGAGCTGGTAGTCAAACACGTCAATGAAGGGTTTTTCTTTGTGATATTGATAGCATATTCGGTATAAGCGTGCTGCAGATCGCACTTTTGATTAATGTAATTGTTGCGCAATTTGGGCTCTTTTAACAAAAAATTAAAGTTATTTTTTGACAAATTCAGCTATTTAAGTTTGCGGTTATATACTAATTCCAGGATAACTGAAGCTCATTAAAAAATAAACAATATAATTTCAATTTGTTAACAATGCGGCCTTTGTCAGATTAAAACTCTGTTATTGACGATTTTGCGACCAGGCGACAGTATCTTTGCTCGCCGCACCTAAAGAGGTCGGCGAACATAAAAACAATTCAGGAAGTAAGGGAGTTTATTATGACAAGAACCAATAAGCTGGCCAGTGCGGTTAAATTGGCGCTGTTTGCTGCTGTGTCAACGGCAACAGTATCTGTCTCTCAGGAAGCTTATGCTGCAGAGGAGGGCGACAAGGTTGAGCGTATCGAAGTCACAGGCTCACGTATTCAGCGCCAAGATATGGAAACCGCTTCTCCTGTAACAGTGATTAATGCCGATACTATTCGGGCAGAAGGTTTTACTTCGGTCGATCAATTATTGCAGGCACAAACCTCCATGGCTGGTGCGGCTATTGGCTCAACCACCAATAATGGTGCCGCTGGTGTAGCTCAGGTCGATTTGCGAGGTATGGGCGCTAAGCGCACCTTGGTACTGCTTAATGGCCGCCGTATGGTCAATTCCGGCTCCGGTGCCGATAGCGCAGTGGATTTGAACTCTATCCCTGTGGCTATGATTGCCCGGGTGGAAATTCTTAAAGACGGGGCTTCTGCGGTATACGGTTCTGACGCCATTGCCGGTGTGGTTAACATCATCACTAAAAAGGATTTTGAAGGTTTACAGTTGGATTTCAACGGCAGCGGAACCGACAAGGGGGACGGTGAAACCGGGGAGTTGAGCCTGTTGTATGGTTTCAACACAGATAATGGCGGCAACTACACTTTTGGCGCGGCGTACTCTGACCGTCGTGGCGTCATCCAGGCTGACCGTGATTGGACAAAGCCTGGTGCCAGTTCTTTCATCCCAACCGGTTCTCTGGCCGGTATGGTCAAAGACGCCAACGGTAACTGGGTTAAGCGCAGTACTGGTTATGATTTCACCAAAGACAGTTGGTTTCAAACGCCAAGCAAGCGCTATAGCCTGTTTGGCAACATGATCCAGGAGTTGGGCAATGAACTGGTATTGTCAGGTGACATACTGTACACCAAGCGTAAGTCCGATCAGCAAATGGCGCCGCAGCCTGCTGATATCATGTTAGGAGTTTGTGGTCAGGCAAGAGTGAATCCTAACCGTTGTATTACCTTGGATCAGTCTATGTTGGCTGCAGGTATAAAGGCGGACAAGACCGGGCGAGTCAATTATCGCCGTCGTACCAATGATGTTGGGCCGCGTATTTATAATCAGGATGTCGATATTCTGCGTGCTTCTCTTGCTCTGCAAGGCACGTTGGATGTCAATACAGGTATGACTTGGGATTTGTCTTATACCTATGGCAAGAACAAGGCCGATACCTGGGTTGAAAACTCTATCAATGCTGAAAAGATGACAAACTCGGTTTACAACAATCAAGGCGCCTGGCTCAGCGGCGCACCATTGACCCAGGAGATCATCAATGACATAGGCTTTACCGAACGTAACTATGGTGGTAATGAACAACATGTGGTCGCCGGGGTATTGAATGGTGAGTTGTTTGACCTGGCTGCCGGTCCTGTCAGTTTTGCTATCGGAACCGAATATCGCTATGACAGCGGATACTTTACTCCGGATCCTGTGATTGTCGCCGGTAAAGGAACTGCTGCTCAGCAAGATCCAACCGACGGTAACTATAATGTTATCTCAATCTATCAGGAGATTAGTGTACCTTTCAGCGACAAGCTGACCGGTGAATTTGCCCTGCGTTTCGATGATTACTCTACTTTCGGTAAGGCGTCCACCTGGAAGCTAGGGCTGACCTATGAAGCGACCGATGAACTTATGCTGCGCGCCGTGGCTGCTACCGGTTTTCGGGCACCAAATGTCAGCGAACTCTATGGCGGTAACACAGGATCTTACGACTATTTGGAAGATCCATGGAAGAATGCCCAGGATCCACAAATTTTGGTCAACTATACCTCAGATCTGAATTTGAAGCCTGAGGAGTCAGAGTCTTATTCTGCTGGTTTGGTTTATTCACCAGGTTTTATTGACGGTATGTCTCTGACCTTGGATTACTGGCGTTTTCGGGTAACCAATGCCATTACTCGCTTGGATGCTCAGAAAGGGTTGAAAGATTGTCATGCCGGTAAACAGGCTGCTTGCGACACTTTCAAAATCACTCCATCCGGTGACTTATCCAAGTTCACCAACCCGTTGACCAACGTGGGAAGCCAGAATACCAGTGGTATCGACTTCAACCTGGCTTACAGTTTTGAAGGCTTGGGGTTGGACTGGAAGATCAATAATGACCTGACTTATCTGCTGAAATTTGAGCAGAATGGTGTGGCCTATGACGGTACTATTGACGGTAACTTTGGCGCCTATGCAAAGGTTCGCAATAACCTCAGCATCCAGGCAACTCGTGGTGACTGGAGCCTGATGTATTACAACCGTTATATAGATAAGATGGACGATATCCATACCAAGTACGATAAGAATAAAAAACCTTACACTGCAGTTGCCAAAGCGGATGCTGTTTTGTATCACAACATTGTCGGTACCTATCATTTCACCGATGCCTTGACAGCTTCTCTGGGGGTGAAAAACCTGACAGATGAAGAACCTTCATTTGTATCCAATGGCAGTGATGGCGGAACTGTTCCTGAGGTTTATGACACCATAGGTCGTCAAATCTACGGTGGTGTAACTTATAAGTTCTAAGTCATCTCATAAAATGAAAAAGCGCCCGAGGGCGGGCGCTTTTGGCGTTTATTGTACGCCGTGGAAAACATAGTTTCGAACCACTAAAGATCAGCATCTTGCCAACCGGCTAGGTTGAATTCGCCGTATCAGTGTTTTATTCAGTCAAACCACTGACTTTGAGTTGCCTTAATCGTTATTGCCTGTCCCTGTCCATTGGATGTTGGCTTTAATCTCTTCCACCAAGCCGGCATCCTCTTCGGTAACATGACCTATAACACTGTAAATTTTGCCGACAACAGGCTGCTCGATATCGAATTGCGCCTGGCAGTATTCGATACCATTTTCTTCAGCGGGGAACAGATAGGCTGGAATGCGATATTCCATACCTTCGTAGCTGAGGTTGAGATCGTAAAACTCCCTCACCTCATCACAACTGAAGTCGGTGTTGGGTACATCGAAGTAGAGCCCCACCTTGGCGCCGCCATTATCCGCCGCTGTCATCTGCATGGTCAGGTGACCGAGCTGATAGATCGCTTCTGTGGCCGCTGGCAGCTCTGCTGTAAACATGCGACCTTGGGCATTATCATCAGATTCGATATCCAGACGTTTTTCAACATCATCGGCTTTGCTGAACAGGGTATAGCGACTGTCCCACATTTGGGCGACCTTGGCCCCTTTACCCACACCTGCAATGGCGTCGTTCAGCTTGATGGTTTCCTGACGTTCAACACCTTCATCATCGCCGTACTCCAGCACCATTTGGCCTAGTTCATTGATGGTATAAGTGGAGACTTCCACGGTTGCAATAGCGGAGCATTCGCTGAGGTTGTTTTGAGTGCGGACATTACGCAGCACAGAGCCGTTTTTGAACTCCAGAGTATCACACCACACTTGCATCACACCGTCGTCGTGTTCGTCTGCAGAACCCCATTCTGTGATGAACCAGGTGTTGCCTTCCAGCGGATGTTTGGGCTCTGGTTCGACACCGTTACCGGCAACCTTGACTTTAAGATCGGCTCTCACAGCTGCATGTTTGCCGTCATTGACTGTCACAGTGACAACAAAGTCGCCGGCAACCAGAGGCTTGCCGGACAAACGCAATGAGTCACCTTGCTCAATTTTCAGGTCGATACCTTGCATATCCGTCATGGCGCTGAAGGTCAGTTGATCTTTATCCTGATCGCCAAATAGCTCATCCAGGTCAATCACCTGATCGATTTGATTGCCTACTGTCAGCGCCATGCGTGCCAGTTCAGCTTCCAGTTTGGCTTTTTCAGCCGGGTTGATGACAGGAGCATGGTTGATACTGCTGACTTCAATCTCAATTTCCAGCGGGTATGAGCGGGTGCCCTTGCTGTCGGTGGCGTAAGCGTGCAGCTCAATTTCACCGGCTACCTTAGGTGTGCCGCTGAGAACGCCTGTTTTGGCGTCGAATGCCAGGCCCAGTGTTTGCAGTGCAATGTTGCCATCTTCCTCCATCAGGCTCAGAGTGAAGCTGTCGTTGTCCTTGTCGGCAAAAGCGGCTGACAAATCTACGGCAGTCATCGGCTGACCCAGTTCCACTTCAATTTGGGTCAGCTTGTCCAGTTCAGCCTGGCTCAAGACAATATGAGGTCTGTGGTTGGACTCTACACCGCCTTCTGGAGTGATCACCGGCTCGTAGTCGTCGAGTTTGTCACCGGTTTGCACCTTGGCAGCCACATCTTCAACCAAACTTTGCAGATGCGCTTCAGCCAGGCCCTGATGGCTAACCAGAGTCTCGCCGACAATGTTCAGCGCTTGAGCGACTTTGTTGGCGTTGCTCTTGGCCAGATAGTCACCAAACAGCAGCTCTGGTTCGGCTTTAAGTTCAGCAAATTGAGCCGACACGGCTTTTTCGGCATCCGCCTTGGATACACCTTGGTTGGCGTCCATATGCTTGACAACCAAGTCTGTCAGCGGGCTGATCACCTGGCTGTTGGCCTCTTTGCTTGCCGGGGCTTTGAGCTCAAAGGCTTTTTTCACCAAGCCGCGACTTTCATCCATGGTTTTGTCGGCAATGGCTTTAACACACAGTGTTTGTCCCTGATATTGGCCATCGATCCGGGCAATACCGCCTTTGCCGGTTGTCGCCACTTTGGTTTGGCAGTTTTCGCCGACATAAACGTCGGCATTCACCAGATAACCATCAATGGCTGTGACCGAAAATGATTTGGTTGTGGGGGTGTCATTGTTGTCGTTGCCGCCGCAACCGGCCAGAGCCAGTGCTATTGACGCTGCAAGCAAAGTCGTCTTCTTCATTCTTTATCCTAAAATAATTTGAGCGCCTTGATGACGCCCATCCACCTTTTTAGATACAAAAGTTCCATTTAAAGGGGGACGGATGATAACTTTGATAAGGAAAAGATAAATTGATTGGATTCACATAAAATAATGATTAAAAACAGTGTGGTAGATTGAATTTTAAGCTGTGATTTAATTTTGAACACATATTGGCGTCGCAATCGCCAAAAGTGCCGCTATCTGAGTTTTTACTTGTCAGAAGCAAGGAGTTGTGCCGCCTGAATGGATTGATAAATGCTTATAAATAAGAGGGTTATTGACAGCCTGTTAATTGCGTATCGGGTAGCGGAAATGAAAGCTCAGGATTGAATTAGCCCTGATTTGGCCCAAGCCAATGTACTGAGGTTAAGTCGCCGGTTTGTTAAAAGTTAACCTTGGTTCAGTTTAAAAAACAGCTCCGCAAGAGTGGCATCTGCGGAGCTGTTTTCAATGTAGATGAGAGTTAAGCCAAATTTAATGCTTGTCGCTCACTACTTTGTTTCAAAAACCTGTCTAAGGAGTTCTTTCAGTAGCTTAGGTTTTGGTAACTGGGCTCAGTAGCCTGCCGCTTCGCTGCCGGCACGGCGTGGATCCGATGCACCAAATTTACCTTCTTCGGTCACCATAATGCTCTGGGTGCTGCCCATGGAACTTTTGACCTTGACCTGGTGGCCCATGGCTTCCAGCAGCGCTATGGTGTCACCATTGAGGCTGCGCTCAACCCGAATTTCATCCGGCAACCACTGGTGATGCATCCGCGGCGCAAAGCTGGCTTCGGCGATATTCAGGTCGTGGTCAATCACATTCATGATGATCTGCAGCACTGTGGTAATGATCCTGGCGCCCCCCGGGCTGCCGGTAACCAGAAACGGCTGACCGTCTTTCATTATCATGGTCGGGCTCATGGAGCTCAGTGGCCGCTTGTTGCCCTGTACCGAGTTGGCTTCACCGCCCACCAGACCATACCCGTTGGGGGTGCCGGGTTTGGCTGAGAAATCATCCATCTCATTGTTCAGCAAAATCCCTGTGCCATCGGCCACCAGCCCAGAACCATAACTGAAGTTGAGGGTATAGGTGTTGGATACTGCATTGCCCCATTTGTCCACGACCGAGTAGTGAGTTGTCTGGTCACTTTCATAGGGTGCCAGCTTGCCGGGTTTGACCTGGCTTGAAGGGGTGGCGTGCTTGCTGTCGATGCTCTTGGCTAATGTCTTGGCATAATCCGGGCTCAACAGGGCTTTGACCGGCACAGGATAGAAATCCGGATCGCCGAGATACTCGCTGCGATCGGCATAGGCCCGTCTCATGGCCTCGGCCATAAGATGCAAAGTGGCGGCGGTGTTATGGCCCAGATCATGGATGGGGTACTGCTCGAGAATGTTGAGGATCTCTATGATATGAATACCACCCGATGATGGCGGCGGCATGGAAACCACCTCATAGCCTCGATAGTGTCCGCGCACCGGCTGGCGCTCTATGGCCTGATAGTTGTTGAGATCCTCAAGGGTCATGATGCCGCCGGCGGCCTGAATGGCTCTCACCAGTTTCTCGGCGGTTTCCCCTTGGTAAAAGCCTTTGCTGCCCTGTTTGGCAATCAGCTCCAGTGAGTGAGCCAACTCAGGCTGCTTGATGATGTCGCCCGGTACAAAGCTGCTGCCATCTGCCTTGTAGAAGATAGCGGCAGAGCTTGGCCATTGGGAAATGCGGCGCTTAACCCCATTGAGGGAGTTGGCCAGATCTGAAGTAACGCTGATCCCATCCCGCGCCAGTTTGATCGCCGGGGCTATCACTTGCTCCCGTTTCATGGTGCCATACTTGGACAGGGCCAGCTCCATGCCCATCACAGTGCCGGGAACGCCTACCGCCAGGCCGTGCTCGCGGCTGAGTTTATTGACCGCATTACCCTTGTCATCAAGGAAGATATCCCTGTGGGCCTTGGAAGGAGCCATCTCCCGATAGTCTATGGCTATGGTCTTGTTTTCCTTCGCCAGGTGTACCAGCATGAAACCGCCGCCACCTATATTGCCGGCCCGGGGCAAAGTCACTGCCAGGGCATAACCCACTGCCACTGCTGCATCTACTGCGTTGCCGCCTTGCTTGAGAATATCCACCCCGATACGGGAAGCCAGTGCCTCTTGGCTGGAAACCATGCCATGCTTGGCCCAAACGGGCTGGGCTGTGGCCATTTCACTGTAAATCGAGGATTCGTTGGCGGTAACTTGTGGGCTGTAACTCAGGGTGGAGGCTGCAGGCAGAGCCAGAGCGACGGCGAAGATCAGCGGTTTTATCAGACGCACTATATTTCCTTATACTGCTTTTGCTTAAGTTGCTATGCAATGTGCCGCCAATTATCCTTGATTGCAAGTTTGCCTCGGCATATGGAATAAATTTGGACAATAAGCACTGGCAGTGGCGTTTTGCCGCCGGCATTGATGAGATCCCCGCCGCCGAGTGGGATCTGTGTCTGGCTGAAGATGGCCAAACAGAGCCGGACAACCCCTTTTGCCGGCATGCTTTTTTGAAGGCGCTGGAGCAAAGTGGCAGTGTTTGCGCCGCAGCCGGCTGGCAACCCATGCATTTACAGCTGTTTTGCAACGACAGGCGTTTGGCTGTGATGCCTCTCTATCTCAAGGATCACTCCTGGGGCGAATATGTGTTCGACTGGGCCTGGGCCGATGCCTATCAGCGCCACGGTGAAGCCTATTATCCCAAGTTGGTCTGCGCCATTCCCTTTACGCCTGTCACCGGCCCAAGACTCGGGATAGCGCCCGAGGCCAGGGCGGCGGCCGCTGATATCCAGCAGGCGCTGGGGAAACTATTTTGGCAACTGCTCGAAAGCTATTCCTCCTGGCATTGGCTGTTTGTCAGCAAGGGGCAGCTCGAGTCATTGCGGCAATTGCCCCAGACCTTGTTGCGGGAAGGCACGCAATTTCATTGGTTTAACCGGGGTTACAGCCAGTTTGATGATTTTTTGGCGCGGCTCAACTCGAAACGGCGCAAGAATATTCTCAAAGAGCGCCGCGCCTTGGCTGACTTGCAGTTTGTCTGGCTCAGGGGCGATGAACTGCAAGATTGGCACTGGCAGCTTTTCTATCGCTGCTATCGGCAAACTTACCTGAAACGCTCCGGCCACCGGGGATATCTTCAGCCCGACTTTTTCAAGCTACTCGGTAAGTTGATGGCGGCCGAGGTGCGTTTGCTCCTGGTGCACCGAATGGGCGAAGCGCCGCAACAGGCGCTGGCATGCGCGCTTTATCTGCAGGGGAAAGATACGCTTTATGGCCGCTATTGGGGCGCACTTGAGGAGATCCCGGCGCTGCATTTCGAGGCCTGTTACTGGCAGGGGATTGACTATTGCATCAAGAACGGCCTCAGTTGCTTCAACGCCGGTGCCCAGGGGGAGCACAAGCTGATTCGCGGTTTTGAGTGTGTCACCACCTATTCGCTGCACGGCATAGCGCATCCAGGCTTTCGGGAGGCGATAGCCGATTTCTGTCAAACAGAGGCCGGCAACAACCGCTTGTATCAAGCGCAGTTGCAGCAGGCCTTACCTTACAAAAAGGGCGATTAACCCAGCGCCAGCCAGACACCGACCCCCAGCATCAGGCTACCGGCTATCCGGTTGAGCAGGCGGACATTGTTGCCACGGCTCAAAAACAGCCTCAGGCTCTTGCCGCCGTTGGCATAGGCCAGCATGCAGATGAGTTCGGTACACATGATAATGCCGATGAGTGCCGTCAGTTGCGGTGCCATAGGTTGCTGCAGATTGATAAAGGGAGGCAGCAAGGAAATCATAAAGGCCCAGCCCTTGGGATTGGCAATGGCGGTGACAAAACCTTGGGAGATCAACGCTGTGCGCTTAATGCTTCGTGGTTGGTCGAGATTGGCCATCTTGCCCTTGGCCCGCCACATATTGATGCCGAGCCAGATAAGATAGGCTCCGCCAAGATATTTGAGCCCCTGGAAGATCATCGGATGTTTCAACATAATCGTGGCCACCCCCAGCACGGCCGCCAAAGCCACCAGGGCGACCCCCACGACTTCACCCAGCATCATCCACAGAGTGCGGCGCACCCCAATGCTCATCCCCAGTGTCATGGCCAGGGTCATGCACATTCCCGGGGTGACGGAAACAAAGAAAAAGGTTGGAATAAAAGCGGCGAGCAGGGCGTAGTCTTGCATTTTGGGTACAGCTATCTCTCAAAAAGGGAGATCAGTCTAATGAAATCCTACCGGGTGACAAAGTAAAAAATTGCAGTGCTCAATATACTAACAAGAGACCGATCATCAGCTCGGTCTCAAACGGGGGATTTCGTTATCGGTTACAGCACGCCACGCTTCATTTGATCGCGCTCGATGGATTCGAACAACGCCTTGAAGTTACCCTCGCCAAAGCCGAGGTTGTTCTTGCGTTGAATAATTTCGATAAAGATCGGGCCGAACAGGTTTTTGGTGAAGATCTGCAGCAGATAGCCACTGTCATCCCCGTCCACCAGAATTTGATGATGCTTTATCTTGTCGCGGTTTTCCGTCACCTGCGGCACCTTGTCGAAGATGGTGTCGTAGTATTCAGGGATGATGTCCAGGGTCTCGATTGAGGTTCCTTCCATGGCATCGAGCGAGGCGACGATATCCCGGGTGCGGAATGCCAGATGTTGCACGCCCGGGCCGTTATATTCGCGCAGGTACTCATCAATCTGGTTTTTGTCGTCACCCTTGCCCTCATTGATGGGGATACAGAAGCTGCCATCGGGAGAGCGCAAGGCGTAGGAGACCAAGGCGGTTTGTACGCCGCTGATATCAAAGTAACGCACTTCGGTGAATCCGAAGATATCCTTATAGAAATCAGACCATTGTTCCATAGTACCCTTGTGGACATTGTTGGTCAGGTGATCCACTTCCATAAAGCCTTTTTCAGGGACTATCACAGGGGCAGGTAGGTCGACAAAGTCTGTCTTGTAGATGTTGTCCTGCTCGCCGAAACGGTCGATGAAGTAAATCAGGCTGTCGCCTATACCATAGATTGCCGGGTAAGGCAGGTCAGTGTGGGCCTGATCCGCCGGGCGGGCGCCGCGGGATACCGCCAGTTGCAGGGCATAGTTGGCATCTTCTACCCGCCAACCCATGGAGCAGATGGCCGGACCATGGTGCTTGGCAAATTCGGCGCTGAAGCCTTGACGCTCCTTGTTGAGCAGAAAGTTAATGTCGTTCTGCTTGTAGTAGAAAATCTCCCTGTCCTTGGCTTTTTTCAGCATGGAGAAACCAAAGTCGATAAAGACCTGGTGCATGAAATCACTGTCCGGGGTTGCAAACTCGGTGAATTCGATACCGAGCAAACCCAGTGGATTCTTTTCGCTTGCCATTTCTATGTCCTCTTCAATGATGTTGCTTGCGGCCATTCTCTGATGGCCTTGCTGGATATTCGGGTCCGGGCTCAGCGTTCGAGCCAGGAGCGGTTGTAATCTGTACTCATGCAGCTCTGCACATGGGTGGTTAATTGCAGCGGGGCAAAGGTGTCCACCATAACGGCGTATTCATAAGTGTCTTTCTTGCCGATGGAGGCTTCGGTGCGCCCGGGCTGCGGCCCATGAGGCACGCCTTTTTGATGCAGTGTCAGGTAACCGGCTTCTATGCCGGTGCGGCTCATAAAGTCGCCATCCACATAGTAGAGCACCTCGTCACTGTCGATATTGTTGTGGTAGTAAGGTGCCGGGATAGCCTTGGGATGGAAGTCGTAAGGTCTGGGAACAAAGTTGCAGATAACAAAGTTGTGGGCGGTAAACACCAGATGATCCGAGGGGGGCAGGTGAATCTTGCCTACCTTGGGCGCGTACTCTGTGATATTGAAGGCCCAGGGGTAGACAAAACCGTCCCAACCCACCAGATCAAAAGGATGCCATTCCAGCTGAGTCAGCTGATACTTGTCGCCAAACTTGCTGACCAGTGGGAATTCCCCTTGCTCGACCCTGGCCTCTGTCAGTTCGGGTACCCGGATATCCCGCTCGCAATAGGGGGCTGACTCCAGCAACTGGCCATAGTCATTGCGAAAGTGTTTGGGGATCTCCACCATGGAGAAGGACTCGATCACCAACAGGCGCACATTAGTGTAGTCCTTGAATTTCAACTGATAGGTGGTGCCGCGGGGGATCACCAGATAGTCCCACTTTTGCACCTTGAGCTTGCCGTATTCACTTAAGAGTTCGCCTTCACCCTCGTGGACAAATACCACCTCGTCGGCGTAGGCATTGCGGTAAAACAGCTCGGTATCCTCGGTGACTCTGGCGGTATAAATCGCCAGATCCTGATTGAAGAAAATCTTGTTGCGGGCACAGAAGAAGTGCCCCTGCCTGTCGGCCTGTTTGCTGTCCAGCTTATAGTTCTGTACCAGGGAGTCCTGCCACACTTCACCATGACTGAGCTTAAAAGGCTCAACAGTTAACGCCTTCGTAGGCATATTGTGGTGGTACTTGTTGGAATAGATATTGGAAAAGCCATGGGTTGAAAACAGCTCTTCACGGTAGAGTTCACCGGATGGCTTCTCAAATGCGATGTGGCGCTTGTTGGGAACCTGCCCCTGTTTTACATAAAATGGCATTTGACTCTTCCTTGGTGGCGCTTGCTGTTAACCTTCTTTGGGAACCTTCGGCGGCCACTGTTGTTATTCTTGTTCTCTTTGCGCTCTTGTCTGTCGGAATTACCGGTCGCTGGCAGCGCAAATGAGCCGTTTTTGTGATCTATCTTTCAATTTAGTTGCGTGCTTGTACAAAAAAAAGAATAATTATTCGGCATACTCAATCTAAAAATTTGATTGTCTTGTTGGATTTACGGGAGTGTAAACCTTGCGTATCGATATCGACGCCTTCAATGTGCTTAAGGTGGTGGTGGAAGAGGGCAGTTTTGCCAAGGCGGCAGAGCGTCTGCACAAGGCGCAGTCGGCGGTGAGCTATCAGATAAAGAAACTGGAACAATATCTTGGCGTTAATCTGCTGGACCGTAATCAATACCGGGCCGAGCTGACTCACGAAGGGCGGGTTATTCTGGCCGAGGGACAACGCTTACTGGCGCATCTTGGCAACATAGAACATCTGGCCAGCCGTTTCAGTGAGGGTTGGGAGCCCAGGTTGGAGCTGGTGATAGACGGCGCTTTGCCGATGGAGCCTATCATGACTGCCCTCAAGCGCATGACAGAGCATAAGATCCCGACCAAAATCCAGCTTAATATGGAGTTTCTCGGTGGGGTACAACACAGGTTTGAGCGCGACAGCGCTGATCTTATGTTGGTGAAAGACTATCGCAGCGGCCCCAGTTACCACCCCAAGCCCCTGCCTGCCATCACCAGTGTGTTGGTGGCAGGTAAAGACCACCCCTTGACTTCGCGCCGCGGCATAACCCTGTCTGAATTGCAGCAACATGTGGAGCTTACCATCGAAGACTCATCACCGGTCAAGAGCCAGCGCGATGAGCTGCAGTTTGGCGGCGACAAGGTCTTTTATCTTTCCGGTTTTATTATGAAAAAGAACGCCTTGCTCAAGGGGCTGGGTTTTGGTTGGATGCCGGATTTTCTGATAACCGAAGAGCTGGCTTATGGTGATTTAAGTGAGCTGGACTTTGTCGGCGGCAGCCGTTTTCGTTTTATTCCTCAGTTGGTGTCGACGCTGGAACGCCCCCTTGGCCGCGCAGGAAGGCTGTTTACCGAGCTTATTCTGGAGGAGTTTGAGCGCTTTCAAGGGGATAACGCCAGCGGTTTGGGTTGAAGCATTCTGTTACTTTTTACTCAAATTACATCCACCTCCTCACTTGCCGTTTTGACATTTTATGTCATAGACTGAGTGCCAGGTCATTCAGACCCTAAACCATTGAGGGGGAGTTTCAATGAGCAAGAACAGCCATGAAGTGGATTATGAGATCAAGGGCGAGAGCATGCAGCTGGTTGAGGTGGAGCTGGATCCCGGCGAAACCGTGATAGCCGAGGCCGGCGCCATGACTTACATGGAGGAAGGGATCAGTTTTGAAGCGCGCATGGGCGATGGCTCAGAGCCGGATTCGGGCTTTTTTGGCAAGTTGATGGGGGCCGGTAAACGTATGCTGACAGGTGAAAGCCTGTTTATGACCCATTTCAGCAATCAGGGCCAGGGCAAACGCCGGGTGTCGTTCGCCGCACCTTATCCAGGCACTATTCTGGCAATCGATCTCGATGAGGTCGGCGGTGAACTCATTTTGCAGAAAGACAGTTTCCTGGCCGCGGCTATGGGGACCCAGGTGACCATGAGATTCAATAAGCGCCTGGGAACCGGTTTCTTCGGCGGTGAAGGCTTTATTTTGCAGAGTCTCAAGGGTGATGGCATGGCCTTTATTCACGCAGGTGGCACCTTGATCCGTAAAGAGCTCAAGGGCGAAACCCTGAGAGTGGATACCGGCTGTCTGGTGGGCTTTACCAATGGCATCGATTACGACATAGAGAGAGCCGGCTCTCTCAAGTCCATGGTGTTTGGTGGTGAAGGCTTATTTCTGGCGACACTTTCAGGCCATGGCACAGTGTGGCTGCAGAGCTTGCCGTTTTCACGTATGGCCGACAGGATCATTGCCCATGCGCCTTCTGCCGGTGGCAGTGACAGGGGCGAGGGCTCAGTGCTTGGCGGAATTGGCCGTATGCTGGATGGGCGCTGAGAAGCGCTATTGGTGAAATGACCGGCAAAGGTAGCAGTAAAGATTAAGGTAAAGATAGCAGCGAAGAAAGGCAGTCAAGCGCTTAACCTATTTTGCCGACAAACAAAAAAGCCATGGTTTCCACCATGGCTTTTTGCTTTGGAACTCAGGGCTTTGATAACGGCATCAGTGTTCCAGGATCTCAATGATCCTGCGGGTCTTGTCGTGCAGCTTGAACAGTGTGCCTTCTATGTCGACCGTTATCAGGCCATCATTGCCCAGGGGCACAACCACTCGGCCGCGGGCATAGATATCATTATCAAGGATATCGCCCCTGTGATAGCGCTTTTGCCAACCCGGAGGCAAAGGTTCACCCCGGGCGGCTTTCTTTTGCAGTCCCGGGGGTAAATCTTTATGGTCTTTATCCTGCTTGGCCAAAACGGCCGGACTGGCCAGCAGGGCACCCAGGCTGATTGCTACCAAGGTTTTGGATAGTTTGTTTGTCATAGTTTCTCTCCTGCGAGTAGAAGAATACGTTGCCATTCCTGCTCTGTGACCGGTTGCACGCTCAGTCTGGCCCCTTTTTGTACCAGATACATATGTTCGAGCTGCGAGTCTGCCTTGATCTCTTTCAGGCTGACTGTTTTGGCAAACTGCCGTTCAAAGCCGATATCCAGCTGGAACCAGCGCGGTGACTCTGGACTGGACTTGGGATCAAAGTAGGGTGATTCTGGATCCCAGGCCGTGGTATCGGCTTTGGCCTTTCCGACGACTCTGGCTGTGCCCACCACGCCCGGCGTTTTGCAACTGGAATGATAGAACAAAATGGCGTCGCCGATTTGCAGTTCATCGCGAATAAAGTTGCGAGCCTGATAATTGCGGATCCCGCACCAGGGTTCCACCTTGACCCGCTGTAGATCGTCGATGCTGAATTCATCGGGTTCGGATTTCATCAACCAGTACTTCATGCTGGCACTCCTTGAGTGTTTTTACCAGAAAAGCTTACCAGCCTGTTAAGCACTTATTCAGCAAGGCAGGGGCAGACTGACCTCATTAGATTGGTAGATTATGCATTATTGTGATAATCGATGTAAAAGATTAGGAGTCGCCTATGGCCACACTTAGCCTGACAGCTTCAACTGCTGATTATCAAACCTATCGCCATGATTTTGCCCGCGGGGAACAGGATTACGACCCCGCGACAGTCCATAAATTTGTTGCCGAAATGAAGCGCCAAGGCATGTTGCTCAACGAGTTCAGTTGGGATGATTGGTATCAAAACAGCCATATGGTCGACAGGCCTGAATATATCGCCGATGCTTCCTTGTATGAATGCCGCTTGCTGCTCAGTGCCATGGCGCGCTTAGAGCGTTTCAGCCCGGGTGTCCTGCAGAACATGCGCCGTCAGGGGGTCATGTTGGCTTTACTGGAAAGAATGCAGCAATTGCAAAAGGCGGCCTGAGGATATTCGGTCGCTGTTACCGTGCATTTTGCGGCCATGATCCGTCATCGGCAGGCTTTTTATTCAGGGCTCCTTTGGGGGCCCTGATGGTTTTTGAGCCATTATTCTTTAGTCTAAAAGCCGGTTTCCTTGCTTGTTATTCCAATACGCCATTCGTTAGAGTCGTTATGAACCCTGCGCCCAGGCCGCAGTGAAAGCCGATCATTGCCGCTGTTTTTGATGCTTTTCAGACGCTGTCAATATGGCTTCACACTGTGAGGGGAGGGCCGTCGGCTCAGGGTGACAGACTCTTCCTATAACGATAAAACAACGCACGGAGGCTTAGATGTCTGCCAACAAGACAAGCAAGCAACTCAATGATTTACCTCTGTCACAGAGCCGTTATCTGGGGCACAGTAATACTCCCTTGATAGACAAGACCATAGGTCAGTATTTGCAGGATATCTGCAACCGCTATCCGGACAATACAGCTGTGGTGATGCATCATCAGCAACTGCGCTGGAGTTATGCGCGCTATCTTGAAGAGATAGATAAGTTGGCCACAGGCCTGTTGGCACTGGGTATCGGCCCCGGGGACAGGGTCGGGATCTGGTCGCCCAATAATATCGAGTGGTGTCTGACTCAGTTTGCCACCGCCAGAATTGGCGCCATCATGGTGTGCATCAACCCGGCTTATCGCCCGGAAGAGCTGGAATATGCACTTACTAATGTGGGCTGTAAGGCTCTGATCACTCACGATAAGTTCAAGTCCAGCGATTACCTGGCGATGCTGAATGAGTTGGCGCCGGAGCTCAGTGATGCCGAGCCCGGTAAGCTGGTGTCCAGTCGTCTGCCGGAACTGCGCTGCGTTATTCGCACCGGCAGTGACAAGACGCCGGGCATGCTGAATTTCCCCGAGGTATGTGCCATGGGCTCTGAGGCGGAATATGCCGATCTCAAAGGCATAGGTGAGCGTCTATCGGCCAATGATGCCATCAACATCCAGTTCACTTCAGGCACCACGGGTAACCCCAAAGGCGCCACGCTGACCCACCATAATATTCTCAACAACGGCATGCTGGTGGCCGATGCCATGGGCTTTGGCCCGGATGATAAGCTTTGTATTCCAGTGCCCCTGTACCACTGTTTTGGCATGGTGCTGGGGAATCTGGTGTGTCTGGCCAAAGGCGCCACGGCCGTATTCCCATCCGATGCCTTTGACCCTACGACTACCCTCAAGGTGGTCGAGCAGGAGCGCTGCACTGGACTGCACGGGGTACCAACCATGTTTATCGCCGAATTGGAGCTGGCCAATTTCCAGGATTATGACCTCAGCAGTTTGCGCACCGGGGTGATGGCCGGCGCCACCTGTCCTGAGGAGTTGATGAAACGGGTGCATAAGCTGATGCATATGACAGAAGTCGTTATCGCTTACGGCCAAACTGAATGCAGCCCGATCAATAATATGACAGAGGTGGAATCTTCATTTGAGAAACAAGTCACTACCGTTGGCCGGGCACTGCCCCATACCGAGGTGAAGATCATTGATGAATTCGGTGAGATTGTACCTATAGGGCAGCCGGGGGAAGTATGTAGCCGAGGTTATTGTGTGATGCAGGGTTACTGGAACGATCCGGCCAAAACCCAAGCCACCATAGATAAAGAAGGCTGGCTGCATTCGGGCGATCTCGGAGTGATGGACAGCGAAGGATATGTACAGATAGTCGGTCGCATCAAAGACATGATTATCCGGGGCGGTGAGAACATCTATCCACGGGAGATTGAAGAGAAACTCTACACCCATAGTGAAATTCAAGATGCAGCAGTATTCGGGGTACAGAGTGAAAAATACGGTGAAGAGGTGTGCGCCTGGATCAAGATACGTCCCGGCAGTACAGTCACTGAAGATGAAATCCGTCACTTCTTGACCGAGAAGGTGGCTTATTTCAAGGTGCCGCGTTATATCAAGTTTGTTGAACAATACCCTATGACGGTCACAGGCAAAATCCAGAAGTTCCGCATGCGAGAGCTGATGTATGAAGAGCTGCACCGGGATATCAACGCTTGAGTCATTTAAACCGCAACAGTAAAAGAGAAGCGCCGCATTGCGGCGCTTCTTTATGGTCATGAATTACTTGCCGAATGGAATCGGTCTAGGGGTGTCTTTGTTGGATGGCGGCAGAATGGGCATTTCTACCTTGGGCTGTTCGCCGGTCAGCGACTTGAGGAAAGCCACCATCTCTTGGGTTTCTTTCTCGGTCAGCTTCTGACCCAACTGGATATCCGACATGGTGTTGACCGCCTCTTCCAGCTCCCAAACACTGCCGTCATGGAAGTAGGGGTAGGTGAGTTCAATGTTACGCAGTGTCGGCACCTTGAACACCATCTTGTCGGCTTCCTTACCCGTTACCGCCTTGCGGCCTTCGGCAGGGTTATCCGTGTGGAAAGGTTTGATAAGTCCCATCTTCATATACATGGTGCCACCGACCGCCGGACCATTATGGCAAGCGACACAGCCCTTGTCCTTGAACAGCTGATAACCCGCTTGGGCTTCGGCGCTGATGGCATTTTTGTCGCCTTCCAGATACTTGTCAAAGGGGCTATTGGGGGTCACCAGTGTCTTTTCAAAGGCGGCAATTGCATCTGTGATCCTGTCGATGTTGACCTCTTCAGAGCCGTAAACCTGCTTGAAGCGGGCGCGGTAAGCCGGCATGGAGGCAACGGTTTCGGACGCCAGTTCATGAGTAAATCCCATCTCCTTGGGGTTGGCTATTGGACCTGCGGCCTGTTCCTTGAGATCTTTGGCGCGGCCATCCCAGAACTGTGCCAGCATATAATCGGCGTTCAATACGGTAGGCGAGTTGATAGGGCCTTCTTGCCAGGCATGACCGATAGAGGTTGGCAGGGCATCTACCCCTCCCATTGAAAGATTGTGACATGAATTACAGGAGATAAACCCGGACTTTGATAATCTGGGTTCGAAGTAAAGCATTTTTCCGAGTTCGACTTTTTCCGGCTCGGTGATTTTCACCGGCTTGATAATTTCGATAGGCTCAGCCGCCTGAGCCGCAGTCATCCCGAGGGCTGCCGTTACAGCCATGACCAGTGCTTGATATCTCATTGCTATCACCTCTAATAGGCTTACTTTGTGTGTGGTTATTTGCCCATCATAGTGATAGAAGGAGAGCTTTGACAGCTGTTAATATCGATTGGCTCTATCGTTGATTTAGATAGGTTTTTTGTGATGATTACCGCGGTTTTAGCCTCCAATTTTAGCTATCTTACCCAAATCGAACTTTTTCACATTTTCATCTCTCGTCACACTTTGATTTAAAGTGTGCGGTAAGCTGTGTTTTTTTGTGTCCGGCGCTGATTGAGACTGGTAGCTGCCAGGCGTCGACAAGCTATACTCTGTTAACTTCCGGAATGCTTATGGGGTTGGCCTTGGCAAATGGAGTGGCATTATGGCAAAAACAGCTATTACCTTTTTCGGCCGTTCTGCGCTGCACGTCCTCTTGTTGTTGCTACTTTATAGTGGCAGCTCTTCTGTGCGCGCCGATACCCTGCAATTGAGCTCGCTTAATTGGCCCCCCTACACAGGTCAGATGTTGCAACAACAGGGAGCCTGTGTTGCCGTTGTCAAGGCGGCACTGGCCGCCATGGGCCATGAACTCAAAATTAATTTTTACCCCTGGAGCCGGGCAGTGAAGTTGGCAGGCATGCCCGGATCTCCCTATCTTGGTTACTTTCCAGAGTATTATCACCAAAGCGATAAGTTTATCTTTTCCAAGCCATTAGGCTTTAGTCAATTGGCCTTGGTGGAGCAATCCCAGCGGCCAGTGAGCTGGCAACAGTTGCAGGACTTGCAGCGTTACAATCTCGGGGTGGTCAAGGATTATGTTAATACCGAAAGTCTGGATCGGGCCATGGACTCAGGCCGGCAACCCTTCGAGCTGGCCAATTCCGATGAACAAAACCTTCGCAAATTGGCGGCCGCCAGAATTGATGCCGTGGTGATCGATGCCAATGTCTATCGTTACCTGCTGCGGCAAAAGGGGATGGAGGAGTTGGAGGGCAAACTTAAACTGAATCGGCAACTGCTGGCCAGCAAGGGCTTGCTGGTGGCTTTTCGAAATTCTGCAGAGGGACAACGCTGGCGGGATATTTTCGACCAGGGGCTGGCCCGTATCGATGCCAAGAGCATATTGGAGCAACACTTAAAGTATCATTGAGTTGTCATCCAAAGCGGCTAAATTGAGCACTTTACCCCAGATGGACGTGTCTGTGACAGAAAGTGCCTATGAGCTTGAACTGCTTGCCGAGCTGGAGCATAAATACCAGCAACACTTGAATGCCAGGTCTTTGGCCCAAGTCGGCTTTGCCGGGAAGACGCACGATGTGCGGGCGCTGGAGCTGGGGAACCCAAACGCCAGGGTGCCCACAGTGCTGTTCGTCGGCGGCGTTCACGGGATAGAGCGCATCGGCAGCCAGGTGATACTGGCGCTTCTTGGCAGCCTGTTGACCCGCTGCAGTTGGGATAAACATCTGCAGTTGATGTTAACTCAGATACGGCTGGCGTTTGTACCTGTGTTGAATCCCATCGGCCTTATCCGGGGAACTCGCGCCAATGGCAATGGGGTCGATTTGATGCGCAATGCTCCCATAGATGCCCGCGGCTCAGTGACTTTTATGGTCGGCGGTCAACGGCTTTCCCGCCATCTTCCCTGGTATCGGGGCCGCAGCAATCAGCTGGAAGCCGAGACCCGGGCGATTATTGACTACAGTAATGATCTTATGGCCCGCGGCAGCAGCTTGATTGTGCTCGATGCTCACTCAGGTTTTGGCCTGGTGGATCATATCTGGTTTCCCTTTGCCTGTAAGGACACGCCTTTTGCCCGCTTGGGGGAGGTGTATCATCTAAAGCAGTTGTTCGAAATGAGCTACCCCCATCATTGTCATTATCATATTGCGCCTCAAAGCCGCTTCTATCGCACCCACGGCG
This sequence comes from Shewanella indica, assembly GCF_033842865.1. NCBI lineage: Bacteria > Pseudomonadati > Pseudomonadota > Gammaproteobacteria > Alteromonadales > Shewanellaceae > Shewanella > Shewanella indica. The sequence continues at coordinate 3,396,768 of NZ_JAWXXR010000001.1, forward strand.
ATATTTGGGATTATTTGGTCAGTTGTAACCCCCAAGTGCCTTTCCTTCCTTTAACGCTGGAAATGGGCTCCTGGGCCTGGGTTAAAAAGAATCCCAGGCAATTGCTGCGCTTCTCCGGTTATTTCAACCCTCAAAAGCAGCACAGGCTGCAGCGTATTTTACGGCGTCACTTTACCCTGATGCAGTTCTTGCTCGATGTGGGGTATGCTCAGGTACTGGAACAACTGCCTGAACTTCATCGACATCACCTGGACTATCAGGCACGAAACTTTTGGTATCCACAAGCGGCGGAGAAACCAAGTCATGACTGAGCAGCAAACCTGGGTGCTGATCCGTGGCCTGATGCGCGATAAACGTCATTGGCAAGCCTTTGCCGATAATCTGCTGGCGTTGGGGTTTCGGGTGGAGCTCATCGATCTACCTGGAAATGGCGATAGGGTGGCGGATATCAGCCCCTGGGATATTCAGGATTATGCCGACTTTGTTGCAGATGAACTACTGCGGCGCAAGGTGGCTAAATGCCGAATATTGGCTATTTCCATGGGCGCCATGGTGGCTATGGCACTTGCCGGGAAAAATGACGCTGAAGATGGCCGCCAAAAGGAGTTTCAGATTGAGGGGCTTTTATTGCTCAACAGCAGCGCCGCCGATCTTTCGCCTTGGTATCAGAGATTTCGGCTGCAAGCCCTACTACAAGCCTTGTGCTTCAGAGTCAAAGGTGAGGGCATTCAATGGCGCGAGGCGACGATTCTTGCGCTTACCAGTCTTGCCCATGCCAAAGACAAGTCTCTGTGCCGTCACTGGAGCCAACTGGCGCTTGAGGCCAAAACTACACTCGCCAATGGCCTGCGACAAATTGTTGCCTCGGCCCGCTTTCGCTCACCGGCTAACTTGCGGATGCCGGCAGTCATTGTTTATGGCTGTGATGATCGCCTGGTTTCGCCCAAGTGCAGCGTTCGCCTGGGGGCCAAATATCGGCAAAAGCCGATTCCTTTTTGCCGCTGCGGTCATGATGTGGCGTTGGATAGGCCTGAGTTATTGCTGGAGTTGGTGCAGCGTTTGAGTCGACAAACGCCTTAGACTTGCTTGGGGAAGTTTGAGCCCAGGTCAAAATCGAGTCAGATATCCGACCTGGGCTTTGTGATTAGTGGGAGGCGACCACTGTCTTGCCTATGGGCGTTAAAGAAAGCAAGGCCAGCTTCAGATGCTGAATGCCAAAAGGTATGCCTATGATGGTGACAAAGCAGGCCAGGGCGTGGGTCAGGTGGCCTATCGCCAACCAAATTCCGAACAGCAGGAACCAGATGATGTTGCCGACCATACCCAGGGCGCCGGTGCCCAAGTCTTCGCGGCCAGAGAGCCTGTCGCGGTTGATATGCTCCTGACCGAAGGGCCAGAATGCCAGTTCACCTATGACAAAACAGGCGCGGCCGAATGGGATACCTATGATACTGATAAAACAGAGCAAGCCGACAAACCACCAGGCCAGTCCCATGACAAAGCCGCCAAGAATAAACCAGGCAATATTAAAAATAAGACGCAAAATAGCCATTGAGTGCTCCTTTAAATGGCAGATCAGCCGCACAGTTTTACTGTAAAGCTTGGGGATATTTCGATTAATAGCCAGAAGCGTGCCATAATTATAACCTGTTGAATAATATGGGTTGTTGCTATTTCTAAGCCTGGGCGGATGGCGGGGATTGGTGATTTATACCAATAAGTGGCGATAATCATCACAGAGTGAAGCCGCAATGAATTAGCTACCAAGCCATCACTTGGTTGGCATAAAGCCTACTGGTGCCTGTGAGGATTTGTGGCCTGAACCCTGTCCTCCTTGGCGGCAAACACATACAATAGCTATCCCTTGCACACCTTAGCCTTGAAATATATCGCCACTGCCATGCCTTTAGCCGATTTCAAACTGGATAAAACCCCGGTTCAAGCCTTTGAGTTTCGGGGACATCAGCTGTTTATCAAGCGCGATGATCTACTTCATCCCAGTTTCAGTGGTAATAAGGCGCGCAAGTTCCGTTATTTCCTCGACCATGACTTTCCCGGTATCAAGCGCCTGATAGGTTATGGCTCGGCCCAGGCCAACTCACTCTACTCTATGGCGGCGCTGGCCAAACTCAAAGGTTGGCAGCTGGACTTTTATGTGGATCACCTGCCGGACTGGTTGCAGCAGCGCCCCCTGGGTAACTATCGCGCCGCGTTGGAATTGGGCGCACGGGTGATTGCCGTAAAGAATACGCCCAAGGCCGAGTTGATGACCGGCATGACCCTGGAGAACTTTGTCAGGCAGCATATTGTACCTGAGTGCGAGCACAGCCTGTTCGTTCCCGAAGGGGGCCGCTGTAGTTATGCCGAATACGGCGTAGCTCAGTTGGGCGCCGAGATTTTACAGTGGCAGCAGCAACAGGCTGCCCATAACCTCAAGCTGTTTCTGCCATCGGGAACTGGTACAACGGCACTGTTTCTACAGAAGTATTTTTGTGAGCAACAGGCTGATATTGAAGTGCTGACCTGCGCCGTGGTCGGCGGAGACAGTTACCTCAAGACCCAGTTGCTTGAGTTATCGCCCGATGAGGCATTGCATCCAACTATTGTTACACCCGAGCGTAAGTATCATTTTGGCAAGTGTTACCCCGAGTTTTACCAACTTTGGCAAGAGCTGGAGCAAAGCGGTATCCGCTTTGAGCTTTTGTACGATCCGCTCGGCTGGCAAGTGTTGCTCGACTTCTTGCAACGTGAGGGCGACTGCCAGGTACTGTATCTGCATCAGGGGGGGCTCCTTGGTAATGAGTCCATGCTTCCCAGATACAGGCGTAAATTCGGTTGAGTGGGAACCTTGACTTCAGATCAGCTGGTTGCGCTTGAGGATCTTATGAGTACGCTCTGCCAAACGTTGCAAGGATTTGAGATCGGCAAGCCCAGGCACCTCGTCATCGAGACGGGACTCCCAAAAGCATACCTCAGTGTCCAACATCTCCAACATTTTCTTGGAGCAACCCAGGCATTTCCCACCGCATAGGCTGGCTTCCGGCAAATTTAGTGGAATACAACGCCGGATCTCGCCCAGCAATGAACGCATCGCTTCCGTGGTATTCGGTTTAATGGATCCGGGTTTAGTCGCGCTGCTTTTAGCGGCTGTGATGGATTGATTCAAGACAACACCGACAGATGAATTTGTTAAGCATCAGCTTAATTCAAGTGGAAGGCTTGGATAATGATCTGGCGCTTGATTTGCTGTTTATCGCCATTTGGTCAGGCTGCTTCCCGGGATCACGGGAAAAGGCCTTGACCAAATGTGATGTTTACCCGATTGCTGCTGGATAACAGTCCAATCTGCCTGAGCGCTCGATACAGTGAGAGGATAGGGGTATCGAGTGGGTATTTCGACAGTCTTACTTATTGGCGCTCAGCAACCACTTCATAAACTTGAGGGTTTCTGTACGCTTTGAGAAGGTTTGCTTCTTCTTGCCTTTGCTGTCGGTAAAGGCGATTGAGTTTTTGTTGATGGAAATTGAATCTACAGGAAAACTTACTGCGATTTCATGTCCGTTTACTTTGTATGACATAGGCCACACTCCTTATTTCTGTTAGCGCCGGTATTGGCGTATATAATCTTAACTATAGAAAATCCTTAGCATTTATTGCGAAAGATGCGTTGCTTGACTATTGAATGTACCCAGTTTGTCACCCTTTATCAAGCCCCCCGATAGACTGAAGTGCATAAAGGCACTTCGGGTGTCAGTAGAACATCAGACCATCGCCGCAGCACAGAGTTCACCACAGCTGTGTGACATTTCAATTAAACTCAAGAATTATTAACTGAACGGACTTACTTAAGAGGCCTGGAGCGAGATGGGACGAGCTGAGGATACCTTAATAATTCAGCTTATTGTATAGATAATTTACTACAAGTCAAGCAGTATAAATATTGGGCCGACATATCCGGAACTACATGTTTCTGCTACTCTTTTTTCTGATGGTGCCAATGGTTCCCTGACGCACTTTGGCTTGAACACAACTTGAAGTGATTACACCGGATGGATTGGTACCTTACCTTATAGTGGCAAGGAGTGCGTTAATGAATAGAGTGTTGATTGGCATAGGATTATTTATTCTTTTGCTCTGGCCAGGGTTGTGCCCGGCGGTCGAACCTGAGCCGGAAACGTCAAGCGAGCAAAGTGCTGCTGGGGCTTATGAGTACCGCGATCCCTTGCTCCGGGATACCCCCAGAGGTGCCCTGCAGGGCTTTATGCATTATGCCCGAGAAGGGGATTATCAAACCGCGGCCGAGTATCTGGATCTGCGTTTTCTTCCCGCCGGTATGACTGCGGAGCAGGGGCCACTCTATGCCAAGCAGTTGCTGGCGATTATCGAGCGTAATCTCTGGCTCAATCCTCAGGAGCTTGATGATACCCCAGAGGGTAAAACCGACGACAAGCTGCCCGCTTACCGGGAGGGGTTTGCCCGTTTGGAAGCCGAAAAAAAGGCCTATCAGCTCCTGTTGCAGCGGGTGCCGAGCTCTGAATACGGCAGTCTGTGGAAGGTTTCCAATGCCACGGTTGCCAAGCTCCCAAAACTTTACCAGGCCTTGGGCTATGGCCCTGTGGTGGAGTGGTTTATCGAGCACATTCCTGAAGGACGCCTGTTTACCCTGAATCTTTGGGAATGGGCCATGATGCTGGCCTATCTGGCGCTGGCATTCTTATTCGTGGTACCTGTGACCTGGTTGCTGCAATGGCCACTTTCACGTTCATCACACCCGCTCAAGGCTGAATTGGGCGCCTTTATTCGCGGCCCACTCAGGTTCTTTGCCGCTGTGGCACTCGATAGGGCCATGCTTGCCAACAGTACCTTGAGCGCTGCGATGCAGGAGATAGTCAACACAGGCTTTTTCTTTATTCTGGCCACGGTTTGGTTGATATGGGCGCTGGTGGGGCTGGCACAGAGCAGTCTTAGGGAGCGCTGGATAGCCAAAGGCAACAAACAGGCGGCCTCCTTGTTGCGTCCTCTTGGGAATTTTTTGCGGGTGGCCCTGCTCAGCCTGGCGACCTTATTATGGCTCGAGCACCTGGGGTTTAATGCCGGCACTATACTGGCCGGGATGGGCATTGGCGGGCTGGCAATCGCCTTGGCCTCGAAGCAGTCGATAGAAAACCTTATTGGCACCATTACTCTCTATTCGGCCGCGCCTATCAAGGTTGGCAATATTGGCAATTTCGGCGGCGTTCGCGGCACAGTGGAGGAGATAGGCCTACGCTGTACCCGCATTAGAACTCTGGATCGCTCTGTCATTCATATGCCCAACGCCAAGTTGGCCGAAATGGAGATAGAGAATATTTCAGAGCGGGAGAAAATCCGTTTTAAGACAGATATCCGTCTCGATTACAGCACTGATGCCAAACAGTTGCAGGCGATCATCAATGATATCAAAGCCTTGCTAAAGCAGCATGAGAAGGTGGATGAGTCACCGATGCGGGTCACCTTCAAGGGCTTCGGCAACGCCGGACTCGAGTTGAATGTACTGGCCTATGTCGGCACCACCAGTTTACCTGTTTATCAGGAAGTCGCCGAGGAGTTGCAGCTGGGGATCATGGCGATTGTCGCCGAGCACGGCAGTAAGATGGTACCTGTATGGCCGGTTTCACCTTAATGCTACTCAGATTCCGTATTGATTCGGTTTGAAAATACCGCTCACGGTAAAGTGAACGGTATCAGCAGGGTCTTCAGTCCCGGATTCAAGCTCGCATCGCTTTTTCACCCCTGGCAAGGCCTACCACGCCGGAGCGGGACACTTCCACTACCTTGGTGACCTCGGTCAGCGCGGCAATAAAGGCGTCCAGTTTATCGCTGGTGCCCGCCATCTGTACTGTATAGAGATTGGCGGTTACATCGACAATTTGGCCGCGGAAGATATCGGCGGTGCGTTTTACCTCTGCCCGCAATGCGCCGCTGGCCTTGACCTTGACCAAGGCAAGCTCCCGTTCCACATGGGTGGACTCTGTGATGTTGGATACTTTGAGCACATCGATAAGCTTGTGCAGCTGCTTCTCTATCTGCTCCAGAATGCTCTCATCGGCCTCTACTGCGACTGTGAGCCGGGAAAGTGTCGGATCATCGGTGGGAGCCACAGTGAGGGTTTCAATGTTGTAGCCACGTTGGGAAAAGAGACCGACAACTCTTGACAGGGCGCCGGGCTGGTTTTCCATCAATACAGATATGATTCGACGTCTCATCAGCTTTTCTCCGTCTTGCTCAGCCACATTTCATTCATAGCGCCACCACGAATTTGCATCGGGTAGACGTGTTCGGTTTCATCGACACTGATATCCACAAACACCAGCCTGTCTTTCATGGTCAGGGCTTGTGCCAGTTTGCTCTCCAGCTCATCCACATGGTCGATATTGATCCCAACGTGGCCGTAGGCTTCGGCTATTTTGGCAAAATCAGGCACTGAGTCCATATAGGAATGGGAGTGGCGGCCGGAGTAGATCATGTCCTGCCACTGTTTCACCATCCCGAGGAAACGGTTGTTGAGATTGATGATTTTCACCGGCACATCATATTGCAGTGCGGTGGAAAGCTCTTGAATATTCATCTGAATCGAGCCGTCGCCGGTGACGCACACGACGGTTTCATCCGGCATCGCCATCTTGACCCCCATGGCGGCCGGCAAGCCGAATCCCATGGTGCCCAGGCCGCCTGAGTTGATCCAGCGCCGCGGCTTGTCGAAAGGATAATAGAGGGCGGCAAACATCTGGTGCTGGCCAACATCGGAGGCCACATAGGCATCACCGTTTGTCAGGCGATAGAGGGTTTCTATCACTTGCTGGGGCTTGATCCGTTCAGCATTGCGCTGATAGTCGAGGCAGTTGCGGCTGCGCCAGGAGGCAATTTGCTGCCACCAGTGTTGCAGCGCCTCGTCATCCTGAGGCGTTACCTTGTCTTCATCCAGTAATTGCAGCATCTCGTTCAGCACCTTATCGGCCGAGCCCACAATCGGAATATCCACCTTGATGGTCTTGGAGATGGATGAAGGGTCGATATCTATGTGCAGTATGGTGGCATCCGGGCAATATTTGGCGACATTATTGGTGGTTCTGTCATCGAACCTCACCCCAATACCGAAGATTAAATCTGAATTGTGCATGGCCATATTGGCTTCATACAGGCCGTGCATCCCCAGCATGCCCAGGTTGTTGTGATGAGATCCGGGAAAGGCGCCCAGCCCCATAAGCGTATTGACCACAGGCAGTTTCAGTCGTTCGGCCAGAGTCAACAGCTGCCGGTGGCAGCCGGAGATAATGGCGCCGCCGCCCACATACAGCACTGGTTTTTTGGCGGCCATCAAGGCCTGCAAACCCCGGCGGATCTGGCCCTTGTGACCCGAAAGCGTCGGGTTGTAGGAGCGCATCTTAATCTCTTCCGGGTATTGATACTCGTGCAGTATCGCCGGGTTGAGACTGTCTTTGGGGAGATCCACTACCACAGGGCCGGGGCGGCCGCTGGCCGCAATATAGAAGGCTTTCTTGATAATGGTGGGAATTTCGGTGGGGTCTGTCACCAAAAAGCTGTGTTTCACCACAGGGCGGGAGATCCCTATCATGTCGCACTCCTGAAAGGCGTCATTGCCGATCAGGTTACTGGGCACCTGGCCCGAAAGCACCACCAGAGGGACTGAATCCATATAGGCGGTGGCGATGCCGGTAATGGCATTGGTCGCTCCCGGGCCGGATGTCACCAACACCACGCCGACCTGGCCCGTGGCTCTGGCGTAACCATCGGCCATGTGCACGGCCGCCTGTTCATGGCGGACAAGAATATGTTCTATATCGGATTTTTGATGCAGGGCATCATAGATGTCGAGAACTGAGCCACCTGGGTAGCCGAATATATGTTTTACGCCTTCGTCAATTAACGAACGCACTATCATGCTGGCGCCTGAAAGCATCTCCATTTGGTACTCCTTGATAAGATACCGTTACGGTAAACAGTAACTTTTACAGCGACGGTTATCGCTCTAATCCAAGCCGGAAGGGTAGTTCCGGCCAGCTGTCGACCCGGCCCTGGGGGCTCACCTCCCTGTAGGGAAGGGGTCTCTGTCACCAATGGACAGAATTTCATCATATTGGAAAGAGAGAAGTTTTCAAGCCCCTGGAAGCGGCTTTTTTATGAGCATGAATAAATTTCATTTTTGCCGCCGAAAAGCGGCCTTGATTGCGGTAGGTTATTGCGAAAGTATAATTTGTTATGTATTGAATTAATTATATTTTATTATTAATTGAGGATATTTTTAGACTTTAGTCTAAAGCGCTGCCGATTCTATGTGTATGACCCCAATCTTTGAAAAATTGTGGTTCTTGGGGGTGCGGAAAATCGACAAACGGCGTTTTGCGCTCAAGCGGTTTCAAACGCTTGAGCGTGATTTACCGCCAGCTTTATTTTAGGAGCCGGTACTGCGGCATTCGGGCAAAGGGCGGCGACTGACGGCGAACTGGCACAGACCCACCAGTAGCACAGAGGCCAGCATCAGCGCGGCAAAGGGCACGGCAGTCCCCGTGTAAAACAGCGCCAGCAGCGGTCCTGCCAGAGCACCAAAGCCAAACCTCAGGGTGCCGATAACCGCGGTGGCTGTGCCGGTTTCCTGCTGAAACTTCATCAGTACTATGGCGTCGGCGTTAACCGACATTACCCCCAGGCATCCCATCAGGGGGATCAGCATGGCCACGGTAAAGTGGTAACTCAAGTCGAGCAGGTTCACCAGTAACAGCCCGGCAGCGGCAATACTGCCGAGCATAGTGGCGGCAACCAACATGCGTCTTGAACCATAGCGACCAACAATGCGTGAGTTGATAATATTGGCCAGCATCAAAGCGCCTACGTTGGTACTGAATAGTATGGCAAACAGAGACTTATCCAAGTTAAATACCGACATATAGACAAACGGCGAGGCTGTCAGGTAGCAGAAAAAGGCGAATGAAGTCAGCACGCCGCTGCCAATATGCAGCTTGACCCCGGGCCGGGTAAAGACGGTGGCATAGGCGCCAAAGAATGACTTGCGGCTGCGCTCGGCGCCTTGCATATCCGATGGCAAACGCAGTTTCAGCAATACCAGCATGAGCAGCAGCAGGGCATAGCAGGCTAGGATAAAGAAAATCAAATGCCATTCACCCAGCTCCAAAATTAAGCTGCCTATGGATGGAGCCAGCAGCGGCGCCAGCATCATTATTAGGCTGACATAGGACATGCCCTTGGCCGTATTGTCACCATAGACCTCCTTGATATAGCCGGGGATCACCACGGTAGCGGCGGCGCCGATAAACGCCTGGAAAAATCTGAGGCTTAAAAACATTTCTATCGTTTGCGACAGCGCCAACCCCAGGCTGACCAACATAAATCCCGATAGGCCAATGATCACCAAAGGACGACGGCCGAAGCGATCGGCCAAAGGCCCAAAGGTAAGCATACCCAGAGAATACCCGGCCAGATACAGGCTCAGAGACTGCTGTACTGTCGTGATATCGGAATGGAAACTCTCGGCTATGGTAGCCATGGCCGGCAGATACATGTCGATGGCCAAAGGCGTTATCGCCACGATGGCCGACAGCATGGGAATAAGCAAGGCCAGATGCAGCCCTTGGGGCGTGCGCCTGGTTATCTGGGGTTGGGTATCCAATTTAACCTCATTATATTGGCCAAAAAGCATTGGATGCTTGGTCAGGAGTGTGATTTATGCCACAAAAAAGGGCTGAGGGTTTATGTTAAGTCGTGGCGGCCAATAAGCCAATCCCCCAGAGTCGTTTCTTTACATTACTGACAAAGGAAGATGGAAAGGTGAATAGTGAGAATATTTTATTTCGCCCTGGATGACTTCCTGGCATAAGCTCACTACATTATCCACTCAGGACAGAATGCGCTTAAATTGACGGAGTTGAGTGCTGAATATGCGAGTTAATTTTCCACAATGGAACACCAGGGAGTCGCTGACTCAATTACTTCCCGGGCTGGCAGGATTACTGCATTACCAAAAAGAATGGTTGCGGGATGATCTGCGCGCCGCCTTGTCGGTAACCGCGGTGGCCTTGCCTGTAGCTATCGCCTATGCCCAGCTTACCGGGGTCAGCGCCGTTGCCGGGCTATACTCCTGTATTTTACCTATGTTGATTTATGCTTTGTTTGGTACATCGAGGCAACTGATAGTGGGTCCGGATGCCGCGACCTGCGCCGTGATTGCTGCTGTGGTGACGCCACTGGCCGCCGGCGATGCCAAGGTGCACTGGCAGTTGGTGATGACCATGACCCTGATGACGGGCGCCTGGTGCCTGCTGGCCAGTCGCTTTCGGCTTGGGGTGCTTGCCGAGTTTCTCTCACGGCCGATTTTGATGGGGCTGCTCAACGGGGTGGCGATAACTATTATCGTCGGCCAGTTTTCGAAGATTTTTGGCTTTAGCTTCGAATCCCGCTATTTGCTGGAGCGCCTGGCTGGCGGCGCCGAGTATCTGTCGCGCACTCACTGGCCAACATTGGGCATGAGTCTGGTCACCTTACTGGTGTTCCTGCTGGTCAAGCGTCTGCGGCCGCAATTGCCTGCTTCTATGGTAGCGATAGCTGTGGCCGGATTATTGGTATGGCTGCTAGATTTGCAGCAGTATCAACTGGCGGTGGTCGGCACTATTGAAGGCGGTTTGCCGGAGTTTCAGGCACCGGTATTTGACTTGGGGCTGAGTCGTGAATTGGTGATGCCGGCGCTGAACCTTGCCATGGTGAGCTTTGTCTCGATGATGCTGACGGCGCGCAGCTTTGCCGCCAAAAATGGCTACGACATAGATCCCGATAAGGAGTTTCGCGCGCTTGGATTTGCCAATATCGCCTCGGGTTTGTCCCAGGGGTTTGCTATCAGCGGCGCCGATTCGCGCACCGCGGTCAATGATGCCAATGGTGGCAAATCGCAGCTGGTTTCTGTGATAGCGGCGCTGCTGATAGCCCTGGTGGCCCTGTTCCTGACTGCGCCGCTGCAATATATCCCTTCGGCGGCGCTCGGGGTGGTGCTGGTTATCGCATCACTCTCTTTGATTGATATCAAGGGGATCTGGAAACTGAGAAAGCGTGACAACGGCGCCTTTACCCTGGCGCTGATCACCCTGTTGGCCGTGCTCTTTATCGGGGTGATCCCGGGGATCACCCTGGCGGTGCTGCTGGGCTTATTCCAATTTATCCGGGTAGTGATGAAACCCTCGGAGCAACTGCTCGGTGTCGATCGCAAGGGGGTGCTGCGCAGTATCGACCGCAGTGACAAGGCCACGGCGATCCCGGGGATCATGATTTACCGTTTCAACTCACCCTTGACCTATTTCAACGCCGGTTATTTCAAACGCCAGCTGCTGCTCAGGTTAAAAGAGCAGCCCGAGCCGGTGGACTGTGTGATAGTCGATGCTGTGGCCTGTTTCAGTCATCTGGATATCAGTGTGATGGCCATGATTGCCGATTTGGCGCACCTGTTGAAGCGCCGCGGCGTCAGTTTGGTACTGGCGGGCCGTAAACGTCAACTACTCAGCTGGTGTGAAGCCAGCGGTATAGATGTGGCGGAGGATGGTTTGATCATCAGGCCTGATTTGGCCTTGGCGGTGCGTATGCATCAAAACTATAAACAAGCGGTCGCTGAAGGTCAGGCACCCGAAGTGCGGCGTTTGGCCGGCGATGATACCAGCGCTCCCAGACCGTCACACCTGTAAAACCTGGCGGGATCCCGCCAGCTCGCAAACGCCTACCCAGATTACTCGGCAGGCGCTAAAGCGGCTGTTGCTCGCCGCTTTCCAGCCACAATGGCTTGGGTTTCATGGCGCGGATAAACCAGGGGTGATCGAGCCAGGCCTGCAGCCATTGATTAAGACAGGGCAGGGGGGCTGCATTGAACCTGGCTCTATCCACATGGGCAAATTGGCGCACAAAAGGGAAGATGGCGAGATCCGCTGCGCTCATACGCCCGAGCAACATGACCTGCTGTTGTTGCTCTTTTTGCCCCTGTAGCTTTTGCTGCCCGAGATGTTCTTGAGCCTCAACCAGTCTCTGCTCCAGTGGCAGCAAGTACAGGAGCGCTTGCTCGAAATAGCTTTGCTGGCTGAACTCAGGGTAACGGTCAAAGTATTTGTATCTGTCCAGCAAGGGCTTGAATGCCCTGTCATTGGTCGCTATCAGGGTTGAGATAAGGTTTTCTTCCTCAGGATTTTGCGGCAGCAATGAGTGGGGGTCGGCTTGTGCCAGTGCCCAGAAAAGGATATCCAGGCTCTCGTCCAGTACCCTTCCATCAGCGAGTTGCATCACAGGCACAGTGCCTTTGGGCGATAGTTCCAGCATCTGCTGCGGCTTATTTTTCAGCAGAATTTCCCGCACTACAACAGAGTAGTCGGCGGCAATTAAGCCCAGTCTGGCGCGCATGGCATAGGGGCAGCGGCGAAAGCTGTACAGAATAGTTTGACTGCTTACTTGAGTCACAAGAGTCCCTTGGAATTCAATGAAAACAGCCATTGTAGGAATCACTCGGGTGGCAGGCAAGGTTGCTGTTCATAACCGCATGTAAAGGATTAAACCGCTACTATATGGCGGCCTGCTGTAGGAATCGCCGAATAACCCTACTTTTGCTGTCTATTTGCGCTACTGTGATTGGGATAGAATGGCGCCCCCATTTTGGGAGGCAAATCACTTAAGAAAAGTTTCAGAAGGTGACGCCGTTATGCACTGGAAATTAGGTTCCAGCCAGCAGAAGTTGAGGTAATGATGTCCAAAATAGTTGTATGTGCTTTATATAAGTTTGTTTCCCTGCCGGATTATGAGGCTTTGCGTCAGCCGTTGCTCGAGACCATGGAAGACAATGGTATTCGCGGCACCTTGCTGCTGGCTGCCGAAGGCATTAATGGCACTGTGGCCGGCTCGGAAAACGGTATCAATACCCTGATGGCCTGGTTGGATGCCCAGAATGGCCTGGATAATATCGTCTCCAAGCGCTCATTTGATGATGAGATGCCGTTCTATCGCACCAAGGTCAAACTCAAGAAAGAGATAGTCACCATGGGGGTGGAAGGCATAGATCCCAGAGAAGTGGTCGGCACCTATGTCAAACCTCAAGACTGGAATGCGCTGATCTCCGATCCCGATGTGCTGCTGGTTGATACCCGCAATGACTATGAAGTGCAAATTGGTACCTTCAAGAATGCCGTCAATCCCGAGACCGAGACTTTCCGCGAGTTCCCCGAATATGTGAAGCAGCAGTTGGATCCGGCCAAGCACAAGAAAGTAGCCATGTTTTGCACCGGCGGGATCCGCTGTGAAAAGTCCACTGCCTACCTTAAGCAACAAGGCTTTGATGAGGTATATCACCTCGAAGGCGGGATCCTCAAATATCTGGAAGATGTGCCCGAAGAGCAGAGTCTGTGGCAGGGAGAGTGCTTTGTTTTCGATAACCGGGTTTCAGTGGATCACCAGCTGCAAAAAGGTCAGTACGATCAGTGTAATGCCTGCCGGATGCCGATAACCGAGGCCGATAAGCAGAGCCCGGCCTACGAGCAGGGGGTCAGCTGTCCCCATTGCATAGATAAGCTGGATGAAAAGCAGCGCCGGCGCTTTATCGAGCGTGAGCGACAGATGCAACTGGCCAAGCATCGCGGTGAGGCCCACATAGGCGCCGATGTCAAAGAAGTGATCCATAAGCGCCGCGAGCAAAAACAGCGTCAGAAAGAGCAGGCCAAGCAAACGTCCTGATAGCGCTAAGAAATCTAATCATCGAAGGAGCCCATTGGCTCCTTTTTTGATATGCAGATGATTTAGGTGCCTCCAGTCATTATGGTTTTTCGATACCGGAACAAACAGCAGCCTTCCCCCCACTCAATACCCATTCAGGTTTCTTGGCCAAAAAAAACAGCTTTTTCTTTAATTTGTGCCGTCCAGACAAAGCCCTTCACATAACTGCAATCTTGATTAACCAAATCTGTCATCTGGATCTTAGACAATCAGGCCGCTCTACCTTTACTTGCGACCAATTTACTTCAACCCAATACGGATGATGAAAGTGATGAAAAATAGATTAGCTGCGTTGATCTCTTGCAGCCTGGTAAGCATGGCGGCCAACAGCGCCGTGTTACCCAGTGTTCAAACTGACAGCCATTGGTATAAGGAAAGCGCTCAGCGCGTGTCAGACAAGGCTACATTAGAATCAAAAGCAAAAGCCAAAAACGTGATTTTGTTTGTCGGTGACGGCATGGGGATCTCCACTTTGACTGCCGCGCGTATCTTCCAAGGACAGCAGATAGCCGGTAACCAGGGCGGTGAAGAGAACTTCCTGAGTTTTGAGAAGTTTGATCATACCGCATTGATCAAGACCTATAACACCAACCAGCAAACACCGGACAGTGCCGGCACCATGACGGCCATTGCGACTGGGGTAAAGTCCAAAGCGGGGGTGATTTCGGTATCCGAACAGAGCCTTCGTGGCAACTGCCTGTCATCCAAAGGTAATGAGCTGGTGACTCTGGTGGATCTGGCCAATGCCAAAGGCTTATCTACCGGTGTGGTGAGCACTGCACGTATCACCCACGCCACCCCGGCAGCAACCTATGCCCATAGCCCGGAGCGCGACTGGGAATCTGACGCCAAGCTGCCTGCCGAAGCGGTAGCCAACGAGTGTAAAGATATCGCCTACCAGATGGTGATGCGCGATAAAGACAATGCCCTGTCAGTCGCCCTGGGCGGCGGTCGCCGCGCCTTTATTCCTGAAACCGTGACTGATGGCGAGAACAAGAAAGGGCAACGTAAGGATGGCCTGGACTTGACCAAGGCTTGGGTCGACAACCTGGACAACGCCGCCTATGTGTGGAACAGCACGGAGTTTGACGCCATAGATGCCGGCACCACAGATCACCTGCTGGGCTTGTTCAACTCCTCCCACATGGAATATGAAGCGGACCGCGCCGATGATGTGGGCGGTGAACCTTCATTGACCCAGATGACAGCGAAATCCATCGAGATTTTGCAGAAGAACGACAAGGGCTATCTGCTGATTGTCGAGTCGGGTCGTATCGACCATGGTCACCACGCCGGTAACGCCAAGCGCGCCCTGGCCGATGCGGTGGAACTCTCCAACGCCGTTAAGGCGGCGGTAGAAAACACCAACCCGGAAGAGACGCTCATTCTGGTCACCGCCGACCACAGCCACGTGTTCACCATCGCAGGTTATCCGAAGCGGGGTAACCCTATTCTGGGTCTGGTACACGGCGTAGACGGAAACCTTTCTACTGCCCTTGACGGTAAGCCATACACTACCTTGGGTTACACCAATGGCCCGGGCGCCGTTGTGGGGAACCGTGACGACCTAACCTCAGTGGACACTCAAGACAAAGACTTTATCCAACAAGCTCTTATTCCTATGGGAAGTGAAACCCACGCCGGTGAAGACATCAGTCTGCACGCCACAGGCCCCGGCGCCAATCTGGTGCAGGGTGTAATGGAGCAGAACGTGATTTTCCACATTATCAATCAAGCCCAAGAGCTTGGCGGTACTAAGTATTAATTGGGAGCAAGGAAATGAATAAGAAATTACTGGTACTGTCTTTGGCCGCGATTCTCGGCCTGGCGGCCTGTGGAAGTGACGGTGACAACGGCAAGGACGGCAACGCAGGCACTCCGGGCACAGATGGAAGCAACGGCAGTGACGGAAAAGACTGGACCGCCGTTAATCAATGGTATGTCGATGGTCAAAACCGCGTCACCAAGGCGTCCAATATGAGCAATAACACCCAGGCGGGTGCGGCGAAAAACATCATCTTGTTTGTCGGTGATGGCATGGGCGTTTCAACTGTGACTGCGGCGCGGATCCTCGATGGTCAGCTCAAGGGGCAAACCGGAGAGGAAAACTCACTTTCCTTTGAGACTCTGCCTTATCTTGGCCTGGCCAAGACTTATAATGTCGATGGTCAAACCCCGGATTCGGCCGGCACCATGACGGCCATGGTCACCGGGGTGAAGACGGACGTTGGCGTGATCTCACAGGCTGAAGGTGTTGAGCGCGGCGTTTGTTCTTCCACCAGGGGTCAAAACCTGGTGACTTCGCTGGAACTGGCCGCCATGGCGGGTATGGCTACAGGTGTGGTTTCGACCGCACGTATCACTCATGCTACCCCGGCTGCCACTTATGCCCATGTGCCGGATCGCGACTGGGAAGCGGACAGCAACTTGCCGGCCGAAGCCGTCAGCAACGGCTGTAAAGACATTGCCGCCCAGATGCTGGACTTCAATAACGGCAAAGGGATCAATGTGGTTATGGGCGGTGGTCGCCGCGCCTTTATTCCCAAAACCACTATCGATCCAGAAGGCAAAGCGGGTAAGCGTAACGATGGTCGCGATCTGACCGCCGAGTGGTTGTCTCAGTACTCCAATGCCAGTTACGTTACCGACCGCGACAGTTTCCTGGCGATGGATACCGGCACCACAGAGCATGCGCTGGGGCTGTTTAATTCCTCTCACATGGAATATGACTACGACAGAGTCGAGACCGGTGTTACCGGCGAGCCTTCTCTGGCAGAGATGACGGCCAAGAGTATCGATATTCTGAAAAAGAACGACAAAGGCTTTGTCCTGATCGTTGAAGCCGGTCGTATCGACCATGCTCACCATGCCGGTAATGCGGCCCGCGCTCTGTACGACACCATAGCCTTGTCTGAGGCGGTACGTATCGCCATGGAGAAGACCTCGGCCAATGACACCTTGCTGATGGTTACTGCTGACCACAGCCATGTGTTCACCATCGCCGGCTATCCGACCCGAGGTAATCCTATCCTGGGTCTGGTGAAGAGTAACGACGCCAACGGTCAGCCGTCGGTCACCAACTCTACCGATGCCAACGGCATGCCTTATACCACTGTTGGTTATGCCAATGGTCTGGGCTTTGGCTCGCTGGCGACCGGTGGCGATGAGCGATACAACTATGCCGCCGAGCCTGGACGCGTGGATCTGAACTACATAGACACCCAGAGTGTGGGGTTCCATCAGGAAGCATTGGTGCCGCTGGCAAGTGAAACCCATGCCGGTGAAGATGTGGCCATCTTCGCTCGCGGCCCGGGTGCCAGCCTGGTTCAGGGTACGGTTGAGCAGAACCACATCTTCCATGTGATGAACTTTGCCGGTGATTTGGTTAAAAAGGCCGAGGCCGCCGCGGCGCAATAAAGTTTAGCGTTTCGCAGCCTGATGCCCCTGCCTGCCTCTAGTTTCAGGCAGGGTGCCAGGCTGCTTCTTTGGTTTTAGTCTTTTGTTTTAGAGTCATATCAGTAGGTTTATTATGTCCCGTGTAACATTCAAGCCAGCGTTTCCCTTTTTTTCCCGCGTAGCGCTTCATATCGCTCCTCGCACAGCTCATTGCACAGCCCCTCGCGTTCTTTGTCGCCCACTCACGTTTTCACTCGCTTTGGGGCTCACAGCTTCGCTGGGGCAGTTTGCCATGGCCAATACCCAGTCTGCCAGCAACCAGCCAGGCAGCCAGGAGCACGCCCATGTCAAAGCGGGCGGCTCAATTGGCAATGATGCTAATGTTTGTGCCGCCAAACCCGGCCGTTTTCAAGCCAGCTATCAGATCACTGTTGGCAGTGGTGAGCAGGCCAGGCAGCAGCAACTGATCCTGACGCGCTTTGACGATACCATCATCTATCAACGCAGCCCTGTCAGCTATGAGGCTTGGCATAAAAATGGCGAGTATGTGCGTTATTTCCCCCAGGAGAAACGCTCTATCAGCTATCGCCGCGGCGATCTCTTGGCGCTGAACATTCGCACCGATCTCGATAGGCAGTTTCATCTGATATCGCCTGCAGCCTTGAGTCAATTTGAAAAGGGCCAAAGCCTGCAAGATAGCTGCTTCACCCGTCAGAGCTATTCCTTTAAGAGCAAGGGTCATGAAGAAAACCATAGTCACGCGAACAAAAGCGCCGCTAACGAGCCGCAGTCTATGCAACTGAGCTGGATAAGTGAGCTGGAACTGCCGGCCGAGATGACCATCACTCAAGGTGAGCAGCATATTGTTTATCGGCTCAGCAAACTGACGCCTGTGAGCCAGGAGAGTTTCAAGCGGCTTACCTCAGGTTTCCAGGATCTCGACTTTGCCGATGTGGGCGACAGTGAGTCTGACCCTTTTATTGCCAAGATGATCACCCAGGGCTTTATTCAACATGGCAGCTCAGGCTTCTACTCGGCAGATGGGCAGCAGCTTGAAGGTGGGCATCACAGCCACAGTCATTGATTAACCCCAGCCATTAATTAACCCCAGCCATTAATTAACCACAGTTACGGATATAAGAAGAGCCTAGTCACACATCGACATAACTTATCTGCAGCTCAAAGCCTAACTGGGCGAGCTGCTTTTGCTCCCGCTGCAAGTCTTTGGCAAACAGGCTGATACGTTGACGCGGTTCGGGCAGGCTTATCTGCATCCCTGTTGCCGTGGGTTTTACCCGGGTGATTTTCAAGCTGCGGGCGATACGGCCGAGATTCAGCAGTACGGCGAGCCGCAGCAGCGCCATTAGGCGGATGAGGCGTAATTTCTGAGCGGGCTCCAGTTGTGCCAGCGCCTCCAGGTTGGGTTTCTTGCGCTGGTTGCCAATCAGCAGTGCCAACAGCTGTTGCTGCTCTTGGCTGAAACCGGGCAGATCGCTATTGGCTATGATGTAGGCACCGTGTTTGTGGTGAGCGCGGGAGTTGATATGGATCCCTATCTCATGCAGTTTCACCGCATGTTCCAGCAGGGCGCGCCAGGACTCGAGTTGCCAACCGTCGGCCACGGCATCAAACAGCTGTTTGGCCGAAGTGGCCACCTTGGCGGCATGGTTCAAGTCCACATGATAGAGTTTGGCCATGCTTTGGACGGTGCGGCCGCTGACATCACCGAATTGGCTGATCCCGGCAAGTTCGTAAAGTACGCCTTCGCGCAGTGCCCCTTGCGCAAACTGCAACTCGGTGACCGGCAGCCTCTTGAAGAAACTGATCAAGATAGCCAGCCCAGCCGGTAGCAAAGGTGCACGTTTGCTGTCCACCTGCGGCAGTTCAATCTGATCCACATGACCCCAGCTGAGCAACTGCTGTTTTAACTGCTTGAGCCTGGGCAGAGTGATGGTTTCATCGTTGAAGAAGTGCTGCATCGCTTCGCAGATGGCCTTGACACTGCCTGAGCTGCCGAGAGTGAGGTCCCACTGGCCGCTGAAATATTCCTTGGCCAGCGAGGCAAACTGTTTATCGGCCGCTGCCTGGGCGGCGCGAAAGTTCTCCAACGTCAGCTTACCGTCGACAAAGTATTTCTGGTTATAACTGACGCAGCCACAGCGCAGGCTCGAGAGTATCTGTGCCTGAGTCTTTTGGCCAAGCACCACCTCGGTGGAGCCTCCACCGATATCTATGATGAGGTTGCGCTGTGCCAGCTCCTGGCTGTGGGCTATGCCCTTGTAGATAAGGCGCGCCTCTTCATGGCCGGATACCACTTCGACCGGGTAGGGCATTATGGCCCTGGCGGCCTCGATAAAGGCCTCACGGTTACGGGCAACTCTCAGAGTGTGGGTGGCCACCAGTCTGACTCTGGCCTGATCCAGAGTAGAAAACCTGAGGTTGAAATCCTTGAGGCAGGCGAGACCGCGCGCTATGGCGTCATTATCCAGCCTGTTGTCCCGATCTAGCCCCTCGGCCAACTGTACCAGACGTTTCTCTTTATGCAGGATCTGAATGCTGCCATCCTGCTCGCGGGCTATCACCAGATGAAAGCTGTTGGAGCCCATATCCACGGCGACAAAATGCTTAGGTGTTGCAGTCAAGGTGGTCCTCATTTTGCTATTACTTCGGTTCCTGGGGTTGGGTCAGATCCAGTTGCCGCTGTTTTTCGTAGTTGCCCAGATACTGATGTATGGCTATCTGGGATCTTACCTTACGCTTGTTACCCCGCTTACGGTAGGGGTTGGATTGATCTTTGTTGATCACCCGCGCCTTGATGTTGTCGGCAAATTGCAGCGCCAGGGTATCGAGGATCATCTGTTTGAGAGCGGGATCATAAACCGGAGTGCTGACTTCAATACGGTTATCGATATTACGTCCCATCCAGTCGGCAGAGCAGAGAAAGAGTTTGTTTTCGCCGCCTGAGTGAAACAGCATTACCCGCGAGTGCTCGAGGAATCTGTCCACTATGCTGAAGACCTCAATATTGTTGCTGATCCCGGGAATATTGGGAATAAGCGCGCACATGCCGCGAATAAGCAGACGGATTTTGACGCCGGCGCTGGAAGCCTCGTACAGCTTTTGGATCATCGCCTCATCCACCAGATTATTGAGCTTGAGGGTGATGGCGGCCTTGATGCCGCTTTGGGCATTGATGATCTCCTGCTCGATAAGGCCGGTCAGCTTCTGGCGCGCATCATAGGGAGAGACTATCAGGTGCTGGAAATTATCTCGTCTGTAGGGGTGCTCAATCAACTCAAATACCTGTTCTATCTCGGCGGTAATTTCCTGATTGGCGGTAAACAGCGAAAGGTCGGTATACACCCTGGCCGTGCCCTCGTTAAAGTTGCCTGAGCCAATATGGCCATAGAGTCGAATGGCGCCGGCTTCTTCGCGGCCGATAAGGCACATCTTGGCATGAACCTTCAAACTTGGGATCCCATGGTGTACCTTGACACCAGCCTCGGCCAGCACCCGACTCCACTCGATATTGGCCTGCTCATCGAAACGGGCCCTGAGCTCAATCACAGTGGTGACCTGTTTGCCGTTCTTCACCGCATCTATCAGCGACTGGATGATATGGGACTTTCTTGCGACCCGATAGAGGCTGATTTTGATGAACTTGACGGCAGGATCATAGGCCGCCTGGCGCACCAGCTCGGTAAAGTGGGAAAACTTGTGATAGGGGTAATAAAGCATGATATCGCCGCGGCGAATGGCGTCAAACTTGTTGGCACAGACACTGAATCCGGCCGAGTCCAGTGCCGGAAGCTTGTCGTTTTCCAGGTATTTGCGCCCTGGATTGGGAAAGCCGATAAAGTCCTTGAAGCTGTGGTAACGGCCTCCGGGGATCAGGCACTCGGTATTGGAGATATTCAGCTGCGCCGTAAGCATGCTCAGCATATGCTCCGGCATCTCTTTGTCATACACCAGACGTACCGGCTCGGCAGTGAGGCGCTTTTTCAGGCCCTTGGTGAGCTTTTCCAGTTGGCTCTGTTCCAGCTCATCGGTGAGATCGAAGTCGGCGTCGCGGGTCAGCTTCATTGAGAAGACTTCGATCTCTTCATATTCGAAGAAGGGGGAGAATAGCTCATCGACACAGTGCCTTATTATGTTATCGAGCAAGATCAAATGCTTGCGTCGCTTTGAGGTTTCTGCCGGCAGTTGGATGAAACGTGGCACATTCTTGGTGGGTACTTCCACAAGGGCGTACTGACGTTTTTCCCGGCTGTATAGGCATACCGCCAGATAAGTGGTGTCATCGTTGAGTTGTTTGAACAGTTCGGAACGGTTACTGAGGATAAGCGGAGTGATGTGGCGCTTGAGCTGATCCTTGAAGTGCTTTTTCAGCCATTGGCTATGAAAGTCGCTCAGTTGTTTCTCATTGATGAGAAAGATGCTGTGTCTTGCCAGTTCCCGCATTAACTCGCCGTAAATGGCATCGAAACGCTCTTGCAGTATCAAGACCTTGGTCTGGATCTTGGCCATCAAATGGCGACTGGAGTTGCGACCTTCCTGCAGGCTGGATAACAGAATCGAGCGGCGCACCGCAGCAACCCTAACCCGGAAGAACTCATCCATGTTGTTGGAAAATATGCCCAGAAAGCGAACCCGTTCCACCAGAGGAACCAGAGGATCGGCCGCTTCCTGCAAGACTCTTTCATTGAAAGACAGCCAGGAAAGCTCCTTATCCAGAGAAAATTTTTCGACGGACGGTGACACGGCAAAGACTCCTCGTGAGCAGACGCCGGGCATAGATAAAGCCCGGCAGATATACAATAACACTCCGATATCCGCTTGTAATCAGAGAATAAAGGCGGGGCGCAGTTTCAGGGTTTTACGCTATTTGGGCCCGGCTCAGGTTTGAATTCGGGGTTGCGCCGGCGCTAAGGAAGGTGCGAACAATTCCCATCTGTGCTCCGCGTCGGCTTACAGACCTGGATGCAAGGCGTGGTTCCAGCAAATGGTTTTAGTCCTTTGTCCTTTGCCAGAACGCAAGAAGCGTTCCCTAAGGGTAGAGCGAATTTATGTCGAAAGAATGACAATCCCCCACTTTGGTCAAAGAGAGCGATATTGACGATTGGGTTTTCTGCCCTGCTTATGCTATGTTGCGCTCTTTTTTCTCGGTCGGTTTCCTGGCCGGGAGCGGGCGCTGAGGCTTTGTCTTCAAAGCAAAAAGCGGCGCCCTGGCCACTTCGAGCCAGCGAAAGCAGGAGGACGGAATGTTTGCAGGTTTTGACTATGGCAGTGCCAACTGCGCTATTGGCGTGATGGAGGAGGGCCAGACCCGGCTTTTGCCTCTGGCCGAGGATGGCAACTATATGCCGTCGACCATTTATGCCATGGAGCGGGAACTCATTTCCGAATCTGTGCTGCAGCGCTTGCCTTTGGCGGCCCAGGCTGATTTCAAACCCAAACGCGCCGCCGAGTTGAGTCGCGCCAGAATCGCGCGCTTGGAGCTGGATTTACTTGCCAATGAGCAAGCGGTATTCATCGGCAATCAGGCGATTGAAACCTATATGGAGATGCCGGAAGAGGGCTTCTATGTTCGCTCACCCAAGTCATTCCTTGGCGCTTCGGGCCTGCTCAGCAATCAGATGGCGTTGTTTGAAGATATCGTCACCTTGATGATGCAGGAAATTCATACCCGGGCGCAGCAGAGCCTGAAACAGGCGATTTCCCAGGTGGTGATAGGGCGCCCGGTTAACTTTCAGGGCATTGGCGGCGAGCAAAGCAACAAGCAAGCCGAGGCTATTTTGACCCAAGGGGCCCAGCGCGCCGGGTTCACCGATGTGGCCTTTCTGTATGAGCCTATGGCAGCTGCCCTTGAGTTTGAGTCGACATTCACCCGGGAGCAGCGGGTGCTGGTGGTGGATATTGGCGGCGGCACCAGCGACTGCTCGTTTGTGCGCATGGGGCCTGAGCTTAAAGACAAGAAAGATCGCAGTGACGACTGCCTGGGCCACAGTGGTCAAAGGGTAGGGGGTAACGATCTGGATATCGCCCTGGCGATGGCCGGTTTTATGCCGCACTTGGGGCTCGGCAGTGCGCTGATCACAGGCAAGCCTATGCCAAGGCAGCCTTTCTGGAATGCGGTCGCCGTCAACGATGTCAGTGCCCAGCGGGAATTCTCTGCCTTGAGTAGTCGCAAGTTGATTGAGGAGCTGCAACGGGATGCCAAAGAGCAGGCGAAACTTGCGCGCTTATTAAAGGTGCAAAAAGATCAGCTGGGTTATCGTTTGGTGCGCAGTGCCGAGCAGCTTAAAATCGCCCTGAGTGACAGTAAGCAAGCCGCTATGGATATAGGTTTTGTCGAAGCGCCCAAACCGCAGCCTTTGATGGTGAATGTTGATGCCGCCACCTTTGTGGCCGCCATTGATGAATCGCTTGAAACTGTGCACAAGCTCATCACCCAGGCTTTGGCGGAAGGGGGATGTCAGCCGGATGTCATTTATCTCACAGGTGGCAGCGCCAAGAGCCCGTATATTACCGAGCAGATCCGCGCGCGTTTCCCGGATGTGACTTTGGTCAGTGGCGACCACTTCGGCTCTGTGGTGGCCGGCTTGACCCGTTGGGCTGAGCGCCTGTACCGTTAAATTGCACTTTAATTGAAAGAGGATTCTTCATGGCACTGAAAAAAACGCCACTCTTGGCCGCCTTGGTTGCTACTGTGGCGACAAGCTTGCTCGCCGGGTGCGGCGATGATGTGGGCAAGGTCAGCCTGGGCGTATTCACTACCAAAGATGTGATCATAGATGCCAAGACAGATCCCAAACTGCCCGGTGTTACTTGTCATATCAGCCGCATAGAGGCCAATTTGGATTTTGCCGATCCATCTGATATGAGTATCAGCTGTCGCCAGACCGGGCCGATAACCAAGGCGCAACTGGCCGGTATCGAACTGGGTAAGAAGGGCGAGATAGTGTTTACCGAGTCCTTGAGCATCTTGTTCAAAAGCCTCAAGGTGAGGCGTATCTATGACAGTGAACACCAGACACTCCTGTATCTGTCTTATTCCACCAAGGAAACCAACGGCAGTCACAAGCACGCCCTGTCCACTGTGCCGCTGTGGGGAACCGACGCTTACGAGCCAAGGTCACAGGCGCTAAACTGATAATTCCGGGGGCAGATAAGAATCACCTGGGAATAGGCTTTTTCTTCTTTTTCATTGCATTGTCATACACAGAGGCGGTGATGGTTAGAAGGAGACTTAGTCTGTTCCTTGTTCAGCTAGTCTGAATTAATTAGAGTCAAGGATATCAGCCCTTTGATTCTGCTTTATGCCTCGCCATAGCAGCTGACCACCGAGTATCAGCACCAACATAATCACGGGCCCACCGACAGCATAATCGTTCAAGGCGATCATCGGCGGTAACTGGACCGTGTCTTGGTATGATGCATCGGAAACTATGATCAGAAGCGCCAAACCTGCTGCCGCCAACAAGGCGATACCGCTTGAGCGGCGCCAGTTACGGCGGCGGTTGAGAAAACCGGCGAGGGTGAGACTAACAGCCGCCAGCAAGGCACCAAAGATAACCATAAAGTATTTTGCCGGTTGTTGCTCCGGCAGGCTCTGGAAGGCACCAAAAATACAGACATAAGCCGAAAATGCGCCAACCAGCAGTAATAGGTGAGCAAACAGTAAACGTAGCAGTGACATACGGGTCCTTGTTGTCTTTGGAAAAGTTGATTTCAGAGCTAGGTGCCGTATCCGCGGTGTGGCTCAGCAAAGCGCGTAGGGCTTATAAGGTTTTGCAAATCAAACCTTCAAAAAGAGATTAAAACATAAAAAAAAGCCCGCTTGAAACAAGCGGGCCGCAAAAAATAAAATCATTGCAATCAACAAATTGAAGGAAGGAAGTCAAGCATAAGAACCAGGGAAAACTGCCATGAAAGCTACACAACAGTTTTGAAGTTCTTGGTTTTCATATTTACCGGGGTAAATACTTCCTGAAAACGAGGCATATTTTAGTGACAGAATGTGTCAGCAACAAGCGAGAAAAACTACGTCATGAGATAAGTAAAACTAATGTCACAAAGGTGATGTAAATCACGTAAATGCAGTTATAGCCCGTGTTTCGCTTCTTTACTCAATGTGGCTGCATAAATCTGCAATTTATATAATTAATCCTTGTTGCCGTTTTATTAACATTTGTCATTGTTCAATCCTTGCACAGATTGCAATTTGACGATTGTGTCGGTTTTTTTTGCTTGTATAGTACTTTGCAAGTCGCTGCGTTTGCATTTTTTTGCTAAAACGCCGCTGTACGCCTCTTTATTTAGTCGGACAGGAAGTTTCCATGACAATAACTACAAAATTGGCTCGCCCTATGCTGTTGGCTGTAGGCTTGAGCCTGGCGCTCGGCGCCTGCCAGAGCACAGATACCCCAAATGGCCAGAGTTCGCTGGCTGCTGTTAAATCCCAGTATCCGGCGACCCGCGCCGAAGTGCTGGTTGAAAACATTCACGGTGTTCAGGTTGCCGATCCTTATCGCCACCTGGAAGAAAGCACCCCGGAAACAGAAGCCTGGGTTAAGGCTCAGCAAGCTTTTGGACAGGAGTATCTGTCGGCTATCCCCAACAAACAGGCGGTAGTCGACAGGATCACCACCCTGTGGAACTACGAAAAAATCTCTGCCCCTTTTGAAAAGGGTGACAACACCTTCTACTACCGCAATGACGGCCTGCAGGCCCAGTCAGTGCTCTATGTTAAAGACAAACAGGGTAATGAGAAGGTGTTGCTGGATCCCAACGCTTTCTCCGACAAGGGCACAGTTGCCCTGTCAGGTGTGTCAGTGAGTGACGATGGCAAGGTGCTGGCCTATGGTGTCTCTGAGTCCGGCTCCGACTGGCAACAGTGGCAGTTTATGGATATTGCCAGCGGCAAGCTGCTCAGCGACAAACTGGAGTGGATCAAATTCTCCTCTGCCGTGTGGGATCACGCCAATGAAGGCGTATTCTATGCCCGTTATGATGCCCCGGCCGGCGGAGACAAGATGGCCGATGTCAACTTCAATCAGAAGGTTTACTACCATAAGCTGGGCACAGATCAGAGCCAGGACAAGCTGGTTTATGAAAGACCGCAAAACAAGGACTGGGGCTTTGGTATTGGAGTCTCTGAAGACGGTGACTATCTGTTGCTGTCCATCTCCCAGGGAACCGACAGCCGCAACCGCTTCTTCTATAAGTCACTCAAAGATCCAAAAGCGGAAGTGGTTGAGCTGATTTCCGAGTTGGAAGCCGAGTACAGCTTTATCGGTAACGACAAGTCAGTGTTCTACTTCAAGACAGATCTCGATGCCCCCAACGGCAAAGTGATTGCGATAGATTTGCGCCACCCGGCCAAAAAAGACTGGAAGACAGTGATCCCTGAGACAAAGGACCCTATCGCCAGTGTTGGTATCATTAATGATCACCTGGTGGTGAGCTCACTGCATGACGTGCTGGGGCAGCTGTCCATCTACTCCATGGGCGGCGTCAAGCGCCAGGACGTGACTCTGCCGGGTAAAGGCAAGATTGCCGGCCCATACGGCAAACGCAGCAAAGACTACTTCTATTACACCTTCAACAGCTATGTGCAGCCGCAGACCACCTATAAGTTTGACTTCAAGACAGGTGAGTCCGAGCTGTACCAGAGCCCTAAAATCGCCTTTAATCCGGATGATTACGTATCCGAGCAGGTGTTCTACACCAGCAAGGACGGTACCAAGGTGCCCATGATGCTGTCCTACAAGAAAGGGCTGAAGAAAGACGGCACCAACCCGACACTCCTGTACGCCTATGGTGGTTTTGCCATCTCCATGACCCCAAGGTTCAGCCCGGCCAATATCGCCTGGTTGGATATGGGCGGCATCTATGCTGTGCCCAGCCTGCGTGGCGGCGCCGAATATGGTGAGAGCTGGCACCAGGCAGGTATGTTCGACAAGAAGCAAAATGTGTTTGACGACTATTTTGCCGCTGCCGAATACCTGCTGGACCAGGGCTATACTAACAAGAGCAAGCTTGGCGCCTATGGCCGCAGTAATGGTGGTTTGTTGATGGGCGCCGCCGTGACCCAAAGACCGGATCTGTTTGCCGCCGTGCTGCCCGCCGTTGGGGTACTGGATATGCTCAGATTCCACAAGTTCACCATAGGCTGGGCCTGGACCAGTGAATATGGCAGTGCCGACAATGCCGAGCAGTTCCCGGCGCTGCTGGCTTACTCGCCATATCACAACGTCAAGTCTCAGGCTTATCCTGCGACTATGGTGATGACAGCCGATCATGATGACAGGGTGGTGCCGCTGCACAGCTTCAAGTTTGCCGCCATGATGCAGGCCAAGCAGCAGGGGGATCAGCCGGTTATCATGCGTATCGAGTCCAATGCCGGTCACGGCGCAGGTAAACCCACGGCGATGAAGATAGATGAAGCGGCGGATATCTTCACCTTCCTGTGGCACAACTTTGGCTTGACCCTGCCGAGTAAAATCGACGGTTAAGCTTAAGTTAAGCCTTGAAAAAATAAACTGGGGCCTGCGGGCCCCTTTGCTTTTTCCGCCATTCACAAGCGGATTGTGGATAAGGTATAGTAGGCCTCACTTTTGGCGCATTAAAAGCAAGTGGAAGCATGTTTCGTTGGCCTATCACTGTCTATTATGAAGACACAGACGCGGGTGGGGTGGTTTACCATTCCAACTATTTGAAATTTTTTGAAAGAGCCCGAAGTGAGTGGCTCAGATCTATGTCGGTGAGCCAAACCGCTCTGTTGCAGCAGGATATCGCCTTTGTGGTACGCCGCGCCGAGCTGGATTTCTGCAAGGCGGCGCGATTTGAGCAGAACCTTTGGGTGGAAACCCGTGTCTCAGAAGTGAAGCGGGCATCTTTGGTGTTTGAACAGCGCCTGGTAGATGCCGAGGGTGAGTGTTATTGCGCGGCCAGCATTCTGGTTGCCTGTATTTCACTCGAGCGCATGCGGCCACTGGCCATTCCCCAACACATATTGCAGGAGTTTAAAAAAGGTGGAAGCTGAGATTTCGTTTATTGGATTGTTCATGCAGGCCAGTTTGTTGGTAAAACTGGTGATGCTCACCTTATTGTCTCTGTCTATCGCGTCCTGGGCTGTGATTATCCAGAGGCGCAAACTCCTGAAAGCGGCCAGGCAAAATGCCGAACGCTTCGAAGAGAAGTTTTGGTCCGGTGTGGATCTCAATCGTTTGTACCAGGAGCTGTCGGCCCGCCAGGAAAGCAACTCAGGGCTTGAGTCCATGTTTGTATCCGGCTTCAAGGAATACGCCCGCCTGTCGAAACTGAACGGCCGGGTGCCAGAAGCCATTATGGATGGCAGCTACCGCGCCATGCGGATCTCTCTCTCCAAAGAGTTGGATAAGCTGGAAACTCATCTGCCACTCTTGGCAACCATAGGCTCTACCAGTCCCTATATCGGCCTGTTTGGTACAGTTTGGGGGATCATGAACTCCTTTATCGCCTTGGGCGCGGTGGAAAATGCCACTCTGGCCATGGTGGCACCGGGTATTGCCGAAGCGCTTATTGCTACCGCCATGGGCCTGTTCGCCGCCATTCCTGCGGTTATCGCCTACAACAGATTCTCTACTCAGGTGGAAAAGGTCGAGTCTTCCTACGCCAACTTTATGGAAGAGTTCTCCGGCATATTGCACCGTCAGGCATACAGCGATAAGGAAGCCGTATGATGCAGGGATATCAGCGCAAGCGGCGTCGCCCCGTCGCTGAAATCAATGTGGTGCCCTATATCGACGTGATGTTGGTGCTGTTGATCATCTTTATGGTGACGGCGCCGATTGTGACTCAAGGGGTGAAGGTGGACTTGCCTCAGGGTGAGGCCGAACCGCTGCCCGCCGACAGCAAGCCGCCAGTGGTGGCCTCTATCAATGCCGAGGGTGAGTATTTTCTCGACTTGGGTGGCTCACCCAATAATGAGGTGCTGGATCTGGAAGAGATCAGCACCCGGGTCAGCGCCATCATTAAGATGGAGCCGGATCGCCCCGTGGTGGTCAAGGGCGATCGCGCTATTCCCTACGAACGGGTAATCCAACTGATGGTGTCGCTGCAACATGCCGGCGTGCCTTCGGTCGGTTTGATGACAGATTCGCCAGAGGAGAAGTAAGTGGCTGGGAAATCTGATTTTACTGTCCCCTTTATCATCTCAGCTGTGCTGCATATTGGGGTTATTGCGATTCTGGCCATGGGCGTGGACTTTCAGGACAAACCCAAATTGCCGACACCACAGGCCCAGTCTGCGCCTGTGCAGGCCGTGGTGGTCGATCAGCAGAAAGTGGATGACTATGTCCAGAAGCTGAAACAGGACAAGGCCGACGCCGAGCGCCGCGAGCGCGAACGGCAGCAGGAACTGGATCGCCAGGCCAATGAGGCCAAAAAGGCCCGCGAGCAGGAGCAGGAACGGATCCGCAAACTGGAAGCCGAGCGCAAGCAAAAAGAACTGGAGACCCAGAAAGCTGCCGACGCTGCCAAAGTTGCCAAGCTGAAAGAGCAGCAGGAGAAAGAAAAGGCCCAGAAAGCCGAGGCCGAGCGTAAGGCCAAGGAGCAGCAGCGTAAGGAAGCCGAAGAGGCCGCTCTTAAGGCAGAGCAGAAACGCAAGGCTGAAGAAGCAGCCGCCAAAAAAGCGGAAGAGGAGCGCAAACGCAAAGAAGCTGAACGTAAGGCCAAAGAAGAAGCCGAGCGTAAACGCAAGGCCGAGGAAGAGGCCCGTCGCCGTCAGGAGCAGGAGTTGGCCGATGCGCTGGCCGCCGAGCAAGCCGCCTTGTCGGCGACTCGCAATCGTCAGGTTATGAGTGAAGTCGACCGTTATCGAGCGATGATCACCGCCACTATTCAGCGCAATCTGGTAGTGGACGAGTCGATGCGCGGCAGAGTCTGTAAGGTCAAGGTGCGTCTGGCCAAAGATGGCTTTGTTACCAACAGCCAGATCATCGAAGGGGATCCTGTGGTATGTCGCGCCGCCAAGGCCGCCATCAATAAAGCCGGGCGTTTGCCGGTTTCCCAGGAGCCCGATGTGTATCAGCTGATGAAAGAGATTAATTTAGAAGTTAGACCGGAATTCAACTAAGGGAGCCCCATGAAACGAATTGCCAAGAGTCTTATCTGTTTGCTGGCCGTGCTGGTGCTGCCGGCCAAGGCGGCACTGGATATAGTGATCACCGAAGGGGTGGACGCCGCGCGTCCCATTGCCGTGGTGCCATTTGTTTGGCAGGGCGCCGGGCCGGCCCCAGAGTCGATTTCGGATGTAGTGATGTCCGATTTGACCCGCAGCGGTACTTTCAAGCCATTGGATGAATTGTCACTGGGTCAGCGTGCCATCAGCAAGATGGACGAGTTCAATGCCGCCGCCTGGAAGAATGTTTCTGCCGAAGCCGTGGTGATGGGCTATGTGAAACCCTATGGCGCCGGTAAGTATCTGGTGAGCTTTGACCTGGTGGACTTGGTCAAGGCGCAGATGCAGTCCGGTGGCCCTCAGTCCCGCAGCGAACTCTTGCTGGATAGCCGCGAAACCGTTATCAGCGAAGCGCAATTTCGCCAGTATGCTCACAGGATCAGTGACATAGTTTATGAGAAACTGACCGGGATCCGCGGTGCCTTCCTGACTCGTATCGCCTATGTGGTGGTCAATCACCAGGAGAAAAACCCTTACCGCCTGATGATTGCCGACTACGATGGCTACAACGAACAGATGCTGCTGCGCTCGCCTGAGCCTTTGATGTCTCCGGCCTGGTCTCCGGACGGGCGTAAGTTGGCCTATGTTAGTTTCGAAAACAAAAAGGCCGAAGTGTTTGTCCAGGATATCTACAGTCAGAGCCGCACCAAGGTTACCAGTTTTCCCGGTATCAACGGCTCGCCAAGCTTTTCGCCCGATGGGACTAAGCTGGCGCTGACTCTGTCCCGCGACGGTCAACCTGAGGTCTATGTAGTAGAGATTGCCACAGGCGCGCTCAAGCGGATCACCAACCACTATGCCATTGATACTGAAGCCACTTGGTTCCCCGATGGTAAGTCGCTGCTGTTCACTTCCGAGCGGGGTGGCAGGCCCCAGCTATATCAGGTAGAGTTGGCCTCAGGCAAGGTGACCCGCCTGACATTCGAAGGCGAGTGGAACCTGGGGGGAACTGTGACCCCTGATGGCCGCAGTATGATTTTCGTCAACAGAACCAACGGCAAATACAATATTGCCCGTATGGATCTGCAGACGCGTTTTATGCAGGTGTTGACCTCAACCCGGCTCGATGAATCACCCAGTGTTGCCCCTAACGGCACCATGGTGATTTATGGCACCACCTATAACGGCAAGCAGGTGCTGGCAGCGGTATCTGTCGATGGCCGCTTCAAGGCGCGGTTGCCTGTGGGGCAGGGTGAGGTGAAATCACCCGCTTGGTCACCGTTTCTATAACTTATATTTCAGAAGGATAACATGATGGATCTCAACAAGTTGTTTAAGGCAATCGCAATCGCTGTGCCATTACTGGCTCTGGGTGCCTGTAGCTCAACTTCAGAATCAGAAACGGACGCCAGCGGTTCGACAACTTCCGGCAGTGAGTACGGTAGTGGTGCCGGCGGTGTGGAAATTGGTGGTGCCAATCCGGTGCTGAGCCCTGAAGAACAGCAGCGCCTCAAGTTCCAGGAACTGCGTAAAGAACACGTCATCTACTTTGATTTTGACCGCAGTGAAGTGCAGACAGAATTTGCTGAAATTCTGGAAGCCCACGGCACTTATCTGGTTGAACACCCTAACGTACGCGTGTTGATCGAAGGCCACGCCGACGAGCGCGGTACGCCTGAGTACAACATAGCTCTGGGTGAGCGCCGCGCTAAGGCGGTAGCCAAGTACCTGCAGGGTATGGGCGTACTGCCAAGCCAGATGAGCATTGTCAGCTATGGTGAAGAGAAGCCGCTGGATATGAGCCACACAGACGAAGGTTTTGCCAAGAACCGTCGCGCTGTGCTGGTGTACTGATCCCGGCATTAGAGGGATATTGAAGAATGAAGAAAGCCGTTATTATCACGGCCATGCTTCTGGGAACTGGGGTCGCTTATGCGGCCCCAGCGCCCGTTGAAGACATTGGTGGCGGTTCCAGTGAGGATCGCATCGCCCGCCTTGAGCGGATCATCAAGGCCCGTCAGCAAGCCGAGTTTGAGACCATGCGCAGAATGGATACCCTGCAGCAAGAGGTGCTGGAACTCAGAGGCCTGACCGAACAACAGAACTATCAGATCAACCAGATGCTGCAGCGTCAGCGCCAGCTCTATGACGAAATCGCCAACCTGCAGAGCAAGCCGGCGGCGCCCGCCGTCAGTCAAACCTCATCCAATCTGGTGGCCAGTTCGTCTTTGTCCGAGACCGACAGTTATCAAAGGGCGGTCGACCTGGTACTGAAAGAGCGTCAGTACGACGCTGCAATTCCGGCATTTCGTGACTTTATCAAGCAGTATCCCAATTCGGGCTTTGCCGATAACGCCAACTATTGGCTCGGGCAACTGCTCTATAATAAGAATGAATTTGCCGAAGCCAAAACTGCGTTTGCCAATGTGGTCGATAACTTCAAAGAATCGGGTAAGCGGGCCGACAGTCTGGTTAAACTTGGGCTGATTGCCGAAAAAACCGGTGATAAAACGGCGGCGAAGAACTACTATCAGCAAGTGGTGAAACAGTACGCAAACAGCGCTGCAGCAAGGATTGCACAGCAGCAATTGGCGGCAATTAAACCATGATTTAACTAAAAAACATCCGCCCAGTTTGTTTTTCATGCAAACAACAAAAAATCGGGAATTTACACTTGCATGAGAATCACAAAGCGGTATTATAGGCGCCCTCAGCACGGCATGGCCTGCTGAGGCGAAACTTGAATGGGTCGTTAGCTCAGTCGGTAGAGCAGTTGGCTTTTAACCAATTGGTCGAAGGTTCGAATCCTTCACGACCCACCAAATTCATGTTTCGTAAACCTTTTTAGTGGGTCGTTAGCTCAGTCGGTAGAGCAGTTGGCTTTTAACCAATTGGTCGAAGGTTCGAATCCTTCACGACCCACCACTGATTTATTGCGGTCTGCCTCGGCAGTTATGTCGGGTCGTTAGCTCAGTCGGTAGAGCAGTTGGCTTTTAACCAATTGGTCGAAGGTTCGAATCCTTCAC
Source organism: Shewanella indica (assembly GCF_033842865.1). NCBI lineage: Bacteria > Pseudomonadati > Pseudomonadota > Gammaproteobacteria > Alteromonadales > Shewanellaceae > Shewanella > Shewanella indica. The sequence goes on from NZ_JAWXXR010000001.1 coordinate 3,430,158, forward strand.
GACCCACCATCGCAATTTAAATCAACAATCTGGCAGTATATCCGTGGGTCGTTAGCTCAGTCGGTAGAGCAGTTGGCTTTTAACCAATTGGTCGAAGGTTCGAATCCTTCACGACCCACCATTTGCCTGAGAATAGGGTGACACCCAGATGGGTCGTTAGCTCAGTCGGTAGAGCAGTTGGCTTTTAACCAATTGGTCGAAGGTTCGAATCCTTCACGACCCACCATTTCTCAGCGTACTGCAAAAGGTAGATCTTCCTGCGGGTCGTTAGCTCAGTCGGTAGAGCAGTTGGCTTTTAACCAATTGGTCGAAGGTTCGAATCCTTCACGACCCACCATCAGGAAAGATAGACCACAACATTCAGTGGGTCGTTAGCTCAGTCGGTAGAGCAGTTGGCTTTTAACCAATTGGTCGAAGGTTCGAATCCTTCACGACCCACCACTGAATGCTCCATCTGTATGGGTCGTTAGCTCAGTCGGTAGAGCAGTTGGCTTTTAACCAATTGGTCGAAGGTTCGAATCCTTCACGACCCACCATTCAGAATTCCTTCTGCAAAATATTAAGTCTGTTATTCCCAAACCACAAAAATAATCAAGCTAATTTAGCTAACACTTTTCTACTTTTGTCTTATAGACCTATTGCCAATGTTTCAATTCTGTTAAACATCGGATAGTGCTTCTTGCTAGCTCAATCTGTCTCGGCTGTTGTGCGTTTTGCCGGGTGGATTGGCATAACAACAAGGAGACAATCCAAGATGAAACAAGCAAGACTCACCGGGGTGTGTGCAGCAACCCTTTTGGTACTGGGCGGTTTGGGGACGGCTCAGGCATCGGTATTGGACAAGACTGATATGCAGTTTGGCGGTTATCTCAAGGCCGATATCATGTTCAGCGATTACAGTAATGGCGCGCCCGACTCCAACAACGTCTCACGCCAGTTTTACGTGCCAGGCGCCATCTATGGGGTAGATGGCAACGGCAAGCAGGTGACCGACTTCCAGGCACGGGAAACCCGTTTTAACTTCAAGACGGTAACAGATCTTGACGGCCATACGCTCACCGGCTTTATTGAGCTGGACTTTATGACTCATACCGATGGTGATGAGCGGGTATCCAACAGCTATTCACCGCGGATTCGTCATGCCTTTATCAGCTATGACAACTGGACCATAGGCCAGACCTGGACCACCTTTATGAACCCGGGGGCACTGCCGGAAAACCTCGACTTTGTCGGCGCCACCGAAGGTACGCCCTTTGCCCGTCAGGCGCAGCTGAGATACAGCAATGGTGGCTTTCAAATCGCCATTGAAAACCCGGAAACCACTATTACTCCCTATGGCGGTGGCAGCCGGATCACCAGTGGCAATGGGGTAATGCCGGATCTTATCGCCCGTTATAACTTTAAGACCTCAGGTGGCGCCAGTTTCTCTGTAATGGGGATGCTGAGGCAACTTGAGCTTGAGACCCGTATCGCTAATCAGGACATAGACAGCACTGAGCTCGGCTATGGCGCCAGCGTGGCCGGGATCATTCCTGTGGGCCGTGATGATATCCGTTTCACCGCCACCTATGGCGAAGGCCTGGGTCGCTATGTGGCGCTCAACTTTGCCAATGGCGCGGTACTGGACAACAACAACGATCTGCAGGCGATAGAATCCTACTCAGGTTTTGTGTCTTATCGTCATTGGTGGAACGAGCAGTGGCGCTCAAGCTTTACCTTGTCCGCTTTCAGCGCCGATAACGATGTGTCTCTGACCGGAGGCAGCGCCAACAAAGAATCCTATTCAGGTTATATCAACCTGCTTTACTCGCCGGTGAAGGCTCTGACCTTTGGGGTAGAGTATATGTATGCCAAGAACGAGCGGGAAAACGGCACAGATGGTGAGCTTAACCGGGTCACCTTCTCAGCCAAATACGTGCTCTAACCTTTGTTGCGACCGGGAGCTGTGACGCCCTATTTATAACTCCCTATTTATACTCTTAGCCAAGCCACCTCAGGGTGGCTTGCTTTTTAACTCTGGCCCTAAATATCCCGGCAATGGCGAAATCTGCCTCAAAGGTTTAGGGGCTGTAATAAATGACATGGTTTTCCTTTATTGCCAAATCCCGTCCTCGGGGGCCATCAACGGCATAAATGGGCTATGACCGATTTCGTTGCTGATTGTTGCGTCTGGCTTGCCAAACACTAATTCGCTATTCATGCCGTTGATAACATGTGAAAAGTTATTCTTCACGTGTTAGCGCTTTGAGGGAACTGGAGAGATAATTGAAATGTATGAGCGGCTTACATAGCTGAACCGTTTAAGCCGCCCTTGGGGGATCCAAGCTGAAAGTAAAAAAATGCCCCTCAAGGAGGGGCAATGAGGAGGAAGTACGCTTTTACTCTGTACGGTTGAGCCGCGACTCAATCAGAGTATCAATCACGGCTGGGTCGGCCAGAGTTGATGCATCTCCAAGGTTGGTAATCTCGTTGGCGGCAATCTTACGCAGAAAGCGGCGCATGATCTTGCCGGAGCGGGTCTTGGGCAGGCCGCCGGCAAACTGGATAAGATCCGGGGTCGCCAGGGCGCCAATCTCTTTGCGTACCCATTGTCTCAGTTGCTGTCTCAGCTCTTCAGTAGCTTCTATGCCCTTGGTCAGTGTGACATAGGCGTAGATCCCCTGGCCCTTGATGTCATGGGGATAACCCACAACGGCGGCCTCGGCCACCAGATCGTGCGCCACCAGTGCGCTTTCAATCTCGGCGGTACCCAGACGGTGACCGGAGACGTTAATCACATCATCGACCCGGCCGGTGATCCAGTAGTAGCCATCTTCATCACGGCGGGCACCGTCACCGGTAAAATACATGCCGCGGAAGGTTTTGAAGTAGGTCAGGGCAAAGCGTTCATGGTCACCGTAAATTGTGCGCATCTGCCCCGGCCAGGAATCCAGCATCACCAGGTTGCCCTCGGTAGCGCCTTCCAGAATATTGCCCATGTTGTCTACCAGCGCTGGCTGTACCCCAAAGAAGGGGCGGGTGGCCGAGCCAGGTTTGGTATCAGTGGCGCCGGGCAGCGGGCTGATAAGAATGCCACCGGTTTCGGTTTGCCACCAGGTATCAACAATCGGACACTGCTCATGACCTATGACCTCGTGGTACCAGCGCCAGGCCTCAGGGTTGATGGGTTCGCCTACAGAGCCCATGATCCGCAGCGAGCTGCCGTTAAACTGGTCAAACTGCTCCTTGCCTTCGGCCATCAGGGCGCGAATAAGCGTAGGAGCCGTGTAGAGTATGTTGACCTGGTGGCGGTCAATCATCTCGCCCAGGCGGGCTGGGCTTGGGTAGTTGGGCACACCTTCGTGAATAAGCACTGTGGCGCCATTGGCCAGCGGGCCGTAAATCATATAGCTGTGGCCGGTGATCCAGCCCACATCTGCGGTGCACCAGTAGACTTCGCCTTGCTTGTAGTCGAACACATATTCGTGGGTCATGGAGGCGTACACCATGTAGCCGCCTGTGGTGTGCAGCACACCCTTGGGGTTACCGGTGGAGCCTGAGGTGTAGAGCAGGAATAGGGGATCCTCGGCGCCCATCTCTTCCACTTCGCAATGTTCGGAAGCGGTTTCGGTCAGTGATTCCCACCAGACATCACGGCCTTCGACCCAGTTGATATCATTGCCGGTGCGTTTAAGCACTATCACCTTCTCAACCGTGGTGACATCCGCATGGGAGAGCGCCTCGTCGATATTGCGCTTGAGCGGAATAGCCCTGCCGCCGCGCAGGCCTTCATCTGCGGTCAAAATGACTTTGGAGCGGCCATCTATGATGCGTGAGGCGATGGAATCCGGGGAAAAACCACCGAATACCACGGAATGTACGGCGCCGATGCGGGCACAGGCCAGCATGGCGATGGCGGCTTCCGGCACCATGGGCATATACATGGTCACCACGTCGCCGCGGCGCACGCCCTGGCTCTTGAGGGCGTTGGCAAATTTGCACACTTCTGTGTGCAGCTGGCTGTAGCTCAGGGTGCGTTGATCTTTGGCATCATCGCCTTCCCAGATGATGGCGGTCTGATCGCCCAGTTTCTCCAGATGGCGGTCGAGGCAGTTGGCCGAGGCATTCAGCGTGCCGTCGTAGAACCAGTTGATCGACAAATTGTGATCGTCAAATGAGGTTTTCTTGACCTTGGTATAGGGCTTGATCCAGTCAATACGCTTGCCATGTTCTCGCCAGAAACCTTCGGGGTTAACCACGGACTCCTGGTACATTTTCTTATATTTTTCATCATTTACCAGTGCATTGGCCGCAATCGCTGCGGGCACTTTATAAAGAGACTGAGTACTCATTGGGCTTCCCCTTGTTTTTATCATACGTGAGCCAAAGTATGGGTTGCTTGGCTGTGCTGTCTCTATTAGACATTGGTCTAGTGATGAAAAAATGTTATTTATTAATCGGTTATTGCGTTTAAAACGCACAGCTTGAAGTGCTTGAGCCAGCGTGGTTTTTTAAGGTTTGCGCGGGTTTAGATTGGCATCCAATAAAGGTTTTTTGCCCCCAATGGGCGCCCAATAAGATGCAGAACGCCGCAGAGGTTCATCAAACCCCTTGGCTGGTGTAATCTAGCCGGGATAACAACAGTCGCCGAAGGATACGGCGACAATAAAGAGAACCCTATGAATTTGACCCTTTTTGTGGCGGTGATCGCCGTCTGTTATGTCTGCTTGCTGTTCCTGCTTGCCTGGGGCGCGGAGCGCTGGTTCAGTGGTGTCACCCGCAGGTTACAGAAATGGATCTACGCCCTCAGCCTGGCAGTGTATTGCTCTTCCTGGAGCTTTCTCGGCACGGTTGGCCAGTCGGCCAATGACTTTTGGTCCTATTTGCATATCTTTATTGGCCCCATCATCATCTTTACCCTGGGCTTTGGCATGTTGCGCAAAATGGTGGTGGTGTCCAAGGCGCAAAATATCACCTCGGTGGCTGACTTTATCGCCGCCCGCTACGGCAAGTCGCAGCCGCTGGCGGTGATCATCACGCTCATCGCCCTGTTCGGCATCATGCCCTATATCGCGCTGCAGCTGAAAGCCATGGTGTTCAGTCTAAGCCTGTTCCAAAGCCCGGATGATCCGCTCGATGGTGCCAAAGTCGCGCTTATCATTGCTGTGCTGCTGGCCATCTTCGCCATCCTTTTCGGCACCCGCAAACTGGATGCCACCGAGCATAATCCGGGGATGATGCTGGCCATCGCCTTTGAATCTTTGGTTAAACTGGCCGCCTTTGTATTAGTGGGCGGTATAGTGGTCTTCGGGGTATTCGGCGGCTTTGGCGACCTCTGGAGCCAGGCCAGCGCCAAGGGCGTAATAGTCAATCCCAATCTAAGGCTCGAAGCGCTGATGCCCGAGCTGATAGTCGGCATGGCGGCTTTTCTCTGTATGCCGCGGCAGTTCCACGTCATGGTGGTAGAGGCCGAAGGCGAGCAGACTCTGTCCAAGGCGCGCTGGTTGTTCCCGCTTTATATTGGCCTGTTCGGTTTGTTTGTCGGGCCGCTGGCACTGGCGGGCAAGGTGCTGCTCGGCGACAGTGTCTCTGCCGATACTTATGTGATCAATCTGCCGCTGGCGCTGGACGCACCTTGGCTGGCGATAGTGGCGCTGCTGGGAACCCTCTCGGCCGCCACTGGCATGGTGATAGTGGCAGTGGTGACCATCAGCGTGATGATAAGTAATGAGTGGCTGGTGCCGGTACTCTTGCGTACTGGGCAGATCCGTCGTAAGAACTTCAGTCAGTTTTCCCAGCAACTGCTCTATGCCAGACGTCTCTCCATCGCGCTGATCCTGGCTTTCGGGTATTTCAGTTACCTGAGTTTTGACAGCAGTGATTCTCTGTCCAACCTGGGCATGCTGTCTTTCGGCGCCTTTGCCCAGTTGGCACCGGCCTTGGTGGGCGGCCTCTACTGGAAACACGGCAATCGCGCCGGGGTGTTTCTCGGTATGGCGGCGGGCTTTGGTCTGTGGGGCTTTTTGCTGCTCAAGGGCTCTGGCGCCTGGGAAGGCGTGCTGGCAGGTCAGTTTGAACTGTTAAAGGCGCTTAAGCCCAATGTCAACGATACCCTGCTTGCACTCGGTGCCAACCTGATTGGCTATATCGGCGGTTCTATCTGGCTGCGCGCCGGCTTGGTGGAGCGTATTCAGGCCAGCGCCTTTGTCACCCCGGGTGAACTCAAAAACACAGGTAATCGCAAGACGGGCCCCATTAGTCAGCAGGACTTGCTGATCCTGGCCAGTCGCTTTGTCAGCCCGACCCGGGCCTATGAGAGTTTCTCGCGCTTTTCTGCCGATGCGGTGCGCAGCGATAGCTGGCACAAGACGGCACCGGCCGAGCTTATCGCCCATACCGAACATATGTTGGCCGGGGTGCTGGGGGCTTCCAGCGCCTCTTTGGTGATGGACTCAGTGCTGCAGGGACGGGATCTGGCCCTCGATGAAGTCTTTAGCCTGGTGGATGAGGCCTCATCGAAGATTATTCTCAGTCAGGACATGCTGCGCGCCGCCATAGAACACGCCTACGAGGGCATGAGTGTGGTCGACAAAGATCTCAACCTGGTGGCTTGGAACTACCGCTATGTAGAGCTTTACGACTATCCGGAGGATTTCCTGCAACCGGGCATGCCCATCAGCGAGGTGATACGTTTCAATGCCGCCCGCGGCTACTGCGGCCCGGGGGATGTGGACGAGCATGTCGAGCGCCGGGTACAGCATATGCGCAACGGCACCGCCCATAGCTCAGAGCGGCGCAGGCGCGATGGCAAGGTGATCAAGATTCAGGGCAATCCCATGCCGGACGGCGGCTTTGTGATGACCTTTACCGACATTACCCAATATCGCGAGCAGCAACAGGTGTTGGAGCAAGTCAACGAAACCCTGGAGGCCAGAGTCAAGGAGCGCACCTATGAGCTGGCGCTGCTCAACAGCAAGCTGCTCGAAGCCAAGGCTCAGGAGGAGATGGCCAACGCCTCCAAGAGTCGTTTCCTGGCGGCGGTGGGGCATGACTTAATGCAGCCCCTCAACGCGGCCAGGTTGTTTACCGCCTCTTTGAGTCAGTATCCCGGGCTTGACAGGGAAGGGCGGCTGACCCTCTCCCATGTCAACAGCTCACTGAAAACAGCCGGTGAACTGCTGACCGATCTGTTGGATATCTCCAAGCTGGATTCCGGCATGGTGGAGGTAAAACGGCGCGACTTTGCCATCTCCGAAGTACTCAACACCCTGGCGGTGGAGTTTGAGGCCATGGCCAAAGACTGCCAGATCCATTTTGCCATGATGCCCTGCAGCCTGACGGTCAATTCAGACCCTTCACTGCTGCGGCGGGTGCTGCAAAACTTTCTCACCAACGCCTATCGCTATGCCAAGGGCGGGCGGGTGCTGATGGGCTGTCGCCGCCGCGGTAGTGAGCTTGAGGTGCAGGTGCTGGATACCGGCTGCGGCATTGAAGCCGGGCAGCTTAGGGAGATATTTCACGAATTTAAACGCCTTGATAACCCCCATTCCAACAGCGTCAACGGCCTGGGGCTTGGGCTGGCGATAGCCGACAGAATAAGCAAGGTGCTGGAGCATGATATCCGTGTATCTTCGGTGCAGGGCAAGGGCTCTGTATTTGCCATTCGGGTGCCGCTGGGTGCCACTGTCAGCGTGCCGCAGCCCAAGGCCATCTCTTCTGTGTTGCAGCCGCTCGCCGGGGTCAAGGTGCTGTGTATCGACAACGAAGAGGCTATCCTCGCCGGGCTCGAAAGCCTGTTGAGCCGCTGGCAGTGCGAGGTGATCTGCGCCCGGGATCTGAGTGATGCCAGGATCAAGCTGGGGCTCAAAGGGGTGGCGCCGGACATCATGCTGGCTGATTATCATCTGGATAAGGGCCAAAACGGCGTCGATGCCATGGATGAGCTCAGGGCGCTGTATGGGCAACATCTGCCCGGCATTTTGATCACCGCCAACACCCGCAAGGATCTGGTGGAGGATGTCGAGCGCCGCGGTTACCACTATATGGCCAAGATGATTAAACCGGCGGCGCTCAGAGCCTTGATCTCCAGCCTGGTGAAGAAGGCGTAATTCAAAAGCTCAGTGAAATAGCCTTTGGAAACGGGACCAGATTTATCGGCAATAAATCTGGCCCGGTATTTTAGTGGGTGACTTCTGTTTGTGTCTGTATCTGTATCAGTGCCTGCGTCTGCGTCTGCGCCGGAACCCCTGAGTATCCATCAGCTCGCCAGGGGCGGTAAGCCAGACCGTAGCTCAAGGTCGCCATGGTCCAACCGATAAGGGCGCTGGCGATATCGTGCGATAAAAAGTGGGCGCCGCGAAACTCCTGACACAGACTGAACACGGCGCCTATCAGCAATACTGCGCCGAGTAACTTAAAGCGCCATTTTGGCTTCAAGACCAATGCCAGATAATAAAGTCCCACCCAGGCAAAGGCGCCGCTCGAGTGGCCGCCGGGGAAACACTGGCCCAACTCAGTGTCAACGCTCAGGCTCATGGGGAAGGGCAGATAAGGCTTTTGGCCTCCAAATAGACTGAGATCCCAGGGGCAGGCAACATTGGTTATGCTCTTGCCGATACGTACCAGAAGTACGGTTGCCAGGGCGCTTGTAAACAACATCAGCAAGGGCCGGCGCCAGCGTTTCATTGAGGCTTTGAAACTGCTCAATACCAAGCTCGACAGCAACACAACTGCCGCCAGCACCACCAGATCCCGTCCTCCTGTGTGCAGCAGTTTGTCTGCGACAAAGGCATGGCGCCAGGGCCAGGCCGTGTCGGTGCCCTCAAATGCCAACATCCACTGTGCCAGCAGCAGGTCGGCATTAGTGATGTGCAGCAAGATAAGCAGGCCAAGCCCTACCGATAACGGCAACAATAGATGATGTTTGAACCAGTGTTGAAAACTCAGCGGGTGGCTTGCAATGGGCATTGTGATTCCTGTGACATAGCGCGAGTTTAAACCGAGTCGCAGCTGAGATCTGTAAAATAAAAAGCCTGAAAAGCGGGTGTTGAACTCATGGCGTTGAATTCATGGTGTTGAATTCATGGCCCGGCTGGTGGATAGGAATTATTCTGGCCGGCTCAGATTAAGGTCTGCTTAAGGCCGGGGATTTTTGTCTCAATTGCCCGGAATGGCGTATTGCAATGAGTTGAAACAAAACCTTTTTTGCGTATTTTTTTGCCACTGGTTATGTTACAGGGGTAGCTCTGCTATGGCGCTGGTTAAGTTGCGGTTTTGGCGGGGGATCCCCACTGGTTTGCTGGTATTCAAATACAAGGAACAGGAATGAAGCTCAATAAACTCTTTTGGCTGACGGCCCTTGCGCTCGGCAGCCCCAATTTGCTGGCTGCCGAGGTCAAACTCCTGCGGGAGCCGGATCTTCGCGGTGATACTCTGGTGTTTTCCTACGCCAAGGATATCTGGAAAGTGTCGCTCAAGGGCGGCGAGGCGGTGCGCCTCACCAGCTTCCAGGGCCAGGAGATGCAACCCAAGCTGTCGCCCGACGGCAAGTGGGTGGCTTTTACCGGCGACTATGAGGGTAATCAGGATATCTACCTGCTGCCGATTGCCGGTGGCGAGCCCAAACGCCTGACCTTCCACCCGGATGTGGATCAACTGGTGGGCTGGAGCCCGGACAGCAAATCGGTATTGTTGCGATCCGGCAGGGCCAATGCCCCAAGAGGCTGGCAGCAGCTGTTTACCCTGTCCATCGAGGGCGGCAATCCCAAGCCTTTACCCATGAACCGCGCCTTTGACGGCAGTTTCTCTGCCGATGGCAAGCAGTTGGTTTACCGCCGCGCCGGTCTTTGGGATCCGGGCTGGCGTAACTACCGCGGCGGCCAGAATCAGCCGCTCAGGTTGATTTCGCTCGATAGCCTGGAGGAAAAAGATCTACCCTGGGACAACACCCAGGATCTCGAGCCCCAGTGGCACGGCGACTATATCTATTTCCTCTCCAACCGCTCTCAGGTCACTAATATCTTTCGGGTAGCGGCCAAAGGCGGCGAGCCGGAGCAGGTGACCCATTACCAGGATGCCGATGTCAAAGGTTTTACCCTGGATAACGACACTCTGGTATACGAATACCGCGGCGAGCTGGTGAAAAAATCGCTGGCTAATACCAATGCCAACGACAAGGGAGAGGCACTGGCCATCAGCCTGCATGCCGATTTCCCCTGGGTGCGGCCACGCTTTGAAGAGGTTGAAAAGCAGATAGAGTCGGCGGCCATTTCGCCTACCGGTAAGCGCGCCCTGTTTGTGGCCCGCGGCGATGTATTTACTGTGCCCGTGGAGCACGGTGATGCCCGTAATCTTACTGAAAGTTCAGACAGCCGCGAAGTGGGCGCCGCCTGGTCCAACGGCGGCAAACAGCTGGCCTGGTTCTCCGACAAGAGCGGCGAATATCGCCTGGTGATAGCGGATCAACTCGGCAAGCCGCAGCAAGAGATCAAACTGGCTGAGAAGGGCTTCTATAGCGGACTTATCTGGTCGCCCGATGATAAACAGCTGGTGTTCAGCGATCAGCGCCAGCAACTCTGGCTGGCGGACTTGTCCAAGGGCAAGGCGCAGGTTATCGACAGCCAGCCGGTAGTGAATCCCGACTGGGAAATGGCCCCCAGTTGGTCGCCTGACAGCCGTTATCTGGCCTACAGCAAGCAGGATGACAGCTTCTTCCGCAGTCTCTACCTGTTCGATAGCCGCAATAATCAGAGTAACAGAATTACCCAGGGCATGGCCGATGTGCGTTACCCAGTGTGGGACCGCGCCGGCGACAAGCTCTATTTTGCCGCCAGTACCGATTATGGCCCTCATGCTGCCTGGTTGGATATGACCTCGGTTGCCTTCACCCCGACTTACGGCCTCTACACCATGCTGCTCAATACCCGCACCGAGGCGCCCATGCTGCCAAGAAGCGACGAGGAAGAGGGCAGCACTGAAGAGGAAGCCAAAGGCTCAGATGCGCCACCTGCGGTGCGAATCGATCTCAACGGTATAGCGCAGCGGGTGCTGCCTCTGGGTGAGAGCGGTAAAATCCACAGCCTGAGCGCCGGTAAGCCAGGTGAGCTGTTCTATATGCAAGACTTGGATGAAACCACAGAGCTTCGCAAGTACAGCACTGAGGAACGTAAGGCCGATACCCTGGCCGGTGATGTCGATGAGTATCACCTGAGCCACGACGGCGAGAGCCTGCTGGTGAAAATCGGCGACAACTGGAAGCAATTTGCCGGCGCCGCGCCCTTGGGGGACGATGCCAAGACGCTTAACGTCAAGCTGACGGCCCGTATCGATCCCAAGGCCGAATGGCAGCAAATCTTCCGCGAAGCCTGGCGCTTCCAGCGCGATTACTTCTATGTCAGTAATCTGCACGGTGCCGATTGGGACGCGGTATACAAGGAGTTCCAGCCACTGGTTGCCCATGTGCGCCACGGTGCTGACATGACCTATCTGCTCGATAACATGGGCGCCGAAACCTCTGTGGGCCACTCCTTTACCAATGATGGCGATCTGCCGGAAATTGCCGACAACCGCACCGGCCTGCTCGGCGCCGATGTTGAGGCGACCGACAAGGGCTACCGCTTCAGCCGCATCTATCGTGGCGAAAACTGGTATCCGGCGGACCAAGGAAGTGCGCCGCTGGCTCTCTATCCCCAGGTCAAGGCGGGCCAGTATCTGCTGGCAGTCAACGGCAAGCCGCTGGATAACAAGGCCAACTTCTATCAGGCCTTCCAGGGGACTCTCGGTAAACAGACCCGTCTCAGCATCAGTCCGGATGGCAGCGACAAAAAAGCCTTCGAAGTGACTGTGGTGCCAACGGCCAGCGAACAGGCATTGAGACGTAACGCCTGGGTTGAGGATAACCGCAAACGGGTGGATGAAGCTTCCGGCGGCAAATTGGCTTATGTCTGGGTTCCGGATACAGGCGAGAACGGCTTCAGCTATTTCAACCGTTACTTCTTCGCCCAGAATCAGCGCCAGGGAGTGATCATAGATGAGCGCTTCAACCACGGCGGTTACATTGCCGAGTACATCATAGATGTGCTACGCCGCGAGCGTAACGGCTACTTCAATAACCAGATGGCCGGCGATCACCCCATGACCAGTCCGGGCAGCGGTATCTGGGGGCCCAAGGTGATGCTGATCAACGAAGTCTCCGGCTCGGGCGGCGACATGCTCCCTTATATGTTCCGCTATTACCAAGTGGGCAAGCTGGTGGGTAAACGCACCTGGGGTGGCTTGGTCGGTATCTGGGGCGTGCCTTCCCTGATGGATGGCGGCCATATCACGGCGCCGCGCAGCGGTTTCTTCAGTATCGACGGCCAGTGGCGGGTCGAGAACGAAGGGGTGGGCCCGGATGTGGAAGTCGAGCAGTGGACCAAAGACACAGCCAAAGGCATAGATCCTCAGCTGGAAAAGGCCATCGCCATTGCCTTGGATGAGCTGAAATCTGCCGCGCCTGTGAAGCTGCCACAGCCCGCCGATCCAGTGCGGGTGCCTCAGATGAAATAGCTTTGATGATATGGCTCTGATGAAATAGCTCAGGGGAAACTAGCCCAATAACTTGCGCCGCTTGCCTTAGTCTTACAGGCAAGCGGCGCTTTTTGTTGGAAAACTATCAAAACTCAGCCAATTATTTTGTAAAAAATAACCAAGACAGGCTTTTATGGCTTTTGTCGAAAACTTGACCTATGACTAATTGTTTTAACAAACAGTACTGAGTATTGTGTAACTAATTCAGGTGCTTATCTTTAGCCTTTACTTAAACTCAAGGTCGGAAGCTGTTGCATTTTTCTGTTTTCAGCGGAATTCAGGGACGAACAACATTCGCGCCCGTGCGGTAGCTATGAGGGTTACTCAGCTTTTGTAGAACGCTTGCTCATCGAATTAAGATAGTACCCAGAAGTTTGGAGATGATTTTGCGCGTTATTTCTGCAACATCACAAAAAATAACTTAAAATTCATAAAGATATAAAACCATTTTGGTAGATAATAGGTTTGGAAACCGCGCATGCGCGTTTTGCTGCAAGGGATATTCGGGCTAAACTCTATTATATTTAACTAATACAAAGAGATAGCGATGCGCGTTTACACTCATCCGATGACTAAAACGCGCATGCGCACTATACAGCTGTTAAGCTTCAATGAGAACAATGTGGACTACGAAGAAATAAAACGACAGGGTATCGCTGATTTTGTCGAAGATGAAGAACAAACTAGACCAGATCGTATTGTTAGATTTGTCGAACTAAATGAACTGTTTGCGCTACAGGGAGATATGCTGTTAACCGGAGGTTTACAGTCTCACTTAGCTTTTCATGAATTGGCTAATAGTTACGTTAATGGTAATTACATGGCAGTCGTATTACTGTGCCAAGCGTTTATTGAGCACTCATTGTCCGGTGAGTTCATCATGAGAGGGCAGAGTACGATAGCTGAATCCTCATTTAAGATAATCCTCGAATCTGCAAAAGCCGCTGAAATTATCAATGGAACGCTTTTTGAACAATTAGAAGTATTACGGAAAATCCGCAACCCCTATGTTCATGCGAAAGCGGGGCTTAAAAATGGCTCATTGGCTAAAAAAATGATCGATGGTCGATTTGAATCTGCTGAAGAACTAGCTAAATCAGATGCATTAAAATCACTTGGTATACTAAAGTCTTTTGTTCATCAAAATGTATTCATGTGGGTGCCTGAGCCTGAAGCTTAACAGTTCAAGAGGGATTCACAACGCTTGGCATTTTTGCTTCTACTTCAAATTTAGTGTTTATGGCACAATACGTTAGGTTGGGTGGAGGCGTTGTTCACCCCTTAATTGGGCGTTATATGCCATTCGGAGAAAATAGGAAGTTAAGTATGTTTGGTGAGTTGAAGAAAGTGCCGTTACGAAATATCTGGGCACATGAAGCGCAAGATTTTACTCCTTGGCTAGCGGAAAACATCGAAGAGCTGGGAAACGCTGTTGGTTTGGAGCTTGAGCTAGTTCAAGAAGAAGCAAGTGTCGGGAATTTTTCTCTTGATATCTTAGCTAAGGATCTTGGGTCAGCTGAAAACGTCATTATAGAAAACCAGTTTTCTCAAACTGACCATGATCACCTAGGTAAGCTACTTACATATGCGGCTGGGTTTGATGCTTCATTCGTCATTTGGGTTGCTGAAACTATTCGTGAAGAGCACCGTCAAGCCTTGGACTGGCTGAATCACCGAACAGACAGTCAGACTCAATTCTTTGCGGTTGTTGTTGAAGTTATTCAAATCGATGACTCAAAACCTGCTTTTAATCTAAAGCCTGTAGTATTTCCAAACGAATGGCAAAAGAGCAAGTCTGCGAACAAGTCTGTTCAAAAAACGAGTGCCAAATCCGAAAAGTACCGCGAATATTTCCAAGGGTTAATTGATGAGCTTCGATGCGAGCATAAATTTACGTCAGCCAAGGCTGGTCAACCTCAGAACTGGTACGCATTTGCTTCTGGAACCACTGGTATAAATTATGGTGCAAACTTTTGCCAAGGCAATAAAGTTCGTACAGAACTTTATATCGACTTTGGCAATGCTGAGCAAAACGAGTCGTGCTTGAACTATTTGCTCGAAAGTAAAGCTGAAATTGAAGATGAATTTGGAAGTGAACTTTCTTGGGAACCAATAGATGGTAAGAGAGCTACTAGAGTGGCTGTTTATCGTGATGGTTCAATTTCTGACGGAAGTGACCTCTCTGAGATAAAAATGTGGCATATTGACAACCTACTCAAGTTCAAATGTTTGTTTGCTAAAAGGGTTCGTCAGCACTTGAAATAAGAAAGATAGGAAAGCCATATCTTATATCTTTTGAGAAATACGACGAAATACTGAAGAAAAACAGGACAGCCAAATCTTTTTGATGTTTCACACAGCCTCAACTAAATAGGCCCGAATTCAGATAATAAGTGCACCACTCATGGTTAAACGGTGAGGAGAGATCAACTGCCTGTTGGTGATACTCTGTAGTCGCCAAACAAACATGAGTAGTTACCATGAATTACAAGCAGTTGATCGAGGGACAACGATACCAGATTGAGGCCTATTTACGCGAGGGTTTCAGTTATCGGGAGATAGGAAAACGTCTGAAAGTCAGCCACAGCACAATCAGCCGGGAAGTAAATCGCAATCGAATTCGGGATAACCATAAGAATACAGGACAGCCATATCTTTTTGAAGGCAAATACAGGACAGCCAATCCTTTTTGATGTTTCGCTCAGCCTTGACTAGGCTTTGAAATACCCATCAAAGCTCAGTCGAGGTTGGTTATGACCACAGCCCGCCGCCAGTTGATAGATGTTGAAAGTACGCCCTTTTACCACGTGATTAATCGCTGCGTGAGAAGGGCATTTTTGTGTGGTGAAGATGCACTGTCGGGGCGCAGTTACGAGCATAGACGTGGCTGGATAGTGGATAAAATCAGGCAGTTGTCGTCAATATTCTGCATCGATGTTTGCGCTTATGCGGTCATGAGTAATCACTACCATTTGGTGCTCAAAATCGACCTTGCTGCGCAACAATCATTGTCGCCATTTGAAGTCATCGAGCGTTGGACCGGGCTCTTTAGTTGAAATATAGGACAGCCATATCTTTTTGATGTTTCACACAGCCTTGACTAGGCTTTGAAATACTCATCAAAGCTTAGTCGAGGTTGGTTATGACCATTACGTCCGAGGGTAGTAATCCTTTGCACCTTCTTTAACGAACTCGATTATTGAGGATGTCGACACATATTAGCTGTACCACCATTACATTCTGTGATGGTTATCGTGCCTCGAGGGACTATTCTTGTTGTCTCACCCACTACAGCTAACCCATATGCTCTAAATGCGCCATAGAGTGTTTGCCATGATTGTAGTGACAGGTTTGATACATCCATCAATTTTGGAAATGGATTCTGAGCTTTAAGATCTATTTGATTTCCATTTGTATCAATAACCTTCGTAAATTTGTAATGGAGGTTGTCATCCATATCGTAAAAATCAACCTCAGCATAAGCCTTAGAACCATCAGAGAAAGAAAAAACTATAGCCGGAGCACTGACGTTAATGCCTTTAGAGACGATCTTTGTAGCTGCCTCTACAAGTCCAACATATCTTTCAGTGATTGTACTAGAATTTACCTGTGACTTGTAGTAGTCAATAACTTTACCATGATTATATGATGCACCAATAAGGTCATACCCACTGGGGACGACGGTTTCAGGGATTGCAGTAGCATACTGCTTTACCACCGACTTATAGTCATTGAATGAAGTTGCAAAACTCATCAGAGCATTAATCTCATCATTAGTGAGTTCTTCTTTTGTAGCTGTATGAGTCCTTATTATTTTACAGTCTTGAATAAACCCACCTCGACCATCAGGTTCCCTACTTTTAGGGTCGCATACGTTTTTATGCGTTTTGGTTACTTTATACTTTCTGAACTCATAGTTCTCAAAGTTTATTACATTGACATAAATCGTTTGTCCTTGAACAGCTTCGTCTTTAGCTGCTTGATTGAACTGTTCCTCGCTAACACAGGAATTACATTCTACATGGTAGCCATCAATAGCAAACGCCGATGCTGGCAAGGAAACAACTGCTAAAAACCCTAACGCCTTGAATAATCTCATTGTTACCATTCCTTAGCAAATAAAACTTAATTGAGACATTGAGGTTGCATATGTAAGTTGTTTTGCCAGTGATGTCAATGTGGGAAGTGCTTATGTTTTATATATCTTGAATGTTTCTCCTAATCGCCAAATCAATTAACAATTAATTAAAATAAATAAAGTATTCATGATACATCGTTGATACATTTTAACTTTGTTTTATAGTTATTCATGCGGAATACTGGTTGAATCTTTAGTGAAGAAAGACGAAGAAAGACAGGACAGCCATATCTTTTTGATGTTTCGCCCAGCCTTGACTAGGCTTTGAAATACCCATCAAAGCTCAGTCGAGGTTGGTTATGACTACAGCCCGCCGTCAGTTGATAGACGCTGAAAGTACGCCCTTTTACCACGTGATTAACCGTTGCGTGAGAAGGGCATTTTTGTGTGGTGAAGATGAACTCTCGGGGCGCAGTTACGAGCATAGACGTGGCTGGATAGTGGATAAAATCAGGCAGTTGTCGTCAATATTCTGCATCAACGTTTGCGCTTATGCGGTTATGAGTAATCACTACCATTTGGTGCTCAAAATCGACCTTGCTGCGCAACAATCGTTGTCACCATTTGAAGTCATCGAGCGTTGGACAGGGCTCTTTAGTGGTAACCCTGTGGCGGCAAAGTTCCTCAAGGGCGATAGTCTCTCAGAAGGCGAGCGAATACTGCTGGATACGCTGATTAGCGATTGGCAGGAACGGCTTGGCAGTATCAGTTGGTTTATGCGCTGCTTAAACGAAGATATCGCCCGCAAGGCCAATCGAGAAGATGGCTGCAAGGGCGTATTCTGGGAAGGGCGCTTTAAGTCGCAGGCGCTGCTCGATGAACAGGCGCTGCTGGCCTGCATGATGTACGAAGAAAGACAGGACAGCCATATCTTTTTGATGTTTCGCCCAGCCTTGACTAGGCTTTGAAATACCCATCAAAGCTCAGTCGAGGTTGGTTATGACTACAGCCCGCCGTCAGTTGATAGACGCTGAAAGTACGCCCTTTTACCACGTGATTAACCGTTGCGTGAGAAGGGCATTTTTGTGTGGTGAAGATGAACTCTCGGGGCGCAGTTACGAGCATAGACGTGGCTGGATAGTGGATAAAATCAGGCAGTTGTCGTCAATATTCTGCATCAACGTTTGCGCTTATGCGGTTATGAGTAATCACTACCATTTGGTGCTCAAAATCGACCTTGCTGCGCAACAATCGTTGTCACCATTTGAAGTCATCGAGCGTTGGACAGGGCTCTTTAGTGGTAACCCTGTGGCGGCAAAGTTCCTCAAGGGCGATAGTCTCTCAGAAGGCGAGCGAATACTGCTGGATACGCTGATTAGCGATTGGCAGGAACGGCTTGGCAGTATCAGTTGGTTTATGCGCTGCTTAAACGAAGATATCGCCCGCAAGGCCAATCGAGAAGATGGCTGCAAGGGCGTATTCTGGGAAGGGCGCTTTAAGTCGCAGGCGCTGCTCGATGAACAGGCGCTGCTGGCCTGCATGATGTACGTGGATTTAAATCCCATTCGCGCCGGTATTGCAGATTCGCTGCAAACTTCTGATTACACATCCATTCAGGAGCGCATAGAAGAAGTTGCTGAGCCTGCAACTGCCAACGCTTCACTTAAGCCACTGCTTCAATTTGATGGTGCAGCCACTGCTGCCGAACAAAGCGGCATTCCGTTTCACTTTGCCGACTATTTGGAGTTGATTGATTGGACAGGCCGGGCGGTGCGGGAAGACAAGCGTGGCTATATTGCCTGTTCCAGGCCCAAACTGCTGCTTGAGCTTGGTATCAGCGACGATGCCTGGATAACTTCTGCCAAGGAATTTCGCCGTCAGTACAGTGGCATGAGTGGCCGATGGGATGCAATGTGTGCCATGAAGGCCAAATATGGTGGTAAATGGTGCCGGGGTAAGCAACAAAGCCAAGCAATACACCCCCATTAACCTTAAACCCTTGGTGATTTTGCATAAACAGGCCTAAGCCTGCCGTTGGCATGCCTGGCAACCGCAGTTTTGTATGAAGCACGCAGATTACTCGTCTTAGAGAGTCTACTTCTAATAATTCATCGTTATTTATAAGCGATTGAGACTGAATGATATACTTCCTCGTAGCTCGCAAAGTGTTTAGGGTGTCCTGAATTTTCCTCTGATTACTCGTCTTAGAGAGTCTACTTCCAATAATTCATCGTCATTTATAAGCGATTGAGACAGAATGATATACTTCCTCGTGGCTCGCAAAGTGTTTAGGGTGTTCTGAATTTCTGCCCTGAATTTCTGAATTTTGATTTGTTAACGGGTGTGTGGATAGATGTTTTTGTGGTGGTTTTGTGTGACTTAAATGTTTTGATTTTGTTTATTTTCATTGGGGTTTTTCTTGTTTTTTTACGAGTGTTTGAGGTGCTTTTGAATTGATTTGAAATATCAATTCACTTTTGATGGCGTCTGTCTTAGATTGAGCAGGCTTGAATCATTCTATCTTTAGCTACTAGTCTTAGATCTTAGTCAGACTAGAGTTATAGCAGAGAATTTGATGTTTTGTTAACGAACCCGTTTGAACAGTTAGGTGTAATGAAATATATTTTCGTGGTAAGGCATATATCTCCCGGTGGAGTTGAAATGGCAACATTGATATTAGTGAAAGAGTTGGTTGCCAGAGGTAATGAAGTTGAAGTTTGGAATTTAGGTGAGCAAAGTAAAACGGATTTGGAATGTTGGTCATCATGGGTCAATGTTAAGAAAATTAGCAAGGTTAAGCTTTTGCTTTTTAAGCGCTCCATTGTTAAGGGGGAGGTGATGGTTCTTGTGAATAATGCCGCAAGTCGTTACGCTCCGGTAAAAGGGGTTGTTTCTATTATTCATGGTGATCCCTTATATAAGTTTAAATGCAATAAATCTTTAATAAGTAAGTTCAAGGAACTTGTTAAAGTAAAGTTTTCTCTAGGTCGTAGGAAGGTTATTTTTATTTCTAAAAAGCTTGGTGATGAGATTGATGGATTTATTAAATGTCCAGTAAAACATATACCAAATCCTTTTGAGCCAGCTGTAATTCAGGCCAAAGCTAATGAACCATTAACTATGAGCTTGCCAGAAGATTTTATTTTACATGTTGGTCGGATCGCTCCAGAAAAACGCCAGGATTTACTGTTAAAAACTTATATTGATAACAAAGCATTACACCATTCAACGGATTTAATTTTTGTCGGGGCTGAGCCTAAACATGATGGTCCTATTACCTGTAAATTGCGCAAAATACTAGATCAATGTGATATTAGTCATCGCGTACATTTTTTAGGTGAGCTTAAAAATCCGTGGAATATCATGCAGAAAGCTAAGTGTCTTGTGTTGTGTTCAGAGTTTGAATCTATGGGGTATGTTTTGCTTGAGGCTATGGCACTTAAAATTCCTATTGTAGCGACAGAAGCTGTAGGTCCTCTTGAGGTATTAGGAGAAGACTTTGCGGGATTGGTTAAAGAAGGTGAAGATCTAGGTCTTAGAATCAAAGATGCACTAAATCATCCTGATAAATATATTAAGGAGTTACCTTCTAAATATAATAAAGACGAGGTGGTTGAAGAGTTTGAGTGTTTTATTGAATCACTATCAAATTGAATCTTTGTTGGTTGAATTTTATTTTTTTGATGATTGGGCTATATGAAAACATTGATTTTTAAATGAGCGGCTTGTATTCTCAGAGTATAGCTCTTTATTAGAATGAACGCGATTAACCGCCTAAGCAGCTCAATGGTGTTGCAGTTTTGTTGAGGGGTTGTCTTGAATGCATGTATGATGCCTGCCGGTGTATTTTTGATGATAAACGTATCGCTATTTAGTTAAATGAGCAGCCAAGCTGCAGGTGTGGTGAATATCCATCATGATAACTGGCTCAGGCTTGCCGCTGAATTTGGAAAACTATTTCCCGGGCCGATAGGGACGTTGCAATAACTCACTTGCTACTACGAACACTTATAGAGGCGACCACGGCATTTTGCAACCAGTTGTCAGTATGTTAAACCAGCCTTATCCCAAGGCTATTTATGTCAATCACAGTGATTGCAACCCTCTGAACCGGGGGGAGTATTACGGCTCAAATCTCTCACTTTTACTTGAAATAGGTTCGATTTCATCAAACTTCAGCCTCTCAAGGATACCTTTTACTTCAGTATGCTCAAATTACTTGACGGTACTTGAACGCAAACAGAAATAAAATTAAGTTATTATTTTATGATGGGTGGCTTGATTCACGTGTGATTCTTACGCTCTCCATAGGGATAGATAAAAAATAATATAGGTTAAAGGGAAGCCGTTTCATCGAGAACAAGGAGAGTGTGATGCAAGAATTAAAGGGATTTTTGTTGTCTTCTCTGTTGGCATTGCTGGTGGGTTGCATTTGGGCGGCCTTGGCGGGCATTGTTGGATTACTCCTGTTGCCTTCCATTTTTCCATCCAAGGGGTGGTTGGATCTGACCTATATGTTAGTGGGGTCTATTTTGATGCTACAAGCATTGATCGCCGGATGTTGGGCCGGTTGGTTGAGGGGAAGCGGGGTATTGATTCGGCAAACGGTAACCCAAAATGCCTTTTGGAAGACCAACTTGTCTATTGCCATTGGAATGTTGCTGTTGTTTGCGTTATTGCATTAGTTTTCTGTATCCGCCAAGGGTAACCTTGGTCATCGAGTGGACCGTTAATACCCGCTTAAAATATCCTCAACCATATTGTTTTTTAATTGTTTGCGGGCTGTGAGTCTACTCACGTTTTGGGTTATCTTCGGTGGCAACAGTCGGCAAAATGATAAGATCCTCTTTTCTTATTATTGTCTGTATTGGTGGAGTGCCATGCGTAGTTTATGCTCTTGGAGTTTGGTTCTTTGTCTGTCGTTACTGGCTTCGGGTTGTTCATTGCTTGAGGTTAAATTGGAAAGCGGTATTGAGCCGCTGCCGCAAGAACAGTTGAGCATGCGGGTGTTTACCCGGGAATATGCCAGCAGCTTTTTTGCCGGAGTAGAACAAAGCGCCGATCTGATACTGCAGCGCTCTGATGATCTGCAGATCAAATCCAATGCCCTGATGTGGAAAATTAATGCCGAACAAACACTGGGACAAACCATTTTTCAGGTGTCGCCGCTAGCCGCCATGATAGACACTTGGGCTTTTACTGCTCAGATGGCGCAGTTTTTTGAGTCCGGTAATGGCAAGGCATTGTTTGGCGAGCAAACGCAACTGGCAGCCAACACCAGTCAGCAGTTGTTGGCTGATTATGAGCGCCGCATGCAAGGGCTGATGAGTAAAGCCGATTTTGATGCCAATCAGCAGTTTATCCGCGAATATGCCATGGCCCACCCGCTGTTTGATGTTAGCTTTCCGCGGGTCTCCGCGTTTAACGACTGGTTGAGCTTCCGTAAGATTGGCGAGTTTGATGCTGTGACTACTTTCGGCAGTGTGCCTGAGGTGATGAGCGATATGTCCGACCGTATGGCCATGCTGGCGAGCCAAACGCCAAAACTGCTTGGCTGGAAGGCAGAACTGTTTGCCCTTCACTCTAACATCAACTCAAAAGAGGTCCAGCAAACCCTAAAAGATATCAGCGAAACCTCGGCTAAATTTCAGCAGCTGATGAATGAAAGCCCGCAGTTAATGTCTGAGCTGGCAGTGGATCTGCGCCGCGAGCTGACGCCGCTGTTGGCACAATTGGATGCCAGTGCCGAGCGCAATCTGGCGCAACTGTCGGTTGAACGTCTGGCATTGGAAAAAATGGTGGAACGTGAGCGCATTGCGCTGGAACAGATGGTGGATAGAGAGCGCCAGGCCGTGACCAAAGAAGCCGACGCGCTGGTGCAACGTACTGTGACTCAGGTGTTTGAAGAGCTCACTGGCGTGATTAAAAGCCTGATCCTCTATATTGTGCTGTTCTTACTGGTAGTGTTCTTTGCGCCACTGGGCTTGGGTGTTTGGTTGGGCAAGCGTATCGGCTTGAAACAAGCCAGTATGACGAAGCAATAGTCAGTCAAATGGTGGCAAGTGTCTTATAGTGAGGCGTAGAAGGTAGCGTAAGTTGTATTAGTCGCAAGAGGGTGTTAACACGCGGCTTAGGACTTCAAACAGATACTTGCCACCACTTTTAAGCCCAACTGTCCGAGGGTATTTGCAGGGCTGGTTACTTATTTCTACAGATCAGCTTAACGTGTGCCTGCAGTTTCTTTAGGGCCCGAGGACTTACTCGTACCTTCCTTAGCTGTATTAGCTCATGTGTAGACTTGATGAAACCATAAGTATTTCGATTATAGTCCTTTTAATTAGATGATCTTTTTACCAAACTTATCCATTTTGCAATTGCATTTAGGACAAGTCCAACCACCCCACATCAGTTGATTTATATTTTGGGGGATACGAATCTTTGGCATTATTTCGCCGCATTCTGGGCACTTGATCTCATGTAAATTTATATCCATTTTAGACTGCTTGTTTTCAGTCATGGTGTTCTCCTTTTAAATTATTTTTGTGTTGATTTTTTTGGGAACTGGCATGCCAGCCGTCCTTGTGGTAGCCGCATGTTATAACTGGTTGAATCGCCTTTAAAGTAACCAAGTCATCTTAACAAAACAAGAGGTGTTATCTGCCTGGATAGTTTAGCAGTAAGCCGGCACAGGTTTTATTGGCGAAATAGCAGTAGTAAGAAAGGATAGAGGAAAGGGCCAAAGGCATTATTGAAGCGATAGCCCTTGGCCTTAAGTTTTACAAGTGCAGTTCAACACAGATAGCGGCGCCGCTTTGCTTGGGCAGGTTTAATCTGTAATTAACTCGAGTTGCATCAATAGCATATCTTCACCGTCTATGACCCGGGTATCCTGGCTGTGGCAGTGGGGACAGATGACGGTGCGCTCCTCTGGTGTGCTTTGCTGCCGGCACTGGTTGCAGGATAGCGTCAGCGGCGCTATGTCGATATCGAGCACGGCATCGTGACAGACACTGTGCTCACGAAAGGTGTTGAAGGCGGTGCGAACCAACTCAGGCTCGACGCCGCTCATGGCGCCTATCTTGATGGCGACCCGGGCAATGCCCTTGGCGCCGTGCTCGGCGGCGAGTTGCTGGCACTGCTCTATCAGGGCACTGACGATAGAGTACTCGTGCATCAACAGATCCTCGGCAATAGCTCGCCCTGTGGCAGATCCAAATAACGGCGACTGCCCCAGGCCGATTCCAGTACCACTTTACCCGGATGTTGTTCGCCTACTTCGCCTATTATGCAGGCCTGATCGCAATGACCGAAGCGGCGCATGATTTCGACCGCGCCTTCGGCGAGTTCGCGGGGCAGGGCGATGACAAAGCTGCCTTCGTTGGCGAGATCCCAGGGCTCAAAACCGTAGAGTTCACAGACGCCGCGTACCTCATCACAGACGGGAATGGCGGTTTCTCTGAGGGTAATGCCCTTGTTAGAGGCCTTGGCCCACTCGTTGAGCACAGCCGACAAGCCGCCGCGGGTGGCGTCACGCATGGCGTGGATCTCCAGATTGGCGGCGATCAGTTGTTCCACCACATTCCAGAGCACGGCGCAGTCTGAGCTGAGTTCAGACTCCAGCTCCAGCCCTTCTCGGGCACTCAGGATGGCGGCGCCGTGACGGCCTATGTCCCGCGAAAGCAAGATGGCATCGCCGCTTCTTAGTGCATGAGCCGAAATGCCCGGCTTGAGAATACGGCCCACCCCTGAGGTGTTGATGAAAATGCCGTCGGCGCAGCCTTTGGGCACTACCTTGGTATCGCCGCAGACGATGCGGGCTCCGCATTGAGACAGGGCATCGGCCATGCTGGCGACTATCTGTTTCAGACGGCTGATTTCAAAGCCTTCCTCTATGATAAAACCACAGCTTAAATATTGCGGCTCGGCGCCCATCATAGCTAAGTCGTTGACTGTGCCGGCAATGGCCAGCTTGCCGATGTCGCCACCTTTGAAGAATAGCGGCGCTACGGTAAATGAGTCTGTGGTAAAGGCGCAATCGCCGCCAAGATGCAAACAGGCGGCGTCTTCTTCGCGTCTGAGAATGGGGTTGTCGAAGGCATCGAAAAACAGCTTGTTGATAAGCTCAGCCATTTCCCGGCCACCGCCGCCATGGCTCAGTTGTACTCGTTTATCGGACATCAGTTTACTCCGGCATATCTGTAGTAGGCATTGCAGGCGCCTTCAGAGCTGACCATGCAACTGCCGAGCGGTGTTTGCGGGGTGCAGCCGCGGCCAAATACTTTGCAATCCTTGGGATTGGCCATGCCACGCAGAATATCGCCGCATTGGCAGGCCTTGTGATCGTCTATCTGTTTCACCGGCAAGCGCTCGGCAAAGCGTTGTTCGGCATCCCTGTGACTGTATTCGGGTTTCAGCATCAGTGCCGAGTCGGCAATGGGGCCAAGGCCGCGCCAACGAAAACTGGGGCGTACCTTAAAAAATTGCGTTACCTTTTGCTGCGCCAATAGATTGCCCTGTTCGCTGACGGCGCGTTGATACTGGTTTTCCAGTTCACAGCGGCCGCTGACTTTCTGTTTGACCAGCGCGAGAATGGATTGCATGACATCAACCGGCTCGAAGCCCGAGACCACCACAGGGGTGTGATAACGTTCCACCGCCGGGCGATAGATGCGGGCGCCGCTGATAACGCTGACGTGGGCCGGGCCGATAAAGGCGTTGACCTTGGTCTCGGGGTGGCTCATTACCGCATCTATTGCCGGTGGTACCAGCACATGGTTGATATGAAACAAGAGGTTACTAAGGCCCTTGGCTTCTGCTTGCTCCAGCAGTACCGCCGTCATCGGCGTGGAGGTTTCAAAGCCGATGGCGAAATAGACTATGGTCTTGTCCGGGTTATCGGCGGCGATTTTCAGCGCATCGAGCGGAGCATAGACGGCGCGGATATCATGACCTTCGGCGCGCACAGAGGCGAGCGAACCCTTGGAGCCGGGAACCCGGATCATATCGCCCAGGGTCACCAGTATCACATCATCGAGACGGGCGAGGGCGGCGGCCTGATCTATCCGCTCTTTGGGCATGACACATACCGGGCAACCCGGGCCATGAATGAAATGGATATTTTCTGGCAGCAGCTGCAGTAGACCATATTTCATTATGGTGTGGGTGTGGCCGCCGCAGACCTCCATGATATTGAGCGGCTCGGTCAGCTTGGGAGCCAGTGCGGCGATTTCCTCGGCCAGATTACGGATAGTGGCCGGGCAGCGAAAGCCGTCGTACAGTTGCCTGAGCTCAAGCTCTGCCATCTTCCGCCTCCAGTTTGGCCGCTATCTCACGGTACAGCGCCAGGCTCTCGGCGGCAGATTCGGCATCTATCTTGTTCATCACAAAGCCGATATGGATAAGCACATAGTCACCAATGGCAAGCGGTTCATCCAATAGATGGCAGCTCACTGTGCGTTTAACCCCCAGGGTCTCCACGGTAACGCTCTGACTTTCGGGGTGTAGCTCCACTACCTGGGATGGGATAGACAAACACATCAGCGGGCCTCCTTGGTGCGCTCGGCAAAGGCGGCGAGCTGCTTATCCAGCCACTGGGCGACCCGGGTCAAACTGGCGGGATCTTTGGTAGAGACTTCCAATACCTCGGCCTTGGGGTTGAGCTTACTCACCTGGGCACGGGCCTCGGAGACATCAAAGTCAAAGTAGGGCAGCAGATCGCACTTGGTCAGCAGCACCAGATCGGCGCGGTGGAACATCACAGGATATTTTTCTATCTTGTCGTCGCCCTCGGGGATGGAAACCAGCACAATATTCATGTGGGTGCCAACATCATAACTGGCCGGACACACCAGGTTGCCGACGTTCTCGACAAAGCAGATGTCCATGTTGTCGAGCGCTTGCTGGTGCAGGGCACCGTGCACCATAAAGGCATCCAGGTGGCAGGCGCTGCCGGTTTGGATCTGAATCGCTTCTATGCCCTTGGCCTTAAGGCGGTCGGCATCCCGCGAGGTTTCCAGATCGCCTTCAATGACGCAGTACTTTTTGTCTGTATAGGCACCGAGATGCTCCAGCAGGCTGGTTTTGCCGCTGCCGGGGCTACTCATGATATTGAAGGCCATCACCCCGTGGGATTCGAAGTGTTCCCGGTTGTGCTGAGCTTCGATGTCGTTTTTGTCGAGGATCTTGTGGATCACCGACAGTGTCTTGCTGTCGTTCAGCTGTGGGTTGGTGTGTACTGTGCCTTGGCTGTGAGAATGGCTATGAGAATGGCTGTGAGAGTGCTCATGGGAATGGCCATGAGAGTGATCGTGACTGTGACCGTGATTGTGATCGTGACTGTGAGAATGACCATGCTCGTGAGAATGATGCCCGCCGTTGCCCCTGGGCAGTGAACATCCGCAATCTTTACACATAATGAACTCCCTTTGGTTCCTTAATCTGAGCATGCGCCGCTTTGGCGGCAGATGCCTTGATATCAATCAGTAATTTCAACGTTCGGCCTGGCTCTGTGTGAGCCCGGGTTGATGTAATCCATACCAGAGCTGCCCGAGGGCGATACCGCCATCATTGACCGGCACCAGGCCGGGTTTCAAGCGGTGAAATTCAAGCCGGGCGAGTTCCCGGTGGCAGTATTCACTGAGAAGCCTGCTTTGAAACACGCCGCCGCTCAGTACCAGCGGTAGATCTTCTATTCCTTCGGCCTTGAGCCAATCACGGGCCTTGAGCGCCGCGGCGATAATCCCTTTGCCTATGGCCTGAATAAAGGCCAGCGCCAGCAGTTCACTGTCCGGCTCGGTGCGCCAGGCTTGCAGCAGCGCCGAAAATAACGGCGCGCTTTGCCACTGCCCAAGCACCAGCTCGGCGCGAGTGTTTGTCGGTTCGAGCTCATGTTCAAGCTTCAGCTCTAAGCCAAGCTTCTCGGCGCCTTGCTGTTTCCCGGCGGCAATGGCTCTGCGGGCAAGGGTTTCCAGGATAATCCCGGCTTGGCCTTCATATTGGCTGAGTCTCAAGTTCGCCAGCATAGCGGCGGCGGCATCGAATAAACGGCCGATGGAGTGGCTCTTGGGACCTATGCCACCGCTGGCGAGCTTGCCAAGGTTGGCCAGCTTGGCTGCAGGCTCGGCGGCAAAGACCGCCAATTGCTGTAATTCTTCAATGCCATGGTTTTGCAACAGCAGGCTATAGAGTAGGCGCCAAGGCTCGCGAATGGCCTGCTCGCCACCGAGCAGTGTCATCGGGCTCAGGGTTGCCAGGCGCTGAAAGCCCTGACAATCTGCCAGCAGCAGTTCGCCGCCCCAGAGCTGGTTGTCATCTCCAAGCCCTGTGCCATCAAAGCTGAAGCCCAGCACCTTGCCGCTGTAATCATTGGCAGCCATCACCGCCAGCAGATGGGCGAAGTGATGTTGCACCTCAAGCTGCCGAGCACTTTGCCGCTCGGCCCAGCGGCTGGAGGCGTAGTCGGGGTGTTTATCGCGGATGATGGCCTCGGGTTCAAAGCGGTACAGGTGATGGAAATTCTGCAAAGTGCGCTCGAAATAGCCTTCAGCCTCAACACTGAAAAGATCGCCGATATGGGGGCTGAGATAGAGCTGATTACCGATATTGAGCGCCAGGGTGTTTTTCTGTTGTGGGCCCACGGCCAGCAGTGACGGCAGCTTGTTGGAGCAGTTGTCTCCAGAGTCCTTACTCGCCAAGCTCTTGCTTGCTTTGTTCATGCTCGCCAAGCTTTTGCTTGGAAGGCTCAGCGGTGCATAACCGCGGGCGAGACGCAGTATTTGCAGTTCATCATCCAGCATCTGCACCACAGAGTCGTCACAACCGTTGATGATGGGGCGGTTATGATCCAATACTGCATCGACCACAGCCAGAGGCGGCTTGCCGAGTTGCTGCAGCACCTCGTCGCCGTCTGTGATAATCGGCTCACCGGAGCGGTTGGCACTGGTGGCCACCAGCGGCCGCTGCAGACCATCGAGCAGTAGGGTGTGCAGCGGCGTATAGGGCAGGAACAAACCCAGCCGGTCGATATCCGGGGCTATGGCGCTGCTGAGTGCCGGAGCGTCAGCCTGGTGTTGCTTCTTGCCCATAAGCACTATTGGCCGCTCTTGACTACTGAGCAGTTGCCATTCGGCGCTCGAGCCTTCGGCATACTGTTTGGCGAACTCGATTGAGGGCATCATCAGTGCCAGCGGTTTGGCCGGGCGGCACTTGCGGCGCCTAAGTTCAGTGACTGCGTCATGATTACCGGCATCACAGATCAGATGAAAGCCCCCTAGGCCCTTGATGGCGAGGATTTTGCCCTGTTTTATAAGGGCAATGGTTTGCGCCAGCGCTTGCTCTCTCTTGGCGAGGATTTCGCCGCCTGCGCCACGCAGTGTCAGCTCGGGGCCACATTTTGGGCAACTGACCGGCTGGGCGTGATAGCGCCTGTCCATAGGATCTTCATAGGCTTGGCGACAGGCATCACAGAGCGCAAAGCCCGCCATGGCGGTATTGTGTCTGTCGTAGGGCAGGTTGCGGATAATGGTGTATCTGGGGCCACAGTGGGTGCAGTTGGTGAAGGGGTAACCGAAGTGGCGATTATCGGGATCGCGTATCTCGGCCAGGCAGGCATCGCAGCTGCTCTTGTCGCTGCCCACAGTGACTATGGCCGCCGCTTGCCCCGCACTGCTGTGCGCTATGGTGAAATCCTGTAAGTCCTGCACTTGGGCATGGCTGACGGTGAGTTCATCAATGCGGCACAGCGGCGGGCGCTCGGTATCGAGCGCGGCTCGAAAGCCTGCCAGCGCCATCTCCGGACCTTGCACCAATATGCTGACGCCCTGCCCATCGTTGAGCACATGGCCCGTGAGCTGAAAGCGTTTTGCCAACTGGAAAATCCAGGGGCGAAAACCCACCCCCTGGACTATGCCTTTGATATTAAAGCTTTGGGCAACAAGCGCTGTCATCAGCGCCTCCTTTGCCTGAGCCAAAGTGCGCCGGCGGCGAGCAGGGCGCCGTCGAGATCGAGCAGCTGACTGGCCGCCAGCGGGAAGTTTTTGCCGATGCGGATGGCGATTCTCTTGCTCAGAACCGGGTTGGCCATGGCGCTGCCGGCCAGAAACACACAATCTATGCCAACGCTGAGATCCAGATGCTCGACCCAGTTGGCCAGATAGTCGGCCAGTGAATCCTGGGCGGCGAAGCAGAGCTTGGCGGCATCTGTGTCGCCGGCGAGGCGGAAACTCATGACAGTGCCCAGCGTTTTGCACCAGTTAAGGCCGCGCACCGCTTCGCCTTTGGCCAAGGGGTAATCGATTCGCGGTGCGTTGGCGCCCTTGTAACTCATGGCGGCGGCAATAAAGGCATCTTTAAGCTCTGTGGCCGACTGGCCCTGTTGTCCGAGCCCACTGATGATGGCGATAACGGCCCACAGTGCATCCAACCCGGGGAAGACAGATAGCTCGCGACTGCCAATATCCAGCAGGCGGTTATAACACTCGGGGAATTGGTTTTTGAATTTTTGCACCACAGTGCGCTGCGGACTTTGCTCCAGTGCGTGTACTATTTCATAGCCGCTGGCGGGCAGTTGAGTCAGTTCAAAGAAGCACTCTTGTTTGCCGTCCTTATCCAGATAGCGTATTTGTGAGGGATTCGAGCCGCTGAAATAGAGCAGTGCAGCTTTTTTTATACCGCAGAATTCGGCCTTAAGCGCGTTGAAGGCGCATTCGGCGCCGTGCTCTGTGGCCACTTGCCAGATATTAGCGTCATTCTCCGTGGCCGCTCTCAATACAATTTGCGGCTCTTTTTTGTTGCCCAGGTTTTGGACGGTCGCCACTGAATTGCCGAACCTTGCCTCATCGTGCAGGGTTTCCGGCAAGGCATGGCCTGAGCTTACCTTACTCAGCTGCGCCTGGTGAGCATAGAGCGGCAGATAGTGACCGGCTATCCAGCATAGCTCTACACGGGATGGCTGGGATAACTCAACCGCAAACAGATAGTCGCAGCCCTTGATACGCAAATACTCGCAGATGATCAGCAGCAGTCTGCTATCGGCAAACGCCACTGAGTACAGGGGCTGTGTGAGCCTGGGATGCTGCGAGCAGGGCCTTAACCGCAGCGCAGGTTTTTCCATCGAAGAAAGCGCCAGCACTTCGGCATCGCTCAGCAGGAAGTGGGCGTTGAGGCTATTGGGATTACAGCAGATAAGTGTTTGGCCGTTGGATATGTCCTGAGGCATATCATCTTGTTTGAGACTCAGTTTTAGGCGCCGATTGCCGCTGTCGGTAAGCGTGAGCGATTTGCCCTCAAGCAGTTGCTCGGCCATGGCACGGATATCGCTTGGTTGCAGGGCGCAGAGCTCCGGCTCGGCCAATACCGCCTCTTCACCATGACAGTGGGGGCAGGGCAAACGGATATTGGCAAAATCAGGGTGTTGGTTATCGCCCAAACGTGGCTGGCAGTGCTGACAAAACGCCAGGCTCGGCCGAGTGGCTGCATTGGGAAGTACGTCGGCTAAAGCCAATGGTGTGGCGGCGCCGAGCCTTTCCTCTGCCAGTAAAATACGTGAGTCCAGTAAGCTGGTGCTCAAGAGAAAATCACCTGCAATCTCATCGGCGAGCTGCTCAAGCTCACTCTGGCTCCCCTCTGCTTCGAGAATATATCGCCAGCTGATCCTGGGCGCTTGATGATTGTGCTCAAGGGCGGCAGCAGCGCTTTGCTTGGCCGCTGATTTCAGCGGCAACAGGGCGATAGTGATATTCAGCTTATCGTAATTAAGATATTGGTTACATAAATGCCCATACCAAGGCTGCTGCGAGGCGCAGTCAAATTCGAATCTAACGAGTTTCATGGGATGTTTCCGGCAGTTTGTCTTCTTCATCGACCGTTGCAGTTACAGACAGCTTTGGGCGATAGGAGTGGGGAATAAGGGCTTCTATGTCAGTGTTACCGGTTTTTTGGCATTGCCAGCCAAGGTGCTGCAAATAGTTGATAAGCGTGGTTTCCATCAAGGGCACGGCGGCGGCAATTTGCGGTGTGAGCCCAAGGGTCATGGGTTCAATCACGGTTGGGGTGATCCCAAGCACCATGGTGTGGGGCCTGTCGCCAAGCATCTCCATCATAATCAGGGTTTGCAGCATTTCCACTTCATGGGCGCTGCCTTGCCAGTCGATTTCAGGGGGAGCCTTATCGAAGTCGAAGAAATAGACTTCGCCGGGTTTGGCGCCTGCGGCATTGACGGTATCGACCAAGAGCAAAGCGTCGTACTTGGCGATGATAGGGGTAAGCCCCTGTGCCAGGGTGCCGCCGTCGAGGAGATCGAGCTGATCGCTTGGGTGAGTAAATTGATAGTTTTCATTGAGGTAATTGACAAAATGTACGCCGATACCTTCATCGGCGTACAGGACATTGCCAATACCCAGCAGCAATATCTTCATCTGACCTCTAGTGCTTGTCCGGGTGATAGTCATAACCCGAGACAATAGAGTCCACTGAGTTATGTTTGAAGCGGATACCTGTCCAGACCGCCATATAAACGTGGATAACCACGAAGATGACAAAGGCCCAGGTCAGATAGTGGTGCCAGATCCTGACCATGGCCAGACCACCCATCTGCGCCGTGATCCAGCCGGAGATATCCCACAGCCAGCCACCCATACCTTGATGGTAGACGTTGGCATAGAGTACCAGGCCGGTAATACAGATCACCGCAGCCATTACAGACACTGCCAGATAGGTCATAAACTGCAGTGGGCCATAGACACCGGCCTTGTTCAGCTTACCCATCCACAGATAGGACTTGAGCTGAACTATCCAACTCTTCACGCTCATCACATCCCGAAACGAGCGCCGCTCAATATCGCTCTTACTGAAGAAGAACAGATAAGCTCGGGCCAGGGTAATGGCACAGAGGATAAAGCCGAAGATCAGGTGGGCAAAGCGGATCCAGCCTTGCACCAACACATCACTGGACTCGGGCGCCACCAGAAATGGCCAGGCGATATAAAAGCCTGTCACTACCAGTACCAAAATGGCCAGCGCTCTGAGCCAGTGAAATATCCGGATCGCGGCGCTGAATACTATCTCCTGTTTATAGGAAACACTCGATGTAGCCATGACGCTTCCTCCTTAGCGGGCATTGGGATCGATACGGAATTCGCCCAAAGACTGCCCCTTGTAATCCATCACGTGTACGGCGCAGGCCATACAGGGATCGAAAGAGTGAATAATGCGGATCACTTCCAGTGGCTTGGTGGGGTCTTCGAGCTTTAAGCCTATCAGTGATGCCTCATAAGGTCCCATCTGTCCGTTGGCGTCCACGGGGCCTGCGTTCCAGGTGGTGGGCACCACGGCCTGATAGTTTTCCACCAGTCCCCCTTTGATGCGGATCCAGTGACTGAGCATACCGCGAGGTGCTTCGAGCATGGCGTGGCCGACATATTCCTTGTTACTGTCAAGTTCAGGCTTGATATAAGTGCTGTCGTCACTCTGGATATTGGTCAGCAGGGCATCGAAGGTGCGCAATCCCTCTTTGGCCACAATCGAGGTTTGCAACATGCGCGCTGCGGTGCGGCCAAGGGTGGTGAACAGGGCCTCAATCGGCAAGCCGGTACGTTGCAGCAAACCATTGACGGCATCGACCACCACTTGATTGCCTCTGGCATAGTTCACCAGCATACAGGCAAGTGGGCCCACTTCCACAGGTTCACCCTGGTAGCGAGGCGATTTCACCCAACTGTATTTGTTGTCGCCATCCAGGGTTGGCAGTTTGCCGTAAACCGTATCGCGCTCAACAAAGCCGGTGTAATCCGGAATTGTGGTGCCATCGTAAGGATGTTGCGGCTTATCGGCCTTATACCAGGCGTGGGTGACGTCTTCGGCAATCAGATCCGGGTTGATATCGCTGACACCGGCCAGGTCGCCCTTGAGGATAACCCCTTGCTCAAACAGATATTCACCATCAGCAGTGACAAAGTCGTTGGTGGCCATAAAGCTCTTGATGTTAACGCCGCCCAGTACCGAGGCTTCGCCGCCGAAGGCTTCGGCCGCCATTACGATATCGGCCTTGTAACCACGTTCAATAAAGTCGGCCACAATGGCATGTTTTTGTTTCCATTCCTGCAATCTTGCCGGGCTCAACATGTCACGCACTGAGGTGACACCGCCAACCACCAGAGACTGAGGGTGAGGCTGCTTGCCGCCGAAAATCGCCATCATCTCTGCCGCGACTCGTTGTACTTCCAATGCCTTAAGGTAGTGCGACAGGGCGATCAGGTTCTGCTCTGGGGTGAATTTATAGGTGCCGTTACCCCAATAGGCATTGGCGAAAGGTCCAAGCTTACCGGTTTCAACAAAGCCCTTGATTCTCTCCTGAACGGCTTTGAGCTCGCCTTCACCGGCAGCAATCGGCTTGTCAGTGTATTTGAGTGCCACCTGGGCCGCCTTGGCGGGATCGGCACTGAGGGCTGAAACCACATCGACCCAGTCCAAACCATGCAGATGATAGAAATGCACTATATGGTCGTGCATGATCAGCGAAGTATGCATCAAGGAGCGAAGATAGCGGGCGTTGAGCGGAATTTTCATCCCGAGGGCATTTTCCACCGCTTCGGTGCCGCAGCGATAGTGGGAATAGGTACACACCCCGCAGATCCGTTGCACGATAAGGCCCACATCCATAGGCGTACGGCCCTTGAGGATCACCTCAATCCCGCGCCACAGGGTGGAGGAGGACCAGGCTTTTTGTACCACGTTGTTTTCATCGACTTCCACCTCAACACGCAGATGGCCTTCGATACGGGTAATGGGATCTATGACTACACGTTGGTTCATTGATTAATCCTCCTTCGAACCGGCAAACAGACTGGCAACCGCATGGGCGCCGATACCCACCACAGTGGCACCGAGAATGACAGCGCCTATGGTATCGGCGGTGGCATCCAGGCCATGCAGCAGTTGTCTGCCAAGAGGTTTTTCAAAGTCAGCCATATCATCCCAGAAATTGGGCTCAGAGCAGCCCATGCAGCCATGACCGGCCAGCACAGGCCAACTGGTATGGTGATTGAAACGCTCGGTCGGGCAGTTGTTGTAGGTGTAAGGACCCTTACAGCCTACCTTGTAGAGACAGTAACCTTCTTTGGCGCCGGTATCACCGAATTCCTCGACAAATTCACCGGCGTCGAAACGGCCGCGGCGTTCGCAATTGTCGTGCACCCTGGCACCATAGGCCCACTTGGGCCGATTGAACATGTCCAGGGCAGGGAGCTTGCCGAACATGATGAAGTACATCAGGGTGCCGACAATATTCTTTTCACTCGGTGGGCAGCCACCCAGGTTAATGACCGTTTTGTTGACCACTTCATGGACACCCTTGGCACCGGTTGGGTTGGGCGCGGCGGCCTGAACCCCACCGAAGGCGGCGCAAGTACCCACGGAAATTATCGCAGCAGCGCCTTCGGCGGCATGCTTGACAATTTCGAGCCCGGTGTGGCCTTTACAACCGACCGTTAAGAAGGCGCCGTTGTTGGCCGTTGGCACGGCCCCTTCAACCGCCAGCAGGTAGTTGCCTTTGTAGGCTTCCAAGGCGTGTTCCAGATTCTCTTCTGCTTGCCAGCCGGCGGCAGCCATCAGGGTCTCGTGGTATTCCAGTGAGATATGATCGAAGATCAACGAATCCAGATTCGGGGTATCGGCGCGCACCAAGGATTCGGAGCAACCAGTGCACTCCGCCAGGTGTAACCAGATCAGAGGTACCCGATCGGCCAGTTCAGCGGCTTCGGCCACCAGATTGGAGAAGGGCAATGGCAGCGCCATCATGGCGGTAACCGAAGCACTCCACTTCATGAAATCACGGCGGGTCAGGCCGAGTTCCAGCATACGTTCCTGTAAAGATTTGTCCTGACGGGCAGGCAGCTGGCGCAACTTCTCCAGCCGTTGCCGTCCTTGCTCGTAAAGGGCTGCATGTGTGTCCATGGTTGAACCTTTTATTTATAAGAATGTAATAGCTTTTAACTCACACAAATCACGCCTATGAGTGTAGGTCGCAACAGAATGATTAAAGTTGATATGCGTCAAGATTTCTGCCGGGGTGTGATTTTTGATAAGTTTACTTTTTAATTACATGATCGGGATCAAAATGGTACGACAAGGGATTGGACAAATTGTCCAACTATCCCTTTTGAGGCATTTGAGATTTGTTATTTGCCAAACTTAAAATCCTTATCTATCCGTTTTATAGCTATTTTTTCAAAAACTGGAAATTGTGGGCTGCCAGTGAATCGAGAGGGTTCGACCTATGAGCGTCAAAAAATTGCTGTCACTGCTACTTGTGATACTTTTGTTGGTCTTTTGTGGTCAAGGGCATGCTAAACCGTTACAGTCCCCATTGGCACTGGCGTTAAGCCGTGATGATGGTACTCAAGTCAGCCTCAATGACTATAAGGGGAAGGTGATTTATCTGGACTTTTGGGCCTCGTGGTGTGCGCCATGTCGCAAATCGTTCCCCTGGATGCAGCAGATGTATCACAAATACCGAGAGACGGATCTCGCCATAATCGCGGTGAATCTGGACACTGACTCCCAATTAGGTAGAGAGTTTCTCCAGCAACTGGATGCCGACTTTGATGTGCTTTATGACCCAGAAGGGCGGCTGGCACGCAGGCTGGACTTGCAGGGGATGCCCTCAAGTTTTCTATTTGACCGGGATGGAAAACTGCTCGGTAGCCATGTTGGTTTTTTCACCGAGCGACAAAGCCAGTATGAGGCTGAACTCAAGCGTGCGTTAAAGGAGTAACAGATGCGTAGGATTCGTTTATTGGGCTTATCGCTTATTATCACTCTTGGGTTGACAGCTTGTGCTCAACTCGGGGTTGAACCTTGGGAGCGGGATCAGTTGGCGAGGGAGGATATGTCGCTGGCACACGAAAGGCTGGACTTGGCGCTGGACGATCATATCTACTTCAGCAAAGAGGGAGCCAGTGGTGGCCGCGCATTCGCCGGAGGAGGCTGCGGATGCAATTGAAGCGGCAAAAGGGCGAAACCAATATTGCCGCAGCGCTGACACTGGCCAGCAGCTCACTGCTTGCCAGTGGTGCGACGTATGTCGGAGATGATAACTTCAGCTATCCGGATAACAGTGCCGACAAGGCTACCGATTGGCAGTTGGAAGCCGCATTGATGTTTTATGGCGAGCAGGACAGGGTGACAACTCTTGAGGGAATTCTGCTGGCTAAAGGCGAATTTGATGACAGCAGTGGCCTGGATATTAAACTGGTGTTCGACAGCCTGAGCGGCGCATCGGCCACGGGCGCCGTGGTGCAGCAACAGAGCCAAACCCTGACCCGGCCTTCGGGCAACGGCGAATATCAGATAGCCGCCGGTGAGCAGGTGTTGGATGACAGCTTTGATGATAAGCGACTGCAACTGAGTGCCGATTGGTATAAGTTCTTTGAAAATAACTGGCAGCTGGCAGGCGGCTTTTATGGCTCACGGGAATATGATTACACTTCGCTCGGGGTCAATGGCGCGCTGGAGCATAGCTTCAACAAGAACAACAGTACCGCGTCCCTGGCGTTGGCTTACGGCCTGGATACCATAGATCCGGTCGGCGGCCGACCTTTGCCGCTTGCAACCATGGCAAGAAGAGTGGATTACGACTCGGAAACGGCCTTCAGGCAAGCCTTTGAGGCAAGTAGAGAAGGCGGCTCGGATCATAAGCAAACCCTGGATCTGCTGCTGGGTTTTACCCAGGTGCTCAACCGTCGCTGGCTGTTGCAGGGCAACTATGGGTTTTCCCTGGTTAAGGGGTACCAGACAGACCCCTACAAGGTGCTGAGCCTGGTGGACAATCTGGGTGTCACCCAGAGTTACCTTTATGAATCCAGGCCGGACTCACGGCAAAAGCAAAGCCTGTTTTTGCTGCTCAAGGGGGCGCTTGATAGGGGCGTGCTGGATCTTTCCTGGCGCTACACTTTCGATGATTGGCAGCTGGATTCTCATACGCTGGAGAGCCACTTCAGGCACTATTTCTCTGATGGCTTCTATGGTCAGTTGCACCTGCGTTATTACCGCCAGAGTGCGGCATCCTTTTATCGGCCCTTGTTGCTCCGCAATGAGGGCTCAATCTCCGGCTATTCAGCTGAATTCGCCAGCGCAGACCACCGCCTTGGTGAGCTGCAAGCCTATACGGTCGGAGTTAAGCTCGGACATAAGCTCAGCGAGGGTCGCGAGCTCAGCTACCGCCTGGAATATTATCAGCAGCAGGGTGAAAACAACGGCACCTTACTGCCCGGTGAGCTTGGCAATATGCAGCTGTTTCCAAGACTCAGGGCGGTGATTGCCCAGCTCAGCTACCGTTTTTAGTTAATAGACAGTAGAGGAAAGCTGCCTTTGATCAAGAGCCACACCTCAGCGCCAGAGATGAACCTTAGCCGTACCGACTTTGGTTTTCGTGGCCGTTTTCGCTCGATGGCTAGCCCCTGTGAGTTACTGATTGCAAGCGATGACGAGCGTTTGGCGCTTAGCCTCACTCAAGCTGCCATTAAGGAATGCCAAAGGCTTGAGCAGAAATACAGCCGCTTTTTAGCGGGCAACTGGCTATGGCAGCTCAATCATTCAGCCGGAGCGCCTATTATACTGGACAGCGAGGCGGCGGCGTTGCTGCAGTTTGCCAAACGCTGCTGGCAACTGAGTGAGGGCTTATTTGATATCACCGCCGGCCCTCTGCTCGCGCTCTGGTGTTTTGAAAAGGGAAAGGGTTCAGAAACTTCACTGCCGGGTTCGACTGATATCAAAAAAGCCTTGTCCCGGGTTGGCTTTCAACACCTCAAGTTCAGTTCCCATTTTGATGACAGTGCTGAAGATAAAAGCCCCCGAGAAATAGCTGATCCGCCCTGGATCATGCTGCCAGAGGCAATGCAGTTGGACTTCGGCGGCCTGGTAAAAGAATATGCCGCCGATAGGGTTGCCGGGCTGTGTATGACCCGGGCCGCAACCACTGAGGTGCTGGTCAATCTCGGTGGTGATATCGCCGTCAGTGGGAAAAAATGCTGGCAGGTGGGGATTGAAGATCCCGTCAATCTTGACCGAGCCGCGGAGCTGATGTCGCTCGATGTGGGCGCATTGGCCACCAGTGGCGACAGTCGCCGCTTTATCGAACATCAGGGGCATCGTTATGGTCATATTCTGGATCCTCGCAGCGGTTATCCTGTACAGGACGCGCCCCATAGCGTGACGGTTAAGGCCGCGAGCTGCATCACAGCCGGCATGTTGGCGACCCTTGCCATGTTAAAAGGCGCGGCGGCAGAAGACTTTCTCAAGGTGCAGCAACTGGAGTATCGCGTCATCAGATAACCTCTTCAATGAGTTGCGATTGCCGAAATCAGCAGTCTTCTCTTTGACTATTTGTAACTATGCTGCCATTTGGACCTTGTCTGGGCCACTTGATTCTTGCCTTCAGCTTGACACAGGCGCGGCGCTGCTGCGAAATAGGGGCAACCTAAACCGGATGTTATACCCATGAGAATATTGCTGATAGAAGACAATGAGTTGTTGGCTCAGGGGATCTTGCTTAGTCTTGCCAAGTTGGATATGCAAGTAGATCACGTCACCAGTATCAAACAAGCCGAGGCGGCAGTGGTGAATGAAACCTTTAGCGCTATAGTGCTGGATCTGGGCTTGCCTGACGGTAACGGCCGTCAATTATTGACCCAATGGCGCCGCCGCGGCATAGATACCCCGACTATAGTGCTGACCGCTAACACCGACTTTGATACCAAGCTTGCCTGCCTGGATCTCGGCGCCGATGATTACCTGGCCAAACCCTTCGATGTACGCGAGCTGGTGGCCAGAATTAAGGCGATCGTCAGGCGGCAACACGGTCTTAATCAAAACCGTTTGGAAGTGGGGGCTCTGGTTATTGATATGGATGCCCACCAGGTGCTGTTTCGCGGTCATCATATTCAGGTGTCGCGGCGCGAATATCAATTGCTGCTTGAACTGGCTCAGTCCAGTGGCCGGGTGCTCAGCCGTAATCAGCTTGAGCAGCTGACCTATGGCTGGGATGAGGTCGGTAGTAACTCCATCGAGGTGCATATTCACCATTTACGTAAAAAAACCGCCAATGAGCTTATCAAGACAGTACGTGGCATAGGCTATACCTTGGTGGCAGTAGAATGAGCCGGATATCTTTGCGGGTGGTGATGATGGCATTGATGCTGCTTGGCATCTGTTTGTCGGTTGGTGTCAGCAGTTACCTCAACACCCAGGACTCTCGCCGCCAGATAGAAGAGCTGTTCGATGCTCAGATGCTGCAAAGTGCCAAGATGCTGGAGATGTTCTATGGTGCTCAGGGGCAAGAGCATCGGCTGGATATGCTTGAAAAACCGCTGATTTTGAGCGTCAACCCGGGCAAGGCCAATACATTTACCGAGCAGGCCGATGCCACTGAGCTGAGTTATGAGTTAAAGCTTGCCTATCAGATGTGGACCCCGGCCAAACAGTTGATGGCGCGTTCTGATAACAGCGACTCTCAGCCCATGGCGCCGTTCGAGCGCGGTTATCACAGACACTATTATCAGGGCGAGTTGTGGCATCTGTTCAGTTATTTCTCCGATGATCTGGGCGTATGGATCATTACCGGCCAAAGGGACGATGTGCGTGGCGAGCTGGTGGAGCAGATCATGGGTAACAGCCTCATCGGTCCGGCGCTGGTGGTACCGGCAGTGGCGTTGCTGATGGTGTTTCTCTCCTATTGGTTGTTGCAACCTCTGGACAGTTTGGCCGTCAGGCTTAAGCACCGAAGCCCTGCGGATATGCGGCCGCTGGCGTTGCAACTACCCAAAGAGTTAGTGCCGGTGCAAGATGCGCTCAATACCTATATTACCCGCATTAGTGATAATTTAGCGCGAGAGCGGCGTTTCAGCGCCGATGCGGCGCATGAGCTAAAGACCCCGCTGGCGGTCATTAAACTGCACCGTCAGGGCTGGCAACAGGCCAAGACAGAGGCCGAGCAGCAGCTGCACCTTAATGCCATAGACACAGGTATTGGTCAGATGACCCATATGGTAGAGCAGCTGTTGTTACTGTCTCGGGTGGAATCCCTGTCCGAGCTGGAAGTGGCGCAAACGCCGGTGGCGGTAATGGTGCAGGAGGTGCTGGATCAATTGCTGCCGCTGATTGCCGATTACAGTTGGCAGCTGGAATTGCCGGAAGAGGTGTGTGTCAGGGTCGATCCCTTCTATATGAAACTGGTGCTGAAAAACCTGCTGGAAAATGCCTGCAAGTATTCGGGCAAAGATCAGCCAATCAAAGTCAGTTGCTGGCAAGAGGGTCGCCAAGACAGCAAACAAGTGGTTATTCAGGTATTGGATTCAGGGCCTGGGCTGCCATTGGAGCAGTGTCGGCAGTTGACTGAGCGCTTTTTCCGGTTCGCCGATGAGTCGGTATCCGGTGCAGGTCTGGGCTTGTCTATCAGTGCTCAAATCGTCGAGCTGCATAAAGGTAAGTTGAGTATTCAACCGGGCATTGAACGTGGCTTGGATGTAAGGATCATCTTGCCGGTTTGAGTTAGTCGGGCAAAGACAATTAAAAAGCCGAGCAGAAATAAAAGCCGCAGCCTCCAATGGGGTTGCGGCTTTTAAATAAGGCAACTCTCAGAACAGATAACGATAGATTACTTGCGCCGTTCGCGGAGCGCCCAGAGTGGCAATAGGGTACTCGGCCTTGTGGCCATGTTTGAAAATAGCGCTGGTGTTGTCCTCATCAAACAGATTATCTATCCGCAGCGTTAACTGCTGGTTTTGGCTGGCGGTCAACCACCAGTCGGCGCCTATGCCTGTCAGCAGATAGTCGCCGGCCTTGAGCCCATAATCGGTAAATTCACCCACATAACGTCCCTGAAGATAAACATTCAGTGAATCAGTGGCATCC
Source organism: Shewanella indica (assembly GCF_033842865.1). Classification (NCBI taxonomy): domain Bacteria; kingdom Pseudomonadati; phylum Pseudomonadota; class Gammaproteobacteria; order Alteromonadales; family Shewanellaceae; genus Shewanella; species Shewanella indica. The sequence continues at coordinate 3,471,685 of NZ_JAWXXR010000001.1, forward strand.
CAACTGAGGCGGGCAAAGCCCATGTATTGCGGGATCCGCTCTATCTGCTGATCTTTGTCGCGCTCGCGGGCACGGTTATAACTGCCGGATAACTCAAGTTGCCAGCCCTGGGCGGGGTTCATGATGTATTGAATATCCAGCCCCTGAGCCCGAACCTTGCCATCCAGGTTGGCGTACTGCCAAACATTGGTAGCAATTTCCCGTTTGTCCACCAGGTTGTCGGTTTCACGCCAGTAGGCCTCGACACTGAAAGTAAAGTCGCCTTGATAAACCAGTGTCAAATTGGTGTTGATACTCTCTTCACTCTCAAGATCAGGGTTGCCCAGGGTGCCGACCTTGGCCCATAGCTCAGATGAAGTGGGTTGCCGAAAACCATTGCCCACGGCGGCTTTCAGTTGCCAGTTTTGCCCAAGCTCCTGCTCAAGTCCCAGTGACGCCACCCATTTGTCTTCATTGTTGGCCAGGCGGTTATACCTGAGCCCTAACGCCAGCACTGTGCCTGGCAGAGCGGAAAAATTCGGCTTGTATTGCAAAAAGGCGGCTTTGGTATCGTCGGTGGGCGCTTGCAGCTCCATCACTTCATCGGCGCCATAATAGCTTTGCCACTCTACGCCGCCGAGCCAGTTGTCACCCGAATCGGCCCGGTAACGACCGCTTACCTTGGCGCCCTTGTCGGTAAAGCCCCAGTAGGCATCCCGGTAAGGGATAGTCATGCTGCCATCCGGCTCCAGGGTGATTTCAGAGTAATAGGAGTCCCAGTTTTGATAGTGAAGCCGGGTTTCCAGGCTCAGCTTATCCGTTGCTTGATATTGCCAGCCGAGCCAGGCCAGAGTCTGTTTGCGCTCGTTTTCCGAGACGATGGCGCTGTAGGCCAAAGGCCTTTCCAGTACGCCATTATTGTATTGGCCGAACAGGGTGATTTTGTGCTCGGCAGCGGGTTGCCAATTGAGCTTACCGCCTATGTTCATCATGCGATAACCCCGGTCTTTATCTTCCGCGGCTACCGGCGAGTATTCGTCATCTTCCCAGAATGCGTAACCGTCAGATTGACTGGAGCTGCCGCTGAGGCTGTAGCTTAAGGTATCGCTGCCGCCACTGACATAAGCACCGAGATCATAACTGGTGAGAGTGTCGGCGCTTAAGTTAACTTCGCCGCCTTGCTCGCCATGACTGTCGCGGGTGATGATATTGACTACTCCGGCAATGGCATCCGAGCCGTAGATCAAACCTTGAGCGCCTTTGATCACCTCAATGCGCTCTATCATCATGGGGTTGATACTGTCGGTATAGGTGGAGCCATAGAGGCGGTTATTGAGGCGATTGCCGTCCAATAGCCAGAGTATATCCACAGGACGACTGCCCTGAAGCGAGTAGTCGGTATCCGTATGGCGGCCATTACGGCCGTTGGCAAATAGCCCGGGCACAAACTGGTTGAGGATTTCATTGATATCCACCGCACCAGCCGACACTATCATGTCGCGGCTGATAACCGTCAGACTCTGACCGGTATGGCTTAGAGCCAACACAGAATCATCCTGATAGCGGGTGCCGTTGACGGCGATGATCTCCATCGCTTCGTCGGCCTGGCCGGTAGGCACCAGCAGTATATAAGCGGCAATAGCGTAAAAGGGCAGCCAAGGCTGTGTCCGTTTTAAAGAGTAACTTCTACACATCTCAATCGTCCTTAAAAAGACTGTGTGATAATTCAGGCAACCGTTAATCGGGTTAACTTTGTGTTGCCGCGCATTCAAAAGGTGTGATTTGTATGAGTGCGCCGAGTTACATCGCTTATTAACACGGTGACGATTATAGAAACTCAACCAAGTGATTTGTTGATGGAGATCAAATTCCAGATAAAGAGTATGAAAAATATTATATTCGTAATACTGATGTGGACTTCGACGTATGCTGATGAGGAGGCTTTAAGGCGATGACACTGAAGCAACTTGTTGCGGCTAAAAACCAAGCGAACGAATGAGAATGCGCGATAAAAGATTGACCCGGTCTGCCTACTTCTCTATAGTAGCGCCCCGTTGAGACTCAAGAGTCCAACTATGGTGAGGTGTCCGAGTGGCTGAAGGAGCACGCCTGGAAAGTGTGTATACGGCAACGTATCGAGGGTTCGAATCCCTCCTTCACCGCCAGATTTAAAAAACCCGACCTTATGGTCGGGTTTTTGCTTTTCTAGGCACAATCTTTCGAATGATTGTGAGTGGTTCAGCCAGCACTGTCGGCTTTTGGCGCCTGGAGGGGATAAAGGCTGGTACAAACATAGGCGGTGTCTATGATTGAATCTAGGCCAGACGCCACGACAGACTTGTACAAGATTTGCACAAGGTCAGGCAGGTTATTCCCGTCGAACTCAGCCCCTTCCTTGAGGGTAAATTAGAGCCTCAAGATCAAGCCCCCCAGAAGTAAGACTCAAAGGTTCTCTAGCTATTAACGAGTTCGAGAATCTGATAGTTCAAGCGCTTAAGGCCATAGCCATGCCAATGATGTCGATGTAATGACTGGGTAAGTTTCGGATTAGCACAAGATACAGCCGAAACAGAAAGGTATTACGAGGCTTCGGAGGTAGGGGCATGAACTGAATTTCATCAGAGCGGCAAAACTGGGAACTCCATATCGTCAGTATATTTCCAAGGGCTTGCAAGGCTGGAATGTTCAACTAAAAGCCGCTTTGACTAACGAATAAGCAATTGGAACGAAATGATTTATTAAAGGTTTACACGCCTTTATGTTAGATATATTATTCGCCTCGTTCCGGAGGGGTGGCAGAGTGGTTGAATGCACCGGTCTTGAAAACCGGCATGGGTTTATAGCCCATCCAGGGTTCAAATCCCTGCTCCTCCGCCATATTCAGAGAGGCCCGCTTGTGCAAACAGGCGGGCTTTTTCGTATCTGAGTTTTGCTGATTGTTATTCGTTTGGTGTTGTTTGGGGGATTTCCGAGGGACTGCTGGGTTTATAGCGCTGTCATGCAGGGTTCAAACTTCTGCTCCTTTACCATATTCAGAGGGGCCCGCTTGTGCAAACAGGCGGGCTTTTTCGTGTCTGAGTTTTGATGATTGTTATTCGTTTGGTGTTGTTTGGGGGATTTCCGAGGGACTGCTGGGTTTATAGCGCTGTCATGCAGGGTTCAAACTTCTGCTCCTTTACCATATTCAGAGAGGCCCGCTTGTGCAAACAGGCGGGCTTTTTCGTATCTGAGTTTTGCTGATTGTTATTCGTTTGGTGTTGTTTGGGGGATTTCCGGGGGATTGCTGGGTTTATAGCGCCGTCATGCAGGGTTCAAACTTCTGCTCCTTTGCCATATTCAGAGAGGCCCGCTTGTGCAAACAGGCGGGCTTTTTCGTATCTGAGTTTTGCTGATTGTTATTTGTTTGGTGTTGTTTGGGGGATTTCCGGGGATTGCTGGGTTTATAGCGCCGTCATGCAGGGTTCAAACTTCTGCTCCTTTGCCATATTCAGAGAAGCCCGTTTGTGCAAACAGGCGGGCTTTTTCGTATCTGAGTTTTGCTGATTGTTATTCGTTTGGTGTTGTTTGGGGGATTTCCGAGGGACTGCTGGGTTTATAGCGCCGTCATGCAGGGTTCAAACTTCTGCTTCTTTGCCATATTCAGAGAGGCCCGCTTGTGCAAACAGGCGGGCTTTTTCGTATCTGAGTTTTGATGATTGTTATTCGTTTGGTGTTGTTTGGGGGATTTCCGAGGGACTGCTGGGTTTATAGCGCCGTCATGCAGGGTTCAAACTTCTGCTCCTTTACCATATTCAGAGAGGCCCGCTTGTGCAAACAGGCGGGCTTTTTCGTATCTGAGTTTTGATGATTGTTATTCGTTTGGTGTTGTTTGGGGGATTTCCGAGGATTGCTGGGTTTATAGCGCCGTCATGCAGGGTTCAAACTTCTGCTCCTTTACCATATTCAGAGAAGCCCGTTTGTGCAAACAGGCGGGCTTTTTCGTGTATGAGTTTTGCTGATTGTTATTCGTTTGGTGTTGTTTGGGGGATTTCCGGGGATTGCTGGGTTTATAGCGCCGTCATGCAGGGTTCAAACTTCTGCTCCTTTGCCATATTCAGAGAGGCCCGCTTGTGCAAACAGGCGGGCTTTTTCGTATCTGAGTTTTGATGATTTCCTTGGCTTGTGGCCTTGTTGAATTAACGCACTGATAAGGCCTGGAAAAATGACAGTTACTAATATGTAGTGCTTATTGACAATAAAATAGTGGGGGAGGGAGTTAGCTAATGGACTGGATATAGTCTGCAATATCAGTGCGCCCCCATTCATGGGCAAACTCAAGGGCTCCCATGTCCTTCATCGTCTGGCCGGTATATCGGACCCTTGTATCTATACCCGCCTCCACTAGCCGCTTCACAATATGGAGGTGACCATAATGTATTGCAGTAAAAAGGGGATTGCGGTCTGGCTCAGAAATATCGAGTCTTGCGCCAAGGCCGATGAAGTAGTTCACAATATCTTCGTTGCCATTCGAAGCAGCCCTATGGATTGGACTACTGCCACTGATACTATCTTTGCTATCGATATCGGCTCCCAGCTTGACCAAAGCCTGGCACAATGCCAAGTTGTTATTATCAGCCGCAATATGAAGCACGCTGCCCAGTGGCGTTTGTAATCGAACCAGCTCTGAATTCATCTGCAACAAGTCGATTGCATCAGCGGTTCTCTTCTCCCTGATGCATGTCATCAGAGCCCTTAATTTCAGTATTACTGCTTCGTTCACTTATTTATCCGTCCTGAGTTAGTGATTCCCTGTGGGTATCAAGCCTAGTGTTTTCTGGAGTATTAGATTAATTAACAGCCTCATGCTGGTTGAGTTTTACCGACAAAACATGGGCAAACATTCACCATTGGCCAGTAAACCTATGCTGTCGAATAAGGTTCATATGACGGCTTGTTTTATTAATACCTGTAGTGCCGCATTTGACAGAGGGTTACGGCATCCACTAGGTGCAGAAATTCTTACTATTAGGGTTATCTGGGTTCAGGACTTGTATCCTAAAGTCCGGCGCCAGATTGAACCGTTTTATAACGCTCGATATTCGGTCAGATGTTAATGCAGAACCGAAATCCGAGAAGAATGGGATTGGATCATTATTGATAGCCCACATGTCATTCATTGTCTTGGCTAATTCTCTGGCTTGCTCCCAATCACCTGCAAATATCTTGGAGTAATCAAAATGCGGCCATGCCGCAATATCATCCTCCTCTGCCGAATCTTCGCTGAAGAGAAAGGATACGCTGATCTCCGAGTGCCAAGGAAACACGCCTACATCAATGATCCTTAGCTCTTTTTCGCCAAAGTCAGCTAAAGCTTGCCGCAATTTCCCTTCTAGCAGTTGCTCAATGTTTTCTCTGCTGTACTCCATATCCATTCCCATTTCTTTTGATGTCTTAATTAAGCTGTATAGGTTTATATGAACTGTTAGACTTCGCGCCTACTGACCTTTCCCGAGATTAGTATCAAGGATGAAAAATGTCGCATGTAGTCTTGCAAGCCGATGTTCAGCCATTTAAATTAAAAATACAGTAAAAACTACTATGCCCATAACTCTTGTTGTAATTGTACGAATTTTCCAAGCGTTACCAAGTCCAGCAGTAATGTAACATGGTCTTGCTAGAATTTGATTGCACTTAAAAACTTAGAAATAGAGTTGTGTAACTTGAAAACACCAAACTCTATATCTACGTAGTACACATTGCCCGCATTTTTTGGACCACTACCGACAAAAATCATTTCATCGCCTAGGGTGACCGCAATGGGGTTTGCATCAATACCTTCAAGATAAGGGTTATACCTTTCACGGATAGCCGTTACCTCTTCTGGCTGGATTATTTCAACTATCTCCAACTTCTTGTCAGGTATAAAATCACTCAACTCCTTATACTGAGCTACATCTATGTATTTTCCGATAATTTCTTCTGTGATGCTTTCCATTACTTCCCCGAGAGGTATCACGCCTCAAGTAGCGCTTCAGTTAGTTGACTTGTTAATAAATGAAAACTGATGTAAAAAGAAAAAATCAAGCCATCCACTGTAAAACAATAACTTAATCTTCTTTCTGTCTATATCAATATGCAACACCAGATGCAGATGATTACTCATTATGGCGAATGCCGCCACATCAATGGCAAAAACGGCCTCCAGTTCAAACAGTAACGATTCCACCCAAACACGGCGGTGGTCATAATTTTTACCCGAGTAGGCATCATCACCACACAGAAAGGCACGCCGTACCACGCGGGTACAACAATGATAGTAAGGCGTATCTTCAAGGCTGATTTGAGTTCGGCGAGGGCGCGGAATAATAACCTCCTTGTTAAATGCTTAAACAAAGCATAGTCGGAGACTAATTAGTACGCCATTAACGCTGGGTGTCCATATTTTTCAAGGGCATCCTCGAAATGAAGCAGTGGATGCACTTAAGGCCGGAGAGTTGAAGCAATGGAAATTGATGAATCACTACCATCAGCGTTCCCTATCTGAGACCGCCATGTATCGCTACAAACAACTCATTAGCGCCAAATTAAGTTTGCGTGACTATAACGGGCAAGTGGGTGAGGCATTGGCTGGGGTTAAGGCATTAAACAAAGTCATAAGACTGGGTATGCCTGTTCGCCAGAAAATCTCGTAAAGCAGCTGAAAGCCTAGGGGCAGTTGCGTTCAAGCGAATGATTTGATCAACAACGCCGGTCAGGTCTTTACCTGCACGCAGAGCTTCAATGGCGGCTTCCATGTCGAATGTAGGTTTGGTCATTTGAATATCCTTTTGGGTGTATATTACTCAAATGACACAGATTTATGAACACTACCGAGTTTAGTGCTTAACAGGTTTTCAGGTAACAGCTTGTTTATTTTAGACGAACCTGAAGCTTCACTGTCACCAACTAGACAGATGACATTCATGGCAACCATTAATCAGCTGATTCAAAAAAAATCACAGTTTATCATAGCCACACATTCCCCAATTCTTCTCTCTTATCCCAATTCTACTATTTATCGAGTATCTGAAGATGGATTTAATCTCATAAACTATGAAGAAACAGATGCCTATCAAATAACACAAGCTTTTTTAAAGAATCCTAATCGTATGTTTAGAGAATTGTTTAAATAAAAAAATAAATTTATCGATGACTTAGCTAAATGTTATTGCATTACTTTGAACTAAGTCTTTCGATGTGTTGATGTAAATTTATGCCCTCATCTTTTTCACTTGGGAATGCGGTTTTGTATATTTCTCTAATCTTATTGTATTCAGATTCTCCGCCACTCATTATGTTAAAGCTCACATCTTTTTTACCTACATAATCATGAAGTTCTAAACTATTAAATAATAGAGATTTTGTAGCGTTCAAAAGCTCTTCTTTATACTTCTCTGAAATGCTGCCATCATTCTTTATTTCAGTAATTGCAATATGAAAAACTCTTTCTAATGGCACTGAAAGATTTGCTAATGATTCAAACAATGCACGAATATTAGTCGGATTATTCAAGATTACTACCTATTTGTTGTGTACTTGGGTGAGCTTAACCTAACATATATATTAAAAAGAATGAAGTAATAAAAGGCAAATATAAAAGATGGGACATTCAAATCTTTCATAAGCCCTGAAAAATCTATAAGTAGGTCTGTAAATTGTGGCCAGTTTTCTGCGGAACACTGGCCAATCTGTTTCGGAATCCAAAAAAATCAAGCCACCCACTGTAAAACAATAACTTAATCTTCTTTCAGTCTGCGTTCAAGCAGCGCTAGGTGATTTGAGTACGCTGAGGCCGAAAGATATCCATGAGTTGCAGAGGTTTGATGAAATCGAACCGATTTCACGCAAAAATGCGAGATTTGAGCCGTGCTAGCCCTACCCATGTTCAGGGGATTTTAATGACTGCGGTTGAGATAGAGTGGGGTTCAAGCCGTTTGAAAGTACTGGCAACTGGTTGCAAAATGCCGTCGTCGCTTCTCCAAGTGTTCGCAGTAACAGCTGAGCTCTTGCAAGGTGCCTACCGGCCCACGAAATAGTCTTCCAAATTCAGTGGTAAGCTTGAGCCAGTTCTCATGAGGGATATTCAACCGCATCAGTAGCTTGGCACTCTTTTCACCTATCGAACCACGTTTATCATCGCGAATACAGCGCCCGGTATCATCCACCAATTCAAGATAATCTTTGAGCTCAAACGCAATACCACTGGGCTGGTTATCGCATTCATTACCGATAAAGGGCAGTAGCTTGGCGGGTTGTTCGCATTTCAAAGCGGCCTGAATACGTAGCCGAATGCTGGTATGCTCTGACTGCTCAGGCGTATCGGCCATCTTGGCTCTGATGGGGTTGAGGTCAACGTAGGCCATGTAGGTTAACACCGCGGCTTCATCGAGTAAGGTTTGTGACTTAAATCTTCCCTCCCACAAATTTATCCGGAATAAATTTGAACAGCTTTAGCTGGCCCGCAGGGAGAGCGCCAGGGATGGCGGCGAATAGAATCGGCCGGTACAGTTATCCTCTTGATTGGCTTGACGCGCTATCGGTTCGTTGAGACAACGCATGAACCAACTGATGTCACATAACCTGCTGCGATAAATCGCAATAGTATGCTTCAGCCTGGGAACTTCATGCGCTTCAATCAGCTCACCCTGGGTGAATTTGCGGGTTAACTCATCACCTTTGAACAGCTTATGCCATTGCTCAAGCACTTCTCTGTCTGTCCATCGGTTTGCTGTCTCTATATCAATATGCAACACCAGATGCAAATGATTACTCATGATGGCGAATGCCGCCACATCAATGGCAAAAACAGCTTCCAGTTCAAACAATAACGATTCCACCCAACCACGGCGGTGGTCATAATTCTTACCCGAGTAGGCATCATCACCACACAGAAAGGCTCGCCGCACCACGCGGCTGCAACAATGATAGTAAGGCGTATCTTCAAGGCTGATTTGAGTTCGGCGAGGGCGCGGCATAATAACCTCCTTGTTAAATGCTTAAACAAAGCATAGTCGGAGGCTAACTAGTGCGCTATTAACGCTGGGTGTCCATATTTTTTTATATTTTTTATGTATATTGCTCTATGACTTGCCTGATTTTTTGAGCTGCTAAGATAATTTGGAACGTAGTTAATCCAGAGATGAGGATTGAACTCAATAATATTGAACCTAACATTAGTTCACTCAACTCTGACATGAAGAACCAAATTGTAAAACTAGCGGCGCAACATAGTATACAAATCAAATAAGACGCCATTATACGATCAGAAACCTTATTGAATGAGTTCCATTCGTAGAGTTGCTTGTTGGACGTATTCTCCAAAGGTGCATGAACTTTTTGAGCCACTTTAAAGGTCACGCCAGTGAAGATAACAGGCAATGAGGGGATAAACTTCCATAGTTCTGTATTGCCTTTAAGTTTTCCACCTATAAGTACAAATGCTTCCGGATAACTATATGTCATTGCAACCGTCAGAAGAATAACAACAAACTCCGGAGAAATAATAGTAAAGCGAAGAATATCTAGAATTCGATTCATCAGTGACCCAGGTGCCTTTTTTCTTTGATTTCGTCAAATATTCCAAGAGCTTTACGATAGAGAGCATCAGGCTCTGGATTTTTGTCGAAGGAAAAGTTCTTTACTGTCTCGGATGTTTTAATAGTTATAACTTCATTATCTCTTTTCCCTTTAACTGTTCCATGACCATAGCCATCTGCTGCCATAAGTATTGCAGCGTCCCCGATCGGAAGAGGTTCTTCTGACACATATTGCTCGTCTGCCGTCTGGTTTGCCGCTTTTTCTATGTGATATGGTAGATCTGTATTTAGCGGCTCACTTTCTGGAGCATCTTCGACGACGGTCATACGATCAGTGTTTCGTTTGATTAAGTAGTCCTTTAACTCTGCCCAAAGACAGCCGAACATTGGGTTAGGAGGAGATATTTTCGCGTTAACATGATAGATACCATCCAATGATGATATTTTCGCAGCAAAAGAGCGTAAGTCTGAGACTAACTCAATGTCGCAATCCACGAAAAAGCGTTGATAGGTTTCCTCGATAATAGAACAAAAGCGATTAACAAAAGCTTTTTGTTCGATGTGATTATACACATTAAGAAATGCAATACCCGAGTGGGACGGGATATATACAAAAGGGCTAGAGGCAACTTTCAAGTTAGGTTCAATTTGTGTTTCTTCTGTTCTCCGATGTGTATCTACGACAGTAACCTCACCTAACGGCTTGTATTTGCTTAGGCGACCGAAAATATAATGTTCCCCGTTGCCCTTAACTTCTTGGACGTCAATGAACGTCCAAGATGAACCTCTATAAGATAAGGAAACCGGCTCTTTGATTGCATTCATTAACTTTTCTTGATCGAGAGTACCAAGTTTCAATACTCGACCTAAATAATATGTTCCAGAGCTTGCCACTCATGACTCCTTTAAAAATTTATAACGCCCGCCATAAACGGCTGAGTGAAACGAGGTCCGGCGACCGAAGTGAGCGAATTTAATGGCTTTGTTATGCATTACAATTATCGCAAATTGAGTCAAATTTTCTGATCACTCCTGACCATGGTTTCCTGTGAAATCTCGATTTTTTCAATAGATCTGTAAATTCATTCAGCTCGTCATCGAGAGCATCTAAAAATTTTGTGGCATTCACAACCATATCAGTTTTTTTGAAAAGTGGGCCCTTCCTTCGGATCTTCCAACCGCCATAGGTTTCGCCCTGATGTAGTATCCCGCACCGGATGTTCTTATAGAAGGATTCACCATAACCGATGAAATCTTTTAGATGCGTAGATTTCTCAAAGAACTCCTCGAACACCTCAACACCAGCTTGACCAGTTTTCTTGCGTCCGCGCTGAAAGCAATATAATGACTCAATCATCAAGCACGAAGAAGCCATCATGCTAAACCCGTGTTTAAATTCGTGGTTTCTAAATGGCTCGATGTATCGCTCAGAGAATCGTTCGTAAAGCATGTCTGCGAGAGCATGGGTATCTCTCTGTTCCTTCAGCTGCCTATATTTTTTTACTGTTATGGTCGAAGTTAGCTTAGTTTTCTCCATTGGTGCTCCCCGCATAACAGCTGCATAGCACGCATGCGCGTTTTAGTCCTCGGAGGAGTGTAAACGCGCATCGCTATCTGTTTGTATTAGCTGGATATAAAAGAGTTTAGTCTTAATATCCCTTGCAGCTAAACGCGCATGCGCGGTTTCCAAACCTATTATCTACCCGCTGCACTTTTTAACTGTATGAATTTAATGCTATTTTTAAAATGTTACAGAAATAACGCGCAAGCTTAGCTACAAGTTGCCGGCATTTTGTCAGGAACGTCAATAATACTGTATAAAAAATCAGTTATTAGGCACTTACCATGAGCGCTTCAAGCCCTGCAACCAAGGGCCTTAAAACCAAGCACCTTAAACTCAAGCCCCTAAAACCCAGGCCCGACAAAAAGCGTTAAGTAAAGCCATAGCTACCGCACGGGTGCGACATGTTGTTCGTCCCTGAATACCGTTACAAACGGAAAAGTATCCTTGTTGCAGAGCGTTCGCTTAAGAAAAAGCTAAAGCTAACTGGTTGAATTGGCTATACAATACCCAGTACCTATTAGTAAAACAATTAGCTTAAGGTCAAGTTTTTTAACAAAGGCAATAAAACCCTGATTTTGTGGGGGTTGGCAACATAATTCGCCATGAAAACAACTGTGCCCGGCAAATCATATGAGCAATATTCCAATTGTTAAATCGCCTGTTTCAGTGCTTGATGGCTGGGGGCTATTTCAGTTGTTATCGCCGACCAATACGACTAAGTCCGCTTGGGTTTGTGTGCTCGTTGAAAACGGCTGCCAGGATGGGCATGAACGGGAACAGGCTTGGGGGGAGGGCAGCCTAAAGCTGCTGCCAGAGAAGCTTTTCTATGTTAGCCTTGCCTTGTTTATGAAGTTTATTGTCGTTTTGCCTCTGGCAAATAGTAAGATTTCAACTTGTATTCAGGGATGAAAAATGCAAATACGTTTGGCTACTGAAATGGATTTGGAGCAACTGATCCTGTTGTTTGATGAATATCGGCAGGAGATGGGGCAAGAGTCGGATCTCGGTCGTTGTCGCGAATTTTTACGCTGTCGCTTGCAGGAAAATGATTCGATGATCTTTATCGCCACCGAGGGTGATTATCCGGTGGCCTTCACTCAGCTCTTTCCTTCATTCTCTTCTTTGTTACTCCAGCCCTTGTGGTATCTCGATGATCTTTTTGTATTGCCCGATTACCGTGGTCAGGGAATTGCCAAAGAACTCACCCATAGAGCCCGTACTCTGGCACAGAATGCCAAGGTGTTGGCGGTGAAACGCAAATTCGGTGAGTCCTTCATGTCCGCAACCGGGGATGACACAGAGCAAGGTCTGTATCACGCACTACTTTAATCGACTGCCCCCTGTTTGCTACCATTAGCGGGTTTTAATTTCAGGGGATTTCAGATTGAAAACAGCAGTACAACAGACACCTGTGCTCGACAAGAGCGCGGTTACCAATCTCTTGGCGCTGGCCATTATGCTGACCGGCTATGGCATGCACTCAGATGTGTTATTTAACATAGGCCTATTTGCCGTATCCGGCGCCATTACCAACTGGCTGGCGGTGCATATGTTGTTTGAAAAGGTACCGGGTCTCTATGGTTCAGGGGTGATCCCGGCTCGTTTCGAGCAGTTCAAGCAAGCGATCAGCGAGTTGATGATGGAGCAGTTCTTCTCTGAGGCCAACATAGACCGTTTCCTGTCTACCCGCTCGGACAAGCAGAGCCTGGATCTCTCCGGTGTTATCACCAAGGTAGACTTGGCTCCGGCCTTTGATGCTCTGGTGGCCACGGTGGCCCAGTCATCATTGGGGGGGATGTTATCCATGTTTGGCGGCGAGGAAGCTCTCGCGCCGCTCAAGCAACCCTTTATTGAAAAGATGCAGCAGTCGCTGGCGGATATTGCCAAGAGTGATGATTTTTACGAGCTGCTCAAGGGCGAGCTGGAGCAGCCCGGAGTGATGGCCGATATGCGCAGCCAAATTCAGGATATTGTCGAGCAGCGGTTGGCCGAGTTAACGCCGCAGTTGGTCAAAGAGATGGTGCAGCAGATGATTAAAACTCACCTGGGCTGGCTGGTTGTCTGGGGCGGTGTCTTTGGCGGTTTGATAGGGCTGGTCAGCGTATACCTGCAACGCTTGCTATAACTATATACAGGTGAATTTTGGGCTGAACCTAGCCTGCAGCTCAGCTAAATAACCGCTATTAAGTCGCCCAAGCGGCGGGAGGAAAGCCATGGCGTTACATCATACGATTAACTATCTTGAACTTCCCGCCCGGGAACTGGAAGCCACCAAGGCGTTTTTTCAGGCGGTGTTTGGTTGGGGCTTTGTTGACTATGGCCCGGACTACAGTTGTTTTACCCAGGCCGGGATCGATGGCGGTTTTTTCCGTTCATCGGTGAACTTCGATACCCTCAATGGCTGCCCGCTGTTGGTGCTCTACTCAAACGATTTGAATGCCAGCCTGGAAGCCGTCAAGGCCCATGGCGGCGAGATCAGTAAAGATATTTTCAGTTTTCCCGGCGGTCGGCGCTTTCATTTTCGCTGCCCGAGCCAAAACGAGTATGCCGTCTGGTCTGAATAAACCCGGACGCTTCTCCCTTTACAAGGAAGGATTATGCCTCACTGTATTATTGAGTATTCGGCGCCCCTGGCGCAGCAGTTGCCGGTTGCCAAACTGGTTCAGGCGGTGCACCAAGGTGCCATAGACTCAGGCTTGTTCACACCATCTGCCATCAAGAGTAGGGCACATGCCTGTGAGCATTTCCTGGTAGGGGAGGACAGCGCGCAAACCTTTATCCATGTGCGTTTGGCCATTATGCCGGGGCGCACCGATGAGCAAAAGCAAGCCCTGACCCAAAGCGTGTTTGCCGCACTGGAGCCGATTGCGGCCAAAGCCGACAGTATATCGCTGGAGGTTACTGAGCTGCATCAGCCAAGCTACTTTAAGCGCGGTAGCTAAGAAGCTAATATGTCCAGGCAGCCAAAGCGCAGTAACAGGGTGGACTCTCCCTGTATTCGCCACTGCTGCCTGGACCTGCAAGATGTTTGCCTGGGGTGTTTCAGGACGCTGGAAGAAATTCTGGCCTGGCATCAGGCAACGGACAGCGAGCGGCAGGCTATTCTCGAGCGCTGCCGGCAGCGACAAGTTGAGCGTGACCAAGTAACGGCCGGGCTTAGAGTGCTGAGAACAAGGCGCAAGTGAACAAGCTCAAAGCAAATAAAGCGGCACAGAAGCGGATTTAAGTTTTGATGTCCGGTAATGAATAAAGGCGCCATTTGGCGCCTTTATGGTTTTTACTTAAGCTCAATAAGATGCGGTGTGCACAGAGCGTACTGCTCGGCCGGAAGGATCTATGATGCCGGACAGGCTCTCATCCCAGGCCAGCGCTTCCGGGGTAGAGCAGGCAACCGATTTACCACCCGGTACAGTCAGTGCTGCCGACTCCAGCGGGAAGTGCTCTTCAAAGAAACAGCGATAGAAGTAGGCCTCCTTGGTTTCCGGCGTGTTGTGCGGGAAGCGGAAACGGGCGTTGGCCAGCTCTTTATCTTCCACCTGGGCGGCGGCATGTTCTTTCAGGCCGTCAATCCAGGAGTAACCCACACCGTCACTGAACTGCTCTTTCTGGCGCCAGGCGACTTCGGCCGGGAGCTTATGCTCGAAGGCTTCACGCAGAATATGCTTTTCAATTCGGCCATCGCGCGACATCTTGGCTTCTGGATTCAGGCGCATGGCCACGTCCATAAACTCCTTGTCAAGGAAGGGTACCCGGGCTTCCAGGCCCCAGGCTGCCATGGCCTTGTTGGCCCGCAGGCAGTCGTACAGGTGCAGCTTGTCGAGTTTACGTACCAGTTCTTCGTGGAAGGCGCGGGCGTTGGGTGCCTTGTGAAAATAGAGGTAACCGCCGAACAGTTCATCGGCCCCTTCGCCTGAGAGCACCATCTTGATCCCCATTGCCTTGATCTTGCGCGCCATCAAATACATGGGGGTTGCAGCGCGTATGGTGGTGACATCATAGGTTTCCAGGTGATAAATCACCTCCTTGATGGCATCCAGGCCCTCCTGGAAGGTGAAGTGCAGCTCATGGTGTATGGTGCCTATGGCATCGGCGACCTTTTGCGCCGCTGCCAGATCCGGTGCCCCTTTCAGGCCCACGGCAAAGGAGTGCAGCTGTGGCCACCAGGCATCGGAGGCATCGTTGTCTTCAATACGGCGTTTGGCAAAAGTTTGGGTTATGGCGGAAATCACCGAGGAATCCAGCCCGCCAGACAGTAAAACGCCATAGGGCACATCTGACATCAGCTGGCGTTTTACCGCGGCTTCCAACGCTTCGCGCAACTCTTCGCTGGAGGCGCTGTTTTGGGCTACCGCTTCATAGTCGCGCCAGTCACGCTGATAGTATTGCACCGGCGCGTCATCTTCACTGAAGAGGTAATGCCCGGGGCTGAATACTTCCACAGTTTTACATACGGGGACCAGCGCTTTCATCTCGGAGGCGACATAGAAGTTGCCGCTGGTATCGCGGCCGGTGTAAAGCGGGATGATCCCCATGTGATCCCGGCCTACGAGGTAGCAGTCCTTGGCCTTGTCATAGAGTACGAAGGCAAAAATACCGTTGAGCTTATCGAGAAAGTCGCAGCCATATTCCTGATACAGCGCCAGGATCACTTCGCAATCCGAGTTGGTCTGGTAGCTGTACTTGTCGCCGAGCTCGGCCTTGAGTTCTTTGTGGTTGTAGATTTCACCGTTGACTGCTAGCACCAATTGGCCGTCTGCAGATAACAGCGGCTGGGCACCGTGTTCGATATCGACAATGGCCAGCCGCTCATGGGCGAGAATGGCTCTTGCAGTGGTATGAATACCCGACCAGTCAGGGCCGCGGTGACGCATCAGTTTGGACATCTCCAGCGCTGTGCTTCTCAGAGCGGCGGCATCAGACTGGATATCGAGAATGGCAAAAATTGAACACATGGTAAGACTCCAAACTTGGTGTTTCTTCAGCAATGGCTTCACTTTGCCTGTAGAATTCTCAAAAGCCAAGTGTTATTTTTAAATATAAATCATAAAAATGGCCTAATTTATAAGTTTTAACCTGTTTGTTTGGTGGCTTTTTTGCAGGTTGAATAATTTAATCGCTTAATTGGTGAAAGATCTGCATTTAAGCTCGCTGTAACAGCGTGCAAATTGGCGCTTTCCCAAAGCCGCTGTTTTTATCGGCGATCGATTTATCGGCCCGGAAAACAACGCAAAAAGGCGCCGGAGGCGCCTTGGGGGATGGGATAAATGTGTCTGGTTAAATCGTTGGAGTAACGCCGGTTTCCGGTCGCAAGCGATAAAACTCTGTGCCCTCGAAGTAACCCGGGCGATCGGCCGAATCCGCCAAGCGTTCGGCGGCCTTGTAGTACACGGCCAGATCTTCCAGCGCGCCGGAGAGATCCCAGTTGGCATGATACTCATCACAGAGGTTGTGATAGCAGCCTTTCATCTGCTGCTTCATTGCTGCTTTGTAGTTAGCGGTGGCCTGATCTACAGGTTCGCTGCCGCCACCGGCAAATACCGCAGGTACGCCATACTGGGCAAAACTGAAGTGATCCGAGCGGAAGAAACCACCGGACTCGGGGTGTTTCTCTGCCGTGGCATAGCGGCCCTGGGTCTTGAGCGCGGCTTCCAGATAACGCTCCAGCTCAGACTTGCCTTTGCCCACTATGGTAAAGTCTTTGGTGCGGCCATAGATATTGGTGCTGTCGAGATTAATCACTCCTATGGTGTTTTCCAGTGGGTAGGCGGGCTGGGCGGCATAGAAACGTGATCCCAGCAGACCTTGCTCTTCACCTGTGGTGGCGATAAAGGTCAGCGAACGCTTGAGGCGCTTGCCAGCCTTGGCGTCGGCGGCAAACTCACGGGCGATGGCCAGCATGCCGGCGATGCCGGAGGCGTTGTCCATTGCGCCATTGAACACCTTGTCGCCTTCGGCCGAGCTGCTTATGCCCAAATGATCCCAGTGGCCGGTAAACAGAATATGCTCATTGGCACGGCTGCTGCCCGGCAGAGTGGCAACCACATTGTAGCTGTCGCCATACTCGGCCTTGTTATCGAAACCTATGCTGGCGGTTTGCCCCAGCGTCAGTTGCAGTGGGCCGTGGGCAGCGCGGCTGATGGCGCTGTCCAGTTCAAGCCCGGCTTTGGCAAACACCTTTTGGGCGGCATCCTGGGTTATCCAGCCTTCCACTGCCACTCGCTCGTTGCCGGAGTCCGAGGCCAGATCCTGCTGTGGGCCGGTCCAGCTGTTCTCCACCACAGACCAGGGATAAGCGGCAGGAGCCGTGTCGTGAATGATGATGGCGCCCAATGCGCCCTGACGGCTGGCTTCTTCATACTTGTAGGTCCAGCGGCCGTAATAGGTCATCGCCTTGCCGTTGAATTTACCGAGATCCGGGCGGGCAAAGCCGGGGTCATTCACCAGAATAAGGGCGATTTTGCCCTTCATATCCAGGCCCTGGTAGTCGTTCCAGTCGTACTCGGGGGCGTTGATACCGTAACCGACAAACACCAGTGGTGCGTTGGTGATATCGACGCGTTTGACATCATGGCGACTGCCGAGCACCAGATCCTGGGGATATTGAAAATCGATACCGGCTAACTGTATTGCCTGGGTTTCACTGGCGGTATAGCTCACCATGGGCACTTTTTGCAAAAAGCTGCCGCTGGCGCCGGGCTCAAGCCCCATAGCGGCAAAGGCCTTGCTGAGATAGTCCAGGGTCAGCTGCTCGCCGCGGGTAGTCGGCGCCCGGCCTTCAAATTCATCCGAGGCCAAGGTTTGGATGTCCTGGCGAAACTCATGTTCATTGAAACTGACAACGCGGATGGGGTCGTCGGCAGTATTGTTTTGGCTGCAGGCACTCAAGAGTGCCAGGGTACACAGGGGGATCATCAAGCGCATAAGGGATCCTGTTGTTGCTTTTATTGTCAGGTATGAAGTGGCAACGGCTTTGCCTTTGCCTGTGCGCTATCATGGACGAAAAAACGCCCCCGGCACAAGCGGAGGCGGTAAAAGGAATGTTACCAATGGTTTCAGATCACGTCGATGTCGGCGGCGCAGGCAAACACATGGTTGGGACGGAAGGGCTCTTTCTCTATGTCTTCCAGCTTGCTGACTCCACTGGTGACCAGTATGGTTTCCAGCCCGGCCTGAAAACCGGCCAGAATATCGGTGCGCATGTTATCGCCGATAATCACGGTATTTTCGGAATGACCATCTATATGGTTCAGCGCCGAGCGGATGATCCAACTGCTGGGTTTACCCACGTAGAAGGGCCTGCGACCGCTTATTCTTTCTATAGGCGCACAGAGAGCGCCACAGGCGGGACTATAAGCCGGGCCATGGGTATCCGGGTTGGTGGCAATAAAACGGGCGCCATCGGCAACAAAACGGGCGGCCTTATGGATCATGTCCCAGTTGTAGGAGCGGGTTTCGCCGACGATAACAAAGTCGGGGTTGATATCGGTAATGGTAAAGCCGGCCTTGTAAAGTTCGTGGGTGAGGGCACCTTCACCTATGACAAAGGCCTTGCTGCCTTCCTGGTGCCTGAGAAAGTCGGCGGTCGCCATGGCCGAGGTATAGAAACACTCTTCGGGAATATGCAGCCCGGCGGCGCCGAGGCGGTTTTGCAGATCTTTACCCGTCTGTACCGGGTAGTTGGTCAAGATGACCAAGGGATTTCCCTGTTCCAGTACCCGGGCGATAAACTTGTCACTGCCGGGGATTAACTTGTTGTCGTGCATCAGCACGCCGTCTATATCGCAGATAATATTCTTCATGCGCGTCTCGTTCTGTCCTGATAACTGCCCCTATCTAACGCCATTGGTCATAAAATTACAATTGGCCGCGGTAAAAAGCCGGTAACGGAGCGTCATATCCAGGTAAATTAAGGGAAGAGGCAAGCTTGTGCCATAGCTGTAATAGCCATTGTTGTAATGAAAAAAGGAGCCGTATGGCTCCTTTTTGCTGAATTAATCAACCTAAGGAAGGTGCGAACAAGTCCCATGCGTGCTCTGCGTCGGCTTACGGGCATGGATGCAAGGCAAATGGCCTTAGTCCTTTGTAAGAATTCCCTAAGTTTACTCAGAGATCAGTCCGGGGCGTAGCCGTTGGGGCCGATGGCTTCATCGTCGAGCCAGGCCTTACCGTCAACCATCTTCAGTCGGCCCTGGCAGAACCAGCGCACCACTATCGGGTAGATGGCGTGTTCCTGCTCGTGCACCCTGGCCGCCAGAGTTGCCACTGTGTCATCGGCAAACACAGGTACTTTGGCCTGCAAAATCACCGGGCCACTGTCCAGTGCCGGGATAACGAAATGAACACTGGCGCCATGTTCGCTGTCACCGGCTTCGATGGCGCGCTTGTGGGTATCCAATCCAGGATACTTGGGCAGCAGTGACGGGTGGATATTGAGCATCTTGCCCTGGTAACGGCTGACCAGCTCATCACTGAGAATACGCATAAAGCCGGCCAATACGATGAGGTCGGGCTGATATCTGTCGATAGCCGCCTGCAGTCTGGCATCGTATTGGGCGCGGGACTCCTCTTTGCGGGCGATGACGCAACTGGTGTCTATTTCGGCATGATGGGCCCGGATCAGACCATAGGCATCGGCCTTGTTGCTGATCACTCCGACCACGCGCCCTGGCATCTTGCTATCACAGCTGTCGATAACAGCCTGCAAATTACTGCCATTGCCCGAAATCATTACCAATATGCGACAACTCTCCTGCATTAAAGGATCTCCACTTGCTCTTCTTGTTGAGTACGATTGGCGATAGTGCCTATCTGCCAGGCGTTTTCACCTTTGGCCTTGAGTAGCTCAATGGCGGCGGCGGCTTCAGCCTGAGGCAGGGCAACTATCATACCGACACCACAGTTAAAGGTGCGGTACATTTCATGTTCTGTGATATTACCGGCTTGCTTGAGCCAGTTGAATACGCTCGGCCACTGCCAGGACTCGCCCTGGATAACGGCCTTGGCGCCTTCGGGCAGTACCCTTGGAATGTTTTCCCAGAAACCGCCGCCTGTGATGTGTACCATGGCGTGAACCGGGTGTTTTTCCAGCAGTTCCAGCAAAGGTTTGACATAGATGCGGGTTGGTTCCAGCAGGTGATCGATAAGCGGCTTGCCGTCCAGATCTTGCTGTGGGTCGGCCTGGCTGACTTCCAGGACTTTACGGATCAGTGAGTAACCGTTGGAATGAGGACCACTGGAGCCCAGGGCTATCAGTGCATCACCGGCCTGTACCTTGCTGCCGTCGATGATGGCTTCTTTCTCCACCACACCGACACAAAAACCGGCCAGATCATAGTCAGCGCCTTCGTACATGCCGGGCATTTCGGCGGTTTCACCACCGATCAGGGCACAACCGGATTGGAAGCAGCCTTCGCCGATACCTGTAACCACGTCAGTCGCCACATTGACGTCCAGCTTGCCGGTAGCATAGTAGTCGAGGAAAAACAGCGGCTCGGCGCCTTGAACCAGCAGGTCGTTGACACACATGGCCACCAGGTCGATACCGACAGTGTCATGCTTTTTGAAGTCAATGGCCAGGCGCAGTTTGGTGCCCACACCATCGGTACCGGAAACCAGCACAGGGTGCTTGTATTTGGTTGGCAGTTCACACAGGGCGCCAAAACCACCCAGGTTGCCCATGACTTCAGGACGGTGAGTGCGTTTGACTACGGACTTGATGTTATTGACGAGTGCGTTGCCTGCATCGATATCGACACCGGCGTCTTTATAGCTCAGTGGGGTAGGGGTACTCACTTGATCCTCTCGGGTACATCGTTATGGATTTTATGCGGCGCTATTCTAGCAGTTTGCCGGGGGGCTCGAAAGCCAAGATTGCACTTTATTCATAGGGATATAAGTCACGATTTACCAGATTTATAAAACTTTCTGTTTTACCGCTGGAACAAATCAACTAAAATCTCACAAATTTGCCCAAATCCGGCTGGTTTGTGCTCTGCACGCCTGGAGCTGCCAGTCTGATTGCTCGTCCCGCCCGCAAGATCAGGAGAAAAAGAATGAAAGTTGTCGAGGTTAAACACCCGCTGGTACGCCACAAAATTGGTTTGATGCGTGAAGCTGAGATCAGCACCAAACGTTTTCGTGAGCTCGCCGCCGAGGTTGGCAGCCTGTTAACCTACGAGGCAACCGCAGGTTTGGAAACCGAAACAGTGACCATTGAGGGCTGGAACGGTCCGGTTGAAGTGGAACAGATCAAAGGCAAGAAGGTGACTGTAGTGCCTATCCTGCGTGCCGGTCTAGGCATGATGGATGGCGTGCTGGAGAACATTCCCAGTGCCCGTATTTCAGTCGTCGGTGTTTACCGTGACGAAGAAACCCTGGAGCCTGTGCCTTACTTCGAGAAGCTCGCCAGCGATATGGAAGAGCGTTTGGCACTGGTGGTTGACCCCATGCTGGCTACCGGCGGCTCCATGATTTGCACCATAGACTTGCTGAAAAAGCGCGGCTGTAAGCATATCAAGGCGCTGGTGTTGGTTGCGGCGCCTGAAGGCGTTAAAGCATTGGAAGAGGCGCATCCCGATATCGAACTTTACACGGCTTCTGTCGATGATTGCCTGAACGACAAGGGCTATATCCTGCCAGGTCTGGGTGATGCCGGTGACAAGATTTTCGGTACCAAATAAGTCTCTTTAGTGAGCATAAGAAAAGGCGCCCGAGGGCGCCTTTTTGCTTATTTCAGCTTTACTTGCTTAACCCTTACTTGTTGCTACTGACCTTAGGCGGTTTTCATCACGATAACAGCGGCGATAACCACGGCTATGCCGACCCAACCTATGGGCTTGAGTCTTTGTTTGAACAGCAAGGCGCCGCCGATAGCTGTGCCCAAAATGCCGATAGCGCCCCAGGAGGCATAGGCGATCGCCAGGTCTATCTCTTTCACTGCCTGTGCCAGCAGAGTAAAGGCGCTCAGCACCAGCAAGATTGCCAGCACGCCCCATAATTTACGTTTGAATCCGTTGGAGCGGGTGAGCGCCATATTGGCGGCAATATCAATCAAGGCGGCCAGCACCACATAGCCAAACGAGAGCGTCAGAAACTGGTTCATGTTAACCTCCGTTACAAGCTACTTGCGGCGCTGCTTGCTCTCAAACCAGTGTCCTGACCTTTGGGTTTATCACCTTGATGGCCCTCGCCCAGAGTCACCAGCACTATACCCAGGATGGCCAAGGCCAGTCCGGCAAGTTCCTGCGGGTTGAGCCTGGAGTCAAATAACAACATGGATACCAGAGTGATAAGGGCTATGCCCAAGCCTTCCCAAACCGCATAAGCCACGCCTATGGCAATTTTTTTCGCCGCCAGTGATAAAAAGAAGTAGGACACACCAATCAAGAGGTACATCAGCAGATAGCCCCAGATAGAACTTTCAGGTCCCAGTAGGTTCATGGTACTGGTACCTGCCACTTCGGCGGAAATTGCAAACAATAGAAATACCCGTGCAAGGATCATAATTCACCTTCTACATGAAATGAAAAATATGCATAACGGAGAATCGCACATTACACCCGAATCTATCTGGCCAGATAAGTCATAAAAAAGGAGTAACAATAACTTAAGCGGCAATTCCAAACTTACACCGCTAGGTTAACTGTTCGGGTTTTGACTTGATAGGTAATTGAGATATTCAAATATGAATATCTGTTACGCTCTAAACTGATGTTGGCGTTGGTTGAAATGTGTCTTGTACCACCTTGTGAAGATGCTGGTGCAGAGGGTGATTACGGTAGGTCTGTAAAAAGCCGCCGGAAACCACGAAGTGACTGAATTCGTGATTAACCTGGGGCATGGGGAAGGAGGCCAGTTCGGGCATCAACCTGGCAGTACCTTGACTGGCGTACATGATGGCGTCGGTTTCCAACAACATCTGACAGGCTACCCTCAGGTTGTATGATTTGAGTAATACATGAGGCTGATAGCCCATACGCTGATACTCAGATTCCACAGTGCATTGCGGATTGTAGGAGGCCGGTGCTGGCAGGGAGACTATCGGCAGCGTGGACACAGTCTGCCAATCATTTTCAGCGCCGAGCAGCGGATGATCTTTGCGTGCCAGGATCACCCGTTTTTCAGTGAATAGCGGCCGCATATAGATATCCTTCGACAGCTCGGTTTCCTGATCCAAAATACAATAATCGTGAATGCCTTCGAGCATCTCATCATGGCTGTAACCGTTCCAGCTGGAAAAGGTGAAGCTGGCATTGGGAAAGGCATGATGACAGCTTTGCAGCAATCTTTGTCCCTGTTCATCCATAAGGTAGGGATCTGTCACTATGGCTATTTGCCCAGTGTAGGTGTCGGCGCTGAAGTCTTCGAACTCCAGCAGAACTTTTTCGATAGGGGCCAGAATATTGTCAAACTCTTCTGCCAGGCGCAGCGCCATGGGTGAGGGTTCTACACCATGGGGTTTACGAACAAACAGGGGGTCCTGGAAGGTTTGCTTAAGGCGCATCACACCGCGGCTGGCACTGGGCTGAGAAATCCCAAGTTGCATGGCAGCCAGTTTGATACTGCGATTGTCGACAACCGCCTTAAGCAGGCGCATCAGATTAAGATCCAGGGTATCCAGTTCGTGAGCCATTTATCTACTAACCATTATGTTATCAGGTGCCGTCTTAATTTGAGCGAACGGCAGAAGATAAAGCATTCAACCTGCAGCGGCAATGACTACAGAGAGTTTCAGAATAACACAACCAGTTTTAAAAGCGTGAAGCTAGTATTGTTTCATGCCGGACTTTAAAAGAGCACTGACACTGTTGGCACGGGATTTAAATGGCTCCAGTTGAACCGCTTAATCTTGATTGTTTTTGTGAAGGGAAAGGGGCCATTCCAATAATAAGTTCAAGGGCTCCGCTAAAGGAGCCCTTGGTTTATCAGCGATTAAGTGCGATTAAATGTGAGGCGTTGGCCCAGGGTATTATCGATAAAGCGACTGCCGTCAAACAGTTGCTTACCATTGACCCAAGTACCACTGATAGAGGCGGCAAACTTATGGCCGGTGAAGGGTGACCAACCGCAGTGATAACGGGTGTTTTCCAGCGTGGCCTCGAAGGGCTTGTTGAGATCCACCAGTACCAGATCCGCCAGATAACCTTCGCGCAGATAGCCCCTGTCTTTGAGTTCAAAGCGCTCGGCCACCGCATGGCTGGTCTTTTGGACGATTTTTTCCAAACTGAAGTGCCCCTTGGCATGCAGATCCAGCAGGCTGAGCAGTGCATGTTGCACCAGCGGCAAACCGGACGGCGCCTTGAAGTAGCTGTCGGCTTGCTTCTCTTCCCAGGTGTGCGGCGCGTGATCTGTGGCGATAATGTCAATGATGTCGCGATTGACGGCATCTATCAGTGCCTGTTGGTCGGCAAGGGTCTTGATGGCCGGGTTACACTTTATCTGGCTGCCGAGGCGGGCGTAGTCACTGTCGTTGAACGAAAGATGGTGTACACAGACTTCGGCGGTAATGTTGGCACCCCTGAGCTGTGCCAGCTGCTTGGCCGGCTCAAACAGATAGAGTTCGTCGGCCGTGGTCAAATGCAGTACATGCAGACGCGCCTTGTGACGAATGGCCAGGTCGGTCGCCAGTTGAGATGACTTGAGGCAGGCTTCGCGGGAGCGGATTTCGCCGTGCAGCTCCATAGGTATGGCGTCACCGTATTTTTCACGCATGGCGGCTTCATTGGCGGCTATGGTGGGGCTGTCTTCACAGTGAGTGGCAATGACCACAGGAGAGTTGGCGAAGATGCCGTCCAGAGTGGCACTGTTATCCACCAACATATTACCGGTAGAGGCGCCCATAAAGATTTTCACCCCGCAGGCCTGGTTGGGATCGAGACGTTTAATCTCTTCCAGGTTATCGTTGGTGGCGCCGAGATAGAAAGCAAAGTTGGCCAATGAACTTTGAGACGCGCGGGTATACTTGTCTTCCAGCGCCTGCAGATTGGTGGTCTGCGGATTCACATTGGGCATTTCCATAAAGCTGGTGATACCCCCGGCCACGGCGGCGCGGGATTCACTGGCGATGGTGCCCTTATTGGGGAAACCCGGCTCGCGGAAATGCACCTGATCGTCGATCATCCCCGGCAGCAGGTGTTTACCCTGAGCATCTATGACTTGAGCCCCTGCCGGAGCCGTGATCTGGGAGGCAATCTGGCTGATGCGGCCGTTGTCGATCAGCAGATCCTGAGTACGGATTGTTCCTTCATTAACCAATTGGGCGTTGCAGATGAGGGTTTTCATAGGATACCTGATTAGCGTTATTAATATTGGCAGTGACTTGCGTATAATACCGGAAACTCAAGCAAAAAGCTGTGGAGCTTTTGGACAAGATCACAGACTTTTTGCGAAATATACGTCAAGTGTCGATACCCTGGCCGGTATTGACGTAATCGGCGGCCAATATCGGCCGGCCGATAACACATGGGTGGACTGTTTATCTGCCTGGGAGCGAGAATGCAATTATTTGTCAAAGATTTAACTGTGGTTGATTTTTCTTACCTGTGCCCGTTTCGCGGCATGGTAGGCGAAAGCTGGATAGTCGATGTGCTGCTCGACGGTGGCCTGGATGAGCAAAACATGTTGCTCGACTTTTCCAAGGTCAAGCGCACCATAAAGCAAACCATAGATGAGGTGGCCGATCACCGTTTATTGGTACCCACCGCCTGTAGCCAGGTGCGCTGGCAACAGCAGGGCGACAAGGTGTGGATGGACTTCCATAGTCTGCGCGGCAGCATTCACCTGGCTTGTCCGGCGCAGGCTTTCGCCCTTATCCCCAGCGAGATTATCGACTTTGACAGCGTGAACCAGTTTTTGCACAAGGCGCTGACAGATGCCTTGCCGGACAATGTTCAGGGCATCAGCCTGACACTTCGCAACGAGGTGCTGGAAACGCCCTATTACCATTACAGTCACGGCTTGCGTAAGCACGACGGTAACTGCCAGCGTATCGCTCACGGTCACCGCAGTCCTGTCAATGTGTTTGCCGATGGTATCGCCGCGCCCAAATGGGATGAATACTGGGCCAAACGTTGGAAAGATATCTACCTTGGCAGTGAAGAAGATGTGGTTGGTGTCAGTGAGCTTGAGTTGTCACCCCAAACCAAGATAGATGACAAGAGCCATATTGGCTTCAGATACCAAGCGCCGCAGGGTGATTTTCAGTTGGCGATGCCAAGAGACTGCTGTGATTTGATCCCCCACGACACCACGGTCGAACTGCTGGCCCATTTTATGGCCGACAGCATGGCGGGCTTTGAGCCGGGTAAACATTTTAAAGTGGTAGCCTTCGAGGGCATAGGCAAGGGCGCTATCGCATCGGCGCAGCATCAGGGCGACTGATAGATATTGCTTGGCCTGAGCCGGACCAAGAATAAGGTCAACCTAAAAGTAATCTAAAGGTATCCGCAAGTAGGCTGCACCTTGGCGTCTACGCGGCGCAAAGATAAAGAGGAACAAGAGTGAAGTTCAATAACAGCAAGATGCCAATCCCATCTTTTAAGGCGCTGCCGTTGATGCTGCTGGGCACTTTGGTTGTGAGTCCTATACTGCAGGCCGAATCCAAGTCTGAGCCCAACATCAAACCTGAGTCATCACGGGTGCAGTTTCAGGGCAAGTTTGAACAGGGAGCTCTGATTAGAGCCAGAACAGAGCCGGGTACTGAGGTAAGTCTCAATGGCGAGAGCATCACCTTGACGCCGGATGGCAGGTTTGCCTTTGGTTTTGAGCGTGAGGCCGCGCTCGAGCAGACGCTGACACTCAGTTACCCGGATGGCAGCAGTGAGAGCCGTAACCTCAAACTCGACAAGCGGGATTATCGCATTCAATACGTTGAGGGGATCAGCAAGAAAATCATGAAGCCGGATCCCAAGGCCCAGGAGCGCGCCGCCAAAGACAGCGCCCAGGTCAAGGCGGCCCGCAGCCATTTCAGTACCCAGCAGGCGTTTGCCGACGACTTTATCTGGCCGCTGACCGGGCGAATTTCAGGGGTTTATGGCAGCCAAAGGGTATACAACGGTAAGCCTGGCACACCGCACTATGGTGTGGATGTTGCCGCCAAAACCGGCACTGTGGTGGTGGCACCGGCCGATGGCGTTATCAGCCTGTCGGTACCTGACATGTTCTATTCCGGTGGCACCATGATTATCGACCACGGCTATGGTGTCAGTTCCAGCTTTTTGCACTTAAGCAAGCTGTATGTCAAAGAGGGCGATGAGGTGAAACAGGGCCAGGCGGTGGCCGAAGTGGGGGCGACCGGACGAGCCACAGGGCCACATCTGGATTGGCGGGTGAACTGGTATCAGATGCGTCTGGATCCTACCACTTTGGTGCCGCCAATGAGTCAGGTATTACAGCAAGCCAAGAGTGACGCGAAAAAGTAGCGCTTTACTTTTACTGACCGACACTCAATTTCATACGCCGCCGGACTTACCCCTCCGGTGGCGTTGTTTTTTCCTTTGGCAGCCACAGGGTTGGAACGGCTTGGCTATACTCATTTTTATGAATATTGCCGGAAAAATAAGTGACTGATTTGAGACGTTGGGGGCGAGCCGATTGGCTACTGCTTTTGCTTGGAGGTCTGCTCTGCTATATCAGCGGCCGACTGGGGATGGCCACTCTGGTATTGCAGCCGAGCAATATCACCCTTCTATGGTTGCCTTCGGGGATAGGAGTGATCTTGTGCTTGCGTTTTGGCACAGTGGCTATTATCCCTTTATTTATCGCCTCCTTCCTGGCCAATTTCCCCGGACTCAATAGCAGCAATCTGCAGCAGGCACAGCTACACACCTGGATATCTGCCGCAATTGATGCCCTGATGCCGCTATTGGCCGCCCGAATGTTACGTTGGGCCCTGCCCATGGGGCTGCAAAGAGCCAGGGAGTTATTGCTCTTTGGTTTCTATGTTTGTGTTATCCCTGTGGCGCTGTCCAGTATTTTGCTGGCGCTAAATCTTGTTTGGGGCGGTTATATCGACCAGAGTTCTTGGCCAACGATGGCTGTGATGCTGTTTTTGGCCGATTCTCTGGGGATTGTCTTGGTTTATCAGGTGTATCTGGGCTGGTCGGAGCGGTTTTTTATCAATCAACGGCAGATCCGGGCATCTCTTCTGTCGATTTTGGCTCTGGTTGTTATTTTTACTTTGGCATTTGGCAATCAACCCTGGGTCTTGTATTTGCTGCTGCCTGTGTTGGTGATGCAGGCATTTGAGGGCAGTTTCCTGCTCACCTGCAGTCTCAGCAGTGGGAGCTTTGCTGTGGTTATTTACGTAAGTGCCAAGGGGCTGGGGCCGTTCGATGCCGGATTGTATTCGGCAGAAACAGCGGAACTGGCCGCTTTTTGCTTTGCCAATGCTTTGGTTTTACTGGGGATCGCCCTGCAAAACCGCCAGTTACGCTTATCCGAGCAGCATAGAGATGCCTGGCAGCAGGTGGCCTTTCGCGATCCGCTGACAGGTTTACTCAATCGCCGTGGATTCGAGCCGCAATTGGAATTGGTGGACAAGCAGGCCAGGCTCAATCGTGAAGACTACAGCCTGGCGCTTTTGGATCTGGATCATTTCAAGTTAATCAACGACAGTTTTGGCCACGCTACCGGCGATAAAGTATTGAAGCAACTGGCGGGCTTAATGCAGGCACAGTGTCGCCAGTCGGATGCCATTGCCCGAATTGGTGGTGAGGAGTTTGCTATCTTGTTGCCAAACTGCGCGCCGGCTCAGGCTGTTAATCTGATGGAGCGGCTGCGGGCCCGAGTGGACGATGAAGACTTCCATGATGAGAGCGGCCAACCTATCCGTCTCAGTATCAGTGTCGGCCTGGTGTCCGGCCCCGCCGGTTGCCGCTCGGGCAAAGATCTGCAGGATAAAGCCGATCATTTTCTTTATGTTGCCAAGGCTGAGGGGCGCAACCGGGTCGTTCAAGGGTAAAGCGGCATCAGAGCCGCTTACTGCTCGCTGGCGATAATGGCCTGAATGCTGTGTGGGTGCACCTTGACGCACACGCCGCCGGCCTTGAACGCCAACGTCGGGTTGGCCAGGCGTTCGGCTTCGCCTTTGGGGCTGCTGGCCTTGAGTTTGATGTCTGTGTCGCCATCAAGTGTGGCTTGGGTTAGGGGGCAGAGAGTACGCAGTTGCTCAGCCAGTTCATCGCAGCTTTGGGCCCCACGGGGCAAAACCAGCTCCAGATGTTCCCATCCCTCTTCGGGATAGTGTTTATCGCCGGGGAAGGGCAGTTCGACACAGGGAATTTGCCATTGACCCAATAGCAGAGGCTGCTGCAGCCGTATGATCAGGATAGGGCGGCCGTTGATGATATTTTCCGAGATAATTTCACCACATTGAGCAAATTCGGCCTTGAGCTTTTCTGCCGCGGCGACAGAGTTGACCCGCAGCGCGGCGTGATCGCACTCGCTTAAGCGCTCGAGTCCGAGGCGCTCAATCAGGGGCATGATTTTGTCGGCAAAGGCTTGCCAGTCTGCCAGCAACTGCGACAGAGATTGCAGGTTTTGCATATTTTATTCCTGTTTCAGGGCCAGATTTCTATCGGCGTTCCCGGCTCAATTAACTGCCAGAGTTCATCCATCTCTTGATTGGTGAGGGCGATACAGCCGTTGGTCCAGTTAAACTGTTGTGCTTCTTCCGGAGTTAATCCAGAGCGGGGATTTTGGCCGTGGATCATGATTTGACCGCCAGGGCTGACTCCG
Source organism: Shewanella indica (assembly GCF_033842865.1). NCBI lineage: Bacteria > Pseudomonadati > Pseudomonadota > Gammaproteobacteria > Alteromonadales > Shewanellaceae > Shewanella > Shewanella indica. The sequence goes on from NZ_JAWXXR010000001.1 coordinate 3,501,517, forward strand.
AGCGCCTTGGCCCTGAGTCTGTCCTCGTCATTGGGATAGGAGATATGAATTGAGCGGTAAAAGGCGCTGTCGGCCTTTTTATAGTCCAGCAGATAGCGGCCCTCTGGGGTACGTTGGTCGCCTTCCTGATATTTGTGGCCCTTGGGCATATCCCCCAAGGCGATGCGATATTCCTTGATGACCTTACCGGCCTTAATCAGGCTCAGACGTGAATCTGACTTGTTGACCAGCACTAAATCCACCTGTGCCGAGGCAAAGGGGCTGTACAACTGGGTAACCGCCAGTAGAAATATTGCATAAACTATATAACGAAACGATGGGCCCATGACCGCTTGGCTCTGATTATGGTTATTTTGACGGGATAATAACTGAAAAAGGGGGCCCTCTTGAAGCCCTTGAACAAGATTGTTGCCGCTGGGCGCAGAGTGTCAGCCAGAGAATATTTGGCACACTTGCCAATGCGTGGCAGACTTACGCCCCTGCCTTTTGGGCATGGCGCCGCGAAAACTGACAGCGCGAGACATTAAAGAATCAAGAGTGGTCGCCGTTTGAGTTAGACAGTAAGGAAAGCTTAGCGCATGAATCAACATAAGATGACAGATACGCCTTCGGAGCCGGAGCTCAAGCGTAAGCTCAGGATAATCATCTTTGGTACGGAAACGCCAGCCGGCCGCTGGTTTGATATCAGTTTGATCATCTGCATTATTCTCAGTGTTGCCCTGGTTTTTCTCGATACCGTGGCCGATATCCATGCCCGTTTCGGACACATCATACTGGCACTGGAATGGGCCTTTACCTTGGTGTTCACTCTGGAATATCTGCTGCGGCTCTATTGTTCCAGCAATCGCTTGAGTTATGCCCGCAGTTTTTATGGCGTCGTGGATCTGCTCAGTATCCTGCCCAGTTATCTGGCGCTGTTCTTCCCCGGGGCCAATTTTACTCTGGTGATCCGTATTCTGCGGCTGTTCAGAATTTTTCGGGTACTCAAGCTGCTCAGATACTTGAGCGAAGGGAACCTGCTGCTCAAGGCGATGCTGCAGTCGAGTCGCAAGGTGTTTATCTTCTTTTTCTCTGTGAGTCTTATCATTATGGTGCTCAGCGCCATCATGTATGTGGTCGAAGGCCCGGACAACGGCTTCAGCTCGATCCCCAAGTCTGTCTATTGGACCATAGTGACCATTACCACAGTAGGCTACGGTGATATCACTCCCAAGACGGAACTCGGCCAGGCGATAGCAGCGTTTACCATGCTCTTGGGTTACTCGATAATCGCCATTCCCACCGGGATCCTCACCGCTGAAATTTCCCAGGAAATGGGCCGTAACCGCGATCTGCGTCGCTGCGCCAACTGTTTGAAAACCGGGCATGACTACCATGCTCTTTACTGTAACCGTTGTGGCAGTGAGCTGGAGCCACCTCCGGAAGAAAACAAGGATTAGGGTGTCAAACAACCAATCATCTGTTAAGACAGCCACTCAAGCCGTCACTCAGGCTAAGTTTGTTGAAGGCAATATACTACGCCACATTTTGGTGATGAGTTCTACTGCGGCCGTTGGGATCTCGGCACTGTTTGTGGTGGACCTGCTGGATATTTTCTTCCTCAGCATGCTGGGAGAGCTGGAGTTGGCAGCGGCCGTGGGCTATGCCGGTACCATCTCTTTCTTCACTACTTCCATAGGTATCGGCCTGTCGATTGCGTTGGGGGCCCTGGTGTCCCGCGCTGTAGGTGCAAGAGACACAGAAGGGGCCAAGCGTTTGCTGCTGAATGCCGCCATGGTAACTCTGCTGGTATCCAGTCTGATGGCGATAGTGGTGACGGCCTTAATCCCTGAACTGCTGGCGCTGGTGGGCGCCAAGGGACATACCGCTGAGCTTGCCGCCGATTATCTGTATATTCTGGTGCCTTCCTTGCCGATCATCTGTTTGGCGATGGCGCTTGGCAGCGCTTTGCGCGCCGTGGGTGATGCCAGACTCTCCATGCTATCGACCCTGGCGGGCGGCGCGGTCAATGCAGTATTTGACCCCATTTTTATTTTCCTGTTTGCCATGGGTATAGAAGGGGCGGCTACCGCCTCGGTATTGGCACGCCTCACTGTACTGCTGATCGCGGCAAGAGGCGTGTTCATCAAACACGGCCTTTGGAGCCGTTTCGAACTTGCGAGCTTTCGCGGCGATCTGCGCGCCATTTTTGCTATCGCCGGGCCGGCGATGATGACCAATGTGGCCACCCCCATAGGCAATGCGGTAGTGACCCGGGCGATTGCCGATTTTGGTGACAGCTTTGTCGCCGGATGGGCCGTCGTTGGGCGTTTGACCCCTGTGGCCTTTGGAATGATCTTTGCGCTTTCCGGCGCCATAGGACCCATCATAGGGCAGAATTATGGTGCCAGGGCTTATGACAGGCTCAGCGAATGCCTGACAAGGGCGCTGCAGTTCTGTATCGCCTATGTGCTTGGGATGTCGCTGCTGCTGTGGTTGCTGCGCGAGCCTTTGGTATTGGCATTCGACATGCGCGGGGATTCTGCCGAGCTGGTACGTTTCTTCTGCCAGTATATGGCGCTGTTTTTCCTGTTCAACGGCGCGCTGTTTGTGGCCAACGCCTCGTTCAACAATCTGGGTAAGGCCAAGTATTCGACCGCCTTCAATGTGGGTAAGGCCACTATCGGGACACTGCCATTTGTTTATCTGGGAGCCGAGCTCGGTGGGGTATATGGGGTCTTGATTGGTCAGGCACTGGGTTCAGTGCTCTTTGGTGTATTGGCGGTGATCACCGCTTATCGTTTGGTTGCCAGCGTAGCTGCCAATGGCCGCCAGCAAGGTCGCGAAGCTGACAGTCTTGATGATAAGGAGCTCTCCATGGCCTCCAGTAGTCCGCTGTCATCTTCCTGTGCCCAAATGGGGCAGATGACCGAAGAGTTGGAGCCGATAGCCAGTGCCCAGGTGACCTTGCCCCAGCGGCAGAAGCCTTAACGCGATGCATTAAAGAAGAGCTTGAAAACGCTTTATAGGCTGTCAGATTGGGGAGTCGCGGCGGTAGTGTTTGCAGCTGCGCCGTCATCTGGCTGCTCAGCGGTACAGTTTTTTGCCTGCTCGGCCTCGGCGGCAGCGATTTTGGCACGCTCAGCCTTGGAGATGTAACCTTGCTTGGCGGGGCCTGCATTGGGGATCTCTTTCTTGTTTTCCCGGGCTTTGGCACGCTTGGCCAGTTTTTTGGTCAGTTTTTGTCGCTTGTTCATGCAAAAATTTCCTGGTACTTCCCACTTGGGATGGGCAAAGGGCAGGCATTTTAGCCTGCCGGCGGCCGGGCAACAAGCTCAACCTGCCTCGGCGCAGGTTTTGATACTGTGGCGAAAGGGGTTTTCTTAGAGGAATAGAGTCATAAAGACACCGATATAGCTCATGGAAACCGCGACGCCTATACTGAGCAGCGCCATATCCAACATCAGTGGCCGCTCCGGCGTTTTGGCGGCTTTGATAAGCTCTATCACGCTGGTGGGGATCACTATTAACCCCGAGACTATCAATAACAAAAATCCAGGGCGAAACAGACTGAGTTGCAGTGTACTTTGATCCTGCCAAAGGTGAGCATATTGATCGCCAAACAGCAATAACGCCATAGCGACCAGTGCAGATAGGCTGGTGGCCAACAACAACTGACGATTTACCCTGCTGCGGCTAATCGGCTCTTCTATCTCCTGAATAATTCCTGTGGGTTCCATCTCAAATGCACCTAAAGCAGTAAACTGCGGCAAAACTAGCAAATTTGAAGCTCATATTCAAAAAAATTACTTGTTGTTGAAGCGGATCCTGTCCATCTCACTGGCGCCATCGTGGCATTCACCGCGGATTTCTCCCCAACTGGAATGAAGCACGCGGCTGAGTTCGTAGAAGCCTTCTTGGCAGTATTGATTCATCTTGAGGGTATTGTTGAGCCCAAGAACCAGCTGTTGTTCAAAGACGGCAAGCCGGGCTTCTCTTATAGCCAGTTGTTGGCGCATTTCCTTTGCCGTACGGGGCGCGGGGGCTCTGTCCCTGTCATTGTGGTCTATTTCTGGCGCAACCAAGCGTGCCTTATAGGTGAAGAGTTTCAAGCCATCTGTTTTGATATCTGTCTGGAAACTGTCTTTGATGGCACCGGCAAAATCGGCCGGATCTATGTTGGGTTTTGAGCTGCAGCTACAAAGCAGTAGGGGCAGTAATGACAGAAAAAGCGTGCGCATAAGTAGAGGCAGTTATCCTTATTATTTTTTTGAGATACAAACTATCGTTAACTTACTGCAGAATAAGCATAATTGCATTAACGGCGTGATAAGTTAGCATAGCTTCGTCGTTTACCGCCTTTGTTTGATAACCGGATGGTCAATTATATGTTCGAGTATCTTCAACATCTTTGGGAGCAAATCCAGTGGCAGCCGGATCTGGCTGATATCCTCTATTTGCTTGTGCTCATCGGTTGGTTTGCCTGGATTTGGCCTCAATGGGACTGGCAGCAACTGTTGGCTGACAAGAGCTTGCAGTGGCGAGCCTTGTTTTGCACCTTGGCTATTAATGGCCTTTGGCTGCTCAATGCCAGCGTAACCGAAGGTATTCACGTGCATTTTCTGGCCTTGGTAACCCTGATGCTGATGTTTGGTTGGCGTTTGGCGTCTATATTGATGCTGCTGCCGGTGAGTTTCTTTTGCCTGTTTGTCTATCATCAGCCCTGGGTGTTGGGGCCCATGATGTTGTTTGGCGTTTGTCTGCCACTGTTGCTGGCATTGACAGTACATAGCTTGAGCTATCATAAATTACCCAAGCATTTATTTGTCTTTATTTTCGTAGCAGGTTTTTTCAACGCAGGTCTTTCTGTGGTGAGTCATATCTTGGCATGGGCCGTTTATCTATGGTTTGATATGGATTACGGCGCAGCTTATCTGGTCGATAATTATCTGTTGCTTATTCCGCTGCTGGGGTTCCCTGAGGCCTTGCTTAACGGTATGGCAGTGACGCTGTTGGTGGTTTACCGGCCTGAGTGGCTCTACGATTACTCGGACCGGGTTTATCTCTGGCGCCAAAAAAGATAGCGGCAGTGGGTACTGCAATCCCCCTTATTGAGCGTTTCTAATCCTTGGGGGCGCGGATCACCAGGGTACCCGCCAGTTTGTCATGCCAGCTTTGTTTACGTGGATCGAAGGCCACCCAGATATAGCCCAGGCCGAATAATAGAGTTGAGGGAATATAACCCAGGTATCGTATTATCAAGCTGGCGGTTGATGGTTTTTGTAAAGTCTCGGCATCGACTATGACGGCTCTTAACGCCATTTTTCCAGGAGTCGCAGACTTATAACGCCAAAATAAGATGACCAGAACTATAGGCAATAGGTAATTGATCAGCAGATCAAGTGGTCCTTTTATAAAGGTATTGCCCGTCATTATAGGGTCGATGCCGTAGACATAGAGGGTCAGTGGCACTGTGATGCACATCAGCATGAGAGAGTCCAGTAGGGTTGCTGCAAGCCGCTCCCAAAAACCGACGTAAATGGGATAGCTGGATTCTGGAATTGATGTCTGTGCCGGAGCTGTGGCGTCAGGGGATAGTTGGTGATGAGCCAAATCTGGCTCGATACTCTGCGGTGTGTGTTCAGCTGTCATTCTCTCAGTCCCTGATTAGCAATTATCTAGTTGAAGACAATACACAGGAATAACAGCTGCAACAAGCATGGCCTACCTTTGGTGCTGGTAGGCCGAGGTCTGTTAGCCGAAACGCTGATCAAGATAAGCTATGATGTCGTTGGACTCATACATCCAAGTGACTTCACCGGCTTGCTCTATTTTCAAACAAGGAACTTTCATGGTTCCGCCTCGGTTTTGTAATTCACTTCTGTGTGGCTCTTGTTTGGCATCCAGAGTCGCAATATTCAAGCTCTGTCGCTTCATGGCGCGTCTTACCTTGACACAAAAAGGGCAGGCCGGATATTGGTACAGGCTAAGGTTACGACATTGCTCATCGATATCCGCCTGCTGTTCGGGTTGACGTTTAACACTCTTGGGGGAGAAAACAAAATTGAGCAGCAAAATGATCCGTCCCAGGATCCAACGAATAACAAACATAAGTATCCTCTATATAAGCTTGAAACGGCAGGCAGTTTAACTCAGTGGCAGCGAAACTCAAGCTCGGACTCAGCATGTCGGGATGAGGAAGATTTTAAGCTTATCATGGGGAAGATAAAAACGGAGGTTATAGGGCGTAGCGATGAAAAATAATTGTCAGTTTCTGATTCTGGGGCTGTTGAATCTCGGTTTCTTTTTCAGCCCAGCCGAAAGAACAGTCAACACTGTTCTTTCAGGGGATTGTGAGCCAAGTATCAGTTGGGCTCGGGGCTGACCACTATATGTTCCAGCTCTACAGGCGCCACTGCGTGCAGGGCGTCCATGCTGGCTCCCACCAGGGAGATCTTGCCATCGGCTGATTCCAGCAGCAGGGCCCGTTTGATTTCGCTGAAGCTGCGGTTATGGCGCAGCAGGGTCGACAGTGCCATCTGCATCGGCATCATGGATGGGTTAAAGGCGGCGTTTTCGGCGTAACGGCCACAAAAGGTGGCGCCATCAGCCGTTTCCAGTACTACGGCACAATGGCTCTTGCTGTATGGAGCATAACTGAGGCTGGCATGATCCAACGCTTCAATCACCATGGGGTCGGAGCTCTCAAGCGCCAGGTTTACCTGTTGCTTACTCAGCAAAGGCGTGGTGACATTGAGATCTTTGGGACCAAAGGCGTAGGGCAGGTAATGACTCAAAGGCGCAGCAGGCTGCTTGGGTAGGTGAATGCGGATCTCTTGCCCAGCCACCAACTCATTCATAAACTGACGGCAGTGACCGCAGGGACTCTCGTTGACTATGATATCGACTATCTGGCTTTCACCGCTCAGCCAGGCATGGCTGATGGCGCTTTGCTCAGCGTGAACCGAGTGGCACAGAGCCTCGCCCGGCAGCTCGATATTGGCGCCCATATAGATATCACCGCTTTTGCCTTTGGCGATGGCGCCGACATAGAATTCACTGATTGGCGGATTGGCCATTGCTGCAGCAATAGGCAAGAGTGCCAGTAGTAACTCATCATCACCAAGGCCGCTCACTTTGGCTAACTCACTCAGCTGCTGTGCATCCAGATGACCGGCGAACTCATCGTTGAGCAGTGGCACCAATTGTTCGGCAAGTGCCTTGGGCAATTGGTTCAGGCTGTTTACAAATCTGTCTTGCATTGGCCATTCCTTGTTAAATGTTAAGCTAATGGTTATCCAGTTTAGTCAGGAAGTTACAGTTGAAACGGGACTGGCTTCGCAAAATCCCGTTAAAGCGCCTGTAAGTATTGCACCAGAGCCTTGAGAAGTCGCTGGTGACTTTCATTTTCGGCAGTTTCTTCCAGTAGGTTTTCCAAGCGAATGACATAATCCGGATCGTTAAGCCTTTGCTGACAGAACTCATGCCAGCGCAGTGTTTCTTTGTCCGTAAGTGTCGAGGGATAGTTGCGGGCGCGGTAGCGAAACAACATCTCCTTGAGCCTGGAATCGTCAAAGCTGAGATCCAGCGCCGCCAGGTTATCGGGGGCGGTATGGCGGATCATCTCCATCTTGGCCTTATCCGCCGGAGAGAAGAATCCTCCGCTGTAGAGCATAAGATCCGGATCGGTAATCGGGTTGTCTCTCGGGGTATCAAACAGGCTTGCCAACTTGGTGCGGATCTGTGGATGCTGGCGCAGACGCTTGTACTGCTCGCGAGCAAACGCCTTGTCAAATCCAATCCGCGCGGCGGCTTCATCGGTCAGTGTCTTGGCGGTGGCAATAAAGGGGCACTTATTGATATGAACCTGTTTGACCGGTATGGGTAATTCATCTTCTGCCAATTCGCTTCTTGGCGTATAGAGGCGCTCGCGAATGCTGTCTACATCCAGTTCAATCAGCGGGCTGATATCCATATGCAGGTTAACGCAGACAATGGCATTCTTGTTCTCGGGATGATGGGCCACAGGGGCAATGAGAGTGGCACAGCCCTGAGTCGCCGGGATCTTGGAGCTGATATGCACCAAAGGTTGCATATTGAGTACATCGATTTGTTCGGAAACTGCCTGCTTGCGTCTGAGTTTGAAATAGTAGTCAAACAGCCTTGGTTGTTTCTCTTTTATCAGTTTGGCCAAGGCTATGGTGGCGTAAACATCTGACATGGCGTCATGCGCCTTTTCATGGCCGAGTCCGTTGGCCTGGGTCAGGTGTTCGAGCTTGAAGCTGGGAGAACCGTCCTCTTTGGTTGGCCAGTTGATCCCGTCCGGGCGCAGGGCATAGCAGGCCCGAACCAGATCAATAATATCCCAGCGGGAATTGCCTTGTTGCCACTCTCTGGCATAGGGATCGATAAAGTTACGATAAAAACCGTAGCGGCTGACCTCATCATCAAATCGTAGCGAGTTATAACCGGCGACGCAGGTATTGGCTTGGCTGAACAGGGCATTGATCCGCCCCATAAATTCGGTTTCCGGCAGCCCTTTGCCATTGGCCAGTTGCGGCGTGATCCCTGTGATGAGAATCGCCTCGGGTGAGGGCAGGTAATCGCTGGCTATCTGGCAGTAAAAGGTCTCGGGCTCGCCAATAATGTTCAGCTCCAGATCGGTACGTATCCCGGCAAACTGCGCCGGTCTGTCTTTCGCCGGATTGGCGCCGAATGTTTCATAATCATGCCAGAATATGGAAGGCTGAGGTTGGGCTTGACTCATACTGATGACTTTTGCTCTTCAGACAAAAGCTTATCTTAACATTTTTTTCCGCAAATGGGATTTTACCCCATATCACAGTTATTTCGGTTAAAAGCCGCCCTTGGTGAATCGACGGCCTCTGAGTACAATATATGCCTGCCGGCAGGGACGACAAAGAGGTTCGGATTACCCGAAGGGATGCAGATGCATAGTCAGTTTTTCAGTTCGCCCACTATAGTCAATCTTTCTATGCCGACCAGGTTGTGCCTCAGCTTACCTGATAGTGTCAGCGATTTTGTGTTGTCGGAGGCGCTGCGCTCGCCACTGCTCGAGTGGGTAATGCTTGAAGGAGAAGACAAAGCTTCGCAGGGACAGTTTGTTTTGAGGCTGCAGCCATTCCTGACCCAAGAGTTGCTACCTTTGAAAGCAGTCAGGAAGGATGGAGTGTCGCGCTCGGCAGGTCAGGGCTTTAGACTCTACTTTGAAGTTGGGACCAGTACTTCAAGTTGCATCGCTGCCCTGAGGCAAGGCGTGAATCTCGATTTATGGCCTGGGCAGACATTTCTCTGTTCGTTGCAAACCAGTAGATTCGAACTACTGCCTTTGGAACAAGATTTACGTTTGTCCCAGGAGCCAAGAGAGATCATTCTCGCCAAGGCAGCTTTGGCTGAACCTCAAGATTATCAGGCCAGCAGTGAAAAACTGGCGTTGCAGCTCAATGAAGTCACCCGGGCGAGGAAGCGGCTGGAATGTTACCAGCAAGCGCAGGGAACTGAGTTACCCGAAGGTCTGATCAATGAAGTGTGGCACCTGCTTACCGGCCTGGTGCAGAAGCGCCAATGGCTGCTGCGATGTTATAATCAGTCACTTGAACGCCCAAGTTACCGCCTGAGTGCCAACCAAGATATCGCAGAAGAAAAACTCAGGCGTATGCTGGAGTGTTATGAGCTGCTGTCATCACCTGAGCTCAATGCCATGGTCAGACAGTTGACCGACGAAGAGTAAAATCACTTGGGCTGCAAAGCCCGATTCTGATGGAAGTAATGCATGACTTATATTTGTCCCCTGTGCCGCAGCGAGTTGCTACAGGACGGAAAACAATGGCGTTGTAGCCAAAACCACAGCTTTGATCAAGCCAAAGAAGGTTATATCAACCTGTTGCCGGTGCAGAAGAAAAACTCCCGCGATCCCGGTGACAACAAGCAGATGATGCAGGCCAGGCGCAGTTTTTTAAATGCCGGCTATTATCAGGCTCTCAGCAGCAGGGTCAACGAACTGGCGCTGGAATATGGCAAGACACACCCCTCCATTTTGGATCTGGGTTGCGGTGAGGGCTACTACAGCCAACGTTTGCAACAGGCTGTTGGTGGCGAGCTCTATGGTTTGGATATTTCCAGAACGGCTATTCGCTACGCCGCCAAGGCACATCCACAGATGCACTTTTGTGTAGCCAGCGCCTACGACATGCCTTTTGCCGATGCAGCCTTTGATCTTATGTTGCGTATCTATGCACCATCCAAAGTGCAGGAATTGGCACGGGTGTGTAAGCCAGGCGGCATTTTCATCTGTGTATCCCCCGGCCCAAGACATCACTTTCAGTTAAAAGAGATCATCTATAGTGAGCCAAGAGAGCATGAGCTTACCAAGGCAGCGCTACCGGGTTTTAGTTTGTTGCATGATGAGAGACTGCAGTGGCCGCTGGTTCTGCCAGCCGGACAGCTTTGCAATGACTTTTTGGAAATGACTCCCTATGCCTGGAAGCTCAGCGCCGAACAGAAACAGCAGCTGCAGGCTGAGGGATTGCGTTGTGAGCTGGATTTTCACATTCAAATTTACCAACGTAATACATAAGAGCTAGAACTATAAGATAGGTTTCAACTTGTTACGGCAAATACTCGAAATTTAAGTAAAAAAAACTAAGAAGGGTTAATTAAGTTTGTTGACTTATCTCCAGAATGATTTATAGTCTTCATAGCTTGAAAGTTGGGCTTATTTTTATGTCTTCAATACGACCAGTTCGTCCTGTAAACATAAGTAATACCGGCATTTTCAGCTCCACCGCCGTTAAGGCTTAAAAGATAGTTTTATTTACAGGATTTATATCATGTCACAAGTAACTGGTGTAGTTAAGTGGTTCAACTCTGACAAAGGTTTCGGTTTCATCGAGCAAGAGTCTGGTCCAGACGTGTTTGTACACTTCCGCGCCATCAACTCTGACGGCTTCAAGACTCTGGACGAAGGTCAGAAAGTATCCTTCACTGTTACTCAGGGCCAAAAAGGTCCTCAAGCTGAAAACGTTTCTGTTATCGGCTAATCGCTTTTCGGGGTAACCCGAGCGATACAGTAATCAACCGCGCGAGCCTACACTCCTAAAGAAGTGTAAGGAAAGCGCGGTTTTTTTATATCTGCAGGCAATCGCTTCAACTTTACACTTTCCTTTGTATCTTTCACTGAATTGTTAACCGCATGGTTTTTGTGGGACGTCGTCGTTTTCGCTATTCTTATATTGCTGCAAGCCTTTGATACTCAGTTCTTAGGTGACTCTTGTGTCAAGAGTCACGCAGAGGCAGGATCCGTTGTCGACACAGACGATAACTTGTTACTGATGGTTTTGATAAAGCCAGGCATCAGATCTGCTTTGAGTAGTTTATGGGGCGTCATTACTTTAAAAAGGCGTTGGTTCACTGTGCCTGACTTCACTCAACTGATGACAAAAAGCATGACAACATTGAGTGTGAGTACACTGATTGCGAGTAAGGCGGCAAAATGGATAAGGCGTTCCGCTTGAGGGGAAACTTGGAGCAGTGTTACTGGGTAACCAAAGAAGATAGTAAGGTAAAGCAGGCTTCTTAAAGGATATGCCATACCCGAGAGACGGTACTCAAGGCCATTCTTCAGCTTAACTGTCATGGCGTGAGCTCGTTTTCGCTCAATCTGATGATTGTCATGATAGCCCACCCAGTGGAACACCATACTCGCGATATCTTCTTTGGCAACAGCGGTCGTTGCTCCCGTGAGATATTGAGGCAGAAAAATATGGGTTTGGTTTATCCTTATCTGCCGCTCGTCTTTGGCACTGCTTTTTACGCCTAACTGAGTCAGTATCCGGCCTTTACGTACCTGGATATATATCAAAAACCAGATGACGCTGCAGGCAGGAAGCAGCAACTGAACCTTTCCTATAAACGGCGCCACCAGAGTGGCTAGCGCAATAACGGGAACTAGGCTCAAAAGCAGCGGCAGCTCTTTTCTCCAGGGCAGGGTGAAAAAGCTTAAAGAGATGGGTAAAGTGATTTCGCTCCCTAAATCCAGATTAGCGTATTTGCCGGTAAAGGTGCTATCGAACCATTTGCAATCGTTCAGTTTGAATGGTGTCATCTGACTCATAATTCCTTTTACTTGTCGTGAACTTCAGCAAGATAAGTGAATAAGGTAACCCGTCATTGTTATTGCAGCAAAAACGATAGCGCCCTTCTATTTGCAGGGCGCACTCTCAAGTACCGCTAATTACTTGGCATGAACGATTTCAATTTCAACACTGGATGGGAGATCGCTGGCAGGGGGTACAGGGGCAAATTGCTCGCCATAATACAGGTTAGGTTGGGGTTTGGCGTTGAAATAATGCTCCGGCTCGGCGCGGTTGCTGGTATCAACATCCACTAACCAGTTACCTTTTTTATCTTTGTGGCTGACGATAACGATTTTACCGGCAAACTCGCTCATGGGTTCTTCTGTGTCTTTCGGCGGGTGAAAACGCACTAGATAATAGCCTATGTCGGTGGCGCTCTTGCCGTGCGCCTGACGCTGAACGACCCGAAAATCCACATCTATTCTGGCTTGTTTATGGCGGATGCGGTCAAAGAACTTTTGATACAGTTTGAGTACGTTTTCACGTCCCTGAACTATGGCAAGGCTTTGCTGTTCAGGAATATAAGTGGCATCCTCTGCGTATATGTTTTCCAAAGGGGCGGAGTTAAGTTCATTAAATGCCCGGTTGAACATGACATAGACACGATTAAGGGCTGCTTGGTCTTTATCCTGCAATTCGGCGGCCTTGAGGGGCTGAAGCACAGAAATCAGGCAAACGAGCAATAAGGTTAAGAATTTCATTAAAATCATCTAAGCAGGCTCATCTGACCTCACTATAATAGAAGCCCCTTGGTAACAGAAGATTGATTTCTTTACAAAGTGTGTAAACCTCGTCATAAGTTGGAGGCGTCGCATCATGAAAGCAGATGATCTGACACTTTTTATGCAAGAAATGGCCGATGTGGTGCCGCTCAAACAGCAACAGCAGGCCCTGACCAGAGCGAAACCTCTTTCCAGCGAGTCAAAACAGGCACGCAAAGCCGCCGCCGAGGCCCATGAGTATCTGCAGCGCCTGACCTTGGATTTAGCGCTGATCCCCAGAGTGAAACCCGATGATATGCTCAGCTACAAGCAGCAGGGGATCCAGGAGGCGGTATTCAAGAATTTACGTCTCGGTAAATACAAGATAGCCGCCGAGCTGGATGTTCACGCCATGTCGGTGCGCCAAGCCAGAGACTATTTGCTCGGTTTCATTCAATCTCAGGTGGTTTTAGGCCATCGCTGCGTGCTGGTGATCCACGGCAAAGGACAGAATCGCAAGCCGTTTCCTGGGCTTATTAAATCTTGCGTTAACTTCTGGTTGTCGCAGATGGATGAAGTACAGGCCTTTCACAGCGCCCAGCGCGAACATGGCGGCTATGGCGCCCTCTATGTGATGTTACCTAAATCAGATGCCAAGCGGATTGAATCCCGCGAGACCAACCATAAAGGAGCAGGCTTTCGCTGAGCGGTTTGGGACGGCAGATTATCTGCCTTGACCGTAGCCGAGATTTCGTTTGACATAAGTGTAACCAGTGTTTAATTTAAACGAGTGTTTTAAATTAACTAAGGTCACGGAATGGCAAGTCGATCTGATACCAAGACAAGAATTCTCGATGCCGCGGAGAAGCTGTTTGCCGAGCGGGGGTTTTCGGAAACCTCCCTCAGGCTTATCACCAGCAAAGCAGAAGTGAATCTTGCATCTGTAAACTACCATTTTGGTTCCAAAAAAGAGCTCATTCGGGCGGTTTTGGCACGTTATCTGGACGTGTTTATGCCATCGGCGTCAAACGCCATCAATGAGCTTATCAGCCAGGATAAACAGGCTTCTTTGGATGCCATTTTCTCCTCTCTGGTGGGGCCGCTGCTTGAACTTAACAAAGTTCGCAACGAAGGAACCAGTATCTTCCTGCAACTGCTTGGTCGTGGCTACATCGAAAGCCAGGGGCACTTGCGCTGGTTTATTACCACCCACTATGGCAAGCATCTGGATCAGTTTGTTCAGGCGGTCTCCGGCAGTGCACCGCACATTCCACCGGCAGAGATGTTCTGGCGCTTGCACTTTACCCTGGGAACTATAGTTTTCACTATGGCCTCGGCCGATGCGCTCAATGAAATCGCCGAAGCCGACTTCGGTGAACATAATGATATTGAGGCAGTGATCCGCAAGGTGATCCCTTACATGGCCGCCGGTGTGGCTGTGCCGCTGGTTTCTCAAGCAGAATAAAGGTCTGGTTATGAGTATTATCCTCTTAATAATAGTTGCCCTGATAGCACTGTTCTTTGTGCGCAATATACGCCTGCAGTTTGTGACCCGGCCGATATTGGCCTTCTTTCGCAAGGTGTTACCACCACTTTCGGATACAGAGCGTGAAGCGATGGAGGCCGGTGATGTCTGGTGGGAAGCCGAGCTGTTTCGTGGTAAACCCAACTGGGAAAGCCTGCACGCCTATGGTAAACCGGCGCTGAGCGCCGATGAGAAAGACTTTATCGACCATCAGGTGATGACGGCGCTAAAGATGATCGATGACTATGACATAGTCAACAACCGCAAGGACTTACCGCCTGAGCTGTGGGAGTACTTCAAGAAAGAAGGCTTCTTCGCGCTGATCATCCCGAAAAAATACGGTGGCCGTGAGTTTTCAGCCTATGCCAACTCCACCATAGTCAGTAAGTTGGCGAGCCGCAGTGTCAGCGCCGCCGTGACTGTGATGGTGCCCAACTCACTCGGTCCGGGTGAGTTGCTGACTCATTATGGTACCAAGGAGCAGAAAGAGCATTGGTTGCCGGCCTTGGCCAAAGGGGAAGAGATCCCTTGTTTTGCCCTGACCGGCCCCGAAGCCGGCTCAGATGCCGGTGCTATTCCCGATGAAGGGATAGTCTGCCGCGGTGAGTTCCAGGGCGAGGAAACTCTGGGGCTTAAGCTTAGCTGGAACAAGCGTTACATCACTCTGGCACCTGTGGCTACAGTACTGGGACTGGCATTTCAGATGCGCGACCCAGACGGGCTGTTGGGGGACAAGGTTAACCTGGGGATTACCTGCGCCCTGATCCCAACCGATCATCCCGGCGTGAAAATTGGTCGCCGTCACAATCCGCTTAATATGGCCTTTATGAATGGTACCACTCAAGGGGACGAGGTGTTTATTCCGCTGGATTGGATCATAGGTGGCCCGCAATACGCAGGTCGTGGCTGGCGTATGCTGGTGGAGTGCCTCTCTGCAGGACGTGGTATTTCACTGCCGGCGCTGGCGACGGCGTCCGGGCATATGGCGACCAAGACGACAACCGCTTACAGCTACGTGCGTAAACAGTTCGGCATGGCCATAGGTCAGTTTGAAGGGGTTCAGGAAGCGTTGGCAAGGATCATTGCCAACACCTATCAGCTGGAAGCGGCCCGTCGTCTGACAACCACAGGCATAGATCTCAAGGTTAAACCATCTGTGGTTACCGCGATTGCCAAATATCACATGACAGAGCTTGGCCGTCAGGTGATGAACGATGCCATGGATATTCAGTCCGGCAAGGGTATTCAGATGGGGCCAAAAAACTATCTTGCTCATGGTTATATGGCCAACCCCATCTCCATCACAGTGGAAGGGGCCAACATCCTGACCCGTAGTTTGATGATCTTCGGTCAGGGCGCGACCCGCTGTCATCCTTATGTGCTGGCCGAGATGGAAGCTGCCGGCATGGAAGACAACAGTGAAGCGCTGGAGCGTTTCGACTCTTTGTTAATGGGCCACATAGGTTATGCGCTGCGTAACGCCTTTGGCTCTTTGGGCAACGCCCTCAGCCGTAGCTATTTTGAGCGCTCACCCGTGAGTGGCGATACCCGCGACTATTACAAGCAGATGGCCCGTCTGTCCAAGGCACTGGCACTGGTGACCGACTTGTCGATGCTTATTTTGGGCGGCGATCTCAAGCGCAAGGAGATGATTTCGGCCAGACTCGGTGATGTGCTCAGTCAGCTGTATCTGGGCTCGGCCACATTGAAACTGTTTGAAGACAATGGCCGCCAGTTTGACGATCTGCCGATAGTCAAACATGTGATGGATACCCGATTGCAACTGGCTGCCAAGGCGCTTGAGCAGGCGATAGCCAACTTCCCCAATCGTCCGGTTGCCTGGGTCATGCGTGTGCTGGTATTCCCGCTGGGGAACCACTTCAACGGCCCGAAAGACAGCCAGTCCATTGAGCTGGTCAAGAGCATGCTAAAACCTGGTCCGGCCCGCGACAGGCTGACCTTCCTCTGTCCTGAATTTGACGGTGACACCAGTGGTATTGCCGAGGTAGAAGCGGCATTCAAGGCTCAATATCAGTGCCGTGAACTGCACGGCAAACTGAGAAAGGCGCAAAAGGATGGCCGTTTGCCTGCCAAACTGGCACCGCTATCTCTGTATCAGGCGGCATTGGATGCTGAGGTTATCAGTAAAGCCGAGTATGAGCAGTTGCTTGAGGCCGATAAGCTGCGCTTGGCGGCAATCAATGTCGATGATTTTGAAACTCTTTAATTGAGATTGATTGGTATGTGAATTTCAGTTTGGTAAGCCTGTCCCGGGTAGGCTTAGCTCTGATGTAAACAAAATCACCAAGCCTGAAACAGCAACGAAAGCAGCAGAAATTAAAAAGGTACGCCTCGGCGTACCTTTTCTGTTTTGTTATCAGCTTAGCGTCATTGGCAAGCCATTAGGCGACGATCAGCACCTTGCAGGTGTTGGTGCCGCCTACGGTTTCCATGGCATCACCCTTGGTCATGAGTACCATGTCACCACTCTCCAGGTATCCCTTGGCCTTGAGGCTTTCAAGGGCCTTTTTCGCCAGCTCATCGGCGGCATAAACGGTGGAGTCAAACTCTACAGGATAGACACCCCGATAGAGTGCCATCTTGGCCAAAGTGGGTTGATGACGGGCGAGGGCGAAGATAGGCAGCGCTGAGCTTATCCGTGACATCAACTTGGGCGTTGCGCCGGATTCGGTCAGGGCGATAATCGCCTTAACACCCTGCAAATGGTTGGCGGCATACATGGTAGACAGCGCTATGGTTTCTTCTATGGAGCTGAAGCTTTCATCCAGGCGGTGCTTGGATACCCGCACACTGGGATGCGCTTCGGCGCCAAGACAAACTCTGGCCATGGCCTGAACCGTTTCTTCCGGATAATCCCCGGCAGCGGTCTCGGCCGAGAGCATCACTGCGTCTGTACCGTCGAGTACGGCGTTAGCCACGTCCATGACTTCGGCGCGGGTCGGCATAGGGCTGCTGATCATAGACTCCATCATCTGGGTCGCGGTGATCACTACCTTATTGAGTTGACGCGAGCGGCTGATCAGCTTTTTCTGTACGGCAACCAGAGCCGGATCGCCGATTTCTACTCCCAGGTCACCGCGGGCTACCATGACGGCATCGGAGGCGAGGATTACATCGTCCATCGCTTCATCGGAAGCTACGGCTTCGGCGCGCTCTACCTTGGATACTATCAGGGCATTGCTGCCGGCCTTTTGCGCCAGTTCGCGGGCATAGTTAAGATCGGCGCCGCTGCGAGGGAAGGATACCGCCAGGTAGTCGACCTGAATTTGTGCCGCTGTGACAATGTCCTGCTTGTCTTTATCTGTCAGCGCAGCGGCAGACAGGCCTCCGCCTTTCTTGTTGATCCCCTTGTTGTTGGATAGGGGGCCGGCAACTGTCACGCTGGTATGTACCTTACGGCCTTCTACCTTTTCGACTTTCAGTTGTACCCGGCCATCGTCCAGCATCAGGATATCACCGACAACCACATCGTCCGGCAGTTCCTTGTAATCGATACCTACTTGAGTTTCGTCGCCTTCGCCTTTACCCAGCTCCGCATCCAGGATAAATGGTTGGCCGAGCTTGAGTTGGACTTTCTTATTGTCCTTGAAGGTGGAAACACGGATTTTCGGCCCCTGGAGATCGCCGAGGATGGCAACGTGTACACCAAGCTCTTTCGCAATGCTGCGGGCTTGGCTGGCGCGTTTTAGGTGATCTTCGGGGGAACCGTGGGAGAAGTTGAGGCGAACAACGTTGGCACCTGCTGCTATGATACGACGCAGGTTATCATCACGATCTGTGGCGGGGCCCAGCGTGGTAACGATCTTGGTTCTGCGGAACATAATATACTCCGTTTAAGTTTTAAAAAAATCTTACGCTATATTAACAGACAACGGCTCAATATGTAGGAAACTTACAGACAAAATGATCTAACTCAAAGTTTTATTTTTGTGAGTTACGGCTAATTTTAGGCGGGGCTTGGGCAGTTGCCAATTTTGGTAACTGCCCAGGTGCTTACGGGAAAGGGGATTAGAGTGGCTCGCTCTTATCGATGCGGGATTCTTTCAATACCTCTTTTACCCGCTTTAGACTTTCCCTGAAGCGTGGCCCCCGGCGCAAGGTAAATCCGGTCGCCAGCACATCAATAATCACCAACTGGGCCAAACGAGAGGCCATAGGCAGGTACATATCAGTGTCTTCAGGCACTTCCATGGTAACCGGCAGGGTACATTCCTGCGACAGCGGCGAGTGACGCGCTGTAATACCAATCACGGCCGCGCCGTTTTCTCTGGCAAGCCTTGCTATATCGATCAATGACTTAGTACGGCCTGTGTGGGAAATCAGTACCACGACATCGCCTTCATCACTATTGATACAGCTCATGCGTTGCATCAACACATCATCGAAACATAAAACCGGTACATTAAAACGGAAGAACTTGTTCTGGGCATCGTGTGCCACAGAGGCGGAGGCACCAAGACCGAAGAAAGAGATCTTTTTCGCTTGAGTCAGTATGTCTACCGCCTTGTTGATGGCCGTGGTATCTATGCTCTGGCGTGCTGTATCCAGAGAAGCCATGGAAGATTCGAAGATCTTGGTGGTGTAAGATTCGGGTGTATCATCTTCCTCAACGTGACGACTGACGTAAGGGGTACCATTCGCGAGACTTTGGGCCAGATGTAATTTAAAATCCGGGAAACCTTTGGTATCCAAACGACGACAGAAGCGGTTGACTGTAGGCTCGCTGACATCCGCCATCTTGGCCAGAGTTGCTATGCTTGAATGAATAGCTGTCTGGGGCGATGCCAGGATAACTTCGGCTACTTTGCGTTCTGACTTGCTGAAATGGGGGAGGTTTTTTTGAACCTTTTCTAGGGTATTCATACGCGTACGTCCGCTGGGTTGAAATTATGTAATTTTATTATTTCTTTGAGGCCTGAGCACTACAAAGTAGGGTGCAAACCAATCTTGACGTAAGTCCTGTATATACCGGAATGAAAACAGGCTAACTTCCGAGATAAGAAGGTTTTAAGCAGGAAAAGCATACCAGATTATTGCCAAACCTGCCTAGACTGGCCTCATGGCTTTATTTGCAAATTATAGATGCATTTAACAAATACTGTTGTTATATTACAACAAAAGTGTGGAATTCTTCATCGCATAGCGGAACCACCACCGACAAAAGGAGAGCATTAAGCAATGGGCAAAACAACATCAGAGGCCAAAGCTTGTGATTTTGTACTCTTTGGTACCAAGGGCGACTTGGCAAGGCGCAAATTGTTGCCTTCGCTTTACCAGCTGGATAAGGCCGGCCTGCTCAATCGGGACACCAAGGTCATAGGTGTTGCCAAAGATGAATTCTCTGCCGAAGATTTTCGCGAACTGGTTAAAACGGCTCTGAGCACCTTTGTTAAAGAACCCTTGTGCGACACCACGCTTTC
Organism: Shewanella indica; assembly: GCF_033842865.1. Taxonomy (NCBI): domain Bacteria; kingdom Pseudomonadati; phylum Pseudomonadota; class Gammaproteobacteria; order Alteromonadales; family Shewanellaceae; genus Shewanella; species Shewanella indica. The sequence goes on from NZ_JAWXXR010000001.1 coordinate 3,521,318, forward strand.
CCGCTTCCTCGAACGTTGCCATTACGTCGGCACTAATTTTACCGAATCTGAAGGATACAAAGCCTTCCACCAACTGCTCGAACCTGCCAAGCGGGTGATGGTCAACTATTTTGCTACGCCTCCGGCCATCTTCGGTGATATCTGCCGGTGTCTGCATGAACAACAACTGATCCATCCCGATACCCGAGTAGTGCTGGAAAAGCCCATAGGCTCAGATCTGCAGTCATCCAGAGTCATTAATGACCAGGTTTCTGCCTACTTTAATGAAAGTCAGGTCTATCGTATCGATCACTATCTGGGTAAAGAAACAGTACAGAACCTGATTGCGTTGCGTTTTGCCAATTCACTGTTTGCCTCCAAGTGGGATAACCGCACCATAGATCATGTACAGATCACTGTGGCCGAAGAGGTGGGCATTGAAGGACGCTGGGGCTATTTCGACAAAGCCGGCCAGATGCGTGACATGATCCAGAACCACCTGTTGCAGGTACTAACCTTGATTGCCATGGACCCACCTGTGAACCTGGATGCCGACAGCATTCGTGATGAGAAGGTGAAGGTGCTCAAGTCACTGCGTCCCATCAATCAGGACAACGTATTTGAAAACACTGTGCGCGGCCAGTATTCGGCCGGGTTCCTCAAAGGGTCACCGGTTCCCGGTTATCTGGAGGAAGAGGGTGCCAACGTGGATTCCAACACAGAGACCTTTGTTGCCTTGCGTGTCGATATCGATAACTGGCGTTGGGCCGGGGTGCCTTTCTATCTGCGCAGCGGTAAGCGTATGCCGTTCAAGAGTTCTGAAATTGTCATCTATTTCAAGAATCCACCCCATAACCTGTATCGTTCAAGCCATCGCAATCTGCCGCCCAATAAGTTGACCATTCGTCTGCAACCGCATGAAGGGGTGGAGATCCAGATGATGAACAAGGTGCCCGGGCTTGAGCAGAAACAGCGACTGCAAACCACCAAGCTGGATTTGAGCTTCTCTGACACCTTCAAGAACGAACGTATCGCCGATGCCTATGAACGTTTGTTGCTCGAAGCCATGCTGGGGAATCAGGCATTGTTTGTACGCCGTGACGAAGTGGAGCAGGCCTGGACCTGGGTAGATGGCATTATTCAATCCTGGGAGATGAGCAACGAAAAGCCCAAGCCTTATCCTGCCGGAACCTGGGGGCCTGTGGCCTCAGTGGCCTTGATCACCAAAGACGGCCGCTCCTGGGATGAATAAGGAGATAGCATGATTAAAGAAACCGTATTTAAATCGTTTGACACCCCAACTGCGCTGGAAGCCCAGTTGGCCGAGCGTATTGCCGGCGCGCTGCAAAACGCGATAGATAACCGCGGCAAGGCCAGCCTGGTGGTTTCCGGTGGCTCGACGCCGCTGAAACTGTTTGCCGAGCTCAGCCACAAGATGATCGACTGGAGCGATGTTTATATCACGCTCGCCGACGAGCGCTGGGTGGATGCCGAAGACCAGGACTCCAACGAGCGCCTGGTACGCGAGCATCTACTGCAAAATCGCGCCGCCAGCGCCAAGTTCCGAGGCCTGAAGAATATGTTTGCCACCCCGGAAGCGGGCTTGAGTATGGCTTCAGAGCAGTTGGCCAATTTTCCGCGGCCTTTTGATGTGATCGTGTTGGGCATGGGCAATGATGGTCATACCTGCTCCTGGTTTCCCTGCGCCCCCGAAGAACAATTGACCGAGGCGCTGGAAACCGATGCATTGCTGTGCGCCGTACATCCAGGCAATGCGCCTCACGCCAGGATCAGCCTGAGCCGTAAGGCCGTGCTCGGCAGCCGCCAGATCTATCTGCATCTGGTCGGCGAAACCAAACTTTCCGTATATCACCAAGCTCTCGAGAGTGACGATCCCAGGGAAATGCCGATCCGTGCCGTGTTGGCGCAGCATAAGACCCCGGTCGATGTGTTCTGGAGCGCTTAAGGAGGCAAGATGCACCCAAGAGTTCAAGCCGTAACAGACAGGATTATTGCCCGCAGCCAAGACCACAGGGGCAAGTACCTGGCGGCATTGGCCGAAGCCAGGGCCAAGGGCGTGCACCGCAGCAGTTTGAGTTGCGGCAATCTGGCCCACGGGTTTGCTGCTTGTCAGCCTGCCGATAAAGACAGCTTGCGCCAGTTGAACAAGGCCAACATAGGCATAGTGACTGCATTCAATGACATGCTGTCGGCGCACCAACCCTATGAACACTATCCTGAATTGCTGAAACAGGCCTGCAATGAAGTGGGCAGCGTTGCCCAGGTGGCAGGCGGTGTGCCGGCCATGTGTGACGGCGTTACCCAGGGCCAATCCGGGATGGAGCTCAGTCTGCTGAGTCGTGAAGTGATAGCCATGGCTACCGCTGTTGGCCTGTCCCACAATATGTTTGATGGTGCCTTGTTGCTGGGTATTTGTGACAAGATAGTTCCTGGGCTACTGATTGGCGCCCTGAGCTTTGGTCATCTGCCTATGTTGTTTGTGCCTGCGGGACCGATGAAGTCCGGGATCCCCAACAAGGAAAAAGCCCGTATTCGCCAGCAGTTTGCCGAAGGTAAGGTCGATAGAACTGCCTTGCTCGAAGCAGAATCCAAGTCCTATCACAGCGCGGGTACCTGTACTTTCTACGGCACGGCCAACAGTAACCAGCTGATGCTGGAAGTCATGGGACTGCAGCTACCCGGCTCCTCATTTGTTAATCCGGACGACCCTTTGCGTGAGGCGCTCAATAAGGCGGCCGCCAAACAGGTGTGTCGTCTGACCGAACTTGGCAACCAATACAGCCCGATAGGTGAACTGGTTTGTGAAAAGTCGATAGTCAACGGCATAGTGGCTCTGTTGGCCACCGGTGGCTCGACCAATCTCACCATGCACATAGTGGCGGCGGCCCGTGCGGCCGGCATCATAGTCAACTGGGACGATTTCTCCGAACTGTCGGATGTGGTGCCGCTGCTAGCCAGGGTTTATCCCAACGGCCATGCCGACATCAACCATTTCCATGCTGCCGGTGGGATGGCTTATCTGGTGCGGCAGTTGTTGGATGCCGGTTTACTGCATCAAGACGTCAACACAGTGGCCGGCTTTGGTCTTGAGCGTTACACCAAGGAGCCCAAGTTGCTCAATGGCGAGCTCAGTTGGGTGGATGGCCCGGCCGAAAGTCTGGACAGCGAAGTACTGACCTCTGTGGCCAAACCATTTCAGAGCAACGGCGGCCTCAAACTGCTCAAGGGCAATCTGGGCCGGGCGGTTATTAAGGTTTCTGCGGTGCAGGAGCAACACAGAGTGGTGGAAGCTCCGGCTGTGGTTATCGACGATCAGAACCAGCTCAATGAGCTCTTTACCAGTGGCCAACTGGATAAGGACTGCGTGGTGGTGGTCAAGGGGCAAGGTCCCAAGGCCAACGGCATGCCTGAGCTGCATAAGCTGACCCCTATTCTCGGAACCTTGCAGGACAGGGGCTTTAAAGTTGCCCTGGTGACCGATGGCCGTATGTCAGGAGCCTCAGGTAAGGTGCCTGCAGCTATCCATCTGACGCCGGAAGCGCTAGATGGCGGTATGATAGCCAAGGTACACAGCGGCGATTTGCTGCGGGTCGATGCCGAAAAGGGCGAACTTAGTCTGCTGGTCGATGAGCAGCAACTGGCCGCAAGAAATGCCGAGAAAGTGGAATTGAGAAGTGTGCGTTACGGCATGGGTCGTGAGCTGTTCAGTGCGCTGCGGGCCAATCTCAGCAGTCCTGAAACCGGTGCTCGCAGTACCAGTGCCATAGATGACTATTACTAATCATTAAGGAATAAAGTAGATGCTTGAGAATAACTGGTCCTTGCAACCTCAGGACATATTTCAACTGAGCCCGATCATTCCGGTAATGGTTATCAACAAGATTGAACATGCGGTGCCCTTGGCCAAGGCCCTGGTTGCCGGTGGCATTCGGGTACTGGAAGTGACCCTGCGTACCGATTGTGCCCTCGAGGCCATAGGGCGGATTGCGGCCGAGGTGCCGGAAGCCTTGGTCGGCGCCGGAACTATTCTGAATGAAGCACAATTGGCGCAGGCGGCAGAGGCCGGTGCTCAATTTGCCATCACCCCGGGGGCAACTGTAGAACTGCTCAAGGCGGGTAAAGCCGGTAAGATCCCACTTATTCCTGGGGTGGCCAGTATCTCAGAAGTCATGGTGGGACTGGGGCTGGGCTATACCCACTTCAAGTTTTTCCCGGCAGAAGCTTCAGGCGGGGTCAATGCACTCAAAGCCTTCAGCGGCCCGCTGGCCGATGTCCGTTTCTGCCCAACCGGCGGGATCACTCCGAGCAGCTACAAAGACTACCTAGCGCTGGGGAATGTCGATTGTATTGGTGGCAGCTGGATTGCCCCGGTGGAAGCGATGGAGCAGGGCGACTGGGCGAGAATTACCAGATTGTGCCAGGAGGCTATCGCAGCGCTGTGAGCATTTGGCTGTGAGCTGTGAATGACTAAGGCTACCCAAGGTAGCCTTTTCTTTGCTCAAGTGGTTTTATCGGCAACAAAATCAACAATTTTAGTCCTTTAGGCTGGCTTGCACTGTTATTGGCTTTAGGGTAGCTTGGTCTGAAAAGGGGAAAGTTATTGGTATTTCTTGGGCAGCTCAGTTGCTGCCGTAACAGTTGCCGATAAATAAGCTTGTATGATTCAGGGAGGAGCCTTTGTGAGATTCGAGTGCATCATCAAGCATTACAACGCCTGTCAATGTCCGACATGTTCGTTTAAGGGCGCAAATGGTCGTATCTCTGAGGCCATGATCGATTTCGGTTTTATTGCCAACTGGTTAACAGTACCACTCGGGCTTGGCACCATGATTTTGCTTGGATTGCAGCCCCTGCCTATTAAAATGTCTTGCCCTGCCTGTGGAAATACCTTTTTCGCCAGCGGTTTTCGTCATTAATCTTTTCCGGATCTGATAAAGGAGTCTTGTCATGTATGGCTCAGCGGTAATTCCTTACTCTGTTAGTCTGTCAAAAGCCACTAATTTAAGAGAGTTATCTTCTAGACTCAGATATCTGCTGCTGTTGGCTTTTGCCTGGCTCCTAGGCGGCTGCGGCCAGCCCTTGCCGCTGGATAAGGCCGAATATGCCGGTGAGTGGCAGAGTGCTGACATGTATCTGCTTATACAACACGACGGCTCTGTAGAGTATCAGCGTTATGATGGCAACAGCAGCACCTCGATAAGTGGTGGGATCCAGAAGTTTGAAGGTCACGACTTCGAAGTGGGGATCGGTTTTCTCTCCAGTCGTTTTGAAGTATCAGAGCCGCCACACAGGGTCGGAAGCGACTGGCAGATGGTGGTTGATGGTGTGCGGTTGACCCGGGTTTCCGATGTGCAGTTTTATTGAGCTTATAATCCCTGCTCAAGTTTAGGCTCAGGTAGAAAGTAGAGAAGATATATGAAAAAGGCGCAAAGTGCGCCTTTTTTCTGTCAGTCTTTGTTTTTGTCCTGATCTTTTCCATCAGCTTGGGAGCCCGGGGTTTTATCCGTGTTTCCGGCGGCTTCACCCTTACGCTTTATCTGCTTGTCTTTACTTTGCTGGCCAAATTGCGGCATTTTAAACTTGGCACTGTACTTGAGTACAGCCAGGTTACTGGCAATAACGCCTATTACCAAAATGATGATCAACCAGACTTCCAAAGATGACATTTCCATCTCTTGCTACCTGCTTCAGTCTACGGCCAGACGCTGTTCACAGCGGCGGATATCTTCAGGTGTATCTACTTCAGGCGAGTCAAATGCGCTGATGGCGACCTTGATCTTGTGGCCGTATTCCAGGGCCCGTAGTTGCTCCAGTTTTTCCAGATCTTCCAGTCTTCCCAAAGGTAGTTTGGCAAAGGTTTCGACGAAACGGCGGGTGTAGGCATACACCCCTAAATGTTTATAGACAGGGTAGTCGTTGATATCACGACCAAATGGGATCCGGGCGCGGGAGAAATATAGAGCATAGAATTCGTTGTCGAACACCATCTTCACATGTTTGGGATCGTCCAATTCATCCTCTTCGGTGATTTGGTAGCCGAGGGTGGCCATTTCAAACTCACCGGGATGACGCTGGAACAGACTGATGATCTGCTCTATGGAGATGGGATCGATCAGCGGCTGATCCCCTTGCAGGTTGACTACCAGATCGTCATCCGCCAACCCCAATTGGGTGATGGCATCGTTAATCCTGTCGGTGCCGGAGGCCGCTTCGGCGCCGGTCATCACAACATTGCCGCCAAAGGCCTCTACAGCGTCCTTGATGCGTACATCATCGGTTGCCACATAGATATTATCCAACCCTTTGGCCAGTCCGGCGCGCTCATAAACGTGCTGGATCATAGGTTTACCGTTAATCGGTGCCAGAGGTTTGCCGGGAAAGCGGCTGGAACCATAGCGTGCAGGGATCAACAGGGTGACTTTCATTCAATTTTCCTAGTATTCAAGAAGAAAGGGCTCATAAAGAGCCCTAATCATAGCAGTCCTGTGCCGGCTTAGATACGGCGGAACAGCTTGGTCAGCATCTCATCGGTGACTTTTTCCTGCCAGCTGTCACCATAGACGTTGGCCCACAAAGGCCCCATGCTCTTGGTGACTTTAACCATCGCGGCAATGGTCTCGTCCGGCAGATCTTTACAGATGTTTTTAGGCAACTGGATGTTGTGCTTCTTCATCATGGCACGGAACTCTTCAACCCCTTCAGGGTAGAATTCTTCCAGTACGTCGAAGGCGATACAGTTACCAATACCGTGGTGATAACCCAGGATATAAGACAGACCGTAAGAAACCGCGTGACAGGCACCTACCTGGCTATAGGCGATACTCATACCGCCCATAAAGGAGGCCATCATCAGCTTGTCGTCTTTTTCAGGGTGATCTCCCAGGAAGACTTCACGGCACATGTCCATGGATTTCTCGGCGTAGGCGCGGGAGAACTCGTTCAGGAAGGTACCCTGTAGAGACTCAACACAGTGGATGTAGCAGTCCATACCTGTGTAGAACCATTGGTCAGTGGGTACGCCGGCAATCAGCTCGGAGTCCATGATGATCTGATCGAATACAGTGTAGTCAGAGTTCAGACCCAGTTTACGCTCAGGGCCGCACAGCACTGCAGTGCGTGAAGCTTCGGCACCTGTACCGGAAATGGTAGGGATACCGATATGGTGAATGGCAGGATTCTTGATCAGATCCCAGCCCTGGTACTTGGCAGAACCACCTGGGTTGGTCAGCATCAAAGATACGGCTTTGGCCAGATCCATAGTGGCGCCGCCACCAAGACCGACTACGCTCACAGGCAGTTTGCTGTTGAATGCCTGAACTTGCTCGGTAAGGCTGTCAACCTGCTTTGTGGTTGGTTCTTCGTCGACATTGACCCACAGTAAGAAATCTTGCTCCTTCAAAGGCAAACGGCCTTCCAGTGGCTTGCCTTTGTGAACGTCATCCACGACGAAAACCACGAAGTCGTTGGCTTCTTTGCGCTCGGCGGCCAGCACTTCATCCAGTTGGACAAAAGAACCGCGACCAAAGATCATTTTGGGGACGACTTTAAAATTCTTGAAACTCATAGCAACCAGCTCCCTTTAGGTTATTGGGCAAATGCTTTCTTGATGTTGGCAATGCGCTCGGCAATCTGTTCTTCAGTCCAGGACAGCTTGATCAGCATGGAAATGGTCCGGCTCATGATAGCGTCAGATTTGGGCACAGAAACTTTAGTATAATCCGGACGATCTTCGATTAATGTGATCGGCAGGGCAGCAGGGCTCTTGAGCTGCTGAATGTGATGCCAGTTCTTCAGGTAGTGCCAGTTGTTGACATACCAGTAGAAGCAACCATCGACACCGTTGGCAGCCAGCGCCTTGTTGACTTCCTGAGTGCGTTGCTCGGTTGGCAGCATAAAGCTGAGGAAACCGGCGCTGTCGCCTTCAGGATCGGGGATTTCGCGGAAAGTAACTTCTTCGATATCAGCCATGGCGTCTTTGATAAGCTTCTTGTTGCGACGCTGGATCTCCACTATGGTGTCCAGTTTGCGCAGCTGAGCCAGGCCCAGGGCGGCGTTCATTTCGCTGATACGGAAGTTGAGACCCATGATAGGGTGAGACTCGGCGCCGCGGTCATTACCTATATGATCATGGCCGTGGTCAGAGAACATGTGGGCGTGGTTGTAGATGGTTTCATCATTGGTGATCACAGCGCCACCTTCACCACAGGTGATGGTTTTAACCGAGTCGAAAGAGAAACAACCCACAGCGCCTATGGTACCCAGTGCCTGACCTTTGTAGCTGCCGCCAATAGCCTGACAGGCATCTTCCAGCAGTACCAGATTGTGTTTTTCACAGATGGCTTTGATTTCGTCCATCTTGGCCATGGAACCGCACATGTGTACCAGGTTTACCGCCTTGGTGCGTGGGGTAATGGCGGCTTCGATGCCCTCGGGTGACAGACACAGAGTCTCATCGATTTCGGCAAATACCGGAATAGCGCCGGCCATGAAAACTGCCTCAACAGAAGCGACAAAGGTGAAAGGAGGAACAATCACTTCATCCCCGGCGCCGATACCGGCGGCGGCCAGCGCGGTTTGCAGGGCGGCAGTACCGCTGGAGAGCAGGTGAGCATGCTTGACATTCATCTTGTCACATAAGAGCTGCTCCATATCGCGGGTTTTCCAGCGATCATTACGCATGGCATCAAAGTTGTAACGGAAGGTGAATCCGTTCTCCATGACGTCTGCTACTTCCTGTTTTTCTTCAGGACCAAACAATTCAAAACCGGGCATGGAAGATATCTCCTTAGATAGTGTTGTGCTCTGGGAGGGTCACGCCAGAAAAGGCCTTATGCCATAAGGCTGTTACGCGAAGTGCGCCGGGTGACCGGATGACTGAGCACCCGTGTTAACTGCAGAATTATAACGGGGTGGCCAACATACTGCGATGCTTTCTTTCGGAAAAAATCCAACTGGGTAAAATTTCATCGATAAAGCAAGGGACGCAGCTGCGCCCCTTATCCGTTTGGATCACTCCACCCTTTGATGTCCGCCATCCACTGTGACATCCAGATCGGTCAAAAGCCCATTGTCGATTCCGTAGATCCAGCCGTGTATCGACAGATTTTGCCCCTTGGCCCAGGCTTCCTGAACTATGTTGCTGCTGGTGACATTGGCGACCTGCTCAATCACATTGAGCTCACAAAGGCGATCAAACCGTTGTTTTTCATTGAGGGTTTCCAACTCTTGGTGATGCAGGCGATAGATATCCCTAAGATGCCCCAGCCAGTTGTCGATAAGCCCGAGTCTGTCGGTACCCATGGCGGCCTTGACGCCGCCGCAGCCGTAGTGGCCCACTACCATGATGTGCTTTACCTTGAGGACATCGACTGCGTATTGCAGAACAGATAAACAGTTGAGATCTGTGTGGATCACCATGTTGGCGATATTGCGATGTACAAATACTTCTCCCGGCATCAGATCTATGATCTGGTTGGAGGGAACCCGGCTGTCGGAACAACCTATCCAGAGATATTCGGGGTTTTGCTGTTTGGCCAACTGCTCAAAAAACGATGGGTTTTCAGTGCTTATTCTGGCTGCCCAGCGGCGGTTGTTTTCAAAAAGCGGTTTCAGTATTTTCATTCAGGCTCACAAAATGGCTTATGGGAACACAGTGGTCCGATTTATTTTCGGCAGTGTATCAGAAAATAAAGCCGCGCTGGTCTATCCATCGCGGCCGGATTTCAGTGATGTTTTTTAAGAAAAGTCAGCAGGGCTTGGTTGATAAAATCGGCCTGTTCCAACACAGAAATATGGCCGGCTGCCGGTATCTGCACCATCTCGGCGCCATCTATGGCATCGACCATCAAAAAGGATTCCAGCACAGTGCGCGCCGTGTCTTCCACACCTGACATGATTAAACAGGGCAGAGTCAAGTTATCGGCATCTTCCATGGCGTCGCGGCGATTGAAAATCAGTTTGCCCATGGCGACGGTATCAGGGATCCGTTCTGGTGAAATACTTTGCAGGGCGCTGGCGAATTTACTCAGCAGTTGTGGCCGCAAACTTGCTGTGGTTACGGCAAAAAACATCGGCGCTATCTGCTCGGCCATGGGCGCAGGAATTTGTCCCAATTGGTTGATACCATCCAACATGGCCATATATTTGTTGCGGGTAACTTCGGGCTCAAAGCCGAGGAAGCTGCCCATCATCACCAACGCCTTGACTCTTGAAGGCGCCTTCAGAACCAGCTCGGCCCCCCACATGGCACCGACCGACAAGCCGATAACAGTGAATTCATCGACACTGAGTTTATCCATCAAGGTCAACATATTGGCGGCGATATCCGCCAGACTCTCGGTAAGCGCAGGAATCGCGCCTGACTGCCCATGGCCCCAGAGATCCGGCACTATGCAGCGGTAGTGTTTCGCCAGTACAGGCAGTTGTTGTTGCCACATGGTGGCGTCCCAAAGGTAGCTGTGGCCGAGTAGCAGCACAGGGCCCTGGCCCAGATCCAGATAACTGAGGGTTTCGCCCCTGAGTTCGATTTGCTGCCGATATTGATTGAAGTCAGTCATTGTTGAAAGGTATCCCGGATTTATTGTTTGGGACACAGGATACCTCAAGTTTGCCGGCTTAGGATCCGGGGACGAAATTGCATGATGTTTATTTAAACTCGCTCATTCAAACCTACTTCAATGGCATTTATGTGAGGCTTTCCGGATAGGGGGCAATGCGCCTCACATAAGTCTCGACCAGTTCCGGCAAACGTCTAAGCAAACCTTGCTTGAGTGTTATATCACTGTGGACGAGTATTTGCCGCAGACGCTCGCTATCAAACTGCTCGAGAAACCCTTTGGCCTTTGGTAGGAAACTCAAGTGCCAGCGCTCCGGGCTGACGCCACTGAGGCCTGCCTGAAAAGGGCGGTAGAAGCCAAAATCCGGGGCGCGCTCGTCCAGCCACAGGTCCAATTTATAGCAAGGGCCCTGGGGTTGATACTCGGCGTTAACCAACTTGAGTTCATGCTTGCTGATTTGGGCGCTGTCGAAGAGATCCACGTCCGTCCCCCAGTGGTGGCGAGAGGCGCCAGGCAGCGCCGACCAAAGCAAAATAAGCGCCACTAACTCATCATCACTGAGCGCGCCGATGTCACTCACTGGACGTGAGTCTTTATCCAGTAGAGGGCGCTTCCCTGAGGCTTTGGCATTCCAAATTGTGAGTTGACGCTCAAAGCTGCGATAACCAGAGCAGATGGCCAGGGCGATGCCATCTTGCTCGGCGGCGGCCTGCATCTCAAGAAAGGCCTTGGCCGTCTCGGCTTCCAGCCAAACTTCAGCGCCTGAACCGCTTTCACTGCCGCTTAGACTAACCAGTGTCCTTAGCGGCGCTTTTTCAGTCTCCAGGCCATAGAGAAAATCGCCCTTTGCCATCACTTACTCCAACAACAGTTTTTCCAGGATACGCTGATAACACTGGGCCAACAGCTCGAGATCTGCGACTTTCACGCACTCATTGACCTTGTGAATGGTGGCATTCACCGGACCCAACTCTATTACCTGAGCACCGGTAGGGGCAATAAAGCGCCCATCTGAAGTGCCGCCTGAGGTTTGCGGATCGGTCTCTGAGCCTGTTACCTCTTTAATCGCTTGGCGGGTCGCTTCAAGCAGTGGGCCATCGCCGGTCAAAAATGGCAGGCCATTAAAGATCCAGCCAAGCTCATAATTCAGTCCATGGGCATCGAGGATATTCTCGACCCGCTTAATCAGCTCTTCGGCGGTGACTTCGGTGGAGTAACGGAAGTTGAACATCACCTTGAGCTCACCCGGGATCACGTTGGATGCCCCGGTGCCGCCATTGATATTGGCTATCTGAAAACTGGTCGGCGGGAAAAACTCATTGCCTTTGTCCCACTGCATGGCGGCAAGTTCGGCCAACGCCGGCGCAGCCTTGTGCACAGGGTTATCCGCCAGGTGAGGGTAGGCCACATGTCCTTGAATACCCTTGACGACGAGATTGCCGGTGAGGCTGCCGCGGCGGCCATTTTTGACCACATCGCCCAGTTTGAGGGTACTGGATGGCTCACCGACCAAGGCCCAGGTGATCTTTTCATTGCGCGCTTCCAGGGTGTCTATCACTCGGGTGGTGCCGTTAATAAAGGGGCCTTCTTCATCGCTGGTGATCAGAAAAGCGATAGAGCCTTGATGGTTCGGATGGGCGGTCAAAAAACGCTCGGTGGCCACCACCATGGCTGCCAGCGAGCCTTTCATATCTGCGGCGCCGCGGCCGTGAAGATAGTCATCGATGACCACTGGCTCGAAGGGCGGAGTATGCCAATTGGCCAAGTCCCCCGGCGGTACCACATCGGTATGGCCGGCAAAACAAAAAACCGGCCCCTGAGTACCGCGGCGAGACCAGAGATTGGTGGTATCTTCAAACACCATGGATTCGTTGGCAAAGCCCAGTTTGGCGAGTCGCTCGGCCATCAAAGCCTGACAGCCTTCATCCAGAGGGGTAACAGATGCCCGGGAGATCAACGCCTTGGCAAGCTCAAGCACCTGTTGACTCATAGGCCGAACCACGCTTGGTAGTCGGCTTCTTTAAAGCCGGTCATCACATCTTGGCCCCGGGTCAGTACAGGGCGTTTGATAAGGGTTGGATTGGCCAGCATCAGGGATATCGCCTTGGCACTATCAATATCCTGCTTATCGGCGTCATCCAGCGCACGGAAACTGGTGGAGCGTTTGTTCAGCACCGCCTCCCAGCCGATGCGCTCGACCCAGGCCTTGAGTGTGTCTTGTGAAAGTTCCTGCTCACGAAAATCCACAAATGTCACTTGCAGGCCCTTGGCCTCCAACCATTTTCGTGCTTTTTTTACCGTGTCGCACTTTTGGGGAGAAATACCGTACATTATTGTTTGAGAGTTCTGTTCGACTTCCATGCTGTTTTAATTGTTTGTTTGTGTTGGGGTAAACATACCACAGGAGAAAATGATGAGCACCACCAAGGCTTATTCTTATCTTAGGTTTAGTACAACAAGACAAGTACGGGGTGATAGTGCAAGACGTCAGCTTGAGTTGGCTCGTGATTATGCCAAGATAAAGGGGTTGGAACTGCAAGAGCTTGCTTTAGCAGATATGGGGGTAAGTGCATTTAAAGGTGCCAACAGAGACGCTGCACTAGGGGTCTTTCTCCGCTTGGTTCAGGACGGCAAAATCCCTAAAGGGGCATATCTGTTAGTAGAGTCTCATGACAGATTAAGCCGACAGAATGTGGAAGATGCACTCATGCAATTCATGGAGATTATACGAGCTGGCATTGTTGTCGTGACTTTAACCGATGAAATTGAATATCGGCAAGGGCAACTGGATATGTCAAAGCTGATGCTCAGTTTGGTTTATATGAGTCGTGCCAATGAAGAGTCTGAGATGAAAAGCCGAAGGGCTAAAGCTGTATGGGAACAAAGTAGAAAGGCTGCAGTAGAAAGCAAAACGCTTATTCGCAACGCCTATCTTCCTCAGTGGTTAAAATGGGAAGGGGATCGTGTTGCTATTATTCCTGAAAGGGCGGCCATAGTGCAGCGTATGTTCGCTCTGGCAATGCAAGGTTATGGATATACTCGAATTGCAGCGATTCTAAATAATGAGGGGCACACAGAGTTTCGTAAGAACAATCCTTGGCGGCCATCTGGTGTAGGCTCCCTTTTAAGGAACCGTAGGGTGATTGGTGAGTATCAAAACTGTACAAAAGTTGATGGTCAAAGACAGCCAATTGGTGAGCCGATCCCTGAATACTACCCTGCGATTGTATCAATCTCCGACTTCCAAGAAGTGCAGCAGCAAATCGCAACACGCAATAAGCATAGCGGTTCGGCTCGGAGGGGACGTTTCGATAATCTCTTCTCGGGTATTTTACGGGGCGTTGTTGATCAAATCATTCGCTTGAACGCAACTGCCCCTAGGCTTTCAGCTGCTTTACGAGATTTTCTGGCGAACAGGCATACCCAGTCTTATGACTTTGTTTAATGCCTTAACCCCAGCCAATGCCTCACCCACTTGCCCGTTATAGTCACGCAAACTTAATTTGGCGCTAATGAGTTGTTTGTAGCGATACATGGCGGTCTCAGATAGGGAACGCTGATGGTAGTGATTCATCAATTTCCATTGCTTCAACTCTCCGGCCTTAAGTGCATCCACAGCTTCATTTCGAGGATGCCCTGGTTCCCAGTATCCGGCATTTGAGCGGGGTGGAATCGTTGGCTTCGCCTGCTTTCGTCGCAATAATTTATGACAAGCTTTGGTATCGTAAGCCCCGTCAGCGGAGACTTGTCTAAGCTTGCGTCTTAGGGGAGCCAGTAACGCTGGAAGTACTTCATTATCTGCTACAGTTTCAAGGCTTGTTTGCGCACTTGTTGTGGCCAAGTTTAGAGTGGATCTCCAGCCGTATGCACATCAATATCTGGATGGGTTCTGGCATAGTTGAGTGCCAACACCACCAGCAGCACCATAGAAGAAGTCAAAAGCCCTATGCTGAGTTGTCCCATCATGGGCACCAGCGACATTAACATGGCCGCAAGACCGGCGGCAAAGTTCTGCAGGCCACCGAGCAGGGCACCGGCAACTCCGGCTTGGCGCGGGAAGGGTTCAAGCGCTGCCGATGTCAGTGCCGGAAACAGTATGCCTGCCCCGGTAAAGAAGAGCACAGAGCCAATCAGTAGACACCATCCAATCACCAAAGCAGATAGGCCGGGCAACAGTAAAAATAGCGCCCCTGCGCCCAGCAGGGCCACACCGCGGTGAAACAGCTTATGCAGTGATGCCTGTCTGCCGGCATACCAGGCGCCCAAAAGATAACCCGGAATAGGGGCTACGAAATAGCAACTGACCATCATGGGGCTCATGGCCAGCACCTGGCCATAGAGAATACCGGCAATAGCCTCAAAGGCGGCAATCCCGGCGAAGGTAGCCACCAAAGACAGCAGATAACCGCGAAAGGCTCTGTGTTTGAGCACCAAGGCATAAGACTTGAGCACAGATTGCGGCTGGCGTTTTTCTTTGGGCAGGGATTCCTTGAATTTCAGCGCCAGGGTGATTACCACAAAGATCCCGAAAAAAGCCAGGAACCAATACACGGCATGCCAGCCATAATGCATACTCAACACCCCGCCAATAAAAGGAGCCAGCAGCGGTGAGAACACCACGGCCATGGACACGTAACTGTTGAAGCGCACCAGTTTTTCACCGAAGAAGAAATCTCTTGGAATAGAACGGCAAAGGGCGCCGGCACTGGCGGTGCCGCAGCCTTGAATGGCACTGGCAAGCAACAAGGTGTTAAAGCTCCCGGCGCAGGCGGCAATGATAGCGCCTATGACGAACAGACTGAGACCGATAAGCAGCAGCGGCTTACGGCCGAATCTGTCCGATACCGGGCCATAAACAAATTGCAGCAGGCCATAGGCCAACAGATAAGTGCCCATAATCGCCTGTAACTGACCGGCGCTGACACTGAATTGCTCACCCATCATAGGCAGAGCGGGCACAAAAATGGTTTGGGCTATCTGGCCGCAGGCGACCATCATCACCAGCATGCTTAACAGGGGGCTCAAGGATACGCCGGAAACATTCTCATCAGGTACCACAGTCAATACTCCACAACCTTGATACAGAACTAAAAGATCGTTTGGGAAGATACGCAAAGACGAGTGCCGGATAAGGAGGCGCATCTTCCTGCTCGGGGTCTCCCCGAGACGGGCGCTATCATACTCGGCTATTTTGCAATTTCAATGACAGAAGTCGCTGTTAAACAAGAAAAAACTAGGGATGTTGATAACTTTTCATCCGGCACAATAGCGTGTAATTATTAGTTTACAGTTGTTAGCTTGATTCTTGGGCAAGGCCAACAGAAAGTCACCTCTGTAACCCGCGCACCTTCGCTTTTATTGGTTTTGAAGTCAGCAGTTGAATATTGGTGCGGAATAATATGTTTACAGTCTGCTTTGGTAAATTAATTTTTGGATCCCAAGCCTGTTACTCGTGTTATCGGCAAGCCGCCAGCATTCCCCCCGGGAAAGAGTGAGCTTAAAGCGCTTGCTGCAACCAGGATGCGGCAGTAAACTGCGCCGGCCATTAGGTTCGGCTGTCACTGCCTCAACACCGCACCTAATCCAATGGCACAAACTAGCTATTAAGTCATTGTCATTCGGGATATTCATGTCAATTCAACCTCACGCGGTTCACCGCCTGTATGAACACCGTCAGTCGCTGTCGACCAAACCTTATGCATCAAGGGGTAAGAATCTTATTCGCTGCGGTCGCTGTCTGTTGGAGCAGAGCTTTTGTACTTGTGAGCACAGGCGCCTGTTGCCTTCCAAGGCGGCATTTGCGCTGGTTATGTATGATGCCGAGGTATTGAAACCCAGCAACAGTGGGCGTTTGATAGCCGACCTCATTCCGGATACCCATGCCTTTCTCTGGTCGCGAACTCAGCCGGACCCTCAACTCTTGGCCTTGCTGGAAAACCCGGATTATCAACCCTACCTGGTGTTTCCTGGGGAATATGCCTTACCTGGGCAAGAGGTGGTGACTGAGGCTTTGAGTGAGGTGCTCGCTAATCAGGGAGAGCCCGAGCAAGCCAAGCTGCCGCTGTTTATTGTGCTCGATGGCAGTTGGCGTGAGGCGGTGAAGATGTTTCGCAAGAGTAGTTATCTGCATCAATTACCTATGCTGTCATTCAGCGCTGAAACCTTGGCTCGCTATCAGCTTAGAAAGGGCAGCCGCGACTTTCAGATGGGCACCGCCGAAGTGGCGATATTAACTCTGCAATCTTTAGGGGAACAAGGCTGCGCCGAAGCCTTGGATACCTGGTTTAAGCTCTTTATCAGCAGCAGCCTGGCAACCCGCAGTCGTTTGGTAAAAAATAAGCCAGAACAAATTCAAATACTTAAACAGCAGTTTGCCCGCCAGGTCGCCGATTTGTATTCCGAACAGATAACTTACCATCCCTAACCAGGGATGATAATTGACAAGTAGCTTCAAGCACTTACACTGGGAAATAAAACAACCTGGTGCTAAACGCCGGGTTGTTGAGCCATCAGGACCGCCCATTGAATGTTGGAAGCTGCCATGTCCTTAGTTGTTACTGCACTAAAACCCGTGTTTGCCCGTAAGGGTTATTTCAATCACTCGATTGCTCCACTATTGCCACTGCTCATTGTCAGTGGTTTTTTATTGCTCGGTTGTGAACCTGAACCCGTGACCATCACCCCCAAACTGGTGGTGGTGGAAGAGGTTGAGCAGGCGACTGTGCCTGTTTACGGTAATTATGTCGGTATCACCAAGGCTTCGTTGGATGTGGAGGTCAGGGCCCGAGTCGATGGCTTTGTCGAGGAGCGACTCTTTACCGAGGGCAGCGCTGTCAATGCCGGCGATATCTTATACAAGATAGATAACAAGCCGTATAACGCAGTGGTTAACCGACTCAAGGCCAATGTTGAGTCACAGCAGGCGATACTGGAAAAGGCGCAGCGGGATGTGAAGCGTCTGAAACCTCTCTATGAACAGGATGCCGCCAGTCAGTTGGATTATGACAATGCGCTGTCGGCGTTGGCTCAGGCCAAGTCGGCTCTGGCCGCCGGCCACGCCGAGTTGGAAGAAGCGCTGCTGGAGCTTAGTTACACCGAGATAAAGGCGCCGATCGCAGGTTTAGTCAGTCGCTCCGAGGTGGATATCGGCGCCTTGGTCGGTAGCCAGGGGCAATCCTTGCTGACACGGGTGAAGCAGGTGAACCCCATTTATGTCAATTTCAATATGTCGGCGCTGGATTACCTCAATGCCAGACGTCGCATGACCAGTTACAACCAGCAACAGGAAGCCGAGACTGAAGGCAAGGCGGTAGAGGGATTTGTACGTATCACCCTGCCGGACAACAGTGAATATCGCTATCTGGGTAACGTCAGTTTCACCGATCCTCAGGTTAACCCCAGTACAGGTACTTTTGAGGTGAGAGCGGTTTTGCCCAATCCGGACAAAGAGTTGCTGCCGGGTCAATACACCAATGTCAGGATCAAACTCAGTGAGATAGACAATGCCATAGTGATACCGCAGCGTTCGACCCAAGTGGATCAGGGCGGCGTTTATGTGATGGTGGTGATGCCGGACAATAAAGTTGAGCGGCGCTTTATCGTGATTGAGCATCAGGGGCCTGAGGGCGTGGTGGTCAAGAGTGGTCTCAACGCCGGTGAACGTGTGATAGTCGAAGGCATGCACCGTGTGCGTCATGGCCAACTGGCCGAGCCGCTTGATGCCAAAGAGTATCAGAAGCGTCTCGACGAGCAGGAAAAGCAGGAGGCACTGGAGCAGCAATCAAAAGAACAGGAGCGTAACTAGATGGCTCAGTTCTTTATTGGCCGACCCGTGTTCTCGGCCGTTATCAGTATTGTTATTGTGCTCTTGGGCTTGATAGCCATGTTCCAGCTGCCGGTGGATCAATATCCCTATATCACGCCGCCGCAGGTGAGTATCTCGGCTTCCTATCCGGGAGCCGCCTCCACAACCGCCGCAGAGTCAGTGGCAACACCGCTGGAGCAGGAGGTCAATGGTGTGCCCAATATGATCTATATGAGCTCCAAGAGCACCAATTCTGGCGGCACCAATGTCACCATCACTTTTGATGTAGGCACAAGCCCGGATCTGGCGGCAGTGGATGTGCAGAACGCGACTCAGCAGGCTCTGGGTAATTTGCCAATCAATGTGCAAACCGAAGGTGTTTCTGTCTCCAAGGATTCCTCGGTGGAGCTGCTCAAGCTGGCATTGACCTCCAAAGATCCTCGTTTCGATGAAATTTACCTCTCCAATTACGCCTCCATTAATATCGAATCGGCACTGAGACGGATCCCCGGCGTTGGTCGTACCCGGAATACCGGCTCCCGCAGTTATGCCATGCGGGTGTGGCTGCGCCCGGATGCCATGGCGGGTCATAGCCTGACCACGACAGATGTTACTGACGCCATCAAGGCACAAAACAAGGAAACCCCGGCCGGTACTGTGGGTACCCAACCCAATAGTGATGCCTTGAGCCAGACCTTGCCGATAACCGCCAGTGGGCGGCTGTCCAGTGTCAGGGAATTTGAAGAGATCATAGTTCGCGCCAATCCGGACGGATCCATCATTCGCCTGCGTGATATTGCCAGGGTGGAACTCGGCTCCTCGGCTTATACCTTGCAATCCCAACTCAATGGCCAGAATGCCACTATCTTGCAGGTGTATCTGTTGCCCGGTGCCAACGCCCTTGAGGTGACCCGTAAGGTCAAGGAAACCATGGCGGAGCTGGCGACCAAGTTTCCCAGCGGTATGGAATGGCAGGTGTTTTACGATGCTTCTGTGTTTATTGAAGAATCCATCGATGAGGTGGTGCAAACCCTGATCGAAGCCCTGGTGTTGGTGGTGCTGGTGGTATACCTGTTCTTGCAGAATTGGCGGGCGACCCTGATCCCGGCAATTGCGGTACCTGTCTCCCTGATTGGGACATTGGCCGCCATGCTGGCTTTCGGTTTTACCATTAATACCGTCAGCCTGCTGGCACTGGTTTTGGCCATTGGCATTGTGGTCGATGATGCGATTGTGGTGGTGGAAAACGTCGAGCGACTTATCAATGAAAAGGGCATGAGCCCGATGGCGGCCACCCGCAGCGCCATGAAAGAGTTATCCGGTGCCTTGATAGCAACCAGTTTGGTGCTGTGCGCCGTGTTTGTACCTGTGTCTTTTCTTGCCGGGATCACCGGCATTATGTACCGTGAATTTGCTGTCGCCATTGCCGTGGCGGTGCTGATCTCCACTGTGGTGGCATTGACCTTGAGCCCGGCACTTTGCGCCTTGCTGTTGCGGCCGGGCGATGCGGCCAACAGCGGTTTCTTCTTCTGGCTCAATAACCGTCTCTCCAAATTGACCGACAAATATGTGTCCCTGGTAGGCTTAGCCAACAAGCATGCGCGGCGCAGTTACCTGGTGTTTGGCGCCATGGTGGTGGCGGTTTGGTACATCATGAGCCATTTGCCATCGAGCTTTATGCCGGATGAGGATCAGGGCCGTTTCTTCATCGATATGACGCTGCCTGCCGGGGCGACGGTCAACCGCACCCAAGAGGTGCTCAAGATTGCCGAGCGCCATGTGCTGGCCCATCCGGCCGTCGCCTGGTCTTTTACCCTGGCCGGGGAAAACCGCCGCTCTGGGTCGAATCAAGCCAACGGCCAGTTTGAAGTGATCCTCAAACCCTGGGCCGAACGGGAACAAAATCAGGCCACAGTGCAGAAGGTAATGAAAGAGCTTAAATATCAGCTCAGCCAGGTATTGCAGGCTGAGTTCAACCTCTATCTGCCATCGGCCGTGCCCGGTCTGGGTAACGGCTCCGGGGTGGAGATGGTGCTGCAGGATACTTCGGGAACCAACTTCAAAGGATTGATGGAAACCAGCAACGAATTGGTGGAGCAGCTCAAGCAGCAACCTGAGGTTGCGGCAGCGGCCATGTCGCTGCAGGGATCCATTCCACAGCTGTACCTCTCGGTCAATGAAGCCAAGGCGATGGCTATCGGGGTAGATGTGGCCGATCTCTACAGTACCATCAAGACCTTTACCGATTCGGCCACGGTCAATGATTTCAATCTGTTTGGTCGGGTATACCGCGTCAGAGTACAGGCCGAAGACAGTTATCGTCAGTTTCCCCAGCAGATCAAAGATTATTATGTCCGGTCATCCAATGGTGCCATGGTGCCGATAGGGGTCTTGGCCGACTATGAATATACTGTGGGGCCCGCGGCTGTGACCCATTACAATCTGTTCTCCAGTGCGTCCATCAATGTCACTCCGGCGCCCGGGTATGCGACCGGTGATGTGATAAAAGCCATCGATAGGGTGGCTAAGCCCATGTTACCGCCCGAGTTCAAGTATGAATGGACAGGGCTCACCTTCCAGGAAGTGCGCTCGGCCAACCAGACCAGTATCGCCATTACGCTGGCCTTGGTGTTCGTGTTCCTGTTTTTGGCGGCGTTGTACGAGAGTTGGACCATTCCTGTCGCCGTGCTGCTTATTGCGCCCATTGCCATGCTGGGAGCCTCTTTGGCAACACTGCTCAGTGGTATGCAGAGTAATCTCTTCTTCCAGGTTGCCTTCATTGCCCTTATCGGGATGGCGGCCAAAAACTCGATTTTGATTGTCGAGTTCGCCAACCAACTGCACCGAGAGGGCCGTTCACGGCTGGAGGCGGCAATGGAAGCCGCCGCAATGCGCTTCAGGCCGATTTTGATGACCTCCATGGCCTTTATTCTCGGTGTCTTGCCGCTGGTTTTGTCCGCCGGACCCGGCTCTGTCAGTCGTCATTCTGTATCTATTCCCATCCTTGGCGGCATGGTGCTTGCTACCAGCATAGGGATTGTACTGGTGCCGCTGTTCTTTGTGACCACAGCCGCTTGGGTTCGCACCAAGGTTAAGGGTGACTCGGCAAGCCAAAAGTCGACCACGGAGGAAGGCGTATGAAGACAGGGGTATTAACCATGAGCCCGGTGAAACCGATTAAGCTACCGGTCCTTAGTAAACGCACTAGACCGGAACTGCTCGCCCTGACACTTTCCTTGGGCCTTTGGGGCTGCACTCTGGGACCGGATTATCAGCGCCCTGAGCTCAATATGCCGGCGCAGTTTGATAAGGCGCTGCCGCAAGTCGAGTCCGATGAAGCCGTTAAGGATGAGTGGCAGACGTTTTTCCTCAATCCCGAGTTGCAGGTACTTATTCGTCAGGCGCTGAATAACAATATCGACCTGGCGATGATGCAAAGCAGACTGCGAGCCGCCAGAGCCGAAGGGCGGGTGGTTGATGCGGCTCTGTGGCCCGAGCTTGGGCTTGAGTTTGAAGCCGAACGGGCACTAAGCAGCGCCATTACCAATAAAGATCCCAGTGCCGAGACAGATGTTAATCTCAAGGGGGTCGCTTCATGGGAGCTGGATGTTTGGGGCGCCAACCGCCGGGCCAGTGAGGCGGCACTGGCCAATACGCTGTCGCAGGCAGAGCTGCTTGAGGCATCCAAAATCAGCCTTATCAGTGATATCGCGACTGCCTTTTATCAGCTGACCGATATAGAGCAAAGACTTAAGATCTCTCGGGAAACGGCCGAGATCCGCGCCAAGGAACTGAAACTGGCTAAACTCAGGCGGGCCAACGGGATGATCTCGGGTCTTGATATACACCAGGCTGAAGTGGAATATCAAACCGCCATGGTGACCTTGCCTCAGCTCGAATATGACAGCAAGGCCAAGCGCAATCAGTTGCTTATCTTACTTGGAGCTTACGATCACCCCTTGCCAGAGCTTCCCAAACTGGTGAGTAGCGAGTTTCCCGAGTCTCTGGCGGTTGGGGTGCCTTCACAGTTACTGTCGCGCCGCCCGGATGTTCGCGCCAGCGAGTTGGCCCTGGTAGCGGCCACGGCGGAGGTCGGGGTCGCCAAGAGTGCCTTTTTCCCCGGGTTTACCATTACCGCCGAATATGGCCGCGGATCCGATAGCCTGGATAACCTTTTCAGTTCCAAGGGACTCACCTGGTCGCTGCTCGGTGGGATCACGGCGCCGATTTTCAATGCCGGCAAGATAAGTGCCGAATATGAGATAGCCAACGAGGCGCAGCTGCAGGCCATGCTTGCTTATCGCAGCACGGTATTGAACGCCTATATGGAAGTGCGCAATGCGATGAATGATTATCAGAGAACGCAGCAGGCTCTGATAGAGCAACAACGCTTGCTTGATGCAGCCTCTGAATACGTGCGCCTGGCGCGGCTCAGATACCAGAACGGCGTCGCAACTTCGCTTGACTTGATGGATGCCCAGCGCCAACGTTTCAGCGCCGAGCTGTCGTTGAGCGAGTCAAAACGCGATAAGTTGCTGGCTATGATAGCCCTCTACCGCGCCCTGCGTGGCGGCGCACCGGCGAAGAGTTAATCCAGGGAACACAGTAGGTTCAATTGAGTTTCTTGAGGATATCGCCCAGCAGTTGGTGGGTCATTTTGGCGTCTCTGTCACTTAAGCGAGAGAGGCTTTCATTCAACCACAGGCTTAACTTGGCATCATCGGCGGCACCGACCCTCTCCAGCAAAGTGGCGGCCTTTTGTTTGAGGGCACTGAGTTGCGGCAACGGCGATTGAGCATCTTTCAGCCCCAGGCGGCCATCGGCACAGGTCAAAGCCTGACCCAGAGCGTAGGAGTAGACCATCACGGCTTGCGCCAGATTGAGGGAAGGGTATTCGGTGGCCAGTGGTACGTAGCTGAGTAAGTCACAAATCGCCAAGTCGGCGTTACTCAGGCCACTGGCCTCACAGCCAAAGACGATGGCGGCGTGTTGCACCTGTTCCTGCTGGATACTCAGTTGCTCGCCGAGTTCTGCCGGGCTTAAATAGTGTCTTGGGCTGCCACGTTCTCTTGCTGTGGTGGCCACCATAAGCTCAAACTCTTCTCTGAGCTCCTCCAGGCTGGCCACTTCACGGATGTTGGTTAGTATGTCCTCGGCGCCGCAGGCGACCCAGGCCGCTTCCTCTTCCAGATGAGCTTGGGAATTCACCACGATGAGTTCACTGAACCCTTGGGTCTTGATGGCGCGGGCTGCGGCGCCAACATTGGCGGCGCGAGCAGGGGAGACGAGTACAAAGCTGAGTTTCATCCGAAAAAAGGCTCTAAAGGAAAACTGCAGCGATTATAAGGTTCTGCAATCGAGAATAAAGCAAAAAAGCTGCAACCGGCCGGGAAAAGGTCTATTGCAGCTTTATTGGTTCAGTCAGAGAGGGTAAGTCGCCGCGTTACTTGGAATAGTTGAACACAGTGTCGGCGCGCCACACCCGGTAGCGCAGCTCGGCATTTTCAGGCAGATAGATAACCATAGGCAACTTGCTGTTATATCTCAGTTTGTATTCACCCGGAATGCGAACAAACTCCTGATGCTTGGCCTTATCGAAACAGGCCATCATGGTCGAGCGCCCCGGGCCAATTTCATCCAGCTCCCAATAGGTGTAACCCCAACCTTTGAGATCCATCTGCTTCAGCTCGCCCATCAGGCCGTGCTTGTTGCAGTCAACCATCTGGGTTTGGCCCACCTGAATTTCAACCATGTAGTCATCTTCGTTTTCCAATTGGGGCAGAGTCAGTATGTGTTGCACCATGCCTTCTTTGGGGGCGGGGAACATCTTGCTGCTATCCTGTGGCTCATAGTTGTCGGCATCAAATTGGTTTGCGGTAATCATGTTCTGGTTGTACCCCTGTGGATGCGGCGGGCTGACTGCCAAAACCTGGGCAGATAACAAAGCGGAAGCGATAAGTGCCAGTTTCAGTTTGCCGGACTTAAGCATAGGTTTTCTCCTTATGGGCCCGCTATGGGCGAAAATCAATTATTGGATTGGCGCTGTGTATGATTGCGCTTCTGTAGTGTTAAACGGCCAGCTGCTGAGAAAGGGTTATTTATTTTCAAAAAAATCATAAATAATTTTGTATTGCCATACAAATCAAAATAGTACCCGTTATGTATCTGTTTTAGGTTCAGGTAATTGAGAGTTAAAACGCCCGCCAGGCTCAGCCTGGCGGGCGTTGTCAGTTTAGGGCGGTTCGTTTGAACGCTGCGGATTATTTAAATGCCGACTTCACCACCATCGACTTTGCGCAGCACCACGGTCGCTGCCCTTGGGCGAATGCTGGTGCCTATGGGTGTTTCCTCGGCGGCATTGGCAGAGACCGGCCAATTCCCCGGGTGCTGGATATTGGCAAATACCGAAGTGTAGTCCGGCGAGATGGCAAAGCCTGTGACTTCGCAACCGTTGGGGCCGACGAAGAAGCGCTTCAGCTCGGTTTGATTATCGGCGGTAACAGTCAAAGGCTTGCCGTCGCCATCGACCATCTTGGATGGCACTATTGCCAGCATCTGGTCGTTGGTGTGCTCAGTCACCTCTTTGGCGCCATTATCTGTCTGGATCCACAGAATACCGCGGGCATCGAACGCCAGGCCGTCCGGGCTGGCCAGTTGGTTAAGCTCAGTCAGGCCGGAGAGGTTGGTGGCGTCGTCACCGTCGGCCGGAGAACCGAACAGGAAGATATCCCAGCTAAACTCGGTATCACTGGCGCCTTCATCCCAACGGATGATATGGCCAAAGTTGTTTTTCAGCCTTGGGTTGGCGGCATTGGCTTCAGTCCGCTTGGAGTTGTTGGTCAGGGTCAGATAGACACTGCCGGTGAAAGGATCCACTACACACCACTCGGGTCTGTCCATTGGCGTCGCGCCAACCAAATCGGCGGCACCGGCGGTGTTGATGATGATATCGGCCTGGCTGGCAAATGTATCGGCCAGGGTCTTGCCGTCCTTTGTCATGGCATCCAGGGTCAGCGGCAACCATTCACCTACGCCACCTTCGGTAAACTTGGCCACATACAGGGTACCTTCATCCATGTACTTGGCACCTGTTGCCAGGCGGTTGCTGCTGTCGGCATCCTTGGGGTCCCAGAGCGCCGCTGAAACAAACTTGTACATATATTCAAAGCGCGAGTCATGGCCTGAGTAGAATACCAGTGGTTTACCTTCGGCCAGCTTGCCAAAAGCGCAGCCTTCATGACGGAAACGCCCCAGCGCGGTTCGTTTAACTGCGCGGGAATTAGGGTTGTAAGGGTCGACTTCGACGATATATCCATAGCCGTTGTCTTCATTGCGATAGTCGTATATGGCATCACTGGCCTTGGGAGTGACATCGAAACGGGCAAATTCATCCAGGCGCTCTTCGGCATGACCGGCCAGATCGGCCCAGCCATAACGGGTAGATTTTTTGCTGACACCGATACGGCGTTGTGCTGAGGTCATTTCTCCCTTGTTGACGAAGTAGCCGGGCCAGTTTTCCTCACAGGTGAGGTAAGTGCCCCAAGGGGTATAACCGTTACCACAGTTGTTCAAAGTGCCTCGGGTCTGGCTGCCATCGGGGGAGAAGGCGGTAACGACTTTGTCGGTATAGGCTACCGGGCCGCTGAGATCCATGGTGGAAGCACCGGTGAAGCGGCGATTATGCTTGTCATCTTTGACCACTTCCCAGTTGCTGCCGTCAAGTTTGATACGCACCACTGTCATGCCGTGAGCATTGATCTCTTTGCGGACTTCATCGACCAAGGTTCTCAAACCGGTATTGGCATCCACAGTTGGACCGTTGGGGTGCAGGGCATCTGGCTCAATATATTCATGGTTGATACACAAGAGGCCATCGGTTCCGGCTTCATTGAGTGGGAAGAAATGCATACCGTCGTGGTTTTGACCTACGGAGTTGGCCTGATCCTGGGCGGTATTACTGCCATCAGCCTGCCATTCGGCGGCTTTACTATTCAGCGGAGTCCCCCAGGGAGCCAGAACCTGAGCCTGGTAACCTTGTGGAATAACCACAGCATCAAGGCGAGAACCGGCAACTGACTCAAATCCCAGTGTCACGCTGGATTGACTGGGTGGAACCTGAGTAGGGGGCACAGGATCCGGTGTGCCAGAGGTGTTATTGTTATCTGAACCGCAACCGGCGAGGCCGAAGCCGCCAAATGCAGTCAAGGCACTGACGCCCAAGCCACTTTTTACAAAATTGCGCCGGGAAAGGTGCTTATCCAACACCTGGGCAAAAGGTTCGTTCTGACTTTTATTAAACTGCGTCGGATCGAAAGTCGCCTTGCTCATAAGATTTCACTCCGTGATCTTCTATCTCATTATAGGAATTGCAAATGCGACGCAAAGACTAATGACGCCATATGACAGCCAGATAACGCTAAAGTGACACAAATAAGACATAGCCCCCATTTTGAGAATTAAATTGTTAATTCTCTGGTGTTGTTTGTGACTTTTTCAATCTCAAGACTTGAAATTGTGAAAGGAAAGGGGGATGCTTTGCTCGTCAAATAGTTTGAATATCAAAATATAAGAGTGGCTTACTATGAGTTCAGAGTTTCACACCACCACGCGCTGGCAGCATAAGCATAATTTTACCCACCATAATGAGCAGGGAGAGAAGAGTACCAAATGGGTGCTCTTGCTGACTGTGGTCACCATGGTGGCCGAGATTGTTGCCGGTACCATATATGGTTCTATGGCGCTACTGGCTGATGGCTGGCATATGGGAACTCATGCTGCGGCATTTATGCTGACGCTGTTTGCTTACTCTTACGCCAGGAAACACGCCAACAACCCCAGGTTTGCCTTCGGTACTGGTAAAGTCAGTGTGCTCGGCGGTTTTACCAGTGCTATAGCTCTGGGGTTAGTGGCATTGTTAATGCTGATAGAATCCGGCTCCAGACTCCTGTATCCGGAAGATATTCATTTTGACCAGGCGATTTTGGTGGCCATCATAGGTTTAACTGTCAACATCGTCAGTGTGTTTTTGCTCAAGGATCACCACGGTCACGATCATGGCCACAGCCACAGTCATGGGCACAACCATGGACATAATCACGCCCATAACCACAACCATAACCACAACCACAACCACAACCACAACCATGACAGTGGGGATTCCCACGGACACAAAGATCATAATTTGCGTGCGGCCTATTTCCATGTATTGGCTGATGCCTTGACTTCCTTATTGGCAATTGGCGCGCTGTTGGCCGGTAAATATTTTGGTTTGAATTGGCTCGATCCCGTGATGGGAATTGTCGGAGCTGTTATCATCAGTCGCTGGGCTTGGGGACTTATCAGTCAGACCAGTCCCGTGTTGCTCGATGCAGGTGTTGAAGCCGAGTTCAGTCGCAAGCTGGTGGAACGGATAGAAGCCGAAAAAGATCACAAGGTAACCGATATCCATGTGTGGCCGGTCAGTGCCGATCATCACGCAGCCATGATCTCTTTGGTGAGCCATGCTCCCCACAGTACCGACTATTATCATGAGTTGCTGGCGGACTTTAACCGCATAGATCACCTGACCATTGAAGTTAATCAGTGTGCCGACTGCAAGAAGGCGGCAACGCCGAGAGCCAATGAGCGTGAGCAAGCGAGCCACACAGAGACAGGACATCATCACCATCATCATTAAGGTGCAAAAATAGATGAAACAGCAACAGCGGCAGGATTCGCTGCAACAGTCAATCAACCACGCCATCATAGAGTTTTATGAGCGTCTATCCTCTTGGGAGCAGAGCGTAGTCAGAGATCAAGGCGCTTCATTGGCGCAGATCCACACTGTGGAGATCCTGGGCGCTCACGGCCCTATGAAGATGAAGGAACTGGCGGAAAAGCTCGGTATTACCACAGGCACCCTGACCGTGCAGGTTGAGCGTTTGGTCAAGGCGGGCCTGGCCGAGCGTCAATCATTGGAAAATGACAGACGCGCCATCCAGGTATCTTTAACCGAAAAGGGCGAGCTGATGTTTAAGGAGCATGATGCCTTGCATCTGCAATTAACCCGTGAGATGACAGCGAAATTCAGTGACGCTGAGCTGGAGCAACTGCTTGGGTTCTTCAATCGGCTCAACAGTGAATTCTAATTGCGACTGTTTACCCTGATATAAAACCTCAAAGCGCCTTTAAAAGGCGCTTTCTTTTTCTCCAGAACATGGAAGAGCACAATAAAACTTGCCGTAATTTACTCTCAGAGACATTTTGACGATTTTCAGTTTGCCATGCTTAATGCGTCTCCAACTTACAATTGCGGGACATTTGCATGCAAAGCGGCTCTTGAGTTATCAAGCGACTCTTTTAACCTTTTATACCGCAGTTTTAGCGTATGGTGCATCGCGAACTTCCCCATTGGCATAGGGTCTGAAAGCTTAATTCGGCCCCATGAGCGATGTAGGAACCGATAAGGGAACCTTAAGATAAAATTGTTATATTAACATTTAGTTAACCATAAGTTGAAATTGCTGGGCCTTGCATCAATTTTAACCGTCATTTAGGAATGAGTGTGTTGAATTCCATCTCCGTCAATCGCCTGACCTTTGTACTGGCACTGTTTTTTGTGGCCGTGTTCAATGTGCCTTTTTTTACTATAGTCAAACAGGGGCTCGAGAGCCAAGCGCATGTGGACCCTTTGTTTGTGGCGACCATTCCCATCTTCTTGATCTCGGCTTTGGGGATACTGTTTTCCCTGTTCAGTTTTAAATATATTCTCAAACCTTTCTTTATTGTGTTGCTGCTGTGTTCATCTGGGGTATTTTTTGCCGCGTTCAAATATGGCGTAGTATTCGATACCGGCATGATTGAAAACACTTTTCAAACCAACAGCGCAGAAGCCATGACTTATGTGAACTGGGCATCAATATTAAACCTGCTGTTGACCGGGGCTCTGCCTGCGCTGCTTTTGTATCGTATTCAGGTTGACTATAAGCCCATAGGCAAGGAACTGGCGTACAAGGCGCTATACATAGTAGCGAATGTGCTCATCATAGTGGTGATTGGCTTTTTCTATATGCAGAACTATCTGGCTTTTGGCCGCAATCATGATGAAATTAAACGTTACATAGTGCCGACTTATTTTGTCGGTTCGGCGGCCAAATACATCAATCAGCACTACCTGGAAAAGCCGCTCGAATATCAAAAATTGGGTACAGATGCCAAGCAGGTAAAATCAGCCGGTGCAACCAAACCCAGACTGATGGTACTGGTGGTCGGTGAAACCGCCAGGGCGCAAAATTATCAATACTATGGTTATGACAGGCCAACCAATGTCTACACCAAGGCGATTTCACCGCTGATCTTCGGCGATGTCAGCTCCTGTGGCACCGCCACGGCGGTGTCTTTGCCCTGTATGTTTTCCCGAATGAGCCGGGAAGATTATCACTCCCGAGTTGCCAAGGCTCAGGATACCGTTGTGGATGTGCTCAACTACGCCGGTGTGAAAGTGCAGTGGTTTGATAATGACAGTGGCTGCAAAGGCGTGTGTGACAGGGTGGAAAACAAGCTGATAGCGCTGAATGCCGATCCCAAGTTATGCGACGGTCAGTTTTGTCAGGATCAGGTACTGCTTGATGAACTCAAACAAGCCTTGTTGCAGCCGAACAATGGTCAGGATCGCTTGATAGTGTTGCATATCATCGGCAGTCACGGACCTACCTATTATCTGCGCTACCCCGAGCAATTTCGTCGCTTTACCCCGGATTGCCAGCGCAGTGACATTCAAAACTGCAGCCGCGAGCAGCTCACCAATACCTATGACAACACGATTCTGTATACCGACTATATCGTCTCTCAGGTGGTCGAGCAGCTAAAGGGCCGCAGTGGCGACTATGATACCGCCATGATGTATCTGTCTGATCACGGTGAATCCTTGGGGGAGAAGGGCATGTATCTACACGGCTCTCCCTATGCCATAGCGCCGAGTGAACAAACACGGGTGCCTTGGATGGCTTGGTTTTCCAATCAGTTCAAGCAACAACTTGGGCTGAATGATGACTGCCTGGCAAGGGAAGCTGCGGTGAAGCGTGTTTCCCACGACAACCTGTTCGATACACTGTTAGGGCTATTCGATGTCAGCAGCAAGGTGTACCTGCCTGAATTGGATTTAATCGCCCTGTGTCGTCGCTGAGACTGTCTGCTCAAATGATCAATAACCCGGCGTTGGCCGGGTTATTGGTTTTTAGGTGTTAAATAAGGGGAGTCTATGGCTCCTTGCCCGGCAGCTCCATATGCATCTTGATCAGGTGTTCTTCCATATCAAAGGTGACAGTAAAGCCAAGACTCTTGGCGAGGCTGGCCATATTGCGGTTTTCAAACATGGTGAAGCCGGTTAACACCTGAGTGCCCGTGGTGCGGTAGTAGTTGATTAGCTTCTCCAGCAGCAACTTGCCTATGCCAATACCCTGATGAGAACTGCGAACTGCCATGGCAAATTCCGCCTCAGTGTTGTCCGGATCGATAGAGGCTCGCACTGCGCCCAAGGTTTCCTCTTCACCATTTTCATCTCTTATGGTGGCGATAAACGCCATTTCACGGGCGTAATCTATCTGGGTCAATACCGCCATCTCTTCGTGAGTCATACGCGAGCGTACTCCAAAATAGCGCTTGTATCTGTCTTCATCCGTAAGCGAGTTGTCAAAGTCCAGATGTTTGGGTTCATCTTCCGGTAGTATCGGCCGCAACATCACCTCAAGGCCATTACGCAGTTTGGCTTTTTCTTCCAGCTCTTTGGGGTAGGGTAAAATGGCCAGTCGGCCGGCATTATCCGTGACTTCCGGATTCAGACGCAGATTGACATCCAAGAGGGTAATTTTATCGCCCGCCGCCAATACAGGATTGAGATCCAAACTTTCGATTTCGGGGCAATCGATAATAAGCTGCGAGATTTGAGTCAACATCTGGCATAGGGCGCGCATATCCAAGCCTTGGGGCAAGTGGCGATCGCGGATCTTTTGGGTCTTGAGTGCCTGGATCACCATATAGCGCGCTAGCGCCATATTCAGTGGCGGCAAAGCGACTGCAGCATCCCGGGTGGGTTCCCATTCGGAGCCACCTTCACCGAGCATGATGGCTGGGCCAAATACAGGATCGCTTATTACCGCAACTCTGAGCTCTTGTGCGCCGGCGGTAAGCGCCATTTTTTGCACTATCATGCCCTCGACCGAAGCGGCAGGGTTAGCTGTGTGGACCCGCTCGACAATGGCTGCTGCGGCCTGATTGACCTCATTTGCCGATGTCAGATTCAGCATCACCCCGTGAACGTCTGATTTATGCAAAATATCCGGTGATTGCACTTTTAATGCCACAGGGTAGCCTGCCTTATCGGCAATAGCGACAGCCTCGGCGGCATCTTTGGCATACCAAGTATCTATAGTATCCAAGCCATAGGCGTTGAGTATGTTGCGGGCATCATGGGTTTCCAGTACTCGTTTGCCTTTGGCAATGGCTTGCTGCAGCAAACTTCTGGCGGTAGCGCTATCCGTGGGAATTGAATCCGGTATCGATTGTGGTACTTCCTGCAGCAGTTTTTGGTTGCGGCGATACTCAACCATATGCATAAAGGCGCGCACGGCGCCCTCGGGGGTACGGTAAGTTGGGATCCCCGCCTTGGAAAAGTGCTTTCGAGCCCGGTAAGCGGCATCTTCCCCGCTCCAGTTGGTTAAGATGCTTACCCGATTACGTTTCGGGTGCTGTTTGACAGTTTCAATCAAGGCATCGGCTATGGTGACGCTTTCGCCAAGGGCCGAAGGGGAGTGCAGTACCAAGATGGCGTCCAGCTCATCGCTGTCCATTAATACCGACAGTGCCTGGCTGTAACGCTCGGCGCCGGCATCGCCTATAATGTCCACCGGGTTTTGCCCGGACCAGGTAGAGGGCAACAACTGAGAGAGTTTCTCCAGGGTGGCTTCGGACAATTGTGCCAACTTGCCACCTTTGAGTACCAGTTCATCCACCGCCAGCACGGCCGGGCCGCCACCGTTGGAAAGAATACACAGACGCTCACCATTGAGTGGGTTGAGGTGAGCTAGGCTCTCGAGTGCGGCAAACAATTCAACCAAGTCGGTGACCCGCAGCATACCGGCACGGCGAAAGGCGGCCTCGTAGACGGCGTCATTACCAGCTATACCTCCGGTGTGCAGTTTGGCAGCGTTACCGCCCTCGGCGCTGCGACCTGATTTGATCACCAGTATAGGTTTATGGCGGGCTGCGGCTCTGGCTGCTGACAGGAAGTGACGCTTCTCATTGACCGAATCTATATAGAGCATGATGGCGCTGGTACGGGAATCGCGACCAAGAAAATCCAGCAATTCATCGAAGTCTATGTCGGTGGCATCGCCAAGCGAAATAAAGGAAGAGAAACCGATCCCTTTGTTGTTGGCCCAGTCGAGCACTGTAGTGCAGATGGCTGCTGATTGGGATACAAAAGCTATCTTGCCGGGCAGCGCGCCTGCATGGGCCAAACTGGCATTGAGGCCCAAAGGTGGCAACATCATTCCCAAACTGTTGGGACCGAGGAGCCGCATGCCGTAACGTCTGGCGTTACCTTGGGTTAGTTCAAGCAGGTTTTCGCCTTGGTCGTTTAATTCATCTGCCATGCCTGAAGCCATGATGATAGCCACTTTGCAGCCAAATTGGGCCAGAGTTTCCACTATTGCCGGCACGCTGGAGGCACGGGTACAGATGATGGCCAGATCAGGTTTGATCGGTAAAGATTCGATATTGGGGTAGGCCAGCACGCCCATCACTGCATGGTATTTGGGAGTGACCGGCATAATCGGCCCGGCAAAGCCGCCCGAGAGCAGGTTTTTCATTACTACATTGCCTGCTCGTTTGTCGCGATTGGATGCACCTATGACGGCGATGGAACCGGGTTTGAACAGCGTGTGCAGAGTACGTTGGCTCATGGATTTCCCTGTCGACAAAGGACTTTGGTCTATACCCCATGATTCCATGGCCTGAGCAAGTAAGCAATATGCAAAAAGTAGGGCTTGATTTACAAAAAATACCATTCAGTAGAGGTGCTTACTCTTTTTGCGTGAATGAAAAGACAAGAGCAAGAGGAAACGCAAATTTGAATGGCGGGAAAGGGGAATTTCAGGCACAAAAAAACCTGCTTTAAGCAGGTTGATTTGGTACACCCGAGTGGACTCGAACCACCGACCCCTACCATGTCAAGGTAGTGCTCTAACCAGCTGAGCTACGGGTGTATTGCAAATTTTGGTACACCCGAGTGGACTCGAACCACCGACCCCTACCATGTCAAGGTAGTGCTCTAACCAGCTGAGCTACGGGTGTACTGTGTTTTTCAGGCTGTCGCCCTCGAACGAGCGCTATATTAAGGGCGAGCAGCCGCTAGTTGCAAGTAAAAAAACAGATTTTTTTATCGAGTGGCGAATTGCTGCGCAACTTGCCGGGGCTTTGATCGTATTTGGTTTAATTCGTCGCCTCATCTGAGATGACGTCAAACTGCTTGCCGCTTTTCTGTATATATCTCAAGCGAATGGCAAAGAGTATAGCCGCTACGGTTAAACCGGCGATAAGCCCAATCCAAAATCCGTGTGCCCCCATAGCGGGCACCAGAAAATCGGTATACGCCAATACATAACCCAGGGTCATACCTACTGCCCAATAGGCAAACAAGGTGATGAAAAAGGCGCTGCGGGTATCCTTGTAGCCGCGCAGGGCTCCGGCGGCAACCACCTGAATTGAATCGGATAGTTGATACAGGGCAGCCATCAGCATCAGGCTGCCTGCCAGAGTAACCACTTCGGGGTTGTCGTTATAGAGCAGGGCTATCTCATACCTGAATACCACAGTTGCCACCGCAGTGAGCATGGCCAGAGAGAAGGCGATGGATAATCCCACCTTGGTCACCAGCGCCGATACCTCGCTCTGACCACGCCCAAGGTAATAACCGACCCGAATTGAAACGGCAATCCCAATGGAGAGTGGCAACATAAACACAATCGAGGAGAAGTTCAGTGCAATTTGGTGCCCGGCCACGACAGTGGCACCGAGAGGCGCCAATAAGAGGGCTATCACCGCAAAGAGGCTGACCTCAAAGAATAGCGCCATGGCAATAGGCATGCCCAGCTTGGTCATCTCAACAATGGTGTGTAAATGAGGCTTATGAAATGCCTTGAAAGGCGCCAGTTCGGCAAAGCGTTTATGCCACTGCATATAGATGGCCATGGCAAACAACATAGCCCAAAATACCAAAGCGGTAGCGACACCACAGCCGGCGCCGCCCATGGCGGGCATGCCGAAGTGACCATTGATAAAGATATAGTTGGCGGGGATATTCACCGCCAGACCGACAAAGCCGATGACCATGGTCGGCAGGGTATAGGAAATCCCTTCGCTGCAGCCCCTGAGTACTTGATAGAGCACAAAGGCCGGCGCGCCCCAGAGAATGCCGTCAAGATAACCTATGGTCAGGCGCTTGAGTTCGGGCTCCAGTTCCATCCAATCTAAAATATGTGGCGCAGATGCCAGAAACAGCATCACACCCAAGGCACCTGTTATGGCAATATAGGCAGCCTGAAAGGCAAGTGGCTGAATCGCCTTTTGGTTATTTGCACCATGATGATGGGCGAACATGGGAGTAAATGCCAGTAACAGGCCTTGAACGAACAGAATGGCCGGTAGCCAGAGACTGGTTCCGACAGCGACGGCTGCCATGTCGACAGCACTGACTCTGCCGGCCATCAGGGTATCAATAAACCCCATCATTGTCTGGGTAAGCTGTGCAATAAGCACAGGCAAAGCCAGTTGAACTAAGCGTTTGGCCTGAAAGCCGGTGTGATTCATGAAAGCAGCCCTAACAACTAAGCGAGTGAGAAAATGTTTACAGGTATTGTTCAAGCCAAGTGTGAAATCCTGGCGATCGAGAAAAAGCCGGGGTTAAATACCCTCGAAGTCGCTCTGCCTCCTGCCTTGCGTGAGGGATTGGAAATAGGAGCGAGTGTCGCCAATAACGGCGTTTGTCTGACGGTAACCCAGCTTGCTGATGATAGGGCGTTTTTCGACGTAATGGAAGAGACTCTGGCAGTGACTAATCTTGTCGGCCTTAAGGTGGGTGACAAGGTTAATATAGAGAGGTCACTCAAATTTGGCGCCGAGCTGGGGGGCCATATTCTCTCCGGCCACGTACATACCCAAGCGCAGTTGGTGCAACTGGACGTCAGTGACAGCCATTACAATATGCAATTGGAAGTGGCTGAAGCCTGGTTGAAATACATCTTCTACAAAGGTTTTATCGGTATCAATGGTTGCAGTCTCACTATCGGCAAGGTCAAAGGTAACCGCTTTATGCTGCATCTTATTCCTGAGACTCTCAGATTGACCAATCTAGAGGATTATCGGGAAGGGGACTGGCTGAATATTGAAATCGACAGTCAGACTCAAACCATAGTCGATACAGTTGAGCGCGTACTGGCTCAGCGTAACCCGGATAATTGAGCTACTCCAGGTGAAGCGAGAAATAACTCAAATACAAAAAAGCCAGCAATGATGCTGGCTTTTACAAAGGAGGGCGCTCTAATTAAACGCGCTTCTTGAATTCACCGGTGCGGGTATCGATTTCGATCTTGTCGCCTTCTTTAACGAAGTCGGCAACCATCAGCTTCAGATCTGTACCTACGATAGAGGCTGGCTTCATTACCTTACCAGAGGTATCACCACGGGCGGCAGGTTCGGTGTAACCTACTTCGCGAATGATAGTAGTAGGCAGTTCTACAGAGATAGCTTTGCCTTCGTAGAAAGTGACCTGACAGATCTCTTCCATTCCATCAACTATGTAGTTAATGGCGTCACCCATGTTTTCGGCTTCAACGTCATACTGGTTGAAGTCTGAGTCCATAAAGACATACATAGGATCAGCAAAGTAAGAGTAGGTGCATTCCAGACGCTCGAGCTGAATATCTTCCAGCTTGTCGTCAGCTTTGAATACAGTTTCAGTACCGGAACCTTGCAGCAGGTTCTTCAGCTTCATCTTTACCACAGCAGCGTTACGGCCGGATTTGTTGAACTCGGTCTTGAGTACAACCATAGGGTTGCCGTCAACCATGATAACGTTACCTGCGCGGACTTCCTGAGCAGTCTTCATTACGTATGTTCCTATATAAACGGTTTTTCAATTCAGCGCAGAATCTTAGCCGGTTTTGGCCATTAGCACTAGCCTGTTTGCCAGATCTGCTTCATTTATTGCTTCAGCCGGCCATTTTTTTGCGTGTTGTATCAATGTCGGCATGGCAGAATTCAGTGCCAGCCAGCTTTGGCTGGCTTGATCTCCCTGGCCGCAGTTGAACGCGGTATTCAGCGTTCGCCAGGTTTGGGCGGCAAGGGGAGGCAGATTATCGCAGTATCGTGCCATAAAAGCATCCAATTTTAGCAGATGAGCTTGCTCTTCCTGCTGATAGATGTGCCAGATAAAAGGTTTGCCGGCCCACTGTGCTCTTAAAAAAGAGTCTTCGCCGCGAACTATGTTGAAATCACAGCTCCACAACAGGCGATCATAGCCGTTTTGATCTGTCATCGGCAGGACTTGCACCTTGAGTGCGCCGCGGCTGAAACTCTGACCGGCTTGCCAACTGGCGGGAACTTGCCAGTCGACCTTGGGTCCGGAGTCTTGGTTAAATTGCTCAAGCAAAGGCGCGATACAGCCTAAGCTGCGCCCCTTGGGGACTAACAATTGTACCCGCCGCTCACTCTGTTGCCAAAGCTCAAGCAGCGCATGCAAGGCTTGGGTCTCGTAGCTGAACAGGCTGATGAGGTAATCATCAGTGCTAATATCACTCAGCCCCATTTTTGCAAAGTGGGCCAAAGCGTGCTCAGGCGTTGCTTGCCAGGCATCACGCTCGCTAAATAGGGATTGCTCGCAGATGAGTCCACCTGACTTTGGGGTAAAGCCCGGGAAGAAAAAGGTCTTTTTGACTCCTTTGAGTGCCGGTGAGCTGAGGCCGTGGCAATCATCTATCCAGCTCTCGGCGCTGAGATAATCCAGGTTTATCCATTTGGGCGCCTTGGCGAGCTCTGGCAGGCTTGTAAGCACCTCCGAGGGTAAGTCGCAGGCAAAGGCTTCTATCAAAACTTCGCCCGGTTGCCAGGTCAGGGGGAGGGGAGCGCGCCAGTGGATGACTTCAACACCACCAAAGTGTTGACTGACAAGGGCCGGGTTTAGCTCAGGTAAAATGTGCGCGAAGCTGTTGAGATCATCGACCCACAAGCGTACCTCAATACCGTATTCGCCGGCCAGCTGCCGCGCCAGGCGCCAGGTAACGCCTATGTCGCCATAGTTGTCCACCACAGTACAGAAGATATCCCAATGACGCAGATTGTCGGCTTGCATCTTGTTTCTATTTTCCTGAGTAATAGCCAATAAAAAGGCGGCCATATAGGCCGCCGGAGACATACCGGGGAGCGAATATCAGTCTTCCAGCTCGGCCAGGCACATCTCTTCGTAAATCTGTTTAACCCAGGCGTCGACACGCTCTTCGGTCAATTCAGGCTGGCGGTCTTCATCTATACCCAGACCAACAAAGTGCTTGTCGTCAACCAGCCCTTTAGAGGCTTCGAAGTTATAGCTGTCAGTCGGCCAGTGGCCAATGACTATTGCGCCGCGCTCTTCAACGATATCGCGGATCATGCCCATGGCATCAAGGAAGTACTCGGCATAGTCTTCCTGATCGCCGCAACCGAAAATGGCTACCAGCTTATCGGTAAAATCAATCTGCTCCAGCTCTGGGAAGAAGTCATCCCAGTCACATTGAGCTTCACCATAGTACCAGGTTGGGATCCCGAAGATCAGCAGGTCGTATTCGGCGATCTGCTCTTTGGTGCTCTTGGCGATATCTTTCACCTCAACCATCTTCTTGCCCAGTTTCTTCTGGATCATCTTGGCTACAGCTTCGGTGTTACCTGTATCGCTACCGAAAAAAAGACCTACAGTTGCCATTGTCTTTCCTTTAATGTCTAGTTCGCTATCTACTTCGATCTTTCCTGACAGGGGCTAACCTAGCTGCTCCTGAAGGATCAATTCTATTAACTGGCTGCGGCTGATGTTACTGGCCAAAGCCTTCTCATTCAAGGCGTCATATAAATCTTGTGACACTTTTAACTCTATTCGTTTCAGACCTTTCGCCCGATCCCGCATGATCTGGTTACGTTTATTCACCTTGAGCTGCTGCTCGCGGGGCAGAGGGTTGCTTCTAGGCCGTCCGCGGCGCTTTTCAGTGGCAAAAAGGTCTATGGTTGTTCTATCTGTTGCTTCTTTTGCCATTTGAAATCTGATGTTTAACCTATACCTGAGCCTTCCCAGGTCATTTGAATTATCCCCTTGACGACAAAGCCTGCACAACCAAGGAAGAGTACCAACCAAACAATAAAGCGACCAAACTTAGGCACGTTACCCTGATTGAGTACATCCCTGATGGCCATACCGATAAAAAAGAAAATTGCTGCGAAAAACAGATCCAGTCCAACGGCTTCTATCTGTTGCATATACTGGTTCAACACGCTGCAGCCTCCCGGTGTTCCCTAGCCAAAAAGAGGCGCGAATATAGCATATTGGTTCGGGGGCTGCTACCGCCTTTACCCACGCCCTGGCCTTGGATTTTAATCGTTACTGTCAATGAAGTCGGACACTATACGGTTGAATATCGCAGGTTTCTGGGCGTGCAACCAATGTCCACACCCCTCAAGGGTCTTGGCTTTGACCTGAGGAAACTGAGTCACAATCTCTTTTTTGTAAGCGGCGGTCACATAATTTGACTCACTGCCGCGGATCATCAAGGTGGGCCCTTGATAGCTCAGTTGGCCGTCGCAGCGCTCAGGGCCGTTATGCCAACCTATGATAGCCGGATAACTGTCAATCAGCCCCGGTAAATTCATCTTCCACTCAAAGCCGGATTCGGTGCGGCGTAAGCTCTTGAGCAGAAACTGCGCCGTCGCCTCGTCGATGCCATGGTTCAAAAGATGTGCCAGCGCCTGACGTCTGTCTTTAATATCCAGCGGCATACTGCTTAGGCCGGCAAACACCTTTTCATGTCTCGGCAAATAGGCCACAGGCGCAATATCGGCGGCGGTCAAAGACTGTACCCGCTGCGGATAAGCCAGCGCCGTTGCCATGGCAATCTTGCCGCCCATGGAATGGCCCACCAGGTGCACCTTGTCTATCGCCAGTTTATCAAGCAGGGACACAAGCGCGTTTGCAAGCCCTGGATAATCCATTTGCGGCCAATGTTCGCTCTGGCCGTGATTGGGGCAATCGACTCTTATCACTTGGTGATTTTGCTCAAGCAGGGTCCCGAGCGATTTAAGATTATCCAAATCACCGAATAAGCCGTGGATCAGCAATACCGGACTACCGCTTCCGGTCGAGATAAAGTGCATACAGCCCCCTTCACAGTGAGTTTGTTGCCGGTATTTCAGCAGGGGGCAAATTCTGCGACAAAGGCCGGTATTTGACAAGGATGGATGCGGATTAAACATCGCTTTGATTGCTTTTTCAACAAATTGCAGTGCAAGTCTTAGGTTTGTAAGCCAATTATCTCATTTTGGCGCGATTCAGCCTTCCCCCGCAGGCGAGTTATGGCATACTTTGAGCCAAATCTCGTAGCCGCGACCACGGGCGCTGTGACGGCAATGTCATGATGGCTACATAGAACAAGTTGAAACTAAAGGAATCGGGCCATGAAATATATTGAGGTGGATGAGGAACTGTATCGCTTTATTGCCGGGAAAACCGAAAGGATAGGTGAAAGTGCATCGGACATTCTTCGTCGACTGCTGGGCTTGGATGCGACGGCTGTTGAACCCAAGGCACCGGCTGACATCAGCCAGCCAAGCATGGAGCAGGGTTATCGTCCCAATACATTACCCGAGGCCGAGTCAACCCTGGACTTTGACAATCTATTCAGCAGTGCGGCTATCGAAGCTCAAAAGGGGGCTGTTGGCCGTTTTTTGTTTGCCCTCGAATGCCTCTATAACCAGGACCCAAAAGGGTTTGAGCAGGTGCTGCAGGTTCAAGGGCG
Organism: Shewanella indica; assembly: GCF_033842865.1. NCBI lineage: Bacteria > Pseudomonadati > Pseudomonadota > Gammaproteobacteria > Alteromonadales > Shewanellaceae > Shewanella > Shewanella indica. Next base: position 3,561,745 of record NZ_JAWXXR010000001.1, read on the forward strand.
CGACCGTCTTTACTTTGCCACCTCGAAGGAAGCGCTATTGAAGGCCAGTAAATCGGCCAACCCCAAAGAAGTCGGCAGCAGTGGCTTTTGGGTAACCACCAATAACAACACTGCCAAGAAGCACACCATATTGACCGAAGTACTGGAAAAGATGGGCTGCGACGGCGACAAGGCCAAAGTGATAGCCGATCTGGCGCTGCCGATTAAAGCGTAAATCTGTTTATCAACATCTGTCATCAAGGAGTACTATTTTGGCTATTCATGAGCGGGCCGGTAAAAGGGCCATACAGAAGGATCTGGTTAATATTCCGCGGCTGATGAGCCATTATTATCGAATTGTCCCCAACTGTGATGACCCTGCCCAGAAAGTGAGTTTTGGCACTTCTGGGCACAGGGGCTGCTCCTTCAATGGCAGTTTCAATCAAAATCATATCTGGGCCATTACCCAGGCAGTGGTAGATTACCGCCAATCTCAGGGGATTGAAGGTTCGCTTTATTTGGGCATGGACACTCATGCCTTGTCCGAGGCTGCTTATATATCAGCCATTGAAGTCTTGCTGGCCAACAATGTGAAGTTGGTGGTGCAAGAGAGGCAGGGCTTTACGCCAACGCCTGTTATCTCCCATGCCATAGTTAGCGCAAACCGAAATGCCGCCGAGCTCAGTGATGGCATTATTATTACCCCGTCCCACAATCCACCGCAAGATGGTGGAATTAAGTACAATCCGCCCCATGGTGGGCCGGCTGAAGGTGAGATTACCGCCTGGATTGAGCAGCGAGCCAATGATTATCTCAAGGCGCAGCTGGAAGGGGTCAGGAAACTCAACTATGGCGTAGCCGCCAGTATCGGACTCATCAAAGAGACCGATCTTATTGAGCCCTATGTTGCCGATCTCGCCTCTGTAATAAATATGCAAGCCATCAAAGATGCCGGCATTCGCATAGGTGTCGACCCCCTGGGCGGCTCAGGCATCCATTATTGGTCACATATTGCCGACCGTTATGGGCTGAATATCACAGTGGTCAACGATCGGGTCGATCCCAGTTTCGGCTTTATGCCACTGGATAAAGACGGCAAGATCCGTATGGACTGCTCGTCACCTTTTGCCATGGCAGGCTTGCTTAAGCACATGGATGAGTTTGATATCTGTCTTGGCAACGATCCTGACTACGACAGACACGGGATAGTCTGCCCAGAGACAGGGTTGATGGACCCCAACCACTTTTTGGCAGTGGCGATAGATTACCTGCTGGAACACAGACCCGATTGGCCACAGACGCTGCAAATAGGCAAGACCTTGGTTTCCAGTGGCATGATAGACAAGATTGTTGCCTCACACGGGCGCCAGCTTTGTGAAGTGCCGGTTGGTTTCAAGTGGTTTGTCAGTGGCTTGAGTGAAGCCAGCCTGGCCTTTGGCGGTGAAGAAAGCGCCGGCGCCGCCTTCCTTCGACGTGACGGTACAACTTGGTGCACGGACAAAGACGGTTTTATTCTCGGGCTGCTGGCCGCTGAAATCCTCGCCGTGACCGGCAAAAATCCAGCCGAGCGTTATGCAGAGCTGGCTGCCATACACGGTGATTGCTTCTACAAACGGATAGACAGCCCCATCAATGCCAAGCAAAAGGCGCGTTTTGCCACCCTCAATGCAGATACCTTGGGGGCAGAGACTTTGGCTGGAGACAAGATTGAGGCGGTACTGACCAAGGCTCCCGGCAATGATGGTGCCATTGGCGGTATTAAGGTGTTAACTGACAACGGCTGGTTTGCCGCCAGACCATCAGGCACTGAGGCACTTTATAAAATTTACGCCGAAAGCTTTGTCAGCGAGCAGCATCTGCAGCAGATATTGGAACAGGCGAGAGCGCTGATAACCAGCGCCCTAAAAGGCAAGCCGAACTGAGCTTAAGAGATTGCCAGTTCAGTAAAAAAGCGCAGCCGTGAACACAGCTGCGCTTTTTTATTCCCGGGGATCAATACTCCAGATGGCAACTGGGCAGGTTATTCTTCTGGATATAATCCTGATGATATTCTTCCGCGCGATGAAACTGTTTCACTGGCACAATTTCCGTCACTATGTGCCGCTGTCCCCACTTTCCACTACGAGCTAATGCCAGTTTTGAGGCCTCGGCCTGCTCCTTTTGCTCTTTGCTGTGAAAAAAAATCACGCTCCGATACTGAGTGCCGATATCGCCTCCTTGGCGATTTAGGCTGGTAGGGTTGTGATTACGCCAGAAAACTTGCAGCAACTCTGTAAATGAAACCTGGGCTTCATCGAACTCCACCTGAACCACTTCGGCATGGCCGCTGTTGCCCTGTTTTACCTCTTCATAGCGATTGATTCTATCATCACCGCCCATATAACCACTGCTGGCGTTTTTTACGCCGGGTACTTGGCGAAAGAAATACTCTACTCCCCAAAAACAACCGCCACCGAATGTTGCTACCGCCATTTAATTTACCTTCTAGATGTCCAGATGGCTAAAATTATGTGCAATAAGTTTTCCTGTCAAGTGTCGTGTTTGACTGATTTTGACTTGTGCATATAGCTAGCTCTCTTTTGAATAGGCCCTGGCCAGCTCGAGGTGGCTTTTGGCGACAGCCGTTTTGATAAAACTCCTGCGAAGCGAGGTATTTAGTCACATAGCCAACAGGTTAAGCTGTGATACTATGAAACCTTGCTCTCTGGCGCTGGTCTCAACAAGCAAACGCATTTTGACAAGTTCCCAGGAGGCAGCGTTAATGGAAACAACAGCCAAAGCGGCAATAAGAAGGAGTATTTCGTGTTACAAGCCTTGAAGGATAATCCTGACTTCCTGTCATTGACTCTGGATAACCCCAATTCTCTGGAAAGTGTTAGCGGCACGCTTGGCGACCACACCCGGATAGCGATTTGGGACACAGGAGTCTTGCTGTTCGAGCCTCTGGATAACCAAAGTGATAAAGATATTGTGCTGTCATCCGGGGTACACGGCAATGAAACTGCACCTATCGAGCTGTGCAATGGCATTATCAAGTCGCTGTTGAAGCAAGAGCTACGGGTAGGGCAGCGAGTACTTTTCATATTCGGTAACCCGGCGGCAATTAACCGTGGCACCCGTATTGTCGATGAAAACCTCAACCGACTGTTCAGTGGTGAGCATTCCAATCCCCCCGGGCTGGTGAACCCGGAGCGGATCCGCGCCAAGAAGCTGGAAACTTATGTCACACGTTTCTTCGAAGACGCACCACAAGGGGCAAGACAAAGGATCCATTACGATTTGCACACCGCCATTCGCGGCTCCAAACATGAAAAGTTTGCCATCTATCCCTATCGACCGGGTAAGGCTTACAGCCGTGAACAATTGATGTTCCTGGAGGCGGCCGGAGTCGATACCGTGTTGCTGCATCACGAACCCACAACCACTTTCAGCTATTTCTCGTCAAATCAGTTTGGCGCCGACGCCTTTACCATTGAGCTGGGCAAGGTTTACCCCATGGGACAAAACGATATGACACGTTTTATCGCTACCCGGGAGATGCTGAGTCGTTTGATCTGCAAACAATCGCTGGAACTCGAGGAGCAGGCGCTTGAGCGGGTCAATATCTATCAGGTCTGTAGGGTCATCAATAAGCAGGCCGACGACTTTGAATTTACCTTCGCCAGTGATGTGGAAAACTTCAGCGCTTTCCCCAAGGGTTATGTGCTGGCGCGGGAAGCGGGCAGGGATATTCGAGTAGAACAGGACTCGGAAGCCGTGGTGTTTCCCAACGCCAAGGTGCCCATTGGCCAACGTACAGTAATCTGCCTGGTTCAAGCCAAAGAGGTGCCATTGGCCTGAATTGTAAACCAATATATACGCGCCGATCCCATGCTAGTTGGCAAAGCACCCATGGTGGGAGTTGCTTGCTAGTTTACGTTAACGTAATGTTCGGGGCGCGTACTGAAAAAATCGGTAGGGCCGGTTTCGAGCCGGACAAACCCAGAGACAACAAGAGCACACTATGAGCAACGCAACAAATATGAACGAGACGGTGCATCGGGTGAGTTTTTTGAACAAGGACTCGCTGCATATCCCTGTACTCAAAATACTTCAGGCCGACGGCACCACCTATGAAGAGGCGGTATTGCCCGTCATAGATGAAGCCCTGTCACGCAAGATATTCGATACCTGTGTCTTTACCCGTGTCCTGGACGAACGTATGTTGGGCGCCCAGCGTCAGGGAAGGATCAGTTTTTACATGACCTGTATCGGTGAAGAAGCTGCCGTTATCGGCAGTGCCGCCGCGCTGGATGACAAGGATGTGATCCTTGCCCAGTACCGCGAACATGCCGCACTGCGTTATCGCGGCTTTAGCACAGAGCAGTTTATGAACCAGATGTTCAGCAATGAGAAAGATCTGGGCAAAGGCCGGCAGATGCCTATTCACTACGGCAGCCGTGAACTCAACTACCAAACCATCTCTTCACCGCTGGCGACTCAGATCCCGCAGGCATCCGGTGTAGGCTACTCGCTGAAGATGCAAGGCAAGCGTAATGTCGCCATCTGTTACTTCGGTGAAGGTGCTGCCTCTGAAGGCGATTTCCATGCCGGTCTCAATATGGCCGCAGTTCATAAAGCGCCGGTTATCTTCTTTTGCCGTAACAACGGCTACGCCATCTCAACCCCTACGGAAGAGCAGTACGCCGGTAACGGCATAGCCAGCCGCGGCGTTGGTTATGGCATGCACACCATCAGAGTCGACGGTAACGATATGTTGGCGGTTCTGGCCGCAACTCAGCAAGCCAGAGCTTACGCGCTTGAAAACAACGCGCCTGTGCTGATTGAAGCCATGACCTACCGCCTGGGTGCCCACTCATCTTCCGACGATCCATCCGGTTATCGCTCCAAAGAGGAAGAAGCCAAGTGGCAACAGCACGACCCTGTGAAACGCTTCAAGTTGTGGCTGATCAACAAAGGCTGGCTCAAGGAAAGCGACGAGACCGAGCTGTATGAGAAGTATCGTGAGGAAGTGCTGGCCGCGGTAAAAGTGGCCGAAAAGGTTCCGGCACCAGCCATAGAAGCCATCATAGAAGACGTTTTTGATCAGCCGACTGCGGCGCTCAAGCAGCAATTAACCGAGCTTAAGGCCCATGTTGCCAAGTATCCGAAAGCCTATCCTAAAACAGCAGGGAGATCATAAGCGTGGCACAGATGAATATGTTACAGGCCATCAATAATGCCCTGACCATAGCGATGGAAGCCGACGACAAGATGCTGGTTTTCGGTGAAGACGTAGGCCATTTCGGCGGTGTGTTCCGGGCAACTTCCGGTTTGCAGGAAAAGTTTGGCCGTGAGCGCTGCTTCAATACTCCACTTACCGAGCAGGGGATTGCCGGCTTTGCCAACGGCCTGGCTTCCAACGGCATGACGCCGGTAGCGGAAATCCAGTTTGCCGACTACATCTTCCCGGCGTTCGATCAAATCGTCAACGAAGCAGCCAAGTTCAGATACCGAAGCGGCAACGAGTTTGATGTCGGCGGCCTGACCTTCAGAACCCCCTATGGCGGCGGCATTGCCGGCGGTCATTACCACTCCCAGTCACCGGAAGCCTACTTTACCCAAACGCCCGGTCTCAAGGTGGTGGTTCCCCGTAACCCCTACCAAGCCAAGGGTTTGCTGCTGGCTGCCATTCGCGATAGCAACCCTGTGGTCTTCTTCGAGCCCAAGCGCTTGTACCGCGCCTCTGTCGGCGATGTGCCGGAAGGCGATTATCAACTGGAGCTGGGTAAAGCCGAAGTGGTTCGTGAAGGTAAAGATATCACTCTGCTGGCCTGGGGCGCGCAGATGGAAATCATAGAGAAAGCAGCCGATATGGCCAAAGAGGAAGGTATTGACTGCGAAGTCATCGACCTTCGTACTCTGGCCCCTTGGGATGTGGAAACCGTGGCCGAGTCGGTGAAAAAGACCGGCAGATTGCTTATCAACCACGAAGCGCCACTGACCGGTGGTTTTGCCGGTGAAATTGCCGCTACCATCCAACAGGAATGTTTCCTGTATCTGGAGTCGCCCATCAGCCGGGTTTGTGGTCTGGATACGCCATATCCCTTAATCCATGAAAAAGAATATATGCCGGATGCGCTTAAAACCTTTGAAGCCATCAAGGCCTCGGTGAATTTTTAGGAGAGCCAGGATGATTAAAGATTTTATTTTGCCCGACATAGGCGAAGGTGTTGTCGAGTGTGAACTGGTGGAATGGTTGGTGGCAGAGGGGGATACAGTCGCCGAAGATCAACCTGTTTGTGATGTGATGACAGACAAGGCACTGGTGCAAATTCCTGCGCCTTTCCCGGGTGTTATCAGTAAGCTTTATTACGCCAAGGGTGAAATTGCCAAGGTGCATGAGCCTTTGTATGCCGTGGAAGTGGATGCTGCAGACAGCGAAGCGCCTGTACCTGCAGCCAGCGCCGATACTGCTGCATCGTCTAGCACTAACACTACGGCTAGCGCCGGCAGCCAGGTGGAAGACTTTATGCTGCCGGATATCGGCGAGGGCATAGTCGAGTGCGAACTGGTGGAGTGGCTGGTCGCAGAAGGCGACACTGTGGTTGAAGATCAACCTATCTGCGATGTAATGACAGACAAAGCACTGGTGCAAATCCCGGCGATGAAGGCCGGTAAAATTGTCAAGCTGCACTACCGCAAGGGCCAGTTGGCCCAGGTGCATCAGCCACTGTTTGCCATTGAAGTTACCGCTGAATCCGGTAGTGCAGCCGTGGCTCAAACCGCTGAAACAAGTGCTCCATCAGGCTCAGCATCTGCCGTCTCTCAAGCACAGGCTCAAGCCCAGAGCAGCTCGCAAACTGCCGCCTGCAGTATGGTGCCCCAGGGCAAGGCACTTGCAAGCCCAGCGGTAAGACGTATGGCTCGCAGTCTGGATGTCGATATCGCCAAAGTGCCTGGCAGCGGTAAAAACGGCCGGGTCTATAAAGAGGATATTGAGCGTTTCCTCAAGGGGGCGACTCCTCAGGCACAAGCCCAAACCCAAACTTTGGCAGAGGGCCAAGTGCAAGCCAGCAAAGCGGCAACGGCAAGCGATAGGGTAGAGCCTATCAAGGGCGTTCGTGCCGTGATGGCGCGGATGATGACAGAGTCCGTCTCCAGCATTCCGCACTTTACTTATTGCGAAGAGCTGGACTTGACCGAGCTTATCGCCCTTCGTGAAGCGATGAAGGCCAAGTACTCCAATGACGAGCTCAAGCTGACCATGATGCCTTTCTTTATGAAGGCCATGTCGCTGGCGCTGACCGAGTTTCCGGTGATCAACAGCCGAGTGAACGCAGATTGTACCGAACTCACTTATCTTGGTCGTCACAACATAGGGATGGCCGTCGACTCCAAGGTCGGTTTGTTGGTGCCTAACGTCAAGGATGTACAGGATAAATCGATTCTGGATGTTGCTGCCGAAGTCACCCGTCTGACCCAGGCCGCGCGCTCAGGTAGAGTGGCGCCTGCCGATCTTAAAGATGGCAGCATCTCCATCTCCAACATAGGCGCGCTGGGCGGCACTGTGGCAACGCCCATTATCAATAAACCCGAGGTGGCGATTGTGGCCTTGGGTAAGGTGCAAACCCTGCCGCGCTTTAATGCCAAGGGTAAGGTGGAAGCTCGTAAACTGATGCAGGTCAGTTGGTCAGGCGATCACAGAGTGATAGATGGCGGCACCATTGCCCGCTTCTGTAATCTGTGGAAACAATATCTCGAGCAGCCGCAGGAAATGCTGTTGGCGATGAGATAAGATTGGAGGCCCCGCATTGCGGGGCCTTGTTTTAGGTGTGTTTCGGGAGCAAGATTACTCCTGCCAGCTTAAGGCAATGGCTTTATTTGATCCTGAGCACAAAGTGGTTACGATTTGATGGCAGATTTCGTATAATTGCCAACAGTATTAGTCGCATTGGGTCTGTTATGAGTCAGGTAGCACCAAGCATAGAAAATATTCAATATCCTTTCCCGCCAAAACCGGTTCCCTTGTCTGAACAGGAAAAAAGCGAATACAAAGCCAGGATCAAGCAACTGCTCAAAGAGCAGAATGCGGTGCTGGTTGCCCATTACTATACGGACCCTGAAATTCAGGCTCTGGCCGAGGAAACCGGTGGCTGCGTTTCCGACTCGCTCGAAATGGCGCGTTTTGGGCGTGATCATCCCGCCAAAACGCTCATCGTTGCCGGGGTTAAGTTTATGGGGGAAACCGCCAAGATCCTGAGCCCGGAAAAAACCATTCTGATGCCGACTCTGGAAGCCACCTGTTCTCTGGATGTTGGTTGTCCTATTGAGCAGTTTAGTGCTTTCTGCGACGCGCATCCGGATCACACGGTAGTGGTCTATGCCAATACTTCGGCTGCGGTCAAAGCCCGGGCCGATTGGGTAGTGACTTCCAGCATAGCGCTGGAGATCGTGGAACACCTGGACAGCGAAGGCAAGAAGATCATCTGGGGGCCGGATCGTCACTTGGGCAGTTATATTGCCAAGCAAACTGGTGCCGAGATGTTGATGTGGCAGGGCGAGTGTATTGTGCACGATGAATTCAAGGCCAACGCCTTGCGTCAATTAAAGGCGCTGCACCCGAACGCCGCCATTCTGGTTCACCCTGAATCTCCGGCGAGTGTTGTGGAAATGGCCGATGCCGTAGGTTCAACCAGTCAGTTGATCAAAGCTGCCCAGACCATGGACAATGATACCTTTATCGTGGCCACCGATAGAGGCATCTTCTATAAGATGCAACAGGCAGCGCCGGGCAAGACCCTGATTGAAGCCCCAACCGGCGGTGAAGGTGCCACTTGCCGCAGCTGTGCTCACTGCCCCTGGATGGCAATGAATGGTCTCAAGGCGATTGCCAGCGCGCTGGAAAACCAGGATAACAGTCAACATGAGATTTTCGTCGATGAAGCGCTGCGTCAAGGCGCTTTGGTGCCTCTGACTCGAATGTTGGATTTTGCCAAAACCCTCAACATGCAGGTCAAAGGCAACGCCTGAATAGCTTAAACTGTTTTTTATTCGACAAGCCAATAAAGAGCCTACATTTGTAGGCTCTTTTTCCATTGACATCCATTGGCATCGACTATACTTGCCAACGTATGCTGAAAAATAAATTTCATATTAATAAATGAATTAGTTAGCTGCTTAAAGGATGCATCAATGAAATGGCAATGGATTGAAAATCTTCCTCTGAAACACAAATTTCTCTTGGTTATCCTGCCGCCTTTTATCGCGGCAACCCTATTTGGTATTTTATTGTTCAGCGATCGACTGTCGCTCGCCAATGGTCTGGAAGAGGTGCTGGATCTCAGCGAGTTGGCGGTGGTCAACTCGGCGCTGGTACATGAACTGCAAAAAGAGCGCGGCATGAGCGCGGGTTATCTCGGTTCCAAGGGCAAGAGTTTTGCCGATAAACTACCGGGCCAGCGGCAACTCACAGATAAACAACTCCAGCAATTTAATGATTTCTTGAATAATCATCAGCTTCCCGCCGATTTTGCTACCGATTTAACGAAGGCAAGAAGTAGCATTGCCCGTTTGCAAGACATTCGCAATCTGGTAGATATACAAGGGATAAGCGTTGCCGAAGAAGTGGCATTTTACACTGAGCTGAATAAATTACTGCTGTCGATAGTCGATCTTAGTGTGCAGAAGGGCGGCGATCAACAGATTGCCATCAAGGCCGCCGCTTTTTCGGCGTTTTTGCAGATGAAGGAACGCGCAGGTATCGAGCGGGCGGTACTCAGTTCAACCTTCGGACAGAGTGAGTTCAAACCCGGTGTCTACCGTAAATTTATCACTTTGGTCTCTGAACAAAACGCTTACCAGGAAAGGTTTGTGGCCTTGGCTGATGAAACCGCTCGCAAGGATTTACAGGCATTGCAAACCCAAGCTGCTGTCGCCGAAGTCGCTCGCTTGAGGGAGTTGGCTTATGGCCAGAAAGCCGAGGATCTCAAGTCCCAATCTCCGGAGATTTGGTTTAATCAGTCGACAGCACGCATCAATCTGTTACATGAATTTGAGCAGAAGCTGTCGAATAAACTCCTGGCCGAGACCTTGAACAAACAGCAAAATGCTACTAACCAGACCTGGATAGTACTTGGGGTTATGGTGTTTGGTTTAATCATTGTCAGTCTGGTCTCCAGCATCATACTCAAATATCTGCATGGCAGCTTGCGGGAATTGCATCAGGGCGTTACCCGAGCCCGGGCTCACTATGACTTAAGTGTGCGTTTGCCCCATACGGGTAAAGATGAGTTTGGTGAGCTGGCCGAATCCTTCAATAGTATGATGGCCGACTTTGAGCTGGTGATACTGCGGGTTCGCTCCAGTAGCAAGACCTTGCTGGGAGTGGTACAACAGATGGAACAGCATTCTACTCAGATGCAGGCCGATGTAGCGGTTGGCTCCAGCGAGACAGAGCAAGTGGCATCTGCGATGACAGAGATGAGTTCAACCGTACAGGAAATTGCCTCCAACGCGGTACGGGCCTCTGAAGCATCCAATCAAGCCAGCACTGAGGCCAGGGAAGGGAGCCTGGAAGTGGGGCGCACGGCATCGGCCATCAATGAACTGGCTGAAGAAATTAGTTATGCCGCCGATGCAATATCCAAACTGGATAAAGATATTCACGGCATTGTCAGTGTGTTGGAGGTCATCAGTGGCATAGCCGAGCAGACCAATCTCCTGGCGCTTAATGCCGCCATCGAAGCCGCCCGGGCCGGCGAAATGGGCCGCGGCTTTGCCGTGGTGGCCGATGAGGTGCGTAATCTGGCGCAGCGGGCACAATCTTCCACTGAAGATATCCGTAATATGACAGAAAGGCTCAAACAGGGCGCCGAAGTAGCGGTAGCCGCTATCACCAAAGGCAAGGCTCAGGCCGGCATCAGTGTTGATGAGGCAAACCGCGCCGGTGAGGAGCTCAGGCGCATAGTTGAACACGTGGAAGTTATTGATAGCATGAATGAACAGATAGCTGCCGCAACCCATGAGCAGTCGGCCGTATCAGAAGAGGTGAATCGCAATGCGATGCAGATCAGTGATATCTACCGCAATACCCAAGATATAGCCAATGAGCTTGGCAAACTCAACGAACTGCTGATTAAAGACGCCAACAAAATGAGCGATGAGGTAAGTAAATTCCGCTTAAACGAACACTGATTGAAGTATTTTTCATCGCCTTTGCTCAGCAAACACGCAAACGGAGATTAAGGCGGATTTTTGCTTGACCGGCATTCGCCTTTTGCGTAAAGTACCGCTCCATCAAGGGGATAGAGATATTACTCCTGATAGATGTGTTGATACCCACAGTAAAAAGTATCAAAACGGTGAGGTGTCCGAGTGGCTGAAGGAGCACGCCTGGAAAGTGTGTATACGGCAACGTATCGAGGGTTCGAATCCCTCCTTCACCGCCAGATTAAAAAAACCCGACCATAAGGTCGGGTTTTTGCGTTTCTGAGCATAGTCCTTTGCATAGTCCTTTGCATAGTCCTTTGAATGATAGCGGCTGCGCGGTCAAGATTCCCAACCTTTCTGCAGCAAATTAGCTTTGTACGACTAATCCTGACGTATGCGGCACGGTTTGTGAGAGGGGTATCCATAATATCAACACATTAGCCGATTTGATTTTATCCCAGTAAGTTGGGAAACAGCCCCTTAAAACCTGCGGCTATTACCTCAATGCCAATGGATAGCATCAAGAGTCCCATCAGACGGGTGATCACGTTGATCCCTGTTTTACCGAGGAGCTTATTGATGACCGAAGCCATTCTGAACAATGCAAAGCTGAGCAGACCAAACAGCGCTACAGTCACCGACATGGCCAGCAGATTAGCCAGGCCTTTATGCTCGGCGGCAAAGACGATAACTGAGCTGATAGCCCCTGGGCCAGCCATTAGAGGCAAAGCCAGCGGTACCACAGCCACAGATTCCATCGCCGAGGCTTCTCTGTCTTCTTCCTGGTTGCGTTTCACCTCGCCAAGCTTTCCTTGCAACATGGACATGGCGATGATGGCAATCAGTGTACCGCCGGCAATTCGGAACGCCGACAGCGAAATACTGAACATATTCAATATATACTGACCCGCCACTGTGGTAACCAAGAGGATTACCACCACGGCAAAGTTGGATATTTTAGCGGTATGGTTACGCTCAGCCTCAGTCTGGTGACTGGTCAGGCTGACAAATACCGGCAACAGGCCCACCGGGTTGATGATAGCCACCAGTCCGAGGAAAAATTTAACGTACAGGGTCAAATCCAATTTCGTATCCTTCCAGTGTAGGGAACTCACCGGGAAACAGTAACTTGAGACGGTGCATACTCTACCCTAAGTTAACAAACCCCAGAAATGAGATTTTCTATACTTGGTCACAACTTCGAATAAATTTTCGTAATATCAGTGCAGTCAAAGCTGCAGTATAGTCGATTCTAATACAAAGATTTTTTCTATGCTTGAATCTGATTTAACGTTGTTGAATTACATAAAACGCCATGCCTGTGGCCAAGATCACAGATGTCCACCCGGTTTGGATGTAATTTTATTTCATGTGAGAGAGTTTAACCAAGATGAGCCTTTGTTAAATTTTTTTACGGGAAACTGATTATGAAAGTCACCAATACTCAGGAACTGGATCTGCTACTGGAAAGAGTCAGCCAGGCTCAGGCGAAATTCGCAGGTTTCAGTCAGCAGCAAGTCGATAAGATATTTCGCGCCGCCGCGCTGGCTGCCGCCGATGCCAGAATAGCGTTGGCAAAACAGGCCGCCGCCGAAACCTCCATGGGAGTGCTGGAGGATAAAGTGATTAAAAACCACTTTGCTTCCGAGTATATCTATAACAAGTACAAAGATGAAAAGACCTGCGGCATTCTGGAAGAAGACGACACCTTCGGCACCATCACAATTGCCGAACCCGTGGGGATCATCTGCGGCATAGTACCGACAACCAATCCTACTTCCACCGCTATCTTCAAGGCGCTTATCAGCCTGAAAACCCGTAATGCCATCGTCTTCTCCCCGCACCCCAGAGCCAAGGCATCCACAGTCGCAGCCGCCCGAATAGTACTGGATGCCGCCATTAAGGCCGGAGCTCCCGAGGACATTATAGGCTGGATAGATGAACCCAGCGTCGCACTTTCCAATCACCTGATGACCCACGAAAAGATAAATCTTATTCTGGCCACCGGTGGCCCGGGTATGGTGAAAGCCGCTTACTCTTCCGGGAAACCTGCCATAGGTGTCGGCGCAGGTAATACACCTGTGGTTATTGATGAAACCGCGGATATCAAACGCGCGGTGGCTTCCATATTGATGTCAAAAACCTTTGATAACGGTGTGGTATGCGCCTCTGAACAAGCGGTCGTGGTACTCGATAGCGTCTACCAAGCAGTACGGGAGCGTTTTGCTCATCATGGCGGTTACCTGCTCAATGACGAAGAATGCCTTGCGGTGAAACAGGTTATCCTCAAAGATGGCGCGCTCAATGCCGCCATAGTTGGCCAGAGTGCGGCGCGCATTGCCGAAATGGCCGGCTTCAGCGTACCGAGCTGGACCAAGGTACTGATCGGTGAGGTGGATGAAATCACCGAAGCCGAAGCCTTCGCCCATGAAAAGCTTTCGCCGCTGCTTGGTATGTACCGCGCCAACGACTTTGATGAGGCGCTGGATAAGGCCGATGCCTTGGTGAAACTCGGTGGTATCGGTCATACCTCTGGACTCTATACAGATCAAGATACCCAGGTGCAGCGGGTCAAGCGTTTCGGTGAGCGGATGAAAACAGCTCGAATTCTGATAAACACCCCGGCATCTCAAGGCGGGATTGGCGATCTCTATAACTTCAAGCTGGCACCTTCTCTCACTTTGGGCTGTGGCTCCTGGGGGGGAACTCGATTTCGGAGAACGTGGGCCCGAGTCACCTTATCAACAAGAAAACTGTCGCCAAGAGGGCCGAGAATATGTTGTGGCACAAACTTCCATCCTCCATTTATTTCCGCCGCGGTAGTCTACCTATTGCCCTGGAGGAGTTGGCCGACAAACGCCGCGCCTTGATAGTGACAGACAAGTTCTTGTTCAATAATGGCTACTGTGATGAAACCGTCAAGATCCTCAAGGGTTTGGGGCTGGATACCGAAGTGTTTTATGAAGTGGAGGCCGATCCTACCTTAGCAGTAGTTCGCGCCGGCACCAAGGTGGCCGAGAGTTTCCAACCGGATGTGATCATCGCACTGGGCGGTGGCTCCCCTATGGACGCTGCCAAGATCATCTGGGTGATGTATGAACATCCTCAGGTGGACTTTGCCGATCTGGCGCTGCGTTTCATGGATATTCGTAAACGTATTTACAAGTTCCCCAAACTTGGGCGCAAGGCCAAGATGGTCGCTATTCCCACCACGTCGGGCACAGGCTCTGAAGTCACACCATTTGCCGTGGTGACTGATGAGCAGACAGGTGCCAAGTATCCCATCGCAGATTATGAACTGACCCCCAACATGGCGATTGTGGATCCCAACCTGGTGATGAACATGCCCAAGTCCTTAACCGCCTTTGGCGGGATAGATGCCATTACCCATGCCTTGGAAGCCTATGTCAGCGTGATGGCCAATGAGTACAGTGACGGCCAGGCATTGCAGGCCTTGGATCTTCTGGTTACGCACCTGCCCAAGGCCTACGAAGAGGGCGCCGCGGCGCCGATTGCCCGCGAAAAAGTGCACAACGGCGCCACCATTGCCGGTATCGCCTTTGCCAACGCTTTCCTGGGCATATGTCACTCTATGGCTCACAAACTGGGCGCCGAGTTCCATCTGCCACACGGCTTGGCCAATGCACTGCTCATAAGCAATGTCATCCGTTTCAACGCCACCGACCTGCCGACCAAGCAAGCCGCCTTCAGCCAGTATGACAGGCCCAAGGCGCTCTGCCGCTATGCTGCCATTGCTGATCATCTCAAGCTGACAGACGCCGAGCTGAGTGACACCGAAAAAGTCGAGCGTTTGATAGCCAAAATTGAGCAGTTGAAGCTGGCTTTGGGGATCCCGGGGTCGATTCAGGAAGCCGGTGTCACAGAAGCCGATTTTCTGGATAAGCTCGATGAACTGGCTGAAGATGCTTTTGATGATCAGTGTACAGGTGCCAACCCCAGGTATCCTCTGATCAGTGAGTTAAAAGCCCTGTTGCTGGCAAGCTTCTACGGCGAGGTTTACCGCGACTAACAATAGCCTTGTCCTAGAAGCAAAATACCGCTCACTTACAATGAGCGGTATTTTTTAGCGTGACACAGAATTTTGAACACCTTCTGTTCAACCCATATGGAAGCACGGCGCCCTAGCACACAATCATCCTTTATATTCCGGTTGCCCAAAAAGTTAAAATTAAACAATATAAAAACTCGTTTAAGAAGCTTCTTTATGCCAGATACTCTTTGTTTTTCCGCGCGTGAAATGCTTCTTCTGTAATTAGTTACTTTTCCATAGCAGCTTGAAATGGCTTCACTATTGTCTTCACCGTTGTCTTCACTATGGTCACATGCAATTCATGCCAGCTCGCAAACTGTAACAAAGCATGTTTCTTTACTAACAATTGCTGAAAAGTTCCTGCTTCCATGATTTACTAGCAAACTATGCACCCGAAAAACCGATAAAAACTCAAATTTCCAACATACGGGTGCCGGGAAGGAAATCATATGAAAAAACTCACCCTGTGCCTGGCGGTGTCACTGGCGCTGACAGGTCTGTCCGCATGTCAAACCCAAAGCTCGCCAGAGGCGATGGCATCTAACGTTTCTGCTATCGTCAAACAAGATCAGAACCAAGCCTTTACTGTATTCAGTCAAAGTTTTATCGATTCTTTGTGGCAAGTTGCACCGACTTGGGCGCTCTATAATGGTTTTCATCAATATGATGCCAAACTCCTGGTACCGGATGCGGCCAGCCGCACCGTGACGCTGAACTTTATTCAGCAGCAGCGTGCCAAGATGGCGAGCTTTGATTTTGCGGCGCTTACCGCAGCCAACCTGATTGACTATCGCTTGATTGAAAACGTCCTCGGCAGCATGGAGTGGGAAATCAAACGCTTCAAGTCCTGGCAGTGGGACCCATCCAGTTACAACGTGGCCGGAGGTTTTGCGCAAATCATCAATGAAGACTTTGCACCTCTGGATCAAAGGTTGCGCTCTGCATTGGGCCGATTGGAAAATGTACCGGCCTATTACCGGGCGGCGCAGCAAAACATAGAGAATCCCACTCTGGAGCACACAGAGTTGGCCATCATGCAAAATCAGGGAGCCTTTACGGTATTGTCCGATGAACTGCTCGTCAAAGTGAACGCCTCCGGCCTGAACGCTGATGAAAAGGCGTTGTTCAAGCAAAGACTGGCTAATGCCGTGGCTGCCATCGAAGGGCATATCCAGTTTCTAAAACAGCTTGAGCAGCAACTTAAGCGCGAAGGCAGCCGTAGCTTTCGGATAGGAGAAGCACTTTATGAGGAGAAGTTTGCCTTCGATATTCAGGCCGGTATGAGCGCCAAGGCCCTTTATGAAAAGGCGCTGGCCGATAAGGCCAGGGTTCAGGGTGAAATGGCGAAAATTACCGATAAGCTCTGGAGCAAGTATTTTCAAGAGCCCAAGCCGCAAGACGAGAAGAAGGCTATCAAACAGTTGATCGACAAGCTTTCGGCCCGGCATGTAAAGCGGGAAGATTTTGTGGACGAGGTGAGGGCGCAGATCCCCGAGCTGGTGAATTTTGTCAATCAACACGATCTGGTGACTCTGGATCCGAAAAAGCCTTTGGTGGTCAGGGAAACACCTGAATATATGCGAGGTTTTGCCGGTGCTTCCATCAGTGCTCCCGGCCCTTATGAAAAGGGCGGCAACACTTATTATAACGTGACTCCCCTCGATGGCATGACTGACGAGCAGGCCGAAAGTTACTTGCGCGAGTACAACCACTGGATATTGCAGGTACTGAACATACATGAGGCTATCCCCGGCCATTACACCCAACTGGTGTACTCCAATGAATCACCGAGCCTGGTCAAGAGCCTGTTTGGTAACGGAGCCATGGTCGAAGGTTGGGCCGTTTATGCCGAGCGTATGATGTTGGAACAGGGCTATGGCAACTTTGAGCCGGAAATGTGGCTGATGTACTACAAGTGGAACCTCAGGGTGATTTGTAACACCATTCTGGACTACAGCATTCAGGTCAAGGGGATGACTGAAGAGCAGGCTATCAAATTGATGACTGAAGAAGCCTTCCAGCAGCAAGCCGAGGCGGAAGGTAAATGGCGCCGGGCAACGCTGAGCCAGGTACAGTTAACCAGCTATTACGCCGGATATCGTGAAATTTACGACCTCAGGGAAGAACTTAAACAGCAGCAAGGAAAGGCGTTTGAGCTCAAGGCATTTCACGAAAACTTCCTCAGTTATGGCAGTGCTCCGGTCAAATACATCAGCCAGTTGATGCAAGACAAGTAAGGTGGACAACAAAAGGCATGGATAAGGTTTGCTGCCCAGTGGCGGTAAACTTAACTTATCCAGTTGACTATAGGGACAGTTTGACCGGCTGTCCCTTTTTCATAACTCGTTATATGTGACTCTGTGCACCTTACATCATTATAACCAGTGAATTTTTCTGGCTCGGTCAGGATAATTATGTTAACGTTAATGGTAATGGTTCTTATTTGAGAATTGTATTAACGAAAATGACGAAAATTTTATTGGTGGACGATGACCTGGAGTTCAGGGACTTGCTCAAGGAAGCACTGGAGGGCGAGGGGCACGATGTTGTTTGTGCCGCTGATGGTTTGGATGCACTGATGAGACTCGACACTTTTACCCCGGATGTTATCTTGCTCGACTTAATGATGCCCAAACTCAATGGTTTTGAGATGTTACTTGCCCGTAAGGACAGTACACCTGTGATAGTGATTTCGGCTGTCGATAGCGAAGAGGAAAGGATTAAAGGTTATGAGCTGGGGGCTGATGATTTTCTGAGTAAGCCATTTAGCGTCAAAGAGTTGTTGGTCCGTATTCAGGCACTCATAAGAAGGATCAATATCAGCAAGGGGCAGGAACCTACCGATCTGGCGCTCAATAAGCATATTCAGTTTGATGAGACGGATTACACAGTAGCCATTGCCGATCAGCAATTGGCATTGACTCAGACAGAGTTTCGTTTGTTTAAATATCTGTTTGAGCGTAAGGGCCAGGTGGTTACCAAGCAGGAGCTACAGCGACGGGTGTTAAAAAAAGAGTTGGGGCGGTTTGACCGAAACCTGGATATGCATATCTCCAACACCCGGCGTAAACTGGAGCAGACCCGTTTGCCAAGAAGCCTTATTAATACTGTGCGCGGCCAAGGATACAGTTTCAGCCTTTGGTAAACTCCACTGATTTTTCCCCGAATATCAAGCCAGAGTCGGCCGCGTTTTCAAGCGCGGCCGATTTGGTTTATCCTATAGCCCACTTGCGCGAGCCTTTCGGCTCCACACCCTATAAAAGCAATGAAGGAAAACATCATGCGGATCAGCGCGAATTTTGATGGTGGCAATATTCAGGTCATCAGTCTTGATAATAAGGACGACATCAGACTGGCGATCCGCCCGGATCAGGGCGGAGAGTTCTACCAGTGGTTCAATTTCCGTTTTGAAGGCCAGGTAGGAAACAGTTACACCCTCAATATCATCAACGCCGGCAGCGCTTCTTATCCCAAAGGCTGGGAAAACTACCAGGCGGTTGCCAGCTATGATCGCCAGCACTGGTTCCGCCTGCCGACCAAGTATGATGACGGCAAATTGAGTATCAATGTGGAATTGGACGCCGATGCGATTCAGATAGCCTATTTTGCACCTTACAGTTACGAGCGCCACCTGGATCTGCTCAGCGCTGTGCAAGTGCATCCTGAAGTGAGCCTGGAGCACCTGGGTCTGACCTTGGATGGTCGCGATCTGACGCTGGTCAAGGTGGGGGATGGCGATAACAGCAAGCGCAATATCTGGATCACAGCCCGTCAGCACCCAGGGGAAACCATGGCCGAATGGCTGGTGGAAGGTTTGCTGTATCGTTTGCTGGACTCGGATGACCCTGTCTCCAAACAGTTGCTGGATAAGGCCAACTTCTATGTTGTACCCAACATGAATCCCGACGGCAGCGCCCGCGGCCATCTGCGTACCAATGCCGCCGGTGTTAACCTAAATCGTGAGTGGCAAACGCCAAGCCTGGAGAAGAGCCCCGAGGTGTACCATGTGGTACAAAAGATGAAAGAAACCGGTGTGGACCTTTTCTATGACGTCCACGGTGATGAAGGTCTGCCTTATGTGTTCCTGGCAGGCTGTGAAGGCATTCCTTGTTGGGATGAGCGTTTGACTCAGCTGCAGCAGGAATTTGCCTCGGCGCTCTTGCTGGTTAGCCCAGATTTCCAAACCGAACATGGCTATGAAAAGGACGAGCCCGGCAAGGCCAACCTGACCATAGGTTCCAACTGGGTCGGCGAAACCTTCAACTGCCTGTCAAACACCTTGGAAATGCCATTTAAAGACAATGATAATCTGGCCGATCCGCTGGTGGGCTGGTCCCCCGAGCGTTGCCTGTACCTGGGTGAAGCCTCTTTGACCGCCATGCTGGCCGTCGTGGACAAACTCAGGTAAGGAGCAGTTATGGCACTGGTTGAATGCCCTTTATGCCGCAAGCGGATCTCCAGTAAGGCACCCAGTTGCCCGCACTGCAGTTCGAAATTGGGACCCAACACCGAGTCGCTGTCGAGGATTAGTCATATTCAGCAGTCGACCAAACTGATGAATCAGAGCTTTCTGGCCTTGACCCTGTTTATCGCCGGGGTGGTTATCTGGTTCTGGGGTGGCGAAGTCGCCGAAGGCAATCGAGCCATCGCCGGTGCGGTCTGCTTTACGCTCGGTTTCGTAGGTTACCTGATAACCCGGGTACGTATTATTTTGCACAAGCGGAAAAGTGTATGACAGATATCAACAAAGTGATTGAAGAGATGCCGGTTGAGGTCTATGAGAGACTGCGCAGCGCCGCCGAGATAGGTAAGTGGGAAGATGGCACTGTGCTGACCGAGGAACAGCGGGAAAACACGCTGCAACTGGTGATGCTCTATCAGGCCAGACGTTTGGAGCAAACCGAACACTTTACTATAGGTGCCGGTGGCCAACTCAACGAGTTGTCCAAGGCGCAGCTGAAAAAGCAGTTTCGCGGTGAGAGCATTGCTGAGTTCAAAGAATCTGATCTTTAATTAAGTTTCTGGATTCGAATGATAAAAAAGCCCTGTATAAACAGGGCTTTTTACTATCAATTAAATTCAATCCGAAGTGAGTTCGCCACAGAGGTTTTGTTGCATCTGCCGTCTTATCTCTTCTGTACTCAGCCCTTGGGAGAGCAGGTAATGCAACTTGGTCAAGGCGGCTTCCGTGGTCATATCGGCGCCGCTGATAACGCCGGCTTTTGCCAGGGCGTTGCCTGTGGCATAACCGCCCATATTGACTTTTCCCTGCAGGCACTGGGTCAGATTAATAAGCACTGTGCCCTTGTCGTTGGCCCGCTTGAGAGTTTCCAGCAATCCTGGGTCCTGCGGCGCGTTGCCGACACCATAGGTCAGTAATATCAGTGCTTTTACCGGCTGCTGCAATATGTTGTTGAATACCTCGGTGGAGATCCCGGGATACAAGGTAACCACACCAATAGGATGAGGGGTAATGGGCGCCACTTTCAGGGGCTTATCGCTGGGCGGAGCAATTTTACCGGCGCGCAGGCGAATCTTGATCCCGGCTTCCAGCAACAAGGGGAAATTCGGCGAAGCAAAGGCATCGAAGCCGTCGGCATGAGCCTTGGTGGTACGGTTGCCGCGGAACAACTTATTGTTGAAGAACAGGCAAACCTCGGCAACTGGGTAATTTGCCGCTATATACAGCGCATTAAGTAAGTTGGTTTGACCGTCTGAACGCAGCTGCGCCAATGGAATTTGCGAGCCGGTGACGATAACCGGCTTACCGAGATCTTGCAGCATGAAAGACAGCGCCGAGGCGGTAAACGCCATGGTGTCTGTGCCGTGAAGAATAACAAAGCCATCATACTTGTCATAGTTGGCCTGAATGTCGTCGGCTATCATCTGCCAGTGGCTGGGAGCCATGTTGGAGGAGTCTATCAGCGGACTATATTCCTGGATCACGAACGTCGGCATCTCTTCATGGAAAAACTCCGGCATGGAGTTGACGCATTCCGTCAGGAAACCGGCGACCGGGGCAAAGCCATTACTGGTTTTTTGCATCCCTATGGTGCCGCCCGTGTATGCGACATAGATGGACTTTTTTTTGTTCATAATCTGGCTTTATTTATCATTGGAGCAAAAGAGAGGCCGGATTATAGCAAATCAACCCCGACAGCATAAGGCACAAAAAAGCCCGGCGAACCGGGCTTTCAGGATTATCAGTAACTGCAGTTATCGCAGTAGAGATAGACGCCGTTGGGGTCGTCAAAGGCGGCAAACTCTTCCAGTACCTGGCTCCATTGAGTCAGCAGCTTTTCCAGTACGCTGGACTGCTTGACGCTGTGAGGCAGATAAGCTGAGACACTGGCGAACATCTCCTGAATGAAGAGTTGCTCAGGTGTCAGTTCCTGTTCTATCACTCGGCTGTCGAACTTATCGAGCTCGGCCAATTCGGCCGCTTTGGCGATAGCGTTATCGAGATCGCCAAGCTCATCCACCAGACCCAGCTCCAGCGCTTTCTTGCCGGACCAAACGCGGCCTTGGGCAATCTTATCCACCTGCTCGAGTGTCATATTGCGCTCGTTGGCCACCAGTGAGATAAAGTCTTTGTAGCCACGTTCGATATGGCGCTGGATCACCGCCTTGACGCCATCGGAAAGTGGCCGGGTAACAGAAAGACCGGCCCAGTCAGAGGTGGCCACCCCATCGGTATTGACGCCGATGGAAGACAGGGAGTCCTCGAAGGTGGTTATCATGCCGAAAATACCGATGGATCCGGTCAGGGTAGTGGGGTTGGCATAGATATAGTCGGCGCTGGCCGAAATCCAGTACCCGCCTGATGCAGCCATGCTGCTCATGCTGACCACCACAGGCTTACCGGCTTTCTTCAATGCCAGCACTTCCTGACGAATTTGCTCGGAAGCAAAGGCGCTACCGCCGGGGCTGTCGACCCTGAGTACTACGGCCTTGATAGTGTCGTCGAAGCGCGCCTTACGCAGCAGGGCGGAGGTACTTTCGCCGCCGATATCACCGGCCGGTTGACTGCCGTTGAGAATATTGCCCTTGGCCACTATAACGCCAATCTCTTCTGAGGGGACCAACTCGGGCAGCGGTGCCATCAACTTGGCGTAGTCATAGTAGCTGATCTGCTTGAAGCTATCGCCTTCCTTGCTTTTGCCCACCAAGTCCAACATCGCCAGGCGGAAGTCCTCGGCGCTGGCAAGTTTATCGACCCACTTGAGGTTAACTGCCATGGTGCCTGAATCGCCGTCGGCTTGCTCCAGCTCTGCCAAATAAGCGCTAGCATTAAGGCCTAGGTTGGATTTGTCTATGCCACGATTGGCTGCCACTGTGTCTGTATAGCTGCCCCAGATGTCGTTGAGCAGAACAGAGTTGGCTTCCTTGGCGGCTTCTGACATGTCGTCACGGATAAAAGGTTCAACCGCTGACTTGAAAGTACCAACACGGAAAATGTGCGCCTTGATTTTTAACTTATCCAGTGCCGACTTATAGTACTGACGGTAGCGGCTCAAGCCATCTACCGCCACCATACCCTCTGGGTTGAGGTAGACAGTATCGGCAAAACTCGCCAGGAAATACTGGTTCTGATCATAATAGTTACCTATGGCGACCACAGGCTTGCCACTATCCTTGAATTCATTGAGTGCCTGGCCTATGGCGCTCAGCTTACTCAGGCCGCCATATTGCAACTCGGACAGATCCAATACCAGGGCCTTAATTCGCTTGTCATTGGTAGCGCTGTTAATGGTATAGAGCACATCACTCAATAAGATTTCGCCGTTGACATCGGGTCCTTTGCCTTGGTTTAACATCGCCTCGAACGGGTCAATCTGGCGTTTCTGATCCACTATGCCGCCGGCCAGGTTCAATACCAACGCCGAGCCATCCTCAACTTGGATTTCATCACTGCTGACCATGGCGATGACCACGGCTATCAAAGCGATAAAGAACAGCGGGAAGAACACTAGGTTCAACACCAGCTTGCGAATGAAGTTGATCACATTCCAGATCAACATCAGGGTATTCTTGGTTGTCAGGGGTTTTGCGGACATAGCCACTCCATTTTTCCATGCATTCCGCTAATGCTAACTGAAAATAACAGCAACGGGAAAACACATTTGTAAGTGATTTTATACGCGTGCTTTTACCGGCTTAGCCGAAGGGAGATCGCAATGCATGCTTTATGTTGAGCTTGATGGCGGCTCAGGTTATGCTGATTTAAATCACTTGTTTAAAAAGGATGTTTTAATGTCGGGCTTTCCTCATTTATTAGAACCCTTGGATCTGGGGTTTACCCAGCTGAGAAACCGGGTACTCATGGGTTCCATGCATACCGGGTTGGAAGAAGAAAAGGGCGGTTTTGAGAAACTGGCACACTTCTACAAGGAGCGGGCGCTGGGTGGTGTGGGTTTGATTGTCACCGGCGGCATAGCGCCAAACTTTCGCGGCCGTTTGGCCCCCAACGCCTGTCAGCTGAGTTTTCCCTGGCAAGTGGGCAAACACCAAATCGTTACCCGCGCCGTGCATGAGGGCGGCGCCAAGATCTGTATGCAGATCCTTCATGCCGGTCGTTATGGCTATCATCCTTTTTCACTGGCACCGAGCAAGGTCAAGTCACCCATTACCCCATTTACGCCAAGCGCCATGTCTTTGCGGCAAATCCGTGGCACCATAAAGGATTATGCCACCTCTGCCGAATTGACCAAACGGGCCGGTTATGATGGCGTGGAAGTGATGGGCTCTGAAGGCTATCTCATCAATCAGTTCATCTGTGAGCGGGTCAATCAGCGCAGCGATGAGTACGGCGGCAGTTTTGCCAACCGTATTCGCCTGCCACTGGAAATTGTTCGCGCCATCCGCGCCAAGGTCGGACCCGAGTTCATCATTATCTTTCGTTTGTCTATGCTGGATCTGGTTGACAAGGGCTCAAGCCTTGAGGAGGTCATAGAGCTCGGCAAAGCGCTGGAGCAAGCCGGTGTCACTATCATCAATACCGGCATAGGTTGGCATGAGGCCAGGATCCCGACCATAGCCACCAGCGTACCCAGAGGCGCCTTTGCCTGGGTCACTGAACGTTTGAAAAAAGAACTCAGTGTTCCTTTGGTGGCCACCAACAGGATCAATACACCTGAGATAGCCGAGCAGATCCTCTCCTCGGGGCAGGCGGATATGGTTTCCATGGCCAGGCCTTTCCTGGCCGATCCTGAGTTTGTCAACAAAGCCGCGGCCAATCAAAGCGAAGCCATCAATACCTGCATCGGCTGTAATCAGGCTTGTCTCGATCATACCTTCTCGCTCAAGCGTGCTACTTGCCTGGTTAATCCAAGAGCCTGCTATGAGACAGAGATTAATTTCCCCAAGACTGAGTCACCCAAACGCCTGGCTGTGATGGGCGCGGGCCCGGCGGGGATGGCGTTTGCCGTCTACGCCGCTGAGCGGGGGCACAAGGTGACTTTGTTTGAAGCCCGAGATGAAGTCGGTGGCCAGTTTAACCTGGCGCGCAAGATCCCCGGCAAGGAGGAATTCAACGAAACCATACGCTATTTCAAGAATCGCCTCGCACACTTTAAGGTGGACCTGCGTTTGAATACGCCGCTCAACGCCTCTGTGCTCAGGGATGAACCTTTTGATGAGTTGGTGGTCGCCAGTGGTGTTGTACCAAGAGAGCTCAACTTGCCCGGATTTGATTCTCCCAAGGTGGTCAGTTATCAACAGGTGCTGCGGGGCGAGGTGGAAGTCGGCCAGCGGGTGGCACTTATCGGCGCCGGTGGCATAGGTTTTGACTTGGCGCATTTCCTCGGCGAGCAGGAGTCCAGCACGCTGGAGCCGGAGCGCTGGTATCGTCAGTGGGGGATAGACACAAGTTACGCCGAGCGCGGCGGATTGGCCAAACAAGCCCAGGCGCATGCCCCGGCCAGAGAGCTGTATTTGCTGCAACGCAAGAAGAGCAAGCTGGGTAAAGGTTTAGGTAAGACCACGGGCTGGATCCATCGCATGGTGCTTAAGCAGCACAAGGTGACAGAGCTCAGTGGGGTAAGCTATGAGCGCTTTGACGACCAGGGATTGCACATACTGATTGATGATAAGCCGCAACTGCTGCCAGTGGATACTGTGGTGATCTGCGCAGGCCAGGAATCCAACCGTGTGCTGTTGCCGGAACTGGAAGAGTGCGGCTTGCCAATGCACCTCATTGGCGGCGTTGATGTTGCTGCCGAGTTGGATGCCAAACGCGCCATTCGTCAGGGTGCAGAATTGGCGATGCGGATCTAGTCTCTAACCGGGTTTAGGGAAGGTGCGAATAAGTCCTTTTGGCCTTCTCTTTTGTAGAGAGTGGCTTATTCAGCAATTGGCGTTCAAGGTATCTAACTGAAGGCATGCCGGGCCCTTTATCGATGGTGGCGAGTGGCGGGGGATTTATATCTTTGATGTCGCCAGTCTGGCTGAGGCTGAAGCCTTGACGGCCAGCGATCCTGAGGTTCAGGCCGGTAGCCTTATTATGGAACTTAAAGCTTGGTACGGCAGTGCAGCTTTGCTGGAGGTCAACCGTATTCACGCCCGGATAGCCGAGTCACAGCCTTGAGTGACAAGCTTTCAACACTAAATGAGCGTTTCAAAGCCGCTTGAGAATATCGTTTGGTACTGAGCTCAACCCGGGCGGCGGTAAAAAACCACCCAAGCCGCGGTCGATACGCAAATGCTGCAGATCCAGCGCCCGGGTCAGGGGCACGAAGAGGGCGCCTGGATGAAGGATATATTCGCTCACCAGGTTGAAGCCGCCGCCACAGATAACCCTTTGATAATGCCAGCCAATATCTGAGGCCGGGTACAGCTGCAGCCGGGTTAATCCAGGTTTGTGCTCTTTGTTGTTGCAGTTGTTGAACTCGCTCAGAGCACTCTTATCAAGGGATTTGCTATCAAGGGGTTTGTTATTAAAGCCTGCATCGGCGCTCGGGCGCGGCGGCGCAATAATATCTATCGCTTCTCCCGCCTTTGTGGCGTGTTCAAGCAGCAAAGCCTGCTCGGCAAGGCTTCCCGAGTGGATCACCAGAGTCTGTTTAGGCTTTTCAAGACCCTTTGGGGTTGCGCCTTTGGACTTGTCTTCGCCGAGTAACGGCAGCCAGAAGCGTTGGCCCGTTTGATTGGAGAGCGCCAGCTCTTGCTCCGGGGTCGGCCATTCACAAAACCAGATTTGCTGAAAACGGGGAATATGGGCAATACGCTGGCGATAGACATTCCAGTTGAGCAATCTGGCGATATAGACAAGTTTGCCAGGCAAGGGGATATCACCAAGCTCGCCCCAAATGCCCCCGGGAAAGGCATCTATCAGCATGAGCCGACACGCTTGTTGCTTGTTGAGCGATGCCAGTAACTGCTTGAGCCAAGCGCTGAGTTCGGCTCGGCTTTGAAGCCCGGGCGGCAGACTTATGTGTTGAATGCCCTTTGGTAGCAGCGTGTCGACCGCTAACGGCAGTGGACTTGTGATCACCAACGCTTGCTGCGCCTTGATAAAGCCGAGCACTTTCAGTGCCCGGCTCAAGTGCCCGAGTCCGCCGCCGGGGGCGTAATAGATAAGCATCAGTGACTCGCCGTTTGAGCGACCAGAGACTTGATGACAGAAAAATAACGCTCGGCTTCAGCCTCGGCGCTGCACTGACTCAGTACTGTTTGGTACAAAGCCTGGCTCTTGGCGGCGCGAATCGAAGCGGTATCGGTTTGCCAACGCACCAACGCATCCAAAAGCGATTCCGCCGAAGTTGGATGAAACAGATAACCTGAGTCCGTTTGGCCGCGGAGATTATTTGCTGCGTCACTGTCAGTCAAACGGCCATCAAAGACATGCTTTTCGCGCTCATGCAGGCTGTCGAAGATAAGATCGGCCATACCGCCGCAGCAGGCGCCGAGCACAGGGATGTTGAGCGCCGCCGCCTCCAGCAGCACATTGGGTGTTCCCTCATAGAAAGAGGGAATGGCGATAAGGTCGCATACCAGATAACGGCTTATCAGTTGATACCTGTCAAGAAACGGCTCCAGGGTGTAACTGCCCTCGGGCAGGGTTTGCAATAGCTCGGCGGCGCTTTCATCCAGCTCGCCAATCAACAACAGATGGCAGTTGTGTACCAAGGGGCTGCGTTTGAAGGTCTCGATAAAAAAGGCCAAACCTTTTTTCTCTTTCAAATGGCCGAACAGGCCAATCACAGGCTGACTGGGATTTTCCAGGTTATTGGAACGCCAGGCTTTGGCTTGCTCTTTATCCAGCGGCAGTGGTCGCCAACGTTCGCTATCCAGGCCATTACTCATGTTGTGCACTCTGACTTGCGGCCACAGGGCTTTGACCCGTTTTGCCTTGTCGGCGCTGACGGTCAATACCAGCGCGCTGGCTTGCAGCGTATCCTGCAGCACTTGATAGCGACGATGATCGAGAATACTCAAGTCGAAGTCATTGCCGCGCAGCAATGTGATGAGCGGTAGCCCAAGCCAGGCGGCAAAGACCCGCCCGGCATGCATGGAGAAGGGATAGCCATAGGCAACGACAGCATCATATTCACCTTCCAGCTTGTGCCACAGAAGATTGAGCGAGTGCGCCGGGTTTGTACCCATGGGAAAGCTGAGATCGCAACCCTGCTCAGCAAAATAGCCGGTCTCCTTTTCCAGGCCGCCGGAGCGTAAATGATAAAGGGTGATATGTACCCCGAGCCGCCGCAAATGGCGCACCAGTCTATCGCAGGACAATGCCATGCCGCCTTTGGCCGGCGGGTAGTGTTGAGTCAGCCACAGTAGCCTGGGGTTAGCTGTCATAGATATCCCGGTACTCGTAATCCGGCAACTGCTGATCATCTTCGTCGACAGGGAGCTCAAAAGCGGCAAAGTCCTCGGCATCAAACTCTTTATTGTAACTGCCGTGTTTGGTGTGCAGTTGGTACCAGGCACTGCCGAGATACAGTTGCTTGAGGGCGAAACCGGCAAGCGGATCCTCAGGTTTAACGCCTTGTAGGCTCAATTGCTCATACTTGGTGCCTGAGTGTGGATCTTCATAGACTTCCTTGCCGACCTTCAAGGGTTTGGCGGCGCACTGGAAACACAGACAGGTTTTGGGATCCAGATGATGCTCGCAGACACTGGCTTGGCACTCACTGCAACTGCCAACGGCAGGTTGGCCGCAAGGGCTGAGGGTGAAAAAACCGACTTTTAACTGACACTGACTCATATTATCCCCTGGCTCGAATACTGGTCTGTTGATAGGACTTGGCGATGGTTCTGAGAATATTCTCGGCATCCATCAAACGTGACTCACCGATAAATTTAAAGGTGGAGTTGGATTTCACCTTGGTGATGCCGTTTTGAGTCTGTGCCTTGCTCGTTGGTGCCAGTTTACCCTGGCGTAGATGATAATATTCAGCATTCAGCGTCAGGCAGCTGCGAATGCTGCGCCGTCCCTTGTACTTGATCTTGGTTTTGACTTTGCCTCGGGCGTTGCGACGGGTGCGTTTACGACGACAGATAACATCATCCACCCGCAGTTGCAGCTCATTGCCGTCCTTGAGTTTGGCCCTGAATTGCAACAGTGGCACTTCAAAGTAGGCCAGTTGGGTATTTTTCTCAGGCTTTTCGGTTCGGGCCGGCTTACGCTTGTGTATGGAGTCGAGATCCAGTTTCAGTTGCACGCTGTTGGTCTCCATCGCCAGTACCTGCATCAATTTGATAAGGCCGGTGCGCACATTGTCGTTGACGTCCATATTGTTGCAGCTGTGAAGCAATAATATCGAGGCCAGAGTCAAACCCACCAAGGCATACACCACCAGGTGAGGTACGGGCAGGAATATGCTGACAATAGTGAAACCTATTAACCAATTGCGGCTGCGGCGAAACTGGCGTCTCAATGGGCTGCCCATACGATCCAATCGGGTCAGGCGCTTGAGAAACAGTAACCAGTGCTGGGTCGAATGGGTTGCATCCAACTTCCTGGTGCGGATAAATTCTTGCTCCACCGGGGTTAACTGCTTGAACACTTTGCGCATTCGCCAGTAGTGAAGCGGGGCGTTAAAAGGGTTTATGGCTGTTTCCATATCGTTTCCTTGACATTAAACAGGTGCTATTAAGCGGTAGCTTGCATGGGGCCTTGGCTCAGCTGTTGATACAAGTCGCTGAGTTGAGTGCAGATCTGTTGCCATTGGAACTGCTCTGTCACCCTTTGTTGGCCCTTGAGGCCCAAATCTTTGGCCTTGGCCGGTTGACTGAGCAGCTCAATACAGGCTCTGGCGAGCTCGGAGGGCCTGGAGGGGGGAACCAAGAGCCCATGCTCTTCATGGGTTACCAGTTCACGAATGACAGGTAGATCCGAGGCGATAACTGCGGTGCCACAAGCCATGGATTCGAGCACTTTCAAAGGGCAGCATCCCTGAAGCATGTTGCGCCTGCAGGGCGTGAGCGGCGCCAAAGATGCGCTCGCGGCCTGGATTTTTTGCCTGAGACTGGCTTGGTCCAACCCGAAATGCAGCGAAACACAATCTTCCAGTTCCATGGACTTGAGCCAGGCCTTTACCTGCCGGGCCTGGCGATTTTCGAGTGACAGGCAGAGATCCAGCTCGACCTCCAACTGCTGACGCACCAAGGCAAAGGCTTTGAGCAGATCCCTAAGCCCCTGCCAGCGCTGGGCAGCACCAAAATAGATGAGCCTGGGCAGACTCGCATCCTCTGCTTGCCTCAATGGCTCGGCAGGCGGCAACTCGGCGCCGTTTGGCAGATAGACTACTGGAGTGGTAGTGCGTTTTTCAAGGCCGGCAGCCGTGAGTTTTGAAGGCGTCACAATCAGATCGGCACCATCCAGGCAACGCTGCTCCCAGGCGCTGATTTTGGCCAGGGTTTTTCGCGGCAGCGACAGGTGAATAGGCAGCTCTATGCTGGGCAGGGCATTAACCTCATAGACAAGCTTGAGCGCTGGATTGTCCTTGCGATGATCCAGCAATGGCACCCCCGCCCAGGGGTCGCGAAACTGCGCCAATGTCAGGGTATCGCGATTTTGCCTGAGCAGCGCCCCAAGCTGATTGGCATAGTCCAGCGCCTTGGCAAGCACGTTATTGCCCGAGCTTGGGTTTAGCTGGTGCCTGACGATACTGACCTCACTGGGATTGCTGCCGAGTGACAGGGTTTCCTGCTGCCAGGAAGGCATCTGGGGATCACCTTGTAGATAGAGCATACCAGGGGACTGGAAGGCAAACAGGGTTGACGCCATATAACGTATATGGGTCGAAGCGCCTTTGGGCAGAGGGTAACGATCAAAAGCGCAATAAAGACTTTTGAATGAATAACTTGAGTCTGATTTCATAAGTCCGGCAGAGTACCGGAGTCAGGCAGGATTTACAACGAAAAAACGCTTGTTTGACTGTAGGAGATCTGCCATTGACGGTGTTTTTTGCGCTTGTTTCAGGCCAAGTGTTTAACCCGCAGCAGCGGCATGTCGGCGCCTTCGCTGGAGAGATCCAAGTCCAGATCTTCCGTGGGCACACAGCAGCAGGGCAGACATTCATCCGCCTTTAACTCGGCCAATGGCGTGGTCAGGTAAGTAACCGAGCCACTGCGCACCCGGGTCTTGCAGGCGCCGCAAAACCCGCTGCGGCACTCGGCAAAAATGCTCACCTTACGGGCTTCAAGCGCTGCCAGGAGAGTCCTGTGCTCTGTGGTATACAGCAGCAAGGGCTCTCCGCGCAGCAGCACGATAGGGGCTTTGTTAAAGGTCAAAGTCGGAGAACTCATCGTCATCGACAGCCGAATCTATCTGGCCGACCAAATAGGATGATACTTCCACTTCCTGAGGCGCCACCTGTACGGCATCGCTTTCCAGCCAGTTTTTCATCCAGGGCAGGGGATCGCTCTGCTCACTGTATGGTGCGCCCAGGTTAACCGCCTTCATTCTCTGATTGGTAATGAACTCCACATACTGGCAGAGAATGGTTTCGTTCAGGCCTATCATGGAGCCATCCTTGAACAGGTACTTGGCCCAGGCCTTTTCCTGCTCGGCGGCGCGCAGGAACAGATCGTAAGCTTCCTGCTGGCACTCTTTGGCGATTTCACCCATCTCAGGATCATCTTTGCCACCCTGCATCAGGTTGATAATGTGCTGGGTTGAGTTCAGGTGCAAAGCTTCATCGCGGGCGATCAGGCGAATGATCTTGGCGTTGCCTTCCATCAGTTTGCGCTCGGCAAAGGCAAAGGAGCAGGCGAAGCTGACGTAAAAACGTATCGCTTCGAGCGCATTGACCGACATCATGCACAGATAGAGGGCTTTTTTGATGGTGCGGGTAGTGACTTCAAGCGTGCGACCGTTGACGTCGAACTTGCCTTCACCATGCAGGTGATACAGCTGGGTCAGCTCGATAAGGCGGTCATAATACTCGGCAATATCGCCGGCGCGCTTGAGGATCTCCTCATTGACCACTATGTCATCGAACACCACGGATGGGTCGTTGACAATATTGCGAATGATATGAGTGTAGGAGCGGCTGTGAATGGTCTCGGAGAAGGACCAGGTTTCAATCCAGGTTTCCAGCTCAGGCAGGGACACCAGCGGCAGGAAAGCCACATTGGGGCTCCGGCCCTGAATCGAGTCCAACAGGGTTTGGTACTTGAGGTTGGAGAGGAAGATATGCTTTTCATGATCCGGCAGGGCGCCGAAATCGATTTTGTCGCGGCTGACATCCACTTCTTCCGGGCGCCAGAAGAAAGACAACTGCTTTTCGATCAGTTTCTCGAATACTTCGTACTTCTGTTGATCGTAACGGGCCACGTTAACCGCCTGACCGAGAAACATAGGTTCGCGGGTGGCATCGTTGGGGGTTTGACAAAAAATTGAATAAGCCATGATCTACTCTTTCCAAACAACGGGGCCACCTGGGCCCCGAACTTGTTACTTAACCCTGCTTAAATCTTGCAGGCGCCGCCGGCACAACCGTCGTCTTCCTTCTCGATGCTGGTAATGTCATCGAATTTGTCGGAAGCACCATCACGGGTGTTGTGGTAGTAAAGGGTCTTGACCCCGAGTTTGTAGGCGGTCAACAGATCCTTGAGCAGCAGCTTCATTGGAACTTTGTTACTTTCAAACTTGGATGGGTCATAGTTGGTATTGGCCGAAATCGCCTGATCGACAAACTTCTGCATAATACCCACCAACTGCAGGTAACCGTCGTTGCCGGGCATCTGCCACAGCAACTCGTACTTGTCCTTGAGCTCATCAAAATCGGGCACCACTTGCTTGAGCTGGCCATCTTTACTGGCCTTGACGCTGATAAGGCCGCGTGGAGGCTCAATACCATTGGTGGCGTTGGAGATCTGCGAAGAGGTCTCGGATGGCATCAGTGCCGACAGAGTCGAGTTACGCAGGCCATGCTGCTTGATATCGTGACGCAGGGCATCCCAATCCAGGTGCAGCGGCTCATCACAAATCTTGTCCAGATCCCGCTTGTAGGTATCTACCGGCATGATCCCCTGAGAATAAGTGGTCTCATGGAACAGCGGGCAGGCACCCAGCTCTTTGGCCAGATTCATCGAGGCTTTGAGCAGGTAGTACTGTATGGCTTCAAATGTTTTGTGAGTCAGGCCGTTGGCGCTGCCATCAGAGTATTTCACGCCGTTCTTGGCCAGATAGTTGGCGAAGTTGATGACCCCGATACCCAGAGTGCGGCGGTTCATCGATGCCGTCTTGGCAGCGGGAATAGGGTAGTCCTGGTAATCCAGCAGGTTATCCAGGGCGCGCACGGCCAAATCGGCAAGGCCTTCCAGTTCGCCCAAGTCTTTTATCGCACCCAGGTTCAGCGCTGACAGAGTACAAAGGGCGATTTCGCCATTGGGATCGTCAATGTTGTTCAGTGGCTTGGTTGGCAGGGCAATCTCAAGGCACAGGTTGGATTGACGCACAGGGGCCACTTCGGCGTTGAAGGGGCTGTGGGTGTTACAGTGATCCACGTTCTGCACATAGATGCGACCTGTGGAGGCGCGCTCCTGCATCATCAGCGAGAAGAGCTCGACCGCTTTAAGGGTCTTCTTGCGAATGCTCGGATCTTGCTCATATTTCACATACAGGCGTTCGAATTCGTCCTGATCGGCAAAGAAGGCATCATACAAGCCGGGAACGTCCGATGGGCTGAACAGAGTGATATTTTGGCCCTTGATCATCCGCTGATACATCAGCTTGTTGATCTGAACGCCATAGTCCAGGTGACGGATACGGTTGTCTTCAACACCACGGTTGTTTTTCAGAACCAGCAGCGATTCAACTTCCAGGTGCCAGATAGGGTAGAACAGGGTTGCAGCACCGCCGCGAACGCCGCCCTGGGAGCAGGATTTCACCGCAGTTTGGAAATATTTGTAAAAAGGCAAACAACCTGTGTGGAAGGCTTCGCCGCCACGAATAGGGCTGCCCAGGGCGCGAATACGGCCGGCGTTCACACCGATACCGGCTCTCTGGCTGACATATTTGACGATGGATGAGGCCGTGGCATTGATAGAATCCAGGCTGTCATCACACTCGATCAGCACGCAAGAGCTGAACTGACGTGTCGGCGTACGCACACCGGACATGATAGGGGTCGGCAGAGAGATCTTGAAGGTAGAAACCGCATCATAAAAGTCTTTGACATACTGCAGCCGGGTTTCTTTCGGATAACGGGCAAACAGACAGGCGGCGACCAGAATGTAGAGGAACTGGGCACTTTCGTAGACTTCATGAGTCACACGGTTTTGTACCAGATACTTGCCTTCCAGCTGTTTGACGGCAGCATAGGAGAAGTTCATGTCGCGCCAGTGGTCGATATAGCTGTCGAGTACATCCAACTCTTCACGGCTGTAGTCTTCCAACAGGTGCTTGTCGTACTTGCCCATGGCAACCAACTTGCTGACATGATCAACCAGTTTTGGCGGCTCAAACTGACCAAAGGCTTTCTTACGCAAATGAAAAACAGCAAGGCGGGCGGCCAGGAACTGATAGTCCGGAGAGTCGGGAGAGATCAGATCGGCTGCGGCCTTGATAATGGTTTCATGGATGGCTTCAGTGGGAATACCATCATAAAACTGCAGGTGAGAACGTAACTCCACCTCGGAGACCGAGACGTTGTTTAATCCTTTGGCTGCCCAGGTGATAACGCGATGGATCTTATCGAGATCTATGGTCTCGCGTGCGCCACTGCGTTTGGTAACTGTCATAGTGCTATTCATTGAAGATAGGCCTTGGTTGTAATATCTGTGACAATGACGCGTCGGCGTCATTAAACCTTCCCTTGTAAAACAATCAACCGAACAGTTAACGACGGCGGCCCGAGTGGGCTCTGTTAACCGGGAGTTTTCAGTGCAAGACTAGTATGTTTGATTGCGACTGATACACAAGATATGGTGTTTTTCTATATCTTGGATAACAAGATAGTGAGGTGTGGCACTTTTTGCAAGCCTGAGTTTTGGGTATATCTTGTGGATATCTTGAGGATATTGAGTGGCCGATTCCGCAAAGCTGCATCATTGCTGGCGCACAGTCATCATGGTTAAAAATTAAGCGATCTCACTCAAGGTGATCGACTGCTAAAATAAGCAGCGATCCGCGATCTTGCTCAGATCCGCTCGGTTAAAGTAGCATCCGGACTGCGACTTTCATTAAGGCCTTGTCCCCTCGGGAAAACAGTGCCGATTTAGCGTTTTTCTTACCTTGTTACCACAATGGCAGAGACATCACTGCCTGTGGATGGTTCAACTGCCAATCTGCGCCCCAGTCTGCCGGTTTATCCTCTGCCGCCAGATATCCCCACATGGCGATGGCAGAGGGCATATTAACCGCCTGCGCCGCGGCTATGTCGCGCTCTGCATCGCCAAGATAGAGAATACGTTCGGTCGCGCAGTTAAGCTGCTGGGCCCCCAGTAACATAGGAGCCGGGTGGGGCTTGCGATAGAGGGTAGTATCGGCACTGATCACAGCATCAAAGCGTTTAAGCAGCCCGATGCGCTCTAACAAGGGACGGGTAAAACGCGCTGGTTTATTGGTGACAATCCCCAGCGGCATAGCTCTTGAACGGGCACTGTCCAGCAAGGCTTCTATGCCTTCAAACAAACAGGCTTTTTGGCCGTTGACCGCATCATATTCCCTGAGCATCGCTTGCCGGAGATGCTCCTGCTCTTCGGCTGAGGCTTGGGGCACGGCGGCTTGCACCATGGCAAGCGAGCCGTGAGAGGCCAGAGTGCGCAAAAGTTTGCGCTTATCTTCTATCGATACCCCATGGGATGCCAGCGCCAAGGCCAGCGCTTCGGTCAGGTCCTCGGCGGTATCCACCAAAGTTCCATCCAAGTCGAACAGA
The DNA here is from genome assembly GCF_033842865.1 of Shewanella indica. Lineage (NCBI taxonomy): Bacteria > Pseudomonadati > Pseudomonadota > Gammaproteobacteria > Alteromonadales > Shewanellaceae > Shewanella > Shewanella indica. The sequence goes on from NZ_JAWXXR010000001.1 coordinate 3,597,298, forward strand.
ATCCCTTGAAACGGCAGCTTAGGCGTCATGGCATCAGTCCTGGCGCTGACAGGCAATCATGTAGTTGACGTCAACGCTCTTGGTGTAACTGAATACGCCACTCAAAGGGTTGTATTTTATGCCCAGCGCGTCACGACACAATAGTTCAGTGTTTTCTGCCATGGCGATTAACTCGGATGGGCGGATAAACTTACTGTGGTCATGGGTTCCGGCCGGCAACATTTTCAGTACATACTCGGCACCGAGTATGGTTTGCACCCAGGACATGATGTTGCGGTTAATGGTGGAGAAGAACACCCAACCACCGGGCTTGACCATATCGCAACAAGCCTGGATCACAGATTGCGGATCCGGTACATGCTCGAGCATTTCCATACAGGTAACTGTGTCGTAATGCCCCTGATGATTCTGGGCATGCACTTCGGCAGTTTCTTGCAGGTAGTCTATGCTGACGCCGGCTTCCAGCGCATGCAGCCTGGCGACTTCCAACGGCTCAAAACCCATATCCAGCCCGGTGACCTTGGCGCCGATGCGGGCCATGCTCTCGGAAAGAATGCCGCCGCCACAGCCGACATCCAGCACCAGTTTGTCAAAGATACCGCCGGATTGGGCATCTATATAATTAAGGCGCAGTGGGTTGAGTTCATGCAGCGGCTTGAATTCACCGGCAGGATCCCACCAACTGGCGGCCATACTTTCAAACTTGGCAATTTCCTGAGGGTCGACATTGGGTTGAGAAGACATATTCGGACCTGAAACAGCAATATTAAGGATGCGCCTATTATAACCATATAAGCCATAGGGAAGGGCAGTATAAATTGGCGCCTCAATGTGATCGGCGGCACTAAAGGCCAAAAGCTGGACAAAATATCGGCAAGATTCGGTTTTTGATGATAAAAACAACAACGGAACTCATGTCTATGACAGTGATATCAGCCCCCGCTCGCGACTTGTATCATGCCCTTGGCGTTTTTGGCTGCAAAGGCGGCTTTAAGGACTTCCGACATTAAATAACTGTGTTAGAATGCCAAATCACGTTTGTTGGGCTCGACAATGACACGGATTTACAAGTTGTCAGCTAATTTAAGGGGATCGAGCAGTTTATGACTGATCTGGCTTTATCAATTTCGCCAATAAATATTGAAGACGAACTAAAGAACTCCTATCTGGATTACGCCATGAGCGTTATCGTCGGGCGGGCATTGCCAGACGTACGCGATGGCCTCAAGCCGGTGCATCGCCGCGTACTCTTTGCGATGAACGAGCTGAAAAACGATTGGAATAAACCCTATAAGAAGTCGGCACGTGTTGTCGGTGACGTGATAGGTAAGTATCACCCTCATGGTGATAGCGCCGTATACGACACCATAGTGCGGATGGCACAGCCTTTCTCGCTGCGTTACACCCTGGTAGATGGTCAAGGTAACTTCGGCTCCATCGACGGCGATGCCGCGGCGGCCATGCGTTATACCGAAATTCGTATGGAAAAGCTGGCGCATCAACTGCTGGCTGACCTTGAGAAAGAAACCGTCGATTATGTCCCCAACTACGACGGCACCGAAATGATCCCGGCCGTATTGCCGACCCGGATCCCCAACCTGCTGGTCAACGGCTCCTCCGGTATTGCGGTGGGCATGGCCACCAATATTCCGCCGCATAACCTGAACGAAGTGGTTAAAGGCTGTTTGGCGCTTATTGAAGAACCTGAGCTGTCTATCGAACAGTTGATGGAGTATATCCCGGGCCCGGACTTCCCGACTGCCGCCATTATCAATGGCAAGAAAGGCATAGAGGAAGCGTACCGTACCGGCCGCGGTAAGGCGATTATGCGCGCCCGTGCCGAGGTGGAAACCGAAGACAATGGCCGCGAGCGGATCATTGTTACCGAGATCCCGTACCAGGTGAACAAGGCTCGTTTGATTGAAAAAATTGCCGAGCTGGTAAAAGACAAGAAAATTGAAGGCATCAGCGGCCTGCGCGATGAGTCTGATAAAGACGGTATGCGTATTGTGGTTGAGGTCAAGCGCGGCGAAGTCGCCGAGGTGGTACTCAACAACCTCTATGCCCAGACCCAGATGCAAACCTCTTTTGGTATCAACATGGTGGCTTTGACCAATGGCCAGCCCAAGTTGTTTAACCTCAAGGAGATGCTGGAAGCCTTTATTCTGCACCGCCGCGAAGTGGTCACCCGCAGAACCGTGTTTGAACTGCGTAAAGCCCGCGAACGCGCGCATATTCTGGAAGCCCTGGCTATCGCCCTGGCCAACATCGACCCTGTGATTGCGCTGATCAAGGCCTCTCCAACACCGGCCGAAGCCAAGGTTAAACTGGTGGAAACCGGTTGGCAGCTCGGCAACGTGCAGGGCATGTTGGAAAAAGCCGGTGATGATGCCGCCCGTCCCGAGTGGCTGGAGCCGGAGTTTGGTATTCGCGATGGTCTCTACTATCTGACTGAGCAGCAAGCCCAGGCTATCCTAGAGCTGCGTCTGCACCGTCTGACCGGTCTTGAGCACGAGAAGATCCTCCAGGAATATGAAGAACTGCTGGAGCTGATTGCTGGATTGCTGCATATCCTCAGAAGCCCAGAGCGTCTGATGGAAGTGATCAAAGAAGAGTTGGAAGAAGTACTTGAGCAATATGGTGACGAGCGTCGCACCGAGATCAATGCTTCAGCCGTGGATATCAGCCTCGAAGACCTTATTTGCGAAGAAGATGTGGTAGTAACCCTGTCGCATTTGGGTTATGCCAAGTATCAGCCGCTGAGCGATTACCAAGCGCAGCGCCGCGGCGGTAAGGGTAAGGCGGCTACCAAGGTTAAAGACGAAGATTTCGTTGAGAAACTGTTGGTTGCCAATACCCACGACACCATTTTGTGCTTCTCCGACTTCGGCAAGCTCTACTGGCTCAAGGTTTATCAGTTGCCGCTGGCCAGCCGTCAGTCGCGCGGTAAACCTATTGTGAACCTGCTGCCATTGTCTGAGGGCGAGCACATTACGGCGATTCTGCCGGTTCGTGAATACGAAGCCGACAAGTATATCATCATGGCGACTTCCCACGGCACAGTGAAGAAGACATCGCTTATTGAGTACAGTCGTCCAAGAGCCAACGGCATTATCGCCGTTAACCTGAAAGACGGTGACCAGTTGATCGGCGTTGACCTGACCGATGGCAGCAACGAAATCATGCTGTTCTCCAACGAAGGTAAGGTTGTACGCTTCAGCGAAGATCAGGTGCGCGCCATGGGCCGTACCGCCACCGGTGTTCGCGGTATCAAACTCGAAGATGGTCAGGAAGTGGTTTCACTGATAGTGCCAAAAGAAGATGGTGCCATTCTGACAGTGACAGAAAATGGTTTTGGTAAGCGTACCGAGCTGAGTGAGTACCCAACCAAGAGCCGTGCTACCAAGGGTGTGGTTTCCATCAAGGTCAGCGAGCGTAACGGCGCGGTAGTCGGCGCGGTTCAGGTTGGCGACAATGATGAAATAATGCTGATCAGCGACAAGGGCACACTGGTGAGAACCCCGGCGGCCGGCGTTTCTATCATAGGCCGTAATACCCAGGGCGTGACCATTATCCGCACTGCCGGTGACGAGGCCGTGGTGGGTTTACAGCGTATCGATGAAATCCAGTCTGATGAAGACGAAGTGGAATTCGATGAAAACGGCGAACCCATAGCGGCCGAACCTGCCGCCGAGGATACAGAAGGCCAAGCGCCCGAAGCACCTGAAGCCGAGCAGGAATAACAGCATCAAGCATATATGAGCGTCCAGTTGGACGCTCTTTTTTTCAAGGAGAACAATGAAGTGAGCACGATTTATAATTTCTGTGCCGGACCAGCCATGTTGCCGGCCGCGGTAATGCAAAAAGCCCAGCAGGAATTACTGGACTGGCAGGGGCACTGTGTCTCCGTCATGGAGATCAGTCACCGCAGTCAGGCCTTTATCGATCTCACCAAGGCTGCCGAGTCCAGATTACGCTCGCTGATGAATATTCCCGAAGATTACCATGTACTGTTTATGCATGGCGGTGGTCGCGGTCAGTTCTCTGCTGTCGTGAATAATTTTTTGGGCAATAACGGCAGAGCCCTGTATTTGGAGAGCGGTCAGTGGTCAAGATCAGCCACGGCAGAGGCCAGGAAGCTGGCCGGAGATGACAGGATTGATAGCCAAAGCATAGTTGAAAAGATCAATGGACTCAACAAAGTAACCTTGCCTAAGCTGGAAGGTGATAGTGGCAAGTATCGTTATGTGCACTATTGCCCTAACGAGACGGTAGATGGTATCGAAATTTTTGAAGAGTTGGAGTCTCCTTGGCCAATTGTGGCGGATATGTCATCCACTATCATGTCCCGTGAAATCGATGTCAGTCGTTACGGGCTCATTTATGCCGGGGCGCAAAAAAATATCGGCCCTTCCGGTTTGGCCATAGTGATAGTGCGTAAAGAGATGCTGGCTTTGCCGGCCATGCCGCAATCGTCCATCATGGATTATCGCTTGGCGGCCGAAAACGATTCCATGTTTAACACTCCCCCTACTTTTGCCTGGTATTTGGCGGCCGAAGTGTTTGAGTGGCTGCACCGGGTGGGCGGTATCGAGGCGATGGCAGAGCTCAACAAAGCCAAGGCCGAACTGCTTTATGCCTGTATCGATGAACTGGACTTTTACCGCAATGGTGTGGCGACGCCAAACCGCTCGCGGATGAATGTGACTTTCCAATTGGCCGATGAGTCGCTCAATGGTGAGTTCCTGAAAGAGGCGGAGGCCGCAGGTTTGGTGGCTCTTAAGGGGCACAGAATTGTCGGCGGGATGCGTGCCAGTATCTATAACGCCATGCCTTTGGCCGGCGTTGAGGCCCTGGTTGCCTTTATGAAAGCGTTTGCGGCCAAGCACAGCAGCTGAACCCCGGCGAAAATCGTTTTATTGCAACAAATCCCATAAAAAAGCGAATGCCTCGGCATTCGCTTTTTTCATCTCACTCTCCAATTTTAACCTTGCAACACCTTGGCGATAGACTTGGCAAGGTAATCGACATTGCTATCGCTTATCCCGGCGATACTGATCCGGCTTGAGTCCACCATATAGATACCGAACTCCTGCTTAAGTTGTTCAACCTGCTCTGGCGACACCCCAAGGAAGGAGAACATCCCTTTTTGGCGGGCGATAAAGCTGAAGTCCTGCTCGACGCCTATCGCCTTTAAACGCTCAACCAGAATGGCACGGTTACCGTTTATCCTGTCACGCATCACCTTGAGTTCATCCAGCCACTGCTGCTTGAGCTGATTGTCGCCGAGAATGGTTTCCACCAACGCGGCTCCATGTGCCGGCGGCATGGAGTAGAGACAACGCACCACATAAAGCAGTACCGACAAGGCGACATCGGCGGCAGCACTGCTGTTGGCTATGATGCTGCAAGCGCCGATACGTTCGCGATAAAGGCCAAAATTCTTTGAGCAAGAGGAGCAGAGCAACATGTCTTCCACGGCCGCTGCCATCTTGCGAACGCCGTAAGCATCCTCTTCAACACCGTCACCAAAGCCCTGGTAAGCCATATCGATAAGCGGGGTAAAACCGCGTTTGACGGCGACTTGTACCACTTGGTCCCACTGCTCGGTGCTGAGATCCTGGCCCGATGGGTTGTGACAACAGGCATGCAGCAGCACCACATCGTTTTCCCCAAGAGTGTTAAGTTTGGCGAGCATTTCATCAAACTTCAGCGCCTTGGTGGCGTAGTCATAGTAAGGGTAACGCTCAACCTTGAGACCGGCCGCCTCAAAAAGTCCGGTGTGATTGGCCCAGGTCGGATCGCTGACCCAAACGGTTGCGTCTGGGCGACAACGTTTAATAAAGTCGGCTGCGACCCGCAGCGCGCCGGTGCCGCCGGGAGTGGAGACACTGCGAATGCGTCCTGCGCTCAGGGTAGGGTGCTGCTCACCGAATGCCAGCTCGGCAATGAGACGATTGAAATCACTGCTACCGGCAGGGCCGATATACACCTTAGTGGTTTCTGTGGCGGTGCGGCGCTGCTCGGCGGTCTTAACGCAGTCGAGGATGGGGGTATTTCCCAAGATGTCTTTATAGACACCAACGCCCAAATCAATTTTTTCATGGCGAGGGTCGTCGCGATATTGGCTGAGCAGCCCAAGAATGGGATCGGCTGGCATCGCCTTGAGTGTGCTGAACATAGGGTTCCCTGGATTGAATACTTGTTGAAGAAGATTAGCATAACGATATTTAGGTTATTTGTTAACGGCTGGTGAGGTTGCAGTAAGCGATAGTCTGAGTGGTGCAACTGGCAAGCTGGGCTTCCAGGGTGTAAAGCTCTGTTGCAAGAAAGCAGAGTCGTTTCTCTGTATCACTTGTTGGAACGTCTATCGGAGAGTTAAAGAGCTTATTTAGCGCTAGTTGAATAATTTTCCGCTGAAATCGGCTTTTTTCAGCAAAAAACGGTTGAATCCCTGTGGCGCTCAGGTAACTTTAATGCCACGAACACTTAATTCAGGCCTATCAGCACTCGCTGTATCTAATCTTTTGTCTTGATTTACCGGTTTTATCCCATAATCGGTGACAAGGTCTTTTAACCCGCTTTGGCGGTATGTGGCGTAACGCTGCAACGCCGTCAAACACAGATGCAAGAATCCAAAAAAGATGAAGCAATTGCGACTGGATCCCATAAGTAGAATGCATGGGGAGGTCAACATCCCCGGCTCCAAGAGTATCTCCAACCGGGCGCTGCTATTGGCAACCCTGGCCAAGGGCAGCACAGAACTGACCAATCTGCTCGACTCAGATGATATTCGTCACATGTTGGCAGCGCTGAAACAGCTCGGCGTTCAATTTGAGCTCTCCGAAGACAAAAGCCACTGTAGTGTGCAGGGCCTTGGCGGCGCAATCAACAGCGACAAGCTGCAAGAGCTTTTTCTCGGTAATGCCGGCACCGCTATGCGGCCATTGTGCGCCGCGCTGACTCTGGGGAACGGTGAGTTTGTTCTCACGGGTGAACCCAGAATGGAGGAGCGGCCAATAGGAGATTTGGTCGACAGTCTCAAGGCCTTGGGCGCAGATATTCAATATCTGAAACATCCCGGCTTCCCGCCATTAAAAATCAAGGCAACGGGCCTCAGTGGCGGGGATGTGGAAATTGCCGGTAATCTCTCCAGCCAGTTTCTTACCGCGTTACTGATGGTTGCGCCGCTGGCCGGTACCGCTGTCAATATCAAGGTCAAGGGTGAACTGGTTTCCAAGCCCTATATTGATATTACTTTGGCCTTGATGGCGCAATTTGGTGTTAAGGTCATCAACCACGACTATCAGCGTTTTGAGATCCCATCCGGTCAAAGCTATCTGTCACCGGGCAAGGTATTGGTGGAAGGCGATGCCTCATCGGCGTCTTATTTCCTGGCCGCAGGCGCTATCGCCGGCGGTGAAGTGAAAGTTACCGGAGTTGGCCGTCTCAGCATTCAGGGTGATGTCAAGTTTGCCGATGCGCTGGCGAGCATGGGCGCCGAGATTGAATGGGGAGATGACTATATTATTGCCAGGGGCAGCCAGCTCAAGGGCATAGATATGGACATGAACCATATTCCCGATGCGGCAATGACCATAGCCACAGCTGCGGTTTTTGCCAAAGGGCCGACTCGTCTTAGCAATATCTACAACTGGCGTATCAAGGAGACAGATCGTCTCAGCGCCATGGCCACAGAACTGCGTAAAATTGGTGCCGAGGTGGAAGAGGGTGAGGATTATATTTTGGTAAATCCACCGCTTGCGCCCACGCATGCCGCCATCGATACCTATAACGACCACCGCATGGCCATGTGTTTTTCGCTGCTGGCGTTTGCTGATTGCGGCGTCACCATTAATGACCCGGATTGCACCTCAAAAACCTTCCCGGATTACTTCCAACGCTTTACGGCCTTGGCCGGTTAAGCGGCTGAATTTCGGGCTGTTGACAACAACAGCCCGAAATTGACCTTGAATTCAGCATACGGAAAGCATGCAGTTGATATATAATATTGGCCGCTCATTTTCGGTGAACTCATACTGTGTCCTCATGGAAGATGATAATTACTGCGGAGGAATTTATGTCTGAACGGGCGCCTGTTGTCACAATTGACGGCCCAAGCGGTGCGGGAAAAGGCACTATAAGTCAGTTGCTTGCCAACAAACTTGGATGGAAACTGCTCGATAGTGGTGCCATATATCGAGTGCTGGCACTTGCCGCTATTCACCACGATGTGGAACTGGATAACGAAGAAGCCATCACCCTGTTGGCCGCGCACCTGGATGTACAGTTTCTGGCGGGAGCCGGAAATGAAGCCATAAAAGTGGTGCTGGAAGGCGAAGATGTCAGCCATGCCATTCGCACTCAAGAATGTTCTGACGCAGCCTCAAGAGTGGCGGCGTTTCCCCGGGTGAGAGAAGCCTTACTCAGAAGGCAGCGCGCTTTCAGAGTTGCCCCCGGGCTTATAGCTGATGGCCGGGATATGGGAACCGTTGTTTTCCCGCATGCACCGGTCAAATTATTTTTGACAGCCTCGGCTGAGGAAAGGGCCCAGCGGCGCTATAATCAGTTGCAGGACAAGGGCTTCGATGTTAATATCGAGCGTCTTTTAACCGAGATCCAGGAAAGAGATCACCGGGATATGAATCGCGCAGTTGCGCCTTTGGTGCCCGCAGAAGATGCCTTGGTGATAGATACTACCGGACTCGGAATTGAGACTGTGCTGGAGCTGGCGCTCAGGCACATAGTTGACAAATTATCTGACGTCAGTCTCTGAGACTGGCGGGATAGGCATTCGCCACAGGGAAGAGGCGAGTTATTTTACTGACTCCACGTTCAGGATAGATACGTGGTTTATTACTTAAAGTTAATTAACATGACTGAATCTTTTGCTGATCTGTTTGAACAATCCCTTCAACAACTGGAATTCCGCCCAGGTTCTATCGTTCGTGGTACTGTAGTTGCCATCGAAAACGGTATGGTACTGGTTGACGCCGGTCTGAAATCTGAGAGCCCAATCCCAGCTGAGCAATTCAAAAATGCTCAAGGTGAACTGGAAATCGCCGTTGGCGACCAAGTTGACGTTGCGCTGGATAGCGTTGAAGACGGTTTCGGTGAGACTCAACTGTCTCGCGAAAAGGCTAAGCGCCACGAAGCCTGGATCGTTCTGGAAAAAGCTTACGAAGATGCTGAAACTGTAATCGGTGTCATCAATGGCAAGGTTAAAGGCGGTTTCACCGTTGAGCTGAACGGTATCCGTGCGTTCCTGCCTGGTTCTCTGGTTGACGTTCGCCCAGTACGCGATACTGCTCACCTGGAAAACAAAGAACTGGAATTCAAAGTTATCAAGCTGGACCAGAAGCGCAACAACGTTGTTGTTTCTCGTCGTGCTGTTATCGAATCTGAAAGCAGCGCTGAGCGTGATGCTCTGCTGGAAAACCTGCAAGAAGGTCAAGCAGTTAAAGGTATCGTTAAGAACCTGACCGACTACGGTGCATTCGTAGATCTGGGCGGTGTTGACGGCCTGCTGCACATCACCGACATGGCTTGGAAGCGTGTTAAGCACCCATCTGAGATCGTGAATGTTGGTGACGAAATCAACGTCAAAGTACTGAAGTACGATCGCGAGCGCACTCGTGTATCTCTGGGTCTGAAGCAACTGGGTGAAGACCCATGGCTGGAAATCAGCAAGCGCTACCCAGAAAACACTCGTCTGACTGGTCGCGTAACCAACCTGACTGACTACGGCTGCTTCGTTGAAATCGAAGAAGGCGTTGAAGGTCTGGTACACGTTTCTGAAATGGATTGGACCAACAAGAACATCCACCCATCCAAGGTTGTTAACCTGGGTGACGAAGTTGAAGTTCTGGTTCTGGACATCGATGAAGAGCGTCGTCGTATTTCTCTGGGTCTCAAGCAGTGCAAGACCAACCCATGGGAAGACTTCGCTAACCGTTATGCCAAGGGCGACAAAGTTACCGGTAAGATCAAGTCTATCACTGACTTCGGTATCTTCATCGGTCTGGACGGCGGCATCGACGGTCTGGTTCACCTGTCTGACATCTCTTGGAACGGTAGCGGCGAAGACGCTGTTGGCGAGTACAAGAAAGGCGACGAAATCACTGCAGTGGTTCTGTCTGTTGATCCAGAGCGTGAGCGTATCAGCCTGGGTGTTAAGCAGACTGAAGACGATCCATTCAACGCCTACCTGGCCGACAAGAAGAAAGGTACCATCGTAGTTGGTACTGTTACTGCTGTTGACGCCAAAGGTGTTACTGTTGAGCTGGCTGACACCGTTGAAGGTTACATCCGTGTATCTGACATCAGCCGTGACCGTGTTGAAGATGCATCAAGCGTCTACAATGTAGGTGACAGCGTTGAAGCCAAGTTCATGGGCGTAGATCGCAAGAACCGTGCAATCAGCCTGTCTGTACGTGCTAAAGACGAAGCTGAAGAAAAAGAAGTGATGGCTAACCTGAACAAGCAGGATGACGCTATCATGACTAATGCAATGGCTGAAGCGTTTAAAGCAGCTCGTAAGTAAGTGCCTGTAGTACAGGGGGCTTGCCCCCTGTTAGGTGACTGTGTTTGGCTTGATAATAGGGGTAGCTAGGATGACTAAATCCGAACTGATCGAAAAACTCGCCAGTGGGCAGTCGCAACTGTCGGCGAAAGAAGTAGAAGGCGCCATCAAAGAGATGTTGGAGCAAATGGCTAAAACATTGGAAAGCGGTGATCGCATAGAGATCCGTGGCTTTGGCAGCTTTTCACTTCACTATCGTGCACCTCGCACTGGTCGTAATCCCAAAACGGGAACATCAGTCGAGTTGGATGGCAAGTACGTCCCGCACTTTAAGCCAGGCAAAGAACTGCGCGAACGCGTTGACGCTTATAACCGTTAATCGCTGTTGTATTAAAAGCCTCCGAAAGGGGGCTTTTTTATGCCCGGAGCTTGGCTAAAGCTGGTCAGCTCAGTCAAATTACTGGATAATCAGAACATTGAAACGCGTTTATGGAGTGCAACGTGAAGTCATTTGTCGCAACCGTACTGGTGGCAATGTTGTTTGTAGTGGCACTGGTATTTGGCTCTCGCAATGAACAGCTGGTCACCATCAGTTATTTTGTGGCACAGGGAGAGTTCCGTTTGCCTGTGGTGTTGGCCGTGGTGTTTCTGGCGGGGTTTATCCTCAGCTGGGTCATTGCTTTCTACTACATCATGAAGCTGAAACTGTCATTGCGTAATGCCCGTAAGAAGATCCAGACATTAACGCAGCAGCAGGGGCAAGACGCCTAGTATGCTCGAACTTCTCTTTCTGTTGCTGCCTATTGCTGCGGCTTACGGTTGGTACATGGGCCGCCGCAGTTTGAAGCAGAAACAGAATTCAGCACAAAAGAAACTGAGCCGAGACTACTTCACCGGGCTCAACTTTCTGCTCTCCAATGAGTCGGACAAGGCTGTTGATCTCTTTATCAGCATGTTGGATGTCGATGATGAAACCATAGACACTCACCTGTCTTTGGGATCCTTGTTTCGCAAACGGGGTGAAGTAGATAGATCTATTCGTATTCACCAAAACCTGATAGCCAGGCCCAATCTCGCCACCGAGCAAAGAGACATGGCGATGATGGAGCTGGGTAAGGACTATATGGCCGCCGGGTTCTACGATAGGGCTGAGGAGATTTTCCTTAACCTGGTCAGTCAGGACGATCACAGCGAAGAAGCGGAAACCCAACTGATCTCCATTTACCAAACCACCAAAGATTGGCAAAAGGCGATAGATATCACCAAGCGCTTGCCACGAAAAAGCCAGCAGGGTCTGAAACCCGTCATCGCCCATTTCCATTGCCAATTGGCCGAAGAAGCTGACGATGAAGCGGGAAAACTCAAGGGCTTTCAAGCCGCACTCAAGCAAGACCCTCAATGTGGCCGCGCCTTGTTGTCACTGGCCAACGCCTACTTGGATGCCGGACAGTTACCTCAGGCCAAACAGATGCTCAATCAACTGATTGACGCCGATGCCGAGCTTTTTGCCGATGCACTCGCCTGTGCCCGCCAGCTCTATCAAGAGCTCAAGGATATTGAAGGTTATCGCGAACTGTTGGCTCACGCCATAGATAAGGGCGCGGGTGCTTCAGTTGTGGTGGCATTGGCGCAGCGTATGATTGAAGACGGCGATATCAAAGGCGCCGAAGACATGGTGATGCAAGCTCTCTATCGTCACCCCACCATGCGGGGGTTCCAGCACCTTATGCAGATGCACATCAAGCAAGCTGAGCAGGGCCAGGCACGAGATAGCCTGGCGATGCTGGAAAAATTGGTAGAGCAACAAATTAGATTCCGTCCAAGTTACCGCTGCCGGGAGTGTGGTTTCCCGGCACATACCTTGTATTGGCACTGCCCATCCTGCAAGAGCTGGGGCAGTATTAAGCGGGTTCGCGGTTTGGACGGTGAATAACCCTCAGATAACGGAGTAAAAATGACAGAGACACCTATTGTGGTCGCCTTGGACTTTGATAATAAATTCAAAGCATTGCAACTTATTGATAAGTTGGATCCGTCTATGTGCCGCCTTAAGGTAGGCAAAGAGATGTTTACCCTGTTCGGGCCTCAACTGGTGAAAGAGATCCATGACCGAGGGTTTGAGCTGTTTCTGGACCTGAAGTTTCACGATATTCCCAATACAGTGGCCAAAGCGGTAGCTGCCGCCGCCGAAATGGGGGTGTGGATGGTGAATGTCCACGCCAGTGGCGGTCTCGCCATGATGGAAGCTGCCCGCCGGGCCTTATTACCTTATGGGGATAACGCCCCCTTGCTGATTGCTGTTACTGTGCTGACGTCAATGAGCGACGATGAGCTCAAGCTTATTGGTGTTGAAGGCAGTGCTGAAGAGCAGGTTCGAAGACTGGCGCGCCTGACGCAAACAGCCGGTCTCGATGGTGTGGTCTGCTCGGCCCGAGAGTCCAGTATGCTCAAGGCCGAACTTGGCGCCGATTTCAAACTGGTGACTCCGGGTATTCGTCCGGCGGGCAGTGACGCCGGCGATCAAAAACGCATCATGACCCCGGCCGAAGCTATGGCCGCGGGCTCAGATTATCTGGTCATAGGTCGACCCATTACTCAAGCGGCCGATCCTTTGGCGACATTGCAGGCGATACATCAATCGTTGGCATAAACTTGCGACATACCGGCGACTTGCAGTATGGACCGGAATAACGAATGATCAGTGGATAGGAGAGAAGCTCAATGTTCGATTATCAGGGTAAGTATGTAGTGGTCGTCGGGGGTACCAGCGGCATTAACCTTTGTATCGCCAAGGCGTTCGCAGTAGCCGGTGCCCATGTGGCGGTTGCCAGCCGTAACCCGGAAAAAGTGGCAGCCGCAGTGGCGTTATTGAATGAAGCCAATCCGCAAGGTCAACATCTGGGCCTGAGCTTCGATGTCAGGGATTTGCCGGCACTCGAGCAAGGCTTTACAGTTTTGGCCCAGAGTTTCCCGCATATTGATGTGCTTGTCAGTGGCGCCGCCGGCAATTTCCCAGCCAGCGCCGCCAAACTCAGCGCCAACGGTTTCAAATCTGTCATGGATATCGATTTGTTGGGCAGTTTTCAGGTGTTGAAACAAGCCTATCCTATGCTTAAGCGCCCTGGCGCCAGCATTATTCAAATTTCGGCGCCGCAGGCGTATATTGCCATGCCGATGCAGGTCCACGTTTGTGCCGCCAAGGCGGGAGTCGATATGTTGACCCGCACACTGGCGTTGGAATGGGGGCCTGAAGGCATACGGATAAACTCCCTGGTGCCTGGTCCAATTGCCGGTACCGAAGGATTTAATCGCTTGGCGCCGTCGGCGCAGTTGCAACAACAGGTGGCAGAGAGTGTACCGTTAAAACGCAATGGTGAGGGCGAAGACTTGGCCAATGCCGCACTCTTTATGGCCTCGCCAATGGCTTCCTATATTACCGGAACCATATTACCGGTCGACGGTGGTTGGTCGCTTGGCGGTGCCAGTGCGGCCATGAGTCAACTCGGGGCGCTGGCAGCAAAGCTAGAATCAAGTAAGTAGCAAGAGAGAGATTATAAAATGGCAAACGCATTACAGGAACAGTTGCTTAAGGCGGGGCTCGCCAGCAAGCAAAAAGTTCGCGATGTCAAAACCCAGAAGAAACGTAACCGCAAGTCCAATATTGATGATGGCTCTGCCCAGCTGAAGGCGCAAATCGCACAGCAGAAAAAGCAGCAGGCAGAAAAGGATAAGGCACTCAATGAACAACGCTTTGCCGAGGCCACAGAGAAAGGCTTGGTTCGTGGCCTGGTCACTGAGATTAAGCAAAATGCGGTGGCGCTGCCGAAAGATGGCGAAATCAAGTTCAACTATACGTTGGAGAACAAGATATACCCATTGTATATCAATGAAAAACTCCAGAATCAGCTACTTGGTGGCCGTTTGGGGATAGTGCGAATTGAGCAAAGCAGCTATCTGGTGCCCCATAAACTCGCCGAGCGGGTCAATCTGTTGGTGCCGGCTTGGTGTGGCTATTTGTGGCAAGCCGAGAACAACGCGGAGCAAGTGCCGGATGAAGAGGACCCTTACGCAGATTATGTCATTCCGGACGATCTTATGTGGTAACTCTCAGTAGAGCTGTTCGTCATCGCCATCGACGTAAAGCTCTATCATATGCCTCTGGTCATTGATGTGCAGCCTCATGTGGATGGGGTTGCAGCATACCCGACAATCATTGTAAAACTCCTGGTCGCCGCCGCTGGCATCGAGCTCTACTTTTTGATGGTGGCCACAATGGGGGCAACAAATAGTTTGACTTTTAAGTTGCATAGTTTCCTCCTCCGCCGTTCAGCCCTATGCCTTTGGACGATAGAACCCAAGCTCACAACATAAAGTAAGTATAGCCCCGGCCTGTGAGCCAAAGCTTATTCATTGAATGTTTTTGGGTTGCGTGGGCCGGGCCTTATCCCGTAAAATTACCAGTCTGCCCGGCGGAGACCTTAAGGCTCCTGTACTGCCTTAACCCAAGGGCTAACATACTTTTTTATCATTGATAACCAAGTGGCCCTACGTGTGGGTCACCACTGGACAAGGAATTTTCATGCCCGTAATTACACTTCCCGATGGGAGCAAACGCGAGTTTGCCAACCCAGTCTCTACACTCGATGTTGCTGCTGATATTGGTCCTGGCCTGGCGAAAGCCTGTATTGCCGGACGAGTCAACGGCGAGTTGAAAGATGCCTGTGATCTGATCGAAACAGATGCAGAACTGTCGATCATCACGGCCAAAGATGAAGAAGGGCTGGAAATCCTTCGTCACTCTTGCGCGCATTTGTTGGGTCATGCGATCAAACAACTGTGGCCCGAAACCAAGATGGCGATTGGTCCTGTTATTGATAACGGCTTCTACTATGACATCGACCTGGATCATAAACTGACCCAGGAAGATCTGGAGAAGCTGGAAAAACGCATGCTGGAACTGGCCAAGACCAACTATGACGTAGTCAAGCGCGTGGTTAGCTGGCAGGAAGCCCGTGATACTTTTGAATCTCGCGGCGAGCCTTACAAAGTGGCAATCCTGGACGAAAACATTAGCCGTGATGCCACTCCGGCACTGTATCACCACGAAGAATACACAGACATGTGTCGTGGTCCTCATGTGCCCAACATGCGTTTCTGCCATTTCTTTAAACTGATGAATGTTGCCGGCGCCTACTGGCGTGGTAACTCAGACAACAAGATGTTGCAGCGCATCTATGGTACTGCCTGGGCAGACAAGAAAGCGCTCAAGACTCATTTGACTCGCTTGGAAGAAGCGGCCAAGCGTGACCACCGTAAAATCGGCAAGCAGCTGGACCTGTACCATATGCAGGAAGAAGCGCCGGGCATGGTGTTTTGGCATAATGACGGCTGGAGCGTATTCCTCGAGCTTGAGCGTTTTATTCGCCAGAAGCTGAGCCAGTACGACTACCAGGAAGTGAAAGGCCCGCTGATGATGGACCGTGTGCTGTGGGAACGTTCAGGTCACTGGGATAAATACGCCGAAGCGATGTTTACAACCAGCAGTGAGAACCGCGAATACGCCGTCAAGCCGATGAACTGCCCCGGTCATGTGCAAATCTTCAACCAGGGCCTCAAGTCTTATCGTGACCTGCCGCTGCGGATGGCCGAGTTCGGCTGCTGTCACCGTAATGAGCCTTCAGGTGCCTTGCACGGCCTTATGCGGGTTCGTGGTTTTACCCAGGACGATGCGCACGTATTCTGTACTGAAGAGCAGGTGCAATCCGAAGTCAGTAAGTGTATCAAGATGGTGTACGACACCTATTCCACTTTCGGCTTCAGCAATATCGTGGTTAAGCTCTCTACCCGTCCAGAAAAGCGTATCGGTGATGATGCCATGTGGGATAGGGCAGAAGAAGCTCTGAAACAAGCGCTGCGCAGCAACGATATTGAATTTGAAATCCTGCCCGGTGAAGGCGCCTTCTACGGTCCTAAAATCGAGTTCACTCTGCACGATTGTCTGGACCGTGCCTGGCAGTGTGGTACAGTGCAGCTTGACTACGCTTTACCAGGTCGTCTGGGCGCAACTTATGTTGCCGAAGACAACAGCCGTCAGACTCCTGTGATGATCCACCGTGCGATTTTGGGCTCTTTGGAGCGATTCCTCGGTATTCTCATCGAAGAGTTCGCCGGTCGTTTCCCAACCTGGCTGGCCCCTGTGCAGGTTGTTGTTATGAACATAACAGACAAACAAGCTGATTATGTTGAAGAAGTAGTCGAATTCTTCAAGGAACAGGGCATACGTGCCTCTAAAGACTTGAGGAATGAAAAAATAGGCTTTAAAATACGCGAGCACACTTTGAGGCGGGTTCCTTATTTGCTGGTCATAGGTGATCAGGAGATGGAAAATCGGGAAGTCGCTGTGCGTACCCGAGACGGGGTGGACTTAGGTAAGATGCGAATCGATGATTTCGCCGCTAAGGTCAAGCAACAAATTTCGCTCCGTAGTCTTGAATTGTTGGAGGATTAGGTCATAAAGATCAAAAAATCAGCAGGCCGTCAGGCGGCCCCGAATAGAATTAATGAAGAAATTACCGGCGTACCTGAGGTACGTTTGAATGGCGTTGATGGTGAAGCCATTGGTATCGTCAGCATCAAAGAGGCTCAGGAAGTAGCCGATGAGGCAGGTCTGGATCTGGTTGAGATCAGTCCTAATGCTGAGCCGCCTGTATGCCGTATCATGGACTACGGTAAATATCTGTTCGACAAGGCAAAAGCCCAGAAAGAACAGAAGAAGAAGCAGAAACAGATCCAGGTGAAGGAAGTTAAATTCCGCCCTGGTACTGATGAAAACGACTATCAGGTAAAACTACGCAACCTGATTCGTTTTCTAGAAGATGGAGACAAAGCGAAAGTTACGCTGCGTTTCCGCGGACGCGAAATGGCACACCAGAACCTGGGTATGGATCTTTTGAACCGTATCAAGGCCGATCTGGAAGAGTATGCGGTTGTTGAATCCTTCCCGAAAATGGAAGGTCGACAAGCCATCATGGTGCTGGCGCCCAAGAAGAAATAGCAGGGCAACCCTGAAAAGTAGCAAAGGTCTACGGGCCTTTGCTCGCCTTGCGTTTTATTAATATCCCAATGCGGAGTTTTAGTAATGCCTAAAATGAAAACCGACAAGGGTGTAGCGAAGCGTTTTAAGAAAACCGCCAATGGTTTCAAGCGTAAGCAAGCCCATCTGCGTCACATCCTGACCAAGAAGAGCACCAAGCGTAAGCGTCATCTGCGCGCCAAGTGTTTAGTTGCCAAAGCTGACGTGCCAATGATTGCACGCCAACTGCCATACGCTTAATTAGGAGGAATTGAAAAATGCCAAGAGTTAAGCGTGGTGTAACTGCACGAGCTCGTCACAAGAAAGTTCTTAAACTTGCCAAAGGTTACTACGGTGCCCGTTCACGTACTTTCCGTGTAGCGGTACAAGCAGTAACCAAAGCAGGTCAATATGCTTACCGTGACCGTCGCCAGAAGAAGCGTCAATTCCGTCAACTGTGGATTGCACGTATCAATGCGGCTTCTCGTCAGAATGGTCTTTCATACAGCCGTTTCATCAACGGTCTGAAAAAGGCGTCTATCGAAATCGATCGTAAGATTTTGGCAGACATCGCTGTATTCGACAAAGTAGTGTTTGCTACTCTGGTAGAAAAAGCGAAGGAAGCACTGGCAAACTAATCTCTCAGGAGATAAGTTGTAGTTGCTGTTAAAAAGGGACTTAAGGTCCCTTTTTTCATGCCTGTGATTTACTTATATTTTAATGTCTCAGACAAAAAAGCCAGTCATCAATGACTGGCTTTTTCAGTATATCGGCAGAGCTTATTTCTGGGCATCCAGGAAGCGCTCGGCATCCAGAGCCGCCATACAACCGGTTCCGGCTGAGGTGATGGCCTGACGGTAGTGCTGATCCATCACATCGCCGGCGGCGAATACGCCTTTGACGCTGGTCTGGGTGGCATTACCGTTAAGGCCGCTTTCGACCTTGATATAACCGCCATTCATCTCCAACTGGCCTTCGAAGATACCTGTGTTGGGACTGTGGCCAATGGCGACAAATACCCCAGCCACTTCCAACCCGGAAATACTGGCGTCTTTGGTGCTCTTCATCTTGAGTCCGGTAACCCCCATGGCATCGCCAGTCACTTCATCGAGAGTTCTATCCAGATGCAAAATGATATTACCGTTTTCGACTTTATCCATCAGACGGTCGATAAGAATTTTCTCAGAGCGGAAGCTGTCACGGCGATGGATCAAGTGTACTTCAGCCGCGATGTTGGAAAGGTAGAGCGCTTCTTCAACCGCTGTGTTACCACCGCCGATCACCGCCACTTTCTGGTTGCGGTAGAAGAAACCGTCACAGGTGGCACAAGCAGATACACCACGGCCCTTGAAGGCTTCTTCAGATGGCAGACCGAGATACTTGGCCGAGGCGCCGGTAGCTATGATCAGCGCATCACAGGTGTATTCACCGTTGTCACCTTTCAAGGTGAAAGGGCGCTGCTGCAGGTCAACTTCATTGATATGGTCAAAGATGATTTCGGTATCGAACTTCTCGGCATGCTTTTGCATCCGTTCCATTAGCGCAGGACCTGTCAGGCCTTCGGCATCGCCGGGCCAGTTTTCGACTTCGGTCGTTGTGGTCAACTGGCCACCCTGTTGGATACCTGTGATCATCACTGGCTTGAGATTGGCGCGGGCAGCATAAACGGCTGCGGTATAGCCGGCGGGGCCAGACCCCAAGATAAGTAGGTTACAATGTTTGGCTTGGCTCATTTTATTCTCTCCGTGCCTTGGCAAATAGCAGCGATTGTAGGTAATTTCCCCCAAAGGGTAAAGCGCTTGGAACAGAATCTTCAAGATTGGCTTAATCGAAAAAAAGGAGCCCTTGGGCTCCTTTAACGCTATAACTAATTTATTTACTGTAACAGTTCGTTGGCAGCGGTATAAGGCATATTGTGTGCTACAGCGACTTCTTTACAGGTGATCTTACCGTGCATCACGTTAAGACCATTTTGCAAGTGCTTATCAGACAAGAGCGCGTCGCGGTAACCCAGACGGGCCAGCTTGAGAATGTAGGGCAGGGTTGCGTTGTTCAGGGCAAAGGTGGAAGTACGCGCCACAGCGCCCGGCATATTGGCCACACAGTAATGCACTACATCATCGACGATATAGGTAGGATCCTGGTGAGTTGTGGCATGAGAGGTTTCCACACAACCACCCTGATCTATGGCGACATCCACTATCGCGGCACCTGGCTTCATCTTCTTAATATGTTCTCGGGTAACCAGCTTGGGCGCCGCCGCCCCGGGGATCAGCACGCCGCCGATGACCAGATCGGCTTCCAGCACATGTTTCTCAATGGCGTCTGCCGTAGAATAGATAGCCTTAACTTTGGAGCCAAACTGTACGTTCAAACGACGCAGTGCATCAATAGAACGATCAAGCACCACTACATCGGCGCCCATACCGACTGCCATTTGTGCGGCATTGGTTCCAACCATACCGCCACCTATGATCACAACTTTGGCTGGCTCAACTCCGGGAACACCACCGAGCAACATGCCCAGACCACCCATGGATTTTTCCAGCGCCATTGCTCCGGCCTGGATGGACATACGTCCGGCTACTTCTGACATGGGAGCCAGCAAAGGCAAGCCACCACGATCATCGGTAACTGTTTCATAGGCGATACAAACAGCGCCGCTGCTAATCAGTTCTTCTGTCTGGGGCAGATCAGGGGCAAGGTGCAGATAGGTAAAGAGGATCTGATCATGGCGCAACATGGCACGTTCTACGGCCTGTGGCTCTTTGACTTTGACAATCATCTCAGCCTTGGCAAAAACCTCGGCGGCCGTGTCCAAAATGGACGCTCCGGCATTGATATAGTCTTGATCGGTAAAACCGATCCCATTACCAGCATTCGTTTCGATAAAAACCTGATGGCCATGCATAGTGAGCTCGCGTACGCTGGACGGCACCATACCCACGCGATATTCATGGTTTTTGATTTCCTTTGGAACACCAATTATCATTTTCGAGCCTCAATATACTAAAAAACCCACTTTTAATGGGCATAATTGTTATTTTATAGTGACCTGAACGTGATCAATTCAGGAAAGTCTAGTATAGTATTGCCCGGGCAGATTATGCTGCTAAACTTGTGACATACGCAAAATTAAATGTTGTTTTAGTGATAAAACAAGGTTAAAAATATGGTAAATAATAAAAAGAGTCCTGTAAAAGACTTGGATCGTATCGATCGTAATATTCTTAATGAACTGCAAATTGACGGTCGCATTTCCAACGTTGAGCTTTCCAAACGTGTTGGTTTGAGTCCAACACCCTGTCTTGAACGCGTTAAGCGTCTTGAAAAACAAGGCTACATTAACGGTTATACCGCACTGGTCAACCCGCACTTTTTAGGTGCATCTTTACTGGTGTTTGTTGAGATCACCCTTAACAGAGATACTCCCGAAGTCTTTGATAAATTTAACCGTGCAGTACAGCTTTTGGATGATATTCAGGAATGTCATCTGGTATCCGGCGATTTCGATTATCTGCTCAAGACCCGGGTGTCGGATATGTCTGCTTACCGTAAATTATTGGGCGAAACCCTATTGAAATTGCCTTCCGTATCCGATACCCGTACCTATGTGGTAATGGAAGAAGTGAAGCAAACCAGTAAAGTAGCCATCAGTATTTCAGCCGAAGCTTGATCCCGATATCGTCCTCGAAAAAGGAGTCTATTTGGCTCCTTTTTCACCACTGCTGTTTGCTTTTTAATCCGGAATAGAAAGTCTAATACACAAAGTCTCCTTATCCACTTGCTTTTAGTGGCTTTCGTAGGCTTATTCGCTGCACATTCAGGTTGATTCTGGTATCTTAAATCCATCCGTTTTTCGTTTGCTTATGGAAATCGCATTTGTCTCAGGGAAATAGTGTCAGAACCCTCAGTGGCCTGCAACGCCTGCTGGAAGGGGGGCTTATTCTGTGCTGCATGATCGCCATCTATATACTGTTGGCGCTGGGCAGCTTTCATCCGGGCGATCCCGGTTGGAGTCAGTCTAACTATCAAGGGGAGATCGAGAATGTCACCGGTGCCGTAGGTGCCTGGCTGGCCGATGTCCTGTTCTATTTCTTTGGCTACACCGCCTACTTAATCCCTATCATCATTGCCGGAACCGGTTGGTTGATCTTCAGGCGCGCTCACAAACTGTTGGAAGTGGATTATTTCTCGGTCGGCTTGCGCTTGATTGGCTTCTTGTTGATGGTGCTCAGCCTGGCTGCCTTGGCCAGTATGAATGCCGGTGATATCTATGAGTTTTCTGCCGGTGGCGTGGCCGGCGACGTGATAGCCCAAGCCATGCTGCCTTACTTCAACCAGTTGGGTACCACACTGCTGCTACTTTGCTTTGTCGGCGCGGGTTTCACTCTGCTGACAGGAATAAGCTGGCTTACCATAGTCGAGCTCACAGGCTTGGCAACTATCTGGTGTTTTCTCAAGCTCAAACAGTTGCCGGCACGTCTGTCTGGTCCGAAAGAAACCGAAGATACCCGCGGCTTTATGTCGGTAGTGGACAAGTTCCGCCGTGAACGCGATGAACTTGAGCCGGAAGAAGTGCTCGAAGACGATGAAGATGAGGTCATAGAGCCGCCCGCCAAGAAGCCTGGACTGCTGAGTCGTTTCCGTAAAAAGGATCCGCAAACTCTGGAGCGGGAAGACGCGGAAATGGCCGATGAGAACACTGATACTGAGCACAAGCGTCAGGGCAGGGTAGAACCTGTGCTTTTTGCCGGGGTTGCCGGAAGTGCGACCGATAATGCTGCCGACACGCCGCCTTGGCAGAAGAGTAATACCGAAGGTAGTGACACAATAGACTTCGACAAGCGTGCTTCTACTGGGGCTATCAGTCATAAAGAGCGGCAATTGCAGGCCCAGAAAGCCAGGGTTGAAAACGGCATTATTATTTTGCCCGGTGAAGAGGGCACTTCCAAAGAACGTAAGCAACCTATGGATCCCTTGCCGAGCATCTCGCTGTTGGATGTGCCCAATCGCAAGAAGAACCCCATCAGTGAAGAAGAACTGGATCAGGTCGCACGCTTGGTGGAAAGCAAACTCGCTGACTTCAATATTACCGCGCAAGTGGTCGGAGTCTATCCCGGCCCTGTGATTACCCGCTTTGAGCTGGACTTGGCTCCTGGGGTCAAGGCTTCAAAAATTTCTAACTTATCCAAGGACTTGGCGCGTTCTCTGCTGGCTGAAAGTGTGCGGGTGGTGGAGGTTATTCCGGGTAAAGCCTATGTGGGGCTGGAACTGCCCAACAAGTTCCGCGAAACCGTATTTATGCGTGATGTGCTTGATTGCCAGGCGTTCAAGGACAGTAAATCCAATCTCACCATGGTGCTTGGACAGGACATTGCCGGCGATCCGGTCGTGGTGGACTTGGCCAAGATGCCGCACCTTTTGGTGGCTGGTACCACAGGTTCAGGTAAGTCGGTCGGGGTCAACGTGATGATCACCAGTCTGTTGTACAAATCCGGCCCGGAAGATGTGCGTTTTATCATGATAGATCCCAAGATGCTGGAGCTTTCTGTCTATGAAGGTATTCCGCATCTCTTGTGTGAAGTGGTTACGGATATGAAAGAGGCCGCCAATGCCCTGCGCTGGTGTGTTGGTGAGATGGAGCGGCGCTACAAACTGATGTCGGCGCTCGGGGTACGTAACCTCAAGGGCTTCAACGCCAAAATCGCCGAGGCCAAGGCCGCTGGTACGCCAATATGCGATCCGCTTTGGAAGTCCAACGAAAGCATGGAAGATACGGCGCCTGAACTCGACAAGTTGCCCTCTATCGTGGTTGTCGTGGACGAATTTGCCGACATGATGATGATAGTCGGTAAGAAGGTGGAAGAGCTGATTGCCCGTATCGCCCAGAAAGCACGCGCTGCCGGTATACACCTGATTCTGGCGACCCAGCGCCCGTCTGTGGATGTGATAACAGGCCTTATCAAGGCCAACATTCCCACCCGCATCGCTTTCCAGGTTTCTTCCCGCATCGACTCGCGCACCATTTTGGATCAGCAAGGCGCCGAAACCCTGCTCGGGATGGGCGATATGCTTTATCTGCCCCCGGGTACCGGCGTGCCCAACCGGGTTCACGGTGCTTTTGTGGACGATCACGAGGTGCATGCGGTCGTTGCTGATTGGCATGCCCGCGGTAAGCCTCAATATATTGAAGAAATTCTTCAGGGGGCCAGTGACGGCGAACAGGTGTTGCTGCCCGGTGAAGCACCGGAAGGCGGCGAGGAGGAGCTGGATGCACTCTACGACGAAGCCGTGGCTTTTGTTACCGAAACCCGCCGGGGCTCTATCTCCAGTGTGCAGCGTAAGTTCAAGATAGGTTATAACCGCGCCGCTCGCATCATAGAGCAGATGGAACTTCAAGGGGTGGTCAGTGCCCAGGGCCATAATGGCAACCGCGAAGTCTTGGCGCCACCGCCGCCAAGATAAGACAGATTGAGGTACAGATGAAAAAAAGCGTTATGTTTCTTGCTCTGGCAATGAGCTTACCGGCCGTGGCCGATGATGCCGGACAACTCAAAGCTAAGTTAGATGCCATTGCCGGTCTGAAAGCCGATTTCCAGCAGCAGGTTACAGATATTAATGGCAAACTTATTCAGCAAGGCACTGGCGAGCTCGCCTTGGCGCAGCCCAATCAGTTTTACTGGCATCTACAGCAGCCGGATGAATCTGTGATAGTGGCAGATGGCAAAGATGTTTGGATCTATAACCCGTTCGCCGAGGAAGTGAGCGTGCTGGCGCTGGAAAATGCCATTGCCGCTTCGCCCATGACGCTTTTAGTGCGCCGCGACGAGGCCAGTTGGGCCCGCTATAACATCACTCTGGACAAAGAGTGTTTCCAGATAGCACCCAAGACTGAAGAGGCCGGAGTACAGCAGGTCAGCGTCTGTTTCAATGATAATACTTTGACCCAACTGGCACTGAAAGACACTCAGGGTAATCTCAGTCAGTTCAACCTTAGCGGGCAACAGCCGTTGACAGATAGCGACAAGACACTGTTTAAATTTGAGGTTCCCGAAGGCGTTTCCATTGACGATCAGCGCCCAGGGCGGGAAGGTTAACCTTGTCCAGCCTGAGCTTTGATTTCGCCCCCGACTTTCGCCCTCTGGCTGCAAGAATGCGCCCGGCGACGCTTGAACAGTACGTAGGTCAACAACATCTGCTGGGACCAGGGCAACCGCTGAGACTGGCACTGGAGGCAGGAAAGGCCCATTCCATGATGTTCTGGGGGCCGCCGGGTACCGGAAAGACGACACTGGCAGAGCTGGTCGCTCATTATGCCAACGCTCACGTGGAACGAATATCTGCGGTCACATCCGGGGTGAAAGAGATCCGTTCGGCGATAGAACATGCCAAAAATGTGGCGCAATCGCGCGGCCAGCGCACCTTGCTGTTTGTCGATGAGGTGCACAGATTCAACAAGAGCCAGCAGGATGCTTTTCTGCCTTTTATTGAAGATGGCACTGTGATTTTTATCGGCGCCACCACAGAAAACCCTTCGTTTGAAATCAATAACGCTTTGCTTTCCAGGGTGCGGGTTTATCTGATTAAGCGTCTCGATGAAGACGAGATTGCTACCATAGTGACCCAGGCGCTCGCTGATGAAGAGCGTGGCCTTGGCAAACGCAGGTTGCAGATGCCGCAGGAGCTGATGGCCAAGTTGGCGACTCTCGCCGATGGTGATGCCCGCAAGGTTCTCAACCTGGTGGAGCTGATGAGTGACATGCTGCCGGACGGCGGTAGTTTTACCGAGGCCATGCTGGTGCAGGTAGCCGGTGAACAGTTGGCGGGGTTTGATAAGAATGGCGATCAATATTACGACCTGATCTCTGCCGTGCACAAATCGATTCGCGGCTCGGCGCCAGATGCGGCGCTCTATTGGTTTTGTCGCATGCTGGAAGGGGGCTGCGATCCTCTGTATGTCGCAAGACGCCTGCTGGCGATAGCCTCTGAAGATGTGGGGAATGCCGACCCTACCGCAATGACAGTCGCTCTCAACGCCTGGGACTGCTTTCACCGGGTCGGCCCGGCCGAGGGCGAGCGCGCCATCGCGCAGGCAATTGTTTATCTGGCCTCGGCGCCCAAGAGCAATGCGGTGTATACAGCCTTTAAGGCGGCCAGACAACTGGCCCGGGAAACCGGCCAGCAGCCTGTTCCCATGCATTTGAGAAACGCGCCGACCGAACTGATGAAATCCATTGGTGCCGGTGAAGGCTATCGTTATGCTCATGATGAGGCCAATGCTTACGCCGCCGGTGAATGTTATTTCCCCGAAGCCTTGGCCGAGAGTCGTTTTTATTATCCGACCGAGCGGGGATTCGAGAAACGGATCCGCGATAAGTTGGCGCAGCTTTGCCAACTCGACCGCCAAAGTGAGAACAAAAGGTATGATTAATCTGACCGTTGTCGCCCTTGGTGGTGCAACCGGCGCAGTTTTGCGCTACCTGATATCGATATTTGTGCTCCAGCTATTTGGCAGTGGTTTTCCTTTTGGTACACTGGCTGTTAATGTACTTGGCTCATTTCTGATGGGGATGCTCTATGCACTGGGAGAACTCAGTCATATCAGCCCTGAGATCAAGGCGCTGGTCGGTGTCGGATTTCTTGGAGCACTGACAACCTTCTCGACTTTCTCAAATGAAACCTTACTGCTGATACAGGGAGGTGAGTTGCTAAAGGCATTTCTGAATGTGGCGTTGAACCTGGGACTGTGCCTGGCCATGGTTTACCTGGGACAACTGCTGATTTTTTCACGCGTATAACTGATAAGACAAGTAGACATGTTAGATCCAAAATATCTGCGTAATGAACTCGCAACAACTGCGGAGCGCCTGGCGACCCGCGGTTTTATCCTCGATGTAGACAGGCTGACCAAGCTGGAAGAAAAGCGCAAGTCGCTGCAGGTGGAAACCGAAGAGCTGCAGGCCAGTCGCAATGCCATCTCCAAGTCCATAGGTCAAGCCAAGTCCCGCGGTGAGGACGTTGCTCCAATCATGGCGCAGGTAGGCGATCTCGGCAGCCAGCTGGACAGTAAAAAGCAGGAGCTGAGTGCGCTGCTCGAAGAGCTGGATGCTATTGCCATGAGCATTCCCAATTTGCCGGATGAATCTGTACCTGTGGGTTCAGACGAGAACGACAACGTGGAAATCCGCCGCTGGGGCACACCAAGGGAGTTCGACTTCCCGGTACGGGATCATGTGGATCTCGGTGAACAGCTCAAAGGATTGGATTTCAAGAGTGCCGTTAAGGTAACGGGTTCACGCTTTATCTTTATGCAGGGCCAAATTGCCCGTATGCACCGCGCTCTGGCGCAGTTCATGCTGGATTTGCATACTCAGGAGCACGGCTACACCGAATGCTATGTGCCTTTACTGGTCAACGAAGCCAGCCTTAAGGGCACAGGCCAACTGCCCAAATTTGGTGAAGATCTGTTTCACACCAAACCGGCCACAGAGGAAGGCCAGGGGCTTAGCCTGATCCCAACCGCCGAAGTGCCGCTGACTAACCTGGCCCGCGACACCATACTGGATGAGGCCGAGTTGCCTATCAAGTTGACTGCTCACACGCCATGCTTCCGCAGTGAAGCCGGCTCTTACGGTAAAGATACTCGCGGCCTTATCCGCCAACACCAATTCGACAAGGTCGAAATGGTGCAATTGGTGAAGCCGGAAGATTCTGAAGCCGCATTGGAACAGTTGGTCGGTCACGCCGAAAACGTACTGAAGAAGCTGGGTCTGCCACACAGAACTATCGTCCTGTGTACCGGTGATATGGGCTTTGGTGCCGCCAAGACCTACGACGTTGAAGTCTGGGTTCCGGCTCAAAATACCTACCGTGAGATCTCTTCCTGCTCTAACGTGCGTGACTTCCAGGCGCGGCGAATGCAGGCCCGTTATCGCTCCAAAGACGACAACAAGCCAAAGCTTATCCACACTCTGAACGGTTCTGGTCTGGCAGTTGGTCGCACGCTGGTAGCCATTTTGGAAAACTACCAGAATGCCGATGGCAGTGTCACAGTACCTGAAGCACTGCGCAGCTATATGGGTGGCATTGAAAAAATAGGTTGATGGGTGAGGTCATATGGATAAAGGTCAGCGCTACCTGCGCTGGCTTGCCTACGTGGCCGTCATCGCAGTTTTTTCTGCCCTGTTTTTAGCCACGCTCGGCAAGGCAGCCATGCTGGTATATGAGAATTTAAAATAGTTATTCTGCATAGTAAAAAGCCCCGAAGTTCGGGGCTTTTTTGTGTGCGAAATCGAGTTGCTCTAAATACACTTGGCCGGTTTGGGCAACCCGGCAATCTTGGTTGCCTGCTTGGCCGGCCCCATAGGGAACAGGGTGTAGAGGTACTTGGAGTTGCCTTTCTCCGGCCCCAGCGCCTGGCCGATTGCCTTGACCAAAACCCGGATAGCCGGGCTGGTCTTGTATTCAAGATAAAAGTGACGCACAAAGTTAACCACTTCCCAATGGGCAGCGGTCAGCTCTATATCTTCACCTGCGGCGATAACGGGCGCCAGCTCGGGCGTCCAATCGGAAACCTGCTTCAAGTACCCTTGAGGATCGGTCGCTATCTGCTTGTCATTGAATTGAATGAAATCTACCACGAAATAACCTTTGTATGAGCCAATGTCAGCGCTACCAGCGCCGGATAATCCAACTGTTCATAATTACCAAGAAAGTCTTCCAGCCCGCGGGCCTTAACATCATCAGCCACCAGCACCACTTTAAATGGTGATAGCGCCATGGCCCATTGACGTTTCAGCAGGGCGCTTACTGCATCGCCGGCCAGCAGAAACACATCTGTCTTACCGGCATATCTCAGTGCGCAGGACAGCGCAGTATCGCGCGCCGCCGATGTTTGTATTTGGTGTAATATCATCAGAAAACCATGACCTCATCGGCATCAAGCAGAGTCTGGCGGATCTGCTCGTTATCACAAATGGTGGCAGGAATAACCAGTTCGGTGCGGCCAAGTCCCAATTCCTGCAGCGATTGCTTGCAGACCAGCACAGTGTCTATGTCATAGAGCGGCAGCGCACCTAAGGTGGCGATATAATCCTTGCAGCCGATAAGCTCAGGTTGCTGCTGCTTCAGCAGCGTAAGCACGCCTTCATCGGTAAATATCAGGCTCACCTCTTGCTCGAAACTGGCGCTCAGCAGCGCCAGATCCAGGCCTTCGCGCCCGGAAGCCGAACCATGCGGAGCCCGGCGAAAAATAATGGCTATTTTCTTCATTAAAAACTCACCAGACGATCACTCTTTTCAAGCCCGGTGACCAACTCGCCAAGCCCTCCCATGGTAAAGCCAGCGGCCAGATTGGCACTCGCTTTGGCGTTGTCCTTGGCGTCCTGTGCTGAAAGCACACCGCGGCGCAGGGCGGCAGAGACGCAGTTCACCAGATTAAGCTGCCACTCCTTTGCCAACTGTTGCCATGCGGCAGTTAAGTCCAATTCGTCCGATGCCGGCGCGCATAGGGCATTGGACTGACTTACGCCGTCCTGATAAAAGAATACGCAGTGAACCTCATGGCCCGCTTGCAGCGCCGCCCGGGTATATTTGAGTGCATGGAAGCCGGCCGCCGGGCCGTAGACACTGCCATTCACCATAATAATAAGTTTGCTCATACCAAAAAAAATGACCCTGAATTAGGGCCATTTTAACCTATTTTCCATCCCGTGGGGATCAGTCATCGCCACCAACACCCATAAGGTGCAGCAGGCTGATAAACAGGTTGAGGAAATCCAGGTAAAGGGCGATAGTAGCGCGGATATAGTTGGTCTCACCCCCATTAACGATACGGCTGGTATCAAACAGGATAAAACCTGTCATCAGCAGGGCGATACCCGCATTGACCGCCATAAATACTGCGCCGTTACCGACAAATATATTGATCACTGCTGCGGCAATGACGACCACCAGACCAGCAATCAAGAAGCCGCGCATAAAGGAAAAATCTTTCTTGGTGGTCACGGCATAGGCCGACAGGGCGACGAAGATGGCTGATGTCAGACCAAAGGCCTGAATAATCAACTCAGGACCGTTACTCATGCCGGCGTAATGGTTGAGGATATAACCCAGAGACGCACCTTCCATACCGGTAAAGGCAAATACCCAAAAGATCCCGGCAGCGGAATCGGCTTTTCTCAGGGTAACGAACAGCAACACCAAGCCACCGATGGAAAGTCCCAGTGACATCATGGGGCCGATTCCCATCGCCATGGCGATGGCGGCACATACGGCTGAAAACCCTATGGTCATTGCCAGCAGCATGTAGGTGTTTCTGAGCATTTTGTTCACTTCCATAGTGGAAGTTTGGCTCGAATAAAGGGTTTGCTGAGTCATTTGCTTCTCCGAAGGTTGACTGACATAGCCAGGGTTAATGGCCCGGCTAGTTTCCATGTTAGAGCAGCTTAAACCTTATATGGTTCCGCTGCAGGTTTCCTGTTATAGATTGTGCCATTAAACACTGAATCCTTTATGAATTAAAGTCAGGCGAGCCACTCTCTGTGCAGTTTTTCGGTATCGCCCAGATAATCCAGTACCCATTTGAGCGCCGGTGACATCTTATTGGCATTCCAAGCCAGACAGCAGGAACTGGCCGGTAGCGGCGTTGCTAACTGTTTTTCCACCAAGGCTCCGGCGCGAATAAAGGGGCTGGCAAGGTGCACCGGCATATAGCCTATCCCCAAGCCTTCGCGGAAGCAGTTGATGGCACGGATCCAATCCGGCACCACCAAGCGGCGCTGATTGTCCAGCAACCAGGTGTGGCGCTTGGGGATCTCTCTGGAAGTATCGTCCAGGCAAATAGAGGGGAAGGGCCTGAGCTCTTCATCCTCCAGAGGCCGGTCTATGGCCGCCAATGGGTGAGACTTGCTCACCAAAAATGCCCACTCGATGTCGCCCATGTCTCTGTGATGGTAGGCGCCGCCGACCGGAATGGCGGTGGTCGCCCCTATGGCAACATCGCTGCGCCCGGTAGACAAGGCTTCCCAAACACCGTTGAACACCTCAATGCGAATGATCAGCTCCACATCGGTGAAGTGGCGATAGAAGTCGGCAATTAACACACTGATCCTGTCTGCCCTGACTATGTTATCCAAAGCGATGGACAGCGTCGGTTGCCAACCATTGGCCACCCGCTGGGTTTCCCGTTTCAGATCGTCCAGTTGCTTGAGCATGATCCTGGCTTCCTTGACGAAGTGAGCTCCGGCGGGCGTCAAACTGACGCTGCGGTGGTGGCGTTCAAATAGCACAACCCCCAGCTCTTCCTCAATCTGCTTAATGGCATAACTCACGGCGGAGGGCACCTTATGCAGCTTGTTGGCTGCGGCGGTGAAACTGCCAAGGTGAGAAACAATATCGATAAGTTGTAACGACTGTTCAGAAAGCATGGCGATTCCTTGCTGTGAGAATATTTGAAGGCATAAGTCAAAAATAAACGTTTCACCTCGATAGAGCAAGGCTTTAGACTGCACCGGCATTCATATTACTTTTATCTTAAGTTGTAACCAGGTTGTATATGACTCTTAAATATTTCATGTTTTTATGCTATCTCGCGCTTCTGAGCATGTTGGCTTTCATCGCGACCGACATGTATCTCCCAGCATTCAAAGCAATTGAAAGCTCTCTTGATGCCAGCGCTTCTCAAGTAGCCATGTCCTTGACCTCTTTCCTGGCCGGATTGGCCTTGGGGCAACTGCTCTACGGCCCTCTGGTGCAGCGTTTCGGTAAACGCAACTCACTGCTCGGTGGTTTGGCGTTGTTTGCCCTGGCGACAGTCAGTATAGGTTTCAGTGACAATATCATCATGCTCAACTGTGCCCGTTTCTTCCAGGCGATAGGCGTCTGCAGTGCTGCCGTCATTTGGCAGGCTTTGGTGGTAGAGCAGTATGATGCCAAAGACTCACAACGCATTTTCTCCAACATCATGCCCTTGGTGGCCTTGTCACCGGCATTGGCGCCCATTCTCGGCGCCAAGGTGCTTGGGCATCTGGGCTGGGAAGCGATATTTTTCATTTTGGCAGCGACGGCAACGGCATTGATGGCATTGACCATGGTGTTGGTTAAGCCGGCAAGCGAAGGCTCGGCCAAAGCTGAAGAAAAAGTGGCTTACAAGACCTTTTTCAACAACACAGGTTATTTGGGCAATGTACTCATCTATGGTGCATGTTCCGGGGCTTTCTTCGCCTACCTGACACTCTGGCCGATAGTGATGGAACAGCACGGCTACCAGGCAGATGCCATAGGTTTAAGCTTTATTCCGCAAACCATCATGTTTATCGTCGGTGGCTATGCCAGCAAGTTGCTTATCCGCAGGGTAGGCAGTGAGATGACGCTTAAACTGTTGCTGGCGCTGTTTGGTTTGTGTGTGCTGGCGATAGCCTTGGCGACTTTGGTATTCAAGGCGCAAACCATCTATCCACTGCTAATTGCGTTTTCTGTACTGGCCGCCGCCAATGGTGCCATTTATCCGATAGTGGTTAACAGTGCGCTGCAACATTTCAGTCAGTGCGCCTCCAAAGCGGCCGGTCTGCAAAACTTTTTACAGATCACCTTGGCATTCGGAGCATCAAGCCTGGTTGCTGTGTGGGCCACGGCCGGGGAAACTGCTATTGCCTGGGGGATCCTGGGGTGCAGTGTGCTGGTATTTGCTGGCTATAAACTGCGTCAGTTTGCCGACTGGTCGCAGGTGAGGGCAGGTTTTACCAAGCCGGATCCGGCGCGTTTGGCAATGCATGCAGAAGAAACACCTAAGGACTGAGTGCAGATTGAGCAAATAGATAAGACCATGACATTTTCTACTTTACAGTCTCAGACGCTCACTA
This sequence comes from Shewanella indica, assembly GCF_033842865.1. Taxonomy (NCBI): domain Bacteria; kingdom Pseudomonadati; phylum Pseudomonadota; class Gammaproteobacteria; order Alteromonadales; family Shewanellaceae; genus Shewanella; species Shewanella indica. Next base: position 3,629,756 of record NZ_JAWXXR010000001.1, read on the forward strand.
TAGTATTTGCAGCGTTCGGAGGGGTGGCAGAGTGGTTGAATGCACCGGTCTTGAAAACCGGCATGGGTTTATAGCCCATCCAGGGTTCAAATCCCTGCTCCTCCGCCATATTCAGAGAAGCCCGCTTGTGCAAACAGGCGGGCTTTTTCGTATCTTATTTTGATGATTGCCATTAGCCTGGTATGGGCGGTTAGAGGATGGTGGGTTTATAGCGCCGTCATGCAGGGTTCAAATCCCTGCTCCTTTGCCATATTCAGAGAAGCCCGCTTGTGCAAACAGGCGGGCTTTTTCGTCTCTCAGTTTTGATGATAGCTATTAGCCAGGTATAGGCGGTTAGCGGATTGCCGGGTTTATAGCGCCCTTATGCAGGGTTCAAATCCCAGCTCCTTTACCATATTCAGAGAGGCCGCTTGTGCAAACAGGCGGGCTTTTTCGTCTCTCAGTTTTGATGATTGCTGCTAGCTTGGCACCGCTTTGAGGATTGCTGGGTTTATAGCGCCGTCATGCAGGGTTCAAATCCCTGCTCCTTTGCCATATTCAGTGAAGCCCGCTTGTGCAAACAGGCGGGCTTTTTCGTATCTTATTTTGATGATTGCCATTAGCCTGGTATGGGCGGTTAGTGGATGGTGGGTTTATAGCGCCGTCATGCAGGGTTCAAATCCCTGCTCCTTTGCCATATTCAGTGAAGCCGGCTTGTGCAAACAGGCGGGCTTTTTCATTTTTTGATTAAGCAATAATGACGCCGATGGATTAATGCCGTTCACATTAAGTGAACGGCATTACGCATTGCGGACTTTTTTAGTATTTCAGGCTCGGAGCTACAGAACTTAGGTTAGCTATGTAGCAAGTGCCCGCAATAGAAGCCGGCAAACTAGCCACGGGATTTATCCCTTGAGATAGTCCAGCACCACTTGATGGTGATCTTTGGTCTTGAACTTGTCGAATCTGTGGCTGATGGTGCCGTCCTGGTCAATCAGAAAACTCAGGCGGTGCAGACCATCATAAACTTTGCCCATAAATTTTTTCTCGCCCCAGACGCCGAAGGCATCGGCTACTGCGTGATCTTCATCGCTGAGCAGAGTGAAGTTGAGCTCATGCTTATCGATAAACTTGCCCAGTCTCGCCACGGGATCAGTGCTTATTCCAAGCACGGTTACATTGAATTCGTCCAGTTCCGTCTTGCTGTCTCTGAGACCACAGGCTTGCACTGTGCAGCCCGGCGTCATCGCCTTGGGGTAGAAGTACACCAGTACCCGGCCTTTTTTCAGGCAATCTTGCAGTGAAACATTTTCATCGTTTTGGTTTTTAAGGGTGAAGAGTGGCGCTTTATCGCCTGCATTTAAGGTGTTCATGCGTTCAATCCTTTTGATCTTTATTTGGTATAAGTGGGATTCAATCGGCCTTGGGAACCGCAATTCCTTGCATACGTTTGATGTTGCAGGTCAGGGACATCTCTTCGGCCAAGGCTTGAATGCTGGTTTCCAGCTTATCCAATTCGACTTTTTCCGGGATATTGATGGCCAGGAAAACGTGCTGAGTCTGGCTGCCGTCCGGCAACTCTTCCGAATATGAGCGTACCGCACCGAGATCCAAAGATCTGTCTGCCAAAAACTGCGAGATGCGCTTCATGGTGCCACGCTGATCCTGACCATTGAAAGTCACTTCAATACGCGAGATATAATTTTGCGGCGTGTGCTTGGAGGTGCGCTTCATCACTGTCATCAGCTCAAGCTCGACACTGAGACTGGGAAGGCTGGTTTCTATCTTGGTAATGGATGCCCAGGAGCCGGACAACATCATAATTAGAGTAAACTCGTTGCCGAACAGCGCCATGCGGCTGTCGACTATGTCACAGTCGCAATCACTGGCTAATCTTGCCAGTTTGCTGACCAGGCCGGGACGGTCGGCGCCCATAGCGGTAACGACCAGGTAGTTGGTCATGAATTTTCCTCATATTTCCGGTATCATAGAGCGAAAACTCAGCCACTGTGAGCTGAGTTTTTTGTGCAGTCAACCATGCTACCACAACTTATTCGATTTGTTAGCCCTGACAGTGCTTGTCATTGGCTGGCTGCACCAGTACCATAGCGAATCCTGAAATCTTGGGGACATAAGATGATAAACGGAAGCATCGTAGCCTTAATTACGCCCATGCAAGGCGATGGCTCAGTGGATTTTGCAAGTCTCGAGCGTTTGGTGGAATTTCATATCAAACAGGGGACTGATGCCATAGTTGCAGTTGGTACCACAGGCGAATCAGCCACTCTGCCCATTCACGAGCACCTTGAAGTGGTGTCGCAAACCCTTTCTTTTGCCGCAGGTCGTATTCCCGTCATAGGCGGTAATGGTGCCAATGCCACCGCCGAAGCCATAGAACTGACCCGGGAATTGTCGAAACTCGACGTGGCCGCCATGTTGGGGGTTACTCCTTACTATAACAAGCCAACACCTAAAGGCTTGGTTGCCCATTATAAAGCGGTTGCAGCCAGCACGGATGTTCCCCAAATTCTGTATAACGTTCCCGGCCGCACTTCGGTTGACATGAAGCCGGAAACCGTTGCCCAGCTTTGTGATGTGCCCAACATCATTGGGGTGAAAGAAGCCACTGGCGACCTCTCCCGGGTGAAGCAACTGCGTGAGCTTTGCGGTGACGATTTTCTGCTGTTCAGTGGCGACGATGCCACGGCGCGTGAATTTTTGGCCCTTGGCGGCAATGGGGTGATCTCGGTTGCCAATAATATCGTCCCTAAGGCATTCAAGGCTATGTGTGATGCGGCGCTGCAAGGAAGATCCGTAGAGGCAAAAGCCATTGATGAATCCCTGAGCGGCTTGTACAGCGCACTCTTTTGTGAGGCAAACCCAATACCGGTTAAATGGGCGGTTCACCGTATGGGACTCATCAGCGAAGGCACAATTCGTTTGCCTCTGACTGAACTTTCCGAAGAGTTTCATGGTCTGTTGCTTAACGCAATGCAAAAAGCCGGGATAGAGGTTGAATAATTTAATGCTAAAGCAAGTTACCCCCTTAGTGATGGTTGTCGCTGTTACAGCCTGCAGTACGCCGATTGATCGTCGCCAGGCCAATGGCGACTTCGAATACGTAGATGCCGGCACTTCAGCACCTTTGGTGATCCCGGAAGGTTTGGACACTCCAAGATTCAGTAAAGAGTTTGAGATCCCGCAAGCGGGCGCCAAAAGCAATCCCGAGTTTGTCGGTGAAAAACTCGATATTCGTCCGCCTTTGCAAGTACTGCCTATGGCGGAAGGCACCCATGTGGAAGAGGGCAGTGACAACATTAAAGTGGTGGTTGAGTCCATTGACAACAGTGTTGATCTCAAACAGGAGATTTACAGTACAGTTAAGGGTTATCTGCAAAAGCAAAGCTATGGCGTTGTCTCTGAAGATTATGATAAAGGCTCTATCGAGACCGACTGGATTGAGACAGAGCAGGTGCTCGATTCTTCCTGGTTTGGCAGCGATAAAGTCTACCAACTGCGGCAGCGTTTTCGTTTTGATGTTGAAGTTCGCCCTCATGGCCGTACCGGTAATTTGCTGATCACACTTATCGACCACGAAGAGCATTATGACGGCTCAGAGCTGCCGGTATTGCTCAGCGGTGAAGACAAGCGCCGTTATACCATAGATATGCTCAACAGTGCTGTGGCCTATATGAGCCTCAAGCGTGAACAGATGATCAAGGCCAACCGCATCAAGCAGAGTCTGGGCATTGATATGTCACTGTCTCAGGGTGGTGACAGTGAGAGCTACTGGGTGGCCGATGCGCCCTTCAAGCGCACCTGGGATCGTCTACGGATAGTACTGCCGGAGCTTGGCTTGGAAGTCGTGGACATGGACTCAAGCAAAGGCTTGTTCTACGTTAATCTGAATGACAACTCCGGCTTCTGGAGTTCCTTGTGGGGCGATAACAAGTTGGCGCTCAAAGAGGGCAGTTATCGTTTGTTGCTGAAAGAAGATGCTGCCAACAAAGAACAGACTGAAATTCGTCTGCACGATGTGGCCGATCAGCCACTCGCGAATGAAACCATTGAAGCCGTTTATCAGAATCTGGCGGAGTTAATGCGCGAAGATCGCAAGGTGCGTTAAGCGCTTCTGGTTTATTGCTGCCGGTTTGATTGGAAAGGCGCCGAATTCGGCGCCTTTTTTATTGCTTGCCAGGCAATAGGGACTTTTAGCCACCAGAGCCCTTCGGCAGTATCAACTAACTCTTCTCTATAACCACTTAATTTGTAATGTTTTTGTGTAATCTTTATGCTGTGCATTCAGTTATACAGAACGAATGATGAAATAAGTCAGTCACTGCTTATATGGCCTTATGCAGAACACTCTTTGCTTTCTGTGGAATTAGGCGGCCGGTATCTCTGGCTGGTAGTGGTTAATGCAGATGTTTTGACTGTGTGTCTATCTATGTCAAATAAATGTAATTTGTAAGTAAAAGTAAAACGTATTGAAGCCGATAAGTCGCAGGGTAAACTGTTTTACCCATAAAACTCTGTACCTTCGGACAATCAATGAAAAAAACAATACTCCTAGTGGTACTACTGGCGGCCGCTGCCATTGGTTATCAGCAATGGCATCAGCAGCAAGCCCCGGCGGAGAAAAAGGCCCGCCCGGTACCCAATGTTGTGGTGTATAAGGCCGCCATTCAGGCCGTAAGGGATGAAGTGGAAGCACTTGGTACCTCCAAGGCTTATGAATCAGTAACCATCACCCCTAAAGTCAGTGATGTGGTGACCTTGATTCGTTTCGATGATGGTCAGATAGTCAAGCAAGGACAGCTACTTGCTAAACTGCAGGACGCCGAGCAGCAGGCCAGGGTGGAATTGGCCAGGATCAAGGTGCGGGAGAATACCCGTGAGTTTGACCGCATCAGCTCGCTTGTCACCAGCAAGACAGTGGCTGAAACCGAACGCGACCGACTGCAAACCCTGATAGAAAGTGCCAGGGCCGAAGTCGAACAGGCCCAGGCGGCACTGCGGGACAGGCAGATCACCGCCCCCTTCAACGGTCGCCTGGGATTACGCCAAGTCTCGGTCGGTAGCCTGGTGACCCCGGGCGTGGTGATCACCACCCTGGATGATATCTCGGTTATCAAGTTGGACTTTTCGGTTCCCGAGCGGTTTATTCAGGACTTGTTGCCGGGCAAAATCGTGGAAGCCCGTGCGGTAGCCTATCCGGATAAGCTGTTTCGCGGCAAGGTTGTTTCTATCGACAGCCGGGTTAACCCTACCACAAGGGCAGTCGTGGTGCGCGCCGAAATCCCCAACCCGGATGGTCAACTGCTGCCGGGTATGTTGATGAAAGTGAAGCTTATCAAGCAAAACCGTGAGGCATTACTGCTGCCAGAGTCGGCTATTATTCCTATTCAAAACCGCCACTACCTCTATCTGGCCAACAGCGAAGGTGTGGTAGAACAGCGACAGGTCACCATAGGGCTGCGCAGCCGTGGCTGGGTGGAAATTCTCGAAGGCGTCGAGCTGGGTGAGCAGGTGATCATTCGCGGGATCCTCAAGGTCCGTCCCGGTGACAAGGTCAAGGTGGAGTTCAAGGAACATTTCAGCTTCCTGACGGCTGAAGAGGCGAAGACCACAGCATGATACTGACAGACATTTCCGTTAAACGACCGGTTTTGGCTTCGGTCATCAGTCTTTTGTTGATCGCTTTCGGTCTGGTGTCCTTCGGTAAGTTGCCACTGCGCGAATATCCGGATATTGACCCACCGATAGTCTCGATAGATACCAGTTATCGCGGCGCCAGTGCCTCCGTGGTGGAAAGCCGGATCACTCAACTGATTGAAGACAGGATCAGTGGCGTTGAAGGCATACGCCATATCAATTCATCCAGTACAGACGGCCGCTCTTCCGTGGTGCTGGAATTTGATATCGACCGCGATATTGAAGCCGCGGCCAACGATGTCCGCGACCGTATTTCAGGTTTGCTCGATAACCTGCCGGAAGAGGCCGATCCGCCGGAAGTACAAAAGGCCAATGGCGGTGATGAAGTGATCATGTGGCTTAATCTGGTGTCGGATCAGATGACCACTTTGCAACTCACCGATTATGCCCGTCGTTACCTCACCGACAGATTCTCCGTCATCGACGGGGTAGCCAATATGCGTGTCGGTGGCGGCAAGGTCTACGCCATGCGGGTCTGGATTGACCGCCAGGCGCTGGCAGCCCGTAACCTGACGGTGGCCGATATCGAAGCGGCGCTACGATCGGAAAACGTCGAACTGCCGGCCGGCTCCATCGAATCCAAAGAGCGCCACTTTACCGTGCGGCTTGAGCGTAGCTTTCGCACCGCCGAAGACTTTGCCAACCTGGCGCTGACCCAAGGGGGCGACGGTTACCTGGTTAAGCTCGGAGATGTAGCTCAGGTCGAAATCGGCTCGGAGGAAGAGCGGATCATGTTCCGCGGTAATGGCGAGGCCATGATAGGCCTTGGGGTCTCCAAACAGTCTACCGCCAATACTTTGGAAGTGGCGCGGGCAGTGAATAAACTGGTGGATGAGATCAACCCGACTCTGCCCCAGGGGATGGAGATCAAACGCTCCTACGACAGCTCGGTATTTATCGAAGCCTCTATCGACGAGGTTTATCAGACGCTGTTTATCGCCATTATTCTGGTGATCATCGTCATCTACCTGTTCCTTGGCAGTGTGCGCGCCATGTTGATCCCGGCGCTAACTGTGCCCGTATCCCTACTAGCCACTTTTATCGTGCTTTACGCCTTGGGATACACAATTAACCTCTTGACCCTGCTGGCGATGATCCTGGCCATCGGCATGGTGGTGGATGATGCCATCGTGATGCTGGAAAACATTCACCGCCGTATCGAAGAGGGCGACAGTCCACTGAAAGCCGCTTTCCTCGGCGCCCGAGAGGTGGCCTTTGCGGTTATCGCCACTACGGCGGTATTGGTGGCGGTATTTATGCCGATCACCTTCCTTGATGGCGATCTCGGCAAGTTGTTTAAAGAGTTTGCCGTCACCATGAGTGCTGCCGTGTTGTTTTCCTCGATAGTGGCCCTGACACTCAGCCCCATGATGTGTTCCAAGCTGCTTAAACCCGCGAGCCAGGATACCTGGCTGATGCGCAAGGTCGATAAGGGAATGAACGCTCTGGCAGGCTTTTACAGCCGCAGTCTTACCGGCGCCATGAAGCATCCCTTGTTGGCTTCCCTTTTGGTGGTGGTGGCTCTCGGGGCCAGTGCCTACATGGTTAAACAGATCCCGCAGGAGTTTGCTCCTCAGGAAGACAGAGGCTCAATGTTCCTGATGGTCAATGGCCCGGAGGGCGCCAGCTATGAATATATTGAAGCCTATATGAACGAGGTGGAACAGCGTTTGATGCCTTTGGTCGACAGCGGCGAAGTCAAACGTTTGTTGATCCGTGCGCCTCGCGGTTGGGGCGGCTCGGCCAACTTCTCCAACGGTATGGCGATCATAGTACTCAATGATTGGGGCCAGCGCCGTCCCGCCAAGGAGATCATCAATGATATCCGTGGCAGGCTTGCCGATCTCGCCGGTGTCAGGGCATTTCCAGTGATGCGCCAGGCCTTTGGCCGCGGTGTCGGTAAACCTGTACAGTTTGTCATTGGCGGCCCCAGTTATGAGGAGCTCGCCAGATGGCGCGACATTATGCTGGAAAAAGCGGCGGAAAACCCCAATCTGGTCGGTTTGGATCATGACTACAAGGAAACCAAGCCTCAGCTCAGAGTGGTCATCGATAAAGACAGGGCGGCGGATCTCGGGGTCTCCATTGCTCATATAGGGCGTACACTGGAATCCATGTTGGGTTCACGCCTGGTAACCACCTTTATGCGCGACGGTGAAGAGTATGATGTGATCATTGAAGGCAACCGCGAAAGCCAGAACACCGCCTCGGATATGCAGAATATCTATGTACGCTCAGATCGCAGCAAGCAGCTGATCCCGCTCTCGAATCTGGTGACCATTGAGGAGTTTGCCGACGCCAGTCAGCTCAATCGCTACAACCGGATGCGGGCGATAACCCTGGAGGCCAGTCTGGCGGAAGGTTATAGCCTGGGTGAGGCGCTCGATTATCTCAATGATTTGGCCCACACCTATCTACCGGCAGAAGCCTTGATAAGCTACAAAGGCCAGTCGCTCGACTATCAGGAGTCCGGCAGCTCCATGTACTTCGTGTTTCTGTTGGCGCTGGGAATTGTGTTCCTGGTATTGGCGGCGCAGTTTGAAAGCTATATCCACCCCATGGTGATCATGCTGACTGTGCCGCTGGCAACCGTGGGCGCCTTGGTGGGCCTGCTGCTGACCGGCCAAAGTCTGAATATCTACAGCCAGATAGGCATCATCATGTTGGTAGGGCTGGCGGCCAAAAACGGCATTCTTATCGTCGAGTTTGCCAATCAGCTCAGAGATAAGGGACTTGAGTTCGACGCCGCTATTTTGCAGGCAGCCAACCAAAGGCTCAGACCGATACTGATGACAGGCATAACCACGGCCGCCGGCGCCGTTCCTCTGGTGCTTGCCGAAGGTGCCGGCGCCGAGACCCGTTTTGTTATTGGTGTGGTGGTGCTCTCCGGCATCTTGCTGGCTACAGTGTTTACCCTATTGGTGATCCCTGTGGCTTACTCACTATTTGCCCGCCGGTCCAGCTCACCGGAAGCGGTGGCTCAACAGTTGGAAAAGGAACTGGCAGAATAACTCTATAGAGCCCAAGTGCCAGCTTGGGCTCTGCAGCGCTTGGAGAATAAAAGCCTTAAGGTCTTGTTTTTGTTATTGGAAAGGCCGGTGAAATACAGGGGATTACTTCAAAACGATAACCATAAAGGGTTTGGTGATCCTGCTGGATTTGCAGTAACTCATAATCATTAAGCTCAACAGCATGGGCTGACTCAGCCAACTGACAGCGGCTACGGCCATCTGCCTCCATACCGAAAGCGAAATCCGCTACCAGTTGTCTCACTTTTTGGCGATAGGCCGCGGTAAACCTTGAATAAACTGCAGCTTCCTCCTCGGCTTTAACCGACTCAGGACGATCAGCGTTATCCTCATTAATGGCGTTTTCCTCGTGAGTTTCATCCTTCAAATTCACATGGTCAGTGTTATCAGCGTCAGCTTTCGATTGGTTAGTATTACTCAATTGCTTATTGTCCGGTTTGAATTGACCATTGAAGGAGAAACTCACGCCATCATCATCAAGTCGAACACGGCTCTCAATAAAATGTTCCATATCTATCAATAACATAAGATGATGAAGGATTAAAAAAGACAATGTGAGTCTGACAAATGCTGTACTGACGGGATAAGCGTATTTCGGCTGCCACTTGAAACCAATGAGCCCTACCAATTTAAGCAATAATAGGCCTGCCAGATAGAAAGGTAACAGCATTTGTAATAATAACAAGGCGATACTACTGGTGATAACCATCCAAACCGGGAGTTCAAGTAACAGGGCAAAGTTATGCGTATAGTTAAAATGTGCCGCAGAAACCCCTGTGACTTCATTAACTATGGCACCACTGCTGGCCAGGGAAAAGTTGGCAATGGTGGCATAAAATAGCAGTATCATGGCTTTGCCGGCTAATGAATGCCACAGCTTGTTAAATAATGGCCAAAACTCAATAATCAATGCACTTACCGTCAGCAAAGTTGGTAATGCCGGATGGTCTTCATAAAGCGGTAAGCTGAAAAGGGCCAGCAGATAGAGCTTTTGAGCTATGGTTAATTTGGCAAGTCGCTGGCTTATCTCTGAGTGAAATCGACGGGTAAAAGCTAAAAACTGGTGTACTATTGGACTGAACCACCGACTAACCTGAAGTATTCTCATTAAAACTCACTGATTGAGCAGCATAGGATATTGTTGCAATGCTACCAAAATACAACCATTGCGCAACATAACTCTTTGAGGACACCTCAATAAACTAAATTATAAAACCCTATTATTCAATTGTTTATGTTATTAATTATCCTGCCGGAGTGCCGTTGCAGGAGTCTCGTAATTTTTGCCACCAATGTACATGACGTTTGAGTTCATCATTGAGACGTGCATTTAGGAGGTCTTTCGGACCACCTGTGGTTTCGGCAAAGAAATATTCAATGCGTTCAGCATGAGGTGTTCCTTGATAGAGACTTTGCAACATGTTGCCCAAGCGTCGCTGTATGTGACGACTGTGACTCAGTTGCTGCTGTATCGGTCCGGTGAAGTTTCGTACTAGTATTCGCTGCAATATCTCCTGACGTTGTTTGCTATGGCCGGGACGGCATAAAAGAAGAGCTAGCTGTGGTTCCAACCAATCGTTAAGCTGCATTAACCAAAGAAGGCTGATCGACTGGCTTCGCATGTTACGGGCGATAATCCGGCTGCGCGCCAATTCAGTCAGTGCAGAGTCAAGGTTTGTGACATCCAATGCGTGCCAGGAAATACGGCCAGATTGTGCCAGCTCTATATCGGTTTTGAGTTTCACCAAGTTGGCTAGCGCCAATTCGGTTTCGGTTAGTCCGGCAAGGGGGGATCTACGTGAAAGTGAATCATGGCTGATGAACAGGAGTTTATCCAAAGCTCTGTCTTTTAATAACATCCAGTAGAACCAATCCATCAGCTCTCTTTGTTTCTGTAACTTGGCTTCCGTCAACAATCGTCTGCTTTGATCATCAAGGCTGAGGCTTTGCAAACAAGCCGGTGCAGCCTGAATAAAGGCCAGTTGATACTTAAACTGTTCGCTGGGCTCGGCTACTTTACCAAGAATTGAGTTGTGGTGTGCTATGAGCTCACCCAGACGACAATGCATCAACCCCAGGCTGTTCAGCAATGGCAATGACATTCTTGTGGAGGGAGCTTGTATCTCGCCGACGCTATTCAAGAGGCGATTATCCTTGGGAAGATAATCAGGGGCGATAAAGCTTTGTTCAGTGACTCGGCTAAGACGCTCCGCGTAGTCATGCCATAGCGCTTGTGTGTTATCTTGACAAGCGGTCAGGCCCAGCGCAATCCCAATTAGAAGACTGCAACATTTGGAAAATCTGACAGGAACCAACATGGTAATCACCTTGAGAAAGGGAGCGGCTTATCGACCTTAAGCTGTTCATATACCTTAGGCTCTCCATATAACGGTGACTAGCAATGATTTTGAGTCATCAGGAGACAAGTGGCCATAAACAGGGGTAAGCTCTCCGGGGGGATTAGTCTTTTAGAATGATACCTCTTATTAATGGGGGCTGCTTTAGCTGAAAATTTGGTTTAACAAAATATCAGTCTCTTTTTTCACCAAGATCTTTCTGTGCAAATTTGCTACAATGTTTGCTCACCTTATATTGACCTTTCCTCGGAGACTATACGTCCGGGGGGATTCTGTTTGCCCAGACCCGACTGAAAAGCTACCGCCAATCTGCCGCGGCAGGAATACTTTTCCCTGCCGCTATCGCCACTAAAAGCGGAAGCGACTTTACAGCCAGGTCTCTCGCATTTGCTTCTTAAAAGGAAATGGAAGCAAAAGGTGAAGCTACTGCCCGAGCTGGACGGGCAAGGTCGGGCCCGTCAGGACCTTGGATACATAGTCAGAAGCGACCTATCGGAGGTAAATGCATTATGACAATAGCTGACGTATTGACAGAGAAACACTCACCACTTTATCACACCGAAGATAAGACGGTTGTCTCCCATACCCAAAGGGATGAAGGCGACTGGATCCAACACACACTGATGTTGGAAAATTGCGATGCACCATTTCGTTTCAAACGCCCCAAAAAATACCGTTCGCTCAAAGGCGCCAGAGTATCGGTCGATTATTATCCCCAAACCACTATAGTAGCCGGATTTGAGATGGAAACCATGAAAGTGGTACGGATCCGCCGTTGCTGAAAGTTGATGCCGGAATGCCTGCTCCAATGTTAGTATTTTGTGTTTCTGGTGGCCGTCTTTGAACCTGGGTGTCCAACCTGGGTATGACCCGCCAATGTCGCGCCTTGAAAGGATATTCCGGCCTGATGAAACTTGCTGTTATTGTCTCTCTTACTCCTTGGCTTCAGCTGTTGTCGATTACTCTGTCTCGGCTATGTCAAAGTCAAACAAAGCTTGTTTTTCTGCCTCTGTTATTGGTAGTTGGCCAAAGCTTGGCTGCAGAGCAAACGAATAAGGGTCAGATTGACGTTCCGATCAGAGAGCTTGTTGTCACCAACTCAGGTTCCTGGAAACCGTTTTCTTACCTGAATGATGCCGGTGAACCCAGCGGCATGTTAGTGGATATTTGGCGTGAATATGCCAAGGCCAATCGAGTCAAAATCCGATTCATATTGACCGATTGGCAACACTCGCTGGATTTGGTTCGCAGCGGTCAGGCCGATATTCATGCCGGATTGCTTTGGTCTCAGGAAAGAGAGCACTATCTCGATTATGCCCAGGGGCTACTTGGCATAGAGAGTCAACTGTTCTTCAACCAGGCATTGCTCGGTACAGAGCCTGGCCGTTATCTGGATAGCGGTGGTGAAGTGGGAGTAGTGAGCGGCGGCTATGAAGAGGCTTTCGTTCGTCGAGAGTTTCCAAATACCAGCTTAATTGTTTATGCCAGTAACGAGCAGATGCTCAAAAGTGCAGTAGCGGGAAGGTTAAAAGCCTTTGTTGCTGATCTCCAGGTTGCCAATTTCTACCTTTACACCTCGCAAGAACCTACACTTTTTGTTCCGGTTCGTCATCTTTACAGTGCTCAAATTCGCTCGGCCGTCAAAGAGGGGAATATCACTTTACAGGAAGAAATTCGGCAAGGATTGGCGCGCATTCCTGATGCCGAATACCAAAGGATCCTAAATCGTTGGATGTATGTGGAAACGGTTTATCCACGCTATCTATTGCAAGTTGTTTTGGCTTTGCTTTTTCTGGCTGTCATAAGCTACGTATTTATGCTTCGTCGCACTGTGGCTATCCGCACTGCAGAACTGGAAGCAGTTAACGCAGAGTTGCTTCATTTGGCGGCAACCGATAGCCTGACAGGAATAAGCAACCGACGGGCATTTATGGAGGCATTGGAACAAGCTTGCGACAGCCGCAGTTACGATAGTTTAACCCTGTTGCTGTTTGATATTGATGATTTTAAAAGGATCAATGACAGTTATGGTCATCTTGTAGGGGATGAGCTCATCTGCCAACTGGTACAGAGGGTGGCAACTCTTTTGCCAGAAGATGCCGTATTTGCCCGGGTAGGCGGAGAGGAGTTCTGTATCCTGCAATTGGGGATGACAGAGAGCGGAACCCAAAAGCTGGCAAGGAGTTTATTGTTGTCCGTAGGACAAGCACCATTTTCGACCAAAGTGGGCGAACTGCCACTCAGTATTAGCATAGGAGCCGTCTACGCAGATCCGGGAAGTCGAGATCCGCTTTCGGTACTTGCCGATGCCGATCGCTTGATGTATCAGGTTAAGGCGTCCGGACGTAATGATCTGCTGTTCCGACGTTTCTGATAATAACTGATTGTCGCCAGAGGCCTGGTTCTTATGCAGTTATTTTAATAGTCTTTATCAAGCTCAGACTCAGTCAAGTACCATAAGTAGTCTGTACTCATCCAAAGCGTATTGGTCTGTCATGCCGCTGATATAATCCTGCAGTAAACGGCACCTATGATAAAATTCAGGATACTGATTGGTTTCAATGGCTCTTTTATAGGTGGCCAGGTGTTTACCGGGCAGCTTATGGAATAGCCGGGTTTCGATAAGCGCAGTTTTGGGCTGCCCTTGTACCAGTTTGCTAAACTCATCCTCGCTCAATGCCAGCAGGGAACGATAGTTATCCAGTAAACCTGTTATGATCCTGTATCCCTGTAGCTCAAGTTTCTCCACTTCCCGATGGCAAAATACCTGTTTAATAGCGACTTGCTTGAGCGTTTCTGTAATGGCGTGCTCATAGCCGCCATCTTCAAGCAGCGACTCGTTCAGGTTGCCGTGGTACACAGTATCAATATTGTCGATAAAGCGCTTGGCGGCATGATTGACCAAAGGGTGTATCAGCCGAACCCGGAGGAAAGTAAAGAACTGGCTTTGTTGGTTGATTGCCAGGTGACGGGCGCTGCTGTCTGCCGCTTCAATCGATTTACTCATAAAGTCCTGGTGTCCGAGAGCGTCTTGCTTGACTGCAATTTGCCGCTGGTATTCGGCTATCAGACTCTGTTTTAGGGTATCCAACTCTATAATGCCTTTTTCCACCGCATCTTCAATGTCAGCAAGGCAGTATGAAATATCATCGGCGGCCTCCATGATGTAACTCACTGGGTGACGACAACCGGGTGCCATTTCCATGGCTTGTGTCAGTTCGGCAACAAAGCTGGACTCACTGGCGTAATAACCAACTTTTTTCATCAAATAGCTATGCTCAGGACTGGCTTTATCTTTCACTAGCGTGCCCGGGCGAGTGTATTTCAAAATGCCGGCCAATTGACTGTAGGTGAGGTTGAGCCCTAACAAGGTGTGGATTAAGCGTATACCTTGGGCATTACCCTCAAAATGAGATAAATCTTGAATTAATTCAGGATACTCGGAATCAAACCCTGAAGGAACAAGAGAAGTAAGATTACGACTGAACCAATGACTGATAGCGGCTTCACCGAAGTGACCAAAGGGAGGATTACCGACGTCGTGCATCAGACAACTCATTTCCACCAGGGTTTCCAGTTGCCGCTCCAATTCTTGCAAACCGTATAGCTCAGCATCCGGCCCCAGGTATCTAAATATCCTCTGTGCGATAAAGCGTCCAACTTGTTGTACTTCCAACGAATGTGTCAAACGACTTCGTACCGCGGCATTGCGCTCCAGCGGGAATACCTGAGTCTTTTGCTGTAGACGGCGAATGGCGGCCGAGTTAATGATACGGCCGCGATCACTCTCCAGTGCCAACTGCAGTTTTTCTGGATTATCGACCCGAGCGTCCACTTTGCCAAATGGACGTTGTGCTGTAATTTTACGACGAAAATCTATCTCAGAAAATGTGGATGACACCGAGAAAACCTCCAAATAAGTGGTTGCCTGAAAAAGAAAAAACTCAGCAATTTGTAAATACTTTCAATGTGCCACAGTTTATCCCATGGAGCCAATTTGTGACACTCTATGTAAATTTGCGATGAGTTCGATAGCGTCTTTGGCGATCGCAGAGTACTATCCTGACAAATCCTTTGTCAGAGAAGTGTTAATGCTCAAGTCTTTAAGTGTGATGTTGCTGCTTATTTTAGCGGCGACCCTCGGTTTCCTGATGTTCCATGGCGATGATACCATGCCGGACAGACTCCAAGGGGAGTGGACAACCGGTTGTCTCAGTGACGAAAAACTGGGTAAGGAGTTTATCATGCGCTTTGAGGAAAACCGCTTCCATAGTGTGGCTAATCTCTATGATAATAACCAATGCACAGGCGTGCCGCTGAGTCAGATAAAGGGCAGTGCTTATGTTGAATCCATTGGGGATAAAATCACGACTTGTGAAGGCCTTGAAGCAGATGAAGCCATGCTGTATTGGGATGAACTGGGGGATGCCAAAGCGTTTGTCTATTACATCAATGAACAAGGAGAACTGTTGACCGGACGGCCCAATGAAGACAAGAGTGCAGCGGCTCAGTGGTGTCTCGATCAGGACGCCAAGTTCCACCGTAGTAAATAATCCAACCAAGCTACAGGGGATGGGGCAGATTTGTTCCAGCCCCATCTGCGCTGACATTCGCCATTCGACGAAAAGCCATTCAGATCCTGGCAGTATTTCGTATTTTAATGGTCGTCGTAATATGCGGTAATGGTTCCGAACAAGCAATGGCAGCTTGTTCGGATAATAGCGTGCTCAGGGCTGATAAACGCCCACTACTTCAATACGTTGACTCGAGTCTGCATGTTTTGCTGCATTATCGAGATCGATATGGCCGCTGTTGCTGACATCCATAAAGTCAAAGGCTGGCAAATCAGCTTCGGCAACTTCACCGCTGGCAGGAGCATCCGGATTACGCTCCAGAGCCAAAAAGTCAAACACGTTTCTATCAACGCCTTGGGATGGTGCAGTATTTTGCATCGCAGTAAAAATGGTTTCGATGCGGCCGGGGAACTGTTTGTCCCACAGCTTGAGCATATTTTTGACCTCGGCGCGCTTGAGGTTTTCCTGGGAGCCGCAAAGGTTACATGGAATGATAGGGAAGGCTTTCAGCTTGGCGTATTCGGCAATGTCTTTTTCTCGGCAATAGGCGAGGGGACGGATCACCATATTGGCTCCGTCATCCGATAGCAACTTGGGTGGCATGGCCTTCATCTTGCCACCATAGAACATGTTAAGGAACAGGGTTTCTATGATGTCGTCTCTGTGGTGGCCGAGTGCTATCTTGGTGGCTCCTATTCGCTGGGCAAACCCATAAAGGGTACCGCGGCGCAGCCTGGAACAAAGCGAGCAGGTGGTCTTGCCTTCGGGGATCTTATCTTTGACTATCGAATAAGTGTCTTTTTCTAGAATATGGTAGGCCACGCCTAGGCTATCCAGATACGCCGGCAGCACTTCTTCCGGGAAGCCGGGCTGTTTCTGATCCAGATTGACGGCGACAATTTCAAACTGCACAGGTGCACGCTGCTGCAGGTTCAACAAAATGTCCAGCATGGCATAGCTGTCTTTGCCGCCGGAGAGGCAGCACATCACGCGATCGCCTTCTTCAATCATATTGTAATCGGCAATGGCACTGCCGACTTCGCGGCGTAAACGCTTTTGCAGTTTGTTGAGACGAGTGATTTGTTTCTTATCCAGCTCTTGCATAACTTCAGACATAAAAAAATAAGCGCCCAGTAACACTATGGTTCAGGGCGCGTATTATTCCAGCTAAAGCCGGTCGGGTAAAGGGGCGACTCAGGCCAGAGGCGACTTATAACCGTCGGGTTTGACCGCCAGCAGATCGCAGTTGACCGAATCTATCACATGTTCTGCTGTGTTGCCGATAAGCGCGGCAGAGAATCCGGTACGACCCACAGTGCCGAGAACAACCAATTCGGCGTCCAATTGCTCTGCCAGCTCAGGGATAACATCCTCAGGCAGACCTTCTTTCACGTGACAGTGGGCGGTATCAACCCCGTAGCTGTTGGCCAGATAATTGACCCGTTGCTCGTGCTGCATGCGAATGGTTTCGTTGTAAGTGTGGGCATCAAAGTCCGGCAGTTCAATCGCCAGGTTGACCGGAGTTCCCGGATAACCGTTAACCAGGTGCACCTCGGCATCGAACTTGGCTGCAAGCTCTTGAGCATGTTCAATGATCTTGCCGTTCAGGGATTGATGTTCTTCATCTTCAGAAGCAACGTTAACGGCGCAGAGAATTTTACCTTTTACCGGCCAGTCATGCTGTTTTACCAGCAACACAGGCACGGGAGCCTTACGCAACAAGTGCCAGTCGGTGGGGGTGAAAATAACCGCTTTGAGTTTGTCGTGCTCATGGGTGCCTTTGACTATCAGGTCATATTCTCCCTGAATGGCAAAGTTGATGATGCTCTCAAACGGGCGGTTGTGCCACAGTACTTCACTGTCTATCTCGAGTCCGGCTTGCTGGTGCGGTTTGAGCAGATCAGCGATCCAGGCTTTACGTTGGTTAATCACCCCTTGACGCATGGCCTCACGTTCCTGATTGGAAAGAATTGAGGTCATTTCATAGGAGAAATCAAAGATAGACAGAAAGACAGTGATCTTGGCCTTGCTGCGGGTGGCGAGTTCCACCGCGCGGGCAAGAGCAGGTTGCTGTTCTGATGTAGGGTCGACTACGACCAATAGCTTTTGATAGTCCCTCATGGCTTTTTCCTTATTCCGCAGGATATACCTATATCATGCGATATTGGCTGTGATTTGTATTGCTTGAGATCAATATATTGAATCGCTTGCTATCTTGCTATCCGGGCAGCTCCAGCCAACCTGTCGAGCTCTTCCAGATCCAGTATAGTGATATATTTACCTTTCACTTCAATTAGTCCGGCCTTTTGGAACCGTCCCAGCAAACGACTGATAGTTTCTACCGTCAGGCCAAGATAGTTGCCTATATCACCACGGGTCATGGTGAGGCGAAATTCCCTAGGGGAGAAGCCACGGCTGCCAAAACGAGCGGCCAGGTTACTGATGAAAGCGGCCAAGCGTTCCTCGGCATTCTTTTTGCTTAGCAGCAGGATCATCCCTTGGTCACTCATGATTTCATTACTCATCAAGCGCATGATCTGTTGTCTGAGTTTGGGCATGGTACCTGAGAGTTCATCCAGAGTATTGAAGGGGATTTCACAGACCATAGAGGTTTCCAGGGCCTGGGCAAAACTCTGGTGTGACTGGGCATGGATACCGTCAAAGCCTATGACATCACCGGCCAGATGGAAGCCGGTGATCTGCTCATCACCCTGTTCTGTGATGGTATAGCTTTTAATCGTTCCGGAGCGAATAGCATATAGAGACTTTAGCGGATCTCCGGACTTGAACAGCTGTTCACCTTTCTGAATGGGTTTCTTGCGTTCGATAATGTTGTCAAGCTGATCCAACTCATTAGTGTTGAGCGTAAAGGGAATACACAAGGTCCCCATGCTGCAATCATGACAATGAATGGTACAGCCCCCGGCAGCAGGGCGACGATGCTTGTTGTTGTCTATTGTCATAGTCTTTCTCAAGTAAAGCGACTCTTCCCATGTTAAACCAATTCACTGACCCCGGCTAGTCGAGCTGAGCCAAGGCGATATAGAGTGTTTGGATCCCGAATCCAACCAAGAGTAAACCGGCAATTAAACGCACTGCGCGCTTTTGAGCCCAGTCGGCCAGCGCCTTGGCGGCAACCCCGGCGCTGAGCAGGGCAGGTAATGTTCCCAAACCGAAACAAAGCATAATAAGCGCGCCCTGGCTGGCGCTGCCGCTGGCCACGGCCCAGGTAAGAGTGCTGTATACCAGCCCACAAGGCAACCAGCCCCATACCATACCAGCCAATAAAGCCTGCCCGGGGTGAGTCACGGGTAACACTTTTTGGGACAATGGTTTAAGTAAATGCCACAATCCCTGACCCAGGCGCTCAATCTGCACCAGCCCTACCCAGATGCGGGCAATATAGAGCCCCATGGCGATCATCATCACACCGGCAATGAGCCTGAGCACCAAGAGGTAAATATCGATATCAAACAGCATGCCAAGCCCAGCGGCAGAACCGCCCACCAAAGCGCCGGCCAGGCTGTAACTGAGAATACGGCCAAGATTATAGGGAAGCAGAAACGAGAGTTGTTGCGCCAGCGGATTCTGGCCTCGACGGGCAGCGGGAAGCTGGCTCGAAAAGGCGCCCACCAAACCACCGCACATACCAAAGCAGTGTCCGGCTCCCATTAGGCCCACTAAAAAGGCACCTGTGAGGTTATATTCCATTGCCTCTATCCTGAGGAGCTTGAGTGACTTCAGTTTCAGCCGTTTGAGATTGCTCCTGTTGCGTCTTGCTGTCCATAGGTTCCTCATCAAACAGAATCGACACACTGTGGCGCTCAAGATCGTCAAATTGATCCGATTTTACCGCCCAGAAAAACACACCAACAGCAATCAGCACAAACAGCATGGCGATGGGGATTAGTACGTAAATAATACTCATAAGCGGACCCTGAGAAGTCTGAGGCTGTTGCTGACAACGATCAGCGAACTGGCCGACATGCCGATGGCGGCGATATATGGTGCGACATGACCTGTTACGGCCAGAGGCAGTATAAGAAGGTTATATCCCAAAGCCCAGGCAAGATTTTGACGAATGATACGATTGGCTTTGCGGGCAACGGCTATGGCTTGGGTAAAGCGCCACAGATGATCGCCAAGCAGAATCAGATCAGCACTGTTTTTCGCCAGCGCGGTGCCACTGCCCATGGCGATAGAGAGATCGGCGCCGGCAAGCACTGGGGCATCATTGATGCCATCGCCGAACATGGCTACCTTATGTTGTTGTTGCAAACTGCGTACATAGTCGAGCTTGTCTGCCGGGCTCATGTCTGCGTGCACTTCAGTTATGCCAACTTGCCGGGCCAGAGATTCGACATGGGGCCGGGTATCACCGCTGGCAATCGCCAGACGGATATTGTTTGCCTTGAGTGCCTCGACCGTATCCTTGGCGTCTTCTCTCAGCCTGTCTTGCAAAATAAAACTGGCCACCAAACCTTGCTCATCGGCGAGGAACACCTGTTGCTGCTGACTTGGCGCAAACTTGATACCGACAAACTCGGCGTTGCCTATCTTAAAATCGCGACCATTGATTTGGCCGCTGATGCCGCGAGCCACTTGATGATGCACGTTTTCAGCCTCAAGTGTGCCCCCATAAGGGCTGAAAGCCAGAGCTATCGGGTGCAATGAACCGGCTTCGAGCGCTGCCGCCAATTGTTTTACCTGCAACTCGCTGTACTCAGCTTCACGGCCTTTGTTGATGCGGGTTTCCAATAAGGTCAGATTACCGCAGGTGAGGGTGCCTGTCTTGTCAAAGACGACAGCATCAATTTGTGGCAATTTTTCAAATACCCCCGCTTTACGGGTAATCACCCCGAGGCGGGTAAACAGTGCTGTAGCACAGGTCACAGCAGTCGGGGTTGCCAGGGCCAGCGCGCATGGGCAGGTAGCTACCAATACAGACAGCGTGACCCAGAAAGCATCTTCGGGTGAGAACTGGTGCCACACCAGATAAGTGATAGCCGCTATGCTGAGTATGGTGCCGGTGAAATAACGCGACAGCTTGTCGGCCGTCATGGCGACGGCGGGTTTGTTATTGGAGGCCAGTTCCTGCAAGCGGATGATTTCTGCCACCAGTTGATCTTGGCCTATGGCGTTCACCCGTACTTTCAGTGGTTGATCCTGATTGATGGTACCGGCATAAACCTGGTCTCCAGGCTGTTTGCTCTGCGGCATCTGCTCGCCGGTAAGCATGGCCTCGTTGACCGCAGAATGGCCGTGCTCAACCGAGCCGTCGGCGGGGATCACTTCCCCCGGTCTTACCAGCACCAAGTCGCCTATTTGCAGACGTTTGGCGGGGATCTCTTCGTTGCTGCCATTTTCCGTAATACGTTGGGCGGTCAAGGGCACCAACTTATGCAGGTTACTCGAACTGACCGAGGCTTTCTGCCGCGCCGCCTGTTCAAAATAGCGCCCAAGCAACAGGAAGAAGGTGAACATGGACACAGACTCGAAATAGACTTCGCCAGTGCCTTGTACTGTCGCAATACAGCTGGCGATATAGGCGCCGCAGATGGCGATGGAGACAGACACATCCATATTGAGCCTGCCGGCAAGCAGGGCCCGCAGCGCACTGAAATAAAAAGGCTGCGCCGAATAGAACACCACAGGTGCGGCAAACATCATGCTTACCCAGCGGAAATAGTCGCGATATTCCACTTCAAGCCCGGTAAAGTAACCGGCGTACAGCGCCAGGGCAAACATCATCACCTGCATGGTGGCAAAGCCCGCCAAGCCAAGCCTCAGCAGAAACTTACGGCTGTTCTTTTTACTCTGAACTTCCTGATCATCCAACTGATAAGGCGCCGCCTGATAACCGATACGGCCGATTTGATTAAGTATTTCAGACAGCTTAATGTCGGCCGGACGCCAACTGATGAGGGCTCTTTGGGTGGTGGAGTTAACCTGCACCGAATCTATGCCGGGCAACTGTTTAACTTTATGCTCGATGAGCCAGGCGCAGGCGGCACAGGTAATGCCGTCAATCGATAGCGAGACTGAGGTTTGATTGCCTTGATCATGCACAAAATCCTGCTGCACTTCGGGAAGATCGTAGGCACTGAAGGTCTTGAGCTCGTCCGGCACCAGAGCGTTTTGCCTGCTGCCGGGTTCGGAGCGAAATTTATAGTAATTGGTCAGTCCGGCATCCATGATGGCCTGAGCCACTGCCTGACAGCCAAGACAACACATGGGCTGAGCCTGACCATCAATCACTGTACTGAACTGCATACCCGTGGTCACGGGCTCCCCACAATGAAAACAGACTGTATGTGTCATGACAGCACTCAATTGAGCCAGTAGGTTTTATCCGCTTCTATTTGCAGTCTTTGCTGCAAACGCCATTTACGGTCAAATCCTTCGATTCGCACAACCCAGGCGCCATCAAGCGACTCATTGGGGATATAGCGATAGACCTTGGAGGCATCAGCCGTCAGCATTTGGGTAAAATCCTTTTCTGCCAGAGTTGGGTGGTAAAACTCCAGATTCATTGCCGCGAGATATTCCGGGCCGCCGTGTTGGGTTATCAAAAGTTCACCATTATGCCATTCAAGGGAAAACTGCATCCCCAGTTGACGGGCATATTGAATTTTGTGGATGTCCTGGTTAATTGCCTTACCGTTTTTATAGTAGTCGTCGGCAACCAGGGAATCGGAGTTGGTGAGGGCAATACGCAGAGTGGCAAAACTGGCTATAACGGCGCACATGGGCAAAACGATAAGAAACCAAGGCCAGAACTGCTTATACCAGGCTTGTGGAGCGCTCATACTGTTTACCTACTATTCTATTTGGGCGGCTATTCTATCGCGAAAGCGGTTTTTTAAAAACAAAGGCCCCGAAATTATCGAGGCCTTTGAAAAGTCAAGCGAACTTACTTCTCTGCCTGATGTGACAAGCTGTATACGTAAGCGGCGATAACGTGAACTTTCTCTTCACCGAGAACGTCTTTCCAAGGTGGCATAACGCCACTGCGGCCGTTCTTGATGGATTCCATTATCACGCCACGGCTGCCGCCGTAGAGCCAGACATTGTCGGTCAGGTTAGGGGCACCCATCAGCTTGTTGCCTTTGGCGTCCATACCGTGACAGGCAAAACAGCCCTTCATGAATGAACCCTGGCCTTTGGCAGCCAAAGCCGCGTCGTGTTCACGACCGGACAGGCTAATCACATATTCGGCCAAACCTTCAATCTCGCTGTCATCGATAGGCAGACCACCTTTAGGTGGCATCATACCGTGACGACCGTTCATTATGGTGGTCTTGATGGTTTCCAACTCGCCGCCGTACAACCAGTCACCGTCGGTCAGGTTAGGGAAACCTTTGCCACCACGACCGGCAGAGCCGTGACACTGGGCACAGTTCTGCAGGAACAGACGGCCACCTACTTTGAGAGCTTCTTCGTTCTTAACCAGCTCGGCCAATGGCGTTGCTTTATAGGCTTCGAAGATAGGGCCGTACTTCTCATCGGCAAGCTTCACTTCCTGATCGTACTGCACCCAACGGCCTTCTTCTGTTGCGTCGGCAATCGCCTTGGCAGAGTCGGCCTTGATGCCTTGCTCTGTACCTATGCTCTGGTTGGAACTACTCCAGCCGAGCAGGCCTTTGTAATTACCCAGGCCTGGGTAGAGTACCAGGTAGAGCAGACCAAAGACGATGGTGATATAAAAGAGATAGCTCCACCATTTAGGCAGTGGGTTGTTGATCTCCTGGATACCATCATAGCTGTGGTCCATCAGGTCGCCTTCTTTAATCTCCGGCGTGGTGTTTTTGGAGCAGAGCCGTAGCAGAATAAAACATCCTGCGATCACCAGTAAGCTGAGTACGGTGATCCAGATACTCCAGAAGTTACTCATTAACATTATTTGTGTTCTCCTGAGTCCTTCGCATTCTGGTGTTGTTCTTCATCGGAAAACACCAGGTTAGCCGCTTCGTCGAATTGCTTTTGACGACGCGAGCTATATGCCCAAGCAAATATCCCGACAAAAACCAGGATCAAAACCAGCGTTATAATCCCTTGTATAGTGCCGTAGTCCATATTTGCCTCCTTATTTCAGTGCGTGTCCCAGCGACTGCAGATAGGCGATCAGCGCCTGCAGCTCTGTCTTGCCTTCAACGGCTTTTTGGGCGCCTTCGATATCTTTATCTTCGTATGGCACACCAAAACCACGCATCACTTCCATTTTCTTGGCTGTGTATTCACCTGTTAGGGTGTTTTCAGCAAGCCAAGGGAAGGCAGGCATGTTGGACTGAGGAACAACGGCACGGGGATCGATCAGGTGAACTTCATGCCATTTGTCACTGTAACGACCACCCACACGGGCCAGGTCGGGACCGGTGCGCTTGGAGCCCCACAGGAATGGGTGATCCCAAACAGATTCACCGGCAACCGAATAGTGGCCGTAACGCTCGGTTTCGGCACGCAGCGGACGGATCATCTGACTGTGACAGTTGTTACATCCTTCACGGATATAGATATCACGGCCTTCCAGCTGCAGGGCTGTGTAAGGCTTGAGACCGGCAACCGGCTCAGTGGTATCTTTTTGGAAGATAAGCGGCGTGATCTGCACCAGGCCACCAATACTGATGGCAATCACAGTGAAGATACCCAGCAGGCCGACGTTCTTCTCAACTATTTCATGATTGAATTTCATCGTTACTGCTCCTTATGCGGCTTTGGCTTCTGCGATGGCAGGCAGAGAGTCTTTAGGGGCATAAACAGTGCGCAGCACGTTGTAAGCCATGATCAGCATACCCGTTACGAAGAAACAACCACCCAGGAAGCGGACGAAGTAGAACGGATAAGAGGCTTCCAGACTTTCAACAAAGCTGTAAGTCAGGGTGCCGTCTGCGTTCACAGCGCGCCACATCAGACCTTGCATTACACCGGAGATCCACATGGCAACGATATAAAGTACGGTACCGATAGTCGCCAGCCAGAAGTGCAGGTTCACCAGCTTGGTGGAGTACATGCGGCCATGACCAAACAGCACAGGGATCAGGTGGTACAGAGAACCGATAGACACCATCGCAACCCAGCCAAGTGCACCAGAGTGAACGTGACCAATGGTCCAGTCGGTGTAGTGAGACAGTGCGTTTACTGTCTTGATGGCCATCATAGGGCCTTCGAAGGTAGACATACCGTAGAAGGACAGAGATACCACCAGGAAGCGCAGAACCGGATCGGTACGCAGTTTATGCCAAGCACCGGACAGGGTCATGATACCGTTGATCATGCCGCCCCAAGAAGGTGCGAACAGGATCAGTGACATCACCATACCCAGAGACTGAGTCCAATCGGGCAGGGCGGTGTAATGCAGATGGTGAGGACCGGCCCAGATGTACAGGGCGATAAGTGCCCAGAAGTGGACAATCGACAGACGATATGAGTAAACGGGACGCCCGGCTTGTTTGGGAACGAAGTAATACATCATTCCGAGGAAACCGGCAGTCAGCAGGAAGCCTACCGCGTTATGGCCGTACCACCATTGCACCATAGCATCGACGGCGCCACTGTACAGCGAGTATGATTTCCACAGACTGACAGGAACAGCCATGGAGTTCACTATGTGCAGTACGGCTACTGTGATAATGAAGGCGCCAAAGAACCAGTTGGCCACATAGATGTGGGAAGTGGTTCGTTTGATAATGGTACCGAAGAACACGGTCGCATAAGCGATCCAGACTACGGCGATGGCGATATCAATCGGCCATTCCAGTTCGGCATATTCTTTACTGCTGGTGATACCCAGCGGCAGAGTGATTACGGCCGAAAGGATGATGGCTTGCCAGCCCCAGAACGTGAATGCAGCCAGCTTAGGTGCAAACAGACGGGTCTGACAGGTGCGTTGAACGACATAATAGGATGTGGCGAAAAGGGCTGATGTGCCGAACGCAAAGATCACAGCATTGGTATGTAACGGTCTTAAACGACTGAAAGTTAACCAAGGAGTCTCAAAGTTCAGCTGTGGCCAGATTAACTGAGCCGCGATAAGTACACCTAATGACATACCAATAATGCCCCACAAAACTGTGGTTAAGGCAAATTGGCGGACAACGGTGTAATTGTAATCAGCGCCTGTTGGCTGGGAATGGTTCATCATATTGCTTCCACTGCTTATTACTTTTACTTGTTGTTCAGTAAAGGACTGGCCTTTACCTGTTATAAAATGACTCGAGTGAAGGCGTCCCCTATGAGAGTCACACTCTTGTGTCAATGGCTTGGCCTGCATATTTGGAATAAAACGTCAGGCGATGCAATGATACTTGAGCTACATCAAAAAAGATACCAATCTGCCGGACACATTGTTGATCCAGATCAAACTTGACCATAGAATGTTAACACCTTGCAGCATAAGGTGAAATTTTATGCATAGCGTGACTCTTTCCAAGCTATTTTGCGTCGTTTTCAGCCTGTTCGCGCTTCTTGGGTGTGACCAGGCTCAAGTTTCCAGCGCAACCCAATCTGCCAGCGATCCCAGTTTGTGTGATTTTTCCGTGTCTGCTTGTGTTAAAAAATTGGGCGAGCAGCAGATCTCTCTGATGTTAAACCCAGAATATGCCCCCAGCGAAAAGCCTATTCACTGGCAGCTTGGCTTTGATCGCCCAGTGTCCAATCTCAAACTTCGTGTAGAAGGCAGAGATATGTTTATGGGCGTCATTCCTATGACGCCATCTGCCACCGAAGGGGAATCATTTGAGGGCCAGCTGATTTTTGGCTCCTGCAGCAGTGGTTATATGGTATGGCGGGTGTTTGTCAGTTGGCAGCAAGGTACAGAACAGTACTCCACTTGGTTCGACTTTCTTGCTGATAGTCACAAGCAAAAGTAATAAGAATCACCTTATTGACGCGCCATTGGCAACAACTCAAGATCCCGCGTCATCGCGCCAGCTGTTTTTGATTTTGATGAAAACATCTATGTTATCGATAAACAGCTTTAAAAAGTTCGGATCAAAATGGTTGCCGCTGCAGGATTGCATCTCACTCAGTACGTCATCGAGCGGCCAGGCCGGCTTATAGCAGCGGGCATGGGATAGCGCATCGAACACATCGGCAATGGCAACGATTCTGGCAAAAGGGTGGATCTCTTTGCCCGAGAGACCTCTGGGATAGCCACTGCCATCGTATTTCTCATGATGTTGCAAGGCTATGGTGCCGGCAGCCTTTAAAATGGGCCTTTCAGAATTAGCCAGGATCTGATGGCCGATTATCGGGTGTTGGCGCATTACATCCCATTCAATATCGTCCAGTTTCCCCGGTTTGAGCAGCACATTGTCGGGAATGGCTATTTTCCCTATATCATGCATAGGTGCTGCCCGCTTGAGCAGATCGGCTTCAGGCTCCGGCAAACCGGCTATCAGCGCCAGCGCGTGGCAATATTCGGCCATGCGTTTTACATGATTGGCCGCTTCCTTGGAGCGGCTTTCCACCACATCACCAAGACGTAGAATAAGCTCCGACTGAGTATCTTCCACCTCTTGGTTCAGCAACAGGTTTTCAAACGCCATCCCGACATTGATGGCAAAGATGTCGATAAGCTGTTTATCCAGATCGGTCAACTGGCTGACAGAATCCATATAAAGCAGGTTGACCCAGTTATTCTTGGCCGGAAAGTAGCCCACAAAGCAGTTATCCCGATAAAGGCAGCGCTGCTCTTTCAGGGCTTCTTCCATCAGTGAGCGGATCTCTGCAGGCAAGGGCTTTTCGTGGTGGTTGGTAAATTCACCTGTGGCGGCAATGATTTGAATTTTTTTGTTTTCACCAGGCTCAGTCACTGCATCCATAGCGTTACAACCGAGTATGGTTGTAGTGCCTTTTAACTCCAACAAGTTGGCGACCTGAGTCAGTAAGCCATCGGCAAATTTGTGCAGAGTGCGCAGTTCAAACAGGCCAGAAGTCGCTCCGAGTACTCGCTCCAGTCCGCGACGATGATTGAGCTGCATCTGCCGCGCCTGCTCAATTTCGGTAATGTCCCTGAAAGAACGAAGGGCAGAGTAGACACAGGTTGTCAGTTTACGGGAGTCCAGCTCGGCCTTGGCTTTATAGTCATTGATGTCATAGTTGACTATCACGTCCTCTTCCGGCGCTTGCCCGGGTTGGCCGGTGCGGAGAATCAGCCTGATAGCTTTATTTTGCAGCCTTTCACGGATCCAACGTACCAATTCAAGCCCGGCATGATCACTTTCCATCACCACATCAATAAAGGCGACGGCGACATCCTCTTCGCCTTGCAGTAACTCTTTGGCTTGTTCGCCACTATAGGCGTTGATAAAGCTCAAACCGCGGCCATCGAGCTTGAAACGGGAGAGGGCAAGTTTAGTGACTGTGTGCACATCAGGTTCATCATCCACCACAAGTATTTTCCAAGGGGGCAGATTATCTGTGGGGGTTGAAGCTGTCTTAGAGGCAAATAAAGGGCCTTTTTTGGCCGTGTCGATCAGCATCAGTCTGACTCCAATCATTTGAATAGTTTTGATTTACCAATCAAAAGTGTAGTCCAAGCCTAGAGAAGGGCTAGCAATTGTTCACAAAATTGGCTCACGGTGGGATAGGGGGATTTTCAGCAGCGTCAGGATCTACTATATTGAGAATTATTCTCATTAACGAAGGGTGAAAGAATGAAAGCCAACAGCAGAACAATAGCGTATAAAACTGATCAGGAGGTCTGCATGGCGATACCCGTCGCCAAACTGGCTGAGTTGATCCACAAGGGCGAGTTATGTGCCGCGGACTTTCGTTGTCTCGACAGTCAATCCAAAAAGCAGGTTTGGCAATTGTGCCTTTGGTGCTGTAAGCAAAGAGTCCATTGCGATCACCAGTGCAGCCAATGTGAGACAGAGATTAGTGCCGATAAATAACATTATCGGCATTAGTGAAAAAAGGGTAAAATCTATAATAATCATTGCTATAGAATAGGCTTTACCTTGGAAGACAATCAGCCGTTATCTGCCATGCCGTTGTTTGACCGCGCAGACTTACTTTTGCAGGGCAATCCTGTGGTCAACAGCTATATAACCCATTTAAGCCTGGGTAAAGTGGCCGATGCGGGTCTCTTGCTTGAGCATGCAACAGACTGGCTTTACGAACAAAGAGACAGTGAAAACAACTACAAGGCTTACCGGAGTGAACTGACAACCTTTTTTCATTGGTGTTTCGATGTTGCAGGTATATCAGCAGCCAAGGTAGGCAGACGGGAAATAGGACGTTACGTGGCTTATTGTCAGGCGCCACCGACAGAATTAGTGGGTTATTTCAACGTCCCACAATTCAAGACGGATAAGCTCAGTCAGAGCCGGGAACCCAATCCCAGCTGGCGACCGTTTATTGGGCGCAAGGCGCTTGGAAAACCTTTGCCATACAGTCTGAGCGATAATGCCTTGAAGACGAAAATTGCCATACTTTCATCATTTTATACTTATCTTATGAGCGAAGAGTATTGCGAGCGCAACCCGGCGCAACTCTGGCTCAATCACAGCCGCTTTGCTAATAAGAGTAAGTTCAGGTTAGATCCTGCCGAAGAGCAACTTAAGGTGTTCAGTGAGTTGCAATGGTCTTATCTTGTGGCTTGCGTACAGCGACTGGCGGAAACGCTGCCGGCACAACACCAACGCAGTCTGTTCTTGATTAACCTGATGTACGGCTGTTATCTGCGGATCTCGGAAATTGCCGCCCGCGCCGGTTATGCACCAACCATGAGTCAATTCAAGCGTCATAATCACAGTGGCATCTGGTATTTTCATATTCCCAGGAGCAAAGGCGGCAAGGCCAGAAACGTAGCCGTATCCAAGGCGTTGCTGCAATCACTGCAATGTTACCGGCGCCACCTGGGACTGAGCGATTATCCCGAAGCCAATGAAACCACGCCGCTGTTTATACGGCATCGCGCCGCCGGCCGAGGGCGGGAAAGCGGCGTGCTCAATGCCAACCTCGGTATACGTCAACTGCGGGATGAAATTCAGTTTCTGATAAACTGCGCCGCCGATGATGCCGAGAAGGATGGCTTTATCCGTGAAGCCAATGAAATGCGGCAACTCACAGCGCACAGCATTCGTCATACTGGGATCACCCATGACATCAATCTCAACGGGCGACCTTTATCACACGTGCAAGCTGACGCCGGTCATGAAAGCATAGACACAACATCGCAGTACCTGCACACCAGTCAGGAAGAAAGGCACCAGAGCGCATCCGCCAAACCATTGGATCGACTGCAAGGAATTGAGAGTTAATCCAAGGATATTGCACAGAGGTTAAGGTGGCTTAGGAGCAAAAGTTGCCTTAAACCTGGAATTACCGGTAATAACACTCCAGATTTCAAACAGCTGCACATAAAAATGCGCACAATGTATATTATGTTAAATAGAGTCTGAATGAATCTATCTACATATATTCTTTTATTCTTTCTGCTTTCTCTACAAATCCATGCCCCCGCACCCTGCATCATGGATGCCTGTCTCATGTAAAACATACAATAACCAAGAATGTCCTGAATTGCTTATCTTGCAACTACGCCAGATAATTACTGACGTCATTAAGACTAAGTACTTGCCAACGATTTGCCCCATCAATTTAATTAATTTGTCCCACTTAGCTTATGAGTTGCTTTCCCCATAACCCTTGCTTCATCGCGATTGTCTCTACACCTTATAGCTGGCTGGTCTGAAATAACCAGGATCTCGGATGCTTTACTCTATTCAACATAGTTATCAAGAGGCATAGTTATCAAGAGGCTAAGTTTCCATTTGCCGGTCAAATGGCTCCGGTAATTCCAGTGACCTCAACAATGCATTGAGCTATGAACGACATCCCTGAATACCAGTTCTTTCCACATTAGACCCTCCATTGGAGATGTTCCCAAGAAAGGCTTACAGCGCCTTTAAACAACAGCTGTCAATCAAAAATGCAGTGCCAGTCCACATAGCGGCTTAACTTCCTGGCCACGACCATATGTGGGGTCACATCCCCAGTATCATTTCAAAGGTTTGATGTGAGTTGTTCATAGGTTTAAGCATTAATATCAGTAGCCTGTGTTTAAGCCAGCCCTAATTGTAAATGCGAACAAATATCATTTAACGGGTCTGATACTTGTGCTATGTTGCGATTCTTTATCAAACTAATTCTTCGGACATCGCAACTCATGTGGTACCTCCTGTTGATCCTGGCGATGCCCCTGGGTTCACTGCTTATCTATTTAGGCAGTAAACACCAGGCCTTGCTTGCCAAACCTTTGCCCTGGCAGGCCAATCTACTGGGCACTTTATTATTGCTGCTGACTCTGCTCGGCTGGGGTTTACTGCTGACGGCTTCGGCCGCACTGTTCTTTTGGCTAATGTTGCTTTCCATGCTGCTGGGCTCCCTGCCCTTTATTTCCCTGCTCAAGGGAGACAACGAATGACAACCATTAAAAAAGATAAAATCCGCCCTGATTGGCTGGGGAAAACCCTTGCCGGCGCCTTGCTGGGCTTTGCCCTGGCAGTAGCACTCAGTGGTATCTTTGCCTGGGTGGGGCCTGGTGGAATAGATGCCAAAGATAAGGTGCAATTCAATATGTGGCTGATAGCGCCACTCTGGCTTTCATTCTTCAGCTTCAGCTATTTGTTCTACAGTGCCCGCCGCGCCATTTTCTGGCTAATGGCGGCCAACGTGCTTGCATGGCTGCTACTATGGTGGGTTAAGTAAATGCAGATCCGCAGCGATATTCTCAGAATTTATCAAACACTTCATACCTGGGTGGGCATACTCGCCGGGATTTTACTGTTTATCGGTTTTTATGCCGGCGCCCTGACCATGTTCAAGGAAGAGATTGCCGCCTGGTCATCACCGCCGCAAACCATTTTGCCACAGGTGAAACTGGAACAGATGGACCAACTACTCAGTGAAGCCAGAGCGCAACACCCTGAGTTAAGTAAGGGTTTCAGCCTTCATCTTGCCAGCGACAAGCATTCGCCTTTGAGTTGGTACGCCTCCGGCAGTGAGCGGCAATGGGGTCTGGGCGATGAGCTTTGGCATGCCAGTTTAAACAATCAAGGTGAGCTCATCTCCCATAAGGAACCCAAGAGTCAACTGGCACGCTTGATAGATGAGCTGCACCGCACCGGCGGTATTCCTGGCGATATGGGACACGAGCAGCTCGGTGCTTATTTTATGGGGGTTGCTGGCATTCTCTATTTTATGGCGTTGGTTTCCGGGGTGATCTTCCTGCTGCCTACTCTGGTGAAAACGCTGTTTGCCTTAAGGCGCAAGAAAGGCCCCAATCGTTTTTGGCTCGACAGCCACAATCTGCTTGGCATCACCGCACTGCCATTTCATATCATTATCAGTGTGACTGTGGTGGTGTTTGTGTTTCACGATCAATTGTACGGCGCCTTGGGGCAGTTTGTTTACGGCGATAAGCCGATGTTCAACCGTGAAGCGCCCAAGGGCGAAGTGCGCTCACTGAGCACCCTGCCCCCGATAACCGAACTGGTTGCTCGGGCCGAAAGCTTCGCGCCCGGTTATCAGGCGCTCAGTTTGACCTATATGGGTATGGATACTCCGGCTCCCATGGTCCGGATGGCCATGTATAACGAAGAAGCCTTGATGCGCGGCCCCATAGGAGACTTCCTTTATATCAATCCCTACACCTTTGAGGTGGGCAACAGCACCTTTACTCCGGGTGAAGAAGGCGTTTGGGGCCGGATGGTTTCGGTATTCTTTGGACTTCACTTTGGCTCCTACGGCGGCTATCCCGGTCGCTGGCTCTATTTTTTCCTCGGAATGAGTGGTGCCATGCTGTTTTACAGCGGTAATCTGTTATGGCTGGAAAAGCGCCGCAGTAAACAGCGCAAGGGAGAGCCTATTCCACAGCAACCAAGAAGAGTCAGGCTCCTTGGGGCCGCTACTGTGGGAATTTGCTTGGGTTCAATGTTAGGCGTGGCGCTGGCCATGTTGCTGGGCAAATGGGGATATGCTCATGTAGAGAATATCAATCATCTCTATCTGTGGAGTTACTACGCCAGTTTCCTTTTCGCCCTGGCTTATGCTTTCTGGCGTGGTGCTGCCAGAGCCGCGGTAACGCTGCAAGCACTATCGGCGCTGGTCTGTGTGGCAATGCCGCTGACATCCATGCTGGCGTTGCTGGCACCCGGCCTTGGAATTTGGGCACCGCAGACCCCGGGCACCTGGGCGGTGGATCTTACTGCATTCGGTTTTGCCGCCATCTTTGCCTTTGGCGCACTCAAAACCTTTAAACGAGCGACCCAGGGTCCGACTGACAGTATCTGGGCCATGCCGCAAAAATAGCCTGTTGCTGGGCTGCAAACCAGCATTCAGTCTTAGTCCATTCGTTTGAATCAAACCATAACAAAAGCCCGCGATGCGGGCTTTTGTGTTTTGCAAAATACTTAAGCTTGCCTCAGAAACCCCTTCCCTGAAAATAGGGCCACAGGATAGCCAAGGCGATTGACCACATGGTCAACCAGATAAATCTGTCCAGATAACGCCAGGCCGCGGGACGGCTGAACACGGGAGCCAACAGGCGCGCACCAAAGCTCAAACTAAAGAACCAGATAAAGGAAGCCAGCACCGCACCGGCACCAAACCAGCCCCTGACCTCGGTATCAAACTTTGTGCTTATGCTGCCCAGTAAAACCACGGTATCCAGATAAAGATGCGGGTTCAAAAAGCTTATCGCCAAGGTGGTGATCATCGCCTTGCGAAACGAATCCGCGGCTTCGGTATCCCCGGTCTGCAACCCCTGACTCTTGAACGAGGAACGTAGCGCATTAAAGCCGTACCACAGCAGAAAGGCTGCACCGCCAAAGCTCGCCAGATGTTTAATGGCCGGTGCGGCCAAGATCAACTGACCAAGCCCGGCAACCCCAGCAGTAATCATCAGGGCATCTATCAAAGAACAGGTCAAGGCGATAGGAAACGGATAGGCACGTTTGATGCCTTGCTTCAATACAAAGGCGTTCTGAGCTCCCACGGCAATGATCAGACTGGCACCTATCCCCATGCCCTGAATGAAAGCGGTTTGCATAATCTCTCCAACAGCAGGTCGTCGCAATAATCGGCGACCAATAAAGGTTTTCAATGGCGGCAGTTTACTCCCGGCAAGAAAATTAATATAACTAATGTTTTTTATTGGTCATTAGCAAAACTTATAATCGAGCAAGGATTAACCCAAGGAGTCGTTATGCTGGACTACAGTCATCTCAAGGCTTTGTCAGTAGTGGTCGCCGAAGGCGGTTTTGAGCGGGCCGCCAAACGGCTGCATGTGACCCAATCGGCGGTATCACAGCGGATAAAGCAGCTGGAAGAAAGAGTGGGACAAGCGCTGCTCATCAGAAGTAACCCTGTAGTGCCGACACCAACAGGCAAACGGCTCTTGCGCCACTATGCTCAGGTCGAATTGCTGGAGACTGAACTCAGAGCCGAAATGGACGCCGACGATCCGGCCATGCCCACTGTAGTGAGAATTGCGGTGAACGCCGACAGTCTGGCAACCTGGTTCCTGCCGGCTATCAGTGCTATGTTCGCCCGCCGCGGTTGGCTGTTGGAGCTGATTGTGGATGACGAGTCTTACACTCATCACCTACTGAAAAACGGTGAAGCGGTTGGCTGCGTGACCACCTTGGGGCAAGCGATGAACGGCTGCTCCAGCGAGTTTCTCGGGGTGATGGAGTATGCCTGTGTGGCCACGCCTGAGTTTGCCGAACGTTATTTCGACGGTCTGCCGAATACCGACTCACTTGCCTCGGCACCGGCAGTGGTGTTCTCCACCCGCGACAAGCTGCATGAAAAGTACTTGAAGCGCTACTTCGAGATGCTGCCGGGACAATGGTGGCAACACACAGTACCTTCATCGGAAGGCTTTCTGGAAGCGATTTTACAAGGGTTGGGTTATGGACTGGTGGGCCATCTGCAAGCACAGCCGCTGCTGGCATCCGGGCGCCTGATAGAGCTGACACCCATGATGCGGATGCGGGTGCCACTCTATTGGCAGCACTGGAACCTCAAGGCCAAGCAGACCACGTTGGTATTCAGGGCATTGGCGGCAAGTGCCAGAAACCACTTGTTGCCCGAATGAATAGCGATTGAAAAAACACAGGCGACCTTAGGCCGCCTGTATCAGTTAACTTGAAATTGACCGCCTTATTCGGCTTGCGCCTCTAAAGCGGCTTTGGCCGCATCGGCTTCGGCGTTGGGCCAGGCGTTCAGTACAGCCTTGACCAGCGAGGCCAGCGGGATGGCGAAGAACACGCCCCAAACGCCCCAAAGGCCGCCGAAGACCAACACTGCTGCGATAATGATCACCGGATGCAAGTCCACCGCATCGGAGAACAACAAAGGCACCAGCAGGTTGCCATCCAGCGCCTGAATGATGCCGTAACCCAGCATCAAATAACCGAACTCGGGGCTGACACCCCACTGGAAGAAGGCAACCAGGGCAATCGGTAAGGTCACCAAGGTGGCACCGACATAAGGAATGAGCACTGAAAGTCCAGTCAACACCCCGAGCAGCGCCGCATAACGCAGATCCATCAGGGCGAAGAACACGTAACTCACGACCCCGACAATCACAATTTCAATCACCTTGCCGCGAATGTAATTGAAGATCTGCTGATTCATCTCGAACCAAACCTTACGGGCCAGCTCACGATTGCTGGGGAAGAAGCGCTTGCTGCCGCGGATCAGCTCATCTTTATCCTTGAGGAAGAAGAATACCAGCAGCGGCACCAGGATGGCGTAAACCATCAATACCAGCAAAGAGGCCGAATAGCCGAGGAGCTGAGTGGCAATATCCAAAAGATGCTGGGTATCGAGCAATTTTTTGAGTTCGGACACCATGGTATCGAGCTGATCTGTTGAGATAAACTGCGGATACTGTTGCGCCTGCTCCTGTAGCAGGATTATTCCCTTATCGAGCATGTTGGGCAGATCGCTAAGCAGTGCTGCCCCCTGGCGCCAGATGCTGGGGATCAGGCCAAATGACAACAGGATCATTAAGCCGATAAAGAGGACCAATACCAAAGAGGCGGCCGCAGTGCGGCTTACCCCTATCCTCGCCATTTGTGCCACCGGCCACTCCAGCAAAAAGGCCAATACCAGAGCGACCAGCAGCGGCATCAACAAACCACCGGCAAAGTAGATGGTCAACGCAATGCCAAGCAGAATAAACAATAGTGTCAGAGCCTGAGGATCACTGAAGCGGGCTTGGTACCAACGACTCAAATAGCTAAACATCCGGGATTCCTGTGCTGATGATGGCTGCGCCATCTTGATTATCGCTTCATCAAGAAGCTGTCTAGTTAGATTCTGCGCTTCTACCCTGTTGGGCAACTGAGACATGTAAACGCAAAACGGCCGACTCATCGGACGCTATCCGACAATCATAACCCTGTTTTTTGGCGAAACGGGGAACATCCTGCCGCGATCCTGGGTCTGAAAGCAAGAGACACAGAGTTTCACCGGGCAGCAAACGTTTCATCGCCATCTTGGCCTTGACCAGGGCTTCGGGACAACGACTCTGAGTTAAATCAATTAAAACCATGATGAGCTTGCTAAACATAAACCTCGGCTATTATCCTAAGTTGCAACTGAAACCACAAGCCAGGCAGTTATGCATTAGTGGCATACAGGAAATCTAATCAGCTTGAGTACTTTGACTTTTTCCAAGTTTCGACAATCCATTCTGGCCGGTGCCACAACTCTTTTACTCGCCACCGCCAGCCATAGTTTCGCCAATAACGACCTGCCGGATCTCGGTACCGCCGCCGTCAATACCTTCAGTCTCGAAAAAGAGATGGTCTATGGTGACGCCTATATGCGGGTCATTCGTTCCCAGGCGCCTGTGTTATCCGATCCTGTGTTGAGCCAATACGCCACTGAGCTGGGTAATAAATTGGTGGCGCATGCCACCGGGGTTAAGACCCCCTTCTATTTCTTCCTGCTGCGAAACGATGAAATCAACGCCTTTGCCTTCTTTGGCGGCCATGTGGCAATCCACACTGGATTGTTTCTCAATGCCGACAACGAAAGTGAATTGGCCTCGGTACTGGCGCACGAAATTACCCACGTAACCCAGAGGCACTTGGCGCGCTCACTCGAAGCCCAGGAGAAAGCCAGTCCGGCCACCATTGCCGGACTACTCGGCGCTATCTTGCTGACCATAGCGGCGCCTCAGGCCGGGATGGCGGCGCTGGCCACCACTCAGGCATTATCGACCCAGTCCAAAATAAACTATACCCGGCTGCATGAAAAAGAAGCCGACAGGATAGGCATGCAAATTCTGGTGGAATCCGGTTTCGATCCCAATGCCTCGGCCAACTTCTTCGGTAAACTTGCAGCCCGTTATCGCTTTACCTCCAAGCCGCCGCAAATGCTGCTGACTCACCCACTGCCCGAATCGCGGATAACCGATGCCCGTAACCGCGCGGCTCAGTACCCCCACAGATATGTGGCAGACAACCTTAATTTCCATTTGGCCAAGGCCAGGATCCAGGTGCGCTTTTCCAGCTATAGCGACGATGCGGCACTGTCGCTGTTTGAAACCCAGTTAGCCAAGCACAACTACGCCTTTAAAGATGCGGCCCTCTATGGCAAAGCATTGGCACTGTTTCGCCTCAAGGACTTCAAACAGTCTGAACAACTGATAGATCAATTATTGGAAAAAGATCAGGACAACCTCTTCTATCTCGACACCAAAACCGATCTGCTGGTGGAGCGTAACGATTATCAGGGCGCGATAAAGATGTTGGAAGCCCAAAGACGCCTCAAACCCACCTCTCAAGTGATCAACGCCAACCTGGCCAGCGTTTATCTCGAAAGTAAACAGCCGCAGCTGGCTATCCCTATTCTCGAGGATATGGCGTTTCTGGATAAGCAAAATCCCTTACCCTATCAATTGCTGACCGAAGCTTACAAACAAACCGGTAACAAGACGCTGGAACACTTTTCCAATGCCGAATCCATGGCGCTGCGGGCCAATTATAAGGGGGCTATCGATCAGCTCAACTTTGCCTACAAGGCCGCCGATGGCCAGCCTCTGCAGATTGCCAGAATCGAGGCCAAGATACGCCAATTCCGAATCGCCGACAGGGCGCTGGACGAATTGAAGAAATAGTTTGCTTAAACTTTGATTATGCAGGTTTTCATTGGCCCGTTCACCGGGCCACTTTCCCCTGACGTCTGCGCAGATTTTTGCTATCATCGTCGCACTTTTCAGCCAAGGTAAAGAGAAAACCCATGACCCAGGTCACTATTTTCCATAATCCACGCTGCTCCAAGAGCCGCGAAACACTGGCACTGCTGGAGTCCAAAGGCGTCGAGATCCAGATTGTCGAGTATCTGAAACAAGTTCCGGATGCTGCCACAATCAGTGAACTGTTGGCCAAACTGGGTATCAGCGCCCGTGAACTGATGCGCACCAAAGAAGAAGAATACAAAGCCCAGGGGTTGAATAATCCTGAGCTGACAGAAGCCCAGTTGATTGCCGCCATGGTAGCCACTCCCAAGTTGATCGAGCGACCAATCGTGCTTGCCAAAGGTAAGGCCGCCATTGGCCGTCCACCGGAAAACGTGTTGGCGATCCTGTAAATGAGCAGTCACGCGCTATTGCAAATCTCACGGAGCGGCTATCTGTTACTGATAGCCTTGTTGGCCTATGCCTTGATCGATAAGGGGCTCAACAGCGAATACTCACTGCTGTTTACCAGTCTTTGGCTGGTGCCCTTGCTGCTGCCGCTACCGGGGATCCTCAAAGGCAATCCCTATACCTTTGCCTGGGCCAGCTTCATTCTTTGCCTCTATTTTCTGCACGGCTTGACCTTGCTCTATATAGCCCAGGGCAATGAATGGTGGTTTGCGTTGATTGAGAGCCTGTTGATCGCATGCTTGCTTATCAGCATGCCCTTCTACGCCCGAAAACGCGGCCGCGAGTTGGGGCTTGGGCTCAAGAAACGCACCAAAAACTGAAAGATCCCCCCTGAAACCGAGACTTCCAAGGGGGGGTGATAGCTCGAAATGATTCAACGGAAATCTCATCATTCCCTAGCCCAAGAACTGACTATGTTGTCGATAACCAAGCAGGAAAGCTTTCCAAGATAATTGAAGGTTCAAATCATAAGATCCAGCGTACAGTTCTTACAAAAACCAGTTCTCACAAAAACCAATGCAGCTTAAAACAGCAGCAATGCAAGCGACACCACAGCTTCACTTTGACAAGCACTCACAAGGTGATAAGCCTTAAAAGTGCCTGCTTCGGGCTATTTAGGTTATTGCAAACCGGCCTCGAAAGTGAGGAAAATTTCACTGACTGTCTTATCCGCAAGGCGAGTATCGGCGTTAAGTTGCTCGAATGATGCATGCAACATATAGCGGCCGGCGCTGGGCAGTTCAAAACTCACCTTGCCTTCTTTGTCTGACTTCAGCGTCAATTGCTGTTTCTGGTTACGATAAAGTGTGCCTTCCTTCACAATCGCGACTTCCACACCGGCAATCACTTTACCCTGGAAATAGAATTGCAGCTCAGTGGGCTCCTGCTCGACTATGTCAGCCGGATGGGTCAAAGGTTTGAGTTCCAGGTATTCCCCTTTCACTTCAAAAGCCTTGTCGCTTGGCTTGTTGAGAGTGACATATGACTCGACACGCGAGAAATACAGCGCCCCTTCGAGATCGTACGCCCCTTTGGGCATCATCGCCTTGGTGGTTTGCTTGTCAGTACGGCTGCGGACGCTGTCTTGCTGGCCCTTGAGCTTATAGCGCGACATATATCTTGGCTGGGTCTCTTTCTCGAATCTGTAGGTGCCGTCTTCGGTCAGGCGATAGTCAAACACAGACTTACGGCTGCCGCGATAGCTTGAGGATGGCCGCTCCTTGGTGCCGGACGGCGTGACGATTTGCACATCTTCAGAGCCAAAAGGTTTATCAAACAGGAAGACTTCATTACTGGCGCTGACATCTGAAGTGATCCACACACCTTTGCCGGGATCGGCCGAGACATTGAACTGGCTGGGCAGTATAAATCTGTCATGGGCGTTCGCCGTTTGTGCCAACAGACAGGCCCCCAGGGCCAACAAGAGTTTGCTTGTTTTCATCATCTTTTACTCCACTAGGTATTGAAGGCTAATCGTGCCGGTTTCTATGGTGGGCGCTATTTCAGCTTTGAAAGGCTTGCCGTCGAGCTGAAACTTGTGCCGTACCAAATCCCGGCCGCCGTGCTCACGTACCACTTCCACCAGCAAGGTATATTTACCGTTGGCAACCTTAGCCCCTTGGTCATCTTTGAGGTCCCAGCTGATGGGATACTTGCCCGCAGGCCTTGTTGCCGATGCAATGGCATCGACAAAGTTCATGTCATCCCGCCCGGCCTTGCGCCACCAGCGACGAATGTCTTTCAGCCACTTGTATCCCTCGCCTTCCTGCATGACCCAAAGGCTCAAGGTTCGCACGCTCTGCCCTTTGGCATCTTCCACCCACACGGCTGTGTAAGGCCTGTGGTATTGGCCCGTGGTGATTTCCGGCAGTGTCAGATTAATCTCCAGCGAATCGGCTTGGGCCTGCCCCAGAGTTAAGCTGCTACTCAGTAATACCGCCAGAGACAGAGACAATCTGGTTTTCAAAGGTTTGCCACTCATACATTCTCCATTCACAACACACCAAAGGTAGGGGCACGAGTTCGTGCTTTGCCGTCTGTCACTTTGAACTCAAGGAACAAACAACAGATAAATAAGGGCACAGGCACTGCTGACACCGGCCATGGCCAGTAAGGATTTTTTCAATCTACGGCTCTGAGGCAACAGCAGGAAAGCACCGGTCAGGGAAAACAGGATGATAAGAATTGAACAAAGATCCAGCAGCCAGACCCACAGGGTGCCACTGTTACGCCCCTTATGCAGATCATTGAGTACTGCGATAACACCATAATCTATCTGCTCGACATAGGCTTTCCCATCCAGCAGATCCAGGGTAATGCTCTGATAGCGCCCCGGCCCCTTATGCACCAGCGCCACTTCATCTTCACTGAACTCGGCACTGTGACCATCCACTCCCCAGTGGCTACTGAGCCAATGCGCTGTGGCTTCGCGCCAATCCGGCTCTTCACTATTCACCGGCAACAAAAATCCCGGCAGGGCTTCTTCCGATGCCAGGCTTTCTCCGCCCTGGCGGATAAACCAATCCGGATGATTGAGAGTGATACCGGTAACGGCAAAGAACAGCATCAACAGCAGCAGTGCCATAGAGACATAGATATGAACGACGCGGGCGAAATGGAGCGATGACTTGCTGACTCTGAACTTCAATTAAGGTTTCCACATAGCGCAGGCCGCCACTGGGCGGCCTGTTAATTGACTGTTATTGGCCAATACTAAATAACAATCATTCTTGCCTTAATGCTATTTACCTTATTTACACTCGCCGGCAGTTGCCCAGTCGACATAGCAAACCCGGGCCTCTCCCAAGTCACTGAGGAAGTTGAGCCAGTATATTTGATGATCGGCCAGCTTATCGCCCGGGCCTTTGACTTCAAGCCAACTGATGCGCCCTTCGGCGTCAAATAACACAAGATCCGGATGGCCACTGCGGTAATGCTTAAGATCACCAAGCATACGTTCAAATACCTGAGCGAGCCTGGCACCGGAAAGTGCCGCCAGCGTCAGCTCCAGCGCCTGTTGCGGCAGATTTTCCCAGTAAACCCAATCGTTTGCCAGCCCTTGCTTTTGCTGAAAATGGCGCCAAATAACAGCGCCGGGCTCCCGAGCGATTTCATCAAGACGCGCCGTGATGGCCTCTTGGCGGCGGCTAACAAACTCCTCGGTGAACATATCCCGTGGGCTGCGTTGAAATGGGTTATCGAATACCGCCTTAATGGGGGCAAAAATAATGTCCCAAAAGGCCAGCCCGAAAAGGCCACAAAGCAAGGTATTCTCCAGAAAAAACACCCGGTAGCCGAGCGCTTCAAAGTGCGCAGCGACACGCATTTCAACTCGTTCACCATTGGGAGTAAGTTGCAGTATTATCGTTTGCAGCGCACCCAGTCTACCCGGCACACTTTCACTCAGCGCTTGCAGCCTTAACATCAAAGATTCAAGCGCCAAGGAATCAAGCGTTTCACCATGGCCTGATGGTGAGGCAAACTTGCTGTCGTTGCCATTTGGCAACTTTTTAAGCAGGCGTTTGCCAATACGTTCTATGATTTGCCACTGACTCTCATTACCGGCAAGGTCGCAAAGGTGCAACAGCGCATGAGTCAGAGCCTGCCACTGAGCCTGTTTTTCCAGACAGCGACACAGGCGTTCCCTTGCCTGCCAATGTTCACACTGCGAATAGACACTGATGGCAAGAGTGGTTTGGCCTTGCCTTTCGGCTTCGCGGCCTATCAGAGTCAGTAGTTTTTGCCGGCGCCGTTCGAGTAAGGGGTTAGCCTCGGGCACTGCTGAAATGGCGTTAAGCTGCTCAAGCCGCAATGGAATATCCAGCACCTGTTTGGCCAGTATCGCCTCTTCTATCTGCTGACTCATAAGGCCAAATGCCAACGCAGCGTTAAGCTGCTCTGGGCTGTCATAGGCGCGGTGGGCCTTGTCCAGCACTGTGACTTCAAAGCATTGCAAACCAAGATCGCTGAGCACAAACTGGCTCAGATCCTGATAACGGTTGCCAAAATAGAGTAGCAATAGGCCATCGAGAAGCCGCTGGCATTTAAGCTCAAGCCAGTCAATGCCCAGTAGAGAGTTCAGTTCGTCAATCAATAACTGTGAGTCTTGGGGCCCGAGCGCCAGCAGGGTACGTTTCAGCGTCTCCTTTGAGGCACATTTCATGCTTTTACCTAGATGCAGCGCAATATCGACCAGGCCCCCAAGACAGTTTTTGCCCTCCGGGGCTTGACTCTGTTGCAGTTTGAGAAGCGCCCGGCGAAGCTCTGTGAGGGTGACTCCTTTGAGCCAGGTTTCAGTGTTTGGCAATGATGAAGTGCTGATAAGCTCCGCTTGCTCAAGCCCCTTTATCACAGGTTCCAAAGCCCCTATTTCCGGGTAGTTAAGCTTATCGGCGCGAAACCACTCGCCCTTGCGGGACAAGAGACGCACCAGCAACATCCGCGAAGGTTTGGAGCAGGCCAGGTACGCCGCGCGTAACCTGGCAAGCTCGCTTGGCAAAATATCCAGATAGCGGCGGCTACCCTCCAGCAAGAGTTCAAAATTGCTCAGGTAATAGTCGCTTGCAAGTTCAGGGGCAGCTGGTTTCACTAAGGTTTTTGCCGCTAAGGTTTCTGCCATTAGGAAGCTTCGCCTGATTTCACGGTTTTCAGATCCTCAACCGGCACGGGGCGGGCAAAATAGTATCCCTGCACCAGGAATATACCGCGCTCTTTGAGGTACTCCACCTGCTCCGCCGTCTCCACGCCTTCGACTATCATCTCAAGCTCTGACTCCAAACCAAAGGCGATAATGGCATCCAGCACACCACGCTTGAGATCGTTGGTGCCTATGGTATCGATAAACATCTTATCTATCTTGATGCTGTCAATCCCCAAGGTTTGAATATACTTAAAGCCGCCATATCCGGTGCCAAAGTCATCAATTTTAAAGCTGTAGCCCTTCTCGGTCAGCCTGGCGATTTCCTGCTTGGCGGCATCAATGTCGGCAATGGGCAAGCGTTCGGTGATCTCAAATTTAAGTCTGTCCGGCTCTGGCCAATTATGCTGTTGCAGCACGCGACTGACATGAGCCTGCTCCAGATGTTCTGCCACCAGGTTGATGCTAACCCAAGTGCCGCTCTCCAGCTCCGGCAGTTGTTGCAGTACCTGCTGCAGCAAAGATTCGGTAATGGGAATGATTAGGCCACAGGCTTCTGCATGCTCAACAAAGGCAACAGGTGGAATAAACTCTTTGCCCTTCTTCCAGCGCACCAGCACTTCATAACCGACCACTTTATTCTGATTAATATCGACTATGGGTTGATAAAAAGGGATAAACTCCTGCCGGGCAATGCCTCTTTGGATCATGCTCTTGAGCGAACTGTGGTAACTCAGATAAAGCCAATAAGCCCCGGCGAGCAGCGCGCCGAGTAAAATGCTCAAGGGTAAACCGTAAACAAAGATCTTTTCTCTGGCGTAATCATCGAGTTTCTCACCAAACCAGAGTTTTTGCTCCATTTGCTGCTGGTTCATCACGCTGAAAAAATGCACATTGGCTTCTCTGGGTACCGAAGGATTGCCGCGCTCAAATACCAGGCCTTCGGAGCCTGGAGCATGATGCCTAAACTCTATGTAGAAACAATCACTGCAGGGAACGTTAATAAGCTCACGGATCCAACTGCTGTCCAAAATCCAGTAAGCGGTATTGCCATTGCTTTTGAAATAAACCAAGAGTTCCTGCTCGGTATCATACATGGCGCCTGTGGTGGTCAGGCCAAAGCCTTGACCTACATACGTGTCATTGGGAAGA
Organism: Shewanella indica; assembly: GCF_033842865.1. Classification (NCBI taxonomy): domain Bacteria; kingdom Pseudomonadati; phylum Pseudomonadota; class Gammaproteobacteria; order Alteromonadales; family Shewanellaceae; genus Shewanella; species Shewanella indica. Next base: position 3,673,873 of record NZ_JAWXXR010000001.1, read on the forward strand.
TCCGGTAATAGTAAATCTGTGCCAAGCGAACTGCAGCCAAGGCCGGTTTTGGTTTTAATCCCCATCACCCGAAAATAACGATTGTAGTTTTCAGGGGACCGCAATAATTTCGCGTCTTTCGGACCACAATCAAAATGAAACTCAGGTACTTGATGTAGGATAATGTCATTGATGGAGCGTTGTCTCTGGCTAAGATACTCTTCCATGAGTTTGAACTGTTTTTTAACTATCATCGAAGTCACTGGCCTTAACAATAATTCCGATGACAACAGCAAGAGAACTACAGGTAACAGCAATAGCAGCAAAACCCGTTTATTCTCAGATACAGCCTTCATGATTTTCGTCCTTGTAAAATGTTACCCCCTTATACACAGCCATATTTTCAAATACAATGATGCACTCGGTAATTCAATAAGAAATGACAGTATTAAAGCGGGTAAACAGCTTTATAGCAAGCCCAATTAAGTCACTGAAATTAATGGGTTGACTCTTGTCTCTATCTCGGAATTTGATATTTTTAGCGGTTTGGCATGCCTTTGTGCACCAAGCTGAAAATTTCAGCGATTAGGGTTTTATTATTCGGAGCAGAAAATGAATGAGAATGTCATTCAGGCAATCCTGGTGTTTGCCGCATTTGCAGTGTTCAGCCTGATTATCGACCGTTGCCTGAAACAAGTGGCCGCCCGCTTTGACTCGGCGGCCAGCGAATCGTTTCGCTTGATCTCCAACTCCCAGCGCGTGGTACTGATATTTATCGGCGCTGTCTTGGCCTTATCCAAGTTGGGCTTTGATGTTGGCGCCCTGGTTGCCGGCCTCGGACTCACTGGCTTTGCGCTGGGTTTCGCCCTCAAAGACGCCATCTCCAACCTGATTGCCGGTATTATGATAGTGCTCTATAAGCCGATAAAGCTGGGCAATAAAATCGATATTACCGGCTCCAGGGGGACTGTGGTGGATCTCAATCTGCGTTATATCACGGTGAAGGATGACGGTGTGACACACCTGGTGCCAAACTCTTTGTTCCTAAACAATAAAGTTTCCATTATTGATGAAGATAAGCAATGACGGCGCAGCTTTGGGATAAGGTTGCCAATCAGGTCAATTTCAATCTGGAAATCGATGTGCAGCGCTTCTGCCACTTGGTAAAACCCGACGCCAGAATACTGGACTTTGGATGCGGTTATGGCCGGATAGCCAAGCAGCTGAAACAGTTAGGCTATCCTGAAGTGCTGGGGGTCGATCCCTCAACCGCCATGATAAAGCGCGGCCTCAGTCTGTACCCGGACATCAATTTAATTCAGCTGCCACAACTTCCATTGCCTTTTGCCGATGAAACATTCGATGTAGTGCTGAGCTGCGCCGTTTTAACCTGCATGTCATCTGAAATGGCGCAAAAAGCCGCCATATTGGAGCTTAAACGCGTGCTTAAGCCGGGTGGCTTGTTCCACCTGAGTGAGTTTTGCGCCCCCATTGCGAAACGTTTCACCTCAGGGCTGGGTACTCCTATGTGTTATCACACGCCCATGCAGTTGCAGGAGCTGCTGGAAGACTTTGTCGACCTGAAAGATGAAGTCACAACCTGTAGAACTTTGGCCGGCGATACGGCTCAATGCTATCGAGCCTTTGCCAGAAAACCGCAGCAGCTTTAGCTTAATTACGATAAATAGTCTGGATCAGATGAAAACCAAACTGGGTTTTGACCGGGCCATGCACTTCCAGCACCGGCTTTTTGAACACCACTTGATCGAAGGCCTTAACCATCTGGCCCGGACCAAACTCCCCGAGATCGCCACCGCGTTTTTTTGAAGGGCACTGAGAGTATTGTTTCGCCAGCTTGCCAAAGTCCTCTCCTTTGGCGATCCGGGCCTTGAGTTTTTCCGCCTCTTCACGGGTTTTAACCAAAATGTGTCGGGCACAAGCTCGGGCCATGTTGTTTCTCCTGAGTCATCTTCGTTAGCTAACCATTAGCAGACGATTTTACCATAATCTTGGATCCTCCCCTCATTCGATATTAAACAAGCTGCACTATGTTGACCTTATTTGCCTGGGGCAAGCTTTAGTCAAACCTATGTTAGAGCTTCAAAATAGCTTCTGCCACCGCTCTCTTACTACAAAAGTCCCAATCCCCCGGACTATTGGTGACCCTAACGGCCCGTGCTATAGTGTCCAATGTTTACAACCATTTTGATATAAAACAACAACAAGCAACAACAAACTGTCAACCAAGTGGAGTCGTGCCATGAAGATACTGTCTTACCTCCCTTTAAGCTGTACCCTATTGCTCAGCGCTTGTGGCGGTGGTGGCAATGATAATGGCGGCGACCTTATCCCTCCTGTCGTTACTCCACCTCAGGCCTTGTCTCGCTGTGAGCAACAAAGTGAATTCAACAATCAAACAACAGCATCCGGTCTGGTTTTTAAGTTGCAAAGCCGTTATTTAGCCGGCCAGCAAAGCAGTGTTATTGCCACTATGGGCACGCTCAACAGCCGTAATATGCAGTTCCAATGGCAGCAGTTGTCCGGGCCCGGTGTCGATATGAGCATCAATGACAGCCCAGTGCTGGCGTTTGTACCGCCACAAAGCGGTGATTACCGCTTTCAGTTAAATGTCAGCGGCAATGATCTCAGCCTGCAGGAGACGGTTACCCTGACAGTAGCAGCGGGAAGTGGCCTAAATATCCGCCAGGATCACCAAGTGGTAGAAGGCAATAATGTCAGCGTACGACTGGATAGAGTCAATGGCGCTGCGGCAAACAATATCAACTGGTGTATTGCTGCCGGGCCTGACCTTAATCTGGACTTGTCCAATCTTGAGCGTCCCTTATTTGTCGCCCCCGGGGTTAGCCAGGATACGGGGGTGATCTTGCGAGCCAGCGCCAGTGTCAATGGCGAGATCTTAAGCGATGAAGTCAGCATACTGATAACTGATGAAGCGCAAATTACCTCAGAGTACTTTGATGCGCCAGTTGCCCGCACTCATGCCTACAGGCGAAACTCGCCCTATGCCGATGTACTAAAACGCTGCACTTATTCCAATCAGTTGAGCGCTTGCCAGCTTAGTACCCTGCCCTTGATTGGACAAGTCGGCACCGGCATCAGTGATAAACAAGCGATAATGGACCGGGTACTGGTATCCCACGATTGGATGGGGCGTAATTTTGAAGCCTTTATCGATCAAATGGACACTCATGGTGACTTTGCCACCTTATTGCAATCTGTCACCGCCGTGGTGATAAGCTACGATGTCCGTCCCTCCTTTTATTGGGTGGTTACCGGCGCCATCTATCTGGATCCGGAAGATCTTTGGTTGACGGCAACCGAGCGCGACAGCATCAATGAAGCGCCGGATTACCGTGCCGGTTTCGGTAATGAGCTGCAGTTCCTGATCCCCTGGCGTTATGTCAAAGACAACGATTATGCTTCTGTCTATCGTGATCGCAACCAGCGCAGCAATCGTCCTATCAGTGAGTTGACTACCGATCTTTCCTCGCTGCTATACCACGAGTTGGCTCATGCCAATGACTTTTTCCCGCGCAGTGTTCATTCAAGCCTTGAGGGACCAACTTTGCTGGATGATTATTACCGGCGCACGGCGCAAAAAGCCTTGATATCGGATCAGCTCAGCAGCGCTTATCCGCTTAATAGCACAGAAATGAGAGCCCTGGCCAGCGTAAGCTTTATGGGCGAAACCGCCACAGCGACCCAAAAGGCATACTCGCCCGGGGATGTCAGCGGCTTCTTCTTTGCCGACAGAGCCAATGACTTTTACAACTACAGTACCTCCAGGGAAGATGCCGCCATGCTGTTTGAAGAAGCCATGATGAGTTACCGTCTTGGGGTACAGCGGGATGTGGCTGTCACAGACAAACCCGCAACTGTGACCGCAAACAGCATCAGTGTCGACTGGGGCCAACGGGGACGGATCGGTGCCACCGAACTTAGAAACCGAACAGGTTTGGTGTTGAGCGAGATGATGCCTGAGCTCAATAATCAGCTGCTGCTGGATAGTTTGCCGGCGCCGCTGCAGATGCAACCAGGCTTGAGTTGGGCAGCCAACCTCGGCATATCACCCACACTTATGGCGCCAAAGAGCAATATCCAGCATCAACAACAGCGTGAACAAACTCAAGTGCCGCTGCGTTTGAGTGGCGATCGCCACAGAGCTCCTGTGGGTGTAAACAGACACTGATTGTTATTTTAGTTTGTCATAGTATAAAAAAGCGCTGCTCTAGGGCAGCGCTTTTTTACTATCTTTAGCGACTTAAAGACTAAAGCCGTAGCATCTCTTTGATAAAGGGAATAGTCAACTTACGTTGATGAACCATAGACGCCTTGTCCAGCCTATCCAGTACATCGAACAGGGTACGTAAGTCTCTGGCTAAACGATTAAGCAGAAAGCGGCCTACATCTTCCGGTAACTGTAGGCCACGCATGGCAGCGCGACGTTGCAATGCCACCAACTTTTCTTCATCGGCCATGGGCTGGAGCTGATAATTGAGTCCCCACTGCATCCTTGAGACCAGATCCGGCAAGGCAAAACCGGCATCTATAGGCGCTGCGCTGCCACTGACCACCAGAGCACAATGTTTCTGTTCGGCTACCCGGTTATAGAGATCGAATATCGCCTCTTCCCATAAAGGATGGCCGGCAATCGCATCGACATCATCAATACAAACCAGATCGAGCTGCTCCAACCCTTCAAGTAAAGCGGTGGAGATACTGGCATGAATACCCAAAGGAATATAAAAACTGCTGCGTTCCAACTCATTGGCGTGAGCACAGGCGGCGTGCATCAAATGGGTTCTACCCGATTTTACCGGTCCCCATAAATAAACGGCTCCCTGGCTGTGGCCTTCGGCACAGGCCCTCAGAGTCTGGATAAGTTCATCGTTTCCTGCCGCTGGATAGTAACTGTTAAAAGTCTCATCGTCCGGCAAGTGAACGGGCAGTGAAAGTTGCAAGGGTGAGTTTTGTGTCACTCAGGATCGTTCCCAATCGCGGTCAATCAAAAATGCGGGCGCCAAGTCTAGCATGACTGGCGCCGCGGTTAAAACCTCAACGGCTGTGCCACTGGTAAGGACCTAAGGGCTGGCTCACATTCTCGTTGAATTTTGTGGTCTCGGATGCCTGCGGCAATGAGTTAAAACCATCGTAACCCTGGCCGTCGGCGACATCTTGAAAACCGCTCTGGGCCGAAGATAACCGAGGCTCCAAACGCAACAGGTTTTTCAAGTCGTCTTCCGAGCCAAAAAGTTGCACCTTAAAAGTAGCGCTATCACCCTGCAAAGTGCTAAGGCTTGCTTCACGCACCGCGCTGAGTTGATTGAGAAACGCTTCAATTTCCACCAACTGCTTCATCTGGCTGATGCCGGTAAAACGTACCTTGCTCAGCAAACCATCCCCAGAGTCGGCTATGGCGTACCGGGACACAAAGTAATCGGACAGTGACAACATCATCTCGGCCACAGCCTCGTCTTTACTGGCAGCTTGTCCCTGACGATTGAGCAGAGGCTGGCCGAAGGACTGACTGATATCCGTCTTGGGATAAAGTACCAATTGATAGTTAAATTCACTGCCATTTGCCTCAAGTGCGCCCATCGCAAAGAAGTCCGCCTGATAGCGAGTTGAGGCGGTAGCAACAGTATCGGCAAATAAACCGCGCACGTCATTGACATTGATACGCATCAAATCATCAAGATCCATCAAAGGAAACATCAGCGGCACACCACGTTCCATCGAAGCATCGGCAAACGCCTTGCGCTCTTCAGCGCTTGAGTCATCACTTAGGATAACTCTTTCATTGTTGATATCCGTACTGAGCCAAAACAGAGTTAAGGGACGCTGTTTGCCCCATACAGGCAAGCCGGCTTCACGCAACATGTCGACTATCTTCCGGTGTTCGAAATTAGCTTTTAGCTTGAGCCCTTCTTCAGTATCAAGATAACCAAACTGACTGACCAGGGCATCGGCATTGGCAAGTTTGGCTTGGATCTCCGGGCTTTCGAGAGCACTGCGTGAGCCGGAATTTTTTAAAATAACATCTTCCAATGCCTTCTTGAGCCCCTTGCTCTTCTCGGCACTGGATCTGGACCCAACGGCTACAGTAGCTTCATCCAGCTGTTTAACCTCAACAGCCTGAACCAAAGTCGTGGCGCAGAACAGGGAAAGAAAAACAACTGGCTTTACAAATAAATTCAGCATCTTTGCGACGGTAAAAAGTGGTCGGAATGGCAAAAGTGTATCATATATGCCCCACTTGGCGAGCCGGTGGAGATGAAAAACCTGCCTCTTGGTTCATCTCGGGTTCAACTATGGAAATTGTGAAAAATTTGATCTAAAACGGCAAATAGCCCCCCACGCTTTGTGGCCATCTGGTAATATTGGCCGGTTTAACCACAATACGGATAAAAAAATGAAATACCTTGCCCGTCCTCTGCAAGGCGCACAAATGTTATTTGTCGCTTTCGGAGCCCTGGTGCTGATGCCGTTGCTTACCGGCCTCGATACCAGCGTAGCCCTGTTTACCGCCGGATTCGGCACCCTGTTATTCCAACTGATCACCAAACGTCAAATCCCTGTTTTCCTCGCGTCGTCTTTTGCTTTTATTCCACCTGTTATGTATGGCGTCCAAACTTGGGGTATCCCTGCCACCATGGGCGGGTTGATGGCAGCCGGCTGTGTCTACCTAATGCTGGCCTCTGTGGTAAAACTGCGTGGCAGCGGCATTATTATGAGGCTTCTGCCCCCTGTGGTTGTGGGGCCGGTTATCATCATCATAGGTCTCGGCTTGGCACCGGTTGCGGTGAATATGGCGCTTGGTAAAAGTGGAGATGGCAGCCAGGTGCTTGTTGCCCAAGATACCGCGCTATTTGTTTCTCTGGCATCACTCCTGACCACCATAGCCGTGGCCATCTTTGCCAAGGGACTGTTGAGGCTGATGCCGATCCTGGCCGGCATTATAGTCGGTTACAGCTTGAGTCTGTATTACGGCATAGTGGACTTCAATGTTGTACACGAAGCCGCCTGGCTGGCCATGCCTAACTTCGTCGCTCCCGAATTTAACTGGCACGCCATAGCCTTCATGATCCCGGTTGCCATCGCCCCGGCGGTGGAGCACATAGGGGATATTCTGGCTATCTCCAATGTTACCGGTAAAGATTACCTGAAAAAGCCCGGCTTACATCGCACTCTTGCCGGTGACGGTGTTGCCACCATAGCAGCTACCGCTTTTGGCGGCCCACCCAATACCACTTATTCTGAGGTCACAGGCGCAGTAACCCTGACGCGCAACTTTGATCCGAGAATTATGACCTGGACAGCCATTACTGCTATTTTGCTGGCCTTCGTCGGCAAGTTGGGGGCTCTGATGCAGACCATTCCGGTACCTGTAATGGGCGGTATCATGTGTCTGTTGTTCGGCTCTATCGCTGCAGTGGGCCTCAACTCATTGATCAAACACCAGGTGGATCTCAGTGAACCTCGCAACCTTTCTATCGTTGGAGTGACACTGGTATTCGGTATCGGGGGTATGGCTTTCGGTATCGGTTCATTCAGCCTGACCGGCATCAGCCTTTGCGGTATCGTAGCTATATTGATGAACCTGTTGCTGCCAAACAGCAAACCTCACGCGAGCAAAACAGGTAACTCTGTAGTAGATGAAACCTAAGCTGAGTACTGGCTGCGTTAGAACATATTAATTAAAAAACCGATGGCGTTGTCATCGGTTTTTTGACTTATAATCTGTCATTTCCCAATGGGAAGCATAAGAACACATAACGAGCCTCACAGACTCGAATAAAAACCGTCTGGGATGTTCAGAAAACAAAAATCCCCAGGACATACCCGGGGATTTTAGGTCACTGTTTAGAGTTCAGGTTAGGGCTCAAGCCACTATGATAAAGCCAACAAAAGTCAGTGCCGCTGCGATTAAGGCATAAGGCAGTTGAGTGACTGCGTGACTTACCAGATTACAGCCGGAGCCTTGCGCCGCAAGGACGGTGGAGTCTGAGTAGAAACATGCCTGGCTACCAAAGGATGAAGCTGACAACAAGGCGCCTATCACCAAGGGGATATCGGCACCAACAGATTGCGCCAGCGGCATTACAATAGGAATGGTTACCGCAAAAATACCCCAACTGGAACCTGTGGCAAAGGCCAGAATTGCCATGGCTACAAATACTACTGCCGGCAAGAGCTTAGGTGTCATAAAGGGACTCAGGGAGTCGATGACATACTGAGGTAGCAGCAGTTGGTCGCAAACATCCTTGAACACAAAGGCGGCGATAACAGTGCCTATAGCCGGTAGCATGCTCTTAAAGCCATCTATCATCTGATCCATCATTTCGGACAAGGGCATCAAACGCTGTACCGCGTAATATGGCAAGGTAATCACCAAGGTTGCCAACAAGCCTTTCCATACATCGATATCGAAGTAGACGGTAAAGCCAACCAACAGCAAAATAGGTACCAGGAAATTATGTAATTGTCCTTGCTTATCGGCCAGCTCAAACTCCTCTTCCATCGCGCGCACGGCATATTCATCCAAGGTCTGGACTTCATCAAAATTTGTTTGTTCTTTGGCTGGACTACCGGCAGCCGCAGCAAGCTGTGCTTTTTTCATTGGCCCTATGGCCGGGACTATTCCGAGAATCACCAACAGCACCATGGCAACTGCCAACCAGGCATAAAACATGTACGGGATTGCCTGCATATAGATTTGGATCCCCTCACCTTCGGCAGCCACTCCGTTGTTGACCAAGAGCCCGCCGAAAAAGACCGCCCAGGTAGATAGCGGCACCAACACGCACACTGGCGCAGCGGTAGAGTCGACCACATAGGCCAGCATCTCACGGGAGATCTTGAATCTGTCGGTGACCCGTTTCATGGTTTCACCGACCGTGAGCGCATTCAGGTAATCATCAATGAAGATAACCAGGCCAAGTACAAAGGTCATTAGCAGGGACGAGCGCGGCCCCTTGGCTAACTTAATTGCCTTGCGGCCAAAGGCCAAGGCACCGCCGGTGCGCACCAATAAGGCAATCAGGGCACCGAAACTGCCACACACCAGGATTAACCAACCTATGGTCTCATCGGCCATCACTTTGAGTGAAATATCGGCGAAGTTATTCAGTACCTGACTGGGATCCAAAAGTAACAGACCACTGACCGCGCCTATGATCAACGCCAAAATGGGACGACGCAGCCAAATGGCCAGCACCAATACAACAATGGGGGGAACAAGACTTAACGCTGTCGGCTCAGACATGCACTTAGGTCCTCAAAAAGATGGCCTTACGGCCCTATAAAGTCATGTGGGGCGTTCAAGACACCGCCAAAACAACTGCTTTATTTACGGCTTTCCGCCAGACGGACAGTAACAACTGGTCGCTTTTGTTGGAGCCTTGCTAAAAACATCGCGCAGAAAATAATGCTCAACTGCATATGAGTCAACCATAATCTGAATCAGTCAGCGCAAATTTTGACCTTGTAGGCAATTGCCAAAAAATTTCTATATGATTCAATAGCTTTTACATGCACATTTTAAGCTCTTTTAGCGTTATTGACATATAAGCATTCAGTTAAACTGCCTTTTTATTTTAAACAATGTCAAATGAGTTTTGTGCTAATCACCAGCACCCTGCCGATTAAGCAGTTTTAAATACTGATATCCAATCAGGTTGTAGTCGCATCATCTTTTAACTGGCATATTTGTTTGACGTGAAAAGATAAAAATTCTGTTAAAAGCAAAAAATATGACTCATCCCCCCTTTCTAAGATGCTTTAAATTAGGTATCGTGCCGAAGGTTAAACTCTTTCATATCAGCCAGTTTCGAGGTAGTAATGCGGCCAATCATCAAATCCAATAAGCTCGACAGTGTTTGTTACGATATTCGAGGACCGGTACATAAAGAAGCACGTCGGTTGGAAGATGAAGGGCACCGTATTCTTAAACTCAATATAGGTAACCCGGCCCCCTTTGGCTTTGAAGCCCCGGAAGAGATAGTTCGTGACGTCATCCTCAACCTGCCATCAGCTCAAGGGTATTGTGAGTCCAAAGGTTTGTTTTCTGCCCGTAAGGCGATAGTGCAGCATTACCAGTCCCAGGGGATCTTCGGTGTCGATATTGAAGATATCTATATAGGTAATGGTGTTTCCGAACTGATAGTGATGGCCATGCAAGGGCTACTCAATACCGATGATGAGGTGTTGGTTCCCTCCCCTGACTATCCACTATGGACTGCGGCGGTTAACCTGGCCGGCGGCAAGGCGCGCCACTATCGCTGCGATGAAGCGGCCGACTGGTTTCCCGATCTTGAGGATATCAAGAGCAAGATTGGCCCAAGAACCCGCGGAATTGTGATTATCAACCCCAACAATCCAACCGGTGCCGTATACAGTCGCGAGCTGTTGCTGGAGATTGTTGAGTTGTGCCGGCAACACTCCATCATACTGTTTGCCGATGAGATCTATGACAAAATTCTTTACGATGGCGCTGTGCATATCCCGGCCTGCAGCTTGTCGGACGATATTCTCACAGTGACGTTTAATGGCCTTTCCAAAGCCTATAGAGCCGCCGGTTTCCGGGTCGGTTGGATGATGCTGTCCGGCAATCTCAAGGCGGCGCGAAGTTATATTGAAGGGCTGGAGATGCTCTCCTCTATGCGCCTTTGTGCCAACGTGCCCAATCAGCACGCGATTCAAACCGCATTAGGTGGTTATCAAAGTATCAATGAGCTTACCGCCATAGATGGCCGCCTGACCCAACAGCGGGATATCTGTTATGAGCTACTCAATCAAATTCCCGGCGTGAGCGTGGTGAAACCCAAGGGTGCCATGTATGCATTCCCTCGCCTCGACAGCAAGCGTTTCGGCCTCAGGGACGATGAGCGCCTGGTGCTGGATCTACTGAAAGATAAGAAAATTCTCTTGGTACAGGGCACTGCCTTTAACTGGTCAGAGCCGGATCACTTACGAGTGGTGTTTCTCCCTCATAAGGAAGACTTACAGCGGGCCCTGCTCGCCTTCGGTGACTTCCTCGAGTACTACCGCCAATAACAAATGCCAGCCGCCCGTCGAGGCGGCTTTTTTATCGCCGCCCGGCACTGACAGCCTTTAACCACTGAGGTAAAGTAAGGGAAACGCGCAAAAACTTAGAGAAGTTGTATGAGTCACCTTTTTGCCCACCTGGCCAGGATGAAGTTAATTCAGCGTTGGCCTTTAATGTATAACGTCCGCCCCGAGAATGTGCAGGAACACTCATTGCAGGTCGCCATGGTGGCCCATGCGCTGGCCATCATCAGTAACCGTAAATTCAATGGTCAGTATTCGCCCGATCGCGCCGCTACCCTGGCCATCTTTCACGATGCCGGCGAAATTCTTACCGGCGATCTGCCCACTCCGGTCAAATACTTCAATGCCGAGATAGAAGCCGAATACAAGAAGATTGAAGCCATAGCCGAAGCCAGGCTGCTGGAGATGGTGCCCGAAGAGTTTCGTGACGACTACCGCTCGCTGTTTATCAGTGATAACGCCGAGCTCAGCCATCGCAAGTTGGTCAAGTCCGCCGATACTCTGTGCGCCTATCTTAAGTGTCTCGAAGAAAAGCGTGCAGGCAACAACGAGTTCAATAGTGCCCGCAAGCGACTCGAAACCATGCTGGATGCCAACCCCGACCCGGCAGTGGCGTATTTTCGCGAGCATTTTATTCCCAGTTTCACCCTGGATCTGGATGAGATCAATCAACTGCTCTAGCAGGAGATATTATGAGCCAAGCCCACTGGCAAGCCAGGCGCGAGCCCAATAACAGTCAGCGCCGCGACGATAATCGCAGTCCCTATCAGAGAGACAGAGCCAGAATTCTGCACTCTGCCGCCTTTCGGCGCTTACAGGCCAAGACTCAGGTACTTGGGGTGGGCATGAACGACTTTTACCGCACCCGCCTGACCCACTCACTGGAAGTCTCGCAAATAGGCACGGGCATAGCCGCCCAGCTGAAGCAGCGCTATCCCGAAATGGCCTTTTTGCTCGATTCCATGAGTCTGCTCGAAGCCCTGTGTCTCGCCCACGATATCGGCCACCCACCCTATGGCCATGGCGGTGAGGTGGCGCTCAACTACATGATGCGTGAGCACGGCGGCTTTGAAGGCAATGGCCAGACCTTCAGAATTCTTACCCGGCTCGAACCCTATACCGAACACTTTGGCATGAACCTAACCCGGCGTACCCTGCTCGGTGTACTCAAATATCCAGCGCCGGTACGTACGCTGAGAGTCGATAGACCCCAGCCGGAACTGAGTCACTATCGTCAGTTAAGGCCGAGCCAATGGCCGCCGGTCAAAGGGGTTTTCGATGATGATGAAGCTATCCTCGATTGGGTGCTTGAGCCGCTGGATAGTAAAGACAAGCAAGGCTTTCTCAGCCACTATAGCCCGGGCGAAGGGCTGCACCATCGCACCCGCTATAAATCATTCGACTGCACCATTATGGAGCTGGCCGATGATATCGCCTATGCGGTGCACGATCTCGAAGATGCCATAGTGATGGGAATTGTCACCTGCTCCAATTGGCATGAGGATATGCGTGCACCGCTGCAAGCCATTGAGGATGAATGGATCCAAAGCCAGCTCGGGAATATTGAGCTCAAGCTGTTTTCCCGCAAACATCACTTGCGTAAGGATGCCATAGGAACCTTGGTAAATGCGCTGGTAACCGCCATCAGAATCGACCAAACTCCGGACTTTGCCGAACCCTTGCTGAGATTCAGTGCCAAGTTGGAGCCGGCCTTTGCCGAGCTATTGGAACTATTGAAGCAGTTTGTACTTAAACATGTGGTACGTAAGCCCGAGATCCAGATGCTGGAGTACAAGGGGCAACAGATAGTGATGGAGCTGTTTGAAGCCTTTGCCTCGGATCCCCTGAGGCTTTTGCCTCACAACACACAATCTCGTTGGCAGCAAGCCAACAACAAGGGCGAAAACAGCCACAGAGTAATAGCAGACTATATCTCGGGAATGACAGATGAGTTTGCCGCCAGGTTACATCAGCAACTGTTTAGCCCAAAGGGCGGTGCCATCATAGACTTGAGCCAGAATTATTGACCACATCAAGCCAATGCCGTTCAGTTAATAATGGGTCGAAAAAATTGATCTTCATTTCACATGAGGGGAATACGATTTACGCAGGCTTTGCCATATCGTTGCGAAGGGGCGAACTCATCAAGGCAGGCCGTATAATAGCTGTTATTTTTTGATGATTTATACCAAGGAGGACATGGCGGTAGTTTTACCATCATGAACCACTACATGATTGATCATGAGCAATCACTCTAGATGGCTGCATAGCCGCTTGATGTTAAAACGTGATTGAAAAAGAGGGTTACCTTTGTTGGGTAGCCATCTAGGGAAATATTCGGAAAGCTAGCTATGGAAATAAAAAAGAGGCCGCAAATTTGCTTGGCCTCTTTTTTAATATGGTACCCGAGGACGGACTTGAACCGTCACGCTGTTACCAGCGAGGGATTTTAAATCCCTTGTGTCTACCGATTCCACCACTCGGGCAAATTGTGCGACAAGGAGCATATCTCATCGTCGCTGAAAGAGTGGAGGCGCGACCCGGAGTCGAACCGAGATCGACGGATTTGCAATCCGCAGCATAGCCATTCTGCCATCGCGCCCCAAGCCGTAAGGCTGGGATTGGAGCGACATATCGGGTTCGAACCGATGACCTGTACCTTGGCAAGGTACCGCTCTACCAACTGAGCTAATGTCGCATCACTTGTTTGCTTCATCTTCCGAGTTGACAATCAACAAAGGTACCGACCTTCTGTTTTACCAACTGAGCTAATGTCGCATCGCTTGTTTGCTTCATCTTCCGAGTTGACAATCAACAAAGGTACCGACCTTTTGTTTTATCAACTGAGCTAATGTCGCATACCAGTTCCGCTATCCAAGCGAAAGCCAGAGTCTTATTCCCTGACTGCGGAATGGCATTCTACCGATTTAAGGGCGGGAGTCAATCGGCAAATAAGCATTTTTATATCAAAATGGCTTGAATGCTGGCAATTTACTCAACAGGGGACTATTTCCGGTCAAAATGATTAAAATGCAATCTGATTCAGTAGCTTGTCGACTCCCTTCCCTATCAAATGACATCCTAAAAAACCTTGTACAACGCCTCTCTAAAATCACTTCTCAAACGGTCCGAGGTGAATCCAATAATATTCAGGCTTGGATATAACAAGGCCCGGTACTCAGACCGGGCCTTGGCTATTAAGAGTCGGAATTAATCTTCAGACAATGGCAGAGACAAGTAGTTAAGACCTAACATCTTCTGCATTACACCCACCACCTGGCAGCTATAACCAAACTCATTGTCATACCATACGTAGAGGATGGCGCGCTTGCCATCGGCGATAGTGGCTTGAGAGTCAACCACGCCGGCGTAGCGTGAACCCACCAGATCACAAGAAACGATTTCCGTAGACTCGGTGAAGTCAACCTGGTTTTGCAGCTCTGAATGCAGCGCGATATCACGCAGATACGCGTTCATATCTTCTTTGCTGGTTTCAGCATTCAGGTTCAGACTAATGATGGCCATAGACACATTAGGAGTCGGCACCCGAATCGCATTACCGGTCAGCTTACCGGAAAGCACCGGCAAGGCCTTGGCAACGGCTTTGGCGGCACCGGTTTCGGTGATCACCATATTCAGCGGCGCGCTGCGACCACGACGGTCGGCTTTGTGGTAGTTATCAATCAGGTTTTGGTCATTGGTATACGAGTGGATAGTTTCCACGTGACCATTTTCGATACCGTACTTATCATTAACGGCCTTCAATACAGGCGTAATGGCGTTGGTGGTACAGCTGGCAGCAGAAACAATAACGTCTTCCGGCAGAATATCGCTGTCGTTAACACCAAAGACTATGTTCTTGATACTGCCTTTGGCAGGTGCAGTCAGTAGAACCTTGGATGCACCAGGGCTCTTAAGGTGCAGACCCAACCCGTCTTCATCTTTCCAGATACCTGTGTTATCGACCACCAAGGCATCAGTAATACCATACTTGGTGTAATCCACTTCATCGGGTGAGTTGGCGTAAATCACCTGAATATAAGTACCGTTGGCGATGATGGCGTTGTTCTCTTCATCCACCTCAACCGAACCGTTAAAAGGTCCGTGTACTGAATCACGGCGCAGTAGGCTGGCACGTTTTTCCAGATCGCCCTTACGGCCACCGCGCAGTACGATAGCGCGCAGGCGCAACTTGTTGCTGCGACCGGTTTTTTCGATCAACAGACGGGCCAGCAGACGACCGATACGGCCGAAGCCGTACAGTACGACGTTGCGTGGTTCAACTTCATCTTTGCTTTCAATGGCACTGGCCAGCTCGCGGCTCATATAAGCCTCGATTTCGCTGCCATCGGTATGATTACGCCAGTACTTAACCGCCAGTTTACCTATATCCACTTTGCACTGTTTGACATCCAGTTTGCTCAGGGCTTCTACGAAGGGGAAGCTCTCACGCAGGCGCAGCTTGTCGCCCACATGGCGACGAACCAGACGATGGGCCTTGATAATATCGATAGTGGAGGCGATCAGCAGGGGTTTACCATAAACCACCACTTCTACGCCCTGATTGCGATACAACTTGCCCAACAGGGGCTGCATGGCCTCTGCCAGTTCGAAGCGTTCTTGCCAACTTTGTAGGTGTTTATCAGCGCTCATTTACAGATCCTTTATCTCACTTTTCCACTTAAATTAACGGGAAAGGTTTGAGTAACAAAAAGAAAAGACCAATAATCATATTTATGACAGCTAACCTGCCCCTCTTTGGTCGGCGCTATTGTAATGAAAACTGCAGCTTCAATCTAGTAGGAGATTTTCGCTAAATCTCTAATTAAATTACAGATTTAACCATGTGGAGCGTATTTTGACGCGTAATCTAGTAATAATTACATCATTTATCCTTATAGCATGGGTTAGTGGCTGTGATAACGGCGGTAACCCCGCCACTATTTGTAAGAATAATCCTGAACTTTGTGACGATTTGCATAAGGATAGCTGGTGCAGGCGGGAAAAAAACAGTCTGATTATTCAGCGCTACCAGGTCAAAACCACCGCTGAACCCTCAGGTGAGCAAATTTATCACTTGCTCACTAAACTGGAAAACTACAACCGCTGTGTGGGACTTGCGTCCGGAGTACAACATATTCTCAATCCAGAGCGCACCAATGACAGAGCCAGAGCCTATGGTTTAAGCGCGCAAAGCCTGTCTGAGCTGCAGGCCTCCACCAAGGGCAGTAATGACATTTATATTGCCTTCTATCACTGGGCACATTTAGGTGACGATGCGGCGCTCAAGGTATTGCTTGAAGCAGAGAAACAGCAACAGATAGATTCATCCGAGATCCTTGCCGGGCTAGCGGGCTATTATCTCAAGTTTGATGCCATCAAAGCGAAACAACTCTATCTTAAAGTGTTTTCAAAAAGTACAGATAAGAACTTCGACCCCGATTGGTTATTGGGGCTGGCGAGTGCTTCCCGGCAGTTGCAGGATATGGAGCAGGCCTATCTGCTTTCAAGAACCAATCTACTGTTGACCGACAACCCGGTCGATGAGGTCCAGCTTCAGGCCATGATAGGCAACAACAGTCAGCTGAGTACTCATTTGGATCAACAGGCAAGTAGTCTGGCGGACGCTCTCAAAAGCGGTGATTACCTTGAGAGTGACTGGCCCAAACGCCTGCAAGGCAATGCGGGGACACAAGTTGCTCCTGAGGTTGGAGCAACACAAGCCGCAAATAGCAAACCCATTGATAGCGACAGTAAGCTTGAGAAAAGCGCCGAAGCGGCCAAACAAAACTGATGATCTATTCTCCGGGCGGCAAATTACTTGCCAGTTTGTAATTTACGCCTGTCGGTCGCACAATTAAAGCATTGTTTCGCGACCGCTGTAATAAAAACACCTAATTTGTTAACGGAATAGCCAGTTACAGCGTGATTTAACTTGACGACCCGCGACATTTTTGTAATTTTACTACCAATTACTGTTTTTACATTCACCAGAGGGATATGAGATGACTATCCGCGTAGCAATTAACGGTTATGGCCGTATCGGACGCAATGTTCTGCGTGCTCTATACGAGAGCGAGAAAGACTATCCTATTCAAATCGTTGCCATCAACGATCTCGGAGACGCTTCCATCAACGCTCACCTGACCAAATATGACTCTGTTCACGGCCGCTTCAACGCCAAAGTAGAACACGACGATGAAGCTATTTATGTCAATGGCGACAAGATCCCGACCTTCCAGGAACGCGATCCATCCAAACTGCCATGGGCCGAGCTGCAGGTAGATGTGGTTTTCGAATGTACCGGTATCTTCACTTCCAAAGAAGCGGTACAACCACACCTGGATGCCGGCGCCAAGAAGGTTATCATCTCAGCTCCCGGTAAGAATGTTGATGCCACCGTGGTATACGGGGTTAACAACCAGGAAATCACCAAAGAGATGACTGTTATCTCCAATGCTTCCTGTACCACTAACTGTCTGGCACCAGTGGCCAAGCCATTGAACGATGCCATCGGCATTGAATCCGGCCTGATGACCACTATTCACGCCTACACCAATGACCAGCGTCTGTCTGATGTGTATCACAGCGATATGCGTCGTGCCCGCGCGGCGGCTTTGTCGATGATCCCAACCAAAACAGGTGCTGCTGCGGCTGTTGGTTTGGTTGTACCTGAGCTTCAGGGCAAGTTTGACGGTCTGGCAGTTCGGGTTCCGACTGTCAACGTGTCTCTGGTTGACCTGTCCTTTATCGCTTCCCGCGACACCACAGTGGAAGAAGTTAACGCCATTATAGAAGCGGCAGCCAAGACTTCCCCCATGAACGAAGTGCTGGCGGTTAATAAGGAGCCTCTGGTTTCCATCGACTTCAACCACAACGCCTTCTCATCCAACTTCGACGCCACCCAGACTCGCGTCAAGGGACGCCTG
The DNA here is from genome assembly GCF_033842865.1 of Shewanella indica. Lineage (NCBI taxonomy): Bacteria > Pseudomonadati > Pseudomonadota > Gammaproteobacteria > Alteromonadales > Shewanellaceae > Shewanella > Shewanella indica. The sequence continues at coordinate 3,691,872 of NZ_JAWXXR010000001.1, forward strand.
GTGAAAGTCATGGCCTGGTACGACAACGAGTGGGGGTTCAGCAACCGTATGCTGGACAACGCCGTTGCCTTGATGACAGCCAAGTAATATAAGTTCAAAGCCGAACGCCTGCCTAGTGCAGGCGTTTTTTATGCCAGTTGTACTAGCTTTGTCTTGCCACAGACTAGGTCTTTATTTCTCAAACTTCCATAGCCCGTTTTATCCGTCTGTCAGCAGTGCTTCTCCCGATATCCCCCTGCTGTCTCATTGCTCTTTCAATATTTGATGTAAAGTAGCGGATTTCCATTTTAGACAAGCGCCATCAAACACATTTCACTTCCGGAAAATAAAGTCCCTACTTAGACTCAGGTTAAAAGCCATTTCAATTATTGTGTTTGAAAGCCAATTCGGCCATTGCGCCGGTTAGCGCCTTGCCTTTAGCGGAGCCTCACTATGGACAATCAATTTCTTAGTCTTATTACCGATCCCCTGCTTGACCCCAAGCAAAAAACCCTGGCGCTGGCCGGTGCCGCCGATGCCAGTATTCCCTATCTGCCTCGCAGTGAAGCACTGACCCAAGCCATGGATAAAGGCATTATTTGCGATATGTTTGAGGGCCATGCCCCGTTCAAACCCAGATATGTTTTGCCCGATTACCAACGTTTTCTCGAGCAAGGCTCCGAGTATCTGGAGTTGACACCGGCCGAAGATCTGGATGATGCCCTGATGAAGCTGATGGTGCTGTATCACCATGTGCCGTCAGTCACCAATATCCCGGTTTTTCTCGGCTATCTCGATAGTTTATTGTTGCCTTACTGCCAGGACGTCAGTGATGAAACCCTATATCAGAAACTGAAACGCTTCTGGATCCAGTTGGATCGCACCCTGCCGGACGCCTTTATGCATGCCAATATAGGCCCAGAGGACAACCGTGTCTGCCGCACTATTTTACGCATTGATGCCGAGCTCAAGCAGGTGGCTCCCAATCTAACCTTTATGTATGACCCCAGGCGCACGCCCAAAGCGCTGCTGCGATTGGCGACAGACAATATCATTGCCTGCAGCAAACCTCATATCGGCAACTGGCCGATACATGCCCAAACCTTTGCCTGTGCTCCCGGTGAGGCGCCAAATCAAACGTTCGGCATTGTCAGCTGTTATAACGCGCTCCCCACCCGAGGCGGTGCCAATACGCTGGTCAGACTTAACCTCAAAGCCGTCGCCGAAGAAGCCGGTACCCTGGAGGAAATGCTCGAGCGCACCCTGCCCCATTACTGCAACCTGATGTATGAACTGATTGAGCTACGTTGTGAGTTTTTACACCATAGATCCCATTTCTTCGACTCCTTCCTGGTAAAAGAAGGACTCATTGACGAATCCCGCTTTGCACCCATGTTCGGCGTTTATGCCATGGCCGAAGCCGTCAATCATCTGCAACAGCTGGCAGGTATGAGTGGCGAATATGGTCACAACGAGCAGGCCAATGCACTCGGTTTAGCCATTACCCGCGCGCTCAGTGACAGAGTGACCACTACCCAAGTCAGTTTTGGCTTTAATGGCCGCGCCTTACTTCATGCCCAGGGGGGCCTTTCCATCGACAAAGGCACCACTCCGGGAGTCAGAATAGCCTACGGCCACGAGCCGGACCCTGTCACTCATGTATTGGCGCTGGCGCCGCAACACGCTTTCTATCCTTCCGGGATCAGCGAGATCCTGACCCTGGATGAAACCATCAAGGCCAATCCTGAAGCCCTGCTTGAGCTGTGTATTGGCGCCCTGGATGCCGGCTTTCGTGAATTTACCGCCAATACCGCCGATACCGATCTGGTGCGCATCACAGGTTATATGGTGAAAAAGTCGCAGATCGCCAGTTACCGCCAACAAGGCTCACGTACCAACACCACCTTTCTGGGCACAGAAGCCAGTGAAACCACGGCCGTGACCCAAAGGGCACCGCGGGTAGTGAGCGCAGAGTTCCATGCCGCCGACAAGTCCCAGGTGTAAGGACGCAAGCTATGAAGAGTGCAGCCCCGGGAATAGGAATATTTGATAGCCCGTCTAATCATTCTGAGCTTAATCGCGATGAGCTGAATGGGCGTCAGTCGAATTACCGTGAGTTAAATAGCGGCGACACTGGCACTTCGGCATTGACTATAAGTTCCGAGGTTGCCAGTGCCGACGTCGCCAGAGTGTTGCCCTTCTCGACCGTTGATGGCCCGGGCAATCGCATGGTGTTTTTCCTTCAGGGTTGCAACTTTCGCTGCCCCGGTTGCCATAATCCGGAAACCATCACTCTGTGTGACGCCTGCCAGGAGTGTATTACGCACTGCCCGGCAGGTGCCTTGAGCCTAAAATCAGCTGCGGCTGATATTCAAGCAGTTTCAAATAGCAAGGCATCTCTCAGGCTTGCCTGGGATAGTACAAGCTGCATCGGCTGCGACACCTGTCTCGATGTTTGCCCTTCGAGCAGCCAGCCCAAAACCCAACGCCTGTCAGTCGAAACAGCATTGACACTGATTAAAAGGCAGAAAGCTTTTATCCGCGGTATCACCTTGAGTGGCGGAGAGGCCAGCTTGCAGCTGAAATTTGTCAGCACCTTGTTCAAAGCCATCAAACAAAGCCCAGGGCTCAAACACCTGACTTGCCTTTTGGATACTAATGGTAGCCTGGGAGCAAGTGGTTGGCAGCGTCTGATCCCTTGGCTTGATGGCGCTATGGTTGACCTGAAAGCCTGGGATGAGCCGGCTCACCGACGACTGACAGGCCGTGGCAATATCAAGGTCAAGCAGAGCCTGCAACTGCTGGCCGAAGTAGGAAAACTGGCGGAAATCAGGCTACTGGAAGTCCCCGGAAAAAGTGATTATTGGCAGCACTTTGACGCTCTGGCGTTGTTTTTGCTCGACTTGCAACGCCGGCAAGCGCTGAAGGGGGAGCCGATGCGGCTGCGCCTAAACGGTTACAATCATCATGGTGTCAAAGGCGAGGCCTTGCGCTGGCCCAAGGCGAGCCAACAGCAGATTGATGACCTGGCCAAGGCGCTCAGCCGCGCCGGTATAGCCAATATCAGTCTGCCACCGGTTAACCTTGGCTGATGGACTGCTTAAAGCCACTGAGGAGAGTTGCTTTTAGCCATTGTAGCGCCGGATCTCGGCTACCACTTTGATGATGCACCATGCTATAGCCCACCTTGCCATAGGCAAAGGGCAATGGCTTAACTACCATGCCGCTTGCCTGCGCCGCCATTGAAGCCCACAGCGCCGAGCAGGTAAACAACAAGTCCGAGTGGCGGCAGATACTGGCGGCGGCGCCGAAGTCGGCGACTTCCAGCGCCAGCTCCCGCCTGCGGCTCAATTGTGCCAATGACTGCTCGAAAAAGGGTTGCTGCAGATCGGCGTCCAAAATGCCCACATGGGCAAAGCTCAGATAGGCATCCAGTGTCAACTTTTTTGTTGCCAGCGGGTGCCCGGCTCGCATCAGGCAACACATCTCGTCCTCTGCCAAACGCTCCCAAATCAGTTCGTTGCGGCCAGTTGGCGGCTGTCCCAAGTCGTGTGGCAGAACCAGCAAGTCCACCCGTCCTTCACACAGGGACTGAAAACCCGTGCTCTCTTTGGCATGCACTGCCAGTTTCATTCCCGGCGCCTGCTGTTGCACGCTGGCGATAGCGCCCGCAAGCAGTTCGAAGCTACTTTCTCTCAGCGCCAAATTCATCCGCCCTTGAAATCCTTCCGGGCGAAAGCCCTCTTCGGTAAACAGGTTGTCCATCTCTCTGAGCATGGCGCTGATAACCGGCCCGAGTCGTTTGGCCTTGGCAGTCGGCAACAACTGATTACCCTGACGGTAGAAGAGCTCATCATCGAGGCAATCCCTGAGCTGGGAGAGTATTTTGCTGACCGCCGAAGGGCTCAAACACAGACGCGTGGCCGCCTGGGTGACGCTTTGCTCTTCCAGCAGCTGTCTGAGCACCAGAAGATGACGGAAATTAATGCGGGATAAGCGGACGATATCACTCATTCTGGCTGTGTTTAACCTTGACTGAATAAGCCAAGGCTAAACCAAAACTGAATCAAGTTCTGCAATCAGGCTCTCATTCAGCCAAGCGCTTGGTAAAGCGCTGTCAGAGAATACGCCGCAGCAGAAAGTCGGCCTTGAGCCTGCGAATACGATTCATGATTTTTTTTACCGGCTTGGGGTAACTCTGCAAGGTATCTATCTGGCTGTAATGATACAAACGCTGGCTGTGCAGCAGCAGATGTTGCTGCTCTTTGGCAAAAGACTCGGCCAGCTCTTGTTTGTCATCATGCAGCAGTAAACCATTTTCCAGATCCAGGGCCCAGGCCCGCGGATTGAGATTGCTGCCGGTGAGCAGATGTTTGCGACCATCCATGCTCACCCCTTTGAGGTGATAACTGTTGTTGTCATGCTTCCACAGATGGATATTGAGTAGTCCTTGATCAACCGCCCACTGCTGGCGTTTGACAAACTTGCGCAGCGACTGCTCATAGAGGTACGGCAATGCACCTATGGTGGAAAAATCCTGATCCGGCGGAATATAGAAGTCATTGGCCGTCTTGTCACCCACCAAAATATCCAGACGCTTGCCGTTACGCAGATGTTTAACCAACGCCCGCACCAAAGCATAGGGCGGGTTAAAATAGGGAGTGCAGATAAAAAGCGATTCCTTGGACTCCTCAACCATGGCGAGTACCGCCTTGTTGAGCGGATTGCGCTTGCGTCCAAGCCCCAAAAGCGGCGTGACCCGCAATCCCTCTTCAACGCCCTTGAATTGATAGCTTGCCGCCGACAATCGCTGCTTAAAGCTTCTGACATCAATTTTTTCCGGCAGCACTTCCTCTTCTTCCGGACAGCTCAGGCAACTGACCGCTTTGTCGCTTAAAATAGCACTGTCAATCATCTCTCGCATGCTGGCAGCCAGCTCGGCCGATTCCAGCAAGTGATAGCGATCGAAACGGTATCTGTCTTTCTGCTGCAGGTAGATATTATTGAGGCTGGCGCCGCTGTATATCACGGCATCATCGACAATAAAGCCCTTGAGGTGCAGTACTCCCATAAACTCACGGGATTTCACCGGTACGCCATAGATGTTGAAACGCTGCTGCGCTTGCGCCATCACCTGACGGTACATCAGGTTGTTGCCGCCATCGCCCTTGTGGCCGATAAGGCCGCGGCGGGCACGGTGAAAATCTACCAACACTTTGATTTCGAGTTCGGGTCTGGCTGCCTTGGCCGCCAGCAGTTCGGCAAGTATTTCGCGTCCGGCCTCATCGTCTTCCAGATAGAGTGCCGCAATATAGATGGCCTCTTTGGCGCTACGGATCCGCTCAATCAAGGTCTGTTTGAAGTTACTTGGGGTCAGCAGCCAGTGCAATGCATCCGGCGCTATGGCAATTCCACCCAGCTTATCCAGCAAGGTATCCTCCTGTCACTGTATGTTCCGGCAATCCACTCGCTCCTTGTGTTTCCCGGCAAAATGTCCTTCCCCTGTGATGGCGTAATCGATAAAGATCCACGGCGGGGCGAATAAGGCAATAGAAATTACCCACTTGTCTTCTATCGGGCAAGCCTTTTCTAGTCAACAGCCGCTATTGGTTCACGATTTCGGCGCAATTTGTATCAAAAGAGGCTATGAGGACACCGCGCCAAGAGTAAAACCGACCCAGATCACGCTTTTGTGATGGCAGCCCTGTTATCACAGCATTAGCCTTATACACTAATATGCCCTTAATCCCTCACTCACTTAACTCAAACCTGGACGGCAATGAACAAACAATTCTGGTTGACGCTTATCGGTACCCTGCTCGCGGCCTGGGCCTTGTTTCACTTCAAAACCTATCTCGGCCCTTTGGTACTGCCGCTGTTTATCGGTTTGGTATTGATAGTCACACTTAAACTCTATGCACTGATGGACAAGGACGACAGCTAAGGCTCTGCAGGTTATACTCTCGAAAGCATTCACGGAACCGGAGGCTTTTTTATGCCACAGTTGTCCCTGCAGGGCTTGGCACGTCCACTGTTGTTATTGAGCGCCATGGCGCTGTCTTCCCCTTTGAAGGCCGATAATACCTCCCTTGATGATCTTTTGACTCTGATCACTCCGGCCTCATCACAAACTGCCGTCTGGATAGAAGATCTGCAAAGCGGCGAGCAACTGCTGAGCCACAACAGTGAAACCCTGATGATCCCGGCCAGTACTCAAAAACTGCTGACCGCGGTAACGGCCACTGAGCTGCTGGGAGAGGAGTTTCGTTATCACACCAGCATTCTCAGTACCAATTCGCCCAAAAATGGCGTACTTCAAGGCGATCTCTATCTACTGTTCAGTGGCGATCCTACCTTAAAGCGCCAGGATCTGATGGAACTGTTCAAGCGTGTCACCGAAGCGGGTATCAACCAGGTACAGGGCAACCTTATCTTGATAGGAGAAACCCATGAGCAGCTTAGAGCACCCGGTTGGGTATGGGATGACTTGGGGATCTGTTACGCAGCCCCCGTCTCCAGCTATGTGATTAACCAAAACTGTGTCCATGGCAAACTCGAACCCACACTCGCCTCAGACAAAGCCAAAATTTCAGCGCCGGTTTATCTGCCGGTCAAGCTGACCACCAACGCCATTTTCGACAAAGGTCACAAGCAGGGCTTTTGCGAACTGCAACTGGACCGGTTACCCGGCAACCACTTTCATTTCAGTGGCTGTTTCCCGGGCGCTCAGGTATTACCGCTGGCGCTGGCGGTCAACGACCCCGGCCAATATGCCATCGACAGCGTCGCCGGCATTATCAAGGGTAAACTCAGTATCAAAGGCAAGATACTGACCTCCAATCAGCTGCCGGCCAGCTCCAGGGTGGTAGCCAGTCATGCCTCGGATGCCCTGCCCGAGCTGTTGGAAATCATGTTACTGGAATCTGACAACCTGATTGCCGACAGCCTACTTAAACAGCTGGGGAAACACTATTATGGTGATGGCGCCAGTTTCAGTGCCGGCGCCAAAGCCATCAGGGAAGTGCTGGCAGAAAAAGGTGTAGTGCTGGAAAGAGCCCAGTTGATAGATGGCTCCGGACTGTCACGCTATAACCTGCTCAATGCCAGGCAGTTGGCGCAGTTGCTGCGATTAATTGCCGATACCCCGGATTACCAATGGTTGATGCACAAGCTACCGGTTTCCGGCCACAGCGGCACCTTAAAGTACCGCAAGCGCTATGCCAACAAGCCGCTCAAGGGCAGAGTCTGGGCCAAAACCGGCAGTATGCAGGGTGTGGTGAATCTGGCCGGTTATGTTACCGATGGCAGTGACAAGCAAGTGCCCAGATACCTGTTTGTAGTGCTGGAAAATGGTTTGAGCCCCCAGAGCAAGGAGCTTGAAGCCGCGCCCTTTGCCACACTTTTGCTGCAGGGGCTGACAGATTTTCGCACAAACAGCCGCGCAGAAGGCCAACTGGCGGCAAAAGAGCAAGATAAACCCAAAGCTGCACAACAGGAAAAAGCCCAGGCCGAGCTGAATGTCAGCGCCCGTTAGTAGGGCAACGTCAAAGCTTGTACTTAGATAAAACGCCAACAAAGCCATGAGAAAAGAGCCGCTTATAGCGGCTCTTTCGATTCAGCTTGAATACTTCTGCGTTCTCAGAACAGCTCGGGCGCAAGGGCCATCACACTGTCATCACCACCGGCCAGCTGACTCAAATGGAAATCGGCTTTGGCCAACAATTTGGCAAAGTAGAACTCCTTCAGTTGGTTCTTGACCTCGGCAAAGCCTGGCTCAAGGGTATTATCGGTTGCAGCGAGTGCCTTATCTGCCATCAACAGCCACAGGTAACCGTAGAGTATGTAACCAAAGGCATCCAAGGCTTCAACCGCCAAGGCGTTAATAAGCGCAGGCTTATCGCCTTTTTGCTCGTTAATAGCGGCAATCGCGCTGGCGAACTGGTCAAACAGGCTTTCAACGCGCTGTTTCTGCTCATTTGATACTTGTCCAAAAGTCGCCATATCAACCTTGATATCGGCGATAAACTCATTCAAGGTTGCCAAGCGATCACCTGTCAGCTTGCGCCCCAAAAAGTCAATGGCCTGAATACCATTGGTGCCCTCATAAATCTGGGCGATACGGGTATCACGCACCAATTGCTCTATGCCGGTCTCACGAATATAGCCGTGGCCACCGAATACCTGCTGCGCCAATATGGTAGCGTCCAGACCGCGATCGGTCAGGAACGCCTTAGCGACCGGAGTCAAGAGACCCACGTAACGACTGGCTTTGGTTTTAATCGCTTCATCTTCGGCAAACTTGGCCAGATCCAGCTGTTTACCTGTGAGCATAGCCAAGGCCCTGCCCGCTTCTGTCATGGCGCGGATATTCAGCAGCATGCGCCTTACGTCGCCATGTACCAAAATAGGATCTGAATCGCTGCCGGTGGGTGAGCCACCGGCAGCGACGCCCTGGAGGCGCTCTTTGGCATAATCGGCCGCCATCTGATAAGCGCCCTGAGCACTGCCAAGCCCCTGGATACCTATGGACAGACGTTCATAGTTCATCATGGTGAACATGCACACCAGGCCACGATTGGGCTCGCCGATAAGATACCCCTCGGCATCATCAAAATTCATCACACAAGTCGCCGAACCCTTGAGACCCATCTTGTGCTCGATGGCACCGACGGTTACACCGTTGGCTGCGCCCAAACTGCCGTCATCGGCCACTTTGAACTTAGGTACCAGGAATAGCGAGATGCCTTTGCTGCCGCTGATCTTGGCCAGCACCAGATGAACCAGGTTCTCGGTCAAGTCCTGATCGCCACCTGTGATGAAAATTTTTGAACCACTGATAAGGAAACTGCCGCTGTCAGTTGGTTCAGCGCGGGTGCGGATATTACGCAAGTCCGAACCGGCCTGAGGCTCTGTCATATCCATGGCGCCGGCCCATTCACCTGAGTAGAGTTTAGGCAGATATTTGGCCTTGAGCTCCTCACTACCGTGGGCGTGAATACACAGTGCAGCACCTGAAGTCAGTGCACTGTAAAGTGTAAAGGCGTTACAGGCGCTATAGCCCATTTCATCGACCATGACACCGAGCATTTTCGGCATCCCCATCCCCCCCAGCTCAGGGTCGCCGCACAGCCCTACCCAACCACCGGCGGCAAACTCGGCATAAGCTTCTTTATAACCATCGGGTGTGATCACCTTGGCAGCCTCGAAACGGACTCCTTGTTCATCGCCATTGCGGTTTATAGGATGAATAAGATCGCGGCACAGTTTGGCGCCTTCTTCGAGGATGGCAGCGGCAGTATCGAGATCGACCATATCGGCCATTGCCGGCAATGAAGACCAGGTTTGTTCGGCATCAAAAACATGTTCAAGCAAGAAGCGCATGTCAGTTAACGGAGCTTGGTAGGGATTCATCTAAAGACTCTTAAACGTTGGATTTAAACACTTGTTTCAATCTAACTCAGTTAACGCAGTAATACAATGCGCCAAAGGTAGAATTACCGAGGCGATATCCACAGAAATGAGGGTTTTATGGGTATAATCATATTCTGATTATCAAGCACAACGACCAAACCCAAAGCGGATATCCCCTGCCGCTTTCCGCCGGGCCACTCTTCAGTCTCATCAAGTAGTTACAGTCAAAACTGTCGCATTGAGTTGTGAAATCTATTCATATCCCTTTTCATGGAGATATTCAGCCAAAAGTTGCTCTGTTTGTTGCTGCTGGGTCGCTTGCCAGCCATCTTCATGGACAGCCAACTCAAGTGGTCGCCGTGGCAACCAGCCTTTACGTTCAAGCTCAGGGATATCGCTAAAGGCACTCACACGACCCAGACATAGATAGGCGATAATTCTTATCTGCTCCGGGATCCCCAATGTCTCACGCAGCACTTCATCATCGAGAATACTGACCCAACCCACCCCAAGACCTTCTGCTCTGGCAGCAAGCCACAAATTTTGCACGGCACAAACCGCACTGTAGTTGTCCATTTCCGGTTTAATGGTGCGCCCAAGTACCACTGGCCCAGTGCGGCTTGGGTCGCAAGTCACGCAGATACCCAAAGGCGCTTCAACAATACCTTCTAGTTTTAGTCGCTGATAATGGCGTCGTCTTTCACCACTGAACTGCTCGGCAGAACGCGCATTGGCGGCGTCAAACCCTTCTTTAATTGCCTGGCGCTTGGCGTCACTACGCACCAGAATAAAGTCCCAAGGCTGCATAAAGCCAACGCTGGGCGCATGGTGCGCGGCATCCAGGATCCGCTGTAAACTATCCTCGGCAACCGGTTTTGACAAAAATTGGCTACGTATGTCACGACGGGCAAATATCGCCTTGTAGAGGGCTTCTCTTTCTTGCAGAGAAAACGCCTGTGCTTCGGAGGAGACGGTAAAATCAGACATGGTTCACCTCTTTGATGACTGCTGTGCCCGGACTATAGCAGGCATTTTACTGATTGGGCCAATCCGACGTTCGCGGATTTGATGCCATATCAGCAAGCGCTTTATGGAAAAATACCAGGTCGTTTGAATGACCCGGTATTTTCAATACTGTTCAAGGCAAAGGTTCAGGCTTTATCAGACACTCACTTCTCCACGATCTTGTTTATTGTCCGTGCCGCCGGCTTTTCCATCTTCATTGCTGTTCTTGCCTTGTTCACCAGATGCCGTTAATGCGGCTTGCTGCTCTTTTGCTTCCAGCTCCTTGGCCTTTTGCTCGGCTTCAGCCCTTGCCTGCTTGAGGGTTTCTTCAGCTTCCTTGAGTGCTGAAGCTTCTGCCATCGCCTCTTTAGGGATAAGGCTGATAAGTTCAATTCCCGTTGGCAAGTCTGTCGTGTTACCGGTCAACATAGTGACCTTGCCGTTTTTCAAATACATCAGTGGTACTACAGTTTCACCATAACGACGGTAAAAATCTTTGTAGCCGAAGCTCTCCGTCAGATTAGTGCTCTTAAGCACTCCGCCCTTAGACATCAAGCTGGCCAGTTTGGCGTAGGAAACTGTCTCCCCGAATAGGCACATACGCTTCAAGTAAGATTCAGATAACTGATGGCGAGCGCTGGTACCGTTGTTCTCCGAGTTACTGAGACCATAAACCTTCTTCTGCCCGAGGATATCCTGGAAATGGAAATAGACCAAAGGATTGAGCTGACGATATGGGGAGAGGATCAGCACCTTGCCGATACCGGTCAAATCCAGATAGGTGTCGGCATGTTCGGAAGCCGGATTACCGAAATAAACCGGAATATTATCCATTCGTGCCAAACGAATATTATCCCAGTTACTGTCGGCGAGGATGACCTTGATATCCTTACCCTTGAGCACCTTGGCCAGCTCCCGGGAAAACTTGGAAGCGCCAAAGATAAGCAGGCCGCGGGCGGACCCCGCTTGTACCCCAAGCATATTGGCCCAGCGTCTGGCCGTGAGTGACTGGATCACAACCGTGCCTATGATGATTAAGAACACCAACGGCACTATAGTTTCAGCCCCGGGCACTTGCATCTTCTCCAGCTTGATGGCAAACAGTGATGACACTGCCGCCGCTACTATCCCTCTTGGTGCCACCCAGCTCAAAAACCACTTTTCAGGGCTACTAAGAGACGTTCCTATACCAGAGATCCAGATACTCAAGGGCCTAGCCACCAAGAGTACCACTGCCAGTACCCCAAGACCGCCCAGCCCTAAGTCGAGCATGGCAGATGAGTCCAACCTGGCGGCGAGCAAAATAAACAGCGCCGAGATAAGCAGTACCGTGAGAGTCTCTTTAAACTCAAGAATATCGGCAATATCCACACCGCGCATATTGGCCAGCCAAATCCCCATTACTGTCACTGTTAGCAGGCCGGACTCCTCCTGAAGCAGATTCGAGCCGACAAAGACCCCGAGCATTATGGTTAACACTGCCGTATTAGTGAGATAATGAGGCAAGAGGTTACTTCTCAGCATCCGACCAACAAGATAACCGGCCAGAGCCCCCAGGCCCAGGCCTATCCCCAGCATGGAGCCGAGCGCCAGCAGTACATGCGCCGTCTGCCCGGCGCTGACAGTAATATACTCAAACACCAATACCGCCAGCATGGCGCCTATCGGATCTATGACTATCCCCTCCCAGCGCAGAATGCTGGCCAACTGAGACTTGGGTTTAACAGTTCTGAGCATGGGCACTATCACAGTCGGGCCGGTCACCACGACCAAGGCACCAAACAGCAACGCCAGCGGCCAGTCAAAGCTCAACAAAAAATGCGCCGCCGAGGCGATGCAGCCCCAGGTAATCAATGCCCCCACAGACACTAAATGCGTCACCATCCGGCCGTGATCTTTGATCTCCTTGAAGTTGAGTGTCAACGCCCCCTCAAACAGAATCACCGCCACCCCGAGGGAAATTATCGGGAACAGCAGATCACCGAAAATCGCGTCGGGATTAAGTAAACCTAGTCCAGGCCCCAGCAATAAACCACACAATAGCAGCGGCAATATCGCCGGCAGACGCATCCGCCAGCCAATCCACTGACACGCCAGAGACAAGACTCCTATCAACGCCAGCATGGCGGTGATTTTTTCAACCATAAGTGAATCCTTTTGTTTGGCTCGCCCCGAAAGCCGTTCTACCATCAGCCCAGTAAAAGCCGCATTCGCATTATGAGCATATATGAGTTAACGAAATATGTACCAGCTTTGAATATCAATGATTTTCAAAACCCGGTTATACAAGAATAAAATCTGATAAGAACTGGAAGATGCACATAATATTAAGCAAAAGTGCTTTTCCAAGGAAGTTGATAAGGCTGCAAAACTAACTTTATAAAAACAATAAGTTAACTATCGATTTTCAGTTTGCCAAGATGCAGGGTTTACCTATTTTGCGTGATTAGACAGGGAAAAGTCGTTAAGACCTTTCCCTTTTCTGACTATTCCGGCTTTATCATCTCAAAATGGCTGTAGGCCCTGGCAGTGGCTATCCTGCCCCTGGGAGTACGCTGGATAAAACCTTGCTGAATAAGAAATGGCTCCAGCACATCCTCTATGGTTTCCCGCTCTTCGCCTATAGCCGCCGCCAGGTTGTCGAGCCCCACTGGGCCGCCCATAAACTTGTCGATGATCGCCAGCAGCAACTTGCGGTCCATGTAATCGAAGCCTTCGCCGTCCACATCCAGCATATCCAGCGCTTGCTCGGCCACCAACTTGGTGATCCGGCCATCGTGTTTCACCTCGGCAAAGTCACGCACCCGTCTGAGCAGGCGGTTGGCGATCCGCGGGGTTCCGCGGGCACGGCGAGCGATTTCCCTGGCGCCGTCCGAGTCCATCTGCAGTTCCAACATCTTGGCAGAGCGGGCAACTATGGTGCTGAGGTCGTCCACATTGTAAAACTCTAGCCGCAGCGGGATCCCGAAACGAGCCCTTAACGGCGAAGTGAGCGCACCGGCGCGGGTGGTAGCGCCCACCAGGGTAAATGGCGGCAAGTCCAGTTTGATAGAACGGGCCGCCGGGCCCTCGCCTATCATGATATCCAGCTGATAATCTTCCATCGCCGGATAGAGAATTTCTTCCACCACAGGGCTGAGACGATGAATTTCATCGATAAACAGGACATCGCCCGGCTCGAGATTGGTCAGCAATGCCGCCAGATCGCCGGCTTTTTCCAGCACTGGCCCCGAGGTGGACTTGATATTCACCCCCATCTCATTGGCCACTATCATTGCCAAGGTGGTCTTGCCAAGCCCCGGCGGGCCGTAGATCAACATGTGATCCAAGGCTTCCTGGCGGTTTTTGGCGGCTTGAATAAACACCTTGAGCTGAGCGCGAGCCTCATTCTGACCTGTATACTCGTCCAGCAACTTGGGACGCATCGCCCGATCGATAAGCTCCTCCTGAGGAGAGCTTTGGGGTTGGATCAGTCTGTCGGCCTCTATCATGCCTTTACCTTCATTCCTCAGTTATCCGCTCCATGTTACAGCATGGATTTGAGTGCGGCCTTGATCAGGGTTTCTGAATCTATGCCTTCAACAAAGGCGCTGGAAACCGCTTTGCTGGCCTGGGCGGGTTTATAACCCAAAGAGAGCAAGGCTGCAATGGCATCTTCTTCGGCGTTGTTGGGCGCTTCTGCCGGGGTAAAATTGGACTTGAGCACAAACTCACGCTCATTGCCGCTGGAGGCTTCCATCAGGCTCTTGAGCTTGTCGCGCATCTCAACCAATAAACGCTCGGCGGTCTTCTTGCCCACCCCCGGCAGTTTTACCAAAGTGGCGATATCATCGCGCTCGACACAGCTGACAAATTCCTGCGCCGTCAGCCCCGACAGTATGGTCAGCGCCAACTTAGGGCCGACCCCATTGGCCTTGATAAGTAACCTGAACAGCGCTCTTTCCTGCTTGGTAATAAAGCCATACAGCAGTTGAGCATCTTCACGCACCACAAAGTGGGTATAGAGAGTGGTGCTCTGTTGCAGTTCCGGCAACTCATAAAAGCTGGTCAGCGGCATCTGCAGTTCATAGCCCACGCCATGCACATCCAACAACACTTCCGGAGCTTGCTTTTCCAGCAATATTCCCTGTAAACGCCCTATCATCTGTATCTTCCATAGCTGCGGGCCGTTGCCCGGCCACCGAGGGCAACCAGACTCTGGCAAGTATGATAATGACACACGGCCACGGCGAGCGCATCTGCCGCATCCGCCTGCGGGGCGGCCGGCAGTTTGAGCAGCTGCTGGATCATGTGTTGTACCTGGGTTTTCTGAGCCCTGCCTGTCCCAACCACGGCGCTTTTGATCTGGGTTGCCGTGTATTCAGCCACCGGCAAATGCGCCGCTGTGGCCGCCACTATGGCCGCGCCTCTGGCCTGGCCCAATTTCAGCGCCGAATCGGCATTTTTGGCCAGAAACACTTTCTCAATGGCAAACTGCTCCGGCTGATATTGGCGGATAATCTCCGACAGGCCATCGAATATCTGTTTGAGACGGGAGGGAAGGTCCTCGCAGCTGGTGCGAATGCAACCGCTGCCGAGGTAAATCTGGTGTCTTCCCTGACACTGGATCACGCCGTAGCCAGTGATCCGCGAGCCAGGGTCAACACCTAAAATAATCGCCATAGTCCGCCTTATCAGCCGAGGCGTTCCATCACATCATCGGCAATTTCCGCGTTGTGATAAACTTCCTGAACGTCGTCGTGATCTTCCAGCGTGTCGATAAGACGCAGGAACTTGGCGGCGGTATCTTCATCCAGATCGGCCTTGGTCGATGGCACCATGGTCACTTCAGCATTCACCGCTTCAACCCCAATCGCATCCAGCGCATCTTTTACCGCACCGAAATCGGCAGGTGCAGTGTATACATCCACAGAGCCGTCATCATTGCTGACCACATCCTCGGCGCCGGCTTCCAGCGCGGCTTCCATGATGGCATCCTCATCAACGCCTTCTTCGTAGCTGATAACGCCCTGCTTGGTGAACAGATACGCCACTGAGCCGTCTGTGCCCAGGTTACCACCTGACTTATTGAAGGCGTTACGTACGCCGGTCACAGTGCGGTTGCGGTTGTCTGTCATGCACTCGACCATAACGGCGGTGCCGCCTGGGCCATAACCTTCATAAACAACGGTTTCCAGCGCCTGGCCGTCGAGCTCACCGGCACCGCGCTTAACCGCACGATCGACTGTGTCACGGGTCATGTTGTTGGACAGCGCTTTGTCGATAGCGGCACGTAAACGGGGGTTGGAATCCGGATCTGAGCCACCTTCGCGGGCTGAAACTGTCAGCTCGCGGATAAGTTTGGTGAACAGTTTACCGCGCTTGGCATCCTGAGCGGCCTTGCGGTGTTTGATGTTGGCCCATTTACTATGACCTGCCATAGGTATATCTCCTCTCAATACCGGCTTAAATTCAGACCGGTAAAAAAACAGACCGAGGCTTATGCCCCGGTTTGATTCACACTTTTATGACTTCAAGCTCAGTCATTCAGACTTCAGCTTTGTCGGCGGCCTTTTCGGCAACCTTGATACCCAATTCCACCAGTTGTTGTGGATTGGCCTCACCCGGTGCATTGGTCAGCGGGCAGGCTGCGGTAGTGGTTTTCGGGAACGCCATTACGTCACGAATCGAGCTGGCGCCTGTCATCAGCATAACCAGACGGTCGAGACCGAAGGCCAAACCTGCGTGCGGTGGTGTGCCGTAGCGCAGCGCTTCCAGCAGGAAGCCGAATTTTTCTTTGGCTTCTTCATCTGTGATCCCAAGAATACGGAATACCGTGGCCTGCATCTCCTGATTGTGGATACGTACAGAGCCGCCACCGAGTTCGGTACCGTTGAGTACCATATCATAAGCGTCGGATACCGTCTCGGCCGGGTTGGCTTCCAGCTCGGCCGGAGTCACGCCCCGCGGCGCGGTAAACGGATGGTGCACTGCGTACAGGCGACCATCGGCCTTTTCGAACATAGGGAAGTCCACCACCCACAGCGGCGCCCACTCGCCCTGGAGCAGGTTGAAATCTTCACCCAGTTTCAGACGCAGCGCGCCCATGGCTTCGGCAACCACGTTGGCCTTGTCGGCACCAAACAGTATGATATCGCCGCTTTGCGCGCCGGTGCGTTCCAGCAGCGCCTTAACGATATCTTCATTGAGGAACTTGAGCACAGGTGACTGAATGCCTTCCATGCCTGCAGCCAGATCGTTGACCTTCATCCAGGCCAAACCGCGGGCACCGTAGATACCGACATACTTGGTGTAGTCGTCTATCTGCTTACGGGACAACTCGGCGCCACCCGGCACCCGGATAACCGCCACACGGCCTTCAACATCGTTGGCCGGGCCGTTGAATACCGCAAACTCAACATCCTTGACCAGATCGGCCACGTCCACCAGTTCCAGCGGGTTACGCAGATCCGGCTTGTCGGAGCCGAAACGGCGCATGGCTTCGGCATAGGTCATGGTCGGGAATTCACCCAGGTCCACGTTGAGCAGTTCGAGGAACAGACTGCGCACCATCTCCTCGGTCTTTTGCATCACCTGCTCAGAGCTCATGAAAGAGGTTTCGATATCAATCTGGGTAAATTCAGGCTGACGGTCGGCGCGCAAGTCTTCGTCGCGGAAACATTTGACGATTTGGTAGTAACGGTCGAAACCGGACATCATCAACAGCTGTTTGAACAGCTGAGGCGACTGAGGCAAGGCAAAAAACTGCCCCTTGTATGTGCGGCTTGGCACCAGATAGTCACGGGCGCCTTCCGGCGTGGCCTTGGTCAGAATGGGGGTTTCGATATCCAAAAAGCCGTTGCTGTCCATAAAACGACGCACGGCACTGGTGACCTTGGCGCGGAAAATCAGTCGCTGGGCCATTTCCGGACGACGCAGATCCAGATAGCGATACTTGAGACGCTGCTCTTCGCTGTTGTTCTGGAAGTTATCCATACTCAGCGGCAGAGGGTCGGCGGCGTTGATTATAGTCAGTTCCTTACCCAGCACCTCAATTTCACCGGTACGCATATGAGCGTTGACCTGGCTGTCGGGACGGGCTCTGACCACACCTTTAACCTGGACACAGAATTCGTTGCGCAGTGTGCTGGCGACATCGAAAACCTCAGGCAAGTCCGGGTCATATACTACCTGGATCAATCCTTCACGATCCCGGAGATCCAAAAACACCACACCACCCAAGTCGCGGCTACGGTTTACCCAACCCACCAGGGTCACTTCTTGTCCAACGTGGGACTTGTTTACGTCCCCACAATAATGACTGCGCATCTGCTTTATATCCTTTATTCCGGCCTGCTGAGCTCTGGAACGATTCAACACGATAAGAGCGGCATTATAGAGAAAATCTGCCGCTTACCAAAGTACTTCACTTTCAGACGGTGAAGTATCAAACAGTTTGCTCCCTTTGACCAGTGGCTGAAACCAGGTCAAGGCACGAGCGTTCAAAATAACAACAATCAGGCACTGCGATAACAGTTACCGCCGCCCTTCTTGGCGCGATACATGAGTTGATCGGCCCGTTTGAGCAGTTCGATGGCGTTGTCACCATCCATCGGATACACGCTGATCCCGATACTGAGCGACAACTGCACACTGATATCTTGCCACTTAAGAGGTCCTGCCAGCGATTGGATCAAGTTTTCCGCCACCTGGCAGACAGCATCGAAATCCTGAATCCGATTGAGGATCACCACAAATTCGTCGCCACCAAAGCGTACCAGGGTATCAGATTTGCGAATAACAGTAGCCAAGCGTTCCGTTACTTGTACCAGCATTCTATCCCCAACCTCATGGCCATAGGTGTCGTTAATGGCCTTAAAGCCATCGACACCCAAAAACAGCACAGCAAAGCGCTCCTGCTCTCTGGCATGTTGCAAAAACGCCTGCTCCAGCCTGTCATCGAGTAGCGCCCTATTGGGTAAGCCGGTGAGCGGATCGTGATTGGCAAGATGCTTCATCTTGAGCTCGGCCTCGCGCCTTAAGCTCGTTTCCCGGCTGAGGCGCCGATTGAGCTGCAACACCAGCAGTGCAATAAACAGCGCAATCAAGAGTGCCAGCAGAAAATAGCCAAGCCACTCCTTATATTGTTGGCTCTTGTCGGTAATCACAGTGCCAATCCATTTTTCATGGATCCTTTGCCTTTGGCTGTCATCTATACCGCTTATTACCCGGTTAATCAAAGGCACCAAAGGTTTGTAGCCTGACGTGACGCCAATATGGCTCTTTTGATCGGCCATATCGGTTATCAGGTTCATCTTCAGTGCCGGATATTGCCCGGTAGAAAGTGCCGAGGCCAGCGATATCACTTTATCGATAAAGAGATCCGCCCTTCCCTGGTTGACCGCCTCCAATCCTTCACGCATGCCGGGCACCAATACCGGGATTATCCCCTGGCTCTTGGCCATAAGTTCACCGGCGAGCTGATAACCTTCAACAATCGCCACCCGCTGGCCATTGAGTTGCCCCAGGCTATAAAGATTCAGATGATTTACAGTGGATACCATGGCCCAGGGCGATGGCCAATAACCATCGGAAAAAGCCAGCGCAGCATCTTGCTCATCCCTCGCCGCCAGGCTGGCGGCCATCACCACATCGCCGCTGCCAAGCGCCTTGAGGAGATCGCGCCACTCATCGAAAGCCACGGGCGCGAGTTTAAGCCCCAACTGTTGCGCCACCCTGGTCATCACGTCGGCATTAATTCCGGCAAACTGCCCCTGCTCATCCTTGAATTCAAAGGGCGGCCAATCCTTGAGATAACCCACTTTAAGCTCGGGCAAGCTTTCAAGATAGCGCTGCTCTACCTGAGTCAATGGCAGCCGACTCTGCTCCTTGTTGTAAACATGATCGTCACCATTGAGCATCCATTTGTTTTCCAGCGCCGCCAACTCGTCGCGGGTCAACAGATTAAAGCCCGCGCTCAGTCTTTGGGTCAGGCCATGGTCCTGCCTGCGGGTCAACACATAGATATCTGAGCTGAATTGCAAGGCTTTTGCTTGCTGGTAACCGGCCCAGAGTCCATGAGTCAACAGGTAGTGCTGAGTCCAGGCCGAGGGCGAGACGAAGCCTGAGATATCACCGCGGTCGGCGGCATTGACCATGGCATCGAGAGAGTCGAAATATTTGAGCTGTACCTTGGGCAAGCCCTGTTTCAGCTCTGTGATATAAGGTGATGACGGGAAAATGCCTAAGCGTTTGCCGTCCAAAAGTGCAGGCGAATCCACCACCTGCCCTTTGAGAAATAGCCGACTGTTTTGGGTGTGCAAGTGCCAGGCACGCTTGAGTCCTGAGCTGAGGTCATCACTTTCCGGATAGCCTATATGGGCATCAACAATCCCCTGCTTGACCTGCTCCAGAGTGTTGTTCATGCTACCGGCAACAAACTCCACCGGCACCCCGGTTTTGGCAGACCATTTGTGCCAGATATCCACATACAGGCCATGGGGTAAACCATCCGGGCCAAGATCGGAAAACGGCTCCATATTCAGTGGCATGGCAACCGTGATCCCATGCTGATCGGCGCGATAGCCCAGCCAGCGCCTCTGGGTCTGGACGATAAACTCAGGAGTAATCTGGGCAAAGCCACTATCGATTTCGGCCACCAAGGCCTGCCTGCCTTTGGCAACAGCCGGCGCCACCGGCGAGTGCTTTATCAGCATCCTGTTGGCGGTTGGATATTGCTGGGCAATACTGCGCGCCAATTGCCGATCACGAAGATACCCTTCCATGCCGGCAAACACCTTGATCTCTCCGCGGGATACCGCCTTGAGCAAAGCGTCGCGACCTGGGTATAAGGCAAATGACAGGCCGGACTGCTGCGCCTTAAGATCCGATTCGTGGGACGAGCCTGTGACTATCCCTATCCGATACGGCAGCAGCTCATCGAAACTGTCCTTGCGTCTTAGTTCAGAGTGCAGATAAAGGTAGGTGTCAATACGACTGATGGGCTTGGCAAATTCAAACTCTGCTTCGCGCTCCGGGGTCAGCGCCAACGCCAGGTGCACATCCGCCTTGCCTTCTTTGAGCTGTTTCAAAGAGTCGTTCCAGTGCCGCGCCACTAGTGTGATGGGTCTTTGATTGACCCGGCTCCATTCCTGCCAAAGGTCCACCAATATCCCCCGTGGCTGGCCGGCATCATCAACAAATTGGTAGGGATAGCTGTCCTCCCCCATGACGATGACAAGAGGGGGGGCAGAAGACAGATCTTGGGTGGCCGCTTCCAGCGGCAGACATACGAGCACCCACAATAGACTCAAAAGAGAGGTCAGCGATTTCAAGTGCTTATTTCCTGATAAGACGATGTAATTATTTTGTTATTCCCGCATCATTAGACAAAAAATTTGCGTCAATTACCAGAGCACACTTGCTGCTTTCAGGCGGGATTCGGTAAAATACGTCACTGATTTTCCCGCACAAGATTTCAGATGAACACTTCTCAAGACACCATATATGCAACTGACTGCGGTCAGGTCTCAGACTTTGCTTTTGATGATAGGGTGGCCGGCGTATTCAGCGATATGATCCGTCGCTCTGTGCCGGGTTACGGCCAGATCATCAACACCATAGGCGATTTCGCCGAACGCTTTGTGACACAAGACAGTAAAGTCTATGATTTAGGGTGTTCTCTTGGCGCGGCGACTTTAAGTATTCGTAGGCGTATTGAAGGCAAGGGCTGCGAGATTATCGCCGTCGACAACTCACCGGCGATGACCGAGCGCTGTCAGGAGTATCTCAATGCTTATGTCAGCGATACCCAAGTGCAGCTTATTTGTGGTGATATTCGTGATGTCGCCATCGAAGACGCCTCCTTGGTGGTACTCAACTTTACCTTGCAGTTTCTGCCACCCGAGGATCGCGATACCCTGATCCAGAAAATATATGCCGGCTTACGCCCCGGTGGTGCCTTGGTACTGTCGGAAAAAATCCGCTTCGGCGATGAAGTTATCCAGCAAGTACTGGATGAACATCATCTGGATTTCAAACGCGCCAATGGCTATAGCGAGTTGGAGATCAGCCAAAAGCGCAGCGCACTGGAAAACGTGATGAAACCCGATCAACTCGACAATCACTACAACAGATTATCCCAGGCCGGTTTTGGCCATTACGGTGTCTGGTTCCAGTGCTTCAATTTCACATCCATGGTAGCTATCAAGTGATCAGTTTCAGTAATTTCTATCAACAGATTGCCGATTCCAATCTGCAGCATTGGCTGGAAACACTGCCGGCCAAACTCGGCGACTGGCAAAGAGAACACAAACACGGCGCCCTGCCCAAGTGGGAAAAAGTACTCGCCAAGCTCAACTACCCCACCCCCGACCGTCTGGATTTCAAAGACAGTGTCACCATAGGTTCAGGTGAGCAATTGGCAACAGGGCAGCGGGAAAAGCTGGAAAACCTGCTGCAGTTACTGCATCCCTGGCGCAAGGGACCATTTCATATTCACGGCATTCATATCGATACCGAATGGCGCTCTGATTGGAAGTGGGAGCGCGTCGCGCCCCATATCAGCCCGCTGGCAGGTAGAACCGTGCTGGATGTAGGCTGCGGCAGCGGCTATCACATGTGGCGCATGTATGGTGAAGGCGCCAAAATGGTGGTCGGTGTCGATCCCTCCTCACTGTTTTTATGCCAATTCGAAGCGGTCAAACGCCTTACAGGCGGCACTCCGCCAGTGCACCTGCTGCCTTTGGGGATAGAAGAACTGCCGCCACTGGATGCCTTTGATACCGTGTTCTCCATGGGAGTGCTCTATCACAGGCGTTCCCCCATTGATCACTTGTTGCAACTACGTGATCAATTGCGAACCGGAGGTGAACTCATTTTGGAGACTTTGGTCATAGAAGGTGATGAAAATGCCGTACTGCTGCCACGGGATAGATATGGAAAGATGAATAATGTATGGTTTATCCCGTCCGTTGCCGCGTTGCAACTCTGGCTTGAGAAGTGCGATTTTCGTGAGGTTCGCTGTGTCGACGTCGATGTCACATCTCTGGCCGAGCAACGCTCCACGCCCTGGATGCGCAACGAATCTCTGGTGGATTACCTCGATCCGACCGACATCAATTTAACAGTGGAAGGTTACCCCGCTCCCAAACGGGCTACCTTTATCGCGATTAAGTAAATCGAGCTCACCGAGCCCTATATAAAAGTGACGCAATCTGGAAAACAGAATACAGGAAGCAACATGTTGAAACAGACGATTTCAATCGCCGTCATGGCCTCCATGGCAACACTTGCCGGCGGCTGCGCCAGCACTCAGGAAGTGGCCAATGCCCCGGTGCCGGTCGACGCCCAGACCTTGCAGTCCAACCTCGCCTCTCAGGAAGCCAGCATAGTCAATGTGATTGCTCAGGCGCAGAATCAACAGCAACAGCATCTGGATGCCTTGAATACTCAGCTTCAGAGTTTGCAACAGCAGATGAAGAAACTGCAGCAGCCCCCCAAAGAAACCATCAAGGAAGTACAGGTGCCTGCGCCCTGCGAAGCTTCACCTATTGGCGACAAATATATTCTCGGTGAAGTCGAAAGCGTCTTTATCGATGAATTGAATGCCAGTTTCGACACCCGTATCGATACCGGCGCCGAATCTTCGTCACTCGATGCCCGCAACATAATTCTGTTTGAGCGTGACGGCGCCCAGTGGGTTAGATTCGATGTGATGATCAATGGCGCAGATGCACCGGGAAAAACCTTCGAATCCAAGGTGGTGCGTTTTGTGCGTATCAAACAAGAGGCCGATGAAAAGGACGATCGTCGTCCGGTAATCCACGCCCACCTCAAAATAGGCAAATATGCCGCTGAAACCGATCTTAACCTTACCGACCGCAGTCACCTCGAATATCCTTTGCTGCTTGGCCGCAAGTTTATGAAAGACATAGCCGTTGTCGATGTAGGCCAAGCCTATCTGCATGGCAAAGCCAAAGACTTAGTGATTTCGAGCCATAAATAGGAGCGGTAATGCATTCACGGAAACCTTTCTACCTGGTGGTAGCTCTGCTGTTTATTGTTGGGCTAAGCGCCAGTATTTATCGTGGTATTGAACACAATGTGCCCTTCCTGCCCGGTGAGCAGGTGCAAAGTTGGGCTGTCGATGCCAAGGTGAGTTTTCAGGGTACGGGTGGCCCGGCAGAAGTCTCTTTCTCCCTGCCACAAGACCCGGCATTTGAAGTCTTGATGGAAAATGCCACCTCCCCGGGTTATGGCCTGACTATCAGCAACAATGAACAGGGCCGCCGCGCGCTTTGGTCGATTCGTCAAGCCAATGGCCAACAGGACCTCTACTACAAGGTCACCCTGATCCCCACAGGCCGAGAAGAACTCAAGGCACAGGAAGAACCCCTGCCGCCGGCACCTTATATCTGGTCTGCGACCGAGAAAGCCGCCGCCGAACAGGTGATGGACGAAGCCTGGGCCCGCAGTGCCGGTAACCTCTCTTTTGCCCGTGAGATCATGCGCGCCATTGCCGGCCGTGATCGCAGTCAGAACATAGAGCTGCTGCTGTCGGCCAACTCACCCACCAAACTGTTTGTCCATATGCTCAATAGCCGCGGTATTCCAACTCAGGAAGTCAATGGTCTGTATCTGGAAGATCAGCGTCGTCGGCAGCAACTGTCTCCCTTTGTCGAAGTCTATCAGGACGGTAAATGGCACCTGTTCGATCTGGTCAAAGGCACAGAGGGCCGTCCGGAAAACATGGTGCTGTGGGAGCGCAATGGCAAATCGGTATTGGACGTACTGGGTGGCAGCAACTCCCAGGTCAACTTCTCCATGCTGAAAGACACACGTTCAGCCCTGGCGACCTCCATTGATATGATGGCCAAAAACAGCGCCTTCGACTTCTCTCTCTACCAACTGCCGCTGGAAGAGCAGAGCCTGTTCAAGGGGATTTTGCTGATCCCCATCGGAGTGCTGATGGTGGTATTCCTTAGGGTTATCATAGGAATAAAGACTTCAGGTACCTTTATGCCTGTGCTTATCGCCCTGGCCTTTATCCAGACCACACTGCTGACCGGCCTGATAGGTTTCCTGCTGATTGTGGCCTTTGGCTTGATGATCCGCTCCTATCTATCGCATCTGAACCTGTTGCTGATTTCGCGAATATCGGCGGTGATCATAGTGGTGATAGGCATTATTGGCCTGTTTACCCTGCTGTCGTACAAGTTTGGCCTCAGTGAAGGCCTGACTATCACCTTCTTCCCGATGATCATTCTCGCCTGGACCATTGAACGTATGTCTATCCTCTGGGAAGAGGAAGGCGCCAAAGAGGTGATGGTGCAAGGTGGCGGTTCACTTCTGGTAGCCACTCTGGCTTATCTGGCCATGAGCGCCACTTGGGTACAGCACTGGGTGTTCAACTTCCTGGGTATCCATTTGGTGATCCTGGCGCTGGTGCTGCTGATGGGTCAGTACACGGGTTATCGACTGCTGGAGCTCAAGCGCTTCAAGCCACTGGCAGGAGAATAAAATGAATTTTGCCTGGCCATGGCAGCTACGCCGCGCTGGCGTGCTGAATATGAACAAGCGCAATATCGACTATATTGGCCGCTACAATCCGCGCAAGTTTTACAAACGGGTGGACGACAAGCTCACCACCAAACAACTGGCGCTTGCCAATGATATTGCCGTGCCCGATCTCATAGGTGTGGTGCGCGAGCAACACGGTATCAATAGCATTCCCGAGCAGGTAAAAGATCGCAGTGGCTTTGTGATCAAACCCTCCAAAGGCTCGGGCGGCAAAGGGATCTTGGTGATCACCCATGTGGAGAATGGTCGCTTCTATAAGCCCAATGGCAATGAAGTCACCCCGAGCGAGGTCGACCGCCACGTTTCCAACATCCTCAGCGGTCTGTTCTCCCTCGGTGGCAAGCCGGATGTGGCCATTATCGAGGGCTTGATTGAATTCGATCCCGTCTTCGATGGCTTCAGCTATGAAGGGGTTCCGGATATCCGCCTGATAGTATTCAAGGGGTTTCCTGTGATGGGAATGCTCAGATTGTCCACCGCCGCTTCCGATGGCAAGGCCAACCTGCACCAGGGCGCGGTTGGTGTCGGCTTGGATATCGCCACCGGCCGCGGTCTGCATGCGGTGCAGTTTGACCGCCCGGTCGATTTGCATCCGGACACGGGGCGTAACCTGATTGAAATCGAGGTGCCCCACTGGGATACCTTGCTGCACACGGCCTCGAGCGCCTATGAGATGTGCGAACTGGGTTATCTGGGAACCGATATGGTACTGGATCAAAACAAGGGACCACTGCTGCTGGAGCTCAACGCCCGTCCCGGGCTTGCTATCCAGATAGCCAATGGCATGGGGATATTGCCAAGGCTGCAGCATGTGGAAAGAATGACAGGCAAACCCATGTCAGTGGAAGAACGGGTCGCTTATGCCAAGAAGCACTTTGCCAGCCGCTAACTCCGGCCTGAGTCCATCTCGCCTCAAGTCCAGACTGCCACTGTCGTTGTTGGCGTCCCTGCTGGCATCGACAATGGCCTCGGGCATTTCCCCTGCCCTGGCCGCGCCTAATGCCGTCCCCTTGCTGACGGCTCAATGTGTCGAATACAGCAACAATTTTCAACCTGAATTTCAGGATCTGCAGCTGCTGGAGCGGCAAACCCTAGGGCTGCACAATATCAATGACCGCCTCGGTTATTATCGGAGTTTCCCCCTGTCAGCGGCACAGCATGAGCTGCTGTTGCAATGTCAGTTGAAACTGGCCGACACCATGGATAGATTCCTGAGCGAACCGGCGCTGACAAGCCTGACATCCGAACTGACCCAGGATGATGAGCCACAGCTTCAGGCATTGGCCCAGAGGTTGGACTGGTTGATGCAGCAACATCTGGGCATAGAGGAAAAGGCCCGTCTTCATGGCGCCCAGGCCAGCATTCGCCAGGGAATGCGCAGTGACGATCTCAAGCTGGAGTTGGGACAATGTGCCCTGCCCGGCATGCAACAGGCTTCCAACCCCGAAGAGGATTCAGCGGAGCAGGAAGCCGCTCAATCAGCCCAAAAGCCCGGCTTTTTTGCAGTCAATATCGCCTCTTACTTGATGCAACAGGCAGATAGTGATTGTCGCGCCAAGGTTTGGCGCACTTATCAGGGCCGCGCCAGATTACGCAATCAACTGCCGCTGTCATCCATTTTTGCCCTCAGACAGGAGCAAGCCAAAGCGCATGGTTACCCGAGCTACAGTGATTTTATACTCAGTTCTCAGTTGCTGAGTACCCCAAGCGATGTGGCCAAATTTCTCGATGCCAGCACTCAAAAACTGGATTACGCCCCTTGGGATCTGGGCCGTGAGTTACAACAGGCCCACTCGACCGAAATGGTCGCGCTCAAAGGCTCTGAAGTACTAAAAGCCCTGTTTAACCATCTCAAACCGCTGGGATTAACCGCAGAGCGGATTAACGACGACTGGCTCAGGGTGTATCACCATGGTCGGCTGCTGGGTGAACTGCTTATCAGCGAAGGCAAACACAACCGCCATAAAATGCTGCGCCGCGCTGTTGTCGGCCAACAAACCGGCCAGAGCGAGCTGGTGCTTAAGCCTCAGCAACTTAGGCTAAAAGATTATCAGACCGCAGTTTCTTCCCTGAGCGCCGCCATAGCCCAACTCAGTGGCGGCGGCCGTTATTATCTCAACAACAGTCTGGAGTTGCCTCAGGATGGCGCCGGAGTGGGCAAAGCCTGGCTGGAACGCTATCTGAGCGGCGCCTTTGCATTTTCACTCAAGCCGGCTCCCGGCTCGCGCGAACAACTGGCCGAAGAATACCAGCAGCAGCTCAAGGTGTTTCGTGCCAAAGTGGCCCTCACCAGCTTTGAAGCCTTTGGCAACAGCCAATACCCACAGCTGCACAAGGCGTTTGAAGCCAGTTTTAATGGCTCCTGGCCCGAAGTCAGTGATTATAGCTACAGCTTTGGCGCCATCAGCGTTCAGGGGCCGCTCTATTATCTCGGGCTCTGGCAACAGCAACTTGCCAGAGCCATAGATGTTCACACCCGGGGCTGCAACCCGGCGCAACTATTTGATCTCTTGCTGGTCAACGAATCAGCCCAACCTATGGCCGCCCGTTTGCAAAGCCTGTTTGGCGCTGCCGATGCGGCCACACTCATCCGGAGGATACGCGATGCCAATACTCAAGAGAACCGGTCAACTGACACTTGCCCTCTGCCTGGGAGTGATGAGCAGTACCCTGGCCGCCAAGAGCCAGCCCAGCGCTGATGAGGTTTATCAACGCATTCAGCAGAATCTGGAGCAACATCTCTACCAGCTGCCCCCAAGGGTGCAGGGCCATTACGGGATCCGCCTCTATCGGATGACAGGTGACGAGCAGTACGCCAACGCCGCCTTGGTGGATCTGTTTGCGGTTACTGAAGCGCAAAGCTTCTATGCCTGCCAACTGGACGACCCTGAATTTGTCAAAAGTGAATCGCTCAAGGCAATATCCCAACTGGGCAATGGCCCCCGGGCCAAGGCACGCAAAAAAGCGCTCAAACCCTTCCCCGAATTTCTGTTTTATACCGATGTGCTGCTGCGCTACGCCAGCCGTATAAATGAGTTTGGTTTTACCGGCCCCTGCCACGACAAGTTGCTCAAAGGGCTCAAGAGTACAGATCTGCAGCACGGCTTGACCGACGAAGCCATGATTGAAGCCTGGGCGGCGCAGCTGATCAATTATGTTTACTGGGCCAAGCAACTTGGCGTTGGCGATTACCTGGAAGACTACAAAGCCGCCTTCAAACGTGTCTACCCGGATGCCGAGGATGGCAAGCTCAGTAAGGCACAATATCGCAATAAGCTCTATGGCCTGACTCACTTTATCTTCGCCGCCAGTGAATACTATCAGCACCCGGTAGATACCAAGGAGTTCGCCTGGATCCTCGACTACTTCGAAGCCAACCGCCAGCGGATCCTCAGTGATGCCACCGACGATATTATTGCCGAAGTAGGAATAAGCTATCTGCTCGCCGGCAAGGGCAAAGATCATCCCATGGTGAAAGCCACTCAGGCGCACATCATCAAGTCCTTCGATCCTGAGGTGGACTTTATTCGCTCCCCCAAAGGCAACCCGGCGCTGGCCCTGGGTGAACACCGTAATGTGCTGGCGATGATGCTGCTCAAATGGCCGGAAAAACTGCATAAAGGCCCCTATTTGAGTGAGCTCAAGGCGACCCGGAAATACCTGCCGATGCAGGTGACGCCACTCGAGTCGGTCAAACAGGCGACCGAGTCGACGAAAAAGGCTAAATAGTTTGAAAAACTGGCAGTTTCCACCCATGATAGGCCGAAATCTGACGAGTTTTTAGAAAATGAACAGACCCAAGTCCACATTGGAACAGTGGCGGATCCTGCAGGCCGTCGTCGACTTCGGTGGTTACGCCCAGGCTGCCGAGCAGCTCAACAAGAGCCAGTCATCCCTCAACCATGCTGTTGCCAAGCTGCAGCATCAGTTGGGGATCCAACTCCTCGAAGTGCGCGGCCGCAAGGCCTATCTGACAGAATGCGGCGAAGTACTGCTGCGCCGCTCTCGTCACGTCACTCAGGCTGTGGGGGAATTGGAGCAGCTCGCCAGCAATCTGGAACAGGGCTGGGAGCCGAGTCTGAGCATCGCCAGGGAGCTGGTCTACCCCATGGAAACCCTGACCGAGGCGCTGGCCGCCTTTCTGCCCCAGAGTCGCGGAACCCGGGTCACAGTGCGGGACACTGTGATCAGCGGTACTCAGGAGATGATCAAAAACCATCAGGTGGATATTGCGATTTGCGGTACCCCGCCCATGGGGTATATCTCAGAGCCCCTTTGCGACTTGAACTTCTACCTGCTCTGCCACCCTTCCCATCCGCTGGCGGCCCAAGTGGAAATTGAAGACGACAGAGTGCTGGCCCAACATCTGCAAATTGTGATCAAAGATACCGGCGTCAATAGTCAACTGGAAATCGGCTGGCTCAAGGCCGAGCAGCGCTGGACCGTCAGCAACTTCCACGAAGCCAAGGTGATCCTGGCCAAAGGCATAGGTTTTTGCTGGATCCCGGCGCATCTGGTCAAGCAGGAGCTGGAAAATGGAGAGTTGGTACGGCTCAGTCTCAAAGGTTCCAGCAGCCGCAAGATACTGCTCAGTCTGGTGGTGCCACAGAGAGATAAACAAGGCCCGGCCTGTAAGCTGCTGGAATCACTGATCCTGGCTCAACATAAATCCGGCTCAGTATAAATCTGGCTCATTATAAATAGTAAGAAACGGAGCAACTTCATATTTACCCTGTGTCCGTAAGGTATGACGTCACAAATATCAGTTAGAAAAAGACTCGAACAGCTCCGGAAGCACACTATAGTGCTTGTTTTTCACACAGTATTATTGAGGTTTTGACAAAAACCTCGGAAATTTGAAGATAATCTGGCGCATTATTTCTGTAATATCACAGAAAGTATCATTAAAGTCATATAGATATAAAACACTGTTGGTAGATAATAGGTTTGGAAACCGCGCATGCGCACTATATGGCTGGTATGTGTAAAAAGTAACGGGCCATTTACAGGAAAACTCTCTGAGGAAAAGCAACCAAACTATCAGATTTTCCATTGGTTTTTCTCTCGCCATGCTTGCCTGGGTAGCACCATCTGTAGCTATGGCTGATCTTGAACGAGCTTTAGAAAACTATCTGCTTATCGTTAAAGGCAAAAGAAGGCTAATGATTTATCCCCAGCCGAGGCTAAGGGGGCACTCGAAGTCCACAACAGACTAAGGGGCTTTGGTGGATCGGGAGGCGGTGGTTGCGAGCCAGTAATCGAATCTCAGATAGATGGAGATTTTGAAGGCTGGGAAGGTGAAACCATTTTTAAGCTTATGAATGGGCAAATCTGGCAGCAGAGCAGCTACTCCTACACCTATATGTATTCGTTCATGCCAAAAGTCATGATTTATCCTGTAAGCGGTGGTTGCACGCTAAAAGTCGATGGTGTTAGCGATACCATTACTGTGCGCCAAATCAAGTAGCAAGTTGGTTATGAGCTCTATTGAAAGAATATGGACACCCTGCGTTAATGGCACGCCCCCGACTATGCTTTGTTTAAGCATTTAACAAGAAGGTTATTGTGCCGCGCCCTCGCCGAACTCAAATTAGTCTTGAAGATACGCCTTACTATCACTGTTGTAGCCGAGTGGTACGGCGTGGCTTTCTGACTACAAGGATATCTTTTGTCAAATCACCTAACTGTGCTTGAACGCAGACAGAAAGAAGGTTAGGTTATTGTTTTATAATGGGTGGCTCGATTTTTTGTTAGATAACAGGTTTGGAAACCGCGTATGTGCGTTTAGCTGCGAGGGATATTAGGACTAAAGCCTATTTAACCAATCGATACAAATAGATAGGATACAAAAAAATAGCGATGCGCGTTTCACTCATCCGAGGACTAAAACGCGTAAGCGTACTATACAACTGTTAGGCATACGGAATATGAATCGAGTTAAGTCTTATATTATTGCAATTTTTCTAGTATCAGTTGCTGGGTGTAAATCAACTTCAGAAAAAGAAGATGAAAGTCTTGCTTTACGAAAATCAACACCAATTCAACTGTTCATGGGGACATGTGTAGTTGGTCGTCAAAGCCCAGCGGCTCTTGAAGAGTCAGCTAAAAGAAAAGGTTTCGTACTCGCTCCTAAACAAATTGCTCAAAATTACTTAAAGGGTAATGCTGGTAAAGCGTGGCACTTGAATAATAGTGAGGGTAGTTTCGGGTTAGCACTACTGCAAAATAAACTTTGTTCCCTATACGTACATCAAGGTGACCCAAATACTATTCAAGCGAGCATGGAGGCTTGGTTACCACCCAAAGGTAGCGGTTTTACATATAAAAAAGAACTAATTTCTCAATCTGCCAACCTGAGTACAACTTCATATACATTGTATCAAGGCAGTAGTTTTCTAGAGCAATGGGTAATAACAATAAATAGTGCTAAACCTAGTGATTTAGTTGCTGTAATGTCATACAAAGGCGTCTAGTATGCCTTGCGAGAATATGGACACCCAGCGTTAATGACGCGGAAGTAAACCCCCGACTATGCTTTGTTTAAGCATTTAACAAGGAGGTTATTATGCCGCGCCATCGCCGAACTCAAATTGGCCTTGAAGATATGTGAAGCACTAACGACTCTCATCCCGAATGCGCTGCGCCTGTTGCTGCTCAGCGGCTATCACATCGGCAACTGAACCCGACTCGAACTGCAACTCGGCCTTGGATGGACTGAAAGTCTGTTCATTCAAGGCATTTGACTGCTGTGCTATGGCGCCCATCAGACGAGACAGGCCTATGGGAAAGTTTGCAGAGTCGCCAGCCTTGGGTTCAAAGGAAGGCGCGGACTTTTCAGCGGCCGGATCTACGGCTCCCAACAGGTTTTGACTCAGCTCAGGCTTTGGCGCGGCGGCAAGTCTCTGGGTGCCGGCCTCTTCTCTTGCCTGGTTATATTTACGCATCGCCTCGGCGGCGACCCGGATATCGGCCATGGAGGGAGCGACAGGTGCCATCGCCGCCGCATAGACCTGTTTCATTTTCGCCATGGTCGCCAGTGGATCGCCGTTCACTACAGAGACATCTATCTGAACTTCACCTTCCACCGCGTAACGCTTGCCATCGGGTCCTTTCTCGAATTCAAATGCCGGTTGTCCGGCATGGATCCCGCCTACTGCGGCATGAGCCTGCTCATGGGAGCGCACCTGGGTATCGCGCTTCATCAGGGAGTCGATCTCCCGCTCAAGCGCCTGTTGCTCACGACTCTCACGGTTCTGCTGCTGTTTCTGTTGCGCCTCATCCGGCTTGGGTTCAGCGGCGCTTGTCGTATTCGGCTCCCCGGTTGACTGACGAGCTGCCCCATAATCCCCTTCTTTTACTTCGCTTCCTGCCTGGCTCGATGAGCGACTCGAAGAGCTGCCGGAAGTGTTGTCAAAATCCTGCTCTGCCTCACCCATAGAGTTGGCGGAAGTATTTGTGCCATTAAAAGCGGGAACCTCAGGCGCTTCTCCCACTAAAGTTACTGGTATCGCAGGGCCGCCGGCAACATCTGCACCTTGGCCGGAAAAGGCAGATGCTTGAGTCGATGTCCCCGCGAGCTGCGTCGATGCTTGAACCTCTCCATGCCAATGGCCTGAGCTGGACAAGGCCGCTGCCCCCAGGGCTCCTTTAGTCAAACTGACCAGTGCTTCCCGCGGCGGTTTTACGGTTTGAGGCTCTGAATGTTGCGCAATTGAACCTTGGTGCAGGCTTGAATTGACTGGGCTTGGATTAACTGAACTTGTATTGAGTGCGCTTGTATTGATTGGGCTTTGATTTCCCGAGCTCGGGTTTAATTGACTCGGGTTTAATGGGGTTGGCTTTACGCCACTTACCTGAGAGGGATTTTGACTGGCGGAGATTTTACCGGCAGGGTTGGCACTGAGAGGCGATTGGTTTATGGAGCTGCCACTGCTTAAGCTGGCAATTGACGAGCTTGGCCGCCGGGACACGGCTGTTGCCGTCAGCCCCGCGCCGGCCAGCGCGCCAACCATATATTACACCTCGATATCTATGATACTGCCCAAGGTGTCGGATGCGCGTTCAATCACCTCTACTGAAGCTTGACCCTGGGCCTTGGATTCCAATGCCGATACCAGTGCCGAGGTTTTGTCTGCCTCCTCAACTGGGCGGGCCGAATCGGCCTGCTGCGCAGGTGCCGGACGGGCGATATCCACTGTTGCCTGAGTCAGGCCGGACTGGGCGCTTTGCAGCCCTTGAACTCCCGCCGAAAAAGCCGATGGAATTTGCATAATTGCCCCTTGTCTGTATTGGACTGTGGATTGTCGTTCTGTGGTTAAAATCAGTTGCTACCATTTCAACCACAGCTTTGAACGATTATTGGTCAATTCGGTGCAGATGTACAGCCCGAAAGGTTCATGCGCCTTGATGGGTTACCGCAAAAGAGGCGCCTGCGAGCCAACTCGCGTCCCAATCTTTCCACACAGGTTGCATGCCTTGTGCTCGAATGGCACTGACCACCTCAGGGACAGTTCGCTCATCACTTATCTGGAACTGATCCAGCTGCAACTTGGGATTGCTGTAACCACCTGGCTCTGTTGAGCTGGCGGCACTCACATGAGTGATCCCAAGGGGCAATAGATTGTCCCTGAGTGAGGCGCTCTCCCGGGTAGAGAGACTCAACTCCAGCGCCGGGCTGAACAAGCGCATGGCGCAGATTAACTGCACCAATCCGGCATCATCCAGAGTCACAGCCGGCGTTACCCCACCAACGCAGGGCCTGAGCCTTGGCAGCGACACGCTGAAGCGGCTACGCCAGTACTTTTGCTGCAGATAGTCCAGATGCAATCCCATCAGTGCCGAGTCCAGGCGCCAATCATCCAGCCCGAGCAAGACCCCCAGGCCTATCTTGTCGACCCCGGCCCTGGCGGCTCTGTCCGGTGTATTAAGCCTGAAACCAAAGTCCTTTTTATTGCCTCTAAGATGATGGCGGTCATAGGTGGCGGGCTGATAGGTTTCCTGATATACCATCACGGCATCCAGTCCCTCATCAACCAGGCGCCGATAGCCCGCTTCGGCGAGGGGCTGCACTTCAATCGCCAGATAGCTGAAGTCCTGCTTGAACCTCAAAAGCGCCTTGGCAAAATAATCCAGCCCTACCTTGGTTTCATGTTCGCCGGAAACCAGCAATACAGAATCAAAGCCGCGCTGCTTGAGAATGGCAATTTCAGCATCCAGTTCGGCCTGGCTTAGGGTCTTGCGGCGAATTTTATTGCTCATGCTGAAACCGCAGTAGTCGCAATCATTGGCGCATAGATTGGAAACATAGAGCGGCGCATAGAGACCTATGTTGGCGCCGAACTTCTTGCGGGTGAGCGCTGCAGAGAGCTGCGCCATAGGCTCGAGAAACTCCCGGGCCGCCGGTGACAAGAGAATGGGCAAGGCCGAGGGATTGTGCGCTATCGTCTCGGGCCGCGCCAGACAACGCTCAACCTCGGCGGCGCTGACACTGGCAATAGCAAGGCGCAGTAGATCTCTGTCGATAGCGGTAAAACGCTCGAGAAAATCAGCCATGGTTTTCTCCCAGATTGAGAAACCCGGTCAGCGGACTGGTGTTTTGGGCTCGATTGCTGATGGCCCCGAGTCCGGCAAGATAGGCCGCTCGCCCGGCGCGCACCGCATCTTTGAAGCTACTCGCCATGGTCACGGGATCCAAGCTGGAGGCGATGGCAGTATTGACCAGCACGGCATCGGCGCCCAACTCCATCGCCCGCATCGCCTGAGACGGCGCGCCGATCCCGGCATCCACCACCACAGGTACATTGGCCTGCTCTATGATGATCTTCAAAAAGGGTTCTGTGGCCAGCCCCTGATTGGAACCTATGGGACTGCCAAGCGGCATCACGGCGGCGCAGCCTACCTCTTCGAGGCGCAAGCACAGCACGGGATCGGCATGCACATAAGGCAGAACAGTGAAGCCTTCGGCGCACAAGACTCGGGCCGCTTCCAGTGTTTCTACCGGATCCGGCAATAGATAACGGGGATCCGGGTGGATCTCCAGCTTCAATAGTTGGGTGCCCAGCATCTCCCGCGCCAGCTCGGCGGCAAAAATCGCCTCCCTGGCATTGCGGGCCCCGGCGGTATTGGGCAGCAGCTGCACGCCGCGCTCTTTGAGCGGTGCCAGCAATTCATCACTGCCCTGGTTAAAATCGAGCCGCTTCATCGCCACAGTAACCAACTCGGCGCCGCTGGCCACGAGCGAGCGTTGCATCAGTTCTGCCGAAGCAAACTTGCCGGTGCCGCCAAACAGCCTGGATTGAAACTCAAACTCGCCAATTTGCAACATATCAACCTCCGGCAACGGCGGAAAACAGCTCGAGGCTGTCTCCGTTTTGACATTCAAGCTCTGGCCACTGAGATCTGGGCACTACGGCGCCATTACGCACCAGCGCCACGCTGCCAGGCGCTATCTCACACCACTCGAGCAGCTGTAACAGCGTCATAGCTTCAGGCAACTCTTTGACTTGATTGTTTATCTTAATTTGCATCGCAATTCTCCTCACGGCTAAGCTCTGGGCGCCCTTTCATGAATTGGGCTTGTGTTTTATGTCCAGCCTGAGTGTGGGTTTGACAGCAAAGACATGCCGGGTCGGCACAAAGCGTGGCCTCACGCATGCTTAGAGTGCGGCAATCCAAGCTGATGAGCCGTCCCAGGGTGCTGCGCTCTCCAAGCAGAGTATTGATGGCTGCCAGCGACTGCATCGCCGCCAGGGTTTGCACCGCAGGACCCAACACCCCCATGTCGCGGCAGCGCCCCGAGCCAGTGCTATCCCGAGGGAACAGGCATTCATAACAGCCCGCCTCGGGGTTAAGCCAAGGGGCGGTATGACACAATAGGCCGGAATCGGCGCTGATCGCCGCCGCAATCAGCTCTTTGCCCAACTTCACACAGGCTTGGTTAAGGTTATGACGGCAAAGAAAATTGTCGCTGGCATCCAATACCAATGACGCCTCACTAATAAGCTCCGCGCTCTTGGGGCCAAATAGCTTGGGCTCAATCTCAATCAGGCAGTTTGGATAATCGCGCCCCAGCTTTTCCTTGGCCACGTCGACCTTCAAACGGCCGATATCCTGCTCGTTGTAGAGCAGTTGCCTCGGCAGATTACCCAACTCGACAATATCGGGATCGATTAGAATGAGACGCCCTACTCCGGCGGCGGCCAAAGAGCGCGCCAGATGATGACCAAGACCTCCGAGCCCCACTATGGCGACCGTCATTACCTGTAAGGCGAGCTGCCCCGCTTCTGAGACTCTGGGCAGCAGCAACTGGCTACCGTAACGGATAAAGTCGCGATCGCTCAGCCCGGTACAGTCCTGACCCCCAGCACGGCCCAGAACTCCAGTACCGTCCCGCTCAGCTGCACCTTCCTGACCCCCGCCATTTTGTTGAGCATGGCTAATCCCACTTGCAATAGCGGCTGCTCGCCCTATCCAGCTTTGTGTCAGGCGCCTGAAGGCCGTTACCGGCTCGGCGGCCTCGGTAATGGCCCGCACCACGGCGACATTGGCAACACCGGTATGTTTGACGGCATCAAGGTTATGCTCGTCAATGCCGCCAATGGCGACCGTCGGCAGCAAGGAGCCGAAGGTTTCGCTATAGGCAGCAAGGCGCGTCAGTCCCTGGGGCAGAGACGGCATCACTTTGGTCTTGGTGGCAAAGATATGTCCGAGGGCCAGATAACTGGGCCTGTGGCGCAATGCAAGCAGCGCCTCGAAATAACCATGACTGGATAACCCCAGCGCCATACCCGCCCCTTGGATGGCCTCAAGGGATGCCTGGCTGAGATCCTCCTGGCCCAAATGCACACCAAAGGCGCCGTGGGCAATGGCCAGTTGCCAGTGATCATTGATAAATACCCGCGCCTGATATTGGCGCCCGAGCGCGATGGCGCGAATGATCGCCCGCTCGGCGCTCGAGCCGGGCAACACTTCCTCCTTGAGCCGCAATTGAATAGTGCGGCAACCTGCCTTGAGTAAGGCTTCCAGCAATTCGACATCGGCCACGACCGGGTAGATACCCAGATTATGGGGCAGTGTTTTAAAGCCTTCAGCACTAACGCCTTTAACACCAACGCCTTTAGCACTAACAGCATCAGCAGAGGTTGGCGCTGCAAGCCAGGGGGCGCCGAGCACCTGGGCTGGGTTGGCCCAGGGATAATCCTCCACCGACCAGATGACAGGCATAAGCTCGGCAGCCAGACAAGCCCCGGGGCGACCTAAGGGCCCGGGACCACTGCCTACCCGATAACTCTGCGCCAAAGCGCCATTGATATAGGCCTTGGCCAGAATTAGCGCATCGGGCAAGATCCAGTCGTGGGCCAAAAATGCCGCTATGGCACTGGATAGCGTGCAACCGCTGCCATGGTTGTTGCTGGATGCTTGCCTTGGGCTCGCCAACACAAACCCCTGCCGTTGATGCAACCCTGAGCTGTGAGGCAAGTCTTTAAAAAGCAATAAGTCTTCTGCCAGACCGCGCGCGATCCCCGCCTCGAAATCCCCGCCCTTGGCCAAGAGATGGCAAGGCAGTTCGTTTGCCAGGCAAGTTGCCGCATCTTGCCAGGAAGGAAAGTCATGAATATCGCTGCGACTCAGCAACGCCAGCTCGTGAATATTGGGGGTCAGCGCAGTGGCGAGCACCGCCAGCGGCCGGTAATCGAGCCGCGCTGCGCCCGTTGCAGTACTCTTAGAGAGTGCATCGCCGCAACTGGCCACCATGACAGGGTCGACCACCAAAGGAACATCAGGCAGGTGCCGAGCCAACCAGTCACAAAGCAGCTGCAGCTGCGCTTGATTGGCAAGCAAGCCGATTTTTATCGCCTTGGGCGGTAAGTCTCCGAGCAGAGCATTGAGCTGCGCCAGCAACATCTCCTCGCTCACCGCCTCGGTTAGCGTCACTGCCACACTGCTTTGGGCGGTCAAAGTGGTGATGACAGAGCAGCCATGGCAGCCAAGATTACTCAAGGTGGCAAGATCGGCCTGGATACCGGCGCCGCCGCCACTGTCTGAGCCGGCTATGCTCCAGACTATCGGCCTTTTATCAGCCGCCATTTCAGGCTTCCTCTTCATAGCGTGTAGCCTCTGGCTTGGACTTGGACTTGGACTTAGGCTTTGGATTGGGATTGGACTCGGACTTTTCGCCTGCTGTTGCCGGTTGATACAGGGCGCTGCCAGCGGCCTTGAACTGCGCCGACATCCGCGCCATCCCTGCCTCGGCATCCAGTACTTCCAGCGGCTGTGCCGTCAATTCTTCTGCCTGCACAGGCTCGGTTTGGCGCTCTGCCGCGTCTGGCCCTGACGAATCCCCCGAAGCTAGCTGAGATGCAGACAAGGATGCAGCCAGAGACGCAGCATAGTCGCGTACATCCTGGGTGATTTTCATCGAGCAGAATTTGGGGCCGCACATGGAGCAAAAATGCGCCACCTTGGCAGACTCCTGAGGCAGGGATTCATCGTGGAACGCCCGGGCGGTATCGGGATCCAACCCCAGGTTGTATTGATCTTCCCAGCGAAACTCGAATCTGGCCTTTGACAACGCATTGTCGCGCAGCTGGGCACCTGGGTGTCCCTTGGCAACATCGGCGGCATGCGCCGCAATTTTGTATGCAATAAGCCCTTGTTTAACGTCTTCCTTGTTGGGCAAGCCCAGATGCTCCTTGGGGGTCACATAACAGAGCATGGCGCAACCGTACCAGGCAATCATCGCCGCGCCTATGCCAGAGGTGAAATGATCATAGCCGGGCGCAATATCCGTGGTCTGGGGCCCCAAGGTGTAGAAAGGCGCCTCATCACAGTACTCAAGCTGCTTGTCCATATTCTCCTTGATCAGCTGCATAGGAATATGGCCCGGTCCTTCGATTATGGTCTGCACATCGTACTCCCAGGCGATTTTCACCAGCTCACCCAAGGTTTCCAGCTCGGCAAACTGAGCCTCGTCGTTGGCATCGGCAATCGAGCCGGGGCGCATGCCGTCACCGAGCGACAGTGACACATCATAGGCGGCGCAAAGCTCACAGATGTCGCGGAAATGGCTGTAGAGGAAGTTTTCCTTATGATGGCTCAGGCACCACTTGGCCATAATGGAGCCGCCGCGGGATACCATGCCGGTCACCCGATTGGCCGTCATGGGCACATAGCGCAGCAAGACCCCGGCATGAATGGTGAAGTAATCCACCCCTTGTTCGGCCTGCTCTATCAGGGTGTCGCGAAACACTTCCCAACTGAGGTCTTCGGCAATGCCGTTGACCTTTTCCAGCGCCTGATAGATGGGCACGGTACCTATGGGCACAGGCGAGTTGCGCACTATCCATTCGCGGGTTTCGTGGATATAACGGCCGGTGGACAGATCCATCACCGTATCGGCGCCCCAACGGGTGGCCCACACCAGTTTTTCCACCTCTTCCTCGATGGAAGAGGTCACCGCCGAATTGCCGATATTGGCGTTAACCTTCACCAAAAAGTTACGGCCGATAATCATAGGCTCGGCTTCCGGATGGTTGATGTTGGCGGGAATAATGGCGCGGCCACGGGCCACTTCGCTGCGAACGAACTCAGGGGTTATCGGCGTGGCAACTATAGCGCCAAAGGCTTCTCCTTTGGCCTTGCGGGCCAGTTGCGGATCTTTGGCAAGCGCTTCATTGGCCCGGGCCATATTCTCACGAATGGCGATATATTCCATTTCAGGAGTGATAATGCCGGCGCGGGCGTAATGCAATTGGGTCACCCGCTTACCCGGCTTGGCCCGGCGCGGTTTGGGCAAAGCGTCGAATCTCAAATGATCCAGCCCTTCATCCGCCAGTCGCTGCTGGGTAAAACTGGAACTGACCTCGGTCAGCTCTTGCGTATCATCACGCTCTAAGATCCAGCCCTGGCGCAGTTTATCCAGGCCCTGGCGCACATTGATAGCCGCGTTGGGATCTGAATAAGGGCCGGCACAATCATAAACACGTACAACGGGATTGGGTTCAAATTGCTCACTGCCATCTTGGGTTGGTATTCGGGTGTCTGTCTGCCTGATTTGGCGCATGGCAACCTGAATATCGGCCCGGGAGCCCTGAACAAACAGCTTCTGTGAATTGGGATGCTGCAAGGGTTTAAGGTTATCGATAAAAGCCTGGGCGGCCTCACGGGTTTGACGACGATTGGATTGACGATTTGACATAAGCAAGCTCACTCTTTTGGAAAATGAAATTGCTTGTCAGGAGAGTTGAATAATAAGCGGCGCAAGCTGACTGGTTAAACTCCTTGATTTGGAGTCCTCCTCCGGCGGTGTTGGCAGACTGACCTCGTGGTTTCAGGTCAGTTCAATGTCCGCTGGAGAAGCCAGATATCGCCTCGGCTCTTTAAAGCCTTTGGCATAGATTTTTGCTCGCAGTGGCTGCGGTAATGCTGCAGCTGAATGCTTGTTTCCTTCGCAGGTGCTAGCCTGATCAGGTTCAACGGATCCCGAATAAACGGTCTCAGCCCAGAGGGCACTCCGACAAGATTGCTGCCGAGTATAAGCACAAGCCGAAGCAGGAAACAAGCCCAATAGCAAAACGCACCGCAGTGTTGAATCCATTAAAATCACAACTTAAGCATTTGAATTAAATTAAAATATTCTCATAAATTGAAAATAATCTTATTTCAAATCAAATAAATTGATTGCAAAACTCACTTACCAAGCCGCTTTAGACGGCTGGCCACCGCCTCCTTGAGCGCTTTTTCCATCTCTGTCTGACCGCACTTAAATGGAAACCCCAAGTTTTCGGCGTAGGGATTGAGCGGAGTCGGCACCTTGACGACCCGATAGCAGGTATCACCATCCTTGACGATACGGTTAGGGTCGAGCGGCAGATCCAGACTGGCCACTTTATTGAAATCATCGGCGTCATTGACCCAAAGCACCTCCATCTCCCCATCCATTTCACTGAGGCTCTTGCGTCCCGTAGCCTTATCCGCATATTGCTGTGATAGCTGCTGCAGCGCCTGCTGTTGAGAGTGTTGCAATACTTTTCGGGCAGACTTTAATGCGTTTGAACTGAAGTCCAGCTGAGCTTGCTCTGCCGGCTGCGATTTAAAGTCATTTGCTCGCTCTGGCGCAGGTACGGCTGCATTTTTCGTTTCTTCAATAACGCTACCAATAGGTTTAACGCTTTGAGCCCGAATCTTGGGGACGCTTTGCTCTTTCTGGTCTTGAACAGCCACTTGTTCAGTCTCTTGCTCTGACTCTTCGGCAGCTTGTTTTTGTTGCTCAGTGTTTTGTGGCTCGGTTTTTTGTGGCTCAGTGCTGTTGCTTGAGTCAGCTTTTTTAACCTCTATCGCTTCCTTGGGCTGGGTTATTGCTTCTTCGGCCAAGGCTTCCGGCACTGGCGTTAACGGTTTTGGGCTGGGCTGACTGAAATAAAGATAGGATTGCAACGCCTTGGGTTTGGCAGGCTCTGTCACCACTCTTTGCCATTCGGCTTGCTGCCAAAACCAGGATAACCCCAGCAATAGCACTAAGTGCGCGGCTCCCGCCACGGTCCAACTACTGAAGGCGTTGCCCTTTGCCTCAGCATCCCCCTGC
This sequence comes from Shewanella indica, assembly GCF_033842865.1. NCBI lineage: Bacteria > Pseudomonadati > Pseudomonadota > Gammaproteobacteria > Alteromonadales > Shewanellaceae > Shewanella > Shewanella indica. The sequence continues at coordinate 3,733,408 of NZ_JAWXXR010000001.1, forward strand.
TCTGCTTTTTTAGCCATGCCAACTTGCGCCAGGCATTGGGGTTGAACCCCAAGCTGTTGACTAAAAAGCGATTGGTCAAAGAAAGGGTCAATCGAATGTATTTGAAAATGGCTTGGTTGGCAGGAACCTGTGTTAAGGATTTCATCCAGATCAAGCTCAAAGGCAGCATCCCTACCCGGAATGCTGAAGCTCAAGCTTGCCATTGTCGCCGGGCTTTCGTCTCGGCTGGCAATCAATTTATCTGAATGTGGAGGCATAAGCCGCTGATTTATCTTTCACCAAATGTAAACTCAGTGTTAGAGAAAACCCTCGGTAAAAAGTTCATTCCCTTGTTTGAAAAGCAATTTACGCTACAAACTCAAATCGATGGCTTCAAACAAAACAGGTAAAACCTTTGTCGAATAAGGCTGACGGGATCCTCTGAACAAAATAACTGTAAAAAGCGACTTGGAAGCCGAGCAACGAGTTGTTAAGGTGCAGCATTAGACGTTTGCAAAAAATGCAGATGATACGGTTTAAAGAACAAATCAATCTCAGCGAACAGCTGTACACTTTTATCTAGCCAGAGTGCCATAGCGCTGTTAGACTCACTTTCAATGAGGTCGAACCAGAGAGTCAATCATGCCCAACAGCAAAGTCCCAGCAGCCGAAGCCCAGTTCAATGGCCAGTTTTCCGCTGGATACAGTCTGAATGAAGAGATAGCCAATGCCGTCAGCCATGGTTTGGGGGTGATTGCCGGCATTCTGGGATTAGTGCTGATGTTACTCAAGGGCTGGCATTCGCTGGATGCCATTCAGTTAACAGGTGTAACCATCTATGGCAGCAGTATTATCCTGCTGTTTCTCTGCTCGACCCTGTATCACAGCATTCCTCAGCCAGTGTGGAAGCGGCGCCTCAAGATGCTGGATCACTGCGCCATCTATCTGTTAATCGCCGGAACCTATACCCCGCTGATGTTAATTACTTTGGCCGATGCCCAGGAAGAATGGGTGCTGATAGCCATCTGGTTATTGGCACTGGGGGGAATAGTGTTCAAGAGCTGCTTTATTCACAGATTCAAGGCGCTGAGCCTGGTGCTATATCTGGCCATGGGTTGGCTCTGCGTCGCCGTGTTGCCTGAGCTTATCGATAACCTGTCAACTGCCGGGTTCAACTTGCTGTTGGCCGGGGGGCTGAGCTACAGCTTGGGGGTGATCTTCTACGCCACCAAGGCGATCCCTTTCAATCATGCCATCTGGCATCTGTTTGTATTGGGCGGCGCCGTTTGCCATTTCCTGTGTGTTTATCTGACGGTGATCTAACGCAGGCGAATAGGCTTAACTCAGCGCCGCCCTAGAGAGACGGCTTCCGGCTTGCTGTGCCAACTCTAGTGCAGCTAGGCCGGAGCTCTTATCTCAGTTTGCCATTGATTAAATTCACTGAGTAACCTCCGAGCGGCGATACTATAGTCTCCACCCAAGTCTTGCCAAACAGCCGCAATACATTCCAAGGTACATAACCCGCCCTGGCGCTGATTGCGCCGTAACCGAAACGCTGAGCCCAGCTCTGCTTGCAGTTCGACTCTGGCAAGCGACTGCAGATAGGGGCTTTGGCGATACATCTTGCCGGCCTCCTGCCAGGTTGCATCGAGTATGACCAGCGAATTTAGCGGCTTCCCTAATTTCAGAGCAGCTTTCAGAGCAGTTTTCTGAACGGCTTCCTGAGGCAATGTTGCGCCCTGAGCGGGGCTTGGGTTTAGCTTTGAACTTGGGTCTGGAGTTGGATTTGGGTCTTGGTTTTGGCTTAAGTTTTGGCTTAAGTTTGGGCTTTCATTTGCAGCTTGAGTTCACGAAATACTTTCTTCGGAAGTACTTTCTTCGGTTTGCGGATAGAGTAAGGCGGTTCGCCCCAAAGACAAGTGCTCCATTAACCAAGCATCCGGGGCTTTACGCGCCCACAGTACCCGCTTACACAGAGTCGGATAAGCATTAAGCGCCAGGGTGGCTGTATTACTGGCTCGATTCAGCTCTCTTTCATGGGTCAGCAGGATTATTTTCACAGGCAACAGCAGCTCAAAATGAGTTATCGGCTAATGGAAATCCCGCGAGTGTACCACCAGCGCGTGCATACTGCCCGAGATATCCTCCAGCCGACCGGCCAGCAGATGTAATACGCCGGACGAAAATTCCACGACCCCACTCACCTTGAGGATCCTGGCGCTCAAATAAGCCTGTCTCTGGGCTCTGGCCGTATCACTCCATACCACCAGATTAACATTACCGGTTTCATCTTCGAGGGTGATAAAGGTGACTCCACTGGCGGTGCCAGGCCTTTGCCTGCCGACCACCAGCCCGGCCACAGTCACATTCTGGCCATGACGGCACTGCCACAAAGAGGCGGCGCTGTGACACTTGCCGAGTAACCCCTGTTCTCTGAGCAGTGCCAGAGGATGGCGTCCCAGAGTTAGCCCGGTACAGGCGTAGTCAGCCAGCAAGGCATCGACTTCAGTGACCTCAGGCAAGGCGGTTTCAAGGCGAAAATCGGCCTCGTCCGGCAGCTCAAACAAGGGCAAACTCTGCTGACGGGCGGCCAACTGCCACCTGATCTGATGGCGATCGCCCCCCAGGGTAGCAAAAACATTGGCGCTAGCCAGCGCCTCCTGCTCACGCCTTGGCAGTGCCAGAGCCGCCAACTGCGACAAGTGAGTAAAGCCCTCGCCCCGACCCGCTACTATCTTGGCGGCGCTGTGCTCGGATAACCCCTTGACCAACCTGAACCCGAGGCGCAGTGCCAAGGAACCATCGGTTTGTCGCTCCAGTGTGCTGTGCCACTGGCTGAGGTTGATGCAAACCGGCAACACCAGGCCGCCATGATGACGAAGATCCTGAATAAGCTGTGACGGGCTGTAAAAGCCCATGGGTTGACTGTTGAGCAAGGCGCAGCAAAACGCCACCGGGTAATAGTGTTTGAGAAAGGCCGAAACATAGGCCAGGAGCGCAAAACTGGCCGAATGAGACTCGGGAAAACCATATTCGCCGAAGCCGCGGATCTGGCTGAATATCTGCCTGGCAAAGGTGTCACTGTAACCTCGGGCCGTCATCCCCTGAAGCAGCTTGTGTTCAAATTGCTCCAGCTCGCCACTGCGTTTCCAACTAGCCATGGCGCGGCGCAGCTGATCGGCTTCCCCGCCACTGAAACCGGCGGCGACCATGGCCAATTGGATCACCTGCTCCTGAAAAATGGGCACCCCCAGAGTGCGTGACAATACATTTTCCACCTCGGCCGAAGGAAAAGTGACCGACTCGATTTTATCGCGGCGGCGCAGAAAGGGATGCACCATGTCTCCTTGAATTGGCCCCGGGCGCACTATGGCTATCTGTATCACCAGATCGTAATAACAGGCGGGTTTAAGCCTGGGCAGCATGCTGGTCTGGGCTCGTGACTCCACCTGAAACACCCCCATACTGTCGCCCTGCTGCAACATACGATAGACAGCCGGATCTTCCCAGCGAATATCCGACATGGCAAAGGGATGAATGTGGCGGGAGAGCAACTCGAAACATTTGCGGATCGCCGTCAGCATTCCCAACGCCAATACATCGACCTTTAACAGCCCCAGGCTCTCGAGATCATCCTTGTCCCATTGGATCACAGTGCGCTTGGCCATGGCGGCATTCTCTACCGGCACCAGCTCGGCCAATGGCCCGGCCGAAATCACAAAGCCGCCGACATGTTGCGACAAGTGCCTTGGAAAACCCATCAGAGTCTCCACCAGCGGCAACAACCACTGCCCCAAACCTTGTTGTGGCAACAGCTTGCCTTGTTGCAACTGCTGCTGCCAAGGCACTTGCGGATCGCGGCGATCGACAGCGCCTATCAGCTCATCCAGCCGTTGCTCGCTGAGCCCCAGGGCCTTACCAACATCTTTCATGGCACTCTTGAAACGATAAGTGATCACACTGGCGGCCAGGGCTGCACGCTCACGGCCATATTTTTGGTAGATATACTGGATCACCTCTTCGCGGCGTTCATGTTCAAAATCGACATCGATATCCGGCGGCTCATGGCGCTCCTTAGAAATAAAACGCTCAAACAGCATGTTGACCTTGGTGGGATCCACCTCGGTGATCCCGAGGCAATAACAGACCACAGAGTTGGCGGCCGAACCTCGTCCCTGATGCAGTATCCCTTGCCTGGCGGCAAAACAGACCAGGTCATAGATGGTCAGGAAAAAGTATTCATAATTGAGCTCGGCAATCAGCTTGAGCTCGCGCCGATACTGAGTCTGCACTTCAGGTGGAACCGCCTCGCCAAAACGCCTGCTGGCGCCCTTTTCCACCTCTTGCGCCAGATATTCACTGGCACTTAGGCCGCTTGGCACCAACTCGGCCGGGTACTCATACTTGAGTTCATCCAGACTGAAATGACACCGGGACGCCAGCTCACAGCTCCTTGCCAACCAAACTTGAGGGTGACGCCTGACCATAGCGGTTATCGGCTTAAGCGCCATCTCGGCATTGCCCGATAACAGCTCGCCGGCCATGGGCACGGCGCAGCCATGGCGGATACAGCTGAGCACATCGTGCAGCCTTTGCCGCTCGGCAAGATGCATCTGTACATTACCGGCGGCGACACAGGGGAGGGAAAAACAACTCGACAGCGCCTCACAGGCCTCGAGATACCAAGCCTCTCCGGGTTGCAGTTGCCGCTCCATCAAGAGATAAAGCGGCAGTGAAAACGCGGCTTTAACCCGTGCCGTCAGGGTATTCAACTGTGCCAGACTGCGCTGCTGCAGCTGCGTCAGCCAAGGGGTTTGCTGACTTGGGCTTTGGTTGCCTATTCCCTGGTTTTTAGAGTTCTGATGATCGACATTCTGCTGACCAAGACTCTGGTGCTCAGTGCTTTGCAAGTCGGCTTGCACCAGCAACTCGCTCACAGATGGCGGCCGCCACAGGCAAAAGCAGCCGCGGTCAATGGCCGCAAAATCATCTAGGCTTAACCGATACTTGCCCTTATCGGCCCGGCGCCGCCCTTTAGTTATCAGAGTGCTGATAAGACCATAGCCCCGGCGATTTCTTGCCAGCAGCACCAGGCAGCCTTCCGGCAGGTGGAATTCGGCGCCGACAATCAGCTTGATACCGCTTTTTTTGGCGGCCTCATGCGCCTTGACCACACCAGCCAGAGAGCACTCGTCGGTAATGGCGATGGCCTCATAGCCCAGTTTGGCGGCCTGCTGCACCAACTCATCCGGGTGGGAAGCCCCGCGCAAAAAGCTGTAATTGGAAATAGCATGCAATTCGGCGTACATCAGCTGAACCAAGCATGAAGAAAGAGCCCATTAGCGGTGCGGAACAGCCAACACAGACCGCCGCTCTCCTTATGATGGGCAAGAAAATAATCCCGGCAGGGAAAAGGCCCTGAATGCCAGGGGCTCTGTAACCTTTCCGGCCCCCTAAGCAGCTCCACGGCTTCAGGAGCAATGGCTTGCGGCTCTTGCAGCAGCCAAAGAGGTCGCAGCGCCAGCGACGGCTGAACGGGCGGCCTTGCCGGTGGCGGCCAGCGAGTCAGGGGAGCCGCAGTACTGGCCAGTTCAGGCATGGGATCGGCCGCCAACACCAAAGAGCGCACCTTATGGTTACCTAACCTGGCCTGTAATCTGGCGAGTAATTGATTGGCATCCTGCTGCTGCCCTTCTCTGGACTCGGTCAACTCTCGACTGCCCTGCTGCTGCGACACAAACTGCTTGGCTCGCAGCTCAATATCGACGACCGGGCTCGGCAGTTGCAATCCTTCCAGCTGTAAGCGGCAGAGCTGAGATAGTCCCTGCAGTTGATATTCCCCGAAGGGATAGTTGAGTGTCAGTTGCAGCGCCGGGGTCTCTGGCTCGCGAAACTTCAGCCACAGCTCCAACTGTTGCACCGCCAACTGCCTGATCCGCAAATAGGTTGCCAATTCCCCCAGCAGTTTTTGCAATGGAAACAGCAATCCCTGAACCCACTCAACATCATGCAGCAAGGTCAACCTGGCCTGAAACTGTTCGGGTAACTCATATCCCTTGCGGCAACAGGGCAAACGCCCCTGGATTTGTGCCAGCAGCTGCAGCAAACCTTGACCAAAGCGCCGCCCCAACTCGGCAAGGGGTAAAGCATCAAGCATGGCTAGAGTCGTCAGCCCAAGCGCGCCGAGCCGCTGCCGTTCCTCTTGGGTCAATGGCAGCAAATCCAGTGGTAAATCCGGCGGTAAGCCGTGATGCACCTTGAGGCGCCCGGCTTTTTCAGCTGTGGGCGTGCTCATGAAGGCAGCTGATACCGCGCTGATGCCGACGTGAGTATGCCGCGCCAATATCGCCGCATCCAGCGGGCTGTGTGCCAGCACCAATGAGCATTCCAGACCATAGTCGGCGACTTCGTTGAGATAAGCCTCGACAATGGCGCTCAAACTGCCAAACAGTTTAACCATGGATCCCACTTCCAGCAGCAGGGTATCTGTAGGCCAGCGCGCATCGGCCGCACTTTGAGCCGCTTGTTCAGTAAGTCCGGATAACAACGGCGGCCAGACTCTGGCGCTGAAATCATAGCTCCACTGACATAACCAATCCCGCAACGCCTCGCTGTCCACCTCCTGCAGCGGCCAGAGTTGCAACTCTCCGAGCAGCGACTGAGCGCTGCCGATACTCATCCCAGCTGTAACGCCTTTTGCTTGAGCGGCGGGACAGGCCGAATGTATAACCAGCTTCCGGCTGTCATACAAGGCCATGGGGACTTGGGGATCAAAAGGCTCTGACGCCGCAGCGGTTGGCACTGCTTTTGGTTGATTTTGGGTTTGGGGCTGAGTTTGAGCGCGTATTTGAACCTGAGCCGCACCACTGCCTGTCATACTTCCAGTCATAGTACCTGTCACAGTGTCGGTCATAGTACCGGTCATAGAACCGGTAATAGCGCCCGCCATATTGCCCAGCATAGCCAGGCGATAACGCTGATATTGCAGCAATAGCTGTGGAAACCAGACTCCCATCCATACCTGGGGCATCTCAGATAGCCTCTTGACTCTGAGCAGTATGGCTTTGAGCGGCTTGGCTCTGGGCCGTTTGAGAATTGGCCGGTTGCGGATTAGCGCTTGGGAAAAGCCCCGCGGGTTTATTTGACTCTTGCCGTGCCGTCCAGGGATTAGCCGCGCATTCATTGGATGCAGCAATCCTTGACTGCGCCATCCCCCAAGGACCATGAAGCACAGTGCTATGAAAACCAGAGTTGTGAAGACCAGTGCTATGAAAACCAGTGCCATGTAAACCAGAGTCGTGAAGCACAGGGCCATTGGCCTTGCGGCCGGAATGGTTTGGCTCAATTAAATCTGTTGAGTTACTTAAACTATGATTGAGACCCGCCTTGCCGCTTCTCAGGGTTACCACACCCGGCTCGACATGGGGCAGTTCAAGCGCCAGTGCCGGCAAGCCACGCAGATGCAATTCAGGGACGGGCCAACCACCGCGACGCTTTAAAATTTGCAGCCTGGCGGTATTAACGCCAGCCGCGCTGATAGCCAGCTTTAGGGTAACAGGATGATTACTATCGGCCTGAGCCATAGGCAACTGGCAAATTCCCAGCGCCTTGCCCTGCTCTGCGGCAAGTTGCAACCTTCTGGCCTCACTCAGTGTCAGCTTGTCCAGCCAAGCCAGCACCAAAGAACAGGCGCCGCTGCTCAACCCTTGCTCCATGGCCCAGAGCACCTCTTTACGCTGGGTTAACTCCAGCCACAAAATACACTCGGCGGCAATACCGTGCTGGGCAAAGCTCTGTGCCAGCGGCTGCAGTGGCGGCGCTATCAGCATTATCATGGTATCTCTGGACTCATCCCCTCTAAATTGATTTCTTTTGGACTGATTTTTTGCGGACTGACTTGTTGTCGAATGATTTATTTCGGAATGATTTCTTTCGGAATAAGAGCCACACTGAGCCGGCAGTAAATAACGCATCAAAGGCAGCAACAGGCTGAGTTCCCCGTGCCCCGGAGACTGACTGAAGAGTTCACAAATGCCCTGCCTTGGCCACCCGGCATCACTGAGCTGCGCATCCAATGCTTCAAAACCACTGGGATACCCCAATATTTTGCCCTGACTGCCCGGCCCCAACCAGAGATCCCGGCGCTCCAGCAGGCTGTTCAAGGCCTGAGATTTTGCTGAATTAGATTTTACAGAGTGAGTTTTGGCTGAAACAGGCATGAAAAACACCGATACTGTATTTTTATACAGTATAACTAACTTTAGCCAACTGACAAGTCGTGCTGGCGCCAAAGCCTTAACCCGAGATAGAATAAATGAGAATGATTATCGAAACATATTCTCGACTTCAGCGAATAATTCAGGAGCGTGCCTTGCTGCCCTTTTCCGGCCTGTTTTCCCAACTCCAATGGCGACTGTTTGGCTATTTTGGTGTGTCATTACTGCTTATCCTGCTGCTCGCCAGTGGTATTGAAGCCATGTTGCTAAACCGCCTGTTACTGCTGCCCCAGCAGACCCAAAGCCAGTTACAGCAACTGGCCGATGAGGCCAACGACTATATCGTCAGGGGCGATATTACGGGACTGGCGGATTGGGAGGGACGGCAGGCATTTGTACTCTATGTGCTGGATAGCGAGCAGCAGGCGGTGAGTCAGCGGGAAATGCACCCGCACTTTGTTTACAAACTCAATTTCCTCAGGCAGTTGCAGCAGCCTATGGGAGACAGGGTGCAAAAACCTTTGATAGGCCTACCACTACGCAATAGCCTGGAGCCGGATAATCCCCTGCTCTTGGTGGTGCAGCTCAACGCCTCTTTACATCCGGCGCAGCAACTGGATAAAAGCCTCTGGCTTATCCGTATCCTGGTAGGAGTACTGGTGCTCTTGTTGTTCAGTCGTCTGTTGAGCCGCTATCTGATCCAGCCGCTGAGTTTACTGCGCAGTGCCACCCGTCAGCTGGCACAGGGTCAACTCGATACCCGGATTGCCGGCCATTTTTCACTAAAGCAGCCGGAGTTTTTCCAGTTGGCGACCGACTTTGACCATATGGCCGAGCAGCTGCAAAAAAGCATTCAAACCCAGCAGCGGTTACTGAGGGATGTCTCCCACGAACTGCGCACTCCTCTTGCCCGGCAGGAGCTGGCCTTACACCTGTTGGAAAATCGCTTGGGGGAGGAACATCAACAACCGCTTGCCAGGCTAAGACGCCAGGGCGAAGAGATGGCGCAATTGATCAACACCATTTTAGACTTCAGCCGCCTGAGCAACGGCTTCATCAAGCTGACGGCAGCGCCTTTTACCCTGACAGAATTACGCCGCTCACTGCTGCAGGATCTGGAGTTTGAGTCTGGCCCCAAGCAAAGCATAGTCTGGGCACAGGCCCCCATTGATGAGCAAACTTTGCATACCGATATGGCCTACTTGAAGCGGGCGCTGGAAAATGTCTGTCGCAATGCCCTCAAATATGCCGGTGAAACCTGCCGGGTGGAAATCCAGGTATCTCAGTTGGGTGACGACAAATTAGGTGATAGCAGGCTGCAGCTGAGTGTCAGCGATGATGGACCCGGGATCCCCAAGGAGCAACTGGAAGCCTTGTTCAACCCTTTCACCCGTTTGGATGAAGCGCGTCACAGCTCTCAGGGAGGTTATGGGCTGGGATTGGCGATTGTGCGCCAGTGTATGCAGCTCCTGGGCGGCTCGGCCCTAGCGGTCAACCGGCCTCAGGGCGGTTTGAGCATATTGCTTGAGCTGCCGCTGCAACTGCCAAGCTGCAGCGAAGCCCAACTTAAGTCTATCGCTTAAGCGGTAAACTTACGCACCTTCTTCAGTGCCATCTCCTGTTTAAGGCGAGAGAGATGCTCGATAAATACCTTGCCGTGCAGATGATCGATTTCATGTTGCAGCACTATGGCCAGGAAATCATCACTGTGGAGCGTCTGGGCTTGGCCCTGGCGATCCAGATAGCTGACAGTGACCGACTCGAAGCGTTTTACCTTGGAGCGATAACCGGGAATGGACAAGCAGCCCTCTTCACCGATAAATTCGCCGCTGGACTCAGTGATCTGCGGATTGATCAGCACCAGAGGTTGATTGCGCTCTTCTGAGATATCAATGACGACTATTGCGTGTTCACTGCCCACCTGGGTCGCGGCCAAGCCGATACCATCGTCTGTGTGATACATGGTTTGCAACAGATCATCGATGAAAGGCTGCACGGCTTCTATTTCGGTAACAGGCTTGGCTTTACGCTTGAGCCTGGGATCGGGAACCGTCAAAATATCCATAATTGCCATAGGGTTATATTCTCAATTTACTCGACTTGGCGTTCAATGGGCGCCATTATGGCGAAAAAGCATCAAAAGGCAAATCTTGCATGTGCAGCGCAGAGCCGCCATGACACTTTTGCCAAGTGAGTAACCTCCGCTATGGAATGGTATTATAATTTGCGCCAATAGCATCAGGAGCCAAGATGACCCCGGAAACGAGCGCCCCGCCACTAAGTCCAATGCAGAAGATTTGGCACATAGTTGCACTGATCCCCGAAGGTCGGGTGGCAAGCTATGGCAAGATTGCCGACTATGCCGGTTTACCAGGACGGGCACGCTATGTTTCCCGGGCACTGAAACAGGCGCCGGACAGCCTGGCACTGCCCTGGCACAGGGTGATCAACAGTCAGGGGAAAATCTCCTTTGCCAAGGATACCCATCCGTTTCAGCTACAGATGAGCCTGCTGCGCAGCGAAGGCGTACAAGTGAACCAAGGCAGAATTGCCCTGTCTGAATATGAGTGGCGGCCGGACATGGCCACTCTGGTCTTGTCCATGCCGTTTTAACCACAGGAGACTGCCTTTGATCCGTTCACTTCTACTCTTGGTACTGTTACTGCCCTTGTCGCTATGGGCGCAGACCAGCCCCCTGACACCCCACACTGCTGAATATCAGGTCAATTATGGCGAAATCAATCTCGGTGGCGCCCGTTTTATGCTGTTGCCGCCAGAGGGCGACTTCTATCAATACAAATTGGACAGCGATCTCAGCCTGCTGGTGCTGAGCGATAAACGCCATATCCGCAGTGAATTTACCTATCAGGATGGTCAGCTGACGCCGCTGCGCTTCAGCCATCAGCGAACCGGCACAGGCCCCAACTTCAATGAGCAGATAGCCTTTGCCAAGGAGCAGGGCAAAATCTTCAGTCGCTACAAGGATGAAAAGAGCAAGCTGGACTACTCAGGCGCCCTCTACGATGCCCTGATGGTACAGCTGCAGTTTCGGCTGGATCTCGCCGCCGGCAAGGAGCCACTGGCCTATGAGCTGGTCAAGGACAACGAGATAGATGACTATAGTTTCAAGATAGTCGGCAAGGAGCGGATGACACTGGACAGTGGCGTTTATAACACGGTGAAACTGGAAGTGGTCCGCGACAGCAGCAAACGGCAGACCTTTATTTGGATGGCACCGGATCTCGGCTGGCTGCCGGTGCGCCTGACCCATTTCGAGTCAGGCAGCAAGCAGCTCGATATCAAGTTAGCCAAGCTGAGCCTGGGCTCGGAAGTCAATAACCAGCTCGCCAAGACGGAATAATTTCCAATCCCCCGGCGCCAATAGCTGCCAGTTTTCATTGCCGGTCAGCGGCCGGGTGGCTATGACAGTGACCACATCCTTAGGGGTGGTCTGGGTGTCGAAATCAATCACCACATCCGTGTCTATCAGCTGCGCCCGGCCAAAGGGCGCCCGGCGGGTGATGTAGCAAAGGTTATTGCTGCAATAACTCATCAAATAACGGCCATCGCTGAGGATCATATTAAACACCCCTAGAGTGCGGATCTCCTCGGCAAGCTGGGCGACATATTCAAACACGGGCAAAATATCATCCGGCTCGGATTCACCGAAACGCTCGGCCAGGCGGCTCATTATCCAGCAAAAGGCCTGCTCACTGTCTGTATCACCTACGGCCTGAAAGCGGCCGCTTTGAAACTTCTGTTCATAGTCAGACAACTGGCCGTTGTGGGCATAGGTCCAGTAGCGCCCCCAAAGCTCGCGGGTAAAGGGGTGGGTATTTTCCAACGAGACTTCACCGCGGTTGGCCTGCCGAATATGGCTGACCACCACTTCACTCTTGATCGGGTATGACTTGATAAGGCTTGCCACATGGGACTGGCTGCTGGGGCTGGCATCCTTGAAGGTGCGACTGCCCTTGCCTTCATAAAAGGTGATCCCCCAACCATCCACATGGGGCCCGGTCACCCCGCCTCGCTCCGCCAGCCCGGTAAAGCTGAAGACAATATCCGTTGGCACATTGGCACTCATCGCCAGCAGCTCACACATCTTGGTTTTTCCTGTCACTGAATCTGTTATTTCATTATCTGCGGCATTGTAGCCAAGCCTTGTCGGCAGGGGAATTATTGCTTGCAATAAAAAATTTAAACAATTGTTTGAAAAATGCTTGTATTCGATTTCGCTTAGGTTTAATTTTATTGCGACACAGGTCTGACCACATACTATAATTGTGATCTTGATCGCTCTCAAGCGAGGCGTTCTACACTGAATAAAGTGGTCGTTTTATTAAGGAGAACAAACAGTGACTACCCTACTATGGATCCTGGCATTGCTCTTGGTTTTAGGAGCAGCAGCGTACCTCAGAGTATCCCTGCTGACTGCAACCATAGCCGCCGCAGTGGTCATGGCAGCAGGCAGCCTGCTGGATGTAACTGGACTGATTAGCTGGATAATTTTCCTGGTTATTGCCCTGCCGCTGAACCTGAGTGCCTTCAGGCAGAGTGTGATAACCCGGCCATTACTTAAACTCTATCGCGGCATCATGCCGGAGATGTCTTCCACCGAAAAAGAGGCGATTGAAGCCGGTACTACCTGGTGGGAAGCCGATCTCTTCGCCGGTAATCCCAACTGGAAGAAGCTGCACAACTATCCGGTTGCCCGTCTGAGCGCCGAAGAGCATGCCTTCCTGGAAGGACCTGTGGAGGAGGTCTGCCGCATGGTTAACCAGCATATGGTTTCCCATCAATTGGCGGACTTGCCTGCCGAAGTATGGCAATTCCTCAAAGATAAAGGCTTCTTTGCGATGATCATCAAGAAGAAGTACGGTGGTCTGGAATTCTCTGCCTACGCCCAATCCCGGGTACTGCAAAAACTGGCCGGTGTCAGCAGTGAATTGGCCTCGACCGTAGGTGTGCCCAACTCACTGGGCCCGGGTGAGCTGCTGCAGCACTATGGTACCCCGGAGCAGCAGGATCACTACCTGCCCCGCCTGGCCAAAGGTTTGGAAGTTCCCTGCTTTGCCCTGACCAGTCCTGAGGCCGGCTCAGATGCCGGCGCCATTCCGGATTTCGGTGTAGTCTGCAAAGGCCAATGGCAAGGTGAAGAAGTGCTGGGGATGAAACTGACCTGGAACAAGCGCTATATCACCCTGGCACCTGTTGCCACAGTTTTGGGGTTGGCATTCAAGCTTAAAGATCCCGAGCATCTGCTTGGCGATAAGGAAGAGCTGGGCATTACCTGCGCCCTGATCCCAACCGATGTTGAAGGTGTGGAAACCGGCCGTCGCCACTTCCCGCTCAACTGTATGTTCCAAAATGGTCCAACCCGAGGCAAAGAGGTGTTTGTCCCTCTGAGCTTTATCATAGGTGGCCCGAAAATGGCGGGACAAGGCTGGCGCATGCTGGTGGAATGCCTGTCGGTTGGCCGCGGCATCACCCTGCCCTCCAACTCAGCCGGTGGCGTTAAAACCGCGGCTTTGGCAACCGGTGCCTATGCCCGCATTCGTCGTCAGTTCAAGCTGCCAATAGGTAAGCTGGAAGGCATTGAAGAGCCTATGGCGCGTATCGGCGGTAACGCCTATCTGATGGACGCTGTAACCTCCTTGACCACCACAGGTATTGATCTGGGTGAAAAGCCTTCCGTCATCTCGGCGATAGTCAAATATCACCTGACCGACAGAATGCAGAAATGCGTTATCGACGCCATGGATATTCACGGTGGTAAAGGGGTATGTCTTGGCCCCAACAACTATCTGGGACGCGGATATCAAGCGGCACCTATCGCCATTACGGTTGAAGGGGCCAACATTCTGACCCGCTCCATGATCATCTATGGTCAAGGTGCCATTCGCTGCCATCCATATGTGCTGGCAGAGATGGAGTCGGCCTTTGATACCGACGTAAACCGCGGCCTGAATAACTTTGATGCGGCGCTGTTTGGCCATATCGGCTTTACCACAAGTAACCTTATCCGCAGCCTGTGGATGGGCCTCACCGGCAGTCGCTTCTCCAATGCGCCTTTTGCCGACAAGACCAAGCGTTACTATCAGCATATGAACCGCTTCAGTGCCAACCTGGCCTTGCTGTCGGATCTGGCGATGGCGACCTTAGGGGGTAACCTCAAACGTAAAGAGCGGATCTCTGCTCGCCTGGGTGACTTGCTCAGCCAGTTGTATCTGGCATCAGCAACCCTCAAGCGTTATCAGGATGAAGGCCGTCAAAGTGAAGATCTGCCACTGGTACAGTGGGCGGTTGAAGACGCGCTCTACAAGCTGCAGTCTTCTCTGGATGAGCTGCTGGATAACTTCCCTGCTGGCCTCGGCGGCGTGCTGCGCCTGGTGTTGTTCCCCTTCGGTCGACCACTGAAGCGCCCAAGTGATGTGTTGGACCACAAGGTAGCCAAGATAATGCAGACCCCTTGTGCCAGCCGTGACCGTCTGGGTAAGGGACAATTCTGGGAAGCCTGCGACAATAATGCCGTAGGTATTCAGGAACAGACCTTCAAAGACATACTGGCGGCAGAGCCCTTGTATGACAAAGTCTGTAAGGCTGCCGGCAAACGTCTGCCCTTCATGTGGCTGGATAAAGTGGCCGCAGAAGGCAAGGCGCTGGGTGTTCTGAGCGATGCAGAAGTGGCCCTGCTGGAGCGCGCTGAAATCGGCCGAATGAAGTCCATCAACGTGGATGACTTTGACCCCGCCGAACTCAAGGCTCAGAGCCTGGAGCCGGAAAACCGCGAAGAACAAGCCGCTTAAGACTGTCGATAATATCACTGGAAACACAAAATGCCGTTCACAATTGTGGACGGCATTTTTATTGTCCTTCCCAACCTTCACTTCAATAGTTGGTCTTCATTCAAGATAACTAGCATCAAAACTTAAAGAATAAATGGGGACATAGTTAACCCAGGTGTAAAAAGCAGTCTGCACAGCATTAAAATAGGTAAAACAATCAGATGATTGGCCCCGTATTCAGAAGTTAACAGTAGATCTCATTCCCAAGAAAATGACGCCTTTATGCTTGTCGTATAGATAGCGTTTTCTCTGTTAGCAAAACATCCTATTAAAAACGGCTATTAACCGTCGCTGATATCAAATTTTTACTTATAGACACAAAAAATCCGACAACCTGAAGTCGTCGGATTTGGCTCTTTGTGGTTCAAGTCAGCATCTGTGGCTATAAACTGTATATGTCGCTGCAACATATAACCAAGCTTGTGCCATGTTTCCCTGTTCTACTTGGTCCAGCGGTCCATCCAGCCCAGCACCTTGGCGTACCACTGCTCAAGGTTATTGGGATTCAGGATCCAGTGGTTCTCGTCCGGATAGATCAGCAGCTCCGAAGGGATATTGTTGCGCTGCATATAGCTGAACGCCGCCAAACCCTGACCGTAAGGAACCCGAAAGTCTTTCTCACCGTGGATCACCAGCATAGGAGTCTTCCAATTTTCCACATAGTTGGCCGGATTGAACTTCTCATAAAGATCCTTGGCCTGCTCATAGCTGCCGCCAAACTCATGTTCTGGGAACCAGAGTTCCTCGGTCACATGGTACATGGAGCGCATATCGAACAAGCCCGCGTGGTTAACCAGGCACTTGAAACCGTCATTCCAGTTACCCTGGATCCAGTTCATCATGTAACCGCCGTAGGAGCCGCCGAGGGCGCAGGCGTTATCGGCATCGATCCACTTCTGCTGTTTGGCAACCGCAGCCAGACCTTTTTGCAAATCTTCCAAAGGCTTACCGCCCCAATCCAGGCTGATGGAATCGGTAAAGGCCTGACCATAGCCGGTAGAGCCGTGGAAATCCACCATCACCACCGCATATCCGGCACCGGCCCACAGCTGAGGATTCCAGCGGAAGCTGAAACTGTTGCCGAATGAACCTTGTGGGCCGCCGTGTACCAGGAAGGCCACCGGATACTGCTTGCCTTTCTGGAAATTCGCCGGCTTGAGCCAGTAACCATAAACCTCTTCGTTGTTCCAGCCCTTGAAGCTGAACTGCTCAAACTCACCGAACTTGACCTTGTCCAGCTTGGCCTTGTTGACTTCAGTCAAACGGGTCAGGTTTTGCCCTTCCATGTTGATGGAGTAGAGATCGCCCGGTTCCACCAAAGACTTATGATTGATGATCAAACGATCGCCCGCCAGACCCACCAGGCTGTTGCTGCCATCGTTGTAAATAGTGCGCACATCACCAAACTGGGTGTTGATGGCGAAGACAGACACCTGCCCCAGATCCTGAGCGGTCACATACAGGGTGTTGTTATCTTTACCAAAGCTCAGTGAGGCTGGGCTTCTGTCCCACATAGGCGCCACTTCCTTGCTCTGACCCGTGACTGTGTCTTTGAGCATGATGCGGTATCTGTCGGCCTCGAACCCAGGCTTTTTCATCGCCAGATAGGCCAGATAACGGCCATCGGCGGAAAACACCGGCTGAGCATCCCAGGCCTGGTTATCTTCGGTAAGATTCTTGGCCTTGCCACCTGTGACCGGCACCTGCCAGAGATCGTAGTTGGTAGTCCAGGCCTGATCTTTACTCGGAGCCTTGGCACTGTAGACAATATATTTGCCATCCGGGCTGAATGTCACCTCTTCCATGCCGGAAAATGGCTTTGGCGGGGTTTCGGTATCCAGGCCTTGGGTCACATCCACCGGCTTACCCAGCTTGCCGTTTTCAAGCTGCGCCACAAACAGGTGATTACGGGCATGGTCAGACCAAGTGTCCCAGTGACGCACCATCAACTGATCGTATTCACGACCTGTACTCTTGCGCTCGGCTTCTTTATCAAACTTGGCTTTTGAACATTCCAGGGTGTCGCACTCGGGAAACACACGAATGCTCATCACCACCTGCTTGCCATCGGCCGATAATTTGTAGCCGTCGATACCCAGAGGCAGATCAGATACGGCCTGGGCTTCACCACCATCCAACGGCAAGCGATACAGTTGGCTGCTGCCATCACGGGCAGCGATAAAATAGACTTGCTTATCGTCGCTGCTGAAGGCCACATCGTGTTCGGTACCCGGTGCAGAAGTCAGCTGCTTGGGAGTCGCATTCTTGTCGCTGAGATCCAACAGATAGAGATCTGAGCTGCTGCCATCATCGGTAACCTTTTTCAGGCCGTAGATAAGCTTGGTGCCGTCATTGGATACAGCGGCAGAATGAAGTTTGTTGAGCTTGACCAGATCCTGGACAGTAAAAGGGGCCTTATCGGCAGCCAGCGCCGGCTGAGCCAGTCCTGCGGCGAGCAGCGCCATCAATAGTGGGTTGGTTTTCATTATAAATCTTCTTATTGGTTGTTGATTGCAATGCAAAAGGGGCCAATAGGCCCCTCAAGGTTCAGCTTAAGCCTTGGCGTTCTGGATATTCACCTTCCAGATTGCCGGGCCGGTTTCGTGCGCATTCACCCCGTTGGAGTCAACCGCTACAGTAACAGGCATATCCTTGACGTCAAACTCATAGATAGCTTCCATCCCGAGATCTTCAAACGCCACCACACGGGATTGCTTAATCGCCTTGGACACCAGATAAGCGGCGCCGCCGACGGCCATCAAGTATACCGCCTTGTGCTTGCGGATAGATTCGACAGTGGCCGGACCACGTTCAGCCTTGCCTATCATGCCCATCAACCCTGTCTTATCCAGCATGAGATCGGTGAACTTATCCATACGGGTAGCGGTTGTCGGACCGGCCGGGCCAACCACTTCATCACCTACGGGGTCGACCGGACCTACGTAATAGATGAATTTACCAGTGAAATCAACCCCTTCAGGCAAGCCTTCACCGCTTTCAATCAGGCTCTGGATCCGTTTGTGAGCCGCGTCACGGCCGGTGAGCATCTTACCCGAGAGCAGCAGAGTATCGCCGCTGTTCCAGCTTTCAATCTCTTCCTGGGTAACGGTATCGAGATTGACCCGGCGCACGCTCTCACCCACTTCCCAGGTGATTTCCGGCCAGTCATCAAGGCTTGGCGGAGTCAGCTCGGCAGGGCCGCTGCCGTCAAGATGGAAATGTACATGGCGGGTGGCGGCGCAGTTGGGGATCATCACCACAGGCTTGGAGGCGGCGTGGGTTGGCGCTGTCTTGATTTTAACGTCCAGTACAGTAGTCAAACCGCCCAGGCCCTGGGCACCAATGCCTAAGTTATTGGCGCGCTCGAAGATATCCAAACGCAGCTTCTCTTCCGTGGTTTCGGCGCCGCGTTCCATCAGTTCATGAATATCCACGCTCTCCATCAAGGCTTCCTTGGCAAGCACAGCGGCTTTCTCGGCGGTGCCGCCAATGCCGATTCCCAGCATACCCGGTGGACACCAGCCGGCGCCCATGGTTGGCAGTGTCTTCTCAACCCAGGCGGCGATATCGTCAGACGGATTGAGCATCACCATCTTGGCCTTGTTTTCACTGCCGCCGCCCTTGGCGGCAATGGCCACTTCGATATGATCGCCGGGAACCATCTGAATATGCACCACAGAAGGCGTGTTATCGCGGGTGTTTTTACGGCTGCCGGCCGGGTCGGCCACAATTGAAGCTCGCAACGGGTTATCAGGATTGGTGTAAGCGCGGCGTACGCCTTCATCCACCATCTGCTGCACTGTCATATCTGTCTTGTCCCACTGCACGCCCATCCCCAGATAGACATAACAGGTCACAATGCCGGTATCCTGACACAAGGGTCTGTGCCCTTCGGCAGACATGCGCGAGTTGATCAAAATCTGGGCAATCGCATCCTTGGCAGCCTGGCTCTGCTCACGCTCATAGGCGGCAGCCATGGCATCGATAAAATCTTTCGGATGGTAATAGGAGATATATTGCAGGGCATCAGTGATGCTGTCGATAAAGTCAGCTTGCTTGATTACAGACATGTTTGGCGCTCCATTAGCCTAAGGATCCGCCCCTTCAGCTCAGGATCAACGCTCAACAGAGATTCAAGCCAAAGCCTTGAATTTCAGGCTCCGCTTGCCGGTTTTGCGACACAAAAATGCTCAAAACGACAGCAAAGCCGTGATACAACGCGTTTTCACCAAGGGCCAGGGGTGGTTTTATTAGTTTTTTGTGGCCGTTATGATACTCTTTCGTTCCTTTTTGGGCTACATCACATTTTCAGATAGGGTCGTTCGATGTACCAGCAGGCTATTTGCCCTCCCGCCATTCGCGTTCTTGACTGGCAATTATCAACCTTAGAGCTGTTTTCCCACTTCAGCGGTGAGCCTTGGGCCATGCTGCTGGATTCGGCCGATGCCAAACACTCTGACGCCAGATACGACATCATAGTCGCCGAGCCGATAGCCACGCTAGTCACCACAGGTGAAACCACCCAAATCGCTGAGGCAGGCAGCGTGCGCCGCTCAAGTGACGATCCTTTTGCCTTGCTGCAACAACTGCTGCAACAGTATTTTCCCAACGCCATGCCGGTCAATCAGCCTTTCAGCGGCGGCGCTGTGGGCGCCTTCAGTTACGATCTTGGCCGCAGACTGGAAAAACTGCCGAAACTGGCCGCAGCCGATATCGCTCTGCCGGAGATGAATGTCGGCCTCTATGACTGGGCCCTTATTCGCGATAAGGAATTAAGGTGCTGGCAACTGGTGCACTACCGCGGTGAAAAGGCGCTGATAGACACCCTGTCGCGGCTAACGTCCAAAGTCACAAACAGCCCCAATAAGCACCTTGACCAGAAAGCCTTCCGACTCAGCGGTGAGTGGCGCTCGCAGCTTAGCCGCGAGCAATATGGCGACAAGTTTGCCCAAGTGCAGCAATATCTTCACAGCGGCGATTGCTATCAAATCAATCTGACCCAAAGATTCCAGGCCGACTATCAAGGCGATGAATGGCAAGCCTATCGTAAGCTAAGACAAGCCAACGGCGCGCCCTTCTCTGCCTTTATTCGCCTGGAGCACAACTGCATCCTGTCCATCTCACCCGAGCGTTTTATTGCCCTGGATCCCAACCGCCATATTGAAACCAAGCCCATCAAGGGCACCCTGCCCCGCAGTGCCGATGAACAGCAAGACAGGCAGCTTGCCAAACAGCTGGCGGAGTCGGAAAAGGACAGAGCCGAAAACCTGATGATAGTGGACTTGCTGCGCAACGATATCGGTAAGGTTGCCAGCCCAGGCAGTGTGGCCGTGCCGCATCTGTTTGCCATAGAAAGCTTTCCGGCGGTGCACCATCTGGTCAGTACAGTGACTGCCGAACTGGCACCGGGTTATCAGGCCACAGACTTGCTGCGGGCCGCCTTCCCCGGCGGCTCAATCACAGGCGCGCCCAAAATCCGCGCCATGGAAATTATCGAAGAGCTGGAACCCAGTCGCCGCTCACTCTACTGCGGCTCCATCGGGTATCTGAGTCAGGATGGCAAAATGGACAGCAGCATCACCATTCGAACCCTAGTTGCCGATTCCGGACAACTCTATTGCTGGGCCGGCGGCGGGATAGTAGCCGACTCAGACGTGGATGCCGAATACCAGGAAACCTATGATAAAGTGAGTCGAATACTGCCGCTATTGACCCCTGAGCCAGACTCGCCTTAGCCTTAAGCTTGCCATTTAAGCTTGATGATAGTTCTTTGCGAAGACAGGACAGTAATGGCTTGGGTTATTGATTACTTCAATTTACTTCAAGGACGCTATGGATAAAGACGAGCTACTGACCCGTTTTCAACTCAGGGCCCTGAGTCGATACCATTCAAGTCCTTTGCTCCCGGCCAAACTCAGGGCCGCGGCGGTACTTATCGCGCTGGAGCCGGGTTTGCAGGGGCCGGAACTTATCCTGACCCAGAGACCGAAGCATCTTAAGGCTCATCCAGGTCAAGTGAGCTTTCCCGGCGGCAAACCGGAAGCCGAAGATCAGAACCTTATCATGACAGCCCTCAGAGAAGCTGAAGAAGAGATAGGCTTGGCGCCGGATAATGTCGAAATCATAGGTCAACTGCCCAATCATCCCACCTTTACCGGCTTTGAGATCACCCCTGTGCTTGGCTGGGTAAAGTCACCCTTTGAGGCCCAAATTGACCCGGCCGAAGTGCAGGAGCTATTTCGGGTGCCGCTGGCGTTTTTACTGGAAGAGGAAAATCGTCACACGGCTATGTTCGAGCGCCGCGGCCATTTCTACCCTGTCACCTTTATTCCCTATCGCAGGCACTTTATCTGGGGCGCCACCGCGGCGATTATCGATATGCTTTGTCGACAACTGCGCTGACAGCACAGCATAAAGGCAGTTAGGGAAGACTTTGACAGGCCCCGGCATGCCTTCAGTCAGATGCCTTGAATGCCAATTGCTGTGTAAGCCACTCTCTACAAAAGAGAAGGCCGCGAGGACTTATTCGCACCTTCCTTAGATGAAGAAACGCAGATACAAGCCAGCGGCGGTGGATGAGAGCAGCAAAAGTGGAATATTGAACCAATAACCCAAGCGGCTGTGATGAGCCACATACCAGTTGAAAGCCAGACTAATGAAACTGATGGCAGCGCAAGCCCAGATGATATATTCCAATAGCATGGTCTGCTGAGGGTCCCAGTACAAACGCACCGGCGCCCCTTTGCTGAAGAAATAGCCTACGGCCCTATCGGGCCGCGCTTTATCAAATATCAGCAGGGCGTAAATCGCCAGTGACCAACCAATAATCGACAGGCTCGCCAACAGATATTGAAAGATTTTGACCTTTTTCATCCAAACTCCTTCCGTCTGAAGGGGGATATTGTCCCCAGAATACCTTTTTCAGCTTGAGAAAAGCCACCAGCAAGGTAATATTAACCTCCAAATTTTTTCCTGTGTCATCAATATAGTCAGGGATTTGCCTGATTTCTGCTCTCGAACTATTTTCGGGGCGAATTGAAGCATAAAACGTTTCATTGGAGAACTAAGCAATAATGAGCATTGCATCTGTCGCATCTGTATTTAAAGGCGAGCATGCGGTCGGTTCACAGGTCACTGTACGTGGCTGGGTAAGAACCCGTCGTGATTCCAAGGCCGGCATCTCGTTTCTTGCCGTCTATGATGGTTCCTGTTTCGATCCTATCCAGGGCGTGGTGCCAAATAGCTTACCCAATTACAATGACGAAGTGCTGAAGCTCACTGCCGGCTGCTCCGTGATTGTCACAGGTGAAGTGGTTGAAAGCCCAGGCTCAGGCCAGGACTTTGAACTGCAGGTCACCCAAGTGGAAGTCACAGGTTGGGTGGAAGATCCTGATACCTATCCTATGGCGGCCAAACGTCACTCGGTTGAACACCTGAGGGAACTGGCGCACCTGCGTCCACGTACCAACATCATTGGCGCGGTTGCCCGAGTACGTAACTGCCTGTCACAGGCGATTCACCGCTTCTATCACGAAAACGGCTTTATCTGGGTTTCTACCCCACTTATCACCGCCTCCGACTGTGAAGGCGCCGGTGAAATGTTCCGGGTATCAACGCTGGACATGGAAAACCTGCCACGTACCGCCGATGGCAAGGTAAATTACGAAGAAGACTTTTTCGGTAAAGAGGCATTTTTGACCGTATCGGGTCAGCTCAACGGTGAAACCTACGCCTGTGCCCTGTCGAAGATTTACACCTTTGGCCCAACTTTCCGTGCTGAAAACTCCAACACCAGCCGCCACTTGGCCGAGTTCTGGATGGTTGAGCCGGAAGTGGCTTTTGCCGATCTGAACGACATTGCCGGTCTCGCCGAAGCTATGCTCAAGTACGCCTTCAAGGCGGTGCTGGAAGAGCGAATGGACGACCTGCAGTTCTTTGCCCAGCGCGTCGATAAAGGCGTGATTGAGCGCCTGGAAAACTTTGTCAGCAGTGACTTTGCCCAGGTGGACTACACAGATGCCGTTGAGATCCTCAAAAACTGCGGCAAGCAGTTTGAGTATGATGTCGAATGGGGCATAGATCTGCAATCCGAGCACGAGCGTTATCTGGCCGAAGTGCACTTCAAGGCTCCTGTGGTCGTGAAGAACTATCCAAAAGATATCAAGGCCTTCTATATGCGTCTCAACGAAGATGGCAAGACAGTGGCAGCGATGGACGTATTGGCCCCCGGCATTGGTGAAATTATCGGTGGTTCACAGCGTGAAGAACGTCTGGACGTACTGGATATGCGCCTGGCCGAGATGAATCTCAACAAGGAAGATTACTGGTGGTATAGAGATCTGCGTCGTTACGGCACTGTGCCTCACTCAGGCTTCGGTCTGGGCTTCGAGCGTCTGGTGTCTTACGTTACCGGTGTTTCCAACATCCGCGATGTAATCCCCTTCCCTCGCGCCCCAAGAAGCGCCAACTTCTAACGAGTTCTTATCCAAAAAAACGCGCTTCCGGGCGCGTTTTTTATTGGCTGGATATCAAGTTTAGCTACGTATTTTACACCGGCTTAAAGGGCTGTACTCTGTCGCAAACCGCGCCGAGCAAAGGTTTGTCGTGGGAGATCACCAGTAGGGTCAACTGCCTGTCACGGGCTATCTGCAACAGTTGCTGCCAAAGCCTTTGCTGACTCAGCATATCGAGCTGGGCCGTGATTTCATCACAGATAAGCAGCCGGGTTTCCGGCGCCACAGCCCTTAAAATATTGAGCCTCTGCAGCTCACCGCCGGAAAGGCCGCCGGGGCGTGATGCCAACCAGCGCCTGAATTCAGACTCGGCCACGCCGAGCATGGGCAAGAGATGAGCATAATCACGCCCCTGCCAACTCTCATTCAAGGATTGCGCCAGGGTCAATCTGGGGTTGAACGCCTGCTCCGGCTGCTGAATAACCCACTGAATGGGTGAAGGGCGGCCGCCAACCTGCTTGAGCACCTGACTGCACTCAAGCTTTCCCGCCGTAAGCGGCATCAAGCCTGTGAGTATCGCGGCCATGGTGGACTTGCCGCAGCCACTGTCACCCCAGATCCCGAGAATTTCGGCGCGATTAATAGCGATATCAGGCAGCTCAATCACCTTGCTGCCCCGGTAAGCCAAGCCACCACTGAGTGAAAGCAGCGGCGATAAGGATTCAGAAGGCAAAGGCGCGCTTTCAAGCGCCAAGGCAGAGCCGGATTGAGCCGGCTTTTTTTGCAAAGAATTTAGACTCATGCACGCCTCCGACAAGGCGAGTTGCTGAAACTATCCAGACTGTCACCATGGGGCTTTTGTTGACCAGCTGGTTGACTAGCGGGTTCGCCAACGGGTTGACTGGCAGCTTGATTATCGAGCCGGCTATTGAGGTGACTCTTGGGCCCGCTCTTTGGTTCAGCATCAGCCAAGCGACAGCTGCCGGCAGGCCAGTTTTCCGGCAACGCCGCCAGCAAGGTGTGGCTATAGCAGCCGTCACTCTCATATTCATCTCCCGGCTTATGCCCGGCAATACTCGTTCGCAGACTGGCGCTATCCGTCACCTCGGTGAGCCGACCGCGGCGCAGCAGATACAGCTCGGCATCCAAGGCCAGCACAGCCCTGAGGTTATGACTGATAACCAGTACCGCCTTGGGGCTGGCGTCTAAACCCAGCCGCTGCTGCAAGGCGCCGCTGGCAAAGTCGTTGAGTAAGGCGTAAAGCTCAGTGGCGGCAAGCTCATCCAGACCGCAACAAGGCTCATCGGCCAGCAATAGTTCCGGCGCTTGCAATAGGGCCTGCGCCAGTAATACCCGCCGGGCCATACCGCCGGAGAGCATGGGAGGATAAGCCGCCAAGATCTCCGCTGTGATACCCAGCTCGTCATACAGAGCCTGCCGGTAAGGACGCATGGCATCATCACAGTACCAGTCAAGCAATTCGCTTATCTTAATGTTGGCGTCCAGCACCTGGGTACTCTGAGCGCAAAGCGCCGTCTTTTGCGGCCGCATCAAACCAGCGCATTGCATGACTATCCCCTTTGGCAAACAGCCCATGATAGCCAGCGCCAGCAAGCTCTTACCGGCGCCGCTCTCACCCAGCACTGCAGTAACCTGTCCTGGAACCACCTCAATATTGAGCCCATCCAGCAAGGTTCTGCCACTACTATCCTTAAGCGTTAAATCTGTCACTTGGGTATGAATGGCGACGACGGGTTTAACATCGCTTGAGGAAAGTAAATCACCTTTAGATCTCAAGACATTGGTGCCCGGTAACTTAGGCGCAGCCATACCGTCTCTGGCAAACTGGATCAGATTTTCGGCAAGCTTAGACAACAGCAAAACAAAGCTCAGCAGCAAGATCCCGGGAAACAGCGCCAGCCACCATTGGCCAAGCAACAGATAGCGATTGGCCTCAGCCAGCAGTTCGCCTATGGAGGGCGCGTTGCTGTCGAGGCCAAAACCAAGAAAGCTCAGCGCCGCGACATGAAGCAAGGCGTGCGGAAACAAGTTGAGCCCGCCAATCAGCCACTGCGGCATGATATGAGGCCATAAGTGGCGCATGCGGGTGCTTAACCTGGAGCCGCCAAACCCCAGCGCCAGACTGACATAGGACTGAGCCAGGATTTCATCCATTTCCAGTAAGAGTAAACGGGTCAGTCTCGGCCAATGACTCAAAGCCAGGGCCGCAATCACCCCATATTCCTGTCCACCAAAGGCCAGCGCAAGTAAGATCAGCAGCAACAGATGTGGCAGTGACATACAGAGATCGCAACCGAGTAATACAGCTTGACGCCACCTGGAGCCGGTTTGCGCCAGCAAGGCCAGCAGCAGTGCCAGCGAACTGCTGAGCAGTACCGCCAGCGCGCCTATCCACAGACTTTTGAGCATGGCCGCGCCGCTACGCTCGGCCATATCACGCCCAAGCCAATCCGTCCCCATGGGATGAGCCCAGGATGGCCCCTGACTCTTGGCCAGCAGGTTAAGCTCACTGGCATGATTGCCAAATAGCAGGCATAGTGTCGTCAGCAAGAAAAGTCCGCAAACCGGCCAAAACCAGATGGCGACGCGACTGCCATCCTTGGCCTGAAGGCTTTTCAAGCAAAGCGTTAATCCGCCCATCATGCCTGCACTCCAGTGGCATGAGTCGAAAGTCCACTGAGCCTGCCACGCTGCAATCTGGCGCTGATAAGCTCGGCGGCCAGGTTACCGCAAAACACAAACAGCGCCGAAAACAGGGTAATCCCCATCAGCAAGGGCGCATCGTTACCGAGTCCGGCCTTGACCAAGGCGCTACCGAGTCCGGGGAAATTAAACACGGTTTCGGCGAGAATAGAGCCGCCGAACAGCTCGGCAAAAGAAGCAAAGTGCAGCACTATCGCGGGCTTTAGACTATTGGCAAAGATATGCTTCTTGAATACCGCCAGACGACCTTTACCGTGACTTTGGGCATATCCCACATATTCGCTGTGGTAGAGATCCAGCACCTTTTCCCGGGTGTGCAGCACCAAGGGTGAGAGTTGGCTTAGCGTCAGGACAGTCAAGGGCAAAGCGAGGTGCAACAACATACTGCCAAGGCTCTGCTCGGTAAAACTCAGCCCCAGCGGCGCAGCGCAGCACACGGGTGTCCAGGCCAGAGTGACAGAAAACAGGCTTATCATTATCATTGCCAACCAAAATGACGGAATGCTCGAAAGCAGCCAGGCAAAGCGTCTCAGCCAGCGATCGCAGAAACTCCCTTCGGTGATGGCACACAGCAGTCCCAGGCCATAACCGAGCAGCAGAGCCAGTCCCCAGGAGAGCGCCATCAACAGCAAGGATAGCGGCAAGCGCTCGGCAATCACCTCGGAAACGCTCTGGCGAAACACCAGACTCTGACCCATATCGCCACTCAGCAGAGCGGAAAAGTAACTGCTGATCTGCTGCCAGAGTCCAGTGTCCAACCCTAGCTCGCGGATCATCTGGGTGCGCTGGGCATCGGATACCGCCAGCAGATTACCGCCCAGATAGTGAATTAAGGGATCGAGCGGCGACAAGGACAAGAGCACAAAAGCCAGCAAACAAGCAAGCAACAACAGCAGCGCCAGCCGCAGAGACCGCAACAAAGCTCCCCGCCAGCAAACTGACGACCACTTTTGCGCCACTATCGGCTTGTTGGCAGACAACATTGGTTTCATGGACATTGCCAGCGCCACTGGTTGATATTATTGGTGATCGGCCAGCCATGACCGTGAGGTTCCACCAAGGGTTGCCCCAAATCGAGACAAGGGTTGGCGGCATACAGATGCTGCAGATTCACCAACCAACTCCAGGGCACATCCCGGCTTATCTGTTGCTGTGCCTGTTTCCAGAATGCAATCGCACTGTCGACAGAGTCTGCCTCGCGAGCCTTTTCCAGCGCCTTATCGACCAGCGGGTTATCATAATAGCCGGAGTTGAAATAGCCTTTACCGGCATTGCGGCTGTCGTAGACAAGCGCCATCTCATTGGCCGAAAGGCTGCCAAAGCCAAAGAGCACCGGCGCCTGATGCATCACCCGATAGATATTTTCCCAGCTGTCCGCCTTGGGCTCCACCTCGAACCCAGCCATTCTGGCCATCTGGGCACTGGCCAGCGCCAACTGCTCACGTATGCTGTCACCGGCCAGATAGTAGAGCGGGAATGTCAGCCGTTGCCCATTCTTTTCGCGAATGCCGTCCGCTCCCGGTAACCAACCGGCGTTGGCCAAGAGTTCTGACGCTTTGAGTAAACGCTGCTTCATCTGCCAATCGGCCCAATCGGGAACCGCGCCGCCCCATGGCAAGTCATCGGCGATTGACCAGGCCGGTCTTGCGTAGCCCCCCAGCAGATTATCGACCAGTTGCTGGCGGTCGATCACCATATCGAAGGCTTGGCGCACCGCCAATTCACTGGTGACCGGGTTATCTTCCGCCCGCATCGGCCAGGCAATGCCGCGGTTATCGACGCTGGTTTGTGACCACAGGCGATAATTACCCTGCGCCATCAGGGCATCGGCATATCTGGGTGCCAGCGCCGAGAGTTGCAACTGCCCGGTTCTGAGCATGGCAAAGCGGCTGTCTTCGTCGGCAAAGACGATAACCAATTTGTCGAAAAAGGGCTTTTTCAGCAGCGGGTTGTCAGGATCGGCACTCTGATATTTAGGGTTAGCTTCCAGGATCAACTGCTGCCCCTTATCCCAGCGGCGCATTTTATAGGGCCCCGAACCTATGGGATGCTGACCATAATCCGGGCCGTAACTGTCGCTTGGTACTATCGCCAGCTCGGCCAAGGTATCGATAAAACCGATATCTGCCTGCTTGAGGGTGAATTCGACTTGCAGCTCAGACTTTTGTTCCACCTTGACCAAATTGGATAAATCCTGCATACCGGCAGCATTTCTGGCCTGCTCAAAGGTAAAAGCCACATCCTCTGCGTTGAGCGGACTGCCGTCACTGAACAGCAGATTAGGCCTCAGGGTTACTGTCCATTTGAGCCTGTCGGGGCTCAAGGTCCAATCGCTGGCAATATCACCGATAAACTCGCCGCCGCCTGAGCGGCGCAGCAAGGCAGATTGAATGAGCGGATTATTGTAGCGCCCCCAACCTAGGATGGGGTCAAAGCCACCATCGGGCTCCGCACCCAGCACCATGACCAAGGGCTCTGGGGTCGTATTCGCTTTCAACTGGAAAGGCAAAGCTACTGCCAACAGAGTCAGTAACAGCAATCCGGTAGTTGATATTGTCGACTTAGACCCATGTTTTGATTGTGTCAGTTTTTCTGACCTTTGCGGCTTGGACCGGCAAATGGGTTTGCTCTTGGATTTGATATAAGCAGATGAAAGCAACACCTGAAACTCCCGAACCTGGCTAAAATTTTTTAGACTTATTGACGGATATGATGGCGGTTCCGCGGCAAAGTGATACTAACTTGTATGTTGGTTTGCCAAGGAGAAGAGCGCAATTCAAGTTCAGTGCATAACCAGATCATTTGAGCCGAACCCTAACTATTCATATAAGCTAGGGATCCGACCAATGGGTGCAGCAGGAAATGATCAAGCTCTCTTGATTGCTTAAATAGGCTTGTTTATTAAACGCCCACAAGGCATTTTCAGTGTTATGTTCGACCGGAACCTAACGCCACCCGCCGATATTACTTATTTATTTTTAGTAACACTACCCCGATTCCTTTCAGTGTAACAGCACAAAAAACCAACAAAGATAAAAAGTTTGCTATAGATCACACCCAATGAAAATGGAAAAGGACATTTTGTGGCAAAGCTTGTGTAAGCTCTACTAACCAATAGTGTTTTTCTGAAGAAACAGTCATGACAGATGAAACTCAACGTTTTACCGTATCCCTACCCCAATCACTGTTCGAAGAGATAGAAAATGATAGCCGCGAGCGAGGCTATCAATCACGTTCAGAATATATTCGCGATCTGTTTCGCGACAGGATAGTTGATAAGCAATGGAACAACAGCAAAGAGGATGTTGTAGGTGTACTGACCTTGGTTTTCGATCATCATCAGAGAGGTTTGTCGGAAAAGCTGATTGAAATCCAGCACAATCATCTAGTACACGTGCTCTGCAGTACCCATGTCCACATAGACCATCATAAGTGTTTGGAAACCATTATCCTCAAAGGTCAGGCTTTTGAAGTAAATAAGTTGGTCAATCAAATAGCGGTACTGAAAGGGGTTAATCTCGCGCGTTTAAGTCGTGCCGGAATTATCTGATATTGCATAGTGCCCACCATCAAGCACAAACCTGCCGGTATTGCACGCAAAGTCATTGCCATAAGCAGCTATCCCGCTATGGCAATGACCGCATGAGACACAAGTCTAAATGCAAGTAATGATATTAAGTTCCTTGGTAATCCGAGCCTATGTTGATATTCAATAGATAGACGGCATACCTTCCGGGCGGGTACGCAGCACCTTAAGAAACCACATATATTGCTCGGGATAGGCGGTAATCACCTGCTCCACGGCCTTGTTTAATGCAATGGCTTCATTTTCCTTACCTTGCATCGACTCAGGGGCAATCGCCGGCATAACCGTCAAACGAAAACATCTGGCTTGGTCATCATAACCAATTTTCACAGGCATCACCTGGGCGTTACCTGCCTGTGCCAAGCGGCCAACCACTGGCAAGGTGGCCTTGACAGTCCCTAAAAATGGCGCAAATACGCTCTGCTCCGGCCCTAAGTCTTCATCCGGCAGATAGAAGAAACTGTTGCCCTGTTTCAGCTCAGCCAACAAGGCCCGGATCCCGGC
Organism: Shewanella indica; assembly: GCF_033842865.1. Taxonomy (NCBI): domain Bacteria; kingdom Pseudomonadati; phylum Pseudomonadota; class Gammaproteobacteria; order Alteromonadales; family Shewanellaceae; genus Shewanella; species Shewanella indica. The sequence continues at coordinate 3,763,718 of NZ_JAWXXR010000001.1, forward strand.
TTCACGCATATAGATATTGCCGCCTTGCGAACTACGCATCCGGTTATTGAACCAGTTGAACAATTCATTTCGATGCGCTTTGGCCATAGACACCATGGGCAAGTCCAAATTGAGTCTTAGGCCGGCATACTCTATGCCCCAAACGTGAGGCATGATAAAGATAATCGGCTGCCCGGCTTCACGGGCAGAGGCAATATGCTCTTCTCCCTCAACCTTGACTCTTTTGCGTATATAGGAGCTCGGCATCAAGATAAGCTCAGATTGTGCCAGCAGTGTCATTACAAAAGCTTCGGTGTTGCGTTCCAGCAACTGCTCGATTTCCTGCTCACTCTTATCGGGGAAACAGGCTTTAAGGTTGGCTCTGGCTACACTTATCGGTTTATGAGCGACACGTTTGACCAAACGCGACAACCCACGGGCAATAGGATCTCTAATGAGAGCAGGCAAGAGACCAAACAGAACCAGTACGCCTATCGCCAACCAACTCCCCCAAAACCTGGGGTGCAGCAATGACCAACGGAAGCGCCTATCGAAGTATTTGCCTTTCTTAGGCTTGGAAGGTGTATTTGACAAGGTTTAACCCCTGGGTTTAATCCCAATGCAATGCCAAACCAGGCATTAAAAATGCGACACAGCAGGGTAGAAGCACTTTCTACAGACACAAACAGGGAAGCCACCCACAGGAGCGGCTTCCCTGTTCTAAATTACTGACCGAGCAGTTATTTGCCTTTGTTAGCGGCTTCTACGCGACTCTTCAGTTTCTGTCCCGGACGGAATGTCACCACCCGGCGGGCAGAAATTGGGATATCCTGACCTGTTTTGGGATTCCTTCCCGGTCTTTGATTCTTATCCCTAAGGTCAAAGTTGCCAAAGCCAGATAACTTGACCTGCTCACCATTTTCAAGCGCGGTTCGGATCTCTTCGAAAAACGCTTCAACCATCTCTTTTGCTACCCGCTTGTTAATACCAAGCGTTTCAAAAAGATGCTCTGCCATTTCGGCCTTGGTAAGTGCCATACTTTAATCCCTCAACGATGCGTTGAACTCAGACTTGAGTGCAGAAACCACTGTATCAACCATCTCAGCAATCTCTTTTTCCTCAAGTGTACGAGTGTTATCTTGTAACGTAAGTGCGATCGCCAGACTCTTTTTGCCCTGCTCTACACCTTTACCTCGGTATACATCGAACAAGTTTAAGCCAACCAACTGATTTTCGCCAACTTTTCTTATCAGCGTCATCACTTCACCTGCGGCGACTTCTTCATCAACCACTATGGCGATATCGCGGCGATTGGCTGGAAACTTAGACACAGCCTGGGCTTGCGGCAATTTAGCCTGCAGCAAGGCGTCCAATTCCAGCTCAAAAACTATGGTTTTGCCATTCAGCCCAAAAGGCTTCTCGAGGCTGGGATGGACTGCACCTATATAGCCTATGACCCGATCATTTCTCAATATTTCAGCACATTGCCCCGGATGCATAGCCGGATGCTGCGCTCCTTTAAAACTAAATTCAGCTTCGGAAACTGTCAAGCCAATAATGGCTTCTAAATCACCTTTAAGATCGAAGAAATCAACGGTTTTCGACTCCATGCTCCAGTGTTCATCGCTCTGGGGGCCGGCGATCACCGCGCCCAGCATGGTTTGTTGTCTTACGCCGGATTCTGCTTGTACATCAGGAATAAAGCGTAAACCTGTCTCAAACAGGCGTACACGAGCCTGCTGACGGGCCTGGTTGTAACCCACGGCATTCAGCAATCCGGTGAACATGGACAGGCGCATGGCCGACATTTCACTGGAAATCGGGTTAGGCAATACCATAGCGTCGCTGTCAGGGTGAACCAGTTTTTGCAGCTTGGGATCCACAAAGCTGTATGTGACGGCCTCCTGGAAACCCCGTGCCACCAACAAAGCTCTTACCCGGCTCAATTTAAGATCCGACTCTTTATGATCTGTCATAGACAGACGCGCCAGCGGGGCTGTGTTCGGAATGTTGTTATAGCCGTAAATCCGGGCAACTTCTTCAATAAGATCTTCTTCAATTGCCATGTCGAAACGGTAAGTGGCGGTTTTCACCTGCCAGTCACTGCCCTGTTTTACAACTTGGAAGCCCAATCGGGTCAGAATTTGTTCAACATCTGTGTCATCGATATGATGTCCGAGCAGTTTGTCCAGTTTGCTGCGGCGCAGTTTAATGTCGGCAGCCTTTGGCAGATGCGCTTCGCTCTTGGCTTCAACCACAGGACCGGCTTCGCCGCCACAGATATCCAGCACCAAACGGGTGGCTCTGTCCATGGCTTTATGCTGCAGCTCTGGATCAACACCGCGCTCAAAGCGATGCGAAGAGTCGGTGTGCAATCCAAGACGACGGGCCTTGCCCATGATAGCCAGCGGCGCGAAGAAAGCACACTCAAGCATGATATCGCGGGTTTGCTCGCTGACACCGGAAACCTCACCACCGAAGACACCGGCCAGGGCCAATGCCTGGCTGTTATCGGCAATCACCAGGGTATCGGCTGGCACAGTAATTTCGTTGCCATCGAGCAGAGTCAGTTTCTCTTCACCGTTACCCAGGCGTACCTTGATACTGCCGTCAATCTTGTCCAAATCGAAAGCATGCATCGGCTGGCCGAACTCAACCAACACATAGTTGGTGATATCCACGATAGGGTCTATAGAACGAATACCGCTACGGCGCAGCTTTTCCACCATCCAATCAGGCGTTTGCGCCTTGACATTGACATTACTGATAACCCGGCCCAAATATCTTGGACAGGCTTCCGGGTTGGCGACCTCTATTTCAACTGTACGCTCACTACTGACACTGGCGGCTTCCCAACTTGGCTCGGTCACGTTCAGTCGGTTGAGCACGCCCACTTCGCGGGCCAGTCCCACCATACCCAGGCAATCGGCGCGGTTAGCGGTAAGATCCACATCGATAATCACGTCATCGAGCTGCAGATATTCGCGAATATCTGTACCAATAGGCGCCTCCAGCGGCAGTTCAATGATGCCGTCGCTTTCAATATCTATGCCCAACTCGCCATAAGAGCACAGCATGCCGTGTGAAGCTTGTCCACGCAGTTTGGCTTTCTTGATCTTGAAGTCGCCAGGCAGCACAGCACCGACAACGGCCACGGCAACCTTGAGTCCCTGACGGCAGTTAGGGGCGCCGCAAACAATATCCAGCAGCTCTTCGCCACCGACATTGACCTTGGTAACCCGCAGCTTGTCGGCATCGGGGTGTTGACCACATTCAACCACCTCACCCACTACCACGCCGGAAAAGTCACCGGCTACGGCAATGACATCGTCCACTTCCAGGCCGGCCATGGTGATTTGATGAGTTAATTCGTCACGGCTAATCGCAGGGTTAACCCACTCACGAAGCCAGGATTCACTGAATTTCATAATACTAAAGCTCCGTTATTTGAATTGCTTGAGAAAACGCAGGTCGTTTTCGAAGAAGGCACGCAGGTCGTTGACACCATAGCGCAACATGGCCAGACGCTCGACACCCATACCAAAAGCAAAACCGGAGTATTTATCAGGATCGACTCCCACACCGCGCAGCACATTCGGGTGAACCATGCCGCAGCCGAGCACTTCCAGCCAACCATTCTTGCCTTTTACATCCACTTCGGCAGACGGCTCGGTAAAGGGGAAGTATGAAGGACGGAAACGAATCTCCAAATCCTCTTCAAAGAAGTTACGTAGGAAGTCGTGCAAAATGCCTTTCAGCTCGGCAAAGTTTACATTCTCGTCCACCAGCAGACCTTCCACCTGATGGAACATAGGCGTGTGGGTCATATCATAGTCATTACGATAGACTCGGCCGGGAGAGATGATTCGCAACGGCGGTTTTTCCACTTCCATGGTGCGAATTTGCACCCCTGAAGTCTGGGTACGCAACACTAACTTGGGATTGAAGTAGAAAGTATCGTGATCAGCCCGAGCTGGATGATGCTCAGGAATATTCAAGGCATCGAAGTTATGATAATCATCTTCGATTTCCGGCCCCTGTACGACACTAAAGCCCAACTCACCAAAAAAGCTTTCAATTCGTTCTATGGTACGGGTGACCGGATGTAAACCACCATTATCCAGGCGACGTCCCGGCAGGGTGACATCGACTTTCTCTGTCTGGAGTTTCTGTTCCAACTCGGCGGCTTTCAGCCCTTCAATGCGCTGATTGAGGAACTGCTGTACCTTTTGCTTGGCTTCGTTGACCTTCTGGCCGAAGGCGGGCTTTTCTTGTGGACTCAGGGTCGCCATCAACTTCATCATGTCGGTGATCTTGCCCTTCTTGCCAAGATAATCGACGCGGATGTCATCGAGGATTTTCAGATCACTGGCCCCTTCGATGGCGGCTAAGGCCTGTTCTACGATCTCAGTTAACTGCTGCATCTTCTCTTCCAGTGCATGCCGGCCCGTAGGCGGCGATTTTGGTGTCTGTTTGAATTAAAACAGTAAAAGCGTGAAATTTTACGTTAGCCACGAGTCTTTGACCAGTGTCATGAGGCATTTTAGCAAATGAATTGCCTAGAAAAAGTGCTTTTTTTAACCATTGATGTCCTGAGGCGGATGAGTTGTGGTGTCCGAAGGTAAAAAGTCGCCAACAAACCCGGAAAACCACAGAAGCCTGGCGCGTCTGTGATAAGCTCGCCCCACGGTCAACTCCTCTTCGCAACTCAGTGTCCACAGATAGTAAAAAGCCAGCAGATCAGAAAGCGACGACAAACACTCAGGCAGAAGATACCGCCAAGGTCGGCATTCGCCTACGTGATTATCAGCAGCAAGCCGTAGATGCTGCAGTACGTTATTTCCGCGCTCAGTCTGGCTCGGCTGTGATAGTGCTGCCCACGGGAGCCGGCAAGAGTTTGGTGATTGCTGAGCTGGCCCGCATCGCCAAAGGCAAGATACTGGTACTGACCCATGTCAAAGAGCTGGTCGCCCAAAACGCCGAAAAAGTTGCTCTGTTGACCGATGAAGCCAGCATCTACTCGGCCGGACTGAGGCAAAAGCTCACCCAAGGCAAAACCGTTGTCGCCAGCGTGCAATCCGCCGGGCGCAACCTGGAAGCCTTTGACAGCCACTACTCCCTGGTAGTCATAGACGAGTGCCACAGAGTGAGCCTTGAGCAAGACAGCCAGTATCAACAACTGCTTGAACACCTCAAATCCCACAACCCCAAACTTAAGCTGCTGGGATTGACGGCCACCCCTTATCGCCTTGGACTGGGATTTATCTATCGCCGCCACTATCACGGCCGGGTTGGTAATCCCGACCGAGGGATTTTCGATGACTGCATTTTCGAGTTGCCCTTAAGGCCCCTCATTAAGCAGGGCTATCTGACACCGCCCAGGCTTTACGATGGCCTGAGCGCTCAGTATGACTTCAGCAGCCTGCCGAGCAACGGCAATGGAGAATACGATGAGGCCAAGGTCGATGCCCTGCTCAGTCACAATGGCCGCGCGACCAAGGCCATTGTTAACCAGCTAAGACAACTGGCCAACACCCGCAAGGGGGTGATTATTTTTGCAGCCACAGTGCGTCACGCCGAAGAAGTGCTAACACTACTGGCTGACGAACAGGCAGCGCTCATCACAGCGACCACAGAGATGCAGCAAAGGGATGCCATCATCCGCGCCTTTAAAGCCCAGAAACTTAAGTTTCTGGTCAATGTAGCAGTGCTCACAACAGGGTTTGATGCGCCCCATGTGGATCTTATTGCCATCATGCGGCCTACGGCATCTGTAAGCCTGTTTCAACAGATGGTTGGCCGCGGCCTGAGACTGGCCGAAGGCAAACAGGACTGTCTGGTCATAGATTATGCCGCCAGCGGCTTTGATCTCTTCTATCCCGAGGTTGGCACTCCCAAGCCAGCGGCAAACTCGGTGCCGGTGCAGGTTCCCTGCCCCGAGTGTGGTTTTGCCAATATCTTCTGGGGCAAGACGGATGAGGATGGTGACATCATCGAACACTTCGGCCGCCGCTGCCAGGGACTGTTGCAGGACAATAATCAATGCAGTTATCGCTATCGCGCCAAATCATGCCCGGATTGCGGCGCCGAAAACGATATCGCTGCCAAGATTTGCCACCAGTGCCAATCGACCCTGGTCGACCCGGACAAACGCCTCAAAGAGGTGTTGTCAAAACAGCATCACCACCTGTTCAAAGTGCAGCAAATGTTGCTGCATGCCGAAGAGGGGCGTCTCAGAGTTCAGTATCTGGATTACGACGGCAATGACTTCAACCAGTATTTTAAAATGGAGACCAGTGCTCAACGCCGGGCACTGTTTGCTTGTTTTATCCATCCCCACAGCAAAACACCCGGGCTGAATCTGCCGAAATACAGCCAACCACAACAAGTTGTCGAAGATGCGGCGCGGTTTCGGGCACCGGACATGCTGCTGCTGAAAAAACAGGCGCGGCGCTGGGATTTATTGCAAACTTTCTTTGATTATCAAGGCAGGTTTCAAACCGAAAAATCATTCCTGGGATCAAGCAACTTAGCATAGGCCTTTAAGCTGTGGTATAACTGCTGCAAATCAAGTCCATGGGAGTCAATATGTTTGTAGTTATTTTCGGTCGTCCAGGTTGCCCATATTGTGTACGTGCAGTGCAACTTTCTGAGCAACTGGCAGAGAAGCGTGATGATTTCAAGTTTAAGTATGTCGATATACACGCCGAAGGCATCACCAAGGCCGATCTGGAAAAAACCGTAGGCAAGCCGGTTGAGACTGTGCCGCAGATCTTTGTCGACAAAGAGCACGTCGGCGGCTGCACTGAATTTGAAGCCTACGTCAGAGAAAACAACCTGCTTTAATCCAAGTTACACTTCCCAATCAAGGACGATACCTTTTATGCTCAAAAGCAAGGGTATCGTCCTGCATCCAACCTTTTCTGCCTCAATCGAACGACAACTTCAAAAGCAAACAGTTAAGCCGACCTACTGCGAGTAACACCGTGACTATGTATGCCCGTTTCGTTCCAGCGGGTGTTGTCAGTGTCTTGCTTGCCAAGGAGTAGATAGACAGCAATTTTGTTTTTAAAGCACTCTCAAGCGCCATAGAGCTCAGCATCTATGCAGCTTGTTCAGGAAGCCATATTCCCGGTAGCAGCCTTTTCCGATTTGCCATCGACCTGCTCAAGCGGCAACAGCAAAATCATCGAAGTACCTATACCATTGACTCCTCTTGAAACCCGCACGCTCCCCCCCAATACTTCAGTGGTCAAATGATGCACTATATGTAGCCCAAGCCCGGTGCCGCCGCTGTTGCGTTTGGTAGTATAAAAGGGGTCAAACACTCGCTGACGATCCTGATCTTCAATCCCGACACCATTATCCATCACACAGATCTCAACCTTATGCTGAAGTTTACGGGCGCAGATATGGATCTCTCCCCGATCAGTATCTTCAAAAGCATGGATGAGTGCATTGTGCACCAGATTCTGAAGTACCTGCCCCAAAGGTCCAGGATAACTGTGCATATGGATATCCGAGGGAATATCAGTGGTCAGCTTATGATGACTGTGTTTCCACTGACCATGATTCAGCGCCAGAATGTCCGTCACCAACTCATGCAACCAAAAGGCTTGCCGGTCAGCATTAGCTCTGTCGGCAGCTACCTGACGAAACTGTTGAATAAGCAGTGCCGAGCGTTTGAGATTGCGTTCGGCCAGAGTCAAACCTTCCTCCTGGTATTGAATAAATTCCTCCAGTTGCGAGCGTTTGATAGTACCGTTGTGATAATCCCGCTTGAGTTCACCTAGCCTGTCATTGAGTGCAGTAACACACAGCATTGCCGCACCAATAGGTGTATTGAGTTCGTGAGCTACCCCGGCCACCATCAAACCCAAAGATGATAATTTCTCGGTACGAACCAACTCCTGCTGCGATGCCTTCAACTGAGCCAGCGTCATTGCAAGCGCCGCGTTACTTTGCTGTAACTCATGAGCCTTGTCTTCCAAACGCAGGTTGGAGCGCGCTAAAAACGCTCCCAGCAAAGTCATACATAAAAAAACTACTGCACCAACGCCGGCGTAGAGCCGTTTTAATCTGGCTTGAATGAGCAGTGGCTGTTCATCATGGGATAGGGTGTAAAGTATGGGTACCTTGCTGTCACCGTTCAGTATTGGCGCCACGCGGGAGAAAGTCCACATCCCGGTTTCATCGATAAACTGCCCTTGTTGTTCCTGTTGTATACGCCGCCAAACTTCAGGATGGACAACTGCCAGGCGCTGTTCAGGAGCGTCGAACATAAAACCCCACTCTCTGTGACCCAAAGTTGACAGCAACCAATAGCCTTCAGCATTCAGCAACATCGTCTTACCGGATTGGCGCAAACGTTCAAGTAAACCACTGCCATCCAGGTTCAATAGTGCCAGCCCGAGCTCCTTGCCGTTACTATCCATTACCTTGGTAGCAGCACGTAAGGTGGGTCGATAGGGGATCTCTATTTTACCGGCTTCGATATTGAGATCGAAAGGAGAATAATAAACCGCCCCCGAAGCCAAACGCTTGGCCTCAATGACATAATAGCGCGATGATTTATCCTGTAATGCATCTGCAGCGACAACTCGCCTTTGATTATCTCTATAGTCAACCCTCACCCGCTCAACGCCGGAATTTCCAATCCAGCGCACTTGCATATAGCTGGGATAGGCGCTGCTGAAGTCAACAAATAGACGCTGCAATAATTCCAGCTGTTCAGTATCACCAAGCCTGTTATCAGCTAATACCGATGCGGTCATCTGTGATAGTAAACTGACGTCCTGATGAACTCTGGTAAGCGTGGCGCCGAGTACCAGAGTATCTCTATCTACCAGTTCCTGCTGGGCATAACGCACCTGATCTATCTGCCATTGAGAGGCATAGTGATACATAAGCCAGCTTCCAAGGGGCACCAGTAACCACCAGGGCAGCAAATAACTCACCCAAGTCAGCCAAGAGTTTCGCCTTGTTCGTCCTAAAGATACGCCCTCAGAGTTCGGCGGTGCCATTAAAGCTTGTTCGGGCAAATCTATCGACATAACCAAGATTCCATTCAGCGATTATTGAGCCATTGCAATAACTCATCCAATGGCATGGCCTTTCCATACAACCATCCTTGACCTATGTGGCAACCATGTTCTCTGAGCCAATTAGCCTGGCTGTGAGTCTCAACCCCTTCGGCAACAACCGAAATATTCAGTCGCCTTCCCAATTCAATAATCATTGATGCCAGGAAGCGACTGCGTTCATCTTCATCCAACCTGGCGACAAAAGTCATATCTATCTTCAGGTGATCGGCAGGCAGTTGCAGCAAATATTCGAGTGATGAAAGACCTGTGCCGAAGTCATCTATCGCCACTGTACCTCCCGAAGTTCGGTGACGCTGGAGAATATTGGCGACCTGTTGAAAAGACTGCATCATAGCGGTTTCAGTGACTTCCAAACACAGTCGGCTCGGCTCCACCCCGGCCAGACGACATTGTTGTTTGAGCCTGTCTAAAACATCCGGCTTATCCAGTTGCCGGGCGGAATAATTGACGCTGATCAGAATATCGCTAAACCCCGCCAGATCGAGTGCATGCACGGCCTGACAGGACAAAGCAACTACTATGTCGCCTATCCCGTGAATGTAGGACGACTGTTCCGCCAGCGGAATAAAGGTGCCGGGTGGCACCATACCCTCTTCGGTCTGCCAGCGTAATAAAGCCTCAACCCCAACAACCTCACCAGTATTGAGGTCTATCTGTGGCTGGTAATGCAACACAAACTCCTGACGTTGAATCGCGCTATGTAAACGCTGCATCAATTTGAACCTGTGTGCCGCTTGATGTTCAAATTCAGGGTCAAACGCCTGTATGCTGCCGGGGCCTCTGGACTTGGCATTTCTCAGCCCTGTACCGGCTGTTCGTAACAACTCCGCGGGATCCTGTCCACGACTGATAGCCAAAGAGACTTCAGTCATACAGGCGGTCAGAATATGGCGACTATTATCAATTTCAAAGGGTGCACCAAACACCTTTTGGGCCTTGTCAATATTGACCTGTTCTTTATGGCCGATAATGGCAAACAGATCCGAGTGTAGTCTTCCTATGACTATCGGTTGAGGAAATGCCTCCTGTAACCTTTGAGCCACAGCCTGTAATACCTGATTACCGAATACACAGCCAAATAAATTGTTAAGCCCGGAAAAATGATCGAGATCCAGTAGCAGCAGGTTATGGGCATCAGCGCTGGACATGGCCTGCAACCTGGACAATTCACGCAGCAGTGCACTGCGGTTGGGAATACTCAACAACTCATCCTGATAAGCCACTTTATCCAGCCGGCTAATCAAGGCTACATTGCCAAAACCTTTGGAAACATTGGCCGCAAAGACTTTAAGCAACTCCATCTCGGTATCATCCAGCGTGCGGTTAGTAGCCACATAGATGGCAAACTCAGCCAGTGCTGCCGATTTGGGGAAAAATAGCACCTGACTTTCATCGGTACTGACAAAACGTTTTTCCCTGAGTGCCTGCTCAACCATGGATTGAATAGTCGGATCCGGCAATTCCCTCAAGGCACGATTAATATACTGACGAAAACGACCACTACAGGCTATGGTCAAGGGTTCATAGATCTCCTGACCAGAGCTATCCATTGCGTGGGGGCCGCGATTAACACAAACCAAGCCTTCGTCGGCGACATTGATGAGATTAGCAATTTCACTCAAAGTCACAGAGGCTATCTGCGTAAGCGTCCTCAGCCCCAGCAAACGATTGCTGGACTCCACAATGAGCTGCAAACCACGACGAGCAGAAGAAATAGTCTTGAGATGATGATAATTACGTACTGCACCTGTGAGTATATTGCGTATCCCACGGTTGGCGAGATCTGACTTGAGCACATAATCAGACAAGTCATAATCCTGCATCACAGATTCGACCGGCGCCATTCCTGGCTGGCCGGTCAAGAGTACGAAACGGGTATCGGATATTCCCAGCAAATCCCGCACAGCTTTGACTAACCTGAGACCGGCATCTTCGGTTTCCATCACGACATCAACCAACACCACAGCAAAGTCGGCATCTTTTCCCAATAAGCTGGATGCCTCTGCCATGCTGTAGGCTTGTATGAGTTCAAGGGGACGTCCCATTAATGTCATTTTATTAATGGCAAAACTCAGCGAATTCTGGAATTTGACATCATCATCCACCGCCAAAATACGCCACATGGCGTCGCGTTGATGAGTTTCTTCCGGTGATGTTTCAGATGAAAACAGTAAATCATCTAGCATAGTTACTAATCCCTCAGTCACTTTGTCCACACTTGCTTTGGGACAAAACCAGCAGGAGACCATTTCCCTGCCCGGTACTCAGCACGGTTTAACTCTCGGTTTAGCTCTCGGTTTAGTTCCTCCCGAGTCTACAATCCAGCTCATTTAATGCTAAAGCTGTTACAGTTCAATTCGGCATTAAGCCCTTTTCAATACAGTACGCTATGTTTGATTTAAAGTGTAATCCACTTTTGGCTTAGTGCCGGTTAACCAACGGAATAACAGTGTAAATTTTTTTATCTGCTGCGTTATCCTTGAACTCAACAACTTCAAATTATTGTCAAATGCCCATAAGCTTGTTAACCGACAAGAACCAAAGCTGCACTCTGAGCGCCTTATCATTTTTTTATTCAACCTACTTTGTTACCCTGCACGTTATTTAGGATTTGTAGCCTGTCCGGTGAGGCAGTAAAGCCCGTTAATCCTCTATTTTGCCCAGTCATCCACAAGGACGTCATATGATCCGCGCATTTACAATGGAAGACATGCCAACTGTATTGAAGATCTGGCTAACAGCCTCTATCGATGCCCATCATTTTATTGCCGCAACATTTTGGCAAGAACAGTTGGATAACATGCGCCAATTTTATATTCCTGCGGCAGAAAATTATCTCTATCAGCATGGTACCCAAGTGCTTGGCTTCTACTCTCTCTATGAGGACAAGTTGGCAGCGTTATTTGTTAAACCCGAAATGCAAGGGTTAGGGATCGGCGGTCATTTACTTGAACATGCCAGGCAACAAAGAGAGCGGTTGACGCTGAACGTCTATTGTGACAACCAAGCCAGTGTCAATTTTTACCGGCACAAGGGCGCTGTGATAATTGGCGAACAAACCTGTCCTTATACAGGACACAAAGAATACAACATGCAACTAACAAGTTTAAACGACTTAAGTACTTGCACAAAAAAGAGCTTTCCCCCGCCATAGGTCAAGGGAGACAGAGTTCATAAAATAAGGAACGGAAACAATGAAAGATCAGCCCAGTAGAGTGCTTCTCTTGGCCGATGTTCAAAACATCTACTACACCACCAAACAAGTTTTCGGGCGAAACCTGGACTACAACCGGCTTTGGTCCAAAGTCACTGATCAGAAACAGCTGGTGAGAGCATTTGCCTACGCTATAGACAGAGGTGATAAAAAACAGCGCGAGTTTCAAAATATCCTGCGGGCCATTGGCTTTGAGGTGAAGTTGAAGCCCTTTATCCAACGCGCTGATGGAACAGCCAAAGGTGATTGGGATGTGGGAATAACCATAGATGCGTTGGAATATGCCGATGCTGTGGACATTGTGGCACTGGTTTCCGGGGACGGTGATTTCGCCTTGTTAGCCGAAAAGCTACGTCAAAAAGGCAAACGAGTTGAAATCTATTCCGTTACTGAATTAACCTCGATGCTCCTGCTCAATGCCGCCAGCGACTTCTGTCCCATTGACGATGATTTGTTACTCAAATGAAAATGGGCAAGCAACCTGGCAGATAAATAGCTAGAACGTTGGCAGTAAGCCAGACCTAGTCTCATCTAGTGAGGCGACTCGAGCGTCAGCAAACTGCCAGCAACATCATTCCAAATGATAACCAGCCTTGGAAACTCATCTGAATAAAAGGCAAGTAGTTAGTTGTCTCGCATGACCCATGGGCTGATCACTGCAGGAGCCGAGTCAAATTTTACTACTTCAATTTGGCTGAGTTCCTCATTACTGAGTTCGTAGCGCTTACCCAGCGTTTGATAGCGCCCATCGAGCCAAGCACCATTTTCACTGCCGGTAAATTCAATATTAAGACCTGAAATAGGCTTGGCAAAATACTTCATCGGAAATCCTTGCATCTGCTTCAGGGCTTCATTCATTTGATTACTGATGTCTCTCAGTTCATCGCCGCTGTACTCCTGTTTGGGAGTACGACCCCTGAGCTGCATACCAATGCCGCAGCCTTGCCCATCTCCAGCCAACTCAAGGTTAATCAGGGCTCTGGCACCCTTGAGCTTTTCATCGAAGGGAATAAACAACCTCTGACTGGCATCAAATGTCAGAGGAAAACGTTCAGTTTCTGTGCTGATACTGCCATTTTTTAATTGACAGTTTTCGGTTTCAGGAACCGTAAAAGCCAGATCAATAAGTGGATAATTGCCTTTATTCATCACTTTCATCCGCGCGTAAAAGTCGGCATAGTTCAAAGACACCTGACTGGCCATCAAAGAGGGGGACAGCAACAATAACGTACTAAACAGCAGTTTTTTCGACATGGTTTTCCACCAAATATTCTTCGTTGTGACGCAGCATATCCAATAATTCGTCAATGTAGGCTTCCTGGCGCTCCGAATAGTTTACCAGGCCATAAACCAACTTCTCTGCCGTCAGGGGTTCCTGTTGACTACGGAGATCGGCACGTATGGAACGAAACAAAGAATAGGCTGCATTGGAATTAAGATTACGCATATAAGAAGCTACTGAGTCGTCGACCGATTTGAATACGGCCACTTCATGGGACATGCCTTCAGAGCGCGACTGTGGAACCAAACCGCAACCTTTTTTGAAACACCACTGACCAAAAAAATTGAGTCCTTCACGGGCAAACCGAGAACTGCCCCAGCCGGTTTCGTTGGCTGCCTGGATAAGCACCATAGATTCCGGGATCACATCAACCCGACGCAGCAATTTATTGATGCTGTCGCTATCGATAGCACGCATGGCATATTGATACTTTTCTGCCAGACGCTGAATACGATATTGCTCGGCATCATTAAGCTGATGTTGGTTTTGCAAGTGCTTTTGCACCTGTTCGAGAAATTTACGCTCCTCAGCGATAATGCTATTTTGCTTTTGCACCGCCGGACGCAAGAAGTCAAAAAACGCCTGCTTCTTATCGCTGACATTACCTATGCTGCTGAAATCTGGGATCAAGCTGATACCCAATTGGTTCTTTATCAGTGGTGCTGAACTCTGCTCGGCAGTTTTCAAACTAGGTATCAGGTACACCCTAAGTGCCAATACCGACAGTATTACCAAAGCCAAAGCCAGGGTAAATGAGCCAAGTTTTCCGGTTTTCAATCAGTCTTTCCTTTTGCCGGTTACCCAAAAGTTAAGGGGAAAATTTCCGCATTATATGTCAGATATCACTTTTCACAAAATAGCTCTCTGACTCTTATGCAGCATTGGTGTAGAATGTTCAAGTTCAAAGCGACGGCAAGGATCAGCTATGCAAAGGCAGTTATTCAGTCAATATCAGCAAGTTGTTGCTATTGGTGGAGGCCATGGGTTAGGAAGAGTCCTATCATCCCTGGCTTTTCTCGGCGATCGACTAACAGGCATAGTTGCGACCACAGATAACGGCGGCAGCACAGGCAGATTAAGAAACAGTAATGACTGTATCGCCTGGGGCGATCTACGTAATTGTCTCAGCCAACTGGCGCATAAACCCTCTGTCGGTTCCTTATTATTTGAATACAGATTCGATAGCCAGGATGAACTCAATGGTCATAACCTGGGCAACCTTATCCTGGCAGCATTGGATCAGCTCTGTGTCAGGCCCCTCGAAGCGATTAATCTTATCCGCGGCCTACTTAAAATTGACACCCGCCTATATCCCATGTCTGAACACCCTACTCACTTGCTGGCGCTTGACGCCTCAGGGAGCAAAGTGTTCGGTGAGCTGGAGGTCGACAGCATGGCTGAGCGCCCGGTGGCGATGAATCTTGAACCTATGGTCAAAGCCACAGAAGAGGCCATAGCGGCGCTGAATGTAGCCGAACTGATTATTCTAAGCCCGGGCAGTTTTCTCACCAGCCTGATGCCACCTTTGTTATTGCCAGAGCTGGCAACAGCGATTAAATACAGTCAAGCCAGAGTGGTATTTATCGATAATCTGAAACCTGAGGCATCAGTGGCCGGAGAGCTGAGTTTGGAGGCAAAGTTGAATTGGTGTCAGCAACTGATAGGCGCAGGGCGTATCGATGCTGTACTGTGTCATGGCCAACCATATCAGGACGGATTAATTTATCGCTCGCCGCTGGCCGATCCACTCCAGAGTGGTTGTCACGACAGAGACGCCTTGGTCAACGCTTTGGTACAGACTTTACAGCCGAAAAAACTTATTGCTTGAATAACGATAAACTATAGCCAAACAGCAAA
Source organism: Shewanella indica (assembly GCF_033842865.1). NCBI lineage: Bacteria > Pseudomonadati > Pseudomonadota > Gammaproteobacteria > Alteromonadales > Shewanellaceae > Shewanella > Shewanella indica. Next base: position 3,779,154 of record NZ_JAWXXR010000001.1, read on the forward strand.
AAGGACAGCAAAAGCTGTCCTTATCAAGTTTTTGGCAAAATCCAGCAGGTTTAGAGCACCTTGGCTATCGCCTTACAAATAACCGGCATATTACTCTTGGTCATCCCGGCAACACTAATACGGCCAGAGCCGACAATGTAGACGCCAAACTCATCTTTCAGCTTGGCAACTTGTTCCTTGTTAAGTCCTGAGAAGCTAAACATGCCATTTTGACGGGAGATAAAGCTGAAGTCGCGATCGACGCCTTCGGCCTTGAGGCTCTCAACGAACAGGGTTCTCATGCTAGCTATGCGCTGGCGCATTTCAGTCAATTCTTGCTGCCACAGCGTATTGAGCTCACTATCGTTAAGAATAGTACTGACAATCATGGCACCATGAGCCGGCGGGTTGGAGTAGTTGGCACGAATGGTGCGCTTAACCTGACTGAAAGCCCGTGCAGCGCACTCATTGTCTTTGGCCACCAGAGTCACGGCACCGATACGTTCATTATAAAGCCCGAAGTTTTTCGAGAAAGAGTTGGCCACCAGCAGCTCAGGCACCATGGCGGCAACAGCTCTGAGGCCTTGGGCATCTTCTTCAATTCCTGTGCCAAAGCCCTGATAGGCAAAATCAAACAGAGGCACCAATCCGTTTTCGGCACACAGTTTGGCAACTTGCTGCCATTGATTGATATTCAGATCGATACCGGTCGGGTTGTGGCAACAGCCATGCAGCAGCACAAGATCACCCTCAGTCGCCTGTTGCAGATCTGTCATCATGGCATCGAAGTCGAGATCGTGGGTTTCTGCCTGATAATAACTGTACTCTTTGATCTCAAGCCCGGCGGTTTCGAAGATGTTCTTATGATTGGCCCAGGTTGGGTTGCTGATCCAGATAGTTTTGCTGTCTGTATTGCTAAGGACAAACTCGGCAGCGACCCGCAATGAGCCTGTACCTCCCGGAGCCTGAGCCGTTACTGCCCGGCCAGCGGCGATTATGGCGCTATCTTTACCGAATAGCAGTTGTTGAACCGCTTGATTATACAGGGCAACCCCTTCGATACCGAGATAGCTCTTGGTCTTTTCCTCTTCGAGCAACTTGGCTTCTGCCAACTTGACCGATTTGAGTACCGGGGTCTGGCCAGCCTCATCCTTATAAATGCCAACACCCAGGTTGACTTTATCCGTGCGGGGATCGGCTTTAAAAGCCTCAGTTAAACCAAGAATGGGATCGGCCGGCGCGGCGGTAATCTGAGAAAAAATCATGACAGCTTTCCTGTAATTGGACATGTAGGGACAAATCGGCTCCATTTATACCATTGTCCTCGCCCAGGTTATAGTCTCTTTGGCAGATTCTGAGCCATTTAATTTATTACTTGAAGGATATTCACTCGAAAGCGGGATTTGCCATGGATATGATAAGAAAATAGCGGGCTGATTGAGTGGAGATAACGGTAACACCAACTTAGAACCATAATCAAAAACTGTAACCTCTGTAATCCAGCCCCTGTAGTGGTCGAGTTGAATTGATCATTATCAATCTAGGACGAAAAATACTCAGGGACAGCCCTTATGCCTGGGGCTAAAAACCCTACGGTCTTCAGAATAACAACTAGCTTGTAGCTTGGATAAAAATATGGAAATCACATGAAAAGGCCCGCCTGTTTGCACAAGCGGGCGTCTCTGGATCTGGCAAAGGTGCAGGGATTTGAACCCTGCATGACGGCGCTATAAACCCAGCAACCCTCAAAGCGGTGCCAAGCTAATCGCTATCATCAAAACTCAGATACGAAAAAGCCCGCCTGTTTGCACAAGCGGGCTTCTCTGGAGCTGACAAAGGTGCAGGGATTTGAACCCTGCATGACGGCGCTATAAACCCAGCAACCCTCAAAGCGGTGCCAAGCTAATCGCTATCATCAAAACTCAGATACGAAAAAGCCCGCCTGTTTGCACAAGCGGGCTTCTCTGGAGCTGACAAAGGTGCAGGGATTTGAACCCTGCATGACGGCGCTATAAACCCAGCAACCCTCACAGCGGTGCCAAGCTAATCGCTATCATCAAAACTCAGATACGAAAAAGCCCGCCTGTTTGCACAAGCGGGCTTCTCTGGAGCTGACAAAGGTGCAGGGATTTGAACCCTGCATGACGGCGCTATAAACCCAGCAACCCTCACAGCGGTGCCAAGCTAATCGCTATCATCAAAACTCAGATACGAAAAAGCCCGCCTGTTTGCACAAGCGGGCTTCTCTGAATATGGCGGAGGAGCAGGGATTTGAACCCTGGATGGGCTATAAACCCATGCCGGTTTTCAAGACCGGTGCATTCAACCACTCTGCCACCCCTCCGGAACGGCGCAAATATTATAAGCTCCCTAAGCCGTTGTAAACCCTTATTTCTAAAAATATGTTCATATGCCCAAATCTCAGCCATCCGAAAGATTCAAACGGAACTCATATCGCACAATAAAAGCCGCTCCAGAATGGAGATTTACCATGCCGCTCCGTCACCCCTGTGGTAAAATCAGCTTATCTTTAAATGACTTTGAGCCACAATGAAGCCTAGCTTGATCCCGGCCGGGGCCCTTACCCCTCAATACTCCAATCTGCAGCTTCCCACATCGAGCCAACTGACAGATCTATTACTTGGACAGGAAAGAGTCATAGAGGCCTTTGGCCTGCTGCAAACTTTATCAGGACAACAACTTTTCCTGGCAGATTTCCAGGGTATCCACCGCGTTTGGCTATTTAAAGCCCTGAGCGCCCAGAGCAAGATGCCGATGCAATACTTGAGCGGTCGCATCACCCGGGCGCAGCTACTCGGCCATCAGGATAGTCAACAACAAAGGCAACCGGGTGCCCTCACAACGCCAGGAATACTCTTTATCTGCGCCGAATCCCTGTGGAAACGTGAGCCTTTATGGGAGCTATTATTAGATGCCATTGAAAAAGGTGGTTTCGAGCTTCAAGGGCAATGGCAGCCACTTCAAGCCAAAGTTGTATTGGTGGGCTCGAGTCTGCTCTACAGCGAACTCAGGTTCCACGAACGCAGATTTAGCGAGTTATTTGCCCTGCTTGGCGAACTGGTATTTGAAGTAGACCTGCAAAAAGTCGCTATCAATGACTATGTAGTCTGGTTGGCAGAACTGGCAAAACTCAGCCATTGTCAGTTGACAGAGTCGGCCTTACTGCCTCTGCTCAGATACAGTAGTCGCCTGACAGAGCATCAACAACGTTTGAGCCTCGCCAGCGCAGATTTGGCACAAGTGTTCGCTGAAGCTACTTTTTATAGCCAAGGACAAGCGCTGGATGCCAACGCCATTGAACATGCCTTGGCACAACGCCAACAACGGCATAACGCCCAAGAGCAGCAGTCGGCACAAAATCTTGATGACGCCTTCATCTATTTGCCAACTGAAGGCGCTATGGTGGGGCAAATTAACGGCCTGACTGTAATAGACACCTTGGATTATTGCTATGGCGAGCCGGCCAGGATAACGGCATCGGTGCACTATGGAGATGGTGAAGTGGCTGACATTGAGCGGAAATCTGAGTTGGCGGGTAATATCCACGCCAAGGGAATGATGATCCTGTCCGCGTGTCTCTATCGGGTATTTGGCCGCGATGCACCCTTGCACCTCAATGCCAATATCGTATTTGAGCAATCCTATCAGGAAATTGATGGTGACAGCGCCTCTCTCGCCGAATACTGCAGCCTGATCTCGGCCATAACCGAACAGCCGATAGACCAAGGACTCGCGGTAACCGGCGCACTGGATCAGTTTGGTAATGTACAGGCAATTGGGGGCGTCAATGAGAAGATTGAAGGCTTCTTCAAACTCTGCGCGAGGCGCGGCTTGACCGGCAGCCAGGGAGTAATTATGCCCAAGTCCAATGTGCAGCAACTCAACCTGACACCCGATGTTATAACAGCGGTAGAACAAGGATTATTCCAGCTCTACGAAATCACTCATGTAGACCAAGCCGTCACTCTGCTGATGGGAATAAAAGCCGGGGAAGCCGACGAGGACAACAACTTCCCAGAGGACACGCTTTACGGCATGGTTCAACAACGACTGGACAGATTGGCAGGTAATCTTGATGAAGAACCAGGCTATTTTGCGAGGTTACTGGCAAGATTGCCATTTTTTAATCAATAACTAGCTGATCGGAGTTGTTTAGCTTACACCTGTTCGCTAATCTTGGCGGCACTTGAAGAAGGATGTGGTAACAACAATGACTAAAGTAAACAGTTTCAACAAAGAAGAACTTATCGCCTGTGGCCATGGTGAGATATTTGGCAAGAATTCCCCTCGCCTCCCCGTGGATAATATGTTGATGATTGACCGAGTTGTCACCATCAACGATAACGGCGGCACCTTCGGCAAAGGTGAAATTGTTGCAGAGCTGGATATCAATCCGGATCTCTGGTTCTTTGGCTGTCATTTTGTTGATGATCCTGTTATGCCTGGTTGCCTGGGGCTGGATGCCATGTGGCAACTGGTTGGTTTCTTCCTTGCCTGGGAAGGTGCGGTAGGTAAAGGCCGCGCGCTGGGGGTTGGTGAGGTTAAATTTACCGGTCAGGTACTTCCCGGCGCCAAGAAGGTAACTTATAGGCTGAATATCAAGCGCACCATACACCGTAAACTGGTGATGGGCATTGCCGATGCAACTTTGGAAGTAGATGGCCGCGAGATCTACTCGGCCACGGATCTGAAAGTAGGTGTGTTCAGCGATACTTCCACCTTCTAAAGTAGAGAATTCAAATAACAAGGTCGGCAATTGCCGACCTTGTTATTTTCAGAGATGCATAAAAATGCCCTCTTCTGAGAGGGCAATCTTGCTGAATTACTTACTGAACAGGCCGCTTATCCGGCCTTCTACCCCTTCGCGCCAACCTCCTAGCCACTGGGAGCGAGAATCAAGATTCGAATAAGGACAAAGCTCCTTGGAGCGGCCGCCGACACCGGCTTGGAATCCCTTCGAAAAGGCTCGGTCTAAACGATCTCGTTTTTGTCTCTTCATGCAAGCGTCCTCTGTACTATTTTACATAGAAGCATCAGCTTCACTTGCTATGAATAGAACTTTTCAACGCCGAGATCAATCAAAAAATCGCCAATTATAGCGAAGAAATTTTAAACTATTGAGATCCTGATTAAAAAAAATCGGCGCCTTTTAGGCGCCGATCTCACAGGCTTAAACCAAGCTTAAATTTTACGTCTGCGCCACCAGATAAGCGGCAGCAATGCCAACCAACCCAAACTGGCCGCACCGGAACGCTCAAACGGCTTATCAATATCACCGTCGTCCACCTGAGTACAGGCTTCCCCACTGCCACTGGGCTTAAGAACAACCATACGCGGCAGATAAGAAGTCACTGGCTGACCGTTGCCATTAAGCTCAAACAGCGGCTTGCCGTTTTCACCAATTACCAAATTACCTTTTTCATCAAACTGATAAGAAGGCTTACGGATAAAGGCAGTACCGACTATGGTGCCTTCCTCATTGATGCTGTTGGCTTCCACCACCACTATGTCAGTGTTGTAGGTCAGGGTTTTGCCTGAACCGTCCTCAACACTCACTTCATGACGTTTCCAGTTGCCTTCGGCATCTTTCTCATAGCCTTTTGACTCACAGGTCAGCAACTTATTGAGATTACTGAACTCACCGGACTCTTTATCAAACAGGAAGCCCACTTTCGGCCTTGGTTTATCTTTGTCATGGGTTGACTCAATATAACCCACGACCTGACCTTTGTTGTTGATATCTCTGGGCTTGCTGGAGAGATCCGACATGGTGCTATAGAAATCATTGGGGGTAACCGGCTTGGTTTCCGGGGTGTTTGTATCGTAGATAAAGAACTTATCGCGGATATAACCTTGGATATATTTGTTGTAGCTACCAACCAAAATCCCTGCATCATTGATGTCATAGGCAATGGAGTTGCGCACATCATCATCGACAACCGGGATCCAATGGTACTTGTATTCACCATTGGCATCTTTACTCCAGTAAGCCGCATCCATTCTCAGGTTGTCTGAATCGTTATAACGATAAACATGGGAGCGTCCGGCAACAACTCCAGAGTTGTTCAGCCCCAGCCCCTGCGCGGTAAAGGTATAGTCTGAATCACCGGGTGTCAGACCAAGCGGTAACTCGGTACCGGTAACCGCGCCGTTCTCGTATTGCCAAACATAGGCTCGCATTTGGTACTGAATATTGCGGGTATTATTGGCATTAGGGTACTTTTCCCTTTGCAGACAAACATCCAGCGGCAACGTGTTGTCGTCGCTGAGACAAATAGCCACTCTCTCTGCCCCATATTTGCTGATAGCAGTGCTGGCATAACCGGCAATTTGGTTTTTACTGTTGATCGCAGAAGCCATGGACCAACCACCGAGCTCCGCTGTTTTATCATCTTTGGTGTAAGTGGTATAAGGCGGCAACAGCGGCACTTCAGTACTGCTGTCTTTAACAAAACCGCGCTGCTCAAAGTCACGGTAATACCAGTACTCCTGCCCTTCGGTTTCCCCGGTATAGTCAACCTTCTTCTCTTTACCTGTCATGGCACCAACACGAATACCGGCATCATTGATGTCATAGAGGAAACTATCAACCGAGTTGACGCTTGTAGGATCGGCTGGATCCGTATCAGCCGGCGGTGTGCTACCGTTGATACTCTCAAAATTAGGCGTCCAGGGACTCACAGGATCGTTTTCCTGGGAGTTGAAGGTGAAATTATTGGCAATGATGGGTTTATTAATGGAATAAGTGATCTTTTCCTCGGGAGCGATACCATCTTCAATGTCGATGATACCGTCATCATTGTCTACATCCGAGGTGCTGAGCTTTTTCTTGCCCTTAGCCACAGCGATGGCTTCATTATTGGCATTAACGCCCATACCGTAACCGGTGCGAGTATCGGTCAGGTTACCTTTGAGATCATATTCATCCAGGTTAACGACTTCATAGACAGGAGCCGCCTGCGATACCTGTAATACACTGATAACCCCCATGGCCACCAATGACAGCGCACTATTCAACTTCATTAATTTGATTCCCATTATAATTTTGTGCTCACTTCATTGACTCGAGTTCTTCCCAACGCTCGAAGTAAGCCTCCAGTTGCTGTTCTTTCTCTGCCAACTGTTGCAATTCGCTGCTCACAATAGTTTGATCCTGCGAATAAAAGTCCGGCTGATTGACGCGCTCCTGCAGCTGTTCCAGCTCCTGCTCCAGTGTTTCCATCAAGGCAGGTAAAGCATCCAACTCACGTTGAAGCTTATAGGAAAGCTTTTTGGCTGTCTTGGGTTCTGCCGTTTTTTGCGGCGCAACCTCCTGTTTGACAGGCTTAGCCGCCTCAGGTTCCTCAGCATCGCGATAGAAACGTGCCCCTTGGGCAACCGCATCCTGATAGCCGCCGACATATTCACTCCAACGGCCATTGCCGCTGAACCACCAGGAACTGGTGACTGTATTATCAATAAAGGCCCGGTCATGGCTGACAAGCAACAAAGTGCCTTCATATTCAGTGAGCAGAGACTCTAGCAATTCCAGTGTCTCTATATCAAGATCATTTGTCGGTTCATCGAGAATGATAAGGTTGGCCGGCCTAAGCAGCAACCTGGCCAGCAGCAAACGGTTCTTCTCACCGCCACTGAGCGCCTTGACCGGTGTGCGGGCACGCATGGGCGAAAACAAAAAGTCCTGCAGATAACTGAGGATATGCCTGTCTTTGCCGTTAACAGTAACAGTGCTCTTACCCTCGCCGACGTTCTCTTCAACCGTCTTTTCCGGATCCAAGGCTTCGCGGTATTGGTCAAAGTAGGCGACTTCCAGCTTGGTGCCCGTCTTGATTTCACCACTCTGCGGCGCCAACTGACCGATCAACAACTTGATAAGCGTGGATTTACCGCAACCGTTGGGGCCAATCAGCGCGATGCGATCGCCGCGCATCACGTTGGTGGAAAAGTCCCGCACCAGGTCCTTATCTGCCAGGTTGTAATTGAGATCCCGCACCTCAAACACCAACTTGCCGCTGCGCTCGGCGTCGGAGACCTGCATTCTGGCATTGCCCTGACGCTCCAGGCGGGCCCGGCGCTCCATTCTCAAGGCCTTGAGGGCCCTCACCCGACCTTCATTACGGGTACGGCGAGCCTTGATCCCCTGCCGGATCCACACCTCTTCCTCGGCGAGTTTTTTGTCGAAATGCGCGTTTTGCTCAGCCTCAACCCTGAGCCACTCCTGCTTACCATCAAGATAGCTCTGATAATCACCGGGCCAGGAGGTAACCACTCCGCGATCCAAATCGACTATGCGGGTGGCAATCTTTTGAATAAAGCCACGGTCGTGACTGATAAAGGCGATGGCGCCCTTATATCCCAACAGAAACTGTTCCAGCCATTCTATGGTGTCGATATCCAGGTGGTTGGTTGGCTCATCGAGCAGTAACAAATCTGGCTCGCTCACCAAAGCTCTGGCCAGGGCGACTTTACGTTGCCAGCCGCCAGAGAGTTCAGACAGAGGCTTATCCGGGTCCAACCCCAGCAACCGGCAGTTTTGCTGAATACGGTTGTCGAGCTGCCAACCATCGAAGTGATCCAGCTTGGATTGCAACCGCTCGAGGTTTTTCAGCATTTTCTCGAGCGCTTCACCCTGGGCCTTGGCCATAGACTGCGACAGCTGATGGTATTCTTCGAGTAGTTGGCCCACATCTGCAAGACCGGCGGCAATATAGGAATAAACAGTGCCCTGCTCCGCTTTGGGTGGGTCCTGTTGCAAGCGGCTGACTTTCACATCGGTGGCGATATTGAACTCACCATCATCGAGCAGGACTTCTCCTGCCAACACCTTCAATAGGCTGGATTTGCCGGCACCATTACGGCCGACAATACAGACCCGCTCGCCGGCTTCAATACTGAAATCTGCCTGCTGTAGCAGAGGGGTATAACCATAGGCAAGCGAGCCATTATTGATACGAACCAGACTCACATTATGCTCCTGTAAAGCGTTTTACTTGCTGTTCATCAAAGGGCCAACAGAGTTCTTCACCCTGGCGATTGGCCAACACAGGAATAAGCACGCCATAGCGCTCGGCAAGCGTTTCTTGCTCGCAAATATCCTGGGTGCGATAACGAATATTAAGGCCATCGAGCAAGGCCACGGCCAACTCACACAGGTGGCAACCATCTGTGTGGTATAGGGTCAATGGCGTCTCAGGCATGGGTGATCAACCAAGTATTATGAATATGCGGATTGCGCTTGTAATCCATTGGCAACATCTGGGCATCCATATTGGTGACTGACATACCCTGAGCCGCCATGGCTTCGATATCCATTTTGAACTTACGTTTATTGTTGGAAAAGATTATCTCTCCGCCAGGATTGAGCAGTTTGAACAGATCAGACAATAACTTGACGTGATCGCGCTGCACATCGAATGAGTCTTCCATCCGTTTGGAGTTGGAGAAGGTTGGCGGATCGATAAAGATAAGATCGAACTTGCGGTCACAATCGCGGATCCATTGCAGGCAATCGCCCTGCTCGAAACGGTACTGTTTGCCAATCAAACCATTGAGCACAAAGTTATCCTTGGCCCAGTTAAGGTAAGTGTTGGACATATCCACAGTCGTGACCGACTTGGCACCGCCAAGCCCGGCGTGCACCGACGCGGTTCCCGTATAGGCGAACAGGTTGAGTACATCACGGCCGTTGGCTTTACTGCCCACCAGTTTGCGAATAAGCCGGTGATCGAGAAACAACCCGGTATCCAGATAGTCGGTCAGGTTGAGTTTGAAACGGGCACCATATTCCTGGGTAACCAGCTCCAGCTTTTCTTTGTCGAGCCGCTGGTACTGATTTGTACCCTTCTGCCGCTCGCGGGTCTTGAGGATGATCTTGTCCGGCTCTACACCTATGGCGCCGGGCAAAGACAGAAGCACATCAGTCAAACGTCGCTTGCTGACGGCTTCAGGTATGCTGGCAGGCGCTGCATACTCTTGAATCACCACATAATCGATATACTTGTCGATAGCGACATTATATTCAGGAATATCTGCGTCATAGAGGCGATAACTGTCGATCCCCTCTTTACGGGCCCACTTATCCAATTGTTTCAGATTCTTTTTCACCCGGTTGGCAAAGGCACTGGCGATGTCACTGACCTCAGCCCCCGACTGCTCGGCTGCCACCGCCGCCCTGCGGGTAGAATTGGCATGCAGGGTATAGAGGTTAAAGGCGCACTCAAGTGCCCCGTTGAACATCTTCATCTGCTTGTCGGCCTTGAGCTTAAGCGATGAGATCAATTCGATATCACTGCAAAGCAAGGCCACTTGCCAACCACCGAACTCACGCTTGAGCTTGTCGCCAAACTGATAGTAAAGCTGCAACAAGGAGGAGACATTGCCCAAACGCTCGCCATAAGGCGGGTTGGAGATCAATAAGCCTTTGTCCAGCGGTGGCGTAATATTGAGAGCATTGGCAACACTGAACTCGATCAGATCACTGACACCGGCGCTCTTGGCATTACGTTTGGCCAGCGCCACCATGCGCGAGTCTATGTCCGAGCCGAAGAACTTCACTTCACAACGGTTCTTGCCTATGCTGGCGCGCGCTTTGGCTTCCTCGACTATGCTTTGCCAAAGTTTGGCGTCATGGCGATGCCAGTGCTCAAAGCCAAAGCGACTGCGTTGCAGTCCGGGGGCCATATCGGCCGCTATCATAGCCGCCTCAATCAACACAGTGCCACTGCCACAAAATGGATCCAGCAAAGGCGTTTGTTTATCCCATTGGGCGCGGGCCAACATGTTGGCAGCGAGATTCTCTTTCAATGGCGCCTCACCGGTACCGCTGCGATAACCACGTTGATGCAGCGCCGGCCCGGAGAAGTTCAGCGCTATGGTTACCTGGCCGTTACGGTAGTGAGCATCGATTTTGAAGTCGGCATCAACACGTTGCACATTGGGACGGTTAAGATCATCTTCGCGGAAACGATCCACCACAGCATCTTTAATCTTGAGGGCCCCGAACTGGGTGTTCTTGATAAAACCGCCCATGCCGTGAAAGTCGATACTAAAGGTACAACGGTTGTCAAAGTGGCTCGGCCAGTCGATACAGAAAGCAGCATTATAAAGCTGTTCTGCTGAGTCACAGGGCCCGCGATGCAATATAAGAAGAATACGGCTTGCCAATCTGGTCCAAAGAGTAATGCGGTATGCCTGCTCCAGTGGACAGGAAAAATAGACCCCGGCCAAACTTTCCTTGACCTCAAGCGCACCGAACTCGCGCAGTTCCTGCGCCAAAGCATATTCAAACCCCTTGGGGGCCGCCGCAAAAAAATTCAACATGAACTAACCAGATAGCAAAGCAAAAATGAATGGCGCATTATAACCATTGATCCAGGCAAAAGATAAAAACTTCCGTTTTCAGTACCGCTTTTCTTTCTCAACCACAGCAAAATTGTTTGAGTTGTAATCAACTGGTTTAATCTCCACGCACAGATGAATCAAATTTGAACACTCAATGGCATTTTGATGATTTGTCCTTGCATTGCCGCGCCTTGGTCGCTATAGTCCACCCCGCTTTGAAGGACGCCGGATGGAACAGCATGGTAACAAGCCGGGCTCAATTCTCTATAAGAGCCTCGAAGGTTGTCGGTTCATATCCAGCGCCGTAAGCAAATTCCTTAATGATGAATTCAAACTGATTAGCACAAATCGGACGCGGGATGGAGCAGCATGGTAGCTCGTCGGGCTCATAACCCGAAGGTCGTCGGTTCAAATCCGGCTCCCGCAACCAATTTCTAATTCCTTAATTATGAATTCAAACTGATTAGCACAAATCGGACGCGGGATGGAGCAGCATGGTAGCTCGTCGGGCTCAGTTCTTTATAAGAGCCTCGAAGGTAGTCGGTTCAAATCCAGCGCCGTAAGCAAATTCCTTAATTATGAATTCAAACTGATTAGCACAATTCGGACGCGGGATGGAGCAGCATGGTAGCTCGTCGGGCTCATAACCCGAAGGTCGTCGGTTCAAATCCGGCTCCCGCAACCAATTCCTTAATTATGAATTCAAACTGATTAACACAATTCGGACGCGGGATGGAGCAGCATGGTAGCTCGTCGGGCTCATAACCCGAAGGTCGTCGGTTCAAATCCGGCTCCCGCAACCAATTTCTAATTCCTTAATTATGAATTCAAACTGATTAACACAATTCGGACGCGGGATGGAGCAGCATGGTAGCTCGTCGGGCTCATAACCCGAAGGTCGTCGGTTCAAATCCGGCTCCCGCAACCAATTTCTAATTCCTTAATTATGAATTCAAACTGATTAACACAATTCGGACGCGGGATGGAGCAGCATGGTAGCTCGTCGGGCTCATAACCCGAAGGTCGTCGGTTCAAATCCGGCTCCCGCAACCAATTTCTAATTCCTTAATGATGAATTCAAACTGATTAGCACAAATCGGACGCGGGATGGAGCAGCATGGTAGCTCGTCGGGCTCATAACCCGAAGGTCGTCGGTTCAAATCCGGCTCCCGCAACCAATTTCTAATTCCTTCATCCAGCATGGTAGCTCGTCGGGCTCAGTTCTTTATAAGAGCCTCGAAGGTCGTCGGTTCAAATCCGGCTCCCGCAACCAATTTCTAATTCCTTCATACAGCATAGTAGCTCGTCGGGCTCAGTTCTTTACAAGAGCCTCGAAGGTCGTGGGTTCAAATCCGGCTCCCGCAACCAATTTCTAATTCCTTCATACAGCATGGTAGCTCGTCGGGCTCAGCCTTTCCCCTAAATTAATACCAATCTCTTGATGAGATTTTCCAGCTTTTGCTGCTTGGCATACGCAACAGGCGGCATATAGTTCGGTGAACTATGAGGGCGAACATGGTCGTAGTGTTCACGCCATAGCTCGATTTAGTATCAAGCCCCGCCCAAGGTTCTGAACCAGTGCTGATTCAGACATTCATTTCGGAATTTGCCATTCAGACTTTCCACAAATTGGTAAGTAGGGGCCGGGGAAGCTATTTCGAGTCGATTCCCCGACATGCTGAAATGAACAAAACCACCGTCACCTCAGGGGGTCAAATTCCCAACTCTCTGAACAGATCATCAGTGTCATCATCGACATTTGCCGCTTTCACCCAAGGAGATTCAGGAGCTTTACTCTGTGACTGTTGACTGCCATGGCGAGCTAGTAGCAGATCAGGATCAAATTCTTCATCGGTTTCAAACTCTGCCAGACGAATAAACTCTGTCTTGTCCATAGCAAATTCAAGATAAAATATATGGTTATTTTCTGTTTTGAAGGACACTCTACGAGCAATGGGCTCGTCCAAGTTGGCATCAATCGATATCGTCAGTTCCTTGTTTATAGTCAGCATCTTTGGCTGGCTTTGGCTAATAGAAGTTTGCAGCTCCTTGGATACCTTGCCGATAAAATCCCCCAGCATCTGATTCATCAACTCACCCATTACATCACCCACCTCATCTGAGGTATGGGAGAAAGCTAACTCTTCCTCCGGCATGCCCATATGCAGCATGTAGCGGCGATAGATTTCCAACGCGGCGGCCGCTGAAAAGTTAATCACCACCAGGCCGGAAAAACCGCCATCAAAGATAGAGAAACAACCGAGATCCGGCTTAAGCCGAGTGCGGGTAATACGCTGTACGACTCCAGCATGAGACAAAGAACTTGCTGTAGTGGCTGATAAGACATGGATCACAGAATGACAAAGCTTCAGTAAAATATCGTCTGAACTAATGACTTGAGGTGTATTCATGAAAAGAGACCAATAATAGACATAGGGTTAATCTTGAGCCCTTCAGGCAAAAAAATCAAAATAAAAACAATTAATTAGACCCCCAAGGTTAACTAAAGTGACTTAGCACGGCTTAAGTTTCTGATATTTGAGCCGATATCCTCTGTGCAGCATTGAGAGCAGCGAAGCAAGGAGCTCTTTTTAGGCTTGATATAAGCTGAACAATGAGCCCGATCAACAAAGCAATACACACAAGGTAAAAAGGTTTCACTTGGTTTTTCCATCGCGTTATAGTCGCTGCCAACTACCTAATAAGAAATAACAAAGGAGTACAAAATGGCATTACTCAGGAAGCTCACCATTCTTCAGCGCCTTATCCTTATGTTGGTTCTGGCCGCAATAGGCACCCTGTGTTTCGCCAGTTTTTCCATCAAAGAACAGTATGATAATCTGATAACTCAAAAATGGCTGCAAAATGATGCCCAACTGAACACAGCCCTGTCTGTAGTTGCCGCACATCGCACTCAAACACAGGCGGGTAAACTGACTCTCGAAGAGGCTCAACAAGAGTCAGCTGCCTTGGTGGGCCAGATGCGTTATGGCCGTGAAGGTTACTTTATTCTGCTCTCAGATCAGGGAAAAATCATCGCCCACGGCGCTGAGCCGTCGCTGGTGGGCCAAGCCATTGCCGATTATCGTATCAAGGATGGCAGCAATCCGCTGGCCCAGCTACAACAACAAGCCAAGGCCAATGGCACAGGCAAACTCAGCTATGAGATCCGCAACCCAGCCAGTGGTAATAGCGAAGAAAAGCTCACCGAATCCAGATATGACAAAGATTGGGGCTGGACTCTGCTCACCGGCACATATATCAGCGATGTCAACGCCACAATGAAGTCAGTCTCAATCGATTATCTGATCATTATGATGTTGATTTCAGCGCCGATTTTCATCTTCTTTCTGGTGCTCAATCAATCCATTACCGCGCCACTCAAGACCGCCATCGCCGCAATGGAGGATATTGCCCAAGGTGAAGGCGATCTCAGTAAAAGGCTCGAAGGTCAAGGCCGTGATGAAGTAGCAGCACTCGCCCGTGCCTTTAACAGTTTTGTAGAGAAGATAGGTAGAACCGTCAGCGAATTGCAGCCACTTGGTGCATCACTTGGCGAGGACGCCGAGCACCTGACAGTCGCAGTCAAAGAGTCCAACCACAGCGCCGATAACATCCACAGGGAAACCGCCAGCGTGGCCACCGCCGTGAATCAGATGCTGGCAACCACCCAGGAGATGGCCAACAATACCCAGCAGGCTGCCGATGCTGCTTCCAGCGTCAAACAACAAGCCCTCAGCGGTAAAGAGACCATGGATGCGACACTGGCAAACTGCCAGGAGCTGGTGCGCGAACTGCAGGCCGCTGAAAACCTTACCGAAACCTTGGGTCAGGCTTCAGGCAGAATTGGCGGCATTCTCGATGTGATCCGAACCATTGCTGAACAAACCAACCTTTTGGCACTCAACGCCGCCATCGAAGCCGCCCGCGCCGGTACTCACGGCCGCGGCTTTGCAGTAGTGGCCGATGAAGTGCGCGCCCTTGCCAACCGCACTCAGGACTCCACCAACGAAATTCACAAGCTGATCAGTGAAATTCAATCCGGTGTCAGCGCCGTTATGGAGAGTAACAGCCAAACACAGAGCCAATCCTCCGAGCTGCAAAAACAAGCCGAAGCGGCAGGCTCTGCCATGGATCAAATCCTTTCCCTGGTAGCACAGATAAGCGATATGAATACCCAACTTGCTAGCGCTACCGAAGAGCAATCTTTGGTGACCGAAGAGATCAATCGCAATGTCAGCACCATTTCCGAGCTGACTCAAGTTTCAGTGCAAGCCAATGCCAGCAACCAAAGCGCGGCAATGTCGCTTGAGCAAATCAGCCAGAACATGCGCCGCACTCTGGGGCAATTCAAGATCTAACATCTCGAGGGGCAGAACGTATTCTGCCCCTTTCTTATTGTGATAAACTAAGAAAGGTCCTCGTGGCACTCTGGTTTGCACAGCAATTGGCGTTCAAGGCATCTGACTGAAGGCATGCCGGGGCCTGTCGAAGTTGGATAACGAGAGAGCCGGTTGCTGCGAAAGCCCCCAAGGGCGTGGCTTACAGGCCTGCCCACTGTGTTCTGCTTCTTGCAAAGGACGAGGGCCATTTTGCTGCGAACCAGGCCTTACATCCAGGCCTGTAAGCCGACGCAGAGCACACATGGAACTTTTTCTACCTTCCCGGAGTTTGCCGTACCCGGCAGGTGATACCGCAGCGGCGCCCATAGGTCGCCCGGGCGAGAAAAGAGGTATTGGCTTTGCGCATGACATTGGCGGTCTATCCGCAGCTATTCACTATCCACAGTTTCAGCTCAGATACCCAGGTTCCGGCTGAGGTACTGAGCCAGCCGCTGTTTTTTATCGCCAAAACCCGCGAGGAACTTTCGGTTGTCGTCGATTGTAAACTGGAGCTCGATAGCCTGGAGCAGGAAGAAGACTGGCGTTGTCTTGAGCTTTTAGGGCCGCTCGGCTTTTCAATGACGGGTATCATGGCCAGAGTCTCTGCTACTCTCGCCGATGCCCATGTGAGTATTTTTACTGTTTCAACCTTCGATACCGACTATATACTGCTGAAGAAAGATAAGTTGGATACCGCCATTCGCGCCCTCAGAAAGCAGCAATATCAGGTTATTGAATATGGCAATTGACGGCTTGGTCGCCGGAGTATTGCAAAACATCAGCCGTTACCGGATATTATTCAGTTAATTACATGAGTTAAAGAAGTCTATGTACGAAAAAACCGTCACTATTACCGCCAAACACGGGATCCATACCCGCCCTGCCGCACTGCTGGTAAAAGAGGCGAAACAGTACGATTGTGATGTGATGGTTGAGTGCCAGGGCAAACAAGCCAGTGCCAAGAGTCTGTTCAAGTTGCAGACACTGGGGCTCTATCAAGGCGTGTCTGTCAGAGTATTTGCCGAAGGTGAACAAGCTCGCGAAGCCGTTGAACGGGTGTCGGAACTGTTGATCACCTTAAGTTGAGAGGAACACAGATGCGCCTCGCCGGAATTGCAGTCTCATCGGGTATCGCCTTCGGAGAAGCGGTAGTCTACAACCCCTTTGACAACAGCATGGACTACCGCCTGCTGCCACTTGCCAAAATCCCCCAAGAGCTGAATAAGCTCACCCAGGCATTGCAGCGCTTGTGCCAGCAGTTACAAACCAGCCTGGATAAACTGACCGAAGATTCAGACAACTTCCAATTGGTGGAAGCCGATCTGCTGTTGCTGGAAGATGCCGAACTTGTTCAACAAATTCGCGAGTCCATCAGTGGGCTGCAGTTTTCGGCGACCGCGGCAGTAGAGCGGGTCTTTGCCCACCAGGCCAGTGAACTTGAAGCGTTGGAAGACCCTTATCTAGCAAACCGGGCCCAGGACGTACGTTGCCTCGGCAGACGACTTATCAGTAGTATCAACGGCGCCGATGCCGATGGCCTGGATAAACTCAAGCATGACTCCATCTTGTTGGCCCAGGATCTGACACCGGCGGAATTTGCCCTATTGCCCCTTGAACATATCAAAGGCATCATACTGAAAACCGGTGGCCTCACCAGTCACACTGCTATCTTGGCCCGTGCTGCCGGCATCCCCGCCCTGCTTTCCTGCAACTATCAAGCAGGCAATATCAATGCCGGCGATCAACTCATTCTGGATGCCAACCAAGGTGCCTTGTTTGTTCGCCCTGAGCAAACCGAAGTCACAGAGCTTAAGCAGAGATTTGAACGAGAACAGGCAAGACGCAGTGCGCTGGAGCAATACCGGGACAGACAGACCCAGACCCGGGACGGCAAACGCATAAGCCTAATGGCCAACGTGGGTAACCTCAATGAGATCTCTCGCCTGCCCCAGGTCGGTGCAGAAGGAATAGGCCTGTTTCGTACCGAATTCATGCTGATGGATGTCAGTTGCATTCCAGATGAAAAGGCTCAGTACAACCTCTATTGCGATGCCCTGCAGCTACTCAATGGCCAGCCCTTTACCATACGTACACTGGATATAGGTGCTGACAAGGAACTGCCTTGCCTGGATCAGGCAATCGAAGACAATCCAGCACTTGGCATGCGCGGCCTGCGCTACACCCTTAAACATCCTGAAATCCTGCAGACACAGCTACGGGCCGTATTGCGCGCCGCCAATCATGGCCCGGTTCGGCTGATGTTGCCCATGGTTAATCAGGTTGAAGAGTTGGATGCCGTCCTGGATATGCTGGAGCACTGCAAACAGCAGCTCAGCGAGGCCGAGAAAGGCTATGGAGACATCAGCCTCGGCATAGTGGTGGAAACCCCTGCCGCGGTTATGAACCTGCCAACGCTGCTGCCAAAGCTGGACTTTATCAGCATAGGGACCAATGACTTGACGCAATATGCCATGGCGGCGGACAGAACCAACCCTGAATTAACCCGGGATTATCCCTCATTTTCACCGGCGATCCTCAGGCTGATTGCCATGACAATAGCAGACGCCAAAGCGGCCGGCATCAGGGTCTCTTTGTGCGGAGAGCTGGCAGGCGATCCGCGCATTGCGCCAATACTGATGGGCATGGGGCTGGACGAGTTGTCGGTCAACCCCGGCTCTGTGCTGGAAGTCAAAGCGGCGCTGTGCGAGGGTAACTTCAGTCAATTTGCAAAGCAGGCCCAAAAAGCACTCACCTGCACTCGATTGTCTGAATTGACATCCTTGATCTCCCTCTGTCATTAAGGCAGTTAATTCAGTATGCTAAGCAAAAATCCCCTTCCCCAACCTGAACGTTGTCGAGGGACTGTTTAACCGGAAACCAAAAACAAAAAGGACAAAACAACCCATGGGATTTTTAAGCCGGATCCGCCGCATGGTATCGGGGCAGCCCACCATAGAAGGCGGTATTAAAGTTTATGCCCCTATCAGTGGCGATATTGTTGCCATTGAAAAAGTCCCGGATGTGGTCTTCGCCGAAAAAATTGTCGGTGATGGCATTGCCATAGAACCCAAAGGCCAATTTATGCTGGCGCCGATTGACGGTACCATAGGCAAAATTTTTGAAACCAACCATGCCTTCAGCATAGAGTCGCCCCAAGGGTTGGAACTGTTTGTTCACTTCGGCGTTGGTACCATAGAACTCAGAGGCAAAGGCTTCAAACGCCTGGCACAGGAAGGTCAAGACGTTAAAGCCGGCGAACCTATACTAGAGTTTGACCTCGAGTTTCTCAAAGATCAGGTCAACAGCCTGCTCACCCCTGTGGTGCTGGCTAATATGGAAGACGTAAAGTACCTGGAAAAACGCCAGGGTAGCGTCAGCGCCGGCAAAGATGTGATATTTACGGTTCAAGTCTGAGCTAATCCCCAATAATACTCAAATGCATTATTTGACATAGTGCATTTGAGTGCGGCTCAGCGTACACGACCTTCTGGTTGTGGTTCATTCAAAAATCGCCGTTCCTGGAACAGATAACTCTCTCACTTAACAATATCGCATCAGCTTTTGTTAAAGGTGATAAAGCGATAACTTCGTTCCGGACGGCCAATAGCCCCGTAATTTTGATCAACAATCAACTCGTCAATCGCCAGCATATATTCCAAATAACGCCGTGCAGTTGAACGACTCATGCCGACAAGCGCCCCCATTTGTTGTGCGGTATAACTTTGTTTCGGATGTTCTGTAAACACGCAACGGATTTTATCTAAAGTCAAGGCATCCACACCTTTGGGTAAACGAACCGGTGCTTGATTACTCGATTGCTTATCCCCCCCAAATAGAGTGTCTGCGATGGATTGGGTTACTTCTTCCGCTACCGAGAGACAGTGTTGACGAGCTTCGAAGCGAGCAAGTGCTTGATCTAAACGTTTTAACATTAAAGGTTTAACAAGAAAATCACATACTCCCAATTGCATGGCTTGTTCTAAAATGGTGACTTCCTTGGCTGCTGTAATCAACATCACATCACTTTTGAGTCCTTGCTTACGAACCTGTTGTAACAACTCAAGTCCAGAACCATCCGGCAGATAAATATCCAATAAAATTAGGTCAGGTTGTAATGCTTTTAACAAACCGGTCGCAACTTTTATGCTACCGGCACAACCCACAACTTGATACTGTCCCTGGCGTACAGTGTCTTGAGTTTGGGGAAACAGTAAATACTGAGCCAACAATTGTGAGACGGCAACTTCATCTTCAACAATGATTACTGAATACGCCATGAGAGGTTCCTTTAACATGTTTCTTCGGAATGTAAACGGTAATCCTTGCACCGCCTAAATCAGATTCTCCCAATTCCAATGTACCACCACAAGATTCCAAATGCGTTTTCACCAAATACAACCCTACCCCATGTTGTGCACCCGTTTTCGAACTGTATTGCGGTGTAAAAATGGCAGCTTTGTCAGCACCTAGCCCTATACCACTATCTTCAACATCGAATATAATATTTTGCGCCGTTTCATCAATGGTCACTAACACACGAGGCACCCGCATGTGTTGTACCTTTTGCACCGCTTCAATCGCATTGTCAATCAGATTACCCAAAATAGACACCATGCGTTCCAGAAGTTCCTTGCGTTCAATACTGCATAACAAACTATCATTATTCAGCTCCACGCTGACATTCACTTCCCGGGCTTTGTGGTACTTACCCAGTAATAATCCAGCGATAACAGGTTCTTGAATATGGGTCAATAAACTTTCAATCTGAGCCTGTGAACCTTGGCTCTCTTGGCCAATTAGCTCAATCGCCTTATCCAACTCTCCCATTTGGATTAACGCACCAATAGTGTTTAATTTATTTGAGTAATCATGAGTTTGTACCCGCAATAACTCAGCAAATGCCTGTACCTTGGCTAATTGTTGCGATAAATATTCTAACTCATCAGCAGGACGCATACTCAATAGCACACCGTCATTGTAGCCGTGGGCTTGAAGTAAAAAACGTGATAAAACCAGACGTTTATCGGCAGCAAACAACTCGAAACCTAGAATACGGCGGCTTGGATTGCGCAATAAAAATTCTGCATGTTCCGGCAATAGGTCACTTAAATGAAGACTTTGATGCTGGATACGCAACGGTTGCTCCAGGATTTCACAAGCCCGTTGATTTATTTTCCGAACATTCCCATTAGGATCAAGTGCAATAATGCCGGAACGCACTGTGTTCAAGATGGCTTCCTGTTCAGCAAATAGCCTTGCTATTTCATCTGGTTGCAATCCAAATATGGCGTTCCGCACCCATCGACCAATAAATATGGCAGCAAAAATACTAAATAACAGTAATGAAATACAGCCCCAAATCAGTATACTACTGCGTTCTAAAATCAACAATTCAACAGAGCCGGCCAAAAAACCGACAGATACCAAACCTAAGACTTCACCATTATGATCATAAACAGGTACCTTGCCACGAATAGATTCACCTAAACTCCCAGTGGCCTCAGAAACATAATACTCGCCACGTAATCCAGCTTCTGAGTCTTCCCCAACCATGCGTTGACCTATTCGCGTTGGTTCAGGATGCACCAAACGAATTTTTTCAGTATTGCCTATGACAATAAAATCAGCATTTACTTGCTGACGTAATTGTTCCATTTTAGCATTGAGATCAGGGTGTTCATTCGCTTTCTTCTCGGCTTTTAAAGCCATGATCACATCAGGCCTAGACGCTATTGACATAGCCAATGCTAACGCCTTCCCCCCCACTTCTTGATGAAAGTTTTGCGTGGTCACATTATAAACCAATGCAAAAAAGAACAATGCTTGAAACACACAGACGCCAACAACCCAAATAATTAATCGGGTTTCCAATTTTTTTGGACGGCGAATCGATTTAAATGCGGACGTAGGAATTGCCGCTTGTTCTGAATTTCGCATGATATCCATCCTATAAATTGGCATCCTGACGAAGATAGTTATTCAAAAAACTTTTTAATGGAATAAGCAACACGAGTATCGCAACAATGCCTATAGCTAATGTAAGAGGCCGTTCCCATAAAAAGCTAATTGAACCATCAGAAATCATCACGGCACGACGATAATTTCGCTCAATCATATCTCCTAATATAAACCCTAGTAATAAAGGCGCCATAGGAAAACTTAGCAAGCGCAGAACAAGAGCTATAACAGCAACACCCACCATCATAAATAAATCGAAGGTATTGAATGTCACTAAATAAACTCCAATTAAGCTGAAGAATAGAATCATTACCGTTAACACTGCCCGCGGCAAGGTTAATGCTTTAGCAAAGTAAGGAATCAAGGGTAGATTCAGAATAAGCAAAACAATATTACCAAAATACATACTGATAATAACAGACCAAAACACCGCAGGATTTTCTTGCATTAGTGTAGGACCAGGCTGAATACCATAAGCTATTAGTGCACCAAGCATAATCGCTGTGGTTCCTGAACCAGGTATCCCAAGTGTCAATAGAGGGACAAAGGAGCCGGTACAAGCTGCATTATTTGCAGATTCCGGTGCAGCTAAACCTCGCATTGAACCTTGTCCAAAGCGTTCCTGTAATGCTTTCGGTGCCAAATTACGCTCACAGGCGTATGCCATAAAACTTGCGATAGTTGCGCCAGCCCCCGGTAATACACCAATTAGAAAACCCAATAAGGATGAACGCCCAACAGTAGGCGCAAGTTCCTTTACTTCCGCTTTACTCAGCTTGGTCGAACCGATTTTAGGCGTGCCCATGTCCTGTTCCCCGGGATTTTTTTGTTCCGGGCGAATTACATTAATCAAAGCTTCCGATAACGCGAAGGTCGCCATGGCAACTAATAGAAAGCTCACGCCATCAAGCAAATCTGCTTGCCCAAAGGTAAAACGTTCAGTACCTGAAGAGGGATCTATACCTATAGTAGCTAACATCAATCCAAAGACTGTCATCATCATGGCTTTTAAAAATTGACCTTTATTAGAAAAGGCTGCAATTGCCGTTAACCCCAGGAACATCAACATCATATAATCCGCAGAATGAAAGCTTAAACTCACCTCTGCCAATAAGGGGGCGGCGACCATCAGCATCAACGCGCCAATGGTTCCACCAGTGAAAGACGCATAAGCCGCAATCGCCAAAGCTTTGCCTGCGTGTCCTTGCTTTGCCATAGGGTAACCATCAAAGGACGATGCCACTGTACCGGCCACCCCGGGCGCATTAATTAAAATAGATGACGTTGAGCCTCCAAATATAGCGCCATAATAAACACCAGCCATCAAAATCATGCCGGAGTCAGCGCCTATACTGTAGGTAATAGGGATCATCAGCGCGATCGCAGTCATGGGTCCTAAACCGGGTAACATGCCAATAAAGGTTCCCACAAAACAACCTATGATCACGTACATCAAGTTTTGCCAAGCAAAAGCGGTTGATAAGCCTGTTAAGATTCCATCTAACATGATTTAACTCCAAAATTCACCGGGGGCAAGATAAACACCTAATAACTGGGTCATGATGATCCAAAAAACAATCACAACAGGGATTGATGCCAACAATAATGTTTTTTTACGTCTTTCACCCATCAACCAAAAACCGAAAAGTAAAAAAAGTGCTGTTGATAATACAAAACCCAGAGGTTCCAGCAATCCGCTATAAAGCAGCATAAGTATTATCAACAATAATGTTTGACGGATACTTTTCCAGCTTATGGTCGTTTTAATTTCCCGTTTATTATTCACTGGCGATTTCACTATTTCTGCTATCATTGCCAGTAAACAAATCACTATCCCTAATACTGTGTACAACTTTGGTAAGCTTGCTGAATTAACACTTTCGTACTCTTCAAATGGCATCAGGGGTATCTGCCAAGCATAAATGCCATAACAAACAAATAGCAGCAAAAATAGTGTTGGTCCTATGAGCTCTCGATTCATCATAGTCATCTCTCCTTTAACGATGGATAAAGCCCAACGCTTCCATTGCGACACGAAGCTGCTGTTCTTGTGCTTCCAATACATCAACAAAGCCGTCCTGGCTGGTAAATAATGTGCGCCAGCCATTACGTTGACGTACGCTCTCCCATTCAGGTGTCGCCATTAAACGTTGAAACCTGTCACTGTATTCCTGCACTTTTGCTTTTGAGACATCTGGGGCAGCAAAAAAGCCGCGCCAATTTACAAATTCCATGTCATAACCCAGTGTTCTCATAGTGGGGAGTTGTGGATATTCCACCAAAGGTTCATCAGCAGTGATCGCAAGGATCCTTACCTGACCCGCACGCATCATATCGAGCGCTTCGCTTAACCCGGTCGATAAGAGATTTACTTCACCGGACAGCAAGCCCGCCTTGGCTTTTCCACCTGCATCATAAGGAATATACCTGAGCAGTCTGCCATCAATACCTGCCGCTTGAACTGCCTGTGCGGCAACTAAATGGTCCATAGACCCGCGGGCTGAGCCACCAGCTACTTTGATCGTTTTTGGATCCCCGCGTAAGGCTTCAATAACATCGTGCCAGCTTTGATAGGGAGAATCTGCACGCACAGCAAACGCCCCGTAGTCGGCAATAACGCTGGCAACTGGTGTCAAATCGCGATAGCTGTAAGGCAACTGTCCCGAAAGCGCTCGCAGCACTATCGGCGTAGAATTAACCATCAACATATCGCCTTTTTTCGTTCCCGACTCAATCAAATAAGCAATCGCGCGGCCGCCTCCACCACCAGAAATATTCTGGAATGAGGTGTTGTCATCCAGTCCTGACTTCACCATGGCTTCGCCAACAGCTCTTGCTGTCGTATCCCAGCCCCCGCCTGGCCCTCCTGGAATAAGAAAGTGCGTTTCTGCGCGACCTTGGACACTGCAGAGCATCAAGGCGTATGCCACTATGGCGATCAACCGATAAGTTATCTTGATCATTGTCCTTCTCCTTTAACCCGGATTTGGTACAGGTGCGTCGCATCCAATACAGGGAAAACCATGAACACCATTTCCCGGACGTAATCTTTAATTTCTTTTGAGGGATGTAGAACAGAATTACTTAATCGCCTTGATAAGGTGTTCCGGACGAAAAATGTTCTTACGTTGGTTTTACGTCGCTGTGCCTTTAACTCATCGTTTTGCCCCCTTCCAAGAAAGCAATCATTCGTGATTCGGCATTCGAATAAACAACCACCGTCAGCGAACTTACGGGACTTTTGCCTGTAGACTCGCCATTTATCGCAATTAAGCCCCTTGAATGGATACGTGTTCTTCACTCTGAACTGCCCAGAAGAATTACAGTCAAACATCTGATAGATGCCGGGAAAATGTTTAAAACATCTTTGTGGGCAACCAGGCTCAGTTCGCCATTGCGTTAAACAGAGAAACCTGCGTTCTATAGCACGCTTTAACTGTCTAATGCCTAAGCAGAGTACGCTGGCGACCGGGATAACTGCCCCTAATCCACCAACAAAGCTAATTGGCAAAATGTCTGTTTGCGCTTTACAAGAAAGAGCATGGGACTGTGACTTTGCTATTGCCTCGGTTGCTTCCCGATAACCCAGGGCATTGATAAAAATAAGCTTATTATTCATTGGCTAATTCCTATTCTGCGTCCGCATTCAATAAGGTTGCTGACGTACAGGACAGCCTAGTGTTAAATCGGGGTTAATATAAGATTGCGAAATTAATTTCCATAAAAACCTTTGACGAAATTTTCTCCATTAAACGCATGCCCAAAATGAACAAAACTAAGGAAGGTGCGAATAAGTCCTCGTAGCACTCTCTTGAGGTAAAGAGTGGCTTGCACAGCAATTGGCGTTCAAGGCATCTGACTGAAGCCATGCCGGGCCTATTGAAGTTGGATAATGCAGAGAGCCGGTTACTGTAAATTCCCCATCAAGATAGCCCTTTTCATCGGTTTAGCCTTTGTTATACTCGCTGACAATCACGAACTATAAGCAATATAGAGAAACGGACTCATCATGACAGATAGACTCTATGGGATTAAAAACTGCGAGCACTTTTTATCAGATCTACCGTTTAATAACGAAAAGAAGGGGTTGGCCCCCTTCTAAAGGGCCTAATCTCCCTTTCCTATCGTCCCTTGCTTTCCTGAACAACCATATCTAATGCACTTGCGAATGTCGGATCAGCCATCATTCGCTTTCCCACAAACTCTATATCACTTGGGCCGCAATCCATCCCTCTCACTTGTGTTGGTGCCCAGACCTGGGCAAGGTTTTCCAGTTGTTCAAACCAAAACGTTGCTCTTTGCTCTGGGGCCAAGGCCGCTCTGAGCCCATCCCTAATCATACGTTGCCAAATGATGATCTGCTTATCTTGAATGAGCTTCATCTTGTTCCAATCATCCTGGTATGTTGGTGCTTTGGCGTGACAAAGTACGGAGACTTCTCTCCAGGCATAAACACGCTTGAGCTGTTCCATCCAATCGTTCGCGTAGCTTGGAGATGATTGAACAAGAACAGAAATCAAAACTAAATAAGTGATCCTAATTGTGCTCCACTTTCATGAGACCATGCCCGCCACCAGGGAATGGTGAAGCATGGTCCATAAAATACTTAACCCGCTCCATCAACTTCCAGATGTTTTTGCACTGATGGTTTCGGGTAACGGTTTCATGTAGTGCGTGCCACAACTGCTCTATTTTGTTGACCCAAGGTGAGTAAACTGGCTGAAACAACAAGATAAACTTTGGGTTTTACTTGAGCCAAGCTTGAGTCTTTTTACTCTTGTGGATGATGTAGTTATCGATAATGAGCGTAATCGTTTGGGCTCGTCTGTACTGTCTTTTGAGCAATTTCAGCATTGAAAGAAATAGCATAGAATCTTTGCTGGAACTGGCGACATAACTGACCGCGAATTCAACTCCGAAGTGCACCACTCGCTAAATTAGGCTGCTTTGCGTAATTCATTGAATACCGCAACAGGTTGCCTGAAGCCGAGGCACTTTCTCGGTCTGGCATTTAATGCCCGTTCAATCTCACTAATTTGCCTATCTGTTACCGTCCGCAAATCGGTGCCTTTCCGTATGTATTGCCGCAGCAAACCGTTGAAGTTTTCATTCAGTCCGCGTTCCCAGGACGAATAAGGGTTAGCGAAGTAGACATCCGTTTTAAGCTTTTCTGCGACCTGTTCGTGGTCACAGAATTCGCTGCCGTTGTCCGCAGTGATAGTTCGAACATAACCTCGATATTTCCACAGCATACCAACCATGGCCCGGGCCACATCGGCTGCGCTTTTCGCTGGCACTTTGCGTATCAGGTACAGCTTACTTTTTCGCTCAACCAGGCTGACAATCGCGCCCGTACCTTGCTTGCCCAGAACCGTGTCAGCTTCCCAGTCCCCAAACCGCTTTTTCTTGTTCACGATAGCGGGACGATGCTCTATGCCTACGCGATTCGGGATAATCACACGCTTCGCGCGGTTACCTTTACGGTATCTTCGGTGACTCTGGCGTAGCTGTTTGTACAACTTGCCGCCGCATAATTTATCACGCTGGACATAGCCATAAATCCACTCGTGACTGACGTTATATCCGATGATTTTACCGACACCGGCTATTTGTTCCGGACTCCACTTCTCATTGAAACCGAACTCAACAAAGGTGATGGTCAGTCCAGATATTCTAGACTTCGCGGACTGACAACGGCGTTTTAATGCCTTCGCCTGAGCGACTTCCGGCAAGTAATGGTTATCCCGAATTCGATTGCGATTTACTTCCCGGCTGATTGTGCTGTGACTTACTTTCAGACGTTTTCCTATCTCCCGATAACTGAAACCCTCGCGTAAATAGGCCTCAATCTGGTATCGTTGTCCCTCGATCAACTGCTTGTAATTCATGGTAACTACTCATGTTTGTTTGGCGACTACAGAGTATCACCAACAGGCAGTTGATCTCTCCTCACCGTTTAACCATGAGTGGTGCACTTATATCTGAATTCGGGACTTTCCCCGTTCCTGTGTGTAGCGCACCTGCCAAGTATCGTTTGCTATTCTGTCCCGGCGTTGTCACTCGTTTTTGATGGCCTTTATGCATCCATTCTGCGCCGATTTTTGGATTGAGATGGATATCAACTTCATCTTCATAAAATACGGGATGGTTTATATTGCAACGCTTCAAAGCTGCCTTAATTTCCGCAAGCTTCTCATCTTTATGAGGATCTTTGATATGCAAGGTGGGAGCGGCTCTACGCCAAACAACGCCAAGTTTAGGCAACCACCGCCGAATCGTTGAGGAATGAACCTGCAGCGAAAATAAGCGGTTAACCTCAAGAGCTATTAATTCAGTACTCCAGCGGGAACGTTGGTATCCAAGCTCTTGGGGGGACAATTGAAGCAGTAGTTTGATTACACTCGTTATTTGTTGGAAAGGAAGCACACAGGAACGGCCTCTGGTTGAAGACTCCAGCCCCTCAATGCCACATTCAGTGTACCAACTGACCCATCTGTTGATTGAAGAACGCGCCGCAGCTATCAAGCCTGATACTTCAGTAACAGTACGTCCAGATGCCAACAAGAGAATGGCATTCAGGCGACGGCACTCGTCTTTATCTCTGGTTTTATACATCTTTTTTTGTATTCGACGTCTTTCAGAGCGGGTTGGTAATGTTAGAATCATGATCTCGGCTCGGTTTGTGTGAGTTGGTTGGTTTGGCGATTGATCAGATCGCTTGAATCGAGCCAAGTTCCTTCTATTTTCGAAACTCAGTGATCTACATTTAGGAACTAATGAAATGGACACCTCCCCACAAAGACTTCAGTGAGCCATGCTGTAAGTGCAAACCAACAGCAATATGAAGAGGTGTCCCATGGAACAAATTATCGGAATTGATCTGGCAAAGCGAGTTTTTCAGGTGAATATCGTATCTGCGCAGGGTGAGAAGAAAGCGAATAAAATGATCACCCGTGAAAAATTGACGGCGTTTATTGTTCAGCAGCCTCCGTCCCGTATTGTGATGGAAGCGTGCGGCAGTGCAAATTACTGGTCACGCCAGTTCAGGCAATACGGACATGAAGTTAAACAAATCAGTCCACAATATGTTGCCCCCTTCAGAATGGGCAGTAAAAATGACAAAAATGATGCAGCTGCAATTGTCGAAGCTGACAGTCGCCCGGGTATGCGCTATGTGCCGGAGAAGTCTATTGAACAGCAGGATATTCAGTGTATGCACCGGGTTCGCCAGCGGCTGATGAAAAACAAAACTGCGCTGATTAACCAGATACGGGGGCTAGGCCTGGAATACGGTATCGCCATACCGGAAGGGGCTTATAAAATTATGACCCACCTGCCTGAGCACCTGGAGGATGCAGAAAATGAGCTCACCACGCTCAGCCGGGAGCTGTTCCATGAGATGTTGCAGGAACTTCAGGACAATCAGCAGCGGATTAAAACTCTGGATCTGCGCCTTGCGCTTATCAGCCAGCAAAATGAGGATACCCTCAGACTGAAAAGCATACCTGGTATCGGGCCATTAGGGGCTTCAGCCTTGACGGTAGCTCTGGGCGACAGCGCTGATTTTCAGAATGGCCGGCATTTTGCCAGCTATCTGGGGCTGGTTCCGAAGGAGCACAGCAGTGGTGGTAAAGTCAGACTACTCGGGATAACAAAACGCGGAGATGGTTATCTGCGAGGACTGCTTATTCATGGCGCCCGCTCAGTGGTTTACCGGGTCATCAACCTTCCGGAAGAACGATGTGGAGGTCTCCAGCGGTGGCTGAAAGGTATTATTGCCCGAAGTGGCGTAAACAAAGCTGTAGTGGCGCTGGCTAACAAAAATGCCCGAATAGCGTGGGCGCTAATAAACCAAAAAACAGAGTATATCGTTAAGTAACTAACTGATTTTAATAAGTCCAAAGAGTTGATGTGCTGACAGGTAGAACCGACTCTCTGTGAACCTGACAAATAGCTGGGCTGCTAAAAGCCATGGCACTAATGAGGACAGAGAGTACGGATGTTCATCAGGGCTCACGAAGCCGGATATATGTGTGTGGCTACTTTGTCAGAAAGAGACCTGCCGGTGCTTGCATCGGAGAGGTGTCCATATAAGCTATTTAGTGTTCTTATGAAATTTACCTATCCTAGACATAATGATTCCCTGTGCAGGTGTCGGCCTCCGTGTTTTCTCGTGGATTAGTTAAACCAGAGCCACACTGTTTGTTGATCCAATAGGCAAACAATCACAGGAGGCCGACATGTCTAAAGCTAACACACTTTTTATCGGGTTGGACGTACACAAGGAGACCACTGACGTGGCCTGGGTTTCTGATAAGTCTGCTGAGACAGTGCATTACCATGGCACAATCCCAACCAACCTGCGTTCATTCGATAAACTCATTAAAAATCAAACAGCCAAGACCAGTAAGATCTGTGTTATCTATGAGGCCGGTCCCTGTGGCTTCTGGCTCTATCGTCATCTGTTGCGCCGTGGCATTGAATGTTGGGTGGTAGCGCCGGCACTCATCCCCAAAGCTCCGGGCGACCGGGTCAAAACCGATAAACGCGATGCCATGACATTGGCCAGGTTAGCGCGTAGCGGCGATTTGCACTCTATTTATGTTCCGGATGAGCGGGATGAAGCTATCCGCGACCTTATCCGCTGCCGGGAAGATGCCATACTCGATTTGCGCCAGGCACGGCAACGGCTGAAATCCTTTCTGCTGCGTCATAGTCATCCCTGCACAGGTCGGCAAAACTGGACCGAGGCCTATCGACGCCACCTGGCGGATATCAGCTTTCCACAAAGTGCTACTAAAATCACCTTTCAGCATTACATTCATATCGTTACCGAGCGCTATGAGCGCTTGCAACGGCTGGAATTGGAACTGCAAAGCCTGGCAGAAAGCTGGCGTTGGTACTCAGCAGGCTTGGCTTGCGACTGACCAGCAGTCCACCCACTCCCGCCTGATGTTGTTTGACCAGATGCGCGCCTATGTAACAACCCAGATCGCCCACCCCTATCACCAGGATCTGCGGCGCATTAATTGTGGTGGCGAGATTATCCGCGGATAAAAATACCGGCTCGGTATCCGTTAAAGTCGATTGAGGCATAAGGTGCTCCACACAATGAACAAGGACGAAAAGCGACTTCCGCCTGTTGTTGTGCAAAGCTTTGCGTCAACTTGTGTCGCAGAAAAACGGCCATCAAACATTTTTTACAGCGTTGTCATTTTGTAGGCCATCAGCGCCTTCTCAAGGGACGCAATCATACTTGCTCTCAGTGGCTCGGGGGATATCACTTCGATATTGGCCCCCTGCCCTTTAAGCCACCATTTAAGCTGCCAGCCATCAAATACCGTGGCGGAGAGGCGCCAGCGACCATCCTCAAGGGGCGTGAGAGTTTGATCGTCACTGAGCGGCGTTTCGTTGAGATAGAATTGCAACTGCGGTTGAATATTGGCTTCGAGGTGAATACGGCCACCATCAGAAAACTGCATGGCACCGGAATCGAGGTATTCACTCAACGAAAAATTCGCTGGCCGCGGGTAGCGCTCAAAACTGCGTTCAACCTGCTTAAATCTGTGTATGGCAAAGAGTTTTGGCGCACTGGGTTGAGCGCGGCGTTCACTGCCTAACGCCCTTTTTGTATCGCTGCGGTCCTGGTCTGCTTCACTAGCCACCAGATACAGTACCCGACCGCGCAGCACCAGCGCCAAAGGGACAAGCAGGTAGGTTTTGGCTTCCGCCTTTTGGGTTGCCTGATAACTGGCCTCAATGCAGTGGTCAGCAAGCAGTGCTTCCTGAATAACCGTAAGCAGCGAATCGTCAACTTCCGGCGATTGATATACGTTGTCCCCCGAGTAGCAGGCTATTTTATTGCTGTACGGGACTTTTGCCTTGGCAAGCAGCGCCTTCGCCTCGGCGGATTTATCCAAAAGCCCTTGCTTCATCTGCTTGGGCATCACGGCCAGCATGGGCTCAAACAGCATCAGAGTCAGGGCTTCCGCCTGTGTCATCGGCTTTGGAGGCTCACGGCGATGCCAAAGAAACTTACGGCCATCTTGTGTTGAGAGTGCCAAATTGCGCTGCGCCAACGCATTCAGATCCCGCTGCACTGTGCGCGTTTGCGCTTCAATACCCATGGCGCCAAGCTTGGCAATCAAGCCGGCAACATCCACACCGTTGCCCTTTTCGGGCAACAATTGCCACAAGCAAAGCATTCTGTTCGCCGTATCGCCGGCTTTATTCGATGACATGACTCACCTCATCCCTGTGCTGAAATGCCGCTGGAAACAAGCGCTGAAAGTACTCAAGATATTCTGATTTATCAAGATATTCATCCCAATGTAGGTCGGGATCGTGCATTGCATCAAACAGCGTCACAATCTGCTTAAGCTCATCGTCAGCGAGCTTGGCAACATCGCACAGATACAAGAGTTCTTCGCCGCTAAAGGCCAGCAGATGCCGTTTGATAAAGCCCGCACCATCCCGTGTGACCTGATGTTTGAGCAGCAAGCGCCTTAAGTACAACTCATACTCCTCGTTGGTTTTAGGCTGATACTGACTTTGCAGCGCAAGCCCTTGCAGCAAGCCGCTTTGCGGAAAAAAGTGCATCACCAGCCTTGCCGCCAGCATCAGCGGCAAAAAGTCTTTTGCAAATGCCTTATTCGGCATCTGCGAGCGTGATGGCTTTTTAGGAAGTGTTAAGCTGCTTTGATGTTGCTTGGTCAAAAACCACGGCGTTGCTAATAAGAGCCGCGGATCGCCTGAGTACCTTTTGCAACGCTTTTCGGTGCGTCGCCAATGCTTGTCGAGCAGCGCTTCGGCATGAAAGAGCAGTTCAGCCGGATTAAAATCTGCCCCTTTATCTTCGCAAAGCCAGCTCAGCAGACTTTGGCGCCCTTCAACAAAGCGTTTCCACCATGGATAAAAAGGCGAGTCTTTGCTGATACTCTCTTTACCTCTTCGAGTGCTGCAAAGCATCAGAATTTCTCGCGCCCCCTGGCAAGGCGGATTGTCCCAGCACTCAAATACCATCCGGCCAAGCGCAGTGACATCCCAAAAGTCACCCCAGGGATTGTAGTCTTCATCCCTAAGCCAGTCGGCGAGTTCAGCCAAATCGACGCACTCCTGCACCCACAGGCTTTCGTGATTGCGATAGGCAGTTTCAAGCCTGCCAACCCTGTGCTTAGCCAGCAGATAGTCGCGCAATGCCGTAGCATACTGTGATGAGGTTTTTGACCGCATTTTCTCTTCCTTCTGAAAGTTTGCCATAGCGAATTCGCAAAGCTGCTTATGGGGGCTGCTTATGGGGAATGAATTGTGATTACCGGCTCAAGGCACGTTGTGAAAGCATCTCAAATGCCTCCCTTAAGGCCTGCTCACCATAGTGCGGAGGATGCAAAACCATTTGCCCTTCTAACGCAGTGAGGTAAGCCTGACTGACCGCACTGATTTCGCTCACATTGGCTAAGGCAGTTTGCAGTAAATAAAGCAGATGCTCCGGCAACAAGGACGCCGCATTGTCGGCTAAAAAGGCCGCGCCCTTTACGCGATAGCAAAGCTGCAGCAGCCAACGCTGCAGTCGGTATTCCAGCGCGAGAAAATCCACCACATAGTGAGGCGAGGCAACGGCAAAACGTTGGAGAGTGCTGCTTTCTGGCGCCCAGGTAAGCAGCAGAGCGCAGGCAAACAGCCGGTGACGAAACTCATGCCAGCAAGAATCCAGGAATATATCTCGATTTTTGCCATACTCCTTATCGCCAAGTTCCCAACCACTGTTGACACCCAGGCAATTAAGCATGGTGACACAGAAATGGGCACGCAGAAGATGGCGCTCCAGCAGAGCGGTCGCCTCGGCAAGCAAGGCCGTATGATTAAGCCCTTGCTGACCGATGTAAGCCGCGATCCCGAGCGGGAATTGACTCGCCTCATCAAGCTGAAACGACAGTGTGGGATATTCGGGTAAATCTCCTGCAAGATCTTCTGAAAGATGGTTCCAAAGGGCCCGTTGTCTTTCACTCAGCGGTTTTTCAAAACAAGTGATAAAGAGCCTGGCCCACAGCACTCGATTATCCAGAGCGGAGTCAGGTTGCTTCTTGAATCGTTCGATAATGGCAACCCAATCATTGCTGAACTCAAACCAGTAATGCGGAAACTCTGGGTCTGCCTTCTCAACCGCATCGAACCCTTCGGTGACGAAGCGATAGACAAACCCCTGCTCCAAACATAAACCGCACATAGCCTGCTCCTTATTCATTTTACGGATTAAGTATACATGCCTATGCGTCAATATGTGTCGCAATAAACTAGCTTGATGACAAGGTACTCGAAATATCTTGTTCACATTTCAAAGGAAGGCAATGCGACCGGCGCAAAACTGGCAAAATCGCTGATGTTGAAAGAGGCAAGCGCTAAGGAAATGACACTCGGCCAAAACTGGGTTTGGGTCACCGAATGGTCACGAATTGGTCACGGTCACAAACCGCGACATGAGGAAGTGGAAAGCGTAAAAATCAAAAAGCCCAAGCTATTTAAAAGCTTAGGCTTGATGAATGTTGGCGGAGCGGACGGGACTCGAACCCGCGACCCCCGGCGTGACAGGCCGGTATTCTAACCAACTGAACTACCGCTCCAAAATTCTGCTTTATCACCTGGGCAATAAAGTTTTAACTGGCTGACTTGATTGGCGGAGCGGACGGGACTCGAACCCGCGACCCCCGGCGTGACAGGCCGGTATTCTAACCAACTGAACTACCGCTCCACTCAAGTTGCCGGGAATAATACGTAGAGCCTATGCCAGCGTCAACAACTTTTTCTTTAATCGGCTCTCAAGCAGCCAAAAAAACAGCAAACTACTAATAATCAAAGTGTTCTGTTTGATTTTTGTTCATCTTCATCCGGCAAGGTCAAATCGATCTCCGGTAAAGTATCAACCTCAGGCCTGGACTGCTGCTGTTCCAGCATTTGGTCCTCAGCCACAGCCAAGGCCTGTTTCAAACTCTGGCGCTTGCGCCAAAACAGAATGGCGCCGACCCCAAACAGCAGTAGCAAAACGTTACCGCCTATGATCAGGTAAAGGGCATTTTCTTTGGCTGCCGCCTCTTCTTTGGCTGCTATTACTGCAGCCCTGGCGGCCATCTCTTCGGCGCTCGGTGGCGGCTTGGGAGGCTCAACGAAATTGAAGAAACGCTCCGGCAGGCTCAATACCAGTTCCCTTCCCTGTTTATCTGTACTGAAGACAGTACCCTTGATGCGGTAACTGCCAAAATCACTCACTTGGGGCAACACAAGCTGTGTGCTACCTTCCTTGGGCTGACGTACAGTAAGCGGTAATTGCAACCCGGCCGGTCCCAAGAGTTCAATATCAAAATAGGTTTCCTCAAGGCGCAGAATATCAGGGTTGGCCCTCAGCATTAGGCCCCAGGGCTGAGTCAGAGGATCGTCCGGCTCCAGCACCTTGATATCCACAGGACTAGGCTCCAGCCTAAATGCCTGTTTATACTCCCGTTCAAACACATCGTTTTGCACATTGACCTGTAGGGTGTAATCCCCCCAGGGCTGGTTGAGGTTAATGTTTGCAGTGAAAGTGCCATCATCAGGCCTTTCATCCAGCGCTTCACCATTATCCTGATAACTGCCGACAATCAGGGTACCGGCAGCAAAGTTTTCATCTCCAGGTTGATGGGAAGAGGCAAAACGCGCGGTCCATCTCAATAGATATTCAAGCCCAGGCAGCCGCATTCTCAGCGAATCACCGGTGAGATGGGCGGTCAATTTAAGCCGCTCACCTTGATAAAGAGGTTGAGGCAGCTCATCCACCTCAATACCCAACTCTGACACCCGGGTAATTTGCGAGCCGGGCACGACTTTACCAATGAGCTGCCAAGGGCCGGGCACAGGGTTTTCCACCGAAATCATGTCGCCTGTAACCCCATCGGTCCATTTGACATTCTCCGGGTGACGCGAGGCATACCATTTACTGCCATCGGGCAAGACCACCACCACAGGGGCGGAGCCGTATTCCCGCTGCACCAGCAGTACGATTCTGTCGACCATATGATCGATCCGAAAACGATTCTTAAGCTCAGAAGCCTGTTCCTTGGGGACAATCTCGGCAGCTGTCGCCCCCCCAAAGCCAAGCAGCAGACACGCCATGAGGCCCAGCGCTGGTCTCAATCCCATTATTTGCTTCAATCCATAGGTTGTGGCTCGTCGCGCCAGAGGCACTTGCCTGATTTTGCAACTAAATCGAGCCTTTGCTCATGCATATTCAGTTCATCGGCCGATGCGGCGATCACTTTAAGTTTTGCGCGATTGGTATCGAGACGCATGATGCCACCGGCTTCCTGCCCTGCTTGATCGCTGGAAAGGTTGAACTTGGTCTGGCCACCTGTCATCGCCAGATATACATCGGCAAGGATCTCGGCATCGAGCAAAGCGCCGTGATATTCACGACGGGAGTTGTCTATATGGTAGCGCTTACACAGGGCGTCCAGATTGTTCTTTTGCCCCGGGTGTAAAAACTTGGCAATGGCCAGGGAGTCGAGGATCTGACAAATATCCGCCGTCACCGGCCCCCTGGGATTGGTCATGGAAAACTCATGATCCATAAAGCTCACGTCAAACGAGGCGTTGTGCGCAACAATCTCAGCCCCTTGAATAAAGGCGATAAAGTCGGCGGCAATTTCATGGAATCTGGGTTCGTTGGCCACTCTCTCATTGGTAATACCATGAACCGCAATCGCTTCTTCATCAATGGGTTGGCCCGGGTTGATGTATTGGTGGAAAGTGCGACCTGTCAGGCGGCGGTTAATCACTTCCACGCAACCTATCTCAATGATCCTGTGGCCCTGATAGACGGGGCCTGCGCCCTGGTTCATACCTGTGGTTTCGGTATCAAGAATGATCTGCCGACTGGCATTCGATATGATATTCATCTATTTTTTGCAGCTTCCTGAGTGAATTTACGGGTATACTCGCCCGCATTTGCCGGATATGGTAACAACTTGATGAGCGAACTGAAACAGATCCAGATATACACCGATGGCTCTTGCCTGGGCAACCCCGGCCCCGGCGGCTATGGTGTCGTCATGCGCTATAAACAACATACCAAAGAACTCTCCGGTGGCTTTGCCCTGACAACCAACAACCGCATGGAGTTGCTGGCCCCCATTATCGCGCTGGAAAGCCTGAAAGAGCCTTGTAAAATCGTGCTGACCAGCGACAGCCAATATATGCGCCAGGGGATCACCCAATGGATCCACGGCTGGAAGAAAAAAGGCTGGGTCACTTCCAACAAGACGCCGGTGAAAAATGTCGATCTCTGGCAGCGGCTGGATAAGGCCACGCAACAACACCAGATAGACTGGCGCTGGGTCAAGGGCCACGCCGGACACCCGGAGAACGAGCGTTGCGATGCCCTGGCCCGCGAAGCCGCCGAGGCCAACCCTGCCACAATCGATAAGGGTTATCAGGCCAGCCTCTAAATCCCTTTGTCCGCGACTGCCTTGAGTTTCAAAAATTTGCCGCAAAAGTCGATAAAGGCCTGCGCCAATGGCGTCAGGCTGTGGCTCTTGTGGCGAATAAGGTAAAACGGCCGCTCAAGCGCCAGCCCCTCCACCTCAACCAACGCCAGTTCTCTACGGGCCAGCTCTTTATCCAGTGTCAGCTCGGACAAAACTCCGAGCCCGGCGCCCTGCTTCACCGCCTGTTTGATGGCATCGGGAGTTGGAAAACAGAAACGGGCCTCTGGCTGCAGGTCAAGGCGGTTGGCAGCATCGACAAAGTACTCCCGGGTGCCTGAGCCCTCTTCTCTCAATACCCAGGAGAGCCCCTTGAGCTCGCTTGGCGAGACCTTGCTTCCCGCCAGCGGGTGCGCCGGATGGCAGAATACCTTGAGACAGTCCTGATGCCAGGGTAGCACGACGATTCGACTATCGAGGCAGTAACCTTCAATGAAGCCCAACTCGGCGCGAAACTCGGCCACATCGCGAATAACCTTGCGGGTATTGTCTATCGCCAAGTCGACCTGAGTCTGAAGATGTTGCTGGCTGAATGCCACCGCCGCCTTGGCCAGCAGAAAATTACCTATGGTAGAGCTGGCGCTGACATTCAACATACCGGCCAATTCGTGATTATTCGGGGTAAACGCCTGCTCTATGCGCTCGATGCGCTGCAGTACATCGCTGGCCAGAGGCAGCAGTAGGCTGCCTTGAGAGTTAAGTTGCAAGCGGTTGCCTATACGCTCGAATAAGCGGGTATCGAGCTGCTTTTCAAGTTCCGACAACGCCATAGATGTGGCCGGCGCGGAGAGGTTAACCCGCTCGGCCGCTTTAACTACCTGACCACTGCGAGCCACGGCTTCAAAAATCATCAACTGTTTCAGGGTAATACGCATTAAAATTATTGCTCTTCTTTAGTGTCGCGCTCCAATTGTCTGCCGGAGAATCCCGGCGTCGGCGTGGGTTGCCAACCTGGGATCCGCTGGCGGCGTTTATCCCCCAAGGGGGTTAACGGCGAATCCAGCTTGCGGGCCACCAACAGATACAGAGAGCCGGTACCCGGCAGCCATTTTTGCTGCCAATGATGCCATATTTTCAACGGCGCGGATTCGCTGAGCAGCGAATGGTATAAGAGCCGCTCGTCATGCACCACCTGATACCCCAGGAGCCCGAGCCAATCTTTAATCCTGGCCGGCATAAAGAAATGGCCGCTCCAGGGTAAGGCCTGCTGAAATCTGGGCAGCAACTTGCCAAAAAAGGCACAGCTGAAGGGGTTAATTCCTACTATAAAAAGATAGCCGCCGCTGACCAGCACCCTGTCGGCTTCACGCAAAATCCGGTAAGGGTTTGCCTCAAACTCCAGCACCAGGTTCATCACTACTGCATCTATGCTGGCCGGCGCCAACGGTAGCGAGGCAAAATCGGCAACTATCGAAGCACCTTTATCAGGGAAGAGGGAGAACTGATGCCAGACCGGACAGTTTTTGATCTCGAGTTCGCGGCTTAAGGCACCCAGGCGCAACAGATGATAACCAAACACCCTGGGCCACCAATAGGCCAGTTTGCTTTCCAGTTCACGTTTGATAGTCTCACCGGCGGGCAAACTATCCCAGGAACTGGGTCTGGACTCAGACGAGAGAGGCATAGATACTCCGGTTAAGCCATTCTAGCCTCAGCTTAATAACGAATCCCCTATACAAGCAAGTATGAGGCTCAGTAAAATTGAAACTGATCCCGCCGACTTAAAGGAGCCTTGAGCTTATGTCCAACGTCCATATCACCCATCCCCAGCCTCAGATAACGCCCATAGCCGCCTTCGATGACAACTATATCTGGGCCATAGTGGCGCCCCAAGGTGATAGTTGTTGGGTGGTCGACCCGGGTGATGCCGTGCCGGTATTGGCTTTTTTGGCGCGAAATAACCTGACTTTAGCCGGAGTACTGATAACTCACCACCACAGCGACCATACCGGTGGCATTCCGGCATTGACGGAAACTTTTGACTCGCTCCCGGTTTACGGACCAGCCAATCCGGCCATCAAAGGCATTACCCAGCCACTAACAGAGGAAGGTGAATATCGGCTTGAGCCAGGGCAAGGTAGATTTGCTCTTGAATGCCGGGTATTTAAGGTTCCCGGGCACACGCTGGATCATATCGCTTATTTGATTGACGATGCGCTGTTTTGCGGCGATACCCTATTCTGCGCCGGCTGCGGTCGCCTGTTTGAAGGCAGCGCCGAGCAGATGTACCATTCTTTGAGTCAGTTTGCTGCCCTCGATGACAGCACCAAGGTGTATTGCACCCATGAGTATACTCTGGCCAATCTGCGTTTTGCCAAAGCCGTTGAGCCGGACAACCAGGCACTGGCTGACTACCAACTTGCCGCCGAAGCGCTGCGCGAGCAGCAAGAGCCTACACTCCCCTCCACTATTGGTCGTGAAAAGGCCATCAACCCCTTTATGCGCTGCCAAAAGAACACACTGCAGAGCAGGCTCGAATCCCACAGCGGTCAGCCCTGCCATGATCCCGTGAGCCGCTTTGCAGTTCTCAGGCAATGGAAAGACAATTTCTGAAAACCGGGTTACAATAAGCCGCCTTTTTGTGTCGTTATTATGACAACGCTCAGCCAAGATATATTTATCTAATTGTTTTAAATAATAATACTTGGCTTTCAGTAACGGCGCTTCTTTTTCACCACGGAAACCAAACCAGGGTAAAAGTATCACCCAAGGTACAATCCCGGGCCAAGGGACCAGGCCTATCCCGGGTTTCCGTTTGATGTGCGTTTGCCTGTCTGTTCAGGCCATCATTCGAGGATTGCTGTTTTTGAAGCAAATCAGATTTTTTATATTGGCGGGGAGCCTCTCCCTGCTTGGCGGCTGTCAGCTGCTGTCTCAAGCGCCGGAGTCTACTGCCGAAACGCCGGTTAAGGCCACCCCGGCTCCGATCATTACTCAGGCTCCACAAGTCATCAGCGAGCCGGAAGTTGTTGTCACTGACGTGTGGCAGCGGATCCGCAACCAACTCAATATGTCGGTTCCCGATGAGAAGCTGGTGCGCCAATACCGTCAATGGTACATAGATAATCCAAGACACCTGGAGCAGATCTCCGAACGGGCTGCTCCCTTTATGTATCTGATTGTCGAGCAGATAGAAGAGCGCAAACTGCCGATGGAGCTGGCACTGCTGCCGATAGTGGAAAGTGCCTTCGATCCTTTCGCCTACTCCCATGGTGCCGCCTCAGGATTATGGCAGTTTACCTCGCCCATGGCGCTGCATTTTGGTCTGGAGATCAACTGGTGGTATGACGGACGCCGCGACGTTCCGGCAGCCACAACCGCAGCGCTGAATATGATGGAATACCTCTACGACAAGACCGGCGAGAACTGGCTCTATGCCATAGCTGCATATAACACAGGCGAAGGTCGGGTGTTGAATGCGGTCAAGCGCAACCGCCAAAAGGGACAGCCTACCGACTTCTGGTCGCTGTCGCTGCCCAAGGAAACCGAGCGTTATGTTCCGCAATTGCTGGCACTGGCAGATGTCGTCAAAAATGCCGATAAATATGGTATCCAACTGACACCGATCGCCAACGAACAGAAGTTGGAAGTGGTCGATGTCGGCAGCCAGATAGACTTGGCCCTGGCAGCGCGCCTTGCCGGTATGGAAGTCAATGAACTGCAACAGTTCAACCCAGGCTTCAATCGCTGGGCCACAGCGCCGGAAGGGCCACACAAGCTGGTACTGCCGCTGGACAAAGCCAAAGAGTTTGAAATCGCCCTGGCCAGTACAGCGCCAAGCGAGCGCCTCAACTGGCTCAGATACAAGATCCGCAAGGGTGACTCTCTTGGAGTAATAGCCAAGAAGCATCATACCAGTATCGATGTTATTCGTTCGGTCAACGGCATTAGTGGCAACAATATTGTCGCTGGCAAGCACCTGTTGATCCCGGTCGCCCTCAAGGACGCATCGGCCTACCCGCTC
Source organism: Shewanella indica (assembly GCF_033842865.1). Classification (NCBI taxonomy): domain Bacteria; kingdom Pseudomonadati; phylum Pseudomonadota; class Gammaproteobacteria; order Alteromonadales; family Shewanellaceae; genus Shewanella; species Shewanella indica. The sequence continues at coordinate 3,820,307 of NZ_JAWXXR010000001.1, forward strand.
TCCAAGGAGCAACGCCTGGGTCAGAATAAGTCCGGCAAGAGCAAACGCAGCTACCTGGTCAAGTCCGGTGATTCCCTGTGGCAGATAGCCAAGGATAATGGCGTCAGTGTCAACGAGCTGGTGAAATGGAACGGGATCTCGACCAAAACGCCGCTGCGTCCCGGCAAACAACTGACCATCTGGACTAAAGCTTCCGGCAAATCCCAGAGTGCCAACGCCGTAATGCGCACCGTGAAGTATAAGGTTCGCTCCGGTGATTCGTTGGCAAGAATCGCCAGCAAGTTCAATGTCAGTGTGAATGATCTGCTGGAATGGAACCAGCTCAAAGCCAGTAAGTACCTGCAACCCGGACAGATGTTGACCCTATTCGTGGACGTGACCCGGGTCAAGACCTGATAAAAACTCCTACTCAAGCGGCACCCAAGGTGCCGCTTATGATCCTGTTCAAACTTTTGCAAGTTATTATATTACAATCATAATCCATTCGTGCCCTGTCACAAATTTGACACTTCTCTTTGTTGATAATCGTCCGCTGTATTAATCCAGCTTAAACAAACACGATGAACAGAGATTTGCCCATTACCGACATTGAAACACCTGTGACGGAAGATGCCCGCATTCTATCCACCACAGATCTCAAAGGGCGCATCACCCATATCAATCAAGAATTTATTGATCTTTGCGGCTTTTCTCGTGAGGAACTCTTGGGGCATGGTCACAACATAGTGCGCCATCCTCATATGCCCAAGGCGGCGTTTGCCGATCTCTGGCATCAAGTCAAAAATGGCAACAGCTGGATGGGCTTGGTTAAAAATCGCCGCAAAGACGGCGGTCACTACTGGGTCAACGCCTACGTCACCCCGATTCGCCGCAAGGGTAAAATAGTTGAGTATCAATCAGTACGTACCAAGGCGAGCCCTGAGCTTATCGCCAGAGCCGAAAACTGCTACCAGGCCATCAATCAAGGAAAATCGATACTGCCACGCTTTCGAATAGGGCTAACGGCAAAGCTAGCGCTCTGTTGGGGCGCATCACTGCTATCCCTGGTGACCCTGCCCTGGCTAAGCGGTCTCTGGCTACTTGTGCCGGTCAGCGCAGCGGCAACTTTGATGGGCTGGAGTCTTTTCAGGCTCAAACAAAGGTTAAATAATGTCAGTCAACTCAGCCGCGGAGTACAGAATAATCCACTGATGCAGGCTATTTACTGCAACAGCACAGATGAACTCGCCGAGCTGGAATTGAGTTTGAGAATGCAGCAGGCCGAGATATTCGCCATCACAGGACGGATAAAAGACAGCGGTGAGATCCTCGATAACAGTTTAAGTGCCCATCAGGCCGCCGTCGATGCCAACTACCGCGAACTGTCACAGCAAACCGGTGCTCTGAAACAGCAAGGTGATGCCATCAACGAGCTCAGAGGTGCCGTGACCGAGATTGCTGATACATCAGCCGAAACGGCCAACGAGGTGACTGAACTTGAACAAAGCAACCGCCACACTCTAGAAGCTCTGGTCGCCAGCCGCGCCGCCAACAGCGAAGTCACCGCTCTGCTTGCGAAGGTTGAAGCACAGTTGCTGGCATTGGACAAACGCTGCAGTAGTATAAACACTGTGCTGGAAGTGATTGAACAACTTTCTGATCAAACCAATCTGCTGGCGCTCAATGCGGCTATCGAAGCGGCCCGAGCCGGTGAAGCCGGGCGCGGATTTGCCGTAGTGGCCGATGAGGTACGTAACCTTGCAATGCGCTCCTCTGAATCCGCCGGTGAAATACATCAAATTATTGCCGAGCTCAGTCTGCAAAGTCGCCAGACAGTGACCGAGATGGAGCGCAGCCAGCAACTGACCAAAGAAAGTCTGCAACTGGAGCAAAAGTTGGCGCAACGGTTGGACGAAGCCACCAGTGCACTGGGCCGAATTGCCGCCCATAGCCAGCAAATAGCCGTTGCCACCGAGCAGCAAGCCTGTGTGGTAGAACAGTTACACCGCCATTCAGAACAGTTACAACAGGGCGTTGGCTGTTTAACCGATAACAGTGAAGCCGCAAGCCATCACGGAAAGGAACTCACCAGGCAAAGCGAACGTCAAAAAGAGCTCATCGCCCAGTTTTGACAACAAAGCAACGGCGTTATTTTTCCAGGTAGGCGCCATTTGCCAAAGCGTGTAAAAACACCTGTGTTTATCTATGGCATTCCCCTCATGGAAACCGCGCTAAAACATACAACGCGGCTCCCTGAAGGGAATGCCAAAAATTTACCAGTCAAGTGTATCTAAGTACCAAAGTAATATAAGTCAAACCTGGATCAGAGAGCCAATTTCGCCAATTTATCAGCTACAAGTTGGCCGCGCCATCCCAGCAACACCAAGGGAGTGGGTCCCTGTTTACCGTCCCATATCCACTCAAGATATTCATGAATATGGCGCTTGGAGCCAAGCAACTCCATAGGCACACTTTCGGATTCTGCAACCTCGCTCAAGCACTGCTTAATGCTCTTGAAAGCGCTCTTGTACCCTGGTTTGAGCGCCAGCACATCCAAGGGCTCAGGTAGATTACTCATATCCGCCTTGGCCATAACCTTGAGCACGTCTTTGGCGTAGAGACGCTTTTCATGATCCGTCAGCTCTTTCATGGCAAGCACGTCATTGATCCCTCTGGGCTGGCGTTTGGCCAAACCGATAAGGGCATGATCTTTCATGACAAAACCCAGCGCCATATCCTTTGCCAACGCCTTACGCAAACGCCAGGCCGCCAGTACCTTGAGCACAGCCAATTGGGGTGTACTCAACTGAAAGGCGTTCTTGACCCTAAGATAGGCCGTGTCTTCATCCGGCGGATCCAGACGCCCTTCGGTCATGCGTTGACTCTCTTCCAATGCCCACTCAATCCTGCCCTGCTGCTGCAGTTTCTGCTGCAACTGAGGATAGAGTTGGTAAAGATAATAGACATCATTGGCGGCATAGCTGAGCTGCGCCTCTGATAACGGCCTTTTTAGCCAGTCAGTACGGGACTCGCCCTTGTCAAGCTCCACTCCCAGACATTCATGCACCAGCTTGGCATAACCCAGGCCATGACCCAGGCCGGCAATGGCCGCCGCCAATTGGCTGTCAAACAAAGGCTTGGGCTGGCACAAGCCCTGGCGGGCAAACACTTCCAAGTCTTCACTGCAGGAGTGCAACAACTTGGTGATTTTCTCATCGGTCAACAAGGCCCAGAAGCCCGACAGATCCGAGATGGCCAAAGGGTCTATCAGCGCCAGAGTCTTGCCGTCATAGGCCTGAATAAGCCCTAAACAAGCATAATAAGTGCGGGTGCGTACAAATTCGGTATCCAGCACCAGCAGTTCAGCCTCACGGTATTGAGCTACCAACTGTGCCAGGGTGGCGTCATCTTTTACATACAGGTAATCTTGCAACTTCAACTCCCATCCTGCGCGAGTTTCCAGGTCTCGGAAACACAAGAGCCGGCTGGCGCCGGCTCTCTATATTATGCAGATTTGGCCTCATCTCTGAGTTCTCTGCGCAGGATCTTTCCTACATTGGTTTTCGGCAATTCGTCCCTGAATTCTATCAGCTTCGGCACCTTATATCCTGTTAAATGATGGCGACAGTGTTTGATAAGCTCTTTCTCGGTCAAAGATTTGTCTTTTGCAACCACAAAAATCTTCACCAGTTCACCACTGACCTCATGTGGCACACCCACGGCGGCTACTTCAACCACCTTGGGATGCAAGGCCACCACCTCTTCCACTTCATTGGGGAAAACGTTGAAGCCGGAAACCAGGATCATGTCCTTCTTGCGATCGACAATATAGAAAAAGCCTTTTTCATCCATATAGCCGATATCGCCTGTGGCCAGCCAACCATCCTTGTCGATCACCTTGGCCGTTTCTTCCGGACGTTGCCAGTAGCCAAGCATCACCTGAGGCCCTTTGGCAAAAAGTTCGCCCGTCTCCCCCTGAGGCAACACCTGACCATCATCGCTACGCACTTGAATTTGTGTCGAGGGCGCAGGCAAGCCGATAGAGCCGTTGTAACCGGCCAAATCATAAGGGCAGCAAGCAACCAGAGGTGAAGCTTCGGTCAGGCCATAGCCTTCGAGCAAGCGGGTCTTGGTGATGTTCTGCCATTTGTCGGCCACGGCGCGCTGCACCGCCATACCGCCACCAATCGAGAGTTTGAGGCGGGAGAAGTCCAAAGCAGCAAACTCTTCACTGTTGACCAGGGCGTTAAACAAGGTGTTCACCCCAGTGAGAGCAGTGAAAGGTGTTTTCTTGAGTTCGGCCACAAATCCCGGGATATCCCTGGGATTGGTGATCAGTAAGTTGTTGGCGCCTTTATGCAGGAACAGCAAACAGTTCACAGTTAAGGCGAAAATATGATAAAGCGGCAAGGCGGTTACCACAAACTCCTTGCCGTCGTTGAGCAAAGGGGCATAGGCACCGTTGGCCTGCAATACGTTGGCAACTATGTTGCCATGGCTGAGCATGGCCCCCTTGGAAACGCCTGTAGTACCACCGGTATACTGCAAAAAGGCGATATCGTCACTCTTGACCACAGGCTTGACGTATTGCGCCTTTTTACCCGCCCGAAGCGCACGACGCATGGATATGGCGTGTGGCAATGAGTATTTGGGCACCAGGCGCTTAATATACTTCACCACAAAATTAACCAGGGTACCCTTTGGGGTACTCAAAAGATCGCCAAGCCCAGTGATAATCACGTTTTTGACCGGAGTTTGATCGACCACTTGCTCCAGCGTGCTGGCAAAATTGGACACTACCACTATCGCCTTGGCGCCAGAATCGACCAACTGATGCTTGAGTTCTCTCGGGGTATAGAGCGGATTGACATTGACCACAACCATGCCTGCTCGCAACACACCAAACAGAGCGATGGGGTATTGCAGCAGGTTTGGCATCATGATCGCCACCCGATCGCCCTTCTGCAATTTGAGATCATTTTGCAAATAGGCGGCAAAGGCACGACTGCGCTCTTCCAGTTTTCGGTACGTCAGGGTTGCGCCCATATTAACGAAGGCGGGTTGATCGGCGTAAGTATTGACCGCTGATTCCAACATCTCCAGCAAGGAAGCATAGCGGCTGGTATCAATTTCGGCAGGCACGTCGGCAGGCAAACTGTTAATCCAGGGCTGGTCCACAAATCTCTCCTAAAATTCCGTCTTCAGCGGAAACGACTCTCTCTGTCGTTAAAGCCCGCAGCGTCTGCGGGCAAAGCACTGAGTATTTTTATAAAGTTCTTATTAAGGCCTTGGGCCTCGACTCTTGGTAGTTAACTTTCGCGCCGCAAAAATCATACGGGCGTTTAAAATTTTGATCATCATCACATAAAAGCTTTTATTTGCCTAGTCCCCCGGATTGGATTTTCTACCTTGGAGAAATCCGGCCAGAGTTTGCGCTACCTCATCGGCATTCTCCATATGCAGATGGTGATCCCCTTGGAGTTGCACTACTTGCAACTCGCTGTACCAGGCGCGGGCCTGGGGTAAACTCTGCACCAATCCGGGAAATCCTTGCTCACCCGTGATAAGCAAGCTGGGGATGGCTATTCCCTGCATCAGGGATGCTACCTGCTCAAAACAAAGTCGCATCGGCGAGTCGAGCCTTAGCCTTGGGTCGCTGCGCCATCTGGCGCCGTATGCATCAATTTGCATATTGCGCGTCACCAATAATCTGGACCAAGGCTCGGCCAGTCCGGTCAACTGCACTCTGGCTTTGATGGCCGGTTCAATACTGTCATAAACCACTTGGCTACGTTTGCTGCCGAGCATACGCTTATGGGCAGCAAAGCTCTTTCTCAGCCTGGGTTTAGCCTGCTCCACCGCCTCATAGAGAGGAGCAAAGGCTTCAATCAACAGTAACTTATCGACACGCTCAGGAAACGCTGCGGCATAAGCACTGGCGACAATCCCTCCCAGCGAGTGCCCCAACAAAGTGACTGGCGCATCACCGGCCAAGCTGCCCAGCAGCAGCTCAAGATCATACAGATAATCAATCCAGTGCAGCGGATAACGCCCTGGCCTGTGATCCGATAAACCATGTCCCGGCCAGTCGATGGCAAGAATACGATAATCATTCATCAGCTTCTCGGCCAAAGGGGCAAAGCTGTTACTGTTATCCAGCCATCCATGCAATGCCAGTAACAGCGGCTTATCCTCCGCTCCCCAGCATTGTGCCGCCAGCGTGAGGTGCGGCAGCGGGAGCTTCAGTGCTTTTACGGGGGCGGAAGGTTGCCACATAATGCCTCTGTTGTCAGTGTATCAGTTCGCTTTTTTGATAAATTTTAGTGTCATACGGTCACTTTCTCCTATCTTGAGATAAGTGTCCCTGTCCTGCTCACCCAATCGCAATGTCGGCGGTAAGGTCCAAACGCCTTTAGGGTAATCCTTACTGTCCTTGGCATTGGCATTGATCTCACTGCTGGCTTCCAAGGTGAAGCCGACCTTTTCTGCCAGTGCTATCATCTCATCCTGCATCATGTAACCGCTGTCAGGGCCATTACCGGCTTTGCCCCTGTGCTCAACCACTCCAAAGACGCCGCCATCTTTAAGCACATTAAAGGCAGCCTGAAACACGGTTTGCAGTTGCCCCTGACTGGCCCAGTTATGCAGGTTTCTGAACGTCAGTACCGTATCGGCGCTGGCATCTTCTCCCAGTTTTACCTGTGCTGGAGGATCCAAAACCACCTGTTTGATTTTGCCGAGCTCTTTGGGGTGAGCTTGCAGCCATTCAAGATAACGCTTGCCCGCTTTGGCCCGATAACGGCTGCCCGGGGTGTCCTCTTGCGGCTCTGTGTTAAAACCGGCGGCAATATACTGCCCCTTATCCGCCAACATGGGCGCCAGGATTTCTGTGTACCAACCGCCGCCGGGCCAGAGTTCAATCACGGTTTGCTCCGCCGTGATCCCGAAAAAAGCCAGCGTCTGTTCTGGATGACGATATTGGTCGCGCTCGACATTGGCTTCCCGGCGAAAGTCACTGTTAACCGCCTCCAGCAACGCCTGTTCGCCGGCCTGCGCCGCACCGCTGCCAAGCAGCATGCCAGCCACCAGCAAAGCCTTGCCAAGCGGCGTTGCCAGCTTACGATTGAATTGCTTGTATTCCATTTCCCTTCTCCTTTGAATCTGGACTTATGCTGCGGCAACAGACCCGCCGACACGACTTTTTGGCACGCACTGGTGCCAAATAAAATTGGAGTTCAAGCTAACAGTGAGCGGCAGACTTGCCAAGGATCAGTTTGATTTTCCATCTATGCGGCGCCAGCAAAGCAGCAGCGCCAATAAGCCGGAAGCGAACCACAGCAATACCCAGACGAACGCAGGCACCCAGCTGTGCTCGGCCAACAATACCGCATCCCCCCTGTCGTCCAGCCCCAGCAACACGGCAGGGCTGGCGAGCGCATTGAGCATCACCATCAAGGCCACCAGACGCAGGCTACCGCTGAGCAGTCGGTTGCCGCCAAATTTCAACGGCAGCAGAAACAATACACTCAGACTAATGAGAATACTCAGGGTAAGTAAGTCCCGTCCCCACAGCAGTATGGTGAGCAGCACCAAGGCGCCGATAAAGGCAAAACTTACACGGATCCCCCGCGGCCAAGTGGCCAGGTGGTAAAGCAGGCAGCCCCAAAAGGCCGCGCCCAAATAACCACTGAAGCCGATAAGGAGCGGCCAACCGCCCTGACTGAAACAGAAACCGGCGCCATTCGGAAAGAGTTGGATATGGCTGACAATCCCGCCGCTCAACAGCGTTGCCAGCGCATGGGACAACTCATGAAAATAGCTTTCCAGCCATTTGAAAGGCACTGAGACATAGGGCAAATGAGTCAACATCAAAGCCAGCAAGAGTTCCAGCAGAAACTGGCCTCTTCCCGGTAATTGCGCAGAATGGCAAGGTTTTACAAACGCGTTATCGGCGGGGCTATCAGGCGTAGACATCTATGCCCACCATGGCTGAAATAGCGTCACGCTGCGCGGCGTGTTGAGTATGGAGATAGAGGGCGATTGCGTCTGAATGACCGGCAGTTTCCCGCTTCAGTTGCTCTCTTTGCTGGTATTTGTCATTAAGGGCTTGGCTGTCAAACTCGAGCAACTGTCTGGATGGGCTGACAAGGATTTCATTTTGAGTCTCAACGGTTTGCTGGGCACGCTCCGGAGGTCTATTGCCGGCTACCGCCTGCGACAGACTTTGAACTGCACCCGGATGTCCCGTCTGCTTGATCATCATGATACTGCTTTGCTCTCCGTTTGCCCCAAGCCCATGAGGCAGTTAACCCGCCTGAAGCCCTATTCCCTTCCCGGCAGTTTTTTCCAGGCAACTGTATCTCGCAAGTACACAGGCGCCAGCTCATCGACCGAGGTGGCCAGTCCTTGTTGCCAGCCAAGGCTTGCCAAAGCAAGCATAGCACTGGCTTGAGGATATTTCACCGCATCAAGCAAGGTCAAGTTCTCGGCATGTTGTAACAGTGCCGGGTAGGCGTCAAACCCTGTGCCACAGCAATACACCTTATCCGCATTGGCAAAGGGCGAGGTCATTGTCTCAGGGGCGCTCACTTGCTCTATGCCCACCAGTTTGGCCAGGCCGGATTCCTGTTCAAACGCCGCCCAATAGATTTCGCCCATGCGGGCATCTATGGCACAAATCACCTGCTGCGCACCATGTTCGGTTATCGCTTGCTGCGCCATGGCGGCCAAGGTAGAGATACCGATTACAGGTACATCCAGCCCCAGCGCCAGCCCTTGAGTCATAGAGGTGCAGATGCGGATACCGGTGAAACTGCCTGGCCCTCGGCCATAGGCGATAAGGCCGATATCCCGCATCTTGAGCCCGGATTGGCTCAGCAAGTTCTCTATCATAGGCAGCAATCTTTGGCTATGTTCACGGGGAGCATCGACAGATTCGGCAATACTGCCACCTTGCCATGCCAGCGCCGCTGAGCAGAGTTCGGTACAGGTATCCAGAGCCAGAATAACAGGAGAATTGGCAAGTGTAGTCGATGTCATGGTTTAAACCTTGATAAGCGAAGGTATAGCCTTCGGCGAGTTAATAGCGGCGGGATCATACCATCAAATACGCCGAAACCAAGCCCGGATCTGCCCTTGTGATCCTTATCATGGACAATGAGAACAGTTCTCAACTAATATAGAGTCCCCTTTTCGGTTAGCGTCTGTTATGTCCAGCCTCTCTCAGTCTTCCAATGAAACCGCAGTTTCGCGGTTGAAACGTGCCTTTGTCGCCGGTATTTGGGCCACGCTCATCAGCATAGCAATCGGGTTTTCCTTTAAAGTCTGGCTCGCAAGCTGGGTTCCCAAGGCGGATCTGGCTATCTACCACACGGTTATCGATATCATCTCGTTGTCACTGATCCTGATGACAGGCTTTCGCTCGTCTATGGTGGTGTCTTACAGCCAGACCCGCAACGACAGGGATATCATCAATATTTTCCGCTATGTGCTGATCCTTGTAGTGCTGCTGACCTGGGGCATCATACTGCCCTATATCAAGCACAAACTCGCCATAGATGTGGAGTACCTGCAACTGGTGGGCATTATAGTCAGCATGGGGCTCAAGGTGTACTTTACCAACCTGGTTGCCATGTATCGTCTCTATGAAATCAGCAACAAGGTAACCTGGATGGAGCCGCTGTCTTTGGTGCTGGCCTTTGCCATCTGTTACTACGGGCTGAGTATGGCGCCGCTGGGGGCACTCTTTTACGCCACGACGCTATCGTCTCTGATTATCGCGGCCTTTATGTATCTGAGAAGGCGGCGTCAAATCGCCACCGCGCCGCTCGCCAAGGTCAATCTGGAGCCGGCGCTGAAAAGTTTTATGAAGCGCAGTGTCACCGCCTCGCTCGAGGCAGGCTCCAGCATTCTGATGATCTATATTACCGTACTGCTGACCATACGTTATTTCAGCGTCGAAGAGCTGGGGGATTTCCAAGTGGTGGTCAGGCCGGTATTTACCTATATGACCTTGCTGTTTGTATTCCCCATCTACCGCTTCGTATTGCCGGAATTGGCGGTATGTGTTCGCGCCCGGGACAATGAACAGATCCGCGCCATCAAACACTGGCTCTACAAGCTGGCGCTGATTGTCAGCATCAGTTTCTTTGTTGTCATGCTGCTGGGCGGCGAGAGCCTGTTCAGAATGCTGTTTCCGCCCCAGTATCACGGCGCCGTCCCGGTACTGTTGCACTATGCCATTTTCTTCATCTTTCTGATGCTCAACGGTTATCAACTGGCCTATATCAAGGCCGAAGGCTACTTCAATGCCAGTTTGCTGATCCGCCTGGCCGGCATCATTACTCTAATAGGCGCTTTCTTCCTGCTCAGGCAATTGACGGCCAATGTGGTGGCGGTGATCCTCGCTCTCGGCTGCGGTTACTTGATGATGTACCTGATAGGTGCTCTGGTGGAGCGCCATATCCGCCGCAGTAAAGCACAGGCTTCAGCGGCCGTTTCCTAAGGAAGGTTTGCGTGTATCAACCAAGGAAAGCGGCCAGTCTGATTTACTCGTGAGTAAATTGTGCTTGATAGTAGCTTCGGGCTATGGCCGTTGTCACCTTAAGCGGCTAAGGTTAACCCCAAGGAACAGCACGCAATAGCAAAGGATTGGAGGCCAGGGAATGCCAGGCGCCTATGCACACCTCACAATGGTCAACAGCCTCAGACAGCCACTTGAACTCGAGGCTGTTCCCCATATGCCCAAGGCCGCTATTCGCGCTTTACTGAAACACTTCAAGTACTGCGAGCTTGGGGCGGTCAGCCCGGATTATCCCTATCTTGCTCTCAATGATCGCCAACAGGCCAAAAGCTGGGCCGACAAGATGCATTACCATCATAGCGGCGAAATGCTCAAGGCCTGCGTTCGTCATCTGGCATGCAGTGAAGGGGAAGAACGCGACAAGGGCCTGGCCTGGTTGCTGGGCTATTGTGCCCATGTGATCACAGATGTCACTGTCCATCCGGTTATTGAGATGAAGGTAGGCCCCTACGAAGACAACGCCGATGCCCACAGGCATTGTGAAATGCATCAGGATGCATATATTTATCCCAAGCTCAATCTCGGGGCAATAGGTCTGTCCGAACACCTGGACTCCGGCATTGCCGCCTGCTGCGATGCCACAGGCCAGAAGCTGGATCCTGTCATAGAGAAATTGTGGGACAACTGCTTCAGAGATGTTTATATCGAGGAATGGGCCAGTAACCCGCCAGCCATCAATGACTGGCATAAAGGCTTTATCACTGTGGTGGACAAAATTGCCGAGGAAGGCAACAGACTGCTGCCGTTTGCCCGCCACCTGGGCGTCAAGTTCGCCGTCCTCTACCCGGAGCAGGAGCAGATCGAAAAAGCGTATTTAATCCTAGCTACCCCAGAGGGCGAGATGCATTATGACGAGATTTTTCTGCGCGCCAGAGAAAAGGTCAAACACTTTTGGCAACTTATCGCCACTGGTGTGCTTGAGCAAGACAGCGCCTATCTGGAAAGTATCAAAAACTGGAATTTGGACACGGGGCGGAATGCCGCCGGTGAGCTGGCGTTTTGGCAGGAACAGACCTAACAGGAACTAGCACCGACCTACTATTTATAGATAAGGATTCAAGGATGAAATCAATTTTCCATCAAGGCCCAATCGTCTGCCTGCTGCTGGCGCTGCTACCGACACTTGGTGGCTGCGGACTCGGTGACAGGCATGATCAGGAATACCAACAACTGGCACCGGCACTGACCAAGGTAACCAGCGCCGCCGAAGCCACCATACGTTATGAAAATCATCCGGCCAATCTCGACGGCCAAACTTTATTGGCGTTGGCCACAGCCCATGACGCCTCCCTGCTCGAACCATTCAATCAATACCAATTGCACCTGTTTCGTATCGAAGATCATGCCCTCTTGTTGCTGTGCAGCGCAGATGGTGAACAGGCATTGATGGAAGACAGTGGCTGCACCGCCAAGCTCGACAAGCAGCAATGGCAACAAGGCACAAGTCCCTGTGAGACCAGTATTGCACCTGCCAACATCTGCCTGGGTGAACTGTGACCCCCGTCATAGTATCGCGTTTCCTGCAAAGGGTATCCTAGGCGCACTTGGGCGCTTGTGCCCCTTTAACCTCAATAGCTTAGTGCTGGTTACCGAGTCTTGAGACAGTATTTGGCAACCACGCATCCGCCATAGCAGTAAAGGAACTCTCATGTCAGACAGTCATTGCCGTCACGGCAGCTTCACCAAACCTCTTCGTCGTCTTCGCCGTCTTCGCAGCTCAGAAGCCATGCGGGATCTGGTTCGCGAGCAGCAAGTTTCCCTGACAGATCTGGTGCACCCACTGTTCATCGAAGAAGGCATTACAGAGCCTGTGGCCATCAGCACCCTTCCCGGGATCAGCAGATTGCCCGAAAGCATGCTCGCAGCAGAGATCCGTGAACTGAAGGCCCTCGGGGTTCGCTATGTGATGCCCTTTGGTATTTCACACCATAAAGATGCCATCGGCAGCGATACCTGGAACGATGACGGCCTGTTGGCTCGGATGATCCGCACCATCAAGCAGGAAGCACCCGAGATGCTGGTGATCCCGGATATCTGTTTCTGCGAGTACACAGATCACGGCCACTGCGGTGTGGTCGAGCACAATGAAGTCTGTAATGACGCGACTGTGGAAAACCTGGTCAAGCAGTCTGTCTGCGCTGCCCGCGCCGGTGCCGACATGCTGGCTCCTTCGGCCATGATGGACGGCCAAATTCGGGCCATACGTGAGGGCCTGGATGCGGCCGGTTTTGAAAATGTCGCCATTTTGGCCCACTCGGCCAAGTTTGCTTCCTCTTTCTATGGCCCATTCCGGGCGGCGGTAGATTGTGAACTCAGCGGCAATCGTAAAGGTTATCAACTGGATAGCGCCAATGGCCGGCAAGCGCTGTTGGAGGCCCTGCTCGATGAAGAGGAAGGCGCCGATATTCTGATGGTTAAGCCAGGTACGCCTTATCTGGATGTGTTGTCACAATTGAGAGAGCGTACCGAGTTACCTTTGGCGGCTTATCATGTGGGCGGTGAATATGCCGGGATCAAGTTCGCTGCTCTGGCCGGCGCTCTGGACGAAAGGGCCGTGGTTACCGAAAGCTTTGTCGGCTTCAAACGCGCCGGTGCCAGCTTGATTGTCAGCTACTACACCAAGCAATTTGCTTCCTGGCTGGCCGCAGATCGCGGCTAATCGCTAGTACAGAGAGCAAAAAGGCGCCTGAAAGTAGGCGCCTTTTTGCTATCAATTTATTTGTCCCAAAAATTGGATAAACACTATCAATAACAGTATCCAACTGTTTTTAATCAATTTATACATTCAAGAAAAGACAAGGCAGATTGCAAATTGCGGGTTCTGTACATGGGCGGCAAAGAGTTGAGAAATGCCTGACCATAGCTGCGATTGACGATGCGATTATCACAGAGAATTAGCACACCGCGGTCGCTCTCGTCACGAATGAGCCGTCCAACACCCTGCTTGAGTGCTATCACCGCCTGGGGCAAGGCCAACTCCACAAAGGGGTCACCCTGTCGCTTGTTGATCTCTGCGGCTCTGGCGCGATAGAGATTATCGTCCGGAGACACAAAGGGCAGTTTGTCGATTATCACGCAAGAGAGTAACTTGCCGCGCACATCCACACCTTCCCAAAAACTGCCGGTGCCCAGCAGCACGGCATTACCCAGCTGACGAAACTTTTTCAGCAAGGTCTGCTTACCGGCGCTGCCTTGCACCAGGAGTGGATAACGACTGCGACCATGAAGCGCCTGCGCCACCCGTTGGAGCATCCTGTGACTGGTAAACAAAATAAAGGTTCGGCCCTTGGCCGCATTAATCGCCTGCTCACACACCTCAAGCAGGCGCCGAAACTGATAATCCCCTTCAGAGCGCACATCCCCAAGCTCCCTGGGGACACACAAAATTGCCTGGCGCCGATAGTCAAAGGGGCTGTCCAGAATAAGCTCCCTGGCCCCCTTAAGTCCCAATGTCCGGCAAAAATGGCTCAGGCTGCGATTCACCTGTAGCGTTGCCGAGGTAAATAGCCAACGGGTTTGCACCTCAAACAGCGCCTGACACGCCTTGGCAACATCAATAGGCGCCATTCTCAGCGTCGGCAGACGACTGCCCTGCTCTATGCTGTAAGCCGCACTTTGATCTTCACAGTTGAAAAACTGCTGCAGCTGCCCGCAGTAATCGAGCCATTTTTCCAGGCAATCATCCAGTTCATCACTGCGGCCGATATTGGCCAGCATCACCCGCTCCAGCGCCCGAAACTCTTCGAGCAGCTGCCAGCATTGCCTTGCAAGTTCTTTATCGGCCAACAAGGGACGCCAGTCGCTTTGCCCGGAAGCCTGGGTCATCTGCGCCCAATCCGCCAGGCGGGAGCCGCAGCGCCTGGCGAGATCGCTCAGTTGTGAAGTATCCCTGAGTTCCTGTTGATATACCGCTTCCACCCGCTCCAGCACTCGCTGCATGGCCGCGAGCGACAGCTGGCGCCCAAAGTAGGTTACGGCGATATCGGCAAGCAGATGAGCCTCATCGAAAATCACCGCATCGGCATCGGGCAATAACTCGGCAAAGCCGGTATCCTTGAGGATCCTGTCGGCAAAAAACAGATGATGGTTAACCACGATAATCCTGGCTTCCAGGCTTTTCTGTCTGGCCTTGCGGGTAAAGCAGCTGTCATAGAAGGCGCAGCGCTTGCCGGTGCAGCGCTCTTTCGAAGAAGCCACCAGCGCCAGTGCCGGCGACTGCTCGGAAACCGTGGCCAGCGTGCCAAGATCGCCATCTGTGCTGGCCGCGGCCCATTGATTTATCCTGAGCAGATCATCAAGCACTTCCGGGCTGCGGCTCTGGGCACCATCCAACTGCTGCTCCAGCAATAACTGACACAGATAATTGTTGCGCCCTTTGAGCAGCGCCACCCGAACTTGCAGATCCAGCATCTGCAGCAAGGCCGGCAGATCTTTATAAAACAGCTGTTCTTGCAGGTTCTTTGAGCCGGTGGAGACAATCACCTGCTTACCGGAGAGCAGCGCCGGGATCAGATAACCGAAGGTTTTGCCAACCCCGGTGCCGGCTTCGAGCACCAAAGGCACTGCAGCACCGCTTGGGCCATGGAGTAACTGGGCCACTTCGCGGGCCATCTCCAGTTGCGGTTCTCTGGGCTTGAAGCCCCTGATATTGGAGGCCAAAGGGCCGCCCGGGGCGAAGGCCAGTGCCGTTTCGCTGACGAGTCGATTACGCATTGTGCTCCATTTTGCCCTGGGGTATGGCGTGCATTATCGCTATTTGAGTGACGGATACAAGGGACAAACCTTATCGCCAAGCCGCTCTAGTCAACAGAATTGGCATTGATATAGTTAACATAACCACTTAAACCAAACTCTTCAGGCTAAGGATTCGCAAACTTATGCCCAAGCGGGACCGTAAGCCGACGCAGAGCACACATGGGACTTGTTCGCCCCTTCCCTTGATGAATCCTTTTCAAGCAGCAGATATTTTTTGATTTTGGGTGTTGCAAATTCCTGCCAAAGGGATTAGCTTAAAAACACACCAGCCGAATCGGCTCAGAATTGAATGTTTATGCGCTGCTAAATTACAGCGTGAAATCACAGGATTTATTACATGACACAGCTTCGCAACGCTATCCATCATCACCACCACGAGCGGTAGCCTTCGGAGCTGACTGCCGAAGGTTCATTCCTTCTGGCGGTTGATTCATAAGATCTGAAAACCCCTGGAAGGAATTCCGGGGGTTTTTCGTTTCCGGATTTGAGTTTTTTAACCAAGATTGAATTGACCAACAGGAATGACCACTATGACTTCAAATCGACTGCGCATCGCCATCCAGAAATCGGGCCGGCTTTCGAAAGAATCACAACAACTGCTGAAAAACTGCGGCGTAAAATTCACCGTCAACGAACAGCGTCTGATAGCCCACGCCGACAATATGCCACTGGATCTGCTGCGGGTGCGTGATGACGACATTCCCGGCCTGGTCATGGATGGCGTGGTCGATTTGGGGATCATTGGCGAGAATGTGCTGGAAGAGGAGCAGATAGAACGGCAGACACTGGGCAAACCTTCGGCCTGCAACAAACTCAGACAACTGGACTTCGGCGCCTGCCGTTTATCGCTGGCGGTACCCAGTGAGTTCCCTTATCAGGACGCCGCCTCACTGGAAGGCTTGCGAATTGCCACCTCCTACCCCAACCTGCTTCGCCGTTTTATGCAAAATAAAGGCATAAGTTATCGCGACTGTATGCTCAAGGGCTCAGTAGAAGTCGCTCCCCGCGCCGGACTCGCCGACGGGATCTGCGATCTGGTTTCCACCGGCGCTACTCTGGAAGCCAATGGCTTGTACGAGACCGAAGTGATCTTTCGCTCTATGGCCTGTGTCATCCAATCACAGCAAACCCAAACCCCGGCCAAACAGGCCTTGATCGACAAGCTGATGAGCCGGGTCAACGGCGTCATCCGCGCCCGTGAAAGCAAATATATCCTGCTGCACGCTCCCACTGAAACCCTGGAGCAGATTGTTGCCCTGCTGCCCGGCGCGGAGAACCCCACAGTGTTGCCGCTCAACGATGACAGCAACCGGGTCGCCATCCACGCGGTCAGCACCGAAGATCTGTTCTGGGACACAATGGAAGAGCTGACCAAGCTCGGTGCCAGCTCGATTCTGGTAATGCCAATTGAAAAGATGATGGGGTGAAGCATGCAGTATCTGGTATGGGACAAACTGAGCGAAAGCGAGCAGGCCGCCGCGCTCCAGCGCTCCTCCCTGGTGAGCAGCAAAGCGCTTGAGCAGAGCGTCAGCGAGATCATTGAGGCCGTCGCCGCCAAGGGTGACCAAGCCCTCAGGGAGTACAGCGAGCGTTTTGATGATATCCCCCTTGAGAACATCGCCCTCAGTCAGGCGCAGATAAAGGCCGCGGCCCAGGACGTTAGCCCTGAGCTCAAAGACGCCATCAAGACCGCCATGGCCAACATAGATGTGTTCCACAGCGCGCAGCAACCTCAGGCTTTGGATATCAATACCCAGGCCGGAGTGCGCTGTGAGCTCAGAAGTGAGGCCATAGACAGCGTTGGCCTCTACATACCGGGCGGCAGCGCGCCGCTGATCTCCACTGTGTTGATGCTGGCGCTGCCGGCCCGAATCGCAGGTTGTCGCCGCCGAGTCTTGATAAGCCCGGCTCCGATAGACAGCGCCATCATCTACGCCGCCAGCGAATGCGGCATCGAAGAGATTTACCAATCCGGTGGCGCCCAGGCCATTGCCGCGCTGGCATTGGGCACGGAAACCATAGCGCCGGTGGACAAGATATTTGGCCCCGGCAACCGTTATGTCACCGAAGCCAAGCGCCAGTTGTCCCAGGATCACAGGGCGCGAGTCAGTATCGACATGCCGGCGGGGCCATCCGAAGTGCTGGTCATCGCCGATGAGACTGCGAGTCCAGCCTTTGTGGCGGCCGATCTCCTGTCACAGGCCGAGCACGGTCCCGACTCTCAGGTGATACTGCTCTCTAGCTGTGAATCGCTGGCAAAAGCCGTCATCCAAGAGCTGGACAAGCAGCTTGCGGCCCTGCCCCGCGCCGACATTGCCCGCCAGGCATTGGCCGAAAGCCGTATTTTACTGCTGGATTCACTGGATAAGGCTGCAGCCGTTTCCAACCGCTATGGCCCCGAGCACCTTATCATCCAGACCCGTAGCCCAAGAGCGCTGCTGGCACAAATCCGCGCCGCCGGCTCTGTGTTTCTCGGCCCCTACACCCCGGAATCTGTGGGTGATTACGCCAGTGGCACCAACCATGTGCTGCCCACTTACGGCTACAGCCGCTCGGTATCCAGCCTGTCACTGGCGGATTTCTGCCGCCGCTTTACCGTGCAGGAGCTGAGCGCCGAAGGTCTGTGCGCCTTGGGCCCCTCGGTAATGACCCTGGCCCAGGCAGAGCAGCTTGATGCTCACAGCAATGCCGTTGCCCTGCGTCTGGCCTCTCTTGGGGTATCCGGCCCCGAAGGTTCAACAGAGAGTGTTTCATCCCCAAGTGCTTTGTCCGAGAGTACTTCACCATTGCGCGCGCCGTCCGCGAGTATGGAGGAATAAAAACCATGCCTGCAGCCATCAATAGCCCCACAGCGGCTCTCAAGAAGGTTACAGCTGCCGTTACCCGGCAAAGCCGCGAGCTTGCCGCCACTCTGGCTCGCCCCGAGCTTTTGGCACTCGAACCCTATCAAAGCGCCAGGCGCCTTGGCGGCCAAGGGGAAGTTTGGATCAACGCCAACGAGTCTCCCTTCAACCATACGGATATCGACCGGGTTAACCGCTACCCCGAGTGCCAGCCGCCAGAGGTGATAGCCGCCTATGCCGCCTATGCCGGAGTATCAGATTTGCAGCTCATCTGCAGCCGCGGCGCCGATGAAGCGATAGAGTTGCTGATCCGCACCTTTTGCACCCCGGGGGCAGACAGTATCGCTCTGTTTGGCCCCACCTACGGCATGTACGCCATCAGCGCCGCGACCTTCAATGTCGAGGTCAAGGCGCTGTCGTTGGATGACAACTTTCAGTTGCCCAAAGCGTTAACCCAGGCTCAAGGCGCCAAACTGCTGTTTATCTGCAACCCCAACAACCCCACTGGCACCTGGGTAAGCCGGGATGAAATCCTGCGGGTGCTCGAGGCCATGCCAGACACGCTGGTGGTAGTGGATGAAGCCTATATTGAATTCAGCCCCGAGCTGAGCGCCGCCGCTTTGCTCAAGGAGTATCCCAACCTGGTCGTACTGCGCACTCTCTCCAAGGCGTTTGCCCTGGCCGGAGCCCGCTGCGGCTTTATGCTGGCCAATGAAGGCATTATCGAGATGGTAAAACAGGTGCTGGCCCCCTACCCGGTACCTGTCCCTGTGGCACGCTTGGCGGCTTTGGCGTTAAGCCCTGAGGGCATAGCCAGAATGCAGGCCGATGTGGCGCAGCTCAAGACCCAGGGACAAAGAGTGGCTGCGGCGCTGGAAAGACTCGGAGCCCGGGTACTGCCAAGTGGCGGCAACTATCTGCTGGCGTATTTCGCCGATGCCCCCAAGGTGCGTGAGCAGTTGCAGCGCTTTGGCATAGTCGCCCGCAGCTACCGGGATCCGCGTCTTGTTGACGCCATACGTTTCAGTTTCAGCGATGACTCAGATACCGAGCGGTTGCTCGCCGCCCTGAGCCAGGTGCAATAACGATAATAATCAGCCCGGCAGCGGCCGGCACAAGGAAACATCAATGAGCCAGAAAATACTCTTTATCGATCGCGACGGCACCCTTATTGAAGAGCCGCAAACCGACAAACAGGTGGACAGATTGGATAAGCTGGTGTTTGAACCCGGCGTTATTCCGGCGCTGCTCAAACTGCAAAGCGCCGGTTACCGCTTGGTGATGGTCTCCAATCAGGATGGCCTGGGCACCCCCTCCTTCCCGAAAGAGGACTTCGATGCGCCCCACAATCTGATGATGCAGATTTTTTCAAGCCAGGGGGTCAACTTCAGCGAGGTGTTGATTTGCCCTCACTTCAACGATGAAAACTGCAGTTGCCGCAAACCCAAACTCGGGTTGGTAAAAGCGTTTCTGACCCAGGGCCTGGTGGATTTCACCCGCTCGGCAGTTATTGGTGATCGGCAAACCGATATTGCCCTGGCCGAGGCCATGGGCTTGACCGGCTATCGCTATGACAGGGAAAAGCTCAACTGGGACGATATCTGTGATGCCCTCTTGAGCCGGGGTCGCCAGGCAACTGTGGTGCGCACCACCAAAGAGACCGATATTCGGGTTGAGGTAGATCTCGACCGCGCCGGCAACAGCGACATCAATACCGGCATAGGCTTTTTCGATCACATGCTGGATCAGATTGCCACCCACGGCAATTTCAAACTGGCAGTCAAGGTTGACGGCGATCTGGAGATAGATGATCACCACAGTGTGGAAGATACTGCACTGGCGCTGGGCGATGCTTTACGTCAGGCGCTGGGCGATAAACGCGGTATTGCCCGTTTCGGCTTTTCCTTGCCCATGGATGAAGCCCGTGGCGATTGCCTGCTGGATCTCTCCGGCCGTCCCTTCCTCAAGTTCAACGCCGAATTTGAGCGGGAAAAGGTCGGGGAGCTGGCCACAGAGATGGTAGCGCACTTCTTTCGCTCCTTTGCCGACGGCCTGCGCTGCACCCTGCACCTTGGCTGCGAGGGCGACAACGACCACCACAAGGTAGAAGCGCTGTTCAAGGTGCTGGGGCGCACTCTGCGCCAGGCCATCAAGGTTGAAGGTGATGCCTTGCCTTCCAGTAAGGGAGTGTTGTAATGACCCAAGCCGTTGCCAAGACAGTGATAATAGATACCGGCTGCGCCAACTTGAGCTCGGTGAAATATGCCTTCGAGCGTCTCGGCGCCGACGTTTGTATCAGTGATGATGCCGAGGTTATCCGCAGCGCCGAAAGAGTGGTGCTTCCCGGAGTGGGCACAGCCAGAGCCGCCATGGCGGCGCTCACTGAAAAACAGCTAATTCCTGTTATCAAGGCGCTAAAACAGCCGGTGCTGGGAGTGTGTCTCGGTATGCAGCTCATGTGTGACAGCTCGCAGGAAAGTGGCGAGGATGCCGATGAATGTCAGTGTCTTGGGCTGATCCCGGGCACTATACGCCAGATCGACTGTAAGGGGTTGCCCAGTCCGCATATGGGCTGGGATCAACTGAGCCCCGTACTTGATGCAAACGGCCAAGCGCACCCGCTGTTTACCGGTATCGATGAAGGCAGCTACTGCTATTTTGTTCATTCCTTTTGCGCCGCGCCTTCGGCGGCCACCATAGCCGAATGCTGTTACGGCGAGCGTTTCAGCGCCGCCATTGCCAAAGACAACTTTATGGGAGTGCAGTTTCACCCGGAAAAGAGCGCCGCTATCGGCAGCCTTATCCTGGCTAACTTTCTCACTTTGACCCAGGATGATTTTAACGGAGCCGCAGCATGATTATACCGGCAATCGATCTTATAGAAGGTCAGGTAGTGCGCCTGTTTCAGGGCGATTACCAACAGGAAACCCGCTTCAATCTGCAACCTGAGGCTCAACTGCTCGCTTATCAGGCCCAGGGCGCTTCACTCTTGCATCTGGTGGACTTGACCGGCGCCAAAGACCCTGAGCGCTGCCAGAGCAGCCTGATAGCTTCGCTCGCAGCCGCCCTGGATACACCACTGCAAGTGGGCGGCGGCGTACGCAGTCAGCGTCAGCTCGATGAACTATTCAAGGCCGGGGTTTCCCGGGTAGTGATAGGTTCATTGGCGGTGCGTGAGCCCAAACTGGTTGGCGCCTGGCTCGAGCAATACGGCCCGGAGGCCATCTGTCTGGCGCTGGATGTCAATATCAATGCCACGGGCGAGAAAATAGTGGCGGTTCACGGCTGGCAGAGTGGCGGTGGTAAAACCCTGGAATCTCTGGTGGCCCAGTTTGCCCCTTTGGGCCTTAAACATGCCCTGGTCACCGACATCAGCCGTGATGGCACCATGACGGGGGCCAATACGGCCCTGTACCGCGAGTTGGCGCAGACCTTTCCCGATATCGCCTGGCAGGCTTCCGGCGGTATCGCCAGCCTGGATGATGTCGCCGCAGTCAGGGATTCCGGCGCCAGCGGCCTGATTATCGGCAAGGCCTTGCTAACCGGCGAATTCAGCGTAGAGGAGGCGATCGCATGCTGGCAAAACGTATAGTCCCTTGTCTCGATGTACGGGACGGTAAGGTGGTCAAAGGCGTGCAGTTTCGTAACCATGAAACCATAGGCGATATCGTGCCGCTGGCGGCCAGATATGCTGCCGAAGGCGCCGATGAACTGGTGTTCTATGATATCACCGCCAGCGCCCACTCGCGGGTGGTGGATAAGTCCTGGGTCAGCCGGGTGGCGCAGCAGATAGACATCCCCTTCTGCGTGGCCGGCGGCATCAAGACCCTGGCCCAGGCACGCGAGCTGCTGGCATTCGGTGCCGACAAGATCTCCATCAATTCACCGGCACTGTCGGATCCCAGCCTTATTCGCAGGCTGCAGGATGAATTCGGCCGCCAGTGCATAGTGGTGGGTATCGACTCTTTCTTCGATGCCAATGGCAACAGCTATAAGGTGAAACAGTTTACCGGCGATGAAGCGGCGACCCGCGACACCCAATGGCACACCTTGGATTGGGTCGAAGAGGTGCAGCGCCAGGGCTGCGGCGAAATCGTCCTCAATGTGATGAACCAGGATGGGGTGCGCCAGGGTTATGATATCGAGCAGCTCGCCAAAGTGAGAGCCGTCTGCGATGTGCCGCTTATCGCCTCCGGCGGTGCCGGCACCATGGCGCACTTTCTCGAGGTCTTCGCCAAGGCCAAGGTCGATGCCGCACTGGCCGCCAGCGTATTTCACAAGGGGATCATAGAGATCCAGGCGCTGAAAGCCTTTCTCAAGCAAAGCGGCGTCGCCATTCGCAGCTAAGGAAGGCTTCTTGCAAAGGACTAGGGCCATTGGCTGCGAACCACACCTTGCATCCAGGCCCGTAAGCCGGCGCAGAGCACACATGGGACTTGTTCGCACCTTCCTTAATGCCCCACAACCCAATACAGGTATTTGATATGACAACCGAGACAAACAATGCCGACTGGCTCAAACAGTTGGACTGGGATAAACAACAGGGATTACTGCCGGCCGTAGTGCAGGACTTTCACAGCGGCAAGGTGTTGATGCTGGGTTATATGAACCGCGAAGCCCTGGATGTCACCCTGAGCAAAGGCCTGGTGACCTTTTACAGCCGCAGCAAACAGCGGCTGTGGACCAAAGGCGAAAGCTCGGGCAATCTGCTGCAATTGGTCAGCATAGGAGTGGACTGTGACAACGACAGCCTGCTGCTGCAGGCCAACCCCTTAGGCCCCACCTGCCACAAGGGGACTGACAGCTGCTGGGATAATCCGGCCTGCGGCGAAGTGCACCCCTTTATCAATCGCCTGCAAAGCCTTATCGCCTCCCGTAAGGAAGAAGACCCCAACGAGAGCTATACCGCTTCGCTGTTTCAGCGCGGTACCAAGCGCATTGCCCAGAAGGTGGGCGAAGAGGGTTTGGAAACCGCGCTGGCGGCGGCCACTCATGATCGCGAAGAGTTGGTGAATGAAGCCTCGGATCTCCTCTATCACCTCTTGGTACTGCTGGAGGATCAGCAGCTGTCCCTCGATGATATCCATGCCAACCTGGCCAAACGCCACGCCCAGGCCAAAGCGGCACAGGAGTAGAACAAAGCCAACATAAGGAAGTGGTAAAGCAGCAACCAATAAAGGCAAAAGCGAAGGGAATGAATGCAACTAACAGGTGTTCATCCCCTTCTGCTGTCAGCTTTTATCGCAATCTTACAGTGCTCATTTTACTCAAGCCAAGACTAAGATTGCAGCCCCTTTGAACGCCCTTAAGCCCTCTCTAATCCATGCGGAAAGCTTAATCGCAGTCGCCTCCCCGGATACAAGCCGCCGGGGCACTTGGCACGGCTTTCGGATTATCTCTCTTGGCGTCAATCCCAGAGAGCTGTTTGGCAAAACTTGAGTCAAACCAACCCAGCATTGCCTCTGTCTGGCCGTAGAAGCGGTTCAAAGGTACAGGGTGCCACTCACCGATTTCGCTTTCCAGAACCAGTGACGGAAAGCCTGCCAATCCGAGCTTTGCCATCATGGCCCGGCTCTGAGTGATATGGCTCGCCAGCGGCGAAATCTGCCCGGCTGAGTTTGCTTTCATAACCGCCGTCAGATCGCTAGCCAATTTCTCGTGCCCCAGTGCCTGGAGACTTCTCAGCGCCATCAGCAGTTGCAGTAACACTTCAGGCTCGGCAAGCCTTAAACCTTGAACATAATGGCCACCCTGCAATATCTCCAGCAGCGCCAATCCCTGCCCTGCCACCTTTTCGGCGAGCAGGATAGCGGCAATGGCCGGTCCCGAGTCCAACACAGCGTCAGGGCATTGCAGCAAACCCTGAGTGTAACCGTCACCAAAGGGCTGCCCGGTCAGCTTGGCAATTTTGCTGTCGTGGCTGAGGATATGTTGCCTGAGCCCGGGCGTTATTCTTGTTGCCGCCATCAGGCCGCCGGCGTGCAAAACTATCGGGAGTCTGGCACTCAGGGCATGAATGAGGGGCGCCGCACCATGGCACCAGCCGCACAAGGGGTCAAAAAAGTAGTGCAGCCTCACCATTTCATCTCACCCTTACTGACCTTGGCAGCTATCTCCAATGCCATAGCAAGCCCGGCATTCGGGTACAGACGCTGCATGGTGTCAATAAGCTCAGCGCTGGTTTGGGTGACGGCTTCGGCTTGTTCGAAATCCTGCAGGTACTTGAGTGTCGCGGCAATATTGTCCTGCTCGAGAAAAGATTCAGACAACATGTGCCCGGGGATCACCTTGGCAGGGTTAAGCGCCGCCATTTCCGCCAGCTGTGCCTTCCAGGCCGCTCGCTCACTCTGGCTCTGACTATCAGCCATCCACAGGTGCAAGCCTCCGGAGACGGCCACATTGCCGAGAATGGTTTTGCTGGAAGGTACCCAGAGGTATGGCCTGTCAGCCAGCATTCCCTGGTCACCTTTTATCTCAATCGCCTTGCCTTCAAGCATTAATTGACTGCCTTTAAATATCTCTGGCAGCTGCGCCTTGAGGGGGGCATTGCTACCCATTCTGGGGATCCAAAAGCTCAGCTTGTCTTCCAGCTTGGCCGAAATTTGTGCATGCACTGCCGGGGTCGTCAGATATTTTGCTTTAGGGAAAAACTGCTTGAGTGTGGCAACCCCGAAGTAATAGTCAGGATCCGCCTGGCTGACGAATACAGTGGTCAACTGCTTGCCACTGTCCAGAACCTCGGCGGCCAGTCGCAGGGCATCGGCGCGGGTGAAGCCTGTGTCGACCAAAATAGCTTCCTTGTCACCGCTTATCAGGGTGGCGTTGACATGAAAGCTGTTACCGTCGGCGTTATAGACTTTGAAGTCGAGGGCGTCCGATTCGGCGTGTAAAGAAAATGGCAACACTAAACTGGCAGCCAATACGAGTGATTTAAGCATGGTTTTACTCCGGTGAATTTCAACGTTGGCCAGTTTATGATTTCAATTAATGCAGATATACGGCTAAAGTTGCGCAATATTGTTGCATAATCCGGACAAGTAATCGCAGATGGACAGATTAACCGCCGCCGAAGTTTTTGTGGATCTGGCCGCCAGTGGCAGCTTTACCGCTACCGCCGAGCGGCTTGAGATGTCGCGCGCCATGGTAACCCGCCATATCAAGGCGCTTGAGGATTGGTTGGGCGCCAGATTACTCAATCGCACCACCCGCAGTGTAACCCTTACAGATGCCGGGAATCAGTGCCTGACATATTGTCGCCAGTTACTCTCGACCCGTGAGGCATTGGAAATCAGCCTAAGCGAGAGACGCAGACAATTGACCGGCAAACTGAGAATAAGCAGTAGCATGTCGTTCGCACACGCACGGCTGGCAGCGAGCCTCGCGCAATTCATCAGGCTTAATCCCGGAGTGGAAATCGAGTTGGATGTGAGCGATCGCACTGTGGAGCTGGTGGCGGAAAGGGTCGATCTGGTGATCCGTATAGCGTCAAGCCCGGATCCCCTGTTGATTGGCAAGCCGCTTATCAAGGTGAATTCGCAGCTGGTGGCTTCTCCTGAATACCTCAAACAGTATCCAGCACCGCAGCATCCCAGAGATCTTCGCCGCCACCAGTGCCTTGGATACCGCCATTTCAATCGTAATCTTTGGCATCTTTCCAAGGGAGAACAGAACGAATCTGTGGCGGTCAACTGCCAACTGGTGGCCAATGAAGCGACAGTATTACTCAGGGCGGCTCAGGCAGGCAGCGGTATCGCCCAACTGCCCGATTATCTGCTGGATGAGGCACTCAAAAATGGCAGCTTACAACGCTTGCTGCCGGATTGGACACCGAGAGTCATGACGGCCTACGCTCTCTATAGCTCCAGAGAGCATATGCCGGTGGCGCTGAGGGCCTTGATTAACCACTTGAGTCAGGCATTCTCAGGTTGAAGACAAATGATAACCACCTACTGAAGTAGGTGGTTTAGGGGCTGAAAACCAAAAACGGGGCCATAAGCCCCGTTGATACTCGCTGACAAAGTTGTCATGCAGCAACTATCTGTTGCTGTGCCCTTAGCGGATGCAGACGATCGTGCATCACCTTGATGGTTTCAAAGCGGGTCAGGGTTTTGACATCGCTGAGTCGACATTCGTTGGCCAACATCATCACCAAAGAAGCCTGCAACCCGGTCTCAACCACCATCACCAGCACGCGTTCTCCACGACATTTGAGGTCAAATACCTTTCCCGGCTCACTGTAAACACAGACAGCACTGGTGTCAAAAAACCATGACTTGGGCATCTGCGGTTTTTGCATAAAGTGAGCGGCGGTGGCGTTCAACGCCAACTGAACCACTTGTGCATCCGTCAATGATAGTGACTTGGTTAGACGATCAAGCAGGTCAATATAGAACTTGGCGTGCTCGACGCTAAATTCTGCTTCTTTCATTGCATCCGGTATCAAAGTTTTGGCTTTATAAGGAGTCAGAAATTCCATTTCCGAACCTAACGATACGCTAAGGACACCGTACGAATCGTTATATCTCCATTGCCAATCTCTGTTTGGCATTAATAACATAACGCAATCCAATAAGACCTGTGATTTATTACCAACCGAATAATAGATGATATTTTACCCAATATCAAAAAAAGTTTTAAATATTAGACTGAGATAACAATATCTTAGGCAGATCTTTCAGATCAAAAAACGATCGATTCAAATAAAAAAGGATCGCCAAGGCGATCCCTTTGAGTGTTTTTTAACTTATTTAGATCTATAAGCGTCGACAATATCTTTAATTAATTTTGGCCCTTGATAGATAAAACCGGAATAGATCTGCACCATGCTTGCTCCTGCATCCAATTTATCCAGAGCATCCTCGGCGCTATTAATACCACCTACCCCCAGGATCGGGATCTCGCCTTTCAAGCATTGCGCGAGATACTTGATCACCTTGGTCGACAACTGGTTCAGCGGCTTACCGCTAAGGCCACCTGTTTCATTGGAGTTAGCCAAGCCACTGACCCCATCACGGGTCAAAGTGGTATTAGTGGCTATGGCGCCATCAAACTTATGTTTCAATAATGACTCGGCTATCTTTTCGATCTCTTCTTCAGTCAGATCCGGCGCTATTTTTAATGCAATAGGGACATACTTGCCATGCTTTTCTGCCAGTTCTGTTTGTTTGTTTTTTAAGCTAGATAACAAGTCGTCCAGTAATTCGCCATATTGCATGGTACGCAGGCCGGGAGTATTGGGTGAGGAAATATTAACCGCGATGTAATCAGCATAGGCATAAACCTTATCCATACAGATCAGATAATCATCTTTCCCTTGCTCTACCGGTGTATCTTTATTTTTACCTATATTGACACCGACCATGGCATTGGATTTTTTAGCCTTGAGATTGGCCACCAGATTATCCACGCCGAGATTATTAAAGCCCATACGATTAATAATCGCCTTGGCCGGTTTAATCCGGAAAAGCCGAGGTTTATCGTTACCGGGTTGCGGCCTTGGAGTCACGGTTCCCACTTCAACATGACCAAATCCCATGGCATGAAAGGCATCGATACATTCACCGTCTTTATCCATACCGGCGGCCAAACCGACGGGATTAGGGAATGTCAGCCCCATGAATTCGACCGGGGCCGGGGCAAGATGCTGCGCATAAAAGCAGTTCAGCGGTGAGTTACCCGTGGTTCTGAGACTACTGATGGCAAAGTTGTGGGCGCGCTCAGGATCCATCTGAAACATGACTTTTTGTGCGAGTTTGTAAAACATGGTTTCTCCTAGACCTAAAAAAAGCCCCGGCGTTTGCCAGGGCTCTTATTGTTATAATAGCTTACTTCTGCCCTTCGCAGTGCAGGATCAGCAGATTCAGTTCACGTAGCGCTACTGAGAACTTCGCAAATTCATGGGTTTGCGAGGTCTTGAAGTCAGCCAGCATGTGGAACCAGCGCTCCAGCAAGCCCTGATTGAGTTCGACCCATTGTTCGATAATAGCATCGGACTCACAGCTGTCGGTACAGCTGCGCAGTACCGCTGATGTCAGCGCTCTTTGCTGCCAATCCAGCTCCTCACGGAAGGCTGCTCTGGCCAATGCCTGCCAGTGGTTGGCCACCGGCTGACCACCGATCTGCTCCAGGAACCAATGCAGATCGATTCTTGCGCCCAACTTGAAGTAAGTTTCTGCCACCAGTGAAACCGGCTTGGACTCCAGCTGAGCTATCTGAGCAATATCCAGCGCCGAGAACAGCGTACTCATGTTGGCAACCAGATTGGCGACCTCATGAGGCACGGCTTCTTTTTCCAGTGCGGCGATATCCTCTTCAATACCCGCCAACTCATCAGCTACCAGATAAGAGCGGATATTGGCTTTCAGCTCGTCGAACACCGGCTTATAGAAGGCAACAACCTGCTCTATGCTCATGGCGCGGCTACGGTTACGCAGGAACCAGCGACAGGCACGGCGCATGTTACGGCGCAACTGGTGCAGCATCTCGCCCTGAACAACCGCGGGTACTATGCCGTTCAAATCAGTAATGGCTTTGGTTAAATCTGCCAAACCAAACACTTCGCGGGCCATAGTGTAACAAATGGCGGCATCGGCAACTGAGGCGCCTGTCTCATCCTGCATACGCTGGACGAAATTGAGCCCCATATCGTTAACCAGTTCGTTCGCCAACGAAGTAGCAATGATCTCACCGCGCAGCGGATGTTGAGTCATCTTGTCGGCATACTTCTGCTGCAACTTGCCAGGGAAGTAAGCAACCAGCAGTTGGCTCAACCAAGCGTCATCTGTGATAACAGGTGTCAGCAGTTGTTCCTTGAGCACCATTTTGGCGTAGGCCACCAATACCGACAGCTCAGGACGGGTCAAACCTCGGCCGTTGGCCAAACGCTCGGACAGCTCCTCTTCTGTAGGCAGGAATTCCAGAGCGCGATCCAACTTACCCTCTTTTTCCAGGTAGTTGATAAAGCGGATCTGCTCTTTGAGCTGTTCGGCGCCGCGCACCTGAGTCACAGAGATGGTGCGAGTCTGATCTTTACAGTCCTGTAGCACTATCTGCGCGACTTCGTCAGTCATCTCTTCCAGCAGGCGGTTACGCTGCTTAAGGGTCATCTCACCTTCGGCCACCAGAGCGTTGAGTAAAATCTTGATGTTAACTTCGTTGTCCGAACAGTCCACACCACCCACGTTATCGACAAAATCAGTGTTGATACGGCCACCATTGGCGGCGTATTCAATACGGCCAAGCTGAGTACAACCCAGGTTACCGCCTTCACCTATGATCTTGGCCTTAAGCTCGCCACCGTTGACCCGCAAACCGTCGTTGGCGCGGTCGCCGACTTCGGCATGGGTTTCACTGCTCGCTTTGACATAAGTACCGATACCGCCGTTCCAGATCAGGTCAACCGGCATTTTCAGCAGGCATTTGATCAGCTC
Source organism: Shewanella indica (assembly GCF_033842865.1). Classification (NCBI taxonomy): domain Bacteria; kingdom Pseudomonadati; phylum Pseudomonadota; class Gammaproteobacteria; order Alteromonadales; family Shewanellaceae; genus Shewanella; species Shewanella indica. The sequence continues at coordinate 3,849,895 of NZ_JAWXXR010000001.1, forward strand.
AGTCGGCGTCATAGCATCCTTGTCGGTCGCCAGCATCTTCTTGATTTCAGGCGTCAAACTGATGGATTTTGCGCTACGGGCAAACACACCACCGCCTTTGGAGATAAGCTCCTTGTTATAGTCTTCCCAGCTGGAGCGAGGCAGATTAAACAGACGCTTACGCTCGACAAAGCTGGTCGCCGAGTCAGGCGTTGGGTCGATAAAGATATGCATGTGGTTGAAAGCAGCCACCAGCTGGGTATGCTCAGACAAGAGCATGCCGTTACCGAATACGTCACCGGCCATGTCGCCTATCCCCACACAGGTGAAATCTGTGGTCTGGCAATCGATACCCACTTCGCGGAAGTGACGTTTTACTGACTCCCAAGCGCCACGGGCGGTGATGCCCATCTTCTTGTGGTCATAACCGTTGGAACCACCGGAAGCGAAAGCATCCCCCAGCCAGAAGCCATATTCGGTGGCAATGGCGTTGGCGGTATCAGAGAAGGTCGCCGTGCCTTTATCGGCGGCGACCACCAGGTAAGGGTCGTCTTCATCGTGACGCACCACATCCACAGGGGGAACCAGGTCGCCGTTGACGATATTGTCTGTGATATCCAGCAAACCACGGATAAAGATCCGGTAGCATTCCTGACCTTCGGTGAAGAAAGCTTCACGTCCGCCTTCGGTCGGCAGCTGTTTACAAACAAAGCCACCCTTGGCACCTACGGGCACAATCACAGTGTTCTTAACCTGCTGTGCCTTCACCAGACCTAGCACTTCGGTACGGAAATCTTCGCGGCGATCAGACCAGCGCAAACCACCACGGGCCACTTTACCACCGCGCAGATGCACACCTTCAACCCTTGGGCTGTAGACGAAGATTTCAAACTTCGGCAGTGGCTTGGGCATTTCAGGGATCTGGTTGGGGGCAAACTTGAAGGAGATATAATCCTTCGGCTGGCCGGCGGCATCTTGCTGATAGAAGTTGGTTCTCAGCGTGGCGTTGATAAGATCCAGATAGCGGCGAATGATACGGTCATCATCCAGGCTGGATACGTCATCGAGACGCAGATTGATCTGCTCGATAAACTTATCCAGCGTGCGGGTCTTCAGCTTGGGATTGAACTTACGAATAAACATCTTCACCAGCGAATCGGCTATCTGCGGATAGCGGCTGAAGGTTTCTTCGATGTAAGCCTGGCTGAAGGTCGCATCTATTTGACGCATATACTTGGCATAGGCGCGCAGCACTGACACTTCACGGCCGGAAAGCCCGGTAGCCAGTACCATGCGGTTGAAGCCGTCGTCTTCCAGCTTTTTCTGCCAAACCTGAGCCAGCGCGGTCTGGAATCTATCCTGGCTGTCTGCCAGGTTTTCAGTGGCGCCGCCCTGTACTGTCATCAGGAAGTCGAGGATCCAGAAGGTCGCGCCATCTGTGCTCTTCACTTCATAAGGGCGCTCATTGATCACCCTGAGACCGAAGTTTTCCAGCATAGGCAGCACATCCGACAGATGGATAGGCTCATCCTTGTGGAACAGCTTCAAACGTACCTTGTTGCTGCCAGGCGCCGCTTCCTGTGGCTGATAGAACAACATGCCCAGCTTATGGTCATCATCTAACGCTTCCAGTTGTTGCAGATCCACCACGGCCGACGTCGGCAACACATCGTCTTTGTAACTCTGTGGGAATGCAGTCAGATAACGCTTGAACAGGCGAGTACCCTGCTCTTCACCCAGTGAATTGTTGAGCGCGCTCTGAAGTTTATCTTCCCATGAGCGAGCGGCTTCAATCAGATTGTTTTCTATGGCAGCCACATCGAGTTCCAAATTATTGTTGTTGTCGACTTTAACTATGTAGTGGGTACGGGCCAAGCTCGACTCGGAGAAGTAAGTGGTAAACTCCACCTCTTCATTGCTGTTAAAGGTTTGGGCAAAGATCCTTTGGGTATCTTCACGCAAACGGGTGTTGTATCTGTCTTTAGAGACATACACCAAACAGGACAGGAAACGGCCGAAACCGTCTTTACGGACAAACAGCTTGAGTTTATCTCTGTCCTGCATCTCCAACACGCCGTGAGCCATGTGCGACAACTCGTCGACGCTTGCCTGAATAATCTCGTCCCTTGGCAGGTTTTCCAGAATATTCATCAACGCTTTATAGTCGTGGGAGCGCGGTGCCAGACCTGACTTGTCCATCACCCGCTGGACTTTCTCGGCCAACAGTGGGATCTCTTTCGGACTACGGTTATACAGATTGGAAGCATACAGGCCGATGAATCTGTCTTCACCGACGACATTACCGGCCTCATCGAAACGTTTGACGCCGATATAGTCGACATAGGCGGGTCTGTGAACCCGGCTCTTGGCACTGCTCTTGGTCAGGATCAGCAGGCTGTTGTCCAGCGCTTCACGGCGAGCCGATTCAGAGAAAGAAGACAGCATCAAACCATGCTCTGGCTGCGCTTTGCCGGGTTTGTTCATCAAGCCCAGGCTACTGGCCATATCCGGTACCAGCTCAACGTCACCCTCGACTTTACGCAGGTCGTAGCGACGATAGCCCATCAGAGTAAAATGATGGTTGTTCAAATAACTAAGGAAGCGAGTCGCTTCTTCGAGTTCGGCTTTCTCACCGGGGAACGGGCGCTTCGGCAACTCTTCAACCACTTCAGCCAGCTTATCGGACATGGCGCGCCAGTCATTGACGGCGGCGGCGACATCACCGAGCACGGACTCTATCTCTTTTTCGAGTTGTTTTATGTCCTGGTCGCTGCTTTGGCGGTCGATTTCAATCAGGAATACCGCCACCTTGTCGCTGTCTTCCTTGCTGTCGTTAACAAAGCTGACCCGCTTGATGTCTTTGCCCTGGCGCTCAATGGCCAGAGGCGTATGTAACATCATATGGGCGGTGATCCCCAAACGGTTGAGAGCCATCCCCACAGAATCCACCAGGAAGGGCATATCGGGCTGCACAACTTCGATGATGGAGTGGGTTGATTGCCAGCCGTGCTTGGCTTGGCTTGGGTTGAATACCCTTAAGTGAGTTTCCCCACACGGCGTGCTGTTCAGAGCATTCCAAAGACTCAGGACGGCACCGTAGAGATCGCTATCGTTACGGGCCTGGAGATCGTCCTTGGACATGTGAGCGTAGAGGCAGGTGGCGAACTGTTCCACCTGATTTGCTTGTGTTTTAGGGACTTTGGAGTGGATTAAACTAACTACCTTTTCAAGCAGTACTGAAGGCATTGCATCTTTCAAGGCCATTTTGCTGTTTCCTTAAGCGTCTATGGCAGCGCTTTTTTCATTATATGGATGCTTCGTCGAATGACCCGGGCCTGAATTTTTGTGACCGAGGTCATGCCGCGCAGTTTATTACTAAACAAACCATAATTCGAGCAAAATTTTAGTGGTACATCCTGTACAAATCCAGCAATGACGGGATATTGAAGGGAGTGGTGAAGAAGTAATCGGAATAACAGACTAACTATTCAGCAGGGGCAGGAGAAACTTCTTCCCCTGCCCCTATCACTAGCTGTGTTTGCGCCAGAAAAGTGCCACCAGTGCTGGCAGGATAATTATGGCCCCCAGCATGTTGACCACAAACATGAAGGTAAGCAAAATTCCCATATCCATCTGGAACTTAAGAGCAGAGAAGAACCAAGTACTCACCCCAATGGCCAAGGTCAGACCGGTGAAGATGACCGCACTGCCTCGCTCCATCAAGGCTTCGAAATAGGCCTGCTGCACTGCCATGCCATCGCGCAGTTTCACCGCCATGGTCGACAGGATATAGATGCCATAGTCCACCCCGATACCCACCCCGAGGGCAATAACCGGCAAAGTGCTTACCGTCAGGCCGATATCCAGCCAGGTCATCAGTGCCTGCGCCAATGTCGATACCACATACAGAGGCAGGATCACCGCAACCGTGGCTTTCAGCGAACGGAAGCTTATCAGACAGAGGATAAACACCGCGCCATAGACATACAGCATCATAGGCAATTGCGCTTCGGCGACCGCCTCGTTGGTCGCTGCCATCACCCCCACCGGGCCGGAGGCGAGTTTAAAGCTCAGCTTGTCGTCGTCCATTTCGGCGGCCAGCAGCTTCACCTTGCTCACCACTTGCTCTATGGTTTCCGCCTTGTGATCTTTAAGGAACAGATACACGGGCATCACAGAGCAATCGCCATTCAGCAAACCTGTGCTGGTAGGAATTTGTGACACCAGCTGCGCCAGGCTCGCCGGGCTTCTTGGTAATACCTGCCACTTGGGGCTGCCCTCATTGAAACCGGCATTCACCTGGCGTGCCACCGAGGCGATACTGGCGGTAAACTCAACCCCCGGTGTGTTGCGCGCCAACCATTCAAACCTGTCAATCTTCTCCAACGCCGAGTGATAGGTACAGGCCTCTGGATAGGCTTCCACTATCACGCTCATCACGTCTGTGGTGATAGAAAAATGATCGGTAATAAAGAAGGTGTCCTGGTTATAACGGGAGTCCTGATGCAGCGCCGGTGCTCCGCCCTGAAGATCGCCGATTTGCATCTTGCCCGCTTGCTGCAATCCGCCCAGATAAAGCAGCGCGGTGGCCGCCACTACCACCACAGCATATTTGGGCGTAGCAAAACAGGTGAGCTTTTGCCAAAAGGCCGCTGTCTTGGCCTCGGTGACCGCATTCGCTTTCGCGGCCTTTATCTGGAAGAAAGAGATCACCAAAGGCAAGAGTATCAGGTTGGTCAGGATGATCACTGCTACCCCAAGCGATGCGGAAATCGCCAACTCACGTATAATGCCGATATCGATTGCCAACAAGGTCATAAAACCTATGGTATCCGACAGCAAGGCGACCCCGCCCGGTACCAAGAGGCTACGAAACGCCGAAGCCGCGGCCACCTTGGTACTCTGACCATCGGCGACCCGCTTGCGGATGGCATTGATCATCTGTACCCCGTGGCTGACACCTATGGCAAATACCAAAAACGGCACCAGAATCGACATGGGATCCAAGCCAAAGCCCACCACGGTCAAGAGCCCAAGCTGCCAAACCACGGCTATCAAGCTGCACACCAAAGGCAGCAGGGTCAACACCATGGAGCGGGAGAAGAGATATACCATCAGGGCAGTGACCAAAATGGCTATCAGGAAAAACAGCAGCACTCCTTTGGCCCCGTCTGCCACATCACCGGCCATCTTGGCGAAGCCTATGATGTGAATCTTTATGCCATCTTTTTCAAACTGGCCTCTGAGTTGCTCTTCCAGTTGCGCGGCAAACGCCAAAGTATCCAATGGCTCGCCGGTTTGCGGATCAAAATCCATCAGTTGCGCTGTCACCATGGCGGCGCTGTAATCCTCTGCCACCAGACGGCCGACTATGCCGGCTTTTTCTATATTGCCTCTAACCCGTTCAAGCCCAGCTTCTGTGGTGCTGAAATCCGCCGGGATCACCGGCCCTCCGGCAAAGCCGTCTTCCACCACTTCGGTAAAACGTGTCGACGGCGAAAACAGGGATTTCACCTGAGAGCGCTCTACCCCGGGAATAAAGAACAGTTGATCATGCACATTCTTGAAGGTGTCGAAAAACGCCGGATTGAAAATATTACCGCTGCTGTCTTCTACCGCCACCATGATGGAGTTGGCGCCGCCAAACTGCTTCTGGTGTTTGAGGTAGGTCTGCATATAGGGATGATGCAGCGGAATGTTTTTGACAAATGCCGCATCCATTTTCAGCTGACTGGCCTGAAAGCCCAAAAATACCGTGGTCAGCGCAAACAGCAGTATCACTCCGATACGATTGCGAAAGAGAAAACTCTCAATCCCATTGACCAATCTGTCTAACATAATAATGGCCCTTTATTGTTGTTTTAGTTCGAAAAGCCCTTTGGTCCCGGCTATCCATAACCGGCCCTTGGGGTCAACAGCAACTGCCGTTAAGTTTTCCCCTCTGCGCTGGGTTACCAGCTCAGCGTGTAAGTTGTTATCCAGACGAATAACGGCGCCGCCATTGCCGACCAGCAACAGACCCCCTTTGACCGCCACCGCCGCATTGAGGGTCGATTCAAGCGGCATCTTTATTTCCTGCCACTGACTCATATCTTTCGGGGCGCTGAAGGCATGCCCTCGCAGACCGAAGACGTAGAGCTGGTTATCCCCTTCTATGGCATTGAACAAAGAGCCGTCATAAATAAAATCCTGGCGCTGCCACAAACGGCCGCCATCTTCAGAAATGGCTACCATCCCCAACTCCCCGACCATGAGTAAACGCTGATCTTCAAGGACGATGACCCGATTGAAATGGGGCAAAATTGAGTCGGATTCGGCCCGATAGGCCTCTTCATCCTGCTGTTTAAGATCCGCCAGATAATCGGCGTCATCTTGACTCAAGAGCTCGGGATGAAACTCTTTCAGCCAGCTTTGGCCGCCATCAGTGGTGCGCAGAAATAAACCATAGGCGCCAACGGCTATGCCGTTTTGCGAGTCGGCAAACCAAACATCCAGCAAGGGCCGGGCAAGCTCAGGCGAACTGAACTGTTGCTGCCAGGAGAGCCCGCCATCTTGGGTGACAAGAATGGTGGCATCATGGCCCACTGCCCAGCCATGGTTGGCATCGAGAAAAAATACCTTGGTTAACTGCGCCTGACTCGGTGTCGCCACCTGTTGCCACTGATTGGCATCGGCGCTGAGCCTTAAGATATGACCACGCTCACCGACCGCCACCATAGTGCTGCCGGCCTGAGCAATATCCAACATCAAAGAGTGAACCGCCAAAGGCTGCAGCTGACCGGTAAGAGCCCGGGTTGCAGATTGCGTTTCGGCGTGAAGGGGCGAAATCGCGCCCTGAAATGTGAGTATGCCAAGGCCCAGAGCCGCTGCTTGAAGCATGCGATACGACATTACAGACTTCCTTAGGGTTAAAAGGGGCGCACGCGCCCCTGGAATTTCCTACTGGGTGACCTAAGCCTCCCATTAGATAACGAAGGTTTAACGTATTCCCTCGCGGCGCAGCGCGGCCGGGGTGAAGTTGGCCTCGGATAACTTGGCATCGAAGTCATACATACGGCCTTCGTTATCCAAACCTATGGCGATATAACGACGAGACTGCAGATCGTAATACACCTCGAGAGTACTCCAATGAGTCGGCACCTCGTAATAGTTCAGACCATGGGCCATGGCAACCCGATACAGTTCGTCACGGTTGTCGTACAGATCGGCGATTGAGACCTGCCAGGAGTCCTCATCCAGATAGAAGACCCGAGTCTTGTAGATATGACGCATGCCCTCTTTCAAGCTGGCCTTGACCACCCAGACTCTGTGCTTTTCATAGCGAATATAATCGGGGTTTAGGTGACCGGGTTTGAGTAGCTCACTGTACTTGACCTTATCCGAATGCAGACGGTAGTCGTTGTAAGGAATGAAGATCTCTTTCTTGCCCAGCAACTCCCAGTTATAACGGGAAGGCGAGCCGTTGAACATATCGAAATCATCCGTGGTACGCAGACCATCAGAAACCGTGCCGGGCGTGTCAAAGGCCACGTTGGGCGCCTTTCTCACCCGGCGCTGCCCAGTGTTGTAGGTCCAGGCCTGGCGGGGTTCCTTCTCCTGATCCATGGTTTCTTTCACCAACAGCGCAGTACCGGCCAAACGCGCGGGCTGCGTCACCACCTGTTTGAATTCAAACAGAATGTTGTTCTTTTTCAGCTCTTCCAAGTTTGCTTCAGGGCGAGAGTATTCGAAACGTATCTCTTCGGCCATTTCCACCAAAGTGTAATCGCCGCTGGCGGTAGGCGCCGCCTGATTACGTTCGGTTTCGATATCAACACCGCGGAATCTGAGAATATGGTTCCAGATGGCTTCCAGTCCATTGGCAGGAATGGGGAAAGGAATACCTATAGACGCGCCATCGACACCATTGCCCTCTGAGACCAGAGTCGCTCTCGGCGCATTGGCCTTGGTGGCATCATAAATAAACTGCGGCACAGAAGCGGTACGCCGGGTCTGATAGATGTTCATTTTGAAACTATCAGGATAGGTTTCAAACATCTTCAGTTGTCCCGGCGTCAGGAACTCCTTGTATTGATCCTTATTGGCTGCGGTAACAGTCACCAGCGGCTTGTCATCCGGAAAGGGATCGGGGTGATGCATGCCTTTTTTATAACTGGCAGGAGGTGTGGTAATGCCGCCGTCCCAAGCCGGAATACTACCATCGGCATTGGGGCCCTTTTCAGCCCCGAGTGGTGTCAGGCTGGTACCCAGTTTGGCCACATCGGCCTCGGAAACCTTGGCTTCTACAGCTGTGGTGGCCCCCAAAGCCAGGATTACAGCAGCAGACAATATAGCTATCGTTCTCATTTTATTGTCCTTATCAGATCGAAAACTTAACGTTGAAAGACACATAATCGCGATCGGCCATCGCATTGGTTGTGCCTACCCCACCAAAGAAACTGTTATAGGAAAGATCGGCGCCCCAGCGGCTCTGGTAGTCAAAGCTGAGTCCCAGTGCCACAGACTTGCGACCTTCGGTAAACAGAAACATAGGATCCGGGGTGATACCATCAACGTCATGGGAGAAAATCACTCGAGGTGACATATTGATGCCGGAGAACACGTTGTTGAAATCGGCCTTGGCGACAATCCGGTAACCCCAGGCGAAATCTGTCGGGAACGGATTGGTTTCAGGACCATTATGCAACGCTTCAATGATGCCTGGCATATTCGGATTGCCGCCGCTGCGCCCTGTACCTGGACCATTGAGTCTGAGTTCATCGAAACCCGGCATATCATGGATCCATACCCCGCCGACTTCGGCGAGCATCACCAGGTTATCGGTACCCAGCGTCGGGCCAAACAAGTGGGTAAAGGTCATCTGCGCCTGAGTAGTATCGAGACGGATATAACCCTCGGCGTATTCACCCGGACCGACATCCTTGACATGGGAAGTGTACTGAGACAATCCATCAAGATCCGGCCTCAGTCCTGCGTTGGCCAGCTGTTGTGGCATAGCGGCAAACAAGAGTTCCACATCATCAATCTGCAGTGGCTCATCCTGGCGGTGCGCAATTTCACCGGCCACAGAGGTATCGCCTATCAAGGTATTAAAACTAAAGCCGTAAAGTTTGATATCTTCCGGATAAACCACCTGGGCCTTGGAGAAGCTATCCAGACTAAGCAGTAATTCGCGGTTGATATTGCCGGCGTTTTGCCCAAGCACCGCCATATCAGACAGCAGTGCGCCTGTGCTGAAGTCTGCCGTGGTACCACTGATCAGTGGACGGCGGCTATGGTAATTCATGTAATAAAAACCAAACTCGGTTTCCCCCAGCTCCGGGGCGTAGTAACCCAGCTTGATGCCGTACTGACCGGAATCGCTGGGAGCAGCTTCATCTTCCACCAATGTCACCTTGGTGGGATAAGCCAGCGCCATCTGCACCAACTGCTCCGTTGGAATGCTCTGCCCTGAGGCTATCATGTTGGACAGGCGGTTATATTCCTGGGTCAGGAAATCGAGATTGATATCCGGGTTGGCGTTGAAGCCGAGCTGGGCGTTTTGGTTGTAGCCACCGTAACCGACAAAGTCGTTGGTGCCGAAAATCGACCCGGGAGTCGGAACCCAGATAGGCTCCCAGTCATATTGATAGAAAGCTTCCAGCGACAGGTTTTCTGTCACCCCAAAAGAAGCCCACACCATACCTTGCGGCCTGAAGGCTTCTTTCAATTCGGCGCCCGGTGCGTTGAGTATGTTCAAATCAACCGGGTTAATTACCGCAATACCATGGGAAATAAGCGTACTTTCCCCCCATGAGACCACCTGATTACCCACACGGATAGTCAAGGGATTGGCGCCATCGTTAAAATCAAAGTTGGCATAGGCAAAAGCATCCAGCAGACGGATATCCTTACACTGCACTTCTTTGGCGCGCTTGTCGGCGCAAGGGTCGTAGCGGTTGCCGGTCAGAGGGTCATTAAAGTCGTAAATTCTGTCGTTCAATTTACGATCGTAAAAATACATTCCACGGGCGAAAATACCGAAATTCTCATACTTGAGCGACAGCTCGTGCAATCCCTTGAAAATTTCCGAGGTAGTATCACCCTTAGAATACAGCAGGTTACTCAAGTCATTGTTACTGGAATAGGAACCGGGTTGCGCCCAGATCTCGGCGGCCGTGTACTTGGTGTCGGTGAAAGCCGAATAGCCGCTCCAATCGAATCTTGGATGGTTGACTTTACCTATCTGACCATCCCAGTCGCGTCCTTCCACGCGCCAACTGGCGCCCAAGGTCCAGGTCGAATCAAAGGAGCCATCCACTTCGCCCCATTTGAACGATACCGCTTCGACACTGGGGATCATCCCTAAACTCAGTGCCGACGCCACCCCCAAAGCGAGCGCCGACTTGTTAAAACGGTTTATCACTGTTTTCATTTATCGCTTCTCCGTAACCTGCTGGATTAATTGTTATAGGAGTCTCAACCAACATCTTGTTAGCTCACAGGCAACACCATTGTTACAGCAATTAATGCTGATGAGCAAGGCAGAGACGGAGAAATTTATTGTGCAGATTTGGGGACTTAAGACGGATCCGTCATTCAGGAAAGGCGTGGAAATTTAAATTTTTATCGAGTGTGGAAAGGATATAGGAGGTTAACAAATATAACCCAATTGATTTCAATGGATTAACCTTTGTTACCTGGATACAAAACAGCCGACTGATTAAGTCGGCCGTTTTAAGTAATTACTCTAAATTTGTTTCAAGGAAATGAACTTTCCATCCCGGTCTAATCTGAGATGGAATTCACCATAAATACCATCGGCAGTCAGAAAAGGACGTAAGCGGCGGCCATTGATCCAGAGGATCTTGCCACCCTTTTCCCTGACCTCAACATTTTCAGCAATACCTTGATAGTAAGGTAAAAAGTCCTGATAACTCAGATTGAGGCGAAAGTAAAATTCCATCTTTGTACTCAGTCTTCCAGTGCGCGGCTGACCTTCTCATAAAGATCCCGTGACAACTCAGGCATAGCCAACAACTCCTGCAGGCAAGCCTTCATTTTGGCCTGGCGTCCGGCATCAAACTTGGCAAACTGGATCAGCGGAGTGATGATCCGTGCTGCCACTTGCGGGTTGAGGCTATTGAGCTGTTTGAGCATGGCGGTAAGGAAAGCATATCCCTTGCCGTCCCGGCGGTGGAATTGGCGCACATTGGCCGCGGCAAAACTCCCCACCAGAGAACGAACCCGGTTGGGATTATTCAGACTGAAGGCCGGATGTTGCAACAGGGTCTCGAGTCTGGCGATCACCTCATCATCTGTCGCCATCGCCTGCAGACTGAACCACTTGTCCATCACCAGAGGAGTCTTATTCCAGCGCTGCTCGAATTGCTGCATCAGGGCATTGCGGCAATCACAATCGGCATCGTTGGCGACAAGCAGCGCGCCCAGCGCATCTGTCATACCAGAGGCCGAGGCAAACTGCTGTTCAATCAAGGACTCATATTCATCAGAGACTTTGGCCAGCAGCCAAAGCAGAGTGTTTTTCAAACTGCGGGCGGCGGCGTCATCCAGCGACAGTAATTGACGATAACGGGCCAACAGCTCATCTTCACAGCCACTGGCGATGGCTTCAATCACAAAGTCGCGGGCCAGCAACAGGGCATCCAATTCCACCTTATCGGCCTGTTCAATCAAGGACGACACTGAAAGCAGCTTGAGAATTTCGGCCGCAAGGCCCTTATCCAAGGATTCGTCCAGCATCACACCTCTGAAGCCGTCGACAACCCGAGGATCCAGATGCATCCCCTGCCCCTGTTCAAGTAAGGTCACATTGGCCCACACGGCGCGGCTGAAGAGACTCATAGCCGCTTCCCAACGGGCCACTTCACTGCCGGCATGGCGCAGTAAGCAGAGCAGCTGCATTGTGCTGTAGTCATACTTGAGCTTCACCGGCGCCGAAAAGTCCTGCAACAGCGAAGGAATTGGACCGGCACTGATACCCTTGAACTCCAATGTCTGCTCGGCCTGAGTAAAATCAAACACTTGGTTGACCAAGGAGCTGCCATCATTGCCCAGCAGTTCCAGACTGAACGGAATATGCAATGGTGCCTTGGCCGCTTCTCCGGCGCGCACTGGAGTGAACTGTTTGAGGTGCAGGCGGTAAGTCTCTGTGCTTGCATCATACTCATCAGTCACTGCCACCTGAGGGGTGCCCGCCTGGCTATACCAGAGGCGGAACTGAGTCAGATCTTTACCTGAGGCATCTTCCATAGCAGCGACAAAGTCATCACAGGTAACCGCCTGGCCGTCGTGACGCTCGAAATAAAGCTTCATCCCCGCCTGGAAGGCCTGCTCACCCAGCAGGGTGTGCATCATGCGGATCACTTCGGCGCCCTTGTTGTAAACAGTGACTGTGTAGAAGTTATTCATCTCTATCACGCTTTCGGGGCGAATAGGATGCGACATCGGCCCCGAGTCCTCGGCGAACTGCTGATTCTTGATAACCTTAATGGCATGAATACGGTTGACGGCCCGGGAGCCGAGATCTGAGCTGAATTCCTGATCGCGAAATACGGTCAGCCCCTCTTTCAGGCTCAGCTGGAACCAGTCACGGCAAGTTACCCGGTTGCCGGTCCAGTTGTGAAAATATTCGTGACCAATAACGGACTCTATGCCGTGGAAGTCATCATCGGTCGCAGTGTCATTATCTGCCAACACATACTTGGTGTTGAAAACATTCAGGCCCTTGTTTTCCATGGCGCCCATGTTAAAGAAGTCTACTGCCACCACCATGTAGATATCGAGATCATACTCGAGGTCAAAGCGTGACTCGTCCCAGGCCATCGCCTTTTTCAATGAAGCCATGGCGTGTCCGGCCTTATGCTGGTTACCCTTGTCGACAAACACCTGCAGTTTAACCTCTCTGCCGGAGCGGGTGGTAAAACTGTCTTCCAACAGGTCAAAGTCACCGGCAACCAGCGCAAACAAGTACGCGGGTTTAGGGAAAGGGTCTTGCCAGACGGCGAAATGACGACCATCGGCCATCTCCCCTTTCTCCAGCAAGTTGCCGTTGGAAAGCAAGAAAGGAAACGCCTTGTCGGCTTCGATACGTACCTGGTATTTGGCCAGCACATCGGGACGGTCGAGAAAATAGGTGATGCGTCTGAAACCTTCCGCCTCACATTGAGTGCAATAGGCGCCATCAGACATGTACAGACCTTCCAATGCCGAGTTATCGGCCGGGCTGATACGAGTCACCAGAGTCAATTCAAATCCGTTGAGTTCAGTTTCAAGCAGCAGTTTACCCGGCTCGAGGCGATAGTCGGCCGGTTCACCGTTAACCAACAGCTGTTCCAATTCCAGCTCGTCACCGTCAAGCTGCAGAGGTTCATTGTGATTGCCGTTGCGCTTAACCTGGCTGACCGCAGTCACCCGGGTTTGCTTGGGTTCGAGCTGAAATGAGAGGGACAGTTCTGGGATCAAAAACGCCGGTGGACGATAATCAGCCAGGCGCTTGGCTTGCAGTTGGTCCGGGGAAAGGTTTTGTGCTTCAGACATAGGTCATCCTTAATTCGTTGGGCACTGGCAGTCGCTGAGTTCGTTGACTGATCTTGCCTCTGTGAGCGCTGGAAGCAAACAAAAAACGCGCAATCAGCGCGTTTTTATGTTTCCTGGATCCAGCATCAATTTGCGCTGTTTTTTGCCAATTTCTGATAGTCCACCATATCCAAAGTGATATAGACGGCTTCATCGAGGAAGGCATCCGGAGTCTCGATTTTTTTCTCATCTTCGGAGACATTTTCATCGTCATCCAGAGACTTCAAGGGCTCGAGACCATGGTCAACCCGACGTTCGTTGAGGCGGGCCAACTGTTTTTGATCGTCCTTATCCCGTTCGGCCAGACGCTCGCTTTCCACCAGAGAAACACTCTTCTCTTTATGGTGTTTCTTGAACTCGCCTATATCCTGCAGTATATAACCGAACTCAACGTCCTGCTGTATCCTACTCTGGTGGCGTTTCGCAAGATTGCTGACCATCTCTGCGCCAATTTCACCCAAAGGCTGGTACTTGGCGACAGGGACCTTATCCCATGGCAGAGCATTGTCTTCTTCCGCTTCACCGTATTCACCCGGCTCCAACGCACTGGGGAACGGGATATCCGGAGTCACCCCTTTCAACTGGGTGCTGCCACCATTGATACGGTAGAATTTGGCTATGGTGTACTGCACATGACCAACCGGCTTTTCATACAGGTCGTAGATACGGCCAAGGCTCTTGTGCTGCTGCACTGTGCCCTTACCGAATGTCGATTCACCAATAATCAAGGCGCGGCCATAATCCTGCAATGCAGCGGCAAAAATTTCCGAGGCCGAGGCCGAGTAACGGTCAACCATCACTGTGAGTGGGCCGTCGTAATAGCTCTTGCCGTCGTTGTCACGGTTTTCACTGATGCGACCATTGGCGTCACGAATTTGCACCACAGGTCCCTGGTCGATAAACAGCCCAGTGAGCAAGGTTGCTTCAGTCAAGGCGCCACCACCGTTACCGCGCAGGTCAACAATCACACCTTCAACCTTAGCTTCATTAAGGGTTTGTAACTCTTTGGCCACATCGCGGGATAAGTCCATATAGAAGCCAGGGATCTGAATAACACCGATTTTACGCTGGGCGTAAGGACCGGTATCCGGCTCAACTATCTTGGAAGTCGCCGCCCTGTCTTCGAGACGGATTTTGTCCCGCACCACAGTCACATTGATGGGTTTAGCATTGGAGCCGCCTTTTTTGGGCAGCACCTGCAGGGTTACTTTGCTACCTTTGGGGCCCTTGATGAGCTCAACCACATCATCCAGACGCCAGCCGATAACATCGACCATCTCCTTGCCTTCCTGACCCACACCGACAATTTTATCTTCCGGCGCCAACTTCTCACTCAGCGCTGCCGGGCCACCAGCCACCAGACTCTTGATAACCGTGTAGTCATCTTCCATCTGCAACACGGCACCTATCCCTTCCAGGCTCAGGTTCATCTCCATCTGGAAACGTTCGGCATTACGGGGAGACAGATAACTGGTGTGCGGCTCGACACTGCGGGCAAAGGCATTCATCAGCCCCTGGAACACGTCTTCGCTGTTGGTTTGCTTCAGGCGTTTGATGGCGTTGTTGTAGCGCTTACCCAGCATTTCAACAATCTCCGGCCACTCTTTACCGGTAAGCTTAAGGTTAAGGGCATCGTACTTGACCCGCTGACGCCACAGCTCATTGAGCTCTGCCTCGTCCTTGGGCCAGGCGGCATCTTTACGATCAAAGACATAAGCATCGCCTGCCTGATCAAAGTCCATCTCTTTATCGAGCAAACTCAAGGCATAGACAAAACGCTCATAACGGCGCTGCTGCACCAGATCGTACATCTTGTACGCAGGTTCCAGATCGCCGCTACGCACCATATCGTCAAACTGGTTGGCATAGACTTTAAAGCTGTCGATATCGCTCTGCAATAATACATTGCGGCGATAGTCAAGCTGTTCGAGGTAGCGCTTGAAGATCTGCTGAGAAAAAGCATCATCCAGATCGAATCTGTGATAATGGGAGCGACTGAACAGGCCGGTTATCCTTTTACTGGCAACCTTGTGTTGCGGCTCCTGTTGCAGATGGGGTAACTCGCTGACCGGGACTGCCGGTGAGATAGCCAGCGCCTGGGAACCCATAAAGACACTGGCGATCGATGCAGCAAGAATAAATTTTCGCATCAGCAAGTTACTCCTTTCTATTTGATGATTTTACAGCAGAATATGTTCCACACGGACCTTGACTGACAGGCCGGAATCCAGTTGAACGTGAACATCTTCTTTATTGATGTCGAGGATCACACCGGCTACCGGCGTCATACCCAATTTGACATTCACTCGCTGTGAAGGTTTCAGCTCTTCCAACACGGCTGGAACCAGTTCCACGGCTGGAGCAGCGGGCTTCGGCTTACGGGCCACTTTCTTGTCACTACGAGGACGCTCGTTGCGGGGCTTATCCCCCTGAGGACGTGGCTTGCGCGCAGGCCTGTTTTTCTTGGCTTCGCCTTCTTTGGCAGGCTCAGCCGCACGGCGGGCCTTGGCCTTTTCCTGGCTCTCTTTCAGCGTGGCCTTGGCATGTTCAATATGCTCCGGATCCAGCTCGCCGCAAGGGTTACCATCGAGATCCACTCGCTGTGCGCCTTCCTTGATGCACTTAAGATAACGCCAACTGTTGGTGTAGCGTCTCAGGGCGACCCTAAGTTGGGTCTTACTGACTTTGGAATCATCAGCCAACCTTTCAGCCAAATCCTGAAACAGTCCTATCTTCAGTGGTTTGGTTTCTCCTTCAGCGATAAAGCACAAAGGAAATGTTTCATACAAATACGCCAGAATAGCGTTGGTGTCGGTCAACTTTTCTGTTGATTCCATCATTACTTCCACAGTTAACAGGGGACGTCAGTGGTCAGTTAGGTCTGCTGTACTCACGGCGTCGTTCATCTTCGTTAACCCCTTGGGGGATAACGTACAAATTAGCATGCATTCAGCCATAGCCAAAGGCATGACACAAAACTTAACATTTCAGCCTGATACGACCAAGCACCACAAACGGTCATTTGGCCCTCAGAGCAGCCGCCTATTATAAGCTGCGTGCGCCTTATTGCGACCATCAATTGTGGCAGATTGTACGGGAATTAACCAAATAAGCACTTTTCCAGACTCTGCACCAGGCTCTCCAGTCCGGTTTGATCCTCTTTATCGAAACGCGACAGGCTGGGGCTGTCGATATCCAGTACGGCAATCAGCTCACCCTTTTGGTAAACAGGGATCACAATTTCCGAGTTACTGGCGGCATCACAAGCGATATGTCCGGCAAACTGATGTACATCCTCAACCAACTGAGTCTCGGCCTTGGCAGCCGCGGTGCCACAGACACCTTTACCCATTGGAATTCGGGTGCATGCCAGTTTGCCTTGAAACGGCCCAAGCACCAATTGCTCGCCTTTGAGCAGATAAAAGCCCACCCAATTGATGTCCTCAAGGTGTTCATTCAACAAAGCAGAGAAGTTGGCCATGGCACAAATCATATCGTCTTCACCGGCAAACAGTGCCTGTACCTGACGGTTGAGCGTATCGTAAAACTGAGCTTTCATCTGGGGTTCCGGGTTATGCTTTTTCTGATTCCGTCTTTTTCTTGCTGCTCTTGGCGGGAGCCGGCGCTTTTACCGGGGCGCCCTTGAGCAGATTCGCCAATGTATCTTTATGAGAAGCTAAATAAAAAGCAAGTTTTTCCGTTGTATTATCATCCAATTCCAATTCACTACCTTGGATAAAGGGGATTAAGTTATCCGCGATGTCGAGCATCTTATCGTAGGCGTCAGCCTCCTTCTTAGATGTAAATGTCATCTTCTCAACCCCTTCTCTGACCACAACGTACTGAGTTATAACGGCCATGACCTTCCTCACACTGTTTAAATATACAGTAAATAGATTGACATAAAATGCGCTATAGATGCAAGAGACGCGCTCTTTCTGATAGTATTTGCGAGTTTGTTTTGTCGACTCACTCCAATGGACCACAAGCAGCGCTGTTAGCGTGTTGACGATTAAGCTTGGGTCACCATGGCCAGAACAGGACATATCCAGCATTTGAAAGCGTATAATCCAAGCGACAACAAACCGGACTGCAGCATAGTGCTCTGCCGCGCCTGTGATCTGGCGGTGAGCAAACGTGCCCTGCCCTCCGGCGTCAGAGCGCTTTGTCCAAGATGCCATACGGCGCTTTATGATGCCCCCTACTGCTCCATCAATGGCATGCTGGCGCTATGTATCAGCGCCCTGCTGTTTTATCTGCCCGCCATGCTGCTACCCGTGCTGGAAATGCACTTTCTCGGCAGTGTCAGAACCACGACCGCATACCAGGGCGCCTTGGCGGTGATGGACCAAGGTTATTGGATAGTGGGGATTGCTGTGTTGGTGGCGGCCGTCATCGCCCCCGGAGTACTCAACCTATCGATTTTTATCCAAGTGCTGATCATCAAGGCAGGTCTGGTGCAGCATCACTTCTGGCGAGGGGTTCTCACCTGGCTGCTCAAGAAGCAAGGCCTGCTGTCGCAAATGACCATGCTGGAAATTTATGTGATCAGTTTCCTGGTTTCCGCCTTTCAGTTGTCCGACTTCTCTGATGTTTACTTTGGCATGGGAACCTTTTGTTTTACCATGCTGTTCTTGGTGACTCTCTTCCTGCAGCGCGAATATAACCTGGAGCATATGTGGAGTTTTCTCGATGAAAGCTAAAAAGCAGCTCCAGGGCAAAGACATGGGCATGTGCACCTGCCCCGCCTGTAAAAAACTCAATCAGATAGAGGATGAGTATTGCAGCCGCTGCCAAAACCCGCTCAGGCTAAGGGATGAAACCAGTCTGCAAAAAAGCTGGGCTTTGTTGATCACTGCGGCCATCTTGTTGATCCCGGCCAACATCTATCCCATTACCATGCTCACCAAACAGGGCAAGGTCACCTACGACACCATTTTTTCCGGCATCACCCATCTGGTACAGTCGGATATGTTACCCATTGCCATCATAGTCTTTACCGCCAGTATTCTGGTGCCCTGGCTGAAGATTATCGGCCTGGCTTTCTATCTGACGGCGATCAGTTTCAACCTGCCTATCCCCAAACGGCCAATGATGGCCGGGTTTCATATCATAGAATGGATTGGACGCTGGTCTATGCTGGATCTGTTTGTCATATCCATTACCGTTGCCCTGGTTAATATGGGGCAATTGCTGGACGCCAAACCGGCGCCGGCGGCAACCGCGTTTGCCTTGGTCATCCTCTTTACCCAACTTGCGGCCAAGGTGTTGGATACACGTTTACTTTGGGATCAACTGGACACTGAAGATGACGCAAATCGAAAAGCCTAAAATAGTCAAAAAGAAGCTTTTTTCCCCCATCTGGCTGTTACCTATAGTGGCGTTGGCTTTAGGCGCTTGGCTGGGGCTGAAGAGCATCAAGGAGTCCGGCATTGAAGTGCGGATCCACTTCCCCAGTGCCAGCGGTATGGATGTGGGCAAGACACTGGTGCGCTATCAGGGCCTGACCGTCGGCAAGGTGGTGGATATCTCCATCGATGAAGAGCTGCAGGGCGTTAACGTCGATGTCTTGATGGACTACCGCGCCGAGCCTTTCCTCAAGGATGAAACCAAGTTCTGGCTGGTGACACCCAAGGCATCCATCACAGGTGTCGAGGGTTTGGATGCCTTGTTCTCGGGGAACTATATAGGTATTCAACCCGGGGATGGCGATTCGCGTTACCGCTACGAGGCCGAGCGCTCTGCCCCGCCGGTGCTGCCCAGTAATGATGGTTTAGTGATTGAACTGAGCGCCGAGCGCCTTGGCTCACTGGATGTGGGCTCTCCGGTATTCTATCGCCAGGTACCGGTCGGCAGTGTGGTCAGCTATCGACTCGACAACAGCGACAAATTGCTGCTAAGCGCCTTTATTCAGGAGCAATATGCCTATCTGGTCAAGAAAGATTCCCGCTTTTGGAATGTCTCCGGCATAGAGATCAACGCCTCGCTTTCCGGCGTTAAGGTCAGCGCAGAGAGCCTGGCGGCGATACTCGCCGGCGGCATCAACTTTGATTCCCCCGAAAGCTCAAAGAACGCAGTAAACGGCGATAGTTTCACCCTATATGACAATGAAACAGAAGCCAGTGGCGGCGCCAGCTTTATTCTGTCGGCAAAAAACGCCGATGGCCTCAACAAGGGCAGCCCCATTCTCTACCGCGGTTTGCCCATAGGGGAAATCGAAGAGATAGTGCTGGCCGATGACGGCGTGGCGCTGCATGCCCGCCTGGACGCCCCCTACTCGAGTCTTTTGACCGGCACGGCGCAGTTTTGGCGTGAAGGCGCTGAGCTGTCACTGTCCGGCATAAAACACCCGGGCCGATTGCTGAGCGGCGATGCCATCGCCTTTCTCCCGGGTACGGGCGAGGCCCAAACCCGTTACGCCTTGGCCGAGCAGGCGCCGGATCTCAGCAAGGCCAAGGCGCTAAAGATAACGCTTAGAGCCGATGAAAACCCCGGCATCAGCCCAGATGCCGAGCTGAGGTACAAGAAGATCGCCATAGGCAAGGTCACTTCGGTTGCCCTGAGTCAGGACTTTAACTCGGTAGAGTACCAGGCCGAGGTGTTGCCCGAATTTGCCCCGTTGCTGACTCAAGGCAGTGACTTCATCGCCGAAGCCGCGCTGGACTTCAACGCCTCACTGGACGGCGTCAGCCTCAAGAGCGGCGATTTTACGACTCTCACCAAGGGCAGTGTCAGCTTAAGACGCGGCCAAAGCCGCAAGGGCGCCGATCTTTCCAAGCCGTTGCCGCTGTTTGCCTCGAGTGCCGAGGCCGGCCACTATTACCAAGGCATGGAGCAGCTAAAATGGCAGCTCTACAGCGATGATGGCGCCGACTTGAGCCCGGGCGCACCTGTCTACTACAAGAAGATGCAGATAGGACAGGTGAAACAGGTCAGCTGGCAGAGCCAGGATGACAGATTTGCCATTGCGCTCGCCATAGACCATACCTTTGCGCCCCTGCTCAAACCCAATGCCGTGTTTTGGCGCAACCAGGCGGTGTCAATCGATGCCGGACTTTCGGGAGTCAAGCTGGATGTCGCGCCGCTGGCCGGTGCCATCAAGGGCAGTATCAGTTTGGGCTTTTTGGAGCAAGGCGAGCCCAACAATAAGCAGCTTTATGCCTCCGAGTCACTGGCGCGCAATCAGGCCGTTGCCATTGGGCTGAGTTTCCCGGCCAGTGCCACTATCAAACCAGGTGCCGCTATCCGCTATCAGGGGCATCAGATTGGTGAAGTCACCCGGGTAACCTTGAGTGACGATCTCAACAGCCAGCAACTCAGTGCCTTTCTCTATGGCCGCTATGCCGAGCCGTTTCTCAAAAGCGACAGTCGCTACAGCTTGGTCAACGCCGAAATATCCCTTAAGGGCATAAAGGCACCGGAAACCCTGCTGACCGGCGCCTATATCAGTGCCCTGCCGGGCCAAGCCGCCGAAGTAAGCCAACAGTTCAATGGCCAAGTACACACGGCGGTTGCCCCAGAGGCCGATGCGCTGCAACTGGTGCTGAGCAAGCCCAGCCTGGGCTCGGTCAACGTAGGCACAGGGATCTTCTTTCGCGGCATTCAAATTGGCGATGTAACCAGTTACCGGCTGGCGCCCAAGGGCGATGAAGTCTGGATCCAGACCCAGATTGCTGCGCCTTATCGGCATCTTATCAACCAGAGCAGCAGGTTCTACGACTTGTCCGGTATTCGGGTCGATTTGGGGCTGTTTTCCGGAGCCCAAATCGAAACCGGCTCATTGGAAACCATACTCGCCGGCGGCATAGGAGTGGTCACTGAGCTCGACAATCAAAGCAGCAAACCGCTTGAAAACCAGAGTCTGATGCCACTTCATGACAAACCCGAGCGCGACTGGCTCAACTGGCGCCCAAGACTCAGCCAGCCATAAAACCCAAACGGGGCTCGTCTGAGCCCCGTTTTTTTAAGTCTGTAATCCTACCTATGTTTCACCTCAGCCATAAAACCAATAGCACACGGCGATAGCAGTGCAGATACCCGCCAGATCGGCAAACAAGCCACAAGCCAGTGCGTGGCGGCCATTGCGGATACCGACGGCACCAAAATACACTGCCAGCACGTAAAAAGTGGTTTCAGTACTACCCTGGAAAATGGCTGCCAGCCTACCGGCAAAAGAATCGACGCCGTAATGGGCCATGGTTTCCAGCATCATGGCTCTGGCGCCTGAGCCGCTCAAAGGCTTCATCAGGGCGGTTGGCAAGGCATCGATAAAGCGGCCATCCATCCCCATATGGCTCACCAAAGCGGCAATAACCCCGAGTAGATAATCCAGCGCGCCGGAGGCGCGCAGTAAGGCTATCGCCAGCAGCATGGCCAGCAGATAAGGAATGAGCCGCACCGACTGTTCAAACCCCGACTTGGCGCCTTCGATAAATTCATCGTAAACCGCCACCCGCCTAAGCAGCGCCACCAACACAAAGGCAAAGATGATCCCCAGCAGCAAACCGTTCCCCAGCATGGCGGAGACTTCGCCGATCCGCTCGGCTCCCAGGGTCAACAGGTACATCACTCCGGCGCTGAGACCGCCGAGCAGTATTGCGCCATAACTCAGCACCACCCAATCCAGCAAGCGTATCCTTTGCACCAGCGCCACCACACTCAAACCCGCCAGGGTCGAGCCCAGGGTCGAAAGCAAAATAGGCAGGAAAATGTCGGCAGGATCAGCCGCCCCTTGCTGCGCCCGGTACAGAAAAACCGTCACGGGTACCAAAGTCACAGAAGAGGTATTGAGCACCAAAAACAGGATCTGGGCATTGGTGGCGGTCTTCTTGTCGGGGTTCAGGCTTTGCAGATCCGCCATCGCCTTAAGTCCCAATGGTGTGGCGGCATTGTCCAACCCCAGCATATTGGCGGTCAGGTTCATGGTGACGCTGCCATAGGCGGGATGGCCTCTTGGCACTTCCGGCATCAACTTGCTGAGCAGCGGCTCAAATACCCAGGCGATGGCTGCAATCACTCCGGCTTTTTCCCCGAGACGCATCAGCCCCATCCACAGGGTCAACACCCCAATCAATCCCAGGGCTATTTCCGCGGCCAATTTGGCGCTGTCAAACATCGCCGTGACAGACTCATTGAGAACGGTCGCATCGCCGCTCATCAAACGCAGCAAAATCGCTCCGAGCGCGATAATAAAGAACAGACTCCAAACCCGGTTCAACACCTAAAACACCCCACAGTCGCCGCGCCCGAGTGTGCTATACTGCCGCCATCCCGGGGTCACCCTTTTTGTTTATGGTTCAATTAAATCAGAATTTTATCAACAGTATCGCCAAGGATCTGCCAGAACATCTCAAGCTCGAGGATTTTATTCACTTTTGCAGCTTACCATTGAGAGCCGCCTTGCGGGTCAACACCCTCAAAATCAGCGTCGATGAATTCCTCTCGAGAATGCAAGCCAAAGGCTGGCAGTTTGAAACCATTCCCTGGTGCCCAGAAGGCTTTTGGTACCAGGCGGGTGATAGCCAACCCGGAAACTGTATCGAACATCAGCAAGGGCTGTTTTACATTCAGGAGGCGAGCTCCATGCTGCCACCCGCGGCGCTGCTTGAACCGGGAATGGAGCGGGTGCTGGATATGGCCTCGGCGCCGGGATCCAAGACCACACAAATGGCGGCCATGATGGCCAATGGAGGCGTGCTGATCGCCAACGAATACTCCTCCAGCCGCGTCAAAGTGCTTCATGCCAATCTGCAGAGAATGGGGGTCAGCAATACGGCACTGACCCACTTCGATGCCAGGGTGTTCGGCCAATACCAGTATGAATCCATGGATGCCGTGTTGCTCGATGCCCCCTGTAGCGGTGAAGGCACGGTACGTAAGGATCCGGATGCCCTCAAACACTGGGATCCACAGGAGATAGCCGACATTGCCGCCACCCAGAAGGACCTGATAGATTCCGCCTTTCTGGCACTTAAGCCAGGCGGGGTAATGGTGTACTCCACCTGTACCCTCAACAGCCAGGAAAACCAGGCCGTACTGCAACACCTCAAGCAAAAATATGGCGCTGCCGTGGTCTTTGAGTCACTTGATTCACTGTTTACCGGGGCAGAAAAAGCCTGCACTGCCGAGGGATTCTTGCATATTTGGCCGCAAATCTATGACAGCGAAGGTTTCTTTGTTGCCAAGGTGCGTAAACTGAGTTCAGTGGCGCGCGAAAGTGATGAACCCAAACAGCAAAAGCAGTTTCCTTTCACTCCCGCCAGTACCAAACAGCAACAGGCCATCGCCGCCGAGCTGCAGCGGTTGCTTGGCAAAACGCTTCCCGAAGGCAGCCTCTGGATAAGGGATCAGGAGTACTGGCTGTTTCCCAGCGACTTTGAGCCCTTTATCGGCAAGATGCGTTATCAACGTATCGGCCTTAAACTTGCCGATGACAGTAAGCATGGGTTGAAACTGCGCCATGAAGCCTTAATGGCCTTGGGAGTAACCGCCGACAAGGGTTATGAAGTTACAGAGCCTGAGGCTCAGGCTTATCTGATGGGACGGGATATCGCGCTGGATGGCAGTGAAAAGGCCCGTGGTGAGCTGGTATTGACCTGGGGCGGGCAAGTGCTTGGGCTGGGTAAACATCTGGGCAACCGGCTGAAAAACAATCTACCGCGGGAACTGGTCAAAGACAAAATTTGTCTGTCCTGAACCCAAACACTAAGCTGCTATAGTTAGTATTCCATTAAAAAGAGTGGATTACCCAGTCAATCTGTTTCAGCGCTCGCATTTTGGTTATACCTTATAACAATTAGTGCTAACAAATCCACTGTCTAAATGCATCTTTCAGCGGTTATCGGCTAATATTTATTCAGAGATAGCCAACCCTGTCGGATCTCAACATTAGCGCACGGCTCAACCATGAGCCATTCCCCTAGGCCCAAAACAATTGGAATAGTTTTGGGCCTTTTTTTGCCCACTTTCCAGCTGAATAACAGCTCATAACTTTTATTTACTGCCACTAAGGTTACAACAAACCAGGTAAACACCTTATCACCCGGGCATTTAATATCCTGCTCTGCGGTTAGGGCAGGCACCTCTTCTTCTTGGAGTGACAACATTGAAAGAGATACAATGCATTGTCTAAAGGCTGTTTCTTTTGATGTTAACCGTTTTAAGGAGTGCCAATGTGGCGTCAGCAACAATTGACCTTAAGCCCCAAGCAACGTGGTTTTCATTTAATAAGCGAGGATATTGCCAAGGCTCTTGATGATATGCCTTACGTCAGTTGCGGCCTGTTGCACCTGCAACTGCTGCATACCTCTGCCTCGCTGACGCTCAACGAAAACGCCGATCCCACGGTGCGGCAGGATTTTGAGGCTTGGTTCAATCACGCCGTGGCCGAAAATACCTCTTACTTTCGCCACACCTATGAGGGCGCCGATGATATGCCGGCCCATATTAAATCCAGCCTGCTGGGTACCAGTCTGCTGCTGCCTGTCAGCGCCGGAGAACTGGCACTGGGTACTTGGCAAGGGATCTATCTTGGCGAGCACAGAGACAATGGCGGTCGGCGCCGCCTGCTGTTGACCCTGCAGGGGGAATAAAGCGGCAAGACTAGGCAAACCGGTAAGTGTGAGCGGCGCGGTTTTTGTTGAGATGCTTTTGTTGAGATGCTTTTTGAGGCGGATGTAAAACCGCCTGTTTAAGTCAATATGACTCAAACAGGCTTGATTGTTACTCGGCTATCCGCTCAATTCTTGCCAGATAGAAGCCATCGAAACCGGTTTTGGCCGGGCTGATGGTTTCCTCATCGAGTAAGCGGAAATGGCTTTGCTGCTTCAGAAAACGCGCTACCTGCTGCTCGTTTTCCTGCGGCATAATCGAGCAAGTGGCATAAACCAGGATCCCGCCCACCTTCACCATGCGGCTGTAACTGCCGAGAATATGCTCCTGCAGCTCCATCAGCACCGGCAAGCGCTCAGGGGTATCACGCCATTTGGTGTCCGGGTTGCGTTTCAGCACCCCAAGTCCTGAGCAAGGCACATCTAAAAGTACCCTGTCGGCGCTGAGTTTCAAACGTTTGATGGTCTTGCTTGATGCAATAAGCCGGGTTTCCACATTGTGGGCGCCGGCGCGGCGGGCCCGCTGCTTAAGGTTATCCAGCTTCCACTGCTCGACATCCATCGCCAGTAATCGTCCCTTGCCCTGCATTTTTGCGGCCAGGTGCAGCGTCTTGCCGCCGGCACCGGCGCAGGCATCAATGACCCGCATCCCGGGTTCGACCCCAAGGGCTTCGGCAACATGTTGCGAGCCGGCATCCTGCTGCTCAAACCAGCCCGACTTAAAGCATTCGGTGCGAAACAGCGCTGAATCGGAAATCACTTCAAGAGCACTGGCAACCTCGGGGACTTCACAAGTCTCCACCCCTTCCTTGGCAAGACGAGCCTTGAGTTCTTCCCGGCTGCACTTAAGTAAATTGGTGCGCAGATAACGTTTGGGGGCCTGAGTCAAGGCGTGGCGCTCCGCCGGCCAGTTGTCCCCCAGTTGTTCACTCCCTAGCGCTTCGAGCCATTGCGGGCAACCATCGAGCAGCGCAGGCTGTGCTTGGGCCGCCGCCATCCGCTGCTCAAGCAGTTCACTGTCCATCTGCAGCGCGTAGCGCATTTTCGGCAGCTCAAGGCCATTGGCCATATGCCAGGCGTTGATGAGCCGGGTGCCTTCACGCTCAATTTGCTCCGCTGCAACATCAGCCAAAAAACTGTAATAACTTAAACGGCGCAAAATATCCCCGGTGACCAGAGCAATTCTGGCTTGCTCCCAAGGCTTGAGCCGCTCAGGTGCAAACTGCTTTGAGTAGGCGCGGTCCAGCGGCGCACCTTGAGTCAGTACCTGATTGAGAATCGCAATGACCAGCTCACTGGCATGTTCGCTAAGCGGGGAGTTAAGCATATTTGGGCCTCGGGATGGAAAACCGCTGGATCATAGGAGTTCGCCCCCGGCTCTGCAAGGGGCTTGAGCGGCTTTGGCCGGATTAATCCCGTTTTAAGACACTATTTACCCGATTTGAGCTTTGGCATGCTTTGGCTCAGGGGCGATATGTCATCCCAAAAGAAACCCGGCAATCGCCGGGTTGGTTGAGTTAGCTCAAGTAACCTTGAATGCCGTCTTGTTAACGAGCCACGTACTCGCGGGCAATCTCAGCCGCCAGCTTGGCATTGTTGTATACCAGCTCTATGTTGGCAGTCAGGCTGTGACCTTCGGTAATTTCGGCAACTTTGGCCAACAGGAACGGCGTTGAAGCCTTGCCGCCTATGCCTTTCTCATCCATTTCAGTCACTGCGCGGGCGATGGCACCATCGATCAGTGCTTTATCCAACGCATGCTCATGGGGAATTGGGTTGGCAATCACCATACCGCCCTTAAGCCCCATGTCCCACTTGGCTTTCATGGCAGCAGCGACCTCTACCGGCTGCTCCAAGCGATAGTCGACGCCGAAGTCACTCTCGCGAGTGTAGAAAGCCGGCAGTTTATCGGTTTGGAAACCAACGACAGGCACGCCTTGCGTTTCCAGATATTCACGGGTCAGGCCCAGATCCAGAATAGACTTGGCACCGGCACAAACCACGGCCACATCTGTGTTGGCCAGCTCCTGCAAATCGGCAGAGATATCGAAAGTTTGCTGAGCGCCGCGGTGTACACCACCGATACCACCGGTAGCAAACACCTTAATACCGGCCATTGCGGCCAGGATCATGGTAGAAGCAACCGTGGTGGCACCGTCTGCACCTTTGGCGACAATAAAGGGAATGTCGCGGCGACTGGTTTTAATAACGGCTTCACCGGCCTTGCCCAGGTAATTGATCTCTTCCTGGCTCATGCCCACTTTAAGGCGGCCCTTGAGAATGGCGATAGTTGCAGGCACAGCGCCATTATCACGGATGATCTGCTCCACCTTGAGCGCTGTCTCAACGTTCTGCGGATACGGCATACCATGAGAAATAATGGTCGACTCCAGTGCGACCACCGGCTTGCCTTGTTCCAGGGCTGCTTGAACTTCAGGATGAATATCCAGATACTGCTTCAGCATAACGACTCCTTGATAATACGGTTTACAGAGATTTCAGACATATTGGGGTTGATAGTCGCGATATGAGACAGCGCCAAACGGGCCGCTGCCATCGCAAATTCTGTGGTTTCCAGCAATGGCCACTGCTTGAGCCAACCGTGAGCCAATCCGGCCAGGAAGGCATCTCCGGCGCCATTGGCATTGACCATTTCCACCTGCTTGGTGGGCACCATCTGCGACTCGCCGCCATCACTGACAAATACCCCTTCACTGCCCATACTGAGGAAGATCCGCTTGACGCCCTGTTCATGGAACCAGTTAGCGATGGCGCTTAAGTCTTCTTTGCTGCGCATTTCGATGCCGGAGAGGTGTTCGGCTTCCTTGAGGTTGGGTTTGAGGGTGTGGATGGCGTTGAGATAAGGCTTGATTTTCATCGCCTTGACACAGGAAACCGTGTCAATAAATACCGGAACTTGAGGAAAGTTGCTCAAAAGATAGGATAAGGCGGCTTCAGAAAGGTTGGTATCCAACACCAGAAGTTCGGCGCGGCGCAGCATATCTTCAAGCCCCTTGAGCACTTCAGGGCCCAATCTTTCAAGAATGGCCATGTCATTGATGGCTACATGCATATCGGCGTCGCCATCCAATACCGAAAGATAGGTGGAGGTCACCGCGTCTTCAAACTGCAAGCTGTTGCCCATATCGACGCCGGCCTGACGACACTGGGCGGTAATCATCTCACCATAAGCGTCTTTGCCTATCGCCGTCACCAATCGAGTATCTGAACCCAGGCGCGCCAGGTTTTCGGCAATGTTGCGCCCAACACCGCCGGGTGAGCAACTGACGCTGCCAGGATTGGAATCCCCTACCCTTAGCTTGGAAGTCGGCCGACCAAGAATATCCATATTGGCACCGCCTATCACGACAGCATAGGGGTTCTCCACCAGGATATAACCCTTACCACGGATCACACCTTTATGAGTCAGGTTCATGATATGACCTGCGACTGCCGAGCGGGTTATGCCCAATTGATCAGCTAGTTTTTGTTGTGGGATCAATGGGTCAGCTTTAATCAGGGCCAGAATTTCGAGTTCACGTTCTGTCATTGGCGCGCTCCTGCACAAACATTTGTTTCCGTGACAAACTTTTGTTTGCACAGTAAACACTATATGAAGTGTAGGCAAGTAAAATTTAACCCTGAATGATAACTTCGTGATCCACCCAACAAATCCCAACAAGTAGGAAACAAGGTTTAACAGCTATATATCAGTGGGTTGGGTTATAAATTACACCTAAGATTAACAGGTGCTTTGGGGGGCAAAGTTAACCGCAACAAATTAGAGGCTGAGCTATGCTGTTGATTAAAGAAACTCAACAAAATGGGAGACTTCGGCGAGTAAAATAAATTGCCGGACAGCCTCTTCCGCCAAAGAGTTGGTAGTTCCATTGCTGCAGAACTCAACTCGCTTTCATTCAGATACCTTGACAGCCATTTGGAGACAACCAAAGCCGGTGACCCTTTTTCGCATCAAAGTAACAGAGCTCTGATGAGACATAGAAAAATGGCGGGTTTTCTCAATAGGTTATACTATACCTTTCCATATCAGGGTTTATTCAGTCACGAAAATGATGAACATATATACACCTTTTACAGATCGCGTCGGCTACACGTCAGTCGTCTGATTACACGCCCATAGTCTTGTTATAACCCTCAGACACTAAACGATATAATTTAACTGGGGGCAAGTTTCCGGGAAGGCTAAGCTCCCATCAGGAATTATATTAAGCAACTGATTTAAAGGCTTATTACTGAGGATATATGCAAGGGAACCAGGCGAAGCAACAATCCAACCCATTACCTTGGCTTCCCGGCTGGTTGAAACGCCTGCCGGTTAAATTTGCCCTCAGCCAGTTAATTATCAGCGCTCTTATCGTTATCAGTACTGTACTTGTACTGCTCAGCATCCAACGTAACCAGTTGCTTAGCCAACAAAGAGCATTGAATCAAAGTTATGGTCAAGTCGTTACCGCAAGACTGCAGGAAGTCACCTCCCAAATAGAAAGCCTGGTCAGTACCATGGCGAACCTCGGAGCTCTGTATCGTGGCAACGAATTTGAACTTCAGGCCAGTATCAAATCTGTGTTGGAATTAGATACCCAAAAGGAAATGATTACCGGCGGCGGTATTTGGCCCGAACCAAGAGCTTTTGAACCGGGAAAAATTCTTGACAGCCTCTTCTGGTATCGAGACGGTTATGGCGAATTGCAGCAACTCAACAGTTATAATGAACAACCCCAACAAGGTTACCATAACGAAGATTGGTATAAACCGACACGCTTTTTCCCGGCAGACAGAACCTTCTGGTCAAGTGCCTATCGTGATCCTTACACTGCAGAAGCCATGGTCACAGCGTCTGTTCCTATTTGGCAAGATCATGAATTTATTGGTGCCGCCACTGTAGACATTAGCCTGGGAGGCCTGAACCGTTTCTTTAGAGGCGCCCTGAAAGATCTTAGTGGTTATGTGTTTGCCCTTGATTATCGCAACCACTTACTCGCATCCCCCTGGGAAGATGAGTTTCAAGACAATACTCGAGAAAAGCCGCTGAGTTTAGATGATTTTCAACGTTTGGAACGCCTTTTCCCAGAATTCCAATTCGTTGGTGAAGCGCTTCGCAGTGCGGATCAAGTACTTATCCAACAGGCAAACCAACACAAAGCCTTTAGCAATCAACAATTGGCATCCTTGTTGGGGGACCGTGATGAAACAGACGCTGCGTTACTCAATACTATAATCAATAACTCTGCCAGAGAATGGCCAGCAAATGCCAAACTTTTGTTAACTCAAGAGCTTAATCAAGACCCCTTGCTCAAGGAACCTGCACTGGTTTCGGTATTTTTGATGCCAAAGACCTATTGGAAAATAGTAATAGTTACGCCACTGTCCTCGCTCAAGAAAGATGCAACCTTAATAGCCGGTAAAGTGGGTATCTATCTTGTTGCAATTCAACTGCTGGCGCTGTTACTGCTGTTTCTGGTTCAACACAGGTTATTTATTAAACCTATTAGCCGTATGGCCGAGGCGCTCAGAGAAAACAACCCTGCCCGTTTGGAGTTGGATGCCAGAGATAGAGAAGATGAACTGGGGATATTAGCCGGCAGCTTTATCTCCCGTACCCGGCAGTTGGAAACAACTATGGCTAGCCTGGACGCCAGTAACCTGGCGCTGGAGCAACAGCTGGAAGTACAGTATAAGGCCCAACAAGTCCTAAAAATACGTACCGAGCAGCTGAATGCCTTAATGAATCACTCGCAAAATATAATATATATCAAAGACTTGACTGGTAAATACACACTAGTTAATGATAAATACTGCGAAATAACCGCCCATGAACGCAATCAATTTATCGGCGCCAATGATACTCAGGTATTTCCGCTTGGCTTGGCGCAAATATACCAGGCCAATGATAAAAGAGTGATAAACAATCACAGTCCGTTCTGCTCTGAAGAACCCATAGCAACCCCTCTGGGAGATGTGACATTTCAAGTAACCCGCTTCCCAATTCGGGATGAATTTGCCGAGATCTGCGGCATAGGCGCCATAGCATTTGACCTTTCCAGTCACAAACGACAAGAGCGACAACTGGAACAGGCCCTGGAATTGCAGGTTGATCTCAATAAGCGTAACAAACGTACCATCCAACAACAGCAGCAACAGCTTGAGCAGTTGGAAACCATGTTGCAACAAGCACAAAGCAAGTCCCAGTTACTCAGCCTCAGCACAACATTGATGCAGGAACAGGAGTTACAACTCCCCAATTTATTTGGTCAGCTCATCTGTGAGCTATCTAGCGCTTTTGATCACTTGGGATCCCGACTGTTCGAGCCTGACATAGGCGAAATACAACAAGAGTCCAAAGAGCTTATCTTGGCTGAGTCCGCCAGATTACGCCATCTTTTGGCCTTGGTTAACCATCCTCAAACAGAAATCAAAGCGCTCTACTTCGACGAGTTTGTCTTCCATATGCAGGCTCTGTTGGCATCTGCATTTACTGAAGCCGATGTTGAAATAAGAATAATTATTGAAGAAAAGCTCCTACCTGGCGCCAAACCATGGCAATTATTATTGCTCTTCTACCCTTTGTTGAGACAAATATTACATGATACTCCCCAAGGTTCATGCATCACGCTCAACGCCACCAAAATAGATGAACATCATTTCGAGACTAGGCTAACCAACAGAAGGGAAACAAATCCTGAGCATGTAGCGAAAGAACCCAGCGCAACAGATTCCCTTGTCAACTTGCAAGATTACGTTAGATTAAAGTTGCTTGGGGAGATGACCATAAGCGTCGATGATGACAAATACAGCCATATAAGGCTGGTTATTCCTTTAGAATCAATGAGCTAAAACATAAGCTGTATATTGAGAAGTTGATATTAACTCAAAGTATTTAACCAAGCACCCTGAGTTAACAAAGGTCACTTATCATATCAGACAAGTAACATAGCAAGTGTTTACAGGAACCCAAACTTAGGGAAAAGGATAGGCCATTTGCTGCTTGCACTGCTTGCATCCAGCCCTGCAAGCAGTGCATACATGGGGCTTATTCGCACTTTCTTTAAATATTTATTGGTTATCCTGAGCCATTTCCAACGGCATAGCATCACGTAATTTTTGCCACATGATGCCGCTATCAATACCATAAGATCGCATCAAGGCCGGTACTTGAGTATAATTTTTGTCCTTGGCCAGGGTTTCAAGTTTTTGATAGAAAGCCAATGCCAAGGCCCGAGCCTCGGAGCTACTGAAATAGTAGCGTCCGACTCTGGCATACAACCCTTTGAACCCGTTTAGGATAAGCACATACAGAGGGTTCCCCGATGAAAACGCTAGGGTGTGATGCAACTGGTAGTCAAACTCGGCATAAGCCTCTGCTTCATCTTCCAGATCATGGATTTTAGACAGTGCCTCGACCGCAGTATCCGGGTTATGCCGTAGCGCTCCACGAAAATAGATGGCACTGACATTGGTTCTGGCGGACAAGAGCTGATCAACCAGTACAGGAAAACCTTCCGGGTTGAGATCGGCAATCGTCTCCAAAATGTTAAGTCCTGAGGTTTCCCAGAAATTATTCACTCGGGTGGGTTTGCCATGCTGAATAGTCAACCAACCGTCGCGGGCCAAACGCTG
The DNA here is from genome assembly GCF_033842865.1 of Shewanella indica. NCBI lineage: Bacteria > Pseudomonadati > Pseudomonadota > Gammaproteobacteria > Alteromonadales > Shewanellaceae > Shewanella > Shewanella indica. Next base: position 3,882,699 of record NZ_JAWXXR010000001.1, read on the forward strand.
TAACACTTCTCTTAAAGTCGTACGGGTAACGCCAATAAGCTCTGATAATTCCCGTTCCGCAGGAAGTATGGAGCCGGGGGGAAACTTATTTTCCCAGATTGAACGCACTATATATTTCTCTGCAAAACTTGCAGGTCCTTTGGCATTGATTATCATCAGCCCGGTTTTCCGATTGTTAGCATTATTCTGGCCACAGATCATACCAGAGCGACGAAAAATGAAAACCATCAGATCACAAATGGGAAATCCAGCCCTGTAGAGTTCTCAATAATTGCTATAAAAGTGACCAAGTTCAAATCAGCAGTCACTGAATTTTGCGCTCGAGATCCGCTTTTTGAAATCCCTGTATACCCTAATCATTACATTGAGTTTATCTTTAGGCTAGACTGAACTACGCAAATTTTACCGTTCGTCAAACAATGACGTTACAACCACTTATAACAGATTAGAGAGGAAGACATGCCTGCTACACCGATTCAGGCTTTTATGAGTAACTTCTTGGGTAACTCACCCAAGTGGTACAAGCTTGCAATACTGATTTTTCTTGTCATCAACCCGATACTCTTCAGTATCAATCCCTTTGTTGCGGGCTGGTTTTTGGTCGTGCAGTTTATCTTCACTCTGGCCATGGCACTTAAGTGCTATCCTCTGCAACCAGGCGGTTTATTGGCGATTGAGGCCGTATTCATCGGAATGACCAGCCCCAGCCAAGTGTTACACGAGATTGAGGCCAACCTCGAAGTATTACTATTGTTGGTATTTATGGTGGCCGGTATCTACTTCATGAAGCAGTTACTGCTTTATGTATTTACCAAGATGATCACCAAGGTACGTTCCAAAATAGTTGTATCCTTGATGTTCTGTGTCGCCTCTGCCTTCCTGTCGGCGTTCCTCGATGCCTTGACGGTTATCGCAGTGATCATTGCCGTGGCAATAGGCTTCTACTCCATTTACCATAAAGTGGCGTCCGGTAAAGACTTCAGCGCCGATCATGACCACACCTCGGATGGTAGTGAACAACTCAATGCCCAAGAATTGGAGGCCTTTCGTGGTTTCCTGCGTAACCTCTTGATGCATGCCGGGGTTGGTACTGCCCTCGGTGGCGTGTGCACCATGGTGGGTGAGCCACAAAACCTGATCATAGCCGCTCAGGCCAATTGGCAATTCTCCGAATTCGCCCTGCGGATGTCGCCTGTGACTGTGCCAGTATTCTTTGCCGGTATCATTACCTGTATGCTGGTAGAAAAATTCCGCATCTGTGGTTATGGCGCCCAACTGCCTGAGGCTGTGCACAAAATTCTGGTGGAATTTGCGGCCCACGAAGATGCCCACAGAACCAGTAAAGATAAGATGAAGCTGGTTATCCAAGCTCTGGTTGGTATTTGGCTGATTGTCGGTCTGGCGTTCCACCTGGCATCAGTTGGTCTCATCGGTCTGTCAGTGATAATTCTGACCACGGCGTTCAACGGTATTACCGATGAACACGCCCTGGGTAAAGCCTTTGAAGAAGCCCTGCCATTTACCGCACTGTTGGCGGTATTCTTTGCCATTGTAGGTGTGATTATCGATCAAGGCCTGTTTGCCCCTGTCATCCAATGGGCTCTCGGCTTTGAAGGCAATATGCAGTTGGTTATCTTCTATGTGGCCAACGGCTTGTTGTCCATGGTCAGCGATAACGTGTTTGTGGGTACTGTCTATATCAACGAGGTGAAAGCCGCGCTGATTGATGGCCAGATCACCCGCGATCAGTTTGACCTGCTTGCCGTTGCCATCAACACTGGGACCAACCTGCCCTCTGTAGCGACTCCTAACGGTCAGGCGGCCTTCCTGTTCCTGCTGACCTCAGCTCTGGCTCCGCTCATCCGTCTCTCATATGGCCGTATGGTTTGGATGGCCCTGCCATACACTATCGTACTGTCCATTGTTGGTGTACTGACCATTGAGTTAGGCTTCCTGGAGCAGATGACCCAATACTTCTACGACTCAGGTATGATCCTGCACCACAGCGCTCAAGAAGTGCTGGGTAAAGGTGCTGCTGTAGGTCATTAGTCGATTATTGACTGAACCTTTGGGTTTCAGTAGAGTCCAAAAAACGCCCCTTGGTGGGCGTTTTTTTATGGGGTTGGCACCCATCTTAGGAATTATCCCACCTCACCCCGGACTGATGGTCATCAATGGAGAATAGATTTGACTGCAATGATACGTTTCGCCCACTCCCGCATAGCTTGGGGAGTTCTGGCGCTCAGCGCCCTGTCTCTGGAGCTTGCTGCACTGTACTTTCAGCACGTAATGCAACTCGAGCCTTGCGTTATGTGTATCTACCAGCGCCTGGCGGTGTTGGGTTTACTGCTGGCCGGCATCATAGGTTTTCTGGCGCCGGGAATACGTACCGTACGACTGCTTGCCGCCTTGCTATGGGGGTTTAGCGCCAGTTGGGGACTGAGGTTAGCCATTGAACTCAATGATATGCAGCAAAACCCTTCACCCTTTTCCACTTGCTCATTTCTGCCGGACTTCCCTTCCTGGATGCCACTGCATGAATGGCTCCCTTCGGTATTTATGCCAACAGGCATGTGCACCGATATTCCCTGGAGCTTTATCGGCATCACTATGTCGCAGTGGATGATTGTTGCTTTTGCCACCTACCTGTTGGCACTACTGCTCTACGCTATGCCAATTCTGAGCAAAAGACGCAACTGATTGCTTCCACAATCAAGCTTTCAGGTTTTCTAAATATAAAAAAGCCAAACATGATTTGTTTGGCTTTTTTATATAAATAGTATTAATCCAAATCTTTCAGCGGCCAAAGCACAATATGATCTTCCAGATCCCTGACTTTAGTTTCACTCAATGTCTTATCTTTCACCGACATCCCCACTTCATGCATAGCATTCTTGGAACCGGTCAAAAGCGGATGCCAGGCGGGTAATGGTCGTCCCTGATACAAACGCCGGTAAGCACAACTATCCGGTAGCCAGTCCAGCTCCCCGATATTATTCGCCGTCACCGCAGTACATTGGGGAACAAATTCAAAGCGCTTTTCATAATGAATACAGCTGCAATCTTTATCAGACAATAACTTACAAGCCGCATTGGTATAGTAGAGTTCATCGGTTTCATCATCAATGAGCTTGTTGAGACAGCATTTGCCACAGCCATCACAGAGAGACTCCCATTCATCGGGAGTCATTTCGGCCAGGGTCTTGGTTAACCAGAAGGACATAAACTTGTTGATTCGTTCTTGAAAACTTGCGTAACCGCTATTTTACACTATTTTGAGGATGGATACTTGATCCGTTCGGAAAGATAGGCCGCTGCCAAAGCGAAATAATCTGAATCCTGCCAGCTTCGCAAGGCGCGATAATTCTGATACACGAGATAGTGACGACCACGTTTGCCATCAGGCATGATCAGTGACACCTGCATATCAGTTCGGCCTGGTAGATCACCACCATCGTAACGACGAACGCCCAACTTCTGCCAGTGACTGAAACTCGCCTGATAACCTACACCCAATTGGTCATTCTTTATCGACTCGGGTGCTTTAACCTGACGTCCCCAGGTTTGCGTGTCATCCCAGCCTGCTTGCCGCAAATAGTTAGCCACAGATGCCAAACCATCAGCAAAACTATTCCAGATATCGACCTTGCCGTCGCCATCGCCGTCGCTGCCATATTGAAGGTAGGTACTTGGCATCAGCCCCAAAGGCCCCATTGCGCCGGTACTCGAGCCCTTAAGCTCGTTAAAGTCGACCGATTGTGACGCGAGAATTTTCAGTGCCGAGATGAACTCTTTGCGATAAGCCTCTTGCCCCTCATAGGCCAGTGACGCTGTCACAGACAGCACAGGATAACTACCCTGCTGATTGCCAAAATCCGACTCGAGTCCCCAAAGGGCCAGAATAAACCTGGGTTGCACCCGGTATTGTTTTCCCAGCCCAAGCAACAGCGGCCGATACTCTTCAGCCAATACCCGTCCCTTGACCACCATCTCTTCATTGATAATCCGAGGGATATAATGTTCCAAATCCTGTGGAGGCTTTGGAATGGCCTTGTCATCATTTGAGGCCTTTTTAAACAGCTTTATTTGACTGAAGGCCTTATTCAAGGTGAATTGATCTATCCCTTTCGCTGCCGCGTCCTGTTTTAATATATCAAGATACTGCTCGAAACTGCCCTCGGTGGCCACGCAGACCTTGGTCAGCGACGCGCCCAGCAGCGAAATAAACACCAGGGAAAGTCTATCCATAAAATGCGTTATTCCTTAAGCAGAGTGATCATCCAGGCCCTTGCTAAGTCTCAGCTCCTTCAGCATATCCACCGGAGGCGGCGGTAATTGCAAATAATAGCCCTTTTCCGCCAGTTCTGCTTTTACCTTGTTAATATCAGCGATGCCCAGTTGCCGCCTCTTTTGCAACGGTAACAACATGACCAATTGTGGTGGTCCAAATACCTGCATCAAGGGTGCAGGTACATCATCAAACTGATCTTTCTTGTTGACGAATAAATAGGTGTCGGCTTTTTTCAGGCTTTTATAGACAGCACAGATCATAATTGTATCAATTTCCATGGGTTCAAACTTGCCACTTATCGGGGCACACTATAACATGGACGCCTTGGAATATAACGCTGTCACGCAATCTGACTGCTCATTTTCTGGAGAATGATGCCGGGATGCCAAAACCTAGTCTAGAGCTAAAAGGCTCTTCTTTTACGCTCTCTGTACTTCACATCAACACCCCTGATCTGGACGCCCTTTTCAAAGAGCTCGATGGCAAGCTCGCCCAGGCTCCGCAGTTTTTTATTAATGCTCCATTGGTGCTAAACCTGAGTCAAGTTAATGGCACAGATATAGATCTCCAAGGACTGCGCCAGGGACTGACCGACAGACAGTTGGTGATAGTTGGGGTAACTGCAGCCGATAAGGATCTCAATGAAACCGCCAAAGCCCAGGGGTTAGCCAGTATCAAGGCGGGAAAGCAATCCGAACTGCCACCGCCTCCCCCGAGGGTCACCAAGATCGTCAAACAAAACGTGCGTTCAGGGCAACAAATCTACGCCAAAGACGGTGATTTAATCGTTTTTGGTGCAGTAGGGAATGGCGCTGAAGTCATTGCTGATGGTAGCATTCATGTATACGGGGCACTGCGTGGTAAAGCCATGGCGGGAGCCAACGGCGATAAGCATGCCGTGATCCTGGCCCAGTCCATGGAAGCTGAACTGGTTTCGATTGCGGGACAGTACTGGTTGACTGAAAACCTGCAGCAACACTGTACCGCCAAGAGTGGTTGTATCAGGCTCAGCGGTGAGTCATTAATCGTTGAATCGCTGCCCGGATAAGGCAGATGGAAAGGATAAAATAGAACATGGCACAAATTATTGTTGTCACCTCAGGTAAAGGCGGTGTGGGCAAGACCACATCGAGCGCGGCTATCGCCACCGGCTTGGCGCTCAAAGGACATAAGACTGTCGTTATCGATTTTGATATTGGCCTTCGAAATCTGGATTTGGTCATGGGCTGTGAACGCAGGGTTGTTTACGACTTTGTCAATGTCATCAATGGTGAATCCAATCTAAATCAAACACTTATCAAAGATAAGCGCTGCAATAAACTGTTCGTTTTACCTGCATCCCAAACCCGGGACAAGGATGCCCTGACCCGGGAAGGTGTCGGCAAGGTACTCGATGATTTGAGCAAAGACTTTGATTACATCATCTGTGACTCCCCTGCAGGTATCGAAACCGGCGCTATGATGGCACTCTATTTTGCCGATATAGCCATAGTAACAACCAACCCTGAGGTCAGTTCGGTCAGGGATTCAGACAGAATTCTAGGCATGCTGCAAAGCCGTAGCCGCCGTGCCGAACAAGGGCTTGAGCCTATCAAGGAGTATCTGCTGCTGACCCGCTACTCCCCTGCCAGGGTGAAAACCGGCGAAATGCTCAGTGTGGAAGATGTGCAGGAGATCCTGGCAATAGATCTGCTTGGAGTTATTCCTGAGTCCCAGGCAGTGCTCAAGGCTTCCAACTCTGGTGTGCCGGTGATCATAGATCATGACAGCGATGCAGGGCAGGCCTATGAGGATACTGTGGCTCGTCTGCTGGGTGAAGAGCTTCCGCTACGCTTTGTCGCGGAAGAAAAGAAAGGATTCCTTAAACGAATATTTGGTAGCTAAATTATGTCATTACTCGATTATTTCAGAAGCAGCAAGAAAAGCAGCACCGCGGCAACTGCCAAGGAACGTTTGCAGATCATCGTTGCCCATCAACGCGGTGAGCGCGGGGCACCGGATTACTTTCCGCAGATGAAGCAGGAGATAATTGAAGTGATCCGCAAGTATGTGCACATCTCTGAAGAGCAAGTATCTGTGCAGTTGGATCAGAACGATGACAACCTGTCGGTACTCGAACTCAATGTGACACTGCCGGAACGCCCCTGATTAAAGGGCAAACCAATGTAAATAATGCCGTTTCTGTAAAGAGACGGCATTTTATTATCTGGTCATTGCCAATACAATTCCCTCTGCCAAGCGCTGTTTGCAGGCCACTCAAAAAGCTATTTAATGATGGTTTCAGTAAAAAGCAACTTTGGAGAACGGCCGACAACACCCATAAAAAATCCGATGAGTCTGTATCATCGGATTTTGGATTTCAGTTTCAGCTTTGCCAGAGCTGCATTTGATTTATCCTAGGGGATCAGCGCCTGGCCACCGGCACTTCCAACATAGCCATAGCGGCCATACTGGATTCCAGAGGTTTACCTTCAAAACGTGCCTGGAAACTGTACCCCTCAGGACCAATACGCTCAAGCGCCTTGGCTGGCACCTTGAACATCACCTTCAGTGTCTGCCCCGGCTTGACGCTGGTATCTCTGATTGCTTGAGTGAACATCATTTCGTCTGACCAAGCCCAGACTCGCTGTTCCTTATCATCCACCAACCAAAGATCAGCTGTCATCCCAGAATTGAAGCGGATCCCAATCGCGTATTCTTTGGGATTGTGGATCTCCAACATCACCTGCAAAGGTTGCTTATCAACCACATCGCTAAACGTCAGCTTACCTTCAAACAGTGCCGGTGTAGGCGCTTTCTTGATGGTACCAAAGTGCAGTGTCGGCATTCTGAGTTCCTCCATCCCTGTCGGGCTCTTTTGAGGCACAGGCTGAGTAGTTGCGGCATTGGAGCCGCTGCAACCAGCGAGTGCCAAGACCGCTAGCAAAGGCAAAACGGCGCGCATCAATTACCTCCTCCAAGTTTTTTGAAGATGCTGTCTTTAAGCTTGTCTTTCACCTTCTCGGTCTCTTCCTTGAGCTTGGAATCAAACAGCGCCTGAGTATCGAGTGCAAATTTGGGTTCCTGGAATGAACCGGAAATCATCAGCGGAATTTCGACACCGGCCAGATCATTCTTGCCTTCACCGCCCTGGCCCTTGAGGCTGCCGACTACTGAGGTTTTCAGCTTATAGTCCAGCTGCTCACTGATAAGGTTGGCACTACCTGCACCCGCCAAACGAATGAGTGGTGATGCCATAGCGAGATCCGGGTTATTGGCCAGACCATTTTTCAGACTGAAACTGCCGGTCAGGCTGGAGAAATCTGTCTTGCGTTCGCCCTCTTCCTGAGCCGACAAATCACCTTTAAGCTTGGCTTGGGCACTGCGGATCATATAAGGGATATTCACCCCATAGAGCGCACCATCGCTGATTTCAAACTTGCCGTTGGCGTCCAGGTTCTGCTTGATGTTATCCGGAATTAGGCTCTTGCCTTTACCTTTGACATTAAAAGCGGTGGCCCCGGCCAGAATTTTCAAGTCGGCCGCATCCTTGAGTAAAGGTTGAATTTTGACGCCATTGAGCTGAGTATCAAAATTGTAGCTGGCAACCTTATTGCGACCGTCAAGCTGTGCCTTGGTCATCAGTTTGCCCTGATACAAGTCAGCACTGAGCTGCTTCATATTCAGCACGCCATTGTTCAGTACCAGATCCATCTGCCAGTTTTCAGTGGTCAAACCGGCAACTTTAATGGCCTTAACCGTTAAATCCATGGCGAAGTTGACCTGCTTCATTGCACTCAAGTCAGGTTCACTGCTGGCCTTGGCGGCCGTTGCCGATTCAGTGGTTTTGGCTGCGGCTTTGCCTTCCTCACTGGCCGGCAGCAACTTGTCGAGATCAATTTCTCCCAAAGCCAAGTTGGCTTTCACATCCGGTATCTTGCCGCCGAAAGCCACTTTGAGATCCCCTTTGCCTTCAATATCAGCCACCTTGAGGCTACTCAATACCAACTCGGCATTTTGACGATTGAGATCCAATTTCACATCAGCATTCAGAGCGGCGCTCAACTTACCGCCGGGCATACTCTTGCCTTCGACACGATTGTCAATGGCAAAGCCGGTGATCTCCAACTGCTTCATGTCCGCTGAGATTTTCAATTGCCCTTTACCCTCGCTGACAATTTTCATCTCCGGCATGCTGCCGCTGAACTTATAGGCCAGAGGGGCAAATTTACCCAGCGAAAACTCGCCCAGGGTCAGGGACTCAAGTACAAAGGTTTGGTCACTGCCACTGCGCTTGTCGAGCAGATGAATTTGGGTATTGGTGATATTGATGCCGCCTATATTGAGACTGGCCAGCCCCTGAGCACTGCCTTCGGTATCCTTGGGTTGCTCTTTGGCCGTACCTGTGTCACCACTGAGCCCATCCAGACTGGTACGGCCGTCCTTCTGGGTAATGAGATCCAGTTTCAAACCATCGAGGTTTAATTGGGCAATTTCCACTTCTTTACGAAACAGTGGCATCAAGGCCACTTCAGCGACAACCTGGTTGACCGCCAACATCTGTTTTTCATCAAATCCATCAGGGTTACTCAGGCTGATACCGCCCAATTCAATTCCCAGAGTCGGGAAAAAAGTCCAGTTGAGATCTTGACTGATGACCAATTCACGCCCTGTCTGTTTTTTTACCGCATCGACAATCTGAGGTTTAAAGTCGTTGGGATCAAACAACAAGGTCAAATACAGAACCAGACCGAGAAACAATACCGCGAAAATACCCAGTATCCACTTAACCACTTTCATAATAGTTTCCTTGTTCAACAATAAGGACTAAGGCGCTTGTTCAACTGATAAAGGCCATATTCAGGGGATTTTGACTAATTGCGATGCCATTATCGTCAGCATAAAGCATCATTCCGGGGGTTATATGCACATCTCCGATGTAAAGTGCACAGTTTATTTCTCCTGCTCCCTTGCGCTCGGTTTTAATGGGGACTGGCGCCAGAGCCTTTACCCCTAGCGGCATAGTTGCCAAGGTGGCAACATCACGCACAGCGCCGTAGATCACCACTCCCTGCCAACCATGGTCAACAGCACTCTGGGCAATGAGATCCCCCATAAGGGCCTTGGCGGTAGAAGCGCCACCGTCCACCAACAGTACTTTACCCGTACCATCGGTTGCCAACAGCTGTTTCACCTTGGAATTATCCTCGAAACACCTGACGGTAACGATTTCGCCCCAAAAAATCGATTTGCCACCAAACTGACGAAAGACAGATGGCAGCAACGTGAGATCATTTTCATAATGATCAAAGAGATCCGGTAACAAATCCAGCATAGAGGCCTCCGTGCAAATACTGCTTTCTAGGTTAACGCCCTTATCCTGTCACCACAAGTTCCATGATAGCAGAACAGCTGTCTCCAGATTTATCTCATCCAATAAACGGTGAAATGCTTGAGTAATTTCAGAAATATACTATAGACTATTATAGGTGACAGCTTTGCGATCCCTTTATCCTGTCCCCCCTTTCGGGCAAAACTTCGTTTTAAGTGAACATACATGACAAAAGATCTCGATTTGCAGAGTGCTATTGCGGCACTCGATGCATATGGATATGAAAAAAAACACTCAACGGATCTTGAGCAAGCCAGAAACAAACAGCAGATGACCCGCTATTTGAAGTCTTTGGACTTTAGCCTTAGGCGTCTGAAGCTTCTTCAGGAAGCGGTCAATGAATTGGTTGAAGATACGCAAAACAACTTGCATAAACAGGAGCAAGTACAAACCTTTAAGACCAAGGTCATCAATTTATCCCGCGAACTCAACATGTCCTATGATGAAGTATTGGTCTATATGGCCAATCAGGGTAGTAAGTAAGTAAGGATGTGAGTTTAATATCGATTACAATATTGTTCGATATACCAGAGTTGTTCGATATCAGAGAGGCGCAGACAATATCTGTGCCTCTCTTTTTATGGGACAAGGATGTGCGTTATCAACCCAAATAATATTTCACAACTTATTTCACTTTTTGAATTCCATCGCGTTATTGTTCGCTTACTACACTTAACCAAAGAAATAACTGTCTTCCGCGATCGGTTTCACTTTCCAACCGAATACCACAAATAATCCCATGAAAAATATGAGCCTTTTTATAGCACGCCCTTCTGTTTGCACTACACTTAAGAAACTTGAAATCACCTGATTGAACAAAACCAGGGCTTCAGACTATGACGAATGGAGGACAGCAATAACCATGGGAAAAATGCTAGTGCCTTTGGCTCTATTGCTATTCTTGTTTATCTGGCTCAGCATACCCAGACAGCCAAACTCCCCAATTTTGCTCAACCAGACTCCGGTTCGCATCGCCGTATCCACCTCACTGCTTTCAGCTCCTGTCATTATTGCCGACAAGCTCGAACTCTTTGCCCGCGAAGGCGTCTATGTAGTGCTGCAACCACTTCAAGGAGGCGATCTTTGCTTCGAAGCTCTGCTCAATAACAGGGCTGATCTGGCCACCAGCTCTGAATCCGTAGTGATGTTTAATAGCTTCAAGCGAACCGACTTCACCGTGCTGGCAAGCTTTGCCGAATCGGATAACGATATCAAACTGTTAACCCTACATAAGAGCGGTATCACCACTCCGACCCAGCTGGATGGTAAGCGCATTGGCATCGTCGCCGGCAGCGCCAGCGAGTATTTTCTTGATACCATACTCAACATAGCCGGACACCCGTCCTTGGCGCCGGTTCGGGTGGATATCCGCCCGTCAGCTTTGGCGTCGGCGCTGCTTGCAGGCGATGTGGATGCAATTTCGGTTTGGGAGCCATACGGATTTCAGCTATTGCAACATCAACCAGGCAAGATAAACGAATTTCCCAGTCGCGGTTTGTATAGCCTGTCTTTTAATCTCATCAGTCGTAAGGGCGACAATCAGACGCACTACGAACACCATGTTCGGATCCTTAAGGCGCTGAAACTCGCCAGTGAATTTATCGTCCTGCATCCACAGGAAGCCCGTCAGTTGGTTGCCGAATATCTGCACCTACCCACTGAAGAAGTCGTCGCTCTATGGCCGGACTATCTGTTTCGTCTGTCATTGGGTAATAGCCTGCTCAGTAATCTGCAATCACAGGCTCGCTGGGCCATGACCAGCGGCACCATAGAAGCCCAGCAGTTGCCCGACTTCAGAAATGTTATCGCTCCCAAAGCACTGGATCAGATACAACATATGTCATTGGTGGAACAGAGATGAAATTATCCAGCCGCCTCAGCATTCTGGTCATTCTCTGCATCACCCTGACACTGGTACTGGCGCTGTCACTGTTGCAACAACGTCATTTCTCCCAGCAGACGTTTCAACAGATGCACAAACTGGTTGAACTGCAACTACACCTGGATCTGCTCAGGTCCAACTTATGGCTGCTGCAACAATACCGGGACACCCAAGCTGTGGAAAACACCCAAAGGGATCTGCTGCGCCTAAACGCCCTCTTGACTACCACTCAGGTCGATGATGAACAGCAACAACAGCTATTGGCTAACCTCAAACGCCAAAGCAACAACATCAGCACCCTATTGGAGCATTCTCTGCCCAAGCTGTCTCTGATAGCAGATGATCAGTTGGTCAGTAGTATGTTGCTGTCAAGATACAATATGAGCATTCAATCCATGAGCGAAGATCTGTTTCGCTTTCAACATCACACTATGGACAGAGCCCGTGTGCTGCAGCTCAGCCATCTCTATCTCAACGGTGCCCTGCTGCTGGCCATTGCCCTGTTGGTGACAGGCTTTACCCTGCATACTCTGAGACGTTTTCGGCGCCATTTGGGCAGTTTAAAACGCGGCATACGCGATCTGGCAAAGGGCGATCTTCATAGCCGTATCAGGCTGGAACAACAAGATGAACTCTCTGAACTGGCCCATGAATTCAACAATATGAAACAGGCATTGATGGAAGCAACCGAACGAAAAGAGCAATTGCAATTAGAGGTAGAAGTGCAAACCCAGCAGTTGCAACTACAGCAAGACAGGTTGCGATATCTGGCAGATCATGACGATCTCACCGGCGCGCTCAATCGCGGCGCCGCCACCACTGAACTGGAACACGCCATAGTACGTTGCCAACGTCAACAGCTTAAGGCTGCGTTGCTATTCATTGATCTGGATAAATTCAAACCCATCAACGACAATTTTGGCCACAGCGCCGGTGACGCAGTGCTGGTGGAAATTGCCAAAAGGCTGAAGGAGACATTAAGACGCTCGGATTTGGTGGCCCGTATCGGCGGCGATGAATTTATCATCTGGCTGGAGCCGATAAATAGCCGCGAAGAAGTCTGTGCCGTGTTGGAAAAGATTCATGCCTTGGGTGCCGATATCCCCTGGCAAGGGCAACAACTTCAGGTTGGCCTGAGTACCGGCATCAGTCTCTATCCCGAACATGGCGACACCCTGGCCGAACTCATCGGCGCTGCCGACAGTGCCATGTATCAGGCCAAGCAGGCACAACCTCAGGCTTCCATGGAACTGGCACTAAAGAAGCGCTACAGCTTTGCCTCACCCAGTGCCGATGCCTGACTTGCCCGGCCACACACGCCTGAACTTCAAACTGTCGGCCAGAGGCGCCTAAACCAGCTAAACCTCGGCAGTCTTATCGCCAACAACAGCAACATGGCAGCAAGGTAAAGGCTGGGCTCAATAATTTCAGACTTCACCGACCAGTAATAATGCACAGGTACCAACAGGGCAATGGCATAAATACTGTAGTGCAATTGCTGCCAACGCCGCCCCATCCGGCGCTGCAATGCCTTGAACGAGGTCAGCGCCAGCGCAGCTAGCAACAACCAGGCGCTGGCCCCCACTAAAATATAGGGGCGCTTGATAATTTCACTGAATAGCAGCTCCCAGGCAAACAGCAGATCCAGGCTGAAATAGCTGAGAATATGCAAGCAGGCCCAGGCAAATATCCAGAGTCCGAGCAAACGCCGAGTCTGCATCAACAACCCCAATTTGAATTTTCTGGCAACTGGCGATACCAACAAAGTGGCCACCAAAGCATTGAGCGCCCCCTTGCCGGTGAAATGGATAATATATTGCACAGGATCGCCACCGGCCCTGTCTGTCACCACTTGCAGGACCAAATAAAGCAGGGGCAAACCGGCGGCCAGATGCAGCAACGCCTTTAACCAAGGCAGTTGCTTGGGAGCTAGACGCATCAATAGTATTTCCTTAAATCCAGATCCCGGTACAGATGCGCGACCTGCTCACCATAGCCGTTGAACATCTGGGTCGGGATCCGTTTGGCAGAGAAGATCCCGCCTTCGGCAATCCGCCGCTCTGTCGCCTGTGACCAACGAGGGTGATCCACTCCTGGGTTCACGTTGGCATAAAAACCGTATTCATGGGGTGCCAGTTGATGCCAACTGGTCGGCGGCTGTTTGTCCAAAAGCCTAATTTTCACGATAGATTTAATGCTCTTGAAACCATATTTCCAGGGCACCACCAAACGCACAGGAGCCCCATTTTGCGGCGGCAGCGTCTTGCCATAGAGGCCGACCGACAGGAAGCTCAACTCGTTCATCGCCTCATCGAGTCTTAATCCCTCCACATAGGGATAATGAATGCCGCCGCCCATCAAGCGATTGCGTTGCCCCGGCATCTGCTCGGGATCAAACAGGGTTTCAAAGGCCACATGAGTCGCAGAGGATTTGACTCCGGCCCTGGCCAGCAAAGCCGCCAGCGGAAAGCCAACCCAGGGGATCACCATGGACCAGGCCTCGACACAGCGCAAACGATAGTGGCGCTCCTCCAGGGGAAGCAACTTGAGCAGGTCGTCATAATCCAGCGTTAAGGGGCGCTCGACCTCGCCTTCGATTTTAAGCACCCAGGGATTGACCTTGAGGCTCTGACTATTTTCGAAGGGATCTTGTTTGCCGGTGCCAAACTCGTAAAAGTTGTTATGGCGGATCACCTTGTCAAGGGGTGTCAGGCTCCCAGGTAATTGAAAGTCCGGGTTGCTGTGATAATTGAGATTTGAGGTGACAAATGCCTCGCTCTCACGCTTGTCACCGAAAAGGTCAAACAAGCCGGCCTGAACATGGCCGGGAATACTGGCACCTATAACGCCGAGCCCCAGTGCCTTGACTATGTTGCGCCGATCGCGAAATACGGCTTCCGGCGTGACTTCAGTTGCCGGCAACTCCCAGAGCATTTGCCTGCCAATCCCTAGTTTAAATTTTTTATTGCTCACAGTGACCTCTCAATAGCTGCAGTCAATTCAGTTTATAAGACCCAGGCAGGCAAAGAAAAATTTCCTGCTGGAATAATTCCTGCAACTCCATTGGCTGAACCTTGACTGACAAGAGGTACAAAATGGGCAACTCTTAGCCATTTATCCTGAGTCTACACGCCCTAGCCCTTGAAGGCCCTGACTCATTCTGCGACTCTATTCGGGTTTTCCGCTCCTCTTTTTTGCACTCAAGGGACATGATATGGACTTGGCCACTACAATTTCCGCGCCTCAACTCGTTGCCGCCGCGGCCCTATTACTGCTGGGTATCTTGCTTGGCGCCCTCTTTAATCAGCGCATGACCCGCGGCCGTTGGCAACAGATTAAAGACCAGTTAGTGCTGCAACATGAACAAAGATGCAGCGAACTCAACGAACAACTTGGCAGCAGCCAGGAAAAAGCCGAATGGCTGGTGTCCCAGCTCGGTAAAGCAGAAGCCATTGCCGAGCGGGTGCCCGACCTTGAACAGCAACTCAAGGATGCTCAGCGCAAGCAGTTGGAAACTCAGTTAAACCTGTCAAAGTCCAATGCCATGCAGCAGACAATCAGCGCTCGCTTCGACGCCGAGCAACAGGCGCTCAACGATAAAATCGAACTGCTTGAGCGCAGTGAAGCCCGCTTAAAAGAGCAGTTTGAAAATCTCGCCAACAAGATTTTTGAAGACAGAAGTGAAAGACTAAAATCCCAAAACCTATCGCAGCTCGATGGTGTTCTCGGACCACTGAAACAACAACTTGAAGGTTTCAGAAGGCAAATTCATGAATCCTACTCACAGGAGCAGAGTGAACGTTCATCATTGAAACACCAACTGGAAGATCTCAAGCAACTCAACCTGCGCATGAGTCAGGATGCGGTCAATCTCACCAAAGCGCTCAAGGGCGACAACAAACAGCAAGGCAACTGGGGCGAAGTGATCCTGGAGCGGGTACTGCAGGAAAGTGGTCTCAGACAAGGACATGAGTATGACGTGCAGCAGGATCTGAAAAATGATGCCGGCAAGCGCTTTAAACCCGATGTCATAGTCCACCTGCCGGCCAATAAGGATGTGGTAATAGATGCCAAAATGTCACTGCTAGCCTATGAGCGCTACTACAATGCCGAAACCGATGAAGAGCGCTCCCTGGCGCTGCGTGAACATATCAACTCTATTCGCGGCCATATCAAAGGCCTGAGCCAAAAGGACTACCAGCAACTGCACGGCATCAAGAGCCTGGATTATGTATTGATGTTTATTCCGGTGGAACCCGCCTTCCTGCTGGCACTGGAACAAGAGCCGCAGCTGGTGAATTTCGCGCTCGAAAACAACATCATGCTCGTCAGCCCAACCAATCTTTTGGTAGCACTGCGCACCATCAATAACATCTGGCGCTACGAATACCAAAACCAACACGCCCAAAGGATCGCCAAGCAAGCCGGTAAAATTTACGATAAACTCTGTGGCTATCTGGAAGATATGGACAAACTCGGGCGCGCGCTGGACAATGCAGAGAAGTGTTTCAACGGCGCCATGAATAAACTGGCTACCGGCAGGGGTAACCTTATCCGCCAGGCTCACCAGATGCAACAGTTGGGCGTTGAAACCAGTAAACAACTGGATAAACAATTACTTGAAAAGGCGATGACAGAAACGCCCTTGCCAATAGGCAAGGAGGTTAATGCCATAGAAAATACAGAGAAGGACGGCGAACTAACCTCCTGAATTCAGCCTCTCAAGTGAAACAGGCCATCAACAAGGAGTTTTAGATGCGCAAAGCCTTGACCCGAATAGCCCTCGCCGGCAGCGTTGCCTTGAGTGCAGTGACAATATCCACCCCTTGGATACTGTTTCCCGGGATAAGCCATGCGGCCAAGGCGCCTACCTCTTTGGAACAACAACGCCAAAATTACCTAAAGGCCAGAGAGGCGCTGGATAAAGGCCAACTTGACGAGTATCGCAAGCTCAGGGCCCAACTCAAGGATTACCCGCTCAATATCTATCTGGATTTTCACGCCGAACTGGATGACATAATGGCGCTTGCAGGCCCAGAGGCACAAAAGGCAATAGACAAATTTGAGCATTCGCCCCTGCATGGCAGCGCTCGTCACAGGTATCTGCTGCGAGCCGGCGGCGACAAACGCTGGCAGGATTTTCTGGCCATTTCCCCGGAACTGCCCAGAGCCACTGAGCTGCAATGTTACTTTTACCGGGCCCAGCTTGGCCAAGGGAATAAACAGCTAGCCTGGGACGGTGCCCGTCAACTCTGGCTCTATGGTCGCTCCCGTCCCAAGGAGTGCGATCCCCTGTTCAATGCCTGGAGCAAGGCCGGGCACCGCACTCAGGAGTTGATCTGGTCGCGGATGATGCTGGCCTTTGACGCCGGACAAAGCGGTCTGCTGCAGTATCTGGGACGCAAAGTTACCCAACATCAGAATCAGGCCAAAATGCTGCAGGCGGTCTATAAAGATCCCAACCGCCTCAGGCACATGAATCAGTTTGATGGCGATGCCCCCATCTACAGTGATATCGTTTCTGCCGGACTAAAGCGCCTGGCCCGTAGAGATCTGCGTCAGGCGGTGCGTTTGTACGTCAAGTATGAAAAGGCCGGCAGATTCAGCGACTTCCAGGGGCGGCAACTAAACCGTTATCTGGTCAGGCGAGCGCTTATCGTCGAGGACGAGGGGCTGAGAGATCATATCGACACCATGCTGCCGCTGCTCAAGGCTGACGATCTGACCGAGCGCCGTTTGCGCTGGGCGATTGCCGAGCAAAATGATGCCGATATCCGCCGTTTTCTCCCCTTACTTAGCGATCAAGGCCGCAACGATGCGCGCTGGCGCTACTGGCACCTGAGGGTCAATGGCCGGGACGATGCTATGCTCGAAGCACTCAGCCAAGAGCGCAATTTTTATGGTTTCTGGGCCGCAGCCGAGTTAGGCCTAGCCCCCAACCTGGCACATGTGCCGACTCAACCCCAGGCGCAAATGCAGGCAAGACTCGCTGATGACAAGGCGCTTGCCCGGGTATCTGAGCTGCTGGCACTGGATAAACTGGTCGATGCCAGAATCGAATGGAGCCAAATGCTCGCCCGCCACAACAAACAGATGCGCGCCCAGTATGGGGTCTATGCTCAGCAGCAAGGATGGGACGCGTTGGCGGTTGAAGCCAGTATTCAGGCCAAGCTCTGGAATGATATGGAGATGCGTTTTCCCTATGCTGCCGATAATTTCTTTACCCAAGCCGGTAAAGAGTTCAAGGTCAATGTCAACGAAATTCGCGCTATATCTCGCCGCGAAAGCGCCTTCTACCCCTATGCAACTTCTTCAGTGGGTGCCAGAGGTCTGATGCAATTGATGCCGGCCACCGCCAAGCAAACCGCAAAAGAGTTTAAATTGACATTCAATGGCAATCGCAGTCTGTACAACCCGGCCATCAATGTGCCGCTGGGCAGCGCCTACTACACCAAGCTGCTGGCACAGTTCGACAACAACCGGGTACTGGCCGTTGCCGCTTACAATGCCGGACCTCACAGGGTAAAGCGTTGGCTAAAGCAGAGCGACGGCAAACTGGATGTGATGAGTTTTATCGAAACCATCCCCTTCAGCGAAACCCGCGCCTATGTGCAGGCGGTGTTCACCTATCGGCAGATTTATGAGCTGCGTCAACAGCAAGCTCTGCCACAGTTCAGTGAAACAGAACTGGGCCGCCGCTATTGACGCGGCGGTGAATTGGCACTGAGTCAAATTCCCAACGCTTTGATATTAAAGAGCTTGTTCCTAGACGTATTTTTCAGCGCTCGATGCTTTAATGGGGTAAATTGACTTGTTATCTTGACACCATAATGGGAATAATTAGCATTCATTTAGCTAACTCCGTTGATAACTGCATGGATCTTTCCCCTCCGCGGCACATTGCCTGTGAATATCAGCCGCTTGTCTGTCCCCGAACTTTGGCCATTCAGGGTTATGAAGCCCTGGCCCGCTTTTACGATCACCAAGGCGCCTCCTTGGCACCTAATCTTGTATTCGACTGGCTGCATAAAGACAGCCGTGCTCTGGCAGCGGTAGAGTTGCAGGCCAAATTATTGCAACTCAGTCAAGCGCCCAAGACCCCCAGACTCAACGTCAACCTGGATCCTCACGCGCTGGACAGCGCCAATTGTCAATGCATGATGCAAGCGCTGGATAAGTATCAGCAGCAAACCGGAGGCTTAACGGTGGAGCTGATAGAAAACACCTGTGTCAACGATGCCGACAAGGCACAAACATTACTCAAAGAGCTGCACCGGCGCGGAATTACCGTAGCCCTTGATGATGTCGGCGCACCCCATGCCATGGTATCACTGCAACTGCTGACCGCCGTAGACTGCATCAAGCTCGACCGTCACTGGCTCAGTGCCATCCAGGTACCACTCATGGCTAAGCTTCTGGAAAACTTGCTTAATTTTGCCAAGTCCTGCCAAAAAATAACTATACTCGAAGGAATCGAAACCGAGCAGCAGCTGTCTCAGGCACTGGCGTTGGATGTGGATTTGGTGCAAGGTTTCTACTTCAGACCTCAGTTCATCCAAACCGAGCCGGAACTGATTTCAGTGACCATCTAACAAGGAAGCCAATGTGTCCAGGAGCCAGATAATCCAGGTACTGCAGCAACTCGAGCAAGTTTTGATAGGCAAGCCCAGGGTAATACGGCTGGCGCTGGCCTGCATTCTGGCTCGCGGCCACCTGCTGATTGAAGATCTACCGGGTATGGGCAAAACCAGTTTGTCCCATGCACTGGCGCAAACCTTAGGCCTGAGTTATCAGCGGGTACAGTTTACCAGCGACATGCTGCCGGCGGATATTCTCGGGGTTTCCATCTTTGATAAGCAGCAATCTGAGTTTGTATTCCACCCTGGCCCTATCTTCAAACAGATGGTGCTGGCCGACGAAATCAACCGTGCCAGCCCCAAAACCCAGAGTGCCTTACTCGAGGCGATGGCAGAGCGACAGATCACAATCGATGGTATAACCCACAGACTGCCGCATCCTTTTTTCGTGGTCGCCACCCAGAACCCCACCGATCAATCAGGCACCTTTCCACTACCGGAATCCCAGCTGGACCGCTTTATGATGCGCCTCTCCATTGGTTATCCCAGCCAGGATGCCGAGTTGGCCATGCTCAAAGGACAGGAACGCAACCAACCCCTGCCCCAGTGTTTGAGCGCGCTCGAGCTGGATCAACTGCAGCAGGAGTGCGAACAGGTGGCGGCTTCCGATGCCCTGCTTAACTATATTCTGGCACTGGTGGAAGCTTCCCGTAGCCAAAACGAAGGCTATGGCCTTTCCCCCAGAGCCACCAAGGCGCTGCTGGCGGCAGCCAAAGCCTGGGCCTGTATCCAGGGGCGTCAATATCTGGTGCCCGAAGATGTGCAAGCTGTGTTTGGCGCCGTTGCCGAGCACCGCCTGCGACATTCGAGCCAACTTCAGGGCGAGCAGTTATCGACCAGGTTACTCGGCACCATCAATCCCATTCGGTGACGGCGAGATGGCCTCTGTGACCGCCCTGTTCTCTGCCCGGCTCAACCGCTGGTTGTCACGGCGTATTCCCGCCGCCAAAGAGCAACGTTTGAGTCACAGAAGCATCTTTATTCTTCCCAGCGGCTTCGGCGTTATCTGGCTGGCGCTGGTACTACTGCTGTTTCTGTTCGGCACCAACTATCAAAACAACCTGGTGATAGGCCTGGCCATAGTATTGGCCAGCGTGTTTCACACCTGCATCATTCACAGTTACCGCAACTTAGCGGGACTGAGACTCAGTGCCCGTAAGCCTCCCCAAGCCTACGCCGGCGACAGTCTCTCCTTCCCTGTGACCGTCAGCGCCGACAGAAGCCTGTTTCGGCTCGGTTTCAGCTACCCGGGAGAGCGGCAAGTCTTTGTCTCCTGTGTCGATAACCAGGAGCAGACGGCTCTGGTGCCCATGCAGCCAAGGCCCAGGGGCCTATGGCATCCAGGTAGGCTCAAGGTGGAGTCATGCTACCCTCTGGGGCTCTGCCGTGCCTGGTCTCATCTGGATCTCGACACCCGTCAATGGGTGTTTCCAACGCCCGTGGTCAGCACGCCTAAACTGGGGCGCAGTGAACACGCCCCCGGATCCCAAGACAGTGGCGAGTGGCTCAGCGGCGTCGATGAATACGCCGGGCTTAAGAGCTATGTCCCAGGCGAATCGCTCAAACAGGTGGCCTGGAAACAGTGGGCTCAGGGCCGAGGCATGCTCAGCAAGGAGTTTGCCGAGCCTCAGGGGGCGCCTTTGTGGCTGGAGCTTGATAGCAAATTAACCGACGATGAGTTGGAACAGCGCCTGGGTGAGCTGAGCTATCAGGTCAATCAATTGGCCCATTCCGGCCAAACCTGGGGGCTTAAGTTAGCGGGCAGAACCATAGCGCCTTCTCAAGGCGAAGCTCAGCGTCAGGAGTGCCTCAAAGCCCTGGCACTCTATCCGGCCAAGGCTGAAGGTACCGGCCGATGAAAGCCGCTCGCTTGCAAACCGCGCTCAAGGAGTCCTCGGAGGAGATCATCGCCCGCCGCACCTTGCTTTGGCTGCTGTTCACCAATCTGGCAGTGCTGGCGCCGCTTGCAGGCAAAATTACCCTGGGAACCCTGGGGATCTGCGCCATCTGTTTTGTCTGGCGCTTGGGGATCTATCTTGGCAAGGTCGCCAGGCCCCCCAGAGTGCTGGTGACTGTGCTGGCCATTGCTGCGGCGCTGACGCTGGCGCTGGTGAGTCGCGAACTTGGCCTGCTCAATGCCTTGGTCAACTTGTTGATCCTCGGCTATTCCCTTAAATATATCGAAATGCGCAGTCGCCGCGATGTCAAAGCCGTGGTACTGGTGGGCTACTTTCTTATCGCCCTCACCTTTATCGACCATCAGGAGATGCTCGACGCCCTGCAACTCTCGCTGGTGGCGGCGCTCAACACTTGTGTGTTGGCAAGCCTCTACCACGAACAGGCTTCGTTCAATCGCCAGATCAAGCTAACCCTGGTGCTGCTGGCACAGAGTCTGCCACTGGCGCTGCTGCTTTTTGTGGTGCTGCCGCGTTTCAGCCCGCTTTGGATGGTACCGCAGATGAAAAGCAGTACCACAGGGCTGTCCGATGAACTTAGCTTTGGAGATATCTCGCGCCTGACCAAGTCCAACGAGCTGGCATTTCGCGCCAGTTTCAAGGGCCAGATACCGGCTCCCGAAGACAGGTATTGGCGCGCACTGGTGTTGGAAGAATATGACGGCAAACGCTGGCAGCAGTCGCGGGGAATAAAGGCGCTGCAGCAAGACAGCTTTATCATGAATCGCCGCCCCGAACCCGGCGCCCCCAAAGGGCCTTTTATCGATTACAGCATCATAGCCGAACCGAGCGGCCAGCATTGGCTGTTCGGCTTGGATCTCGCCTACAGCATGGATCCGCGCCTGGTGAATCTGCCGGACTTTCGCCTCTATGCCATAAGGCCGGTAGAACAAAGGTTGCAATACCGGGTGATGAGCTATCCGAATGCCCCCCTGGATAACCGCTTGAGAGCGCCGCTGCAACAGCTCAACCTGAATCTCCCCGATGAAATCAACCCCCGCAGCCGCAAACTTGCCGCCGATTTTGCCCGCCGTTACCCGCAAGCCGAGCAGCGCTTGACGGCCATGATGCAGTATTTCAACAGTCAGCCCTTTTTCTACACCTTGACGCCCCCGCCGGTGGGACCGCAGCAACTGGACGACTTTTTGTTTGAAAATCGCGCCGGTTTCTGCGTTCACTACGCCTCGGCATTCACCTTCATGGCCAGAGCCACCGGCTTGCCCGCCCGCATTGTCACCGGTTATCAGGGCGGCGAATACAACCCGCAGGCCGGTTACCTCAGCGTGTATCAATATATGGCCCACGCCTGGAGTGAGGTCTATCTCGAAGGCAAAGGCTGGGTACGTTACGACCCCACCGCCATGATAGCGCCCGAACGAATTGAACAAGGATTTAACTCACTTTTTACCCCGGAAGAAAGCTACCTTTCCGACCGTTCTTTTGCCGGGGTGCGGGCCAGCAACTGGTACAACAGCCTGAGACTCAGGCTCGCCAGCCTGGATTACTACTGGAGCGTCTGGGTGCTGGGTTTTGACAACGAGCGCCAGCAAGAAGTGCTCTCCAAACTGCTGGGGGAAGTGAGTATCGGCCGTCTGGCAACCTTGGTACTCGGGGTGATGGCTCTCACCTTTATCGTCATTTTGTTCACTACTGGCCTGCTGCGGCTTAAAAGAGGCCCGGACAGCATCAACCGTCACTATCTCAAGGTATGCCGCCAGGCTGCCAGGCTCGGGCTGCCAAGGCCAGCCTCCCTGGGGCCTGTGGATTACGCTGCGGCGCTGGCCGCACGCTGGCCGGCGCTGACAGAGGAGATCGAAAACTGGACCTCACTCTATATTCAGCTTAAGTATCAAGGCGCTTCCAAGGAGTCGGCGAGACTTAAACGCCGCTTTATCCGCCAGTCCCGCGCTTTGTGGTTCAAACTGCTGAAACAAGATTTGCAACCCGATAAATCAAGCACCTAGAATAGAGCACCAAAGCAATAAACGGCTCAAAGCCAGGTAACCCTGCTGCCTATGTTTACTCTTATCCAGTCCAACAAGATGGAATTGCTGTCGGCCACCCTGGCAGACAGGCTTCGCGAAGGCGTGCCCGGCATGTCGCCGCTGAGCTGCGAGCAAATTCTGGTGCAAAGCCCCGGCATGTCCACCTGGCTCCGCCTGGAGCTGGCGCGCCACAATGGCGTGGCGGCGGCGCAGGAGTTTCCGCTGCCGTCCAGCTTTATCTGGCAGCTCTGTTATCTGTTGCTCGATGACGTGCCCAAGGAAAACCCCTTTACCAAGGCGGCGATGACCTGGAAACTGATGGCGCTGTTGCCCTCCCTTCTGGATAGAGACAATTTTGCACCGCTCAGACATTATCTGGGCGACGATGTTGAGCTCAAACTATTTCAACTCAGCGGCCGTATCGCCGATATTTTCGATCAATATCTGGTATACCGTCCGGAATGGATCCTCGGCTGGGAACAAAATGAATCCCCGCTGGAGATAGCGCCTCAGCACGCCTGGCAACCCGAGCTTTGGCGCGAGTTGGTGCGTTACAACAATCAGGAGTTGCAGCAGAGCCATTATCACAGGGCCAATCTGCACCAGGCGCTGATCGAAACGCTGACAGGCGGCAGCGATCATGCCTTGGAAGGCCTGCCGCCCAGGTTGTTCGTGTTCGGGATCTCCTCGATGGCGCCGCAAACCCTGGATGTACTCTATGCGCTCGCCAGTCGCATCGAGGTAGTGATGCTGAGCCTCAGCCCCTGTCGTCACTATTGGGGCGATATCATAGAGCCCAGGGCGCGGGCGCGAATGGCGCTGGCTTTTGAGGGCAAGAAACAGTTGCCCGAACTCTGGGAAGACAAGCTGGAAGTGGGTAATCCCATTTTGGCCAATAATGGCCGCCTCGGCCGCGAGTTGCTGGATATGGTGCTGGAGCTGCCACCCGAGCGGCTGGAACTGGAAGAGCTGTTTCACCCAGGCAACACAAATACCCTGCTCGGCGGCATTCAAAATGACATTCTGGAGATGGAAACCTTAGGCGAGCCCCTTGGACCGGATGTCAGCAAATACCTGAATATCGCCCGGCGCAGGCCCTTGGCCGCCACCGACGACTCCATCACCCTGCGAAGCTGTCACAGCCCGCTGCGGGAAGTGGAAACCTTGCACGATCATCTGCTGCATCGCCTGCGCAGCGACCCTTCGCTTGCCGCCAAGGACATCATGGTGATGCTGCCCGATGTGGCCGCCTACGCCCCCTATATCGATGCGGTGTTTTCCGCCAAGAGCGGCGATCATTTCATCCCCTATGCCATAGCCGATCGCGGCGCGGCCCAGGAATCCCCCTTAATTGCCGGTTTTCTCAACCTGCTGGCGCTGGACAAGAGCCGCTTTGGCCTGACAGACATCATCAGTATTCTCGAAGTGCCCGCTGTGCTGGCCCGCTTTGGCATAGCCCAGGAGGAACTGGAGCAGCTCAAGGGCTGGCTCAAGGCCGCCGGTATTCGCTGGGGCCGCGACAGTCACAACCGTGAAGAGCTGGGCTTGCCCGGGTTTGACAAACACTCCTGGGCCTTTGGGATCCGTCGCATGCTGCTGGGCTATGCCCTGGGCGATGATGCCGAGCTGTATCAGGGCGATCTGCCGCTGGCCGGTATTGAAGGCCAGTCGGCGCAGGCGCTCGGCAAGTTGTTGAATTTTATCGAAGCACTCGATGACTTCAGGGAAGAGCTCAAGCAGCAAACCCCGCCTGATGAGCGGGTGGCGCAGCTTAACGCCCTGCTCGATGCCTTTTATCTGGCCCAGGAGGACGATGCCAGAGAAGAGATCAACGACATTCGCCAGGCCATAGACAGATTCGCCGAGGAGCTGCGACTGTCGGGCTTTAGCGGGGTATTGCCGCTGACAGTGGTTTGGCAATGGTTCAACTCAACCTTGAGTGAGTCCAGGGTCGGTCAGCGTTATCTCGCCGGCAGCGTCAACTTCTGTACCCTGATGCCGATGCGCTCCATCCCCTTCCGCCAGGTGTGTTTGCTGGGGATGAACGATGGCGTCTACCCCAGAGTGCAACATCCTGTGGGATTCGATCTCACCGCCCATGAAAAACCAAGACGCGGCGACCGCTCAAGACGCCTGGATGACAGATACCTGTTTCTCGAAGCCTTGCTGTCGGCCCGGGATCAGCTCTATATCAGTTACATAGGCCACAGCGAGCGCGATAACAGTGAGCGTATTCCCTCCATGCTGGTATCGGAATTGCTGGAATACATTCAGCTGTGTTACCGCCCGGACCAGGTGCAATTTACGCCGCCCGCAGTGCCCACAGATGCCGATGAGATTGCCGCCCTTGGCGATTTGGCGGCCGATGCGCTGATGCAGCACCTCATCATTCAGCAGCCGTTGCAACCCTTTGATGCCCGGCTCTACAGTAACAGCGAGCTGCCCGGCAGTTTTGCAACCCAGTGGTGCCCGCGGGAGATGTTTGCCGCCCAAAGCCCGGCGCCTTTTATTGAGCATCAGCTGGGCGAGGAAACCGGCCTCAAGGAGCCGGAGCTTGAACTCTCGGCGCTGATCCGCTTTTTCCGCAACCCGGCGCAGTATTTCTGCCAGCGGGTGCTGCAGCTGGACTTGAGGCTGGATATCGACAGTCAGGACAATGATGAGCCGTTTGAGCTCAGCGCCCTGCAACGCTATCAGCTGCAGCTGCTGATGATGCAGGATGCGCTGGAAGACGAGCGCGGAGAGCTGGATGAAACCCTGCTCGACAAGCTCAAGGCCGAAGGTCTGCTGCCGATGGCGCCGTTTGACGATCTGCTGCTGGATCAATACCGCCGCGATATCGCCCCGGCGGTGGAGCGCACCCGTTTTCTTCGCGCCGAATTGCCCAAGCCCGATGCCGTTGAAATAGCGCTCAAGCTTGAGGTCAATGGCCGCGAGCTGTTGCTCTGTGGCCGCATCGATGACTGCTATCCCAAGGGCCTGGTCAACTTAAGGCCGGGTACCACCAAGCCCAAGGATCTGTTGAGCCTCTATATTCGCCATCTGTGCCTCAATGCCAGCGGCATTCACAGGTACAGCTATCTGCTGGATGCCGGTCACTTCCACGCCATGGCGCCGCTCAAGGCCGAGTCCGCCAAGGCCTTGCTGGGTCAGTTGGCCGCCTTGTTTGAGCTCGGGCAACATAGGCCGCTGCCCTTTATGGCGCAAACCTCCCTGGCGTACTTCAGCGCCGAGGTAGAAGATGGCTTAAGCGTTGACACTGAACATCAGCTGCGGCTTGCTGAGGCCGAAAGCGCCTGGTTGGATGATGCCGGGTTCGGTGACGGCCAGGATCCCCATAACGCCCGCCTGTTCCGCTTTCCGGAAGACTTTGGTTTAACCCTTGATGACAGCGCCTATACTGGCACGGCGACGGATTTTGGGCGCAAAGCCTGCGAACCTAAGTTAAGTGAAGATGAGTTGAGTGAAGATGAGTTTACCCTGAGCAACATGAGTGCGGGGTTGCCAGGCGGTTGGCAACTCAGACTCCAGCAGAGCCTGAGTTTCCCGGCGTTGGCCGAGGGGATTTTGGCGCCGCTCATCAGCCTTTACCACAAAGACAAACTGGCCGCCCTGGCCGATTTTACCCAGATGGGACAGGAATAATATGCAAGCACTGGAGCCATTGAGTTTACCGTTGAGCGGCCGGCGCCTGATTGAGGCCAGTGCAGGAACCGGCAAGACCTACACCATTTCCGGCCTCTATCTGCGCTTATTGCTGGGTGATTTTGAGCGCCCGGGCCTTAGCTGTGAGCAGATCCTGGTGGTCACCTTTACCAACGCCGCCACCGAAGAGCTACGCGACAGAATACGCAAAAGGATCCGCAGCTGTTATCAGCGCTTTATCGGCCTAAGCGTCAAAGACGATTTTATCGAGCAGCTTTATCAGCTCTGCCCGCCAACGCAGCGCGCAACCGCCCTCAAGCAGCTGGATCTGGCGCTCAAGAGTCTGGATGAAGCCGCCATTTTTACCATTCACGGCTTTTGCCAGCGGATCCTCTCGGATATGGCCTTTGAGTCGGCGCTGCTGTTCGAGTCGGAATTTACCCTGGATGACAGCGAATATCTGCGCCAGAGTGTGCGCGATTTTTGGCGCCATGTCTGTTATCGGCTGCCGACAGCCCTGGCGACCGCGATAGCCGCCCATTACGCCACTCCGGATGCGCTGGGGCGCGAATTGAGACCGCTGCTCGGCGCCAGCCAAGCGAGCGCCAACCGCGACCCGGGTGAGTTCGATCAATATGCCGAGCAGTTGCAGACTCAGCTCGCAAGGCTGCGACTGAGCTGGCCAAGAGAAAGGGACGCCATCGAGGCCCTGCTCCACAGCCTGCCGCTCAACGGCACCAGCTATGGCAAGCAAGCCGATGGCTACCCCAAACTCACGGCCATGCTGGAGCAGATGGACAACTGGGCCAAGTATCATCAGGGACTGCCGACACCCAAGCTGCTGGACAGCCTGGCTCTCGGGTCACTGAAACTGAGAAAAGGCGGCGAAATCCCCACAGCGCAACAGGCGCCGCTGCTGGCGCAGATAGAAGCGCTCAGAGACAGTGTAGACTCGCTTATTCCGGCATTCCTCTATCAGGCAAGAGCCCAGATAGCCGAGCGTTTTGCCGAGCTCAAGGCCGAGCGCAACCTGCTGAGCCCGGACGATCTGCTGCTGACCCTGGCCAAGGCCATAGGCGGCCTGACCCAGACGGCGCCGGATAGCGGCCTTGCCATCGGCGAGCAGCTCAAGCAGGAGATAGGCAAACGCTTCCCGGTGGCGCTTATCGACGAATTTCAGGATACGGATCCGCTGCAGTTTGCAATTTTCTCCGGCATCTACCCGGCGCAATTGCCACAGCAGGATGCGGATGCCGGCGCCGAGCCTGAACCCAAGCCTGAGCCTGAGGCAAGTCGCACTCTGTTGATGATAGGCGATCCCAAGCAGGCGATTTACGCCTTTCGCGGCGCCGATATTTATACCTATATTGAGGCCAGGCGCAATACCGCCGATCACTATAATCTGGACACCAACTACCGCTCGGCCAGCAACATGATTGCAGCGGTCAACCGCCTGTTTGCCAACCACAGCGACCCTTTTATCAGTGACGCCATCCCGTTCGAGCCGGTCAAGGCCAAGGACGCCGGCAGCAAACAGCTGCTCGCGCCCGGCACAGACTCGGCGGCGCTGCAGCTCAGGCTGCTCAAGGAAGATCCGGACAAGGGCCTCAACAAGACCCAGGCCCGTAAACTGCTGGCCGAAGATGCCGCCGCCGAAATCGTGCGCCTGCTCAATGCCGCCAACCGCGGCGAGTGTCGCCTCAGTGGCAATGAGCAGCCGCTGCGCGCCCGGGATATCGCCATTTTGGTGCGCGACAGAAACGAAGCCGCCGTCATGCAACAAGCGCTCAATAGTCGCCAGATCGGCGCCGTGTTCCTCAGCCGCGACTCGGTAATGGTCACGGAGGAAGCGCGGGAAATCGCCCTCATCCTCAAGGCGCTCGCCAGCCCCAGGGATGAACGGGCGATTCGCTCGGCACTGGCCTGCCGCTTGCTGGGCTTCAGCGCCAATAAGATCCATGAGTTCAACCAATCTGAGACACTGCGCGCCGAAGTGCTCGATACCTTCATGTCGCTGCATGAGCTCTGGAGCCGCCGCGGCATCATGCCGGCGCTGCTCAATCTCGCGGATCACTGGCAGCTGCTGGAACGGCTCGGCCAAGAGGCCAACGCCGAGCGGCGTCTCACCGATTTTCGCCATCTGGCGGAACTGCTACAGCAAAAATCCACCGAGCTCGAAGGCATGAGCGCCCTGGTCAACTGGTTTGAGCAGGAACTGCTCTCCGGCCAGAGCCGTGAAGAGCAGCAACTGAGGCTCGCCAGCGAGCAAAACCTGGTGCAGATAGTCACCATCCATAAGAGTAAGGGGCTGGAATATCCTGTGTGCTTCATCCCCTTTGTCAGCCTGGCCCGCGACGGCAGTCGCCGCCCCTCGCCCATGCTGTACCACAAGGACAATCAATTAGTCTGGGATCTGGACGCCAGTGACGAAGGCTGGGAAGCCTGTAAACGCGAGACGCTGGCCGAAGATCTGCGCCTCTTGTATGTGGCGCTGACCCGGCCCGTATATCGCTGTTATCTGGGGCTGGCCAATCACTGCCGCATGAACAAGACGGGCATCAACAGCTTTTTGAAAGATACCGCCATAGGCTATCTGCTCGGCATTGAAGACAAGGACTGTGACGGCGATAGGTTGCAAAGCGCCGCCGCATCCCTTGCTTGCGAGGCCATCTCCTTGACCGAGATAGGCGATGCAGATCCAAGTCACCTTCAAGGCACTGAAAACCACTCCCAAAGCCCACTTTGTGCCCAGGTGCCGGCGGCGCGTCAAGGCGCGCCCTGGCGGGTCGGCAGCTATTCCGGCCTGGTCAAACATCTGCCCCACGAGCGGGTGTTGCCGGGCGCCGGTGATGAGGAGTTTGAAATCGAGCTGGCCTCTGTCTATGAGCCGCAGGATGTCTTGCAGGCCAACCGCTTCAGCTTCGAGCGCGGCGCCAATGCCGGTTCTTTTATGCACCTGGTACTGGAGAAAATCGACTTTACCCAGGCCGAGGAGGAACTCTTGCTGCATCTGCCCCAGGCGATGCAGCAGTACGGCATCGACAGCGATTGGCAAGATGTGCTTTATGACTGGTATCGGGATCTGCTTAACGCCGAAATCGCTCTGCCTCAGGGGCAGAGTCTGCGCCTGGGCGACCTCAGCAAGCGCCAAAAGCTGGTGGAGATGGAGTTTTATCTGCCCCTTGGCGGCGATACCCAGCTTATCGATACCGAGCTCAGCCGCTTGCTGGCCAAGCACGGTTATGGCGGTGAACTGCGCTTCGATGCCTTCAAGGGCATGCTCAAGGGGTTTATCGATCTTACCTTTGAATATCAGGGCCGTTTCTACATTGCCGATTATAAATCCAACCATTTGGGGGATGATTTCAGCGATTACCGCCAGGACAAGATGGCCGCCGCCATCAGCGAGCACAGATACGATCTCCAGTACCTGCTCTACAGCCTGGCGCTGCACAGATACCTAAGCCTCAAACTGTCGGACTATTGTTATCAAAGCCATTTCGGCGGCTGCTGTTATCTGTTTTTACGGGGCATGTCCGCGGCCCATCCCGGCGCCGGAGTGTTTGTGGACAGACCGGATGAAGCGGTGATCCTGGCCCTGGATGCCTTACTCAAGGGCGATTCGCCCTCGAGCGCCCCTCAGTTGGAGTTGAGTCTATGACAGATAGCCCATCAATACTTCAAAGCAGCCAAGCTGTTACTGCGCTGCTCAAGCAATGGGAAGAGCAGCGGCTGCTGACGGCGCTCGACCGCCACTTTGCGCTGCAGATGGCCGCCATTCACCAGGAGCCATCGCCGCTATTTCTGCTGCTGTGCGCCCTGCTGAGCCGCCAGTTATCATCGCAGCACGCCTGCCTGCCACTGGGGAGCATAGCGTTTGATAATCCGCTGGCAGAGCCCCACCCCAGTGTGCGCCTCAATACCGACCCGGCAAGCCTTGAGCTGGCGGTGGCCAATTTTGCCGCCGTCGGCGCCCCCGGTGAAGACAAACCCTTGATCCTCGACGCTGGCCGCCTCTACCTCAAACGCTATTATGATTTTGAGTGCCGGGTCGCCCGGCGCCTCACCGCCATGGCCGCCATTGAATACCCCGCCACCGACGAGGTGCGACGCGCGCTGGATTGCCTGTTTTTGCCGCCCGCCAGCCATACAGGCCAAGCGACTATTGATGCAGCTGAAGCCGATAGTGAAGCTCAAACTGATGGTGAACCTCAAACTGATAATGAAAATTCCGGCAAACGCGATTGGCAAAAAGTCGCCACCGCCACCGCCTATTGTCGCCAGTTGGCGGTGATCACCGGCGGCCCGGGCACAGGCAAGACCACCACAGTCACCAAGCTACTGATGCTCCTGTGTCTCGGCAGTGAAATGAACATACGTCTGGTGGCCCCCACGGGTAAGGCGGCGGCGCGCCTGACCGAATCGATAAAGGCCTCCAAACAGCGCCTCGCCAAAGAGCTTATGCCCTTTGCCGCCGAGCTTGACCTTGGCGCCATAGACAAGATCCCCGAAGAAGCCGCCACTGTGCATCGCCTGCTGGGGGTGATCCCCGGCTCGCACAAATTCCGTCATCACCAAGACAACCCGCTGCATCTGGATCTGCTGATTGTCGATGAAGCCTCCATGGTGGACTTGCCTATGATGGACCGGCTGCTCGATGCCCTGCCCGCCAATGCCAGATTGATACTGCTCGGGGATCAGGATCAACTGGCCTCGGTGGAAGCCGGCGCCGTGCTCGCCGATATCTGCGCCGGTTTGCGCCACCAGCAGGACTGGCGCATGCGTTACAGCGCCGAGTTTGCCGCAACCCTGACAAGGCTCACCGGCTTTGACCTCAGCGATTGCATCAATCTCGCCCCCGGCATAGGCAACAATCTTTGTATGCTGCGTCACAGCCACAGATTCCGCGGCGATGCCGGCATAGGCGTGCTGGCCAAGGCGGTCAACCTCAGTGATGGCGCCGCGATAACTGAGGCCTGGAATGGCGGTTATCAGGAGCTTGAGTGGCTGGAAATCGGTAAACAGCAGCAGGGGCTGGCTCGGCTTCTCAGCCAGGCCTGTGAGCACTACCGCGACTATTTGGAAGTGGTGCACAGGCCGGACATCAGCGCCGAGGAGATCATCGCCCGTTACAACCGCTTTCGACTGCTGTGCGCCACCCGTGGCGGCGATTTCGGTGTCGAGGGGATCAATCGGCAACTGACGCAAGTGCTGAAACAGGCCGGACTGATCGCCCCGCAGCAGGAGTTTTATCCGGGCCGACCGCTGATCATCCAAAGCAACGATTACAACCTGGGGCTGTTTAACGGCGATATCGGCGTTATTCTGCCCGACCGAGACAGCAACAGGCTGCTGGCGCACTTTATTCAGGCCGACGGCAGTGTGCTCAAGGTGTTGCCGGCGCGTCTTCCCGGCCACGAGACCTGTTTTGCCATGACAGTGCACAAGTCCCAGGGCAGTGAATTTGATTCTGTGGCCTTGGTGTTGCCGCCGAGCCCGAGCCCGGCGCAGCTGCAACTGCTCACCAAGGAGCTGATCTACACCGCCATTACCCGCGCCAAGCAGCATTTTTGCTGCCTGGGCAACAGCTCAGTGTTTGATGGCGCCTGTCGTCGCCTCACTCGCCGGGCTTCAGGGCTGGCCGATAGGCTATGGCAGTGATTGTGGCAGAGATTATGGCTATGGCGGCTTTGGCCGCGACTGGCTGGGACGATAGCGAGAACAGCAACCGGGCCAGATGCCATACGGCCCGCTTCGCTCTGGCGGCAAAATAACCAGATGAGAGCCTGCGTCAGCTGCCGTTATACTCAAGGCCTGTCTAAGCAGGCATAATATCGGCCAAGGTTATTTATCAGGCCGCTCAGTCAGGAGAATTCATGAGCAAAACCCATATCTTGTTACTCTGTGGCGGCGGGGCCGCCGAGCACAGTATCTCTTTGATGTCGGCTGACTATATCGAAAGCTGCCTGGCAAATATTCCCGACATGGAAGTGCTAAGGTTGGAGCTTGACGCCGCCGGCCACTACCACACCAAGCAGGGCCAGGTTTGCGAGCTGACCAATCGCCGTGAAGTGCGCTTCGATGAGGCCGAGCCCAGCTGGCCGGTGGACTATGTGATCCCCTGTATTCACGGCTATCCGGGTGAGACCGGCGATATTCAGTCCTATTTCAATCTGATCAACCTGCCCTATTTCGGCTGCGGCTCTGAACCCAGCAGCAACTGCTTCAACAAGGTCACGGCCAAGATGTGGTTCAGTGCGCTCGGGATCCCCAATACCCCTTATCTGTTTCTCAGTGAAGCCGGTGAAGCGGCCAACTGCCGCTGCCGTGAGGCCTTGAATGAATGGGGCTCACTGTTTATCAAGGCGGCATCCCAGGGGTCATCCGTCGGCTGTTACCGGGTGGACAACGGCGATGATATCCCTTCGGTGCTGGAGCAGGCCTTCAGTTACTCCCCCTACGTGGTGGTGGAAAAGACCATCAAAGCCAGGGAGCTGGAAGTGGCCGTATATGAATACCAGGGTGAAGTGATAGCCACAGTGCCGGGTGAAATCATCTGTGCCAACAACACCTTCTACAGCTTCGATGAGAAGTATGATGCCAAGAGCAAGGCGGTGACCAAGGTCGAGGCCGAATTGAGCCAAGCGCAAATCGATACCATACGCGATTATGCCATTCGCGCCTTTAAGGGCATGAAGCTGTCCCACCTGTCGCGTATCGACTTCTTCCTTACCGATGAAGGCGAGATACTGCTCAATGAGATCAATACCTTCCCGGGCATGACACCCATCTCCATGTTCCCCAAGATGCTCAGCAACAATGGCCATGATGTCAGCGAGTGGCTGGTGAGTAACATAAGACGCCAGCTGAGCGGACCGCTCAAGTAAAGCACCCGTCCTGAGCCAAGCTCCAACCGGACCGAAGCACCAACCGGACCGAAGCAAACGTACACCCGCCACTCGCGCGGGTGTTTTTTATCCTGCTAAGCTGAAAATAGGTGTGACGGCATGCAGGAGAACTTATGTTCAGTGCGATAGATATAGATCATCTGGTGTTGATCTGCAGCAGTCTGGAAACCAGCGAAGCATTCTACACCCAAGTGCTGGGGGCTCGTTTCGAGCGGCGGCTCGACTCCCCTAGCCTGCTGCAACTGAGATTCGGCGGTGCCCTTATCGATCTGGTGCCAAGAAGCGATCAACCTTTAGGCCTCAATATGGCGCACTTCTGCCTTAATATTGCCGCCAAGGATGAAGCCTCAGTACTGCAACACCTGGAGCAACACGGCGTGCACCATGAAGGCTTTTCGGAAAAATACGGCGCCCGGGGTTATAGCCGCTCTATCTATATTTACGATCCGGACGGCAATCAAGTGGAGCTTAAACTCCTGAGTCGGCAACAGGAAAACTGCCAATAAGGCGTTGCTTAATCGTGGATTTTTACTGGTGATTTAACAGATAAAAAGCGCGCCGGGAAAGTTCGGCGCGCTTTTTTCATGAAGCAATAGGCTATACCCAGAGCTTTGGGCTCAGAAGCCTTCCACTCCCTGCATATCCGGCAGGTGGTGGGCTATCCCCTTGTGGCAGTCGATACAGGTCTTCTCACCGCTTGCCAGCGAGGTGGAGTGCATATTGGCCGCCCGCTGTGACTGACGGGTGAAGTCCATATACTGGAAGTTATGGCAGTTTCGACACTCCAGCGAGTCGTTGGCCTTGAGTCTGGCCCACTCATGCTCGGCCAGTTCACGCCGCTTGGACTCGAACTTCTCCCGGGTATTGATGGTGCCGAACACCTTGCCCCACACCTCCTTGGAAGCCTGCATCTTACGGGCTATTTTGTCGGTCCAATTATGGGGAACATGACAGTCCGGACAGGTCGCCCGCACCCCGCTGCGGTTCGTGAAATGTATGGTGGTCTTCAGCTCCTGATAGACGTTGTTTTCCATCTCGTGGCAACCGATACAAAAAGCCTCCTGGTTGGTGGCTTCCAGGGCAGTGTTGAAACCACCCCAGAAGATGATCCCGGCGACAAAGCCTCCCAGGGTCAGAAAACCCAGACTGAAGTGAACACTGGGCCGGTTCAGCACCCGCCATATCTGTTTCAGTTTCTCAAACATAGCGACTCCTAATGGCTGGATGGGTTCTCAGCCCCGGACTTGAGCAAGTGATCCATATCGACAAAGTCATTCTCCACCATCAATCTGGCGTCCAGTTGCGGCACATGGCACTGGGTACAGAAATATCGTCTGGGTGACAGCTCGGCCAGGAAGTTATTGTCTCTGTCCATATAGTGAGTCACGCTCACCATAGGCGCCTGCGATTCGCCGGTGCGACTGCGGGCATGACAGGACATGCACTTGTTGACCTTAAGA
Source organism: Shewanella indica (assembly GCF_033842865.1). Lineage (NCBI taxonomy): Bacteria > Pseudomonadati > Pseudomonadota > Gammaproteobacteria > Alteromonadales > Shewanellaceae > Shewanella > Shewanella indica. Next base: position 3,917,833 of record NZ_JAWXXR010000001.1, read on the forward strand.
TCAAGCTGGTAGCCGTCTATCTTGTGAGGTATGACCGGCGGCTGCATCGGGTAGTTACGGGTCTGTTTGATGTCCGTATTTCTCACCTTCTGCATCACAGGCGGTGTCGGCTGGCTATTGAGCGGCGCCTGGCGCAAAGTCGCCACCTTATCCTCGGGAATGCCGGCAGCATTGACGGATAGCGCAGTCAGCAGTGCGGCAAAGGCCAACAGGGTATGATTCGATTTCATCTTCTTATCCTCCTCAGGCCTTCATCACTTTCACGGCACACTTCTTGAAATCGGTCTGCTTGGACAGCGGATCCGTGGCATCCAGAGTCACCTTGTTGATCAACTGACTGGCATCGAACCAGGGGACAAACACCAAACCCACCGGCGGCTTGTTGCGGCCGCGGGTTTCCACCCGGGTCAGTATCTCGCCGCGGCGGGACACCACCTTGACCTCATCACCTCGGCGCAGGCCGCGTTTCTTGGCATCATCCGGATGCATAAAGCACACGGCATCCGGGAAGGCGCGATAGAGCTCGGGTACCCTCTGGGTCATGGAGCCTGAGTGCCAATGCTCCAGCACCCGCCCGGTGGAGAGCCAAAGATCATATTCGGCATCCGGGGATTCTGCCGCCGGCTCGTATGGCAGCGCGAAGATAACCGCCTTGCCGTCTTTTTTGCCGTAAAACTCAAAGCCTTTGCCGGGTTTAACGTAAGGATCCGAGCCCTCACGGTAGCGCCAGAGGGTTTCTTTGCCGTCAACCACAGGCCAGCGCAAACCATGAGCCTGGTGGTACATTTCAAAGGGAGCCAAGTCATGACCGTGACCACGGCCAAAGGTGGCATATTCTTCAAAAAGCCCTTTTTGCACATAGAAACCAAAGTGCTTGGCTTCGTCGTTCAGATACTTGTTATCGCTTTCACTGAGAGGGAACTTGTCAACATTGCCGTTCTGATACAGCACTTCATACAGGGTCTTGCCCTTGTATTCGGGATTGGCCGCCAATACAGCCTCGGACCAGACTTCGTCTGTGGTAAAGCGCTTGGAGAACTCCAGCAACTGCCAGAGATCCGAGCGCGACTGTCCGGGCGCTGTCACCAACTGGTGCCAGAACTGGGTGCGGCGCTCGGCGTTACCATAAGCGCCCTCTTTCTCCACCCACATGGCGGTGGGAAGAATGAGATCCGCGGCCTGGGTGGTAACCGTTGGGTAAGCATCGGACACCACAATAAAGTTTTCCGGGTTACGGTATCCGGGCAAGCCCTCTTCGTTGATATTGGGGCCGGCCTGCATATTGTTGTTTACCTGCACCCAGTAGCAGTTGAGATCGCCATCTTTCAATCGCCGGTTCTGCTCTACCGCATGGTAGCCTGGCTTGGGCGGAATGATCCCGGAAGGGATTTTCCAGATGGTCTCGGCAATCTTGCGGTGCTCTGGATTATTCACCACCAGATCCGCCGGCAAGCGATGGGAGAAGGTGCCCACTTCCCGCGCAGTACCGCAGGCTGAAGGTTGACCTGTGAGTGAAAACGGACTGTTGCCCGGGGTAGCTATTTTGCCGGTCAGCAAATGGATATTGTAGATAAGGTTGTTACACCAAACCCCGCGAGTATGCTGGTTAAAGCCCATGGTCCAGAAGGAGGTCACCTTCACCTCGGGATCGGCGTAGAGTTTCGCCAGCTCCAGCAATTTATGCTCGGGTACGCCCGAGAGCTTGCTGACCTTCTCCAGGCTGTAATCGGCGACAAAGGCCTTGAACTGCTCAAAGTCCATCGGGGTCGATTCACCGGCGGTGGCCACGTTTTTGGCTTTTTGCTGCAGCGGATGTGAGGGCCGCAGGCCATAGCCAATATCGGTTGTGCCTCTGCGGAAGTTCACATGCTTGTTGACGAAGTCCCAATTAACCTTGTCATTGCTGATGATATAGTTGGCGACATAGTTGAGAATGGCCAGATCGGTTTGCGGCGTGAAGACAATCGGCAAGTCGGCCAAATCAAAGCTTCTGTGCTCGAAGGTAGACATCACAGAGACTTTTACATGGGGCGCGCTGAGGCGTCTGTCTGTGACCCGGCTCCAGAGGATTGGGTGCATCTCGGCCATGTTGGAGCCCCAAAGAACAAAAGCATCGGCAGCTTCAATATCGTTGTAGCAACCCATAGGCTCGTCCATGCCAAAGGTACGCATAAAGCCGCCCACGGCTGAAGCCATACAATGACGGGCGTTGGGATCGATATTGTTGGAGCCGAAACCCGCCTTCATCAGCTTGGAAGCGGCATAACCTTCCCAAACCGTCCACTGACCTGAACCAAACATGCCCACCGCCGTCGGCCCTTTGGTCTTGATGGTGTGCTTCCACTTCTCGGCCATGATGTCAAAGGCCTGCTCCCAACTGATAGGGGTAAATTCACCGTGCTTGTCGTATTTGCCGTCTGTCATCCGCAGCATGGGAGTCTGCAGCCTGTCATGGCCATACATGATCTTCGACAGGAAGTAGCCTTTAATGCAGTTGAGGCCGCGGTTGACCTCACTGTTGGCATCGCCATGGGTCGCCACAACCCGGCCTTCGCGGGTGGCTACCATCACAGAGCAGCCAGTACCGCAAAAGCGGCACGGCGCCTTGTTCCAATTTAACTGGGTGTGCTCTGAACTGGTGATCAGGTTGCTGGCTGTGGCAGGTAAAGCCAATCCGGCGACCCCGGCTGCCGCCATGGCGGCATTGGCCTTCATGAATTCGCGTCTGTTCATTTTCATTGCTCTTCCTCTTCGAGCTGTTCACACTGGTGATACACCATAGCGGTGGAGATCACGCCCTTGAGGGCATTGATTCTGTCCATGGTGGCGAGGATCGCCTGTTCGGTCGGGCCTTCCAGCACCACAACCAGCTTGCTTTCATCGTTAACCGATAGCTCGGCATTGCCGAACGACAGAATTTGCTGACGAACGCCGGCCATCTTGGATGGCATCACCTGAAGGATCAGGCTGCTGACATGCAATTCCCTACTCATCTCGTTCCCCTGTTTTAAGGACTCTCGTTATGCTGGCGTTAACCGGCTCCCGGTGGGCCGGTTAAGATTTGGCTGAACCAGATGGCAAAGCCCAGACCGCTGACCAGCAAAACCGACAATAGCGGCGCCAAAAAAACCGTCAGGAAGATAAATATCTTCAGCTCCAGACGTTTTTCATCAGTATTCGGTGTCTCACTCATGGCTCCTCCCTAGGCGCTATGAAGATGGCTTGCTGCTGTGCTGTTTCAGGGCAACGGCCGCCAAGCCCGGCAGATTAAAGCCGCCTTTTAAATGCAACTTGTTTTCGGTTTTGATCATAAAGCCAAAGTGTTAACAAACTGTATACCCCCAAGTTGGTAAACACCTGATGCCGTTGATCTGGATCATAAAAATAGCCGCCAAAAGACGGATATCACCCATTTCAACCGCCTCAATCGATTGTAATTTCGACATTTTCCGCTTTTAGCTATTCAGGCTTACATGAAATACAGCAAAGAAGTGGCCATTTCGCCAATAAAGAACGGTCAAAAAACCAACGAAATAAGTAAAATATCCCTTAGGGAGTAGTGCCCAGGCTGGGCGGGCTTTAAAGCGATAAAACGGCTATAAAAGGAGAAACTGAATCCTGTTTCAGGTCACAGAATTCAGTAAAAACAATATCTTGCGGTTGCAACGACTAACAGAGCTCCTTAGCATTATCATGCATTTTATTTGTGTCTTTTTTTGTTTTCAGGGACCAAACTTCAAACGCCTGTTTGTGCGTCGTCCCAATCTAGGAGAGCCTTTAGTGAACCCCTTTACCCACCCTACTACACTACCCATTGTGCTAGGTCTGAGTCTGTCATTTTCCGTTGTCGCAGCAGACAAAACATCAAGCCTGCAATATCAGACCTGGGCCCAAACCTCAGAGGAGCAACAGCGGGAAGATATGCTTGAGAAAAACCCCGCCAGCATCATCCTCTGGGCAGGCTCGGCTTATGCCAAGGAGTACCATAGCCCCAGAGGGCATCACTTTGCCGTCGCCGATGTCAGCCACAGCCTACGCAGTGGTGTTAGCCCCAAGGCTGGTGAAAGAGGACTGTCGGCCAGCTGTTGGACCTGCAAGACACCGGATGCACCCAGGCTGATGAAAGAGCTGGGCGTCGAAGGCTTCTCGGCCAAGAACTTTGCCGAGCTGGGTCCGGAAATCCAGAACCCTGTGTACTGCTCTGATTGCCATACCCAGGGCTCAGCTGAACTGGCACTGCCAAGACCTCATGCCCAGGACGCCATGGCAAAAGTGCACAAACCCTTTGGTGAACAAAATCAATCGATGCAGCAATCACAGGTTTGCGGCCAGTGCCATGTCACTTACTACTTCCAGCCTGAGCGTCAGGACAAGGTCAATATCCCCTGGATCTTCGGCAACAGCGCCGATGAAATAGAAAAGTATTATGATGCCCGGCAGTTTTTCGAGTGGGTGCACCCGGTATCGAGAACGCCGCTGGTGAAGGCGCGCCATCCCGAGTTTGAGCACTGGAATCGCAGCGTCCACGCCAAGGCAGGTATCAGTTGTGTCACCTGTCATATGACCCAGGAAACCAGCGCCGACGGCAAATCTTTCACCAACCACAAGATAACCAACCATCTGCCGGACTTTGAAGCGGCCAATTGCAGCAGTTGTCACCAGAGCCAACAGCAAATTACCCAGCTGATTGCCGACAATAAAGCGCTACTGGAGACCAAGGCGCAACAGTTACAGGAATTACTTATCAAGGCCCACTATGAAGCCGGCGCCGCCTGGAAGGCCGGTACCCAGTGGCAACAGATAGGGTATGCCATCATGGGGATACGACATGCACAGTGGCGCTGGGACTTTGCCATGTCATCCCACGGTATTCACGCCCACAACGCCAAAGAGGGTGAAGCCCTGCTGGACAAGGGCTTAGAGCAGATCCGCGCTGCCAGAGAGATATTGCGCAAGCTGAATGCCGACCTTGGCGTCACCCGAGTCGATTATCCGGACTACAGCACCAAGGCCAAGGCGCAGGCAGCCATAGGCGTGGAGCTGGAGAAACTGACCGAGGAGAAGCAAGCCTTTATCGAGACTGAAGTGAAAAAACATTGGTCCAAGGCTGCAAACTTCGGCTATTGAAGGCAAGGAGAACAATAGCCGGAATAAGAGCCAAGCCTTAATCAAAACATGTAATTTTGATTGGGGAATAAGCGGCGTTCGACAATAGCCACCGTGGGAAATATGACCGCGTACCAGGAGGGCACCAGCAGGCACTGTGTGTTCTGGCTGTGCTCTGGGCCTGCCTGGTTTTTATCACGTCCACTTTAGGAGCCAAACGCGGCTGTCAGTTGGATTTTAAGTTAAAACTGCTGCAACTGGTTAAGGATGCGCTTTTCCGATATCGGATAAGCAGTGCCCAGACTCTGGGCAAAACAGCTGACCCTGTACTCTTCCAGCATCCAGCGCACCTCGGCCAGCGCCTCCGGTACCGCCTGGCTGCGTGGCACCTTGGCAAGCGCGGCCTTGAACTCTTTTTCGGCGTTGTGAATGCTGTGCAGGTGCAAACGGTCACGGTTGGGATCCACCGGCAGCTTGTCCAGGCGCAGCTCAATCGCCTTGAGATAACGGATCAGATCCCCAAGACGGCGCCAACCGGAAGCTTCAACAAATCCCTTGAACACCAGGGCGTCCAATTGGCTTTGAATATCACTCATGGCAAAAGCGATATCCAGGCTGATTTTACCCTTGAGACGCTTACGGATCTTCTGGTGCAAGGTCAAAATCTGCTCCACCTTGAGGGCGATGGCCGCTGCGGTTTCATTGAGCTCGGCCCTGACAATCTCCTTGGCTTTGGCAAAGTCATCGGCGCTTCGGACATCCAACTGCTGCTCATCCAAAAGCTGCTGAATTGCCGCGGCAATAATGTCATCTATCAGTATTTGCACCTGGCCGAACGGATTGAAATACATCGCCAGTTTGGCCTTGTTGGGCAAGGCCTGCTGTAGATGTTTCACCGGCGATGGAATATTGATAAGCAGCAGCTTTCTCAGCCCTTGTCTGTGGTGGGAAAGCGCCTGTTGTTCATCATCAAATAATTTGATGGAAACTGTATCGCCGGCATCCACCAAGGCGGGGAACGCCTTCACCTCATAGCTGCCTTTGCGGCTTTGATATTCTTTCGGCAGGTCGCCAAAGCTCCATTCGGTCAGGGCGTTTTGCTCTATGCCCTTGTCGGCAACCTTGCGTATCGCTTGGTTCACCTGCCCCTGCAATGATGCTTTGAGGCTGTCGAGATCCCGGCTCTGGGCCAGGAGTTTGCCCTTATCGTCTTCCACCTTGAAGTTCATCTTCAGATGGTCGGCAATGGCGTTGAGATCGAAATCCTCCGGATTGACACGGGTGCCACTCATTCTCAGCAGCTGTTTGCACAGGGAGGGCAACAAAGGCTGGGCAAAAGGTTCCATCGCCTGCACACAGGCGCGGGCATAATCCGGCGCCGGCACAAAATTGCGCCGCAGCGGTTTGGGCAAGGACTTGATCAGGGCAACACACTTCTCTTCCCTGAGCCCCGGCACCTGCCAGTCAAAATCGGTTTCATCCAACTGATTGAGCAGCGCCACCGGAATAAGCACAGAGACGCCGTCATCCTCGGCCGCCGGTTCAAAATGGTAACTCAGCTTAAGGCTGAGATTGCCCTGCTGCCAACTGTCGGGGAAGTCCAATGCCGATACATGGGTGTCATCCCTTTGCATCAAGAGTTCGCGGCTGAAATTGAGCAGCTCAGGGGTCTCTCTTCTGGCCTGTTTCCACCAGGTGTTGAATTTGGGCTGGTTGTATATCCCTTGTGGAATGCGCTCATCGTAGAAGGCGAACAAGGCATCGGTATCCACCAGAATGTCGCGCCGCCGCGATTTGTGTTCGAGATCTTCCACCTCTTCAAGCAACGCCTGGTTGGCCTTGAAGAAGGCTTCATTGCAGCGCAGCTCACCCTCGGCCAGAGCCGAGCGAATAAAGATTTCCCGAGCCTTAACCGGCTCCAGCGGGCCAAACTGTACCCGGCGGCGGTTGACTATGGTGAGGCCATAGAGCACCTGATTTTCCAGGGCGATCACACTGCCCTGTTTGGCTTCGAAATGGGGCTCGTTGTGCTGCTTCTTGACCAGATGCGCCGCCAGAGACTCGAGCCATACAGGATCTATGCGGGCGCAGGTACGGGCGAACAGGCGTGATGTTTCGGTAAGCTCGGCCGCCATAATCCACTTGGGGCCCTTCTTGGCCAGCGGTGAGCCGGGAAACACAAAGAAGCGCCGGTTGCGGGCCCCCAGATACTCGTTGTCTTTATCCTTGAAGCCGATATGGCTCAGCAGCCCCGAGAGCAACGCCTGGTGCAGCGGCTCATAGTCGGCGGCCTGACTGTTGAGGCGCCACTTGAGGTCGTGCACACTTTGACGCAGCTGGGCATAGAGATCCTGCCATTCGCGAATACGCAAATAGGCCAGATACTCGGCCTTCACCTGCTTGCGGAACTGACTGGATGACAGGCTCTTCTGTTGCTCTTTGAGGTACTGCCACAGATTGAGCCAGGCGACAAAGTCGGAATCTTTATCGGCAAAACGGCGGTGGGCCTCATCAGCGGCCTGTTTCTTCTCATGGGGCCGCTCACGGGGATCCTGAATCGATAATCCGGCGACAATCACCATCACTTCATGCAGACAGCCCAGCTTATTGGCCTCAAGCACCATGCGGGCCAGGCGGGGATCGACCGGGATCTTCGCCAGATCGCGCCCGAGCGGGGTCAGTTTCAGCGCCCCTTTGTGCTTGCTCACCGCCTGTAACTCTTCGAGCAGCAGGAAGCCGTCGCGGATATGGCGCGGATCCGGTGGCTGAATGAAGGGGAAGCCCTCAATGTCACCCAGGCCTATGGCCAGCATCTGCAGGATCACGGATGCCAGGTTGGTGCGCAGAATTTCAGGATCGGTAAACTCCGGCCGATTGATAAAGTCCTGCTCGTCATAGAGGCGAATACAGATCCCCGGCCCAACCCTGCCGCAACGTCCCTGGCGTTGATTGGCACTGGCCTGGGAGATGGGCTCAATCGGCAAACGCTGCACCTTGGTGCGATAGCTGTAGCGACTTATCCTGGCAGTACCTGGGTCGATAACATAGCGGATCCCGGGCACAGTCAGCGAGGTTTCGGCCACGTTGGTGGCCAGTACAATACGCCGCCCTGGATGCGGCTTGAATACCTTGGACTGCTCGCCGTATGACAAACGGGCATAAAGCGGCAAGATCTCGGTATCGCGCAGGTTACGCTTTTTCAACTGCTCGGCGGTATCGCGGATTTCGCGCTCGCCGTTCATGAAAATCAGAATGTCCCCCGGGCCTTCGCGACAGAGCTCATCGACGGCGGCAAAGATGCCGTCCATCAGATCCAAGTCGGCGTCGTCATCCTGCAACAGGGGGCGATAGCGGGTTTCCACCGGATAAGTGCGGCCGGACACTTCCACCACGGGCGCATTGTCAAAATGCTTGGAAAAGCGCTCCACATCTATGGTGGCCGAGGTGATGATCAACTTGAGATCCGGGCGCTTTTGCAAAATTTGCTTCAGATAACCCAGAATAAAGTCGATGTTGAGACTGCGCTCATGGGCCTCGTCTATGATGAGGCAATCATACTGACTGAGCCATTTATCCGATGCCAGTTCTGCCAGCAGGATACCGTCTGTCATCAGCTTGATATAGGAGTCCTGGGAAACCGCATCGGCAAAACGAACCTTAAAACCCACCGCCTGACCCAGCTCTGTCTTGAGTTCATCGGCAACCCGGCTGGCCACGCTGCGGGCCGCCAGGCGCCTGGGCTGAGTGTGGCCAATCAGACCACGGCTGCCAAGCCCCAAGTCGAGACAGATTTTGGGCAGCTGAGTGGTCTTGCCCGAGCCGGTTTCACCGGCCACTATCACCACCTGATGATTGATGATGGCCGAGGCGATTTCATCGCGCTTTTGTGACACCGGCAGCTCATCCGGATACTCGATGACAGGTCTGTCTGCCAGCCTTTGCTGCGCCCTTTCATAAGCCTGCACCGCAGCTTCACTGAGCTCGGCGAGTTTTTGCTGTTTGGCTTCTGAGTCGGGGCTTTTTTTCAAGCGGAACAGGCTGCGGCGAATGCGCGCCGCATCGGCCTGAAAGCAGAGATCCAGATATTCGCGGGAGAGAGGGTGCAGCTTAGCGTTCAAAACCTGTGTCCATTGGGGATCAAAAACGGCGATCCTAACAAGGATACGCCGTCTTGGGTATGCTTACTGACTGATAACGCCCAAATTTCAGTCAAATCAAGCGCAGTTGTCAGGCCGGGGTCAAATAACACTGCTGCATATAGCTGTTCATGGCCTTGAGCACATTGGTACGGTTGATGGTGCCCACCACCTTACCATCTTCCAGCACAGGGTATATTTTCGGTTTCTGCCCCAGCATCTGCTCGGCCAACTGCAACATGCTGTCATCCGGCCTGACCCAAAGGACATCGGCGCGCATGCAGTCGCGCACCACGGCGGTCAGATCGCAGTGATAACTGCTCTTGAGCATGGCGGCCATGCAGTCTTGCTGTGACAAAAAACCCACCAGGCTTCCTGCTGCATCCACCACGGGCGCCCCGCCCTTATTGGCCTCAAGCAGTTTTTCCACCGCAGTGGCTATCGACATATCCGCCTTCAACAGCACTGGCTGACGGTCCATATGATCACGTATTTTTATTGAATCCATAGCTTTCCCCAAGTTCAAAACGGCTTCATTGTTCAGTGTAGCCAATATTTTGCCCTTGGGGTTAAAGCCAACAGCGATTGCCTCAATCCAAAATTTTATGCTTCTTGCACAGGACTTGGGCCATTTACTGCGAACCACGCCTTGCTTCCAGGCCTGTAAGCCGATGCTGAGCACAGATGGGACTTGCTCACACCTTCCTTAGTTATCTCGCCAGATCATCACTTCCGCCGCTTGATTGCTCTTGCGCCAGGCACGGTACATGCCTTCGGTATTGAACGGCGTTGCCACATTGCCTCTTTGGTCTATGGCTATCACCCCGCCACTGCCGCCGGCAGAGATCAGCCGCTGATTGATCACTTCATCGGCGGCCTGCAGAATCGATTTTTGCTGGTACTTGGCCCTGGCACAGATATCACCGGCCACATGGAAACGGATAAAGTACTCACCGTGACCGGTCGCCGAAACGGCGCAGACCCCATTCTCGGCATAAGTGCCGGCACCTATCACAGGTGAATCACCGATACGGCCATAACGTTTGGCTGTCATGCCACCAGTCGAGGTCCCTGCCGCCAGATTGCCCTGCTTGTCCAATGCCACTGCGCCGACGGTGCCGAACTTATAATCGAGATCCAGAGGACTCAGGCGCGCCTGAAAGTCTTTATTGGCTTCGGCGGCGTTGATTTTGGCCTTGGCATCGAGAAGCTGTTGATAGCGCGCCTTGCTGTCAAAACGGTTGCCGGGCACCAGCTCCATTCCCATCGTCAAGGCGAACTCCTCGGCGCCCGCTCCCGAGAGCATCACATGTTCTGACTTGTCCATCACGGCTCTGGCGAGATCGATTGGATGAAGTATATGTTTAACCCCGGCAACGGCACCGGCATTCATACTCTTGCCATCCATGATGGAGGCATCCAGTTCATGACTGCCATCAAAGGTATACACGGCGCCAATACCGGCATTGAATAAAGGGCTGTCTTCCAGCACTCTGATGGCGGCCTGCACCGCTTCCATGCTGGCGCCGCCCTTATCCAACACCTTATAACCGGCATTGACGGCTTCGGTAAGTTTGTCACGGTAGGCTTTTTGCTGCTCTTCAGTCAAAGCCGCCTTGGATATGGTGCCGGCGCCGCCGTGAATGGCAATTGCAAACGGCACCTCTGCAGCCTGAACCGACATCATACCTCCCAGCAGGAGTCCCAGGCTCAGACTTAGATTTTTTATTTTTGTTTTCATTGTATTGCTTCCATATTAACGACTGCTGTCTTTGTAACCATTTTAGGTCGGGATGGCAATCTGTTACTTGCCTGAGCCGAGATCTGAGGCGACAATAGCAATAATGTAACGCTAAACAAAAGTTCTGATTTCCTTGACCAAAAACAGTCGCTTTCCCGCATATATCCTGAGTTTTGCGTCGATCATACTGGCCAGCCCCCGGGCAAATGGCGCCGATGATCCTCTGCTTAATCTCCGCATCGAAGGGGTATCGGGCGAGCTTGAGAAAAATATCCGCGCACACTTGGGTAACTTTCCTGAATCCAAGGTGCAACGCCGTGCCTATCTGTTTAATGTCAGCGACAGTGTCGAGGCCGCGCTGGAATCCATGGGCTATTACCATGGCAGGCTGGAACAGGAAATCAAGGAAAACGAACAAGGGCCGTGGGAGCTCAAGCTTACAATTACCCCAGGAGAAGTCACCCGTTTGCAATGGGTCGATATCCGCCTCGAAGGTGAAGTGCTCAACGACCCCTGGATCAATCGCTGGCTCAGCCAGATCAAGATCAAACCAGGCGATCCCCTCAACCACGGCGATTATGAACAGATAAAATCGCAGCTAATATCGCTGGCACTGGCTCGCGGCTATTTTGACGGCCATTATCAGAAATCGGAGATCCGGGTGAATCGCGATCTCAATCTGGCACAACTCAACCTGTATTTTGACTCGGGCAAGCGTTACCAGTTTGGCGAGGTGAGCTTTGAGGGCCACAGCCTGCAGCCGCAATTGCTCGAAGATTTGGTGCCATTCCAACCCGGCGCCCCCTACAGTACCCGCAAAGTCACACAGCTTAATCAAGAATTGTTGGATACCGGCTATTTTTCCAATATCAAAGTGTTACCTCAAATTGACAAGTTGACTGAAGACAGCATACCTGTGCGGGTCGAACTGAGCCCAAGACCGGATCATTCTATAGAACTGGGTCTGGGTGCTGATATCGGCTCCAGTACAGACAGTAATCTGGATCCCAGAGTCAGAGTGACCTGGCGTACTCCGCAGCTCAACAGTTACGGCCACTCTCAGGAAACCAGTATAGAATGGTCGAGAGACAGACCCAAATTCCTCTCGACTTATACCATCCCCCTGACTCACCCTTTGGATGACCAGCTCAAGATCCGTGTCGGCCTGCTGAGGGACAAATACGGTGTGACCCAAGACTATGTGCCAGAGGATAGGGACTTTAGCAACACAGGTCAGTTGGAATCGACCAAGAAGCTTTTCGGAGTTGGCCGCAGCAAGCGGCTCAATAACGGTTGGCTTCTCAATTACTCGCTGGAGGCAATCCAGGAAAGCTATACCCAGTCGGGCGTTGATTATGACCCACAATTCCTGTTGTTTGGCACCACGCTATCGAAGACCAGCCGCGGCGACAATAGCCTGGACCCCAAGTCGGGTTTCAGGCAACTTTATAGCATTGAATATGCCGATCCTTCGCTGGGTTCAGATGTTCGCCTGACCCGGATGCAGGCCAAGTTCAAATGGATTGAGACTTTCTTTGACAAGCACAGATTTGTCTCCCGGCTCGATCTCGGGGTCAACCTGGCAGCCGAAGGCGATCTGGCAATCATTCCTCCCTCATTGCGTTATTTTGCCGGTGGCGATCAGAGTATTCGTGGTTACAGCTACCAAGAGCTCGGCCCCCACCTGGATTACACCAATGACAAAGGCGGCCTGTCTCGGGAAGTTGTCGGTGGCCGCTACCTGGCAGTCGGCAGCCTGGAGTATCAATATTACCTGACCCCAAGCTGGCGCGTGGGCACCTTTGTCGACGCAGGTAACGCCTTTGATGTCAATCAATTTGATCCTGTGGTTTCTGTAGGTGGTGGTATTCACTGGATATCCCCCATAGGTCCCATCAAACTGGATGTGGGCTTTGGCTTGCACGAATCCGATGCCGAAGACAGACCCTGGCGTATTCACCTTACCATGGGGACAGAATTATGAGCCAACCCCCGATGCAACAGGAACCCAACTCAAGCAACAAACAAATGGCAAAGAAACCGTCTCCCCGTTGGCTCAAGTGGCTGAAGTGGTCTACCCGTACCCTCTTGTACATTCCGCTCGGCTTGCTGGTGCTATTGGCACTCTTGCTGGGCACGGCGCCCGGTAGCCATCTGGCGATATTTATTGCCAGTGCTCTGGTGCCGGATCTGGAGCTGGAATATGCTTCCGGCACCCTGAACCGGGAGCTGCAACTCAAACAGGTACACTGGCAGATGGATGGTATCAGTGTCGGTGCGGATGCCTTGACCCTTGCCTGGCAACCGGCCTGCCTTTTGCAAAAACAGCTATGTGTCGACACCCTGGAGTTAACAACAACCCGGGTCAACATAGACACCCAGGCCTTAGCCTCAGATTCAGAGGCAGAGGAAGAAACGCCAAGCTCGGAAGAGCTGATACTGCCCTTTGGCATCAGCCTGAAACAAGCAAGCCTCACGGATATTCAAGTGCGGGTCGATGAGATGCACTTTGATGCTGCGGCATTGAATACCGCAGCCAATTGGCAGGAAAGTGGATTACAAGTCATCCAGCTTGAGAGCCGCGGGCTCAGCGTGCTGCTCCCGGAGTCAAATTCGCCAGAAGCGCAAGCGGCAGACAAAGACAAATCAGCCGCCGCGGCTAAGCAACAAAAAGCGGCGCAAAAAACCGAGACTGAACAATGGGTGCTGGCGAACATGCCAAAGGTTGCCATGCCTTTCCCCATCTATTTAAAACATGCCGAATTGCTGAACTCGCGTCTGCAAATTATGGGTAGAGATGACAACTTCCAGGAGCTGCGTCTCAGCGCCAGCTACATAGACGCCGAGCTGCGAGTCAACGAGCTTTATGCCAAACACACTGATGCCAGTCTGTCGCTGGAAGGTGAACTGACTCTGGATAAGCACTGGCCCATGGCACTGACGGCGCAACTGGAGTTACAGCGTTTACCTGAACTACCGGGACTCGAGCAGCAACAGCTGGATCTCACCCTCAAAGGTGATTTCAGCGACTTGCAGCTTAAGGCCAAACTCAGTGGCAAGCAGAGCCTGGCGCTCAATGCCAGTGTCAACCTCACCAAACCGGAACTGCCCTATTCACTGAATATCTCAGAAGGAGAACTGCACTGGCCCTTTGACCTTGCTCAGTACAGTGTCAACGGACTAGAGCTGGAAAGTCGCGGCGACCTCAAGCAACAAAGCGCCAGCCTGGTTACACAACTAAGTACCCCCTTCTACCCCGAACTAAACCTCAATACCCGCCTGGTACATCGAGGCCAAAGACTCAAGATTGAAGAGTTCAGCGGTGACAGCAGTGCCGGTAAAGTAATGCTTCTGGGGACGCTGGATTATGCCCAAGCCATAGCCTGGGATGCAAAGCTCGAACTTTCACATTTCAACAGCGGCGCGATAACTCTGCCGACAGCGAAGGAAACTGCCAAAGAAAAAGAAGCAAATAGCCAAATCACCCAAAATAATAACACCAGCGACAGCGAAGCAGTCAGTGCACAAAGCCAAGCTGACGAAAGCAAATCTGATGAAAGTCAGGCTGAAGATACGCCGGTGATCCCATCCAGCGATATTAGCGGCCAGCTTGCCACTCGTGGCAGTTGGCAGGACGGCAAATGGCGAGTGAGTCTCAAACAGGCTCAACTTCATGGCTTATTGGACCGCCTGCCGTTTGAACTGACTGGCGATCTGGAGATAGATGATTCGCTTGAGCTCAGCAGCCAGGGATTATCGCTGCGGGCACTCAATACCCGCCTGGACCTTTCCGGCAGCGCCAAAGAGCAATGGGATCTCAGTGCCACATTGGACGTGCCCGATTTCAATCTCTGGCATCCCGATGCGTTTGGTGCGTTAACTGCCGATATCCAAGTGGTGGGAGATGCCAAACACCCACAGGTACAGCTAAGGGCCCAGACCCAGAGCATCAGATTTGGCGATCTCAACCTCAGTGGCAGCCAACTCAAGGCGCTCTATGCACCACTGGATCTGCATGAGTTTGCCTTGTCGCTGAAAACAGGTGAGTTTGACGGCGCAGGAATTCATCTTGATGGCATCACTCTCAGGGCCAAGGGCAATGAACAGCGGCAGAAACTGGGACTGGAAACCCGGGGCGATTTGCAACTGGATACTGCCATCCACAGTAAACTGGATCTCACCAAACAAAAGGCCAACATAGAACTTAGCAAATTCAACTTGGGATCCGTTCTGGGACTCTGGCAACTTGAACAAACTGCGTCACTGGACTGGGATCTCAAGCAAAGCCGAGGCGAGCTCAGCGCCTTTTGTTTAAGCCATCCATCCAGCCGACTCTGCCTGACCGATAATGTCAGCCTGGCCGACAAGGGTGAAGCCAAGTTGCACTATCAAGGGCAACCTGGGCAACTGCTGGCCAAGCTGTTACCCGAGCGCTTCACTTGGCAGGGCGATGCCTCGATGGATGCCGCCGTCGCCTGGAAACCCGGCGCGCGTCCACAGGGCCAGCTCAACTTCCAGCTGGCCCCCGGAACGGTAAGCCTTAAACGCAAACAGCAAGCCAGCGCCAGCATCGACTATCAGGCACTTACACTCAAGGCCACCTTGGACGATGATGCACTGAGAAGCCATATTCTGTTCAATTCCGATGCTCTAGCCCGCTGGGAAAGCCAGTTGGATATCAAGGTAACTCCGGATAGAAGCCTCAGTGGTTACGTCAATATTGACCAGGTCAACCTGCAACTGCTTGGTCAGTTTATGCCGCAGCTCGAAACCATTGAGGGTTTACTCGCAGCCAACTTAACATTGGCTGGCAGCCTCAACAACCCCGAACTCAGCGGCCAGCTCAGTCTGCGTGAAGGTGCCCTGGCTAGCACAGCCAACCCGACTAAACTGGAGCAAATCTCCCTGGACCTGGCTTTTGTCGGCCAAACCGCCGAGCTCCAGGGCCAATGGATGATGGGCAGCGGCCAAGCCAATCTCAGTGGTCAGTTGCGCTGGCCACAGGGTCAATTCAGTGGCGATATCCAGCTCAAGGGACAAGAACTCGGCGTTATTCAACCGCCGCTGGCCATTGTCAATATCAGTCCGGATATTCAACTCCATTTCAGCCCGGACGCGCTCGATATCTCGGGCGAGATAAAGGTACCTTCCGGCAACATCAAGGTGGTGCAACTGCCAGCCGGCGGAGTGAGCGTATCATCCGATGTGGTGTTCAGTGACTCCATTTCGGAGCAGGAAGTCAAAGCATCGCCCATGGCCCTGAGTGCCAATTTGAACATAGATGTCGGTGATAAGCTGGCTATCGATGGTATGGGTCTCAAAGGGATGTTGGTGGGTACCTTGCGCATGCAACAAGCGCCCCAAAAGCCGCCGCAACTCTTTGGTGATATCAAGGTGGTTAACGGCAGCTATAAATTCATGGGTCAGACGCTGAAAATTGCCACAGGTGCGGTACAGTTTGTAGGGCCTATGCAGATCCCCAACCTCAATATCGAAGCCATTCGGGAGATCCGCGATGAAGATATTACCGCCGGGGTACGGATCACGGGTACCCCCAAAAAGCCAATAGTGACCCTATTCTCCAACCCGGCCAAGGAGCAGGCGGAGATCATTTCCTATATCGTTCAGGGGAAAGGTTTTGGTGCAGGAAACGAACAGAACAACTCACTGATGATGGGCGCCGCGCTGTCGCTGAGCTCCCAGGTTGATGGTGGCGCCATTTCTACCTTGGGTGACACAGCTGCTGGGCTGGTGGAGATGTTTGGTTTCTCCAATGTGCAGTTGGATACCAATGATGATGGTAAAGTCGCCATCAGTGGCTATATAGGCAAAGATCTAATGATCAAATACGGTGTCGGTGTATTCAACCCAGGCTATGAGATGACAGTCCGTTACTATCTGTTGTCGCAGCTCTATCTGGAAAGTGTATCCGGCACTCTGGGCCAGTCTCTGGATATCTACTACAGCTTTGATCTTTAAGCGGTAAACAGCTCTCGGCAGCAGATACCAACCTTGCAGGCCGCGGCGACTTACCGGACATAAACATGCGATTCTGACTTAAAAGTTAGAATACAGACATAAAAAAAGCGCCCATGGGGCGCTTTTCAACATCCAATTATCGATTAAGCGTAAACGAAGTCTACGTGCTCAATCATTGGCTTGAATACGTGACGCTGCATAGCCTGGGCACGTACTTTAACTTCTTTACCGTCCAGAACTATAGTCAGATCGCTGGTATAGAAGTCTTCGTTGGTTTGGATGTTGATGATATCTTTGTGTTCAAACACGATAGCAACGGCTTCTTTGCCGGCGCCATAGATAACACCTGGAACTTTCCCGTCACGACGCAGGCGGCGGCTCGAACCTTTCCCAATCTCAGTGCGGGTTTGTGCTGGAATAGTGTAAGACATAATAATACTCTTTAAATAGTCAATAACTGGCAACTATTTTCGACCAATAGCTGCCTTCATATAAAGCGGGCGAATACTAGCACAAAGACAACAAAACAAACAAGTTGATTTGGCCTTTACAGGTAAAAGCAAAACCTACTTCCCCACTATCCTGCTGTTGCTCATCTGTAACATCTGTAATCATTACGAAAAGCCATTGCTTAGCAGAAGTTTTACCCTGATCGAGATCACAATTTTTCCATCCAGCTGCTGCTACCCTGCTTTCAGTAATCTGGTTTTATTACATGAAGCAGGCCGATGAACGCCAATCTGCAGCAACTGATACGGGATGATAGCCTGTGCTATAAACTAGCCGCGGAACTCCATTACCTGATCGAACATGCTCCCTTTCAACAAGAGAAGCTCGACCTGATTTTATTGGAGTTTCTCGCCTGTAATCAGCAGAAAAGCGGCCATCTGTTACACCTGATGCGTGCCTGCAGTTGTCCGGATCTTATCGAGCAATTGAGCTCAGATGCCCTTTTTTATGACAGACTCAACACCTTGGTCGCCGACTGGCAGCAAACTCGCGAACTGTTACGTCTCAGATTCCAATTCAGCGAGTTGATGGCACTGCTGGAAGACAGAAAACCCCGCGAACAGAGCTTTATCCGCAGGGCAGAAACCGATCTTTCTATGGTAGAAAAACCTACCAACTGCGCACCGGCCCGCAGTCAATGTGGACAAATCCCGACTTCGGATAATAACCGACTCCCCCTAGTTTTAATGACAGGGCAGCCTCACGCAAAGTCTGAAGTTTAACACCGGGGATCGCGATATCCATCGCCATACCCCGCATATGGTAACTCTTCTTGGCTACACCGTTACTCTTACCGGCCAACATGGCGTTGGTTTTAGGCGAACGATAACCTGAAATCACGTGGATCTCTTCAGAAATCGACAACGTCTGCTGCAAATTGAACAGAAGATCAAACAAACGTTTATCCATGGGAGCCGCCAGGTTCTGCCTATGATCCCTAAGCAGATGGCTGAACTGAGACAGAGTGCTACTCTGATAATGACCGTCTTTCCAATAAGTCCCATCACCACGCTCCCCTGTATGGCGATTATAAAAACTCAGGTATCGACTACCTTTGGTAGACCGACTCGCCATCGCTTTTGAAGGAAGCATAGAAACCATTGCCGCGCCACCAAGACCCATCAACAACTGCCTACGGGCAGGACATACTACTGACACTTATTCACCTTGCACAAAAAACAACCACAAGGCGGCAAATTATACGGGTTTAACGCCAAGGTCAAGCGCCGATTTGGACCCAGCGCAGGTAAACTTTTCTCGGGGAACAGGCGAAAAATGGGATAATTCCTTGTGCTATATTAAGTTAATGCGACAGGCTTAACGTTCGGTCAATGCGGCAAAAAAATCAGTTGATGATAATGCCGGTATACCTCAAGGGCCTAACAAATGCGCTTCACTCCCCGACCGCAGCTCTGGCTTGTTAGCCCATTCAGTATCCAATCTCGTCTGTGCCTCAGTAGCCACCTTAACCCCCGGGCTCAACTGATAGATGTCGCTGCGAAATTGCGCTCTTTCCCGCTCATCTATCCAGGCTGTCCAATAAACCAGATGAACAGGCAGTCGCTGTTCAAATGCAAACCATTGAGTGGTGTGATAATCACTCTGCATCCGTTGCCAGCTTCTCTTATCCCGCACCAGATTATTAGCCATCCAGGACGCCAACTCTTCCACCTTGTCGACCCGAATACAACCTGAAGATAGGGCGCGATTGGCCCTGGCAAACAGATGCTTGTCCGGTGTGTCATGCAGATAAACACTAAAGCCATTGCTGAAATGAAATTTGTAACGCCCCAGGGCATTATCGGCACCCGGTTGCTGCACCAACCGATAAGGGAAACGGCCTCTCGCCTCTTTTTGCCAGGCTTCAGCACTCTCTTCAACTTTATTGCCCTGATAATCATAGACATTGAAATGCCGCTGCTGCAGATATTCACCGTCTTTACGGATCTGCGGCAGTAAGTCGCGCCTCAATATGCCCCTTGGCACAGTCCAGGTTGGATTCAAAACAATGTTGGATATCTCACTGCTGAGCAGTGGGGTTTGACGATAAGGTTTACCGACTATGACTTTGGATCGTAGTTGCACCTGGTTGTCATCCACCAGAGTCAACTCAAACGCCGGGATATTCACCAACAGGTAACGCTTCCCCAACTGCTGTTTATAAACGGTGCGAGCGACGAAATTGCTGGCCAGCATGCGGGCACGTTGCAATGGTTCAGTATTGAGCCAACGCAGTGTATCTGGTCCTATGATGGCATCGGTTTTAAGCCCGTGGCGGGACTGAAACACTTCTACCGCCGAAGCCAACTGCGGTGAATAAACCTTGTTTTCTCCCGGAGTCTCCTCAAGATCGCCAAGCCAATATAAACGCCTGGCAATCGTCGGGATCAGCAGATGGCTATCACCTGGGCGTAACCAACCTCCGGGATCCAACCTAGGCCATTGATGCCGCTCTGCGAGCCAGATCAAATAGCGTATCCGGCTGCTGGTTGCCAGATAATCATCCCCCTGAGGTTCCAGCGCCAGCGCTCGGCTGAGCGAATCCGCATCAGAAGCTAGCGTGTTGAAGGCCAAAGGAACGCCGCGGCGCTTCCAGAAATACGCAATATCCTGTTCTATGCCCTCACGCAACTCCAGCTGTAGATTGAGATCACCACGGCTCATGGAACGTAAATCTTCGGCAAACTCTTGCCCTTCTGGCAGCAGAGCCAGCAACTGCAACTGATTATTCAGGGTCCTGAGCGCGGCATCATCGGCTTTCACTGTAAAGACCGCACTGCAGAGGAGCACAATGATCAGTAAAGGCATTAACACGCACTTTGTCATATCGGCCTCCCGGGACATAAACTCAATTATGGCAAATATGCGCTGTGATTCGATGATATTTTGCAAACAACGGGCTGAATAGCCGTTGATTAACATGGAGCATTAACAGGCAACTTATTATTAGCGATTGATAATTAACCAGTTATCAGCACAAGCCTGTGATCATAGAGCTTATTCTGATATAAAATCCTGCCAAAGTAGTAACAGGCAATATAATGAACAGACAAATGCTCATTCGGCAGATGGCCGAAAGACAACAGATCTCAAAGGCTCAGGCCAAAGTACAACTGCAACATATTCTCGCCAGCCTTACCCAGGCTCTCAGTGAAGGTGAAAAGGTTTATCTGCCGCAATTCGGCACTTTCGAACTCAGATACCACCTTCCCCGCAACGGTCGTAACCCACAAACAGGCGAACCCTTGGAGATTGCCGGCAGCAATCAGCCAAGCTTTAAAGCTTCCCCATCACTGAAACAGGCACTACAGCAAGATTAATCCGTTCTCGGGGCAGGATCTCTGCCCCTTCACAAAAGGCGATGCCTGTTTTCAGCCAAAGGTAACGATACTGACGCTTGTATCTGAAGTTTGGGCCGGGATTGGATCTGATATAAGTCAGCCGCCATTACGGACGTAAGCTTGGCTTGAAAACAAGTAATAAGTTTGCTTGGAGTGACTTTAAGGGAATTCAATGAGGAGGACTAAATTTGGAGGCGCGACCCGGAGTCGAACCGAGATCGACGGATTTGCAATCCGCAGCATAGCCATTCTGCCATCGCGCCTTCTTGGGATCACAGCATCTGAGTGCCATGTAAGATTGGAGCGACATATCGGGTTCGAACCGATGACCTGTACCTTGGCAAGGTACCGCTCTACCAACTGAGCTAATGTCGCATCACTTTTCTTGCTTTGTATTCAGAGCCAGCCCTGACTACGGATTGGCATTCTACGCTTTTAACCCCGACTGTCAACGAAGAATTAGTGCTTAACTGTTTGCTTGAACACTAAATAATCTTATCGAAACATTATTGTGCAACCAGGTACAAATTAGCGCCTTTTAACCGGCTATCAGATCCTTCCAGGCGGCCTTGATATAGCTGATCATCGACCAGAAGGTTAAGAAAGCCGCCACATACAGCAAGGCGTAAGCGGCATATATCATCCAATCACCCTGCTTCCAGATAAGGCCGATAATTGCCACCATCTGAGCAGCAGTCTTGTACTTGCCAATCCAGGATACCGCCACAGCACCGCGTTTACCTATCTCTGCCATCCACTCACGCAGTGCCGATATCACCAACTCACGTCCTATCATAAACATCGCCGGCAGGGTCAGCCAGATAGTGTTGTAATCTTCGACCAATAGCACCAAAGCCGTGGTCACCATTAGCTTATCGGCTACTGGGTCAAGGAAGGCGCCGAAACGAGTGGACTGCTCCAGTTTACGGGCCGCATACCCATCCAAGGCGTCAGTAATAGCTGCAAGCCAGAAAACAAATGCAGCAACAAACGGTGCCCAAGTGTACGGAAAGTAAAATACCAGAACAAAAACAGGCAGTAAGAACAACCTAAACCAGGTAAGGGCGATGGGTATATTAAACGGCATGATAAAACCAAATAATCAAAAGCAGCGCCAATCTTGCCTGATTTTTACTACCCCCGCAATGCATCGTGTATCGTTTGAGCCATTTCTGGACTGATCCCGGGCACTTTTGCCAGTTCTGCCACACTTGCCCCCTTCACTTGTTGTAATCCGCCCAGATATTGCAGCAAAGCCTTGCGTCTTTTCGGGCCAATCCCAGGAATAGACTCCAAGCTTGAGGTGTTGCGGGTCTTTTGACGTTTATTCCTATGACCGGTAATCGCAAACCTGTGGGATTCATCGCGAATATGTTGAATAAGATGCAGCGCCGGCGAATCATCCGGCAGTGAAAAGCTCTCTTCGGTATCACCGAAGATAAGGGTTTCCAACCCGGGTTTGCGGCTTTCACCTTTGGCGACCCCGATAAGCGTGGGTACGGCATCTATTCCAACAAACTTCTCGTTGACCACTTCCTGAGCCATTCTGAGTTGTCCAAGGCCACCATCGATAAAAACGATATCCGGGATCTTACCTTGGGCACTGACCTTATCAAACCGGCGAGTCAAGGCTTGCTTCATCGCCGCATAATCATCTCCGGGAGTTATGTCCTTGATGTTGTAGCGCCGATACTCGCTCTTGTCCGGCCCTTCGCGATTGAACACCACGCAGGAGGCCACAGTGCTCTCCCCCATGGTATGACTGATATCAAAGCACTCCATACGTTTAATCGGGGTGCTTTGTTCAAGCGCCTCTTCAAGAAGAAGAAATCTTTGCTCCACCGTATTGCGGTGAGCCAGCTTGGTATTGACCGCATTGGTCGCATTGGTCTTGGCCAGACGCAGATAACCGGCTCTGTCGCCCCTGACCCGAGTGCGGATGGCCACTTTCTTGTTCAGCGCTTCCATCAGCACCTGTTCCAACTCTTCCAACTCCTCGTAGCTGTCACTCAGGAGAATTTCCCGCGGGATAGTACGTTGAATATCGACGTTGAGATAAAACTGCAGCATAAAGGCTCTGAGTACCTCGGCCATTTCAGTTTGCGCCGGCACGCTAGGGTAATAACTGCGACTGCCAAAAATCTTGCCCTCGCGAATGAACAACAGGTGGAAACAAGCAACTCCTGAGGCGTAGTGCACCCCAATCACATCAAGGTCACCATGGCTGGATGATACTTCCTGCTGCTCGGCCACTCGTCTGAGCGCCATGATCTGATCCCGATAGCGTGCCGCCTGCTCGTAAGCCATGGACTCGGCCGCCAGTTCCATTTTCTTGACCAAGGCGCTGAGCACCTGCTGATCCTTGCCCTTGAGAAACAGGGTCGCCAGCTTGACCTGCTCCTGATATTCCTCATCAGAGACCTTGCCGACACAAGGGGCACTGCAACGCTTGAGCTGGTACTGCAAACAGGGACGCGAGCGCGACTTGTAATAGAGATCGTCACACTGACGAATAGGAAACAGCTTCTGCATCAAATGCAGACTTTCACGCACCGCGCCACCATTGGGATAAGGCCCGAAATACAGCCCTTTCTCCCGCTGTGGCCCCCTGTGATAGGCGAGCCTGGGATGCCGGTGCTGGCTCAATAAGATAAAGGGGTAAGACTTGTCATCTCTTAGCAGCACATTGTATTTCGGCAAGTACTGCTTGATGTAATCATTTTCCAGTATCAGTGCTTCGGTTTCACTGTGAGTCAGTGTCACATCGATATTGGCGATATGGGACACCAGCGCCTGAGTTTTCACATTAGGGAGATTCTTGCGAAAATAAGATGCGAGCCGTTTCTTGAGATCTTTGGCCTTGCCCACATAAATCACGCTACCGCCGCTGTCGTACATACGATAGACGCCCGGTGCTGAGGTCAGATTTTTAAGAAAAAGCTTGGGATTGAATTCCTGCGGCATGAACCCACTCTATAAATAACGGCTGAAGAGATAAAGATTTCAGGGACAGAAAACAACAAAGAAAGAGGGAGCCGTGGCTCCCTATGTAAATCAGAACTGCCCGGTGTCGAGCATTTTATACCGAATCGCCAATCGGGTCAGCTCCACATCGCCGCTGATCCCCAGTTTGGCGAACAAGCGATAGCGGTAGCTGTTAACCGTCTTGGGACTGAGGTTCAACTGCTCGGAGATATCATTGACCTTCTCACCATTGGTGATCATCATCATGATCTGCAGTTCCCGCTCTGACAGCGACTTGAAGGGGTTCTCATCAGTCTGATCAAACTGGCTCAAGGCCATCTGCTGAGCAATTTCCGGTGACAAATATCGCTGACCGTGAGCAACTTGCCGAATGGCTTGAATCACCTCAGGCGGCTTGGCTCCCTTGGTCAAATAACCGGAAGCACCGGCTTGCATCACCTTGGTCGGGAAAGGATCCTCTGAGTGGATAGTCAATACTATGATTCTGGCATGAGGCTGATAACGCAGAATTTTCCGGGTAGCTTCAAGCCCCCCTATTCCGGGCATATTCATATCCATCAAAATCACATCGGCTTCATTCTGCCTGCTCCACTGCACAGCAGCTTCACCATCACCGGCTTCTCCTACAACTTTAATGCCTTTTTCATCTTCAAGGATCCGGCGGATCCCGGTTCTGACCAACTCATGGTCATCCACCAAATATACGGATATCAACTTCAACCCACCTTATTATTGTCGGCCTTATCGTGTAGCTCTGTTTCTTCGAAGCCTTTGGGATAATTTAGCCGATCTGCCAACAATAGAAAAGCGCAAGTTAACTTTATGATTATAAAAGAAACTCATTCGTATATCGGTACCAATTGTCATCAGTGTGCAACAATCTTGTTTTTTGTTGCCGAAGAATTTGCTTGCAAAGGCGATGAAACACCACCCAAAACAGTGTCATATCCAGCTAAGCAAATGAAGTTCAATCCTCATCTATCAACATATGTAAGTTTCGGCCAACTCGTTTCAGATCTCTCAGGGCAGTTGCTTGTGTAGCCATACGCAGCGGCCTTTGCTGAACTTTGATGGTATTGTACAAAATATCCATGTCATCGCGCTTGGTATGGGTAAATTCGATAGTGCCATAAGGAGTCTTGAAGATACCCTTTCGCCCCGTAGTCATCACAGTAAGATAGCTGATGGGGATCTGCGAAATCACCCCGTATTCAGACAAAGCCGATTCCAGCGAAACATAGTTATACTCACCGCGCCGCAGTGCACAGGCGATATGCTCCACCGCATAACTATCTCGTCGACTCAGCGCAAACAGGTATACACCACGGCAGGGCCTTTCCAGGATCCCCTGCTTTATCAACCTCGACAGGCTTTGTTTGAATGCTTCCTGGGTATCATCGAAAAACACTCGCCTGAGATTCCCTTTGGTGTAAACATAGATACCTTGAAGGTCAAAACGATGTAGCCGTTGCAAAGCAGTACTGATATCCATAACGCCATCAAGTCAACTTAAAAGTTAATAATAGAATACCTAAGTGTCCACTTAATACCTATTGATAACTGACTTTGTCCGACTAAACGGCCCTATTTATCGCGCTGAACGTTGCAATCCTTTGCCCGGAACAGCCTAAATCAGCCTTTGAATAATGGCGCAGGAATCCCCCAGCGTAGATGCGCAGCAAAAACGATAGATATCCCAACCGACACCAGAAAGAATCCTGTTATTTGATGAGCAAGGCCCTATTGATGCTCACAAAGGCAAGAAAGCTATCCGCTATTAAATGGTTAAGAAAGGTGCAAACCAGTCTCAAAATAGCCCCAGGCTGAGGAGCATCATATTCAAATCTGCTTTCAGGACTTGTATCACAACCACTGTTACTCACTTTAAAGGCATTGATGCCTAATACATTTACGGCGTCATATCGAAGAAAACCACAAAATACGGTTGATTCGGCTACACTCAAAACTGAACTCACCACAGGTTTGATAAACCAGGTTTAATCGCTAAAAAAGCGCGATTTCAGCCTCTCTGCTTCAGGAGAACCTATCGATGAACTCCCCTTTTACCACCCATGGAGCCTTAAGCTGGCACGAGCTGACCGCCAGTGACTCCGAACAGGCGATGCGGTTTTACGGTGAGATTTTTGGATGGAGTTTCAAAAAAATGCAGTTACCACAAGGCCCCTACCACATTATAGAAAATGACGGCATCAGCATAGGTGGCATCACTGACAGCCCGGCGCCGGCCATGCCAAGCAACTGGACCGGCTATATTACCGTGAAAGATGTCGACGCCGTCGCCATCAAGGCCAAAGAGTTAGGAGGCGATATTCTTTATGGTCCGGAAGATATTCCCCAAGTAGGCCGATTTTGCTGGATCAAGGATCCCTGCGGCGCCATTATCGCTGCCATCACTTACAACAGCACCAAAGGATAGGTAACGAACAGCAGCTATGGTTTGAGGTTTGAGGTTTGAGGTTTGAGGTTTGAGGTTTACGATGTTGACCCGCAACATCCCGAATATTTCCAAACTTGAATATCGCCCTTTTACGAATGAAATGTTCAGGGAAAAATTCTTGATTATTGCAGCTTTAATTAGCAATGTTTTCTTTTTGTATCATGCATGTATAAGGCCGGACAACAGAGATTATAGATTCAGAAGTGACTTACAAAGCATGCCGAATACGCGTTAGAATAACGCCAACTTTTTGCTGTAAACCTGCTTCAAGGGATCTCACACCGTTATGCCCAATGTGCTGACTCAGCTCTTTTCCCGCTTTCGCCGGGCACCACTCGCCATCAAGACAAGCGTCTATCTGCTCCTCGGGTATAGCCTCTACGCTCTGCTGCTTGGTGGGCTTGCTCCCTGGGTAATAAAGTCGCAAACCCCAAAGCAATTGCAACAGCTGCTCGGCCGTCAGGCCAGCCTGGGCGATATCAGCATCAACCCTTTCCTTCTCAGAGTCCGCCTGGATAATTTCGCCCTGCAGGAGAGCGACCCACAGCAAGTATTTATGTCTTTCACGCAGCTTGAGTTGGAGCTGGCATTTTGGCGCTCGCTGACCCAAGGGGCCATAGCCATAGATCACATCCACCTCGCTTATCCACAAGTGAAGCTGCAAAGGCTTGCGTCAAAGAATGGCCAAGCTCAATTCAACTTCAGCGATATACTCGCCCACCTTGAAGCCAAGCAAACACCGCAAGCCGAGGCTACAGAAGACGCCTCTGAACTGCCCAGAGTCATTGCCCGGGATATCCGGGTGACAGAGGGTAAGTTCGCTTATATGGATAAGGTCGCCAATACAGAGCTCAGTTACGACGAGCTTAATTTCAGCCTGCAAGCTTTGGATACCAAGGCCTATAGCCTCAGCCTGCCGGAAGACGAAAACAAACCGGTACAGGCGAAAGATGCCAACCGCTATGCCCTGTCATTGACCGGCAGCGATAACGGACAATTGCAGACTCAAGGCCAGTTTCAGCTGCAGCCTCTCGAAATCACCGGCGAGCTGCAACTGGCCAAAATTTCCCTGCTGCCCTTCTGGCCGTTTGCCGATGGGCTTATTGCCGCCAAACTCAGTGACGGTGAACTCAGCTTCCAAAGCCAGTACCAGTTGAAACAGCAACAAGACCAACTGCATTACAGTACCCACAAGGGCAGGTTTATTCTGGAAAACCTGCTGTTCTCCGACCAACAGCAAGCCAGAGTCAAGCTGCCACTGTTGGCACTGGATAACATTCGGGTGGACGGCGACAACCAGAGTGTTAATGTCGATGAACTGGCGCTGCAAGGCCTGTGGGCCTATGCCCGCCTGGATAAGCAAGGCCTGGATCTGCAACAGCTCTTTATACCCGCCATGCCTGCCACAAATGCCAAGCCCGATAACACCGCGGCCAAGGCACGAGTGGAACCAACGGTAGCCCAACCAGAGGCGGCAGATGAAACCGAGGCGCTAAATAAAGCTACAGTGCAAGATAAGGCCACAGCGAAAGAAAAAGCCACAGTGCAAGATAAGGCCACAGCGCATACAGCCGAAGAGCCAAACAAAACTCTGGAGCAAGACAAACAATGGCTACTGAGTATTGGCAAAATCAGTCTCAAGGATACAGATCTCAATCTGTTTGAGCAGCAGCAAAGCAATGGTGTCCACTGGCGTGTTTACCCTTTGGATATCACCACAGGTCCTGTGCGTTCCGATCTCGAAGGAAACATAGACTACCAGGTGCAACTGGCACTGAGTTCTGATGCCCAAAAACAGCCAGAGACCAGCCAGGGCCAGTTCAGCTCCACCGGCGCAATAGATGCCAATGCACGTACTGTCAATGCCGAGCTGACGCTGACCGAGTTGGAGCTGCAACAGTTCCAGCCCTATCTGGCGCCCTACCTCAATATGCAACTTGAAAGCGGCAAGTTGAGCACTCAGGGCAAGTTCACTGCCAACGCCGAGGGTAAGGCCCATTTTCAAGGACAAGCCGCAATTGGCAAACTGCTTATCAAGGATGGATTGGCATTTGAGCCTCTGCTGAAATGGCAGAATATGACGATAGATGCGATGAACTTTGATTCCGAAGCAAACAGCCTGAAAATCAGCAATATATTGCTGGAACAGCCATACGCCAAGGTGATGATCACCGAAGATCAGCGCACTAATATCGGCGAGCTGATCCGCGCCGAACCACTTGGTGATAACTCAGCGGCTCAGTCGCAGACAAAACAAAGCCAGGCAAACGAAGCGCCGCAGCAAACCGCCGCCAAGGAAAAAAACACCGCCAAGACTGCTGCAGATAAGGCATTTAAACTGGATATCGGCAGCATTGCCATCAAAAGCGGCTCGGCCTATTTTGCCGATAACTCCCTCACCCCTAACTTTGCTTCCGGTATCGAAGGGCTGGAAGGCAAGATAAGCCACCTGTCCTCTACCCCGGGAACCAAGGCCAGTGTCGATATCAAGGGCAAGATAGACAAGTATGCTCCAGTCACCCTAAGGGGAGAGGTGAATCCGCTGCTGGAGAAACCCTATCTGGATCTGGATTTGGTATTCAAGAGTGTCGAGTTGACCTCGGTAAATCCCTATTCGGGCACCTATGCCGGTTACTACATAGACAAAGGCCAGCTGTCTTTAGCGCTCAACTATCAACTGGAAGACAACCAGCTGAAGGGAGACAATCATCTGGTGATAGATCAGCTCAAGCTGGGTAAACCCAGTGATTCCGATCTGGCCACCAGTTTGCCGATTACCTTGGCTATCGCCCTTTTGCAAGACAGACATGGGGTAATAGATCTTGGCTTACAGGTTTCAGGAGATCTCGACAGTCCAAGTTTCAGCTTCGGCAGCATAGTGATGACCGCCATCACCAACGTCATCACCAAGGCGGTCACCGCCCCCTTCTCTTTGCTGGCCGGTCTGGTTGGCAGCGATGAAGAGCTGAATCTGGTCGCTTTCCAACCCGGTATAGCCACGCTGGACGCTGACGCCGAAGATAAGCTGAGCAAGCTGGCCAAGGCGCTGGATGACCGACCCAAGCTACAATTGAGCATTGAAGGCGGCGTAGCATTGCGGGAAGACAGTGAGGCGCTGGCAGAACAAAAACTGCAGCAGCAACTGCTCAAGGCCAGCAAGCTTGCGGCCCTGCCGGACGAGCTGAGCGCCAGTCGCTTCCCTACCAAAGGTAAGCTTGCTGATACCCTGGTAGCGCTTTTTGAGCAGCAGCTCAAACAGGATGCCGATGCGGAAAAAGACAAAGTGAAGCAAAAGCTTGCCGAAAAAGCCGGCAGTGAAACAGTCGATGAAGACGCTCTGCTGACTGTATGGCATATGGGCCTTTACAACCAACTGCTCAGCGCCCAAGAGATAAGCAATAATGAGCTGGCCAATCTGGCTCAGGCCAGGGCCCAGGCCATCAAGGCCTTCCTGGTAGACAGTGCTGCCGTTGCCCCCGAAAGAGTCTTCCTGCTGGACAGCAAGACAGAGATGAAACAGGATGCTTCTCAGGCAATTTTGTCGCTGAATGCCGATTAACCAATAGCGATAACCCCGGAACCAGGCGCGCACGCGCGCCTTTTTACCCGGATCTGAGCTCAGACTTTCTTATCAGGGGATTACTTGTTGCGACACTTTTCCTGACGAGCCATCAGACTGGAAGTATCCCAGCGGTTACCGCCCATGGCCTGTACTTCACCGTAAAATTGATCGACCATGGCGGTCAGCGGCAGATGTGAGCCATTGCGTCTAGCTTCATTGAGGGCGATGCCTAAGTCTTTGCGCATCCAGTCCACCGCAAATCCAAAATCATACTCACCCTTCAGCATGGTCTTGTGACGATTTTCCATTTGCCAGCTCTGGGCCGCGCCTTTGCTGATCACCTCAACTACCTTCTCGCCATCTAGCCCGGCGCTCTTGGCAAAATGCATGGCTTCAGCCAAACCTTGTACCACCCCGGCGATGCAGATTTGATTGACCATCTTGGTCAACTGCCCAGCGCCAACATCTCCCAATAGTTCGGCGCAGCGGGCATAGGCAGCCATCACAGGTTTTACCCGCGAAAATACCGCCTCAGAGCCGCCGGCCATAATGGTCAACACTCCATTCTCGGCACCAGCCTGACCGCCGGAAACCGGCGCGTCCATAAAAGCGATGTCCTTCTCGGCCAGCAATGCGGCCAACTCCCGCGCCACATCGCATGAGGCAGTGGTGTGATCGACAAAGATACTGCCCACAGCCATACCATGCACAGCGCCCTCTTCACCCAGTACGATCTGGCGTAAGTCATCATCATTGCCGACACAGGCAAAAACAATATCCTGTCCCTCGGCGGCTTGGGCCGGAGTCGCGCAGCAGCGCCCGCCAAACTCTGCCGCCCAGGCTTCAGCCTTGGAGAAAGTACGGTTATAAACAGTGACCTGGTGCCCCTGTTTTTGTAGATGCCCAGCCATGGGATATCCCATAACACCTAGACCGAGAAATGCGACATTCGCCATGATATTTCCTTGATTATTTATGCGCGGGAACAGATTGGCCCAATTGCCGACCATGCTGCAAAGCCTTTGGCGTAAAGCCAAGAGTGACAATTCAAGCCGATGTTTAAGCCGCATTTTGCCATGAGGCAGCATAAAGGAGAAGTTGATACGGGCAAACTCAGCATCCCGCATACAGAAAAGAGCCACGAATGTGGCTCTTGAAATCATCACTCAAGGATGAACGTGCGCTTCCATTTCCGCGCCGATTTTCTTGCGCATCTCCATCAACTTGATTGCCGAGTCCCTAAGCTCTATGTCTCTTGCCGATGTCGGCTGCCATTCAGGTACAGGCGTTGGTTTACCTTCATCGTCTACCGCCACCATGATGACAATACAGTGAGTGGTCAACTGACGTTCTGAATCCTTGGGATCGCCGGCTCTGACATCCAAACCTATATGCATGGAGGTGCTGCCGGTATAGATCACCTTGGCGCTCACCTCCACTATATTGCCCACATGTATGGGTTTGACAAACCTGATCCCCCCGGCGTAAACCGTGATGCAGTATTTACCACTCCAACCGGCCGCACAGGCATAGGCAGCCAAGTCAATCCACTTCATTACGGCGCCGCCATGTACCTTGCCGCCAAAGTTGACGTCTGCGGGCTCGGCCAAAAACCTCAGGGTTATCTGTCTCTCTGTTCCTGCCATGGGATCCTCTCATCAGGCTTGGCGGTCTGCTGACCGCACTTGGCTGAGAGTGTACGCGAAAATTTCGCGATCACCCAAACTTAGATACCAGGAAACTTCCGCCAATCACCAGAGGTAAAGCCAGCCGATAGATCCAAAGCTGCAATTTGCTGCTGATAAAACGGGACAAATGAAACAGTGAGTAAATTCCCATCCCCACCAGGAAGGTGCCCAGCACCTCTACCCCGGCCATCACATCGGCATCGCCACCGGCATAAACCGCCGCTGTCAGTAAGGCAAACCAAAGCACGGTATAGGCGGCTATGGCCAAACTAAAAGTGCGAACACCAATCTCCATCGCTGGTTGCCACCGGCTGTTTTCACCCCGTACCAACTCGGTCAAATTGGCAGCAATCGCCCCAAGCATGGCCATAACAGGAAACATTGCAGGATTGAGCATAATGAAAACTCCAGAATTATTTGGCGGGATTCTGGCGCTATATTCAAAGAATGCCAATAGAGATGAACAAAGGTTAATTCTGGATTTAGCTTTAAAATATGACTAACTGATTTTAAAGATAAAAAAAGCGCCATCAGGCGCTTTTACAAGTGGTAACCTTAAACTCGCTTCAGTAGCAAGGAGCCATTGGTGCCACCGAACCCAAAAGAGTTACATAGCACATGCTCCACTTTGGCCTGACGCGCGGTATGGGCAACAAAGTCCAGATCGCAACCTTGGTCCGGGTTGTCCAAGTTGATGGTAGGCGGAACCACCTGATCTTTAAGAGCCAACGCGGAGAAAATGGTTTCCACTGCCCCGGCAGCACCGAGCAAATGCCCCGTCATTGATTTGGTGGAGCTCACCATCAGCTTGTAGGCATGATCGCCAAAGATAGACTTCACTGCCGCCGCTTCGGCCTTATCGCCTGCCGGCGTAGAAGTACCGTGAGCATTGATATAACCTATGCTTTCGGGGGCCAGGTTTGCATCTCTCAGCGCATTTTTCATGGCAGACGCAGCGCCGGCACCATCGGCTGGCGGCGAGGTCATATGGAAGGCATCGCCGCTCATACCAAAACCAACCAGCTCGGCATAAATCTTGGCACCGCGAGCCTTGGCGCGCTCATACTCTTCCAGGACTAACACCCCGGCGCCGTCACCGATAACAAAGCCGTCTCTGTCTTTATCCCATGGGCGACTAGCCGCCTGAGGGTCATCATTACGGGTAGACAAGGCCTTGGCCGCGGCAAAGCCACCGACGCCCAGAGGACAAGTGACATCTTCCGCGCCACCGGCCACCATCACATCGGCATCGCCATAAGCTATGGTACGGGCTGCGAAACCTATGTTGTGCACCCCAGTGGTACAGGCGGTTGTCACCGCAAAGTTAGGACCAGTCATGCCGTACATGATCGACAAATGACCGGCAATCATATTGATAATGGTGCTGGGCACAAAGAAGGGGGAAATTTTACGTGGGCCACCGGCCATCAAGGCGCTGTGGTTTTGTTCAATCAACCACATCCCCCCCATACCGGCGCCGATAGCGGTTCCGACTCGACTGGGATCTTCTTTATCCATCTCCAATCCGGAGTCACGCATGGCCTGAATGCCGGCAGCCATACCATACTGAATAAAGAGGTCCATCTTGCGGGCGTCTTTACGGGACAGATACTGCTCTACGTCAAAATCTTTGACTGAGCCTGAAAAACGGGTGCTGAATTCGCTGGCATCAAACTTGGTGATAGGCGCGATACCGCTCTGACCTGCCAGCAAGGCTTGCCAGGTGCTGTCCACTGTGTTGCCGACCGGGGTCACCAGACCCAGGCCAGTGATAACAACTCGACGTTTAGTCACTGTGTCCACCTTAGATTAACGGGTGAGTTACCATGATAGGCTAGGCTGTTGCAGCCTACCATTGCCTCCGGCCAGCAGCCGAATGGTCACAAGACACGATAATGCATCGGCTGATACTGGTACAACCAGAAACTGACGGGGCGAAAACAAAAACAGGCGGCAATTATGCCGCCTGTTTTCTGGAATTCTGGATTACTGATTCTTGGAAACGTAATCGATCGCTGCCTGAACGGTAGTGATTTTCTCAGCTTCCTCATCAGGGATCTCGGTATCAAACTCTTCTTCCAGAGCCATAACCAACTCAACAGTGTCCAGAGAATCTGCACCCAGATCGTCTACGAAAGAAGCTGCTGGCTTAACGTCTTCTTCTTTAACGCCCAGTTGCTCTACGATGATTTTCTTTACACGTTCTTCGATGTTGCTCATTAGTTTTCTTTCCTATTCAAATTACGCACTTGCGTAAGATTGCGAGTAGTTTATTAGATTTGACCAACATTGCAAGCCTAGAATTTGTGGTCTAACCACGATTTTAAGCCCTCAATTGCTGCAGATCACCACCCAATTGCGACAGTATCCCTGCCATTCGCCCTTAAACCATATACATCCCGCCATTTACATGCAAGGTTTCCCCTGTGATGTAAGCAGCAGCATCAGAGGCCAAAAAGAGCACGGCGTTGGCAATTTCCTGTGCCTGACCCAAGCGCTCCATTGGAACCTGGGACATGATGGCCTGTTGCTGATCTTCTGTCAGCTCATCCGTCATATCTGTCTGGATAAAACCAGGAGCAATAGCATTAACTGTAATTTGACGAGATGCAACCTCTCTGGCGAGAGATTTTGTAAATCCGATCAAACCCGCTTTGGCCGCAGAGTAATTTACTTGGCCTGCATTGCCCATGGTACCTACCACAGAACCAATATTGATGATACGGCCATGACGTTTCTTCATCATTGAGCGCATCACTGGCTTGGATAACCTGAAAAGAGATGTCAGGTTGGTGTCCAGGATATCCTGCCACTCATCCTCTTTCATCCGCATCAATAAATTGTCACGGGTGATGCCAGCGTTGTTCACCAGAATATCAACATCGCCGGCTTTTTCTTTGATCGAGGCAAATAAATTTTCAACAGATTGTGGATCTGTGACATTCAGCACCAAACCCTGGCCCTTATCGCCCAAATAAGCCGAGATGGCTTCGGCGCCGCGCTCACTGGTTGCAGTACCGAATACTGTGGCACCAGCTTCGGCCAGAGTCGTTGCAATCGACTTGCCAATACCACGGCTGGCGCCGGTAACCAGGGCAATCTTGCCGGTTAAGTCTAATGTTACGCTCATGAAAAGCTCCTTATTCGATCAATGCAGCTAAAGAAGCGGCATCGTTGACTGCCTTGGCAGTAAGGGATTTGTTAATGCGTTTGCAAAGCCCGGTCAAGACTTTACCCGGACCCACCTCATAGAGCTCGGTGACGCCCATGGCAGCCATGGCTTCCACGGTTTCGGTCCAGCGCACAGGGCTGTATAGCTGACGAACCAAGGCATCACGGATATCAGCAGCATCTTGAGGCTGGGCGACATCCGCATTGTTGATTACGGGGATTTGCGGCTGGCTAAATTCGATATCTCCCAGAGCAGTGGCCAATTTATCGGCAGCGGGCTTCATTAAAGCGCAATGGGAAGGCACGCTCACAGGCAAGGCAACCGCCATTTTGGCGCCTGCAGCCTTGCAGGCTGCGGCGGCGCGCTCAACTGCGTTTTTTTCACCGGCAATCACCACCTGGCCTGGGCTATTGTAGTTAACCGGGCTAACCACAGCGCCTTCAGCACTGTCTTCACAGGCCTTGGCAATAGCGTCGTTATCCAGGCCTATGATGGCAAACATGGCGCCGGTTCCGGCAGGAACGGCTTGTTGCATCAACTGACCACGCAGCTCAACCAACTTAACGGCATCGGTAAACTTGAGCACCCCGGCACATACCAGCGCCGAGTATTCACCTAGGCTATGACCCGCCATCACGCTGGGCGCGGCTTTGCCGGCTGCTTGCCAGGCGCGATACAGAGCGACACTGGCACTCAGCAAGGCAGGCTGGGTCTTGTCAGTCTCGTTAAGAGTTTCGGCCGGACCTTGCTGGACAAGCTGCCACAAGTCGTAACCCAGCACTTCACTGGCTTCACGAAAAGTCTCGGTCACGACCGGATAGCCTTCGGCAAGATCAGCAAGCATGCCTACAGCCTGAGAACCTTGTCCCGGGAACACGAAAGCAAAATTTTCCATATTCATTTACCTATGATTGCAGGCAGCAAAGCTGATGCCGCTGCCCGAGTCTACTGATCTGCCCGGCAGATCAACTAGTATGCATTGAGACGTCCTACTCACTTGTGCGAAGCAAGTAGGCACTGAGTATCAGAAGCGAACCAAAGCGCTACCCCAGGCAAAACCGGCACCAAAGGCCTCAAGCAGCAGGAGTTGCCCGCGCTTGATGCGGCCATCGCGCACCGCTTCATCCAGTGCAATCGGCACTGAGGCAGCTGAAGTATTGCCATGTTTGGCCAGCGTCAGCACCACTTTATCAAGACTCATGTCCAATTTCTTGGCTGTGGCATTAATAATGCGGAAATTGGCCTGGTGTGGCACCAACCAATCTATTTCTGACTTGTCGACATTATTCAATCTCAGGGTTTCTGTCACCACATGGGATAACTGAGTGACGGCGACCTTGAAGACATCGTTGCCCTTCATGGTCATAAAGCCTACAGCCTCGGAGGTTTCTCCGGCTCTGGGCGGAAAGGCGCATTTGAGCAGTTCACCATGACGACCGTCGGCATAGATGTGGGTAGAGATGATCCCCGGTTCTTCACTGGCGCCCACCACGGCGGCACCGGCACCATCACCAAAGAGAATAATGGTGGTTCTGTCTTCCGGCTCACAGAGCCTGGAAAGCACATCGGCGCCTATTACCAGCACTTTCTTGGCCGCACCGGTTTTCACGAACTGATCGGCAACCGACAGCGCGTAGACAAAGCCGGAACAAGCGGCCGCGACATCAAATGCGGGGATGGTATGAACCCCCAACATGGCCTGCACTTCACAGGCAGCAGCCGGAAAAGCGTTTGCCGCACTTGTGGTGCCGCAGATAATCATATCGAGTTCGCCGGCTTCGATGCCTGCCATTTCAATGGCCTTCAACGCCGCCTGATAACCCATAGTGGCAACCGTTTCACTGGCATCAGCGATCCGACGCTCAGAAATACCCGTGCGCTCAACAATCCACTGGTCACTGGTTTCCACCATTTTTTCCAGATCCTGATTGCTACGCACCTGCGCCGGCAGATAACTGCCAGTTCCAAGAATTTTTGTATGCATAAGGAGAAATCAGCTGTTTATATCTAAAAGTATCGACTCGAGACGCTGCTTGATCATCTCTGGGAGTCGACGTCTTGCTTCAGTGACTGCCAAGCTAATCGCTTGTAAATAGGCAGTTTCATCCGCATTCCCATGGCTCTTGACGACTATTCCGCGCAATCCTATCAGACTTGCTCCATTATAGTGGTCGGGGTTCATCTGTTTGAGCACGCTTTGAATACTGGGAGCCAATAATTTGGCCAACATGCGTACAAAAAAGCCTCGGGTCAGCCCTTCCTTAAGCTGATGGATCAACAGTCTGGCAATGCCTTCTGAAGTTTTCAGGGTAATATTACCGACAAAACCGTCGCAGACAATCACATCGACTTTGCCGCGGTAAATCTCATCCCCTTCGATAAAACCTTGATAATTGATTTGAGGAGTATGTTGCAACAACTGGGCAGCCTGCTGCACCTGGTCGTTGCCTTTGATCTCTTCGCTGCCGACATTGAGCAGCGCGACCTTGGGTCTGGGTTGTTTGGTCACGGCTTCGCAGAGCACTGAACCCATGACGGAAAACTGGAACAAAGTATCTGAATCACAAGACACATTGGCCCCGAGATCCAGTAGATAGACTGGCTTATGGTTGATGGTGGGAAGACAACTGACCAACGCGGGTCTGTCTATGCCCGGCAGCGTCTTTAGTACCACCTTGGCCATCGCCATCAGCGCGCCGGTGTTACCTGCGCTGACACACGCCTGAGCCTCACCTTTATGCACAGCATCCAGCGCCCGACGCATGGAACTGTCACGCCGACAACGCAAAGCATGCACTGGCCTGTCAGACATACTGACCACTTCAGTGGTATGTCTAAGTTCAATTCTATCGGTAATGTCTTGCCCGCATTGGGCCAGGTATGGTTGTATCTGGTCTTGATCACCAACCAGAATAAACCTGAGATCTGGATATAATTTAAGTGCCTGCAGGGCTGCAGGCACAGTCACGTGGGGGCCATGGTCGCCACCCATCGCATCTAACGCAAGCGTCAGACTCGTCATAAGACAATCAACAACTTACTTGTTGATTACCTTTTTGCCACGGTAGAAACCGTCAGCAGTCACATTGTGACGACGATGCAGTTCACCGCTGGTAGCGTCTACAGACAGCTGAGCAGTGCTCAGTGCATCGTGTGAACGGCGCATACCGCGCTTTGAACGAGATTTTTTATTCTGTTGTACAGCCATTGATCTGTCTCCTGGATTACTTGCTCTTCAGTTTTTCTAACACTGCAAACGGATTTGGACGCTCCTCTTGAGCGGCTTCAATCTCGCCTATGGCCACATCCTTGGAACCTGTATAACATTTATCTATGTCATGGGTCGGTATCAAGGGCATAGCCAGTATCAATTCATCTTCAATCAATTGATGCAGACGAACTTCGCCAATTTCATTGTACTCAATAGGGTCATACGCATCCGGGAGCTCATCGATTTCAGCTTCATTCCGGCAAGGACTGAAACTAAACTCGACCGTAACCTCTGTGGTAAATAGTGTCATGCAGCGTTGACATAGCAGAGTGAGCTCCGTCACAGCCTTCCCTTTCAGGTAGACTATCCCCTGTAAATCCACACCACACTCAATTGACACTGTCACATCGGAACAGTCGCCGGCACATAATTCATTCAATCGCTTCAGTTGCGTACCAGGAACAACACCTTGATAGCTAAGGCGACTGGTCGCAGCACGAATGGGATCAATTGAAACCGGTATCTTTACTGTTTGCATAAGGCGCGCATATTATAGTTTGAAACCGCCGGAGTCAAAGGAAAAATGATGATGTGGCTCGCAAAGGAAATAAAACCTGTGCAGTCCTCGCCATCATAGGCCTGTTCCAACGGGTTCGAAATTGACGGACGCCGAATTCTACCCAAGCACAGGACTCTTCACAAGCCGTTGCCGCGCAAAATAAAGCCAGTCATCTCATCTCAAAGCCACTCTTGCCAGGCATTGGCAAATTTGGCGACAATATCCGGCTCTCACAACGCTTTGGAACCCAAGATATGACCCACCAAGATGACAATACCAAGGCTGCGGTTTCCCCCACAGAACCTCAGTTGATTTTAGCCTCAACCTCAAGCTATCGAAAGGCACTATTGGCAAAATTAGGTTTGGCGTTTGAGTGTGTGGCTCCCGAAGTAGATGAAACGCCCCGGCCTGATGAAACCGCCTTTGATTTGGTCAGACGTCTGGCAGCAGTCAAAGCACAGGCCGGGGCAAAGCAGCTAAGCAACGCACTGGTGATAGGTTCAGATCAGGTTGCCGTGATTGATGGTCAAATCGTCGGCAAGCCACTGACTGAAGAGAAAGCCTGCCAGCAATTGCAGGCCGCCTCGGGGAAAAGTATTACCTTTTATACCGGGCTGGCACTCTATGACAGCCGCAGCGACCGAACTCAAGTGGAAGTCGAACCTTTCATTGTGCATTTCAGAAACCTGAGCCAAGATGAAATCGTCGATTATGTTCGCCGCGAGCAACCACTCTGGTGTGCCGGCAGCTTTAAGTGTGAAGGCTTGGGCATCGCCCTGTTCCGAGCCCTCGAAGGACGGGATCCCAATACACTAATAGGTTTACCCTTAATCCTGCTCATCGAAATGCTCTCCCGTCAGGGGATTAAAGTATTGGGAGATACTGCATCGTCCGGAAGCTAAAGCATTCAAACACTGAATTGCACTCTTGCTTCTCTTTGCTTGTAGCTCGCTCGCCAAGATACATGCGCCATATTGAAACAATATGATATAGATGTCGGATGCGTCTGAATCTTATCTCAACAAGGTAAATTTACGTGCGACCACGGGGCTTTCACTCTACTATAATAACAATTAATCAACATATTTCTTTTGATGACCCCCTGTAGAGTGAAAAGATGACAGATACCGAAGAAGCCTTGGCTCTACTGGCTGCTCCCTGTACAGATAAGCGTTTTTTTCAACGGGCACTGCGCGCACTCGCCTTGGTGACCCAATGTCGCTGGGCAGGTTTTGGCCGACTTAAAAACGCCGCACAAGGTGAGGTCATTGCCTTTTGTGACAACAAACAGTCCCTCCCTGGGTTTGATTATGAACTGGCGGGTTCTCCCTGTGAGTCTCTCTATCAACAACAGGAAATCTGCACTCATCTACTCCACGCCCGTGATCTGCAAAAACGTTTTCCCCACTTTACCCTGTTCCGCGAGATAGGCGCCCAGAGTTATCAGGCCGAGCTGATCCTCGGCAGCGATGGCAAACCGGTCGGCCATATTTTTGTGCTAGATACCCTGCCCCAGGCCGAAAGTGCAAAGTCAAAAGAGTTTTTTCGGATCTTGGCCCAACGTATCGGTCTCGAATATCACAGGATGTTGGTCAGTCGCGAGCTCACCATGCACAAGCAGATGATAGCCACCACAGATCATCTGCTGGCATTTATCGGTACAGACTACTGCTACCATATGGTCTCCAAAGGGTATGAGCAGCTTTTCAACCGCACCCAAGAGGAGATAATAGGTAAGCAGATAGCTGAGCTGCACGGTGTAAAGACATTTGAGAAGAAGATCCGACCACTACT
The DNA here is from genome assembly GCF_033842865.1 of Shewanella indica. Classification (NCBI taxonomy): domain Bacteria; kingdom Pseudomonadati; phylum Pseudomonadota; class Gammaproteobacteria; order Alteromonadales; family Shewanellaceae; genus Shewanella; species Shewanella indica. The sequence goes on from NZ_JAWXXR010000001.1 coordinate 3,958,075, forward strand.
TGAACGGGCCTTTAACGGCGAAACACCGGAAGCCAATCATTGGTTGCATCCACCGCATCTAACAGCGCCGCTGCTGATGAGTGTACGACACTCACCCTGCATCAATGATGCTGGCGAAATTTGCGGTGTCGTAGTCTCGTCCCACGACATCACCCGCCTGTCGGCGCTGGCATTATCCAGTCTGGGCACTGAAGCATTGAACCTTAATACCGGGAGCCTTAATACAAAGAACCTAAGCCCAGAGAACCTAAACGCAGAGAACCTAAACGCAGAGAGCCTGAGCCCAAAATTATGCCCGGAGTTAAAAACCGCCAATTCCTGAAATTGCACGCCACGTTTTTAACAGTATACAGCAAGCAAAAGGCCTGCATCTGCAGGCCTTTCAAGGATGTGTTTAGGGAAAGGTTCCAATGAAAATCACAGATGGTGCAACAGCCCCAATGGACTATCGATAATGGCCTTTGGCGCCGCTTCATGTAAGCGTTCGCGGCTATGGGCGCCATAACTGACCCCAATGGCATCCATACCGGCACCGGTAGCCATATTGAGATCGTGTACCGAATCACCCACCATCAAGGCTCTTTCAGGCGCTATCTTTAATTCAGCCAATAGCTGTTGCAGCATATCCGGGTGGGGTTTACTTCTCGCATCATCTGCGCTGCGACTGGCATCAAAGAAATGTCCAAGTCCGGTTTCCCGCAGTACACGTTCAAGACCTGCCCTTGCCTTACCTGTCGCCACCGCCAGCAGATACTTCTCACTGCGAAGCTGTGACAACAGTGCCGGAGTTTCACTGAAAAGCGGTGTCGGCGTGGTATCAAGCATCAGGAACTGCTGCTTATATTCCTCTCTGAGCGCCTGATATTCGTCAACACTTCCTGCTGGATAGAGGCATTGCAGAGCCTCTGTCATCGACAGACCAATAATGTCACGTACAGCCTGCTCAGACGGAATAGGCAATGCCATAGCCCTTGCCGTATTTTCCATACAGCGGACAATCTTGCCTATAGAGTCCATCAGGGTACCGTCCCAATCGAATATCAGTAGCTCATATGCCTTCATGGGCGGTTTCCTTATTTCTTTCTATACCCGAGTGAGTTTGTCCAACAACTCAAGCAGTACAGGATCCAGGGGGGCCTGCACTGTCATTTCAGTCTCTGTGTCAGGATGAGTGAACTTAAGTTGCGCCGCATGCAGAAACAGGCGGTTCAACCCAAGTGCCCGCATACTGTCATCAAACTTTTGCTCACTGTACTTTTCGTCACAGGCGATGGGGTGACCGGCATACTGGCAGTGCACCCGGATCTGATGAGTACGGCCGGTTACCGGACTCGCCTGCACCAGTGTCGCACCATCATAACGCTGCAAAATTTTGAAACGGGTTTCCGAGGCCTTGCCTTCGGTATTCACCCGTACAATGCGTTCACCCGACTTAAGTGTCAACTTCAGCAATGGCGCCTTAACCACCTTGTCGTGCTTTTGCCACTCACCGCGAACCAGCGCCTGATAGTCTTTTTGCATCTGCTTATGTCTGAGTTGGTCATGCAGGTGCTTTAGCGCGCTGCGCTTCTTGGCAACCAAAAGCACTCCTGAGGTGTCTTTATCCAAACGGTGCACCAACTCAAGAAACTTTTGCTGCGGTCGCAGCGATCTCAGCGCTTCAATCACGCCGTAATCGACACCACTGCCACCGTGTACGGCGATGCCGGCAGGTTTGTTCAGTACCAGAATATGCTTGTCTTCAAACAGAATTCTGTCTTCTAAGCGCGACACCCGCTCCAGATTGGCAGAAGGCGCAGTGCGATAGTTATCTTCACTGACCCGAACCGGTGGAATGCGTACCTGGTCCCCTTCGGCCAACTTATATTCGGGCTTTATCCGCTTCTTGTTGACCCTGACTTCGCCCTTGCGCACTATGCGATAGATCATGCTCTTGGGCACGCCCTTGAGTTTGCTGAGCAAAAAATTGTCAATGCGCTGGCCAACATTGTCTTCATCAATGGTCACCAGGCGAACTTGCTGATTGGGTGATGGCGTCTCGGTATTCATAACACTTATGTTGCGGTTCGGGGCGCGCTATTGTACAACATGTTGAGGCTTTTGATTGCCGATTTTTTTGAATTCGGCTATATTTCAGCGGCGAACCCTGCGTATTGATGAGCCTTTGCTCAATCTATGAACGGTTCGAACGGTGGAAAGCGCTTGAGCGATGTCTGACCTCCGAGGTCGCAAATAATTGATTTGCAAACTGTATATAAAAGAACACTACTGAAAAAATTGTTTTTACGGTTAAACCTGGACGGAAACACGAAATTCAGACCACTTTCAAGCCGCCACTATGCTGTTTTCGAAAGTTAATGTTAACTCGTCATCAAACGACAAGGCTCGACTTCGGCATTACCGGATTATTATTGAAGAATTTATGGGGTTGGTTGATGTTTTACAACGAATTCCTTGTTTTTGTAATCATTGAAAAATAAGCCATAAATAGGATGCGACACGCAGCGAATGCGTCTAACAGCAATGCGCACCTCCCTGCCTGGAGGAACGCCGAGAGGCGTCGCCCGAATGAGACCAGGCCCGTAATGCAGCGACCTGTACGTTTGATGACCTCTTATTAAGAAGAATTACGTCATCATGAAACGGATGTTAATCAATGCGACTCAATCCGAGGAGTTGCGCGTTGCCCTGGTTGATGGGCAACAGCTTTATGATCTGGATATCGAAAGCCCAGGCCATGAGCAGAAAAAAGCCAATATTTATAAAGGTAAAATCACCCGCGTAGAACCCTCTCTGGAAGCGGCATTTGTTGACTATGGCGCCGAGCGTCATGGTTTTCTACCACTGAAAGAGATCGCCCGTGAATACTTCCCTAAAGGTTATTCCTTCCAGGGGCGTCCCAGTATTAAAGAAGTGGTCAGCGAAGGCCAGGAAGTCATAGTTCAGATAGATAAAGAGGAACGTGGCAACAAAGGCGCTGCCTTGACCACCTTTATCAGTCTGGCCGGGTCGTACCTGGTACTCATGCCCAATAACCCTCGCGCCGGTGGTATCTCCCGCCGGATTGAAGGTGATGAGCGCACCGAGCTGAAAGCGGCCATGGAAAACCTGGAAGTGCCCAACGGTATGGGGCTGATTGTTCGCACCGCCGGTGTTGGCAAGGCTGCCGCCGATCTGCAGTGGGACTTGAAGGTATTGCTGCACCATTGGACAGCGATTCAGGAAGCGGCCGAGAGTCGCCCGGCTCCTTTCCTTATTCATCAGGAAAGCAATGTTATCGTTCGCGCCATCCGTGATTACCTGCGCCGTGATGTAGGCGAAATTCTAATCGATCACCCACAAATTTATGCCGATGCCAAGCAGCATATCGCCCTGGTACGTCCTGATTTTGTCGACAGAGTCAAACCCTACTCATCTGAAGTGCCGCTCTTTACCCACTATCAGATTGAGTCACAGATAGAATCTGCATTCCAGCGCGAAGTCAGACTGCCTTCCGGCGGTTCTATCGTTATCGACCCCACCGAAGCGCTGACCTCTATCGATATCAACTCAGCCAGAGCCACCAAGGGCGGCGATATCGAAGAAACCGCACTGAATACCAATCTGGAAGCCGCCGACGAGATTGCCCGTCAGCTGCGTCTGCGCGACTTGGGCGGCCTGGTGGTTATCGACTTCATCGATATGACTCCGGTCAGACACCAACGCGAAGTGGAAAACCGTCTGCGTGATGCCGTTCACCATGACCGTGCCCGAGTGCAATTGGGCCGTATTTCCCGCTTCGGTCTGATGGAAATGTCCCGTCAGCGTCTGCGTCCGTCTCTGGAAGAGTCAGCCGCTCACATCTGCCCTCGTTGTAACGGTCAGGGCACCATTCGTGGTACCGAGTCACTGGCACTGTCGATTCTGCGCCTGATGGAAGAAGAAGCCATCAAGGAAAACACCTCTCAGATTGAGGCCATAGTGCCCGTGGATGTCGCAGCTTACCTGCTGAACGAAAAGCGCAAGGCCATACGCATCACAGAGCAGCGCCATGAAGTTGAAGTCTATGTGATCCCGGATCCACATATGATGACCCCGAACTACCGTGTGGTGCGTCATCGCAAGGACGACCAGATCTCTGAAGTCAGCTACCAGCGTGTGGAAGAGCCGGAGAACAAACTGTATGAACCACGTAAACTGGAACGTGCTGCTGCACCCAAGCCAGCACTGAGTGGTTTTGCTACACCTCTCAAGCAGGAAACTGCCGAAGCACCGCAGACAGCCAAACCAGCGGTCAAAGCCGCAGCGACTGAAGCGGCCAAGCCCGGGATAATTTCCCGTTTCTTTGCCGCCTTGGGTGCCCTCTTCTCCTCTTCCGAGCCACAAGCCGACAAGAAGCAGGAAAAGAGCACTAAAGACAATCAGGAAAGCAACGGCCAGAACAACCGCCGTAACCGTCGCAATGACCGCAACGACAGACGTCGCAAGAGTGGTGATGACAAAGACGCTAACCGCGATTCACGCAGCCGCAACCGCAAATCGGCCGCTAACGAGCGCCCTGCCCGTGATAAGGACGAACAAGGCAACAAGCGCCAGGCAAACGACTCCGGTAAACCAACCCGTAATGACCGTAGCGACAAGGCTCCCAAGTCTGAAGCTTTGGATGAACGCAAGAGCCGCAGCAAGGCCCGTGACGAAAGCGAGCAGGAACCAAAACAGGAAGCCGCCCGTGAGCGTCGCCAACGTCGCAACCTGCGTCGTAAAGTGCGCATTGAGGCCAACGATGCACAGGAAGCCGTTGATAACACAGCAGAGGCAACCAGCGCCGAAGTGAAAGCCAGCGCCCAGGCCAAACCTGAAGTAAAGGTCGAGACAAAAACCGAGACCAAGCCGACTCGCGCCAAAGAGACAGGTAACAAGGATAACGCCGAGCAAGCCGACAAACCACGCCGCAGCCGCCGTAAGCCTGCCGCAGCTCAGGCTGAGTCCAAGGAAATGGAAGTTCAGGCCAAAGTTGAAGCCAAGTCAGAAGCCAAGAGCGAAACCACTACCGAGCTGAAGGGTGAAGAGTCAACTCAGGTTGCCACTAAAGCCCAAGGTACAGAGGTTTCACAAGACATTCAGGCAAGCGCCGAAGTCAGCCCTGTTGTCAATGCTGAGCAAATCGCTGAAACCAGTGTTCAAGATAGTGGTGTTCAAAGTAATGCCGAAGCCATCGAGAGCGCTGAAGAAGACGATAAGCCCAAGCGCGAAGGACAACGCCGTAGCCGCCGCAGCCCTCGTCATTTGCGTGCTGCCGGTCAGCGTCGCCGCCGTACCGAACAGGAAGGCGAAGAGTCCGAAAGCCCTGAAAAGGTAAGCACTGAAAAAGCAGCCACTGAAGCAGCAAATAACGCTAAAGAAGTGGTTGTTACCGAGGCATCAGCGCCGGCTGCTGCCGTTGAAGTCGATGCTGAGCGAGCAAAGCCTGCCGACAAAGCTCAAGAGCCAGCACAAGCTGAACCTCAAGTTGTTGCCAAGCCGACTCCTCAGGTTGAAGCCAAAGCGGAAACCAAAGCCGAAGCTCAGGTTGAGACAAAGCCTCAAGCCGAGGTCGCTGCCAAGGTAGAAGCCGTTGCCGATGCAAAAGCCGCCGAAGTAGAGGTAAAGGCTGAGCCCAAAACAGCAGAAGCCGAACCAGCGCCTGAAGCCAAAGCTGAAAAAGCTGAAGTTGCGAAAGCTGAGCCAGTCGAAGCTGCGCCATCAAAGGCAGTAGAGAAAGCGAGCGAAGCACCCAAGGCTAAAACTGTTGAAGTCGCAGCAGCCAAGCCCAAGGCAGAAACTGCATCGGCAAGCGTCGCCGCCTCAGCCCCTATGGCCAAGCCGGCTGCTATCAGCCGCCCTGCGCGTCAGGCAAGCAATCAAGCCAAGGAAAGCCCGGCAGCAGCACCTGCAACAACCCAGGCAAGCGCCGCACCAAGAGTCAGTCGCTTCAGCACCATGGTTGGCTCAGATACAACCAAGCCACAGGTGGATCAACGTGCTCACGTTGAAGTGCCCAAAGGCCGAGAGTATCTGGCCAATGGCGAAACCGCGCCACGCAAGAGCCATGGTAACAGCGCCGAGTCAGATATGGCCCGTCCCTGAACCTAAGTGTTGCTGAGAAAAAACCATGCCCTCGGGCATGGTTTTTTTATTTTGATCTGCTTCACACTTCTGTCACAACAGAAATTTTGCTAGTATGCGCAACTTTGTTTTTAACCCTCAAGATGGGATCCCAAGCTGAATGTTTGAACTGATACGCCATAAAACCAGCAGTCACAAGGCGGATATACTCTCCGGCCTAACGGTTGCTATGGCGCTGGTGCCCGAAGCGGTAGCCTTTGCCTTCGTTGCTAAAGTAGAACCTATGGTGGGCCTTTATGCCGCCTTTATCATGGGACTGATCACGGCCCTCATCGGCGGCCGTCCCGGCATGATCTCAGGCGCCACCGGCGCCATGGCCGTGGTCATGACCAGCCTGGTGGTGTCTCACGGCGTCAGCTATCTGTTTGCTGCCGTGGTGCTGGCCGGGGTAATTCAAATTACCGCCGGAGCACTGCGTCTTGGCAAGTTCATCCGCATAGTGCCTTATCCTGTGATGATAGGCTTCGTCAACGGCCTGGCCATAGTGATATTCCTGGCGCAACTGGGGCAATTCCAGGTCAAAGTCGGCGAAGAGGAGATGGCCTGGTTGCCCGGTGCAGATATCTGGCTGATGCTGGCGCTGATAGCTATGACGATGGCCATCATACATTTTCTGCCTAAACTGACCACAGCCGTGCCTTCATCCCTGGTGGCCATACTGGCAGTAACCGCTCTGGTGGTAGGCCTGGATTTGGATACCCGCAACGTGCTCGATTATTTGCGCAATATGAGCGGTAATCCTGAGGCAACTATCGCCGGCACACTGCCAAGCTTTGCCATTCCGGCCGTGCCCTTCAACCTGGAAACCCTTTATATCATAGCGCCCTATGCGGTTATCCTGGCAGCTGTTGGCCTGATTGAATCTCTGCTGACTCTGACAGTGGTCGATGAGATGACCCAGACCCGCGGCCGTGGCAACAAGGAATGTGTCGGCCAAGGCGTGGGTAACGTCACCAGTGGCTTTTTCGGTGCCATGGGTGGCTGCGCCATGATTGGTCAGTCGATGATTAACATCAACTCAGGGGGCCGCGGTCGTCTTTCCGGGATCACCGCCGCCCTCACCTTACTGTGCTTTATTCTGTTTGCCGCCGCCTTTATCGAGATGATCCCGCTGGCCGCCTTGGTCGGGGTCATGTTTATGGTGGTGCTGGGAACCTTTGAGTGGGCCAGCTTTAAAGTGATGCGTAAGGTGCCCAAGCACGATGCCTTTGTTATTGTGCTGGTGACTGTGGTGACGGTATTTACCGATCTGGCGATTGCGGTATTTGTCGGGGTGATAGTATCTGCCTTGGTATTTGCCTGGGAGCATGCCAAACAAATCAGTGCTCAAAAGAGCATAGATGCCAACGGTTGGGCGGTTTACCGTCTCAATGGCCCACTGTTTTTCGGCTCAGCGGCTTCGTTCCTTGAGTTGTTCGATGCCAACAACGACCCCAAGGATGTCGTGGTCGACTTCCAGTCATCCCGGGTCTGTGACCACTCGGCTCTGGATGCCATAGACACCTTGGCCGAGCGCTATGTGAATCAAGGCAAACGCCTGCATCTTCGTCACCTTTCCAACGACTGCAAACAGTTGCTGCACAAGGCCGGCGATCTGGTGGAAGTCAATCTGATTGAAGATCCCAGATACAAGATTGCCGACGACAAGTTGGACTCGTAAATTAACACTGTCCAGACCTTAAAAAAACGGCAAGTTGAGGCTTGCCGTTTTTTTATTCTACTTCAGCTTGGCCCTGAAACGCCGCCTCACCTTATCCAGCTTGGGTTTGATCACCAAGGCACAATAAGGCTGCTCCCCATGAAGCGCAAAATAGTCGTTATGATAGTCCTCCGCCGGATAGAAACCATCATAGGCGGTCAACTCTGTCACTATAGGTGCGCTAAAGACACCTTCCTCATCCAGCGCCTTAATCATGGAGGACGCCGTCTCAAGCTGCTTATCCGAGTGCACGAAAATCACCGAACGATACTGAGGCCCCACGTCGTTGCCCTGGCGATTCAAGGTGGTGGGGTCATGACTGGCAAAGAACACCTCCAACAGCTCGGCATAGCTGATGACAGTGGGGTCAAAAACTATCTGCACCACTTCGGCATGGCCGGTTGCGCCGCTGCATACCGCCTTGTAGTTGGCATCTTTTGCCGCGCCGCCGGCATAGCCGGAAGTCACTTGCGTAACCCCGGCCAAGCTTAAAAATACCGCCTCTGAGCACCAGAAACAGCCGCCGCCCAGGGTGGCTGTCTCCAAACGCTTTTCAGTTGCCGGCTGCAAAGCCTCGGCATCATCTACGGCCTCAAAGACCATGGAGACAGAATTGACGCAATGTCGCAAGTTCTTGGCCGTTAACCCCTCTCCTTCAAACACATGTCCCAGATGACCACCACATTGACTGCAGACAATTTCGGTTCTGCGACCATCGGCGTCGGGTATCCGGGTGACGGCACCGGAGATTTCATCATCAAAGGCGGGCCAGCCACAATGGGCATTGAATTTATGCTCGGACAAATACAATGGGGCGCCGCATTTGCGGCAAAGATATCGCCCCTTGGCATTGTGTTGATACAGCTCTCCACTGAAAGGGCGCTCTGTGCCTTTTTCCTCGATGACATAACGCTCAAACTCGTTCAGGGGTTTCATTTAACGCTCCTCGATTACTCTGCGTAACCCATAAGACCCAAATTGCAGCGGTTACCCTTCACTCTAGTTACACAGAGCCATAAAAGTGACTTGGATCACTTTACGTTGCCCCTATAAAGACATCAAGGTAGACTTGCGCCCGGGTCACCCGACTGCCAACAAAATGTCCATAGAGACACAAGTATCGGGTCAATAAAAAATAACCAAGAAAGATGATGATGAAACTGGAAACCATAGACTATCGCGCCGCAGATGCTGCCGAGCGCTTTGTAGAATCCCTGCGCAGCACCGGCTTTGGCGTGTTGAGCAACCACCCTATTTCACAACACTTGGTGCAGGATATCTACCGCGACTGGCAGGAGTTCTTCAACAGTGAAGAGAAGCAGGCCTTCATGTTCAAGCCGGAAACCCAGGATGGTTTCTTTCCGGCGAGCATTTCAGAAACCGCCAAAGGCCATACGGTCAAAGACATCAAAGAGTACTTTCACGTCTACCCCTGGGGCCGCATTCCTGAGCAATTGCAGGACAATATCCTCACCTACTACCAAGAAGCCAATGCGCTGGCCGCCGAGCTTCTGGACTGGGTCGAGGTGCACTCGCCTGCCGAGGTGGCAGCCAACTACCGCACAGCGCTGTCGCAAATGATAGCCAATAGCCACAAGACGCTGCTGCGGGTACTGCATTATCCGCCGATGACTGGCGATGAGACCCCAGGCGCCATTCGTGCCGCTGCCCATGAGGATATCAACCTGCTCACCGTATTGCCCGCCGCCAACGAGCCCGGGCTGCAAGTGAAGAGCCTCGACGGAGAATGGTTGGATGTTCCCAGCGATTTTGGCAACCTTATCATAAACATAGGCGATATGCTCCAGGAGGCTTCCGCCGGTTACTTCCCATCGACCACTCATAGGGTGATCAACCCGGAAGGCGCCGATATGAGCAAGTCGCGGATCTCACTGCCGCTGTTCCTGCATCCTCGTCCCGACGTTGTGCTGTCAGAGCGCTATACCGCCGACAGCTACCTGATGGAGCGCCTGTGCGAACTTGGGGTTATCTAGCGCCTGCGGGCGCTTTTTTCAGTTCGGAATGCTACAATAGCGCTCTTTTTTCAGTTTTCAGCAGGATAAGCAATAGATGGCGATTCAATGGTATCCGGGACACATGCACAAGGCCCGCAAAGAGATAGAAGAGGTGATGCCTCAGATAGATCTGGTGATCGAAGTGCTGGACGCCCGAATACCTTACAGCAGTGAAAACCCCATGGTGGCCAAGCTGCGCCAGGACAAGCCTTGTATCAAGTTGCTGAATAAGTCTGATCTGGCCGATCCCGAGATAACCAATCGTTGGATTGAGTACCTGGAGCAGGAACAAGGAGTGCGGGCACAAGCCATCACTACCCTGCAACCTGCCATGGTCAGAAAGATCCCCGAGCTATGCCGCAAACTGGTTCCCGTGAGCGAAGGTGCGCTCAAGGATATTCGCACCATGATCATGGGCATCCCCAATGTGGGCAAGTCCACCATCATCAACACCCTGGCCGGCCGGGTGATTGCCAAAACAGGTAATGAACCTGCGGTGACCAAGGCGCAGCAAAGGATCAACCTCAAAAACGGCATAGTGCTGTCCGACACGCCGGGGATCCTTTGGCCCAAGGTGGACAATGAAGCCTCGGGTTATCGTCTGGCGGTCACAGGTGCCATCAAGGACACCGCCATGGAATATGAGGATGTGGCCCTGTTTGCTGCAGCTTATTTCCTGCATGCTTACCCGGAGGCGATGATGGAGCGTTATAAGCTGACCTCCCTGCCCGCCACCGATATCGAATTGCTCGAAGAGATAGGCCGCAGGCGCGGCGCCCTCAGAAGCGGCGGTCATATCGATTTGCACAAGGCCTCGGAACTGCTGCTGCATGAATTCCGCTCTGGGAAAATCGGCCAGCTGTCACTGGAAACGCCGGAAATGGCCCAGGCAGAAGAGGCGGAAGTGGCCAAGCTGCTGGCAGAGAAAGAAGCCCTGAAGCAGGCAAAGAAAGAAGCCGACAAGCTGAAGCGCGCCGGCAAACGCCATCAGGGTTAAGCTTCCCTCAAGAAGCAAGCTTAACGGAAACAGGCCACAAATCGTGGCCTGTTTTTGTTTGTCACTTATCCGACCAATTATCCAACTAAGTTCCGTATAAGCTTAATGTTAGTCCTTTGCAGAACCGCTCAACGCACTGGCGGGATACTCCTGGGCCTGGCGGCCTGGATCCGGGCAAACAGCCCGGCAATACTCAACTCCAACAGATCCAAAACCTGCTCAAATCCGCTGTCGCCACCATAGTAAGGATCCGGGACTTCCCTGATGGGGGTATCGGCAAAGTCCAGCATCAAGGCCAGCTTGTGTTTGTAAATCTGCGGACAAGCCTCATATAGGGCCTGAAGATTCTCACGGTCGGCCGCCAGAATAAGATCGAAATGAGCAAAGTCCTGCGCGCACACCTGCCTGGCTTTGATCCCTGAAAAGTCCAGCCCGCGCCGCTCACCGGCGGCGCGGGCGCGCCTGTCCGGTGATTCCCCAGCGTGATAGCCTATGGTACCGGCAGAATCCAACTCCAGTGTCAGCCCCATGGCCTGAGCCTTGGCCCGGGCCACAGCTTCAGCGCTTGGTGAACGGCAAATATTGCCCATACAAACCATTAAGATACGGTTGATTTCACCCTCATTGACACTTGGCACGTTTTGAAATTCCACCTTAAGGTTCCTTATTGGCTGACTCGGCAGGATTGCGTTCCGCAGCCGGGTCGGCGACAGAGACTTTTGCCTCAATAACCTCTGCCGGGAAACTGAGTCGATAGTCGGATCTTACCCTAAGGAAGCGGGCAAACCTAGGCTTGCCGCCCGAGGTCAGCCCGGAGAAAGCAAAAGTCACCCAGGTTCCGGGAAGTGGCGGTGAAGCCCTCTCGGCATCGGTGAAACCTGTTCCCAAGCGAAAGCTTACCCCAGCCTCGGTTTCCACCAGCAAGGCGCCCATCATGCCTTGATACTTGCCCTTTCCCGGAAGTATCGCCAGCACTTTCGCCTCGGCATCTTCCACAGGTTTGAGCTTTAACAAGGCGTCACTGCGTCCCTCCAGATACATGGCATCGATGCGGTGCGCCATCAGGCCTTCGCCCCCTTTGGCCACCACCTGTTGTAACCACAGATGTAACTCTTGCGTGCTGCTCAGACGCCGCTGCTCAATGACATAGAGATAAGGGGTCAGTTGGTGATACTGCTTGAACGCCTGATAACGTTCGGCAAACGCCATTGTCAGCCCGGGGGCATCGAACAGATAAAAGCCCAGCTGGCGCCAGGAGTCTGCTTCGCCTAAACCTCTGGCCAGCAATGATGCAGTATCAAAGCTGTGATAGCCGCCCCAAAGTTCTCCTTCGAGTGCCACTGCAGGAAAGTCTTTCACAAACCAAATTGGTGCAGGAATCACTCTGCCCGAGCGGCTCAACAAACGCCTGCCATCCCATCTGGCGCGGACACCATCAAGTTTTTCACTGACAAGAAAATCCTTGATTTCGGCCTTCTGTTGTTGCCAACGACCGGCCAGCTCCGGGGCCGGCAATTCTCTATCGGCGCCCGCCGGAAACGAGAGCAAAAAAGATAAGGCCAGCAGAAAAGTTTGCAGCAGTAATAGCATGGCCGAAAAACGCTTAAGGTATGCTGTTGTCGGTAAAGATTGCGAATATTGCATAAGCCCTCCCTGGCTGTCGGCCAATTGCCTGCTACAGCCTATAGCAGAGACCATAACTACAAGGATCAAAACTATAAAGACCAAAACTATAAAGAGTATAGAAAGTCTTGGCAGTTATGGTGACAACAGGTGTAACGATTATCGAAACGACCCTACCCGCTTTGCCAAACCTTCCGCCATGCCATAATAACGGTCAAACACCCTTGGTGGGTGAAGTAACTGTTATATCAGCGGCAAGATGAGCTGCTATAATGCCGCCGCACCTTGGAAACCTCAGCGCCACTGCACTAATAGCCAAACTAGTCACGAGTGACCAACGTGAGGTCAATAAAGGAAGCGACAAGTTGCAACCCCATTAACCCAGGAACCTTTCACGGTTCAGCGGGTCTTTATACAGCAACCGGCCATAGCCACAGATCAAGAATTGAGAGAATATGAAACCCGCCAACAACCACGGACTGAAACGCATTTTCCGCGCCACCGGCTTTTCCATGAAAGGACTGAACTCAGCCTGGAAACATGAAGCCGCCTTTCGTCAGGAAGCCGTACTGGCATTGTTAATGATCCCGCTGGCGGTATATCTGGATGTGGCCAAGACAGAAAAATTACTGCTGATAGCAACGGTATTTATCGTCATTATTACCGAACTGTTGAATTCTGCCATTGAAGCCGTAGTCGACAGAGTGGGCGATGAAATTCATCCCTTGAGCGGCCAGGCCAAAGATATTGCCTCGGCAGCGGTCTTTATCAGCTTGTGTTTATGCGGCCTGACCTGGGCCGTGGTTATCTGGCCTCTGGTGTTCTAAAGCGCTTTGCTATGTTGATGCACGCTTTGGTATTTTGAGTGCTTCAGTAAGGAAACCGGGCATCAAGGCAAAACGCTCAATGCCCGGTCAAGTTTAGAACTGACTTCTGAGGTAGTTGACCGCTTGCAGTATCTGCTCCAGGCGGTCATTGCCCGGCAAGTAGGCTACATAGACATTACGTCTGAGCGGTGTTTTATCATCAATCACAAACAGCTCCCCTTTCGCCAGATAAGGTTCTATCATGTTTTGCGGTAAAAATGCACTGCCGCCATTATTGAGCAGAAAATCCAGCGCAATACGGGCCGAGCCGGTATGCAGCACGGGAATGGGTAACTCGGCATAGTCTCTGGCATGTTGAATATTAAACGCCGTGCCCCAATCGACCTTGATGTAATGCCTGCCTGCCAACTCAGTCAATGAGGACGCCGCAGCAGTGCTCACCAGATGCAGTGACACCTCCCCTATCTGCAACAGTTCAAACTCGTCCAGCTTAGGGGGATCAAAGGCAATGGCCAGATCCAGCGTCCGGTCCATCAGCTGTTTGGTCATCGCCGCCGGCGCCAGAATTTCGGTGCGCAGCGCCACTCCGGCAAGCCCCTGATGTAAACCCTGCATATATCCCTGTAGATATGCGTCCCAAATATTGGGCGCCGCGCCGATAACCAATTGTACCGACTGGTGCTCACTCAAGGAGATATCCTGTTTGGCCCGCTCCCAGGCGGTCAGTACCGCTTCGGCATGCGCCAGCATCCGCACCCCGGCCGGGGTCGGTTGTATGTTGTTTCGCTGCCGCTCAAACAGCTCAACGCCGAGAATACTCTCCAACTGCTTTACCCTGAAAGATACTGCACTGCGGGTCAGATAGAGGTTCTCGGCGGCCTTCCCAAAATGGCGGGTATGGGAAACTTCCAGAAATGTTTTGAGTAAATCCGTGTCCATAAAAAATTCTTTATCGTCATAGACAAATTTTTTTGATTTATAAATCAATCATACTAGCCAATACTCTGCTTGCAAATCTCCTCAAGAACCATTTTGTAAGGAATATCGCCATGTTGACCACGACTCCTTCACCATCGGCACTGCAGAGTGCATCTATGCAACAAGCCGCCAATGAGAGTTTCGTCAGCGAACGCCGTTTCTATGACGACAAGAACTTCCCCAAAGGCTTTCGCCGCAGCGGGGATTTTACTTACAACGAAGCAGAATTACTCGAAAAACATGGCGTTGCCATGCAGGCTCTGGCGGAAGGACGCCAAGCCCCCCGAAATCCGGAGGAGAGTCATTTTGTTGAAGTTGTCCGCGGAAATTCCGCTCCCGGTAGCTTGTTGGAAAAGATCTGGGTAAAGTATGTCAAGTTGGCTTCTGGGAAGCCTTTCTACGCAGTTGTCGGCACCAATTTGGTGAAAAAGGCCGATGCTGAGTATCTTGACGATATGATAGATGACGATGTTCAGGATGAGCCTGAACTAGAGGATGACCAATGAAAATTAGGGTTTGCGACTAAATGCGTGGTTGGATTTTATATAAAGAGACCGCGACTCAGCTAAAACCTGAATTGTATGAAATTAACCGATTGTTGGAGGCTGCCAAGGCCGACAATATCGAACTTGAGGTCTATGCTCCCGATGAGTTTGACCTCACAGTGACCCGAGAGGACAACAAGAGTATTTTACTGAACGGGCAACCAGTGGAGTTGCCCGATTTTATTATTCCCCGTATGGGCTCGGGTACCACCTATTTTGCCTTGGCGATTATCCGCCACCTGGAACGTCTTGGCGTTTATTGCCTTAACTCTTCCAAGGCGATAGAAACCGTTAAAGACAAGCTATTTTCCCAGCAACTATTGGCCGAAAAGAATCTGCCAACTCCCAAGACCATGCTGGTGAAATTCCCGGTGGATGTTGACCTGGTTGAACGTCACTTGGGTTTTCCTGTAGTGATCAAGACACTGTCCGGCTCGCAAGGCAGCGGTGTGTTTCTGTCGCACAAGGCGCGCGAGTTCGATGATCTGATGCAGCTTATCGAGGCCACCAACAAGAATGCCAACATTATTCTGCAGGAGTTTATCTCCAACAGTCACGGTCGGGACTTGCGAGTCTTTACCATAGGTGGCCGGGTAGCGGGATGCTATGAGAGACGCGGCCAAGAGGACAGTTTCAAAGCCAATGTCAGCGCCGGTGGCTCAGCCAGCCCCTTTGCGGTGACGCCTGAAATAGAGTGGCTGGCAACCCAGACCGCCAATATTTTGGATCTGGATGTCGCCGGAATCGATCTGCTATTCGATAATGGTCACTACAAGATTTGCGAGGCCAACTCCTCGCCGGGCTTTGAAGGACTGGAATCCTGCCTCAATCTGGATATCGCGGCACAAGTACTGCACTTTATCCGTATCCGTTTGGGCATGTTCAACAAGGACTCCAAGAAAAGCGACAGCAGCGAGTCCAAGGGCTGATCCGAACACGAGCTTTAATATCAGACTGAAGCGCTCCATTAACGGAGCGCTTTTTTGTTGCGGATCATAAAAATCGATAACTTTACAAACATTTTATTCACACAAAGCACTATTCTGGTTTAGACTCTCTGCAACCGCGCGGATTTTCAGCATCCGAAAATACAAGAAGTGTCGCCCCAAGAGCGAACCCAAAAGCACTCAAACCGCGCATGTGCCGAATTACCCCGGATAAGGAATCTCTGAGAAGGCACTTGGATTATCTGAGTAATAAAAAGAGATCACCCCATTGTTGATAACACATTCAATTAACATTTCGGGTTCAAGACTGGTGTTGACACTACTCCTGCTCTGCTGCGCGGCCAACTCTGCTCAGGCCGGCGAGTGGAGTCTGAATATAGGTGGTTTCTATTCCCAGTCCGACACCAATATGCAAGTCACAGATCCCTTGTTAGGCAACGATTTCGAACTGGATTTCGAATCGGATCTGCAGTTGGCGGAAAATGAGTTTCTGCCCTTGTTTGAATTGGGATATCGCTTCAACGACAGACACCATATCTATATCGACTGGAAACAACTGCATCGCAGCGCCGAAACTCAAGCAGTCAGCAGGCCATTTCAAATCCAGATTGATGACACTGTTTATGACGTCAAGGCCGGGGGCCAATTAGGCACAAGCCTTAATATTGATATCGTTCGTATTGGCTATGGCTATGATCTGTTTCAGGGCAACGGTTATAACATAGGGGTCAGTGTCGGCTTGCACACTATGTTGATTGACAGCAGTTTTGAGGGTTCCATTGGCGCCTGTGCAACTTCAGAACTCAGCGGCAATATCTGCAGCGCTCAACCTATTCCCAGAGTGGTAGATGAAAGTGTGACTGCACCTTTGCCGAATATCGGCCTCTTTGGTGACTATGAACTGGCGCCAGGTTGGCAACTTAATCTACATGCCCAATATTTTTCCGTGCGTCTGGATGACCTTGAAGGCTCATTGGTCGATATCAGAGCCGGTATGAAAACAGCGCTGAGTGACAACTGGGACATCAGTGTGGCGTACAACTATTACAAGGTAGATGTGGATGTGCGTCAGAGCACATCCAATGCCGAGGTAAAAGTGGCCGACTACAATATTTACTATAGTTTTATCGGCCCCATGTTATCTGTCAGCTATCGCTTCTAAGACCAATGTAAAAAACCGGGGACAGAACCCCGGTTTACGCTTTAAAGCATCCTTCTCAGCGCAGATCCTGAGCCCGACGTTTCTTGAAATCCGAATCTTCAAGCCATTGGGGCCAGTCATTGTTGTTGGCCAACCGTGCCAGAATATCGCTTATCAAGGCCAAGTCCTGCTGAACCCCATCCAGACTCCAGCTGGGGTCATAATCATCGGCTGCCTTATGATATTTGTGGGCAATATAATCCGGGTCTGTATCTCCCAAACTCATAAACAGCAAGCCGGGTACCCCTTCCTTGGCCAGAGCGAAATGGTCCGAGCGGAACATTAAGCCATTTTGCGGCCGCGGATCGGCCTTGACACTGCGTCCCTGCCCTTTGGCGGCATCATTCAGATACTGCTCCAACTCTGACACGCCCTCACCATAACGCAGGATATAATCCACGCCTTTGCCCATATTCATGCCGTCTATATTGAGAAATGCCACCAGTTGCTTGGTGGGAACCGGAGGATTTTCAGCAAAGTACTGGGCGCCAATGAGTCCGGTTTCCTCGGCAGTAAAGGCGCTGAACAGAATCGAGCGTTTCGGGGCTTCAATGCCCTTTTGCTGTTTGAAATGCTTTGCCAGTGCCAGAACACCGGCCACACCGGAGGCATTATCCACAGCGCCGTTGAGCACCACTTCCTTGCCATCTTCAATGGTCTTTCCCAGGTGATCCCAGTGAGCATGCATCACCAAGTATTCATTTTTACGCTCGGTTCCAGGCAACAGGGCCGCCACATTGTGGGATTGCGCCAGTTCTATCTTGTTGTTCAAGGTCAGATTGGCCTTGAGTTTCAACGGCACCGCCTTGAAGCCTTTATTGACCGCCTGTTGCTTCAAGGTGTCAAAGTCCAGACCCGCCTGGCTGAACAGCTTCTTGGCACTATCGTGCTGGATCCACCCCATCACGCCAAGCGATGATGCGTTGTTGTCTTTATCCACCAGGGTGTACTTGGTATTGGTGTTACTGTTACGCACCACTCCCCAACCGTAAGCGGCGGGCGCAGTTTCATGCACAATAAACACGGCCTCGGCGCCCTGACGGGCCGCTTCTTCATATTTATAGGTCCAGCGACCGTAATAGGTCATGGCATTGCCCTTGAATACCTGGGGATCCTGAGTGGCAAAGCCGGGATCATTGACCAGCACAATCAGGGTCTTACCACGAACATCCAGGCCTTCAAAGTCATTCCAGCCGTATTCCGGGGCATTGATACCGTAGCCGACAAATACCACTTCGCTGTCTTGCAGCTCCACCTTGGGCGTCACTCTTTGAGTGCGGGCGGTAAACTCCTCGCCATTGCTGAAACTCATTGAACCCAGCTTAAGCTGCATATTCTGATCTGCGCTGATCCTGGCCATGGGAACGGCTTGCAGGTAACTGTTGCCAAACCCGGGCTCAAGCCCTATCTCCTTGAAAGCCTCGGTAAGGTAATCCAAGGTCAGCTGTTCACCTGTCGACAAAGGCGCACGGCCTCCAAAAGCATCGCTGGCAAGGGTTTTCACATCCTGGCGATAGCGGGATTCATCCAGTTCAAAGGGAGCTGCCAACGCCAGAGCAGGCGTTAACAGTGTGGCCAACAGGCTACACACAGAGGTAAATTTCACGACTTCATTCCTTGCTATTATCTATTTTGTTCAGCCATTGTAACAGCGGCGCAGCATTCGGCAATCGGCGCAACAAGGTGACATTCCGTGAGCCTTTGGATCCACAAGCGGCCTGATTTATGTCAAGCTGAATAGGTAATTGCATTGACAATGAGTTCCCCTATGGCCATGACTCTGCTTCAACAAGCCGCCCAATACCTGAAAAAAGCCTTGCCGTTGATGTTAAAACATCAGATACCGACAACGCCGGTCAACTATGCGCTCTGGTATGCCTATGTCAGCGAGCGCAACCCGGCACTCAATGCCAGCCTGGATGAAGCCGTCAGCCAGTACAACACCTGTCCGCCCTCCACGGCGGAACTCCTCTACCGTCATCATCTGGCCCCGGAAGATGAACTGGATGTCAGAGATATGCGCCAGAGTATTGAGGCGATAGCGACCGAGCTGTCGCAGTCACTCAAGGATACCAGCTGCGATGCCGACAGTTTTCGCGCCAAAATTGAGCGTAACTTTGGCCGTATCAGCCGCTTGGATCAGGACGCCATGGATCTTGAGCAGGTGATGGGCATGGTCCGAGCCTTGGTGAAAGACTCGGATGATATTCGCAGCAGCACGGATTATTTGAGCTCGCAACTGAGCAAGGCCCAGCAGGAGATAGACAGTCTGCGGCTACAGCTGCAAAACACCGAAAAAGACATATTGTTTGATGCCCTCACCGGCTGCCTTAACCGCCGTGCCTTCGATGCCGACTTCGATAGCTTGTTGAGTCAGTCGCCGAAGGGCTGCTGCCTTATTCTGGTGGATGTGGATCACTTCAAGCGTTTCAACGATGAATATGGGCATCTTTTGGGGGATCAGGTGCTCAAGGCGGTGGCCAAGCGTCTGCAGGATAGTTGCCGTGACGGCACCAAGTTGTATCGTTTCGGTGGTGAAGAGTTCGCTATTCTGGTGCCGACCAGTCAGCTGAGAGTGGCCCGCCAACTGGCCGAAGCCATGAGACGGGCACTGGAGAAGGTTAGCGTAAGAGACAGGCGCAAGGGCCAGCTCATCAGCAATATCAGCGCCTCCTTCGGGGTTGCCGAGTGGCAGCAACTGGATACCCGCCAATCCCTTACCGAACGCGCCGACACCTTGCTCTATGAAGCCAAGCGTTTGGGCCGCAATCGGGTGATGCCGATATCAGGCTGAAACCGCCAGCGTCTGCAAGGCTTCTGCCTGCACCACAAATCTAAGCTCGGCGCCACCGCTCAGGCTGTCGAAGGGATAACAGGTGATCAGCGTCAATAGCCGCTCATCACTGCCCATCAACCAAGGTGTCTCAGATTCATGCACTACTGCGGTAGCCCGTATTCGATAAAAATGGATCTGGCCATCCATGCCCTGCAAGCGGATCTCCTGCCCCACCCTGGCCCCGGCCAGAATCGCGAAATGGGTATCCCTGTGACCGGCAATCACGGTATTGCCTGTCTCTCCGGCACCGGCTCCCGAGAGCATCTGCGCCGGTCCAAAGGCCAGGTTACGGCCACTGGCCCCGGCCAGCACATAGAGTGGCTCATGCTTGCCTATCCACAATTTGGCCGTAGGGTGGGTATCGGCCCAGGACCAGGGTTTGTGTGCCTGACCGTCAGTCAGACTCTTGGCCCAGGCCTTTTCAATCAAAAACTGGGCGAACATGGCTTTGGCTTGCATATATCCTCCTTTAACCAGCATGGCCGAACCCGCCACGACCAGAACAACTATCACTATTGAGCAGATATCGCTAAAGCGCCCCCTATTGACCGAGGGCATAGCGCCTGCTGTCAGGGCCTGATGAGCCTGGCTCATCGCCCCGCCTCCTCACAAGCACGGCCGCCAAAGGCCCTGGGGAAAGCCGCCAGCATCAGCGCCGCCAGCAAACTTGCCAACCCCAGCAGCAACATCAGCCGGCTGTCGGTGGCGGTCTGCGGCAACTTACCCTGCCAGCCCTTGGGCGCATGACTGGCCACTTGCCCTTCCCGGGTCGCCGCAGCGTCCGGATTGACCGGGGTGACATCCACTGCCACCAGGCTGGTGTACGGACTGACCAAGTGATACTTAAGCGACAGCGCTGTGACCTGGCGTTCAATGCGTTCACTGTTGGCTGCACCTTTGGCCAGCTCCAGCGCGGCTATCTGTTTTCTGGCCCAGATAAGATCCAGCCCTTTGGGCTCAGTCTTGGCATTGAGCGCCAGCTCCTGCTGCCAGAATTGGCCATCGATAAGACCGGATACGATAACTGCCTTTTGGGCATTACTACGCTGTTTGATGCTCACCAATACCGGCTCACCCTGATAGAGATCCGGAATTTGTACCGGCCAGTAATCCGGCACTGTGCCGTCAGGGTAGCGCAGCGACACATCTGTGATCCTGGGAGCGGAGATTTTTTCCAGCAAGGCAACCACCTTTTGCTCCACCTCCTGCATCTTGCCAATATAGGTAAAGCTGCCCCGCCCCAGCTCGGCGGCGCGCTGCATAAAGTGGGAGTTGGGGGCACTGCCTATGCCTACGGTAAACAGGCGGTTTTCGCCGAGCCTGTCTTTAATCAGTTCAAATAGCGCCTGTTCATTGCCTACGGCGCCATCTGTCATGAAAATCACTTGCCTGAGCGCCTTAATCTCACCTTGCGTGCCGACTTTATTTTGAGCGGCAAAATCATTGTTCAATGCCAGCTCAAGCGCCTTGGCCATCTCGGTACCACCGTTGGCTTCCAGGGCGCGAATAAACTGCTGCGCCCGACCTATATTGTGGGCCGTAGCCGGCAAAGAGTTGGCCGCCATGGTTTGCACTGCAGAGTTGAATTCAACGACATTGAAACTGTCCTCAGGTTTGAGACTGCTTAAGGCATACAGCAGTGCCTGTTTGGCCTGAACAATTGCATCTCCCCCCATGGAGCCCGAAGTATCTATCACCAGAATAAGCTCCCTGGGCAAGGGCTTGGCCACCTCTTTGCTCTGTGGAGGCATCAACATCAATAGACTGTATTCATCCCTGGCAGCTTGGCCTTCGGCCTGCGCTAAAGAAGGTGCTGGGGTATGGGTCTGGCCTTGCTGGCTGAACAGCGCCGCTGCGGGCTTGGCGCCCGGATCCGCTTGCCATTGCAACACAAAGTCGCTGTCGGCCTTGGTATTGTCTTGTTGCAGCTGCACCCGAATACGGCCATCACTCAGGGTTTGTTGAGAAATAGCATGATAAGGGGATTCCAGCGATAGCAAGGGAAAACCGGCATCCAGGATAATATCCAAACTGAGACGATTCTCCTGGCCACCGCTGTGCGCTTGGGTGCCTATAGGCTCAGAGCTTTCGCCATCATCGCCGGTGAACATCTTTTCAAGGCTCGCGGCTTCAATCACAGGGCTCAACAACCGCGCCGCCTCTTCCACGCCCTTGAAGCTTTGCAGCATGCTTTGAGGCAGATAACGGGGCGTGTGGGTCATGGGAAAGCGCAGGCTGAACTGACCATCACGGTAATCCAATGCTTGCTGGTAGCTGAAGCTGACTTTAAGGGTTTCCCCCGGGGCCAAATTAGCCACCTGAGTGGTGAACAGGTTGGGCCGCTCCTGACTCAGTAAACTGGCGCGCTTGCCCTGAGCCTTGGCCTGCTCAAAAGTGCGCTTGGCCTCTTCCTTTGGTTGAATAACCCCCTCGATGATCCGCTCACCTATTCTCAGCTGCATGCTGTCCACCGCCGCCTCATTGGGCAGCGGGAACAGGTAACGGCCGTGGATCCACTCCTGGGTATCATTGGTGAATGACTGGGTGACGCTGACTCTGTTACTCCAGCCACTGATGCTCATACTGACTTCGGTTGCCAGTGCCGGGGCCTGAGTGTCGCCAAAGGCGAGTACCCCGGCACCGGGCCACTGCGGATTATCTATCAGTTGAAGGGTACCTTCCTGAGCCTGGGCACTTGCAGGCTCTTCGGCAAGTTGGGGGCCATTCTCGGCCCAGGCTTCAACCGAGCTCACCAGGTTGAACACCAGCAGTGCCAGCAGGGCAAAGCCTGAA
Organism: Shewanella indica; assembly: GCF_033842865.1. Classification (NCBI taxonomy): domain Bacteria; kingdom Pseudomonadati; phylum Pseudomonadota; class Gammaproteobacteria; order Alteromonadales; family Shewanellaceae; genus Shewanella; species Shewanella indica. Next base: position 3,980,680 of record NZ_JAWXXR010000001.1, read on the forward strand.
AATTGCAGGGCGTTAACGGCCCGGCATAAATAAGTATCCGAATCGCTGTGACTGGCAGCAGGCATTCTCTGAAACTGCTCGTTTTCCTGCCGAGGGATATCCATATTCATTTTATCGTTCCCTCTCAATTGCCGCTTTGTTGATTGGCTGCCAGGGCAGCGCCCTGAGTCTGCAATTTCAGCGTGACCCGACGGTCAAAGAAGTCGCTCTCGCGGCTCTGTTTGGCACTGAGGGGTGAACTGGCGCCAAAAGCCTGGGTTTGCAAACGCTCTTCGGCAACGCCTTGGCTAATCAAATAACTTTTCACCGCCTCAACTCGCTGCTCGGACAGCGTCTGGTTGTAATCAGAATTACCGCGGCGATCGGCATAGCCGGTCAGATCCAACATCAGCTCAGGCGACAGGCTCATGGCAAAAGCCAAATCGTCCAACTGGCGGGCAAAGTGGGGTTCGATTTCGGCGGTGCCGGTACGAAACTGCACATTCATACCCACTATCAACTCTTCGAGCTGGGCAGCCCGGTCGCGGGAAAGCGCATTAAGACGGCTCTGGGCATCGGCGTATTGCAACGATACCTCCTTCAGCGCTCGCTGCTTCTCACTGAGACTCGCCAGTTGTTCGGTTTGCTCGGCAAGCTGTTGCTGCTGACTCTTGAGCTGCTCGTCATCGCCCACAGACTTACCCACTATGCCACCGGTGAAGGCACCGATAACCGCCCCCACAGGCCCCCCAACCACGGCGCCCAGCAGTGCGCCTGTGCCAAAACCAACCAACTCTTCGTTGTGGTCTCTCTCCTGAGTGGGTAAGTTTGGCTGGCTGTCGGCGTGCGCCAGAGAAGAAGTCAGCAACAGTGATGCCATGATCAGGGAGGCTATGGGGGTCTTTTTCATCATCTCGATTCCTTTTGTCTTGTAGAGCTTGCTGCCAAGTTGGCAGCGTTCCTCGTCGTTGAGATGATTAAACCCCATTGAAATGGCAAGTCTGGGGAGCAAAAATGGCACTTTGGCTATCAATTGTGGCAACAAAATGGCAATTGGAAGCGATCGCTTTTTTCACGGCTAAAATCCTGTATAGTCACGGCTATTCACGGCTCGGCAGGAACAAGAGGCAGATGAAACGCATTGCCATAGTGGAAGATGAAGCTGCAATAAGAGAAAACTACAAAGATGTGCTGCAATCACAGGGTTACTCGGTGCAGACTTACGCCAACCGCCCCGAGGCGATGCAGGCCTTCAACACCCGCTTACCGGATCTGGCCATTATTGACATAGGTCTGGAGCATGAAATCGATGGTGGCTTTACCTTGTGCCAGTCGCTGCGGGCGATGTCGGGCACCCTGCCGATTATTTTTCTCACCGCCAGAGACAGCGACTTCGATACGGTTTGTGGCCTGCGTCTGGGTGCCGATGACTACCTGAGCAAAGATGTCAGTTTTCCCCATTTGCTGGCGCGGTTGGCGGCGCTGTTTCGCCGCTGCGAACTCGCCGGCAGCAGCGCTCCGGCCGACACCCTGATGGAGCGCGGCGCCCTTACCATAGATGCCAACCGAATTCAGGTATATTGGCAACAGCAGCCGATTGAACTGACAGTGACCGAATTCTGGATGGTGTACGCCCTGGCCAAACATCCCGGCCATGTGCGCAGCCGCACCGAATTGATGCAGGAAGCCAAGATTTATGTTGATGACAGCACCATTACCTCCCATGTAAAGCGGATCCGGCGCAAGTTTATCGCCGCCGATCCAGCCTTTGACTGTATAGATACCGTCTATGGCATGGGTTATCGCTGGGATCCCGAATCTTGAAGTTTCCCTCCTATCACCCGCCAATAGGCCTCAGAACCAAGACTCTGGTACTGTCGCTGTTTTTGCTGTGCCTGCCCTGGCTTGGCTATCAGTATGTGTGGGAGATGGAGAAATATCTGCGTCACGGCCAGGAGAAAACCCTGGAAGGAACCACTCAGGCCCTCGCTACGGCGCTGCATGAAAGACCCAGACTGTTCGACAGCCAGGCCAGTTTCCTCAATCAAGTGGAAAAGGGCCGCGATCTCTACGCCTATCCGCTCAACGGCCCCATTCAGCTGGATGGCCGCCTCAATGATTGGGAGGCCTACCGCCATCGCGCCATGACCTATGGCGAAGAGCATACCCTGATGCGCTTGAGTGACAGCCAGTCAACGCTGAGCTTTACCCATATGGTCGGTAAATATGGCGGCTACCTTTACGGCTTTTTCGAGGTAACGGATCCAAACGTGATTTACCGCGGCCGCAACAGCCTGAGTGTGGATCGCAACGACTATCTGGCTATCGCCACCCTGGCCCCGGATGGCCGTTTTCGCCGCTACACCATAGCCAACAAGCACGATGGCTGGCTCAGCGCCTTCGAGTTGCCTGAAAATCCGGCGCTCAGCGCCCCGGTGACACCAGAGGTCCGCATTCAGGGCCAGTGGTTGAAAACCGATAAGGGTTACAATATTGAACTCAGAATGCCGCTGGAGATGGTGGGCAGTAAACTCAGTTTTGCCATTCATGATGTCAACGACAAAAAGAGCCGCAGGCTCGAAGCCATAGTTGGTACCTCGGCCACTGACCGCGCCGACAAGCTGGGGACGGTTCTGGTACCATCACCGGAAATTGAAAGTATTATCAAAGGCATGGGGCATAACAGCTCGCGGATCTGGGTGGTGGATGTCCATGGCCGGGTGCTGGCCAAGTCGGGCGATATTCGCGCCGATTCCAGTGTCTGGACCCGCTCGGTCGAGGAGGAGCGGCAACCGGAAAGCTTCTTTGGCAAACTGGAACACGACTATCTACACCCCATCTACTACACAGTGCTGACCAAGCCACCTATGGATTTTATCGACTCACTGCAGGATTCGACCGAACTTGGCGGTAGCCATATTCGCCGGGCGCTGAATGGCCAGATGGCCTCCACCTGGCGCCTGACACCGGATAACAAGGCGGTGGTGTTGGCGGCGGCCAGCCCCATCTGGATTGACGATAAGGTGATGGGCGCCGTGGTTGCCGAGGAAACCACCCATGGTATCCGTACCCTGCGTAACCGGGCACTGGAGAAGCTGTTCAATGTGATCCTGACCGTGATGGCCATGGGAACCCTGGCACTGTTTGTGTTTGCCTCCGGGATCTCCAGCCGTATTCGCAAACTCAGGGATCAGGCCGAGCGCGCCATCGACAGCCAGGGTCGGGTTCGCGACACCATTCCACCTTCAAAAGTGCGCGATGAAATCGGCGATCTGTCGCGCAGTTTTGCCAATATCGTCAGCCGGTTGGGGCAATATACCCACTATCTGGAAAACATGTCCTCACGGCTATCCCACGAATTGAGAACCCCGGTGGCCGTGGTGCGCAGCTCATTGGAACACTTGAGTCTGCAGCAACTGGACAAGGACGCGGCCAAGTATGTCGACCGCGCCCAGGAAGGGGTCAACCGCTTATGGCTGATCCTCGCCAACATGAGCGAAGCCACCCGGCTCGAGGAGTCCCTGTCCCAGGCCGAGATAGATGAATTCCCGCTGACCAAGGTAGTGGCAGGCTGCGTCGCCGGGTATCAGATGACTTACAAGGAACAAGGTTTCGTGCTGGTGTTACCGGATGAACCTTTGACCATGCGCGGCGTACCTGAATATATCGCCCAGCTGATGGATAAGCTGGTCAGCAACGCCATTGAGTTCAGCAAAGCCGATACCGATATCCGCATCAGCCTCAAGGTGCAGGGCAAACAGGCCCTGCTCAGGGTGGAAAACCAAGGGCCACTGTTGCCGGAAAACATGGCCGAGCAGATCTTCGAGTCCATGGTCTCAGTGCGGCCGCAAACGATGCAGTCCAAACCTCATCTGGGACTGGGACTTTATATCGCCAGGCTTATCACCGCCTTCCATGGCGGCCATATCAGTGCCAGCAACCTGAGCGATGGCTCGGGTGTCGAAATTCGGGTCAGCCTGCCGCTACTTTAAGCCGCGGCCAACTTGAACAAGTCTCAAGCCCACCGCACTGGCAATGACAAGATTCAATGTTAAGATGCCTCAAAGGGGCGCCCGCCCCGCCATCACAAACAAGAGTTGCATCCATGAAGAAAGCCACCAAGCTGGTCTCACTCGGCCGGGACAAAAAGTGGAGCAAGGGAGTGATCAATCCTCCCGTGTTTCGAGCATCAACCGTTGTATTTGACAGCATGGAACAGATGCGCCACGCCACGGCCAATCGCGCCAAAGGGGAGATGTTCTATGGCCGCCGCGGCACTCCGACTCACTTTGCCTTTCAGGCGGCCATTGCCGAACTCGAAGGCGGTGTTGGCACTGCGCTCTACCCTTCAGGCTCTGCGGCCATCAGTGGTGCCCTGCTGTCTTTTCTGAAGGCCGGCGATCACTTGCTGATGGTAGACAGTGTCTACGAGCCCACCCGGGATCTGTGCGACAAGCTGCTCAAGGGGCTGGGGATTGAAACCAGTTACTATGACCCCTTGATTGGTGCCGGTATCCGCGATCTTATCCGCCCCAATACCAAAGTGCTGTTTCTGGAGTCTCCCGGCTCCATCACCATGGAAGTCCAGGATGTGCCGACCCTATGCCGCATCGCCCATGAACATCAATTGGTCACCATGCTGGACAACACCTGGGCCTCCCCCATCAATTGTCGCCCGTTTGAGATGGGCGTCGATATCTCGATTCAGGCCGCCACCAAGTACATAGTGGGTCACTCGGATGTGATGCTGGGTACGGCGACCGCCAATGAAGCACACTGGGATACCCTGAGGGAGAACAGCTATCTCATGGGCCAATGCACCTCTGCAGACGATATCTTTCTGGCGGCCAGGGGGCTGAGAACCCTGGGGGTGAGAATGGCGCAACATGAAAAAAATGCTCTCAAAGTGGCCAATTTCCTGGCGCAGCGCCCGGAAGTGGATCACCTGCGCCACCCGGCGTTTGCCAGTTGCCCGGGTCACGAGTTTTTCCTGCGTGACTTCAGCGCGGCCAACGGCTTGTTTTCCTTCGTGCTCAAAGAGGGTAACCGCAAGGCGATGACTGCCTTCGTCGAAGGGATGGAGCACTTCAAGATGGGATTTTCATGGGGTGGCTTCGAAAGCCTTATTCTGGCGATATCCGGCATAGAGAAATTGCGCACGGCAACCCAGTGGGACAGCAGCAAGCCCCTGGTGAGACTGCATATAGGTTTGGAAGATCCGGACGATTTGATTGCCGACCTCGAACGGGCCTTTGAGCGTTATCACGCCGCAATCCAGGCTTAATCAGCAAAAGCCCGCTTGAATGCGGGCTTTCCAAGGACAGTAATAGCTTGGCTGTCAGTCAAAGTCCAGATCATCTGCCGACACTCCCACTCCCAGTTCACGGGACAGGGCCATCTGTTCTCGAATATCCTCTATTCGCCTGCGAGCCGCGCTTATCCGCATATCTTTTTTACTGACACGGTTATTGGATGTCAGAGTTCCCTCTTGGGCCGCTTCGCTCTTGCCTCTACTCAAAGATTGATTAAATGACATGGTCTTCCCTTAACCTCACGCCGGTTCTTTACCGTCTCCTCAAGAGCACTTCCAGCACACTTGGAGCAGAGCCGGTAATCCGGAATTTAAACGATACATCCGGTGTTAAATATACCGGAGCCCCTCACATCATGCCTTATTAAAGAGCCTGTTCCTATCGGAAAGTTCCCATATTTTAATTCCGTTCAGCAAAAACTCAGGCGTATGAAAAACAAACAAAATGCACATACTCAATTAATTAACGCACGACACACCTTACTAAGGGCATAGAAACATTTGCTTACTATTATCACTGATGCAAATTTGTTTAAATTAAAACATCTGCGCAACACAATATTTTTGTACAGCAATAGTATTTAATATAATTAATTGATTTTAATCGATTAACTCACCCAGCTCACCTTGTTTTTAAATTGTTAAAAATAAATTAATTATAAATTAATAAACATGATCATGTGTTGCTAAATCTAGGTTTAAATTGAATCATATCTTTGTCATTGAAACATTTGACAAACAAAATAAAAACACAGCCAAGCATGGCGATTTACAATAATAATCAAGGAGAGAGATATGACATCCATATCTACAACAGCCAAAGCCGTTCGCTTCGGCCTTATGGCTGCTGCTACCAGTATCGCTTTTACAGGTTTCAGTTATGCTGAAGATAAACCTGAAACATTTGAACGTATTGAAGTCACAGGTTCAAAAATCAAGCGTATAGGGGAGATAGCACCAACACCGGTCACTGTGATCACAGGCGATGGCCTTATTGAAGCAGGTGTTACCAACGTAGCAGATCTGCTGCACAAGATGCCTAATACCCTGGTTGGTCTGTCACCGGAAACCACCAACAACACTGTTTTTGCCAGTGGTCTGAATAACACTGACCTGAGAGGATTGGGTTCCAACCGCACTCTGGTGCTGGTTAACGGCCGCCGCTTTGTAGCCGGTTCGCCAGGCTCAGGCGCCGTGGATTTAAACAACATCCCTACCGCCATGGTTGAGCGCATCGAAATCACTACGGGTGGCGCGTCTGCTGTTTATGGCTCTGACGCCATTGCCGGGGTGGTCAACATAGTGACCAAAACCAGTTTTGATGGCTTGGCTATCGATGCTTCTACAACACGCCCCACCGAAGATGGGGGTGAAGAAGAATATGCCTCGCTGACTTTTGGCTCTGACTTGGGTAAAGCCAACTTTGTGACCAACATCAGTTGGTCACGTCAGGGGCAGATTTCATACATGGACAGAGAATTCCTGCGTGAAGCGCCGATTGTGGTGCGAAATCCCAATGCCAATGGCCCGAATGATCCGCAAGCAATAATGTGGGGCCATGGTCAACAGGTACTGGCTTCATACAGCAAGACAGGCACTTTTGAATCCAATGGCACCCGCTATACCTTCAGCGATGACGGTCAAATTCGGCCAATGGATCTGGGTCAGCCACTGCCGCCGCTAACCAGCGGCCGGGTGGACTATCTCGGTGGTGAAGGCTACAACTTTGCTGAGAACTCTTTCATCAAGACGCCACTGGACAGGATCAATTTCTTTACTGTGATGAACTATGACATCAATGATGATCATAAATTTACCATGGAGGCCAGCTACACCAAGTCCGAAGCCTATGGTGAAAGCTCTCCTGCCTTCCTTAATTTCAAGCTCTATGATGATAATGCCCTGCTCTCTCCTGAAGCGGCGGCTTTGGTGACGGCCGGTGAAGAAAAACCAGGTGGAGGGGTAAAATTAGGCTATCTGGCATCTGATTTCGGCAACCGTAAATACAGTCAGGACAGAACTACAGCAAGATTGGCACTGGGTGTTGACGGTGCACTGTCCGATACCTGGTCCTACGATGTTTACGCCACTGTCGGCCATGTTCAAGCCGACACCGAATGGTATGGTGAAATATTCGAGCAGCGCTTCTATGACTCTGTCGATGTGATCAAAGATGCCGACGGTAATCTGGTATGTCGTGACGAATACGCCAGAGCCAATGGCTGTAAACCTTTGAATATATTTGGCCGCGGCCAATATGATGAGGCCGCCTATAACTGGGTCAGCACAGATGCCATTCGCCGTTCATCAATCGATCAATACGTTGCCGGCGCCTCTGTCAGCGGCGATCTATTTGAACTGCCTGCCGGCTTTATCGCTGCTGCATTCAGCGTTGAATATCGTAAGGAAACGGCTGAAACCCTGCCGGATCCGGCAATGCGTGATGGTTTATTATTTGGAAACCAGTCTCAACCACTTTATGGTGAGTTCGATGTGACCGAGGCATCAGCCGAATTATCCGTCCCGCTGCTGCAGGATGTGATGTTGGTGCAGGATCTGACACTGGAAACCGCGTTCCGTTATATGGACTACTCCTCCTCCGGCTCTGATACTGCATGGAAAGTCGGCATCAACTGGGCGCTCAATGACGATTTACGGATCCGGGCCAACCGCTCCAAGTCTGTACGGGCACCTAACATTGCCGAACTGTACAACCCATCCAGCCAAACCTTCCGCACCATCAACGATTATTGTGCTACCAGCTTCAGGAACAGGATCAACCCGGACTATCTGGACAATGTATTGGCCAACTGTGCAGCTCAAGGGATCCCGACCGACTTTGAACCTTCCCAGGACTGGTACGGTTCAACTCGTCCAGGCTTTATTGTAGGTAACCCGGACCTGCAGAACGAAGTTGCAGATGACATCACTCTGGGCTTTGTGTACACCCCATCTTATCTGGAAAACTTCAGCTTGACAGTGGATTACTGGAAGTTTGACATGGAGAACGTGATCAACAGCTTCAGCGGTGCTGAAGTCGTTAAGTACTGCTATCAGTCAAGCAGCACAGATAACGACTTCTGTCCTTTGCTGGAACGTGATCCCGATACCCATGAGATAGTGAACTACTACGAGAAGCCGGTTAACTCAGCATCCAGTATCACTTCAGGTTTTGATATTGAAGCCAATTACCGCCTTGAAACCAGTTTCGGTGATTGGGGCTTCCGCCTATTCAGCACTTATCTGGAAGAGCGTTCATTCAACCCGACCGGATTCGCCGATGATGAAGTTAAATCGGCAGGTGAGCAGGCTCGCCCACGCTGGCGTCATCGATTGACCACAGACTACACCTACAATGACTTCTCGGCCGTATTGACTGCCAACTATCGCAGCGACACTGTGCGGGATAACGAATGGTCACCCAATCAAAACAACTATAACGATATCCCGTCTTATACTACTTTTGATTTGACCAGCCGTTACAACATCACAGATGCCTTGCAGGTTCGCGCCGGGATACTCAACATGTTTGATCGCACCCCACCTCGCCAGCCAGGCGTGTATAACCAAGGTGCTTACTACGACATGCTGGGTCAACGACTCACTGTGGGGGTAAACTATAAGTTCTAATTCTATTGTTACTGAAAAGCCACTTGCATAACAGCAAGTGGCTTTAAGTAATCGGCACCTTCCCTAATTAACTAAAACCCTGTTAGATAGATGTGGATTGGATATCAGGGTTCCCTCTTAAGCCACTTCGCTTATATCCACACGCAAAGTTTGGTTAATGCCGGTTATTCCTGTTTACTCAAGAGCGCTTTCTTTTAAATTGGATCAAAGTCGGTACCTCGAAGTTAACAATAATACATCCGGTATATCCTCTCCAAAGTCCCCCCGATTAAAGATACCTATCCTACCGAAAAATCCCCTCATGGCTTTTCAAACAATAAAGACAGTGCTAACCCGCAAAAAATAACGCATAACACACTGTAAAACAAATAAAAATAATTGCTTACAATTTAAAATGTCAACAAAAAATCGCCAAACAGAAACATAGATATAACGTATGAAAATCCATTTAACAAAAAATACAGACAGATTTTAACCGGTTGCAAAATTTTTAATCAAAAAATTTATGTAGCAAAATTGTGAACGATAAACTCTCTTAAAATCACCCAAAGTCAATCTATTGCTAACACATGTAATAAATTGAATCATTAATTGGTCATTTCCGTATCTGACAAACAAGAAGAAATATGAAAACTATAATTTCTCAAGGAGATAGTCATGACCTCTGTATCTACAACCGCAAAAGCAATTCGCTTCTGTCTTTTAGTTACTGCCGGCTGTGCTGTTTATTCTGGAACCAGCTACGCTAAAGATAAAGATGAACCCATAGAACGTATCGAAGTCACAGGTTCAAAAATTAAACGTATAGGAGAGTTGGCCCCGACCCCTGTTACCGTAATCACTGGTGACGGTCTTATTGATGCCGGTGTTACCAACGTCGCAGATCTTCTGCATAAGATGCCTAATACCCTGGTTGGTCTGTCACCGGAAACCACCAACAACTCTGTTTTTGCCAGCGGTTTAAATAACACTGACCTGAGAGGATTGGGCTCCAATCGAACTCTGATATTAGTGAATGGCCGGCGCTTTGTGGCCGGCTCACCGGGCTCAGGTGCTGTAGATTTGAATAATATTCCAACAGCCATAGTTGAGCGTATCGAAATCACCACAGGCGGGGCATCGGCAGTATATGGTTCTGATGCCATTGCCGGTGTAGTTAACATAGTGACCAAGACCAGTTTTGATGGGCTGGCGCTGGATGCCTCTACCACCAGACCAACACAATCTGGAGGTGAAGAGGAATACGCCTCACTGACCTTCGGCTCTGATATTGGCAAAGCCAATTTCGTAACCAACATAAGTTGGTCGCGACAGGGGCAGATTGCACATATGGACAGGGACTTTTTGCGCGAAGCGCCGATTGTAGTGCGAAATCCCAATGCCAGCGGCCCGAATGATCCCCAAGCAATAATGTGGGGTTATGGTCAACAGGTCCTGGCCGCCTACACCAAGAGCGGAGCGTTCACCACCCGAGCCGGAGAAAAATACACTTTCAGTGATGACGGTAAAATTCGCCCAATGAAGCTGGGGCAACCTCTGCCCAAACTCACTAATGGCCGGATAGATTACCTTGGAGGCGAAGGCTATAGCTTTGCCGAAAACTCCTTTATTAAGACGCCGTTGGACAGGATTAACTTCTTTACTTTCATGAACTATGACATTAATGATGATCATAAATTTACCATGGAAGCCAGCTATGCCAAGTCAGAAGCCTATGGTGAAAGCTCTCCGGCATTCCTCACTATTCCGCTTCATGTAGATAATGCTTTTCTTTCGTCCGAAGCTGCAAGTTTGGTCAAAGCGGCCGAAAGGCGGCCAGGTGACGGTGCCAGAGTTGGTTACTTGGCGTCCGACTTTGGTAACCGAAAATACAGTCAAGAGCGAACCACAGCCCGCTTAGCTTTGGGGCTTGAAGGCGCAATCTCCGATACCTGGTCATACAATGTTTATGCCACTGTTGGCCATGTTCAAGCCGATACCGAGTGGTACGGTGAGATGTTCGAGCAGCGCTTTAAGGATGCTGTCGATGTTATCCGCGATAAAAATGGTGCCTTGGTATGTCGTAGTGAACATGCCAGAGCCAATGGCTGTAAGCCGTTGAATGTGTTTGGTCGCGACCTTTATGATAAAGCCGCTTACAATTGGGTCAGCACAGATGCCATTCGCCGTTCATCAATCGATCAATACGTTGCCGGCGCCTCTGTCAGCGGTGATCTGTTTGAGCTGCCTGCGGGTTTTATCGCTGCCGCATTCAGTTTGGAGTATCGAAAAGAGACTGCCGATACACTGCCAGACCCGGCAATGCGAGAAGGTCTTATATTTAACAACAGCTCTCAACCTCTGTCAGGCGAATTTGATGTGACTGAAGCATCGGCTGAATTGTCCGTTCCATTGCTAAAAGACATTATGTTAGTGCAGGATCTAACTCTTGAAACTGCATTTCGTTATATGGACTACTCTACCTCCGGCTCAGATAACGCCTGGAAAGTGGGATTCAACTGGGCGCTCAATGACGACTTTCGAATTAGAGCCAACCGTTCCAAGTCAGTGCGAGCTCCCAACATAGCCGAATTATTTAACCCTTCCAGCCAAACATTCAGAGGAATAAATGACTATTGCGCGGCCAGTTATCGCAATAGAATTAACCCCACATATTTAAGTAATGTGCTGGCTAACTGTGCAGCCCAAGGGATCCCAACTACCTTTGAACCTTCCCAAGAATGGTATGGTTCAACCCGACCAGGCTTTATCGTTGGTAACCCTGAGTTAAAAAACGAAGTCGCGAATGATTTCACTCTGGGCTTTATATATACGCCATCTTATCTGGAAAACTTCAGCTTGACCGTGGACTACTGGAAGTTTGATATGGAGAATGTGATCAATAATTTCAGCGGTGCCGCAGTCGTTAAGTATTGTTACCAATCCAGTTCAACCAATAATCAATTCTGTCCTTTACTCAGGCGAGATCCCACCACTCATGAAATCGTCAATTATTTCGAGAAACCCTTTAACTCGGCATCCAGTATCACTTCTGGCGTTGATTTTGAGGTCAACTATCGTCTTGAAACCGGTTTTGGTGACTGGGGCTTCCGCCTATTCAGTACTTATCTGGAAGAGCGTTCATTCAACCCGACCGGATTCGCCGATGATGAAGTTAAATCGGCAGGTGAGCAGGCCCGTCCACGCTGGCGTCACCGACTGACCACAGATTACACCTACAATGACTTTTCTGCCGTGCTGACCGCCAATCATCGCAGTAGCACAGTGTTGGATAACGAATGGTCACCCAATCAAAACAACTATAACGACATCCCGTCTTATACCACTTTTGATTTGACCAGCCGTTACAACATCACAGATGCCTTGCAGGTTCGCGCCGGGATACTCAACATGTTTGATCGCACCCCACCTCGCCAGCCAGGCGTGTATAACCAAGGTGCTTACTACGACATGCTGGGTCAACGATTCACCGTGGGGGTAAACTACAAGTTCTAATTCTATTGCTACTGAAAAAGCCACCTGTATCACAACAGGTGGCTTTCAGGTGTGACATACCACTGACGCTTGACTATTTAAGCGAGTATATGGCCCAAGCAGTTCTTCTCTTGCACTGCCGCTCCGTGGTTTAATAACTGCCGCCATCTCGAATCCAGGCCCAAGCATGTGGCCCCGCCACACAGATGGCAAACTCAACATACTTTTTGAATTAACAAGGAATTCCCGTGTCCGTACGTTTTCGGGTCGAACCCCGCCATTGGTTAATCCTCGCCGCTTTGGCCATTGCGGCTTATGCCTGTTATCTATTGGTCGCTCCCTATCTGGGCGCGATTCTACTGGGATTTATCGTTTCCTTACTGTTTTTACCCGTGCACAAGCGCATCGAAGCGAAACTCCCCAATCACCCCAATCTAAGCGCGCTGCTTTCCTGTGTTTTGCTGACGGTAATCATACTTATCCCGCTGCTGTTTATGCTGATTTCCGTGATTGAGCAAGGGGTCAGCTCTGCCACTCAGGCTTATCAATGGCTGACTCATGGTGGCGCCAAAGAGTTGCTGGAGCATCCCTGGGTACAATCGTCGCTGGCGCTAACCAATAAATGGTTGCCGTTCGATAGCATAGATCCGCAGGAAATATTGCAAAAAGCTACCGCAGCGCTTACGGAGCTCAGCACTCGCCTGGTCGGCCTGAGTACAGCATTGCTCGGCAATATCACTGGTTTCTTTGTCAACTTCTCCCTGATGCTGTTCGTACTGTTTTTCTTCCTCAGGGATAACGAACAAATAATTACCAGCCTCAGACACGTTATCCCCCTGTCCCGCAGCCAGGAGGATAAAATTCTCGATGAGGTGGAAAAAGTGGCTAAGTCGGCAGTACTCGGCTCCTTCCTCACCGCCCTGGCCCAAGGTTTTGCCGGAGGTATCGCCATGGCCATAGTCGGCCTGCCCGGATTATTCCTCGGCTGCATGATGGCGTTCGCCTCTTTTATCCCTGTGGTGGGTACCGCACTTATCTGGGTGCCAGCCGCGCTTTATCTGGCCTTGACCGGCGATTGGGGCTGGGGCCTGTTCCTCTGTGCCTGGGGGATATTGGTGGTTGGTTCTATCGATAACTTCCTAAGGCCGATTCTGATGCAAGGCTCTGCCGGCATGAGTACCTTACTGATCTTCTTCTCTTTGCTGGGAGGACTGCAGCTCTTCGGGCTTATCGGCCTGATCTACGGCCCTATCATCTTTGCCGTTACCCTAGTGCTGTTTCATCTCTATGAAGAAGAGTTTCACGACTTTCTGCAGCAGCAGGACAAGGCCTGAGCTCTTCACATAAGTTTTGGCCTAACCCCTCGGCGTCAATTTGCTATAGCGCCATTGACAACGCCCCGCATTGCGGGGCGTTCTTCACTCGATTCTTTAACATCCAAACTTCAAGTCAATCAACTGAATGCCAGGAAGGGTGAGATACACAGTAGGATCCCTGTAGCGATAATCACGTACAGGCCAACGCCCTTGTATTTGTGTAGCGCCGGCACCCGATAAACCAGATAGGCCGGGATCAAACAGCCAACCAAGCCGAATATTGGACTACAGATAGAGGTGAAGCTCAGCACTGGGGCGTTCAACACAATGGCACTCCAGGATAGCAATATGGTAAATACCATGATGCCGTAGCCCACCAGCTTGGTGTTGATCTTCTCCTTGGGCATAACCCGCTGCAATAGGTTCATGGTGATCCCCTGACACGCTTCGCGAAAACCCAAATAGACCCCGAAATAGGCCGTCATCACCGCAAAGATATTCAGTGTCAGACTCAAGAGCTTCAGCGTTTGGCCGGGCATCCCCTGCGCCACTATCGCCAAGGCGGAAATATTTTCCTGCTCGGCTTTTACCGCCTGATCATGCCCCAGCGCCAGCGTAAAGGACACAGCATAAAAGAACACAGTAACAAACAGGATCCCGAAAGCTATGTTCATCGCCCGCATCGCTTTGAAGCGCGCCACCTCGATAGATTTCTCCCTGGCACGGTAAGAGATCACCATGGGACTGAGGCTTTGAATAAACAGGATCGAAGTCAAGGTAAATGGCAGCATTACTACCGCATCGCGGATCCAATCTGTGCTAGTGGGCACAGCGCCGATATTATTGATATCCCACTTGTCGACCATCATCAGCCCAAGCAGTGCGACCACCCCAAGCTTGGTGAGCACCATAAGGGTCGAAATCTTGAACAGCAGGCTTTCGCCGCGGGAAGCCAGTGCAACCAGAAGACAAATAAGCCCCAGACCATAGAAGGGGTTTTCAGACAACAGACTCTTGGTGGCTCCAAAGCTTTGCAGGAAAGATGCACTGTCATTGGTGATCGCCGTCGAGTAGACAAACACCCAGATCACCAACATGACAAAATAGAGGGCACCGAGAAATATGCCCCAGTTTTTCCCCAGATAATCACCAATCACGCTGGGGTAATCCCGACACTCACGGGACTCGGCCAAGGTATTGATAAACAGTCTTTGAAACATATACATGGCCGGATAACCGACAAGGGCAGACAAGAGAAACACCCACAGTCCCATTAAACCCACCTGCACAGGTAAAAAGACGATACCTGCACCTATGGCCATGCCGATCGACATGATGATCCAACCCCAATCAGTACTGTCAAACCGGGTCGCCTCCTTCCATGCCTGCGTATCATTCCGAGTAATGACCGCGCCCCACTCTGGTGCCAAAGTGTCAGTTTTCATATAACGACCCTAAATATTATTGGATACTGCTTGTTATTTTTTGCAAAAAAAGTTGCACCTCTTTATCTGGGCAGCCATTCTTTTTTGCAATTTTGTTGATATCAAAGGATTAAATGAAAAACGCCATCAATTACAAGATGTGGGTCACACTAGCAACAATTGCCGCCTCATTAACGGCAAAATAAATTTGCACAACAGCCTTGGTATGCAAATAATTGCATCGTTAAGCCGAAACGCATTCAAAAATAGTTGCAAGTTGTCTCAAGGGATTATGGGCAATATTGATACAATGACCGCAAGCCAAGCCCTTGCCTATCCCCAACTCAGACTCGCCGGAATCCAGTCATGAAACCACAGTGGCAACAATATATAGCTATCCTCAATCAAGTTGTACGCCCTGCGCTGGGCTGCACTGAGCCTGTTGCCGCAGCCTATGCCGCCGCTGTCGCCACTGAAACGCTGGGTACCAAGCCTTTGAGCCTGGAAGTTCAGGTTTCGGATAACCTCTACAAAAACGCCATGGGCGTATTTGTCCCCGGAACCGGCAAGATAGGCCTGGCCATTGCCGCAGCTGCTGGAGCCCTTGGGGGCGATGCCAATGCCGGTCTTGAAGTGCTGGCAAATATCAACCCGGCGCAAGTAGCCGAAGCCCAGGCGCTTATTGATGCCGGCATGGTCAAGATATCCCGTATTCAAGCAGACGAGTTTATTTATTGCGCGGTAACCGCTGCCAACGACAAACACCAGGTTAAAATCGTTATCAGTGGCAGCCATACCCGAATTACCGAGAAATGGTTCGAAGGCCAGTTGCTGTATCGGACCGAAGCGTCAGCCCAAGGCAGTACTGCTTCGGTATGCAACGGCGTCGATATCAGCATTGCCGCAATCTATGAGTTTGCCACCGGGGTAGATGTTAACCGAATAAGATTTATTCTGGCGGCGTCCGATCTTAACTCCCGCTTGTCCGACGAAGGCATGAATTCGGCCTATGGTCTGGAAGTGGGCCGAACGCTGAAGAAAAATATCGATATCGGCTTGCTGAGTGACGACCTGCTCAATTCGATAGTCATGTACACGGCGGCGGCCTCGGATGCGCGCATGGGGGGCGCTACCCTACCGGCCATGAGCAATTTTGGCAGTGGCAATCAGGGCATAGCCGCCACTGTACCGGTAGTGGTCACCGCCAAGAAGTTCAGCTGCAGTGAAGAGCAGCTGGCCCGGGCACTTATCATGAGCCACCTCGGCGCCATTTACATTAAGTGCCACTACCCGCCACTGTCGGCTTTTTGCGGCAATACGGTGACCAGTGCCGCAGCGGCCATGGCCATGGTGTATCTTGCCGGGGGCAGTTTTGAACAAAGCTGTTACGCCATTCAGAATGTTATCAGCGACAGCACTGGCATGGTCTGTGACGGCGCCAAAGCTTCCTGTGCCATGAAGGTCAGTACCTCGTCCAGCGCGGCTGTACGGGCATTTTTGATGGCGCTCAACCAACATGCCGTATCGACGCAAGGCATAGTCGCCGCCGATGTCGAACAAACAATCAAGAATCTGGGGCAGATGATCTGTGATGGCATGGTGTCGACCGACAATACCATTATCAGTATCATGTCTGCCTAAGCTCCAGTGCCCGGCAATAACCGGGCTTTCACACAAGGATAGCGGTGAAACTTCACAAGTTAACTCCCAAAGACATGGAGATACTCAACGCCATCAAAAATGTGGTCGACGGTATCGCCACCATGTATGGGCAACACACAGAAGTGGTTTTACACAGCCTGGACCGAGACCACCCTTCAATCATCAAAATAGCCAACGGCCATATTACCGGCCGCAGTGTCGGTGCACCTATTACCAATCTGGCATTGGAAAAACTCAAGCGCGGCCAGGATATCTCCGAGACTTATCTGAGCCAAAGCGGTAATGGCAAAACTCTGAAATCCATCACCACGGTTATCCGCAACGAAAAACAGATGGCCATAGGCCTTTTATGTATCAACACAGATATGGATGCACCTTTGATGTCTGTGTTGCGCTCCATGCTGCCGCAACAATCCCCGCTTACAGAGCACAGCGGTACGTCAGAAGTATTCGCCGTCAATATTGAGGAAACGCTGCACAGCACCATAGACAAGGTCAACCAGGAAGTACGCCACTGTGAACAGATCCCGCCATCGAAAAAAAACCGTGAAATCGTGACCCGCCTGTTCGATGCCGGCATTTTTGAACTCAAGGATAGCGCCCAGGTGGCCGCCAAGCGGCTGGATATTTCGGTGCACACCATTTACCGCTACCTGAGGGAGTTAAAAGCCCCTTAGACTACGTCTAGGGAAGCAGAACTTTACTGCTAATGCGGCCAACCTGAAATGGGGTGGTCGATGGCAAGCAGAGTGACATCAGCACATACTTGTGACGCATTGAAGATGGCGTTATTCCGCTGAGGTTTCCCTACTGACGTGATTGTCCATAGCGACCACCGAGGAAGCCAATACTGCGCAAACGATAACCGTGCTTTGCTTCAGAAACATCAGTTAGTACAAAGCATGAGCCGTAAAGGGAATTGCCGGGATAACGCTTGCGTGGAAAACTTCTTCCACGCATTAAAAGTTGACGCGTTGCAAGACGAGCCGCTCATGGCACGTGAGCAAATGAGACAAGCGGTATTTGAGTATATTGAGGTTGATTACAATCGGACCAGACGGCATAGTGCTCTTGGGTATTTGAGCCCAGAAAAATTTGAATTAAAAAATAGTGCTTAGCTAAGTGTCCATTATTACCGGATCAGATCAATCCTGGAATACCCGGTGGCGCGAAAGTAACAATGTGAATTATGGTAATTCCCAAATGGTCTTGGTGGTTCTTACTACCTGAACAAAAACTGTACACACAAAATAATTCCATATTAATACACCTAGGTAACTTACAATGAAATTAAATAAAGCTTTCGTTTTACCAATACTCTCTACTTTAGTGGCTTGCAGCCCTAACTACAATGAAGATGTAATTACTAAAGCCGACATGATAATTAATGCAGAGGCATTAATTATCAAAATCAACCAATATAATATAAAAGAAATCTCTTACCTTTCTGAAGAAACAATTGTTTTAAATGGAGTTGTCATTAATCCTATTACCAAAACTTTTGGGAAAAGTCCGGACGGTGGTTTTATGATGACATATACCCAAAAAGCTGCCGAGAATAAAATTGAAAAATGGAGCCAAGTATTATCCATGACTCAGCCAAATATAACGTTATCACAAGAAAATCTAAATGAGATACTTGTAGACATGGCTGAAATTGGCGTTACTGATGTGTTTAACGACACCAAATATAATACAGTCCGCATTCAATGGGGGAACTCTGTGATGTTAGGAATAAACGGTTTGGTTTTTGGTGAGAGTATGAATATAGAAGCATTCCAAGAACACGCACAATTTGATATTTTCAAAAAAGTATCAGATGGAGTCTACTTCTTTCAGTTATTATAAGAATGATACGAATAGATTTCTGTAGCGGCATAGTGAATTTGGTTACCTAAGGAAGGTGCGAACAAGTCCCATGTGTGCTCTGCGTCGGCTTACGGGCCTGGATGCAAGGCGTGCTTCGCCGCAAATAGGTGGCAGACATAAAAAACACAAGACCGACGTTCAGCGCTGAGTTTAAACAAGAGGCTGCAACCGCAATGGGAGTCAGCAATTCAGTCATGCGAAAGTGAGTAAAACAACTCCAACAGAAACAGCAAGGCGGCTCCCCAAATGGGCGTTGTTGCCTAAATCAGCGGAATCTTTTTGGCACTTCATGATCAGATCTTGCATCACAGGTTTAAGGTCATGGGCAAGTTAAAGTGCAATATCACCAACTGGAAGCAATACAATCAGGCATTAGTCAACCGTGGTTCGGTTACCTTCTGGCTGGACGATGCTGCGATTAACGCTTGGCATTGCACGCAGCATCACGGCGGTCGTGGTCAATACAGAAGGCTGTTACGAAGTAAATTCACAAATCCATAGGCTTTAAATCTAATGCTATAGATCTGCTATAAAAAGGCAAAAGCCCGCATTAGCTGTGCTAAATAACGGGCTTTTGGCTTAGCTAAATTACATTAGTAATCAAGCATTTAATTTGGTCGGTATGAGAGGATTCGAACCTCCGACCCCTGACACCCCATGACAGTGCGCTACCAGGCTGCGCTACATACCGATATTTGTCTTGAGCGGCTGGCGCAGTATGCCGTCTCAACGAGGCAGAACTTTATCAACAGTCGCGAAGCTGTGCAAGCTCCATCTGAGAATTTTTAGTTTAACTGCCTAGTTTGTGGCCTGTTTTTTCTCTATCGTACAGTCTTTAATCCGCAGCGCTTAATGGTTGTACAAACGCCGCCCTTCACGCATCACTTCGATGAGCTCCGGAGCACTCATCTTCTTGTCCAGGCGGTTCTGATAAGCCTTGTCATAGATACGATATTGGCCGTGACGGTCAATCACAGTAATCTCCGATTGCTGATAGATAGCAAACACCCGAGCGTCACCGACATAGACCCATGTGAGGCTGTCGGGCTGCAGCAGGTGGCGGCCGGCACTGTAATCAGTGGCCGGATTGCTACAACCCAGTACTTGGCTCATCAAGGTCGGCACCAAGCCATAGTGGCTGGTGCGGTACTTGGCCTGGGCGTGGCCACCGACGGGCCAATGGATCACCAAAGGCACGCTGACATTGGCCGGTGACAAATCCCGTCTGGCCTCATCGGCGTTACTGGTGAACACCTTGCCATTGACGCCGGTAATGATCACCAGGGTGTTTTCCGGCATAGCAGACAAGAGTTGCTCCAGCTGTTTGTCAATAAAGTTCAGCGATTGCCGATATTGATTGAACAGCACCTTCTGCGCCGGTTTGAGAGCGCTGTCGGGTTTAACCGTCTGCACCCCGAGGAAACCTACCGGCGTGTCATAATCTTCCGGCGATTTGAGATTAAGCAGCGCAAACCAGGGCGCTTGTTGCTGGGCTCGCCACTGCTGGAAACTATCGATATTCTGGATATCAGCCATGGCACTGCCGCCATCGTCTTCGGCAATATGAGCGTCAAAATCGCGGAATATCGCCTGGGGACGAGCCTCGGCATAATTACTTCTGCTGATAAACAGACCAAGATTGTAGCCCTGCTGCTTGAGGCTCTGACTCAGCAAGGGACTGGTGTAATTGAGTTCCACCGCATCCGTATAGCTGCCCTGCAGACCATAAAGCAGGGAAAACATGCCACTGCGGTAGGTATTGCCACCGCTGAGGTGATTCATAAACGCATGGTTTTGTTTGCCGTAGCGGCTGAAAAACGGCATGGTCTGCTCGTCGGCCATATCAGCCCTAAGGCTGTCGATGGCAATAAACAGTACATTGGGATGTTCTTCGGCGCTGCAGGTCAGTGGCGTTCTTGGGTATTTAAAGCTGGTTTCGGTATCCACCTGCAAGCTGCTGGAGCCGTCGATACCGTGATTTTCCATAAAGGTGCGCGCCGTCGCCGGATAAGATAGCGGGTAGGCATCATCAAAACGGGTAATTTCAGTGACATCAGCAGCATCAGCCCAAATATGAATAAGATGGCTGCTGACAAAACAAACCCCGATAAAGGCCACCACCTTGTTGCCATAATTGCGCTTTTGAATTTTCTCAATCCGCTTCCAGATAAAGTTGGCGGCGGTCAACTCCAGTGCCAAGATCCCAAGGGGAGTGACGATATAAGAAGTGCCATGCAGCAGACTGTTGAGGTCGGCCCAAGCCAAATCGACTGCGAAGGGACTCAAATGCATGCCATAGTCGTCATAGACTATGGTGTCATACAGCATGATACACAGACCGAGGGTGGCCACCACAGCCGCGTATCCCCGAAGGATACGCGAGTAAGGCAACAGCAGAGTAACGGGAAACAGCAACACCAGATAGACAATAAACGCCAGGAAGCTTAAATGGCCTATGGTACTGACGCCAAGGTAGCCCCAACCAATCCAGGTTTCAGGGTAGCCGACACTTTCCAGATATCGACTGCCGACTATCATGGCCAAAAAGCCATTGAAGAAGGCAAACCAGTGCCCCCAATTGATAAGGCGTGAAACCCTGTCCTTGCCCAACTGCTTTGTTCGCTCGACCATATGGATCCGCTTTTGTAAGTTGCCTGTGTATCTTACATTGTTTGCTATTATGTGCTTTTTGACTTACAACGCCACTATTTAGCGCATTTCAGTTGTTACAAGTCAACGCAAGGATTGTGTCAATGCCTTGGCAAATTGCTCTGCCACCTGCTGACGGGCTTCCTTGGGCACCTTGGTCGACAACAGATGCGAAGCCGCATTTCCCAATGCCATCAGGCCAAGATCGGTCGGAGCCTGGTGTTTTTCCAGCACGGCCAATAATTCGGCGATCAGGGATTCAACTTGCACATTGGTATATTTTGATTGGATAGCCATAAATAAAAAATGATTCACTCAGATAAGGATTAGCGGCATATAATAGCGGATTTACAACAGAGTATCACTATCGGGGCTTATGAGTATTCACGTCGAACAAGCGATTATTCACGCAATCACCCAAAATGGCGAAGGCCAGCTCAGCTGCCGTCTGCGCCCTCAACCACTGCTGAACAGCCAGGCCGTTGAGACCATGCTTGATGAGCTGCATCAGAGCTATTCCAGTAAAGCGGGAAAAGGCTTTGGCTATTTTGGCGTCCCCGGGGATGATGGCGAGGCCAACCCCGCCTTCAAGGAAGCACTCAAGTCTTATCGCGATGGGCAGCAAGGCTTTGTAGAGTTCTCAGCCACTGCTGGCAAACTGCTGCAGGAAGAACTCTCCAAGTATGACTTCAGCCAGGGGGGCTTTTTGTTACTGGCCTGCTACACCTTTATGGCCAGCGACTACCTGTTTGTAGCACTGCTGAACGCCAAGTCATCAATGACTGTGCTGGATGATATGGAGTTATCACAAAACGACCATCTGGATCTGAATAATATCCAGTTGGCGGCGCGAATCGATCTCACCGAGTGGCAAGCCGACAGTGAGTCGCGCAAATATATCTCCTTTATCCGCGGCAGAGCCGGACGCAAGGTGGCTGACTTCTTCCTCGACTTTATGGGCTGCGTCGAAGGGGTTAATCCCAAGCAGCAGAGCAAGACCCTGATGCAGGCGGTGGAAGACTTTGTCGGTGGCGGTGAACTAACCAAAGAAGAGCGTCAAACCTGCCGCGACCGGGTGTTTGAATACTGTACTTCCCAGGTCGACAGCGGCAGTGAAGTCATGCTTAAGGACTTGGCCGATGAACTGGCTGAATCCGGCATGGATTCCTTCTATGACTTTGCCGTTGGCGGTGATTACGGTTTGGAAGAAGAGTTTCCGGCTGATAAATCCACCTTGAGGCAGTTGAAGAAATTCTCCGGCACCGGCGGCGGCCTGACCCTGAGCTTTGACAGCTCACATCTGGGTGAGCGGGTCATTTACGATCCTGTATCGGATACCATTTTGATCAAAGGCGTGCCCGCCAATCTGAAAGATCAACTGGACCGACGGCTCAAGGGCGAATAAGGCTGTCAAACACATCAAGGCGCTTTCATTGATATCGAAGGCGCCTTGATGCTTTTTCCGGCCGCTATCTTCAACTATTCATCTTTATCGGCTTGCCCTTTTTAGCCACCCGACCATCCCTTTTTATGCAAAACCACCACCACAACTAAGCTTGGCGAGTACCGATTCGAAACAGGTATTGGGTAGCGCTGAAGACAAATATTCAAAAAATATTGTTAAATAAACCATTTAGCTCTAGCATTTGTCATTAACCATTTGTTAACTCCAGACAGGAGTTGGAACTGATTTGACCCACTTACCCTGGTATCGACAACCGCTGTTGCTCAGTCTGATGGCTGGCCTGATAGGCTTTGCCTGTAACAGCTTCCCCATCCCCTTGTTTGCCAATGTGCAGCTGGTATTGGGTAATACCTTCTATGTACTAATCGCCATTTTACTGGGGCCTTGGTATGCCTTGCTCGCCGCCACCATCAGTGTAACTTCCTTGATGTTGCAATGGGACAGTCCGCACGTTTATCTACTCTTCTGTCTCGAGGCATTGGCCCTGGGATTTGCCAGAAAAAAACGCTGGCCGGTATTTTACGCCGGTGTCTGCTTCTGGCTGTTGCTGGGCATGCCACTTATTTATGGTTATCTACACCTTTTCAGCGATTTACCTTCTGAATACATTCCCTTCGTCGTCATCAAGCAGTCGGTCAATGCCATGGTCTATATCACCCTGGGCTGCTTGATTGTGTTGGTAACCCCTGCGCTCAAACGCCTGACCGGCCGTCAGCTACCAGCCAAGCGCAGCGGCTTTGGCGAGCAGCTCTTTTACAGTTTTTTGCTGCTGCTAAACTTGAGCCTGATATTCTCTACCCTGGTATTTAATTATTACTGGGTCAACAAGCAGCAACAGATCCTGGGTAAACACTTACATGAAACCGCCAAAAATATCGGCCTGGTGGTAGAGCATTATCTCGAGCGGCATCAGTCGGTCATTGCTACCGCCGCCGAACTTATTAAACATAGTTCTCCCAGCCCGGATGAGTTGCAGCGGATGCTGTCACGGCTGCACAAACTCAACCCCGGCTTTTTAACCATGCTGATTGCCAACTCTGAAGGCAGCATAGTGCAAGCAAGCCCTGTCAGTGGGCTAAAGGAGCTTAAGGGGGGCGATAAGAAGATCAATGACAGAGACTATTTTCAGCAGGCATTTTTCAATGAGCGCCTGTTCACTTCCGCCGTATTTCTCGGCCGGGGCTTTGGCTCAGATGCCATAGTCGCCATCAGCAGCCCACTGTACCTGGCCACAGGCCCACAAGTTATCGGTATAGTAGAAGGTTCGCTAAATCTCAATCGTTTCAGCGAATTGGATAATGACTTTCTGGAACAGACCAATCAGTCGATGTTCATTGTCGATGAAAATATGCGTCTTATTTACGCCTCCAAGGCGTTGGCCTTACCCAAACTCGAGCAACTCAACTACCGCCAGAGTGGTAAACATTATCGCTCTTTATTGCCCATGCTTAACCTAAAAGCACTGGATAACGACAGTCCGGAATATGTTTACAGCCAGTATCGCCTGCAAAACAACTGGCAAATTTTTATACTCGATCCCTACGCCCCACTGCTGCACGAAGTGGAGCGCCAGTTTATTTTCACCTTCGCATTGTTGTTGCTGTTCCTATTACTGTCGCTATTGGTTGCCAGAGTGGTTGGGCAACGGCTGACCAAACCGCTGGAATTGATTTCAGAGCAACTCAACAAGGGCAAGCGCCTTACTGAGGATAAGTTACTCAATGACCAAAACGTGCCCGTGGAAGTAACTCACCTCTACACTGAACTCAAGGAGAACCAACGCCAACTGATGGCCCACCAGCTGGATCTGGAAGAAAAAGTCATTATTCGAACTCTGGAGCTGGAGCAAGCCAACCGCAAACTCAAACAGTTGGCTCAAACCGATCCGCTCACAGGGCTTGCCAACAGGCGCCACGCCGAAGCGAGTTTCGCCACTTTACAGGGTCTATGCCAACGCAATAACGAAGCCATGGCCGTGGTGTTGATGGATCTGGACTTCTTCAAGCGGATCAATGATGAATTTGGTCATTTGGGCGGTGATGAAACCTTGAAACGAGTCGCCGATTTGCTTAAGACAAAGTTCAAGCGCGACTCGGATCTTATCAGCCGCTACGGCGGTGAAGAACTATTGCTACTGCTACCCATGTGCAACCCTTTCAAGATAGAGCCGTATCTGAATGAAATACGTCAGGCCATTACCGATCTTGAAATCATCAACCCCGAAGATCAACGCCGGATCAGCGTCACTGCGAGTATCGGTGCCCTGATTGCCAATGCCTCCTACAGTCCGTCTCTGGAGGTTTGGTTAAAAAAAGCCGATGCTAACCTATACCAAGCCAAAAGCGAGGGACGTAACCGGGTCATCTGTACTTTGTCGGCTCAGGATCTTGATTGAAAAAGGTTTCAATCCGCTGCATCTGATAATCAAAGAAAGGGTTCCAGCGCTGGCGCAGCATATCGGCGGCGGGAATGCTGATGACACCGCGCTCGCCACGGGATGCGGCGGCGCCAATTTGAATGCGGTCCATGCTTGTGGCCATTTGATTACCATATAGACTGTCATTGGCAGAAAACGGCAAGGCTACATGAGACAAGGAATAAACTGACACGGGCCATTTAAAGTTGAGTTTTTCCACTCCGGAATGAGTACCAAACTCCCGAGCCTGCACCAGATGACTGAAGCCCACCTGATTCTCAATCAATGTTCCCCGGAAAGTCAGATTGGTTCGCGCCAGTATGCCGCTGATCTCCGCCAGAGGATCCACAGGTGTCATACTGAGGTTCACCTGATTACGATTGATATCATAGATCACCAGTTCATTGGCTCCCTTGGGCAGTTGCAGGAACAGGTTCTCCAGCACAGCTCTCGTCGATACCGAATCATCCACCAGCGACTGGAACGCCAAAATCGGCGGCAACTGGCGTTTTTTCTCTTCAGGTAAAGCCAGTAAACGCTGGCTATTGTGCTGCGCCAGACGATAAACCACATCACCGGCATTTACGGCGAAAGAGCTGTATTTAAAGGGATCATATTCGGGTGAAATAGTATTCCAGCTGAGTTTCTCCAGCCCCAAAATATAACCCAGCTGCGACTGCCACTGCGCGCCGACCGCCATAGGAGCCAAACCTATGGCCGGCGACAGCATGACCACCTTTTCATAATCAGTAGGCCTGCCTTTATGAAGGTTTTCCAACTCATGGTTGAGCGCCAGACTGGCGCCGGTGGAATAACCTATCACATAGAGAGGTTTGCCATTGAGCACCTGGCTCATATGGCGACTGGCCAACTTAACGGCCGCGGCCAGATCCTGCCATTCCAAGCGCACCAGGCCGGATGGCAGAGTGCCGTGTCCCGGTAACCTCAGCGCCAACACATGAGCGCGCCCCTTGAACTGCTGGGCAAACTGATGCATGGCGTAGGGTGAATCTGACATACCATGAAACAGCAAGAGCCCGAACTGCGCATCGGCATTGGCCCATTCGAAACTTTGATTCCAGGGAAAAACCCAGCGCTTGGGATCTGCTATGCTGCCGCTGTGATAGCGATTTATCGGTGAGTTTATGCCACCGGAAAGTTTACCAAGCTCCTGATCAAGCTCGGCAAACAGTTGCTGCTCCAACTTGAGATAATCGTTAAAGTCTTCGACGCCCTTGTGACGATCAAACTCATGACTCAGAAAGTGAGTATGCCAGGGACTCAAATCAACACGATCATTGAGTAACCAGATCCCGGTCACAGTCAGCGCCAGCCCTATACCGAAACAAGCATAAAAAAGCGCAATAGTAAGCTGTTTCCCCGAGCTGATAAGCAGAGTTTTCATTGACCTTTACCTCGAACTGCCCCAAAGTGGCGGCGCTGAAACGGCATTTCACTGAGATCTATTGGCATAAAAGTCTAACAGAGAGCAAACGTGCACGCACACTCAACGCCTTCATTTCCTTCGCGTATTGGTAACGACCTGGCCAAAGCGCGGGTTTACTTACCCAACTCGCCAACACTGCCGCTTGACTGGCACTGGCAGCAGAACGATGCCGCCGCGGCCTTGATAGCCGCCAACTCCAACCACTGGCGCAAAATCCTGGTGATCTGCGCCAAGATATTTGCCCCGGATGACGACTGGCGTAGTTTTCTGCAGCAGAGGCTCTTTTGCCAGGTCGCACTGGAGATAGGCGCGACAGAGTTGGTAACCGATAGCGGCATAGCACTTATCGCCGGCAATCAAGCCGCCCGCCAACTCAATATCGCCGGCGATGCCGGGCAGAGTCTTAACGGTGCGCCCGGAATACAAAGGCTGGATCAGTGGCGCTGGAAAGTCCCCTATCTGGATTACCGCCAGTTTCCCAACGCCAGTATTCTGCTGCTGCGTCAGGCGCTACGCCAGCCATAAAAAACGCCGCGATCAACGCGGCGTTTTACGATTCAAGTTGAGCAGTTAATCGTAAATGGTCGGGATAGGCCTGCGCTTATGCTGCGTCGCCTTGTAAATGGCTATAATCCTGCTTTCCACCTCGGCGGAAACCGGCTTCCCCTCAAGGAAGTCGTCTATCTGATCGTAACTCAACCCCAGGGCAGCCTCGTCTTCAAGACCCGGGTTGTCACACTCAAGATCCGCCGTTGGCGCTTTGTATACCAAGGTTTCCGAGGCGCCGAGGAAGGCGGCCAATTGCCGTACCTGACGCTTATTCAGGCCAAAAAGCGGCGCCAAATCGCAGGCTCCATCGCCCCACTTGGTATAGAAACCGGTAACATTTTCGGCGCTGTGATCTGTTCCAACCACCAGGCCACCCAGCAGCCCCGCCACTTCGTATTGGGCCGCCATCCGCATTCTGGCCTTGACATTACCCTTCACAAAATCAACCTTTTTGGCATCCGGTAGCGCCAGCTCGGCGCGGTCAAAGCCACTGAGTACATGCTGATGAATGCCGCTCACCCCCTCATGAATATTCACAGTCACCAGTTTGCTGGGGCGGATAAATGCCAGCGCCTGCTGCGCCTCATGTTCATCACGCTGCTCAAGATAAGGTAAACGCATGGCCACAAAACGGTATTCAGCCTCGGCTTTGCCTTGATTGAGCGAATCTACCGCCAACTGACATAAGCGCCCGGCCAGGGAAGAATCGACCCCGCCACTGATCCCCAGTACCAGCGTCTGGCTGCGAGCCTCCTGCAGTTTGGCCTTAAGAAATGCTACCCGTCTTTCCACCTCATATTCAGGTTCAATAGCACTCAGTACTTTCATTTCTCTTAAGATCTGTCCTTTCACTGTGGGCTCCAATCTGTTATCGGTGTTTATAGGTCTGACTTTGATACCGGCCGTGCAATAATTTACTAGGCGGCCTGGATAACCGACCGCTAAGATAACATAAATTCTTACCCAGGATAGCAAGATGCACGAGGAGAAAATCCATTACTGGCGCGCCCCATCCCATCCCGAACTGGAGATCAGTCGGGCCAGTTTTCAACATTTTCACTTCGAGCCCCATGTTCATCTGGACTTTCATATCGGCGTGGTCAGTCACGGCGGCCAGAACTTTCATTATCGTGGCCAAACCTGGCACCTGAGACCCCATTGGCTGTCGACCCTGGATCCCGACAGCAGCCATGATGGCCAGAGCAGCGAACAGCAGGGCTATTGTGCTCTGGTAATGTCCCTGCCCCATGACTGGCTGCAGCAACTGGCGCGGGATCTCGGCCTGGGATATTTCAGTTTTGCCGCGCCTTTGTTGTATCATCCGGCGCTGTATCGGGAATTTTGCCAGCTGCACCATTTGCTGACCCAACCCATAGCCGCCAATGATCTCCTGGTTTCCGAAACCGCGGTTATCGCCTTTTTGGAAAAGCTGCTGCGCCAGCACGGTCGCCAGCTCAATACCGAGAGACAGCCTCACGCCTTGAGTCAGAGTCAACTCGATAGGTTAAGAGAAGCCTTTCATGCCGATCCCGCTGCGCCATTTCGGTTGCCGCAGCTTGCCAAGGAGCTGGATCTCAGCCAATACCAACTGCTTAGGCAGTTTCGACAGAGAACCGGCATGACGCCACATGCCTACCTAAAGCGGATCCGCCTGGAATATGCCAAGAAAGCTCTGCTCAGGGGAGATAGTGTGATTTCGGTGGCGCAGCAAGTCGGCTTCTTCGATCAGAGCCATCTGAACAAGGCCTTCAAACGTGCCTTCCTGCTTTCTCCGCAGGCATTTCAGCGGCGCATGCTGTGAACGCCATACGCCTCTCTGATGGCTGAGCATTTTCCCCCTATACCCAAATACTTTCAGCCTCGGCTGGCACTATCAGGATAACCTTGACTATGACAGATCTGCATCTTTTGCTGACCCTGGGCACCATTCACCTACTGGCATTGGCGAGCCCGGGACCCGACTTTGCATTGATCCTGAAAATCGCCAGCCGCGAGCAGCGCAACACCGCACTGGCGGCCGCTGTCGGCATCTCTCTGGCGATATTGATGCACACTGTCCTGAGCCTCACGGGGGTCAGCCTGGCCATTCAAAGCTCGCATACCCTGTTTGTGCTGGTGCAACTCTTTGGCGCCCTTTATCTGGGTTGGATGGGATTGGGAGCTTTTGGTGCCCAGGCCTGGCTTAAACGCGCCTTGAAGGCAAGGCCACTCGCTGAAGCGCAAACCAATGAATTACCAACCAGCCGGGAAGCAATCAATGATGCACAAGTCATGCAGTCCGAGGAGTTAAACAACAGGGTAGACAATAACCTTGGCAAAAGCACCCGCGATAACACTATGTCGGCTACTGCCGGGCTGCTGCTTGGGTTATCGACCAACCTGTTCAACCCCAAGGCGTTGGTGTTTTTTCTAACGCTGTTTTCCACCCTTATCACCCCAGAAGTCAGCAATCAGACCAAGCTGTTGGCCGCTATATTACTGCCGCTGCTCTCGGTTATCTGGTTTGCCATGCTGGCCATGCTGCTGTCTTACGCCCGGGTACAGCAACGCCTGCTACGCTTTGGTCACTATATAGATTACCTTTGCGGCGCTATCTTCCTAGCTGTCTCGGTTGCCATACTGCTGCGGCTATTAACGGCTTAACCCCATAAAATTAAACAATAAGCTGCATATGAAACCCTAAGCCAGACGGGCTATAACCTTTAACTACAGGGATAAACTGTGAAGCAGCAAATAGAATACACCTTAAATTCAGACTAGAATGACCTCAATTCAATTGATTCAAGGTATCTCTATGTGGTGGCGTGTTGTTTTACTCTGTCTTGCTTATTGGCTACTGGGCGCTCATTTCCTCAGATACTCGCACACCATCGCCGCCGCAATCTGCCTGCTGGCACCGGCATTGCTGTTTGTGAAAAGCGCTGTTGGTATTCGCGTTCTGCAAATCGGTCTCTTGATCGGCGCCGTGCTGGTATGGGCCAAGAGTGGCTTTGAATATGTCGCCATGCGCCAGGCCATGGATGCCCCTTGGCTCAGGCTGGCATTTATTATGGGCGGGGTCACCCTGTTTACTCTGCTGAGCGCCTGGAGCGGTAATAAACTGGCCAGAAATCGTAACCGGGGCTCCTAGTCGTCACACCCGCCAACATTTCCATCTTGGGCCAATGACTCGACAATCCACATCAGAGGTCAGCGTAGGTTAAGTAATAGGGCTATACACTCGAGCCAGTGTATAGCCCTATTTTTTAGCGAGTTAGCTCTTAGGTTTAGCTCTTGTATGACTGATACCTTTGCTTTAGCCTCGGCTTGAGCTGCTCCTGGGAACTGCGTACACTGTTCTGATTTCAGTTAAAGGCGTAAAGAATATGAGAATTTTGGTTGTTGAAGACGATCCCTTACTCTCCCACCACCTCAAGGTACAACTGGGAGAATTGGGGAATCAGGTTCAGGTGGCGGGAACCGCCAAAGAGGGATTTTTCCAGGCAACCAACTACCCCATTGACGTCGCCATTGTGGACTTGGGCTTGCCGGATCAAGACGGCATTGCACTTATCCAACGCCTGCGGGATGAAGATGTCAAAGCCCCTATTCTGATCCTGACCGCCCGGGTCAACTGGCAAGACAAAGTTGAAGGACTCAACGCCGGTGCCGACGACTACTTGGTCAAACCCTTTCAAAAAGAGGAACTGGTGGCCCGCCTCGATGCCTTGGTCCGCCGCAGTGCCGGCTTCGTCAAGCCGGTGATCAACAGCGGCGACCTGTCGTTGGATCTCGCCGCCAAGCAGGTCACCATGAATGGTGAGCCGATGGAGATCACCGCCTTCGAATATCAAATTCTCGAATATCTGATGCGCCACAACCATGAAGTGGTCGCCAAGCAACGTTTACTGGACGTTATTTATGGCGACAAAGAAGGCGATCCCAACACCATTGAGGTGATGGTGAGCCGACTGCGCAAGAAGTTGACCCGTGACGGCATCGAAAATCCAATAGTGACTATCAGAGGCCAGGGGTACAAATTCAACCTGCCATGCAATTGAGAATAAAACCCAAGAAACGCCTGCTGACGCGGATGTTTCTCACTTCGTTGTCTATCATAGCCGTGGTCGGTTTTGGCTTGGCCTGGATGGTCAACATATTGCATGCGCAAAACAGCTACAACGAAGAGACGGCGCAGCTAATCGCCGAAATCCCTCAGGTGGCTGCCGAGCTCAGGGAGCATGACCTGATCCCGGATACCAGCTCCTGGCTTGAGGAGAACAACAAACAGGAGCGCTATGTTATCGCCTCCTGTGACGAGAAGTTCAAACAGGTATGGACCTCTTCGCTGGCAGTGGACAGAGGTCTGTTTGATACCTGTGAACGTTTCAATGAAATCCGCAACGAAGCGCCCCCCTACTACCTGAACATGGCCGACAATCGTGCCTATTTTGCCTATCTGCTGTCGGTCGATATCGCCGGTATTCACTACAACCTGTTGGTGCTCAAGGATGCGGCCAAGCTGGAACAGGAATACAGCCAATTTGCCAAACGCACCTATATTCGTCTGGCGCTGGTGTTGGCACTGGCACTGGTACTGCTGATCAGCGCCGCTTATTGGGGCATGCGGCCACTGGTACAGATGCGAAATGAGTTGAGATCCATCATCAACGGCAAGTCCAAGTCACTCTCCGGCGGTTATCCGGTGGAGCTGGAAGGCGTCACCCAGGCGCTCAACCAACTGCTGCAGCAATCCAGTGCTCAGCAACAGCGCTATCAAAATGCCATGAATGACTTGGCCCACAGTCTCAAAACCCGTCTCGCCGCTGTACATGCCATCACGGATGATGCCAGCCTGGATAAACAGGCCAGCAGCGAAAAAATCATGGAACAGGTGAGCCAGATGGATCAGCTGGTGAAATATCAACTCAAGCGAGCCATGCTGGGACGCAAGGGCCTCAAGCAGGAACAGACTCCGATTGCCCCTCTGGTGGATCAATTGGCACAGATGTTGTTCAAGGTATACCGAGACAAACAGGTGAAGTTCAGCGCCAAAATAGAGGACGAACTGCAGTTTCCCGGTAATCAAGGCGACTTGATGGAGCTGTTCGGCAACCTGATGGAAAATGCGTTCCGCCTATGTATTTCAACCGTTCGGGTCAGTGCCGGTTATCAAGGCAACATACTACAGATACAGGTGGAAGATGACGGCCCTGGTGTTGATGAGAGCCTTAAACAGAAGATCATCCAGCGCGGTGTGCGCGCCGATACCCAGTCACCGGGACAGGGAATTGGCCTTGCAGTGTGTAATGAAATCGTCAGCAGTTACGGCGGCACCCTCAGCATTGAGGATTCAGCACTGGAAGGCGCCTGCTTCCGTATTCAGATTCCCATGCAATAAGCCTCAGCGCCGGGTTGGTCCATAAAGCTGCTCGGCGCGATTAAACATGATCCAGGAAGTGGCAATATACTTGTCACCACTCTTTGGACGGTTGCCCCTGTGACTATGGGTAAATCCCGCCG
The DNA here is from genome assembly GCF_033842865.1 of Shewanella indica. Taxonomy (NCBI): domain Bacteria; kingdom Pseudomonadati; phylum Pseudomonadota; class Gammaproteobacteria; order Alteromonadales; family Shewanellaceae; genus Shewanella; species Shewanella indica. The sequence goes on from NZ_JAWXXR010000001.1 coordinate 4,013,373, forward strand.
GCGCTATCACCATAGTGCCCTTCTTCGGCGCAATTTTGCGCTGCTGATAGAAGAATTCCGTCTCCCCGCCTTCGGCCACATCATTGAGATAGAACATATAAAGCACCACTCTGTGCAAGGCGTCGTTGTGACCGGCCTGGGGAAACTGCTCAGAATGCCAATGGGGATAACCGCCGACATCGCGCTGATACCTTTGCAAATTGATGGTACCACTACGATAAAGGTATTGTACCAGCGCCTCAGCTCTGGGGGCTCCCAGGCGAGCATAGTTATCCGGTGTCAGGGTTACTGCATTGCCGGACTCATCAGCCACCTGCACGGCCACGGCTCCCATCAGCGCCATGGCATACTTATCAAAGTATCGTCCGGCATGCTTTAGGGTGTGGCCCAGCAGCTCATTACGCAGTGGCTGCAACTCTGGGTACTGATCCAATGTCAGATCGCGGCTGATTTTCTTTTCCTTGTCGACACCATGGCCTGTGCGGCCCTCGGTAACACCGGGATGAGCTTCAAAGGCGGCAATCAGACGATCGCATAACTCATCAGGGATAGCGTTGGGATATACTTCGATAAAGTCCATAAAAATCTCGATTTGCTTATATTTTTTATCCAAACATGCTTACATGTGAGCTAACTAATTGTAAAGCGTACTCTTTGCGATAAAATGATTCGATTGCTTAAAAAAGATGATTTGAATGAACAAGAGCTGTAGAGTCAGTGTCCAACAACTGCAGGTGGGTAACTTCGTCCGTCTTCCTCTGGCATGGAAAGATCATCCTTTTCTTTTCAGTAGCTTCCGTATCAAACAGCAGGCGCAAATCGAGCTAATCCGTAAGCTGGGCATAGACAGTGTGTTTGTGGTACCGGACCGCAGTGATACTCCGCCGCTGCCTGCCAATCAACAAGCTGCCCCAGTGGAAAATCCACAGGAAGTCACCTCTCTGCAACAACAGATGGAAAGCGACAAGCAACAAAGGATCGAAATTCTCAAGAAAATGCGTCGCGAACTGCATAAGACAGAGGAGCATTTCGACCGTTCACTGGCAAGGATGCGCAATCTGGTCAACAAACTGCGCAGCCGCCCTCTGAATGCGGTTACCGAAGCACAGGACTTGGTGCGGGACATTGCCGAGCAACTTTTATCCTCCGACAACCTGATCCTGCATCTAATGGCCGATTCGGATAAAAACGAAGGCATCTATTTTCACTCACTCAACGTTGCCATTCTCACCATGTTGGTGGCCAAAGAGTTGCAATGGCCCAGAGAAGATATTGAGGCCGTGGGCCTGGGTTCGCTATTCCACGACATAGGTAAACTCAAACTGCCAAGCCAGATACTGCGCAAGCAGGCTCCCTTGACTAAACCCGAGCAAAACCTGCTGAACCAGCACCCGCTGATGGGCGCAGAGTTCATCAAGCTGGCAGCCGAATTTCCAGAAAATGCCAGGGACGTTATCACCAATCACCATGAACTACTCGATGGCAGTGGTTTCCCAAGAGGCTTGAAAGCCGATGAACTGAGTCAAGCTTCCCAGTTGGTGGCCGTGGTGAACCAATATGACTCTCTTTGCCATCCAGGAGTGCAATCCAAGGCCAAGACGCCTTATGCTGCTCTGGGCTATCTGTATAAATACTCCAAGGGAAAACTGAATCAGGAATATGTCGGCAAAATGATTAAGATCCTCGGGGTCTATCCTCCCGGCAGCGTGGTCGAACTTTCTTCCGGCCAATATGGGCTGGTAATGTCGGTCAACCTGGATAAGCTGCTGCTGCCGCGAATTCTGGTATATGACGCTCTGGTGCCCAAAGATCAGGCGCCGATTATCGACTTGGAAGCCGAAGGCCTTGCTATCGTGCGCTGCCTGCCACCGGCGGCCCTGCCGGAGAAAATCTTCAAGTATCTCAATCCCAGAGAGCGGGTCAGCTATTACTTCGGCAGCGAAAGCAAAGGCTGAGCCCTCGGCTTATATAACCAAAGTCATTATCGCCATCATAGTTAGACTGAACTAATCTTGTTGTTGCAACCTGGATTTGGGTAGCCTGAAACCAGGCTCACCCCTCACAGGCGGAGGCCGGCAATGACAGAACTACCGGATTTTGACACCTTGATGTGGCTGGCTCAAAACCAGCCGGAAGAATTGGACAAGCTACAGGAGCGTTTGAGTAATGAGTTGATTAATGGTTCCGACTCCAACCAGGACCAGCTCAGAACCATTAAACACCACCTGCAGCAGAGACTGGCACGCTGCAATAACCCGTATCACAGATGCCTGGTCAGCATCCGTATTATGCGCCACAAGTTCGCCGCGTTGGCGAGCGTGTTGGAAGCTCCGGACCAATACAGAGATCACAAGGCTCAGGTTATACCATTAAGGCGCAAGCCCCTGTAACCAAGGTACTAAAGTCCTTAACCAGATTTACAGCCAACCTTTGCGGCGGAAAAACAGGTAAGTGCCTGCCGCACTGGCCAACATCATCACCACCGCCATAGGGTAACCAAAGTACCACTCAAGCTCAGGCATCTCTTTGAAGTTCATCCCGTAACTACTGGCAATCAGGGTTGGCGGCAGAAAGACCACGGCCGCAACCGAGAAGATTTTAATGATCTTGTTTTGCTGCAAGCCACTGAAACCCATGGCAGCATCCAATAAGAAGTTGAGTTTGTCGAAGATAAACTGACTATGGGGCATCAGGGATTCGATGTCCGACAACATCTCGCGAATTTCCTTGAGTTCGTCTTCAGCCAGTTCCTTACGGTAATACTTCTGTATGTAACGCAGCGATCTCTGGGTATCGAGCAGACTCAAACGTATCTTGCCGTTGGAGTCTTCCTGCAAGGTGATCAGTTTAAACACATCATCAAGTTCATTACTCTCGAACACCTGCTCGCCGACGTTTTCCAGCACAGTGTAAACATCTTCAATCAAGTCAGAGAGGTATTCTACCTTGAGGTTAAAGAGCTCGATAAACAGTGCCTGAGGCGTGGCCACCATGATACGCCCAAGGCGCAAATAGTTGCGCAATAGGCGAATAAGACCAACATCCTCTTCGCGTATGGTGACCAAAAACCGGCTACGCAGGTTGAATGAAACGTTAACCCCGCGTACATCCTGACCAACCCGCTGCGGAAACAGAGAGTTGATATGCAGGCCGTCCTTGTTTTGATAGAAACGCGCCGAGGCCTCAATCTCATTGATATCTTCCTCGTCGGGCACCTCTTCCACCGAATAACGGCTCAACCAATCCCGCTCATCGTCATCCGGCTTGTAAAGATCCAGCCACAGAGTCTGTTCCGGAAGACCGTCTTCTATGGTCAGCTCAATAATTTTAAGCTGCTGATCCTGATAGGTGTATGCAGTAATCATGGGTCCTCCTGAAGATAACAATGCCGTAGAAAGAAATGCCCGGCAAAAAATGTGCCTAGTTTACCTGATAAGCCATCAATGAAAAGCGTTCAGTGGCGTCAGGGGACACTTTTCTCGGCTATCATCAAACGCTCCTCGGTGGAGAGACGGATCCTGAGTCCGTCCACGGTAACCAGTTCATTGGCCGAGATATCTTTCTTACGCACCTGATAGACTTCCCGTCGTTCTTCCTTGGGTGAAACCAAGGTCACGGAGACCACCTGATAACCATCAAACCATTGCCAGGCAAAAAAGCCACAGGCCAGTATCAAGGTAATACCCACGGCTCCAGGAACCAAAAAGCGTTTGAACAAAGGCAAAGGTTCAGCGACCTCTTTCTTTCTTACCTCAGGGCTTGACCTTCGTTTGAGCATGGCCCATGCCAGCGCCAACACCAGGGCTGTCAGCAGGATTTTGGTCAACAAGCTCAACTCCTCATTCTTAGCCAAAAATCTATCAAAGCATCAAATTGTTAATTATAAAGGAAAAGTGCATCCTTGACAGTTAGCTGCATCATAAAGCTGCCTGCCAAATCTTAAAGTATTTGAATTAACACTATATGACCTAACTTACATATCGTCTCGACACCATTCACCGCCAGCTTCAGCAGCCATAAAGCACTAAAGCCTGGCGCCAGCGCATGCAAAGCAACACTGGATTATATTGCAAACGGCAGTGAGCAACTCGCAGAAAGGCTTACTTTGATGGGTTTGAGATCAATCTATGTTCAAAAACGGGGCTAAGATGTACTAGCTAAGACGGCAACAAGACTCTCCCACCGACCGCCCTTTCAGTAGCAGTAGCCCCATTTATGGCTTGAATCGATAACCAACGGCTTTTAGGCAAGCACCACTGATACAAAAGCCGTTACGATCTCTCGGTATCTGTCTTATGCATCGACATTAAATAACATCAATAATATTGAAGATTGGCAACGCATATCAGTCATTTTCTTTAAGGCTGACATCTACCAGGTAGTGGCCCTGCAACCAGTTTCGCCCAATCAACAGTTTGTGGGTCATCTTGCTTCTGTCTTTAAGGTTAACCTTGACCGGATATTCCCTTCCCGGCTCACCAATATTGAGTTCCACCATATAACGGATTTCACTGCCCTGAGCATTACGAATCAACGAGGTATTGGTAATCATGGCATGCAGACGCTGCTTTTCACCCTTTTCATTTTCTGTCGTAAAACTCAGCTGCTTGCCGATATTCTTTTCCATATCCTCGTCACCATTCTCCACTTTCAGATCTGTGGCATGCAACGAGTTTTCTACCGCGCCGGTATCAATACGGGTTTGAAAAATCAGCCCGGATTCCCGCACACTGATAGGAGCAACTGGTCCTATAATGCGTTTCTCGGCCACATCCACCAGAAAGTCATCAGCCAGCCAATTGCGGCCGATAAGCAGTTTATAATCCATGTGACTGCGGTCTCTGAGATTAACCTTGACCTTACGCTTGTGTTGGCCGAACGCGATATTCAGCTCCACCATGTAACGCGTCTCCCGCCCTTGAGAGTTGCTGACGGTAGATGTCTTGACAATTTTTGCCTTGAGCTGCTTTTTCTCGCCACTTTCATTCTCAGTGGTGAAGCTGAGCATTTTACCCACGTTATCCTGCATCTTTTTGGCGCTGCCGCCTATCACCTTGAGACCGACCGCATGCATAGAAGTATTGGCCGCCCCGGTATCAATTCGGGCCTCAAAACTGAGTCCGGCTTCGGCGACAGTCATAATTTCAGTCTGACCTATAACTGTTTTTTCCTGGGCAAACACGGATGTCGAAAGCAACATAAAACAAAGACCAAGTTTTTTAAGCATGGGACTATTCCATTCATTTCAACTAACGAGATGAAAATCCGGCAGAAATACCGGAACTTAAAGATAAGACAGATGTTAACGCTTCAGGTTCCCGAGAGCCAGGCTCGAGCCTTAGTCAATTCCGTCCTGGGAAACACGAATACCGGGCAAGGGATCATCAGCGCCAAGGTTTGCGCCATCCCTTCAATCACAGAGCTGTCAGTAATAACAGCTATACGGGAAAAGTCTTGCAAATGAAACAGCCCAAGACAGGCATCATCCCATACGGCCTGCAAAGAGATACCCTCGAAGTCGGCGCCGTATTCATACCAGAGTTTAATGAGCACATGTTCCCTAAGTTTGGACTCAACCGCCGGTAGCAAGACAGCATCATAATCTTCACTACTGACAATACCGCTGGCACGAACCGCCACAGTATTGTCATCAAACCCGGAAAGCAGTGTCAGCATCCTGAGCCTCCAGTTTATGCATTATTAAACCTGGAGTTTGGCAATTTCCTGATCGAACAGATTCTTGATCAAACCGGCAAACTCACTGATAAATAAGGTTTGTTTTGCCGTGGCCTTATGGTTGGCCACCTTGGCCAAGATCTCTTCCAGATCATACACTATGGCATCGATTTCACGGATGACTGTGTTGCGTTGGACGAAAGATAGTTGTGGGTTTTGGCCACAGACCATAATAATCTGTGCCGACAGCTGCTCTTCGAACTCCTCCATAACGCTGCTGTCGCTCAAAGATCCCCCCTCAGGGGTCTCAAACAAGCCAAGGTGTTCAGTCAGGAATTGAATGAGGTGCATATAGCCGTCTTTGTCTGTAACCATCTTTCTTCCCGCGTGCAACGTCTCAGGCCAACCCATAAGGGGCACACTCTCCGGTCTAATTGCCTATTAAGCCGTGACCGGAAAGTCACATTATGAAACAAATTCCACCTTGAGTCTTGCCTCAAATCAAGCTGTCGTTCGTTACTTGTTTAATCTTAGAACAAATGAAACAGGAACAGCCTTGCTGATGCTGGATAGACCGGCAATTTCACGTAATTTTTCAACCCCATCGGTCAGACCAAACTCTTCGGCATTCACTATGACGGCTTTCTGTGAAGTGACCAAAAGGCTCGACGGCCCAAGCCTGGCCACAACCAGTTCAAAACGTTTGTTCTGGGTCTTACCATGCAGTGACAATACGCCATCTATCTCAGTACTCAACAACTCACCTGGCTTGAGCTTATCCACCAACTCAGCGGGTACTTGAGCCGTCAGCGTAAGGGTCGGGAAATTGGCCACTTCAAACAACATGGTTTGCATCCGTTTATCCCGTATCTCTATGCCGGTATTGACCCCGCTTAGCGGAATTTCCAGCTTGAATTCGCCATTATCAGCAAGCGTGCCACTCAACTGGTTAAACTCATGTACCTCGGCAATGTCACCTTTTTTAACCGATATAAAACTGACCTTGGAATCGGCATTATCCAACTGCCAGTCAGCCGCCAGCGCCAGATTACTGAAGGCGCCGAGCGCCAATAAAGGGATCCATTTCTGCATATTCTTTTCCTTGTAGGGCATAAAGTGAACTGAGCCTGGATTTAAGATGTTTAAAAACAGACACTTCGCCAGAGAAAGGGCAATTAAGCCCATCTGTGATCTGCATCGGCTTACCGGCCTGAATGCAAGGCGTGGCTTGCAGCAGATAGCCTTACTCCTTTGCAAGAACAACACAGCAGATAGGCCGATAAGCCACGCCCTTCGGGGCTCTTACGGCAATAGTGCCACGAGAACTTACTCGCACCTTCCCTAGATTACTCATTACTAAAGCATATTGTTCAATTCAATAAAACAGGTTCGCTATTTTTTAACCGAAATGACTGTCGTTTCATCCTGAAGTAGCCTGTACGCGGCTTTCACCCAGACGCACTTCTGCAAGCCATTCCAGCCCCGAATATCGATACATGCTCCCGCTTACCCTATCCTTCAAATCTGTTTACTTATCCTTCGAATAAAGTGACTCCGTTCCTGCCTACACTTGCGGAAAACTGCGAAATTCACCCGAATAAATTGATTGTTTCAATGCAAGCCAGGCCTCAAAGCGCTATGATCTCCGGCAATGCAAACCCAAGCCGTTTAACCGGCCCCAAATTGAAACTGAAAACCTCGATGACAGCGAACCTCCTTTGCCCCTGCAACTCCAAGCTCCCTTATAGTGAATGTTGTCAGCCGCTTCACACCAAACAACACAGCGCCGCCAATCCAGAGCAATTGATGCGCTCCCGCTATGCCGCCTTTGTTAAAGCAGAATTTGATTATCTTATCGATACCCATCACCGGGATTATCGCCAGGGACTGAGCGCACAAACCCTGGCCCAAATGCCAAAGACCCAGTGGTTGGGCCTGCAAATTGTCGCGCGGGAGCCTTTGACAGCAGGACAAACCAAGGCCAGAGTCACTTTCAAGGCCTGGTATCTGGCCGATGGCCAGTTGGACGCTATTTTTGAAGAATCTGAATTTATATTTGAGGGCGGCCGCTGGTTTTACACCGAGGGCAAGCAGTTTGCGGTCAGCTATCCCAGGCGCAACGACACTTGCATTTGCAATAGCGGCAACAAGTTCAAACACTGCTGCCTGAAACGAATTTAACTTAGGCTGGATTTAACTTAGGCCGGATTTAAGTGTGGAACCTAAAAAACTTAAACTAGCTGATCAATGCAGCAATGCAGGTTGACTCTGTTGCAGAAAAGCATTGAATTCGGCCTCTCTGAGCGCCGGGCTGTACAGGAACCCCTGGGCCTGATGACACATGCATGAAGTAAGGAAGCTTTCCTGTTCAGCGGTTTCAACCCCTTCAGCTGTCAGGGAAATATTCAACGCCTTGGCCATGGCGATAATCGCACTGACGATTTCGCGGCTCTCGCGGCTAATGCTGAGATCAGAGATAAAGGATCTGTCGATCTTGAGCTTACTGATGGGAAACTGTTTCAAATAGCGCATTGAACTGTAACCCGTACCGAAATCATCAATGGCAAGCCCTACCCCCAAGTCAGCCAGTTCCTGGCATAAATTGGTGGCATAACGTATATCCTCCATCAATTCGGTTTCGGTGATCTCCAAAATAAGAGTGCCGGGTTTCAAGCGGTAACGGTTGAGCAACTGCCAAACCTGTTCATAAAGATTACTACCGAAAAACTGCCGCGCCGACACGTTCACATGCATGGCAATATTGATATTGTGGTGCTGCCACAAATTAAGCTGGCGACAGGCAGCCTCCAGTACCCAGGTGCCTATGGCATTGATGAGCCCCGACTGTTCGGCAATATCGATAAAGGCGCCGGGATAAAGTACTCCCCGCTTGGGATGATGCCAGCGGATCAGCGCTTCCGCGCCTATGTAACTGCAGCTTTGCAGATCTTTAAGCGGTTGATAATAAAGTTCAAACTGCCTACCCCGAATGGCAGCGTGCAGATCTCTTTCTATCTGGGCATCATCCTTGAACGCCTTGAGCAGTGCACTGTTGAAAAACTGAATGGCCGTGCCCTGCTTCTTTTTGGCGTATTGCAGCGCAATATCGGCGCAAGTCAGCGGCGCGACCAACTCGGCGACTTCGGCAATGTCTACCGCAGCCAGTGCCGGCTTGGGATCCACTTGCTCACGGCCGATATTGATAGGATTTCGCAGTTGTTGATAGAGGCGATGACAGCAGGCATCAATATCGAGATCGCCGCTATCATCAAGCAACAATGCAAATTCATCGCTGCCTACTCTGGCAATACTGCAGTCGGGATAAAGAGAAGCAAAATGTTTCAGACGACGGGCGACTTCAATCAACAGGGCGTCGCCCTGTTCATGTCCATAGGTATCATTGAAGCGTTTAAAACCAATCAAATCGATCAGCAGCAACTGCCCGCTAAAGGTTCTATCGAGTAAACGATTAAAATGGGTACGGTTGTATAGCCCGGTCAGGCTGCAACGCCAGGCCAAGCGCTCAAGTTCGGCCTGATAGTTATGCTGCTCGGTACAATCTTCGCAGGATACCAACACATAGTGATTACCACGCTGGGTAATAAATTGACTGGCATGGTATCTGAGCCAGTATTCCTGGCCAGACTCCCGATTAAGCATCACTTCGCCCGTCGCTACTTCGCCACGCAACACCTTGGCCAGGGTCATTTCAGCCTGTTTGGGTTGCTGCTTGAAGAAGGACAACTGCTTTAGACTGGCACCCAGCATTTTCTCTTTTGGGATGCCGGTGATCTGTTCATGGGCGCTGTTGATGTATTCAATCGCTTCTGTGTGCAAATTGATCAGCATACTGACCTGGGCCGATTGTTCAGCGGCCGACTGAAACAGCGTCAGCAACTCGTCTTTGCGGTAGGCGTCATGGGTCGCCAGAGTCAGCGCAAGCTGGTCAGCCACTTGCGATGCCAAATGGATTTCCAAATCACTCCAGTGATGCCCGGTAGAGGTTCGCTCCAGGCTCAAAACCCCTTCAATATGACCATTGATCCTGATAGCAACATCCAGAGAACTGGCAATACCGTTGACGCTAAAATAGATTTCGGCAAGTTCGCTCATGCGCCAATCAACCACCGCATCATTGGCGTCAATATGGCGTTTTTGCTTGAGTTGGTCGATATAAGATGGGATTTGATTGAGGTGTAATGGACGCGGCGTTTTAAGAGGCTTTCCCGAGCCAAAGCGGGCAACTTCAAACTGTACATGCTGATCCCTGGACCAGGACCAGACACTGGCATGTTGCACATCGAGATATTGACACAGGAGTTCTGTAGCCAGTTCAGCCGTCTTGGCGAAGTCGCCCTGTTGCTTGGCAACCGAGTTGGTCAACAACTCCAGCAATCGCTGATAACTACGTCGCTTCACACATATCCTCAGGTTCCCTTTCGGGCTCAAAGAAACCCGCGCCGAATGCGCGGGCCTGCCATCATATCTCTGCGCGAGATTACACTTTTACATAATACCCAGCAAGACAACTCATACTTTGTTACATTTACCTTGTTATGTCTTGCTTTGTGGCTTTGGTTTACGAACAGAACACTACTGACCATTTGGCTAAAAGCGCAGCTTATGCCAAAGCGTTTTCCAACTGAAAAATCATTTTCTCGGCACTGCAGGAAAAAGTCAGCGCCAGGGTCACAGTCTGCTCTGAGTTGCTGAGTTCTACCTTGACATCGGCGAAGCGGTCTGTGGCCAATTGCTTGAGAGCCTCGGCATCAACCATTGCCGACTCACCTTGAAAAGTCAACGAAAGCAAGGTGTCTCCTTCTTCGACCACTGTTCCTATATCCACATAGCTGCCACATTCGGCACAAGTGTCCTGCACATTGGCGGCCTGAGCCTGTTCAATACTCTTCATCTCTTATCTCCGATAGTGAGAGTCACGCAACAGTATAAACCATGGACGCCCCCTGGACTGAGGCAAGCCTCACGCCGTTTGATATAGACCGGCCAGTTTACGTTGTTCCGATAGTTGATCAACAAACTCCATCAATGCCACCTTGGGTTGGTTCAAGACACCTTCCGTGCGCAGCCTTGTGTGCCAATCACAATTATTCAGCGCTTCCTGCATCCCGCTGTCTCTCTTCCCTCGAATAACCACAGGTTCAGGCATCAAGGCCTGGGCCAACTGAAAGCTACGTTCACCGTCACTGAGAAAATGATAACTGTTATCTACCGGCAAAGGCTCCTGACTCAAGTCTCCGAGCAAAGCTTGAGGCGCAGGCAAGTCAAATTGCTGCCGCAGGACAGTGTCTAGTTCAATATCATCGTGCAGGTGAAACTGAGGCCAATCGCGCACATCTTGAGACAGCAATGCCAAAAGCAGGGCAAACTCACCCCGGCGATGGGACTCAACAGCCAGATTCAACCGTTCGCCCAATTGCAGCTCATTGATTAAGGAAACATCAGTACGCATAAAAAAACACCAACAAAACAACTCGTTGTTAGTTAATCGACCAAATGACCACGAACTTTAGCCCTTTTTTTAAAATCGGGCTTTACATGAAAAAGGTTTCTGACTACTATGGCGGCCGCAATTGAGGAGGGGTTCCCGAGTGGCCAAAGGGATCAGACTGTAAATCTGACGGCTCCGCCTTCGAAGGTTCGAATCCTTCTCCCTCCACCATTTGCCTACAATTTAAAAAGACACGAAAGTGAAATCGTGGAGGGGTTCCCGAGTGGCCAAAGGGATCAGACTGTAAATCTGACGGCTCCGCCTTCGAAGGTTCGAATCCTTCTCCCTCCACCATCTTTCACTCCAATGTCTGGCTCCAAAAATATGTGGAGGGGTTCCCGAGTGGCCAAAGGGATCAGACTGTAAATCTGACGGCTCCGCCTTCGAAGGTTCGAATCCTTCTCCCTCCACCATTTCTTTTTTATCCTTTAATAAAACTCCCAAACGTTTTATCTGCGCCTAAACTATCCAATTCCACAATAATCAATAGCCTAGCCTGTGTCTGTGCCTCAATGCACCTGAGTTTTCGCTATCCATTGTCATTACCATTGGTTATGATTAAGACCATCCTGTTATAAGAAAGAACAACAACAATGGCCGATCTCTGGGTAAACGAAGCAATTGCCAAAATCGAAGCCGATTTTCAGCGCAGCGCCGACACACATTTGATTAAACTGGAATTGCCGGCGGTAGCCGGAGTGGATATCTATCTTAAAGACGAAAGCACCCATCCAACCGGAAGCCTCAAACACCGTTTGGCAAGATCACTGTTTCTGTACGCCCTGTGTAACGGCTGGATCAAACAGGATACTCCTGTCATTGAATCCTCATCCGGCAGTACAGCTGTCTCCGAGGCCTACTTTGCCCGCCTGCTGGGACTACCCTTTATTGCGGTTATGCCGGCGTCCACCGCCCGCAAGAAGATACAGCAGATAGAGTTTTATGGCGGCCGTTGTCACTTTGTCAATCACTCCAGCGAAATCTACGCTGAGTCTGAGCGGCTGGCGCGGGAGCTGAATGGCCATTATATGGATCAGTTCACCTATGCCGAGCGGGCCACCGACTGGCGCGGCAACAATAATATTGCCAATGCCATTTTCGATCAGATGCAGCGCGAGCCCTTCCCTATTCCCGAGTGGATTGTGATGAGCCCGGGTACCGGTGGCACTTCGGCCACCATTGGCCGTTATATCCGCTATCAACAGCTTTGCACCAAGCTGTGTGTGGTCGACCCGGATAACTCAGTGTTCTATGACTATTTTCAACATAGAGATGCGACCATCACCTGCGAGCAAGGCAGCAAGATTGAAGGTATAGGCCGGCCCAGAGTTGAGCCCTCCTTTATCCCGGGGGTGGTCGACTCCATGTTGAAGATCCCCGATACCGCCTCTGTGGCGACAATCCATTGGCTGGAACAGATCATCGGCCGCAAGACTGGGGCCTCGACCGGCACCAACCTCTATGGCGCCCTGATGCTGGCGGCCGAAATGAAACGCGACAACCGCCAGGGCTCAATAGTGACCCTGATCTGCGATCCCGGTGAGCGCTATCTGGACACTTATTACAACCCCGAGTGGATAGCCGCCAACATAGGGGATATCAGCCAGTATCAAAACAAACTGAAGCTGTTTGAAACCACGGGTGAACTCTGCTGCTAAGAACGCGCTTCAGATAACAAAAAGCCGCATCAATGCGGCTTTTTGTCGATTACCACTACGGATTACTCGATATCCAGATACTTGTGAGTCTGGATAGACAAACGCCAGTTGCGTTCGATACAGACTTTCATCGCCAGCGCCGTCGCCCGGCTCTTCTGACTGATGGGCTGCAGGCAGATAGCCTTGTCTTTGAGATCCAACCCCAGCAGCAGTTGATCCAGTTCCTCAATATGAGCCTCGGTCGCCACCGGATGCTTAATCTCATTTGCCCGCTCCAGCGCCTGACGCAGTACCGGCATCCCCCCCTTCATACCGACCTTGGGCGAGACTGTGACCCAGGTATCTGCGCTGCAATTCACCTCAAAGGTGCCACTGGTTTCAATTTGAGTGCGAAAGCCTGCGGCATTAAATGCTTCTGTCATTTCAGTGAGCGGATAGAGACAAGGCTCACCACCTGTGATCACTATATGCTTAGCATTGAATCCCTGCTGTTTGAACGCCTCCAGTAAAGACTTGGCATCATGCTCTGCCCAGCGACCGATACTGCCATCGGTGCGGATCACATCGGCAGGTTTCACCTGATTATGCTCAAGCTTGTCCCAGGTCTGGCGGGTATCACACCAAGGACACCCCACAGGGCACCCCTGCAAACGCACAAAAATGGCCGGAACGCCGGTAAACACACCTTCTCCCTGCAGGGTTTCAAAGACTTCGTTGACGGGGTAGTACATCGGGGTTCCTCATATTTGCCGGGGCGGCATTTATAGAGGAATTTGGCCCCAAGCGCAAGGATGAGCGAATTTTCCGTTTTTTACCCCGCCGGCGCTGACAGCCGGCCAAATTAGGGTAAACTGTGACAATTGAGTCATCCCTTTGAATAGACGCTTATGTCTTCATCCAATCAATCGCTTATGTCATCAGAATCAAACGCACCGCAAACCCAAACCGCAGAGCCGCCCCGGAGCACTAAGCCAGCTATTTCCAAGGCGATAGTCGTTTTCAGCGGCGGTCAGGACTCCACCACCTGCCTTATTCAGGCCTTGGCCCAGTATGATGAAGTACATGCCATCACCTTCGACTATGGCCAGCGCCACAGCCAGGAGATTGAAGTTGCCAAACAACTGGCGCAAAAACTCGGCGCCGCCAGTCACAAGGTGCTGGATGTTACTCTGCTCAATGAGTTGGCCATCTCGGCCCTCACCCGCGACAATATCCCGGTATCAAACGACTTGATGGACAATGGTCTGCCCAATACTTTTGTTCCCGGACGCAATATTCTGTTTCTGACCCTGGCGGGGATCTACGCCTATCAAATAGGCGCCGATGCCGTTATCACAGGTGTCTGCGAGACCGACTTCTCCGGCTACCCGGACTGCCGTAATGACTTTATCAAGGCGATGGAGTCTGCGCTGGTACAAGGCATGGACAGACAGCTGCGTTTGGTTACGCCACTCATGTGGCTCAACAAGGCCGAAACCTGGGCACTGGCAGATAAATACCAGCAACTGCCACTGGTAAGGGATGAAACCCTTACCTGCTATAACGGCATTCTTGGCAAAGGCTGTGGCACCTGCCCCGCCTGTTTACTGCGCCAAAAAGGGCTGGATGAGTATCTGGCAACACCGGACAGCATCCAGGCAATACTGGCGGCCAAGACAGCGTGAAGCCGAGCTCCGCTTATTTTTCAGGTGTTGTGTTAACAGCCCTGGCGCTGCTGCTGTATTCTCTGCCGCTCACTGAGCTGTTGGCATTTCGCCGCAGCGCCATAGAACAAGGTGAGCTGTGGCGGCTTGTCAGCGGCAATCTGCTGCATACCAACTTCTGGCATCTGCTGATGAACCTCGCCGGGTTTTGGGTGATCCTTTATCTGCATAAGGAACACTATAACGCCCTGGGCGTATTGATATTGACCCTGGCACTGTGTCTGTTTGAAGGCTTAGGGCTTTATCTTTGCTACCCTGAGCTTATGGGGTATGTGGGCCTAAGTGGCATACTGCACGGCCTGTTTGCCTTCGGCGCCTTGGCCGATATTCGCAGCGGCCGAAACTCGGGTTACCTGCTGCTTGCTGGCGTTATTGCCAAAGTCGGCTGGGAGCAATGGCAAGGCGCGGCCGCTGAAGTCAGCGCCCTGATTGGTGCCAGAGTCGCGGTTGAAGCGCATCTTGTTGGCCTGATTGGCGGTATCGCACTGTTTGGCTTATGGCGACTGAGTGCTTATAAAACGCCGAAACTTTGATGCCAAGCCCAAGCATTTAAATAGGGGTTTTAAATTAGGCTTTTAAATCAAGCGTTCAAATCAGGCTTTTTAAAGCCGTTGATAGATAAACAGCACAAAGAACCCGGCTTTTGCCGGGTTCTTTGTCAATGGGTCAATTTTAGGGATTTAGGCCTTGATAAGCTCCTCTCTGAGCCTTGCCACTTCATCACGCAGCGCAGCGGCCTGCTCAAACTCCAGATCCCTGGCATGCTGGTGCATCTGTTTTTCCAGCCTGTCGATTTCATGTGCCAGATTGGCAGCGTCCACCTGATAAGCCGACTTGCGCTCTGCCACCTTGCGGGCACCCGGCTGCGGCGCTGCCGATGAAGGGGAATCTCCCACATCCATAACATCTGTGATCTTCTTCACCAAGCCCTTGGGCACTATGCCATTGGCCAGGTTGAAGGCGTGCTGTTTCTCGCGGCGACGATTGGTTTCATCCATGGCCTTGGCCATTGAAGGGGTCACCTTATCGGCGTAAAGGATCACCTTGCCATTAATGTTACGGGCGGCGCGGCCTATGGTCTGGATAAGTGAGCGCTCGGAGCGCAGGAAACCCTCTTTATCGGCATCGAGAATACACACCAGAGACACTTCCGGCATGTCCAGCCCTTCCCTGAGCAAGTTGATGCCGACCAACACGTCGAAGACCCCCTTACGTAAATCGCGAATGATCTCCACCCGCTCCACGGTATCCACATCCGAGTGCAAGTAACGCACCTTAACCCCGTGTTCATCGAGATATTCGGTAAGATCTTCCGCCATCCGCTTGGTCAGCGTGGTCACCAGCACACGTTCATTGACGGCAATGCGTTTATTGGCCTCGGAGAGCAGATCATCCACCTGAATCGCCACCGGCCGCACTTCCAGCTCGGGATCCAACAAACCTGTAGGCCTGACCACTTGCTCGGCCACATCGCCGCCGCTGCGTTCAAGTTCATAACTGCCCGGTGTGGCCGACACATAAATCGTCTGCGGCATCAAGGACTCGAACTCTTCAAACTTGAGCGGTCTGTTATCCAGTGCCGATGGCAGGCGAAAACCGTACTCCACCAGGGTGGTTTTTCTCGAACGGTCGCCCTTGTACATGGCACCTATCTGCGGCACTGTTACATGGGACTCGTCGATGATCAGCAGACCATCCGGCGGCAGATAATCCAGCAAAGTCGGCGGCCCTTCTCCCGGTGCACGCCCGGAGAGATAACGGGAGTAGTTTTCGATACCGGAGCAATAACCCAGCTCTGTCATCATCTCCACATCGTACTGCACCCGCTCACTGATCCTTTGTGCCTCAATCAGCTTGTTGGCGTCCAGTAACTGCTGGCGCCGTTCTCTGAGCTCGGCCTTTATCTGCTCTGTGGCCGCCAATATTTTTTCTCTCGGGGTCACGTAGTGAGTCTTGGGGTAAACTGTGGCCCGGGCAATGCGTTTACGCACCTGACCGGTCAAAGGGTCGAATAGCGACAGCTGCTCTATCTCATCATCGAACAACTCGATCCGAATAGCATCCCGGTCCGATTCGGCCGGGAAGATATCTATTACCTCACCGCGCACCCTGAAGGTACCGCGCTGCAGTTCAATATCGTTGCGGCTGTATTGCAACTCGCTGAGCCGCTGCAGTATATCCCGCTGGCCCATGATGTCGCCCTGGCGCAGGTGCAGCAGCATCTTCATGTAAGAGTCGGGGTCGCCAAGACCATAGATGGCTGAGACCGAGGCCACCAACACCACATCACGCCGCTCCAGCAAGGCCTTGGTGGCAGAGAGTCGCATCTGCTCGATATGAGCGTTGACCGAAGCGTCCTTTTCAATAAAGGTGTTGGTCGAAGGCACATAGGCTTCCGGTTGGTAGTAGTCATAGTAAGAAACAAAGTATTCCACCGCATTATGGGGGAAAAACTCTTTCATCTCGCCGTAGAGTTGCGCCGCCAAAGTCTTGTTGGGGGCCATAATGATGGTTGGCCGCCCCTGATTGGCAATCACATTGGCAATAGTGAAAGTTTTTCCTGAACCGGTTACCCCCAGCAAAGTCTGATTAGCGAGCCCGGATTCCAGTCCATCAATCAATTTGGCAATGGCGGTGGGCTGATCTCCTGCAGGGGAATACTGAGACTCCAAGCGAAACGGCGTAGCTGACACTTTAATGCTCCTTCGGTTAAGCCGTTTATTTTACCCATTGAGCCAGATAAGGCCAAGCCAAAAGCCACAAGACTCCTGCCAACATGATGTCAGTAGCAGCTTGTGCTGAAACTCAGCAACAAGACGACAGATGTGGCGGTCGAAGGCGGGAATTCCACCCAAATAAGTCAAACAGGTAGATTTAATGCACAAGGATCGGCAGATACTTCCTTACAGCTTTGTTACAAAAAACACCAAGCAAACCAAAGCAGCTTGACTTTCACATCTAATTGTTTTGATTGAATTTATTTTTTAACCATTCAAACTGACCAATTTAAGTTCAATGCAGATGCCACAAGGGTTTGCAGCCCATAAAGTCGGGAAGCTCACAGGTTTATCCACAGATTTAGTGGATAAGTCAGTCTAACCCTGTAACCATGAGGGATTGCGGCAAGCAGTGTAAGCCAATGCATGTTGCTGGATCTTTTGTAATAAAAGAACATATGAAAGTGTGGCACTCACCTTGAAAGATAAGATGCACCAAAATGAACTCAAAGCAGCTGAATTGCACCTTTATTGCGCTGCTTTCATGACGAGTTAGACTCCAGGTAAATTGATCAAAAACCTCCTGCTTGTCAGATTTCAGCCCTGTGGACAGGCAAAAGCCGCCGAAACTCACGCACCTTGGCCTTCCAATGAAACCCGCTTTGATTGAAATGACACGGAATATCTGTGTTTAGCCGTTATTTTTTAAGCAAAAAATCTCCACAAAGCAGTTTTATCCATCACTATGAGCATTAGATAAGCAATTAACAGCTTAATGACACTTTTTTTGGGGCTGCGAGTTGACTCTACCCACAGAGCGATTTACTATGCGCTCCGTTCTCAGCGAGACAAGCAATAAATAACGATTCCCCTGTAGTTCAGTCGGTAGAACGGCGGACTGTTAATCCGTATGTCACTGGTTCGAATCCAGTCAGGGGAGCCAATTTACGCAAGTCACCTGAAAACAATAGGTTAATCTTAGCTAAATAAATTATTCCCCTGTAGTTCAGTCGGTAGAACGGCGGACTGTTAATCCGTATGTCACTGGTTCGAATCCAGTCAGGGGAGCCAATTTAATTAGTTGAAATCTGTTCCCCTGTAGTTCAGTCGGTAGAACGGCGGACTGTTAATCCGTATGTCACTGGTTCGAATCCAGTCAGGGGAGCCACTTCAAGATTAACCTGAGCGAAATCTGTTCCCCTGTAGTTCAGTCGGTAGAACGGCGGACTGTTAATCCGTATGTCACTGGTTCGAATCCAGTCAGGGGAGCCACTTCGATTTTGCCCCTGAAAATTTCAATTCCCCTGTAGTTCAGTCGGTAGAACGGCGGACTGTTAATCCGTATGTCACTGGTTCGAATCCAGTCAGGGGAGCCACCTTATCTTATCTCTTCCTGCGTTTTGTATTTATAACAAATACGTATACAATTCTGACATCCCTTTAACCTGGTCTGAATTCTGGAAAAGATGGGCATTTCGCGCTTTTTTCAACTGTTACTGTTATTGAGCTTTCTGGCAACCGGCTTGGTCTTGTTGCAACAGGAACGACAGGTGTTGCAGCAGCAAGCTGATGTCCTGTTACAGCGATTACAACAAGCGCAGGAGCAAGCCCAGGGCGCAGATGATGCCGCTATCTTTTACCGGCAATTACAAGACAAAGTGTCATTGCAGTTTTTTCAATATACTGATGACGTCGATGGTCAGAATAATCTCACTCGAGGACATTTCCTGCCGGAGATGAACTGGCAATATTATCTACTGCCATTGCAACTCGAATCCCAATACCGCTTCGCTTCCGGGCGAGTGTTACTTAAGCCCGACCTCAGCCCTCTTCGAGAACAAGGGATCCATACCCTCTGGCTTGACGGATTGCGCTTATTACCCCTTTATTTGGTATTGGCGTTAATCTTTGCCTTGATGATGAAACGCCACAATAGTGTCCTTAAATATGCAGTCGAATATCTGACAAAAATGTCTCAAGGTGAATTCAATGCGCTGGCGCAGAGCCGCTTTCGGGGTGAACTCAAGCCATTGGGGCAAGCATTGGAACAAAGTCGGCAGCTGATAAAGCAGCGGTTTGAGAAACTTGAGTCAGAAAACCTATCGCTGAAAAAACTCGCCTACGAAGATCCGATAACCGGCTTTGGCACCCGCCAACACTTCACCGAAAAACTGCAACAGTTATCACTTTCCGGCAAATCGCAGATTGGGGTGCTAATCCTGGTAAAAGCCACCGAGCTTGACCATATCAATCAACTGCGCGGCCGTCAGGGCGGCGATGACTATCTTGCCCGCGTCGCGGTTTGTATTCGCCGGGCACTCCAGGGTTACAACAACAGCGAAAGCTTTCGCATTGCCAGTACTGACTTTGCCATCTTTGTCCCCTCAATTGTGCTGAAAGACGCGCAAACCTTTGCCACCCAGCTCAAGCGTGAGCTGGAAGAATACCAAGCAGAACTGCAAACCGACTCCATCGCCCATAGCGGCATAGTGGCCTACGCCAGCGACAAAGATCCCATGAGCACTCTTGCCATGGCCGATACCGCCGCCAATGTGGCGCAAACCTTGGGCCCGAATGCAGTGCAATTCCAGGATAAAAATTTGCTGAATGAAACACTCGGCGATAACCGCTGGAAACTGGCCATTGAAGACTTGCTGAAGCGCCGGGCACTCAAATTCTACCAACAGCCCATTCAACCCTGTCGCAGCGAGGTAGATGGCTACCGTGAGCTGTTGGCACGCTTTAACAACGGTGAAGGCAAGTTTCTACCGACAGCCACAGTGATTGCCATGGCCGAACGTCACGGCATGAGCCAAGAGCTGGATAAACTGGTGCTACTCAGCGCCTTGAAACTACTGCAGAGCCTGCCAAACCTCAGCGGTAATATCGGCGTCAATCTGAGCCCGGGCTCAGCCTCCAAAGAAAGCTTTATTGCCTGGGCCAAAGATCTGCTCTCCAAACATCCGAGATTAGCCTCAAGACTGGTGTTCGAAATCAACGAAGCAGGCATGCAAGGTAACCTGGCCGCCAGTCACAAGTTTGTTCGCGCCATGCATAGCGTCGGTTGCCGGGTATCGGTAGAGCGTTTCGGCATGAGTTTTACCTCATTCAAATTCTTCCGTGAGGTGCGCCCCGACTATATCAAACTGGATCCCAGCTATACCCAGGCAATAGATGAAGATACCAATAACCAGTTCTTTGTCCGCATGCTGGTCGATGTGGCCCGCCGCAGTGGTGTCAAGGTGATAGCCTGCGGCATAGAGCGCCAGGAAGAGAAAATGGTCGTCGAAAAACTGTTGGTTGATGGTATGCAAGGCTTCTACATTGCCAGGCCCCAACAGCTGGACCTCGCCGAAATGAACAGAAATTAATGCCGTTTATGACTCATTAAGGGCGCAAAGAAGGTAAACCCTGCTTTCTATATGTTGTTTATGACCACTGAAACACTGATAATAACCGCCAAGAAGTCACAACACCTGTAATGAGATGAGTGAGTATCTCCTGTTGTTGATTGGCACTGTGCTGGTCAACAATTTTGTATTAGTGAAATTCCTTGGGCTGTGCCCGTTTATGGGGGTATCCAGCAAGCTGGAATCAGCCATAGGCATGTCCATGGCAACTACCTTTGTCATGACATTGGCCGCCATTCTCAGCTACCTGGTTAACCGGTATCTGCTGCTGCCCTTCGAGCTCGGTTACCTGCGTACCATGAGCTTTATTCTGGTAATCGCGGTAGTGGTACAGTTCACCGAAATGGTGGTGCAGAAAACCAGTGCGACTCTGCATAGGGCGCTGGGTATCTATCTGCCACTTATTACCACCAACTGTGCCGTGTTGGGCGTAGCCTTACTGAATATCAATGAAAACCACGATTTTATGCAGAGTGCTGTCTATGGATTCGGCGCTGCCGCCGGCTTTTCATTGGTGCTTATCCTGTTTTCGGCAATGCGCGAACGTTTGGCGGCGGCTGATGTGCCCGCACCTTTCAAAGGCAGCGCCATCGCCATGATCACCGCCGGCCTGATGTCGCTGGCCTTCATGGGCTTTACCGGTTTAGTCAAATAGAGTTATGTCTTCCATGCTAATTGCAGTCATTTTATTGTCTCTGCTGGCGCTGGTATTCGGCGTTTTACTCGGCTTCGCCGCCGAGAAGTTTAAAGTTCAGGGCAATCCGATAGTGGATCAGGTCGAAGCCCTGTTGCCACAAACCCAATGTGGTCAATGCGGCTACCCTGGTTGCCGCCCCTACGCCGAGGCCATAGCCAACGGCGAGAAGATCAATCGCTGCCCGCCGGGTGGTACCGCCACTATGGAGAAACTGGCCGATCTTATGGGGGTCGATCCCGAGCCTCTCGATGCCAGTGTTGAAACCCAGGTCAAAAAGGTCGCCTATATTCGCGAAGATGAGTGTATCGGCTGTACCAAGTGCATTCAGGCCTGTCCGGTAGATGCCATCATAGGCACGGGCAAGCTGATGCACACAGTCCTGACCAGCAACTGCACCGGCTGCGATCTCTGTGTTGAACCCTGCCCTGTGGATTGTATCGATATGATCCCGGTGAAACAGGATCTGAAAACCTGGGACTGGCAGCTTAACGCAATTCCAGTGAAGTTGGTGGAAGAGGATAAGCCGTGCTGACATTACTCGAACAGTTGGATAAAGGAACTCAGTGGCGCCTGACCGGCGGAATTCATCCGCCGCAGATGAAAGACCTCTCCAACGGCAGTCCTATTGGGCGTCTACCACTTGCCAGCGAATTCTTATTGCCTGTGCCCCAGGTTGGTGACAGCGCCGTGCTCGAAGTCAAAGTGGGCGACAGAGTGCTCAAGGGCCAGGCGCTGACCCGCGGACTGAGCGCCATGTATCTGGCGGTGCATGCCCCCACCTCAGGCATCATTCGCGCCATAGAGCAAAGACCGAGCAACCACCCTTCTGCCCTGCCGGTCTTGACCTGTGTGCTGGAAGCCGACGGCCAGGATCAAGCCATAGATTTTGAGCAGCAAGAGGTCTCAGCACTGAGCCGCGAGCAGATCCTCAGCCGCATTCGCCAAGCCGGGATAGCCGGATTGGGCGGTGCCATGTTTCCGGCTCACATCAAACTCAACCCCGCCAGTGAAATTGAACTGCTGTTGATCAACGGCGTGGAATGCGAGCCTTATATCAGTGCCGATGACAGATTGATGCGCGAACACGCCAGCGAAATTCTGGACGGCATTGAAATTGTTCACGGGCTGCTAAATCCCAAACGGGTGATTATCGCCATTGAGGATAACAAGCCCGAAGCCGTTCAGGCGATGCAGCAGGCGCTGGATAGCTGCCATCTGCCTAAGGGCAGCATCAGGATCACTGTGATCCCGACCAAATACCCTTCCGGCGGCGAAAAGCAGCTGATCCAGATCATTACCGGACAAGAAGTGCCTTCCGGCGCCATTCCGGCGCAACTGGGAATAGTAGTGCACAACGTAGGCACCGCCTTCGCCATTCGCGAAGCCGTTTGCCAGGGCAAGCCTCTCATAGAGCGGGTTGTCACTGTGACCGGCGGCAATATTCCCAAGCCGGGTAATTACTGGGTGCCACTGGGCACGCCCATAGCCCATATACTGGAGCAAAGCGGTTTTACCGCCAGCGGTCAGGATACCGTCATCATAGGCGGCCCCATGATGGGCTACACCCTGCCCCTTATCAAAGTACCGCTGCTCAAGGGCAGTAACTGTGTCTTGGTGCCATCGGCCAGCGAAATCAGCCCTCCGGCCGAGGAAAAGGCCTGCATTCGCTGCGGAGAATGTGCTCAGGTATGCCCGGCGTCGCTATTGCCCCAGCAACTCTATTGGCACAGTAAAGCCGAAGAATACGACAAGGCCAGCGCCTACAACCTCAGAGACTGTATCGAGTGCGGTTGTTGCAGCTATGTTTGCCCATCGGATATTCCTCTGGTGGAGTATTATCGCATTGCCAAGGCGGCCATTAAGCGTAATCACGAAGAGAAACAGCTGGCCGAGCAGGCCAAGCAGAGATTCGATGCCAGGCTCAAACGGCTGGAGGCCGAGAAACAGGCGCGGGAAGCCAAGGCCAAAGCCGCAGCCGATAAGCGCCGCGCCGCCATGGGCAGTGGTGAGAAAGATGCCGTAGCCGAGGCTATGGCCAGAATCAAGGCGAAAAAAGCCGCCGAAGCCTCTGTGGCGACCGCTGCTAAACCGGTAGAAAAAGCGGCCGAAACCGCCGAACCGGCAGTTATCCAGCCAAAGGAAGACAAGAGAAAGAGCGACGTCGCCGCAGCGATTGCCAGGGCCAAGGCCAAAAAGGCCGCAGCACAAGGCACTGCAGCTGCCAAAGAAGTTGCTGATGTGACGACAGATAATGAAGCTGAAGGCACAACACCTGGCTCGGACAAAAAAGCTCAAGTAGCAGCGGCTATCGCCCGTGCCAAGGCGAAAAAGGCCGCTGCAGCCTCAGGCCAGGCAGATACTGACTCTCGCGAAGCTCAAGCTACTGCCACCGAAACAAGTCAAACCGCAGGCGACGACAGTAAACAGGCCCGTATCGCGGCAGCGGTTGCCAAAGCCAAGGCCAAAAAAGCTGCGGCGGCATCTGAATCAACTGCGACCGATAATAATGTGGGAGCAGCGCAAGGCGCCGAAGTAAACCAAGTCGCAAGCCAAGCGACAAAACAAACCGCAAGCGATGACAGCAAACAGGCCCGTATCGCGGCAGCGGTTGCCAAGGCCAAAGCCAAAAAAGCTGCGGCGGCATCTGAATCAACTGCGACCGATAATAATGACGTAGGATCAGCGCAAGGCGCCGAAGTAAACCAAGTCGCAAGTCAAGCGACAAAACAAACCGCAGGCGACGACAGTAAACAGGCCCGTATCGCGGCAGCGGTTGCCAAAGCCAAGGCCAAAAAAGCTGCGGCGGCATCTGAATCAACTGCGACCGATAATAATGACGTGGGATCAGCGCAAGGCGCCGAAGTAAACCAAGTCGCAAGTCAAGCTACAAGTCAAACCGCAAGCGATGACAGCAAACAGGCCCGTATCGCGGCAGCGGTTGCCAAAGCCAAAGCCAAGGCCAAAAAAGCTGCGGCGGCATCTGAATCAACTGCGACCGATAATAATGGCGTGGGTTCAGCGCAAGGCGCCGAAGTAAACCAAGTCGCAAGCCAAGCGACAAAACAAACCGCAGACGACGACAGCAAACAGGCGCGTATTGCCAGGGCTGTAGCCAAAGCCAAACAAAAGGCCAAAGAGAAGGCGCTCAGCGCACAGGAGAAAGATTGATATGGCGTTTAAAATAGCCTCCTCCCCCCATGTCAGCCGGCCGCTGCAAACCAGCACTGTGATGCAAAGGGTGCTGCTCTGCGCCCTGCCCGGCTTGGTAGTCCAGTGTGTATTTTTTGGCTGGGGCAGCCTTATTCAGTTACTGCTGGCGGTGATGGTCGCTTTGATTTCAGAGGCCGCCATCCTCAAGTTGCGCAAACGCAAGGTACTTTCGACGCTGTCGGATAACAGCGCGGCTCTAACAGCGGTTCTTATCGGTATTGCCATACCGCCGCTCGCCCCTTGGTGGATGGTGGTGATAGGCACAAGTTTTGCCATCATCATGGTAAAACAGCTGTATGGCGGTTTGGGGAACAACCTGTTCAACCCGGCCATGGCCGCCTATGTGCTGCTGTTGGTAGCCTTCCCGGTACAGATGACCAGTTGGGTTGCTCCGGCGACGGTTGCCCAGCACTCTCCGGATTTTCTCACCAGCTTGCAGGTGATTTTCGGCGCCAGCCAAGGCAGCGTTGCCGAATACTTCCAGCTCGGTATCGATGGTGTCACCATGGCGACACCGCTTGATACGCTGAAGACGGATCTCTCTATGGGAATGACCACCACCGAGAGCCTGCAAAAACCGATTTTTGCCGGCACTATCAACAGTGGCTGGTTCTGGGTCAACCTGGCCTACCTGTGCGGCGGCCTGGCGCTGTTGAAGATGAAGCTTATCCGCTGGCATATCAGTGTTGGTGTATTGGCATCGCTGTTTATCTGTAGCGGCTTTGCCTATGCGCTTGGGCCAGATACCCATGTCAGCCCGCTTATTCACCTGTTCAGTGGCGCCACCATGCTGGCGGCTTTCTTTATTGCCACAGATCCTGTAACCGCGCCCGCCAGTAACCGGGGCCGATTGATCTTCGGCGCCCTTATCGGCCTGGTGGTTTACCTTATCCGAAGCTTTGGCGGGTACCCTGACGCCTTTGCTTTTGCGGTGCTGCTGGCCAACCTGTGCGCCCCTTTGATCGACTACTATGTCAAACCCCGAGCCTATGGCCATCGTGCCGGACATTGATAGCAAGAGAGATAGACAGTGCAAAAATCCATGTTGAAAAATGGCCTGCTTTTAGGCCTGTTTGCCCTGATATGCACCGCTGTGGTGGCGGTTGTCAATGACAGTACCCGGGATGCGATTATGGCTCAGCAAAAGTTGGAGCTCAAACGCACCCTGGAGCAGATCATCCCTAATGAACTGCACGACAATCCGCTCGAGGAAAGCTGCATTCTATTGCAGGACAGAGACGCCCTGGGCACGACTCAGCCCATGCCGGCCTATATCGCTACCCAAAATGCCCAGCCAGTCGCCATTGCCATCGAAACCATAGCCCCAGATGGCTACAATGGTGAAATACGCTTGATCATAGGTATCAAGACTGACGGCACTGTGCTTGGGGTTCGCACCCTGTCGCATCAGGAAACCCCTGGGCTGGGTGACAAGATTGAGCGCAAAAAATCTGATTGGGTGGACAGCTTTATCGGCAGAAAGCTTCAGGGCAGTGATGACAAGGCCTGGCATGTGAAAAAAGACGGTGGTGAAATCGATCAGTTTACCGGGGCGACCATTACCCCCAGGGCCTACGTCAAGTCGATAAGAAATACCCTGGCCTTCTTTGAAGCCAATAAGCAGGCCCTCTTTTCGCAATCACAGACATGTGAGGCAAGCCAATGAGTTTATATCGTGATATCGCCTGGCAAGGCTTGTGGAAAAATAACCCCGGACTGGTGCAGATGTTGGGACTCTGCCCCCTGTTGGCGGTGACCTCTACCTTTACCAACGCCCTGGGGCTCGGACTCGCTACCGCAGTAGTGTTAATTGGTTCCAACACCACAGTATCCCTGGTGCGCAACTTTGTCCCCAAAGAGATCCGCATCCCCATCTTTGTGATGATCATTGCCGCACTGGTAACCGCAGTGCAGTTGCTAATCAATGCCTACGCCTACGGCCTCTACCTGTCTCTCGGTATTTTCCTGCCGCTTATCGTAACAAACTGCGTCATCATAGGCCGCGCCGAAGCCTTTGCCTCGCGTAATTCACCTATGGATGCCGCCTTTGACGGCTTGATGATGGGTATTGGCTTTACCTTGGTATTGATGGTGCTCGGTGGCGGCAGGGAAATACTGGGGCAAGGCACCCTATTTGACGGCGCCGATCTGCTTCTTGGGCCTTGGGCTGCGAGCCTGCGTATTGAAGTTTGGCAAGTCGATACCCCCTTCCTGCTGGCGATGTTGCCGCCCGGTGCCTTTTTGGGTATGGGGCTGCTGATTGCCCTGAAAAACGCAATCGACAAGAAACTCGCCGATCGTCAACCCAGAGAGCAAACTGCGCCAGTGGAACGCGCCAGGATCACCAAAGTCAACTGAGGTCATTGAGTGAACAAAGACAAGAGACGGGCGATACTCGAACGCCTGCGGGACAACAATCCTCATCCCCAGACAGAGCTGAATTATTCCAGCCCTTTTGAATTACTGGTGGCGGTAACGCTTTCGGCGCAGGCAACCGACGTCAGTGTCAACAAGGCCACTGACAAGCTGTTTCCGGTGGCCAATACCCCACAGGCTATCGCAGACCTTGGGGTTGATGGGCTGAAGGAGTATATCAAGACCATAGGGCTCTATAACAATAAGGCCATCAATGTGGTGGCACTGTCCAAGATCCTTGTCGAGCAGTACAACGGCGAAGTCCCTGAAAACCGCGAGGCGTTGGAGTCTCTGCCCGGGGTCGGCCGTAAGACGGCCAATGTGGTGCTCAACACCGCCTTTGGTTGGCCAACCATAGCGGTCGACACTCATATTTTCCGGGTCAGCAATCGCACCCGCTTTGCGCCGGGGAAAAATGTTCAGGAAGTAGAAGATAAACTGCTCAAAGTGGTGCCGGCCGAGTTCAAGGTTGACGTCCACCACTGGCTTATTCTTCACGGGCGCTATACCTGCATTGCCAGAAAGCCCCGCTGCGGCAGTTGTCTGATTGAAGATCTGTGTGAATTCAAAGAAAAAATCTATCCGGATGACTGATCCGGAAACGACAATGCCGCCCGAAGGCGGCATTGTCTTACGTATTCTTGCTCAACGCCAATCAGAACATCTGTACAATCATAGCGGCGAAAACGATTGCAATTACCAAGGTAGATCCAATAGCCATTTTCAATTCTGTAGTCATGCTTGTCTCCTGCATCCAGCTAAGATAGGGTTGACACCATTATTAATGAAGCAGACACAAATACCATGTTTATTTCATGGATTTGTGAACTGGCTATCAAGTTCGCAGCGGTCAGAGCCAATCCATTTGGGAGAGATTCTCAGTTCGCTGAATATTGCTTGATTATCCACGCTACGGAAACTCATTCAGTTTCCGCTATAGAACCAAAAGAGGTAGTAATGTCACAAGTTCTGCATACCATGCTTAGAGTGGGAAACCTTGAACGCAGCATCCATTTCTATACTGAAATCATGGGGATGAAGCTATTGCGTCAATCGGAAAATCCTGAATATAAATACACTCTGGCCTTTGTCGGATACGGCGAAGAATCAAGCGGTCAGGCCGTCATCGAACTGACCTACAACTGGGGTACAGAGCAATATGATATGGGTAATGCCTTTGGTCATATCGCCATAGGTGAAGAAGATATCTATGCTCGCTGTGAAGCCATCAGCGCAGCCGGTGGCAAAGTTATCCGTGCACCAGGCCCAGTGGCCGGTGGCAGTACTGAAATCGCTTTTGTGGAAGATCCTGACGGTTACAAAATCGAGCTCATTCAAATGAGTTCGGCTGAAAACGGCTTGGGCTAACAACGCAAATGTAAAGAAGCCATCGGCAAAGCCGGTGGCTTTTGACCTACTTCCTAAGACGGCATTGAGCTAGCTGCGCCCAACCAGGGTTATAGCCTGCTTGCAGCTGATATTTCTGGGCAGTTCTCATACAAACCGCTTTATTGTTGCCCCCTTTCATAAAATCAGCTAATGGGTGGCAGTATTTAACATAAGCGCGACGGTAAAGCCGAGAAAAACGCTCACCTCCATAGCAGGTGAATTCAGTGTGACAAAAGAAAAGGCCGGAACATCTCCGGCCTCTTGCACTGATGCGCTTATAAAGCGCTGAGATTAATCTCAGGCTTCATCCTGCTTGTACTTGGCAGCAGTTTCCTTGATCAAGGTCTGTAGCTCCCCTTTTTGGTACATCTCGGTCAGGATATCGCAACCGCCGATCAGCTCACCTTCTACCCATAGCTGAGGAAAAGTCGGCCAATTGGCATACTTGGGCAATTCAGCACGGATATCAGGATGCTGCAGAATATCAACAAACGCGAACTGCTCGCCGATATTGATCATGATCTGAGCCACCTGAGAGGAAAAACCGCAGCTGGGTAATTTGGGCGAACCTTTCATGTAAAGGATGATGGGGTTTTCAGCAATTTGCTGCTTAATTTTTTCAACAGTTTCCATTTACGTTCCTGAGTACGACACTATATTTGATTCGCTATTGTACGCGAGAGAAACGCAGAACAAAATCACACTATTTGTAAGGTTATTTAGTCATTTGATTTTTCAATGATGTCAATCTGCTCAATCACTCAAACAATGATTCACTTCACAAATTTTATCGGTACAATAGGTGGCAGTGAGCAAGTCTGAAAATGATAAACCAAGTCCATGGAGAGATACTAATGGCTTTCGAATTACCCGCATTACCATATGCCAAGAACGCACTGGAACCCCACATTTCTCAGGAAACCATCGAATACCACTACGGTAAGCACCACAACACTTACGTGGTTAAGCTGAACGGTCTGATCGAAGGCACTGAATTCGCAGACAAATCTTTGGAAGAGATAGTAAAAACCTCCAGCGGCGGTATTTTCAACAACGCAGCTCAGGTTTGGAACCACACTTTTTACTGGAATTGTCTGGCGCCTAACGGCGGCGGCGAAGCCACTGGTGCTGTAGCCGAAGCCATCAATGCTGCTTTCGGTTCTTTTGAAGCCTTCAAGACTCAGTTCACCGAGTCCGCGGTCAACAACTTTGGTAGCGGCTGGACCTGGCTGGTGAAAAAGGCGGATGGCACTGTCGCTATCGTTAACACCAGCAACGCAGCTACTCCGCTGACTGATGCTTCAGTAACCCCACTGCTGACCGTTGACGTTTGGGAACACGCTTACTACATCGACTACCGTAACGTTCGCCCTGACTACATGGCGCACTTCTGGCAGTTGCTTAACTGGGATTTTGTTAACCAAAACTTCGCCGGTTAATTCTCATCAAACTGAGTCACTGAAAAGGAGCCTGATGGCTCCTTTTTTATGGTTCACAAACACTTCCTCACCGACAAATCCAACCATCGTAAGCTCATAACGCTCCTTCACGCCACAAGTGCAACTATTGCTTTTGCAACTATTTGCCTTTGTTTTTATTTATGTTTTTTTGACATGCAACACAAATTAGTGTCTAAGATTAATGGTAGGTGACTGCCAAAGACAGTTCCCTTCCCAGACATATTTGGCGTTTCAGGGGGTTTAACATGGGCATATTTGAGCACTACCAACAGCGCTATGAGAAGAAACTCGATGAAGAATACACATTACAGGAGTTTCTCGAAATCTGTAAGCAAGATCGCAGCGCCTACGCTTCGGCAGCAGAAAGACTGCTAATCGCCATCGGTGAGCCGGAAGTGATCGACACTTCCAAAAATCAGGTTCTGAGCCGGATATTTTCCAACCGCTTAATCTCTCGCTATCCAGCGTTTAAAGACTTCTACGGCATGGAAGATGCCATAGAGCAGATAGTCTCTTACCTTAAACACTCGGCCCAAGGGCTGGAAGAATCCAAGCAGATCCTTTACCTGCTGGGACCTGTCGGTGGCGGTAAATCTTCGCTGGCAGAGAAGCTCAAGGCCTTGATGCAACAAGTGCCCATCTATATTCTCAGCGCCGATGGAGTCAGAAGTCCGGTTAACGACCACCCTTTCTGCCTGTTTGATGCCGAGGAAGATGGCAAGTTGTTGCAGGAAGAGTACCAGATCCCGACCCGTTATCTGCGCAGCATAATGTCGCCCTGGGCGGTCAAGCGCTTGCATGACTTTGGCGGCGATATCTCTCGCTTCCGAGTCGTCAAAGTGTTTCCTTCGGTGCTGGATCAAATTGCCATCGCCAAAACTGAGCCAGGAGATGACAACAACCAGGACATCTCTTCTCTGGTGGGCAAGGTCGACATTCGCCAACTGGAGCACTTTGCCCAGAATGATGCCGATGCTTACTCCTATTCAGGAGCATTGTGCCGTGCCAACCAAGGCTTGATGGAGTTTGTGGAGATGTTCAAGGCACCGATCAAGGTGCTGCACCCACTGCTGACCGCCACTCAGGAAGGAAACTATAACGGTACCGAAGGTTTATCGGCCCTGCCCTTTAACGGCATTATTCTGGCTCACTCCAACGAGTCTGAATGGAGCAGCTTTAAAAATAATAAAAACAATGAAGCCTTCCTCGACCGTGTTTATATCGTTAAGGTGCCCTACTGCCTGCGGGTGTCGGAAGAGATGCAGATTTACCGCAAGCTTATCGCCAATTCAGAACTGACCAAGGCGCCCTGTGCCCCAGGCACACTGGAGACCTTGGCTCAATTCAGCGTGCTCTCAAGGATCAAGACCCCGGAGAACTCCTCCGTCTACTCCAAGATGCGGGTCTATGACGGTGAAAGCCTTAAGGATACCGACCCCAAGGCCAAGTCTTACCAGGAATATCGTGACTATGCCGGGGTCGATGAGGGTATGCACGGACTATCGACCCGCTTCGCGTTCAAGATCCTCTCCAAGGTCTTTAACTTCGACCATTCTGAAATTGCCGCCAACCCAGTGCACCTCTTCTATGTGCTGGAGCGGCAGATAGAGCAAGAGCAGTTCCCTTCCGATACCGCAGAAAGGTATATGGAGTTTCTGAAGGGCTATCTGATCCCTAAATATGTTGAGTTTATCGGCAAGGAGATCCAGACCGCTTATCTGGAATCTTACTCGGAATATGGTCAGAACATCTTCGACCGTTATGTCACCTATGCCGACTTCTGGATCCAGGATCAGGAGTACAGAGATCCGGAAACCGGCCAACTGTTTGACCGGGCCGCACTCAACGCCGAATTGGAGAAAATAGAAAAGCCGGCCGGGATAAGTAATCCCAAAGACTTCCGCAATGAGATAGTCAACTTTGTGCTCAGGGCCAGGGCCAATAACGATGGCAACAACCCGCAATGGACCAGCTATGAGAAACTCAGAACCGTGATAGAGAAAAAGATGTTCTCAAATACGGAAGATCTCCTGCCAGTCATATCTTTCAACGCCAAGACCTCCACAGACGATCAGCGCAAACATGATGATTTCGTCAATCGTATGATGGAGAAAGGCTACACCAAGAAACAGGTGCGCCTGTTGTCCGAGTGGTACTTACGGGTACGTAAGTCTTCATAGCTGTGCCCTTTCGGGGCCTTCGGGCCCCGGTATTTGCTTTGGGAGGTGCGTATGGCGAACTTTATCGACAGGCGGTTGAATGCCAAAGGAAAGAGCACGGTTAACCGTCAGCGGTTTATTAACCGCTATAAACAACAAATTAAAAAAGCGGTCAGTGATGCCGTCACTCACCGCAGCGTCACAGATGTCGACAAGGGAGAAAAGATCAGTATCCCCACCAAGGACATCAGCGAGCCCGTGTTCCATCAAGGCCCTGGCGGCGTGCGTGAGCGAGTGCATCCGGGCAACGACCAATTTACCCGCGGCGACAAGATAGACAGGCCTCAGGGGGGCGGCGGTGGTGGCAGCGGCAAGGGCGATGCCTCGAACTCAGGCGAGGGTCAGGATGACTTTGTATTTCAAATCTCCAAAGATGAATACCTCGAGCTCTTGTTTGAAGATCTTGAGTTGCCCAACCTGCAAAAAAACCGCCTGAACAAACTGGTGGAATATCAAACTTACCGAGCCGGTTACACCAATGATGGTGTGCCCTCCAATATCAATATCGTCCGTTCTTTGAGATCGTCTCTGGCGCGGCGCACCGCCATGTCTGCAGAAAAGAAGCGGCGACTGCTGGAGCTGGAAAACGAACTGGCAGAGCTGGAAAACACCCCGGGAGCCAGTGCCGAGCGGATTTTGCAACTCAAAGAGGAGATTGAGGAGCTTAAACAGCGCATCGCCAAGGTCCCCTTTATTGACACTTTCGATCTGCGCTACAACAACTTTGCCAAACGGGAAGTGCCCACCAGTCAAGCGGTGATGTTCTGTCTTATGGATGTCTCCGGCTCCATGGATCAGGCCACCAAGGATATGGCCAAACGCTTTTATATATTGTTGTACCTGTTTCTAACCCGCACTTACAAGAATCTAGAGGTCGTCTATATCCGTCATCACACCCAGGCCAAAGAAGTGGATGAACATGAGTTTTTCTACTCTCAGGAGACAGGCGGCACCATAGTTTCCAGTGCGCTGAAACTGATGCACGAAATTCAACAGGAACGCTATCCGGCCAATGAATGGAATATCTATGCCGCCCAGGCATCCGATGGCGACAACTGGGCAGATGACTCGCCCACCTGTTATCAGATCCTCGAAACACAACTGCTACCCGTAGTACGCTATTTCAGTTACATAGAAATCACCAACAGGGCGCACCAGACGCTCTGGCGTGAATATGAAACCCTGCAAAAACAATTCGATAATATGGCGGTACAACATATTCGCCAGGCGGAGGATATCTATCCCGTCTTCCGCGAATTGTTCAAGAAGCAGGCGGTTTAAGGGGAAGCGATTATGAGCAAAATGAAAACACGCCAGCCACTGAGCGACGGGCCTGAATGGACTTTTGAGCTGCTGGAAACCTATGAAAAGGAAATCGCCCGGGTCGCGGAGCATTATCGTCTTGGGACCTATCCCAATCAGATAGAGGTGATCACCGCCGAGCAGATGATGGACGCCTACGCCAGCATTGGGATGCCCATAGGGTACACTCACTGGTCCTTCGGTAAGCGTTTTATTGAAACCGAGCAGGGTTATAAGCGCGGCCAGATGGGGCTGGCTTATGAGATAGTCATCAACTCCAACCCCTGTATCGCCTATCTGATGGAAGAAAACACCCTCACCATGCAGGCCTTGGTGATAGCTCACGCCAGCTTTGGCCACAACAGTTTCTTCAAAAACAACTACCTGTTCCGCACCTGGACAGATGCCGGTTCCATCATTGATTATCTTGTCTTTGCCAAGCAATACATCAGTGAATGCGAGCGTAAATATGGCATAGATGAGGTGGAAAACTTGTTGGACTCCTGCCACGCCTTAATGAATTATGGCGTCGACCGCTACAAGCGCCCAACAGAAATCTCGTTTCGTGAAGAGCAGGCGCGCCAGAAAGAGCGCGAGGCCTATCTGCAAACCCAGGTCAACGACTTGTGGCGCACCATCCCTTCACAGCAGACCAAGGAGGAAGCCAAACAGCAAAAACGTTTTCCGTCAGAGCCACAGGAAAACATTCTCTACTTTATCGAAAAACATGCTCCATTGCTGGAGCCCTGGCAACGGGAACTGGTGCGTATCGTACGCAAGATGGGGCAGTATTTTTACCCGCAACGTCAAACCCAGGTAATGAACGAGGGCTGGGCCACCTTCTGGCATTACACCCTGCTCAATCATCTCTATGACGAAGGCTTGGTCACCGACAGATTTATGTTGGAGTTTTTACAAAGTCACACCAATGTGGTGGCTCAGCCCCCCTACAACAGCCCTTATTACAACGGCATTAACCCCTATGCCCTGGGATTCAATATGTTCTGCGACATTCGCCGCATCTGCGAACAGCCAACTGAAGAAGATAGATATTGGTTCCCGGATATCGCCGGCAGCGATTGGCTGAAAACGCTACATTTTGCCATGGAAAACTTCAAGGATGAGAGCTTCATCAGCCAGTATCTTTCCCCCACCATGATCCGCAAGTTCAAGCTGTTTGGTGTGCTCGATGATGAAAGCAAAAACTATCTGTCGGTATCTGCCATTCATGATGAACAGGGATACCGGGAGATCAGGCAAATTTTGTCTTCACAATATAATCTGTCCAACAATGAGCCCAATATTCAGGTACACAATGTTATGGTCAATGGCGATCGCTCGCTGACACTGAGGTATATCCCCAGTAACGGCATTCCTCTGGCAGACAGTTGCCGGGAAGTACTCAAACACCTGCATAGATTGTGGGGATTTGATGTAACCCTGGAGCAGAAAGAGGATGACGGCGAGATCAGAGTACTGGCCTCTTGTCCTGACAAAGGCGAATATATCTGACCGTCATCTGAGTAGGTTGTCCCACCTTGCCTCACAGGCCATTTACTCACAACGCAAAACAGAAGCTCCTGCTATACGCAAGAGCCTTTCTGTTTCATTGAGTTAGCTTCTACCTGTTAGTTTAGCGGCATCCTTAAACAGGGTAAAAAAGTTATCTGTGGTGTATTGGGCCAACTCTTCAAAGGACTCACCTCTGAGCTCGGCAACAAACTCGGCGACATCACGAACAAAGGCCGGCTGATTCTCTTTTCCCCGGTGAGGCACGGGTGCCAGATAAGGCGAATCGGTTTCGACCAGCAGCCTGTCTTTGGGGATTTTACGGATAACACTTCGTAGCTCACCGGCATTTTTAAAGCTGACGATACCGGAAACCGAAATATAAAAGCCCAGATCCATCGCCGCCTTGGCCATTTCCCAGTTCTCGGTAAAGCAGTGCAGTACCCCGCCGCACTGTTCAGCGCCACCGTTCTTCAATATGGCTATGGTGTCTTCTCTGGCATCCCGGGTATGAACAATCAAAGGCTTGGCCACTTCTCTTGCCAGCGCCACTTGTTGCTCAAAGCATTGTTGCTGCAAGGCCTTGGTATCATCGGCATAGAAATAATCCAGCCCTGTCTCGCCAATGGCCACAACTTTCGGGTCGGCGGCATAACGCTTGAGTTCATTGAGATCCAATCCCTCTTTCACATCCAGAGGATGCACCCCGGAAGACAGGAACACCTGCTCAAACCCGGCGACTTTGGCCTTCATCTCTGCAAAACCTTTTTGCCGGACATTGACGCAAAGAAAATAGTCTACCCCCCGAGCCTTGGCGGCATCGAGCAACTGACTGAGACTGTCGGGATCCGGCGCGGCTTTGAGGCGGTCGAGATGGCAATGGGAATCAACTAACACTTGAACATCCACCCAAAATAGAAAAGGACGGCAAGGATAGCGCCCTACATAGTGCAGGTCAAATCGCCCGAGGCCAGCTCTCTGGAGAGGAGTTTTTCGATATGATGCTTGTGTGATTCGGGATCCGAGAGAATTTTAACCCCTATTCCGGCCGGCCGTCCTCCGGAAGCGCCGAGCGGGTTAATCCACACCACGACCCCCTGAAACTCATTGACATGAGTGGAGCCCGGCAAACGATAACCTATCTGGATCTCCTGACCGAGGAAATGCCCCTCGGTCGTTGCCACAAACAGGCCCGCCGGCTGAATAAAAGGCATGTAAGCACGATACAACTGGTGCAGGGTGTCAAAATTCACTGTCAGATCGACCATAGGATACTTTTTAAGTTTTCAGTCTCTTATATTCTAAGACATAATTCTGGCAAAGCGCCAAGTAGTTGACACTCGGCATCTGGCTCAGACGATTACAGGTATCCATCACCTTGGCAGCCAGGGTCGCTATTCGCGTCCGTAGCAAGGGGTCCTCCCCTTCGGTGGTTAACAGCTCTCTATGCAACACCAAGTATAAAACTCTAAGTACATCAGAGATTTGTTCTTCACCTACTGCTAACAAACTAGCACAGAGATGACCCGTTAACAAACTGGCGCGCCAATCGCGGCGATAATCCAATAAGGTCTGGTATCTGTCAGATTGCAAAACCTCTGCCAATTTTAGCGGCCCGCCGACGACGGGCAAACACCAGGTAACATCGGCCGGCAGCGGCAATTGCTGCGCCAACCAGGACTGAATGGCACTCTTGTCCGGCAGTTTTACCTGCACTCTCTGACAACGACTGGATATGGTCGGCAGCAGCCCGGCGGTGCTGTCGGTCTGTAGAATAATCAGCGTCCCCTGCCCCGGCTCTTCCAGGGTTTTCAACAGTGCATTAGCCGCAGCTTGATTGAGGCGCTCGCTTTGGGCGATAAGCGCCACACGCTGCCCTCCTTGCTGGGCCGTGGAGGTCAGATCCTGACAAAGCGTCCGCACCTGATCCACTTTAATCTGTTTACCATCGGCTTCGAGAAGATGAAAATCGGGATGATTGCCGGCGAGCAGCAGTTGGCAGCTCTTGCAATGACCGCACTCTCCCCAAGCTGTGGGTTCGCTGCACAGGGCCGCCGCGGCTATCTCTTCGGCAAGCTTCAGGCCGCCATAGCCCTGGGAAAGCCCCAGCAGCAAGGCATGAGGCATCTGAGCCGAGTGCAGTTGCTGCATAAAACGGGCTTTGGCGTCACTCAACCAGGGCATGTCCACTTTCATCACTCCTTATACCGCGTGCTTACCAATCTTTGGTTTGCAACACAGCCAGAATATCTTTATGTACTTCGGCCATGCTCTGACTGGCGTCGATAACCGCTATGCTGTCGTCCTGTTGTGCCAGGCTCAGATAGGTGGCACGGGTGCGTTCAAAGAAGGCCAGTTCCTGCTGCTCGATTCGATCCAGCTCACCACGGTTGGCGGCGCGGGTTAGCCCAAGGCTTGGCTCTATGTCGAGATATAGGGTCAAGTCTGGTTTAAAATCCCCAAGGGTGGCGGCACTGACTGCGCTGACCAATGGCATCAAACCTCGACCACCGCCCTGATAAGCCAGGGACGACAGGTTGTGTCTGTCGCCGAGTACCCAACTGCCCTCGGCCAGTGCCGGCTTGATCACTCGGGCCACCAGTTGCGCCCTGGCGGCATACAGCAGCAGACATTCAGATTCATCACACAGAGGGTCGCTTGCATCGGCCACCTTCACCAAGTCGCGGATCTTCTCCGCCAACGGGGTACCGCCCGGCTCACGGGTACAGACAGGTGCCTTACCGGTATGTTTTTCGATAAAGTCTCGCACCAATGCGATGGCGCTGGACTTACCGGCGCCTTCCAGGCCCTCGATAACGATAAATTTTGCAGTGGCTTTTTGTGGCATTATCTCTTTCTCTGATACTGGTTCACGGCGCGGTTATGTTCGGCCAGTGTACGGGAAAATATATGACTGCCGTCATTGCGGGAAACGAAGTAGAGGTACTCTACGGCTTCCGGGTGTGCGGCCGCCAGCAAGGCTTCCCGCCCGGGCGCGGCAATAGGCGTTGGCGGCAGCCCAAAAATACGATAGGTGTTAAATGGCGTTTCTTCACGCAGATCTTTACGGGTGATATTGCCATCAAAGCGCTCACCCATGCCGTAAATTACGGTGGGATCTGTCTGCAAACGCATGCCTTTTTTCAAGCGATTGACAAATACCGCCGCTATTTTGCCGCGCTCCTCTGCCAGGCCAGTTTCCTTTTCTATAATGGAAGCCAGGATCAAGAGTTCATAGGGACTCTTGAGCGGAATACTCTGATCCCGCTGCTGCCAGATACTCTCCAACTGTTGCTGCATCTTGATAAAGCTTTGGGTCAACAGGGTATTGAGCTCAGTGCCGGCACGATACTGATAGGTATCCGGGAAAAATTTGCCTTCCGGCAAGCCGCTGCTATCCCCTTGGGCTTCGAGCACATCGATAAACGGCTCGTCGCTGACTTTTAGATGCACCAGGGTCTGCAGATACGCTTGCCACTCACGAATTGTCTTGCCCTCTACCAGCGTCAGGGTAAAGGTCTTCTCATCACCGGCCACCAGCCGCTCCAGCAAAGACACAGGTGTGTCGCCGGGTTCAATCTGGTAAAGACCGCTGCGAATGGCGGTCGTCTGCGGGTATAGCTTACCCCAAAGCTTCCAGTGCCAGTCAAACTCCAACAGCTGCTGATTTTGCAACTCTTGCCCCAACTGGTAAAAGGAGGTGCCTCGTTTCAGCAGCAGCTCTCTGGGTTCATCCAGCTTAAGCTCGGTGGCCGCAAAGCGGTTGAGTTCGCTATAACCCCAAAAACCGACGCCCAGTGCCAAAGTCATCAGGGTAAACACAAAGGCCAGGGCCGCAACTAAGCATTTTTTCATAATTGGATAGCAAGT
Source organism: Shewanella indica (assembly GCF_033842865.1). Lineage (NCBI taxonomy): Bacteria > Pseudomonadati > Pseudomonadota > Gammaproteobacteria > Alteromonadales > Shewanellaceae > Shewanella > Shewanella indica. Next base: position 4,052,117 of record NZ_JAWXXR010000001.1, read on the forward strand.
GCCTTGCGAAGAGGTGTGCTGCCGGGCCAGAGTTCAAAGCTTTGCTGATCCACAGCAATAACATCGACCAAACCCAACAGACTGTTACTGATAAAGAGGTGCCGCGCCCGTTGCAGCATCTCTGTGTTGATAGGACACAACTGCACATCTATGCCCTGGTCGAGCAAGGCCACAATCAACTGCTGTCGCATCACTCCGGAGACACCGCAGTAATTCATGGCCGGTGAATATGCCGTCAGTTTACCTTGCTCATTAGGTAGTAGCAGAAACAGATTGGCCATCGAGGATTCGAGCAGTAAATCGTCGCAGTCCAGTACCAGCCAATCATCAAAACCTTCAGGCAATAACTGCGTCTTGATAAGCACCTGTTCCAGACGGTTGAGGTGTTTAATGCCGGCAAGCCTAGGCTGTTTGCCAAGCCTGATGGATGAGGTCTTGAGGGCAATCCCTTTTTGCTGCCAATCTGGGTAATGCGCCGGCAATGGCGCCAGGCTGATGACTTCGGTGACTAAAGCGTCTGCCGACGGCGTATAACCACGTCCCCCCTCTCCCCGGGTGAGCTGCAACTTAAGGCAGCTATGGGGATTGGCGGCGGCGATACGCTTGAGGCTTGAGCGCAAGGCATCCGATGCCTGCCAGACAAAACCCAAACGCAGCGCCCCCTGAGTCAAGCGGGCAAGATGTTCATTCAGAAAGGCTATCTGTCCCTTACCATCTACCGCCATGGTTGCAAACAGGCCATCACCATAGGTAAAGCCTCGATCGCGAACGCAGACGCTATCCTGCTCTTTTCCCTGAACCCAGACACCACTCATGCGCAATCCAGGGCTCAGTCCTGGCTGATCCGACTGGCGACCGCATCCTGCTGATCGCGATACTTGGCGTTCTTGCGGGTATTGTAGGGTCTGGCCACAGGACGAGACAGGCGCTCAAAGTTCAGTGCCCCTATGGTCATCATGGGACGAAGTGCCAGCGGTAATTTACCGCTGTTGTAAAACTCAAGCACAATCCGCCCCTGCCAGCCCGGATCGATACGGTGCGCCGTCACGTGCACCATCAAGCCCAGACGCGCCAGTGATGAACGACCATCAAGCCAACCGACTATGTCGGAAGGCAGGTGAACACTCTCATAGGTCACCGCCAATGCCAGCTCGCCCGGATGCAGAAAGAAGGCTTCGCCATCGGCGATATCAATCTGCTCGCTCATCACTCTATCCAGCGCGGCCTGCACTTCGGCCTTGGGACCACTGAGATCTATATAAGGCGCAGTGTGATCCTTGAACACCCGAAACTGGTTACCCAGACGCACATCAACACTCACGCCACTGATGGCCTCTATGCCGGGACGGGGATCTATGACTATGCTGCCCTCGTCCAGACATTGTTCAATTTCGATATCAGTTAATCGCATCTCGCCTTCTAGCTCCCTGGATACTTGTGGTTATTTCGCCAGCAAATGCTGGATTCTGGCCTTGAGAATATCGGTGGCAATCCGGTTCTTGCCGCCCTTTGGCACTATGATGTCGGCATACTGCTTTGAGGGTTCGATAAACTGCAGAAACATGGGTCTTACCGTTTTCTGGTACTGGCTGATAACAGACTCCATGGTGCGGCCTCGCTCGGCCACATCACGGGTCAGACGTCGCAGCAGACAGATATCCAGCGGTGTATCCATAAACACGCTGGCATCCATCAGTTCACGCAGCTTAGGGTCGGTCAACAGCAGAATACCTTCGAGAATGATGACCTTTTTAGGGGTCATCTTCAAGGTATCGCTGGTGCGGGTATGCTCGGCGTAGCTATAGCAGGGAATGTCCACTGCTTGCCCCTGCTTGAGCGCTACCAGGTGAGTGCTGAGCAGTTCATGGTCCAACGCCTTGGGATGGTCGTAGTTGGTCTTGACCCTCTCCTCCATGGACATATGGCTCTGATCCCGATAGTAGGCATCCTCATTGATAACCCCTATCTGATCTGTCCCTAAGTCTCGGCATAGCTCTTCAAATATGGTCTTGGCGATCAAACTTTTACCTGACGCCGAAGCCCCTGCTATCCCGATAACGACACACTGTGGCGAATTCATGCTGCGAAAACCTTACTCATCATCTGCTATTGCGATTGAAATACCGCTGTGATTCTTTTGTTTTGCCAGTTGGGCACCCACACGGCGAGCGATATCCCGGTAAATGCCGGCAACTTCACCCTCAGGCGCGGCCACCACAGTCGGCTCACCGTTATCCATATCCTCACGGATATTGATATGCAGAGGTAAGGCACCCAGCAAAGGCACTTGATAACGCTCGGCTATCTTGCTGCCACCATGAGTACCGAAAGGATGCTCTTTATGACCACAGGCAGGACACAGATGGAAACTCATATTTTCCACAATACCGACGACGGGGATGTTCACCTTCTGGAACATGGTGATACCTTTCTTGGCATCGGCCAGGGCGATATCCTGAGGCGTTGTGACTATCACGGCGCCGCTGACCGGCACTTTCTGCGACAGGGTAAGTTGGATATCCCCTGTGCCCGGAGGCATGTCAATCATCAGGTAATCCAGCTCAGGCCATTGGGTTTCATTGAGCAGTTGCGCCAAAGCGCCAGCGGCCATAGGGCCACGCCATACGGCGGCCTGATCATCGGTCAGCATGAAACCAATACTCTGGGCGCTGATACCGTGAGCCGTGGCGGCTGTCATATGCACGCCATCGGGGGATACAGGTCTGAATGTCGGGATCCCCAGCATCAATGGAATGGAGGGGCCATAGATATCGGCATCCAAAATACCCACCCGGGCGCCTTCTGCCGCCAGGGCCAAGGCCAGGTTAACCGCTGTGGTAGACTTACCCACACCACCCTTACCGGAAGCAACGGCAATCACCTGCTTCACGTTGGGAATAGGGGCAATATTGCCAAGGGCCGAGTAGCTGAAAGGCTCAAAGCCAATCTCGCACTCCACCTCGTCGATGGCATCGAGCTTGGACAACTCATTGGTCAGCGCAATCACAGTATCGCGATATTGGGTCTGACAAGGATATGGATACAAGATGGTCAGCAGCAGCCTTTTACCATCCAAATCCAACTTACGAATACAACCGGCATCGACTAAACCCTGGGCCAGGTATGGATCCTGAAACGCATTGAGAATGGCAAGAACCGGACCGAGCAGATCGTCACTGAGACGATAGTCCTGAGAAGCAGAAGACAAAACGCAATCCCCTTTTGATAAATTTCGCCAAGTGTACCAGATAATGATGCGATTATTAGAGTAGAATTAACTCACTCATGTCAGGTTTTGATGAAAAAGCCGGATTAATCGGTTAGTATCTATGCCATTCTTTCAGGGCCTAGATTTAACAGAGAAAAGATGGCAACTACACAACGTAAAATCCTTGTTACCAGCGCGCTTCCATATGCCAACGGTCCCATTCACCTGGGCCACATGCTCGAGTACATACAGACAGATATCTGGTCCCGCTTTCAAAAACTTCGTGGCCATGAGTGTCATTATATCTGTGCCGATGATGCCCACGGTACACCTATCATGCTCAAGGCCCAGCAGATGGGGATCCAACCCGAAGAGATGATCGCCAAGGTCAATCAAGAGCATCAGCAGGATTTTGCCGAGTTCAATATTGCCTTTGACAATTATCACAGCACCCACAGCGAAGAGAACCGCCAGCTGGCCAACGAGATCTACCTCAAACTGCGCGATAACGGCTATATCAAGAGCAAGACTATTTCCCAGCTGTTCGATCCGGAAAAGTCCATGTTCCTGCCGGACAGATTCGTCAAGGGCACCTGCCCCAAGTGTAAGTCTGAAGACCAATACGGCGACAACTGCGACGCCTGTGGCGCCACCTACAGCCCAACCGAGCTGATCAATCCGCGCTCTGCGGTATCCGGTGCCACCCCGGTCATGAAAGAGACAGAGCACTTCTTCTTCGATCTGCCTGCCTTTGAAACCATGCTCAAAGAGTGGACCCATTCAGGGTCATTGCAGAGTGAAATGGCCAACAAGCTGGATGAATGGTTCGAGCAAGGCCTGCAGCAGTGGGATATCACCCGTGATGCGCCCTACTTTGGCTTTGAGATCCCCGATGCGCCGGGCAAATACTTCTACGTTTGGCTCGATGCGCCTGTGGGCTACATGGGTTCATTCAAGAACCTCTGCGACAAGCGCCCGGAGCTGGACTTTGACGAGTTCTGGAATGCCGACTCAAAAGCTGAGGTGTATCACTTCATCGGCAAAGACATAGTCTATTTCCATAGTCTATTCTGGCCGGCCATGCTCAAAGGCGCCGGCTACCGTCAGCCAAGCAGTGTCTATGCCCACGGCTATGTCACGGTCAACGGCGCCAAAATGTCCAAGTCCAAGGGCACCTTTATCAAGGCCCGTACTTACCTGGATCATCTGGATCCTGAATATCTGCGCTACTACTATGCCGCCAAGCTCTCCAGCCGCATTGACGATCTGGACCTGAACCTGGAAGACTTTGCCGCCAGAGTCAACTCGGATCTGGTCGGTAAGCTGGTTAACCTGGCAAGCCGCACCGCCGGCTTTATCGTCAAGCGTTTTGACGCCAAACTGGCCAAAGTGGAAGACAACAGCCTGGCCGAATCCTTTCTGGCCAAACAGGAGCTGATCGCCGAGCTGTATGAAGGTCGCGAATACGGCAAGGCGATGCGTGAAATCATGGCGCTGGCCGATGTCGCCAACGCTTACGTTGCCGATGAAGCTCCTTGGCAATTGGTGAAAAACGAAGAAACCTTGGCCCGCGCCCATCAGGTATGCTCAGTGGCGCTGAATTTGTTCCGTATTCTGGTGACTTATCTTAAGCCGGTACTGCCGCGCTTGGCCGCCGATGTTGAAGCCTTCCTCAAGCTGGAACTCAGCTGGAGCGGCTTGGCAATGGATATGGCCGGTCACCAAATCAATCCGTTCAAGCCTATGATGCAACGTATCGAGCTCGATAAAGTGAGCGCCATGGTGGAAGCCTCCAAGGAAAGCCTCAAAGCAACCGAAGACACCCCCAAGGCCAGTGGTCCATTGGCGGATGACCCTATCAGCCCAACCATAGAGTTTGACGACTTTGCCAAGCTGGATCTGCGGATTGCGCTTATCAAGAAGGCCGAGCATGTCCCTGAAGCCAACAAGCTGCTCAAATTACAGCTAGATCTCGGCGGCGAAACCCGTCAGGTATTTGCCGGTATCAAGTCGGCTTATGCGCCGGAAGATCTCGAAGGCAAACTGACAGTAATGGTGGCCAACCTGGCTCCTCGCAAGATGCGCTTCGGCCTGTCTGAGGGCATGGTGCTGGCCGCGGGCCCTGGTGGTAAAGAACTGTGGATCCTTGAGCCCCATGAAGGTGCTCAGCCGGGCATGAGAGTCAAATAAACTCACATCCATAAATCCCCCTAAGGCCACTTCCGTGGCCTTTTTATTGGATCTACCCAGCTAAATTAGCAATTAGAGCTTGATAACTTGATGTCTCTGATGCCTTTGGTTACCCTCTGTGCATAAATAACAGCCCTAAAGGAAGGATCCTATGGCTGAATCCCCCTTCCATATCATGCTGGAGGAAACCGCAAAACTCCCCATCCGCCAAGCGGTATGGAGCGCAATGTCGGATTTGTTTCTCGATACCGATGTCACTCTGCACTACCCCGGCATTATCCGGGTATGTGCTCTTTCTCCTTATTCCCTAAAAGAACTGGAGCATATTCTGTATCGGGAAGTTGCGCCTGTTTGTGGCCCCAATTTATTCGACGTCTGTGGTGAGTGGGCGGGCTTCGATGAACAATGGCTCAAGGAGCAAATCTTACTGCGACTCAACAGTTCTCCCTGTCTTTGGCAAAGAGTAAAGCTGCACTTGGCAGAACGAATGTTCAATGATTATTTAACACCTCACTGGCAACTGCTATCGACACAGATTCATAGTAGGCGCAATAACACACTCGCTGACAAGCTTTGAAATAATATTGAATCAATTTTATGCAAGCTGTTGCATATATTAATATTTTTTTCAAAAAAACACTCAATGTCTGGTTTTTTATCTCAACTTTCGTGTTAAGGTTTGCGCCGTCTTTCACGACATAAACCTCCAGCCTAAACAGATAAGTAAGATCCAACCGTGGCCCATACAAATAGCCTTCCAGCCCCTTTGAATATTCTGCTGCCCATGCGTCGTTATCGGTTGAGCTTTCGTCATCAGCAGTTGGAAATCCTGGGTAAGGTCTCACGCTTTTTACTGCAGTCTTTTACCTTATACGGCGTAACTCAGGAACAGATCCAGCAAGTTACCGCACTGACAAGCTCACAACTAACGCCACTGCTGGAACGTTTATGTGCGCTCGGCTGGCTGGAAGATGACCTGCGCCAATTAACCCCACAAGGGAGTCAGATGGCGCTGGCTTGTGAACTGACTGAGCTGAGCTTTGTGCTGTGGCTTGATGTGATGGATCCACAACTCAATCCCGTTTGGTGCCACGATGAACAGCTGTTATTGAAAAACAACCCCTCCGAACCCTGGATGACCTTGAGAGAGTACGAAACAGACTGGAATATTCAGCAGGTGCTGCAACAGCAAAGACTGAACCGCCGACTGGCCTCCAGCCTGGAAAATCAAGGGGAGCTAACCGAGCTGATGCAACAGCTTTGTCCGGCCAAGTATCACAGGATGTTGCAGGAGCAGCGTACTGCCTGGCAGCCACAGCTTGAGATTATCGGCGATGAAACAGAGCTTCGTTATGCCTGGGTCGAGCTTGATAGCGAAACATCATTAACTTCGGAAAAACGCGGCACACTGCTATTAAAAGCACCGGTGCTCGAATATCAGGCCAATTACACAGTGCCGCCCCTGCTCGACTCAGCACTGGCAAGTCCCCCAACCAGTCAACTCCACTTGTGCCAGTTGAGCGGCGCCGTTATCAACACCAGCGAGCGAGTCGAGGGCAACGCTAGTTGGCCCAAGAGCGCTGAAAAGCCCATAAGCGAACTGTTGCAAGTCATCGCCGCGAAAGAGCAGCCCCTTGATACCGGCATTAGTCGTCACATCACTCTGAACCAGAACCTGCGCCCGCTGCGACTCGACAAGCCGCAGCTGATGACGGCACTCAAGGCACAATTTGAAACCTCGTTGGAGCCAAACCAATGAAAACTGTTTCACTGTTTGCCAGTAAGACCCTGGAAGTCGGCAGTGCCCGGCAAGCGAGGCTCTACCAGGCTGGCCGAATAGGTTATCAACTGATGCGCGGCGCCAAAGGGGTTAACCCTGTCTTGGTGTGGGTCGATGCCGCCATTTCTGTACTGGACTGCCTCAACTCCTATTTTAAGCTGCAGCGTGCCAAAGAAGTCACCGAGCAGTTGCAAGCTCAAAAACGTACGTTGCAGCATCAACTCAAAAACCTCAGCAAACAGATGGCACTGGAGCAAACGCTCTGGCAAATGGAGGCCGAGGAACGCATGACACTGCTGCAACACAGATTACAGCACGACAATCAACTGACGACTCAACTTGTCACAGAGCTGCAAAGTCGCCGCCAGAGTCTGGAGATCTTTCTTGGACAGTTGCAACACCTGAGAAGTACCGCGCGCCGTGAGTGCCCAGAGCTCAGACGACTCAGCAGACTGACCGATGAGTTAATGAAGGCACAACTCTTGTGCTTGGTCGGCGCTTTTGAGTAACACCAAGCTTAGTTAAAGATTTGCGATTCACTATCATCAACCCTATTCACCTAAATCAGGGCTATTGAAGTTCAGAGGGCATACACAAATGAAAACTCCCAGCCGTATTGGCACCAAGTCCCCAGCCAAAGCACAAAGCAAAACCCCGGAGCTAAGCGGCGCAGAAGTCGTTGCACTAGCCAAAGAAGCGGTCAGTGCTTATCAGAGTTACAACCAACTGGAAACTGCCAGAGCGGAAACTGAAAGAGTCAAAGCCGAAGCATTAAAAGAGATAGAGCTGTCCGACAACGAATTACGTCAGGCACAACTCAAACATCAGGAGCGCTGTCAGGAAATCGCCCTCGACAGGCTCAAGGCCGACAATGAACATCAACTCAATGAACAGGCCCACCAACGCTGGCAGCAGGATCATCAAAGTCGCGAGCAGACGATTGAGATTTTGCGCCGTAAGGTGAGTTTGGGTGAAGCCAGCGATGAAGAATATCAGCTGCTGCAACTGCTGCATAAATTGCCAAACCTTTAATCCAGGAGTTTATTGAGTGCTGCCAGCCATCATCATAGGCATAGGGGTTACTGTCACAGCAACTGCGACCGCTTGGTTGTTCGATAGAGCCACAGCTAAAGAGCATCAGCGCCACGACGAGTTGCGCGGAGACATAGACGCTCTCAATCGGCGTTATAACAGCATGGCGGCAGAGCACGACAGGCAGCAAGCTCTACAGTTAAGTCAGTCGCTGCAGCAACTCTGCTCCAAAATGGAAGCTCAACATCATGAGCTGCTGAATAAGGTCAGCCTGATAGACGCCGAACTCCAACTGTTACCCGAGCAAATAGCCACAGAGCTCAATGATGAGGGGCTCAGCCCCTATCGGCGCCGGGCGCTGCAGCAAAGTTATTGTCAGGTAGAAGATGCCCGCAGCCGCCTGGTTGCCTACAAAGACTATCTCGACTGGTATCTGGCACAACTCAAAGCCGTGCGGGATACGCTCGACACCGAGCCTTCAGTATCTGAACTCAAAAAACGCCTGGATGAGCTTACGCCACCGAGCCCGACCTTACCTGCAGAATGGCTCTATGTCGGAAAAGTGGTGCTGGTAGAGCAAGATGAACTGGATAGAGACCTGCCCTTCAACAGCAGGCTGCATCTTGGCAATAACCTGGGCTTGCAGGGCTGGAGCAACGACCTGCAGCGCAAGCTGTTTTTCAGCTATGACGATCCACAAGCCATTCCATTGCAAATAACTCACCAACGCAGCGGCAAGAATGGCACCCGGTTATTCTATGCCTGTGTCGCCAGAGGTGTCGCCTGGGTAGAGGCGATAATGGCGGCCAGGCCAATGGCATTTGAAATTGAACGCCGGGTAGCCAAAGGCTATCTGGCCCATACCCAAGGCAAGGCCATATCCGCCTTTCTGCCAAGGCAAATGACTCCCAACCCCATGTTGGAACTGTTGCCGGGCCAACAGATACAGGCTTGGCCTGAGCTTTACAACCTGACGCTGGATGCCAGTCCCGGCCAGCAGCAATCCCGGGGAAGAATTCAACTCAATATGCTGGACACGGCCGAACTCGGCGGCACAGATGAAGGCTCACTCTATCTTTACCTGCCTTCGGAGCTGTTTTCTGAGCAAGAGCTCATGGCGCTGCGGGCGGATGATCCAACCCCCTGGCGCTTGCTCCATTCAGATATGGAACAGGACAGTGGTGACTTGCAACTGGCCCGCCACACTCTGGCGCTAAACTGCCAAATTGATACCAAGCAAGCCTGTTTGCGGGTCAGCGATGTCGAAGACTTTGAAGACAGAGGTCAGGGGTATGAACTGCCCTTTATGTTGATCCCTGCAGACAGTGCTCTTGAGTCCAGTGTGCTGGCCAATCCGGATGGTATCAGTGCCCTTGTCGCCTTTATCAATCACTTGAGCAGCAGTGAAGCCGACAGCCAGGCGCGGATGGCACAACTGAAGATGCTGGGTCAGTGGCAAAGCGTGCTCGATTATCAGCAGGCGCAGTTGGATATCACCTTGGTGGGACGGGCCGACAAACTGCAGGAGCAAGATCAGGACTTACTGCTGCACTTTATAGTCGATGACAGTCAGCACCAGCTGCTGACAAATTTCAAAGCCGGGTTCAAAGCGCAGCAAAGCAGTGGTTTTTCGCCTCGTTGCACCCTCGAATACTGGGGCGAAACCGCTGCAGGCGAATTTGTCTGGCTCAATCCCCTTCCCGCCCGGCAACAAAACCGCCTGGAAGTGACTATCGATTCCGGTAGTTTGCAGCTGAGGCTACCGCAAAAATGGGCACAAGAGCTGCAATCCACTCAAGTCGGTGCAACAAAAACCAGCCTGCGGCTCAGTCTCAAGTTATTTGACGAAGCGCTGCAGCGACAACAAGCGGCTTTGGATGCATTTCGTAACGATGCCTTGGTCGAGCCCAGGCTGAAGCAGATACTTCTGGCACCGGGCAGCTATACGCCGCAACAGGACCCATTCTGGCAACACAGATTGCGTGAAGATCTTTGCTGGCAAAATACCCAACTGACCGAACGCCAGAAACAGGTTATCCGCACAGCACTCAGTGAGCAGCATCTTGCTCTGATCCAGGGGCCGCCGGGTACCGCCAAGACCACTTGCATAGTGGAGATGCTGCATCAGATTTTCCACCATCGTCCAGAGACCCGGGTATTATTGGTATCGCAGCAACATGCGGCGGTAGACAACGCCCTGGCACGCTTTATTGATTTACACCAAGCCTTGCTGGAAAAGCAAGAGGTGCGGCTATTGAGAATTGGGGCCGATGACAAGGTCAGTGGCAAGCTCAGTGACTACACCATTAAACAAAAACTGAATGACTTTGAACAGCGAAGTCGCCGCAGTGCCCTGGCCTGTACAACCGAAGCCGAACCTTTGCCTGAGCTGGCTCACCGTTGGCTGTACGGCGTTTTGGGCACAGAGCAGGAACAACAAAGGCTTGATAAAGAGCTCAACTGGATGTTACTGGCAGATCATAATCTGGTTGGCGCAACTTGCGTTGGGCTCGCCTCCAGACGTCAAAGCATAGATCAGCTCAGGTTCGACCTCGTCATCATTGATGAAGCCGGTCGCTCCACGGTACCCGAACTCATGATCCCTCTGCTCAGAGCCCGCAAGGTGATACTGATAGGCGATCATTTCCAACTGCCTCCCAGCGTTGCGCCGCTACTGCAGACAGATGAAGCCAATGACGAATTGCCCTTTTTGAACGAATGTTTCCTGGAAACCAGTTTCTTTGAAGGCCTCTATGATCAATTGCCGCCCACAAGCAAAAGCTTTTTGGCTGAACAGTTCCGAATGCCGGAAAAGATAGGCGATCTGGTCGCCGAGCTCTTTTACAGCCCCAATGGTGAGCGACAACTGTTCAACGGCCGACAACTGAATGAACAAGACTTCGTCCTGCCGCACACCTTGATTTGGAAAGATGTCGCCGGTCAACAGCAACAAGAAGGCACCAGTAAGTACAATCGCGAAGAAGCCGAGGCGATAGTCACCTTTATTAAGAACCTGGCAGACAAAAATAACCACCGGGGGAACACCACTGACGTGCGGGTGACTCATCAGCCTGCCACGCCTCTGGGCATAGCCGTCATCACCCCCTATGGCGCCCAGAAACGACTGATCCGTGCCCTGATGAGCGAGTTATCATCGCCCGCGGCAAGTGGCGAATATCGGTTGGGTCAGTTCAATATCCGCATCAATACGGTGGACAGCTTTCAAGGCAGCGAAGATGAGATAGTCTGTTATTCTACGGTGCGAACCCAGGGCAACCTGCGTTTTATTCTCGACTGGAAACGACTCAATGTGGCCTGCTCCCGCGCCAAGCAAAGCTTGCTCTTCTTCGGCGATCTCGAGTTTCTGAGTCGCCCGGGCGCCGCCGGGAAACACAGAAACCTGTTTGCCGAAGTGATAGCCAGAATTCCCAAACATTGCCGATTACGAAGAAAACCGGATGCCGACGGCAAAAGCCCAAGACAAGCTACGGGCAAAAAAGCGACACATTCACCCAAAAGACCAATGGGAAAACCGTTAAAGAACCGGCCTCCCAATGATAAACAATCAAGGCATAAACGGCACAAACTCGCGCCCAAGACCGAGCAGACGGTTTAATAACTGTCTGTTTTCCTTGGGCTTGGCCGGAAATGGAGTTCGGGCGCCAAACGACTATAACCCCTCAGGTAAGCCATGCTCACTTATCCGGAGTGTGGCTTTCAAGTAGCCGTAAACTTCAACTGCGCCCGAACAATTGCAAAGGCCTGATTATCAAAGCGACAGCAAGCCTTTTGTTCGTATTTTCCCTCCAAGAGCAAACTTAACTCTGACAACTCACCTTGTGAGCGCTCAGATACTTGCTCCATCTATCCTTTCGTCTGCAACAGCTCATTTGGTGTATCCATTTTGTCCCGGTTACAAAAGGTATTCCGGCATTCGATCACATTTTATCAAATGATAACAATTATCACTTGCGATCGTATTTATAGGTCTATAACTTTGTCCCCCACTTAACGCTTATTTACTCATTCGCTTCATTTGTTAATCAGGACAGATACTCATGCCTAGCTATAAATTTAAGCTCAATGCCCTGCTGCTCGCTATGCTGGCATCACCGGCCTTTGCCGACGATGCTGTCGAGCGCGGAAATCAATCAATCGAAAAAATTGTCGTTTTGGGGGAAAAGACAGAGAAATCATTGAAAGACGTGAGTTCATCTGTATCTGTCATCACCGAGGAGCAGCTTAAGACGCTGCAATACCTGTCGGTGCATGACGCCATCTCAGAAATACCCAACCTGGTAGTGCTGTCAGGGCAGATGCCCAATATCCGCGGGATTTCCGGTAACGGCGCCGCCACCGGCTTTAGTGGGGTTTCCGGCGGCGCCAAGACCCGGGTATCAACCATAACCGATGGTGTGGCAGAACCTTTTATGGCGGATTTGACCGGCGATACCGGCATGTGGGACATAGAGCAAATTGAAGTGTTTCGCGGTCCCCAATCCACCAGTAATGGCCGCAACAGCATAGGTGGCGCCATGTTTATCAAGACCAAGGATCCGACTTTTGACTGGCAGGGTGCCGCTCGGGTGGGTTACCGCAGTGAGAGCCAATATATAGACTCGGCCGCCGCCATCTCCGGCCCTTTGATTGAGGATGAACTGGCCTTTCGCCTATCGGCGCAGCATACCGATGGTGAAACTTACGCCAACCCGATTATCCATGAAGCTAACCCGCCGGGCTTTGATCTGAATAAGCTCAACACAGACAGAATAAGAGCCAAACTCCTGTGGGAGCCCGCAGCCATTGACGGCCTCAAGGCCATGCTCAGCTATGCCAAAAACCATGAGCGCGGCAACACGGGACGGCAATACTTCAGTGGTGACGATCCCTTTAAGTATCAGCCCATCAACCCCAGAAACATGGACACTGAATCAGATACCGGCAGCATCAAGCTGGACTACAGGATCGGTGACAATTTTTCGGTCGACTTCTTGCTGGCCAGAATGAACTACCACTGGGTGATGGATACCTATGACAAGGATCCTGCTACCGAGCAAGTGGTGAGTATGGAGGAGTCCAACACCACGGCTGAAACCAAGCTGCATTTTGGCCTTAACAGCGAGCTTTACAGCGGCTTTATCGGCCTCTACTATTTCAAGCGCGATCAAGACTTCAACAGTAGCGGCGGTACGGTTTATCGCGGCGACGACAATAGTGACTCCAAGGCGGTTTTCGGCGAATTTACCTATAACGTCACCGATGACTTCAGGATCACCGCCGGAGGCAGGGTTGAACGGGAATCCCAGCTGCGTAATTTCTGGATGAAGCAGCCGCAAACGCCCATAGAAGATACCCTGGACAACAGTAAGACCATCAAGTTGCCCAAGCTGGTATTGCAGTACGATATCAATGCCGAGACCACAGTCTCCTTAAGCGGTCGCCGTGGCTACAACGCCGCCGGTGCGGCGATAGGCTTCCCGGAAAATGAGTTCTACTTCTACGATGAAGAGTACGTTAACGCCTATGAACTTGGGCTGAGAACCAGCCTGGATGGCGGTAATATCAACCTGAGCGCCAACCTGTTCTACAACGACTACGACGGATATCAGGCCACGGGCTCTGCCAGACGGGTTATCAACATGGACAAGGTGATTACCTATGGTGCCGAGTTTGAAGCCTCAGCCATGGTGACCCGGGATCTGCGCCTGCACGGCGGCCTTGGGCTGTTGAGTTCGGAAATCAAGGAACCTGGAGAAGGTTATGCCTCTGCCAAGGGCAATGAACTGGATTCGGCCCCCTCAATGACCGCCAATCTCGGTGCCCAGTATTGGCTGACAGATCAGCTTACCTTCAGTGTCTCCGCCAACTATGTCGGTGAGTACTATGGTGACTTTGAGAACACAGAGGAACGAGTTGCCGGTGACTATGTGCTGGCACGTATGTCGCTCAATTATGAGACTGACAACTGGATCTTCAACGCCTTCGTCAACAACGCCTTTGATGAGAAAGCCGTGTTGAGTCGCTCTCCGGCTGCCCGTAACTACCCGGATGGCTATGCGGCAATAGTCGATCCCCGTAACTTTGGGGTCTCTGTCACCTACCGGTTTTAGCCTTAGATAAGCCCAAAGGCTCCAAAGGGAGCCTTTTTAATTTTATTGAAGCCCCTTTGACAAAGGGTTACGGTTTCAAAGCCGGTTCATGACTGAGCCGCAAACCACATGAAGTAGGCATAGTTTTACAGCATGCACTTGGCCAGGCTGCAGATACTCCCTGGATGCCGAAGGCCCAAAAAACGATACATCACAGTTATCGAGTTCGGCATTGAGCAAGGCCCAAGCCCCTGGAAGGATCGAATCACAAGGGCAGCAACAATTTTTGAATGGAGTTAGGGGCTAGTTCGTCGGCGGAATGGAATAAGTGCCCACGGCATGAGCCACAACTTCGCTGTGTCCATCTGAAAACACAGACACTTCGGCAATCGCCAATGATTTACCCAATTTCAGCAGCCTACAATCGGCAACTATGTCACACTCGGCGCTGGGTTTACGCAGGAAGTTGATATTCAGGTTGGTAGTTACCGCCAGAGGCACTATACCTATTTCCGCCAACAAGGCGATATAGATGGCAATATCGGCTAACTCCATCATGGCCGGCCCTGAGACAGTACCGCCGGGGCGCAGGTGCGCCTGAGTTATCGGCTTACGCACTCTGGCCGACTTATCTCCCAGATGTTCAATCACAATACCGCTCTGTGGCAGCTCGCGTTCGATAAAAGCTTGCAGCTCAGCGATAGTCACCATCTAAACCTCCTTGATTATTTGGTCAATCTTGCGGTATCAATGGGCCATGGGTATCACTTGAGCATTAACAGCCTCTGGTTTAGCCATGTTTGCCCTTCTACTCCTGTTTGGTTCTGGGCTTTGATACCGCTTTTAATTGTTGCCGCCGTTTAAGCTCCCGCCCCTGAAGGGTAAATATCAACCAGACTAACAGCAAAGGCAGCATTGGGACTATCCCCCAAAGCAAACCCATTAAGCTTGCTACCATGGTGTATTTAAGCTGATATACCGGCACCAACACCCAAAGGGGATAGCTGTAGAACAATCCTCGCACCAGACGCATAGACAAACTGCGACGCAGCTCGGCGCCGGGCAGCGAAGCAAACATCAAGGCAAACCAGCCCAAAACGCCCGTCAGCAGTGCAAAACCCAGCACAAACTGGATCAATAGTTCCGGCATTCCCTCTCCCTGAGTATAAGCTTCCAACCCTTTTGCCCGATTTACAGCGCTGACCGGAGATCGCCTGTCAGCCAGGAGTGGTCATCGCAGAAACAAAGGTCAAGCACCCACGGCCAACTCGCTCACTTTCAGCTTAATCACTGCCAGAATCACACCCCGGATCCGCAGCGGCGGTTTCCGCTGCACTATGGCCGGCACTGGCCTCATGCAGGCTAGCGACCGTAAAATCCTGTGGCCGACCAAAGATAACCTCCGCAGCTTCCCTTCTCAGTTGACCATAGTCCGGCTCACTGGAACCTTGAGTTATGGAGGTTTGCATCGAAATGCGGGAAAATTCGGCCGGTGAGCAGTACATGGCATAGGCATAATATTCGTTGGTCGAAATACCGCCATGACTATCACAGGCTCTGGGAGGACGCCTGAGCTTTTGTCTGATTAAAGCCCTTTCCAGCTGATTTCTGGAGTAATATCTCTTCTTGCCATAATGCTTTAGCAAATCCCTGGATAGCCTACGGGCATATTGCTTTATTTTTTGTTTTCGAAACAGATGGGCAAACATAAGAACTCACTCTGCTTGGCTCGCTTCTCCAATATGCCGCTTTGTGCTCAAAGCCTGATTGGATCCCACTTGCCGAGCGGCACCAAAAAACAGATATGGCGCGGCAAATAAGTTAATGATCAGGCTATAAAACAGCAGCAACGCCACACCCAAACCTGTCATGATGGTTTCGGCGCCGCCTGAGCCTTGTCCCAGAATCCGCAACAAACCGTAAATAAAGATAAGCCCGGCGGCCAACCAGCATACGTTCATGGCGCTCCGTCTTGTCGCCGATAAAACCAGCTTGCCGAGCGTATCAGACCAGGCAGTAAACTATGACCACAGCCCGGTTCAATTTCTCATCCTGGTTTCGCGGCTAGGCTTCCAGAGCCAACTGCAGCAAGAAGTCCAGTTGCACTCTGGCATCGCCTCTTTGAGTCTTATCAATAGCTGGTTCACCCCCGAGACGCAGTGCCGGGGTGTAAAAGTAGATCTGGTTTGGCTGCAGCCTGCCTTGCTGGTCGCTGACTTGTTGAAGTTCCCTCTTCCTGAAGAAGCTGGTTTGCACTTCATCGTCACAACACCAGTCGTTGAAGAAGTCTTCCATGTTCCAGGTGAGCACATCTGTCTGTGAAGTGTGGGGATCGATAAAGGCGATATCTTCATCCCCTTCATCGCTCAGGAGCCGATAATAAAAAATGTCGCCAAAACAGCTGATAGCGAACGGGATGCGACTCATGTCTTCATCCAACATCAGCCAGCCCCAGAGATTGTCCAGGTATTCATCCGGATCAATAAGTTGGATTAAACCATCACCATAGTGGCCAAAGCCATGTTGTTGCCACAGTTCCAATAAGCACTCGGGCAAATGGTCCTGATATTTGGCAAGAGTTGGCGCCGATACTGATTTGATATCTGCGCCGGGTGGCAGATGGTCGATAAAAGATTGCAGAAGCATTGAGGTAAAATTCCTTTTTCCTATCAGAATAACTGTCACAAAACCTTGGGTTTTCCGTGACCTTGATTTGAAAGCCTTAAGGCACCTAGGTATAGATATGAGACCTGGATAAGGCCGGCTTCGATTATGCGGCCTTTGATAGCATGATTGCAATCCCGAGAGACGCACCGGCTATACACAGAGCCCAAAAATCGCTGCGACAGTATCAGTATTTTTCCGGAAACATCTTCCGATAACAAAGCCCTCCACCATAAGTCAGGCTGTCACCACCGAATTCATCCATCACAGTAAGCGGCTGCCCCGCCACTTCAATAACGGCTTAGAGGTAATCACCCTCGGTTTGCTTAAATACTGCTTGCACGGCTTTCCTTATAAAATTCTTTTTTGAGGCTGTTTCTCAGTTGGTCACTGCTCAGCTTCTTTGGCCGCCAGCCACTCACATTCCGCGGTATTGGCCAATTCCCCCAATTGACGACGCTGATCCCGCCCTTGCAAACCGCAGCGAGTCCCCTTGCGAATAGGTACTGCATATTGAATATCACGGGCTTGTTGTTTAAGAAAGGCATTGCCGGAGCGGCGATACTCTGCCACTTCCCGCTCATTGAGCTGGATCATAAAGCGGTTGTTATGTCGGCAAAGCACGTCCAGATATAGCTGCCCTTCATGCTCCAACAAATACCATTGCCCTTGAGCCATCGCCAGTACTCTCATACTCAGCTCCCGATTATGCCGCTTTTGCCGAAAGAGGCACAAAATTACAGCAGCGTAAGCCACTCTGAGGTATCTGCCAGAATAAACTCATAGCGTTTGCCATCATTGAGAATGACCCGCAGCGCATCTGCCGATATAGGGAAAATACCGCCGCCAGTAGCCAGACACTTTTCTACCGCGCAGATATCATCTCGCTTGAGAGTGTAGGGCCCCAGCCCCAGTTGCTGATTGAAAGGCACAAACTTGAGTTCATTGCCGGTCAAAGAAATCTTGCCATCGGCTTTGGCCACTCCGTTCTGCACTGTAGTCATTGACGATTTGATCAGTTCTGCTGCCATCCTTGCTTCCTCTTGGGTGATGCCTTGCTTCCTTAAGGCCTTGTTGGCATAAGCCATCAATAATGTTCAAACTACCCCAATAAATGGGATTTGTCATCCCGATGAACAGGCACTGCTGCACTGCAGGGCTCAGGCGATAGCCTCTGGCAGGATGATCTCCGGCGCGCCAAAACAGTGAAGATAGCCATCAATAATGGCCAGCGCGTCTTCATCCGAGCAGAGATAAACGGGCAAACCATGCCGCTCTGCCACTTGCTTTGCACGCCGTTTTTGGCTGAGGCCATGGGATTGCTCTCGGCTCTGCGAATGAACCACATGGGGCACAAATAAAAGGTCGGCCAAGCCCAGCGCCTTCAGGTTTTCAAGGCCCACTGTATTGCTGTCACCACAAAGCGCCGCGGTTTCTATGTTGGCGGTCAGCAGCATGGCGCCGGCACTGACACCAACCAAGAGATGTCCGGATGCAGCATAACTCTTGAGTTTCTGCTGTTGATTGCGACTATGCAAGCCATGTAAAAAACGGTAAGTATCCCCGCCCGAGAGATGCACTAAAGGCTTATCCAGTAACCTCTGCATCACAGTGTTGTTAAAACCCTGTTCAAAATCCAGGTAGGTGTTGAGACCTATGCCAAGGCCTTGATAAAACGCCTGTGTTGGCCGGTAGAAATCCCCCTCGGGATCAGGCTCTGAACCTATGTAACCACCCGCTTGCCCTTTAAGCCCCAGAGCCTCAATAACAAACGCAAGCGCCTCACGGCCTCTTGCGCTTTGGTGATTACTGAGCAGCAGTAGATTCATACTTTTTCACTCCTTGAAAGTCGGCAACTTCTTACAACACCCTGAGTTTCCCACTCACAGCCTCAACGGCCATTCGCGCCGTGATTGATAAAGTTCTTCAGCCCAAGACATCAGCGCAGGGAGTCAAAAGCAGCCAGCAGTGCTTCATCTTCTCTTTCTAACAGGCATTCGCCAATCTCATCTATGGGTAACGTAGCGCTGAGGGACAACAGCTTAAGGGCTTCAATATGCTCAAGAGTCAGTTCATGCTCGGTAAGCAAGAGCGACCAATCGAAACTGTCGACAAGCGCCTGCTCGACACCATCGGCATACAGCTGGTTAAACCTTTTTGGGTTGTGACCGAAGATCAATGCCGCCAAGCAAGCATATTCGCCGAATTCACTGTCATCATCAAAGCAGTAATCCAACGCTATGCCCCGACTCAGCAAGGCTGCCAAAGCCTGTTCACCGGCTCCATCCAAATGGTATTCATTGTAAAACAAACAGGCCGCCGCCGTAGCCAGTGCCTCATGGGAGAAGGCGTATCTGGGCAGTAGAAAATTAAAAATGGCGTAAGCGTCAGACTCTCCTGCAAAGACCAATGCCAACAACCGGTTATGGTCCAAGCGGCCACCCACTGAAATAAACGCGCTAATAAAACCGAGATAAACATCGTGACACAGCCGGTAAAGATGTTCAGGGTCGTCTTCGACCAAGCTGCCATCCGGGCCGTTGACTTTGATGATGTCAAATAGCGGCGTAAACTGCTTCGGCTCGGAATAATACGTCACACGGCAATACATAAGGTAATAGATTTGATAGTCCTTGATAACGGCGTTCGCTCTGAGATAAGAGATGATCTCAAGCCCGGCCGGGTCTTTCTCTATCCTGAACATATATTGGGACCAGGCTTTCGGCATATGCTGGCGCAAATAGTCCAGATTGCCTTCTTCAATATGTTGTTTTATCTCATTTAATCCACGAAACACGGCATTCCTCTCATAACAGGTGTAAATCTTCTCCGGGAAATCCCGGGCCTGGTAGGTAAAAGACCTGAGTTAGGGCTGACTCAGTTTTTGCTCAAGCGCCCGGTTCTGAGCCATAATCTCTTCGAGAAAAACCGAA
The DNA here is from genome assembly GCF_033842865.1 of Shewanella indica. Lineage (NCBI taxonomy): Bacteria > Pseudomonadati > Pseudomonadota > Gammaproteobacteria > Alteromonadales > Shewanellaceae > Shewanella > Shewanella indica. Next base: position 4,072,013 of record NZ_JAWXXR010000001.1, read on the forward strand.
TCATGCAGCCTGGCCAATTGCAGCGCCTTGATAGACGCCGCCATTGCCTTATCGAGCTGTTGGTTAAGCGTATAGGCCGTTGCCAGGCTGTCCCAAAGGATTTCCGAGCGAGCGAATTTCTCTACTCCTTGCTCCAATATGGCAACGCCCCAGGCAGTTTGGCCCTCATAGGCGGCCTTTAGGCCGTATACGTTGAATTGATGTGCCGACAACGGAAAGGTATAGCCATACTCGGCAGTTTTTCCCCTGTAGAACGCCAGCAGTTGTTGCAGTGGCATCACATCGACTTGTGGTACCGCGTTCCAGCCACTGAAGATGGCTTTAAGCCCCTCGACATTGCCAATCAAGGGAGTGCTGTCGTGGGTTTCTCGGGCAAAACGGGCATTGAAAACCTGTAGCTTTGACGGCTGTTTGGTTTCCAGTTTTTGCAGCATGGCGTCAAAGGCCTGCGCCATCTCGCCTGGCTCACTCGCCATACTGAGAAACCAGCGCATGGGCGCTTTGCGCTCGCGAGCCTGGTATTTGTCATAATCTGTAATCAAGGTGCCATCGTCCCACCAGAGGCTGGGACTAATGGCTATCGCGGCATTGAAGGAAGACGCCGGACCGAGCGCCTGATAACTGCTGTAAAGCCCGGCCAAAGAGTGGCCAAATATCGTCCGGTAAGGCGCCAGACGGTAACGTTCACTCAATGCAGGCAGCAGTTCCTCTGCGATAAAACGGTTATAAACATCAGCCTTTCCCGCCCTTGCGGCGAAATCTTCCGGCTCTGTGGGAGTAAAGTACTTGAGTCTGTCGCGGGTGCTTATGCCCACCACTATCATTTCCGGCACTATGGCGTATGTGCTCAAAAAGCCGACGCTGGATGCCACATGATGAAACTGGGTCGAACCATCAAGTACCAACAGCAAGGGGTAGTGAAAACTGTCTGAATGTCGATAACTCTCGGGCAAAGCAATCTGAACTGTCACGGCTTCATCGATAAGCCCGGCCGCAAGTGTAAAACGCTGCTGTTCGGCCAATACAGTCAGAGGCAGCAAGGCACAAAGCAAAAATACAAATCTCATGGAAATCCTTGTCAATAAAACGTCTTTAACGGGCTTTCAAAGGTCGGCCGGCGCGGGATGAAAGGCTGACGGTCAATAGCTGATGACTGCGGGCATCCGTCGTTGCCAAAAGTCTGTATTCACCTTCCCGGCGTCCTCTTTACCTGGATTTAAAAGCAGCCGGGTTACAAACGGCCTTTGAGCGGGTGCTGAGTTTGCCAACCGCTGGCTCCGCGGCTGCTGACAAAATACACCAGCAGATCAGCGGCACTGCGATGGCTGACCCAATGAATCAGTGACGTGGCCATTGAGCGGCTCGCCACCTGATACCAGAGACTATCCTGATTGTGCGTAGCGCCGCGGCTGTCGACTCGATAAACCAATAGATCGGCGGCCGCGCGGGAGCTGACTTCATATACCAACACCTTGGCCGCTCCCCGAACCTGAACCTCATAAATAAGTGCCATAAAACCTCCCTGTAGTAGCTTGGCTATTTGTAATGTGGATGTTAACTCCCGAGATAATCAGCAAACTCAAGATCCAATTACAATATTTTTCGGTATTACAATGACGACAGGTATAAACATCCTTCCTCTCAGACTCAAAGCCAGAGACTGGATTAGGAGCTCAACACTATGACCATGCAGTTTGGTTGGATGACTTAATCACCTTGATTGCACAGGCGTCACATTTCTTGTTTCTTATCATCCATGCCCAAAATAATCATTTACCCAAAATCGAGTGAGTTTGTGCATGATGCATTCATATTCAGTCGTCACTCGTAGTTGTGCTGCTTATGAGTTAAAACCAAATAGCGGCATATAGTCATTATTGTCTCCCAGGTTGACCTCTAAGCGCAGCACCTTGTAACACATGGCAAACAAAGACTCTCCCAACCAACGGGGATCAAAAGCCTCGAGGGCCCTGAGCATGCCTGCAGGGCCGGCATCGCCCTTGAGCTCTATAGGGGTCAACACATCGATAAAACTGGCCACCAAACCGTAGAGATCCCGTTCAGCATCTCCTTCCAGGGCCCAGAGATCCGGGTCGGCATATTGAGCAGCATAGTGTCTGGCCGCTATGTCCTGACCCAGGCCAAAGTTCAAAAGCACGGCGCTGTCGCCATTACAAATAATATTCTTCGGGCAGATGGCTCGATGGAAGATATCCAATCTGTGGAGATACTGCAGCGCCGTCAGCAACTGTCTAAACCAGCCTATCACCTGTTGCGGCGATTGGATCTCGGTGCAATCCAAAGCAACGCCCCGCTCCCAGGCCCTGGCAATGAAGACCCGGTCGCTGCCGCCAAGTTCGCCAAAGGCCAATACCCGCTCCACATTGGGGTGATAAATGCGGCTCAGGCTGCGGTATTGATGACATACACGCCCCACTCGCCGACCACCAGAGCATCCACCTCCATCGCTCGCCCGGACTGAGTCGGGATCTCAATATTGGTCAGCAGCAGATAATCTTTGGGTAACTCATCACCCAGCAGTTCAAAGGCCCAGCGCTCGGCGTCGTTGACCGGGGTTCCAAAACTGATGTGTTTGGCCATATCACTCTCCCTGAGATTGGCAATCAGTGGGGGCAGAATAAAAAGCTAGAGAATAAAAAGCCACCCAAATTTGGGTGGCTCAGGAAAAATTCACTTATCTTCAGTGGTGGCAGTGCTCATCACACTCATGGTCATCATCAGCAAACTCGTCATCGCCGTCCTGATGCTGCATCACGCCCCAACCATCTGTCATACCATCAAACTCGGCGGCAAAGCTGTTCAGCTCGGTTTCGCGCGCCACCAATGCCTGATACTCGGGCACCATATTGATGCAGACAATCAGCTCCCACTTTTCTATCTCTTCGTTGAACTGCAGCTCAACTTCGCCGGCCTGCTCGGATTGACTCAAATCTTCCAATGCCGATTCAGCGTCGCGCTGATCATCAAACACCAGGAAAAAGTCCACATCCAAAGGCTTGTTCAGGTCGATACCCGACTCCTGCATTGCCTGCAGCATCTTGCCGTTGTCATCATCTGGAAATTGCATTCTGTTCCCCTTGCGCTTATTGCGCCGCCACTATTTTAACCGTTTCGCCGTTGAAGCTGACCAGATCGCCCGGCAGCAATTTCTTGCGCTTGCGGGTTTCAACTTCGTTATTGACCAGCACCAGCCCTTCGGCAATCACATGCTTGGCCTCAGCGCCGGCACTGGTCATGCCTTCTGCCTTCAGCACCTTATAAAGCTCAATATACTCATCGCCGCTATTGAGGGTGAATTCGCTCATTTTCTGTGTCACTGTGACCTTGCCTTGCTGGAATTGACTCTATTTGGGGCGGATTATAGCAGCAAGCATCCGCTTGGGGGAGAGAAGTCAACGACGCTCATCACTGAGCAGGCCATAGGCCCTGTCATCCACCCAAAGTTCGCCGATACGGAAGTTGTGCCGCAATATTCCCTCAAGCTCGAAGCCGCACTTCTCCATGACCTTGGCCGAAGCCAGATTATCATTGGCGCAGTGACCGATGAACTTATGAATATTGAAGCTCAAACAGCCCCAATCTATTACCCCGCGCAGCGACTCAGTGGCATAGCCCTTCCCCTGCATATCTGGATGCAACAGGTAACCCACCTCGGCCTGCGCCAGCTCAGGATCGACGCAGTAAAAGCCGGTCAAGCCGACAAAGCTGTCACTGCCCAATTCTTCAATCACCAGCGTCAGCCAGTCGCCGGACTCATAACGCCAAGGCTGGCTTCGCTGCTCAAACTTGGCTTTGAGCAGTGGTTCGGGTTCGGGATCTCTAACAAAGCGGCCCACCTCAGGATCGCAATGCAGTGCCAGAAACGCCGGCCAATCTTGCTCCTTCAGAGTCCTGAGCCTGAGTCTATCGGTATAGATTTCTATCACTTGCTTAAACTCTTACAGCTTAACCGCGACTGGTAACTTCAAGCAGGTGAAAACCAAAAGCCGTTTTCACCGGCCCCTGTACTTCATTGAGCGGCGCGCTGAACACCACTTCATCAAACTCACGCACCATCATTCCCGGGCCAAATGAGCCCAGCTCGCCGCCTTGTGCACCAGAAGGACAGGCAGAATGTTGACGGGCCAACTCGGCAAAATCGGCGCCATCGATAATCTGTTGTTTCAAGCTGGCGCATTCTGCTTCGGTTTTTACCAGTAGATGTCTTGCTGTTGCCTGTACCATAATTTGCTCCTCAGTAATCTTGGCCAAGTGGCCTTTTTTCGGTCGGTCACCGAACAAACCCGGCCAGTATAATATCATTCTGTGTCAGAAGTTAACTGACACAACAATAATGGCAGGCCGTGAGTCGAAGCTAAAAAACGCCGTCAGATGACGGCGTTTTGAGTTTGCTTATCAAAGACTCGACTTAAATTCAGTCTCAGGCTGATGCTTTTTGCTTCAGCTGTTTTTCTATCCAGAGATCTATCTTGGCTTCCATCACCGCCATGGGTAAGGAACCAGTGGTAAGGATTTGATCGTGGAAGGCCTTGAGGTCAAAATTATCCCCCAGGGCTTTCTCGGCCCGGGCTCTGAGCTCCAGGATCTTCAGCTGACCAACTTTATAAGACAGTGCCTGACCAGGAATTGCCATATAGCGCTCCACCTCGGCGATGATGTCGCTTTCCGCCAGTGGAGAGTTGTCTTTCATATACTGAATCGCCTGTTCACGGCTCCAGCCCTTGGCATGCAGGCCAGTATCCACCACCAGACGCATCGCCCGCAGCATTTCATCCGAGAGCTTGCCGAAATACTGGTACGGATCTTCAAACAAACCCATCTCTATTCCAAGATATTCGGCATAGAGGGCCCAGCCCTCTTCAAAGGCGGTGTAACCGCTGAAACGTTGGAACTCAGGCACGCCCTGCAGCTCTTGCTTGATGGCTATTTGGAAGTGGTGACCCGGCGCCGCCTCATGCAATGACAAAGTGGTCATGCCCCACTTGGGCTGAGCTTTCAGATTATAGGTGTTGATGTAAAACACCCCTGGACGACTACCATCGACGGCCGGTGCTTCATAGGAAGCTCCCGCAGCCGATTTTTCACGGAAGCTTTCAACCGGCTTCACCACATAGTCGGCCTTGGGCATCACATTGAAGTAACCGGGCAATACGGCATTGATCTTGTCCTTAAGCACCATATAGCCGTCAATTAAGCCCTGCCTGTCACTGAAGAAGTACTCTGGCTCGGATGACAGTGAAGCAAAGAAGGCCTTGAGATCACCTTCAAAACCCACTTGCTGGCGCACCTTGTCCATTTCATCGAGGATCCGCGCCACTTCCTTGATGCCGATTTGGTGAATATCGTCCACAGCCATAGTGGTTGTGGTATGAGCATTGGCCAGATGTTGATACCAAACTTTACCGTTAGGCAGCGCCCACCAACCGTCAGTAGCCCGCGAGGCCGGCAGATAGGTTTGCTCGAAATATTGCTTGAGTGAGGCGATAGCCGGCAGCAGTTCTTGGCTGATCATCTGCTGGTATTCCTGCTCAATCAAGGCGCGTTCGGCGGCATTGAAACTCTCGGGCATCTTGGTCACAGGGGCGTAGAAAATGCTATCTTGAGGCTTATCCACCAACTGCGCCTGCAACTGAGGGATAAGCCGCTCGACCAATACCCGTGGCAGCACAACCTTGCTGGCAATGCCTTCATCCATACGCTGTTTCGCCAGCTCTGTCCATTTGACAAAACCTTTCACCCTCTGCTGCCAGTTGGCGTAATCCTGCGGGGTATTGAAAGGCTGGGCACTCTCACCACTGCCAAGCTGCACCATGGTAATCACTGTGCTGTAGAACTGGCTTATCGGCATAAAACGGCTGGGGAAGGTTTCATCCACCAACGCCATATCCCTGTCATAAACAAACATGTCGTAACTGAGTTGCAACTGTTCGGGCAAAGCTTGTTTGTCTATGGTCTTGGCCTGGGCGGCGTAGCGACTGTTAAGTTCATGGCGCTGCTTGAGGTAGGCCTCGGAGAGATCGCCACCGAAAGTATCGTTATAGTCATTGACCCCAACAAAGGTGGCGTAGATGGGCTCAAGCTTGAGGTAATCCTTGAAAAATTGATCCACCATGGCGAGGTAAGCCTGCTCTGCCGTTTGTACCATTGCCGCAGCGGGCTGTTGCTCCGCCTGTGGCTGAGTCACCAAACTGCTCTCCTCTTTAGAGCAACCGCTCAACGCCAAAATAATAGAGCACAGCAAAAACCCTTTTTTCATTGTCGTTATTCTCCTGTCACAACTCAGTAGATGGATTGGTTAACTATACTTGTAGCAGTCACTAGCTCGGAGCCAACCCATGATTTATTCCTTCAGCAACTCGGGTTTCAGGGATCCGGAAACCGGGGTCTATAACCGGACCTATTTTATGGAAGTCTTTCACCGTGAATGGTATCGCCATCTGCGAGATCACCAGAGTCTGGCGCTATTGTATCTTTGCCCTCACATACATGAAACAGTTAACCAACCTCACTTGCTGGAATTCTTTGCCAAACAGGTGCAGCAAGCCTTGCTGCGCAATACTGATCTATTGGGACGCATCAACCACCAACTGTTCGCCCTCGGTCTATTCAACGTCGATAAGATGGGAGCCCAAAAGGTCATCGAACGGATTAATGAGAAAATCAACAAGTTCAGCGAAGAATACAACAAATTTCATCACCTGCAGCTGGACTACCGTCTGGCGGCCTGTATTTGCCAACCCAACAGAGAACTGAAACCCGAAACCCTGTTTATTGATGTTGAAACCCTGACCCATCAATTGGAACAGCAAGACAACACGCTTTCCAGCGTCAGGGAGATCCACTGAATCAGTGCAAAAGGCTTATCGCAGAATCGCAAAGGTCTCAACAGCAGATTATTTATGACTAAACTGGTCAGGATAAAATGAACCTGGCCTTGGTTAGTTTTGCTGCCCCAAACGGCTGAAATAACCGGGTGGATACCCGAGCCAATGCTTGAAACTTTGACGAAAGTGACAACTATCACTATACCCCAAACGCTCGGCAATCTCGCTCACCGACAGTTGGCCTTCGAGGATCCAGCTTACCGCTCGCTGACACCTTTGCTGATCCACCAGGCGTTGATAACTGCTGCCGAGGGCCGCCAACTTGCGCCTCAAACTACGACTGCTCATGTGTAACCTGAGTGCCATGGTTTCCAACGTTGGCACCAAGGGGAAATCGCCATCAAGTTCGTCAATAATTTTTTCAACCAGCGAACTCTGCTGCTCAAAACTTTGACTGCGACCTGAGAACTGAGTCAGATCCACCGCAAGCGTCAGCCAAGATTTGTCGAGGCGCCATTCATTGAAATCACTCTGGAACTCCACCCGCTTGGCCAGTTTTACCAAACTTGCAGACTGCATCAAGATGCCGGTAACACTGATAGCGTTAAAAACTATCTCTTGTCCGGTCAACTCCCGCGCCAAACTCAGTAATGCGCCTATACTGTGAAGAAATTCACCACGATAGATTAACGGTTCGGCCCGGCCGGTATTAAGCCAGCGCAGACGGATTTGATGCTCATCCTCCAGCAGTAAAAGATCAGCAAAGCTGCCCACCCACTTGGGATGATTTAGCACAAACTCCAGGCACTCACCAAGGCTCCGACATTCTCCAAGCAAAGGCAACAGAAAACCCAAATCAGTTACCCGAGTGTAGAGCCCGGCCAACAGGCTAACATCCTCACGTCGACTGCGCTGCATTAGAAACGCTATCGTGGCGCTGAGTTGCCAAACCCTTACCCATTGGCACTCCTTGAGCTCATTGATACCCGTACCTATGTGCAGGCATATCTCTTCAGCAGCCTCGGTTCCCAATTGTGACTGAATAAAACGAATAAGGTTGGCCAGTTCAAAAGCCGGGTACGCCTGATCCCCAACCATCATATTGGCTCGGTATTTGATCTGCATAGCCATTGTTGTCTTTTTGTTAATTACCAAAAATGGTTTTAGCGTATCCAGCAAGAGAATTAAAGACACACCGCATAAAAAACCCCGGGAAGCCGGGGTCTGATTATCGAGTTAGCGAGATACCAAAGGTTAGATTGGTCGATTTTTCTCAGCCAACTTGTTATAGCAGGCGTTGAGCATCAAAGAAGCGCTGTGAGCCAACTTGTCGGCCAGTTTCTTACGCAGCTGATATTTCACTTTGATCACAGTCCGATCCGAGGCCAGCTTCAGCAAGAGGTCGTCACTGGTGCCCACTTCATCTATGAGTCCCAGCTCTATAGCTTGCTGACCATACCAATGCTCACCTGTTGCAACCCTGTCCAGCTCCAGTTGCGGCCGATAACGACCGACAAAGTCTTTGAACAGCAAATGGGTTTCTTCCAGTTCCTGTTGGAACTTGGCTCTGCCTTCATCAGTATTCTCACCAAAGAGTGTCAGAGTACGCTTAAAGTCACCGGCGGTATGCTGCTCATAATCAATGTCATGCTTCTTCAGCAGCTTATTAAAGTTGGGTAATTGGGCAACAACACCTATAGAACCTATGATAGCAAACGGTGCAGCAATAATACGATCGGCAACGCAGGCCATCATATAACCGCCACTGGCGGCTACTTTATCCACGCATATGGTCAACGGCAATCCGGCACTGCGGATCCTGTCCAGTTGGCTGGCTGCCAAGCCATACCCATGAACCATGCCACCACCACTCTCAACACTGGCTACGACTTCATCCCCTTCCTCTGCAATAGCCAAAATAGCGCTGATCTCTTCCCGCAGCGACGCGACTTCGGCGGCTTCTATGCCGCCTTTGAACTCGATGACATATACCTTGGGATCTTTGACGTCCCCGGCATCCAGTGCCTTGTCATGGGCTTTTTGTTCAGCTTTGAGTTGTTTCTCATAGGCCTTGAACGCCTTTTTGCCCAAGAGCTCAGCCTTGAGATGATGCTTGAGCGATTTGAGTTCATCACTGAGATGAGTCAGTTTCAACTCGCCCCTGTCACTCTTTTGTTTTACTGCCGATGCCACCACAATCACCACTATGGCGCCGATAGCAACCACCAGGGTAATCGCCTTGGCAAGAAATAGTCCGTACTCGTATAAAAATTCCACTAGGGGTTCCTTTCACCGCGAGAAAGCACACAAAATTGCGCTATTCTAGCAGGCCTTTTATGGATAAAAAACCCGATGCAAATCAGTTAAACGAACATCAATAAAATTAAGGGCTTCAGAGAGATTTTAACCATCCTTCTGCAGCCCTTGTTGTCTCTATGCTTTGTCTATTAAAACGCCGTTTTATTTTTCAGCCAAGTAATGAGTAAAACATGCCTGATTATCTAAAAAAGTGGCAAACTAATCCGCATTTGGCACTTGTATTCATCAATGCCTTTCTTTCACTCCCAAAATGGATCAATTCCTATGTCAAATATCACCGACCCGATTATCTACTTGGGTAACGATGCCTGATGGCCACTGACGAAGGCATCCAATGCAGTTCTAGCGCGGCTTTCGGCATCAGCCAGACTGTCGCTGGCCAGCATAGGCTCAACCACCTCGTAATAACACTTGATCTTGGGCTCGGTTCCCGAGGGACGCACTATCACCCGGGCACCACCTTCAAGGTGGAAGGTCAACACATCACTGGCCGGTAATTCGATGATCTCCCGCCGCCCATCGGCGTAACGTCGCTCGGCCGATTTGAGATCCTCGATCACCAATACTGCCATACCGGCGATGGACTCGGGGGGATTGGCCCGCAGATGGGCCCCGATATCCGGCGTTCCCGGCTTGAGCGCTATGCTCACTTGAGTATTGAGGTGCAAGCCATAGTCGCGATAGAGTTGTTCCAGTCTGTCCCAGATGGTTTTGTCCTGTGCCGCCAGCTCGGCTGTCAGCTGGGCAAAAGCCACCAGCGCCGACAGGCCGTCCTTATCCCACACCATACTGCCCACTGTGTAGCCCAGCGCCTCTTCATAGGCGAACAGGAATTTATTGTTGTCGCTCTGGCGCTGCATACCAACATTGGTGAGCCACTTGAAACCTGTGAGCGTGGTATAAAACTCACCGCCATTGGCCTTGGCGATTTTGGAGAGCAAGGTTGAAGATACGATAGTGGTTCCCAGCAGACGCTGATTGGCCGGCGCCTTAGACAATAGATAGTGGCCCAGCAAGGCTCCCACCTGATCGCCGGTGAGCATTTGATATTCGCCGTCATCGCGGCGCACGGCCACCGCCAGCCTATCGGCATCCGGATCGTTGGCACAGGCCAGCAGCGCCTGATGCTGCTTGGCCTCGGCAATCACCAGAACCATGGCGCCCTTCTCTTCCGGGTTAGGGAACTTAACCGTTGGGAAGTCACCGTCCGGTTTTTCCTGGGCGGCGACAGAATAAACCTGAGTAAAACCGGCATCCTTGAGCACTGTCTTGGCCATTTCTGCGCCAACACCATGCATGGCGGTATAGGCCAGGCTCACCCTTTCGGGCGCCGTTTTGTGCTGCAAGACATCGGCATGGAACACACCGCGGCGATAATCCTGATAAAAATCATCCTGCAGCCAGATGAGTTTACCCTGCTTGGTGGCTTCACTTTGCTCCAGCCAAGGCAGCTCTTCATTGGCAGCCTTGTCAATGCAGGCAGCAATACCTGAGTCGTGTGGCGGAATGATCTGCGCGCCATTGCCCCAATAGACCTTGTAGCCATTGTATTGCGGCGGGTTATGGCTTGCGGTCACTACGATACCGGCGGCAGCTTCAAAGTGTTTCACCCCAAAGGCCACCAGCGGCGTGGCAGCTACTTTGGCGGTGAGTCGCACCTTAATCCCCATGGCGGTCAACACGCTGGCGGCATCATGGGCGAAGGTACGTGAATCATGGCGGCCATCGAAACCTATCACCACACCGCGGCTGGCGGCATCCTTGACCTGGGCGAGCAGATACTGCCCCAGGCCCGCTGTGGTTTGGCGGATAACCAAACGGTTCATCCGCATTGGACCGGCGCCGACCACGCCCCTGAGACCGGCGGTGCCGAAGGCCAAGCGACCGGCAAAGCGAGCTGACAATTCAGTTTCATTGCCTTCGGCTTTAAGACTCAACAGCTCATCCCGGGTTGTAGGGTCGGGATCTATCTCCAGCCAATGTTTCAGTTGCAGCTCCAGATGAGTATTCATAAGTGGCCTCTTTGATAATCAGTTTCATTCCAAAGTAAGAAAAACTCAGGTCCGCGACAAGTGAATTTGCATTAATTTTATGATTTTACTCAGGCTTTAGCGCCTGTCTTCCCGCTTAAGCTAGCTGTTTATCGTCAGTTTGGGGTGTTGGCAGCGGTAATTAAGGACTAAGGAAGGTTGAGCGCTCGGCTTTCATAACACCTGTGACTGACAAACAGATAGATGCAACTATTTCAGCGGGACATATTAATGGAGATGACATTGTTGAAGATCTCCTTGTCAAATTGCTGCTCCAGTTGCTGCCGCCAAGGCATGGGGCAGACACGCACCAGAAAGAACTGCTCACGAGAAGTATCTGTCACAAACGCCATACCGTGCTGCATCAATTCATAGTGAATATCATGGACAAATACCATGGAAAAATTCTGCCGCCCGGTTAGCTGGTTGATATCCTCACGACTCATGCTGACCCCGTGTTCTACCTGCTCGAAGCGCTTATAAAGCCAGTCGGCAAACTCTTTGGCACTGACCATAGACATAATCCCATTCCTTATAGAAGTTTGAGCCACTCAAAGCTTTGTCAGCCGTTCGAAACCCAGCCAGATAGGCGATGGTATAGAGTGCCTATGACGAGACAAGTCAATTAATCATCGGCTGGCTATATTCATAAACTATAGTCGAGCACAGCAAACTAAGGAGTTGAATAGCCGTCAGCGCGGAAGGCGCCGCTGAATTGATAGGGAATACATGAGCAGAAAATGCCTCGCAAACTTAATTGCGAGGCATTTGGCTAAACGAAAGAAATTATTATAAGGTTTTCTAAAGCTTGAAAATATTATCCCCTGAATCCCTGTCTACCAGCTTGATGAAGGGATCGACCCCGACATAGGCAGGCTTTTCGCTCAGCACCAGTTCGAGATGATTCTCGCCGCTCTTGAGCCGGTATTTCTGCAGCGACAGCACCTGTTCATCCTGTTTGAGCTTGTCCGGGTTGACCTTGAAGGCGCCTATATCAATCCACTCGTCCAGCGGTACCTCCTGCTCAGCGCCCTTCTCTGAAGCGACCCGGCGCTGGGCATAGATATCCAGACTGACTTTAAACTGGCCTTCCGGCGTTTCGGTTACCTTGGCCTCGGTCAGACGCAGGTCATAGAGGCTGATTTCAGAGAAGGAGTCCTCAATGAAACGCGCCTCGGCGCCGTCCGTATCCCACTTCAGATAGCTGAGCAGGTCCAGAGTGGTCGGGAAAGGATCGCCGCGGAACTTGTAGCGCTCAAGGAATGCCTTCAAATTGGCATTGAGCCGTTCTTCCCCCAGGCGGTCACGGATCCCCATCATGATCACCGAGCCTTTCTGATAATGGATATAACCCTGCCCTTCACTGCGCAGTAACGGCTGTTCGCCCTTGCTTTCCGATGAGCGACCTCGCAGGTAGCGGTCAAGCTCATACTTGAGGAATCGGCGCAGCATCTGCGGGCCATACTTGTGCTCCATCACCATCAGCGCCGAGTATTGTGACAGGCTCTCGGAGATAACCGCACTGCCCTGTACATCGGCAGCACCAACCTGATGCCCCCACCACTGGTGTGCCACTTCGTGGGCCGTCACATAATAGACGGGGTCAATATTGTCCGAGTTGCGCAGGTCGGTGATAAAGCCGATACGCTCAGAGTAAGGCACAGTGTTGGCAAAACTCTGGGCAAAGGAGCGATAACCGGGAAACTCTACTATACGCAGTTGCTTGTGTTGATAGGGACCAAAAGCCTGGGTGTAATAGTCGATAGAGTCTTTCACCGACTCTATCATTCGCTCCACGTTCCAATAGTGGGCCGAATGGTAGTACACCTCGATCACTATGCCCTTGTACTGCTGCCGGTCCACTTCGAAACGTCCGGAGAGGATCGAATAGAAGTTCACCATGGGGCTGTCCATCTTGTAATGGAAGAAGTTGCGACCATTTTCACGCCATTGCCGCTGCAGGTATCCAGGAACCAGGGCCATCTGTTGGCCCGAGGTGGAAACCGTGGCTTCAAAGTCGATAAAGTCGCCGTCTACGCCAAAGAAGTTCTGCCGATAAAAGCGCGTGTCTTCCAGCTTATTGGCTCTTGGTTTGTCTTCAAGACCACGTTTCTCACGCTCGTGGCGATCGCTGAGTTCATAACCTTCCTGATACCCAAACTGAGGCAGCAGCTCGATATTATTGATAAAGGTGCCGTTTTCGACCACAGACAGATCGAAGTTGGACTCTTCAACCCCTTGGGTTTCCCGAATCAAATGAATGCGGCCGCTGATTTTCTCCCCCGGCGGCAACGGCTTGTCAAACACCAGCCAACTGATATTGAACTTATCGTCAAACTCGCCCAGAGTCGCCCCCGGTAAGATGATACTGAGATCTTCCGCGCGGGTGTGGGACGGTAGACTGACCAGTAATTTGCTTATCGGCTTGTCCTGTTTGTTGACCCAATCAAGCTTGATATCGGCCTCGATTCGCCGTGACTCGGGATAGATATCAATGTCGGCCTTGACCGCAGTGGTGGTCAGCACGGGCAAAGACGCATACTGCTTGAATTTCTTCTCATAGTCGGCACGCAGGTCGGTTTCCTCATCATTGGTATAGTAATGATTGACCACCTTGGTCTGGTAGAAGATATAGCTGCCGCTGGCAACAAACAGCAGCACACCAAAGGCCGCCAGCAAGCGTCCCTTGGCCCCCAGCTGACCGCCCAGCAGGGCAAACCTGTGTTTCAGAGGCTGTTTCGGCCCCCTGTGATAGAGACCATAACCCAGCACAAACAGCAGCAGTGAGAAACCGCCCCAATAGAGCATATACAGGCTGTGGCTCAAGAGTCCCCAGCCGTAACCATTCATATCCGAATAAACCAGGTAAGGGGAAGCGCCGAAGTTATACAGCGAATGACCAAATCCCCAACTTGCCATCACAAAGGTCGTCAGGTAGTAAGCGACAAACAGTCCCATACCGGCATACTTGTTCGGGCTGAGCACCTGAAAGAAGAACGCCAGTACCGCCGACATCAGCAGTGGCAACAGATAGTAAAAGCCCAACCTGATGGCGTATTGAGCCAATTCGAGATTGTACTGCCCCTTGAACAGTTGGAACGTAATTGTAGTCAGGGTCGCCAACAGGTACAACAGCGCCATCACCAACACCACAGCCACCAGTTTGGAAGCCCAGAACACCAGGTTCGGCACCGGCAGACTGTCGACTATGTCCCCCATTCCGGAGTTGCGCTCACGCCAGACAATCTCGGCGCTGTAGTAGATGAGTACTATCACCATCAACAAGCCGGTGGCCCCGGCAATATTATCGACCATGTCCTGGGTCAGCGGCCAGTTGGAGGTACCATACCAACCAAAATCACCGAACATGGGCCCAACCAGGTTAAAGACGGTGAGCAGCCCCAAAATCACAAACGGTGCTGTGTAGAGCACCTGGCGGATTTCAAAGCCGACTCGAGCCTTGAACTGCGCCGAAGTCGATGGCGAGCTTGCGCGGCTCAGTTGCTGCAAAGGCTGCAATGTCGGGGTTGCAGACTGCTTGCCGGCGCGTTTGTCCTTCTTGCGAGTAAGTGTTGGTTGGCGCCAAACCTTGGCTACAAGCAGCAAGATGACCGCCAGAGAAAGCCACATGGCGCGGTTGCTGAGCATAACACCGGTCAGCTCCACCAACTGGGTGTTTTTCTCGGCTATGGTCCAGTAACGGGTAAGGTCGGCAAAGGTGCGCAGTGCAAAGGGATCCAACATGGCCGCCAGGGTGCGAAACTGCGGCTGGCTGGCCAGTTCGCCGGTGAGGTTATAGATAATAAGCAGTGCTACGGCGGTCAGATACAAACCCATCATGGAGCGAAAACGGCTGGCCATGGCATAAAACAGCGCCGATATCAGCAACAGGCTAGGCGCGGCCAACAGCAGCAAGGGCAGCAGATAATAGCTGAGCCGATTTTCACCGAAACGGCTGGCATCGACCCAAGGCATAAAAGAGCCGAGCCACATCGCCAGCGGCACCATGGAAAACACCGCCATGACCACCAGATAACTGCCGAAAAAACGCCCCAACTGATAGGCCAGCGGTGTCAGCGGTTTGGAATAGATCAGTTCCTCCATCCCGTGCTGCTGGTTGCGCACCGCTGTGCTACCGACAAAGTTGACCACGGCAAACATGGAGATAAAGCTCATGATCAGCAGGGTCTGGGCAATGCTGAAGGGGCTGTTCTTCAGCACCTCTCCGCCACCACCTATCTGGACATTGTTGGATACAACGGATAGAAAGCTGATTAAAAACAACAGCAAAGAAACAACATAAAAAGATGGCTGCCGCAGATAGTAGCGCCATTCAAAGCGTAACATGGAAACAAACATGGGCAGTTCCTCAGGCAGCCTGAACCGGCTTGCTGTTGCGGTGGCGATGCAGGGTGCTGAAATAAAGATCTTCCAACCCCGGCGTTGCCTGAGTAAAACCTTCCGGCGCCGAATCGGCCCAGACATGCAGCACAGTGCGACCGGCAAACAGGCGTTTGGCAATCACATTGAGCTGTTGTTCAAGCTCGCTGGCCTCGGCCTGGCTAACGGTGCGAGTCCAAATTTTTTGCTCCAAAGAGGCCACCAAATCCATGGGATTACCCTGCAGCAGGATCTGACCACCGGCGAGCACCGCCATATTGGCGCAAAGCTCCGAGACATCTTCCACTATATGGGTCGAGAGGATAATCACCTTCTCTTCCCCCAGGCTCACCAACAGGTTGTGGAAACGGTTGCGCTCCTCAGGATCCAGGCCGGCAGTGGGTTCGTCGACAATCAACAGTTTGGGGTCGCCAAGCAGCGCCTGCGCAATCCCGAAACGTTGACGCATACCGCCGGAAAAACCGCTGACCGCCTTATTCTTGTGTTGATAAAGGTTGGTGTGTGCCAGTAAGCCATCCACCATCTCACGCCGTTCACCCTTGTTGTTGATCCCTTTGAGAATAGCCAGGTGATCGAGCAAGTCCCAGGCGCTGATCCTGGGGTAAACATTAAAATCCTGCGGCAGATACCCCAGGGTCTGGCGCAATTTTTGCGGCTGTTTGAGAATGTCTATGCCGTCGAAACTAATGCTGCCGCTATCGGCACTTTGCAATGCGGCTATGGTGCGCATCAAAGAGGATTTGCCTGCACCGTTGGGACCGAGCAGACCAAACATCCCTTTCTCTACCTGTAGATTTACATTATCCAGAGCCTTAACACCGTTATCATAGGTCTTGCTTAGGGCTTCGATACTGAGCATAGTTTCCTCATGCCGGAGAGATAAATGATGACCAAGCTAGCATGATTTAAACCTTGCGACCCGCAAAACTTGTAACAAAAAATCATACATTTAACATACTTTGTTCGCTAACGCCGATAACCTTTTACTGGACACTTTCTCTTGTGCCGTTTGCCAACGGCTCGCGGCATCATCAAGAAGAATTAGCAGATACATTGATTATCCTGAGCGGGCACCCCTGGTTCGCGCTCCAAAAGATGCCGCCGGTGATGGATTATGCTATGTGCAGCACCTTGGCTGGACTATTTCACTTTTTTGCAGCGCCACCTCAGGAAGGGGCTCAAGGCTGACTTGTCCCAGGCTAAGGCGACTGTCGGCAAGGGTGAGCCTGATACGTTTGGCATTGAATTCGATATAAATAAGCGCCGGCTTTGTGCCGGACAACAGCTGCAACATATCATTTGCTTATGATTTTCTTGAGCTTAGGGAAGCCGACTTCGACTTGCCCCTGCATGCCTTCAGTCAGATGCCTTGAACGCCAATTGCTGTGTAGCCACTCTCTACAAAAGAGAAGGCCACGAGGACTTATTCGCACCTTCCTTAGTTCGAGTGACCAAGAGAGCGCCTTAGCTTACTCATCCCCTGTTCCATACTGACGATAACCCTGTAATCCAAGTCACGCTTGGCGGCTGAGATGTCATAGTAATGGCTGCAGGAAAGCTGTTTGGCGACAAAGCGGGTCATCAACGGCTCCTGCTTGATAGCCAGCAGTCGGTATATTCCTTCGAGCATGGCGCCAATGGCGTAGGCCAAAGTGGCCGGCACCCGCTTTTCCACCGCGGGTAAATTGTCACAGGCAAGAATGCTGTCGAGCATGGCCGCCATAGTCAGGGGCTGATCGTTACTGACAAAATAGGCCTTGCCATTGCAGCGGCTAGGTTCGGCCAGCAGGCTCCTGGCTGCGCTCAGGTGGGCAAAGGCGGCATTGTCGATATAGATGGTGTCCACCAATTTGTCTTCACGGCCCACCAACTTGAGCCGGCCCTTGCGGCCTCGCTCCAGCACGCGGGGCACCAAATGAGGATCGCCAGGCCCCCAAATCAGGTGCGGCCGAATGGCCACTGTCTTCAAGCCCTCTTTGGCACCGGCCAGCACCAACTCTTCCGCTTCCGACTTGGAGGCGCCGTAATGGTTGAGATAACGCCTGGCGTAGGGAACCGACTCATCGATACCGGCCTCATCCTTGCCATCGAAGGTGACACTCGGCGTGCTGGTATAGACCAGATAACCAATCCCCAATTCACGGGCGCAGGCGATGATGTTTTCTGTCCCCAACACATTGGGGCGAAAATAGCTTGCTCTGCTGCCCCAGACTCCAGCCTTGGAGGCAACGTGAAAGATAAGCTCACAGCCATTGAGGGCTTGTTTCAATGCTTGCTTGTCGCAAATATCGGCGCGCACCATGGTGGCGCCCATGGCCTCGAGCGCCGGATAATGGCCCCTGGCCACCCCCACTACCTGAATACCGGCGGCCAGCAGCGGCCGACATATGGCCGCTCCCAAAAAGCCTCCGGCGCCTGTCACCAATACCCGCTTGACTCGGGTCGCGAGTTCCCGGGCCAGCGCCAACAGCTCGGGATGAAGTTCATCATGCCCTTTCTCTTGTGACAAAGCCGCTGTCTCTTGTAATAAAGCAGCAGTCTCTTGTGATAAAGCCGCTGGCAAATCCTGCGACGAGGCCGGTGAACAGTCCCGTGATGACGAGGCTATTGACTCAGGTGATTGAGATCGTGGTGCAGATGTGGCCATAGTGGGTTTCTGTCTCTGTTATCTATTTTGGTTTTCAGCCGTTTCCATCCAACTGTTTTTGCGCCCAAACGGCAAGTTGCTCGCGGAATATCTTGGCATTGTGGCGCACATCCATGGGAAACCCCGGATGCAACATAAAATGCCTGATGCCCCGGGTCAGTGGCTGCTTGTCGGCAAGTGCCTGCAACTCGGTAAACAGCTGTTGCTGCTCGACTGGCGATAGGGATTGCTCAAGCTCGATGCAGATAAGCGGCGCTTTTTCGGGCACAGTGCTATCAGGGGAAGTGCTATCAAGAGAAGTGCTATCAGCGCCAGTAGTATAAGAGAAAGTGCTCTCTTGGACTTTCCCACCGCCGCCAGGCTTATTCTGCGTCAGTTCAACGCCAACCAATGCCGAACGTTTAACCTGAGGATGGGTATTGAAAATCCGCTCACAGGGAATAGACAGATAGCGCTTTTGCAGCTCACCGTCCTCAATGACATCCACTCTGTGGGCCTTACGGCCACACATCCACAAGCTGCCCTCGGCATCAAGATAACCGAGATCGCCCATCCGGTGCAGTTGCCTGCCTTCATAGGCAATTTTGGCCTGCTTGTTGGCGCCTTCGCGGCGATAGTAGCTCTGGTTGACCACAGCGCCGTCAACGACGATTTCGCCTATCTCTCCCGTCGCCAACTCGAGAGTCGGCGACCAGCTGTCGATGGCCTCTTCACTGATCCCTATGATACTGACCCTTATTCCGGATACCGGCTTACCGACACAGATGCCGCCGCCCTTGTCGGTGATGGCGGCGGTAGCGCCAAGCGCCTTGCTGCCAATCATGGAGACAGGCAGGGATTCGGTGGCACCATAGGAGTTGAGCACTTCGACATCCTCGGCCAACATGGCGGAGAAACGCGCTATCGCCTTGGGATCGGCCGGTGCGCCGGCGGATATCACCCGCTTCAGGCTGTGCAGCCGGCGCCCGTTTCCGCCCTGTCCCAAACAGTCGAGCAAGGCGGGATTCACAAACATATTGCTGCAGGCATAGTGCTCTATGGCGGCAAACAGGTTTTCCGGTCTGGCGGTTATCGGTTTGCTGGCATCCATTTCAGGTACAATTGATGCCATCCCCAGCGCCGGACCAAAGAGGGCAAATAGCGGGAAGGTCGACAGATCCCGCTCGCCGGGACGAATGCCATAGTCATGTCGCAGCGCGGTTATCTGCGCCTCAAACATACCGTGGCTGTAAACCACGCCTTTTGGAGTGCCGGTGCTGCCACTGGTAAACAAGATAGCCGCCATCTGCTGCGCGCCGAGCTTCGCCATGGGAAATGTGACTGACTCAGGTGCCCTGGCCAGCAAACGGCTGACACTGCTGCCACCCCAAGGAGGGTTACGGCCAAGAAAGCCTTCACCTGCCGTCAACAACAAGCGGATACTGGGTTTGCCCCAACCGAACAGCAATCTGGCCACATGGGCCTTGGGGATCCCGATAAAGGCGTCGGGCTCGGCTTCCGCCAGACACTGCTTGAGCTTGGCGATCCCCATACCTGGGTCCACCATCACAGGGATGATCCCCGCCTTGAACAGGGCAAAGGTAAGCACAAAAAACTCTATCCCCGGAGTGACCATAAGCACGGCTTTCATCCCGGGCTTGAAGCCATAGTCGAGCAAAGCGCAAGCGAGTCGGTCGCTGTCGCTGTCCAGGGTCTTGAAATCAAGCTCCTGGTAACTGAACTTACCAGCGCGGCGACGCTGCACTGCAACCGCCAGGTCTTCACTCTGACTAATGGCCGCCTGCTTCAGGTGGCGACACAGGTTGTGCCCCTTGGCAGAGTTTGCCTCCGGGGCCGGTTCATTTGCAGCCGCTTGCGAGTCTTCGGCGGGTGGGAGCATCTCAGTCAGCGCTCCCGGCTGGGGTGATTTCCGCCGATACATTTTCTCTAGGGTTAGATGTTTGTTCGTCGGCGCTTTGAGCCACGGCTGTTTCAGCGATAAAGCGGCGAATATGGGCTATCACCTCATCACTGGCGTCTTCAAGAATATAATGGCCGCAGTCGGCAAAGGCGTGCAGCTCGGCTTTTGGCAAACGCTGCTGCCAACCTTCAAGGAAGTGCCGGTCAAAGACAAAGTCCTTGAGGCCCCAAAGAATAATGGTCGGCACTTGGGTAAACTGCTGCAAACTGGCATCAATCGACTGCACCAAGTCCCAGTTTCTGTCGCCGGGCTTGAGCGGAATATCCTGTACAAACCTCAAAGTCGAGATTCGATTTTGCCAGGAGTTGAATGGTGCCACATAAGCGCGGCGCACATCCGCAGCCATGGGCGCACGTTTGACGCCTACATAGGAAGCGGCGGACGAGAAAGCATTGAAGCCCCGTACCAGCAGGGTGCCAAGCGCGGTATCGCGGCAGATTTTCAGCGCCAGCGGTAAGGGCTTGCTCTTTGGCAAACCGAAGGCGGCGGTATTGAGCAGCACCAGGCGTTTAATCCGCTCGGGATAGCGGGCGGCATAGCCCATGCCTATCATGCCGCCCCAGTCATGCAGCACAAGTGTGATATTGCTGCGAATATCCAGACTGTCCAGCAGTGCTTCCAGATCGTCGATACGCTGCGCCAGAGTGTAGTCATAGGCATCATCGCCCGGTTTGTCGGACAAGCCGCAGCCGATATGATCCGGCACCACACATTCATATTGGTCGCTTAACGCCTGCACCAGGTTACGGTAGTAAAAAGACCAGCTGGGGTTACCGTGCACCATCACCACGGCATCGGGGCGTCGGCCGTTAATCCCGGCGGGTTTTTCATGCACATAATGCAGTTTGTGGCCGCCGAGCGTGATGAAATGACGCTTGAACGGGAAGAGTGTATCTAGGGTGGCCATTGGCTATCCTGTTGTTAATTTTGGTTATTTAGGCACTATTCTAATGGGCCCTGTCGAATGGGCATTGTCTAAAACCTGATCAAGGGCTTACCAGCGCAGCCCCAGCATCATGCAGTTGAGCCCAGAGCCTATGCCAAGAAAGCTCACCCGGTCGCCTGCCTGCAAAAAGCCTTCACCATGGGCCAGCGCCGCCGACACAGGCAAAGAGACAGTGCCCATATTGCCAAGGCGGGCAAAGGTGGGAAACTCTTTGTGCTCGGCAATGCCCAGGGCGCCCAGTACTTGCTTTCGGTTGGCAGCACCCACCTGATGACAGATAACCTTATCCACCTGTCCGGCAAGCCACTGGCGCTGCTGCAAAAACTGCTCCCAGGTCTGGCGCGCCAGCTCCACCCCCTCCTTCAAAAGGGCAACGGCATCTGTGCGCATCACCTCACGGTAGAGGCGGTTACCGACCTCGACAAAACCCCACTGACACATCTGATGATGCTCCGGCGCCGCCAACTGACTGGCACCGAGCAACTGATGCTTGCGGGAGGTGGTAAGCGGCAAGCTGCCATCTGTGAGGATAACGGCCACGGCACCTGAGCCGCCGGTCAGGGTGGCCAGAGACGCCGCAAAGTTTGCCATGCTGGGATCGGCCAGCATCTGCTCTATGGACGCCTCGACTATCTCCCGGGATGATTCACAGGACACCACCATACCGGCGCGGATCTGCCCCAGTTCAATACGGTTGGCCACATCCAGAATACCGGACAGGACTCCCAGGCAGGCGTTGCTGATATCAAAAACGGCGCAGTCACGCCCGATACCTATGGCAGAAGCCACAGCGCAAGCCGTGGCCGGCTCATGCTGGTCACGGCACACGCCGGTGTAAACCAAGGCGCCAAGTGCTTTGGGCTCCAGCCCAGTCTCGGCCAGCGCCTTTTGGGCGGCGCACACTGCACCTTGGGAAACCTTGAAGCCCTTGGGCCACCAACGACGCTCCTCAATGCCTGTCAGGGCAGCGAGTTGCCCAATGGGGATACGAAACTTTTGATAAAGCGGCGCAAGCCGGGATTCCAACTCGCGGCTGGACACCATTTCCGGCGCCAACTCATAAGCCAGACTATTGATATACACACGGGAATAATTCATGAAAAGCCAATCGCTCTCTCGGGCGCTCTGTGCCCTTGTTATCTTTTGGGGTCGTGATAATTAACTCTTATGCCCCAGGCTGGCGTCATTTGACCAAGAAACGCCGGGGTATTCAATAAAAAACGCATTAAGCCGGTACCTGGCGCCGACTAATTCCCCGCTTGCGAGACATCTCTGTCCAAGCGGGCCTTGTTATTTCATTTATCGGCCACCAGGCAACCAGGCATGGATCAAAGCGTTGCGCGGCGTGGTGGCCTGTTCGCAAAAGGCGCCGAGCTGTACCCGGTAACCTGCCTCCAACAGGAAACAGACCCTATCAAGCAGCAGGTACCGTTCAATAACCGGCCGAAACAGATGTGCCGCCAAGTCAATACGGGCGGTTAATCTGCGCCTTTGCTCCCCCAAGTGCTGATAGGCGGCAAAATCCACCGCCTCAGGCAATAGCACTCCCTTTTGCGCCGCGGCCCAAAGACAGAACTCCTTAAAGCTGCCGGACAACTGACTCTGCCGCACAGCAGGCAGTGGTAGATAAGTGTCCCGAGTGCGCACTTCACGCTGCAGACTATCGAATCCGAGCCGCCAACTGACCTCTTTGATCCTGTCGGCGCGCGCCTTTTGATTGGCAATAACACTGTGATTAAGCGGCAGTTGCAGCGCCGCCTTATCCAATCGCAGCGCCTGCTCTTGGGCACCTAGACTCAAGGGGGTGATATCGCCGGAGGGCAAGAGGTGATAACAACAAGGGGAAACCGAGACCACGGCGGTACCACTTGCAACCGCGCGGCGCAACAGCGTCAGGTGCAGCTCGCCGCAGGCATGCAGCGCAATGGCATGCTGCTTGGGCTTGAGATAACAAGGCTCGGCAGCAAAGGCATCGGCGCAGACAAATTGCTGCGGCAAGTTACGTTTTTTTGCCGCTAGCTCGCCGGCTTCGCACAAAGATGCTTGCCACTCCAGGCTCAATACCGCCTTGCCGCTCAAGGCGCTGAGCAGGCGCCCGAGATGCCCTTTCCCGGCGCACCACTCCAATAAAGGAAAGGGGTTGTTATGGGTGGCTATAGTATTGGCAAAGCGGCTTATCTGCTGCCATTTTCGGCCCTTGATACCGGCACTGAGCCGGGCCTCGGTTGCCGCGCAGAGCTTAGGTTGGCCATTATCCTTTTCAGGTGCCGGATAATCAAAGAGCTGCCAGGCAAAGTGTCTCTTGTCCCACAGGGCCAATTCCTGCTCGCTCAAACCTGCAGCCAAGGCTGGCCAAAGGGTTGCCAACAACAATGACTGACTGGCATCGACAGTCTCGAGCGCATCGTCATCAATAGCCCAGAGCGCTGCGGCCAGCTTGGCAAAGCGCTGCTGCCAGGGAAGCTTGTGGTGCTCGAAACTTCTGACACTCCAAAGCTCGCGGCTTGAGAGCAACAATTGGCTGAGCTGTTGAAGCTCTGCTTTCACCTCGGGCAAGCTGCAATCAACTGCCGTCAGCCGGGTTTCAACCCTGTAAGCCACTGGCTCGGCTTGCCGGGAGGAATTCTGTTGGCAGTCACACATTTTACTGGCCCGATTAACTTAAAAGGGCTGCATTATAGCCCCTGGCTGCCTTTGAGGAAAATAGCGATCCAAAGCAGCAAACTGGGGGCAAAGCCTTTGCGCAAGCTGGGGTTGAGTCTCCCGCTTGCTGATAGCTTTACAGCCAAAGGAAAAACCAGCAGTAAAGACAAATTCACATAACAAATTGATTAAAAATGGATAATTATTTCAATAAACTATGCCTAAAGCCCGAGTCATCATTTTTCCTGGCGGCCTGGCAACGAAAGCTGCCGCCGCTGTTTTCAGGTATAAATTTGCTCAAAGCTGTTACCGCGGCATCTGCCACAATAGACTGGTGCCCTCAAGCTGGCAAAACTATCGAACGAACTCAATCTAACGAACTCAATCTAACGAAATGGTCGAGTGAAATCGGTCGAGCGAAATCAATCGCGCCAATTCACGGCGCTACATTCGGCCGCTGAACAGAATATTGATAAAAAGGATGTTGAATGATCCAATCTCCCTGTGTGGCGCGCTGCGGCCTCAATGAAGATGACTTTTGTATGGGCTGCCTGCGCCATATAGATGAAATCGTCAATTGGAGCCGCTGCCCGGACGAAGATAAACGCGCCATTATTGCCAAACTCCCGGAGCGAAAACGCGCTTTTTCGGGCATGGAAAACAGCGGCATTATCAGTAGAGACAAATACCTCGAGGCAGAGGCCAGGCTTGGGCGCAGCGACAAGAGCAAAGCAAAAAAAGCGTGATACAACTTCTTAAGCGTTCAAGGCAACCAAGCCTTCAATAAAGAAAAAGACCGCTATTGCGGTCTTTTTGGAATTTATGGGTCACTCAGACATTACTGCGCTGAGCCGGCAGCGCCATTACCGTTATGGGAATGGTGAGTTTCTGTAAGACGACGCATCAGCGGCAATACCGCCAGCGCGATAAAGGTACAAACCAGCGCCGCAATCCCCAACTTGTTGAACAAGCTAGTATAGATAGGCAGAGTCTCAAGCGGATCTGTAATGTTCTTCGGCACACTGGCGAAGTTGGCCACCACCCCCCCAGATACTGAGAGATGCCCGAGGCGACAAAGTAAGCCCCCATCATAAAGCCACCCATGCGCTCAGGTACGTAACGGGCAATCATCGCCAAGCCCAAACCACTGACCAGCAGCTCACCGAGTGAGTATGCACCGTAACCCCAGATCATCACCCAGGAAGAGGTCTTGCCATCGACGGCGAACATACCGGCGAAGCTGTAGATGAAGAAACCCAGCGCCACTACGGCAAAACCCAGTGCGAACTTGGCAGCGATGGAAATATCCTTGTTGTTACGTCCGGCAGAGGCATAAACCCAGGCCAGCACAGGGCTAAGCAACATGATCCAGATAGGGTTCAAGGCCTGGAACTGCGCCGGTGACCAAGTCCACAGATCGACACCGAAGGCCTGGAAGTTCCAATCGACGTTACGCAGGGCAAACAGCGCCAGCGAGGTAGACATCTGCTGGTAGAACACAAAGAAGAATACAGTTTGTACCGTCAGTACCAAGGCGGCTATCAAACCGGCCCGCTCACTGGTTTCACTGTTTTTAATCAGGTAGATAAAGATACCGAGTACGGCAGCACCTGCGGTGTAAACAAAGGCGCGGGCCACATCTTCATATTCAAGGATAAAGGCTGAAGCCACTACAGAAAGGGCCGCCAGGCCGAGTACCGCAAACAGCTTATTCATTTCCACCGGACGGGTATCCGGCTCTGAGCCATAGTTGGCCAGAGTTTTACGCATCATGGCGTAGTTGCCCAGTCCCACCAGTAAGCCCACGCAGCAGACGGCAAAAGCCGCGTGCCAACCGAACTCGTTGCCATAGTTGGCGTTGACGTAATCTTTAATCCAGGGAGTCAACAACATGGAGAAAGTAGAACCTACATTCACCGCCATGTAGTAGATGGTAAAGGCGCTGTCTATCTTGGAGTCGTCCCCCTCATAGATTTTACGCACCAGGTTACCGGCATTGGGTTTGAACAAACCGTTACCGACAACAATTACCCCCAGAGCCGAAAACAGGAACCAGGTGTTTTCGGTTGGCACTGTCATCAAGGCATAACCCAGAGACAGAATACCGGCACCGAGCAACATGGTGCGCTTGGTACCGAGGATCTTATCCCCGACCCAACCACCAATCGCCGGCGACACATAAATCAATGCGGCACAGGCACTCCATACCAGGTTGGCGCGACTGTCCTCAAACCCTAGACGCTGTACCATGAAGTACACGATAAGCGCCTGCATACCGTAATAACCGAAACGTTCCCATAGCTCGATAAGTGACACAGTCATAAAAGAATGTGTCTTACTTACCTTAGGAGACCCTAATGTCATTTTGCTTGCTTCCATCTTGATTTGAAATAATTGTCAGACGAGTATAAAACTGCAGGCCGCACAATCCAACGCAAACTCTGGGGCAAAACACACTTTGTCGCAATTCTCCTACTCAGCTCAAATTCCATTGGCGACTTTTTCAACAATACTGGGTTATTCAAAAGAGTAAAGCGAAGCAAACCTAGCTGTAACAAGGTTTTTTACTGGTTAATGAGAATATTTATCAGTATCAAAATCACCGCAAAGCCAAGGTCAGAACCGCTTTTATCAGCGCCTTTGATATAAAAAAACCGCCCTTGGATAGACGGTTTCCATTGAGTAGCCTACGCCTTATCAGGCCGAGCAAGATAGGCGGTCAATCTTTGGCTGCCATTCTCGCCTTGAGATCGGCAAACGGATTGAAAGTGGCCGGCGCCTGTTTGGCTTCACTGGTGTCGCCGTACTGCACCAGCTCTTCAAACCTGGAATGCTCATTGTCATGGCAGTAGAGGCACAACAGCTCCCAGTTAGAGCCATCTGAAGGGTTATTGTCGTGATTGTGGTCTCTGTGATGCACAGTCAACTCACGCAAGTTCTTGTGGGTGAACTCCCTGGCACAGCGGCCACAAACCCAGGGATACAGCTTGAGCGCCTGCTCCCGATAGCCTTTTTCACGACTCGCCTGATACTCACGGGCCTGTGCCAGCACCCGATCCAATTTACTCTGTTCTGCCATCTTTCTTTTCCGATGAACGGGCCGCTTAGTGGCCCTCTACATATTCTGCACTGGACAGATGCAGATAGTGCAGGTATTTCTCATACTGAGTCACCACATCTGCCTGGATCTGCTCTTCCGTATAACCCATCACATCATAATACTGTCCACCATGTTCGAGAAAGACTTCAACCCGGAAGTAGTTATTTTGTGATTCATCCTCACCTTCTTCCTGAGTTTGATGGGTCACAGGCAGCGTAAAGGCACGGATCCGCAAGCCATAAACAAAAGTCTGCACCTCTTCATTTTCGATAACCAACCTCACCCTGTCTTCATCGTACTGGAGATCAGCATTGATACCGCGGGATAAAAATCCCTGAGAGACCTTGGACAGCGCCGGTGTTGCCACGTTGTCGACAAAGCGCCGCGCCTGCTCGTAAGAGGGATGCGACACCAGCACATCTATTCTGTCTTCCCAGGACACGCTGGTTCTGGCGTACTGCACACTGGTGGTATGCAGCTGCACACTATTGATTTTGAGCCAGTCATCCTGCAACGCCTTGAACAGGCCAAAGCAGATAAGCAACATCACCAACAAGAACGGCATGGCACTGGCAATCGCCGCCGTTTGCAGCGCCTGCAAGCCACCGGCGAGCAGCAGTACAGAAGCCACTAAACCCTGCATCAAAGCCCAAAAAATCCGCTGCCATACAGGTGCATCGGCATCACCGCCTGAGGTGAGGTTGTCGATAACCAAAGAGCCGGAGTCTGACGAAGTCACAAAGAAAGTCACCACCAGACACACGGCGATAATGGACAGCAGATTGGACAGCGGCAAATGCTCAAAGAAAGTAAACAGGGCGACCGATACATCGGTGGAAACCGCAGTAGCCAGATATTCTGCGCCATGATTCATGATGGCATCTATCGCCGAATTACCGAAAACCGTCATCCACAAGAAGGTGAAACCACTGGGAACAAACAAAATCCCCACCAGAAACTCACGAATGGTACGGCCACGGGAGACCCGGGCGATAAAGGTACCGACAAAAGGTGACCAGGAGATCCACCAGCCCCAGTAAAGCAGAGTCCAGCCACCGAGCCAATCATTCTTCTGCTCGTAGGCATAAAGGTTGAAGGTCTTGCTCACCAGTTCACTCAGGTAACCACCTGTGTTTTGCACGAAAGACTGCAGCAGAGCGACGGTTGGACCAAACAGCAGCACTATCATCATCAGCACAAAAGCCAGCCCAAGGTTAAGCTCACTTAAGCGCTTTACCCCCTTATCAAGGCCGGAAAACACAGAGCCTGTGGCGATAAGAGTAATACCTATGATCAGTGCCACCTGCACCCCGGTATTGATAGGGAATATATCACCCAATAGATAATTAAGCCCCGAGTTAACCTGCAATACCCCGAAACCCAAAGAGGTAGCCACACCAAACATGGTACCCAATACGGCAAAAGTATCGACACAGTGACCTATAGGGCCATAAATACGTTCGCCAATCAGAGGGTAAAGTGCGCTTCGTGGCAGCAGTGGCAACTTATGCCGATAACTGAAATAGGCCAGACTCAAGGCCACTACCGCATAGATGGCCCAGGCATGAATACCCCAGTGAAAGAAGGTGATCTTCATCGCCTCTTTGGCGGCTTCAACTGTATGGGGATCGGCGTCAGGCGGCGCCAGATAATGCATCACAGGCTCACCGACCCCAAAGAACATCAAGCCTATTCCCATACCGGCAGAGAACAGCATGGCAATCCAGCTCTTGTAGCTGTAATCCGGCTCGGCATGATCCGGCCCAAGTTTGATATCACCGAAGCGACTCACCATCACAAAGATGATAAATACCAGAAAAATCGCCACGCCCATGATGTAGAGCCAACCCGCCTTTAGCTCCAGCCAAGATTGAGCTGCCTTGAACAATTCCTGTGCCTCATTCGGCCAAACCGCGCCGACAAACACCAGAATAGCGATACAGATCAGTGACGAAAAAAACACCGGAGGATTAATACTCGACTTAATCAAATTTTGCGCTCCTTTTTACGGATAATTAGCGCCGCCTGCGAGCAAGTTCCTAAATTATAGCGGAACTCGGCCGGGGACAACGCTTATCCAAAGCCACACCAAAAGCTTATAGAGTGTTTATGTGCAATATGTGACACCCTTCCGCGGACAAGCTCTCGGCTTGATTTAAATGGAAGAGTTAGGGCCCACCGGGATCAAAGTGTTGGCGGGACAGACAAGATTACCGTGGCATAGTGAATGGCAATCGACTCAGACACAAACTGCTACTTTTGGCAACAATCGGCGCTGATTATACACAAAAATGAATAAAATGGGGAGTCTATAGCAACTCCAGCTCAAAGAATCATCACTTTAGTCCTTCACGACCTTGGGGGTTTGCGAAATGCCCGCTGTCAGATTAAAGCGCATCGCCTCCTCGAATGACCAATTCACCATGATCAAATCCTCTCGCTTGACCAGGCTGGTAACTCCGGCCATCTGGTAAGAGAGTTGAAACAGCACAGGCACCCAGTCCCCTTCGGGCAAGGCATCGAGCAGCGGCTGAGGTGGCTTGTCTGTCATGATAAAGCCGACCACAAAACCGCCGTTGGCCTGACGCACCAATACCGTCTGTTGCGACTTGGGCTTACTGCTATCACGGTTCATCAAAGAAGCGATATCACGAATACTGCCGTAGACAGACTTGAACAGGGGAAAGCGCATCAACTGCCGTTCAATCCAGCTCCAGAGCCAGACGATGGGGCTGACAGAAAACAGTAACCCGGCAATAAACACCAAGGCTGTGACCAATATAAAACCTGCCCCTATGAACACAGTATCCATGCCCAGCAAAGAAAAGAGTAACTTGCCCAGGCTGTCGAGAGATTCAAACAGGGACCAGAACAGCCAGAGACTAAGCGCCATGGGCAGCAGATTAAGCAAGCCGCGGATCAGGGTTTGTTTCATTAAATTCCTCTTGATATTTAAGACTGTATTAAGCGCAGGACAGAGGCGCAAAGGAAGGTTTCTCGGCGGCCCCTTCCCCAACAGGCACTCAACTCTGTATCCTGACAGAGACGCAAATCGATAGCAAAATGTTGTGCATTACCCCGAAAGGCCGCTGTGTCTCCCGGGGGCGATAAGGAGAATAGCAGCATGCGCGTAACCCGACTGGACCACCTGGTGTTGACCGTCCGCGACATAGAGCAAAGTGTCGCCTTCTACCAAAAATTGGGCATGAAACGCCAAACCTTTGCCGATAACAGAACGGCGCTGCAATTTGGCGATCAGAAAATCAACCTGCACCAACTTGGCCGCGAATATTACCCCAATGCCGCCAAAGCCCAAAGTGGTTCGGCGGACTTGTGTTTTATCACCTGTGGTTCACTCAAGGATACTATGGCACATCTCAGTGCCATGGGAATTGACATCGAAGAAGGTCCCGTCGCCCGTACCGGCGCCACAGGCCCGATAGATTCAGTCTATATTCGCGATCCTGACGGTAACCTGATCGAACTGGCAGAATATCGCGTTGACTAGGCTGCGTTTTGACTAGGCTGGGGTTGACCAAGAGCTCCGTTAACCAAGAGATCCGTTAACTAAGTGCTCTGTTGACCGCACGGTGCAGCCTACCGGGCTGCACCGCCCCAAACAGCGACAAAAAAGCCGCTTGAATCTAAGCGGCTTTCTCTGAGACTTCCGGATAAGAGCTTACAGCTCTTTTTCCATCTCCTCGTAGGAGACATGGCGTACGTCTTTGCCTTTTACGTAGTAAATCACGTACTCACAGATGTTTTTGCAGCGGTCCCCTACCCGCTCAACCGCGCGGGCAGCCCAGAGCACATCCAGCACGCCGGGGATAGAGCGGGGATCTTCCATCATGTAAGTCATCAGTTGGCGAATGATGCCTTCATATTCCTTGTCCAACTTGGCATCTTCCTTGTGCAGCTCCAACGCCGACTCGGCGTCCATCCGCGCCAGCGCATCCAGGGTCGAATTCAACATGCGGGTGGCATGACGCCCCATGGACTCAATGCTGACCAGCAGTGGCTGCTGATTATTGCTGCGCTTCTCCTGTGCCGCCTTGGCAATACGCACGCAGGCATCGCCGATGCGCTCAAGATCGGCAATCGTCTTGGAGATAGCTATCACCAGGCGTAAGTCGCTGGCCGCCGGCTGGCGCTTGGCAATGATGCGGGTACACTCTTCGTCTATCATCACCTCCATGCCGTTGACCTTGTGATCGCCCTCGATCACCTTCTGTGCCAGTTCGGCATCCAGGCTGCCCAGGGCATCCAGCGCCTGTTCCAACTGGCGCTCTACCATACCGCCCATGGCCAGTACCCGGTTGCGGATATCTTCCAGTTCAGCGCTGAACTGGCCTGAGATATGTTTATTCAGGTTCTTGTTTTCCATTTGCTTCCCCTTGCTCGGACGCAGCGTTTATTAACCGTAGCGGCCGGTAATATAATCTTCGGTCTTACTCTGTTTTGGCGTGGTAAAGATAGTGTTGGTATCCGAGTACTCAATCAACTCACCCATATACATAAAGGCAGTCTGATCCGACACCCTGGCCGCCTGCTGCATGTTGTGGGTCACTATCACCACTGTGTACTTGGACTTGAGCTCTGTGATCAGCTCTTCGATAGTCAGGGTCGAGATAGGATCCAACGCCGAAGTCGGCTCATCGAGCAGCAAGACTTCCGGCTCGATGGCTATCGCCCGGGCAATCACCAGACGCTGCTGCTGACCACCGGACAACCCGAAGGCGTTGTCATGCAGCCTGTCTTTCACCTCGTCCCAGATGGCGGCGCCGCGCAGTGAACGCTCACAGGCTTCATCCAGCTCACGGCGATTGTTCACGCCCTGTAGGCGCAGGCCATAGACGACATTTTCATAAATGGACTTGGGGAAAGGATTGGGGCGCTGGAACACCATGCCCACATTGCGTCTCAGCGCCGCGACATCGATTTTCTTGTCGTAGATGTTTTGACCATGGAGCAAGATTTCCCCGTCGATATGGCAGTTATCCACCAGATCGTTCATCCGGTTGATACAGCGCAGCAAAGTGGACTTACCGCAACCACTGGGGCCGATAAAGGCGGTGACCTTCTTCTTGGGGATCTTCATGGAAACATCAAACAACGCCTGCTTGTCACCATAGCGCAGATCCAGGTTACGGATCTCCAGCGCCGTCTCTTCGGCAGGCAGGTTCGCCAGATCCAGCGTCTCAGTATTCATTACCGATGAGTCTATCGAAATCATATTCTGTCCTATCACTTCAGGATAATCGTCAATTAGTGTTCAAGCGAGCGGTACTTTTCACGCAGATGGTTGCGCACGCTGATAGCCGTCAGGTTGAGTGCCACGATCACAGATACCAGCAGGAACGAGGTGGCATAGACCAAAGGCCTGGCAGCTTCTACGTTGGGGCTCTGGAAACCGACATCATAAATATGGAACCCGAGGTGCATAAACTTACGCTCAAGATGCACGAAGGGGAAATTCATATCCACAGGCAAGGTAGGCGCCAACTTGACCACCCCCACCAGCATCAAGGGTGCCACTTCACCGGCGGCGCGGGCAACAGCCAGAATAAGCCCTGTCATAATCGCCGGGCTGGCCATAGGGATAATAATCCGCCACAGGGTTTCGGCCTTGGTGGCCCCCAGAGCCAGGCTGCCCTGACGCACTGAGCTTGGAATACGTGACAAGCCTTCCTCGGTGGAAACAATCACCACAGGCAGGGTCAGAATCGCCAAAGTCAGTGCCGACCAGATAACCCCGGGAGAGCCGAAGGTGGGCGACGGCAATGCCTCTGGATAGAACAGCTGATCCAGCGAGCCGCCCAGCATATAGACAAAGAAGCCCAGACCAAACACCCCGTACACAATCGAAGGCACACCGGCAAGGTTGATTACCGCGATACGTATCATCTTGGTGATCGGCCCTTTCTTGGCGTATTCGTGCAGATAGATGGCGGCCACCACACCGAATGGTGTCACTATTACGGCCATCAGCAACACCATGAATACTGTGCCGAAAATCGCCGGGAACACCCCGCCCTCTGTGTTGGCTTCGCGGGGATCGTCACTGATAAAGCGTCCCAGGCCAACAAACCAGTGGCCGACCTTGTCGATAAAGCCCATGCGGTTGACATAGCTGACATCCAGCACCGAATCCAGACTGAGGGTCACTTCTTCGCCGCGCATGTCGCGTACTATCACAGAGTCGCGCCCGGCTTGCTCACGCAGAGAGAACAGCTGCTTTTCCAACCCTTGGTAATGCTGATCCAGTTGTTGACGCTTGGACTCAAGCTCGGCCTTGCGCTCAGGCGTCAGAGCATCGTCAAGCTCATAGCCACGTTCTTTGAGGCGCAGACGTTCGAGCTCATAGTTAACCGCGCCTATGTCCTGCTTCTGCAGTGTCATCGCCTGATCGGCCAGGTCCACTGCGCGCTCGATATGCTCCTCGAGTGAATTCTGCACATCGCCGCCGAGCTCCAGCCGCTGGCCCTTCTCAATCACCGCCACAGGGTAGCCGTAGAAGTTACCGTTCTTGGTACGCTCTATCATGGCCAAGCCTTCCGGGGTGGAGCGCGACACAATATCTGTCTCCAAAATCCAGCGGAAATCCAGGCCGACAAACTCACGGTTACCCGTCTTGACCAGATAACGGGTCACAAACTCACCCGGCTCTGAGTTGAAGTGATAACCGGCGGATTTCAACCGCTCGGTCGGCACTTCTTCTCTGTCGTACAGTTCACCTATCAGGGTGTAACGCTGGCCTTTATCATCCTGCATCTCCCACTGATAGATATCCGCGGGCCAGAAATAGCTCAGGCCACGCCAGGCGATGAGTAACAATAGCCCCAACACCGCAATCAAACTCAGGCTGACGGCGCCCCCTGTCATCCAGATCCAGGGAGAGCCTGATTTAAACCACTTACCCATTGCACAAACCCCTTAAGGTGATTGGCGAAACATCTAGTGTTCTATTCATAATTTCTCTCCTGTTACAGTGAGCTGTAGCGGTCGCGCAGACGCTGACGCACCACTTCGGCCACAGTGTTGAACAGGAAGGTAAAGATAAAGAGTACAAAGGCTGCGAGGAACAATACCCGGTAATGGGAGCTGCCAATGGCCGATTCCGGCATTTCCACCGCGATATTGGCCGCCAGGGTCCGCATCCCTTCAAACACGCTCCACTCCATGATGGCAGTGTTCCCCGTGGCCATGAGTACAATCATGGTTTCACCCACGGCGCGGCCAAGCCCCATCATGACTGCCGAGAATATCCCCGGGCTTGCGGTCAGCAGCACTACCCGGGTCAGGGTCTGCCAGGGGGTCGCTCCCAAGGCCAGGCTGCCGTTCGACAGGTGACGCGGCACAGAGAAGATGGCGTCTTCGGCAATGGAGAAGATGGTTGGAATGACGGCAAAGCCCATGGCAATCCCCACCACCAGCGCGTTACGCTGATCGAAGGTAATCCCCAATTCATTGGTGATGAACTGGCGGGTGTCGCCGTGGAAGAAGGCCACTTCGATTGCCGGACTGATGGCAAAAGAGAACCAACCGACAAAACAGATAACCGGGATCAGCATCAGTTCCTGATAGGTTTCCGGCAGTATCGCCTTGATGCGCCCCGGCAGCTTGGACCAGGCATAGGCACTGGTCACTATGCTTATCGGCAACAACAGCAGCAAGGCCAGAATGCCGGGCAGATGCTCTTCAATCAGCGGTGCCAGCCAGAGACCGGCCAGGAAACCGAGGATCACTGTCGGCAGGGCTTCCATGATTTCAATGGTGGGTTTGACTATGCTCCGCACCTTGGGCGACATGAAATAAGCGGTATAGATGGCGCCGGCAATCGCCAGAGGAACGGCAAACAGCATGGCATAGAACGCCGCCTTGAGTGTACCGAATGCCAGCGGCATCAGACTGAGCTTGGCTTCGAAATCATCCGAGCCGGAAGTGGACTGCCAGACAAACTGCGGCTCAGGGTAACCTTCGTACCATACCTTGTTCCACAGGGCGCTCCAGGAAACTTCCGGATGGTCGTTGTCAACCGCGTACAGGTGCAGCTTGCTGCCATCTTCAATGATCAAGGCATTGGAGCGGGGGCTGAAGCCCATAACACCCGGTGCCTTGAGATCGAACTTTTTATCGAACAGCTCGCGCTCACTCGTGGTGTAAAGCAAAGACAGTTCACCCTCTGGGCTCACAGTGGCAAAGCTCTTGCGATAGAACTCAGAGGCAATGGTGTCCACCTTACCCAAACCGCTAAACTCGCGGATCTCCTGATAGACACGGCCGCGGTCGCTGGCCACCTGAAAATACTGGGCCACTACACCGCTGTCGTAACCTACCAGCAATGAACTGGCGCCCGCCAACAGGCTCAAACTGGTGACCTTGGCCTTGGCTTTCTCGACATCTATCACCTGTTGCAGCGAGATTTCATCCACATACTGAATGTTGTAGACAAAAATCTTGTTGCCGGACTGCAGCAGCAGTTGGCGCTGATCCGGGGTCATGAGTTGATGTTCAGTACGGGAAGGTGCATCCGGCAGCGGCATGGTTTGTGTAGTCCACTCCACTTCCTCGGTCATCATGTTCTCTTCGCCGACCATCTTGGTCAGTTGCCAGCGATTCTGGCTGTCCTGATAGGCAAAGCTCATACTCTCGGAGCTATAGCCAAAGGCGAGACTCTTGAGCGGCGAG
Organism: Shewanella indica; assembly: GCF_033842865.1. NCBI lineage: Bacteria > Pseudomonadati > Pseudomonadota > Gammaproteobacteria > Alteromonadales > Shewanellaceae > Shewanella > Shewanella indica. Next base: position 4,107,592 of record NZ_JAWXXR010000001.1, read on the forward strand.
CCATCCTCGGCAACCGTCAGCGCAGACTCCCCCAGTGGATATTTGACCTTGGGCGTGATCAGGCGTTGGTTATTGGGATAGCTGACACCAAAATCCACCCCGGCCAACAAGAGTTGACCATTATCCAGTCCGAGGGCAAACAACTGCTGGCTTGGGGCGCTGACGGCGCTGCTGACCACTTTGCTCGAATCTGGCACTGGCAGTTTCACCTGCTGATGCAGCTGATCGCCTTTGACCCTGAAAAAATCCACCACGCCCTGGTCACCGACCCGATAGAGCAGTTCATTTTGCTCGTCACTGCCCACCATCAGCGTCTTGTCTGAACTGGCCGGCAGGCTCACTTCGGTGACGGGTTCAACACTGGCGCCGTCAAACACAGGTTTAATCACGTAAAGCAGATAGAAAAAGATCAACAAAAGGGCGACGAACACCATGGTTCCACCCACTGTTACCCCTATCTGCGCGGCCTTATCCTTGAAGGCTCTGCGGCCGGAGCCTTTGCTCACCAACAGATCTTTCGACGCAGAAGCAGGTTGAATGACCTGACTTTCCATTAAGAACCTCTATTATTAATAGCTGTTAGGCTTTTTACCGAATTAACCGTACGTTATTGCGTTTCGGCCAACCCAGGTAAGACCATCCCTTATCGAGTGGCTGGGATTATATGACGCAAAAATGACAATAGTGTTACATAGCTTTTTTTAACATTATTCAGGAGTCTGTCTACCATGCTTCGTTACCTTATCACACTGCAAGTCCCTGACAGAAAAGGATTGGTTGAGCAGATTGCCCATGCGGTCAGCCGCCACGGCGGCAACTGGCTCGACTCGGAATTACGCCATATCGACGGGATTTTTGCCGCCATTTTGCTGCTTGAGGTTCCCAGCGAACACTGGGATGACCTGCTTGATGCCCTGGAGTGCATCGATGGTATGGCGCTCACCAGTGCCAGGGCCGGCCAGCAGCAGAAATATATCAAACGCCTGAGTTTCAACCTGGTGGCCTACGACAGGCCCGGGCTGGTACTGGATATCTCCAACAGGATCAATGCCCTTGGGATCAATATCGAGCAATTCAGCAGCAAGTTTGAAACCGCGGGCCATACCGGCATCGCCTTGTTTCGGGCCACCATCAGCCTGGGATTAACCGATCCTATGCAGGAGGAACGCCTGACTGAATCCCTCTACAGCATAGGTGATGATCTGGTATTGGATAAGCTGAATCTGACTTGAGCTCAATACTGCAACTGCCTAACCTCTGACTCTTGATCGCCTGCAAAAGCAGCAACCGATGTGCAATCGATAATTCCTGTTAGGAAAACTGATACACTGGCGAAAATCACAAGAACAGAGCTTTGTCGTTATGCTTGGAACACTGAATAAGATGGCCGTCGCCCTGGACGAGAACCATCTGGCACAATACACCCTCAGAGTGGCTGAACAACGCCTGGCGTTGAACCCTTTGATTGGCAAGAGTTTAACCCTGAGTCACACGGGTAACATCTTCTGCTGCAACTGCGGTAAGAAGACCAAGAAGAGTTACTCACAGGGCCACTGTTATGTCTGTATGCAGAAGCTCGCCAGCTGCGATCTCTGCGTGATGAAACCGGAAACCTGTCATTATGATCAGGGAACCTGCCGCGAACCCGAATGGGGCGACACCCATTGCATGGTGCCCCACTATGTTTACCTGTCCAATACCTCGGGAATAAAGGTCGGTATTACCCGCCACAGCCAGCTGCCCACCCGCTGGCTGGATCAGGGAGCCACCCAGGGGCTGCCGATATTCAAAGTCAGCAGCAGGCAGCTTTCCGGCCTCATCGAAGTCGAACTGGCCAAACTGATTGCCGACAAAACCAACTGGCAGGCGATGCTCAAGGGCAACAACGACGAGATAGATCTCAAGGCCAAGGCCGAAACGCTATTGCCGAGTATCGAAACCCGCTTGCACGAGCTGGCAATGAGCCGCGGTGATTACAAGATAGAAAGATTGACCGAGACAGAGACGCAAATTCACTACCCGGTTAGAGAGTTTCCGAAGAAGATCAAGTCCCATAACTTTGATAAAGAAGCCGTTGTCAGTGGCACTCTGATGGGCATCAAGGGGCAGTACCTGATTTTCGATACCGGCGTAATCAATATCCGCAAGTTCACCTCTTATGAAGTGGAAGTCAGCTACTGATTTTTTAATTTGAGCAAACAAACGGCGCCGCTTGAATGGGCGCCGTATTTCATCCCTCAACACCTTTGGTGCTTGCCAGTACCCCAGAGGCTGCCTATGATGGCCGCCAATAACGCCCTTACACAGAGACAGAGCAGAATATGGCCACAGACTCCATGATGGGATCCCAGACTATCGCCGCCCAAACCCAGGCTTGGGTCAAGGAGGTGATCATGAAGTACAACATCTGCCCCTTCGCCAGGCGGGAAGTCGAGCGCGACTCGATTCGTTACACAGTTTGCGAACAAAGCCGCATGGATACTGCCTTGCAGGCGTTGCTGGACGAGTGCCAATATCTGGATGAGCACCCACAAGCGGAAACCAGCCTGTTCATTCTGCCGAGGGGCTTTGAAGGCTTTCACCTCTATCTGGATCTGTTGGCCTTTGCCGAGCAGCTGTTATTCGAAGAAGGGTATGAAGGGGTTTACCAGTTGGCCAGCTTTCATCCCGACTATTGTTTCGAAGGAGAGGCCCAGGATGATGCCGCCAACTATACCAACAGAGCGCCCTATCCGACTCTGCACATCATACGTGAAGCCAGTATGGAACAAGCCCTGGCCGAATATGATGATCCTGAGTCAATTCCGGAGCGCAACATCGCCTTTGCCCGCCGCAAAGGCAGCGAATTCTTCGCCAAACTGCTGCAAAACTGCCTGAGCCGCAAGCCATGAGTGGTAAAGAATAAATGCCCAGGGGTACCGTTTCGGCCAAATCGCACAAATAAGCCGAAACGGTGATCCCTGAAGATAATTACCGACGACCGAAATCTATCAGAGTGTTGCGATAAAGCTCAAGCAACGCCTCATCGCGTACCCCTACCCCAACACTCTGCGGCGGCATATCACTCCAATCATCGTGGGGATGGCGCCGCTCATAGGTTTTCTGCATTGTGTGACCAATGGCCGGTCCGGAGCAAACCACCCGTACAGGCCCCTTTCTCAGGGTAAACAGACTGGGGTCAATCACATAGGCAATGGCCGAGGGGTCATGCACGTGACAGCCGGAAATCCCCAGGCTACGCTGGTAAAAGTCGAGATAGAAACGGCTTATCTGGTGAATAAAGCGTCCCGGCTCACCGGCTTCATCGCGCAGCTTATCCAGATACTCGGGCGTAAAGAAACTCTCATGGGTCACATCCAGACCGATAATCACCACGGGCCAGTCGGCGGTAAATACAATATCGGCCGCTTCAGGATCATCATGGATATTGGCTTCGGCGAAAGGACTGACATTGCCCTGATGGCCATTAACCCCGAAGGCTCCCCCCATGACCACCACTTCCTTTACCAATTTGGTGATCCCGGGTTCATGCTGCAGTGCCAGTGCCAGATTGGTCAGAGGCCCAACAGCCACCAGAGTGATCTCCCCCGGCTGCGCCTTGAGCTGCTCGACAATATATTGCCAAGCCGGACGGGGATCGGCGCTCAGACTGACATCGGCGGCATTGACTTGCAGATCGCCAAAACCGGTTTCACCATGAACTATAGTGGTAGGGCCGACAGGAGGGCGCGACAACGGCTTATCCGCTCCCATGGACACGTCTGCCTTCATGCCATATTTCTGTTTCAGATACAGTGCATTACTAGTGCTGTTTTCAATGGTGGCGTTGCCAAATATTGTGGTGATACCGATAAGATCCACAGCTGCATGGCCTTCGGCAAACAGAATTGCCATAGCATCATCAATACCGGGATCTGTATCCAGGATAATTTTCTTCGTCACAATCCAGCTTCCTTTGCGATGTTATTGATATTATCTGTGCCACAACCAACCGGTAGCACCGAGCCATTCTAGCGCCAAATCTGGCGCTATGCGCTCCATAATGCCACGCGAAATAGCAAAAACGGTAGAGAAAGAACAGTATCTGTTCACTTAAGGTAATCACTACCCTATTTGGCTCTCATCCGGATAAGCTTGAAAGTCCTTGTAAGCAGCGAAACACGCAATAAAGAAACAAGAACTACCGCGATATTACGGGCAATTATTACTTTGCAGACAAACGCCTACAGCAAAAATGCTGTTATTGACAGCCGCGACCAAATAGGACTTTAGTCTGATATCAGCAACAACCACCTTCTATTAACATCAACACATCAAAACAACAACAAGAGGTGTCCCATGAATGCTGTGCTGTTGATGTTAATGGGCCTGGGCGCGATGGCGGCCGGCTATTTTGTCTATTCAAAATTCATCTGCGAAAAAATCTTCAAAGTCGATCCCAACTTCGTGACACCTGCACATGAGATGCAGGATGGTATCGACTATGTGCCCACCAATAAATATGTACTCTGGGGCCACCACTTTACCTCTGTGGCTGGAGCCGCGCCAATTATCGGCCCGGCCATTGCCGTTATCTGGGGCTGGGTGCCGGCCTTCCTCTGGGTGGTGTTCGGCACCATCTTCTTTGCCGGGGTGCACGATGCCGGCGCCATCTGGGCCAGTAACCGCAACAAGGCCAAATCCATAGGTGCGGTCACGGGTGATGTTATCGGCGAGCGGGCCCGCAGCATCTTTATGGTGGTGATATTTTTAGTGTTGCTCATGGTTAACGCCGTGTTTGCCGTTGTCATTGCCAAGCAGCTGATCAACTTCCCCAGCGCCACCCTGCCGGTTTGGGGCGCCATTGTGGTGGCACTCATCATAGGTCAGCTAATCTACCGCCGTCTTATCAACCTCTTGGTGGTGTCCATTATCGGCGTGGCGGCACTGTACGCACTCATTTATATCGGCCCGTCCATGCCGCTGGCATTGCCGGAAACCCTGGGGCCGCTGTCGGATAACCAGAGCTGGATCATCCTGCTGTTTGTCTATGCCGCCATCGCCTCGCTGCTGCCGGTATGGATGCTGCTGCAACCGCGGGACTATATCAATGGTATTCAGCTGTTTATCGGCTTAGGCTTGCTCTACGGCGCCGTGCTTCTGGGCGCGCCTGATATAGTGGCGCCGGCCTTTAATACCGATGTACCCGAAGGCACTCCATCCTTGGTGCCGCTGCTGTTCGTCACCATTGCCTGCGGTGCGATTTCCGGCTTCCACGGCCTGGTTTCCAGCGGAACCACCTCAAAACAACTGGATAAAGAGCCGGATGTGCGTTTTGTCGGCTACTTTGGCGCCATAGGCGAAGGCTCTCTGGCACTGGCCGCCATCATAGCCGCCACTGCGGGTTTTGCGACTCTGGCCGACTGGCAGGCCATCTATCACGCCTTTGGTCAGGGGGGCGTCAGTGCCTTTATCAAGGGCGGCGCCAATATCCTCGAATCCGGGATAGGCATGGATGAAACCATGGCGCAAACCCTGCTGACGGTAATGGTAGTGCTGTTTGCCGGTACCACCATGGACACTGGCTTGCGGCTACAGCGTTACATCTTCCAGGAATGGGGCAGCATCTATAACCTCAACTGGATGCAAAATGGCGCCGTCGCCACTCTGCTGGCCGTGGGCACCTGCTTGCTGCTGGCCTTCGGCGCCGGCGGTGACGGCTCGGGTGGCATGCTGATCTGGCCGCTGTTTGGCACCACCAACCAGTTGCTGGCTGGCCTGACACTGCTGGTAATCACAGTGATGCTGGTGAAACTGGGTCGCCCCATGTGGTATACCCTGGCTCCGCTTATCTTCCTGCTGGTGATGACCACCATGGGCCTACTTATTCAGCTCAAGGGCTTCTACGACAAGCAGGATTGGTTCCTGTTCACTCTGGACTTGGTGGTACTGATCGCCGCCATAGTCATTTCACTGGAGTGCAGTGCCACGTTGAGCCGCTCGCTCAAGGCGCGTAAAACCGCAGCGGAGAACGACTGATGAAGCTGGCGAAGATCAAGGCATTGGTCAAAGACCTGAGCCACCTGGCGGAAGAGGCGTATAACGCCCCTTTTCGCTCGGCAGTCGCCCGCGCCCGCAGGGAGCAGGACGATCTCTTTATGCTGCTGATCTTCTCCGAAATGATGGGGGTACCCAACCCGGCCAGTTACTACACTCTGGAGCTGCAGCCCTTGATGCTGGAAAAGTTCCATGACTGGCACCTGCGTATGGGTATGCCCCACTCACCGCTGGATCAGTTCAGATGCTGTTGAAACAAGATGTTAATTAAGGACGGGCTATGGCGCAGCTGACCGACAAACGTATTCTGTGGGTGGGTGGCAAAGGCGGTGTCGGCAAGACCACTGTCTCCTCCTCACTGGCCCTGTTGGCGGCCGGACGCGGCAAGAAAGTCCTTTTGGTGTCCACAGATCCGGCCCACAGCCTGAGCGATGCCTTTGCCAAGCAGATAGGCGATCACTACACCCGGCTGGCACCCAATCTGGATGCACTGGAAATCGACCCGGATGAGGAAGTGCGCCAACATCTCGACCGGGTCAGCCAACAGTTGAAAAGTTTTACCCGCCCGGAGATGTTCGCTGAAATTGAGCGGCAGATGCGTCTCACCCGACAGTCTCCCGGTGCCCAGGAAGCGGCTTTGCTGGAGCGGATTGCCAAGACCCTGGAAAGCGGCCTCGGTGAATACGATCTGATCATTTTTGATACCGCGCCCACCGGCCATACGCTTAGGCTACTGAGCCTGCCTGAGGCGATGGCCGCCTGGACCCAAGGTATGCTGAGCGCCAATCAGAAATCAGAAAAGCTCGGCGCCATGCTGTCGCATCTGACACCCGGGCGGGGCCGTGATGTCGATAACCCCTTCGACGATCCGGCCGAGCACGCCACCGCCGGAATGGCGCCGCGCAACAAGGCCATAGCAGAAACCTTACTGGCCCGCCAACGGCTGCTGCAGCGCACCCGTGAGCTGATTAAAGATCCGCAGCAAACAGGGCTGCTGTTTGTCCTGACCGCAGAAAAGCTGCCTATTCTGGAAACCCGCCGCGCCGTGGCCAGTTTGCAGGCCGAGCAGTTACCGCTGGCAGGTTTGGTAATCAATCGGTTGCTGCCACCCGAAGCCGACGGCAGCTTTCTTGCCAAACGCCGTCAGCAGGAAGCCGTGCACCTCGAAGAGATAGACGCAAACTTTAGCAAACTGCGCCGCTTTCGACTGCCACTCAAGGAAACCGATATCCAGGGCCTGAGCGGCCTTGAACAGATGGCGACCGAACTGGCCAAAGCCGGGCTGTAAATTCTCTTATTTGTTCAACCAAACTTGCCTCCAAAGCTTTGCCTGTTCCCTTTCCTAAATCGAGAATTTCTATTGGCAACAGATGATGGTTAATTTATGAAGAAATCCACAAAGAAAAAACACTAACAAACTAAATAACTGCTCCAAAAGTAGATCACTGAACCGATATCGTCTCCAAGTAGTAACTTGACGCAGTTAGAACACCAGCCTGATGAGGTGGGCTTCAGAATCACATATCCGGAAACTCTTGCGCCACAAGGGTTCAGCAAGATGTAGCACAAATAGGATCAGTTATTTAGTATTAAAGTTAATCCAATGAAAATAAATAAAAACCCTAAAAATAAACCTTTTGTGTTCGTTCTAAAATCTAGTTTATGCCTAAAGCCTATTATAGTTAAACCTACCACTACAAACCCGATTAAAATAAATTTTAACATCTTATATCCTGCTGAGGAGAGTCCTCCTCCGCTAACTAATTTAATCGTTGCATTACTGAGAATAAGCGTTTCCTTTCGTGATAGAACCCACCGCGAATTCAAAACCCAACTTCAGCAGTAATCATATTAATTTAAAAACAACTTTACAATAACAAAAAGAATAAAGCCAAGCCAAGAAAATGCTACGACAAAAATGATTAACTTAAAAATCATGCTCAACCCAAATGAATCCACCAAAGCGTACTCTGTAGGGAATAAATCTTCTACCTTCACTTTACTTAACCACTTCATTTCCACCTCCAACACTCAATAATGTATGACATGTAAACTCTGGCTAAAAGAATTACTAATATTACCAATAAAAACAACCTATGGAATAATGGATAACAACGGCAGCTAACATTAACTTTTTCAAAAACTGAAATATCGCAAGAGGAATACTAAAATCCTAAAGCTATAGAAAACTCAATATATAAAAACATTAAAAAACTAGCAAAATCCTAGAACATAATTTCTACTTACCTCTTTTAAAAATGTAAGCTAGCAAGATAACAACGTGCCCTACAATAAAAATTACAATCTTAGAAAGAGTGCCAATTGGGAAAATCAAAATAAAAACAAGTAAAACATACGCTAATATAATATATAAGTTTATATCTTTCATAATTAACTTTATCTGTTAATGGAAGGGGTTCCCCCCTTCCCATAAGATTATCTATAGCACACCGCAGCTGCTACAAATCCTCCGAAAAAGGCACCAGCCGATGCCCCACCAGTGAACCCTAGACCCAGAGAGAAGTATCCAGCAGCTATGCCGCCGGCAAGTGCAGAGCCTGAGACAATTGCAGCTGAACATACTCCAGAATTTATTCCACCATTCACTATCTCTGTATCTTTAACTGTTAATTCTTGCATTTTTCTCTTCCCCTCTTATAACATCGAACACATTGCCAAACCGAACCTTTGCCCTGTTGTAGCACCAAAAACACCTCCAGCAACCATACCTGCAGGCCCAAAAATTCCTCCAGCGATTACCCCAATAGTTCCTCCCATAATGGAAGTACTAAATAGCTTATATGGACACCTCTCCGATGCAAGCACCGGCAGGTCTCTTTCTGACAAAGTAGCCACACACATATATCCGGCTTCGTGAGCCCTGATGAACATCCGTACTCTCTGTCCTCATTAGTGCCATGGCTTTTAGCAGCCCAGCTATTTGTCAGGTTCACAGAGAGTCGGTTCTACCTGTCAGCACATCAACTCTTTGGACTTATTAAAATCAGTTAGTTACTTAACGATATACTCTGTTTTTTGGTTTATTAGCGCCCACGCTATTCGGGCATTTTTGTTAGCCAGCGCCACTACAGCTTTGTTTACGCCACTTCGGGCAATAATACCTTTCAGCCACCGCTGGAGACCTCCACATCGTTCTTCCGGAAGGTTGATGACCCGGTAAACCACTGAGCGGGCGCCATGAATAAGCAGTCCTCGCAGATAACCATCTCCGCGTTTTGTTATCCCGAGTAGTTTGACTTTACCACCACTGCTGTGCTCCTTCGGAACCAGCCCCAGATAGCTGGCAAAATGCCGGCCATTCTGAAAATCAGCACTGTCGCCCAGAGCTACCGTCAAGGCTGAAGCCCCTAATGGCCCGATACCAGGTATGCTTTTCAGTCTGAGGGTATCCTCATTTTGCTGGCTGATAAGCGCAAGGCGCAGATCCAGAGTTTTAATCCGCTGCTGATTGTCCTGAAGTTCCTGCAACATCTCATGGAACAGCTCCCGGCTGAGCGTGGTGAGCTCATTTTCTGCATCCTCCAGGTGCTCAGGCAGGTGGGCCATAATTTTATGAGCCCCTTCCGGTATGGCAATACCGTATTCCAGGCCTAGCCCCCGTATCTGGTTAATCAGCGCGGTTTTGTTTTTCATCAGCCGCTGGCGAACCCGGTGCAGACACTGAATATCCTGCTGTTCAATAGACTTCTCCGGCACATAGCGCATACCCGGGCGACTGTCAGCTTCGACAATTGCAGCTGCATCATTTTTGTCATTTTTACTGCCCATTCTGAAGGGGGCAACATATTGTGGACTGATTTGTTTAACTTCATGTCCGTATTGCCTGAACTGGCGTGACCAGTAATTTGCACTGCCGCACGCTTCCATCACAATACGGGACGGAGGCTGCTGAACAATAAACGCCGTCAATTTTTCACGGGTGATCATTTTATTCGCTTTCTTCTCACCCTGCGCAGATACGATATTCACCTGAAAAACTCGCTTTGCCAGATCAATTCCGATAATTTGTTCCATGGGACACCTCTTCATATTGCTGTTGGTTTGCACTTACAGCATGGCTCACTGAAGTCTTTGTGGGGAGGTGTCCATTTCATTAGTTCCTAAATGTAGATCACTGAGTTTCGAAAATAGAAGGAACTCGGCTCGATTCAAGCGATCTGATCAATCGCCAAACCAACCAACTCACACAAACCGAGCCGAGATCATGATTCTAACATTACCAACCCGCTCTGAAAGACGTCGAATACAAAAAAAGATGTATAAAACCAGAGATAAAGACGAGTGCCGTCGCCTGAATGCCATTCTCTTGTTGGCATCTGGACGTACTGTTACTGAAGTATCAGGCTTGATAGCTGCGGCGCGTTCTTCAATCAACAGATGGGTCAGTTGGTACACTGAATGTGGCATTGAGGGGCTGGAGTCTTCAACCAGAGGCCGTTCCTGTGTGCTTCCTTTCCAACAAATAACGAGTGTAATCAAACTACTGCTTCAATTGTCCCCCCAAGAGCTTGGATACCAACGTTCCCGCTGGAGTACTGAATTAATAGCTCTTGAGGTTAACCGCTTATTTTCGCTGCAGGTTCATTCCTCAACGATTCGGCGGTGGTTGCCTAAACTTGGCGTTGTTTGGCGTAGAGCCGCTCCCACCTTGCATATCAAAGATCCTCATAAAGATGAGAAGCTTGCGGAAATTAAGGCAGCTTTGAAGCGTTGCAATATAAACCATCCCGTATTTTATGAAGATGAAGTTGATATCCATCTCAATCCAAAAATCGGCGCAGAATGGATGCATAAAGGCCATCAAAAACGAGTGATAACGCCGGGACAGAATAGCAAACGATACTTGGCAGGAGTGCTACACACAGGAACGGGGAAAGTCAGTTATGTCGCCAGTTCCAGCAAAGATTCAATGCTATTTCTTTCAATGCTGAAATTGCTCAAAAGACAGTACAGACGAGCCAAAACGATTACGCTCATTATCGATAACTACATCATCCACAAGAGTAAAAAGACTCAAGCTTGGCTCAAGTAAAACCCAAAGTTTATCTTGTTGTTTCAGCCGGTTTACTCACCTTGGGTCAACAAAATAGAGCAGTTGTGGCACGCACTACATGAAACCGTTACCCGAAACCATCAGTGCAAAAACATCTGGAAGTTGATGGAGCGGGTTAAGTATTTTATGGACCATGCTTCACCATTCCCTGGTGGCGGGCATGGTCTCATGAAAGTGGAGCACAATTAGGAACACTTATTTAGGCTTTCAGCTGCTTTACGAGATTTTCTGGCGAACAGGCATACCCAGTCTTATGACTTTGTTGAATGCCTTAACCTCAGCCTGTTGATGCTGCGTCACGGTCGGCTGAAGCCCGCTGCAGCTGTCCAGGCAGCCCCCAGCTGAATAGGGCCAGACAGTTTCTGGAACACAGTTGCAGCAGTAACACCTCACTCCAGGAACTGGCCAGTCTGGTACAACTGCGCCTTTTGTGTTACTCAGGCAGTTCAGGGCACAATTTGGCTCAAACCCAGGCAAGATTAATTCTGGCGCGAACGTTGTTGCGGCTGGGCGCTTCCCCATCCAGGTGGCACAGGACTGAGGATTTTGCGACCAAAGCCATTTGAACCGTCAATTCAAACGGGCATTCGGCACGGCGTTGTTGATCAAATCATTCGCTTGAACGCAACTACCCCTAGGCTTTCAGCTGCTTTACGAGATTTTCTGGCGAACAGGCATACCCAGTCTTATGACTTTGTTTAATGCCTTAACCCCTGCCAATGCCTCACCCACCTGCCCGTTATAGTCACGCAAACTTAATTTGGCGCTAATGAGTTGTTTGTAGCGATACATGGCGGTCTCAGATAAGGAACGCTGATGGTAGTGATTCATCAATTTCCATTGCTTCAACTCTCCGGCCTTAAGTGCATCCACAGCTTCATTTCGAGGATGCCCTGGTTCCCAGTATCCGGCATTTGAGCGAGGTGGAATCGTTGGCTTCGCCTGCTTTCGTCGCAATAATTTATGACAAGCTTTGGTATCGTAAGCCCCGTCAGCGGAGACTTGTCTAAGCTTGCGTCTTAGGGGAGCCAGTAACGCTGGAAGTACTTCATTATCTGCTACAGTTTCAAGGCTTGTTTGCGCACCGATAATTTCATGTGTAGCGGCATCGATAGCCAAATGAAGCTTGCGCCAAACCCGACGTTTTTCTTTGCCATGCTTACGCATTTTCCATTCACCTTCGCCATACACTTTGAGGCCTGTGGCATCGACGACAACATGCGCTACCGCACCTCTTGAGGGATTGCGGTACTTGACGTTCACCGTCTTGGCGCGTTTACTGATACAGCTGTAGTCTGGAGCAATTAACGGTATTTTCATCAGCTGAAATAGGGAGTTGATGAACCCTTCGGTCGCACGTAATGACAGCTTAAAAATCCCTTTGAGCATCAAGGCGGTTTCGATGGCGGTGTCGCTGAATTGAAAGCCACGGCCACGACCGCCGTGATGCTTTGTGCAATGCCAAGCGTTAACCGCTGCCTCGTCCAGCCAGAAGGTAACCGAACCACGGTTGACTAATGCCTGATTGTATTGCTTCCAGTTGGTGATATTGCGTTCTGACTTACCCATGAAACTGACCGAAGACCTGTTATGCAAGATCAGATCATGGAAAGCGAAAAAGGTTCCGCTTATTTAGGCAACAACGCCATTCGGCACCACTCCGGGCCAATTTGTTAAAACAGAAAAATCATCAAGATGGAGTCAAGATTGACCATTCACAATCAGCAATCATCACGCATTCAGGAACTTAACCGGAGCCGCGAATTTTTACGGGGTACCCTGGCGGTAATGCCGCTGACTTTAGCTGTTATCCCTTGGGGAATATTGGCCGGTTCGCTGGCACTGGAAACCGGCCTCAGCGCCTTAGAGAGCCAAGCCATGAGCCTGTTTGTTTTCGCAGGCTCGGCGCAATTGGTCGCCCTCGGAATGATAAAGGCAGGTTCAAGCCTACTGGCCATTTTGGTTACCACGGCATTGATCACCTCTCGTCATCTGCTGTATGCCATGGCGATGCGTCCAGCCATCAGCCCCTTGCCACTGCGCTGGCGCCTGACACTGGGTTTTCTGCTCACGGATGAACTCTTTGCGGTAGCCAATCAAAGCAAGGAAAGTACCCTTAGGCCCTGGTACGCCCTGGGAGCTGGTTTGAGTTTTTATCTTGGCTGGAATCTGGCAACCCTGGCCGGAATTCTCGCCGGCAGCTCTATGGATAATCTCGGCTCTCTGGGACTGGATTTTGCCATCGCAGCCACCTTTATCGCTTTGGTGGTGCCGAGGATAGTCAATGTTGCCACCGCCTTATGTGTGCTCACGGCCATGTTGCTGAGCGTCCTGTGTGAAGCGCTGGCTATCCCGGGTGGCCTGCTGATCGCCGCCGTAACCGCCATGGCTGTGGGGTATCTCTATCAAAGCCTCTTGGGCGGCAGTCCAGTTAAACCGCTTGAGACAACGCAAGATAAAGGCAAGGAGCAGGCATGATTTGGTTAACCATACTGACCATGGCGCTGTTGGTGATACTCAGCCGTTATTTACTGCTTGAGCCCGGGCTACCGATACGACTTGGCAAGAAAACCCAGGCTTTCCTTGGCTTTTCGGCGCCGGCAGTATTAAGCGCCATCTTCGCCCCCATAGTGTTTCTGCGAGACGGCGAGTTGCAACTGAGCCTGAGCAATCCCTACCTCAGCTGCGCCCTGCTGGCGGCCTTACTGGCACTGTTGACCCGCAACACCCTGCTGACCACTATCGTCAGCATGGCGGTATTTTTCTGGATCTACTGAGGTCTCAGTCAATCACGGCTTTGGTGGCGGTCGCTCCCGACCAGGCCCGCAGCTTGTGGCCGGCAACGGCGTAATAAAGGATCATCCCATAACAGGGAAGGAGGATCCCGTAGGCGCTTTGATGGGGCACACCCTGGTGCACCAAGGCGCCATAGAGCAAGGGCAGCAAGGCACCACCGGCTATGCCCATGATGAGCAGTGCCGAGGCCACAGCAGTCAGGCGGCCGAGCCCTTCCAGCGCCAGCGGCCAGACAGCGGGCCAGACCAAGGCGTTGGCAAAGCCGAGTAGCGCAAGGTAAAGCAAGGGATCCGGCAGCGGCATTATCCCCAAAGGTTCGAGCAAGAGACTCGACAGCTGCGTGCTGGTTTCATCTCCAAGCATGATCCCCAAAGTAAACACCAACCCAGCCAGCGCCGAGCCCACCAAGGCGCTGCGCTGACTCATCACTCTTGGGATCAAGAGTATGCCGAGCAAATAGCCAAGCACCATAAATCCCATGGTGTAGGAGGTCAGAATGCCAAACTCGGCCACTTTAAGATGCTGGCCATAGAGGCCTATGCTATCACCGGCAATCACTTCGGCACCTATATACATAAAGAGAGTCAGTGCCCCGAGAATAGCCTGGGGATAGGCCAGAATGGCGCGCCAATCTGTTCTCGGTACCAAGCTGTCACAGCTTTTGGCCTGGCTGTCCTGTTCAAGTTGCAATTCGGGCAGGGGCGAAAATCGCACATACAGCAGCAACAGAGCCAAGACAACCGCCATCGCCAGGTAAGGCTGCACCAAACGGGCAGACAGTTGCTCCAATGCCGCAGTGCGCTCAAGCTCACTGAGCTGTGCCAACGCTTCCGGCGTAAAAGCATCCATACCTGTCAGCACCCAGGCACTGAACACCAAAGGAACAATAAAACCGGCGCCCTTGTTGACCACGCCCATACAGCTGATCCGCATGGCGGCGCTCTCTCGCGGACCAATGCAAACAATGTATGGATTGGCCGCAGTTTGCAGTATGGTAAGGCCGGTTCCCAAAACAAACAACGCCAGCAAAAACAGGCCAAAGGTGTGACTCAGCGCCGCAGGGATAAACAGCAGTGCGCCACTCGCCATTACCCCAAGGCCAATCTGTAGCCCGGCACGGTAACCGAAACGGGTCAACAGCCCGGACATGGGCAAGGCCATCACGAAGTAAGCGATGTAGAATACAAAGGCCACCAGATAGGCTTGCAGCTCATTGAGTTCGCAGGCGATTTTCAGAAAAGGGATCAGTGCACCATTGAGCCAGGTTACGAAGCCGAATACAAAAAAGAGTATTCCAATCAGCACCATGGGCAGTAAAGTGCCGCCTCCTCTATTCAGGGTGTTATTGTCCATTGTCGGCTACTCCTCTTGTTATTGTTATTCTCTGTCAATGATTATCCAGCGGCTGCCAAGGACAGATGTCCCTTGAAGCTGCTTATTTTCAAACGCTTTTACTGCGAACTTCGGCGCCCGCTGCGAGCCTGCCGCCTTGCCAGCGCTTTGACTGATACAGGGCATCGTCAAGCAGCAGCAAGTCAGCCCGCATGCCTTCGGCCAACATGCCTCTGTCATTCAGCCCGGCAAAAGCGGCTGGAGTACTGCTGGCCATGGCAACGGCCTGCTCCAGCGGGATCCCCAGCACCTTGACGGCATAGCGAACTGCCGTTGTCATCTCCAATACTGAACCGGCCAA
Organism: Shewanella indica; assembly: GCF_033842865.1. Lineage (NCBI taxonomy): Bacteria > Pseudomonadati > Pseudomonadota > Gammaproteobacteria > Alteromonadales > Shewanellaceae > Shewanella > Shewanella indica. The sequence goes on from NZ_JAWXXR010000001.1 coordinate 4,123,191, forward strand.
AGAGCCGTTGAGATCCCTGAGCTCAGTACCGCGGCGCACAACTTTACCGCCGAAAAATTCAAACTCCTGCTCTTCAGAGCCCACAGGCGACATGGCATCTGTCACCAGCATCAAACGTCGACTCCCCTTGGCACGCCAGGCGAGAGTGGCGCTGACCGGGTGCAGATGATGACCGTCGAGAATAATGCCGCAAAATGCCCTTGGGTCACTGAGCGCCGTTCCCACCATGCCGGGGGCACGCGACTCCAGCTGTGACATGCCGTTATAAAGATGGGTAAAGCCGCTGGCTCCGGCATCCAGCGCCGCCATCACGGTCTCGGCGTTGGCATTGGAATGCCCCAAAGACACTCTGACACCGAGCGCCACCAGGCGGCGAACATCTTCAGGCCCTACCCTCTCGGGAGCCAGAGTCACCACACAAACACCCAGTTGGGACACAGCCTCGGCGTAGAGCGCCAACTCAATATCGCCAAGCTCCCTTAAGCGGGCTTCACTGTGGCAACCCTTGCGCTCCAGTGACAGATGCGGCCCCTCAAAATGGATCCCGGCTATGCCGTCAAGACCGGCTTCCCTGGCGCTGATGGCCGCCGCAAGTGCCGCTTGCATTACCCTGATATCGTCGCTGATAAGCGTCGGCAACATGCTAGAAGTGCCGAAACGGCCATGGGCGTCCAACATCAGCTTAAGGGTCTCAACGCAGGGCTTCCGGTTGAACATGCGGCCACCACCACCGTTGACCTGAGTGTCGACAAAACCGGGAACCAGAAGGCCTGCATAGTGAGTTGCCGCCTCACCTTCCTTGGGCACCTTGGCAATGGTATGAATACGGCCATCGACTATCCGCAGCCAAACCTCATTACTGCGGCTCATTTGCGGCCCGAGCAGGGCACCATCGGCACCAATCCAGAACGGGGCCTTGTCAGTGTTGCTGTTCATGCCAGCCTCCGGTCAACAAGGTATCCATATCCGCTACCTGCTCGTTGGCGCTCACGCTATTGCTCTGTTCCACTCTAGTCGCCAGCGCCTTTCCCAGCATGGCTGCGCCGCGAACGCCACTGGCGGCGCCGAATTGAGCGGCGCAAAACTCGGGCAACTGCACCCCCTTGAATATATGCCTGGCGGTAGCCTGCGGCAGTGCCGCCAAAATTTCCGGCACTTCGCTCAAGCCGCCGCCGAAGACAAAGATGTCCGGATCCAGACTGAGGATCTGTCCGGCCAACACACTGCCCAGGGCATCCAGATAAGCATCGAAACTGCGTTTGGCTATGGCATCACCGGCGCGCAGCGCCGCCAGCCAAGCGTATGTATCCCCCTCGCCGCCAAACTCCCGGTAGATACGGCCAAGGCCTGTGCCCGAGACATAGGTTTCGGCGCAGCCTTTGAGGCCACAGCCGCAATCATAAAGCGGCAAGCCATGGCGCAACAGCACGCTTGCCGCCATGCCCTGATGGCCGAACTCACCGGCCAGACAGTGAGCGCCGGTGATAAGCCGCCCTTCGATACAGATCCCGCCGCCAAGCCCGGTACCGAGTATGAGTCCAAGCACTCTGGCATGATCTTTCCCGGCTCCCAGTAAGGCTTCGGACAGAGCGAAACAACGGCAATCATTGCCAAGGGCCACAGGACGCGACAACAAGGCGCCCAGATCTTCGGCCACTTTACGCTGATTGAGGCAAGGCACATTGCTGGAGACCACAGTGCCATCGGCGCGGATCACCCCGGGCAGGGCTATCCCCACAGTGCCCAGGATGCCGGACTCGGCCGGCCAGCGCCTGTCGGCCTCGCTTATCTGCAAGGCGAGCGAGGCCAGAAAGCTCTGATAATCGTCACCCTGAGTCGCAATGCGCCATTTATCCAACAGACGCATTTGTGGACTGAACACCGCCAGTTCTATCTTGGTACCACCGATATCCACACCGTAGTACATGGCTCAATCCTCTGTGTTATCCCGGCTGCCGGGCCGAGTATAAACCGCAAGCGAATGCAGCTTCACCCCCTGCACCACTCTATTGACCTGGCCGCTGGGACAGGGATTATCCGCTGACACCCCAAGCTCTAACGCCTTGTAAAATGCAAGTAGTTGACAGTAAACAATAAAGGGCAGTGTCAACCAAGCCTCTTCCAGACTGGCCTGACCATCTTGGGCCAGTGCCTCTTCACTCAGATAACAGATATCCAGCGCCCGCTTATCGGCGCGCAGCTCTGCCAGAAGATCCAGATCGTAGGCTCTGGCATAGGGCTCAGAGCTGCCGAGCAGCACTATCTGGGTATCTTCATTCACCAGTGACTTGGGGCCGTGACGAAACCCCAGCGGACTCTCAAAACTGCTGATCACTATACCGGCCGTCAGTTCAAGGTACTTGAGCGCCGCCTCCTGAGCCGCCGCCTTGAGGGGCCCGGCGCCGAGAAACACTATCCGCTTGCAGCAATGAGCCGCGGTTTGCTGCACCCCGTCGAGCCGGGTTTCGAGCAGTTGCTCCGTCAGTGTCAGCACCCTGAATAACGATTTGTCTTCCTCGGCAAACAGTAGCAGGGTCGCCAGATACATACAGCTGAAGCTGCTGGTCATGGCAAAGCTGCGATCGTGGCTGTCTTGGGGCATCAACCACAAACAAGCCTTGTGACTGTGCTCGGCCGCATAGCTGGCCAAAGCGCCCTCAGGGTTACAGGTCAGCAGCAGATGACTGACATCTGTCAGCAACTCATCGGCCAACGCCAGCACAGCCAGGGATTCAGGACTGTTTCCAGAACGGCCATAGGAGACTATCAGAGTCGGCTGCAACGGGTTGAGATGCAGCCTGGGGTGAGAAACAATATCCGTGCTGGACAAGGCTTCCACCCTCTGGCCCGGCAATCTGAGCTGCCGCTGTAAAAAGGCTGCCAACGCCTCGCCGATATAAGCCGAAGTACCGGCGCCGGTGAGAATAATCCGCAGATTGTCCTTGGCCAGCAAGGGGTTGAGAAAAGCGCTGAGCTGCGCTTGCCTGTGTTTGAAATCGGCCTGTAATTCGCGCCAGAGTGTCGGCTGCTGGGCTATCTCGGTCGCCGTCCATTTACCACTCTCCGGCGCTTGCCAAAGCGGGTTGGCGGCAGATTTTGGATACAAGTGGGTCTTTGATAGGTCACTGACTTGCATTGATTTATCCTTCGATGGCAGCAGGCTGACAGGCGCTGGCATAACGGTTAAGCACCAGGCCGATATGATGGAGTACCAGCTCAATCGCAGTGGCGGGCAGCTCGCCTCTGACCACGGCCGGATAGGCCAGCGGCAGATATTGGCTGATAAGAGGCTCGGGAATGGGGTTTGCCAGATTGGCCAGCAGCTTGTCTATGGTCAGCGACAATTCGGGCCAGTAGTAGCGGATCCTGTCACTGTAACTGAATCCCAGTTGCCAATCCCGCAGCGCAGGATCTGTATAGAACGACTGCCAGTATTTGGGCTCAGACAGCATCCTCTGCTCACACAGTGCTCTAAGCCCTGAGCGTTTCGCCGCCGGCACCAGCAAGGCCTCTATATGATCCAGGGCAAACAGCCCCTCGCGCAGGGCAAAAGTCAACTGCGGCCCCACTTTGAGAATGGCAAAATGGCCGGCCACCAACTGGGCGTAATGCTCCGGCAGTTGATAATCTGTAGAGTGGGCTTCAAACACCAGATTGGGCTGCTCACGAATAAAGCGGCTCTGCTCTTTGGTGAGCGCATCATCATACTGATGTACCCCGGCATTGCCGAACTCCACACCCGGCTGCACCACCAGCGCAATCACCCGCTGCCAAACCTCTGCCCCAAGCCCTTCGGCGGCAAAGGCCTGTTTGTGGGCGCTAATGGTGTGTTTCATCGCCGCGACCGGGGTGACCTGCAGCCCCTCCTCCAGCGAACTGACACCACCGGGAGCGGGCACTTCAGTGCCTATCACATAACAGAGCTGTTGCCCCGGCGCCTTGGCCGCTTCTGCGGCGCGGCACAGTCTGGCGGCGCGCGCAGCAATCACCTCATCGGCAAGGGGCGTTTGTTCCTGATGACAAGCCATGCTGGCATCCAGATGAATTTTACAAAATCCCGCCTCGACATAGGCCCGCACCATGGCTTCGGCCTCGGCCATCGCCTGCTCGGCAGTCAGGTGTTTCCAGGCCACCGGCCCCAGGTGATCGCCGCCGAACAGCAACTGCGCTTCGGCAACACCTTCACTTTGGGCCAGGCTCTTCACAAAGGCGATAAAATCGGCGGGGGTCATGCCTGTATAGCCGCCGTGCTGATTGACCTGGTTGGCCGTAGCCTCAATCAGCAAGGGCGCCCGTTGCCGCGCCGCATGACGCAGAGCGGCGCGCAGTACCAGCGGCTGGGCCGAACAGACGGAATAAATCCCCGCCTGCTGCCCGGCCTTGTTGGCCTCAATAATGGATTTGAGTGCAGACATGCTTACCTCAACCTACAATGCCAAGCGGTTTGGCGCTCTGCCACACGCCTCGGGTAAAGTCGGGGAAGTCCTTGGAGTTACCGCGATCGGCCACTGAAGCCGCCGACAGAGGCTGCACCGCCGACCAGGCCGCACCGTCATACACATCCTGATCCAGCGGCTCGCCGTTACGCAGGCAGTAGATCATCCGCCAGCACATTAAAAAGTCCATGCCGCCATGACCGCCGTTCTTTTCGGCCGCCTCGCCCATCTGCAACCACAGCGGATGGTCATACTTGGCATACCACTGGGTCATATCCTGGTCCCAATGGTGGAAGCTGCCACTGCCGCCCTGCTCCAGCGCTATGCGGTTGGGGAAACCGGCAAACACCCCATTGGTGCCCTGAATCAGGTTATGGCGGCTGTAAGGACGCGGCGTTGTGGTGTCGTGTTGCACCATGATGGTTCGGCCTTTAACCGTCTTGATAAGACTGGTATTGATATCGCCGCAGATATAGTTGAGCTTGTTGCGGGCATGGTCGGCGGGGAATTCACGCTTGGCATAGGCAGCACGCCCAAGCGACGGAGAGCTCATGGAAGTGAGATAGTCGAACCTGTCCCCGCGGTTGATATTCATGTACTGGGACACAGGCCCCAAGCCATGGGTAGGATACAGGTTACCGTCAATCAAGGCGTGATACTTGGTGCGCCAAGAGCCCGTCTTGCGATCTATCTCCTTCATCTGCCAGCGCAGCTCGTGAATATAAGCGGCCTCACCGTGCAGCAGTTCGCCGAACAGCCCCTGGCGTACCATGTTGAGCACCATCAGCTCGTCGCGACCGTAGCAGACGTTTTCCATCATCATGCAGTTACGCTGGGTTTGCTCGGCTGTGTCCACCAGATCCCAGAGCTGCTCCATGGTGATCCCCATAGGCACTTCAACAAAGGCGTGTTTGCCGGCCAGCATAGCCTCTTTGGCCATGGGGTGGTGCCATTCCCAAGGTGTGGCAATGACCACTATGTCCACATCCTGGCGTGCCAACAATTCACGATAGGCGTGTTTGCCCTGGAAATAATAACCGGGCTGGGCCAAGCCTGCGTCACTCATTACCTTCTTGGCACGTTCTATGACCAGGGGATCGGTATCGCAGATAGCTGTTACCCTGGCGCCCTCTATGTTGTTGAAATGGTGAATGAACCCCACACCTCGCTCACCGACGCCGATTAGCCCCACCCGCACTTCGGCCATTTTCGGAACCACCAGCCCCATGACAGAGCGGCCACTGGCCTTGGGTGCCAGTGCAGATGAACCGGCATTGGCGGCGCAGCCAGCCAGCGCCGAGGCAGCAGCTGTGGCCACCGAAGCTTTCAGAAAGGAACGACGATCAAAACCAGACATAACTTCTCCCCTTGTTATTTGTTTTTATCTATCAGGTGCAGCTGCACCCCTTGCTTGGTGAGTTCTTCCACATAGCGCTCGGGAATGCCGTTGTCGGTCACCAGTTGCTGGATCTGCCGACTGGCACAAATTACATGAAACGCCTGTTGGTCGAATTTGGATGAATCGGTAACCACTATGATCTCGCTGGCAATCTCACACATCATGCGGTTGAGACTGGCTTCCTTCTCAAAATGGGTGGTGAGACCTGCCTTGAGATCAAAACCATCCACCCCGAGGATCAGCTTGTTGAAGTTGTAATCCCTGAGACTCTTCTCGGCGATGGAACCATAGAAAGACATCGACTTCTTGCGCAGCAAGCCGCCGGTGAGCATCACCTCAACGTCGTCGGAACGCGCCAGCTCAGTGGCTATGTTAAGGCCGTTAGTCATCACAATAAGATCTTGATGTTCAAGGAGGTTGGCCGCGACTTGCTGGGTAGTGGTGCCTGAGTCCAGCAACAGGCGGTCGCCATCATTAACCAAAGAGGCCGCCACCTTGCCCAGCTCCTGCTTCAGTGCCGAGTAGCAGTGGCCCTTCTCTTTCAGTGACAGTTCACGAATAAGGTCGGAGTTGACCATGGCGCCACCGCGGGAGCGCACCAACAATTGCTTTTGATCCAATACCGCCAGATCCGAGCGTATGGTGACTTCCGAGACCCCGAAGCGATTTGCCAGCTCGGTGACCGACACCTTTCCCTGTTGCTGGGTCAGCCGGACTATCTCCTGCTGCCTCTCAATAGTGTTGAGATTATTCACTGCACTCTTCCTGTTTTGTTTGTTGCGCTCTGGAGCAGGTGAACCTGCACTGGCTTTCGAAAGCTTTCAATCTACTAGCAACGTCGTCAAATCATAACAACAATTCTTATACCACAACGACTTAAGCCAAAACCAACAACAAATTTTCACTTTCAACTAGCTAAACTATGCACCAAACCGAAAATAATTAAAAGACATTTTACATTTTTTTATTGATCACATAGAGTTTTTAACGCTATAAATAAGCAATCGAAAGCATTTTGCTGTTTTTAATGCTTTCGAAAAATAACAAAAGCGAAAGGCATTAAGCCTGATAAAAACAAACAGCGGGGAACCCATGAAGCTCTTAGCCACCCAACCTGCCCTAATTGCCCTGGCAGTTGCCAGTGCGCTGGCAACACAGCCGGTTACGGCCAATGACGAGTCCGACAAGGAAAACAAGGCTCAAACACAACAAAACTCAGCTCAACAGCAGGATGCCGAGCTGGAAAGGATCCAGGTAACGGGTATCCGCTCAGCCATTAAGGAGTCGCTGTTTCTGAAACAGAATGCCACCGCAGTGGTGGATCTTGTGGTGGCCGATGATATAGGCAAGTTTCCGGATGAAAACCTGGCCGAAGCACTGCAACGTATTCCCGGAGTGACCATTACCCGCAACGGCGGCGAGGGGCAGAACATACTGATCCGCGGCCTGGGGGACGGCTACAACATCACTACCCTCAATGGCCGCAAACTGGCGTCGGACAACGCCGGGCGGGACTTCAACTTTGACACCATAGCCTCGGAGCTGGTCAATGTGCTGGCGGTTTACAAGTCTCCCGAGGCGCGGCTCACCGAAGGAGGCATAGGGGCAATTGTGGATATTCAGACCCGCAAGCCTTTGGATTTGGACGGTTTTACCCTGCAAGCCTCGGCCAAGGGTATCTATGAGTCGCGCACCGAAGACCTGCACCCGCACGCATCTCTCATCATAGGCGACAAGTCCGATGACGACAGTTTCGGCGCTCTGTTTTCCGCCGTTTACTCCAAGAAAACCCTCAGAGCCGACACCTATTCCGCCGATGGTTTTTTCGATGAAGAGGAAGGCTGGGGTGTCGACAGCGCCGGGGTGCCGGTAGACACCAACGGCAATGGTGTGATTGATGAAGGCGAAATCTACGCCTCCAAAATACCCAGTTACATGTACTATGCCAACGCCCAGGACGTACGCGAACGCATCGGTGGCACCCTGGCACTGCAATGGCGGCCACTGGATAATCTGGATGTCAATTTCGACGCCCTCTACTCTCGCTACAATACCGATGGACACAAATACCAGATAGGGCTTGTCAACTATGACGAGGAGTGGACACCGGGTACCCCGCTGTTCAGCGATGCGCAGTTCGATGAGCTGGGGCGAGTGGTTTCCATGCGCCAGCAGGGCGACAACACTATGGTGGAGCTGCTTAACCTGAGCACACCGCGCAAGACAGACACCTACCAACTGGCACTGAATACGGCGCTGTTTATCACCCCCAATTGGTCGGTCACCGCCGATCTTGCCTACTCGGCCGCCAAAAACAAGAACAAGGGCGACAATCGCTTCATCGTCGCCCGCGGCTTTGTCGACAGCATAGATATCGACTACACCAATGGCCAGATGCTGCCGGATGTGGTGATAGGCCCGGGACTCACCAGCGAGCAGACCTATGGTGCCCACTACAGCCTAAACAGTGGCACTGGCGTGGATGACAAGGTAACGGATCTTAAGCTGATGACCCAGTATTTGCCGGAAAGCGGCTTTATCAGCAAGCTGGATGCCGGGATAAACTATGTCAAGCAGGTCAAGAGCCAGAATGAGTTCAGATCGAAAAACCCCAGCCAATTCAGTCGCGGCGGCTACTATCTAACCCGCGACGGTTATGCTTTTGACGGCTCGGGAGTCTTCACTCAAGGCGAGTTTGAGCTGTTCCAAATTCCGGGCAATGTGTTTGTGCCCGCCAACTTCGATAACTTCCTCGACGGCGAAAACAGCATCTCACCGGATCCCTGGCCCAGCTTTGACTATGACAAGTTGCTGGAATACTACCGCTCCATCAACAGCGATGCCGCCAATGAGGCCATAGTAGCCAGTGCCAATCAGGCCGGTACTTATGAGGTAAGCGAGGCTGTGACCTCGGCCTATGTGCAGATAACTATTGAAGAGCTGCTGTTCGATCTGCCCTATATGCTCAATCTGGGGGTCAGGGCCAGTCGCACCCAAGTCGATTCCGAAGGCTTTGGCTATGACTTGAGCAAGGTAGTGCTGGATGATGCCGGTCAGCCGCTCAACGATGACTGGCGCACCGTCAGCCCGGTAAACTACAGCGACAGCTATACCAACATATTGCCAAGCCTCAACTTCAAGCTGAACCTGCAGGACGATCTGCTGCTGCGTATCTCGGCCGCCGAAGTATTGAGCCGCCCGTCACTCTACTCGCTCAGAGTCTGGGCTGCGCCCAACTTCACCAGTCAGGAGCAGGGCTTACCAACTCTGGTGCGCGGTAATCCCGGAGTTGAACCCGAGCAGGCCAAACAGGCGGATCTGGCGCTGGAGTGGTATTACGGCGACAGCAGTTCACTGAGCGGCGCCCTGTTCATCAAGGATATCGACTCCTTTATCTCTGATGAAAAGACCCCCATGGAGGTCGATGGCAACCGTTACCTGGTAAGCCAGCCGGTTTCCGGACAGTACGGTGCCAAAGTGCAGGGCTTTGAAATTGCCTGGCAACAATCCCTCGAACAGTGGTTGCCTGAGCCATTCAACGGCTTTGGCTGGCAGCTTAACTACACCTATGTGGACAGCAGTTATGACGATCCTGAGCTGAAAGCCAAGGATCTGCCCTTCAAGGGGATGTCCGAGAACTCCTACAATGCCGTGCTCTACTATGAGCAGTATGGTTTGCAGGCGCGCCTTGCCTATAACTGGCGCAGCAAGTTCCTGGTGGATCCGGATGCCTGGGGCGGCCCGGCCTGGATAGACGATTACGGCCAGTTGGATGCCAGCATCAGCTACGACATCACAGACGACTTGACCCTGTTCAGTGAAGCCTCCAACCTGACCAACAACCGCTACTCCGGTTACATCAAACGCGAAGATCAGGTGAATTATCTGGAACGCTTCGGTACCCAGATAGCCGTGGGTATTCGCGGCAGCTTCTAAACGGAGCCAAATGGATCCCCATAAGTAACCATCTGACTGAATCAAGCTGCACTAAACCCAAGGTGGGTATAAACTCGTTCCAAATACAGAAAGCCACCTGATTCAGGTGGCTTCTCTGCTTGAGTCTCGAATACCTTTATTGAGGATAGCGGTCGGATGAAGTCTCTGTGCTCCAGAGACTGGATAGGTAGTCCCCCCGATAAATCTGACCGGATAAACCAGTCGAGCCATTCTCAACATATCCACAGCAGCATCTCACATGGGGGTGAAAGATATCTGCTCATCAAGCACAGCTTGATAGATGGCTGGAGCGCGAAGCAGCTTGGCTGCGAGCTGAGGGGCACACACTGCGCCAGCAGCTTTGGGCTGCATGTCGCTGGAAACGAGACAAACAAAAGGGCCCTAGCTAAATGCTAGGGCCCTTTTGTTACTGTTTTGTCTTCACTCATTTCTTTGATAAAGAGTAAAAAGTGAAAACCAAAGTGGCGTCTGGCGATGGCCAGCTTCGAGCAAGCTCTGCGCGTTCGTTTGTCGCATCAAACTGAGTTTGATAAACACGACAACCTCACCCTACTCCACATGGGATTGTGCCTCACTGCGTTCGGACTCTTTATCTTCCCCATGTGAGAGTGGACATATCAAAATGCTATTAAAACGAAAAATCCCCAACACAGAGTGCTGGGGATTTTCATTTTATTGGGCGTCTGGCGATGACCTACTCTCACATGGGGAGACCCCACACTACCATCGGCGCGATTGCGTTTCACTTCTGAGTTCGGGATGGGATCAGGTGGGACCACAATGCTATTGTCACCAGACATAAAATTGTATGGAACAAATTTTAAACGCGCTTTAGCGCGGCCCGTTAGGGTCAAATACAGGGATGTATTTGATAAATTTATTCCTAAATTCAGAAAGCTGTTGCTTTGAAATATGGTGGTCGCTACTGGGATCGAACCAGTGACCCCCTCCTTGTAAGGGAGGTGCTCTCCCGGCTGAGCTAAGCGACCGGTATTCTTGGCTGTGCTCTTTTCAGAGCTGAGTTCAAACTTCAATCAAGTATCTAACTTCTTCAAGTCCGTAAAACCCATCTGGGTTGTATGGTTAAGCCTCTCGAGTCATTAGTACAGGTTAGCTCAACGCCTCGCAACGCTTACACACCCTGCCTATCAACGTCCTGGTCTCGAACGGCTCTTTAGAGGTCTCTAGGACCTAGGGATGACTCATCTTGGGGCTCGCTTCCCGCTTAGATGCTTTCAGCGGTTATCGATTCCGAACGTAGCTACCGGGCAATGCCATTGGCATGACAACCCGAACACCAGCGGTTCGTCCACTCCGGTCCTCTCGTACTAGGAGCAGCTCCCCTCAATCATCCAACGCCCACGGCAGATAGGGACCGAACTGTCTCACGACGTTCTGAACCCAGCTCGCGTACCACTTTAAATGGCGAACAGCCATACCCTTGGGACCGACTTCAGCCCCAGGATGTGATGAGCCGACATCGAGGTGCCAAACACCGCCGTCGATATGAACTCTTGGGCGGTATCAGCCTGTTATCCCCGGAGTACCTTTTATCCGTTGAGCGATGGCCCTTCCATTCAGAACCACCGGATCACTATGACCTGCTTTCGCATCTGCTCGACGTGTCTGTCTCGCAGTTAAGCTGGCTTATGCCATTGCACTAACCGTACGATGTCCGACCGTACTTAGCCAACCTTCGTGCTCCTCCGTTACTCTTTGGGAGGAGACCGCCCCAGTCAAACTACCCACCAGGCACTGTCCCTAATCCCGATAAGGGACCAAGGTTAGAACATCAACACTACAAGGGTGGTATTTCAAGGTTGACTCCACAAGAACTGGCGTTCTCGCTTCAAAGTCTCCCACCTATCCTACACATGTAGGGTCAATGTTCAGTGCCAAGCTATAGTAAAGGTTCACGGGGTCTTTCCGTCTAGCCGCGGGTATACGGCATCTTCACCGCAATTTCAACTTCACTGAGTCTCGGCTGGAGACAGCGTGGCCATCATTACGCCATTCGTGCAGGTCGGAACTTACCCGACAAGGAATTTCGCTACCTTAGGACCGTTATAGTTACGGCCGCCGTTTACCGGGGCTTCGATCATGAGCTTCTCCGAAGATAACCCAATCAATTAACCTTCCGGCACCGGGCAGGCGTCACACCGTATACGTCATCTTGCGATTTTGCACAGTGCTGTGTTTTTGATAAACAGTTGCAGCCACCTGGTATCTGCGACTGCCAGCAGCTTACGACGCGAGGTCTTCACCGCCGGCAGCGTACCTTCTCCCGAAGTTACGGTACCATTTTGCCTAGTTCCTTCAGCCGAGTTCTCTCAAGCGCCTTGGTATTCTCTACCCGACCACCTGTGTCGGTTTGGGGTACGATTTCTACTAACCTGAAGCTTAGAAGATTTTCCTGGAAGCATGGCATCAACCACTTCATCCCCGTAGGGACTCGTCGTCAGCTCTCAGTGTATGTGTGCCCGGATTTGCCTAAGCACACCACCTACTACCTTAAACGCGGACAACCAACGCCGCGCTGGCCTAGCCTTCTCCGTCTCTCCATCGCAGTTAGCAGAAGTACGGGAATATTAACCCGTTTCCCATCGACTACGCCTTTCAGCCTCGCCTTAGGGGTCGACTCACCCTGCCCCGATTAACGTTGGACAGGAACCCTTGGTCTTTCGGCGAGGGGGTTTTTCACCCCCTTTATCGTTACTCATGTCAGCATTCGCACTTCTGATACCTCCAGCGTGGGTTACCCCTTCGCCTTCAACGGCTTACAGAACGCTCCTCTACCGCACTGATGCAAGCATCAGTACCCGTAGCTTCGGTGAATTGCTTAGCCCCGTTACATCTTCCGCGCAGGCCGACTCGACTAGTGAGCTATTACGCTTTCTTTAAATGATGGCTGCTTCTAAGCCAACATCCTAGCTGTCTAAGCCTTCCCACATCGTTTCCCACTTAGCAATTACTTTGGGACCTTAGCTGACGGTCTGGGTTGTTTCCCTTTTGACGACGGACGTTAGCACCCGCCGTCTGTCTCCCGGATAGCACTCTTTGGTATTCGGAGTTTGCAAAGGGTTGGTAAGTCGGGATGACCCCCTAGCCTTAACAGTGCTCTACCCCCAAAGGTGTTCGTCCGAGGCGCTACCTAAATAGCTTTCGAGGAGAACCAGATATCTCCCGGTTTGATTGGCCTTTCACCCCCAGCCACAAGTCATCCGCTAATTTTTCAACATTAGTCGGTTCGGTCCTCCAGTTGATGTTACTCAACCTTCAACCTGCCCATGGCTAGATCACCGGGTTTCGGGTCTACACCTAGCAACTAAACGCGCAGTTAACACTCGGTTTCCCTACGGCTCCGCTATTCGCTTAACCTCGCTACTAAATGTAAGTCGCTGACCCATTATACAAAAGGTACGCAGTCACGGTCTCAAGTACCGCTTCCACTGCTTGTACGTATACGGTTTCAGGTTCTATTTCACTCCCCTCACAGGGGTTCTTTTCGCCTTTCCCTCACGGTACTGGTTCACTATCGGTCAGTCAGGAGTATTTAGCCTTGGAGGATGGTCCCCCCATATTCAGACAACATGTCACGTGTGCCGCCTTACTCGATTTCATCTCTGGTTAGTTTACATGTACGGGGCTATCACCCTGTGCCGCTGTGCTTTCCAACACATTCCACTAACACCCCAAAGACTTAAGGGCTAATCCCCGTTCGCTCGCCGCTACTTGGGGAATCTCGGTTGATTTCTTTTCCTGAGGGTACTTAGATGTTTCAGTTCCCCTCGTTCGCCTCAATACGCTATGTATTCACGTATTGATGACACCTTATGGTGCCGGGTTTCCCCATTCGGACATCGCTGGCTCAAATGCTTGTTACTAGCTCACCAACGCTTTTCGCAAGTTACTACGTCCTTCATCGCCTCTGACTGCCAAGGCATCCACCGTATACGCTTGGTCGCTTAACCATACAACCCGGATGAGTTTTCATCTCGCTTGTCAGTACTCATGTTGTCGTTATTGTGCTTTTCATTCGTCAGTCATGTAGCGCTGCTACACTCTTTCCTCACTCAAATCACCGCTTAGACACCATGTCGCCTGACTGCGCGCTGCCTTATCGGCAACATAGCGGAAAACACGGGTTGTATCGCAACCAGCTTAGGTTTACTTGTCTCACCTCCGGGTTAAGGAAGTGGACTCGCCTTGAAGAATTTCCAAAACACTTGATTGAAGTGTTTGAGAACTCAATTTGTATTCATCAATTCCAACTCCTAAGAGTCGTCTTGATGTCTACTATCAGCTTTCCAAATTGTTAAAGAGCGGGCTTAAAAAAGCCAAAGATAAATACTGACTTATCTTTGGCGTCTCTCGTCCTTTGTAGAGTGACGGTTCCAGCACTTCCAAGGGAAGTGGTGGAGCTATGCGGGATCGAACCGCAGACCTCCTGCGTGCAAGGCAGGCGCTCTCCCAGCTGAGCTATAGCCCCGTTTTCTTTGCGCTTCTTGTTACCGATTTTGTTGTTAGCTTTCGCCTCAAACTCGATAAAAAGCTCTCGCAAACAGTCTTGAACACCGTTCTGTTCATTCCTTCGACACTAATCAAGGCAGACAGGGAGGAAGTTTACTGGAGTAAACGACGACCTGTTTAACGCAGAATAGCGGAAGAATTGGTGGGTCTGAGTAGACTCGAACTACCGACCTCTCGCTTATCAGGCGAACGCTCTAACCACCTGAGCTACAGACCCCCATGCTCTACTTCTTTTATCAAGCAATCTGTGTGAACACTCAAAAGCACCAATTATCGCTTAGGTAAGGAGGTGATCCAGCCCCAGGTTCCCCTAGGGCTACCTTGTTACGACTTCACCCCAGTCATGAACCACACCGTGGTAAACGCCCTCCCGAAGGTTAAGCTATCTACTTCTGGTGCAGCCCACTCCCATGGTGTGACGGGCGGTGTGTACAAGGCCCGGGAACGTATTCACCGTGGCATTCTGATCCACGATTACTAGCGATTCCGACTTCATGGAGTCGAGTTGCAGACTCCAATCCGGACTACGACCGGCTTTATGAGATTAGCTCCACCTCGCGGCTTCGCAACCCTCTGTACCGACCATTGTAGCACGTGTGTAGCCCTACTCGTAAGGGCCATGATGACTTGACGTCGTCCCCACCTTCCTCCGGTTTATCACCGGCAGTCTCCCTAAAGTTCCCGGCATTACCCGCTGGCAAGTAAGGATAGGGGTTGCGCTCGTTGCGGGACTTAACCCAACATTTCACAACACGAGCTGACGACAGCCATGCAGCACCTGTCTCAGAGTTCCCGAAGGCACCAATCCATCTCTGGAAAGTTCTCTGGATGTCAAGAGTAGGTAAGGTTCTTCGCGTTGCATCGAATTAAACCACATGCTCCACCGCTTGTGCGGGCCCCCGTCAATTCATTTGAGTTTTAACCTTGCGGCCGTACTCCCCAGGCGGTCTACTTAATGCGTTAGCTTGAGAGCCCAGTGTTCAAGACACCAAACTCCGAGTAGACATCGTTTACAGCGTGGACTACCAGGGTATCTAATCCTGTTTGCTCCCCACGCTTTCGTGCCTGAGCGTCAGTCTTTGTCCAGGGGGCCGCCTTCGCCACCGGTATTCCTCCAGATCTCTACGCATTTCACCGCTACACCTGGAATTCTACCCCCCTCTACAAGACTCTAGTTTGCCAGTTCGAAATGCGGTTCCCAGGTTGAGCCCGGGGCTTTCACATCTCGCTTAACAAACCGCCTGCGCACGCTTTACGCCCAGTAATTCCGATTAACGCTCGCACCCTCCGTATTACCGCGGCTGCTGGCACGGAGTTAGCCGGTGCTTCTTCTGCGAGTAACGTCACAGATGTAAGGTATTAACTTACACCCTTTCCTCCTCGCTGAAAGTGCTTTACAACCCGAAGGCCTTCTTCACACACGCGGCATGGCTGCATCAGGGTTTCCCCCATTGTGCAATATTCCCCACTGCTGCCTCCCGTAGGAGTCTGGGCCGTGTCTCAGTCCCAGTGTGGCTGATCATCCTCTCAGACCAGCTAGGGATCGTTGCCTAGGTGAGCCATTACCCCACCTACTAGCTAATCCCACCTGGGCTTATCCATCAGCGCAAGGACCGAAGTTCCCCTGCTTTCCCCCGTAGGGCGTATGCGGTATTAGCAGTCGTTTCCAACTGTTATCCCCCACAAATGGGCAAATTCCCAGGCATTACTCACCCGTCCGCCGCTCGTCATCTTCAAAAGCAAGCTTTTGAAATGTTACCGCTCGACTTGCATGTGTTAGGCCTGCCGCCAGCGTTCAATCTGAGCCATGATCAAACTCTTCAATTAAAGTTTTGGTTGATTCCGAAGAATCGACTCAATGAATTCTGTTCGTATGAACACTCTTCATCGAGTTAAATCGTTTTGTCGATTTCTCAATGCCTGTGAGTGTCCACACAGATTGCTTGATAGATTGTTAAAGAGCAAAGGAAGCCAGCCAAACATTTTAGCTTAAAGCATTCGATGTTTGAACCTTTGACTTCCAGACCCTGTCGCGGGTCAGTGGTTGCGCATTATAGGGAGCCTGAATTTTTGCGCAACCCCTAAAAGGCGATTTTTCTTATCAAAGTCTTCAAGTGTTCACTATTGCGCCAAGGCGCGCGCTAATCGACCAACTCAGGCCAATGATGCCAAGTATTTAGGTACATCGGCAATGCTATCCAGTACTACGCTCGCCTCATCCATAGCTTCCTGAGTCACCTCTTTACCACTTCTGACCAGGATCCGCACCGGGATCCCCGCCGCTTTGGCAGCGCGCATATCATCGGCCTTGTCACCGACCATTACACTGGCGGCAAGTTCCAGCTTAAGGAAACTGGCTGCACTGTTGATCATTCCCGCCTTGGGTTTACGACAGTCACAATCCTGTTTGTATTCACCTATGCCCTTCTCCGGGTGGTGCGGGCAGTAATAGATGCCATCGAGATCCACCCCCTTGTCGGCAAAGTTCCAATCCATCCATTCGGTGAGACTGGCAAACTGATCTTCAGTGTAGAGCCCACGGGCAATTCCCGACTGATTGGTCACCACCACCAGCTTATAGCCTTGGCACTTCAACGCCAGGCAAGCATCAAAGACACCTTCAATATATTCAAAATCATCTATTTGATGTACATAGCCGTGATCGACATTGATTACACCATCTCTATCCAAAAAAACCGCTCGGTTCACTGTTTGCCTCCCAGAAAGCGAATGGCAATATTATTCCACTCATTGCGGCAAAATGCACTGTGAGAACAGGCTTATGTTGTGAGCTTGACGGCAGAGGATAAGAAAAACCGGGCATTGGAGCCCGGGATAGGTGCCTCGCCCGGATGTCTGATGCTCGGGAGCACGCCCGCAGGGAGGCATCAGACATCCAGACTCAGCATGACCATTCAAACGGGTCGTAATCAGCGAGCACTCTGGCATACTCAGGACTCAGACCATCGGTGGAGAAGTAATACCCCTTGCCATCGTTGCCTATGTCATAGCGTATGTCGTCATATTCCGGCATCGCCAATAACTGTTGTTGCAGCGCCTGCTGCGCTTCGGCATCCAAGCTATAAGGGGGATAGCCCAAAACCGAAGCCTCAAGCACAGCGGTATGGCGACAACTGGCTTCGCGTATCTGCTGCGCCAGGGTCGAGGCAACTTCCCCACGTTGCAGTGCCAACCAACGGTTGGCATAACTGTCTACCATGTAACGGTCTGAATAGAAGAAGTGTTCTCCCTCTGATACACGCATCTTCAGGTCCTTGTGTTCAGGCGCCAGGATCAAACGGATATACTCTTGCACCGCATCCACAGTCTTCTCTGAGTCATCCCCCGCCACAGCCAACAGCTGCGGCAGGGAAACCAGGCGTCCGTGTTGGCTGAACAACCGGATAAAGTCCACCAGTTCCAGCATGCTTTATCCCGGCAACAAGCCACGGGCCTCCAGAGCATCGGCTGCGTAACCCAGGCCGAATTTTTCCAGGGTTGATCTCAGCGGTGCCCCGGTTTGCCTGTCCCAACCAAAATCGTCATAGAACATATCCAACGCCTTTTGAATATCGTCCCTGTCCATCTTGATGGTGCCTTCATCGCCGAAGGCTTTATCGGGGTCCAGGTCGTAAACCCAATCGCAGAGCACATCGTGCTCATTGCGCATATTGATCTCATTCATTTGAATGATAGTCAGCGCCCGGTGCAGATGCAGTACCCGCTCGGCCATAAAGTCGAGCTCAGTCTCAGTCACTTCTTTACCTGTAACCAGAGAGAACATCTGGGATTCTATGGTGCTGTCTCCGCGGTAGTTACGATTCTTGTCCGGCGAAGCCAGCAAGGGGAACATCCAGTTACAGAGAGTCAATGAGTCGTGCAGCACGTTTTTCACCAAAGACCACTTGGCAAACTTAACCTTGGCCGGGTTTATTGGGGTATACCATTTCACCTTATCAAAGGCACCTTCGCCCCAGAATTCGGCGGCTATGGTTTCTATCATGTCCTGAGGCAAGCCACAGTTAACAATATTGATATGGGAGTGACACTGAGCATCGCGGTTGAACACCATATTGATCAGGGTGCCCACCTGCCCTGCGGTCTCACTGGCATGGTGCACAGCGGCGTTGGTCTTCTTATTGAAAATTTTCACCGAGGATTCTTTGTGGATATCCCAATAACCGAGATCCGGATTACGTCCATCCAGTTTCCAGCGCTCAATCAGATCCGACATGCCATCGGCCATATGGGCAATTTCCCCTTCGCGATAGGCGATACGGCGGTAAAAATCGATAAGGAACGCCGGATCTTTCTTGTCCCACAGATCCCAAGGGATGCTGTCAAACTCCTCTTTAGGCAACAGATATTGGAACATATCGTGTTTTTTAAGGTATTTGAACAGGTGCGAAATCAGACCATAGTTACACCAGATGCCATAATCGTCGATCAGGTTGCCCCCCAGAGCACCTGTCATCGCATGTTCTTCCGAGCCCTTCTTGGTATCCATCAGATACTGAGGCGCCAGGAATCCCATGCAGACGTTGGAGATATGTTCGCTCTTACGACCATATTTCTGTTTCAGCTCAGGCACCTTGAGTTCACAGAAGCAGCGAATGGGGCAGGCATGACAGCCACCGGTACGCTTCATCCATTTGTTGGCGTACTCTTCACCGAAGTACATCTCGGCCATTGAGGTACGGAAGCCTACCTTGTTACGTTCATTCCACGGCACCTCGCCCAGCTCAATCTGCTGATCCGACTGCCCCCATTTGAGCCCCGGACGCGCTTTCCAGCGGCTGATACCATTGGAGTATTCGGCCCAGGACTGCGGAGTTGAAGGTACAACCCCTTGGTTGTTGGCACCTATTATCCCCAGAATATGGTCATCGAGCCGACGCATGTTGGCATTATCGGCGGCAATAGCCACAGCCCCTGTGCCTATGATGCCTATCCCTTTAAAATTCTTTGACCCGAGCACGGCGCCATGACCACCGGCAGAATGCCCTCCCTGAGTCATAATCACTGACAGCGGCACCTGATTCTCCCCCGCCTGGCCTATGGCAGCCACCTGGGCATTGGGGCCCATCATTTCGGCTATCATGGCGTGGGTATCAAAAATCCCCTTACCCCAGAGCGCGGCGGCTGATTCCAATGTAACTTTACCGTCTTCAACTCTGAGCCATACCGGTGCGGCGGCGCGACCTTCAATGGCGATGGCATCAAATCCGGCATATTTCATTGCCGGTGAAAAATGACCACCGAAATGTCCATCAGAAATCAGATGATCTTTAATCACCGGGCTGCGGGAAGTAATAGTTGTACGACCAGTACAAATCACCCCAGAACCAGTTAGCGGGCCGGCGGAGAATACAATAATATTTTCAGGATCTGTGGCCTTGATATTATCTTTATGGCCATCCCAAAGAATCTTATAGCCTATCCCCATACCACCAATATAATCATGATACTTATCTGTTGACTCTGTTGTAATATCACCGGTTGTTAAATTAACTCTTAATACTTTACCGGCCCATCCGCCAAGTTTATCTGTCATTTTTTATTACCTCATTAACCGATCAGGCCAGTATATTTTTCATATTGTTCGAGTGCAGCTTCCGCCTGTTCCCAGGTATAAAACTTAATCGCACCGGTTGGACAAACCTGGGCGCAAGCCGGTTCGCCCTGACACAGGTCGCATTTCACGGCTTTCATTTTGCTACGTACAACTTTGATCACTTGTTGCGGACATTTATCGGCACAATAACCACAGCCGACACAGCGCTTTTCATCTATCACTTTAGCGCCGGTTTCCGGATGAGTTGAAATAGCCTGCTGCGGACAGACCTCTGTACAAACCTCACAATGGCGACAAGTGGCCGGCACCACAGTTCGATCGCCGCACTCACCCCGCTGCTCTGTGTAATTGAATTGCACACCATGAGGCCCATAGTTCATGTTGTGTTCGACTTTGACCCTTGCCAGGGTTGGGCTGCAATCACCTTCATGGTTCCAGCCACAGGCGATTTCACAGCGACGGCAACTGACGCAGATAACCGGATTAACCACCATCAATCCACCGGGTAACACCTCAACCTTTTCATCGCTGTCGTTGTCGCTGCCACAACCGGTAAGAAAGCTGATAAGCGTTCCACCATAGACAGTGCCTACGGCAGCTCCCATACTCCCTTTCAGCATTCCTCGTCTGGTAATCATATTGCGTTCCTTAATTAGTTTAAGAAATATTATTTAAATATGCATACACCAAAAACCCGACGACTCATGCTAATTAAATCCAGACATTTTTTCCCAATCTGAGTCACATTTACTCACAGGTAAGCCAGCCAATCTCATTATCTAAAACCATAATCAAATATTAAAATTACAATCTTCTCAAAATAGAAAAATACAACTTAGACTGAATCTGCGCTTATCAGTTATAGCTGGAACATATTGACGATGGTCACAGACAAATTATTCAAATCAAATAGATTAAGCCTCGCATACATTCCTAATTAGAAATCCCGACAGAATCTAAAAACTTAAAGGAATGGGAAATGATGAAATTCAAGCCTAAAAACGCCTGGTGGAAACTATCTCCACTGGTGGTTTGCTTATTGGCTGCATGTTCCGATGGCGATGACGGCCAAGTGGGTCCTCCTGGCGAAGTGGGGATCAATATTGCCAAAGCCAAATCACTGCAGGCCAATATCGAAGCCGTCACCATAGATGAGCAGACCCGGGTTTCGGTCGACTTTTTCTTAAGCGACTCCAACGGTGTTGCCGTGACAGGACTGGAACAACTGGAACAGGTTTCAGCCTTGGCCATGGGCATAGCCAAGTTGGGCAGCGCCCAGCCCATGTACGGCGATTCAAAGCCGGCAGAGGGACGCTATGCAATAAGCCGCGCCCCCCAATGGATAAGCTATATCAATAAACTGGTTGAGCCGGGGACAGGGGCAACAGCACAGGCCGCAGCGCAGTGGCAAGCCGGGATTGAGAGTGACTGCAAACTCGACTGCCTACAGAGCCTAGGCCAGGGGCGTTACCGTTATCAATTCAGCAAGGCACTCAATCAATACCCAAGCTTTGAAGGGCTCGATACCCAGTATGAGAGTGATAAGACTCACAGGGTCTATCTGGAACTCAAACCCGCTGCCGACAGTTCACCGAGCAGTATGCTTATCAACAGTGTCTATGACTTTATTCCGGCAACCGGCCAAGCCGCCGCAGCCGAAGACAGCCGGGTACTGATGGATCAGCAGCAGGCATGTTATCGCTGCCACGGCAGTGACAGGGATAACAGTGAGGCGCGTTTGTTAATGCACGGCAGTAAGCGTTTTGCCTTTGAAGGCTGTGTCATGTGCCACACCAGTTATTCGGGCGACCCTGAAACCGGCTCAGCGCTTGATATGGCGACCCTGACACACAAAATTCACCAGGGCGACTATAAGGTCGTTGGCTATCGGGGCCATGAATATGACTACAGCCAATTACACTATCCCGGTGATATCAACGACTGTAAAAGCTGCCATATTCCTGATGCGGCGCCGCAGGCCAGTCAATACTTTATTCCCGGCAGTAACAGTTGCCTGAGCTGTCACAGTAAAGATGCCCCGGATGACTGGAATGGCAGTGCCAGTGCGTTATTCCACGATAGAGAACTCTTCCCCAGAGGGTGGCAACAGAGCTGCTCCGGTTGCCATCCGGACGCCAGTAATCCTGAGGGCGCAGGTAAAATCCACCTGAGCCTTGGCAGGACAAGCAAACTCATCAAACAGGAGTACGCCTTTGCGATCTCCTCCGCCGCTATCAATGGCGACAAGCTGAGTATCAGCCTGGATTTTCGCAGTCAAGGCCGCCTGCCTGCAGACGATCCGGCCATTGAGTCTTTGTGGCTGACCGTCAGTGGCGATCCTGAGCCGCTTAATCGTCCGCTCAACAATGGTCAGCGCAAGATTTGGAATTTGACCAACCCTGGGGATGACGTCACCCTGGCCATGCAGGGGCACAGTCTCAACGCCGCCATAGGCCCGCTTCAGATAGCGGATTTCGGTGAGCCGGACAAGACTCAAGTTCGGGCAAAACTGGTTGTCTGTGCCGATCCCAATACAGGTTTTGCGGTGGCTTGCGATACCAGCTCTACCCGAATCGAAGTGATTGCCGCTAACCCCTTGTCGCTCATCGGCGCCCCGGCGAGCAGCAAAGCCATTGCCGATGAAACCGCTTGCCAGCGCTGTCATGACAACGATATGCAGCAGCGGGTTGTCAGTGCTCATACTCTGGCCAGTCATTTCCAGCCAGGTAATGACAGTTGCGGCAGTTGTCATGCGCCTCAAGGTGCCACGGCGCTGACCGACAAGAGCTGCAACGACTGCCACAACAATGACACCAATATGTACTTAAATGCGGGGCTGAAACACACTCCGGGCATGGATCAGATAAAAGCTGTCCGTACCCTGAATAACAGCCTGAATTACAGGGAAATGGTGCATTCGCTGCACAGTGGTACCCGTACTGTGGCCGGTATGGGTGGCGATCGAGAAACAGCCACTTATCCCAAGCCAGCCAATGATTGCCGCGCCTGCCATAGCAAGGGTCAACTTACATTGGATGGACTGAGCCAGAGCGCCTCCGTGTTGGTCGCCACTCCCGGCGCCACCGAGAAAGGCCAAATAGCCGAGTATTCTCCAACGGTTGCAGCCTGTGGTGGTTGCCATGTCCAGGTGGACGATTGGGCCAGCCATGCCGAAGCCTTCGGTGGCGTTTTCCAAAAGGATGCCAGTGGTGGACCTGTATATCTGAGCGGCAGCGAAAGCTGCGCCATCTGTCATGCCGAGGGACGTAATAACGGTGTCGACAAGGTACACGGCCTCGGGGATTGAGCCTCATTGCCTTATCGGCCAAAACGGCGCTTCGGCGCCGTTTTTATATGCAGTTTTTATCAATTCAGGAGCTCAAACCTGCCAATCCGACACAGCTGCCATGATAGCGCCAACTGAGCACTGCTCTGCTCGAAATCCACCATCATCTTGATCGATGCAGAAACAGGAAGCACTAGTGGTTTCCCTTTATTTATCTGAATATTCGCTGTAGTCTTAATCGGATCAAAACCGAATAACGTATACAAAGACGGGATCTATGAGTCGAACTACCCCCATCGTTCATAAAACGCGCACTCAGGTTGTGGTCGAAGTGTTGCGGGAAAAAATTCTTTCAGGGGAAATCGCAGCCGGTGAACCGTTGCGTCAAAGCGCCCTGGCAGAAGAGATGAATGTCAGCCGGATTCCGGTCAGGGAAGCCCTTTTGCAACTGGAAGCCGAGGGGTTGGTCAAGTTTGAAGCCCATAAAGGCGCCACGGCTACCGAACTATCGGTTGAACAAGTCAGCGAGTTATTTGAACTCAGAGCACTGATTGAAACTGATCTCCTTGCCAAAGCCATTCCAAACCTGCAGGATGAAGATCTGCGTCAGGCCGAAGCCGTACTGGACAAACTGGAATCCGCCTTTAAACAGGATGATGCCGTGGGCAGTTGGAGCGAACTCAACACAGAGTTCCACACAAGTTTGTACCGCGCCGCCAACCGTCCCCATACCATGGAAGTCGTACATGGTCTGAACACCAACTGTGATCGCTATATCCGCTTACAGTTGTTGCTGACAGGCGGTATCCCCCGAGCCGAACAGGATCACAGGGATCTACTGCAATTATGTCGGCAAAAGAAAATAGATGAGGCCGTGGTCCTGTTGAGGGCCCACATACTGCACGCTGCCAATGCCATTCGCGAATTGGTAGCCCAACAGGTGAGCTGAAAAATCACGACCCTTTCCAAGCAATAGCGCTTTAGTTGTCCAAAAGACAGATCTGGCTTCTGTCTTTTTATTTTGAGAGTAAATTCAATGCAGTACGCCACTATTACCGGCTGGGGAAAGTGCGTTCCCCCTGCCGTACTGACCAATCATGATCTGGCCACCTTTATCGATACTTCCGATGAATGGATTAAACCCAGAACAGGGATTAGCCAGCGTCATATAAGCCACGTCAACACTTCTGAATTGGCCACAGTCGCTGCCCAGCATGCACTGGCCGCCGCCGGCATAGAAGGTAGCGAACTGGACATGATTATCCTGGCCACCGCCAGCCCGGACACCCTGATCCCCAACATAGCCTCGACCGTGCAGGCCAATGTAGGCGCAACCTGTGCCGCCTTTGACATCAACGCCGCCTGCAGTGGCTTTCTCTATGGCGTAGGCCTGGCCACCGCCCAGATAAAGAGTGGTCAATGCAAGAAAGTCCTGGTTATCGGCGCCGAGCGTCTCAGCTTCTATCTCGACTGGTCAAGAAGAGAGACCGCAGTACTGTTCGGTGATGGTGCCGGTGCTGTGGTGCTGGAAGCAACAGACAGCCCATGTGGCGTACTGGGCTATGAGCTCAACAATGACCCAGGTGGCCGCGATATTTTGAAGGCCAGTTTCGGGACGGGTATGGATAGATTTGTCGCCGAGTCGCTGGACTTCTACATTCAGTTCGACGGCCAGGAGATTTTCAAACGTGCCATCAACGGTATGGGTAAACTCAGCGCCCAAGTATTGGATAAATGTGGCTTGGATAAAGAACAAGTCGATTGGGTAATCCCCCATCAGGCTAACGAGAGGATCATCGACACTCTGGTACACAGAATGAAGATCCCCAAAGAGAAGGCCTTCGTCAATATAGCCAACTATGGCAACACCTCGGCCGCGACCATTCCCATCGCTATCTGTGATGCGTTGGAAAAAGGCATGATCAAGCCAGGACAACACATTCTGTCCTGTGCCTTCGGCGCTGGCCTCACCAGCGCGGCCTTGCTGCTGAAATGGGGTGATAGAGTCACACCGCTGAAACAGAGCGATGCCGAGCTGCCGCCATGCGAGCAGACAGGTATTGAACTGGTAAAACGCGCAGTAGACTATTTCTGCCATCGCGATAAGGCTTAAACGAATTAAGCAGAACCCCAAACAAAATGCCGTTCACTTTCAATGAACGGCATTTTCGTTTTTAGATGCCATACTTGGCCAGGAATAACATGTCCGGTCGCAACAAAAAGTTGCGCTGACGAATATAGAGTAAAATGCTTGCCGAAATAAACTCACTCAATTATACCGCTTTCTAAAAAAGAGAAGGCCTCGAGGTCTTATTCGCACCTTCTCTTAGGTCAGTTCTTGGCCCTACTTGAGCGGTTTGCTTATCCGGATGACTACCCGACGGTTACGGACCCGTTCATCACTGGAATCATTGGATGCCACATGCCGCCGTTCGCCGTGTCCTTCAGTATGGATCCTGTCTCCCGGGATACCCCGTGCGACAAAAAAATCTTTAACGGAATCAGCTCTCTGTTGTGAAACCTTCTGGTTAATGCTGCGGCCGCCATAACTATCGGTATAGGCATCAATCAGCACCAGCTCCACTTCAGGATCATAGGCCAGATACTCCTGCACCCGCGCCAGCTGCGCCTTGGAATAACGGGTCAACTCAGTACCGCCCATCTCATAGGTAAGCACGGTAAAGGCGATATCATCGAAACTGTAAGGCAGTAGATTGGCCAGACACTGCTTGAACTCGCGGTATTTCTGGGCAAAGTTGGCCGCGGAAAGGCCGACCGCCACCGTGTGGCTTTGGTTGTACCAATCGCTGTAGTAGAAAGTGGGTTCCATGCCGCGATCCAGCTCAGTCAGCATGGACCAGGCGGCCTGTTTCGGCACTTCGCCATTGAAGTATTTCTGGTAGCTCAACTCGGTAATCGCCTTTGATGTCACCCCGGGACGCCAGGCCGGCGCTTTGCTCATCAAGCGAGCATGAGTCACTGCATCAGGCTTTTGCCACATGTCCAGAGTAAACTGCAGATTCAGCTCTTTACCCGCATGACTGGAAAACACAGCTTTGCCGTAGGAGGGAATATCGTGCTCGAGGCTGCAACCTATGGGGGTGTTTTGCGCCACACGCCAATGAGAGTCGTCGAGTGACGCCACATAGTGCCTGAGATCCGCCATCGCCGACCACGGCAGACAAAGAGTCGACAGCAGAAACAGTTTACGCCACATAGAAATCTCTCTTTTCACACACCATGTTGTCTCTATCGGCAAAGAAATTCATTCCTTTAGCCTATAAAAACAACAATCGAACATGACACCCTGTTGATGTTTTAGCATAATAGCCGCTTCGTTATTTTCCAGGGGAAATGCATGACTCAGCCAAGCCTAGCCAACCAACTCAAGCACAGATTCAGGGGCTATTTCCCTGTGGTGATCGACGTGGAGACCGCTGGCTTCAATGCGCAGACAGACGCGCTGCTGGAGATTGCCGTCAGTCTGCTGAAGATGGATGCCGAGGGCAATCTGGGAATAGACAGAACCCTGCACTACCATATCGAACCTTTTGAAGGCGCCAACCTCGAGCCGGAGGCGCTGGCATTCAACGGCATAGATCCCAACAACCCCCTCAGGGGCGCCGTCAGCGAGAAAGAAGCTTTTCTGGAGATATTCAAGGCGGTGAAAAAAGCGCAGAAAGCAGCCGACTGCCACAGATCTATCATAGTGGCTCATAATGCCGCCTTCGATCACGGCTTTGTCAGCAAAGCAATCGAGCGCAATGATATCAAGCGCTCGCCGTTTCATCCCTTTGCTACTTTTGACACCGCCACGCTGGCCGGATTGGCCATAGGACACACAGTACTGGCCAAGGCCTGCAGCTTGGCCGGGATCCCCTTTGACAACAAAGAAGCCCATTCGGCGCTTTATGATACAGAGCGCACCGCCGAGCTGTTCTGCTACATAGTGAACCGCTGGAAAGCTCTTGGCGGCTGGCCTTTGCCTGCCACTGCCGAAACCGACACCCCGCAAGGGGATATCTAAACCGGCTCAGACATATAAGCCGACTAAAACTCTGGGATTTCCTGGCCTCAAGCCAAACTATTTGAGCGTTTGGCTTGAGGGTGCATCAGCAACCACCGACCAGTGACCAGAAAACAAAGACAGCCCGGCTCAAAACCAAGCTCTTGAGCCTCATATTTAAAGCCCGGTGCGACTGTCGAGTTTAAGAGCCTTAATCAAATCGAACACTTCATGGATCTCTTTAAACACTTGCTCTATGTCTGCGCTGAGATCCAGCGGCTTGAGTAGATCAAGTTGCGGCTCAAAATAGCTATGCTGACAGGCTATTTTGACAAACAATCGCCCCTGTTTAAAACAGGCTTCCAGCTCACCTTGATAAAATCCTGATAGTGACAACAAACGTTCCATGGTCACTGTATTAAGCACATATCTGGCTTCAAGCTGATCGTCACTGTAAACTTCAAATCTACGCTCAAAGTCCGGGTCTTCCAGCTTTACCCGCGTGAGTTTGCTTCTAAACTGCGCCAAGCCATTGGCCATAAAACCTTTATCGCGGCGCACCTGGATGGTGGCGGAAAATCTCTTTGGCAGCTCGAACTCTATCACTATGCCATCGAATAGCGTCTTATATTGGGGACCATTATCGTTCTTGCCTGTGCGTTCGAGTAACGTCAGTTCCCTAAGCAGAAAAGGCACATTAAGATACTTGCCTCTGACTGAGTTTTGAAAATAACCTTTGTCATAGTCGGGAAAGAGACCATAGTCTTTATAGCTTTCCAGTTCAGGCAATCCCGGAGGATTGAACGCAAAGCTTTTACCGAAATAACCCAGCAGTAAAGGATAGATCTCCTCGACTATCTGGGTACGCAGTTCACCTATCTCACTGCCTGCCCAGATATTGGCCAACACCACCAATCCCAGGGATACCAAGGCGCCGCCAAAACCAATGAAAAACACCCCATCTTTAAAATCCAGCATGAAAGCGCCATAGAAACTCATGGCAAAAAACAGCAAAAATGCCGGAATGCCGATAAAGGTGAGAGGCGCAACTATCTTTCTACGCTCTTTATACCTGGCAGCGGCGGCCTCTCGTACCGACTCATAACGCCGACACTTGGGGGCAATCTTTTTCCCGTAATACTGGCCGAAGGCCAGCTTGTCCTGCTCCGGGATCTCCAACTCCATTGAATTCATCCTGTTTTCTTTATTTTTGCCATTTTTGCCGAGCCAGCCCGTGACTATCCGACAATAGTCTCTAAGCCTCAGACTAAGCAGTTGGCAAAATGCACAACGAACACTGAGACTAACACTTCCCCCATTTACCGCAGCAGTTCACCAAAGGTCTCTTTTACTCCGGTAACCCGGCGTGC
This sequence comes from Shewanella indica, assembly GCF_033842865.1. NCBI lineage: Bacteria > Pseudomonadati > Pseudomonadota > Gammaproteobacteria > Alteromonadales > Shewanellaceae > Shewanella > Shewanella indica. The sequence continues at coordinate 4,151,750 of NZ_JAWXXR010000001.1, forward strand.
TCCAGAGAACAAAAACGCTGTCGAATAAAACTATTCTTACGTAGGGCTTTAAAGAGACAAAAATCCGATGACTCTTGTCATCGGATAATATTTATTTCGATAATATTGACGGCATTACAGCTTTCCTTTTCAACAAGGAGCCACTGCGGGTTTTATACCCGGAACAACAACAAACTTGTCTCGCTGCGCCGACAAAACTCAGGCGGCGATTCGTTGTTTCAGTTCTAACCAAGCGTTATCCACCAAACGATAGTCGGCATCTTCAAGCTCTTTAGCTGCCAGTTTCAGGCATTGTTGCATCCGCTCATTCAAGGCATCCAGCCCTTGCTCTGACTCGTTTTCCAGCTCGGCCAGCACCACGGCAAAATGGCCTTGAAGGTAACCGCTGGCAAACAGGGCATCATCGTCACCGCCGGCCACTATCTCGCCAATCCACTGCTCCAATGCCTGTTCGTACTTCTCTAACATGCTCTACTCCGCTAAGTCTGGGTTGGCCACCTGATACATCACGTAATCCCGGTAACCTGTCACAATTCGATAATAGCCACTAAGTTCGCTATCCAATTTCTGGTCGCCACTATCCACGATAAGCGGCCTGCCTTCAAGTGCTTTTAGTTTGCTTTTGGTGGCAAGAATGATGATATTTTCCTTGCCAATGCGCCGGATAAGCTCGGGCGACAACTGCTGATTGCCACGGCCAAGAATGTGCCCTTGCCCACCTATCAGGGTAATGATCAACTTAACCTTTTGATTTTCAGTGGCGCTCAATAACTGCGCCGCATTAAGATCCGAGGCCAGCAGGGTCTTGTTCTGCACCAGATCTACCCCGAGCAAGGTATTATCGAGCCCCAGCTCCTCCATCACGGCCGCCACTGTACTGCCGGAGCCCATGATATAGAGCTCATCTTCCATATCGCCGACCACCTCGGCGGCAATATCCGCCAGCACCAGTTCATCTACCTCGCGGCCACCCATCTTCACCGCCTGGATATATCGCGGCTCGGCAGGTACTGTCATTTCACCATAACGCCGCGCCCTTACCGTGCCTTGGCGGAAGGCCTCTTCATCTATGTCCATCACATCGGCGCTCATCAGACTCACCAGGGCACCTTCCAGCAGCTGCTTCAATACCAGCCCGGATGCGTGGGGAGTAATGCCGTAAACACCCGAATGAATTTTGACCCCGGCCGGTACACCGAGTACGGGGAAGTGCTCACCGACAACGCCGTAAATATCCCTTGCCGTGCCATCGCCGCCGGCAAACAGTAGCAAGTCCAGCTCCTGCGCCATCAAGGCCTTGGCGGCAGCCTGGGTATCACTGCGACTGGTATCCGTTGCCGCCTGGTAACACACCTCGGTGCGAAAACCCAGCTTTTGCGCCAAGTCGGCGCCCATGTTCCCCGAGGCGGTATAGATTTGCAGGCGCTCGGCAAAAGGTGTTATCACAGCCAAGGCCTGTTCCATTCGCAGACCGGCCTTGGGGGTGGCACCCAGGCTCAGCGCCTCTTTTGCCACACCGTCACTGCCCTTGAGGGCCACACTGCCTCCAAGCCCGGCCAGCGGATTAATGATAAGGCCCAGTCGAAACATTTTACTCATAACTCTCTCCGGCAAATGATGCTCTGCTCTTGTAAGAAATCATCAGGCGTCAATGGGGTCACTCTGTGATTGACGCCTGGAGTCGCTACCCGGAATAGCCAGCACGGCCAACATGGACAGCAAGGCGCACGCGGCGGCAAACACCCAACACCAGAAGGCGCCGCTGCCATCGCCCCAAATCAGGCCACAGATCCAGGTACCCAAAGCGCCGCCGACGCCAAAGCTCAAACTGGCATAAAGTGCCTGGCCCTTGCTGCGGTGACTGATATCAAAATTACGGTGCACAAACTGGATGGATGCCGCATGGGTCAAACCAAAGGTAAAGGCATGCAGCAGTTGGCTGAGCCCCAAAAGCAACATGCTTTCGGCGCCAAAAGCCACCAGCAGCCAACGCAGCGCGGTCATGCCTATGCTCACCAGCAGCAGCGTCTTGACCCCATAGCGACCGAGTAACCTGGGCGCTATCATAAACATGAAGATTTCCGCCACAGCCCCTAGCGCCACAAAAATACCGGCGCTGGCCTCTGTGTAACCCACCTGTTTGAGATAAAGCACGAAAAAGCCGTAGAAAGGCCCGGCGCTGGCTTGTAGCAACATGGCAGACAGTAAAAACCACAGCAGCGGCCGCCCGAGTTTAAGTGCCGGCTTATCCTGCCCGGCCCCCGCCGAGGCGCGATTCGAAGGCAAAGGTAAGGCACAGCCCAGTAACCCGAGAAACAGACTCAGCCCGACATAGAGCAGCACCTCGGGGCCAAACTCCTTGATGGCCCAGCCAGTACCCACCACCAGCACGATATAGCCGACACTGCCGAAACTTCGAATGAGGCCATACTTGTTGGCTTCAGTACCCAGGGTCTCCAGGGTGATCACCTCAAGTTGCGCCAGAATCGCATTCCAGAAAAAGGTATAAAGGGCCAGACTCAGCGCCAGATAGAGAAAGCCGCCATGATAAAAGAAACTCAGATAGGTCAAGGCGGCGGCAAAGGCGCCGAGCTTGATAAGCTCAGAGCGCATGCCGGTGCGATCCGCCACCAGCGCCCAGACATTGGGCGCGACTATGCGGGTTGCCATGAGTATGGCCAGCAGGAAGCCTATTTCGGCGGCATCGAAACCGCGGTTGTCAAAAAATACCCCCAGATAGGGCACCATGACACCGAGTATGCCAAAGAAGAAAAAATAGCAGGCAGAAAGCCAGGCGAGCTGTCCCCCTGCGGGAAACAGTCCGCGCATTTATCGCATTCCAAGTACAGGTGTAAGGCTGCTGACATCCTGGTTTTGGGCCCGATGACGCAGCAAGTGATCCATCAAGACTATCGCCAACATGGCTTCGGCAATGGGCACGGCGCGGATCCCGACACAGGGGTCGTGCCGCCCCTTGGTCACCACTTCGGCCTCTGTGCCCTGCACTGTCATGCTCTTGCCTGGCACGCTGATACTGGAAGTGGGTTTCAGCGCCATATGGGCCACTATCGGTTGCCCGGAAGAGATACCCCCGAGCACGCCGCCGGCATGGTTGCTGTCAAACCCGGCAGGCGACATCAGATCTCTGTGCTCTGAGCCCTTTTGGTTAACAACGGCAAAACCATCGCCGATTTCAACGCCCTTGACCGCATTAATCCCCATCAGTGCATGGGCAATATCGGCATCGAGACGGTCAAATACCGGTTCGCCAAGGCCGACCGGCACATTTGTGGCCACCACACTGACCTTGGCACCGATGGAATCACCGGATTTTTTCAGCTCGCGCATATAGTCATCCAACGCTTCCAACTTGGAGGCATCGGGGAAGAAAAAGGGGTTCTGTTCCACCTGCGCCATATCCAGAGTGTCGGCGCAGATAGGCCCAAGCTGGGAAAGATAACCCTGGATCTCAATGCCGTGTACTGCCTTGAGGTATTTCTTCGCCACAGCCCCTGCCGCCACCCGCATGGCAGTTTCCCGCGCCGAGGAGCGGCCACCGCCGCGATAATCGCGCAGGCCATATTTTTGTTGATAGGTATAGTCGGCATGTCCGGGACGGAACAGATCTTTAATATTGGAGTAGTCCTGACTGCGCTGATCGGTATTTTCAATCAACAGGCCGATGGAGGTGCCTGTGGTCTTGCCCTCAAACACGCCGGAGAGAATACGCACCTGATCCGGCTCGCGCCTGGCGGTAGTGTAACGGGAAGTCCCCGGACGGCGACGGTCGAGGTCCTGCTGCATATCGGCTTCAGTCAGCTCAAGCCCTGGCGGGCAGCCATCGATAATGCAGCCCAGTGCAAGCCCATGGCTTTCACCAAAAGTGGTGACGACAAAGTTCTGACCTATGCTGTTTCCCGACATCCGCTTAATTTCCCCCTAGAGATAAAGTGACCGGCCGTAGAGGTTCGGCCATCCGAACCTCGGCTTTACAGGCCCATTGGCTAATGGGCCGCTTTATTATTCACTGTCTTTATAGATGGCGAACAGTGATTGATTTTCAACTAACTGATCTTTTGTCAGCACAAACACCCCATCGCCGCCATGTTCAAAGCTGACCCAGGTGAAAGGTACATCGGGGAAAAGCTCAATCAGATGCACCATGGAGTTGCCCACTTCCACCACCAGAATACCCTCATCTGTGAGGTAATCGGCGGCGTTGGCCAGAATGCGCTTGGTGATATCCAGGCCGTCTCGACCGGACGCCAAACCAATTTCCGGCTCATGGCGATACTCATCCGGCATATCGGCAATATCTTCGGCATCGACATAAGGTGGGTTGGACACAATCAGATCGTACTGCGGCGCTCGTGGCACTGCGCTGAAAAGGTTGGACTGCATGGGAAACACCCTGTCCATCACACCGAGCGACTCAACGTTTATCTGTGCCACTTCCAGTGCATCCTCGCTGATATCCAGCGCATCGACCTCGGCTTCTTCAAACTGATAGGCACAGGCGATGGCGATACAGCCACTGCCGGTGCAAAGGTCGAGGATCCGTCTTACCGGCTTGTTGTAGAGCCAGGGGCCGAATCCGTTTTGGATCATCTCGGCAATCGGTGAGCGAGGCACAAGCACCCTTTCATCCACATAGAAGTCCAGCCCGGCAAAACGGGCGGTGTTGGTCAGATAAGGCACGGGTAAACGCTCGCGTACCCGGCGGATGATAAGCTCAACTATTTTGTGTTTTTCGCTGCTGGTGAGATTGGCGTGGATCACCTGCTGACCAATGTCATCGGGCAGATGCAGGGCGTGAAATACCAGGGAAACCGCTTCGTCCCACGCGTTATCTGTACCATGACCATAATAAACATTGGCGTCATTGAAACGGCTGACGGCCCAGCGCAACATGTCGCCTACCGTCCGCAATTCGGTGACGGCTTCATCCACAAAGATCTTATCCAAAATCTGACTCCGGCTTTATTCTTATTCCGCCCCCATTGTAACTGAAGTCTGTTCAGAAGAAACAGGATTCAATAAAATAGCCTAATGAACGAAGAAAACGACAAAGAAGGCCTGGCGGAATTTCAGGCACTGGTATCCGGGATCACCCCGCTCGACCAGGATAAGCGCCATTTCCGCCCGCCGAGTAAAACCAAGAAGCAACTGGCTGAAAAAGAAGTTCAGATCCAGGCGGACAGTTATTTTTCAGACGTTTACCAGCCATTATTGCCAGTTAACGGCCCTATGCGTTGGTGTCGGGACGATGTAGACGCCATGGAAGTCAAACGTCTGCGTAGAGGCGATTATGTGCCTGACTTTCTTTTGGATCTGCATGGTTACCGCCAAACCGAAGCCAAGCTGGAACTGGCGGCCTTGATCCAGGCCTGTATCCGTGAACACAGCCCTTGCTGTAGTGTCATGCACGGCTACGGCACCGGCATTCTCAAACAACAGTTGCCCATGTGGCTGGCGCAGCACCCCAAGGTCAAAGCCTTTCATCAGGCCCCCAAAGAATGGGGCGGCGATGCGGCGCTGCTGATACTGATAGATATTGGCGAACATCCCCACCGACGCTAACCGCAGTTGAGCTGCCCCTTTACAGACTTAGCACTATAAATGCAAAGAACCCGGTCATGGCCGGGTTGCTTGTTTTGCTGGTACTTTGCCCAAGAGTCACCTTTTTAATCAGTTAAGGCGCTTGAGTTTAGGTTAATCGCCGCCCTGAAGGCTGCTCTAATCTGGAACCACTAGGCGATATTGTGCGGTCCTTGTTGCCACATCACACTTGCCTGCTGCCCATGCACATCGATAAGTGCCACTGACGAAGTTGCAAATAACGGCGGCTCAATACCGGCCACCAATTCACTGACCATATAACCCAATAATGGCATGTGGCCTATCACCAACACCTTGTCTGCCTTAAATTGTTCGGCGTAAGCCTTAACCAGGCTGGCAGCCATTTCCGGGTCGGCCGATGGCACCAATTCATCCAATACCATCCATTTACGCGGTTCAGGAAAATGCTTTCCCAGCTCCTGCCAGGTCTGCTGTGCTCTGAGATAAGGGCTCACCAGCACCAGATCAAAGGCAGAGACTGAATCATTCAGCCAGTTGCTCATCTGTATCGTATGGAGGCGTCCGGCATCAGTCAGTATTCGCTCCCGATCCGAGGGTGCGTCGAAACTGGCCTCACCATGGCGCATTAGAAAAAGCTGCATACGTCACTCACTACAGAAAAAAGTTCTTATGGTTCTTTGTCAATTGTAGCCCTTTATAGCGCGGCAACAAACCGCACAGCTCTCAATCTTTAGTCGAAAAATCCAAGAGATATTTGCCAAAAAAGCATAAGGCTATCAATATATAACAATCTGTCTATACGGGAGTTATCCCTTGAGCACTTGCCAGTCTGTCATTTCCAGCCCCAATGACCACCGCAGCTATCGTCATCTGACTCTGACCAACGGCCTGCGGGTATTGCTGGTGCAAGATATGCATTCTGCCCAGGCCGCCGCATCCATGGCGGTTAATGTCGGCCACTTCGATGATCCCCAATCCCGCCCCGGAATGGCGCATTTTCTTGAACACATGTTGTTCCTGGGGACAGCCAAGTTTCCCGAGGCCGGAGGCTATCACAGTTTTATCAACCAACATGGTGGCAGCAATAATGCCTGGACGGGTACTGAGCACACCAACTTCTTCTTTGCCATAGATCCCCTGGTATTTGCCGAGGCGCTGGACAGATTCAGCCAGTTCTTTATTGCGCCGCTGTTCAATCAGGAATTGGTTGAAAGAGAAAGACACGCCATAGAATCTGAGTTCAGTCTCAAGCAGAAAGACGATATCCGCCGTATCTATCAGGTATTGAAAGAGACGGTTAATCCGGGGCACCCTTTTTGCAAATTTTCCGTCGGGAATCTACAAACGCTGGGCGGAGACGAGCAACAGCTCAGGGAAGAACTGCTTGCCTTCTACAACAGCCATTACAGCGCCAACCTGATGACCCTGTGTCTGGTGGCTCCGATGGCAATTGATGAGCTGGAGCAGTATGCCAGACGCTATTTCTCGTCAATAAAAAATCATGACCTGCAAAAATCCTATCCCGAAGTGCCACTGTTCGCCAGTGAGCAACTGCAAAAGCAGATCCACATAGTGCCGCTTAAAGAGCAAAAGCGCCTGACCCTGAGCTTTGCCCTGCCCGCTATCGATCGCTTCTATCGCAGTAAACCACTGACCTTTATCAGTCACCTACTAGGAAGCGAGAGCCACGGCAGCCTGTTTTCCAAACTCAAGGACGCCGGCCTTATCAACGGACTATCTGCCGGTGGTGGCATCAACGGCTACAACTTCAAGGAATACAGCATCAGTATTCAGCTGACCGACAAAGGTTTGAACCAAACCGACAGGGTGGTTGCAGCCTGCTTCGGTTATATCAAACTCATTGCCGATAAGGGATTGGAAGATTGGCGCTATCAGGAAAGAGCCAATCTACTCAAACTGGCATTTCGCTACCAGGAACAGATAAAAGCACTGGATCTGGCCAGTCACCTAAGCATCAATATGCAGCACTATCAGGTTGAAGATACCGTCTATGGCGACTATCGCATGGATGGCCTGGATGTCGCTGAAGCCAGGGCACTGATGAGCCTGATGACTCCGGATAATATGCGCCTGCAACTGGTGGCCCAGGATCTGGATACCGAACAACAGGCGGCCTGGTATCACACCCCGTATCAAATTAAGCCCATAGAAGACGCCAGGCTGGCACTGTGGCGCAGCGCCGAGGCTGAAACCGGAATGGAGCTGCCAAAACCCAATCCTTTCATCGTTGAAGACGCCATAGCCCGAAGTGAACCCAGTCGGCATCCTGAGCCGGTGATTGTCGCCGAAGGCGCCGGTTATCGTATCTGGCACAAGAAAGATGATGAATTCAATGTCCCCAAGGGGCATCTGTATCTGTCTCTCGATTCGGATCAGGCCAGCCCCACTCCAAGACATGCCGCCTTGACCCGGCTGTATGTGGAAATGCTGCTCGATCATCTGACCGAACACACCTACCAGGCGGAAGTGGCTGGCCTCAGCTACAACATCTACCCCCATCAAGGCGGGCTGACCCTGCATTTAACCGGTTTTACCGGCAATCAGGAAACCCTGCTGGCACTGCTGATAAATAAAGCCCGGGAGCGCAGTTTTACCCAAGAGAGATTCAACCTTATCAAACGCCAGTTGCTACGCAGTTGGTATAACCATGCCCAGGCGAAACCCATCTCCCAGCTGTTCACAAGCTTGACGGTAACCCTGCAAAAACGCAGTTATGAACCACTGCGGATGGCAGAGCTGTTGGAAGATATCACCCTGGACGATCTGCATGACCATGTGAGCGCCTTCTATGAAAAAATCTACCTGGAAGGCCTGGTCTATGGTGACTGGCTGGAACAGGAAGCCCAGTCTCTGGGAAAACGACTCAGCCATATTCTGTCACTGGTTTCCAAGCCCAGCCGTGAATCGGCAAGGGAGTTGGTCAACCTTCAGGGTAAAGGCACCGTACTCAGGGAGCTGAACATAGCTCACCCGGACAGCGCCATCATAGTCTATTACCAATCCGTGTTTGCCACTCCGGAGAAAATGGCGTTGTTCAGCCTTTTGAATCACACCATGTCATCGACTTTCTTCCACGAGCTGCGAACCCAAAGACAGCTCGGTTATATGGTGGGCACTGGTTATCTGCCGCTGAACCGCCACCCGGGAATGATCTTCTATGTACAGTCACCGACCGCCGGGCCACTGCAGTTACTGCAAGCCATAGATGAGTTTATCGCCGACTTTAACTACGCCGTGATGCAGATAACCAATGAGCAGTGGGAAAGCACCAAGCAGGGATTGATCAACCAAGTCATGGAACATGACGCCAACCTCAAGACCCGCAGCCAACGTTATTGGGTCAGCATAGGCAATAAGGATTACCACTTTAATCAGCGCGAACTGGTGGTGGCACAAATCAAGCGCCAAACCCGGGCCGGGCTGATTAAGTTTATGATGGATAAAATGCGTACCAAACACAGTGACCGTCTGGTGCTGTTCAGCACAGGAGAGCAACACAGGCACCTGGAACGCCTACAAGCCGGTTCCTTGATCACTGATTTACGTGCCTTCAAACAGCAGGCTGAGCAGTTTAACCTTTAATCTCTGGGCTGCACTTGCTTAAACGGGGATTTTTTCATCCCCAATCGGTATCGCAGATTATCCCAAGAGTAAGTAAATCAGCAGCTGGAAACAAAAGGTATTATATTCAATATCAGCACAGCGTGCTTTTTAGCTGTCATTACAGTTCAATCTACCAACAGTAACATTGAACAAATTTGAGGTAAGCTTATGTGATAGAAAGGTTTAATTTTGACAATCAGGTAACTTTCTGAAAGAGTTATCACTCACGATACTGGCATCACTCATTATAAAATTTACTAAATTTATGCCTAATTTCCTGCTCTACCTCACAATGCTCTGGTGTTTGGTTATCGCCTTTGTCCCGGCTACAGTTGCAGCACTTCCTCTGATTGATACTCCCGCTCCGATCCTTCTAAAAGCAGAAACATACGGCGTTCCTGAAGGGCTCTCACAAAGCACAGTCACATCGATAACCGAGGATTCGGATGGTTATATCTGGGTAGGAACTCTCAATGGTCTTAACCGTTTCGATGGCAAGGAGTTCAAACAATATTTCGCCAATGACGGGACTGGTCTGAGAAGTTCATTCATCCAAAGTTTATACTCACACAAAGACCTTCTTTTAGTTGGCACCAACCATGGTCTCTATACCTATAATAAGGAAAAAAACACTTTTGTACCCATAAGCAGTATGAACAGTGCAGTTTGGTCTCTCCAACGAATGGAAGATTCAATATTAGTTGGTCTCAACGACAAAATAGCTAAAGTAGATCAGATAACTACTACAACCCCTAAAATCACATTATTGCAATCAGAAAATTTTCTTAATGTAAAACAGATTATCTCCTACAAAAATCTTTATATAACGCGCAATCACGATGGTTCTGTCTATCAGACAAATAAAGATTCGCAAGCAAGTAAATTAATATCAAAAGAGTCAATATCAATCAGCCAAGGAACGGAATGCATTTACATTTTAAAAGAAGATGGTATACACAGATGGAAAGATAATAAACTAACAAGCATATCTGTAGAAAAATACAATAACATATTCAGCTTGAGAAATGACTTATACGCCTTAAAAAATAACAAAGTATTCAACATTTCATCTAAAGGAGAAGAAAAGTTTCTAGGTCTAATCAAGGATGTGGCTCTCTCTACGTCAATGAGTTTCATTTATGCAGAAAAAGGCCGCATTTACATTCCATCTCTCAATAAAGGGTTTTCTGCGATAGATATTAAAAGCCAACTCGCTTCGACTCTTGCCAGTAATACTCAAAGCGTCTGGAATATACAAAAAAACCAGAAAAAAGACCTTCTAATATCAGATGACACACAAGTTCTTAAACTGCTGAATGAAGACCTCAACGTGATCTTATCTGTTGATACAGGACTAAAAGGCCCCAAAACAGCAGGACTTGTAAATGACACTATTTTCTACGGCTCTCTAAATGGATTGTATGCTATAAATGTCAATACTGGAACACGGTATCAAATAATTGATAGCCCTATAGTCGCATTAGCTGTCAATGAGGATGAAACACGAATTGCAATAAGTACTGCAAATTCCCTAATACATGAAGTTGATGTAAAAACACTCGGCATCGTCAGCCAATATGAAATAAGTGAAAAACCATCAATATTCAACATTGCTTACGAAAGCAATCAACTTTATATCGCAACTCAAGTTGGTGTCTTTACTGCCAGTAACACTACAGGCGTCAAACATATTTTTAGTGATGAGATCACTTACAGCATCGCACCAACAAAATCAGGCACATACTTAGGCACTGGGACAGGCCTAAAATTCTACAATAAAGCTACAAAAAAAATATCAACAACGTATATCGCCAACAGTCCAATTTACTCAATCGCAACTGATTCTGATGGTAATTATGTTGCCACATCCATCAGAAAAGTAATAATAGGAATCTCTGGTGAAACATATCTTTTAAATGAAGATTTCGGTAGTCAATATGAATACAATACACAAAGCGCTTCAACTTGGAGAAATGGATTCCTACTGGGAGGGATCTCCGGGTTAACCATTATTTCACCCAATGACATTGTTAACTTCAAAAATAGTCATGCGCCAAAAGCCAACCTCAATGAACTATTGATATTTAATATCCCCCAATTCGTCGATAATAGTAAACTCTCCTCAGTTCTTTCGCTGTCAAATGAGATCAAACTAAAATACTCCGATTACCCCTTCACTCTTAGATTCAATAGCCCAAAGTATTCTCATATTAAACTCGAGTACGAGTACCGGCTACAAGGGCTTTCTGACGACTGGATCAGCTCCAAAGGCATTAATTCTGCAACCTATACCAATCTTTCTCCCGGAAGCTACACCTTTCAGCTCAGAGCAATAGATCCCATCACAGGTAAAAAAGGCCAAAATACCGAACTCCAAGTAGAAATAACCCCGCCTTGGTGGCTCTCCAACATTGCCAAGGCGCTCTATGTTTTGATAATGCTGCTAATACTGACGGTTATCACCAAAGCCGTGCTGCGCAAGAGAGAGATCCAGCGCCAAATAGCCTTGAGTGAGGAGAGGCTAAAGCTCTCTCTCTGGGGTAGCGGTGATGAGATGTGGGACTGGGATATAGAAACGGGTCAGATATACCGCTCCAATATCTGGGGCTCCCTCGAGTTTCCCCGCGACGGCCAGCGTTCCGGCCATCATGGTGAAGAGAGCAATATTCACCCTCAAGATAGAGAGCGGGTAAGAGAAGCACTCAACAAACACTTTTACGGTGAAACAGATCATTTTGAAGCAACCTACAGGGTTAAAAGCAAAAATGGTGAATGGCTGTGGATCCTCGACAGAGCCAAAATTGTTGAGCGGGATGAGCATGACAATGCCCTGCGTATGACGGGAACCATCAAAAACATCAACAGTTTCAAGACAGCAGAAGAGCAGCTACGCCTATTCGAGCGGGCGATAGAGAATATCTCGGAAGGCATGTTTATTCTGGATGCCGATTTCCATTATGTTGAGGTTAACGAAGCCTGCTGTGAACTCACCCAACACAGCCGCAACCAGTTGCTCGGCACAACGCTGCAATTCAGCCGTTATCCTGACAATTACAATCAACAAATAAAGCAGTTATTGCAGCAATACGGCCGCTGGAGTAACGATATAGAAGCCATTAAGGGCGACGGTTCAGAGTTCCTGATGGAGCTCACCATAGATGCGATTTACGATGAGCAAGGGATCCTGACCCATTATGTTGGGGTGTTTTCCGATATCTCCCGTCGTAAACAGCAGGAAGAAGAGCTGCGTAAGCTCACCAACAATGATCTCCTGACCGGTCTTCCCAACCGCTCCAACTTGCAAGTCACCCTAGGCAACCTGGTGAAGAAAGATCATCACCACACCCTGATGGTACTTGACCTGGATAATTTCAAAAAAATCAATGATTCACTTGGTCACCAGATAGGTGATGAGCTTTTGATCCTGGTTGCACAGAGGCTGCAGCAATCTATACCCGGACACACCAACCTCTATCGCCTAGGTGGGGATGAATTTGCCATTCTGGTGGACAAGAATCCGGACATAGGTTCCAGTGCAGTGATAGCCAACCGGGTCATAGACGCCTTCGGTCAAGCCTTTGAACTGGTAGGCGAACAACTGGTTGTCGGCGTTAGTATAGGCATAGTGCTTTATCCCGAAGACGAGCAAAATGAGCAGGCACTGCTGAGAAAGGCCGATATTGCCATGTACCATGCCAAGTCTGCCGGAGGTAACCGCTATCAGTTCTACTCTGAATCCTTGAACCGCAATGCAATTAGGCAGTTGGAGGTAGAGAATCTCATCCGCGAAGGCCTGAAAGACGATCTGTTTGAAGTCTATTACCAGCCCAAAATAAATCTGCGTAGCGGTTTAGTGTCGGGTATGGAGGCCTTGGTCCGCTTGAATCATCCTCAGCATGGATTAATCCCACCCAATGACTTTATTCCGCTGGCAGAGGAAAATGGTCTAATTATTGAAATAGGCGACCTTGTTATGCGCAAGGCCTGCTTTGCCGCCCAGCAGTGGCGTGAACAGGGATTGTTTGATGGCCGTGTGGCTGTCAATTTGTCGTCGCGACAATTCGCCCTACCCGATCTGCAGCAAAGAATCGCGTCAATTTTACGTCTGACACGCCTACCTGCTGCTAATCTGGAACTGGAAATCACTGAAGGGACTGTTATCAAGCATCCTGAAAAAGCCATTAAAGTCATGCAACAACTGGCAAAAATGGGAGTCTGTCTGGCACTTGATGACTTTGGCACCGGCTATTCGTCCCTGTCGTATCTGAAGCGATTCCCCATTCACAGCTTGAAAATAGATAAAGCCTTTGTTGACGATATCGATAAATCGGACAGAGATTTAAAGATGGTCGACTCCATCATCACCATAGCCCACAATATGGGGCTTTCCGTTGTGGGCGAAGGCGTAGAAGAACCCTCACAGCTGAGTATTTTAAAAGCGATAAATTGTGAAGAAATACAAGGGTTTATTTATAGCAAGGCGGTTTCTGAGGCTGAATTTTCTGAATATTTGAAACAAAATATGCCTGAATTATCAAGTAAAAAGAACACGGTTTAGCAACAAAGTTCGAACAGCATAAAAACCAAAAAGTCATCAAAGAAAAATCAATTTAAAGTTAAGACAACATTTCTGGCATGACTCCTGCTTTATCTCTCTCAGCGTCAAGAAGTTAACCGCTGACTGTTACCACTACCCTGAGAGAGATAAGATAATGATTAAATTTATAGTTGCTACCGCCGCCGTTGTTACCAGTTCACTGGCTTTTGCCGCTGCACCAAACGTCAAATTCAAACCTGTTGAACTTGCTGCCGCGCCTAATGTGAAGTTCAAGCCTGTCGAGCTGGCTGCTGCTCCGAACGTGAAATTCAAGCCTGTCGAGCTGGCTGCTGCTCCAAACGTAAAATTCAAGCCTGTAGAGCTGGCTGCTGCTCCGAACGTGAAATTCAAGCCTGTCGAGCTGGCTGCTGCTCCGAACGTAAAATTCAAGCCTGTTGAGCTGGCTGCTGCTCCGAACGTAAAATTCAAGCCTGTTGAGCTGGCCGCAGCCCCGAACGTGAAGTTCAAACCTGTCGAGCTGGCCGCCGCGCCTAATGTGAAGTTCAAACCTGTCGAGCTGGCCGCCGCCCCGAACGTGAAATTCAAACCTGTCGAGCTGGCCGCCGCCCCTAATGTGAAGTTCAAGCCTGTAGAGCTGGCCGCAGCTCCGAATGTGAAATTCAAGCCCTTCGAGCTGGCTGCCGCGCCTAATGTGAAATTCAAGCCTGTCGAGCTGGCCGCAGCCCCGAACGTGAAGTTCAAACCTGTCGAGCTGGCCGCCGCGCCTAATGTGAAATTTATATACGCCTGACCCCGGGCCTTGGAGGACTAATTATGATCATATCAATCAAAAAGTTATTGGGTCTGACCAAACCAGAGCGTAAAAGAGTGAAACTGCCGGAGGGTCTGTGTCACCTGGAAGTGGTGCCAGCCAGAGGCTGGTGGAACTAATGGAACAGCGAAAAAATAAGGGAGCATTTATGCTCCCTTTTGCTGTGATTTGGAATCAATAGACAACTCTAGAAAGCATGCTTGCTATCGCCGGGTCGAGTGGTTTTGCGGTGCGCCAATTGCCTATGTGCATTAAATAACAACATGGCTGCGGGTCCCAAAAACAACCCGGCAGCCACCCAACGTTTAACCCCCATTCCTGCCTTGAAGGCTGAATGTCCCAAAGTGTAAGCGGAGACGCCCATAGTCCCCGCCAAAGCCATCGCGCCTGCCAGTATCAGTGTCAACTTGCCTCACCTCACTTGTTGCAGCGCATCCCTTCACTGTCCAAAAGAAAGTCGGAATACTACCCCAGCAACGCTCAAAATAACAGCAAAAGGTCAGTAATTCACCACCCAAGCCAGGCAAAAAAATGGTTCGACAAAATTGCCTGACAACCTACCCCCTGGCGCTACTCCAGCCTTAACAGCTCACCACAGGACTTTTGCAGCAGACTGCGACAACGCCACAAGCCAAGTAGTGCCACCAACAAGGCGCCACTGAGGGGAGCCAACAGCCACCATTGCCAGTGAGGACTGACTCTGAGTTCAAACACCTGAGTTTTCAAAAGCCAGAGCGCAAACTCCGCCACTGTGACCGCCAGAATGCCTGCCACGGCACCTAGCAGTGCAAACTCCAACGCCGTGGCAAGCTTAAGCAAGCTTCCCGGCGCGCCAAAGGTGCGTAGAACCGCCAGTTCTCGTTGGCGACTGGCCATGCCGGCTTCGGTCTGCGCTATCATCACCAGGGCACTGGCCAATACCACCAGCACCAACACCAGCGTCAGCGCCAAAGATACCTGGGCGACTATCTCTTTGAGCTGAGCCACCATGGCCCCCACATCTATGATAGAGACAGTGGGGAAATTACGGATAATCTCAAGCACAACGGCCTTTTGACCATCATCCAGATGAAAACTGGCCATTGAGGTATAAGCAAAGGGCGCCAAGGCTTCCTGACTGAAAATCATAAAGAAGTTGGGTTGCAAAGTTTCCCACTGCACAGAACGAATACTGGCCACCTTGACAGTCAGCGTTTGGTTATCGATAACAAAACTCAGGCTGTCTCCAACAGTAATTCCCAAACGCTCGGCCACCCCGGACTCCACTGACACCTCATCGGTTTGCCGATTAAAATGGCCGTCAAGGATCTCATTGTTGGGCGGCAAGGTATTTCGCCAGGTGAGATTCAGCTCCCTTGAAATCCCAAGGCGCCCTCTCTGCCCCTGTTCCTGCTCTTCGGCAGTGATCACCTCCTCACCATTGATGGCGCTGAGCCGACCGCGGATAACAGGATAGATATCTGTGGCAGCAATCTGGCGCTGAGCCATAAAGTCCGCCAGCGGCTCTACTTCGTCCGGGGCTATGTTAACCAGAAAATAGTTCGGCGCATCCTCAGGCAACTGCTTCTGCCATTCGCTGAGCAAGTCCTGACGCAACGCCATTATGGTCAGCAATAACACCAAGGCGCTGGAAAAGCCCACCAGTTGTACAGCGTTTTGTCTGGCGCGGCGCCGAAGGCCCGCCAGTGCCAGCGACAAGGGGTTGGTCGTGCGCATACCAACACTCTGCCCCAGGCGGATTAACAAAAAACCCATCAGGCTGAGCAGCACCCCGAGCAACACCACACTGGCCACCACGGTCAGAGTTAAAGGCAAAGAGCGCGAGTAAAGCCAGCCGAGCAATCCCATAGCCGCCAAACTCAGCAGCAGATGCAACCACATACCCAGACGTATTCCTTCAAGCTGGCGTTGCAACACCCTGAGCGGCGGAATAGCCAGCAGCCGCATCAGCGGATAGGCACTGAACATAAAGGCGCTGATAAACCCTGTAGCCAGCCCCAAGAGAAGCGGTCTGAACATAGGCGGAGAATAGGCGGCAATTTCCGCAGGCAAGGCTCGGCTGATGAGATAATCCAGCACCAGACCACCGAAGATCCCCAAGATCACTCCAAGAAAGGTCACCAGCAGCAAGTGCAGACCGAACAATAAACGGATTTGTCTTGCACTGGCGCCAAAGGTTTTCAGCATGGCAACCACATCATAGTGACGCTGACAATAACGCTGGGCAGCAATCCCTATAGCGGCGCAGGCAAGGGCTATCCCCAATAAGCTCGCCAGCAGCAAGAACCGCTCTGCCCGCTGCACCGCCCCGGCAATCGGCGAATCGCCGGATTGTACATCCACCCAACGTTGGCTACTGGTCAGCAGTGGCTTGGCATATTCTTCAAAACGGCTCAGCGCCTGGCTGTCCCCGACAAACTGATAAAGATATGTCACCCGGCTGCCGGGCTGAATGACCCCGGTTGCCGCCACATCATCAAGGCGCATCAACACCAGGGGGGAAGAAGCAAATGGATTGAAACCGGCATCGGGCAGCCTGTCTATCTCCTTGGCCAACGCCATCTGAGCGTTACCCAGCTCAACACTCTTGGGATACCCCAGCAATCCCCCAAGACGCATTTCAAACCACAATTCACCTGGCTGCGGCAAGGCACTGGTTTCCCCTTGACGCAAGACAATTTTACCCTTGAGCGGATAGGCACTATCAACTGCCCTGACAGTGACCAACTGAAAGGCATCACCGCTGTAAACCATAGAGTTGAACTGCAAACTATGCGATTGCTTCAGCCCTAACGCGTTGGCCTGCTGCAGTATGCCTGCATCTATGGGGACGGGTGAATTAATGATTCGGTCGGCGGCGATAAACTTGGCCGCCTGGCCATTGATGGCGAGCTGCAATCTGTCACTGACCCGGGCCAGACCGGTCACAGACAACACCGCCAGGGTCAAGGCCAGCACTATCAATACCAACTGCCCTTGCTTGAGTTCGCGGCGAAACAGGCGCCATGCCAGCGTCCATTCCATCAGCGCCCCTCCTCTGCCGTTACCGATGCCGCCAGAACCTGGCTTTCTGTCTTGGCCTCATGCAAACCGGCCTCTTCCGGCAGGGTTTGCTGCCCCTGTTCATACAATCGCCCTTCGTGCATCTCCAACTGGCGCTCACAACGACTGGCCAGTTGCATATCATGGGTCACCAAAATCAAGGTGGTCGAACTCTCGCGATTGAGCTCAAACAGCATGTCGGCAACCCTGTCGGCGTTGTGTTTGTCCAGGTTGCCCGTGGGTTCATCGGCAAACAGCACCTTGGGTTCGCTGATAAAGGCTCTGGCGATAGCAACCCGCTGCTGTTCACCGCCGGAAAGCTGTTTCGGGTAATGATTGAGCCTGTGCCCAAGACCAACTCGCTCCAGCATGGCTTTGGCTCGCTCTCTGGCATCCTTGATACCCGCAAGTTCAGCCGGCAGCATGACGTTTTCCAGGGCATTGAGGGTATCAACCAACATAAAAGACTGAAAAATAAAGCTGACTTTCTGTTTACGCAGCGCAGCCTTCTGCTCTTCATTCAGCCCGGCCAAGGCACTGCCATCGAGCCAAATCTCACCGGACGAGGGGGTATCCAATGCAGCCAGCAGGCCCAGTAGGGTTGATTTGCCTGAACCTGATGGCCCAAGAATGGCCACACTCTGGCCCGGCTTGACATCCAAATTGATGCCACTCAGGATAGTCAGGTCACCTTCCTGGGTAGTGACAGTTTTTACGAGATGGGAAACCTTAATGGCACTGTTCTTCAAAATTACTTCCTTATGCTTGCGTCCGCTGGCATTGATACCATTCATATTCTTGTTCTCTGCGCAGCCCGTCAAGGCCGCTGATATACTGATCCTGGGTGACAGTCTGGGAGCCAGTTACGGCATGGCCGAGAAACAGGGCTGGGTCGAAGGGCTAAGACAAGCCCTGCCCGAGCATAACATTGTTAATGCCTCTGTCAGCGGCGAAACCACGGCCGGAGGCCTCAGAAGATTGCCTCAGTTGCTGGAGTCGGTAAAACCCTCGCTGCTGTTGGTGGAGCTAGGCGGCAATGATGGTCTGAGAGGCTTTTTGCCAACGGAGCTAAAAAACAATCTTACAAAAATCATTGCGTTGGCCCAGCAATCCGGCACCAAAGTGCTGCTTTCCGAAGTCATGGTGCCGCCAAACTACGGCCCCAGATATGCCAACGCCTTCAGCGCCGTTTACAGTGAGCTGGCCAAGCAGCCCAACGTCACCCTGATGCCCTTCTTTATGACAGAGATAGCGCCCTTTCCCGAATTGATGCAGGCCGATGGGCTGCACCCGAACGAAAAGGCCCAGCCCAAGATCACCGCCTTTGTGCTGCCCTGGGTTGAATCGGCAATCGAATCTATCAAAGCCCCCACCACGGACGCATCTGCGCCGGCAACAGGCGGATAAGGCAATCACCGGACATAATAGCAGCCGGACATAATAGCCGCAGGACGACATAGCTAAAAACGACTAAAGGCTGCACCTGAATACCCTCACCTTGTGCCCCATCAGTTCACTTTCTTCCTGCGGCAGCATCCCTAACTTAAGGGCTATCGCTTCCGAACCCAGGTTGCCATCCATGATCAGGGCTATCAACTCATCCACGGCGCAAATCGCTTTTATTTTTGGCAATGCATGGCTGGCGGCTTCATAACCCAGCCCCTGGCCCCAGTATTCAGGCAGATATCTGTATCCCAACTCAACCTTGCCGAACTCCCGCAGAAACTTAGGACCGCAAAAACCTATCACCTTGCCGTCGGCCTTATGCTCAACCGCCCAGCGACCATAACCATACTTGCGGTAGTCGGCAAAAATAACCTTTTCAAGCACCTGACTGGCCTCTTCAACATCCTTCAACGGCTCGCCGGGGATATATCTCAGGACTTCGGAAGTACTGTTCATGGCGAACAAGGCCTGCTGATCACCATCACGGAACTGTCTCAAAATTAATCTGGGGCTTTCGATAATCAAGATTAATCACTCCTTGTGGTTCAGCTTGTTGCCTTAAGGTTGGCTAAATTTTATTAATGTTTAATAAATCATAACCATAGATTACACTAGGGCGGGCGCGATAAGTCTATAGCCGATCGGATTGAAAGTTGTTTTGTCGCAAAGAGAGTGCTGTGCAACCCGGCTAGTATGCCCATACCAGCGTGATAACATGAAACAAGGAAAGCATATGTCCCTGCAAAAAGTCTATATTCCCCTGGCCACCCGTACCAGCCAGTACATCATGGCTGAAATACTGATGACAGATGCGCTGCTCAGTCACTATGCCAGTTACGAAAACTGCTACCGCGAGATCAGCAAGTTAGTATTCCAGTTGGCAGAAAAGGAAGATCTGCACAACATTCATGTGATCGCCAATGACAAACTGCCTGTGGTGCGTTTTCACACCGAGGCCTACTGCTTCCAAACTGCCGAACAGATCCTGTTCTTTTACAACCCAGCCTACCATGAAGCCCAGAATCTGTTCTTCCAGCCGGACTACAAGGCCCGCAAGTTAAGACTGCTGTTTTTGGCTACCGGTAAGGAGATTCGCGCCAACGCTGCCAACTTCCACAACCGGGTCAACGCCGTATTGAATGGGGTGTTGGACAACCTGCCGGAGCAGGAGTTAAAGGTCAAAGTCCGCGATCACCAGCACATGGCCTACGATCTCTTCGCCCGTGCCAAGGGTGAGAAAAAGACCTATGGCTACAAACTAAGAGATATCTATCAGCGCTACAAGTCGCGCAGGTGCAAACTGCCGGAAGATCACAGCTCACTGGCCTATGTCACCGTCAGCCTGCCGTTGAGCCGCCGCCTGAAACAGAGCGTACTGGAAGAGGAGCATACCGAAGACTTCAGCCCGCTGTACCAGTTCCTTGAGGACAAGTTCCGCAGCGCGGCGGCAGGCAAGCAATTACACCGCACCGCCATGGTAGCCAATGGCTTGATGCCTTTGGTTCGCAACAGTAAGTTCGAGAAGGTGGAAAGCACTGCCGAAGCCCAGATGATAGGCTTTGATCCTGCGGCAACCGACACCCAGTTTGTCAGCCATTGGGATGGAGGTAACTTGGTGGAATCGGTGCACTTTTTGCTGGTCGCCGGTAAAGAGGATTACACAGAGCCGGGTTATGGCCGCTATATGAACCAGGTGGAAGCAGCTTTGAAAGACTTTGCCGAAGCCATAGGTTTGGATCCGGAGCGCCATGAACTGGTGCTGAGATTCCATCAGCACATCAGTTACAAGCGTTAAGACTCAAAAAAGCCGGGCTAGCCTGTACAATACCGCTCAGCCCGGCTTTTTACTTTGTTATTATGAGTGTGCTATGAATGAGTCCCCAGGGCTTAATGGGATACTTGTTTTTACTCATTTTTAACGCACGTGGATAGGCTCTATCGCGTTTCCCATCAAGCTTGAACTGCCTCGCATTACGCACTATGTCCAAGACATCTCTCGGGACATTCCCTGGCGTTTGAGATGACAGCTGAGTCAGTTTAAAAATGATATAACTCGATGCATCTCTAAAACTTAATTGGTTCGGATGTAACGACGGTAAGCTTTTAGCCATCAACACCATCTTGTATCTAATGAGGTTATAGGCCAACAGTACCCCCCATAATTCCTGGGTAACCAGCTCTGGCAATTGACTGCGTAACGTAAAGCGACTCTCCAGAAGATGCTGCTTCATCTCCCGATAGCCCACTTCTATCTCCCATCGATGAGCATATAAATCCGCTATTTCTGCCCCCGGATAACGCAAGGGGTCCGTTAATGAGGTCAAAATGGAAACCGACTTACCTTTTATCGTTTTCGTCAGTAAGCGAGCTTCAATATTCTCAGGCAGCATAGGCCACTTCTTTCTGGCTTGAGGCGTGGTGGTTAACCGCACCAGTTGGTCGTGTTTTCCTAAAGAGCGTACCACTTCATATTGCGTCCCTTTCTTCAACGGCAGCAGCCAGTGACTGTTAGGTTGAGCCTGTTGCCAGGCGTGCAAAAGCCCTAACGAATAAAAGCCTCTGTCAAACAGCGTCAGGCTGTTATTGGGGATGCTTGATATCAGTTCGGCGGCTAAATTCATTTCACTGACAGCAACAGAATCAAAGGCGCTGTTCAATACCAAGTGACTGCTTAACTCCATCATGCAAACCATGCGAATTTGAGGATAGGCAGCATCACCAGAAGCGTTGGCAGTTTTGGCAAAAGCCTGATTGTTTTGCTCACTATCAGGTGTTCGCCACACGACACCATCGACCCCATAGAGGTTGAGCCCACACCAATGCGGATGCTCAGCTCTCTCATGCCAGGTCTTGGCACTTCGCTTAAACACATCCTGAACAACGTCAGAGCCCAGCCGCTTGCGCGCTTGAGTGACAGCACTGCGCGCAACGTAATCCACCTCTTGAGGTAAGACGATATCAAGCTTATTGATGAGAGAGCGGACGGACTCGCCTCTGAATAGAGCCATACCAATCACCGCCCAAATCATGGCATCCATAGGTAACTTACGCCGCCTTAAACTGGCAACACCATGTGAATCAAGGCACGACTGAATTAACTCAGGCTCAAGCACATCGGCCAGACAGGTGAATTCGGTAAGACGATTGATATGAGTACGCGCCAAAGCTTCTGAAAGTTGCATAAAAAAATCCGATGACATGAGGTCATCGGATTTTGATCCTTTCAGTGAGATCGTCAAGCGATCTGTCTTAACTGATCGGCATTACCCCAGGGCTCGGCTATTTCCGCCCTGTGGCCACATTGATTCTGGCAACATCCACCAAATCGCTCACCTGATACTTGTCGAACAGATCCAACAAAGCATCGCTGCCCTGCTCCAGTTTCAACATCATCTCTTCTTCATAAAGCGGCACCAGGCTATAAAAACTGATGCACTTGTCCTGGTCAATCTCCAAGGTGTGGAATGCATTATCAAGTAGCAGTGACGGCAGAACTATCATGCCATTTTGACGGGTATTTTCGGCAAAGGGTTCGGCAGGATCACCATTGGGTATTGTGTGTCCCCAGCCCAGCCAGCTGTCGTATTTATGCGGAAAGCGCGCCAAAAACTTAAGCTGCCTTATAGGCCAGTACCACTTTTCATCGCTGAAGGCTTCCTGACTTATCTGCCAATGCGCCGGCAAAGTGATCATCAGCTCCATAAACCTGGGGATATCCGCCCCTTCGGGGGTACTCATAGGCAAGTCACTCATGCCGGAAGTCACCAGAGTATGGAAAGGTCGCTCGTCTGTCGGTGCCACATAATGCACATCAATATGCACAGTATCCGAGATAACTTCATGAAAGACCCAGGTGACTTCACCAATATGGCGCTCAATATGTTCGCTTATCTGGACGATACACTCTTCACCCATAGGTGACTGCCATTCCTTTTCACCATCCGTGTATCTGAAAATGGGATCACCGGAAAGGCTGTATTCTTGTTCATCCTTACTCATGCCAACTCCTTTTGATTCTGACGCTTGAGGTTTTATCACTGCCTGCGAACGAAATCCAGAATAAATGATAAAAAACAAACGGTTGTTAAAATAGTGTTTATATATGGCGATAATGCCTCAATTTGTTATCTGCTGCTACTTGCATTATTTGACGCTAATTTGGCCGGATTTCACATTGTCAGTCGGGAAATGAATCGGGATCTTGTTAACGGAATAATAACAATTATCAGGAGAGATTATGTTCAACAAGAAAAACCCCCTGACTTTGGCGTTGCTGGCAGCCGGGTTAACCCTGGGACTCATTGCCTGCTCGGATGACGACAATACATCTCAAACCACTGAACCACAGGTCGTGACGCCACCGCCGCTAACCAGCCCCTTCCCCGAAGGCGCCATCATGGTTGAAGCCGGAGACAATCTGACAACCCGAATTCAGGAAGCTCTGATCAACGCCCAGAGTGGCGCTGTGATCGTGTTGCCAAAGGGCCGATTTGAGATAGATGCCACCTTGTTGTTTGACGGCGATGTCGACGGTGACGGCAGCTATGCCCGCAATGTCACTGTCATGGGCTATGGCCGCGATGAAACCATTCTCGACTTTGCCAATGCCAACGCCGGTGACGGTATTTTTGTGCAAAACGCTCTCAATATCACCATCAAGGATCTGTCGGTCTATGAAGCCAAAAACAACGGCATCAAGCTGAAAAATACCAATGG
The DNA here is from genome assembly GCF_033842865.1 of Shewanella indica. Taxonomy (NCBI): domain Bacteria; kingdom Pseudomonadati; phylum Pseudomonadota; class Gammaproteobacteria; order Alteromonadales; family Shewanellaceae; genus Shewanella; species Shewanella indica. The sequence goes on from NZ_JAWXXR010000001.1 coordinate 4,175,527, forward strand.
CATCATACTGCGCAATGTCTCCGCCGTGTGGGAAGGTGAGCTGGATCAAGGCAATGGCGCCTACGGCCTTTACCCGGTGGAATGCGAGAATATTTTGATTGAAGACAGCTATGTCCGCGGCAGCGCCGATGCCGGTATCTATGTGGGCCAGTCTGAGTACATAGTCGTCAGACGCAATGTCGCCAAGGAAAACGTCGCCGGTATCGAAGTGGAAAACTCGCGCTTTGCCGATGTCTATAACAATGAGGCCATGGGCAATACCGGTGGTATTCTGGTGTTCGACCTTCCCATAGGCAACCACAAGTACGGCTCCAGCGTACGGGTATTCAACAACAAGGTTTATGACAACAATACCCACAACTTCGCCAACGCCTCTGCCAACCCGGCCGGAGTGCATATTGTTCCTCCCGGCACCGGGGTGATCATACTCTCCACCAACGATGTGGAAGTGTTCAACAACCAGATCAGCAACCACGATACCCTGGCGGTCACTGTCTCCAGCTTCTTCATCGCCGAGCCGGATGTCTCCACCTTTGCCGCCAGCTATGCCCTGCCGGGTCAGGCCATTGAAGATGGCTGGCGCGCCACACCACGCAACATCTATATCCATGACAACCAGATAAGCGGTTTTGCCACCAAGCCCAACGGTTATCTTATCGAGGATATCATCAAGGCCTACATCTACAGCCATGGCCGCTTCCCGGGGATCCTCTACGATGGCCTGGGTGAACTGCTCGCCAATAATGGTACCGGCGCCTATCTCGGCTTTGGTGAACTCCCCTTCAACCCTGACGGCAGTGAAAATGTCTGTGCCAGCAACAATGGAGATGTCAGCGTTGGCCGGCTCTACGGCAACAGCAATACCGATGTCAGCATTCCCGATGTCATGTACGAAACCAAACAGCAGCAACTGTTGCAATGCTCTTTGGTCAGCCTACCTGTGCATACCGTCACTTTCGGCGAACAGATCTTCGGCTGCGGCGTGGATGATGATACTGAAGGTTGTGACGGCGGCGTGCTGGTCGGCGGTGGCGGTACTATAGGAGAAGGTGAAGGCGGCCTTGAAGGCGATGGCGACCTGTCGCTGTGCAGCGCTCAAGGCTCTGGTGTGAACTGGGATGCTCTGACGGGTGCCAATTGCAGCAGCCTGGCACAATACCGCCTGTTTGCCGACGCCTCTATGCCGGCGGCCATGTCAAACAGTGGCGGGATCCCTTACAAACTCAACACACCGCTGTTTACCGACTATGCCAGTAAGTACCGCTATGTGTTCGTGCCGGAGGGGAAACACGCCAACTACAGTAGCAATGAGGCCTTTGACTTCCCGGTAGGCACAGTACTGGTGAAAACATTTGCCCTGCCCGCCGATACCGCAACCAGAGGCGTGGACAATGAAACTCTGATTGAAACCCGGTTGTTGATCCACAGGGAGTCGGGCTGGACCGCCCTGCCCTATGTCTGGAATGCCGAGCAAACAGATGCCTCTTTGGCCAAGGCCGGTGCCATTCAAGGCAAGAGCGTGGTGCACAAGGGGCAAACCCTGAACTTTGACTATGTTGTCCCGTCAATGAATCAGTGCAAGCAGTGTCATCAGTTCAAGGCCGACAGCGCCAGCCAGGCGGTGTTTATGCCGATTGGTCCCAAGGCCCGCCATCTGAACCGTGACTACCCCTACCAGGATGGCAGCGCCAACCAACTGCTTCATTGGCAAAGCGCAGGTATTCTGAGCGGCCTGCCACCCCTTACCAGCGTCGATAAGGTACCAGCCTATGTGGATAGTGATGAAGCCACTTTGACTCAGCTAAGTGACAGCGAGTTGATGCAAACGGCCAAGGGCTACCTGGATATCAACTGCGCCCACTGCCACAGACCCGAAGGCAATGCCTCCAATACCGGGCTGAAACTGGAATATCAGCGCAGCTATGATGAAGACAACGGCTTCAGCCACGGCACCTGTAAATCGCCTGTCGCCTATGGCGGCGGCACCCTGGGCTACGATGTGGTACCGGGTAATCCGGCCGAGTCCATCATGCATTTCCGGATGCAGAGCAATGAACCGGGCGACAGAATGCCCGAAATTGGCCGTAGCCTCAGCCACGATGAAGGAGTTGCGCTGATAAGCGAATGGATCAAACGCTTGCCTGCGGCCAGCTGTTCAAAATAAAGCTGAAGCCAAGCTGGCGTATAAAAAGTAAATCATAGATTAATTCGTATCCAGAAATGAAAACGGTTGAGAAGTTATTGGTTCGTTACCAAGTAACAAATACTAAGACTCCAGCCGTTTTTCTGTCTAATCTTTGTTCAAGCTTTGAAGTCATAGTCATAAATATGAATACTGCCCTCAAGTTAGCGCACCTGATGCCTTGTCTCAAAATAGCTATGCTCGGCTTGATATTATTGCCAAGTACAGCAGGGGCCATTGGCAATGCCGCTCTCAGGCAAACTTGTCGGTCTAAGTATGGATAACCTGGCCTACAGCTTACTCAAAACAACCGCAAGCTAACTGATAAACAGACGTGATACGAGGCAATAACCTTACAAAAACATAACTAAAGCAATATGGTTTTAGGTTGACCAAGCAGAACCTTAGGCCAATGCTGACAGCAAATGACTAATGCCCTTGGTTGAGCTGTACCGAAAATCGATTAACAGGAGTGAGTAACAAAAACAAACTGCCGAAGCTAATGGGGGCATGGATAGCTGGATACCGCCTAATTTTTTTCGACGTCAGAGTAGCGTTTTGAAAATCAAAGTGGCGTTCGCCGCAGATCCGCAATGAACCAAAAAAATGAAGCCCCTTACGGGGCTTCATTTGGCTGACATCGCATTAAAGTGAAACGTTATGGATCCGCGCTTTCTCTTTTATGTATGACAGGTAGCTAGTGGCGCTACGTGCTGTCTTGGAATCTTTTGAGGCCAATTCAGCACGGCGGTAAGCCGACTTATAGTCTTTCAGGTTCAGGTAGGCCAGTGCCAGCTCAAACTGAGCTTCACCAGGGTTTTCGAGCCCGGCATCCAGCGCTTGCTTGAATACTGGAATCGCTTCCTTGAACTGCTGATCCAAAGCCAGCAAACGACCTTGTTTCAGGTACAACTTACCATCATTACCGACAGCAGCAGCTTGACCATAATAGGCCGCGGCCTTCTTCAGCTCCTTGGCGTTGTGGAAGAAACCGGCCAACATAGACAGGTTTTTCTCACTTTTTTCGATAAGCCCTTGTTTCATGTGCTTCTCGAAAATCACCGCACCACGATAAGCGGAACCTTTGGACGCCAACAGTTGCGACAAACGAGTGATGTTATCAGCAGTTTCCAGGAAACCGTTCTGATAGGCCAGATCGTATGTCACTGTAGCCTTGTCGAAGTCCTCGGTCAGCAGATAGAGCTGAGCCAACTGAACCCAAAGACGCTTATCATCCTGAAACAGGGGTACCATAGTTTCCAGAACACCAACCGCTTTCTTGTACTGCTTGAGGTTGAAGTAAGCCTGGAACTTAAGCTGGTACAGGTTCTTGTCGGGCGTTTCGGCCAATGACAAACCTTTGTCCGCTGTTTTCAGCACGTTTGGATAGTCTTTCAGTTCTGTATAAGCAATACCGATACGGCGGTAGACCACAGGATCTTGCTTACAGGAGAAGTCCATCCACTTGTTGTAGTAGGTGATAGCTTCTTTAAACTTCTTCTCCTGCAGCAGCAGATCCGCATACAACTTAAGAGTTGCACTGTGGTCGGTTCCACCGAGGATATCGGCTTCTACTGCCTGCTTAAGGTACTTGATGGAAGTGCCCATCTGACCTTTTTCAGCGTAGAAGTTACCCAGCATACGGGCAATATAGGCCTTGTCGAAGTCATTACGGGCGTTGGCTTCCAGCAATACTGCAATTGCTTCGTCCAGATTACCGTCCTGATAGGCTTCAAAGGATCTCTGCACCTTTTTGGCAGCAGTTTGACCCACCGCCTTCGCCTGACGCTGGTCGATAGGACACTTCTCAGCGGCCTGGGCGATTGGCGCCATCAGTACTGCACTGCCTGACAAAGTCAACAGCATGGCTGCAGCAAGCTTATTCACTTTTTGCATCTTATCTGTCTCCTTGGTTCAGGGTGAAGTCCAGCTGAACTGTCATACCGGGTTGCTTCATCGGCTTACCGTCAACAATCTTCGGCTTGTACTTCCACTTCTTCAGTGCACGAACCGCTTCACGATCAAAGATCCTTCTTGGTTCAGCCTGGATAACTTCAACATCATCAACACCACCGAGTTCGTTGATGGTAAAGCGCAGTTGTACCCAACCTTCTTTACCGTCACGCGCCGCAGCAATGGGATACTGAGGTTCAATCCGCACTATAGGTGTTGCATCACCATCGCGGGTCATCATGTTGCCCAGCTTAAAGCCTGTGCTTGGACCGCCTGCTTCTACTCCACCCATATTGAATGCCATATTGGTATCAATATCAGAAGAGCTATCCGGTGGCGTTTCCGCTGGCTTCGGTGGCTGCTCTGGTGGTGGGGGTGGCTTAGGTGTCACCCTTGGTTTCTTCTGTGCCTTCGAATCCTGCTTGTCCATTGTGATCTCGATAACTGGCGTTTCGGTTGAGGTGTCGCCACGTTGAGCGCCACCTCCGACCAGGAATGCCATAAACCAGAACAGACCAAAAGTCACAGCAGCACCAATAATGATAGATACTAGTGCTCTTAACATATCAGTCGTTCCCCGCAGATACCGAGACCTTATCAATACCAGCAGCCTTCACCTGATCCAGTACTTTAACAACCAAGCCGTGTTGGGCTTCTTTGTCTGCCTGGATCAGAACGGCGGCTTCTGGTGCCTCTGCCAACATACGTTCTACGTTAGCGGTTACTCGTTCAATATCAACCTGACGGTTTTCCATCATAATTACGCCTGTTTTACTGACGCCGATAAAGATGTTCGCCGAAGGTTTTGAAGTCGCTGTGGACGCCTTGGGTTTGTTGTAGTCCAAACCGGATGGCTTCACAAACGAGGTGGTCACAATGAAGAAGATCAGCATGATGAACACGATGTCGAGCATCGGGGTCATATCGATCTGTGCTTCCTCTTCTACACTGGAATGCTTCTTACGTGCCATGTTCAATCTCTCTCTAGTGGTGTGGCAGGCTGTCTTTCAGCTTTTCCAAGCTGATTTTCATCTTGGCGTCCAAACGAGTGCTGAAGAACACCCCGGACAATGCCGCGACCATACCAGCCATAGTAGGCATAGTGGCCATAGAAATACCAGCTGCCATCAGACGAGCATTACTCGTCCCCTGAACTGCCATAACATCGAACACTGAAATCATACCTGTCACAGTACCCAGCAGACCTATCATAGGACAGATGGCTACCAATGTTTTGATGATCAGCATACGTGCATTCATATCTTGCTTCGCTTGGGATACCCAAGCTTCACGGATACGGTGTGCATACCAGGAGGTGGTTTCCTCCCTGGCATTCCATGCAGTAATGATCTCTTTATGATTCTTAGGTGATACCCAGTTCAGATACCAGAATCTTTCAAGCATCAATACCCACATGAGAAACAGCACCGCCGCTACAAGCCAGAGGACATCGCCTCCGGAGGCCATGAAGCCCCTGACGGAATCCCAAATGTCCATCAGGTATAGCATCATTAGTCAGCCCTCTTCTCTGCGTGTTCAGCAATAATACCGGCACTTTGCTCTTCAAGGATTTGAACAATAGACTTACTGCGAGCCACAACAATAGCATGACACAGCATCAGTGGCAGAGCCGCAATCAGACCCTGTACTGTCGTTACCAGTGCCATAGAGATACCACCGGCCATCAGTTTTGGATCACCCGTACCGAACAACTGGATGCTCTGGAAGGTTGCAATCATACCGGTTACGGTACCCAGCAGACCCATCATAGGAGCGATAGCCGCCAATACTTTGATGATGGAGATACGCGTTTCCAGCGCTGGTGTTTCTTTCAGGATGGCTTCATCCAGTTTCAACTCCAGAGTCTCAACGTCAACATCTTTGTTCTCTTGGTACACTTTCAGTACACGGCCCAGAGCGTTGTTACCTGGGTTGGCAACATTCTTGGCCTGAGACTTAACACGGGCACCGATAACAGTCAGAGTCACCAGACGCTCCAGCGAGATCAGCAGACCCAGAGCCAGCAAGGCGATGATGATGTAACCAATGGTACCACCGGCCTCAATACGGTCTTGGAAGCTGGCCTTCTGAGTGAAGATGTTCAGCAGAGTACCGCGGGCAGGGTCAACATACAGCTTGGCTGTACCTGAAGTGGCTTTTTCGAAGTCAGCGATAGGCTTAACCTGATAACCTTCCGGCTGCTGAGACAGCTCCTGGATCAGACCCAGCTCGTGGTTCAGAACCACATACTTGTTATCAGCCAACAGGTTAAAAGCACCGACACGATAGATGGTGGTGTTGTTCACGTTACCATCAATGTCAGTTACAGAACCTTCAAACTTAACGACTTTGCCGGATTCGGCCATTTCGAAAAGTTGCTCTTCCCAGAAACGTTCCAGCTCTTCAATCTTAGGTAGTTGCTTACGGGCACCCAGGTCCTGAACGAACTTGTCACGTCCTGGATACTGGGCACTGACGTTGGAGTTGATCAGCTTACCGGCGAAATCGCCAGCTTCGCCTTTAACTACACCGAACATTTCACCCAAGTCGCCCTGAGCGGTTTTCAGGTCTTCTTCAAGTTGAGCAATTTTACGCTCGTTATCGAGGAAGGCCTGGTTCAGGTCTTTACCACGTTGAGTTTCAGCAGCCAGCGCATCTTTTTCACGCTTCAGCAGGGCGGCCTTGTCGCCACGCTCAGCTTGGAACTCTTGTTCACGCTTAGCATTGATTTTGCCTTGAGCGGCACGTTCAACTTTAACTTGCTGCAGCAGTTGATCAATCGTCTTAGGCGCCTCTGCGGCACTGGCCATACCGGCAGACAGTGAGAAACTGGCAGCAACGACGGCGGTAGTGATTAGCTTTTTCATTATTGTGCAGCCTCCGCAGCTGGAATTGGTAGTGCGAACAGATCCAGAGCCCCTTGTTTACGGGCGATACGAATACCCTTGGTGATGTCACGCAGATAGCTGTCATCCAGCTTATCCCAACCCTTGGTTTCAGAGTTGTACATCCAGGCAGTCTTCTGGTCCAGGCTCTGAGCATACAGAGCTACGCGGCCCAAGCGGAAGAAATCAACCAGCACTTCTTTACCATCAAGGTTCAGCTTACCGGTTTCAACGTCAACAAAGCTGCCGTACTCACGCTCGATGCTGTAAGCATCCAGGATCAAACGGAACTTTTCAGCCAGAGTCACTTCGGCAGTGTTAAGCAGGTCTTTGAGGTTTTTAACGCGCTGTGCACGGTCTTCAGATTTGAATGGCAGATCCAGAGCCACGAACTGCTCCAGGGCATCAACCATTTTAAACATCAAAGGAACAACACCTTGACGCAGTTTGTCTACGCCATTGATATCGTCCTGAATGGATTTCATTGTGGCTTCCTGGTCAGCGACCAGACCAGCCAGATAATCATTGTAGGCTTTGAGAGATTCACGCTCGTCAGCAACGGCGGAATATTCGAAAAGCATATCTTGAGCCTGGTCAAAATACTTATCGATCTTCTTCTGTGACGCAACGGCGTCTGACTGCAGACGACCCGCGGCTTTTTGCGCGTCGGTAAGAGGATCTGCAACGACTAAGTTGCTGCTGGCGAGTGCCAGCGCGCCAACAAGCGCAGAAGCGATTTTTGTTCTATTGCTTACCTTGGACATAGTTCCCAACCAATTTGAAGTGATTAAAAAGGTTTAACTTTTCAGCAACAGCGCCCCGAATATCCCTATTTCAACGGCAGATGATGCTATCAAGTATGTCTTTCTCTTGTGATTGTTAGTTTTTTATCTTCCCTTTCCTATGCCCCTGAAGGCATAGACCCGCTGGCATCATTTCACAAAATGTTGACCTGTGTCAACATTTGAAATGAGACGAAAACGCTGGAAACTAAGGCTAACTGTGTGATTAATCATCAATGGCTTTTTTTTACATTTAGTGATCAAATATGTGTCGCCTTCCTGAGCCAAGAATAACCGCAAAAACAGCACAAGCTAATATTTAACCTTATGATTTATTTATAATTAAAAAGCATAAGGCGGTGCGTTATATTTTATAAATCTTTGAAGGAATCAATTCTGCAGACCGATGGCAATCCACTTTTTCCAAACGATTACTATCCAGGGGAAGCCAGTTTCGCTACAAACTCATTCGCCCTATTCACTGGTCAAAGAATCAATTGGCAACCGGGGCTTATTCCAGTTGTTACGTAATAGTGTTTTGTGAGTTTGGATGGATCCGCTACCTATATGTAGTATGAAAAACAAAAACCCCGGGTATCATCCCGGGGTTTCATTCTTTGAAGCTAACTTAATTCATCCAAAGATGAAGTGTGTCATTAGAACTTCATGCTGGCACGAACGAAGAAGTAGCGGCCCAACATATCATAGGTATAAGGGTCGGTATTCGAGTCGTTGTTACCAGTGTAGTACGGAGGCTCTTTGTCAAACAGGTTGTTAACACCGCCGGATACACGGATGCGGTCGGTGATATCGTAAGAACCTGACAGGTCATGGTAAACCACGCTGTCTACTGAAGGCGCGTAGCAGCTGCCATCATTTTTCTTACAAGCAAACGAGTCCATACCGTCGATGTAGCGAGCTTCATAAGTGACAGTCCAATCATCACCGGCAGCGGTAATGTTCAGGTTGCTCTTGAACTTGGCATAAGCACCCACGCCACCTGTGATATAGCCACGATAGTCAACTGCATTACCATCCGGGTCAAACTCTTCATACTCACTCAGGATAGAGCTGTCCCAGCCGGCCTTCCAGTCCAGACCGAAGGCATCGAATACGTAGGCAACGTTGATGTCGTAACCTGAGGTATTGGTAGCACCTATGTTCTGCAAACCGTTGTCGAACTTGATACGACCGCTATTGTCGAGTTCAATGTTGGAAGACTGACACAGCGCAGTGCCTGTGTTGATCTTGTTACCACCGGCATCCAGACACTGGTTGGCAATATAGTTGTTGTCAACTGAAGTAATAGTGTTGGAGATCTCGATGTCATAGTAATCGACGGTCAGAGACAAACCTTCTACAAAGCTTGGTGAATACACCAGACCCAGAGTAGTGATATCAGCTTCTTCAGGGGTCAGCATTTCGTTACCACCAACAGTCACTTCAGCCTGATCCTGATCGGTAGCAGGGTGAACAATCTGCTCGAATGATGGTGACTTACCACCATACAGTTCATATACAGTTGGGGCACGGAAGGCAGTGGACATACCACCGCGGATCATCAGGTCATCAAAAACACGCCAGGTCAGACCCAGTTTCCAGGTAGTATCATCACCGAAAGTGCTGTAATCGAAGTAACGCATAGCGGCGCTCAGATCCACTTGCTGCGCCAAAGGCAATTCGCTAAGCAGTGGGATTGCCAATTCTGCGTAAAATTCATTAACACTGAAGTCACCGGAGGTTGGCTCTACGCGAGGATCGTTTGCCAAGCCCTGGGAAGTCAGGGAATCAGGAGTATAATGCGCAGCCTCTTTACGATGCTCGTAACCCGCTGCAAAGCCCATTATACCGGCAGGCAGTTCAAACAAATCTCCGGACAGAGTCGCTGCAATAATATCCAACTCGCTGCCACCGCTGTTCACTTCGGTATATATGTATGGCTTGATGCTCTCACCTTCCCATGATGATTGCAGGAAAGGATCAAAAGTGCCCTCAAGAACCGCAGCGTTGATGGAGCCCAAGTTGTGCAGGTTAGCCAGAGTATCGGTTGAGTCGTTCTTACCTTTGTTGTAAGAAGCATCCCAGGTCCAGCCGTTTTCAAACTCACCTTCCAAGCCAACAACGATACGAATAGTGTCTACTACTTGGTCAAAGTCACGGGTACCGGACTCAACCATACGACGGCCATAAGCCAGTGCTTCACCGGGTTGAACCCAAGGCAGCAGTTCATCGGTCATCCAGCCACCGGCTGACTTAGGATTGTAAACCCAAGCAGAGTTGTTCCAGATTGGCTGAGGCGCCATCTGCTGATTGGACCAACGCTTGGAGTACATGGCTTCGGTGAAGAAACGAATCGATTCGGTCAGTTCATAAGTACCCGCCATGGACAGGTTCAAACGCTCCATTGGCGTCGACAGGTAACTGTCCTTGGCGTAGTTGTATCTGTCGGCATCGCTGAACTCATGATAAGTTCCACCCAAGCCGCTCAGATCCGCCTCAGACATGCCATCAAAGTATTGGAACTTAGGCTTGCCCTCACCGTTATCAACATATTCACCATAGTAGCCCTTGTCTCCTATGGCATAAGCGCCTTCTGGTCCTGTGCCCACGATACCAAAGTTGTTGTCACCCCAGATGTGACCGCCTTGAGAATAGCTACTACCGCCGCAGTACAGGCTACGCTCACCCTTTGGACCTGTCTCTGCAATCGGGCACTTTGAGAAATCACGGTCAGCCTGGCTGGCATCACCACGCTTGGTGTATTGAGCATTAACAACGACATTACCTTTCTCAAAGGTGTTACCCAGTGTCATGTCGATGCTGGACTCGTCAGCGTCACCTTCACCGGAAAGGCCTGTTTGAACGTTGATTTCAAAGCCGTCGAAATCTCTTTTCAGAATGATGTTAACCACACCGGCAATCGCATCGGTACCATAAATGGCAGAAGCGCCATCTTTCAGTACTTCGACACGCTGGATCATAGATACCGGAATGGTGTTAAGGTCAACAGAAGATGCCGCACCGGTACCGGATGCAATCATACGGCGACCATTCACCAGAACCAGAGTGCGGTTATCACCCAAACCACGCAAGTTAATGCGCGAGTTACCGCCTGAGCCATTGTTGATACCGGCGTTGGTCATGGCACCACCGGCTGAGGTCATTTTTTGCAGAACGTCGTCAATATTCACTGCGCCTGACGCTATGATAGATGAAGCATCGATCACACTGACAGGGCTTGCGGTTTCCATATCGGTGCGCTTGATACGAGAGCCTGTAACCTGAATACGCTCTACATTGTCAGCACCTTCTTCGGCCGCCAAAACGGTTGGAGCGCTAAAAGCAGTCGCTGCAACACCACCAACCAATGCCAGACGCACTGCGTTGGTTAACGAATTATTCTTATACATACTTATCTCCCTTTCGACATCTTGTGTCTTGGTAACGGATCCAAATGCTTTGTCCGGATCCTTTAGTTGTTTGCAGGTATACACGAGTGACCAGCAACAATTTCACGCAAATAAAATCACATAACAAACATTTTATCAACATTTGAAACATTAATATTGCACATAAAACCAACAACAAAAGAGAGATAAGATTATTTCATTGAGTATGAATATAGTGTCTCTTACAGCAGTAACAGCTTATCTTAACCAGAATATCGTTATGTAAGGCCATGAAGTAAATGGAGTTTATCAAAACCCGCCCCCACTCACCCAAACGTAACAAACCCGTTACACATCTCTTTCTGGTAAGCTGTGCGAACACTTTTTTTTCCAATAAAAAAGCGCCTTTCGGCGCTTTTTTAAACAGTTCTATTAACAATCAAAGGGTGTAACGAATACCAATAGCGATGCCATCATCCTCTGATAATGACATTCTGGCTTCTTGCGCTTTGTCGGCACTGGTAAAGTCGCTGTAATCTTTACGTGCTTCAACATAGAGAACCGTATTCAGATCCCAAACAAAGTGTAAACCTACAACCACAAACTGACGCTTGAACACATCGTTAGGATCGGCATTAAAGTTTGGTTGAATAACGTAGTCTTTCCCTGCATCCAGAATGTTATAAGACACAAAAGAACGTAGACCATTATCAAACTTGTAAGAAACTAAAGTTTCAACACCATAGGCATCTTTAATCAAGCGGCCGATGTTATCAGTATCATGGTTTTCTTCTTTGTGAACGTTTGCGGCAACATATAAGCCATTCTGGTCAAAATCACCCCAAGTCGCGCCCACACCATAGATTAAATCAACAGCTGTTTTTTGCTCACCTGTACCATAGACCACATCAAACTCACCACGGTTAACACCCGCCATTAAGCTGAATTTATCAGTAGCCTTGTAGGTCAAAGATGCACCATAGGTGTAATCGTAAGTAACTTGTTGCGCTTCTTTCTTACCTGCATTCCATTCTGCTTCACAGGCACTCTCAGTGATGTTTTCGATGTCGCAGGTATAGAAACTGCTATTTTTTAATTGTGCCTGGACCGCAAAGCTCACATCTCCGATGCTGTTACGGTATTGAACGACTTTATCACCACGACCAACACCGTTTACCGCGCCATCGTCTTTGTTGAAAGTGTATACACCAGCAGCATTACCATCCCATACAAAACCGTAGTTAGTGTTGTATACCACGTCATACCAAGCACCCCATTGTTTACCAATAGTAATAGTGCCATATTTATCATGGCTAATGCCTGCATAGCCCAGACGGTTGTAGAAGAACTCATCCTGCACCGATTCGAAACGGTTGTTATAAACAATGTCGCTGCTGCCAACAGGGTTCACGCCCCATTCCAATTTGGCAAATGTGTTCCAACCGTGGGTTAACTCACGGCTAAAACCAAAATTAATCCTGGAAGCACCATTGACAACTTCCGTTTCACCCTGAGTATTGATTACTCGGACATCAACGAAACCGCCGATTGAGACTGCATTTTTCTGATCTTTATAGATTTCAATAGCTTGAACCGATGGAACGGCCAAGAGTCCTGCCAGGACGGATGCGATGAGAGTCTTGTTCATTTGTTGTAACCTTAAGTGTTTTCAGTCTGCCTACCCCATTCCGTTGTTTTATTTCCTTCCAAGGGGAGCGAAGATTAGCAAAAGCTCAGTAAAGCGGCAAAGACAAAAATCACATTTTTTATTACTTTTGCCTTAAAAAAAACCATAAAGGCCGTAAAAATCCAGAAATAAAACCAACCATTAACCTTGTTAACTTTTTGAAACAATTTTGGTATTAGATTAAACTCAACTGTCCCGTGCTGATAGAGGTAAAACTTTCTTTCATTATAGAAAGTATTGGATCGGCTATCGGCTTGATTTGTCTTTCAATATAGTAGTTATAATCAATGGCTGAACGTCTGAGGGAAACAGCTTCGGGGCCATTGATTGTGATCAGGTAGTCTATACGGGTGCCCAAACGACCATAACGCGGATCACAGGTCTGCTCCAACAATTGTCTGGCCGCCTTGACATGGGGTGACGCCTTGGCCTGATAAGCATCCAATTTACGCCTTAGTCGCTTGGAGAAAATAAGCTCGTTATCATAATCGCCGCGTTTAAGCGCTTCTATTTCCGTAGCCAGAAAGCCCACCACATCCAAGTCATTGAACATACGCCGGTACAGCTCGTATTGAATCCGTCTGGCCAGAGGACTCCAATCACTGCGAACCTGCTCCATGCCTTTGAAAATAATATCCAATTGACCTTGACTATTGCGACTGGCACCGACATAGCGCTTTTTGGAGCCTTCTTCTGAATCCCTGAGAGTGGGCATCAGAAACTGTTCATAATGACGCTCAAACTCGAGTTCCAAATGACTTTGCAACTGAAAATGCTCCGCCAAATGCTGTTGCCACTTGGCGGTTATCCTGGCGGCCAACTCTCTGCCGAAGGCTTGCGGCTCTGTGATGTCATGCTGTTGTCCCAGCCAAACAAATGTGGAATCTGTGTCGCCATAGATGACACTCATGCCTTCGTCCTCAATCCAACGTTTGGTCTGCTGCATTATCTCATGACCGCGCATAGTAATTGAGCTTGCCAACCGGGCATCGTGAAACACACAGCCCCGAGACCCCAGCACCCCATAAAGCGAATTCATGATGATCTTGATTGCCTGAGACAAAGGCGCATTGGCTTGGGCCTTGGCACTTTCCCGCTCTTGGGCCAACTTGGCGATAAGCGTTGGCAAGATAGCTTGTTTGCGGCTGAATCTGGCCCCGAGAAAGCCGGGTACCGTCTCGGCTTCGGGCTCACCCATACCCTGCACCAACCCCATGGGATCGATCAAAAAAGTGCGAATAATCGAAGGGTATAGACTCTTGAAGTCCAGTACCAGAATGTCCCGGTAAAGGCCCGGAATGGAGTCCATCACATAGCCGCCGGGGCTTTCCAGGCCATCACTGGCCGGTGCTGCCGGCGCCACAAATCCACCGCGGTGCAAGTGTGGCAGGTAGAGATGATTGAACGCCGCCACCGAAGCCCCTACCCGGCCAAACTCCAACCCGGTCAGCTGCGCCCGGGCGAGGGCAAAATTCAATAGATCGGTTTTATCGAAAATATCCAGCACCAGACGGCAATCGGTCAGATTGTAGTGGGCCAAGGCCAATTTATCCTCTTGAAAGAGCTGTCTTATCTCTTGGCCGCGATCTTCAACTTGATCTATCGCCTTGCCCTCACTCAAGAGTGCGCGGGAGACAAACTCGAGCGAATAGCGCTCAAACTGATAGAAGGCGGCCTTGAGCCAGTCTATGCCGTCCAATACCACTCTCCCGGGCAAAGAGAGGGTTTCCGGCCGATACTTGCCTTCCACCAACCAGGACATGGGCACGCCTCCGCGCCCAAGCCGTGCTTCAATACCATGATGGGCGTAGCGTCGGCTCAGCAGTGCCAGGTCAAAATTGACAACCGACCAACCTATGATAATGTCCGGGTCCCAGAGACAAAACCAGTCAATCAAAGCCTGCAACAAGGCTGCTTCATCCCTGACCCAGTGGATATAGTCTGGCCCGTCCTGGGCTTGACCTATCATGTACACGCGCTGAAACAGCGCTCCATTGCGGTCACGACCGTAGAGTCCGACGGAATAGAGCTCGCCCTGCATGCTGCATTCAAGATCGAGGGAAATAACAGCCAAACCTACATTGTTCAGCGAGGCTTTCCTGGCGCGGCTGGCAACAAACCGTGTCAGTGCGCCGCTTTCCTCGCTGAAATAACCGTAAAACTCGGCATCGAGCGCAATAAAGCGCTCAATCAAGAAACGCTGCTGGGGTTTAAGATCGGCTTCATACAAGGGCATTCCCTGATCCTGGGCCTGCTTTTGCAGTAACCGCATCTGTTGCCGACTGCGACTGTAAAGCGCCGCAACCTTCTCTTTAGCGAAGTTTCTCAGCGCCAGCGGCTGGGTCCGTACCTGGCTTAAACTTTGACATAAAGCCGCCGCATCCTTCTCTTTGGCAAAGCAAATCTGCTCCTGTCCCGGCACCTCAACCAACACAGGCCCCTGCTCGGTGGCCAGATAGTATTGCAGGCATAACCCCTCGTCTCTCTGAACCAGATGACGGGTAAGAATACGGCCTTTCAGGGTTTGCGGCGTGTTTTGGGGCATGAGTCGGGACAATCGTGTTTTAGAGGTTTATTAGCATAAGAAATTACTGGTATTATATACAGGATAATTTTCCAGAACCGAGTCTCATGCTAGCAGCCCATGTAAAGACCCAGATCCGCGAGATCTACAAGGACATTGCCTCCGCACTGCCCAACTTCCGTTCCCGCCGGGAGCAGAATTATATGGTGGCGGAGATCTCCAAGACACTTGCCGGTGAATACGACAAGCAGCGGCGCATCATGGTGATTGAAGCGGGCACAGGTATAGGTAAATCCCTGGCCTATATTCTGGGAACCATACCTCTGGCGCTGGCCAGCAAGAAAAAAGTCTGTATCGCCACCGCCACTGTGGCGCTGCAGGAGCAGTTGCTGCATAAAGATCTGCCGTTTTTTCTGCAACACTCCAAACTCAACTTCCGCTTCGGTCTGGTCAAAGGGCGTCAGCGTTACGTGTGCCTGGCTAAGCTTGAGATGTTGGTAGGTGACGGCAACGGCAGCCAGATGGCCATGTGGCAGACCAAGCCGGATACCTCACAGGTTGAGCAGTTGCAGGCGCTGCTCAAAGACTATCAGGATGGCCGCTGGAATGGTGAACTTGATACCCTCAAAACGCCGCTGCCGGACCACCTGTGGCAACAGATAGCCTGTGACAAACACAGCTGTCATCGCCAACTGGCCAGTCACAGCCACTGCCCCTTCCACAAGGCCCGCGAAGATATTGATACCTGGGATGTGCTTATTGCCAACCATAGTTTGTTACTGGCCGACCTTGAACTGGGTGGCGGTGTGATTCTGCCGGATCCGGAAGAAGTCTATTACGTTATCGACGAAGCCCATCACCTGCCGAATGTAGCCAGGGATTTCTCCAGCGCCCAGGCTACGCTCAGAGGGGCCTGTGATTGGCTGGAGAAAGTCAGCAAGACCACGGCCAAACTGCAAAACCAAATAAAGAGCAACAATATTATTGCCCCGGCGCAGGCGATGCTGGATCGCATCGAAGAATTAACCGGCCTGCTGAATCAGGTTGCCCACTACTGTGATACCCAGCCCAAACTCTTTGCCAACCCGGAAAACCGCCTGCGGTTCGAACATGGCAAGCTGCCGGACGCCCTGTTGATTCAGGCAGAAAACCTGGCCACGGCCTCCAACGATGCCCTCAAGCAATTCAACAAGATGCAGGCTATTCTCAGCGAAAGCGTCAAGGATGGTGAATTACCAAGGCATCAGGCCGAAGCCCTATTGAGTGAAACCGGCTTTATGATGCAGCGCCTGGAAAACCTGCAAAAGCTCTGGAAAATGATGGCCAAGGAGGACAGCCCCAAAGGTGCCCCCACCGCCCGCTGGATTGAAGCCCTCAGCGGCAAGCAGCAGGACTACCTTTTCAGTGCATCGCCAATCGAAGTCGGCTATATGCTGGAACATATGTTGTGGGAAAAAGCCGCCGGTGTCGTGCTATGTAGCGCCACCCTCAGAGCGCTGAACCGCTTTGAGCATTTTGCCTATCAGGTTGGCCTGTCACTCAATGATGGCAGTCGCTACCTGGCGCTGCAGTCGCCTTTCGATTTTGAGAACAACGCCACTCTCTACCTGCCGAAAATGCGCACCGAGCCAACCGAAGACGCCTACACAGAAGAACTCGCCAGCCAGATAAAGCAGTTGGTAGAGGGTGAAATGGCCACTCTGGTGCTGTTTGCCTCCTACTGGCAGATGGAAAAGGTAGCCGATTTACTGCGCAACAAATTGGTATCCGAACCGCTGATCCAGGGCAGTGCCCCACGCCAGCACTTGCTCGAGCAACATAAGCAAAAATGTGACAAAGGTGAGCCCAGCATTATCTTTGGTACCGGCAGTTTTTCCGAGGGTCTCGACCTTCCCGGCGACTACCTGACTAACCTGATAGTAACCAAGCTGCCGTTTGCCGTGCCAACCTCGCCGGTAGAGCAGGCCCACGCAGAATATGTCAAAATGAAAGGCGGTAACCCGTTTTTACAATTGACTATTCCGGATGCGTCACGGAAACTCATCCAGAGTTGCGGCCGCCTGTTGCGAAAAGAGCAGGACTATGGCCGAATAACCATATTAGACAGGCGTTTGGTAACCAAAAGATACGGGTCGTCGCTGCTTGATGCCCTGCCGCCTTACCGTCGCGTTATCGAATGATGCGCTCAATCAGGATGTAAAGTGGATATTCTGCTCGAACCCAGCAGCTGGGCCATATTGGCCGCAGTCGGCCTGCTGGCCGGATTTATTGATGCCGTAGTCGGTGGTGGCGGTCTACTGTCCATTCCCACCTTGCTGACAGTGGGCATGCCACCTCATCTGGCGCTGGGGACCAATAAACTGGCTGCCTGCTTCGGCTCCTCCATGGCGGCATTTACCTATTACCGCAAGCAGTTGCTGACCCCCAAGTTCTGGCTGTTCGCCTTTATTGCTACTGCCATAGGCGCCGTTATCGGCAGTATTGCCGTTTATCTCATCGACACCCGTTGGCTGGAAAAAATTCTGCCACTGCTTATTATCGCCATCGCGTTCTATTCGCTGTTTTCACCCGGAGCCATGGGCTGCAGCCAATGTAAACCCGTCACCGAAGCGCCGGCCAAGCATAAACAGATACTTCAAGGGCTGGGGCTTGGCGCCTACGACGGCTTTGCCGGCCCGGGCATTGGCGCCTTTTGGGCCGTCAGCTCGACCGCGCTGTACCGCCTGCCCTTCCTGCACAGCAGTGCCTTGGCAAGGGCAATGACTTTTGTCAGCAATATCACGGCATTGATGATTTTCTTGCTGCTAGGTAAAGTGCACCTTTTGGTAGGCGTGGTGATGGGCTTGTGTATGATGCTGGGTTCTTATATCGGCGCCCACTCGGCTATCCGCTTCGGAATGCCGTTTATCAGGCCACTCTTTATTGCTATTGTGGTACTTATCGCCGCTAATCTAGCCTGGAGTGCCTGGTTTTGAACACCAATCAACTGGTACAACGTCTGCGGGAACAGCTCAGGCAGTTGGAGCAAGAAGTGCTGCAACATGATGCCTCTTTGCCAGCGGCACAGCGCAAACTACTGCAGGATACTGAACGCTTCAACAGCGAGTTGTTTATTCAGCATGGTGCCCAACTCTATCCCTGTGTGGAACAGCTGCACAAGAGCATAGATCAGTTGGAAAAACAGTTACGCCATCAGTTGGCCCAACACACTATCGCCTTAAGCTGCGAACGCATTCAGGACAGGTTTGTCGCCCTGAAACGGGCCTTGGGAACCACAGGTCTCAACGCCAGGATCCAAAAGCTGCAGCAGACCAGTAAGCGGCAAAGCTACCAACAACGTCAGGGCCGCCGACACCAGGAAAGTGGTTTTGGCTGGATAGCCGCGGGTGTTATGCAAAACAGCCATCAATTGTACGAAGAGCTGAACAAACATCTGAACTGGGCCAAAAAAATAGAACAAAAGATTGAACAATTGCAATCAAAGCTTGAAAACTGTCATAGTACTGACAAAATCCCCGTCCAGAATGACATCCTTTTGATGCATCGCCGCCTCGGTAAGTGCAGGCAGGCGATCAGCTATATTGAAGATCGCATTCAGGCATTCGAACGTCCGCATCAGAGTTACAATCGTTAAGGAGCAACAATGAAACTACGCTTGACCGCCTCGGCCATACTGGCCCTGCTCAGCACTTCCTCGGTATTTGCGGCCAATCTGACCATCCCTATGTCTTTTGAATATCTGGCTCTGGATGGCAAAGAAATTGAAACCAGCAACTTCAACCACAAATCTGAGCTGGCACTATCCGAAGGTGTCCACAAGATTGCTATTCGTTATCATGACATGGTCGATGATGAGTTTTCCGACAGTCAGAGCTTCGTTAAATCTTCTCCTTTCATTCTGACCCTGAAAGCCGAAGGCGACAACGAGTACATCCTTAAGCCTGCCGATGGTGACTACGTCAAGAAGCCCAAAGAGTTTGCCAAAACTCCCAAGGTCGTCATTACCCGCGCCGATAAGGGCCAGGTCAACTACCAGGTGGAACTGACTCAACTGAAAGAAACCAGTTTCCTGTCACAGCTATTCAATGGCAACAAGGGGCCAGATGTTGAAACCGCTGCTGCAGCCGTAACCTCAGGCAACATGGCCGCCAACCAACCTGTGGCACCTGTATCCCAGCCATCACCTGTCAGTGCCATGACAATGCCAGCGGCTTCCAAGGCCGGTAGCCAAGGGGGTGACAGTGCCGCCCATGCCCAGCAAATGCTGCAATACTGGTGGTTACAGGCCGATGAAGCAACTCGCAAAGAGTTCATGAGCTGGGCCATCAAACAGCTCTGATAAATGATCCCTTTGGTGTATCACGCCAGCTACTCCAAACTGGCGTTACCATCCCGGCACAGATTTCCCATCAGCAAATATCAACGCCTGTTTGAGTATCTGTGCCAAACTCCTTTTTCCGGGCAATTTAGCCTCTGCTCCCCAAAACCTGTAAAACAAATCGCTCTCGCCTCTGTGCATTGTCCTCAATATGTTGCCGGGTTTATTCACAACCAACTAGATCCCAAGGCAATGCGCCGCATAGGGTTTCCCTGGAGCGAGCATCTGCTGGCTCGGACACTGCACTCGGTCGCAGGCACCGAGCTTGCGGCACGAAAAGCACTTGAGCACGGCATAGCGCTGCATATCAGCGGCGGTTACCATCACGCTCACCAGGACTTTGGCAACGGTTACTGTGTTTTCAACGATCTAGTCTACAGTGCCAGACGCATGATAAACCAAGGGCTGGCAGACAAGGTTCTGATTATCGACTGCGACGTCCATCAAGGCGACGGCACCGCCACCATGACAGCCGGCGATGCGAACATCATCAGCTGCTCAATACACTGCCGGCAAAACTTCCCTACCCGGAAGGCAGACTCTCACTATGATATCGAGCTTGAAAAAAGCGCCGGTGATGACGAGTACCTCTCAACGCTTGAGCAAATACTGCCTTTGCTGATCTTGACTCATAGACCGGATCTCATTCTTTATGACGCCGGAGTCGATGTACATGCTGAAGATGAACTCGGCTTGTTGCGGCTCAGCCTTGAGGGCATATCCCGGCGGGATATGAGCGTATTGGGTCATGCCAGAGAAGCGGCAATACCAATAGCCTGTGTCACGGGAGGCGGATACTGCAAAGACCCTCTACAATTAACACTCAGACACAGTCAATTATTTCGCGCCGCGACTACGCTGTATCGCTAAAGGCTACGAACCAATTGTTACCAACCAAACCGAACACAGCAAAGAACTTTGGGAGCGTCACCTATGCAGCTGGAAATCCGCAACTACTACGAAGTGATGTTAATGGAAATCCTCGCTGAAGAGGGGTTGATGGATGAGCTGCCAACCGACTATGTGGCCGATCTGGCTTGTATCACGCTCAATCAACTACCAGTGCGCTACATTCACCATCTGGTGGACACCTATTTCTACGGCGACTATCAAGAACAAGATAGAATGCGCAACGAAATCTACCAGGCATTAGAGAAGTCACGGGCGTTTTTGAAATCCAAACTACCCCCGAAACTGGAAACCGATCAGCAAGCGCAGGGGTAACACAGGCATCTGCAATCAAGAAAGGTGCATTTCCTGAATCCAGGGCTCACCAAGAGAGCTTATATCTCTTGCGAACTGTGCTTCTGGAAAGTACATTTCCACCATCGCTCCGGGCTAGCTATTAACCCGATAAAAGTATCATCATAAAAAAATCAGGACATCCTAAACATTTTACGGACCACCTGGAAGCACAAAAAAATCAGGACATCCTAAACATTTTACGGACCACCTGGAAGCATACCTTGCGGTCTCAATCTCTTATAAATGACGATGAATTATTAGAAGTAGACTCTCTGAAACGAGTAATCTGCGTGCTTCATACAAGAACTGCGATTGCCAGGCATGCTTTCGGCAGGCTTAAGCCTGTTGCTGCAAAATCACCAAGGGTTTAAGGTTAATGGGGATGTATTGCTTGGCTTTGTTGCTTACCCCGGCACCATTTACCACCATATTTGGCCTTCATCGCACACATGGCATCCCATCGGCCACTCATGCCACTGTACTGACGGCGAAACTCCTTGGCAGAAGTTATCCAGGCATCGTCGCTGATACCAAGCTCAAGCAGCAGTTTGGGCCTGGAACAGGCAATAAAGCCATGCTTGTCTTCCCGCACCGCCCGGCCTGTCCAATCAATCAGCTCCAGATAGTCGGCAAAGTGAAATGGGATGCCGCTTTGTTCGGTGGCAGTGGCTGCACCATCAAATTGAAGCAGCGGCTTAAGTGAAGTGTTGGCAGTTGCAGGCTCAGCATGTTCTTCTATGCGCTCCTGAATGGATGTGTAATCAGAAGTTTGCAGTGAATCAGCAATACCGGCGCGAATGGGATTTAAATCCACATACATCATGCATGCCAGCAGCGCCTGTTCATCGAGCAGTGCCTGCGACTTAAAACGTCCTTCCCAGAATACGCCCTTGCAACCATCTTCTCGATTGGCCTTGCGGGCGATATCTTCGTTTAAACAGCGCATAAACCAACTGATACTGCCAAGGCGTTCCTGCCAATCGCTAATCAGCGAATCCAGCAGTATTCGCTCACCTTCCGAGAGACTATCGCCCTTAAGGAACTTTGCCGCCACAGGATTGCCACTAAAGAGCCCTGTCCAACGCTCAATGACTTCAAATGGCGACAACGATTGTTGCGTAGCAAGGTCGATTTTGAGCACCAAATGGTAGTGATTACTCATGACCGCATAAGCGCAAACGTCGATGCAGAATATTGACGACAACTGCCTGATTTTATCCACTATCCAGCCACGTCTATGCTCGTAACTGCGCCCCGACAGTGCATCTTCACCACACAAAAATGCCCTTCTCACGCAGCGGTTAATCACGTGATAAAAGGGCGTACTTTCAGCATCTATCAACTGACGACGGGCTGTGGTCACAACCAACCTCGACTGAGCTTTGATGGGTATTTCAAAGCCTAGTCAAAGCTGTGCGAAACATCAAAAAGATTTGGCTGTCCTGTATTGTCCCGACAGTGCATCTTCACCACACAAAAATGCCCTTCTAACGCAACGGTTAATCACGTGGTAAAAGGGCGTACTTTCAGCGTCTATCAACTGGCGGCGGGCAGTGGTCATAACCAACCTCGACTGAGCTTTGATGGGTATTTCAAAGCCTAGTCAAGCCTGGGCGAAACATCAAAAAGATATGGCTGTCCTATCTTTCGTCATTGATGGGTATTTCAAAGCCTAGTCAAGCCTGGGCGAAACATCAAAAAGATATGGCTGTCCTATCTTTCGTCAAAAAAGATATGGCTGTCCTATCTTTCGTCAATCTTTCGTCCGGCAAAGAGGTGAGACGACGTCCGGAATACTCAATCAAAGAATCGCATTTTCGCTGGGCTTGGGGTGAATTTCTTAAACTGGTTAACACCTCTGGGAGGCCCGAATTATGAGGGGATCCTCCAGCGCCCACATTTGCGGCTGGTTTGGAGCGCAGCGGAAAACCAGTCCGACAACATGTGCTTGTTAGCCATTTTGTGCCACCTTGCTCTCTACGAAATTAATGAACGCCGAACAAACGACCATAAAAAACTTCGCGTCTTCAAATCGTATATTTTCACTTTCAAGTAGGGCGTGTCGTATCCCGCCCTCATCAGACGTATATCCGTAAAGGCTGCTAAAAGCAGTTTTTAGAGCTGGGTGTAAATTGATTTCATCTTCGAGCTTCTTAATGAGTTGCCCAAGCGTACCTTTTGAGCCAAGAACGAGACCTACAAGGCTCTCAACGGCACATACAGATTCTTTAATTGAGTTTCTATAATCAGGTGCTTCTCTACTGGACAGCAGCTCTAGCGATCGCCTCAAGTGCGTATGAACAGGGCCTCTACTTTCTTCAAGCGCCTTTTCAATTTCATCAAGCTGCTCCTGTTCAGTGATCTGGGAGATTAGCCCATCAATAAATCGATACGCAGACATTTCTTTTTCCAATGCCGCGTTGCATGAGGAAGTAAATTTTTCCTTAAATTGATAACGCTCATAATTTTTCGCACAGAACTCGATGAAGTCATAAAGCTCGTACCATTCACACTTAAAGAAATAGGTTCTCAACTGTTTTAGAACTTCTGACCAATCGTGATCCAATGTATCCAAAGGCTTCTTGAAGTAGTTAAACCACAACCTTTGACATAGAGCGTATGTTTCTCTGTTTTCATCAGCTGATATGTAATAGCCACCATAAATTCCTGTGGATGCTCGAACTTGATCCCAAATATGGACTTTCAAAAGGCTCCATAAGGCATTTTTCAAGGGCTCATCTATAGATTCGATTTGAACTATATCTCTAACTTTCTTATGTCCATACCTTTCAGAAAAACGCACATTGTCTCCTTAGATGGCTAACGCCGCGCTCACCGGTAAATTTGAAGCGCAGCGTAAAATTTAGCCGAGTGCAGCGCTTTGTTAAACGCCAAAGTCACCAGACTTTAGCTGTTCCTTTGCTTTTCTCATTCCAGATAAAAAACCTTCAACCATATAGCCTGACACTTTGACGATTTTTTCTTTAGTACCAAAAAGTTTTAATTCAAAACCATCCCTGTGTTTATTCAAAAACTCTTCACTAATTGTTACTCCAACAGTCTCTGTTAATTTACAACCAAACATATCAGAGTTACTACAGTCTATATCAGTTGAAATCTTTACCACCTCATGGCTTGCACCATCTGTGTCAATGGCATTAGAAATAAAGCCCCATTTATCGAAAAAAGTAAGGTCCACATAAAGCTGAACAAGTGATATTGATTGATCCTTGGCATTTAATGACCCTCTGATAAGCATGTCGTCATAGTATGGCGTTTTTACTTTGAGTCTTTTATCAAAACGGTCATACTCAATCATCGCATCCATACTTTTTTTTGCTAACGGTTCACTTCCATAAAACGCCAATACATCATCTTCATTAATTTTTGTACCATCTGTATTCACGATGCTAGATAATAAAGATTTAACAATGGTTCCACCACTCAGATAATAAATTGAGCAGTCTTCTGTCACCAACTTAGATGAGAATGCTTTATCTCTTACATAAGGCATACCTTTTATATCATCTTCACTATATCTGTATTTGGAAAGATATGGCTGTCGTGACTTGACGTCTTCTTTAGTAACGACCCCCGTCTCAACTATTTTGAACTTTTGAGAAGTCAAGGATGAGTAATTACCTTTCTCAAGCTGCCAGACCTTTTCCTTTTCGGAATCGTAGAAAAAGCTATTGGTTACATATTTTTTAAAGTCAGGAGCAATCAAATACGCTTTGCCAGTGATTTGGTCGAAACTACAACTTTTTGAATTTGTCGCAGCTATCGACTGGGTATTGCCAGTGTATGTCTTAGGCCCAGTACTCTGACAACCAAGCAATGGCAAAACAGCCATTATTAAAATTCCAATTTTCTTCATCTATCTCTCCTAGAGGTTGTTAGCGTTTAACGCCTGCATTTGGGGCCGTAGTGAAGCGCAGCGTAACGGAGGTCCCAGCCCACGCAGTGGGCGACCAACATGCGTTTGTTAGGCCTTTGATTTGCAATCATTTATTCTTTGTTCCAAGTTGCTTACCAATGACTCTACTGAAACCAAGAGTTCTTGGATGTTACCAATAGAGCTTGGCAGCTCTTGTTCAATTATTAACTCCGAAATCATTACGTGAACTTCATCCGTTGTAATTGGATAATTTCCACGTAGACCTTTGGTTATTAAGTCTTCGGCTGCCTTAATTGCCCAGTCACCAGAATATCCCATAGCTCCTCCGACATCTGTACGCAAACCACACTCAATCCTCTTGGCTTTAGGGATTTCCCAATACTCCTCTTTGCACCATAGAAGCCTGTCGTACAGCTCTCTTAATCTCATGGAGTTTATTTCATGGCTGGCAGTACTTGCGGCTTCGGCCAAAGAAGTCACGTGAACATTTGTCAGTGCCGCTGCCTCTATAGCACCACTTTGAAATCCATTTTCTGCCAAGAGGATTCCGCGATCGGCCCCTGTATCATTAACTATTTCGCGAAGTCCAAGTACATGAAGTTTAGAAACTTTGGACTTCCAGTGTTTACACTCAACAAGCCAGGTTATATCAAAACCAGCGTGGTGTGATTTCACCAACACATCAATATCATGTTTTGTTCTTGCTCCTTGGATAGTAACGTCAGTCTCGGCTTCCAAGCCGAGAGAACGGAAAAATTCAGCAGCTTCTTCTTGATAATCTTTCCAATCCAAGTGCATCTCCTAAAGCAACGCATGAACTATGTAGGCCTAACGCCGTGCTAAGGGGCCGCAGCAGCGTAGCTGCGGAGGTCCCAGTGAGTGAAACGAACGATCTTGAGCGCCTTGTTATGGAAATCAAACTCCGCACAAGACCCGATAAATAGAGGAAAAGAACTGGAAACCATGTTGCCTGTACCTTCCCTGTTTCAAGCCGCCCCACGCCGACCATTTTGTGACTGCCAAACCTGATGCGCCAACTGACGGCACCGGGGTTGATGTGACTACCTGGAAGCAGCCACGGACCAAAACCGAAGCACTCAAGGCCGAAACCTCCCAAAGCCTCGGCCACTACCCAAGCCTTCGACCGCACCGAGAACGCTGGCACGATTTCCTTGCCACCGCCCTACTCAGCTATGGCACCTATAAAACCACAAACTGGCCGATTTACATAACGCCCAATTAAGGTGTGAGTAACGCTACCACAATACTCAACCATACCACCGTAAACACTGAACTCAATGATTGAATGAGAAATGCCAAGCGTTAGGAATCACTCTTAAATTGTTTGTTATGTGCATTTTTCAGCCCATTTAAAATCCCAGAAAAAGAGATACCCAAAATACCGTTATTTGTGACCATTTTTTCGAATGTAACACCTACTAACATAGGTTCAATCAACTCACTAGGCTTTGAAAAGTTGTATGTCCGATAGATCGGCCCTCCACTGATACCTTGAGGTTTAGGGGGCTTGATTTCTTTCTGCTCACCAGCAAACACTTTTTTCAAGGATATATCAACACCAATGTACTCATTTCCATAACCTTGGCTTTTAAGGGTATCAGGCGATAAATTTCTACCAAAATAACCATAAGGTACATTTGATAATATATCCGTTTGCCAACGTATTTTATTTTTTGACTCAGGAAAACCATATGCGCAGATATAATCATCCGAAGATAGTGCGCCCGAGTATATATCCGCTTCAGAAATATAACATTCAAATACATTGCTCCAGCAAATCAGCTTCGGCTTGATCGCAACAACATCTAACTGCGCATTCTTAGAGTCAAAAACATTGTATTTATCAAATGATTCTATTTGAGATAACGTACCATCTACAATTGCAAATATTTGATCATCTGCGTCTTTAGAGTAATTTTCATTCTTCTTGAGAACATGTGCAGCTGTAATAAAGTAAACTTCATCATCAACTTTAACAGCAAACATTGTTCCTGCATGATAAGGGGTTGAGTCATCTCTTATTTTAAAAACCGGGGTTACCGCTCTTGCAAATTTCTCTGGTGCCATATCTATATGTTTTTTAATTTCTTCCACCATACCTAACTCTCAATATTCAATTCACGAGGCTTCTGCACATAACAGCTGTATAGTGCGCATACGCGTTTCAGTCCTCGGAGGAGTGTAAACGCGCATCGCTATCTGTTTGTATTAGCTGGATATAATACCATTTAGTCCAAATATCCCTTGCAGCTAAACGCGCATGCGCGGTTTCCAAACCTATTATCTACCTGCTGTATTTTTTAACTTTATGAATTTAAAGCTATTTTCTAAAATGTTACAGAAATAACGCGCAAACTTAGCTGCAAATTTCCGGCATTTTGTCCATAACGTCAATAATACTGTATAAAAATCAGTTCTGAGGTGCTTGTCATGAGCGCTTCAAGTCGTACAACCAAGGGCCCCACAACCCAGGCCCTACAAAAAACGTTAAATAAAACCAAAGCTACCCCACAAGTCCAAACTCTGCTCGTCCCTACATTCCGCTGAGCACGGAAAAATGCCACTGCCGCCGACTTTGAGCCGCTGAGCTTAAGGAAGTGCTAAAGCTAAGCGGTTGAATTAGTTATACAATACTCAGTACTGAATGTTAAAACAATTAGCCAAAGGTCAAGTTTTTGACAAAGGCCACAAAACCCTGATTTGGCTGATTTTTGCAATAGAATTGACTGGCTTTGAAATCTAAAGCGAATTTCCCTGTTAATGGGCCTGATTCAGTCACGCTGGCTGGTGTCGAACAGACAGGTATTGTTGGTTGGAACTTTAGCCTTTGAGCCCGATACGGGCGAAATAGATGGCGGTTTTGCCCTCATGGCTTGAGTAGTACACCAGCTTGAGTTCATCGCCGTCCAGCTCGATACCGGCGTAGCTGGTATCGCCGCCGGATGGCAGGGTTAAAAGCTCGGTGACCTTGGCTGTGGCGCTATCGATTTCCACCAGCGAGGTACGCACCTTATTGTCATAGAGGCGCACCACGGCCAGCAGACGGTCGTTATAGAAAAAGGCGACCGGGCCACCGATACGGCAACTGAGCTGCTGCCATTGCCAGGTTTTGAAAGGTGCCAAGGCGCTGCCGAGCAGCCCGGTTTCTTGTGCGTCCCACACAGGATCGCGCCTTAGCAGACAAAGCGCTTCTGTATCTGAAGAGGTTTGATTAGAGCGACTCTGCTCGCCGCCCCGAAACACTCGAAACAGCAGTGATGATTCGTTGACATAGCCGTCATTTTGCAAGGGGGCCACCCAGGGCGTAAATTGCAGTTTACCGGTTTGTGATGCTTGCAGGCGCTCACTGCGATAGAGCCTGACATCACCATCGGCTCCGGGGCGATAGCCCACGCCATAGAGGCCATCTTCGGCCTCGGTCACCCGCCAGAGCCAGTATCCGCTATCGGCGACTTTTTCGGGCGCCGACCAGTTGATGCCATC
Organism: Shewanella indica; assembly: GCF_033842865.1. Taxonomy (NCBI): domain Bacteria; kingdom Pseudomonadati; phylum Pseudomonadota; class Gammaproteobacteria; order Alteromonadales; family Shewanellaceae; genus Shewanella; species Shewanella indica. The sequence goes on from NZ_JAWXXR010000001.1 coordinate 4,203,954, forward strand.
CAGCGAGTGCCACATCAAGGACTGCAGCGGCGCCTTGCCATGTTTGGAGGCTGCGCCAAAAAGCCATAAACGGCCAGCATGGGCGAGCAGTTTGCCGTCGCGCAGATCGCCAAGCTCGCTTTGAATAAGCGCCTCGGCCTGCCAGCTTTGGCCATCGTCGGCAGATTTAAGCACTCTCAGCGCACCATCATCAGACACATGGGCCTGGCCCTCCCGAAAGACGCAGTAGAGCGCCCCCTGCCAGCGGCATAGATCGCAAAAGGCGTTGTGTTCGCCTTGGTCCCAAATTTTTGTGTGTGAGATCAGCTGCATGCCTTGGCTCCCTGAGTTGCTGTTCCTTTATCTTATACCATTACTGAACTGCGCCAAGGTAAGTGGACTTTTTACGGTAAAAAGTAATGGCAAAAAACTTTGGTAAAAAGCTATGGCAAAAACAACGACAAAAACAACGACAAAAACTATGCAAAAAAGCAGCGAGAAACAGTGGCAAAAAGCTAAGAAAACGAGCAACAAAAAAGGCCGCCGCGGCGACCTTTCATTGCATTGGAATCACATCTTTAGATGGGATTAGATAGGCTATCGACAAGCTGTAACACACTGCCGATAAGGCCTTGGCGGCATCAGCTGCGCTGCCGGGTTGGCTTGGGCTTGCCCGCCGCCGTCTTGTGTTTACGCACGGCGCGGCGCACCTTGGCACTGCGCACCTTGTTACGGGCCACGCTGTGTTTGTCGGCGCCCAGCATGGAGCGGGTTTCCGGATCCATGCCCGCCAGTTGGCGCAGGTAGTTGACCTGCTCCAGCGGCAGTTCGACCCAGCCGCCACGGGGCAGGCTCTTGGGCAGTTCTATCATGCCGTAACGCACCCGAATAAGGCGGCTCACCTGCACTTCCTGGGATTCCCACAGACGACGCACTTCACGGTTACGCCCTTCACGCAGGGTAACGTGCCACCATTGGTTGATGCCTTCGCCACCGGCGGCCTTGATGTGGTCAAACTGGGCCGGGCCATCCTCCAGCATAACGCCGCTGCGCAAACGCTGCAGCGCCGCTTCCGGCACTTCACCGAAGGTACGCACGGCGTACTCACGCTCCACTTCATTGGAGGGGTGCATCAGGCGGTTGGCCAGCTCACCATCTGAGGTGAACAGCAACAAACCCGAGGTGTTGATATCCAAACGTCCCACGGCGACCCAGCGGCTGTCGCGGGTGCGGGGCAGACGATCGAATACTGTGGGCCGGCCTTCGGGATCTTTGCGCGAGCAGATCTCCCCTTCCGGCTTGTGGTAGGCCAGTACCCGGCAGATCACATCATCGGCAGATTTCAGCGATACCGCACGGCCATCGATACGTACCTTGGCGTCGGCTTCGATGCGATCACCCAGTTTGGCGATTTCTCCGTCAATACTCACGCGACCTGCAGCAATCCATGCCTCCATCTCACGACGGGAGCCATGGCCTGCACGGGCCAAGACTTTCTGCAATTTTTCGCTCATTCAAGTTGACTCTTCTAAGGGTTCCAGCGGTGTTTTCATCCCCGAAAATACCGCCTCTAATGATTCGGCGTCAGACAGAGGCGGCAGATCCGCTATGCTGTCCAGACCGAAGTAAGCCAGAAACTCTGTAGTGGTGGCGTATAACGAAGGCCTTCCCGGCACCTCTTTGTGCCCCACAACGCGGATCCAGCGTCTGTCTGTTAAATTCTTGATAATCTGGCTGCCGACAGCCACCCCTCTGACCAGCTCAATTTCGCCGCGGGTCACAGGCTGACGGTAGGCGATAACCGCCAGGGTTTCCAATGTTGCCCTGGAATACTTGGGCGCCTGCTCCTGCCACAGAGGTTGCAGCAAGGGGCTAAGGCTGTCGCGGGTCTGAAACCGATAACCACCGGCAACCTTGACCAGTTGTACTCCGCGCTCCTGATAATCCAGGGTCAATTCATCCACCGCGGCGCGAATACGCTCGCGGGAGACACTGAAATCGGCCAGCACGGTTTCTCTCAGCGCCTTCAAGGTCATGGGCTTGGCCAGCACAAACAGGCTAGCCTCGATCAGTTGTTTCAGCTGAAGGTCGTTAATCTTCGCCAAGTCGGCTCCCGTCAGTACGCCTTGAGATAAATTCGCGATAAAGGTTCAGCCTGGATCAGTTCCACCAGCAGTTCCTTTACCAATTCCATCAACGCCAGAAAGCTGACCACCACTCCGGCGCGCCCCTCTTCCACCTTGAACAGGGCTTCAAAAGGGGTGTAATGCTCACTGGAGAGCATGGCCAGAATTTGGCTCATCCGCTCCCGGGTAGAGAGCTGCTCGCGCTGCACCTGGTGAGAAGTGCCGGCTTCCACCCGCTTGAGCACTTCGCCAAAGGCCCGGGCCAGTTCGGCCAAAGACACATCCGGCGGCACCAGCAAGGGCTTGATATCCGGCGCCTTGCCCGCTTTGGCCTGGAATACATCCCGCTCGAGCCTTGGCAGTTCATCCAGCCTCACCGCTGCCTCTTTGATGGCTTCATAAGCCTTGAGTTGGCGGATCAGCACGGCTCTGGGGTCTTCCTCTTCCTCGACTTCCAGCTCCGGCCTTGGCAACAGCAAACGCGACTTGATTTCCGCCAATGTTGCCGCCATCACCAGATAGTCGGCCGCCAGCTCTACCCTGGCGCCCTGCAGCAGCTCGATATATTCAAGATACTGGGCGGTGATCCTGTGGATGGGCAGATCTACCACATCCATTTTTTGCTTGCGGATCAGGTAAAGTAGCAAGTCGAGCGGCCCTTCAAACGCCTCAAGAAACACCTCAAGCGCCTCGGGAGGAATAAAGAGATCGGCAGGCAGCTCTCTAAGCGCCTCACCCCGCACTACGGCAAGCGGCAGACTCTGTTGAACGCCTTCACTCAAGCCGTTTTCTCTCCTCTGGCAGCATCCTTAAGGCGGCATAGGCCAACCAAACGCGCGATTATACCTTTATTGAGCGGTTAAAGAAATGGGCTGATATCGCCACTGCCTTCACGGACTATGACCATTTCGCCTTCAGACATGTCTATCACTGTGGTGGGCTTTTCGCCCAGGTAACCGCCGTGGAGAATGGCATCTACCTGATGTTCGAGAATATCGCGGATATGCTCGGGATCCGACTCGGTAAAGTCGTTGCCGGGCAGAATAAGACTGGTGGACATCAAGGGTTCACCCAGAGCTTCCAGCAGCGCCAGGGCGATAACATTGTTCGGTACCCGAATACCTATGGTGCGTTTCTTTTCGTTCTGCAGTCTTCTTGGCACCTCTTTGGTGGCCTTAAAGATGAAGGTGTAACAACCCGGCGTGTTGTTCTTCAGAATGCGAAACGCCTGGTTATCGACTCTGGCATAGGTCGACAGCTCAGATAAGTCGCGGCACATCAGCGAAAAGTTATGATCATTGTCTATCTGGCGAATTCTGGCGATACGGCTCATGGCGTCTTTATCGCCAATCATACAACCCAGCGCATAGCCGGAATCTGTGGGGTAAACTATGACCCCGCCGCTTTTCAGAATGCTCACCGCCTGGCTTATCAGACGGGTTTGAGGATTCACCTCATGTACGTAGAAAAATTGACTCATTTAGTTATTGTCCATTGCTTGCATTGCCAGACCCAGTTCAATCCCTGGGGCCGATACAGATTCTTGCCCAGTTCCAGCCAGCGGCCGGGAAAGTGGAAATCTGATCCCACCGAGGCGTAGAGGCCGTTGAGAGTGGCCAGCGCGCCTAAATTATTTCTGTCGTCTGTGGTTTGCTGCCCGAGCACCACCTCCATGGCATCGCCACCGGCGGCCTTGAATTCGCGTACCAGGCGTTTGAGCCACTTGGCCGACAGTTGATAGCCACTGGGGTGGGCCAACACGGCCACTCCACCTGCGTTGTGGATCACCTCTATGGCCGTCGCCATCTCGCCCCAGTTGTTGGGCACATAGCCCGTTTTGCCGCGGCCAAGAAACTTCTTGAACACGCTGGCACTATCCGGCGCGTGCCCCTGCTCGGCCAGGAAACGGGCGTAATGACCACGGCTCAGCGCCGCATCACCGGCGAGCGCCCTGGCGCCTTCGTAGGCCCCGGGAATACCGGCCTTTTCAAGCCTTGCGCCTATCTCGCGAGCCCGCTCTTCCCTGAGCTCACGTTGCCGCTCGAGAAAGGCAAGCAGGTTTTCGTCGTGGCGATCGATATCCAGCGCCACGATATGAATATCATAGGCGTGCCAACGGGTAGAGATCTCAACCCCGTCCACCAAAGTCAAAGGCGCGCTCTGCCCGGCATTGAAAGCATGGGCCTCATCCAGCCCGGCGACTGTGTCATGATCGGTAATCGCCAGCAGCTCAACCCCCTTTTCCAAGGCGCGCTCGAGCAGCTGAGATGGTGTCAGTTGGCCATCTGAGGCTGTAGTATGGCTGTGAAGATCGGCCAAAGTATTTTCAGTTATCATAACGCTATTGTACTTGGTTTTGTTGGTAAAATGCGATTTATCTCCGCTGGGCGACGGCAAATTGGCATAAATTTGCATAAATTAAAAATATTCAATTGACATTGGCGGGCAGCTGGGTTTCTCTATAGGTCAAACGTCGAGAGGACAAATTTTCAATGACACACTTCAACGCTTCACTCAACATCATCTGGTGGTGGCACTTCCCTTAACGCGGGTAGTGTGAAGCGCTGTGCACGATTGAAAATAACGCAGCCAAATTCAACAAAAAGCCCGCAAGAGATTGCGGGCTTTTTTGTGCTTAACGGTCAGGAAAACCCCGCAGCCAGGCTAAACAGCGGAACAACAGGAAGAACAGATGAACAGAATCGAGCCAATCGCCAGAGTACACCGCCAGACGCGGTCACTGCCCTATTACGACGATCCCCTGAAACTGTATCAGCAACTGACGCGGGACAAGCCTCACAGCATGTTGCTGGAGTCGGCCGAAATCGACAGCAAGGATCACCTGAAAAGCATTATCCTCAGCCACGCGGCGCTGGCCATTCGCTGTGACGGGTCGACCTTGAGCTTCGAGGCTTTAACAGACAACGGCGCCGGACTGCTGCCCGCGATTCACGACTTCTTTAACTCGCGCGGTGAGGTCAGCCTGGAACAGCAGAGCCTCAAGGTCGTGCTGCGCCCGATCACTGCCGAGCTGGATGAAGATGCCAGACTCAAGGCAGGCTCGCCGCTCGATGGCCTGAGATTACTGCAGCAGGGTCTGGTTGATGAAAAGGAGAGCCAGTTTGAAACCGGATTTCTGGGCGGCGTTTTAGGGTACGACCTTATCGCCAGCACAGAGCCGCTGCCAAGCGTAAGCCAGGGCGCCAACCACTGCCCCGACTATCTGTTTTATCTGGCTGAAACCCTGATAACAGTAGATCACCAAAAGGGCTGCGCCGAAGCCGTGGTGATGGAGTTTAATGGCAACAACGAGGTGCAGGCCGAGCTTGGTGCCAGACTGGATGCCATAGAAACCAACTGCCAGCTGCTGGAAGATGTTGCCCCTTTGAGCGGCGTACATGCCGAGGCCAGCGTCAATATCAGCGACGCCGATTTTTGCCGCCAGGTGAGCCGCCTCAAGGAGCATATCTGCGCCGGTGATATCTTTCAGGTTGTGCCATCACGCAGTTTCAGCCTGCCCTGCCCCAATACTCTGGGCGCCTATCGGGCACTGAGACTGACCAACCCCAGCCCCTATATGTTTTACCTGCGCAGTGCCGACTTCACCCTGTTTGGCGCCTCTCCGGAAAGCGCCCTCAAGTATGAAGCCAAGGGCAATCAGGTTGAGGTTTACCCCATCGCCGGTACCCGCAAACGCGGCAAGACCCCGGATGGCGAGATAGATTTCGATCTCGACAGCCGCATAGAGCTGGAGCTGAGACTCGATAAGAAAGAGCTGTCGGAGCACATCATGTTGGTGGACTTGGCCCGCAACGATATCGCCCGCATCAGCCAGAGTGGCAGTCGTAAAGTGGCCGAGCTGCTGAAGGTAGACAGATACTCCCATGTGATGCATCTGGTCAGCCGGGTAACCGGGCAGCTTAGGGAAGATCTCGACGCCCTGCACGCATATCAGGCCTGCATGAACATGGGCACCCTGGTGGGTGCCCCCAAGGTGCGCGCCGCCCAACTCATTCGTGAAACCGAGCAGCAGCGCCGCGGCAGCTATGGCGGCGCCGTAGGTTATCTCAACGCGCTTGGCGATATGGACACCTGCATAGTGATCCGCTCTGCCTTCGTCAGCGAAGGCATGGCGCACATCCAGGCCGGGGCCGGAGTGGTCTATGATTCAGATCCCCAGGCCGAGGCCGACGAAACCGCGCAAAAGGCGCAGGCAGTGATCAGTGCAATCAAGATGGGAGGTGGCCTGTGAAACTCTATCTATTGGATAACTTCGACTCCTTCACCTACAACCTGGTGGATCAGTTCCGCAGCCTGGGCTTTGAAGTGCTGGTGTACCGCAATAATGTCAGTGCCCAGTTGCTCGCCGAGCGGATGCTGGCGGAACCGGGTCAGGCAGCGCTTATTTTGTCTCCCGGCCCGGGTGCCCCCGGAGAAGCCGGTTGTATGATGGAACTTATTGCGCTGCTGGCCGGCAAACTGCCGATTCTCGGTATCTGCCTTGGTCACCAGGCCCTGGTTGAACATTACGGCGGCAAGGTTGAGCGTGCCCCCCAAGTGGTACACGGTAAGGCCAGCCCGGTAGAGCACAACTGCGATGGCCTGTTTGCCAACCTGCCATCCCCCTTGCCTGTGGCCCGCTATCATTCACTGGTGGCAACCAAGGTGCCCGACTGCCTGGAGGTGATTGCCACTACAGAAGGCATGCCTATGGCCATCAGCCATCGCTGTGATGCCGCCGTCGGTTTCCAGTTCCACCCCGAATCGATTCTCACCACCCTTGGCAGCACCTTGCTGGTGCAAACACTGCAATACCTGACCATGAGCCGCGAGGAAACCTGCCATGACTGAACTGCAACCTCTGTTTGACCGCCTGTACCGGGGCGAGTCTTTGAGCCGTAGCCAGGCCGCCAGCCTGTTTGCCGAGCTTATCGACGGCAAGCTCAGTGAAAGCCAGATGGCGGCCATGCTGATCGCGCTCAAGCTCAAGGGCGAAACCATAGACGAGATCAGCGGCGCCGCCGATGCCCTGCTGGCCGCCGCCAAGCCGTTTCCGCACCAATGTCAAAGGGTAGTGGATATTGTCGGCACCGGCGGTGACGGCCACAACACCATCAATATCTCTACCACGGCCGCCTTTGTTGCCGCCGCAGCCGGAGTCAATGTTGCCAAACATGGCAACCGCGGAGTGTCCAGTAAGTCGGGCTCTTCCGATCTGCTGGCACAGTTCGGCATAGACTTGACCATGTCGCCCGAATGCGCCGCCAAACACTTGGCAGACAACGGCCTGTGTTTTCTGTTTGCACCCCATTATCACGGTGGAGTGCGGCACGCAGTGCCTGTGCGCCAGGCGCTCAAGACCCGCACCCTGTTCAATGTACTCGGCCCGCTGATTAATCCGGCTCGCCCCGACTATATGCTGCTCGGGGTCTACAGCCCGAGCTTGGTTCGCCCCATCGCCGAAGTGTTGCGGGCCCTTGGCGTCAAAGGCGCCATGGTCGTTCACGGCAGCGGCCTGGATGAAGTGGCACTGCACGGCGCAACCCAGGTGGCTGAACTCAAGGGTGAAGAGATAGTGGAATATCGCCTCACCCCAGCAGACTTTGGCGTGCCGCAGGCTACGCTGGCCGAGCTGGAAGGTGGTACCCCGGCAGAAAATGCCCTGATTACCCAAGCGCTGTTTGCCGGTAAAGGCAGCGCCGCCCAGCGTCACGCCGTGGCTATCAATGCCGCCTGCGTGCTCTATCTCGCCGGCAAGGCTGACAATCTCAGGCAGGCCACCCAACTGGCACTGGCCACCCTGGATGATGGCCGCGCCTGCGCCAAACTCAATGCCCTGGCGGACAAGGCCCACCAAACCCAAACTGAAAACAATGACGCCAACTCACCACAACCCAGCAGGCAGGAGCTATATCATGAGTAACGTGCTTGAGCGTATCGTCGCCACCAAGCAGCAGCATATTGAAGCCCTCAAGCTGCGTTTTCCCGAAGGGAACCTGACGCCCAAGACGTCGGATCGCAGCCTGTATCAGGCACTCAGTGCAAAAGGCGCCGGCTTTATTCTGGAATGCAAGAAGGCCAGCCCCTCCAAAGGGCTTATCCGCAAAGACTTCGATCCGGTTGCCATTGCCGATGTTTACAGCCGCTACGCCTCCGCGGTGTCGGTACTGACAGACGAGGCCTTCTTTCAGGGTGACTTTCGTTATTTGCCCAAAGTGCGGGCCAGAATCAAACAGCCGGTATTGTGCAAAGACTTTTTTGTTTCGCCTTATCAGGTTAAGTTAGCGGCCCATCAGGGTGCCGATGCCATCTTGCTAATGCTGTCGGTACTGAGCGATGAGCAGTATCGATTGCTGGCGAGCGAAGCCGAGCAATATGCCCTCGACACCCTCACGGAAGTTTCCAACGAGGAAGAACTCAAGCGGGCGCTGGCTCTGGGCGCGCCGATTATTGGCATCAACAACCGCAACCTCAGGGATCTGAGTACAGATCTGGCGATGACAGAATACTTAGCCCCCAAGATCCCCGAGGGGACACTGATCATCAGCGAATCCGGGATCTACAGCCGTGAGGATGTACGCCGCCTCAGCCCGCTGGTCAACGGCTTTTTGGTGGGCAGCTCGCTGATGGCCGAGGCCGATTTGGATCTGACCTGTCGCCGCCTTATCTATGGCAACAACAAGGTGTGTGGCCTGATCCGGGAGCAGGATCTGCTGGATGCGGCAAAATCCGGCGCCGTCTATGGCGGCCTCATCTTCGCCGCCAAGTCCCCCCGTTGTGTCAGCCGTGCCCACGCCGCCGAGCTGTGCCGTTACAACGCCGAGCAGCCGCGTAAACTGGCGATGGTGGGGGTATTTGTCAATGAATCACCGGCTAAGATGGCCGAGCTGGCCAATGAGCTGAAACTGAGCGCGCTGCAGCTTCATGGCAGTGAATCAAGCGAAGATATTGCCAAGCTCAAGCAGCTGCTTGAGCAAAATGGGCACCAGGCCGAGATCTGGAAGGCTGTTCCGGTCAATGTCGACGGCGGCGAGCTGCCAGCCTTGCCGGAAGGCGCCGACCGCTATCTCTATGACAGTAAAAGCGGCGACAACTTTGGCGGTACCGGCAAACATTTCGATTGGCAGCAAAGGCTTGCCCAGCGTGAGCGCGCCATGCTTGCCGGTGGCCTGGGTCCGGAAAACGCCGCCTTGGCTGCCACCCAGGGCTTTTTCGGGCTGGACTTTAACTCAGGGGTGGAAAGCACCCCCGGCATCAAAGACAGAGCAGCACTGCAGGCGGTGTTTAAGCAGCTCAAAGCCTGACAAGAACAACAGTATTCGCCTGTCAGACAGGCGCAACAAGTATCCTAAGGAAAGCAGTATGAGCGAGTTAAAACTCAACCCTTATTTCGGGGAATACGGCGGCATGTATGTGCCGCAGATTTTGATGCCGGCGCTGAAGCAGTTGGAAAGTGCCTTTGTCGAGGCCCAGAATGATCCCGCCTTTCAGGCCGAGTTCACCGAGCTTTTGAAAAACTATGCCGGGCGTCCCACCGCCTTGACCCTGACCCGTAACCTGTCGCCCAATGACAAGGTGAAAATCTACCTCAAGCGGGAAGATCTGCTGCACGGCGGCGCCCACAAGACCAACCAGGTGCTGGGACAGGCGCTACTGGCCAAGCGCATGGGTAAAAAAGAGATCATCGCCGAAACCGGCGCCGGTCAACACGGGGTGGCCACCGCCCTGGCCTGCGCCCTGCTGGGTCTTAAATGTAAAATCTACATGGGCGCCAAAGATGTGGAGCGCCAAAGCCCCAATGTGTTCCGCATGCGTTTGATGGGCGCCGAGGTCATTCCTGTCACCTCAGGCTCGGCCACTCTCAAAGATGCCTGCAACGAGGCGATGCGCGACTGGTCCGGCAGCTATGACAAGGCGCACTACCTGCTGGGTACCGCCGCCGGGCCTCACCCTTTCCCTACCATAGTCAGGGAGTTCCAGCGCATGATAGGCGCCGAAACCAAGGCGCAGATCCTCGAGCGTGAAGGCCGACTGCCGGACGCCGTCATTGCCTGTGTCGGCGGCGGCTCCAACGCCATAGGTATGTTCGCCGACTTCATAGATGAAGCCTCGGTGCGCCTCATAGGGGTCGAGCCGGCCGGGAAAGGCATAGATACGCCGATGCACGGCGCGCCGCTGCGGCACGGCAAGACAGGCATCTTTTTTGGCATGAAGGCGCCCTTGATGCAGGACAGCAACGGCCAGATAGAAGAATCTTACTCCATCTCTGCCGGGTTGGATTTCCCCTCTGTGGGCCCGCAACACGCCCACCTCAACGCCACCGGACGCGCCACCTATGAGTCGGCCACCGATGAAGAGGCGCTGGAGGCCTTCCAGTTACTGGCCCGCTGCGAAGGGATTATTCCGGCGCTGGAGTCGGCCCACGCGCTGGCCTATGCCATCAGGCTGGCCAAAGAGTGCCGCGAAGAAACCATACTGGTGGTTAACCTCTCCGGCCGCGGCGATAAGGACATATTTACCGTTTCCGATATCCTGGCAGAGCGCCAGGCTGCATCTGCGCAGTCAGATAAATCACAGGAGTCACAGGCATGAGTACACGTTATCAAACCACTTTTGCCCGGCTGCAGGCCGAAGGCCGCGGCGCCTTTGTTCCCTTTGTGACACTGGGCGATCCCGGCCCTGAGCTGTCGCTGCAGATTATCGACACCCTGATTGCCCATGGTGCCGACGCCCTTGAGCTGGGCTTCCCCTTTTCCGATCCGTTGGCCGATGGCCCGGTGATCCAGGGCGCCAACTTACGGGCGCTGGCTGCCAGCACTACTCCAGCCAAGTGCTTCGAGCTTATCGCCGAGGTACGTAACCGTTATCCCGAGTTGCCCATCGGCCTGCTGTTGTACGCCAATCTGGTATACGCCAACGGCATCGACAACTTCTATCGCCGCGCCGCCGAGGCCGGGGTGGATTCAGTCCTGATAGCCGACGTGCCGGTTGAGGAAGCCGCACCTTTTATAGAAGCCGCCAAGACCCATGCCATAGCGCCTATCTTTATTGCGCCACCCAATGCCGATGATGATACCCTCAAGGCGGTGAGTGAAGCCGCTGAAGGCTACACCTATCTGCTGTCCCGCGCCGGGGTAACTGGCGCCGACAATAAGGCCGGTATGCCGGTGGATGAGGTACTGGCCAAGCTTAAAGCCTTCGATGCGCCGCCTCCACTGCTAGGATTCGGTATCGCCGAGCCGGCTCAGGTCAGCGCCGCAATTGCCGCCGGCGCCGCCGGTGCCATCTCGGGCTCTGCCGTGGTCAGGATCATTGAGCAACACCAAGACGCACCCGATATGCTACTGAGCACTCTGGCCGACTTTACCCGTACCATGAAGGACGCCAGCTAAGGGAGGACTTATTCGCCCCTCCCTCTTTAATCCTCCAGCCAGGGTATTCCCTGGCTTTTTTATGTCACGCACAACCCAATACACTCATTTACACTTGATTTTCAATTGAGCAACGGGATATCTTCAAATATCATCTTTTGTAAGACAAGCAAAATAAAAGAGTCATTTTTTTAACACCTTAGGGTACTTGGTCTCACACTGTTTCTTAAAGTTATAGGTTAAGCACTCTATTAATGCTCCCAAACTTTGGGAAGGTGCAGGGCCAAAGTATCAATATAAAATGTGAACATTAGCCCACAAAAAAATATTCACATTAAATAAACTTACGTTGCAAAATGTAACCAATAAATTAAGGAACCCAAAAATGAAACGCAGTTTATTTACTGCCGGTACACTCGCTTTAGCTCTCGGTGGATGCGCAACCCAATCTCCACAAGTTGAGTCCCAGGAAAGCCCTCACTCTCAACAAGCTCAAATTGAAGCACAAAAAGCAGCCATGGAGGCATCGGTTACTAATCCTATCCTAAAACGTAAATTAGCTCTTGGCCGAATTACTAATGAAACCATCTACGGCAAAAGCCTTTTGCGAGATGACAAAGGCGATGTACTTGGGAAACAAGTAACCGACATGTTATCAAAAGCTCTGACAGAGTCAGGCCAATATCTCGTGTTTGAACGTCCAGATATTGAGCGCCTTAAAGATGAGGCAAAGCTTACTGGTCAAAAGCTAAATCTAGTAGGTGTTGATACTTTAATAATCGGCTCTCTCACTGAATTTGGCCGTAAAACAGAAGGGAAAAGTGGATTCCTTTCTTCCACTAAAAAACAAGTCGCCTTTGCTAAAGTTGACTTACGCTTAGTCGACAGCAAAACTGGACTGGTTTACCACTCTCTATCAGGAGCTGGGGAAAGTAGTTCTGAGGCTGCTTCTGTTGCAGGCTTTGGTTCTAAAGCTGCCTACGATGGAACACTCAATGATGCTGCGATATCTAACGCGATATCCGATGCTATCAGCAAATTGACCGCCGAAATGCAAACCCGTCCTTGGCAAACCGATATTCTAGCTGTTGAAGATGGGATGATTTACATCAGTGGCGGTAAGTCACAAGGAATAAAGCAAGGAATGAGTTTTAATATCGAAACTCAGGGAAAAGTCATAAAGTCAAAACAAACTGGTTTCGATATTACATTACCAGGAAAGAAAGTCGCTACTGTTTCAGTAATACAGCTTTTTGGCGACAATGAAACAAATGAAGGCTCAATAACCAGTATTTCCAGCGGTTCAATTGATGGTCTTAAATACACAGAACTTAATGTGGTGGAGGCGAAACAATGAAGTTGAAATTAGCCCTGATACTGAGTGTGTTATCCCTCAATGTAGGTTGTGTACAAATGCCAACCACTACTAGTTCAACTGTAGACAATCGTCCTCAAATTGTATTTAAAGTAAGCGATACTTCTGATGTAGAAGGAATGCGTGTAATCGTTGACGGACTCGACAATGGCCCTGTCGCACCATTCACTAATGGTACTCAAGCTTTGCGTATTCTTCCTGGTACTCACATTATTGAGATCCTGAATGGTGATACTGTTATTTCATCGCAGAAAATCTATGTATCCGATGGCGTGACAAAAGAGGTCTTGATCAAATGAACCGTATCAAACTTGGCCTATGTGTATTGGTAATGCTTGGCTTAGCTGGCTGTAAATCGACAACTTTATATAACTGGGGAGTTTATGATGAAGGCCTGTACGAATACTATCACGATCCCGTCGCAGCTAAGGAGTTCCCTATAGCACTTGAAGATCACCTGAAACAAATTGAAGATAATAAACAACGACCAGCACCTGGGTTATATGCTGAAGTCGGAACTTTCAAGCTCAAATCAGGTGATATAACCGGAGCAATATCTTTTTATGAAAAAGAAGCGAACACATGGCCGGAAAGCGCAGCCTTAATGAAGACTCTAGTGCAAAACCTTCAACGTCAAAACGGTAATAAGCAATGAAATTTATCAAATTAACTTTTTCAGTTGCGTTAGTTGCCTTACTTTCCGCATGTCAAACAACGACAGCTCCACGTCAAACTGGTTTTGAAGAACACAATCCAAGCTCAATTCTGATACTCCCAGTCATAAACCACAGCGTTGATGTCGATGCGCCGCTTGCGGTGTATAGCTCTTTACCTGTAATGCTTGCAGAGAAAGGTTACTATGTCTATCCATCGAATACAGTGAAGACAATTCTTGAATATGAAGGTCTTTACGAGCCTCAAGAGATACATCAGCTACCCGTGACCTCTTTGGTACAAATGTTTGGTGCAGATGTGGTTCTGTATGTCACGATAGAGCGGTGGGATACCACATATATGCTTATTTCAAGTACGACAGAAGTAGAGTTTACATACGCATTCAAAAACAAAACCGGGGATACGATTTGGCAAACCTCAAAAAAAATGCAATATACGCCCCAAAATAGTTCTACCGGTAACCCGTTGGCCGATCTCATAGGGGCTGTCATCACAGCAACAATTAACCGCGCGGCTCCCGATTATATGCCTCTGACCCGGATGGCTAACTACCAGGTTTTCTATAGCGATCAATCGACCTACTTACCTAATGGTCCATACAAACCCAAAGAGATTAAGTAGCTCAAAAAATCAGTTAAGCTTTTTTCTTGCTCAAGCCAGGGTATTCCCTGGCTTTTTTAGGCATCGCAAACGACAAAAGCCTAAGCTGGTTTCAATCCGGGGCGTTTTCTGAACCATGCAAACCTTGTCGAGAGCTCTGCACCGCAGCCGGAACAGTATTAAACAAACATCTGAATTTTATTAGATTTTTACGCATTTCCGCCCAAACAATGGATACTTTACGATATTAATTGAGCGAATTTCTCAACTGAGTCTTTGGGGAGATGATTAAGTCAGAGAAAATGATTAATTGGAAGCAAGCTGCTTCCGGTTTTATCCAAGCAACCAAGATGGAAGACTATTTCAGAGCAAGGTACTCACTGATAAAAAGGCCATCTTTGCAGATGGCCCTTTATTAAATATTTACAGTTAAAAAAGCTTACTTATAAAAGGCTTCTACTGTGCCTTTGATGGTCATCAACAAGGGCTGGCCACGGCGGTCGAGCGCTTTGTGAGAAGCAACTTTAATCCAGCCTTCGCTAATACAGTACTCTTCCACGTCATTGCGCTCTTTGCCATTGATGCGAATGCCCACATCGAACTCAAACACTTCAGCCACATGGTGTGGGCTGCGTGGGTTGATAGAAAGGCGATCCGGCAGAGCTGGTGGTACTTTGGTATCGGTCATAATCTTCATCTTGGGTAAATAAAACTCGCGATATTGTAGGCAATCCCCCAATCCACCTCAATAGTGGCGAATAGCTTTATCCACACGGATTATACCCTTTTTATCAATCGAATCAGCCAATTTGGTTGTTTGGCCATGAGCTAAACTTTATCTGACTCTATAGCACGCCCGTTGATAAGCGAATCAATAGAGTCAGGTTCCAAAAAATTAACTGCGTATGCAACGAGCCGGCAGCTTAAGTTGGGTATTCGGCCAAATACCTCATCCTCAAACCCAATGGAAATGGCATTTGGAAAAATCCAGCAAAAAACGGCGCAAAGCCAAAGCCTGCGCCGATTTCATGGGATGGTTATCCCCCTATGACTTGTTTACATCAGCCGTCAGCGATTACTGCAAATCGAACCTATCCAGCTCCATCACCTTGGTCCAGGCTTTGGCAAAGTCCTCAACGAAGCGGGTCTTGCCATCGTCTGCGGCATACACTTCAGCAACGGCTCTGAGTTCTGAATGGGAACCAAACACCAAGTCGACAGGCGTAGCCGTCCATTTGAGTTTGCCGGACTGACGATCAAGCCCCTGATAGAGACCAGCCTCCTTGCCCTTTTCCCAACGAGTAGACATATCCAGCAGGTTAACGAAGAAATCGTTACTGAGCTTGCCGGGGCTTTGGGTGAACACCCCATGCTTACTACCGCCACTATTGGCATCCAGCACTCTGAGACCGCCAACCAATACCGTCATTTCAGGAACCGTCAGGTTAAGAAAGTTCGCCTTTTCAATCAGAGCTTCGGCCGGTGAAGCCGGGCTTTGATCACTGAAATAGTTTCTGAAACCATCGGCCTTGGGCTCTAGCACGGCAAAGGAGTTCACATCCGTTTGGGCCTGAGTCGCGTCCATCCGCCCGGGATGGAAGGCAAGATTGACTTTAACCCCGGCATCGGCTGCGGCTTTTTCTATGGCGACACTGCCGCCCAATACAATGAGATCAGCCAGCGACACCTTTTTACCGTCCTTGGCTTTCTTGTTGAAATTCTTTTGGATTTTCTCAAGTTTACCAATGACTTTCGCCAATGCCTTGGGATCATTAGCCGCCCAATCGCGCTGGGGCTTCAGGGCGATTCTGGCACCATTGGCGCCGCCACGCATATCTGTGCCACGAAAAGATGACGCCGCGGCCCAGGCGGTTTTCACCAGTTCAGGCACGCTGAGGCCTGAATCCAAAATAGCCGCTTTCAGTTGTTTGGTATCGGCCGCGTCGATCAGTTGATGATCGACGGCTGGGATAGGGTCTTGCCAGATCAGATCTTCATAAGGCACATCTTTACCCAGGTAGCGGCTCTTCGGCCCCATATCTCTATGGGTCAACTTGAACCAAGCCTTGGCGAAGGCCAGTTCAAACTCGGCCGGATTATTGAGGAAACGGGTCGTGATCTCGCGGTAAATAGGGTCTTCCTTCAGCGCGATATCACTGGTGAACATGATAGGAGCATGACGCTTGTCGGGAATATGGGCATCTGGCACCAAATTGGCGGCCTTGCCATCGGCAGGGATCCATTGAATGTGGCCGGCCGGACTCTTGGTTTGTACCCAATCGAAAGTATAGAGCCAGGTTAAGTATTCCATGGTCCACTTGGTGGGATTGGAAGACCAGGCGCCTTCCAGGCCGCTGGAAACCGTATCTTCCGAGTGACCTTTACCGCAGCGGTTTTTCCAGCCAAGGCCCTGCTCTTCTATTCCGGCGGCAGCGGGTTCTGCGCCGACACACTTGGCTGGGTCATGGGCGCCATGAGCCTTACCGAAGGTGTGACCACCGGCGATCAGCGCCACGGTTTCTTCATCATTCATGGCCATACGGCCAAAGGTATCGCGTATTTCCTGGGCAGATGCCAAGGGATCGGGCACGCCATTGGGCCCCTCAGGGTTCACATAAATGAGTCCCATCTGGGTGGCTCCCAAAGGTTTTGCCAACTCACCTTTTTCATTATGGCGTTTATTGTCGAGCCACTGTTTTTCGGCGCCCCAATTTACCTTCTCGGCTTCCCAGTCATCAGTGCGGCCACCGGCAAAACCGAAGGTTTTAAAACCCATGGACTCCAGGGATACGTTACCCGCCAGTACCATGAGGTCGGCCCAGGAGATCTGGCTGCCATACTTTTGTTTAATTGGCCAAAGTAAGCGGCGAGCCTTGTCGAGACTGACGTTATCGGGCCAACTGTTGAGAGGTTCAAAACGTTGCTGACCACCACTGGCACCGCCGCGACCGTCAAAGATGCGATAAACACCGGCACTGTGCCAGGCCATACGGATAAAGAAAGGGCCATAGTGACCATAGTCGGCGGGCCACCAGTCCTGGGAAGTGGTCAACGTGGTTTTAATATCGGCTTTGACTGCGTCCAAATCCAAAGAGGTAAAGGCCTTGGCATAATCATAATCGGCGCCGTAGGGATTGGATTCAGCGCCGTGCTGGCGCAGCGGCGATAGATCCAGTTGCTGCGGCCACCAGTAAGCGTTGGTTGTTGCGGCCTGAGGCTGAGCGGCCGATGGCGACTGCGCCGCTTGGGTACTGGCTGCGCCAAATACCATGGCAACAGACAGCGCCACCGCGGTCAAAGATGGGATACTTGATTTCATGTTGGAAGTCCTCTTCCTTGGTGAAGGGGGTGGGATAAGCCACTCCCCCGATTCAAGTGCCGCGAATGCCGGCGCCTTTGGTTAGCGCGCCTTAACAAACGGGCACAGTTAAGCAGCGACGGATACGGCCTGTCGCTGCTTATTCCAAGGTAGTGAGGAAACCTATTCGCGACTAACGATTAAATCAGATTATGGTAATCTAAAAAGAAGCGAATACTAATTTAGGGGGCGGCATTCTGTAGTTGTCCAACCATTTTCTAAGCCAAAGATTGGAAGTCAGTGGTTGCTATCAAATGTTCGTTTTCAAGCCCAGTGTTGAGCGCTAAAGGGCTTGGCCTGTCTGTCTTTGGCTGAGAGTAATGGCTCACCCAGTGCGATATTCAGCGGCCAGTCAATCGCTAACTCGGCATCGTTCCAGACAATGGCGCCTTCATCGCCAGGTTGGTAATAATCACTGCACTTGTACAGCACCTCAGCTGGGCCCTTGGTCACATAAAAACCATGGGCAAACCCCGGTGGGATCCATAACTGGCAGCGATTTTGTGCCGATAAAAGCAAACCGTGCCATTTACCAAAGGTGGGAGACTGGGGACGAATATCGACGGCGATATCGTATATCTCACCGCTGATAACCCGAATCAACTTACCCTGGGGATATTGGCGCTGAAAATGAAGCCCCCTAAGCACGCCCGTGCCAGAACAGCTGTGATTCTCCTGCACCAGAGTGACTGGATCTTGACCGGAATCCATCAAGGCTTTTTCAAAGACAGAGGCTCGAAAGCACTCCATAAAATAGCCCCGAGCATCACTGAAAATCTCGGGCGTAAACAATATCAGACCGGATAAAGGGAGAGATTGAACTTTCATTAAAGTACACAAAAAACATTAATTGATGAGGATTGTAGCAGGAGTCAAAGCGGTAAGACGATAGCCTTTCGATTGCATTGCTTAAACAAGCCGGTTACGTGACTGAATAGGCTCTGAACCATAACCAAGATGGTGTGACAAAAGCCTTACACCCGGTAAAACAGCTGTGCTAGCCTGAAGGCCAACTTAGGTAACTTAAGGGAATAAACCATGAACAAATCCACTATTTTTGCGCTGTTGATGACAAGTGGTATGGCGCTGGGTCTGGCTGCTTGCCAAGATCAGGAAAGCCAATCTCCAGGGACAAACGGCCCAGCAGAAACCGCTACGGCCCCGGCTGAACAAACAGCCCAAATACCAATGGGTGATACCAGTCAAAACTCGCTGGACTGGGACGGAAGCTATAAAGGACTGCTGCCCTGTGCAGATTGCTCAGGAATAGAAACTACGCTGACGCTCAAAGAAGATAACAGCTATCGCCTGCAGCAAATGTATCAAGGTAAGGACGAGAGCATATTCAGCGAAACCGGCAAGTTCACCTGGGATGCCAGCGGCAGCAAAATCACCCTGGAGGATGGCAGTAAATATCTGGTAGGGGAAAATCAGTTGTTTATGCTGGACAGAGAAGGCAACCGCATCACCGGCAGCCTGGCTGATAACTACAGGTTAAATAAAGAGAACTAAATACGGCGCATGAATACTGCAAAATGATGAGATAAAGCCATAGCGCGTTTCAGTTCTGAAGCGCGCTATGGCTCTTTTATCAATAAAAGGCTTTATACCAATCGGCAAAGGCTTTGACCCCTTCAAGGATCCCAACTCTAGGCTTATAAGCCACGGCACTATATAGATCTTCGGTATCAGCCCAAGTGGCCTGGACATCACCATCTTGCATAGGCAGCATAATTTTTTCAGCTTTTTGCCCGAGCGCTGCTTCAAGCTCACTGATAAAATCCAATAAACGAACCGGGCTGCCATTACCTATGTTATAAACACGATATGGCGCACTGCTGGTTGCCGGGGAGCCCTGTTCTACCGTCCATTCGCTCTGCCGTATTGGCACTTTATCTGCCACTCTGATGATGCCTTCGACGATATCATCGATAAAAGTAAAATCACGGCTCATATTCCCCTGATTGAACACCTTGATGGGCCTGCCAGAAGTAATGGCATCGGCGAACAGCATAGGTGCCATATCCGGGCGTCCCCAAGGGCCATAGACAGTAAAAAACCTCAGTCCAGTTGTGGGCAAGCCATAAAGATGCGCATAGCTATGTGCCATCATCTCATTGGCTTTCTTAGTCGCCGCATAAAAAGACACCGGATGGTCGACCGAATCATTCGTCGCGAATGGCATCTTCTTGTTGAGGCCATAAACCGAGCTGGAAGAGGCATATACCAGATGTTCAATGCCATGATGACGGCAGCCTTCCAACACAGTAAGCGTACCGATAAGATTACTGTCCGCATAAGCATAGGGGTTTTCAATTGAATAGCGAACCCCAGCCTGAGCCCCCAAATGGATGACCCGCTTAAAACCACCTTTGGCAAAGAGTTCAGCCATAGCCTCCCTGTCAGCCAAATCAAGCTTTTGAAAATGGAAATGGTTAAAGTCAGCCAGTTTTTGCAATCTGGCCTGCTTTAAACCGATATCGTAGTAATCATTGAGATTATCGATACCAACAACTTCAAACCCCGCTTCACACAAACGTTCGCAGACGCGGGCCCCGATAAAACCGGCTGCGCCGGTAACCAAATATTTCATACCACTGTTCTCATTTAACTTTCAGCATGGGAAGCCGCTTTCAATCGTTACCAAAGAGATCCCGGGTATAAACTTTATCCGCAACATCTTTTAGTTCATCAACCATACGGTTCGAAATAATGACATCTGAAACTTTTTTAAATTCAGTAACATCGCGTATCACTCTAGAGCGGAAAAACTCATCACTTTCCAGCACAGGTTCATACACCACCACTTCAATCCCTTTGGCCTTAATTCGTTTCATCACACCTTGCACCGCCGAAGCGCGGAAATTATCAGATCCGGACTTCATGATCAGTCGGTATACGCCAACTACTTTGGGTCTTTTGGCAATGACGGAATCTGCAATAAAGTCCTTACGGGTTCGGTTGGCATCAACGATTGCCGCTATCAGGTTGTTGGGAACCTGGTTGTAGTTAGCCAGTAGTTGTTTGGTATCTTTAGGCAAACAGTAGCCACCGTAACCAAATGAAGGATTGTTATAATGACCGCCAATACGGGGATCCAAACACACCCCCTCTATTATCTGCTTTGGATCCAGGCCATTGGTTTCCGCATAAGAGTCAAGTTCATTGAAATATGCGACTCGCATAGCTAAATATGTATTGGCAAAGAGCTTAATAGCTTCAGCCTCCGTACTACCGGTAAAGAGCACGGGAATATCTGGCTTTAACGCTGCGTCAACAAGCAATTGAGCAAATCGTTCGGCTCTCTCTGAGCGTTCACCAACAATAATTCGAGAAGGATAAAGGTTATCGTACAAAGCCTTACCTTCTCGCAAGAACTCAGGTGAGAATATGATATTGGCCGTACCATGCCTGTTTCGCAATGCTCTGGTAAAACCAACAGGCACAGTAGATTTAATGATGATACAAGCGGCAGAATTAACCGCTATCACATCTTCTGCCACGGCTTCTACTGTGCTGGTGTCAAAGTAATTGGTCTTGGGATCGTAATCCGTTGGCGTAGCAATAATCACATAATCTGCGCCCCGATAGACCTCTTTGTCCGTTGTAGCAGTTAACTGCAACTTATTGCTCACCAAGTATTGCTCAATAAGCTCATCGGCTATGGGCGAGCGACCGGCATTGACCATTGCCACTCTTTCTGATGAGATGTCCAACGCCCACACCTGATTATGTTGTGCCAGCAAAACTGCGTTTGACAGGCCAACATAACCTGTTCCAACAACCACTATCTTCATTTTTTCCCCCAACTGCTTACGCTGTACGCTAACTTAACACAGTGGTGAAACCAGAGATATACACAACGAGTCTAGCCCCTAAGGGGATTAGACTGGTGGCTGCTATGCTAATTATTGACAAACACCGTCCACTTACGCCATGGCACAGCCGGGATAACCGAACCATAGCGCAGCAATGAGCAAGGACTTTGCATAAAGAGAAGAAAAATCTCCCTATTACAGGGTTGAAGCTGAAAGCACGGAACTGATACTTGTCGTCAGTCTATAAAACCGGCTCAGACCGAAGACAAGGCTTTCATGCAGCGGTTTCAGCGCAGCGGCAATTCGACATCAGCAAACATCTGTTCTATCAGCTGTGCATCACGCAGGGCCACTGCCTTATCCACTACATCCCGGGTCAGATGCGGCGCAAACCGCTCAATAAAATCATACATGTAGCTACGCAGGAAACTGCCCTTTCTAAAGCCTATCTTGGTGGTGCTGTGGGCAAACAGATGGCTGGCGTCTATGGCGACCAGATCCTTATCGATTACAGGGTCGATCGCCATGGAGGCGATTACGCCCACCCCGAGTCCCAATCTGACATACGTCTTGAGCACGTCGGCACTGGTGGCACTGAAAACGACCCTGGGCTCAAGCCCCGCCCCATGAAAACCACGCTCAATTTCCGAGGCCTTATCAAAACCAAACACATAAGTGACCAGAGGGAAGCGCGCCAATTCTTCAATGCTGATCCGGCTACGGCTGGCGAGCGGGTGATCCCTGGATACCACCACAGAACGATTCCAGTGATAACAAGGCAACATGATGAGGTCGGAATAAAGATGCATCGCCTCGGTGGCAATGGCAAAGTCGGCATCACCACGGGCAGCTGCTTCGCTTATCTGTGAAGGCGTACCTTGATGCATATGTAGATTCACCTTGGGGTAACGTTCGATAAAATGCTGGATAATCTGTGGCAAAGCGTAGCGGGCTTGGGTATCTGTGGTGGCAATGTTCAGTTCCCCCTGATCCGGCTTAGTGTATTCTTCAGCCACCTTCTTGATACTTTCGACTTTACCCAGGATATCGTTGGCAATTTTAATGACCAGCTCGCCGGCCGGTGTCACATGAGTCAAGTGTTTGCCGCTGCGCCCGAAGATCTGGATCCCCAGTTCATCCTCCAGCATGCGTACCTGCTTACTGATCCCTGGCTGAGAGGTGTAAAGGTTCTCAGCGGTCGCGGAAACATTGAGGTTATGATTAACCACTTCTGCAATATATCTGAGCTGTTGCAGTTTCATCTTTAGATCCTTGAACTTCAGCCCCATTCAGGAGCAGAATTGAGTGTTGGAATACCGGACATCTATAATTAATGGTTATAGTATAAAGCAATAACTAAATCAAACAGGAATATAGCCGCGAATGCGAGCTATCTTCAGGACAGATACCTGGTGCTGGGCTAAGATAACTAGGCTAGTTTATTGATTTATTGTAGCATTAACATAATGATAAAATTTACGGACAGGCTATGGCATTTACTCTCGTACTGCTGCTGATAGGTGCGCTTCTTTTGCTGGTTATCGGTATCAATGTTATTCAGCAACAAAAAGAGCGAGTCGAGGCCGAACGTCGTACTGAGTTGGCTCGTCAACGAGCGATTTTGGACGAAACTGAAGAAGTTCTCTCCAATACCGGCATGTTTCCATGCTCTTCACAAATCGTTTTGGTGCTCTACAAGCGCATTCAGGATGCCGCAAGAATTGCCGTTACCCTGAGTAAAGCCAACCAAAAGAGTGACTATGAACGACGGCTGACCGACCTTGACGCGCTGATCACCAATCTGCAAAACAGTCCCCAACAAACACCTGCGATAGAGAGTTTTCGTCTGCCGGACAACGACCGTCAGGTATTGGTACTGGTACAGACTTTGAAAAAGCTCAAGGCGATTTTGCGTGCCGAGCATAACAAGGGCAAAGTCGATCCTACTGTTTTTTCCACTGAAGAAGGCCGTATCGATAGCCTGCAACTCAGGATCAATGTCGAGAGTATGCTATCCCGCGCCCGTGCCGCCAGTTATATGAAACAATATGGCTCATCGAGGCAGATGGTGACTAAGGCCCTCGGCACCTTGCATACCATCAAGGCGCAAACCCCGAACGATCCTTTCATTGCCCGCAAAGTGGATGAAGCCAAGCAACTACTCGATGAAATCATGGGGGCACAAAAGATGGCTCAGCCCAGTGCCCCAAAAACCAAAAGTGATGAAGATGATATCGACGTGTTGTTCCAGCCTAAGAAGAAATGGTAAGCCGTCAACTTGACCTAAAGTAGCTTCAGGCAAGCACAGTTCAAAAAGCGCCTTCAGGGTGCTTTTTGGCTTAATCCTGTCCAATCAAGACTCTATTCTCCGATTACCTCTCTGCCAAATCCATCTTGAATAATCCAAGCGGGTAACAGTTGTTTCCAATGACGACCAAACATAGGCCTCCGGAAACAAGAAAGCCCTGCAACGGCAGGGCCTTCTTAACTCAGGTCTTTACCTGAAACTTAACTCTTGGCTTTCTTTTTCTTGGTGTTTTCAGCAAACCACTTGCCATCACGATAATGAGCAACCCAGCCGGTAGCCTTACCGTCAACTTCGCTGGCCACATACTGCTCTTTAGTCTTGCGACTGAACTTCACCAGAGTCGGATTACCTTCATCATCTTTCACCGGCGCATCGGCCAGGAACTGATATTTGGGCCACAGCAACTCGCGATACTCCACCAGCTCAGAGACCAATGGTGCACGGGTTTCGCGGGATCTCGGGAAAGTACTGGCAGCCAGGAAGATGCCTGAAGCCCCATCACGCAAGACAAAATGAGCGTCTGACTTGCTGCACTTGAGCTCAGGTAAGGGAATAGGATCTTCCTTAGGCGGCGCCACTTCACCATTTTTAAGCAGCTTACGGGTATTTTTGCACTCACTGTTGGTGCAACCAAAATACTTACCGAAACGACCGTTCTTTAGCTCCATATTACTGCCGCAGCGGTCACATTCTATTACAGGGCCTTCGTAGCCCTTGAGCTTGAACTGTCCCTTCTCGACTTCATATCCAGGGCAAGCAGGATTGTTACCACAAACATGCAGCTTGCGAGTTTCATCCAACAGATAGCTATCCATGGCAGTACCACAGATGCCACAGCGATGCTTGGCTCTGAGTGCCTCGGTTTCGGCATCTTCACTCTCGCTAATCGCTTCTTCACCCGGAGTCAGGTTCAGCGTGGTCTTACAACGCTCTTTGGGTGGCAGCTCATAGCCGGAACATCCCAGGAACACACCAGTAGTACCAGTTCGGATCCCCATTTGGCGACCACAAGTAGGACAAGCTATATCTGTCAGCACCATCTGGTTGGGGCGCATACCGCCCTCTTCCGGTGGCAGCTCAGCATGTTGCAACTGCTTGGTAAAATCTTTGTAGAAGCCATCAAGCACCTGTTTCCAGTCGAGTTGCCCCTGAGCGACGTTATCCAAGGTCTGCTCCATACCGGCGGTAAAGTCATAGTTCATCAGGTTGGAGAAGTTTTCCACCAGACGTTCACTGACGATTTCACCCATCTTCTCGGCGTAGAAACGGCGGTTTTCCACCTTCACATAACCACGATCCTGGATGGTGGAAATAATAGTGGCGTACGTAGAGGGGCGACCTATGCCACGCTTTTCCAATTCTTTAACCAGAGAGGCTTCACTGTATCGCGCCGGTGGCTTGGTAAAGTGCTGTTTGGGATCCAGTTGTTTCAGATCCAGTTTATCGCCCTTGGCCAGATATGGCAGAGTGACTTCTTCTTCATTCTTGCGCTTGACGGCAGATTGTACCCGGGTCCAACCATCGAATTTCAGGGTGCGACCGCTGGCTTTCAGCTCAAACTCACCGGCCTTGACCGTGAGTCTGGTGGCATCATATTGAGCAGGAGTCATCTGACAGGCAACAAACTGGCGCCAGATAAGCTCATAGAGCCGCTGAGCGTCACGCTCCATGTCGGTCAGTGACGCAGCGTGCACAGAGACATCTGAAGGGCGAATCGCTTCGTGAGCTTCTTGTGCGCCCTCTTTGCTGCCATAACGAATCGGTGCATCCGGCAGGTACTTGTCGCCGAACTCTTTGGCAATCATGGTTCTGACGTTATCCAGCGCTTCCTGGCTCAGATTGGTAGAGTCGGTACGCATATAAGTGATATGACCCGCCTCATAGAGACGCTGGGCCATCATCATTGTCTTCTTCACTCCAAAGCCGAGACGGGTACTGGCTGCTTGTTGCAGTGTCGAGGTAATAAAGGGAGCGCTGGGCTTGCTTTGAGTGGCCTTATCTTCGCGGCCAATTACCTCATAACTGGCCGATTGCAGTGCGGCCACCGCGGCCAGCGCCTGAGATTCATTAACCGGCTCAAATGCTTTGCCGTTTTGCTTGACCACTTGCATGGTCAGGGCATCATCGGTAGCAGTCGCCAATTGTGCATGCAGATCCCAGAACTCTTCCGGCACGAAGGCTTTGATCTCGGCTTCCCGCTCAACCACCAAACGCACGGCTACCGACTGAACCCGCCCGGCAGAAAGGCCTCTGGCGACCTTTTTCCACAGCAGTGGCGAAACCATAAAGCCCACAACTCGGTCGAGGAATCTCCGCGCCTGCTGAGCATTGACCATGTTGTTGTCAAGATCACTGGGTTTGCTGAAAGCATCCTGAATAGCGCTCTTGGTGATCTCATTGAACACCACCCGCTTATAACGCGAATTGTCGCCGCCTATTACCTGCTGCAGGTGCCAGGCAATCGCTTCCCCTTCTCTATCCAAATCCGTCGCGAGATAGATTTCATCGGCAGAATCGGCCAGCGCTTGTAGTTCTTTTACCACCTTCTCCTTACCAGGCAGAATTTGGTAGTTGGCTTTCCAGCCGTGCTCAGGATCAACCCCCATACGGGCAACCAGAGCCTTTTTCTCTTTCACCTTCTTGTACTTGGCCTTTTCTTCAGGTGACATCTTACGCACTTCAGCGGCGCTTTTGGCCTTGCCGTTGGCGTCGGCGGAGGAGGAAGTCGGCAAGTCACGTATGTGACCCACACTCGACTTAACGATGAATTCTTTACCAAGATATTTGTTGATAGTCTTGGCTTTGGCCGGCGATTCGACAATAACTAGCGATTTACCCATAGTGTGATTTGCGCCAAACGATCTCAGAACGGTGAAAATTGGCACCATATATAGAGGGTTGTCCACGGACTTTCAAGTTAATCCCTCTTTTATGTGTACCGGCGACTCAATTTTTAAGCAGGGTTAAAAAATTGTACAAAATAATATTGCGTAATTAAAAACTAATATTTCATTATTTCACGGCAAGCAAGTAATAGTTATGCATTTGTGATGAAAAAGCACTTTTTGCAGCCTTCCTGGTCGACTTGTGAAGCCTTGGGGCTCAAGTATACTGGAGCCAGTCCAAGGCCTGGATTGGGCCTCTATAACAACCTCAAATACCCCAAAAGGACAAGCAATGAAGCATTTTGAAGCGAATTTTGACGGATTGGTGGGCCCCACCCACAACTATGCAGGCCTGTCGTTCGGCAATGTCGCCTCCCTGAACAATGCCGCCCAGGCAGCCAACCCCAAGGCGGCGGCCAAACAGGGCTTGCAAAAGGCCAAGGCCCTGGCCGACATGGGGATGGTCCAGGGCATTCTGGCGCCGCAAGAACGCCCTGATCTACATACACTGCGCAGAATAGGCTTCAGTGGCACGGATAAAGAAGTGTTGCAAAAGGCAGCCGCGCAGGCACCTGCTGTTCTCAGAGCCTGTTGCAGTGCTTCCAGCATGTGGACCGCCAATGCGGCAACCGTATCCCCAAGTGCCGATACCCATGATGGCCGCGTGCACTTTACGCCGGCCAACCTGGTGGATAAGTTGCATCGCTCAATCGAGCCGCAAACCACGGGCAACATTCTCAAGGCCATTTTCAGCGACAGTCGCTATTTTGTACACCACCAGCACCTGCCGGAACACAGCAGTTTTGGTGATGAAGGCGCTGCCAACCACACCCGCCTGTGTCAGGAATATGGTCATGCCGGAGTCGAAGTCTTTGTTTACGGCCAGGAAGCTACCAACCCTCAGGCCATAAGACCGAAGAAGTTTCCCGCCAGACAAACGCTGGAAGCCTCGCAGGCAATCGCCCGTTTACATCGTCTCGATGAAGACAACACTGTCTTTATTCAACAAAATCCTGAGGTGATAGATCAAGGCGTATTCCATAATGATGTGATCGCTGTCGGTAACCGCAATGTGCTTTTCCATCACGAGCAGGCCTTTGTCGATACCAAGGCCAAGCTGGTAGAGATCCGCGCCAAGTTGGAAGGTGATATCCATTTCATTGAAGTACCGACCGCCAAAGTCAGTATTCAGGATGCGGTCAAATCCTACCTGTTTAACACTCAGCTATTGAGCATGAGTGACGGCAAGATGGTTATCATAGCGCCAACCGACTGTGCCGAGAATCCAGCGGTAAAAGCCTACCTGGATGAATTGCTGACTCTGGATACACCAATTCAGAAAGTTGAATACTTTGATGTTAAACAAAGCATGCAAAACGGTGGTGGCCCAGCTTGCCTTCGCCTGAGGGTGGCTATGAATGATGCCGAGTTGGCAGCCATCAATCAGCACGTTCTGCTCGACGATAACCTGTTTACTCGCCTCAACGCCTGGGTGGACAAACACTACCGCGATCGCTTGTTACCCGCAGACTTGGCCGACCCACAATTGCTAGTCGAGTCCCGTACCGCACTGGATGAACTGACTCAGATAATGAAACTCGGCAGTGTTTATCAGTTCCAGAGATAAGTTTTAGCTTAATTTCTACATTTCAAATCACTTCCGCACAATATCGGCCTCTGTTCTTGAGGCCGACTTTTTGCAACTAAAAAATTTCCGTCAGGCACTTGGGGCTCTTGTCAGAGCGCCATCTATATCCTTGATGAGTAACCAAAAGAATAATGGGCAGGTGAATGATTAATCCGTTGGAAGTCGTGACGTTAATCAGTAACCTGTCGGCATCTGTCTATTCGGCACCAGCAACCGCCACTCAGCACTCCGTTGCGCTATTTTGATTGGTTCACCTCAGGTAATCAAAATGCATAAAAATCCCCCAACCTAGGTTGAGGGATTTATCGTTAATCAATTAAATATCCTAATTGAGGGAGTTAACTGCCAGCGGATCCTTTGTTGGCTTGCTCAACTTGAGTTGGTCTAGTGTACTAAGACCTTTATGGCTGATCCCACCACTGTACACTTTGCTCCCATCCGGGTTGGTCATAGAAGTTTCACCAACATTCCAAGTGGTAAAGAAGTCACGTAAGTCGTAACCGGACACGTATGAGCTGCATACCATCATAAGATCACCGTTAGATAAGCCCGTTGCCTGTGAACTACAGTAGTTTATACCGCCATTATCACCTTGCACGTCGCCGCGAGCCTTACGATGCATCAACTTGAACATATTCCAACCTTCATCTGCACCATAGATGGATGGTTTATCCTCCGAATCTGAGTACCAGTCATCAATTTTAAAGTGTGCTTTGGCCCAAAGTTTAAGTTGACCGAACATCACCAAACGCATCCCCGCATCACCATGGGACCAGGCATGACCGGCATTGCCATCAAGCCACAATGGCGCTTTTTGGATATCAGCCGCTATACGATCCATTCGAGGATTGTCATTACGGCCCTCAAGCTCCTGCATATACAACGCCAACAGGTTATTGGTAACTTCTGTACTGCCGGGAGCATTAAAAGGAGCAGAAGCTAGGTTGTGCCCCACTTCATGCCACAGCAACCAATCATTTATGGCATTGGTTGGAACACTAGTGGCATCGGCGTTAAAGCCAGAGTTCATCACAGGGTAACCCGAGTGCGCAGCACCAATGGAGATCTGCATATCGTTAACAAAGCGATGACGGAACTCTTTCAGATCTGTGTAGGTAAAGCGGCGATGCCGGCCTTCATCAGTTCTTTCATCACGACCATAGAAATCGCTTGCTGCCTCAGCAAAACGGTTCATATCCGCAGCGAATTTATCGACATTCATCAACTGCACATTCTGTACCGGCGTAGTGTAAATAAATGACTCGGTATCAATTTCAGCAATAGGTGCCGTTGCGGACTCCAGGCTGTGTATCCATTGCCCCTCCTTCCACCATGCTGCGGTTTCTACTCCTTCCAGGTTAAAGGTAACTTCGCCTAGCCCCTGCTCTTTAGGCTGAATATAAATCAAACCACCATAAGGCGTTTTAAAGGACTTACGTACACCATTATAGTCGTAGCTGGTTTGCATCCGTGGTGGACGCTTTAAACCCAACTCATGGTTTGACCTACCCGTTAGATCATCTGCCATCATGACAGTAATGGTCGCTTCCACTCCCCCGGTAATGGTCACCTCTTGCAGTTGAGGAGCCCAGTAACCTGTGGATTGATTATTACCTGCAGAGTAGGTGACAGCGTTACCATCCGTTTGAATGTGAGCTGTGCCGTTAGACACCACCCCGGGGGTGCGTCCCGGATATTGAGTGGTATCGACAACAATGTCATGATCCCAGAATGAACGTCCCAACATGATTCGGGTTAATGGTTTTTCCATATAGTTCAATGGATAACTGGGATTCATTTGACCTTCTAGGTCACCAGCACCATAGATCATGCCGTTACTGACCAGGGAGGCTTTCAAATCCAGCGGACATTTGGCTTCCTGGGTATCAGCTTGATGCTTATCGTCCGTGTAACAGTTCAGGAACTGCACCGCTTGTTTAAAGCCCAGTTCATCTTGAATTTCTGTCTCATAACGGTAAGGGTTGTCATTCCACATCCAAATCGCCAGATTATCGTAAGTTTGATTCAGCTCGGTCGCTGATAAACGACTACCTTGTTTGCCTTTGGTGCGGTAGTAAAGCTCATGCTTGTATAATGCGGTAAAGTTCGCGCCCAGGTTTGCGGCTTTCACCATACTTTCGACAACATCTTTACTCACTTCATAACGGTCAAAATCCGGCCGGTGATAGGCACCACGAACTGTGTAACCATGCCCGGAACGAGTTTCAATACAGTTAAACTCATACTCGTAGGCATTGTTACACACAGGCGTGCCTTCAAAGGCAGCTTGAAGCTCTGCGATTGCCGCTTCACGTTCTTCAGCTGTATTGACAAAGATACGAGCATGTTTTTTCAACATTACAGGGTTGCCCTGCGGATCAAACTCTGGATTACCGTCGGCATTTAACTTAGGTACCTCGTAGGTCGGGATCTCAAATTTGATCTTGGTTTCATCTTTGAGCCACTCGACAGTGCCATCCTGATTGACAGTAAATGGCTGCTTACCCTCATGGTCTTGAAAGCGCTCCAAAACCACCATCTCCGAACCACCTTTTACATGCAGGTTTGGATAGGCTTCCTGACAATAATAAGAACTGCCACAAAATGCTTGATTTGTCGGGGTCACATTTTGGCCGCCGACAGAGATACCCGCCGCATCGGCCAATCGGCCAATCGGCTCTGGGTTTGCGGTTTGAATGGCATCCATAAACAAGATATTACCGCCGTCATTCACATACTTGATTAGTGCAGTAACATCACTTTGAGTCAGGTTCGGATTATCCAAATCTGCCACGAACTGATTTGTCATCCCATCTTGGATCAGTTTTGGTGGATATGCCTGCAAAATCAAAATCGGGGTGGCTTTGGCTGAAATATTGCTAAAGCTACCTTTACTCAGTTGAGTAAGCTCACCAAAACCAAAATCAGGACTAACAAAAAAGTCATATTGCATCCCTAAGCCACTATTGGCATGAGCAAAATATGCTTTATCTATGTTAGTACCAATAGCGATACCTTGTGTTGGGTTATTATTATTAAACCACTGGAACAAGTTAACAAAGAACTGCTTCATACTGCCATGGTCATCATGCTTTGGGTTTTCAACCTTAGTGGAAGTACAGCTCTTAGCCGAACTGTCGATCTTAACAGAACGGTTATTCCAATAATTGTCCGGGCATGAAAGAATGCTTGGGTACAATCCATTTCCCATCATCACAATCTTACCTTGGCCAATCTCACCTGCTGTAACAAATGGGAAGCCAAAGGTTGCGTTGTCTTTACTCACTGTTGGAATCGCAGGCATATCAATACCCGGCCAAGTCGCGATATAAGGGCGCCCCTCGCGGGTCCACGCTTGTGGTTCACCAAAATCAAGTTCACGGTTTATATCAGAGCGCGGCATCATCACAGGAAACGCGCGATTGGAAAGATTCAATGCCCGCATGCCACGAGTATAACCGGTTGCACCGTAAAAACTGCCGTTATCATTAAATACATGGAATGTATTTACATCGCGAAAAATGGCGTTTAATGATTCAGTTACGTATTTACTATTATCTAACGAAAAAACCTGTGGTTGAGATTGCGAATAACTGAATGCCATCGGCTGACGTAATTCTTGATCTATCCAGGCAGTCAAACCTTTACTGAACTGTTCATCGAACTCATTGGGCAAATTAAAGTCAGAACCCTCAAGCTTTCCGCCATTTGGCAGTGAAAGGTTGATAAGCTCATTAATTACGTTTGGATACATAGCAAACGTATCCCTGATCTCTGTGGTAATTTCAAACTTACCATTCAAGTTTACAGCATAACGCTCAATGAGTGCCTGGATATTGGCTTTCGTGACATCATTATCCGTTACATCGGTTAGCTTATAGTCAACTTTATTACCAACAACCTTACCAAATTCAAAAGTGTCAATACCAAAGGTTAAGGTATCACCCCAAAGGTATTCAAACTCACCATTATCATCCGTTAAACCTATAGAGTTTGCGGAGAAATAACTTACACCAACAAGAGGTTGACCATTTATATCCGTCAGCTTACTGCGGGTAAGAACTTTGCCTTCTGCAGTTGGTTTATAAGCGTAGCTCGACTCAGCATTAGCAGATACAAACTTTGCATTCAGATCGCTATCAGCATCTGCGTCAACCGCTGGTGTCACTTTGTTATCAACGTGAGAGCTTGGCGCCTTACCGACTTGGTCCGTGGCCGCCTCCTCTTTCGAGGCAAAGTAGGCATCAATGACTTCATCACTTAGACCTTGACTAAACACTTCTTCGATATCAAATGAATCAATCTCTGTTAAACAGATTGCATCTTCATTCTCGCAAGCATCGATTGATTGTAAGACTTCAGTGACCCGCTTACCGTGCAGGCGAGTCAGTTCAAAAGAGGTTTCTATCTTGCCATTTTGGATCTGATCACGAGTCTCATTCGGAAATGGAGCGGTAAATTCACCAAGAACAACATTGCCCACACGACAGTCAAAGGAAATCCCTTGAAGGACTTCGAATCTACCATCAATAACTCGCTGCCCATTACAGTCCACTTCACCTTTAATGAGTTGTCCTGATGATTGGAGCTGACCTATATAAGTTATTGGTGGAATGATCTCTGTAGGTGGAACCACATCTGTCGGAGGAATAACCTCCGTAGGTGGCACCTCACCCAATGAATCATCATTATTGCATCCTGCCAGCATCGCAGATAAAACCATTATAGAAATAATACTTTTCTTCATTTAGTTTCTCTAGAGATTATTGACAAAGTACTCGTGTTAAATACTCGCTCGCCTTGCATTAAAATAAGGCTTACTGAAACAACAAGTTTCATTTACCTCTTGGCAAGAAAACCTTGTTATTGAACAGTAACAAATATTGACGACCTATTTAAAACCCATAAAAAACAGTTAAACCAACTTTATCGAAACATATTCAAAGCCAACCAACCTCAAGACGCAAAACGTTTGAGAGCAGTCGCCTTTTGGCTTAGTGATAAATTATATTGACTCATCAGTTAACCCGAGCTATAACTGGCTCTGCGAACAGAAATTTTGACCCAAAAACTATCGCAGAAAACCAGGCGCGCGTAATTTAATAAAACTATTTGGCCATGTCGATAACTTCTTTACCGCACATCCGATTTTTGACTAGACTTCAGTTGTAGAATCGTACTTATTGTCACAATCGTACATGCATTTGTTAAAGACGCAACATCGGAAAAGTGGTTTACAACAAATATAATACCCCACGTTTATCCCCTCCAATTACCTCTTACCTTGTGGCGAATAAAGGGTTCTCTTTACGCACCTGTGTTATCCAATACTTGCCACCTTCATCAAAGAGCAACCACTACCGACTGAGTGAGGTTTAGAAACAAAAAAGTCCGCAACGATGCGTAATGCCGTTCACTTAGTGTGAACGGCATTTTCTCTATACAAAAAATCCGATGACATAAGGTCTTCCGATTTTGATCCTTTCAATTAGATCGTCAAGCGTTCTGTCTTAACTAATCGCCATTAGACGTAAGGCATACACCTTTTGCTATCAACTATTTAGCTTTATCAACTGCCAAGCTATTGAATGACACTAAGCGCTACTCCCAATCCAGAGCCTCAACCACTCTGAGCAGGTTGTTTACCTTGTACTCCTTCCCGTAGCGGTCGAAGGTAATTGAGCCATGGGGATGCCCCAATAACCCGGCGACCAAATCAGAGCTAAACTCCTTGCGCTTCAACTGGGTTGCCACCGCATGGCGTATACCGTGCAAGGTCTCTCGCTCTCCCCAGTCCAGTTTCCTTTTGAAGTTGTGGAACCACTTAGAAACAGCATGGGAGTAACCCCGAGCCTCCTGTTTAGGCAACTCAGGGAACAGGCGCTGATGACCTAGGCTTCGCTGTCTCTCAACAAAATGCAGGAAGCCCAGAGCTATCAGCTTAGGGTGAATGGGGATGGCCCGCTCGCTGCTTGAGGTCTTAATTGATTGGTCTGGGTGACTGGCTCGGATAAGGATGCACGGATGACCATCAATTACCGTGAAATCATCCAGATACAACTGAGCCAACTCCCCGACTCTGGCCCCAGTGTACGCCGCAAGCCGAGGCACCCAGTACCTGTAGGCGTACCTTTTAGCGTTACCTATGGGCAGTGCTTGAAATAGCTGCTTGATTTGGAATGGAGTCAGCGCCTCCCGCTCTTTAGACACCTTCACCTTTGCCGACACACGAATGCTCATTCCTGCCATGGGATTAGGTGTTCCATAGTGAACAGGTGTCACATAGTGAGCTGAGGCCCACTGTAACAAGGCGGTGACCCGAGTCAGGTACTTGTTGATTGTCGCGACAGACAGGTCAGTCTTGGCACTGTAGTGCTGCTTATACCTCTGAGCCAGCTCCTTGGTGAACTGGTCAATCCTAAGGTCGCCCAGCAAGGCAATCATGTCTCTGAATGTCTTGCGGTTGACGCTCTCAGTATGTTTCGACCATGCACCACCCAAGACCTTTTCCCGGCTGTATTCATCCGCTATCTGGCTCAACTTAGGTAACTGGGGGGATACGGGGGGAATCTCAGGAGGGACTGGGGCCGATACCACAGCACGACCTTGAGAAGACTCCAAGCTGGCTGATGGGGATTGTGTCGCCGATGCTTTGCCTTTAGCCAAGGCATGCAGAGCCTTAAGCACATCCCAAGACCTCAGGACAGCCTCGCGCTTGTCTTTAGTGGCAAGTGTCTTGCGGAGTTCACGTTTCCCTATGGCATCTCTACGGTCTTCAGGAACGACTACACGGGCATACCAAATACCATGCCGGGACAGGAAGAGATAAGGACTGGATGATGTTCTGGCCGAGCTCAAAGTGGACCACCTTGTGTACCACCAAGGTTTATCTCAAGCTAACCATTTGAAAAGGTTTGGAATTGGAGGTTCCCCCAGAGCCACACCCCGGCACATGAGTCACTTGCTACGGTTGCTCCCTTCCGGGCCTGGCCGGGTTCACAAGTTATCATTGCGGGGGGACCCTGGGGTCACCACAGATTTGCAGCCTTGCTGCAACGCCGTGGATTATCCATCATGCCCTCGTCTGGATCAAGGGAAATAACCTCCGTTTGGCCGCGATTGCTTTTAAGTGAACATAAGATAAACAAAAGCTTGTGTTTCTCTTATGGTCAAAGTACCAATAGATGTTTATTCTGTTCGACCAGTTTAGGCCCAATCCCCTTTACCTGAGCCAACTCATCAATGGATTTGAATTTTCCTTGGCTGCTGCGATATTCCACAATCGCTTTGGCCTTGGCCTCTCCTATCCCTTTCAGTAGCTGCAACTCAGATTCCGAGGCAGTATTAATATTGATTTGGTGAACCTGTGCTTGTCCGGCTGGTGACGTTTGTGAAGTTTTGTCTTTAGTGGGCTCTCCGGCGTACAGGGGGAAACTCAGACTGGTTGCAAGTAATAAAGCATAGAATGGTGTTTTCATTGAAGACTCCTTGTCATGGTCATTGAGGCCGAGATCCCTTTCCTTGGCCTAAAAGAAATGTAGACCAGCGCACGGATATTGCCAAATTATTGCAACTAGACATTAGTACAACAGCCTAATGTGACACAGATCACCGTTTCAAACTTTCATTCTCTTTCAGTAATATAAAGGCAACGCCTCTTGGCTAACCGTTTGAAACAAAAAAACGCCCAAAGGCGACAAATTTAAGTGATCCAGCTCTCCAATTTACCAATTTCGTGATAGATTCCTCACACAAATGTATTAGGCAAGGTGGTTAAGTTACCCAATAAAGCCCTTTGCCAAATGTGAGCTATACCCTAAATTGCTTGCCATAAAAACAAGACGAGGAAGTTAACAATGTCTTTAGAACAAACGGAAAGCTTACCCCCTTCGCAGACAGAGAAGAGCACCCAACAACGTAACATGTTGATTTTGGCCGCAGATATCTTGCTGCTTTTTCTATTGCACAATTTTTTACCTTTTGAACCCGGGGTAAATACCGGTCTGTCTATCTTGGTATTTGCCGCTGTGCTCTGGCTTACTGAAGCCATTCATCTGAGTATCACGGCGATACTCATTCCGGTTCTGGCGGTATTTTTCGGTGTGTTTGAAACCAAAGCTGCCATGAGCAACTTTGCTAATCCAATTATCTATTTGTTTTTTGGTGGTTTTGTATTGGCTGCAGCCCTGCACCATCAAAAAATCGATACCCTTATCGCCCAAAAGGTGTTACTGGCTTCCAAGGGTAAACTCAGTATCGCCTGTATGATGCTGTTCGGGGTAACCGCGTTGCTGTCTATGTGGATCAGCAACACAGCCACCGCTGCCATGATGTTGCCTCTGGCGTTGGGAATTTTGCAGCAACTGGATAGAGAGAGCCAGCACAACACCTATGTCTTTATGTTGCTGGGTATCGCTTATTCGGCCAACATTGGTGGCATAGGTACTCTGGTGGGCAGTCCGCCAAACGCCATCGCCGCCGCCCAAGCCGGCTTGAGCTTCAGCGACTGGCTGGAGTTTGGCCTCTTGACCGTGGCTTTGATGTTGCCAACCATGCTGATCGCCCTCTATCTGTATTTCAAACCGGACTTATCGGTGGAATGTAAACTGGATATCGAAGATCAGAAACTGAGTTTTCAGGGAAAACTGACTCTGCTTATTTTCCTGGCCACAGTTTGCTGCTGGATCTTCAGTAAGCCCTTATCAGAGGCGCTCGGTGGTATCAGCCAGTTTGATACCATAGTCGCGCTTTCTGCAGTGGTTTTGCTGGCAGGACTTGGCTTGGTTGGTTGGAAGAAGATAGAAAAAACCACCGACTGGGGTGTACTGATACTGTTTGGCGGCGGTCTAACCCTGAGCGCCGTACTGAAAACCACGGGTACCAGCGTCTTTCTGGCACACTGGATGACAGACATCTTCGGCAGTACCCATATGTCGCTGTTCGTGTTCGCGGTCATTTTCTTTGTGGTGATGCTGACCGAGTTTGCCAGTAACACCGCCAGTGCCGCTCTGCTGGTACCTGTGTTTGCTGCCATAGCCGAAGCATTGGGGCTATCGCCCGTAATGCTGTCAGTGCTCATAGGTATTTCGGCATCCTGCGCCTTTATGCTGCCGGTGGCCACGCCCCCCAACGCCATAGTCTATGGCTCAGGCTACATAAAGCAATCTGAAATGATGCGAGTCGGTGTTATCATCAACTTCATCAGTATGTTGGTGCTCTATATCATAGCCCACACCTTCTGGGGCATTTGATTCTCTAAAGCCCGAAAAACAAGGCGAGCCATGCTCGCCTTGTCTCTTTTAACTGATCACTGTCAGTGCCTGCTCCAGATCAGCTATCAGGTCATCCACATCCTCAAGCCCGGCCGAAATTCGCAGCAGACTGTCACCTAT
Source organism: Shewanella indica (assembly GCF_033842865.1). Classification (NCBI taxonomy): domain Bacteria; kingdom Pseudomonadati; phylum Pseudomonadota; class Gammaproteobacteria; order Alteromonadales; family Shewanellaceae; genus Shewanella; species Shewanella indica. The sequence goes on from NZ_JAWXXR010000001.1 coordinate 4,241,489, forward strand.
ACCGGCTTTAATACGCGCCTCCTGGGTATAGGGTGAATGGGTCATGGACGCCGGATGCTGAATAAGTGACTCACAATCCCCCAGACTCACAGCAATTTTGAACAGTGCCAGTCGATTGACAAAGGCCATGGACTGCTCCAAATCGGCCTTAAGCTCAAACGCCAACACCCCACCGGCCCTGCGCATCTGCGAGCCGATAAACTGATGGCCCGGATGGGAAACCAACCCGGGATAATGTACCTTGGCCACGGCTTGATGGGATTCGAGATACTGCGCCAAGCGCTCGGCATTATCGCAATGACGTTCGAGTCGCACCGAGAGGGTTTTCAGGCCTCGCAAAATCAACCAGGCATCGAAAGGCGATAGCACGGCGCCAATATCTTTTAGCTGTTGTTGCTTGATGGCCATTATCGCCGCTTGCGAACCACAGATGATACCGGCAATAACATCGCCATGGCCATTGAGATACTTGGTGGCGCTGTGAACCACAAGATCAATCCCCAACTGCAGAGGCTGCTGCAGCAGCGGGGTCATAAAGGTGTTGTCCACTATGCTGGTCAGTTGATGACGCTTGGCGATAGCGGCTATGGCACGGAGATCATATACGGCCAGATGCGGGTTCACCGGGGTTTCACAAAAAATCACCCGGGTGTGGGGGCGAATAGCCGCCTCGACCGCCGCGAGATCGGCAAAATCCACCAGAGAAACTTCAATACCGAAGCGGGCAAACTGCTCTGTCATCAATGAAAAAGTACAGCCATAGACGGCCGAGGAAGCCAACAGATGATCGCCACAGCTCAAGTATGCCAGCAAGGCCGCCGATACCGCGCCCATACCGGACGCGGCAGCAGCCGCTGCTTCAGCGCCTTCAAGCAACGCCAAGCGCCGCTCAAACTCGGCAACCGTCGGGTTACCCAAGCGGGTGTAGATATAGCCCTCTTCTTCACCGGCAAAGCGGCGACCACCGCTTTGGGCGGTATCAAAACAGAAGGTGGCACTCTGATATAAAGGCGATACCAGTGCCCCGGAAGGCTCGCCAGAGTGGCCGCCATGAATAGCCAGTGTGGCTGAGTGCAGTGCTTTTGGCTGCTTGTGTTGCATGCTTAACTCCCCATGTCAGTCCGACCATCCCTTATATTGTTATTCGGCTTATCGCCCGGGATGATTCAGTTGTCCTGTCACCAACATACTGAGTCAGCAAGACTTGCCCAAATCGGCAAGCAAAAATCATTACTCCTTGGTTGTAAAATCTTTGTTACGTTCGGGTTTCCTCACCAGCACAGAAGCGGAAAAATCCTTTAGCTCCAACAGCAGTTCTTTATGGATCCGCGACAGTTTGGGCTTGCTGGCACTGGAAAATGCCAGCGGCCGACAAAGCGCCATCGCCTGATAGCCAAGTCTCGCCGTCAACAAACCGCCCCCCAGTCCCTGACCGAGCCGCGCCGAAAGCTTGCCGGACATCTCTACCGACAGCAATTGGGTACCCAAGTCGGTGGCAAGCTCTGTGGTGCCGGCATAGAGAATATTGACCAGGATCCCGCGGATCAGCCGAATACGGCTCCAATAACCCAGTTCAACCCCATAACAGCGGGCAATATCCTGGATCATCTTCTGATTACGCCAGAGGATCAGCGCCATATCCAGTACCGCCAGCGGGCTGGCCGCCAGCAATAGGGCCGATTCGGCCGCATAACGGCGCACCAGCTTCATGCCAACCTTGTCACGCTCGGTCAGCACTACCTGATCAAACAGCTGCAACTGCTCGGCGTCATTCTGCTCCGGATTCAGCAGCGACTGCAGCCTGTCCTGCTCCGGCCCCTTGGGCATCTGCTTGCAAATACCATAGATAAAATCGCGCGCTTCGCCCATCTGCATACTGCCGAGCAGGCGTTGCCCGGTTTGCTGGGTATCTTCCACCTGGCGCAGGCGTTTGAGTTTGCGCCATTCCCCGAAACAAAGCTTGCCTACCCAGGCCAGCACCAAAGCGAGCACCAGGCTGTAAAAACCAAACAGCCAAGGGCTGTCGCGCCAGGCATCGATAAGACCCAGCAGTGTCTGCAGCACCACTGCCGCCATCACGCCCAGCAGGGCCAAACGCGCCAACCAGGACCAGCGTTTGGGCTTGAGGGAGATGAGTTCATCCGCCTTGGGCTGTGCACTCAGCACTTGCTCCAGTTCGGCTTCTGTGGGGTATTCAACAAAGTCATCGCCTTGGAAATCCTTGGCCGCGGCCAATTCGGCGGCGGATTCCGGCTGATGACTGAAAATTCTCTGTGGCGCCAACTCTGTGGTTTGCGCCTCATCAGCGTGACTGCCGTTGTCGGCAGCATTATCAACATGCTTTTCTGAACTGTGTTTTGCCACGACTTACCTCAACTTGTCGCCCAAAAGAAACTCCAGCAGGTGATCGAGCCGGATATGTTCATAGCCTTGTTCCGGTTGACTGTCGGGCGGCGCAAACTCACAGAAATGAAATCCCTGCCTTTGCCAGAACGCTTTTTCAGGCAAGGCTCTGGGCACCTCGCCCGGATACAGGGTCACCTTCTGTCCATCGCTCATGCGCCGGCCACAGACCACTTCCACCTCCACGCCATCGGCATCTTTGACCATACCGTGACGAGTCGCCTTGATGGCGCTGATGGCCATGGTTTCAACCCGACTGCCGGCAAATCCGGCCTGTTGCCGACTGGGTGCCAACATAGCGCTGAGCAGTGACAACACATTGCCCTGCTGATCCCGGGTCACCTGATCGACTTTACTGGCAGCAAACAGCAGGGTATCTATTCGGGGAGCAAACAAACGTCGCAGCAAATTGGACTGCCCATACTGGAAGCTGGCACTGATGGCATTGAGAGCTTCGGCCATATCTTCAAACTGCGCCTTGCCACGATTAAGGGCGCTGAAGCAATCCACCAGAATTAACTGACGGTCGAAACCGGCAAAATACTCCTGATAGAAGGGCTTGACCACCTTGGCCAGATATTGCTGATATCTGTGCTTGAGCACCTGATAATTACTGCGACGTCCGGCCGATGCCAGTTGCTGCTTGTCTTTGAGTTGCTCGGGTAACAGGGGAAAAAAGGCCAAAAGTGGCGTACCGGCCAGCTCTCCGGGCAGCAACATTCGCCCCGGCTGTGCCTGATAAAACCCCTGTTGATGCACCAGATCCAGCAGTAGTAACCGATAACTTTCGGCAATGGCGGCCAGCGCCTGATCGTCGGCATCGGCGTACAAATCCAGCGTCGCCAGCGCCGCAGCAAATTTAGGGTAAAGAGGCGAGGATTCCAGGGTTGATTGCCGGGCAAAGCGGGTTTCAGACCAGCGGTTAAAGTCCTGGCTCAACATGGGCAAATCCAGCAACCACTCCCCGGGATAATCGACTATGTCCAGATGCAGCTTGGCGCTGTCGGCCAATTTTGCCAACATCCCTTTGGTAGGCACATATTTGAGCGTCAGCCGCAGCTCACTGATGCTGCGGGTCGATGCCGGCCAACTGGGCCTGGCCGCGGTCAAACTGGCAATCGCCGCATCAAAATCAAAACTGGCTATGGTCAAATCCGGCTGCAGCTCCCGCCTTACCCCGAGTAACCGTCCGTCGCGGCACACCTGAAATAGGGGTAAGCCCCTGCCATCAGGCTCGGTGCCTGCGCGCAACAGTCTATCCACCAGCGCGGTAATGAAGGCCGTCTTGCCGGCGCCGGAAAGGCCGGTAACCGCCAACCTAAGATGCCTGTCTGTGGTGCGCTGTGCCAACTCACGAGTTTTGTGTTTGAGTTTGCCGAACTCTTGCCTGACGCTTGCCATAATTCTCCTGATACAAACAAACGGGGCGGTAAGCACCGCCCCTTGAACAAGGATTTATAGGTTGTTGAACTGTCTTTTCAACTCGAATTGCTCAGAGGTGACATGTTGTTCGAGTGCCCTGAGCCTATGCTCCAGCGATTGAAAGCGATTGCTTACATCTCTGAGCGCTTGCCCGGCGGGTTCCCCGGCTTGCCAGACCTTTTTCTTGACCCCAATGTCCTTATGGGTGTCTTTGGCTGTCCAAGGTTTGACATCCAGTATCATCCACAGCACCAGATAGGTGATAATCACCATTCCATAGCCACCGAGTAAAAGGATTGAAACCGTAGCGACCCGAACCAACCAAGGTTCCAGATTAAAGTACTCGGCTACCCCGGCACAGACCCCGGCTATCTTCCTTTGCTGGGGAATGCGGTAAAGAGTACGCTTGCCTGATTCAGTCATGACGTTGCCTCCATTCCGGGGACTCGGCATCCAGGATGGCTTCCAGTGTTTCAATCCTTTGGCCCATCTTGTCAGCTGTGTCTATCAAGTCGTTAAGCTGTTTGAACTCTGCCTCGGTAAGCCCCTGGCTCACCTGACGTTTACTGCGGTAATGCAGAATCAACCAGATTGGCGCCACAAAGATCATGAAGATAATCAGGGGTGCCAGCAGTAAGTCCATATCCATAAATCACCTCTGAGTCTGTATTATTTTTTGGTTTTGGCGCTATCGCCCTTCACCTTGGCCTTCAAGGCTTCCAGCTCGGCGCTGACAGAATCTTCGGCCTTGAGTGCCGCAAATTCCTCTTCCAGACTGGACTTCTTGCCACCCAGATCATAGGACTCAACTTCAGCCTCCAGCCCTTCGATGCGACGCTCATACTGTTCAAACTTGAGCATGGCATTGTCGATTTTGCTGGAATCCAGCTGCTTTTTCACTTCCAGGCGTGAAGAAGCGGTTTGCTTGCGCATTATGATGGTCTTCTGGCGAGCCTTGGCATCGGCCAGCTTTTCCTGCAGTTGACCCACTTCCTCTTTCAGGCGGGCGATATGCTCTTCAACTACCTCGAGCTCTTGCTCCAGGGTTTGCGCCAGCGCTGCGGCTTTTTGCTTTTCAACCAGCGCGGCCTTGGCCAGATCTTCCCTGTCCTTGGTCAGTGCCAGCTCGGCCTTTTCCTGCCAATCCTGCACCTGAAGTTGCACTTTGCCAATACGGCGGAGTAACTCTTTCTTCTCTGCCAATACTTTAGCCGAAGTAGAACGTACTTCAACCAGGGTATCTTCCATTTCCTGAATGATCAGGCGCACCATTTTTTCCGGATCTTCTGCCTTGTCCAGCAAGGCACTGATGTTGGCATTAATGATGTCGGCAAAACGTGTGAAAATTCCCATAATCCTGTCCTCTACATTTATTGTGGGTCTCGACTCTTGTAATACAGATCCCGTGCCAACTTTTAATTTATCAAAAATATCAATGGCATAATATAAAACTTAACTTTTACTTTATTTATTTAACCTACCCGCATATTATGATTTTCACCAATTATTAGCGTTTAAGACTAACTGTTATCGTGGCCAATCCCTATCAACAAGACAATCTTATCGGTCAATCCAATGCCCTGTTGGAGGTGTTGGAGCACGTTTCCCAAATCGCACCTCTGTCCAAACCTGTGCTTATCATAGGCGAGCGGGGGACGGGTAAAGAGCTGATCGCCGAACGTCTACACTATCTTTCCCAGCGCTGGGATCAGAGTTTTATCAAACTCAATTGTTCCTCTCTGAGTGAAAATCTACTGGAAAGTGAACTGTTTGGCCATGAGTCCGGCGCATTTACCGGCGCCAAGGGGCGTCATGAAGGCCGCTTCGAGCGCGCCGACGGCGGCACCCTGTTTCTCGATGAACTGGCCAATACGTCCGGCCTCATTCAGGAGAAGCTGCTGCGGGTCATTGAATATGGCGAATATGAAAGGGTGGGCGGCAGTAAAACCCTCAATGCCGATGTTCGACTTATTTGCGCCGCCAATGAAGACTTACCCAGTCTGGCGGAAGCCGGCGAGTTTCGAGCCGATCTGCTCGACCGTTTGGCGTTCGATGTGATCACCCTGCCGCCGCTGCGCTGCCGCCGGGAAGATATTCTGCCATTGGCCGAATACTTTGCCGTGGGGATGGCGCGTCAGCTCAAGCTGGAGCTGTTTACCGGTTTTGCCGCCGAAGCCGTGGCGACCATGATGGATCACAGCTGGCCGGGTAATATTCGGGAGCTGAAAAACGCCATAGAGCGCAGCGTCTATCGCCATGGTCATAACCCCGAACCGATTGAGAACATAGTGCTCGACCCTTTTGCCTCGCCCTACCGGCCCACCAAGCGGGTCAAGACCCATAGTCGCCAGCTGGTGACCGCTGAAGTTGACAATGAAGTCCTTAACGGCAGTGCCGCCGCAGCGACAAACGATAGCCCGGAACCTTCGGCAAACCAGATACAGTTCCCGGTGGACTTCAAACAGTGCTGTGAAGACTTCGAGACCGACCTGATTCAACGTGCGCTCAGTGCCAGCCAGTTCAATCAAAAGAAAACCGCCGAACTACTGGGACTTAGCTACCATCAGCTCAGAGGCATACTGAAAAAATACAATTTGCTCGATAAGGCATAAGCCGATTGCCCAGGTAACGGCTGCACTGCTAAAATGTTCGGTCAACATCTGAATAACTAACGATTTTGCAATGAATCTGCTGACGTTACGCCCCGGGCGAAGCTCTGAAGCAATAGCGCAAGTCTCCAGGAGCAAGCTCTACGGAGATCTTGTGGCAGGGCGATTATTCCGCTCATGCCGGCGCCTGAAGCTGACCGGGAGCATATTGACCGGCCTGGCTCTGACAATGCTGCTTGGCGGCTGTGGTCAACAGAAAGTGCCCTCCGGCCTGGTATACTGCTCCGAGGGCAATCCCGAGTCCTTCAACCCACAGCTGGTGACCTCAGGAACCACTATCGATGCCACCTCGCACCAGATTTACAGTCGCTTGGTTGATTATGATCCCGAGAACGGCGATATCACCCCGGCACTGGCAACCGAGTGGCAAATAAGCGAAGATGGGCTCAGTTATGAGTTTGAGTTGCGCCAGGGTACCCGGTTTCACGAGCAGCCCTACTTTCACCCCAGTCGGCCTTTTAACGCCGATGATGTACTATTCAGTTTCAATCGCATCATAGACAAACAGCACCCTTTCCACGACGTGGCCCAAGGCGGTTACCCCTTTTTCCAAAGTATAGGCTTTGCCGGGCTGATAAAATCCATCAGCAAACTGAGCGAATACAGAGTCAGATTTGAACTCACCCAGCCCGATGCCTCATTCCTGTCCAACCTGGCCACCGACTTTGCGGTGATCCTTTCCAAAGAATATGCCGATCAGCTTCTCGCCCAAGGCAGCCCGCAGCAATTGGATAACCAGCCGGTTGGGACAGGCCCCTTTATGCTGGTGCAGTATGTTAAGAATGAATATATCCGTTATCGACGCCACCCAGGTTACTGGGGCAATATGCCGCAGTCTGAAATGTTGGTGTTCGATATCACGCCGCGAAGTACCACCCGCCTGGCCAAGCTGATCACCGGCGATTGCAGCGTCTCGGCCTTGCCCAAGGCCGGTGAGTTGCCGGTGATTGAGCAGCACGACAACCTGGTTTTGGAGAGTCGCCCCGGAATGAACGTGGCCTATTGGGCCTTCAATACCCAAAAGCCGCCATTCAACGATGTCAGGGTCAGACGGGCGCTGGCTTACGCCATCGACAAGCAAAACCTGCTAAGGGCCGTTTATCAGGACACCGCCGTAGAGGCAACCGGTATACTGCCGCCCTCTTCCTGGGCTTATTCCGACTCGGCCAAGAGTTATGACTATGCCCCGGACAAAGCCAGGGCGCTGCTGGACGCAGCCGGCATAGAGAAACTGGAACTGGATATCTGGGCTATGCCTGTGGCACGAATTTACAACCCCAATGCGCTGAAGACCGCCGAGCTGATCCAGGCCGATTTGGCGACCATAGGTGTCAAGGTCAATATCGTCAACTACGATTGGAGTGTCTTTACCCAAAAACTGGCACGCAGTGACTATGACTCGGTACTCATCGGCTGGAACGCCGACAACAGCGATCCGGATAACTTCTTCACCCCCTTGCTCAGTTGTGGCTCCATCGCTTCCAACAACAACCGTTCCCGCTGGTGTAACCCCAGATTTGACGCCCTGCTCAACCAGGCCAGACGCGTGACAGACAGAGAAAGTCGCAGTTTGTTGTACCGCCAGGCCGAGGCGATTCTGGCACAAGATATGCCGCTGGTCAGCCTGGCACATGCCAAACGTATGGCGCTAAAAAATGCCAGTGTAACCGAAACCAGCCTAACGCCTTTTGGCGGCATCGCCTTTGCCAACATAGGCCACAGCAATAAAGCGGCAGCAGATGCCCCAATGCCGCCCGCCAAGGATCAAGAATGATGGCTGCTTACCTATTGCGCAGACTCAACCTCTTTGTCGCCACCTCTCTGTTGCTGATTGGTGTACTCTTCTATGCCACCAGTTTGTTTCCGGTTGACCGCATTTACGCCCTGACCGGGATCCAGGCACCGAGTGATACCCAGGAGGCGCAAATCATCGCCGATTATCATCTCGATGGCGGCTCTTTGGCCCAGTTTATGGGGTATTTAACCCAGAGACTCAGTGGCGATCTCGGTATTTCGGTGACCTCTCAAAGGCCGGTAGCAGAAGAGCTGTTGGCGGTACTGCCGGCCTCTTTCGAGCTGGCAACTGTATCCGGTTTATTTGCCATCATCTTCGGGGTACCGCTCGGAGTGCTGGCCTCGCTGAGTAAACAGAAACTGACCCAAAATGCCATCATGGCGGTAACACTGACAGGTTACTCGATTCCGGTATTTTGGCTCGGGCTATCCCTATCACTTTGGTTCGGGGTCAGGCTGGGTTGGCTGCCAATTTCAGGGCAGATAAACCTGCTCTATGAAATAAAGCCTGTGACTGGCTTTATGCTGATAGATACCCTGCTGTCCGACTCGCAATATCGCTTATCCGCCTTTAAGGATGCCGCCTTGCACATAATCCTGCCGGCGCTGACCTTGTCTGTGTTGCCCTTTACCGTGGTGGTACGTATTACCCGCTCGGCGATGATGAATGTGATGAACCAGACCTATATCCGCGCCGCCGAAGCAAGAGGCCTGCCAACCAGTAAAATCGTATTGCGCCACGCCCTGCCCAACGCCTTGATCCCCCTGCTCAAACACTTGGGACTTATGCTGGGGCCATTTGCCAGTTATGCCATAGTGGTGGAAGTGATCTTCAGTTGGCCCGGGGTAGGCTCCTGGCTGGTATCTGGTATCTATCAGCGGGATTACACTGTGATCCAGGGCGGCACACTGGCGGTGGCGCTGCTGATTATCTTTCTGAGCATTTTGATTGAAGTGCTGCACACGGCCACCAATCCGCTCAGCAGGAAGGAACTCTATGCCTCAAATTAAGATTTATCAGGAAGACGATATTCCATCCCCCAGCCTCAAGCTCTGGCGTACCTTTGCCGCCAATCCTTTTGCGCTTGCCGGGCTTTGGGGCGTGCTCTGTCTGCTGATCCTGACTATGTTCGGGCCCATGATGGCCCCCTACCCGGCCGATTTTCAAGATCCCAATGCCCTGTTACTACCGCCATCCTGGGACGATCTCGGCACGGTTGAGCACTTTCTCGGTACAGATGATCTCGGCCGGGATATCTTTTCCCGCCTGCTACACGGCACCAGCTATACCTTCGGCATGGCACTGGCAATTGTCGCCACCGCGCTCCTGGTCGGATTTATCATAGGTTCATTCTCGGGGATGATGCGCGGCCTCAAGTCCAGTATCCTAGGGCACCTACTTGATGCCTTGCTGTCGATTCCATCACTCTTGATGGCTATTCTGGTGGTCGCGGTAATGGGCCCCGGGCTGATGAACGTATTCTGGGCCGTGGGGATTGCACTCACCCCTCAGTTTGTGCGCGCCATACATCAGGCCGTGCATGAAGAGTTACAAAAAGAGTATGTCACCGCCGCCAAGTTGGATGGCGCAAACGGTCTACAGATATTCTGGTTTGTGATTATGCCCAATGTCTGGGAGACTGTGATTATTCAAACAACGCTGGCAATTTCAGCGGCCATTTTGGATATCGCCGCGCTGGGATTTCTCAACCTCGGCGCCCAGGCACCCAAATCCGAATGGGGCGCCATGGTATTCCAGGGACTGGATAACCTGCTGACCGCCCCCTGGACTGTGACCATTCCGGGAGCCGCTATCCTGTTGAGTGTGTTGGCCGTCAACCTGGTTGGCGATGGACTGAGATCGGCGCTTGCGCCCATCAGAAACTGATTATGCCGTTACTCGATATACGAAATCTCACCATAGAACTGGACACGCCTCAGGGACGGGTCAAGGCGCTGGAAAAAGTCAGCCTGACGGTCAATGCCGGTGAAATCCATGGTCTGGTCGGTGAATCCGGCTCGGGCCGTTCTCTTATGGCACGGGCCATTCTCGGGATCCCCGGCCCCAACTGGACTGTCACCGCCGATCGCATGATGTGGGATGGCCGCAACCTGATGGAGATGACCCAGTCGGAGCGGCGCAGCCTTATGGGCTCTGATATGTCGATGATATTTCAGGACCCCTCCGGCAGCTTTGACCCGGCACTCACTGTGGGCAGCCAATTGATTGAAGCCATGCCGTTAAATAGGCAGATACCTTTCTTTCGCCGCGGTAAAGAGCGGCGCCTCACTGCCCAGAAATGGCTGCACAAGGTGGGAGTCAAGGAACCGCGGCGGGTGCTGGGCAGCTATGCCTGGGAGCTCTCCGAAGGTGAATGCCAGAAAGTGATGATCGCCATGGCGCTGGCCAACCGTCCCAAGCTGTTGATTGCCGATGAACCCACGGCTTCGATGGAACCCAGTACCCAGGCGCAGATATTCCGCCTGTTGACCCAGCTCAATCAGTTGCAGAACGTCGCCATCTTGCTGATCAGCCACGAGTTGGACACACTGTCGAACTGGTGTAACCGGCTAACAGTGCTCTACAGCGGCCAGGTGATGGAATCCGGACCTACCACAGAGCTACTTGAACAGCCTTATCATCCCTATACCAAGGCGATGTTGGACAATATGCCGGACTACTCCGGCCCTGCAGCCCACAAAACACTGATGCCGACTCTGCCGGGCTCGGTACCGGCGCTGCAACATCTGCCGATAGGTTGCCGTCTGGGGCCTCGCTGTCCGGAAGCCCGTAAACAATGTGTGGTGCAACCGCAGCTGAGCCATCATAAAGACAGATACTACGCCTGCCATTTCCCCTACCAGAGTGAGCCTATTGATGACGACTCCCTTGCTTAAAGTCACGGACCTGAGCAAACGCTATTTCAGCGGTTACAAGGGCTTTCGCCGCCAATATACTGAGGCCTTGGCGCCCATTTCTTTCGAACTCAACAGTGGCGAAACCCTGGCTATTGCCGGTGAAGCCGGCTCAGGCAAGAGTACTTTGGCCCGCATTTTGGTCGGCGCCGAGTATCGCAGCGGCGGAGAAATTCTGTTCAATGGCGAGCCGCTCGACAGCCATGATCTGAAACACCGCTGCAGACTTATCCGGATGATATTCCAGGATCCCAACACCTCACTCAACCCAAGGCTAACCATAGGGGAACTGCTCAATGAGCCGCTGAGGTTCAATACCCGGCTGTCGGCCCATGCCCGTAGCGAGCAGGTGGTTGAGACTTTACGTAAAGTGGGCTTGCTGCCGGAACATGTGGAGTTTTACCCCCACATGATTTCCGAAGGCCAGAAGCAGCGGGTGGCGGTGGCTAGAGCCTTGATGCTCAACCCAAGGATCATTATCGCCGATGAAGCTCTGACAGCCCTGGATCTCTCGGTGCGGGCCCAGATCCTCAACCTGCTGCTCAAGCTGCAAAAAGAGATGGGGCTTTCCTATATATTTGTGTCCCACAATCTCAATGTTATTCGTCATGTCAGCGACAAGATCATGGTGCTACACAAGGGCGTAATGGTGGAAAAGGCCGCCACCGAGACCCTGTTCAATGATCCGCAACACGAATACACCCAAAGATTGTTGCAGGAGCAGGCACAATTGACCCGCAAGCGTTGAGAATAAGTCGAACTGCTCCAACCACTACCCTGTTGGCAGGCTTTTTGAAAAAATCAGTACCAATTCAAGTTGAAATACTTATCCTAATGACAGTTTTCGGAAGAAGAAGCTAAGACATGATTATTAAACCTAAAATTCGTGGTTTCATTTGTACCACTACTCATCCTCTGGGCTGTGAAGCCAACGTGCTGGAACAGATCAACACCACCAAGGCCAAAGGCAAGATAGCCAATGGCCCCAAGAAAGTACTGGTGGTAGGTTCTTCCAGTGGTTATGGTCTCTCCTCCCGTATTGCCGCCGCCTTTGGTTCCGACGCTGCCACTATCGGGGTCTTTTTTGAGAAACCCGGCACTGAGACCAAACCCGGCACAGCCGGTTGGTACAACTCGGCGGCGTTTGACAAGTTTGCCAAGGCTGAAGGCCTGTATTCCAAAAGCATCAACTGTGATGCCTTCAGCCATGAAGCCAAAGCCAAGGTAATTGAGCTAATCAAGGCCGATCTGGGCCAGATAGACATGATAGTTTATTCACTGGCCTCACCCGTGCGTAAACTGCCTGACAGCGGAGAAGTGATCCGCTCGGCCCTCAAGCCTATCGGCGAGTCATATCGCTCTACCGCGGTAGACACCAACAAAGACACCATCATTGAAGCCTCGGTTGAGCCGGCCACAGAGCAGGAAATCAACGACACTGTTACTGTGATGGGGGGGCAGGATTGGGAACTGTGGGTAGATGCCCTCGACAAGGCCGGTGTGCTGGCCGATGGCTGCAAAACAGTTGCTTACAGCTATATAGGTACAGAGCTGACCTGGCCTATCTACTGGCACGGCGCTCTGGGTAAAGCCAAGATGGATCTCGACCGCGCCGCCAGTGAGCTAAACCAAAGACTGGCCGCCAAGGGTGGCAGCGCCAATGTCGCTGTGCTCAAGAGTGTGATCACTCAGGCCAGTTCGGCTATTCCGGTAATGCCACTGTATATCGCCATGGTCTTCAAGAAGATGCGCGAAGAAGGCCTGCATGAAGGCTGCATGGAACAGATTTACCGTATGTTCAGCGAGCGCCTTTACAAGGCCGATGGCAGCAAGCCAGAAGTAGACGATGCCAACCGCCTGCGCCTGGACGATTGGGAACTGAGAGAAGATATCCAGCAGCATTGCCGTGATCTCTGGCCACAAATCACCACAGAAAACCTCAGTGAGCTGACCGATTACCGTGAGTACAAGGCCGAATTCCTCAAGCTGTTTGGCTTTGGTATCGAAGGCATAGACTATGATGCCGACGTTAATCCAGCCGTTGAGTTTGACGTGATTGAACTCTAAATTGAAACAATAACGCTGACCGAAAAACGCCGCTATCAAGCGGCGTTTTCTTTTACCACCACAAGTAAAGGGTAAATTATAAGCTTTCAGGCGATGAATCGACTGTGGGCATTTTACCTATGGTTGCAGAATCAGCGCTTGGAGCCCAAATTTGTCGCTTAGGCATCCATCTTGAAGACGATTGAGTTTATACTCTTTACCTTGCTAATTATTCTTCCAGGAGAAAACCATGAAAATCAGTGCACGCAACTGTCTTGGCGGTACCATCAAAGCCATCGAAGAAGGCTCTGTAAACAACGAAGTCACCATTGAACTGGCTCCGGGTGTTGAGCTCACCTCTGTGGTCACCAAAGCCTCCTGTGAGCGTTTGGGGCTTAAAGTAGGTGACAGTGCATACGCACTGATCAAAGCCAGCAGCGTAATGCTGGGTGTTGACGAATAATCAATGAGCAGCGCCGCAAGGCGCTGTTTTTTTTGTTATATACGGATATCTATTGGGCCAAAGTAGTGGGCCCTGAAAAACAACAAGCCTATTTTCAAGAGACGCTGGCCTATATCAACGCCGAGCGTGCCCGGGGAAAGGTCATCAAGCCTCCCAAAACTAACACCTTCAACGCTCTGCGTTATACGCCATTATCAGAAGTCAAAGTAGTGCTCCTGGGACAAGATCCCTATCATGGTCCATCAAGCCCACGGCCTGTGCTTCTCAGTGCCCAAAGAGGTGGTGCCACCGCCATCATTACAGAACATATTTCAGGAGCGGGCCAATACTGTCCCGGGGTTTAGGGGGGGGCGAATAAGTCCTCGTGGAACTCTCGCTTCATGGTAACCCTAGGAGATAAATGCCAGACATAAAGAAGCCGGTCATTTGGACCGGCTTCTACGCTAAATCATTGAAGTTATTTACTCATCGCTTTCAGGGTAAACAATTTCAGCTTTGGCCTTCAACATATTGATAACGGCGCGATAGTCATTCTCACCGTACTGACTGTTAAGACCTTGCTTGATGGCCGCAACCTGATCGGCCGGTGCACTTTCTGCATCATGAATGGCATCCAGTACCACCACGGCATAACCGGTCGCCAGCGACACAGTATCAACGCTCAAACCCTCTTTGGCCTTGGCCATCTGGAATGCCTTGCTCACCAAAGCCGAATCTACATCCTGGGTGAAACGTCCTAAGTTGGCATGGCTCTGCAGCGCGATATCAGCATTACCTTCTTTGAGCTTGACCATGTATTCCTGCGCCTTGTCACGAGCAATCTCATTGGCTTTTTGCTGCTTGAGACGTACTTCAATGGCAGGCTTAACCTCGGCGAACTCAAGTGTGCCGGCTTGCTGATGTTCCTTAACGCGGATAACCACGACATGGTTGCGCTCCACTTCCAGCAGCTCACTATTCATACCTCCCAGTACATCACTGGAGAAGGCGGCTTTGGACAGTTCCGGCTTATCGAAAGGTGCTGGCGCGTTGTCACGGCCGAACAGTCGGGTAGTCTTGATCTCTGCACCAACAGCCTTGGCCGCTTCTTGCAGGTTATCAGGGATTTCATAGCTGGTATCGGCCAATTTCTGCTGCAGACCATAGAATTGGCTGACTGCTTCATCTTGCTTGAGCTGCGCGACTATCTTGTCTTTCACTTCGGCGAAAGGTGCAGTCTGACCGCTCTGGATATCCAGCAGCTTGATGATATGGAAACCGAAAGGCGTCTTGACCACTTTAGAGACATCACCCTTGCTCAGTGCAAACAGGGCGTCATCAAAAGCAGGATCCATCACACCAGGCTCAAACCAACCCAATTCCCCGCCCTTCTCACCGCTCAGGGTATCCTGAGAGTCTGACTTGGCCAGCGCAGCAAAATCAGCGCCGTTTTCCAGTTGCTTGTGAAGATCCTCAGCCTTGGCTTCGGCGTTGTCGGTCGAGGCATCGATCAGAATATGGGCTGCCAGACGCTTTTCGGCTGTCTGATATTGATTCTGATGCTCATCATAGTAAGTCTTGGCTTGCTCATCACTGACCTGAATGCTATCGGCCAAATCTTTGGCATCAAGCTCAACATATTCCAGGCTGATCATTTCCGGACGTTCAAATTGGGCCGGATTGGTGTCGTAGAATGATTTAACTTCCTCTTCGGTCACTGTCGCTTGGTCCAGGAAAGGCTCAGCGTCAACCAGGAGATAGCGAATATCACGGGTTTGTCCCTGCAGCTTAGCCAGAGCTTCGGCTTCACCGTTGAGAACAAACTCGCTGCCAATCAAGGCACTGATCAGCTGACGACGAGTCATATCCACCCGCATACTTTCACGGAAAGTCGCTTGTTGATAGCCCAGTTGGCGCAGAATGGCTTCGAAGCGATCATTGTCAAACTTGCCTTCAGTCTGGAAGGCCGGCTCTTGTCTAATGGCTTCTGCAATTTGAGCATTGGACACTCGCAAGCCCATTTCAGCGGCGGCTTGATCCAGCAGCTTTTGCGCTACCAGACGTTCAAGCACGCCTTGCTTGATACTGGCCAAGTAAGCATCATTGGCCGCCAGGGCGTCAAACATCTCACCCAACTGTTGTTCCAGACGGGCACGCTCGCTTTGATAGGCCTGGTCCAGTTCGGTTGTGGAAATCTCTTCACCATTGACTGTGGCGGCCGGAGCCACTGAGGAGGAACCCAGGTAACTGCTTACACCAGCAAATGCAAAGGAAAGTATCACCAGCACCAAAATAGCTTTGGCTATTACGCCCTGTGACCCTTCGCGAATCTTCTCTAACATCAGACGTCTCGCTTAGCGATTAATAGTAAAAAAAAGGCGCATCTCTTGTGGGATGCGCCTATCTGTAACATGAATGGAGTCTGCAGACGCTACTTCAGCCTATCCTCACACTCCGAAACGTCGGCTAATCCGGCGTTTCTCAATCCGTAAAAAGCACTGCCTGGCAGTGCTTAATCTTTACGAAAGCCTACAAAGGCTACGATGTTAATTAGTTAACAGCGTCTTTCAGAGCTTTACCTGCCTTGAATGCAGGGATTTTAGCTGCAGCGATTTTGATCTCTTTCCCGGTCTGTGGGTTACGACCAGTGCGCTCAGCGCGCTCACGCACTTCAAAAGTACCGAAACCAACAAGAGAAATTTTGTCGCCTTCTTTCAGACCATCAGTCACAGCTGCGATGAAAGAGTCCAGTGCGCGGCCGGCAGCGGCTTTAGAAATGTCAGCACCAGAAGCGATTTTCTCGATTAGTTCAGATTTGTTCATGTCATCCCCTTGAATGTAGTTTTCGCGCCGCAACCAAATCCTTCTCTAGAGCGGTCTGCGGAGGCTTTTATAACAAGCTTGATACCAAAGTTCAAGCTCAGTTGGAAAACCAAAGAATTTAAATTGGATACAGCTCAAAGCCAGTTGCCCCAAGGGCTTGGCACAACTGGCTCTCCACAGACCTAGGCTACCACAGGTCTGGGTTTTGTTAAGCCCCTTTTTTCATTTTTTTTAGTGGCATAGGACATTTTCTTGCGTTAGCCCAAATTTTTTACCACTTCAAAGCCTTCGACTGGTCGCTCAAGCGCCAATTGCAGCACTTCGTCTATCCAACGAACCGGACGAATATCCAAGTCTGCCACTACGTTAGCCGGAATTTCTTCCAGATCCCGTTCGTTCTCCTTGGGTATCAATACCAGTTTAATACCACCTCGGTGGGCCGCCAGCAGTTTCTCTTTCAAGCCACCGATTGGCAGTACTTCACCTCTCAGGGTAATTTCACCTGTCATGGCGACTTCACCCTTGACCGGGTTACCTGTCAGGCTGGAAACCAAGGCAGTACACATAGCGGCACCGGCAGATGGACCATCTTTCGGGGTTGCCCCTTCGGGTACGTGCACATGGATATCACGCTTCTCGTAAAAGTCAGGGTTGATCCCCAACTGCTCGGCGCGCGCCCGAACCACAGTCATAGCGGCCTGGATAGACTCCTGCATCACATCACCCAGCGAACCTGTATAGGTGAGTTTGCCCTTACCGGCCACTGAGGTGGCTTCGATGGTCAGCAAGTCGCCGCCCACTTCGGTCCAGGCCAAACCTGTCACCTGGCCAATCTGGTTCTTGGATTCTGCTTTGCCATAGTCAAAACGCTGTACCCCGAGGAAAGACTTGAGGTTGTCCTGATTGACATCCACATGCTTGGTGTCTTTCTCCAGCATGATCTGCTTCACCACTTTACGGCAGATCTTTGACAACTCACGCTCCAGTGCCCGCACCCCGGCTTCACGGGTGTAATAACGGATCACCCCGAGAATGGCGCTGTCATCGACAGTGATTTCAGTCTTCTTCAGGCCGTTACGTTCAATCTGCTTCGGCAGCAAGTGCTGCTTGGCAATATTGAGTTTCTCATCTTCGGTGTAACCGCTAAGACGGATAACTTCCATCCGGTCCAGCAAGGGGCCAGGAATATTCATCGAGTTGGAGGTGGCCACAAACATCACGTCGGACAGATCGTAATCCACTTCCAAGTAGTGATCGTTAAAGGTCGCGTTCTGCTCTGGATCCAACACCTCCAGCAGAGCCGAGGCCGGATCGCCACGCATGTCCGAACTCATCTTGTCGATTTCATCGAGCAGGAACAGTGGGTTCTTCACCCCGACTTTGGCCATCTTCTGGATAATCTTGCCCGGCATAGAACCTATATAGGTACGGCGGTGACCACGGATTTCCGCTTCATCACGCACGCCGCCCAATGCCACCCGCACATACTTACGGCCGGTTGCTTTGGCAATAGATTGCCCCAGAGATGTCTTACCTACCCCCGGCGGGCCAACCAGACACAGGATAGGGCCCTTGAGCTGTTTCACCCGGCTCTGTACCGCCAGATACTCGAGGATCCGCTCTTTAACCTTCTCCAGACCATAGTGATCTGTATCCAGCACCTGTTCGGCCTTGGATAGGTCACGCTTAATCTTGGAGCGCTGTTTCCAGGGCACTGAAGTCATCCAGTCAACATAGCTGCGTACCACTGTGGCTTCAGCCGACATCGGAGACATCATTCTCAGCTTGTTAAGCTCGGCAGACGCCTTCTCTTTGGCCTCTTCCGGCATGCCGGCTTCTTCAATCTTGCGGCCCAGGCTTTCAAATTCATCATGGCCCTCATCAAGATCGCCAAGTTCCTTCTGAATAGCCTTCATCTGCTCGTTGAGATAATACTCACGCTGGCTCTTTTCCATCTGTTTCTTGACCCGAGAGCGGATACGTTTTTCTACCTGCAGCAGGTCGATTTCCGCTTCCATCATGGCCATCAGATATTCAAGCCGCTCACCGACCTTGACCATCTCAAGTACAGACTGTTTGTCTGCCAGCTTGAGCGGCATATGCGCCGCCATGGTATCGGCCAGTCTGTCGGCCTCTTCGATACCTGAGAGTGAGGTGAGCACTTCGGGAGGAATTTTCTTGTTCAGCTTGATATAGCCTTCAAACTGACTGATTGCGCTGCGTACCAGCACCTCTTCTTCCTTGTCGTCCAGCGCTTCTGACTCCAGGTAGTGTGCGGTGGCAACAAAGAACTCTTCTTCCTGGGTATAACGTTCTATGCGGGCGCGCTTACCGCCTTCGACCAATACCTTGACAGTGCCATCAGGCAGCTTCAGCAGCTGCAAAATGGAAGCGACTGTACCTACGTCGAAAATATCGTCTATGCCAGGCTCGTCCAGATCCGCATCCCGCTGCGCCACAAGAATGATCTGTTTATCCTGCGCCATGGCAGTTTCCAAACAACGGATGGACTTTTCACGTCCTACGAATAACGGAATTACCATATGGGGATAGACCACCACGTCTCTCAGTGGCAGCACGGGCAATTCGATTCGCGCTTCACGCTCTAGGGTCATAGTTCGATTCCGTTTCAGTTAAAGATTACATTGAGTATATTGGGACGCTTTCCCGGCTTTCAATGGTAAAGATAAAAAAAGGAGCCCCAGTGGACTCCTTAATTTTCAACCTGATAGCTTATTGCTCAGTTATTGGTCACCGGCAGCAGCCTGGGAGTCATTATTCTCGTAGATAAGAATAGGCGCTGACTCACCTTTCACCACAGACTCATCGATAACCACCTTGACCACATTATCCATGGACGGCAGGTCATACATGGTATCAAGCAGTATCGCTTCAACGATGGAGCGCAAACCACGGGCCCCTGTCTTACGGGACATGGCTTTTTGTGCTATCGCCTTGAGAGCGTCATCGCGAAACTCAAGTTCGACATTTTCCATCTCGAACAAAGTGGCAAACTGCTTGGTGATGGCGTTTTTGGGCTCGGACAGGATCTGCACCAGAGCCGCTTCATCCAGTTCACCCAAGGTCGCAACCACAGGTAAACGCCCGATAAACTCAGGAATAAGGCCATACTTGACCAAGTCTTCCGGCTCAACCTGCAACAAAGTATCTGTGATGGTGGCCTTTTCAGCCTGACCTTTAACCTGAGCGCCAAAACCTATGCCACTACCCACATGGGAGCGCTGCTCAATCACCTTCTCAAGGCCTGCAAAGGCACCACCACAAATAAAGAGTATCTTGGAGGTATCAACCTGCAGGAACTCCTGTTGCGGGTGTTTACGACCGCCCTGAGGAGGCACGGCGGCAACAGTGCCTTCAATCAGTTTCAGCAGTGCCTGCTGCACCCCTTCACCGGACACGTCTCGGGTGATGGAAGGGTTATCTGACTTACGGCTGATTTTGTCAATCTCATCGATATAGACAATACCACGCTGTGCCTTGTCAACATCATAGTCGCACTTCTGCAGCAACTTCTGAATGATATTTTCAACGTCTTCCCCCACATAACCGGCTTCAGTCAATGTGGTGGCATCCGCCATGGTAAAAGGCACATTCAGGAACCGCGCCAGGGTTTCTGCCAGCAAGGTTTTACCGCTACCGGTTGGACCGATAAGCAGAATATTACTCTTGCCAAGCTCCACACCATCTTTGGGGGCACTGTTTTTCAGGCGTTTGTAGTGGTTATAAACCGCAACAGACAACACCTTCTTGGCCTGCTCCTGACCGATAACATAATCATCCAGATGAGCGCGCAGTTCATGGGGAGTCGGCAGTTTGTCCTGATCCCGATTGGGCGAAATCTCTTTTATCTCTTCGCGAATGATGTCGTTACACAGTTCGACACATTCGTCGCATACATACACAGATGGCCCGGCGATCAGCTTGCGAACTTCATGCTGGCTTTTTCCGCAGAAAGAGCAATACAGCAATTTGCCGCTATCACCGTTGCCTTTGTTGTCACCCATTACTCTACCTCTTTTGCAGTCTGCTCTACTGCCATACACTTAAGCGTCTTCAATCTGAGCATAGCCCAGCCATAAGCAAAAATCAGCTTTAACGTTTGGTCAGAACCGAATCCACCAAACCGTATTCCATGGCCTGAGAAGCACTCATAAAGTTATCTCGGTCGGTATCTCGCTCGATGATTTCCAGTGGTTGGCCTGTGTGCTCGGCCAACATCTGGTTCAGCTTCTGTTTAATCCCCAGGATCTCTTGGGCATGGATAGCGATATCCGATGCCTGGCCCTGGAAACCACCCAAAGGCTGATGGATCATCACCCGCGAGTTCGGCAAACAGTGACGCTTACCCTTGGCACCACCGGCCAACAGGAAGGCGCCCATACTGGCCGCTTGCCCGATACATACAGTGCTGACATCCGGCTTAATAAACTGCATGGTGTCATAAATAGCCATACCAGCAGTGACAGAGCCGCCTGGTGAGTTGATATAAAGAGAGATCTCTTTATCCGGGTTTTCTGATTCCAAAAACAGCAACTGTGCCACGATCAAGTTGGCCATGTGCTCTTCAACCTGACCAACCAGGAAGATCACCCGCTCTTTCAACAAACGTGAATAGATATCGTAAGAGCGTTCTCCCTTGGCGGTTTGCTCAACCACCATAGGAACGAGTGCATTAAGTACTGATTCTGGCGCGTTATGCATCATTAACTTTCCCTAAATAAAAAACGGCCCGCATGAGGGACCTCATACGAGCCATTATAAATGGCGAACAACCAAGCAAGTCAAGCTTAGGTTATGCGCGGCCAGTAGCCTTGTTCATAAATTCTTCAAAAGCGACATCTTTCTTAGTCACTTTGGCTGATTTCAGAACCGCTTCAACGGCTTGCTCTTCCAGAGCCAGGTTGCGCATGTTCTGCATCAACTCTTCGTTACCGTTGTAGTATTCGATCACTTCTTTTGGATCTTCGTAGGCAGAAGCCATGGAAGCGATCAACGCCTGTACACGCTCTTCTTCAGCTTTCAGCTCATTGGACTTGATCACTTCGCCAAGCAGCAGACCGACTTTAACACGGCGCTCGGCTTGTTCAGTGAACAGCTCGGCAGGCAGTTCAGGCATGTTGGCACCTTGACCACCGAAACGTTGCATGGCCTGGCGACGCAGAACGTCAACTTCACCGTCGATCAGCGCTTTTGGCAGTTCGATTTCATTGGCAGCCAGCAGGCCTTCAAGAACTTGTTCTTTCACATTGGCTTTCAGAGCTTGTTCCAGCTCGCGGCCCATGTTCTTGCTGATCTCAGCTTTCAGAGCGTCGATGCCACCATCGGTGATACCGAACAGCTTGGCGAACTCGTCGTTAACTTCAGGCAGGTTGGCGCCCTTGACTTCTTTCACTGTGATAGCGAACTTGGCGGCTTTGCCTTTCAGGTTTTCAGCGTGGTATTCCTCAGGGAAAGTCACGTCGATGTCGAACTCTTCACCGGCTTTGTGGCCTTTAACGCCTTCTTCAAAACCAGGGATCATGCGACCGCTGCCCAGTTGCAGTTCAAAGTCTTCGGCCTTGCCGCCTTCAAACTCTTCACCGTCAACGCTACCAACAAAGTTGATAACCACTTTGTCACCGTCTTCGGCAGCGCGCTCAACCGCTTCGTAAGTCGCGTGTTGCTTGCGCAGGGTTTCGATCATGTTATCAACGTCGGCTTGTTGTACTTCGGCAACAGGCTGCTCAACTTCGATACCGTCCAAGCCTTTGATTTCAACTTCTGGATAAATTTCAAAGGTCGCGGTGAACTCAAACTTTTCGGCGTCAGTGGCACCTGGGGTAAAGGTAGGAGCACCGGCAGGGTTCAACTTCTCGGCAATGATGGCCTCAATGAAGTTGCGCTGCATTACTTCACCGGTAATGTCTTGGCGAATCGCTTTGCCGTAACGCTTTTCAATCACGCTTGCTGGGACTTTACCTGGACGGAAGCCTGGGATACGGGCACGCTTGGCTTCGCGTTGCAGGCTGTCTTTAACCAGTTTTTCGATCTGCTCTGCAGGAACAGAGATGGTCAGGCGACGCTCCAGGCCTTGGGTTGTTTCAACAGAAACTTGCATTGTTTTACCTCGAAATGTGTCTAACGTCCTTTGCAATAGCCGATTGTTTCAACTATTCAGGTATTCGTTTCTTGATCTTTAACTTGACTTAAATGCCCATCAGAAGTGAATTCTGGCACCGGTCGCACATTGTTGATTGTTATCAAGACGCAGCATTATATCGACCGTTCTTAGTGGAGTCGAGCCTCAATGCCACAGAAAAGGGCATAAAAAAAGCGACCTAAGGTCGCTTTTTTTAATAAAGAGTGGGGTGACTGATGGGGCTCGAACCCACGACAACTGGAATCACAATCCAGGGCTCTACCAACTGAGCTACAATCACCACCGAAAGTGGTACGCCCGGCAGGATTCGAACCTGCGACCATCCGCTTAGAAGGCGGATGCTCTATCCAACTGAGCTACGGGCGCAGGACCTGCAAATTCAATTTGCATCCTAAGCGGTACTGACAATGCTATCCACACTGCCCTTGAAATCTGGTCGGTGATAGAGGATTCGAACCTCTGACCCTCTGCTCCCAAAGCAGATGCGCTACCAGGCTGCGCTAATCACCGAAAATTTTCTCCAAGCGCGGTTACAACCGGCTCGCGTCGAGAACGGAGCGCATCTTAGCCCCTCACCCGACAAGCGTCAACGATTTTTTTAAGCACTTTATCTGCTTGGCGAAATTACGTGCTGCTTTAACGAAATTCTGTGTTCTGAACCCTGTTTGTCCATGACACTCCCAAGCCTCACTGGTAAAATGGCGCCGTTTTCAACATCATCGCGCCATACAAAGGATATCCTACACCCATGACAGCCCAACTAATAGATGGCAAAGCGATTGCGCAATCCATAAGACAACAGCTAAAGCAAAAAGTCGCTGCACGTCAAGCAGCGGGACAACGTATCCCAGGCTTGGCTGTTATTCTGGTGGGTGCTGATCCTGCCTCTCAGGTTTATGTCGGCAGTAAGCGTAAAGCCTGCGAAGAAGTGGGGTTCATCTCCCGCTCCTATGATCTGCCTGAGTCCACCAGTGAAGAAGAACTGCTGGCCCTGATAGACTCGCTCAATGAAGATGCCGCCATAGATGGCATTCTGGTGCAGCTGCCGCTGCCAGAACATATTAAAGAATCCAAGGTCATTGAGCGGATCCGTCCCGACAAAGATGTCGACGGTTTCCATCCTTATAATGTCGGCCGTTTGGCTCAACGGATCCCGGTACTGCGCTCCTGCACCCCCATGGGGATCATGACCCTTATCAAATCTACCGGTATCGATACCTATGGACTGGATGCGGTTGTGGTTGGCGCCTCCAATATCGTGGGCCGTCCCATGACTCTGGAGCTGCTGCTGGCCGGCTGCACCACAACTACTTGTCACAGATTCACCAAAGATCTCGAGGATAAGGTCAGCCGCGCAGATCTTCTGGTGGTTGCCGTCGGCAAACCCGGCTTTATCCCCGGTAGCTGGATCAAACCAGGCGCCATAGTCATAGACGTGGGCATTAACCGTCTAGACAGCGGCCGTTTGGTGGGCGATGTTGACTTTGATATTGCCTGTGAGCGCGCCAGCCACATCACCCCTGTTCCCGGTGGCGTGGGTCCAATGACCATAGCCAGCTTGCTGGAAAACACCCTGTTTGCCGCGGAGCAATATCACGACTAAGGGTAGATTGAAACCAACCTCAGTTTGGTTTCAATTTCAAGCGATAAAAAACGCCGGCTTCAACAGCCGGCGTTTTCGTTTCGATTATTGGCAAAGAAGGATTACTTCTTGCGCCAGCTGGTTCCTTGTGGGCCATCTTCCAGCACCACCCCCAGCTCATTCAATCTGTTGCGGGCAACGTCGGCAGCAGGCCAATCCTTTTCGGCACGGGCACGGTTACGCTCGGCAATAAGCGCTTCGATCTCAGCCACTTCATCGTCGCTGCCCTCGCCTTTGAAGAAGGCTTCAGGTGTAGAGCTGACAATTCCCAAAACATCGGCCAGTTGTTTCAGTGACACGCCAAGGGCCGAGGCGGCCGCCATATCCACGCCCTTGAGGCGGTTGATTTCACGCACTATCTCAAACAACACAGAGTAGGCTTCGGGAGTATTGAAGTCATCATCCATCGCCGCCTTGAAGCGCTCAACGTACTCTTCGGCAGGCGCGGCTGTAACACTCAGGTCAAGATCTTTGAGCGCTGTGTAAATTCGCTCAAGCGCAGCTCTGGCCTGTTTGAGGTTGTCTTCCGAATAGTTCAGTTGACTGCGGTAGTGGCCGGACAACAGGAAGTAGCGCACAGTTTCGGCATCATAATGTGCCAGCACATCGCGAATGGTGAAGAAGTTACCCAGCGACTTGGACATCTTCTCTTTATCGACCATCACCATGCCGGTATGCATCCAGTAGTTCACATACGGCGTGTCATGGGCGCAGCAAGACTGGGCGATTTCATTTTCATGATGCGGGAACTGCAGATCGCTGCCGCCGCCATGGATATCGAAATGCAATCCCAGGTGTTTGCTGTTCATGGCAGAGCACTCAATGTGCCAACCGGGACGACCCGGGCCCCAAGGTGAATCCCAAGTGGGTTCGCCAGGCTTGGACATCTTCCACAACACAAAGTCCATAGGATCGCGCTTATGTTCGTCCACTTCGACCCGGGCACCGGCCTGCAACTGCTCCAGGTTCTGCCCGGAAAGCTTGCCGTATTCAGGGAAAGAAGCAACGCTGAAAAGTACATCGCCATCATCGGCTACATAGGCATGACCACGGGCGATCAGCGCCTCCACCATTTCGATAATCTCGGCAATATGCAGAGTCGCCCTTGGCTCCATATCGGGGCGCAGCATATTCAGGGCATCAAAATCTTGGTGCATCTGGCCGATGAGACGCTCGGTGAGGCTATCGCAGCTCTCGCCATTTTCATTGGCGCGCTTGATGATTTTGTCATCCACATCTGTAATATTGCGCAGGAAGTTAACCTGGTAACCTGCGTAACGCAGGTAGCGTACTATCATGTCAAAGGAAACAAAGGTCCTGCCATGACCGATATGACACAAGTCGTATATGGTGACACCACATACATACATACCCACTTTACCTGGGTTAATCGGTTTAAATTCCTCTTTTTGGCGGCTCAGACTGTTGTATATCTTCAACATTGACTTTCTCTTCAACAATATAGGATTAGTGGGTAAAACGAATCTGGCAGTTTAACATTGCCACAAGCTCTTGAATACTGCCCTTTATAGCCGGAGTCGGATAAGTTAGAATCCGCCAACAAAATTTATCCTGAGGATCCGATCATGATTACATTGCACACCAACCACGGCGACATCAAACTGGCGCTGGATAGTGAAAAAGCCCCTCTGACTGCGGCCAACTTTATCAAGTACGCCCAGGAAGGCTTCTATGATGGCACTATATTCCACCGCGTTATCGATGGTTTTATGGTTCAGGGTGGCGGCTTTACCGAGCAGATGTCACAGAAACCTACCAATGCCCCTGTGCGTAACGAAGCCAACAACGGTCTGTCAAACAAGACAGGAACCATAGCCATGGCCCGCACCTCTGATCCTCACTCCGCCACCGCGCAGTTCTTTATCAACGTCAACGACAACACCTTCCTGGATTTCAAAAACGAGTCAATCCAAGGCTGGGGGTACTGTGTATTCGGTGAGGTGGTAGAAGGTATGGACGTGGTTAATGCCATCAAAGGCGTAAGCACTGGCAACCGCGGCATGCACCAGGATGTGCCTCTGGAAGCCGTGATCATCGAGAAAGTGACCATAGCTGACTGATAACTTCTGAATGCGCACTCTCTTTATCGGCGATCTGCACCTAAGTGCCGATCGCCAAGATATCCTAAACGCCTTCTATCACTTCCTCGATACCTGTCTTGAACAGGTCGACGCCCTCTATATTTTGGGGGATCTGTTTGAGGTTTGGGTCAGTGATGATTTGGCTGAGCCCTTTGCCCTGGCGCTGGCCGAGCGTCTCTATGAAGTCAGCCGCACCCTGCCGATATACTTTATCCACGGCAACCGCGACTTTATGCTGGGGAAAGAATACGCCGCCAAAGCGGGGATGACCTTACTGCCCGAAGTGTATCGACTGGAGCTCTATGGCCACAAGACAGTGCTGCTGCATGGCGACAGCCTCTGCACTCTGGACAAGGCCTACCAGCGTTTTCGCCGGTTTCGCAATATGGCATTGCCCCGCTGGATATACCGCCATCTGCCGAAAAAGACCCGCAGCAATATTGCCGCCAAGCTCAGGCAAAACAGCCAGATGCAAAATCAGCTTAAGAGTATTGAGATAATGGATGTTGAGCCGAGTGCTGTGGATGAACTGTTTGCCAGTACCGGCGCCGAGTTGATGATCCACGGTCACACCCATAGACCGGATATCCATCAATTAGTGGCTAATAAGCAGCGCTTGGTGGTGGGTGACTGGTATGAGCAGGGAAGTGTCTTGAGTATCAGTGCCGAGAACATAGAACTGACCAGCCTGCCTTTTATAGAGAAAAGCCCACAGACCCGACTTTAGTTGAGCTCATTCAGCCCCAGTTTTATCTGTGTGGCTGTGTCGCCCCGCATTGAATCTGGCCTGCCCTGGTAACCGATAAAACCCATCCAATCAGTCAGCTGCCGACCCTGTCGGCATCTGCATTTACCTAGTATTGGCGCAACATCGAGTAGCTTAAAGCGGCGCGCCGCTGTGAAACCTGAATTCATCATCCGACGCTAGAATAAGCTCGGCTTCCACCTCGGCAAAATAAGCCACTCTGGCGCTGATATCCTCGCCGGCAATTGCCTCAGCCAATGAAAGATAATCCTGATAGTGACGCGCTTCAGAACGCAGCAGTGAAATGTAAAAACGTTTAAGCTCATCATCGAGCCAAGGCGCCAGCTTGGCAAAACGTTCACAGGAGCGGGCCTCGATAAAGGCGCCCACTATGAGTTTATCTATCAGAGTCGCTGGCTCATGGGTGCGAACATGCTTCATCATCCCCTTGGCATAACGGCCGGCGCGGATGTTGCTGTATGGGATATTGCGCGCCAACATCAGCTCCAGCACCTGTTCAAAGTGATGAAACTCCTCTTTGATAAGGCGGATCATCTTGGCGATAAGTTCAGGGCCATGGGTGAACCCCGCCCTGGGTGTCAACTCACCAATCAACTCGTTCTTCTTCACTTCTCTGGCCAGAAATGCCGCCATATCCCTGTCGTTTCGATAAACAAACTCTTCGTAGGGCTTGGCCCAGATCAGCAACTGCTCGCCACTTTGCTTATCCACCGCATACTTGCGTACCAAAAACATCGCCGTCTGCGCCGCCTTAAGCTCACAATTACAGTGATCTATCAGCAATTCGGCCAGTCTATGATCCTCTTTAGCAGCTGCTATCCAGCTGTCCGGGGTTTCACAGGCCAGAAATTCTTTTACAGGGGCGAGTAACTGTTGCATTGAGGTCAAGCTTCCACAAGAGTTTTCAAGGCCGCCAAGTCTACCAGCAAGCCAATGCTATGCCCACTGCCTCTCGGCGCGCAAACTTGACGCCCCGCCATTTTTGTTCAATAAATAGACTCAGAGCGGTAAAACGCTCGTCTGCAGTTTGACGAGCAAAAGTCAAAGCGGAATAAGGATAATTATAATGGTATTGAATCACTTAATGGGGTTGTATACCCATCCTAAACAGGAATGGCAAACCATAGAACAAAACCATGAGGCATTGAAAAGTTGTCTCAGTCACCTGCTACTCATTGCGCTCATCCCTTCTATCTGCAGTTATATCGCCGCTGTGCATATCGGCTGGAATCCCGGTGCCGGCGAACCTCTTTTTCTAACGGCCCAAAGCGGCTTCTTTATGTGTGCCGGTATGTACTGTAGCCTGGTATTCGGCGTATTTGCCCTCGCCTATCTGGCCTATTGGATGGGTCAAACCTTTGATGCCCACCCGGACTTTACCCAGTGTCTGGAACTGGCTTCCTATACCGCCACGCCGCTGTTTATGGTGGGGCTGGCGGCGCTTTACCCTGAACTCTGGTTTATTATGGTGATAGGGTTGATAGGTCTTAGCTACTCCGTATACCTGCTGTATACCGGGGTCCCTATCATAATGAACATTCCCGAAGAAAAAGGCTTTATCTATGCCAGCTCTGTTGTCACCGCAGGCTTGGTGCTCCTGGTGGCGCTGATGGCCGGCAGTGTGATCCTCTGGAGCATGGGACTCGGCCCAATACTGCAATAGTAAACGCGGCTGACATGAAAAAGGCGCTCAATGAGCGCCTTTTCTATCTGTATCCTCGAAGTATTAAGCGAATGAATCTCTTAATGCCACAGTGCGGTTAAATACCAGCTTATCTGGACTTGAGTCCTTGCTGTCGGCGCAGAAGTAACCTTCACGCTCAAACTGATAGGCCTTTTCGGCCTCTGCTTGCACCAGACCGGCTTCAACCAGACCATGCTTAACCACCAAAGATTCCGGGTTCAGTACTTCATCCACCGTTTCTGCCGCGGCCGGATTAGCGTCAACGAACAAGCGATCATAGAGACGGAACTCGGCAGGTACAGCGCTGCTGGCTTCGACCCAGTGGATCACGCCCTTAACCTTGCGGCCATCGGCAGGGTTTTTACCCAGAGTCTCAGGGTCATAACTGCAGTATATGGTGGTGATCTTACCGTCAGCGTCCTTGTCGCAACGCTCGGCTTTAATCACATAGGCGTTGCGCAGACGCACCTCTTTGCCCATCACCAGACGCTTGTAGTGCTTGTTGGCTTCTTCACGGAAGTCGGCCGCATCGATATAAAGTTCACGGCCAAAGGCCAGCTCACGATTACCCAGTTCTTCCTTATTGGGATGCACCGGCGCACTGACATGCTCCAACTGCCCTTCTGGATAGTTCTCAATGATCACCTTAACCGGGTCGATAACCGCCATGGCTCTCGGGGCATTGTCGTTAAGCTCTTCACGGATACAGGCTTCGAGCATACCCACTTCCACCAGGTTATCCTGTTTGGTCACGCCGATGCGATCACAGAACTCACGGATGGAGGCCGGGGTGTAACCACGGCGGCGCAGACCGGCGATAGTCGGCATGCGGGGATCATCCCAGCCATTAACCAACTGACGCACCACCAGCTCGTTGAGCTTACGCTTGGACATCAGGGTATATTCCAGATTCAGGCGTGAAAACTCATACTGACGGGTACGGTTGGGGATCTTGAAATCATCCAGATTATCCAGCACCCAGTCATAGAGGCGACGGTTATCCTGAAACTCCAGCGTACAAAGGCTGTGAGTGATATTTTCCAGTGCATCAGAGATACAGTGGGTAAAGTCGTACATGGGATAGATGCACCACTTATCACCCGTCTGATGGTGATGAGCGAACTTGATCCGGTAGATCACCGGGTCGCGCATACACATGAAAGGTGATGCCATGTCTATCTTGGCCCGCAGTGAACACTCGCCTTCTTTAAACTCACCGGCGCGCATCTTTTCAAACAGCGCCAGGTTTTCTTCAACGCCGGTGTCACGATAAGGGCTATTCTTGCCGGGTTCTTTCAAAGTGCCGCGATACTCGCGCATCTGCTCGCCATTGAGAAAACACACATAAGCCAGACCTTTTTTGATCAACTCAACGGCATAGCCGTAGAGGTTATCAAAGTAGTCTGACGAGTAATGGATATCACCTGCCCACTGGAAGCCCAGCCATTGCACGTCCGCTTTAATGGAATTCACATAGTCGATATTTTCCTTTTCCGGATTGGTATCGTCAAAGCGCAGATTACACTGGCCCTGATAATCCCTGGCAATACCGAAATTCAAACAGATAGATTTAGCATGACCTATGTGCAGGAAGCCATTAGGCTCTGGTGGGAAACGGGTGTGCACATTGGTGTGCTTACCGCTCGCCAAATCTTCATCTATGATATTGCGAATGAAGTTACTTGGACGTACTTCGGTGTCCACATGACTCATGAAATTCCTCTTTGCGAACAATGGCAGTCTAACGAAAAGAGGCATGATCCTACAGATCATGCCCGGTTACAATCCTTCTAGAATAAAAACTGCGGCGCACTTCGTCAAACCCGGCGCCGTGATCAAAAAAGCAGCCTCAAAGGCTGCTTTCTTGCTTGTGACTTTACTCAGTCACTATCTTGATACCCGGAATAATCTCTTGGGTCTTGCGACCTTTGCGCTTCAGCCACATATAGAAACCAATCAGGGCAAGAACAAAGAAGCTAATCCAAGCGCTGGACTGCAATGGATGCTCG
Organism: Shewanella indica; assembly: GCF_033842865.1. Lineage (NCBI taxonomy): Bacteria > Pseudomonadati > Pseudomonadota > Gammaproteobacteria > Alteromonadales > Shewanellaceae > Shewanella > Shewanella indica. Next base: position 4,272,367 of record NZ_JAWXXR010000001.1, read on the forward strand.
GCAAAAGTCGCACCTTGATAGACCACAGTGGCACTGCCGTAAGCCAGTGCAAAGGTCCAAGTAGCCGCGAAAGTAGCCCAACGACTGCCAAACTCATTCACCAGTGCGCCCATAGCGGCCACACAAGGGGTATAGAGCAAAATAAACAGCAGATAAGAGAAGGCCGCCAATTGTCCGCTGAACCCTGCCTGCAACGCCCCGAATGTTGACTGATCAACCCCCTGCTCTTCGGCAGCCAGGTTTTTATCTTCAACATGGCCCACAGACAACTTGAGCGGATCTTCCATCACTATGCCGAACAGATTGGCCGGAATGGTCGCCAGCGCCTCGGAGAAGCTGTCCATCAAAGGAGTAAGCTCACCATCACCGCCATCAGCCGTGCTATACAAGCTATTGAGCGTACCCACTACCGCTTCTTTGGCGAAGATCCCTGTCACTATCCCAACCGTGGCCGGCCAGTTGTCTTCCTCTATCCCCATAGGTGAAAACACCGGGGTGATTTTTTGACTGGCGACACTGAGCAGCGATTCCTGGCTGTCTTCATGGCCGAAGCTGCCGTCAACCCCTATGGCATTGATAAAGTTAAGCAGTGTTACTACGACCACAATGGTCTTGCCGGCGCCGAGAATAAAGCTCTTGGTACGCTTACCTGTGCGGGAAGCCACAGCTTTTAGCTTGGGCATTTCATAGCTTGGCAGCTCCATCACCACGGCACTACTGTTACCTGGCAGCAAGGTATTACGCAGCAGTAGACCTGTGCCTATCGCCGCCAAAATACCTATAAGATAGAGACCAAACACCAGGTTCTGACCTGAGTCAGGGAAAAAAGCCGCCGCAAACAAGGCGTATACCGGCAATCTGGCACCACAGGACATAAAGGGCGCCATCATACCCGTGACGATACGTTCACGTTCACTACCCAGGGTGCGGGTCGCCATGATGGCAGGCACAGAGCAGCCGAAACCAACAATCATGGGCACAAAAGCCTTGCCGGGCAGGCCGATGCGACGCATCAAACCGTCAACCACAAAAGCGGCACGGGCCATATAGCCGGAGCCTTCCAACACAGATAAAGCCAAAAACAGCGCCGCGATAACCGGAATAAAGGTCGATACCGTCTGAATACCCTGACCTATACCACCGGCCAGCAGAGTCACCAACCAGGCAGGAGCACCTATGTTGGTCAGCAAGGCCCCGAAATGATCAACAAACAGTGCACCGGCACTGATATCGAAGAAGTCGATAAAGGCACTGCCCACGTTGATGGCAAACATGAACATCAGGTACATCACCAGCAAAAATACCGGGATACCCAATACAGGATGCAATACCAACTTATCAAGCCTGTCACTCAAGGTCAGTTGACCGTCGGCATTGACAGAACCCTTGTAAACGCGCTCGACAAAGTCAAAACGTGTTGTGGCGACCATGATCTCTATATCTTTGCCTTCGAGTGTCAATTGATCTGTCACTCTGGAGACTTGTTCATCGAGTAAATTGTTTTGACAGGAACCACAACCCAGACCATTAGCCAACATAGCCAAGGCTCGGCCACGACTCAGTTGAGCGTCACTGCCCATAATGGCAGCGACGCCGGTTTCAATAGTGGCATCATACTGCAGCATCAAAGGCGACTCTGAAACCCGCCCTTCCAGCAGTGCTATCACCTGTTCCTTGACCCGCTCGACGTCTTGGGCTTCTCTAGAAGTCACGCCTATCACAGGGCAACCCAATTCTCGACTCATGGCTTGGGTATCGACCCGAATGCCGCGCTTGACCGCCGCATCCATTTTATTGAGTACCACAACCATGGGTATGCCAAGTTCACGCAGCTGCACTGTCAGATACAGGTGACGTTCGATATTGGTGGCATCTACCAGATTGATGATGCCATCGACTTTCTGGCTGGCCAGATACTGCTGGGCAATCTGCTCATCCAGCGAGCAATCACAGTTGTTGCCAGCGGGAAGAAGATCGTAAATGCCGGGTAAATCAGTGAGAAAGACATCATCACCGTTTAGCGAAAAGTGACCGGTTTTCTTTTCAACTGTCACCCCGGACCAGTTACCCACCTGTTGATTGGCACCTGTCAGGGCATTGAACAATGTCGACTTACCGGCATTGGGGTTGCCGACAGTGACACAATGAAACTGCTTAGTCATTGGCCTTTTCCACCTCTATAATCTGTGCCAGATCCTGACGCATGCACAACTTACTGCCGCGGATGTCCAATTCCAACCCGGATCCCATGGGAGCTCGACGGATCAAAGAAAAACGGGTATTTGGAGTGATCCCCATGGACAGGAGCTTGCGTTTGACCACTGCAGGCAGATCCAGATGGCCAACTTCGGAAATCATGGCGCGATCACCGGGTTTCAATTCACTTAACTTCATTGCCTCTACCACTGAAAACAGCATGCAAGCATGCGGGTAATGATTCGATTTTACCTGAAACCGTCAAATAAGAACTTTATCTGGATCAAGCTTTTCAACTGGTAACGATAATAGTTTTCAATTGTGTTGGCTATTATGAGACAAAAGCGCTCGGGAATAAACCGCTTAAGCGCAAATAACCGAAACTGAATCCGGTATTTTTCTGCTTCAGATCCCAATTTCAGCTTAAAGAGCGGCACGACAAAATGTGGCGCAGATCACACTTTGTTGTTTTCTTTTTTAAATCAGCCTTCTTTATACATAAGCATCATTAAAAAGTTATCGCCTTGTCATTTTTTTGCTCTATTCTTTAACATTAGCAATTCAGTAAATTACTGAAGCATACCCAATAACTATAAATCGGCAATGAATGCGCTCAGGATGGAATGATGAAAATGGATAACTCGAGTAAACCAAACCTTTGGGGGTTGGGTTGCGCTCTCCCCTTATTGTTTTTGTTGGCCTTTGTGGCCGAAGCCACCCCATGGGACGACAAGGATCCGACCGAGGTTGAAGCCATTCTGGATGCCAAGTTTGCTGAAGGAAAATATTCTCCCAAGGGTGCTGACAGCTGCCTGATGTGCCACAAAAAGAACCAGAAAGTGATGGCGCTTTTTGATGGTGTCCACGGCAACCCCAATGTTGCTCAATCTCCGATGGCCGATCTGCAATGCGAAGCCTGCCACGGCCCCATGGGAAAACACAACCGCGGTGGTAAGGAGCCGATGATCACCTTTGGTGCCGACTCGCCGGTACCGACCGACAAACAGAACAGCGTCTGCCTCAGTTGCCACCAGGATGAACAACGCCTGGGCTGGAGTGCCAGCCACCACGACACCGCCGGAGTCTCCTGTGCCAGCTGTCACCAAGTGCACACAGGCCAGGATCCCATCCAGAGCCGTGAAACCGAAGTCGCCGTTTGCAGCAGTTGTCACTCAGAGCAACGTGCCGACATTCACAAACGCTCCGCTCATCCGATACGCACAGAGCAGATGGTCTGCAGCGACTGCCACAATCCTCACGGCAGCTTGGGGGATGCCAGCTTGAAACAGATGACGGTCAACGAAAACTGTTACAGCTGCCACGCCGAGAAGCGTGGGCCCAAGCTGTGGGAACACGCTCCGGTTACAGACAACTGCGCCAGCTGTCACAACCCTCATGGCAGCGTCAACGAAGCCATGCTGCTGGCCAAACCGCCTCAGTTGTGTCAGCAGTGCCATGCCTCCGACGGCCATGCAGCCAGAGCCTACTTCCCGGCCAATGAGCAAACCGGCTTGATGCCCAACGCCTATAACGCCGGCAACTCCTGCCTGAACTGCCACACCCAGGTGCATGGTTCCAACCATCCATCCGGCAAACTCTTGCAGCGATAAGGAGCAGAGTATGGTTATCGAGAAACAGACACAGATGAAACTGTCACTGCTGGCGCTCACCATAGCCTGCGTGATGCAGCCTGCCTGGGCCGGTGGCTATTCGCTGCAACAGGTCAATCGCACCGAGCTCAAACAGGACAAGTGGAGTTGCGGCCAGTGCAAGTTGCCACAGGAAAGCCGCGGCACACTTGAAGCCGGTGTGGCCTACAATGACGGCGACAATGCTGTGTTTGCCAATACTAGTGGCACAGATGCCGATGGCGCCACCGGGCACCTTGGCGGCGATGTCGTCTTTTATGGTGAGCGGGGTTACCGCACTCACATTGAAGCCGACAAACTGGGCTACGGCACCGGCAGCGCCAGCCTGAGCATGGGAAGACCCGGCCAATTTGATATCCGTCTTGGTTATCGCGCCTTGGCCAACTTCGGCCCGGACAATGGCATGAGCCCCTATATCAATCAGGACAACAGACTGATGTTGCCGGACAACTGGCAAGCAGCAGCCCTCACTTCGCAAATGCCTGGGCTTTATGACAGCCTGACAAGCCAGCGACTGGAAATGAAGCGGGATCGCTTCACGCTGGATGCCCATTACCTGGGCAGCTTTTATAAGGCGGGGCTCAATTACCGTCACGAGCAACGCGATGGCACCCGCCAAACCAACGGCAACTTTCTTACCAACTCCATGGCATTGGCCACCCGAGTGGATGACAGTACCGACGAGCTTGAAGCCAAACTCTATTTCAAAGGAAAGGGCTGGCTGGCCGGATTCAATTCGACCCTGAGCCAATACAGTAACGACTATCAGGCACTCTATTGGGAAAACGCCTTCTTTCCCACATTCGGGGCCGCCTATAATGGCCAACTCGCCGACAATCCGGATAACAAGGCATTGAGAGTCGGCGCCGATCTGCAGTTATCCGAGGCCGGACATCAAATATTGATGCACACGGCATTCACCCGCATGACTCAGGATCAGGCGCTGTTACCGGCCACCATCAATGGTCCTTCACCTCAGTTGCCCGCAATCGATGGCGACATGCAGGTCGATGTGCTGGAACTCAAACTCAAGTATGCCGCTCGCCTCAGCAGAGGCTTGTCTGTTCGCGGTGGTTATGACTATCGCGACCGGGAAAACAAGACACAACTTAAAGAGTGGCCGCAGGTGAGCAGTGACAGCTGGCACCAGGGCAGCGCCACGCCCGCGGCCTATGACCACACCCGCCAAAGAGCCGATATCGCCTTCAACTACCGTTTTACCCGCGCCCTGTCTCTTGACGCAGGTTACGGGTATGAGCACCACAGCTATAGCGATCTGGCGCGCGAATCCCTGTTCCAATCCAGCGTGTTTGCCAAGCTGAACCTGCGTGCCAGCCGCGATTGGCAGTTGTGGTTCAAAGGTGAACTCAGTGAGCGCAGTGGCGGCAGTTATCAGACATCCGAGCTGAGCCAAAGCCCCAATAATCCTTGGATGCGTCAGTATTGGCTGGCGGATAGAAAACAAACCCTGTTGCGACTGCAAAACGATTACCGCTTCAGCGATGCCCTGTCGTTCAGCCTGGCGCTGAATCATAAGCAGCAGGACTACGATGAGACGCTTATCGGCCTGGATGAAGTCAGCAGTTGGGGCTACGGCCTCAGTGGCAACTATCAATTCTCAGCCCAGTTTGGCCTCAATGCCTGGCTCAATCAGGACTGGCAGGATACAGATCAAACCGGCTCAGCCTCTTTTGGCCCCAGCGGTTGGTACAGCCGTGCCAGCGACAGCAGCACAGTCGCCGGGTTCGGCATCTACTATAACGAATTGCTGGATAAACAACTGGATCTGGGCTTCGACTGGCAATATTCAAAAGGCGAAAGCGAGACGGATGTCAGCCAGGGGCTCACTCTGGATTACGGCGATTACTATTCACGTCGCCATACCTTCAACGCCTTTGCCAAGTATCACTTCAGCGACAAGATGGCATTGAGGCTGGATTGGTTGTTTGAACACTATCAGGACAGTGACTGGCTCAATCAGGGATTAACCCCGGATAGCATCCCCAACGTACTCAGCTTTGGAGATCTTGGCCAGGACTATAACGCCCACTATCTGGGGCTGACACTGAGTTACTCCCTATAAGAGCAAGAGGCGAAGAGCGATGTCAAAGGAATACACCCCAAAAACTCCCCTGTTTTACCTAGGCGCGCCCCTGCTGACCGCCATGTTGGCTCTCTCAGGTTGCGGTGGTGATGATGGCAACCCGGGAACCCCCGGCGAACCGGGCGGCGAACCGGCAATGAATATCAGTAAGCTCAATATTGAGGTCAAGGAAACGGCCCTCGAAGAGGGCATTACCCGGGTAGATTACCGGGTCACCAATCAGGATGATGAGCCGGTAGTAGGTATCCCCTCAGGACGCTTCATTGCCGCGCAGTTGTTGCCGGAAGGCAGCAGTGGGGCCGGCAACAGCAGTGAGTGGCAGTATTTCACTTCAGAGACCTGCTCCAGCAGCTGTCCGGGCACCTATGTTGACCATAAAAATGGCAACTACTCCTACAGTTTCAGTGCCCCTTTCGACGGTATGAATGAGATAGCTGAAATCACCGGCGCCACTCACAGAGTAGTGATCAAACTCGGTGGTGATACGCTGGCAGATGGCACCGCATTGCCGGTAACCAATGACCATTACGACTGGCAGCCACCTGCGGGTGCTCCGGCCTACAGCCGCAACATTGTCTCCATCGACACCTGTAACAGCTGTCACAATGACCTGGCGTTTCACGGCGGTAACTATAACCAGGTGGAAACCTGTGTCACCTGCCACAATGCCACTCGGGTTAGCAATCCGGAAAACATCTTCCCGCAAATGATCCATGCCAAGCACCTGGCAGGATTCCCCAAACCCTTGTCTGACTGTCAGACCTGTCATAAAGAGGACGAAACCCTCAGCGAACAACACAACTGGTTCCGGGTGCCAACTATGGAGTCCTGTGGCAGCTGTCATAACGATATCGACTTCGTCAAAGGCGAAGGTCACCCGGCGCAAGCGGATAACAGCAATTGTGTCGCCTGCCACAATCCGGATTGGACCCGTGAAGTCCACGCCAATCAGGAGAACCTGGCGGCCCTTGGGCAATTCAAGGCCGAGGTCACCAACGCCAGTGTCAGCGGCACCAGTTTGAGCTTCTCGCTCAAGCTGAGTAACCCGCAGACAGGTGCAGCCTATAACGACAGCGCCGACAAACAGATGTTTGTCAGCGATCTCAGGGTCTACGCCAACTGGGGCACCAGCTTTGATTACGCCACCCGCTCTGCCCGTTCAATTAGGGTACATGAAGTGGCGCCGCTGTCCGGCAGTAATGGTGTCTATCAGTATCAGTTGGATGGACTGACCATTCCCGCTGGCAGTGAAGCCGATGCAGGTACCCTGGCGATTCAGGGTCGCGTCTGTGCCAGCCAAGGCATGCTGGTCGACTGCAGTGACAACGCCGCCAGTGTGCTGGTTATCAAGTCGAGCCACCAGTCATTCAACATGGCCGGGCTCACCACGGCCGGGAGACGCCAGGTGGTCAGCAACGAAACCTGTGGCAGCTGTCATGGCGATCAGCAATTGAACTTCCACGGTGCTCGCAACGACTTGGCCGGTCAGTGTCAGCTGTGCCACAACCCCAATATGCAAGCCGATGCCACTGCTGCCAATCCATCAGCGAGCAGCGCCGACTTCAAACAGCTGATCCATGCGTTGCACTCGGCACGCTACGAAGGATTCGAGACGCTGCAGTTCCCGGGGAACATAGGCAACTGTGCTCACTGCCACAGCAAAGATGAAAATGGCGTGTTGAGTATGGCGCTGCCGCTCAACTCGGCGGTGCAACCCTTGAGCCTGAATGACGGCAGCTTCACCAGCCCCACGGCGGCAATCTGCAGTAACTGCCACCAGAGCGATGGTGCCCGCAACCATATGACACAACAAGGGGCCGTGTTCCAAGGCGCTGAAGCCGATGCCAAGGCAGGAACGGAAAGCTGCGCCACCTGTCATGGGCAGGGTGGCCTGGCCGATGTCACCAAGGTGCATCCTATCGCTCAGTAACAACAATAAGCCGCCCTTTAAGGGCGGCAATAACAGGAAAGAGCCGGTATTTAAACACTGGCTCAGTCGTGCAATCAAAGCAATGCAGGGAAATAATGATGAAAAGCTCAAGACTGGTTAAAGGGCATACCCGCCTGGCATTGGCCACTCTGATGTCGCTGACGCTCATGGCATGTGGCAGTGACGGCAAGGATGGCGAAGACGGTAAGGACGGCGTGATCGGAGTGAATATCGATGCCACTCCGACACTCAAGGTCAAGTTTACCGACGCCAAAGTGGAAGCAGGTAAGGTCACGGTCGACTTTATGTTGACCAACGCCAATGGTGTGGCAGTGCTGGGTCTGAACAAAGACTATGACCTCAGATTTGGTATCGCTCAGCTGACACATGTGACCGAAACCATAGGTGAAGGCGAAGAAGCCAGAGAAGCCGACTGGGGATTCCAATGGCAAGCCTATATCAATAGCCTCAAACAACCATCATCGGTTCCCGATGGGGTGGACAACCTCAGTCCATCGCCTCAGTATCAGGCTGGAGTCGAAGCCGCCAGCGCCTGCGAGACCTGCCTGGTCGACAATGGTGACGGCAGTTATAGCTATAGTTATCAGGTCAATATTGCCGAAGTCACAGAGCCGCTGGCCATAGCTTATGATGCCGATGCCACTCAAAGGGCCACGCTGGAACTGAAACTGCCTCAAATTACCGCCAATGCCCATTATGATTGGCAACCGTCCAGCGGCAAGACAGAAGGCATTCAGACCCGCAATGTGGTCGCCATAGATGCCTGTTACACCTGTCACCAACCGGACAGCCTGGAGCTGCACGGCGGACGGCGCATAGCGCTGGAAAACTGCGCCTCCTGCCATACTGCGACCTCAGGAGATCCTGAGTCGGGTAACAGCGTGGAGTTCACCTATTTGATCCACGCCATTCACCGCGGCGCAGAGCGTCACACCTATGATGCCGACGGCAACGAAGTGCCGGCGCCATACAAGATTGTCGGTTATGGCGGCAGCGTCCACGACTATGGTGTGGTCGGCTTCCCCCGTAAACCGGCTTCAGACTGTAGCGTCTGTCACCAGGAAGGCAGTGGCGCTCCGGCCAATGCCGACCTATTCAAGGCCGAGAAAAGCAATACTGCCTGTGTCGCCTGTCACACAGAAAAACCTTCATCCCACCACTCCAGCACTGATTGTATGGCTTGCCACAACACTGACAATACCTATCACGGTACCGGCAGCGCAGCCAAACGCCACGGTGATGTGATGCAAGCTTACACTCTGGCGGCAGAGCTGAGCGTCAAGGTGTTGGAGGTCAGCAGCAACGCCGGCAAGATGACCTTTAAAGTGCAGGTGTTGGATAAAGACGGCAACGCCATGGATCAAAGCTTTATCGATCAGAGCAGCCGTATGATAGTCGGCTGGGATATAGACAAGGACTACCCTGCCTATAACGAAGCCTCCTACAGCCAGCGCCGTATTCGTCTCAGTGAAGGCAGCTTTGACGCCACCAGCAAGAGCTATACTCTGACTCCGGCGTTTGATATGCCGGCAAGCCCGGATGGCAAGAGCTTTGAAATCTGGTCGGCACTGGAAGCCTGCTTCAATAACGGCGGTTATGGTGTTGCCGATATTCAACTGACGGACTGCGCAACCGATGGAGTTCGCTCTGTGGCTATCCAGCAGGAGCCCTACCGCTTTGTCTGGGGTAACAATGGTGTCGACAGCAGTATGGATGCCATGGCCCGCCGCGCCATCATAGATCCGACCAAGTGTCAGAGTTGTCATGGCAAGGAGATCCATCACTATGACAATGGCGTCAACTGCCAGACCTGTCATACACCGGATAAGACACTGCGTAATGACGCCGATTATCCCGGCGGAAAAATCCCTTCAAGCTTCGCCTGGAAGGCACACGAGCGTGAGGGCCACTTCCTCAAGTATGCAGGGCTTAAGTCCGGCACTGTGCTGAAAACCGATTGTGCCACCTGTCATGCCGAGTCTTCCGGCAGCGTCACAGGTATCACTCTGGGGCGGTCACCGGATCGCGTCTGGCGTTATGGTGACATCAGCAATGGCGGCGCGGATATCTGGGTTTCCTCAGATGCCGGCTCCTGTTTGAGCTGCCACCAACAGTACCTGAGTGATGCCGCCAAATCGCATATTCAGGCCAACGGCGGTATTCTGGATGGCATGGATGAAGCCGATGTCCGTAACCGTGCCAAAGAGGCCTGTGCCACCTGTCACACCCCGGCTCAGCTGATGAACGCACACGGCAATTAAACTCAACATTGCTACCAAAGGGAGGCTTTTGCCTCCCTTTTTTATGCAGCAAAATTCGTTAAAAACTCTTTCAAAAAACACGTTTTTTTGATCAGGATTAACTTTTTTTGATCTAGCGGTATACCCCTAAAGAAATAGTCGGATCTTAATCACATAACCCATCTAAAGTGACTGATTAATCCCCACCACTTGGGTAGCCTTGGCCTTGGAAAAATAATTCCACACACTTTCCATGGTTGATGAGATTTATTCTTATTTAACCTCTGGTTAGTGATGATTAAAATCACTTGCAGGGAAATATCATGATGAAACGGTTTAATTTCAATGCCGCGACGAAAGCGATGTTGGGTGCCGGTTTGCTGTCTCTGATGCTGGCCGGTTGTGGCAGCGACGGGTCAGATGGCGAACCAGGTAAGCCAGGTCCTGTCGGCACACCTATAAGCAAAGTCAACACGCTGAAATCCAAGATTAATTCCGCGTCTGTAGACACTAACGGCTTCCTGACAATCAACTTCAGCTTGTCTGATGCCAACGGCGCCGCCGTCTTTGGTCTGAAAAACACTGACATAGGTGCAGTCTCCTTCGGCCGTGTCGGCAGCGAAGATGAGATTGAAGGTCTGACCGATAAAGAAGGCCAAGCGAGAGAAATCTGGCTGAGCTACTTTAACAAAGACAAAGGTGATGGCTTCTACACTGGCTCTTCCTACTTCCAGGGTAAAAACTGTGAAGATTGTCTGACCGACAATCAGGACGGCACCTACACACTGAAACTGAACAAAGCCATAGATACTCTGGGTAAATACGACTACAAGGCCGACATGGTCAACGGTATTTATCTTGGCATCAAGACAGCCAATGCAGCCAACGTTAACCTGGTTAACAACAGTTTCTTCTACTGGCAACCCTCTTCCGATACTACTCAGGCCAAACCCAAGCCGATTATCGCCGATGAAACCTGCCAAAGCTGTCACAGACCCGGTCATGATGGCGCACTGGCTATGCACGGCGGCAAACACGTCACTCTGGAAAGCTGTACCTTCTGTCACACCGACTACAACAGCTACATGAAGGATGACAAGGACGAAAATGGCCAAGTGATCGGCAGCCACAAACTCGATGGCTCCATCAAGGGCATGGCACACGAAGTGCACAGTCATGCCTTCTACAACGGTATTTTCCCGCAATCAGCCAGCAACTGTCAGACCTGCCACCAACCAGATGAAAACCTGGCGATGGCCGATGCCTGGAAAGCCGACAAGGATTCCGCAACCTGTCTGAACTGTCACAACAGCCCATATGCCGTACCTTCCTGGCACTGGGATGCGGAAAATAGCCAGATTAAAGAAGACAAACTGAACTGTGTCTCCTGCCACAATGATCCTGATGGTGCCCGTGGTGCCGAGCGCGCTCACTACAGCAACAACGACAGTGCCCAAGCTGCCAAGACCCGCGTCATTTTCAATAGCATGACCTATGATGAGGCCAGCAAAACAGTCACGGCCAATATGACGGTCAAACACGGCGACACCAATGTAACGCTGGCGCAGATAGACTCCAGCCCATATAAATATGGTGGTGACACCAGCGCCATCGTCTTCAACGGCGTGGTCAAAGACGACTTCCTGGTTAATTACCAAAAAGTTGGCTATCGCTATTTCAGTGCAGGCGCCGACGGCAGCATAGATGTCACCTTCAGCGATGGCGACTTTAAAGTAGCCGAAGTCATGGGTACACCTGAGGTCAAAGTGGCCTTGAGCAGCCAGCTGCATGTCTGCTTCGATGGCAAAGGCGCTGTAGCCGACTGCGAGCCAATCGCAGACGGTGTTATCCCTAACTCCGGCCCTTACGTGCCATCTGACACGGTTTACTTCAATCTGGATGGCAGCAAAGTCAACGATACCCCAAGGGTGCAACATGCCGAAATGACAGCTTGTCAGCAGTGTCACACTACTGCCATCAAGCACCGTTTCTCCAACGACATCGACGGTTGTGCCTCCTGCCATAACGGAACCCGCGACAAGAAGGGTGACGGCTCATCCAACCTGGCGTACATAGTGCACTCCAAGCACTACCTGTATGACAGCTCAGACAACGGCTTCTTCAAGAAGACAGACTGTCAGACCTGTCACGGTAAAGACGGCTTCTCACTGAAGAAAATTGCCGCCGATGCCGCTCCGGTTGCCTTCGGCAAGACTGACGATGGCACAGAACAGACTCTGGTATCACCACAGACTGCCGCCTGCGCCAGCTGTCACCAGCCGCCATACGGCCTGAGTGAAACCACTATCAACCACATAGTGACCAATGGTGGTGTGATAGGTACAGGCCACGGTGTAGCTGCAAGTGATTATGACGCCCAGAAAGGCCAAGAAGCCTGTTCTACCTGTCATACAGACTCCCAGCTGTTGGAAGCTCACTCCAACTGGGGCTTCAGCCACTAAAACTTAACCCTAAAGAGAGGCTGCGGCCTCTCTTTTTTTATCTGCCAAATTGTTAAAATCGAATTAAAAAACAGCGTTTTTTTGATCGAGATTAAGTTTTTCCTACCAGCTCAAATACCTCTTTATAAATAGAAAGATCCAAGTCACACATTAACACCAGTTATGCAGCTTTTCGGCCCTGCTTGAGTTAGCCTTTTCAAGGGGAAATCCTATTTCCGGTATCGGGTTAAGGGCCAATTACATAATCAATTTGGTTGACTCAAATCAACCACTCCCTAAACCAGATACTTCCACTATTGCAGGGAACAAGATGATGAACGCACAAAAAACCAGAATCGCACTGCTGCTGGCAGCCAGTGCAGCTACTCTGGCCTTAGGTGGCTGTGGTGGCGATGATGGCAACGATGGTAATCCAGGTAACCCAGGCGGCGAGCCGGCTGGCGAAATCAAAGCACTGCATTTCAGCTTTGAGCAGGCCGTTGTCAAAGACGGTATCCCAACGGTTGAATTTACCGTGACCAACGAAGACGATATGCCGGTAGTTGGCCTGCAGAAGTTCCGCTTCGCCGCCGCTCAGTTGCTGCCGGAAGGCGCAACCGGTGCCGGTAACGCCTCTCAGTGGCAGTATTTCGGCAACGAAGACTGCACTGTAAGCAGCAGCTGCGCAGGTACTTTCGTTGACCACAAAAACGGTAGCTACAGCTACACCTTCAGCAAGACACTCAATGAACTGAGTAAAGATAGCATCAGCTTCAACCCTGAGCTGGCCCAGCGGGTACTGCTGCGCGCTTACAACACACCACTGCCTGACGGCACTCTGATCCCCAACAGCAACGCCTTCGTCGACTTCAGTGCCAACTCAGGTGCTGCCGCATACAGCCGCATGCTGGTGAGTACTGATAGCTGTAATACCTGTCACGGTGACTTGGCCGACGTCAAACATAACGGTGGCTATCCTGACGTCAACTATTGCGCCACTTGCCACACTCCTGGTCGGGTTGGTGAAGGAAAAGAGTTCAATGCCCTTATTCACGCCAAGCACAAGGACCTGGGGCTGGATGCGCTTAACAGCTGCCAATCCTGTCACAACGACACCAATGTCGAGCTGACGCCCGATTGGGGCAACTGGTCCAAAGTGCCTACTGCTGCAAGTTGCGGTAGCTGCCACAGCAACATAGATTTTGCTGCAGGCCAAGGCCACAGCCAACAAACCGACAACTCCAACTGTATCGCCTGTCACAACAGCAAGTGGACAGAAGAGCTGCATACAGGTGTAACCGCTGATAAGCGCGCCGTTATCGCTCAGCGCGGTCTGGCCGCCGAACTGACCGGCAGCGCCGACAACAGTGCCACTCTGACTGTGACCCTGTTGGACAAGGCCGGCAATGCGCTGGATGCCAACAAGGAACTTGCCAAGATCAAGCGTCTGGAAACCATCACCAACGTGGGCCCTAACTTCCCTGTCATGGGCTACAACAAAAGCCCTGGAAGCGGTACAGCCAAGGTCGCCAAAGATCTGGTTAAAGACGGCCAGCTGCAAGATGCCGTGACCCTGGTTGACGGCAAGCTGCAATTCACCGTTCAGGACCTGCCTTTCGGTGCCGGTGATGCCGATACCGCCTTCAGCTTTATCGGTCTGGAAATGTGCAGCCAAGGCAGCGAGCTCATCGCCTGCGCCGATGGTGTTACCACTACCAGCATGAAAGCTCAACTGGCCTTCGGTACCAAGTCAGGTGATGCACCTAGTCACCGTCATATCGACTCAGTGGACTTCGCTACCTGTGAAGGCTGTCACAGTGACACCTTCGAACTGCACAAAGGCCACCACTCAGGCTTTGTAATGACAGAACAGCTGGGCCGCGAAGTAAACGGTAAGCTCACCGTCGGTGTTGATGGCTGTGTGGCCTGTCATACTCCTGATGGTACATACGCCAGCGGTGCCAACAAAGGCGCATTGGAGATGAAACTGCACAAGACCCACATTGAAAAGGCTCACGGCCTGATCGGTGGCAACTGTTCAGCCTGTCACAACGACCTGAATCTTGACGCCTTCAAGAACAAAGGCGCTCTGGCAACCGCAAAAGAAATGTACACCACGCCTATCACGGCCACTTGTACCTCCTGCCACGTTGTGGGTAGTGACTACATGGTACATACCAAGGAGCAACTGGAAGCCTACGGCGCTGTGGTAGATGGTGATTACACCGCTGCCAACCAGGCTGCGCAGCTGGAAACCTGTTTCTACTGCCACAAGCCAACCGCCGCAGATCACACTCAGGTGAAGATGTAATTTGCCCAGGCCGGGGGAGTCCCCTCCCCCGTCTTTCAAGGGTTTGGACAAATTAAGGATGCCTAATATGAGAATCAGCAAAAATATACCAACACTGCTAAGCGCCCTCCTGGCGACGGCAGTGTTATCTTTTGGTATCACCCAGGTGGCTCACGCCTCCAAGTGGGACGCCAAAATGAGCCCGGAAGAAGTGGAAGCTACCTTGGATCAGAAGTTTGCCGAAGGCAGCTACTCTCCCAAGGGTGCCGACTCCTGTCTGATGTGCCACAAGAAGTCAGAGAAAGTCATGGACCTGTTCAAAGGGGTTCACGGCGCCATCGACTCCAGCAAGAGTCCTATGGCCGGACTTCAGTGCGAAGCCTGTCACGGCCCTATGGGCAAACACAACCGTGGCGGTAACGAACCCATGATTACCTTCGGTAAGGGTTCAACCCTGGCGGCCGACAAGCAGAACAGCGTCTGTCTTTCCTGTCACCAGGATGACAAGCGTATGTCCTGGAACGGCGGTCACCATGACAATGCCGATGTCGCCTGTGCTTCTTGCCACAGCGTGCATACCGCCAAAGATCCAGTGCTCTCCAAAAACACTGAGATGGAAGTCTGTACCAGCTGTCACACCAAGCAAAAGGCTGATATGAACAAGCGTTCCAGCCATCCGCTGAAGTGGGCACAGATGGTGTGCAGCGACTGTCACAATCCTCACGGTAGCACCACAGACGCCGATCTGAACAAGGCATCAGTCAATGACACTTGTTACAGTTGCCATGCGGAGAAGCGCGGCCCAAAACTCTGGGAGCATGCACCCGTCACTGAGAATTGTGTCACTTGCCACAACCCACACGGCAGTGTTAACGATGGCATGCTGAAGACCCGTGCGCCGCAACTGTGTCAACAGTGTCACGCCAGCGATGGTCACGCCAGCCGTGCCTATCTGGGTAACACAGGCATGGGTTCTCAGGTCAACGACAACGCCTTTACCGGTGGTCGCAGTTGCCTGAACTGTCACAGCCAGATCCATGGTTCCAACCATCCATCCGGCAAGTTGTTCCAACGCTAAGGAGGCGGGAAGATGAAATTCAAACTTAATTTGATCACCCTGGCTCTGCTGGCTCCTGCCAGCCTGGCGATGGCCGCCGACGGTTATGACCTGGCCAATGCCAATACCGAGAAGGTTAAATTCTCGGCCTGGAGCTGTAAGGGTTGCGTCAGTGAAACCGGTGTATCCGGCACTATTGGCGCCGGAGTTGGCTATAACGACTCTGACGATATCCGTTCTGCCAACGCCTTTGCCGCCGAAGATGACTTTGCCGGCAAGGTGGACGCTGACCTGAGCTATCGCGGTGAAAACGGCTATCGAGCCAGTATCGAAGCCGATAACCTGGGGATGGAAAACGGCCGGGTCGATATCAATGCCGGTAAACTCGGGCAGTACAACATCAACCTGAACTACCGTCAGATCCACACCTATAAAACAGACTCAGCCATGAGCCCTTATCTGGGAGCAGGCAGCGGCAACCTAACACTGCCGGCTAACTGGCAGACAGCCGGTGGCAGCAGCGAAATGCCCATGCTGTATGACAGCCTGAGCCCACTGGAGCTGTCGCTCAAGCGCAAGCGCGCAGGCCTGGGTCTTGAATATCAGGGTGAGGAGCTGTGGAGCACCTATGTCACCTATATGCGCGAAGAAAAAACCGGCCTGAAAACTGCGTCCGGCAGCTTCTTCAACCAGTCAATGATGCTGGCCGAGCCTGTGGATTACACCACAGATACCGTCGAGGCCGGGATCAAACTCAAGGGTGACAACTGGTTTACCGCACTCAACTACAATGGTTCATTCTTCAAGAATGATATCCAGACCTTGAGATTCGACAACGCCTTCAACCCAACCTTTGGTGCCCAAAGGGCGGGCTATATGAGCCTGGATCCGGATAACGAGTCCCACACTGTGACCTTGAGCGGCCAATTTTCCCAGAAAGGCGCCGTGGTCAGCGGCCGTTTGTTTGCCGGACAGATGACCCAGGATGAAGCCTTTATCACCTCGGGTTACGGCTATCAATTGCCGCAGGAATCCCTGGACGGCAAGGTCGATATCCTGGGGATGAACCTCAAGGCGGTCAAACGCGCCACCCGCAATCTGCGGATCAGCGGCAGTTATGATTACTATGACAGGGACAACCAGACCCAGATCCAGGAATGGACCCAGATCAGTATCAATAACGTCAGTGGTCGTGTGGCCTACAACACCCCTTATGACAACACCAGTCACAAGGCCAAGTTGGCCATGGATTACCGGATTGCCAACGGCATGAAGTTGGACGCAGGTTATGACTACCGTCGTGATGAACGCAGCTATCAGGACAGGGAAATCACCGACGAGAACAGCGTTTGGGCCCGTTTCAGTCTCAACAGCTTTGAACACTGGAATATGTGGATCAAGGGCAGCTATGGCAAGCGCGATGGCTCAGAGTACGAAGCATCTGAGTGGACCTCTTCCGAGTCCAACAAGTTGCTGCGCAAGTACAATCTGGCCGACCGCAAGCGCACTCAGGTTGAAGCCAGGGTAACTCACAGCCCTACCGACACCCTGACCCTGGATTTCGGTGCCCGCTATGCGCTGGATGACTACAACAACACGGTTATCGGTCTGACTGAATCCAAAGACCTCAGCTATGACGCCAGTATCAGCTATTTGCTGACAGACGATCTCAGCCTGAGCGCCTTCTACAACCATCAGACCATAGACTCAGATCAGGCCGGCAGCAGCAACTTCAGCACTGTCACCTGGACAGGAACCGTGGAAGACAAGGTAGATGTCATAGGGGCCGGTTTGGCCTACGACAACCTGCTGGAGAAGAAACTGCGTCTGGGGCTGGATTACACCTACTCTGACTCGGATTCCAGCACTCAGGTACGCCAAGGCATCACAGGCGACTATGGCGATTACTATGCCAAAGTGCACAACGTCAACCTCTATGCCCAGTATCAGGCTACTGAGAAAATGGCGCTGCGTCTTGACTACAAGATGGAGAAATACGAGGACAACGACGCAGGTAACGATATCGCCCCGGATGGTATCTGGAACCTGGTCAGCTTTGGTGACAACAGCCATGACTACACGGCTCACCTGATCATGTTGAGCGTCAACTACCGTCTGTAATTCTCACTCTTAACGTTCAAAAGCCCGCTTTCGCGGGCTTTTTTATCTCTTCCCGCCTTCACCTCAAACCAACAAGCATTCGGTAAAATTCCTCTTGCCAGCGGCCCTTTTTGCAGCTTACACTGCAAGCGTTACATTTTTGTAACAAATATAACAATTAAGATTATATGACCTGAGGACAATGGCATGAGAATCACTCATACACTACAAGGAATAGCCTTGCTCGCGGCCCTTTCCAGTACCAGCGTGCTGGCCGATGGCATTCGTGCCAGCCTGGAGATGAGCCAACAGAGCTATAAGGCCAGTGATAACGTGTTGGTCACTGTGACCCTGACCAATGACGCCAACCAGCCGGTAAAACTGCTCAAGTGGTACACAGCCGCTGATGGAGTGGAAGAATCCCTGTTCAAAGTCAATGCCGATGGCCTTGACCGTCACTATCTGGGCGCCCATTTCAAACGCCCGGCGCCCGGCAAGCAGGACTATATCAAGCTCAAATCCGGTGAGAGTGTGTCCTATCAGGTAGAGTTGTCCTCACTTTACGACATGAGCAGCAGTGGCAACTACGAGATAAGCTATGATGTCAGTTCGTTGCAACTCTTCTCCCCCAACCCGGGCCAACAAAAGAAGCTGGCCCGCTTAGGGATAGAAGGGATACATTCAGATCCGGTCAGCTTCTATGTGGAAGGCCGTGAATTCAAGTCCGGCGCCAACAAGGGTAAACCCGGCAGTGGCGATGGCAATGCGGCGCCTGACGGTATCAGCTTTACCGGCCGTTGCAGCAATTCCCAACAGAGCGATATTCTGGCGGGACTGGACGCCGCCCGTACCATGGCGGCCGACAGCAAGCAATACCTCGCGAGCAACAACAACCCTTCAAGCTCTGTGCGTTATGCCACCTGGTTTGGCAGCTACAACAGCAGCCGCTGGAATAGCGTCAGCAGTAACTTCAGTGCCATAGACTCGGCCTTGAACAATCAGCCACTCACCTTCGATTGCAGCTGTAAGAAGAGTTATTACGCCTACGTTTACCCGACTCAACCCTACAAGATCTACATGTGTAACGCCTTCTGGAGCGCACCGTTATCGGGCACCGACTCCAAGGGCGGCACCATAGTCCATGAAATGAGTCACTTCAATGTGGTGGCGGGAACCGATGACATTGTCTACGGCCAAAGTGGCGCCAAATCGCTGGCCCTGAGTAACCCGGCCCAGGCGATTCAAAACGCCGACAGTCACGAATACTTTGCTGAAAATACTCCCTTTCAAAATTAAGGAAGCTACAGCAGATTAGTTTACCTTTCGTGGGCCGGTTCCCCCGGCCCACCTCCCTGTTACCTTGTGAGCTTGGGCGGACGGAACTGCCCCTTTTTTCCTCATAGTCTCAGAGCCATCCCATAACGGCCATCAAGCACTTGCAAGCCTTTCGCCTTTAAGCCAATGTAAGGCGCAGCCTTTATGATGAGAATCTATTGATGAAGTTGAAATATCCTTGTGCCTTGGTCGCCCTTTTTCCGCTATCGGCCATGGCCGCACAACCCGAGGGTTTAATGGCCGGGGTGTTTACCATACTGGTGCTGGGTGGTTTTACTCTGGTTAACCTGCTACTGCAGCTGGTTTTTTACTTCAACGGCCAATATAGCCGCCCAGGGTTTGTCCGCAGCCATATCTATTGGGCCTTGCCCATTCCGCTCATTACCCTGTTACTTGTCCTCTGGGATCATGCCTCTGTTGCCGATCTCAGTATGAACTTCGGTCTGGTGTTGATAGCCGTGGCACTGGCGTTATTGCCACTGCAACTGAAAAACTCGGCCAAAGTCGCCGGGCCTCAGGCCGGTTGGCGCTTGCTGGCAACCTCTGCCTTATTGTTGCTGCTGGCCAATTTCATCTGGCCACTGACTATCCCGGCGATGCTTATCGCCTGGAGTGCTAGCGATTGGCAACAGCGTAAAGAAAACGGCTTTAAGTTCAGCCGGATAGTGTTAATACTAGCGGCGCTGGGGCTGACATTGTATGAAGGCTTTCAGGCCTGGCAACACTTTTTCGGTGCTTGATTTTCGGAGCCTGATTTTCGGAGCCAAGTTTTCGAAGCCTAAGTAGGGTCTGATATCCATCAAAAACCAGGAAATATAATGAAAACTGCCGCTCTGCCCAGTGATTTTCCGCTACTCGATGAGGTGCGAGCCTGCACCCTGTGCCGGGATAAACTGCCATTGCTGCCCAAGCCGATACTGCAGGCCCACCCTGACGCCAGGATTTTAATCGCGGGGCAAGCGCCCGGCAGGATAACCCATGAGCGTGGCCTGCCCTTTGACGATGCCAGCGGCGACCGACTAAGGCAGTGGCTGGGGGTGAGCCGCGAGCAGTTTTATGACCCCAGGCTGTTTGCCGTCATTCCCATGGGATTTTGCTATCCGGGAACGGTTGAAAAACAGGGGCGCAAACAGGGTGATATGCCGCCGCGGCCAGAATGCTCAGCCACCTGGCACCCAAGGCTTTTTGCCGCCCTGCCCAATATCGAGCTGACACTGATCCTCGGCAAATACGCCATGGCCTGGCACCTCAAGGGCAGTCCACTGGCCAAGGCGCCTGTCAGTACCGCCGTGGCAGAAGCTGACTCGCTGTGGCCGACAAAACTGGTGCTGCCTCACCCGAGTCCGCGTAATCGCCTCTGGTTTAAACAGCACCCGGAATTTGAGCAAAACCTGTTACCCAGGCTCAGGCAGAGAGTCGCCGAGTTATTAGCACATTAGGGTCTGTTGACCCTTGAAGATGGTTTTTGCAGCTTTTGTCGTTTTTTATACCAAACAACGACAAATGCTACCCAAAGGGCTCGGCTAGACGCGCTTTACTCTTTGTTGCAAGGTATTTACCTAGGCCCCTAGGCTGCATACCTTGCGTCGCGATTAAAACGCGTCTAGTACGAGCAAAATTCAACCATGAAAGGTCAACAGACCCTAGAGGCTCGCATGTATTTTCTCGACGCCGCGACCGCGCAGCAGATAGTGGATCGCACCATGAATATCATCGACCACAATATCAATGTGATGAACAGTCAAGGGGTGATCCTCGGCTCCGGCGACAAGCAGCGACTCAACAGTGTCCATGAAGGCGCCCTTCTGGCCATAGCCCAAAACCGCACTGTGGTGATAGATGAAGGCAGTCGCCACAGCCTGCACGGCGTCAAACCCGGGATCAACCTGCCGCTGCACTACCACGGCAAGATAATCGGCGTTGTCGGCATTACCGGTAATCCGGCAGAGCTGCTGCACTATGGTGAGCTGTTGAAAATGACCGCCGAAATGATGGTCGAGCAAGCCAACTCCCTCGAGCTGGATCTCTGGCATAAACGCCAGCGGGAAGAGTTTATTCTGCAACTGCTGAAACGTGACAGTTATAGCGAAAGCGATTTTTGTGCCTGGGCCGCCCAGCTGCAGATAGATCTGCAAAAACCCAGAGTTGCCGCCGTGATAGAACTCGCCAAAGGCGAAAGCAAGGCCACTGATCTCAAGGAAATCCAGCGTTTACTCGAGTATCCGCAAAGGGACAACCTGGTGGCCATGACCGCCATGGATCAGTTGGTGATCCTCAAACCCGCCTTTCTCGATGGTCGTAGCTGGGATCCGGCGCTTGAGGATCTGCGAATCGAGAAACTGCTTGCCCGTTTGCCGGCCGACACCCAAGGCCGACTCAAAATCGCGCTGGGGCATTTTTTTCCCGGTGAAGGCGGTATTCGGCGTTCATATCAAACTGCGCTGGAAACCCTGAAATTAGGGAAAAAGCGCGCGCCGGAAAAGACCAAGTACCTCTATCAGGATCACGCGCTGGCAGTATTGTTGTCCGGGCTGGTTAATAGCTGGCGCGGTCAGGAGCTGGCAGCGCCCTTTCGCAAACTGCAGCAGCATGACAAAAAGGGGCTGTTGCTGCGTACACTGAGCGCCTATCTGCAACACTTCGGTGACCAGCAACAATGTGCCAAGGCATTGTTTATTCACCGTAATACCCTGAGGTATCGTCTGGAACGTATCAGTGAGATCACCGGCATAGAGCTGCAAAGCCTGGATGGATTACTGCAACTCTACCTGGGAGAGGTCCTCAGTCGCCTGGAACACAAATAATTGTGCATACGCACAAAAAACTAACCACTTTCAGGGGGGAATTCCGTATTTTCCCCTAAAGCCATCACGGCGCGGCAACTGGGATAATAATCGCCAGCCCGCCTTCGCGCCGGCGCCCCAACCCCTACATAAATAACGACCCAATAAGGGACACTTATGAGCCTGGTACTAGTACTATTGGCGGTGATCATCTTTATTGTCATCGCCACCTCAACATTTAAACTACACCCCTTTTTGACGCTGCTGCTGGCGTCATTTATCGCCGCCTTCGGATTCGGCCTGCCCGCCGGGGAAATCGCCAAAACCATCAGTGGTGGTTTTGGAGGTATTCTTGGTTATATAGGACTGGTGATAGTCCTGGGAACTATCATAGGCACAGTGCTGGAAAAGAGCGGCGCGGCCATCACCATGGCCGATGTGGTCATTAAGGTGCTCGGGCAGCGCTTCCCGACTCTGACCATGTCCATCATAGGTTATATCGTTTCCATCCCAGTGTTTTGTGACTCAGGCTTTGTGATCCTCAACAGCCTGAAACAGTCTCTGGCCAATAGAATGCAGGTTTCCAGCGTTGCCATGAGCGTCGCCCTGGCCACCGGCCTCTATGCTACCCACACCTTTGTGCCGCCTACTCCCGGCCCGATTGCCGCCGCCGGTAACCTGCAACTGGAAGCCAGCCTGGGGCTGGTGATTGCAGTAGGCATTCTGGTTTCTGCCGTTGCCGCCTTCGCAGGTTTGCTCTGGGCCAACCGCTTTATGAACACTGAGCCGGATGGCGAAGGCGCCGAAGAGCTCAAGGCTTCTGCCGAAGAATTTGAAACACTCAAGGCTGCTTATGGCAAGCTGCCAAGCCCCTTGGCGGCGTTCTCACCTATTTTTGTTCCTATTTTGCTGATCTGCCTTGGTTCTATCGCCGCCTTCCCTTCCAAGCCCATGGGTGAAGGCATGCTGTTCAGCCTGTTCCATTTCCTCGGCCAACCACTCAATGCCTTGATGATAGGCTTGGGGCTGTCACTCTTGCTGCTCAAGGGCGACAACAAGGTCAAAGAGTTTTCCGAGCGTATCTCACAGGGCCTGGCCGTTGCCGCCCCCATACTGCTGATTACCGGTGCCGGCGGCGCTTTTGGCGCTGTAATCAAAGCCACGCCTATCGGTGACTTTATCGGTACTTCACTGTCGGCTCTGGGTATAGGTATCTTTATGCCCTTCCTGGTGGCGGCGGCACTGAAGTCGGCTCAAGGCTCCTCCACAGTGGCGCTGGTAGCCACTTCGGCTCTGGTGGCTCCCATGTTGGGTGATATCGGCCTTGGCAGCGAAATGGGCCGGGTGCTGACCGTCATGGCCATAGGCGCCGGAGCCATGACAGTGTCCCACGCCAACGACAGCTTCTTCTGGGTAGTCACTCAGTTTAGCCGTATGAGCGTAGCCCAGGCCTACCGGGCTCAGACTATGGCGACCCTAATTCAGGGGATCACCGCCATCATCTTCGTCTGGCTGCTTAGCCTGGTTCTGCTCTAAACTCTTCCCTTGCTGCTGCCGGTTTCACCGGCAGCCCGTTGTACAGGAAATCAGATGAAAATAGTGATAGCACCGGATTCCTTCAAGGAAAGCCTGAGCGCCCTCGAAGTAGCCAATGAAATTGAAGCAGGCTTTAAACTCAGGCTGCCGGATGCCGAGTACCTCAAAGTGCCGGTGGCCGACGGCGGCGAAGGCACAGTGCAATCTATGGTCGATGCGACCAACGGTCACCTGGTCGAGCTTGAAGTCTGTGGCCCACTCGGACAAGCTGTGAAGGCCCATTACGGTATTCTGGGTACAGAAGGCACTCATGGCGCCAGAACTGCAGTTATCGAAATGGCGGCCGCCTCCGGGCTGCATCATGTCAGCCCGGCGCTTCGCAATCCAAGGCTGACCACAAGTTACGGCACCGGCGAGCTGATTATCGATGCCATAGAGCGTGGCATTCGCCACTTCATCATCGGCCTTGGCGGCAGTGCCACCAATGATGGCGGCGCCGGTATGGCCAAGGCGCTGGGCGCTAAACTATTGGATAGTGCCGGGCTGGAGATAGGCCCGGGGGGGGCGGCACTCGCGGCCTTGGCAACACTGGACTGCAGCCAACTGCATCCGGCGCTCACTGACTGCCATTTTGAAGTGGCCTGTGATGTGGACAACCCTTTATGTGGCGAGCGCGGCGCTTCGGCGGTATTCGGGCCGCAAAAGGGAGCCACTGAGGAAATGGTCGCCGAGCTTGACGCTGCCCTTGGCCACTTTGCCGATATTCTGGTTCAGAGCGGCTTTGAAGATAAGCGCCTGCAAAGTGGTGCCGGCGCCGCCGGTGGCATGGGACTTGGGGTGATGGCATTTCTGGACGCAGAGCTGCGCCCCGGTATCGACATAGTCATGCAGGCTGTCAGACTTGATGCCAAACTTGAAGGCGCCGCACTGGTTATCACCGGCGAGGGACGCATTGATGGACAAACCATCTATGGCAAGACACCCATGGGAGTTTTGCGCCTGGCAAAGGCGCGCAACATTCCCGTGATTGGTATTGCCGGCTGTCTGGGCGCGGGTTCAGAGCTGGTGCTGGAGCAGGGAATGAGCGCCATTTTTGATATCATTCCCTCGGCCTGCAACTTGCCCAAGGCGCTGGCCGAAGCCAGAGCCAATCTGCAGCGCACCTCAAGCAATATCGCCGCTCTGCTGGCTCTGCAACTGAATAACGCCAATTGATTTTTCGCGGGTCAACCTCCTTGGCCCGCTGCTTTTTCGCTTCAGTTTCAACTTGTCTGACCGCAATCCTTGCAGTAAAGTGAGCTGCCATTTCAAGACCTGTGCAGACACAGGCAGATACAGTGTGAGACCAAAGCCCAATGACCGCCAGCAAACAACGCCAGGCCACCGCCTCAGAAAACTCTCTGATGCGTATCTTTACCGTGCCCGAAGCACCGGAATCGACCCTGAGCCGCATAGAGCAGGCATTGTCTGAAGATCTCGCCGGTTTCCTGACCCAAAATATTGCCGCGCTGGAAAAGCCCCTGAGTGAAATCGAAAAGGATTTCCAGGCCTTTGAAATCCCGCGTCAACCCAGATTTGTTTCTGACTACACTGAAGAGATGATGCAGAATTTGGTGGCGCATTCAGTACACACCGCCGCCCCCAGCTTTATCGGCCATATGACATCGGCGCTGCCCTACTTCGTATTGCCCTTGTCGAAAATGATGGTGGGCCTGAATCAGAATCTGGTCAAAATCGAAACCTCCAAGGCCTTCACTCCCCTGGAGCGGCAGGTACTGGGGATGATGCATCACCTCATTTATGGCCAAACCACCGACTTCTACCACCAGTGGATGCACAGCGCCAATCATGCTCTGGGAGCCTTCTGCTCCGGCGGCACTGTGGCCAATATCACCGCCCTGTGGATTGCCCGTAACCAACTGCTCAAGGCTGACGGTGAATTTCGCGGTATCAATCGCGAAGGCTTAGGCGCAGCGCTCTGCCACTACGGTTGGAAGAGCCTGGCGATACTGGTGTCCGAGCGCGGCCATTACTCCCTGGGCAAAGCTGCCGATCTGTTGGGCATTGGCCGGGATAACATAGTTTCAATCGCGACCGATGCCAACAATAAGGTCGATGTCGACGCCATGCGCGAGGCGGCCACCAAGCTGGCCCAACAGGGCATCCGAGTCATGGCGATTGTCGGCGTCGCCGGCACCACAGAAACCGGTAATATAGACCCTCTGCCTGAGCTGGCCGAGTTGGCAACCGAGCTCAATTGCCACTTTCATGTTGATGCCGCCTGGGGCGGAGCCAGCTTGTTATCCAGCAAATATCGCCATCTGCTCAAAGGGATAGAACTGGCCGACTCAGTGACCATAGATGCCCATAAACAGATGTATGTTCCTATGGGTGCCGGTATGGTGCTATTCAAACAGCCTGAACTGGCGCGGGCAATTGTGCATCATGCCGAATATATTTTGCGTAAAGGTTCCAAGGATTTGGGCAGCCAGACTCTGGAAGGTTCCCGTCCCGGAATGGCCATGCTGGTGCATGCCTGCATGCAGATAATCGGCAAGGAAGGCTATGAAATACTGATCAATAATTCGCTGGAAAAGGCCCGCTTCTTTGCCGGCTTGATTGAGCAACACAGCGAATTTGAACTGGTGAGTGCGCCCGAGTTATGTCTGCTCACCTACCGTTGGTGCCCCTCTTGGGCACAAACTGCTCTGAGCCGGCAATTGGCCCAGGGCAATCTTGAAAAGGTCAAAGAGATCAATGGTATTCTTGATGACCTCACTCGTGCCATCCAGAAGAAACAACGTGAACAAGGCAAGTCTTTTGTGTCCCGCACCCGGATCCAACCCGCCCGTTATCACAGAGAAACCGTGACTGTATTCCGGGTGGTGCTGGCCAACCCGCTGACCACAGACACCATACTGGCAGATGTATTAAACGAACAAACTGAGCTGGCAGCTTCTGAAACCGGGCTACTGCAGGTGTTAAAGCAAGCCTGCAACTAAACATTTATTGAGGGCGATGCCGAGTCACGCCCTGCATGCCGTTTTCCCGCGCCCGTACACTTTTAAGCAGCCCCACTATCATATCGGTGGCATTCAAGGGCGCATCTACGGAAAGTCCTTGATCTCTATCTTGCCGCTCTGGGTTGACTTGAAAACTGCCGCTTAAATGAACACAGGCAATAAACTCTTTACTCTTCTAAAAATAAACATGTTTACTGCAAGTGCACTCATCTAAGGAAGGTGTGAACAAGTCCCATGTGTGCTGTGGGTCGGCTTACGGGCCTGGATGCAAGGCGTGGTTCGCAGCAAATGGCCCTAGTCCTTTGCAAGAAACTCAACATAGCAGACAGGTCTGTAAGCCACACCTGGATTGCCCACTGCTTATATTTCACCTTCTCATACCACGGGCTTTCTCAGGCTCCACTCAATCAACTTTGCTCTGATCAACCGTTGCGAAAACTGCTGCGGATCAAGCACCCAATTGGTGGCAATTTCCCGAACGTTCGCGTCATCCGGATAACATCCCCCTGTAGACAAACCATTAATATAACAACGTTTAGCGGCTTGTACCTCTGCCTCCGTGGGTTCACCCGCCGAGATGTAGCTTTGGTCATATTCATAAAGCCCGTCATGATACACGGCATATTTTCTTGTTACCTGACCGTCTTCCGCCATAAACCAAAAATTGTATATACCTCCCTGATGGTCACCGAAGCCATAAGTTTTTCCAAATCTCTGGCTTAACCTAGCGGCGAATTCTGAAAGGTTGCGTAGGCATTCATCCAGCATTTCCATACTGTCCCTGAGGCCATACTGGCGAAACGGCAAGCCCCAACCACCAAGGTAGATAAGCCCATCAAGATCCGCGACAACCAGATGTGAAGTTTTCCAGATAAGCTTCAGATCGCCTGCAGAACCAAAATCGCTGATGGACCTGATATCCGCCTCCCCCTTCAGCTGGTCAACGATTCCATCCAGATCTGTGCTTTCTACGACCAACCAAATCATATTGCGATACATCGAAACACTCATTTTTATTCCCTTAAATATCTGAAGGTTTGAAAATTCAGTAGTCCACGAACTTTAGTGGCTCAACAATGGGCCGGAACAGTAACAAAACCAAGAGACAAAACAAAGAGATTAAAACCGAGATATTAAAATTGATCCCCCATAATTCTTGGTAGATTGCAGGCCGGAGTTCCACGATGAATTCAAAAAAAGTGCCTGATTTTTCCATCAGGCACTTGGGTCGCTTATCAGAGAGTTATCTGTTCCCTTAATGAATAACCACGGGAATACTGGGCAGGATGGTAGAGACTCCATTAGGGGTGGTGATTTCAATCAGCAGACTTCCGGCATCGGCTTGGTCGGCACCTTTCACCATCACACTATACTCCAATGCGCTATTTTGATTGGTTGAGAGTACAGTAAAGTTACCCTTACTCGCCAAACTACCTGCTGAGGTGCTGAAAGTGATACTCGTCCCGGATGGCAAGGGTTGATTATGAAGATCCCCGACAATGATTGATACCGCACCAACGGATTTACCTATGATATCCAAGGTCTGGTTGTCATTGAGGCCGTCACAAACATCCACTTGGTTCTTATCATCAGTACAGCTATCCGTAATTTCAGGAGTTGAAGCAACCGGGTCACTACCCGACATCACCAATACAATAGAAGCCCTGACATTGAGCGACTTGTCGGTTGCTGAGCACCCTTCGTGAGGATTATTACTGTCATCAAGCCGGCAAAGACTACCGTTATAGACGCCATCCGCCCCATCAAAGCTACCGCTATTATTAAAGTCCACAAAAGTCTCTAACTCTCCACCGGTTAGCGCTCTGTCATACATATCATCTTCATTATGGTCGACGAAGGCTTCCGATAAATCAAAGGGACGGCCGGAAACATCTGGTTTACTCTTGAAGTCGTTCCATTCATCAAGGTCGAATCGTCCATTACCATTGAGATCCGGGAACGACTCTTCTCCAATTGCCGTGGCCAAAATAGTTACCCGTCCGCCATAGGGTTGACCAAGGTTATCCAGGGAGGGTTGTTCTCCCCCCCAAGGGTGTTGCCTGTAGGGCGAGGGTTTTGACTGGTCCAGGTCACGGTACAAGCACCGGCTGCTGTTGTGCATGAAGACTCAATGACGCCACCTTCTGTGGTAAAGCTAACTGCAGTGCCATCCGGAACCGGGTTGTTGAAAGCATCTGCCAACCTGGCAGTCACTTTGACTTCAACGCCATCATAATTCCAACCTTCCGGGTTATAGTTATCAGCAGAAAGAGAGAAGGAATCCTGATCCGGAAGGCCGGTCGAAATCACCAATTGGCTGGACTGGGACGAAATCAATGGCAAACTGCCATCCACTTCAGCGGTTACCCTGACTGAAGTCGATACGGTTCCTGAATTAATCACAGTTTGGGCTATCCCTTGTGCATTAGTCGTCGCGAAAACAGGATCTATCTCTATACCACCGACGTCTGTATTGAGGGAAAAATTAACTCTTTGATTACTTACAGGATTGTTGTTCTTATCCAGCACTTTAAATCTAACAGTTGACGATTCCGCACCACCCGTGCCTTTTAAGCGGATAGTTTGCGGAGTCGCATCCATGAAAAAGATACTGCCCACACTCGCCGGTAACACATTGACCACAGCTTTGGCCGTCAGTGATTTGCCTCCGACATTAGCACTGATATTGATAGTATCATCACCGACACAGCCTTTGGCGAGATAAGTGCTGGTAGCGACACCATTAACTGCAATAACAGGTGAACTGATTTCCGCTTCCAAAGGCGTTTTACCGGCACAGACTGAAGTAAACATAACTTCGGCAGGCTCGACAAAAGGATTACCGTTATCATCCTGCAATGTCACGCTGACACTCGCTGTACCACCAGCAGAGACAACGGCTGGTGCCACAGCTGCCACCCCATCCTGAAATGGCGAGCCGCTGCCCATAAACACATTGGTTGCACCGACTTTAAATACCAGGGATGTCTCTTCACCGGACAGTAAAGTCGCGGTTGCAATCCCGGCTCCAGGCTGAGTACCGGCCAAGATCTGAACATAGGCCTTACCATTATCTGTGGCCGCCGTATCTATGGGGATTTCGCCCCTGTCACTGGTAAACTTGACAATGGTCTGTTTGGAAATCCCGGTGACATTGGCCACCAAATAACCCGGCGTTAATGAGGTGATCGCTTCCAAAGGGGTTGTACTGTCAGGATTAGCAACAAGCACCAAGGATATCTGAGCTCCCCCGGTATCGGCGCCACCATCACCTTTGGTATTGAATGAGACTTGAGCTTCAGCACCATCACCACTGCCAGGAGTATACCGGGCTGTTACAGTCCCCGAACCCAACTTATCGCCGGGCAAGAGATCTATTCGCACCACACCTTGTGCATCCGAAACCCCACTGTCAGAAGCCAATACACCTTGACCTTCAACGGAGAAGACAATTCTTCCGCCCTGGAATGGCACAGCGTTTTTGCTCAACGTAGCAACCAATTTCCCCGGTACGGCATTGGAGACTTCCGATAAAGGCTCACCATTGGCATCGGTTAACTTGAGACTGATGGTATAAGTATCTGTAGGCAGAGTCGGCGTTGTGCCATCTCCACCGTCGGAAATACTGCCACCCCCACCACAGGCAAATAAAAGAAAACTACATATTAGAGTGAAGCAAAACTTAAACGCTGACTTCATTGTCAGACTCCCCATTACTCAATAATCACAAATTACATTCATCTGTATTACTTATAGAGCAACATTGTATAATTTTCAGTAAACATTTCCACAACATGTGAGCACAACTGGCAATTATCAATATCAACATTTAACCTGCATGCCATTTCCTCAAGAGAGCTTTCTTGCTAGGCTTTAGTGCGCCAAATTACAAAAGTACAAGAATTAAACAGGAAAATTTATGGCATTCACTCCAACCAAGAAAATGGGCCTGACAGGTAAGATCCTTATTGGCATGGCAGCCGGTATCATTGTCGGTCTTCTTCTGAGAGCTTTTTTCCCCGCTGGTGAGCTGGATTCACCTCAAGTCCAGCAAGATCCCTATTTCATCTTTGTGCGGGATTACATCACCGAAGGCTTTCTTAATGTCGTCGGTACTATCTTCATTTCCAGCTTGAAAATGCTGGTAGTGCCCTTGGTCTTTATTTCTCTGGTTTGCGGTACCAGCTCACTCAGTGATCCCTCAAAACTGGGGCGTTTGGGTGGCAAAACCATCGCTTTCTACCTTTTTACCACCGCTATAGCTCTAACACTGTCAATTATGGCGGCAGTGATGATCCATCCCGGCCACAGCAGCATGTCTACCGCAGGCAACAGTTTTGAAGCCAAAGATGCTCCCAGCCTGGCGGAAGTATTGATTAACATAGTACCCACCAACCCGATGCAGGCGATGAGCGAAGGCAATATGCTGCAGATCATTATCTTTGCGGTGATCTTTGGTTTTGCCATCTCTCATGTGGGCGACAAAGGCAAGCGGGTTGCGGCGCTGTTTGAAGACCTCAATGAAGTCATCATGAAAGTGGTGACCCTAATCATGCATCTAGCGCCTTACGGGGTATTTGCCCTTATGGGTAAACTGGCACTGACACTCGGCGTAGAAACTTTCGGTAGTGTGGTCGCTTACTTCTTTGTGGTACTGGGTGTACTGCTGGTCCATGCTTTTGTCACTTATCCTATTCTGCTCAATCTACTGTCAGGACTGAATCCGTTCACCTTTATCCGTAAGATGCGCGACGTGCAGCTGTTTGCCTTCAGTACTGCCAGTTCCAACGCCACTCTGCCGGTCACTATCGAGACGGCCGAGCATCGCCTGGGCGTCGATAACAAGATAGCCTCGTTCACCTTACCCTTGGGCGCTACCATCAATATGGATGGCACAGCCATCATGCAGGGAGTGGCAACGGTATTTATCGCTCAGGTTTACGGTATCGACCTAACGATTACCGACTATATTACCGTGGTTGTCACGGCCACCCTGGCCTCTATCGGCACAGCCGGGGTACCGGGAGTGGGTCTGGTGATGCTGGCCATGGTGCTCAATCAAGTAGGCTTGCCGGTAGATGGTATAGCACTGATTATCGGGGTCGATAGATTGCTGGATATGGTCCGCACCGCGGTGAACGTCACAGGTGATACTGTCGCAACCGTGGTGATCGCCAAGTCGGAAAATGAGTTCAATGAAGAAACCTTCAACGACCCAAAAGCCGGTAAAACCAATGTCAGCTTCCATAAGGAACACCATACTCCCATGTAAGGAGTAAGCTGAATTCGCTGAAAGCAAAATTCAAAGAGGGCGTCCATTCGGACGCCCTCTTCTATATTAACGGATTTGATTTAACCCATCGAGATAAGCGGAGCCAAACTTAACGCTCCCAGTAGGCTTCTTCCAGGCTATCTTCCCGCTCGGGTAACCCCCTTGATAGGCGCGGACTATGCTGAGCCAACACTTCATAAGCGACCCGGTTGGCATACTTACAGATCTGTGAAAATGAGGAATAACACAAGCCATCGCGCTTATGCTTACTGGAGCCCGGTACATTGGTCTTGTGGAAAGTATTGGCTGCCAAGTCATGCAGGAGTGCAGACAGAGCACCATCACCGGCGCCGTTGGTATTGTGAATTTTCTCCGGCCCGCCCATGTAAGGCGAAATATGGGCATATACCTTGATGGGTTTATCACAATCATTTTTCAATTTCGGACGGGAGAACTCATAACGATTGAATTCAGGAATAGCGCCGGGCAGCAGAGTATGGGCCGTCTCGCGTTTCTCAGCGTCATCGGTATAACCTGCGGTGTAAAGTCCCGAAGCACCCGCAGTCGTCAACACCATGTCACACCATTCAAGTGCCGCTTCACTGGCCAGTAAAGGATCGGCAAATCCGGTCAACGCCTCACCTTCATCTTCATTCATTGCCAGCACAGTCACATGTTGGCGAATAAAATCCTGCCACCATTTGGGATCTTCGGCAATCAGGAAACGGGTTCCCAAGGTCAGTACCACAGGTACTTCGGCTTCCTGGGCGTAGCGAATGGCTGTCAGCGCCGCTTCACCTATCTGATCGCCATCACTGGCCCGCATCAGATAAGCGGTCAACACCAAAGCAGAACTGCCCTGGATCACTTCTTTATCGATAAACTCCGGGCTTAACTTGTCCATTGAGCCCTTGCTGATGGCAAAAGTACGCTCACCGTCATCGGAGATCAGGGTAAAGCAGCGACCTATCGGACCTTCAACCGGCTGTAAGTAGTTAAGATCCACCTTGGACGAAGTGTTGCACAAATAGCGGTAGGCATAACTACCTACTTCAATATGCTTGCTCATCACACCAAAGAGCACAGATCTGTCATCGGCCAGAATTGAGTAGTTGTGAATGGTATTACCGATAGTGCCGCCGGCAAACTCATCGCTGACCAACTCACGGCTTTTGAGCTCATGATACAGCTGGTGGGCACTGGCATCATCAATCAGAGTCGAGTTGCCTTTGGGTAAGTTGTAACGCTGCAGCAGTTCATCTTCGACCTTGGCTTCGA
This sequence comes from Shewanella indica, assembly GCF_033842865.1. Lineage (NCBI taxonomy): Bacteria > Pseudomonadati > Pseudomonadota > Gammaproteobacteria > Alteromonadales > Shewanellaceae > Shewanella > Shewanella indica. The sequence continues at coordinate 4,305,622 of NZ_JAWXXR010000001.1, forward strand.
TATCCACCAAAGTTTGATCTATACCTGAAATCCAGGTACTGAAAGGTTGTGGCTGCTGAGTCAACTGCGCCAGCAAAGGATCACGGGTTTTGACCGGAAAATAGTGTTTGGATTTACGCTGACCGGGAAATTTCATATTGGGCTCTCATTTTCATCGTCCCTGAGTAGTGTACCGTTTGGGTACACTTTCCTGATAATGATCTTAAGTCAGGCTGACGGAGCTGCCAGCGACCACTTTAAATGGCGGCAGATTCTATCACAAATCCACCGCCACACCAGTGTACGCTAACGGGCTTGATACCAATTTTCAGTGTGAAACTTCACCAACTCGGCCAAAAAACACATATGAGCCGATTGCGCATTGAGACAAGGGATAAATTGATATTGTTTCCCACCGGCTTCAAGAAAGCTTTCGCGGCCTCCTTGAGCTATCTCTTCCAGTGTTTCCAGGCAGTCGGCTGCAAAGGCGGGACTCATAATATCGACCGAATGAACCCCCTGTCCCGGCAAAGATTCGAGCAGCTCATCGGTATAGGGCGTTAGCCAAGGCTCCTTGCCAAAACGGGATTGGAAGCACAGCTGCCATTCACCTTCCCCCAGGCCAAGCTCGGTGGCCAACAACTTAGCCGTGGTTTCACATTGACTGCGATAAGGATCCCCCTCCTTAATGTAACGCTCGGGCACCCCATGAAACGACATCAGCAGCCTTTGTCCCCGCCCTTCTCGCTGCCAATGGGTACGAACACTATCGGCCAGGGCCTGAATATAACCTGGCTTGTCGTGGTAATCGCGCACAAACCTCAGCTCAGGCAGATTACGCTCCATTTTCAACGCCGCGGCAACACCATCAAACACACTGGCCACAGTGGAGCAGGAATATTGAGGATAAAGAGGCAACACCAGCACCCTGTCAACTCCGGCATTTTTCAGCGCCGTCAGGCCATCACTCAAGGACGGACTGCCATAGCTCATCCCCAGCTCAACAGGAATATGACAGCCAACTTGCTCCCGAAGCAAATCTGCCAGAGCTTGTCTCTGCTGTTTACTGACCACCATTAAAGGTGATCCTTCCGCCTGCCAAATAGATTGATACAACTTGGCGACTTTCGCCGGACGGGTATTGAGAATAATACCTTGTAACAGGGGTTGCCACAGCCAGGGGGACAGATCCACCACACGTTGATCGCTGAGGAACTGTTTCAAAAAAGTACGTACTGCCGCTTTGGTTGGCGCAGCGGGAGTACCCAAGTTAACCAAAAGCACACCGAATGGAGGACGGGTATCCTGCACTGTATTATTCCTGTTCCGAGAGAGATGGCGCCAAGTTAACACCGCTAAAACCATAAAAAAAGCCCGCAATTGCGGGCTTTTTTCGATTATGAGAACCGGTTCTGATAATTAATCAGCCCAGCGCCTTCACAATGGCTTCGCTGACGGAAGCAACGCTTTGGGTACCGTCGAATTTACTGTACTTGGTATCACCCTTGGCCGCCATGGCACCATAGTAATCCACCAGCGGCATGGTCTGTTCGTGATAGATGCCCAGGCGCTTGCGTACTGTGCTCTCTTCATCATCCGGGCGGGTAACCAGTTCTTCACCTGTTACATCATCCTTGCCGTCTTCTTTTGGCGGATTGAAGACCACATGGTAAACCCGGCCAGAACCAGGATGCACCCGGCGACCGCTCATACGTTTAACGATTTCTTCGTCCGGTACATCAATCTCAATCACATGATCAACATGGATACCGTTAGCCACCATGGCATCAGCTTGTGGAATAGTGCGTGGGAAACCATCCAGCAGGAATCCCTTGGCGCAGTCGTCCTGAGTAATGCGCTCTTTAACCAGACCTATGATCAGCTCATCTGAAACCAATTGTCCGGCGTCCATCACCTTCTTGGCTTCCAGTCCCAAAGGCGTACCGGCCTTTACGGCTGCACGCAGCATATCGCCGGTTGAGATCTGTGGAATGCCATACTTTTCCATGATGAACTGAGCCTGGGTACCTTTACCGGCACCAGGGGCGCCCAATAGGATAATGCGCATATCAAGAGTCCTCTTTTCGCATTGATATTCTTGTTAGGGCGGCGATCTTCGCACATCTGGCCGCCCATGAGAAGGCCTTTGGCTTCGACTTTAGCCACAGAAACGCCAAAAAAACCTGACAGCTCTGACCTGTTAAAAACGGTCAAAACCGCAAAGGCAGAGGCTTGGCCTGCCAAGCTTAACTCTATCAGTAGAGTAAACTATAAAGCTTGCGACGATAGCTGCTCGCCAGTGTATTCCCCTGACCAAGGGCTGAAAGTATCGTCAGAAACTGCTGTTTCAATTCACCATTACCGGCGTTGAGATCTTGCTGCAGTTGGGCAAAAAGCAACTCAAGGGCCTCTTCATCCCTGTGCGCCTGATGCAGTGCCGTTGCCAGCTTGCCAAGTAAACCCAGGTCTCCCGGAGCTGCTTCGAGCGCTTGTTGCAAAGAACGGATTTCCGGCGTATCAGCCGCCTCTTCCGCCAACTTGAGTTTGGCCTGCAAACTGGCGTAATAAGCATCTTGATCTTCAAGCTTGATGCCGGCAAGCAGGCTTTTGGCAGCGGCAATATCACCGCTTAACAGGCATGCATCAGCATAAGGCAAAGCCACCTCGGCGCCATTGTGCTCGCCATAGGCCTCCTTCAGCAACACCAGGGCTGCGGCGGCATCGCCTCCGGCGAGTAATTCTCTGGCGTCAGCAAGTTTCAGCTCCCAGGCGGCAGGCAGATGTTTATCCAGCATGGCCTGAATTTGCGACTCGTCCTGCACCCCGGCAAAGCCATCAACCGGCTGGCCCTGACTGAGCAACAAAGTGGTCGGCAAGCTCTGAATCTGGAAATAGGAGGCGATTTCCATTTCAGTTTCGCAATTGACGGCCGCCAGCAGCAGTTGCCCCTGATAACGGTTTGCCAATGTTTCCATGGTGCCGAGTAGCCCCAGACTCTCCGGGCTTTGCTGCGCCCAGAAGACCAACGCGACCAACTGTTGTTTCGAGGCTTCCACCACCTGTTGAATGTTGTCGCGGGTCAGTTCGATACGTGTTTCCATAGCAATCCTTGTTGGATGGTCGGGCTATACCCGAGTAAAAAAGGGCCATAAAGGCCCTTTTTTGATTGGCTTACTTAAGGTTGGCAAGCAACATCTGGTTCATCAAGCGGATAAACTCAGATGGGTCAGCCAGGCTGCCCTTTTCTGACAGCATTGCCTGTTGCAACAACAGGTTACTCCAGTCAGTAAAGCGGCTTTCATCTGTCTCGTCATTGAGTCTGGCCACCAGCGGGTGCGTCGGGTTCAGCTCAAATGTTGGTTTGACTTCCGGCACCTGTTGGCCGGCGGCCTGCATCAGCTTGATCATCTGGCTCGACATCTCGCCTTCACCGGCCACCACACAGGCTGGAGTGTCGGTCAAACGCGTGGTCACCCGTACATCCTTGACCTTATCACCCAGCGCCTCTTTGATACGCTTGAGCAAAGACTCGGATTCGGCCGCCAGTTTTTCCTGTTCGGCCTTTTCATTCTCATCTTCCAGCTCACCGAGATCCAGCTCGCCGCGAGTCACAGAGTGCAGCGCCTTTTCCTTGTACTCTGTCAGGTGGTTGATGAGCCACTCGTCGATGCGGTCAGACATCAACAGCACTTCGATGCCCTTCTTACGCAGCAGCTCCAGATGCGGACTGTGGGCCGCCGCCTCATAGCTGTCGGCAACAATATAGTAAATCTTGCTCTGACCTTCCTTCATGCGGCCGATGTAATCATCCAGCGATACAGTTTGCGCCGCAGTGTCATTGTGGGTCGAGGCAAAACGCAGCAAGCCGGCCACACGCTCGCGGTTGCTCCAATCCTCTGCCGGGCCCTCTTTCAGTACCTGGCCGAACTCAGCCCAGAACTGCTGGTACTTGTCGCTGTCGTCTTTAGCCAGTTTCTCCAACATGCCCAGCACCCGCTTGGTAATGGCCGTGCGCATGGCTTGGGTCACCTTGTTGTCCTGCAGTATCTCCCGGGAGACGTTCAGCGGCAGATCGTTGGAGTCGATAAGACCTTTGACGAAACGCAGGTAAGAAGGCATAAACTGCTCGGCGTCATCCATGATAAATACGCGCTGAACAAAGAGTTGCAGACCCTGCTTGCGATCCCGGTTCCAAAGGTCCCAAGGCGCCTTGGAAGGAATGTACAGCAAGCTGGTGTATTCCTGCTTACCTTCAACCCGGTTGTGACTCCACAGCAGAGGATCGCTGAAGTCATGGGAGATATGCTTGTAAAACTCCCGATATTCTTCATCGGAAATCTCAGACTTGTTGCGGGTCCAAAGCGCGGTGGCCTTGTTCATCACTTGCCATTGACCTTCAGTCGCCGGAATTTTTTCACCATCCGGGCCTTCGGACTCGGGCGAACCTTCCTGCCACATCTCTACCGGAATGGAGATATGATCTGAGTACTTGGTGATGATAGAGCGCAAACGCCAGTCATCGGCAAACTCTTTTTCCTCTTCGCGCAGATGCAAAGTAATCTCGGTACCGCGGCTCTCTTTAACTATGTTTTCAACGGTAAAGTCGCCTTCACCGGCAGACTGCCATTGCACGCCCTCATCGGCCTTGTGACCGGCAGCGCGAGTTCTTACCGTTACCTTGTCGGCCACAATAAAGGCCGAGTAGAAACCCACACCGAACTGGCCAATCAACTGCGAGTCTTTGGCGGCATCGCCGGAGAGGTTTTTGAAGAATTCTGACGTGCCTGACTTGGCAATGGTACCCAAATGCTCGATAACGCCGTCACGGGTCATACCTATACCATTGTCTTCAATGGTAATAGTGCCCTTTTCCTTATCGGTACTGATACGTACCCTGAGCTCGCCATCACCTTCATAAAGCGCGTCGTTGGTAAGCGCCAGATAACGCAGTTTGTCGGCGGCATCGGCGGCATTGGATACCAATTCACGCAAGAAAATCTCCTTGTTGGAGTACAAAGAGTGGATCATCAAATGCAAAAGTTGTTTGACTTCAGTTTGAAAACCATGAGTTTCTTGATGTGACATGAATAGCTTCCCTTGTTTATCGCAATAGGTTAAACCAACTTGAGTTGTTTAATTAAATGGGGATGCGATTTTCAAATTCAAGGGCGGGATGACACAGACCGATAACAGCCGCAGAAAAAATAGCCCGAAGTGAACTCTGAAAATAGTCCAGCACCAATTGCCGTTTTCCATCTGTGTCGAAAATATGCAATCTTTGTCCGCTTTGTCCGGTTATCGTCTGGAAACCCCTCTCAGGAGATATCATGATGAAACGACTCAACTATGCTAATGCTGCGCCACAAGCCTTGGAACTTCTATACCAACAGGAACGCTACTTCCACCACCAATTCAGTTCATCGAAGACCATGTCTATAACCATCTGGGAACTGGTCAAACTCAGAGTCTCACAGATTAATCAATGCGCCTTTTGTATTGACATGCACAGTAAAGACGCGCTGAAGTATGGTGAAAAAGCCGAACGAATTTTTGGTCTCAATGCCTGGCGGGACATGCCTATTTACAGCACTGCGGAAGGTATTGCCCTCGGTTGGGCCGAGCAACTGACCGCAGGTTTGGGTGTCAGCGATGAAGAGTACCAACAGGTGCTGGATTGTTTCGGCCCTCAGGCGATGACAGATTTGACCATAGCCATCAATGCCATCAATAGTTGGAACCGTATCGTTAAAGTATTTAAACCCGAGGTCGGCAATTACCAGCCCAAGTGATTCAGGTTGCGTATGGACTTAAAACTATTTTCCCCCAAAGGCAATATCGCAGCAGATATTCAAGCTATATGGTCTGTTGGCGTATCGACAAGGCATAGGGAGCCGATTGTTCGATTACTGCTGGGCGACGCCGGCAGCGGTATCCTGTTCAATTTTGGCCCAGAGGTGTTTTTTGATGGGATATGGCATCCTCCGGGGATTATTTTGTTGCCTACTAGCCAGACTTCCCAAAACATCATCATGCCGCCGGGGACCCAAATGGCAGGCATCCGCTTTCATCCAGCTATGGGCTATCAATGCCTGGGAAAACGCTTCGACAACCCTGTCCGTAGTGAGCGGGAAACTGATATCCATACTCTGCTTAGCCCACTATATTTGCAGCTCTGTGCCTGCAGTGGCCACTATCCCCGCATCCGCACCATGTATCAGTTTACTCGGCAACATATCGTCAGCCGTAGTGAAAGCCATCAAAGGGTCCAGGAAGTCCTCCGGCATACACACCACAAGCATGCCAAAGAAACCACTTTGGGATTACGTCAAATAGAACGCCACTTCCAGAGCTGGATGGGGATGACCCCTAAATATTATCAACGCGTTATTCGGGTCAAGCAGGCAATGGAACAACTCCGGCTGGCACCATCAACATCACTGGCCGAACTGGCAGCCGACTTTGGCTTCGCCGATCAGGCACATATGACCCGTGAATTTCGTACCTTGGCCAATATCACGCCGAAACATTACGCCCGCCGCTACTTATTCAACGCTCTGCAGGCAAAAAATAGCCCCGCATAGGCGGGGCCGGTATATTCACAGAAGGCTCATTAAAGCAAACTTCAGAGCGGCAATCGCCCATTGAACGACAATGCCAGAGTGGTGCTGTCGACATATTCCAGCTCACCGCCTACCGGGACTCCATGAGCGATACGGCTCACCTTGACCTGGTAGCGATGGGCGATATCGGCAATAAAATGCGCGGTAGCATCACCTTCCACTGTCGGGTTAGTGGCCAGAATAAGTTCGGCAATCTCACCTTTGGCAAGATGCTCTTCCAGTAGCGCCAGTCCCAACTCTTCGGGTCCGACACCATCGAGCGGTGATAGATGCCCCAGCAATACAAAATAGCGGCCACTGAAATGCCCACCGGCTTCAATAGCCAATACATCGGCCGGCGTTTCAACCACGCAGATGGTATCGGCATTGCCGCGCCGCGGACTGGCGCAGATGGGACAAAGCGTTTCCTCGGTGAAGGTGCGGCACGACTGACAATGCCCCACCTCTTTCATGGCCCGCTCCAATGCTTCAGCCAACTTAAGTCCGGCTTTACGCTCGCGCTCAAGCAGTTGAAACGCCATCCGCTGTGCCGATTTAGGGCCGACACCGGGCAGACAGCGCAGCGACTGGATCAATTCATCAACCAATGGGCTGAATTTCATCTGTTCTTCCGACTCAGAATGGCATCTTCATGCCAGGAGGCAGCTGCATGCCACCTGTCACTTCAGCCATCTTGGACTTTTGGTTTTCTTCAACACGACGGGCTGCATCGTTGCAGGCCGCGGCGATCAGATCTTCCAGCATCTCTTTGTCGTCTTCCAGCAGGCTGGGATCTATCTCGACTTTGCGAACATTGTGGCTGCCGGTCATGGTGACTTTCACCAAGCCTGCGCCTGACTCACCTGTGACTTCCATGCGGGCGATCTCTTCCTGCATTTTGGCCATTTTTTCTTGCATCATCTGGGCTTGCTTCATCAGGTTGCCCATACCGCCTTTTCCAAACATAGCTTTATCTCTTCAATTCAAGTTGTGAGTAACAGGTCAAAGTTGGCTAATCTTACTGAAATAAACCCGCTTGGCAATCCAAGAGTCGCATTGAACGGCAATCTTATGAAGCGGGTAACATCCACCGGCCCTAGGGCGCCTTGTCTGCAATCAAATTAGCCCTTTGACTGAGCAGCTCAGGGGGGTAGCCGAGAGTATCCTGATCCAGTTCGGCCCCCATATGACTAACAAGCCATTGAATATTTTCATCATTCATCAATGAAGCATGAGCTCCGCTCAGGAGTTCCTGATGAAAACGATGACGAATTTCCAACGGCGTTTCCCTTTGGTCATCTACTCCTACGACAATCTCGGTGCGGCAAGGTTTCCCAAACAGTTTGGAAAGCGCCTCTTCGAGCTGTTTGATGGCCGAATCTGCCGCCAAGTGTTTCTGATCCGGCTTGAGTAACAAAGGTAGCGGTTCAGCTATCCTCTCACAGACTGAGTTCACCGCCAGTTGCCGTACCCGGCCGCCTATATCCAGCGCGGACATCAATTTATACCAATAGAGATCCTGTGGATGACCGCTGGGCAGAGCATGGGCAAAGACATCCGCGGCCCCTGGGTCTAGTGCTAAGCCCGGTTCGGATGCGGGCTTAGCCTCGGCATTTGCCACTATATTTAGACTTGGCTGCTGCCCAATCGCTTTGGCAGGCTCTTGTACCGGCTCATCTATCGTAGCGTCCTGTACTGTCTGCGGCGCAGTATTCTGTGGCTCAGGTTCGGCTTGTGGGAAAGCCGCATTTTGAACCGTTTCACTGCCTTCCATCATCTCGCGACCCGCTGCAACCGCACCCTCTGGAGCATCTTCCCATGGTGGCCTGTCTTCCTTGAGCGCCGCAACATGACTTGGGCCAGATCCGAAAGGCATTTCCCCGGCGACAGGAGTTTGCGGTTCTGCTTGGGAGGGCTCCGGGCTGTTTTCTGGCTCAAGGCTGTTTTCTGGCTCAAGGCTGTTTTTCGGCTCAGGGCTATTGCTCAGCTCAAGACCATTATGCCGCTCAGGGTTGTTTTCTGATTCTGCTGCCGCTTCAGGCTGAGTGGCCGCTACAGCATCGGACTCAGGAGCTGCGGCCGCGCTGCGGCGCTCCGGCAAAGGCTTTTTTTCTTCACCGTCCTTGGGGCTGGCCGCCTCTATATCGCTGAGCAGCAAATCCCGGGTGGCAAGCACCTGATCGAGCAGATCATCACCCAAGATGTCATCGCTGGCAGATTCTATGTTGGCATCGGCAGGCACTGACTCGCTTGATGGCTTACTTGGCAGCGATACTTCGGAGGCACTCTTGTCGGCAGCGGATGGCATCTGACCGTCCATCGACATCTGCTGCTGATAAAAATCCAGGCTGCTATCCTGCGCTTCACCTTGTTGTGAATAGCTCATGGCAGCGTAGAAGTCATCCTGGGACTGCTGCTCATCGTTAATAGCCGAGGTTTCAGCTTGTGAAACAGGCTGGTGAGGCTGAACTGCAGTCGTTTGCTCTGCCGGCAGAGACTCGATCACTTTAACTGACTCAACTACCGCATTTGCTTCAACCACAGCTGTTTCAGACGAATTCATCTGTGAAGGGGAAGCTTGCAAAGGCACGGGGACCTCACTCCGAAACCCCATGCTACCGGCCTGGGATAACAGCAGCGCTTGTTCGGCCAATAACGCCTGCTCACCCGCATCTTCGCCCTTATCGGCAGCCGTCTGCGAGTCAACGCCACTCTGCTGCGTCTCAGCCACCGAGCTTACCTGTGTTGGCATCTTGGCAGCTTGCGGCTTCTCGACTTGCGCTTCGACAGCATGGCTGGTAACAGATTGAGCAGAGGCGGCTTGAGGCTTTATCTCATCGGCGTTACTGCTTGCCACAGTTTGATTCGGCGCCCTTGCAACTGCAGCTGCACTATTGCTGTTATCCAAGGCAGATAGATCGGCGACTTCCCCCCTTTGCCAGCGTTTGGGCGGCGTTTCCGGCACAAAGGCAACGGCTCTGAGTAACGCCATCTCCAGCCCTGACTTAGGGTCCGGCGCATAAGGCAGCTCCTTGCGACCACTGAGCAGCAACTGGTAATAGAGCTGCACCTGCTCGGGGGCGAGGTTTTCAGCATAATGGGTAATTTGAGGACCAAACAGCGACAGATTAGCCGCCGCCGGCGCAAACTGGCTCAGGGTTATCTGATGCAAGAGCTCCAGCAGGCTACGTAGCACTTCGGCGGCATCGGCGCCAAATGCCAGCACCTTGGCCACCTCCTGCATCATTTTGGCGATATCACCTGTAAGGAGCGCATCAAACAGCGCCAGCACCTGGCGCTCATCTATGGCGCCGAGCATGGTTTGAACCTGCTCCAGCATCACTTGCCCGGCCCCAAAGGCGATGGCCTGATCGGTCAGACTCAGGGCGTCACGCATACTGCCGTTGGCGGCTCGCGCCAAAAGCGTCAGCGCAGAGGTTTCAAACTTGAGGCCTTCGCTTTGCAAAATATGCTGCAACTGGCCGGCCATCTCAGTCTGATCCAGGCTCTTCAGGTTGAATTGCAGGCAGCGGGACAGCACTGTCACCGGCAGCTTTTGCGGATCTGTGGTGGCCAGCAGGAATTTGACGTGCTCTGGGGGCTCTTCCAGTGTTTTGAGCAGTGCATTAAAACTGCTGCGGGACAGCATGTGCACTTCGTCTATCAGGTAAACCTTGAACCGCCCCCGGGTCGGGCGATACTGAACATTGTCAAGCAGTTCGCGAGTATCATCTACCTTGGTACGGGAAGCGGCATCGACTTCAATAAGGTCGACAAAACGCCCCTGGGCAATTTCCTGACAGGCACTGCATTGGCCACATGGCTTGGCGGTGATCCCGGTTTCACAGTTGAGCCCTTTAGCGAACAGGCGCGCCAAACTGGTCTTGCCGACGCCGCGGGTACCGGTAAACAGATAAGCATGGTGCAGTCGTTGCTGACCCAGGGCATTGGTCAATGCATGCAATACATGTGATTGGCCGACTACCTGATCAAAACTGGCAGGCCGCCATTTCCTGGCTAGTACCTGATAGGACATGAAACTCCCCAAAATCCATAAAAATATCTTTGCGGGAGCAAGCTCCGCGGATCGTAAAACAATAACATGAGGTATAACTTCATGCTACCGAGATGACCCGCAAAGCGGCAGGGATGAGCTTTTATTCGCCTTCAAACTCGCACAGTTTGACTAACTCAAGCCCATGTTCGGTCAGGCGTTGTTCACCACCCAGATCAGGCAGAGAAATGATAAACGCTGCATGTTTGGCCTCGCCTCCCAAACGACGGATAAGCTTAACCGTGGCTTCAATGGTGCCGCCGGTTGCCAGCAGGTCGTCAATAACCAATACCTTGTCACCCGGCACTATGGCATCAACATGCATTTCCAAGGTGTCGTGACCATATTCCAACTCATAGCTCTCGGCTATGGTTTCTCTTGGCAATTTGCCAGGCTTACGCACAGGAACAAAGCCCAATCCCAGTTCCAGCGCCAGCGGAGCCCCAAAGAGAAAACCTCGGGCTTCGGTACCGACAACCTTGGTAAAACCATGATCTTTATAATGATCCACTAGTAAGCGAATACTTAACTGATAGGCGACCGGGTCTTCGAGCAAACTGGTCACATCACGGAATAGGATCCCGGCTTTTGGATAATCCGGAATGGTTTTAATGCTTTGCTTAATCAGGCTTAAGCTGTCGGAGTTCATTGCCATAGTCTCAATACTTCGTTTCCAGACACTGGGCCCGGCTCTTTACAACAAAAAAGTCCACACTGAGGTGGACTGCATTTCAAAAATCCGGCTAAAGCTTAAGCCGCTTTAATCCGCCATGCAACAATCTCTGTCGATAAGTGATCCAGGAGTTGTTGCTTTGTGTCACAGTTCAATGGTTTTCTCCAAAAGCCATTAACCTGGGACATATCCATACTGGCAGCGACTTCCTCTCGAGTGTGAGTACTGAGCACTACTATGGGCAAACTGCCATAGCCTTCCAGTTGTCTGAGCAGCGGGATGAAATGCGGCCCGTCAAGCAAAGGCATGAAAAATCCGCTGATCACTGCATCGAAACTTTGCCGTTCGGCACAAGCTAACCCCTGCATACCGTTGGCCGCCAGCGTACAGCGCCAACCTTGGCTCCGGAACAATTCCGCCAAAGCCTGTTGGCTGATGTTATTATCATCAACAAGCAAAATATTGAAACTCATTAAATTTCCCTGGTGGTTTCAAGGCGCGCCAAGGCTACCCCAACTGAGTGACAAAAGCACGACGAGCCGACATTTTTGTCTACAGGATCACTCACTGTCTTCCAGTTCAGGAATTTGCCACAGGAACAACAACAGACTAATACAACATACCGCCAGCAAGAGTTTCACCCACCAAAGCGGTACCAAGGCAATACTAAGGGCAAAACTGGCACCACTGATCAAAAAGGCTTTTCGCTTTAATCCCTTACGCATCGCTTTGCGGGAATGCCAATCGGCAAGAGGCTGGGCGAACCAAGGATGGCTGTGCAACCAATCATGTAGCCGTTCACTGGAACGAGCGAAACAGAAGGCGGCCAATAAAATAAAGGGAACTGTCGGCAACACAGGTAAGACGATGCCAAGCAACCCCATGCCCAGACTCAGGATCCCGAAAATTAAAAAGAAGCCTCTTTTGATAACCATCCGCTTTCCTTTGGAAAATCGGTCGCTCCTAAACAATAGCCACCGCTGAGGGTGGCTATTGTAGCAAAAATGGTATTTTGCTGCTTCAGATCAATCCCGCGTGTTTCAGCCAAGACAGGCTGGCCGGCAATGTAGGTAACAGCATTACCAGAATAAAACCAAGAAAATACAAAATATTGAATGGGTCTTTAAACGGCTGACTCATGACAGCTCCTCTACTTCCAGGGCTAGCGTGGGAGTGACCTCAGTCACAAAACCCGGCTATTCTAGCCCTTTATCACGCCGATAAAAACCATGTTTTTTCAATGGGATTAGCCAATCCCTTGTATTAATGTCGCTTTCAGGCATCAATGTCAGCAAAAGGCAGGTACAACTAAAATAAACTCATGCCTTACAAAAAGTTGTGGTAGGGATCGCGGCTGCAGGCTGTTTGCGAACAATACCCAGCGCCGCCAACTCAGCCAAAGTTGTGGCCGCGCCCTGACAAAGCTGCTGCTCTGAAAATGAGGGAAATGTCTCTGTAAGCCAAGCAAGTAACCGGGTAAAGCTCAATGGCGTTTGTTGCAATTTTGCCAGCAGCTGCGCCGTCATCGGATTGAGCCTTAAAAAGCATACTTCCTCTTCCAGGTCACGATAAACGCAGAAAAATACCGGCAGGGGCGATACTGTATTTGGGCGAAAATCTGGACTAATTCTGTCAACTTCGAACTGATATTGCGCCACTTTGGCGGTGGCGGCCAATTGCAGTTTTGCAGCCAGTTGCTCCAACGCCTGAATGTCAGCCTGTTTGAGCCAAGGCGCTGAATCATCTTCGGCCACGGATACCTGCAGTTCCAAGAGTTCATAGTGTGCCAATTCCAGCATAAAAGGCATTGCATCCAACGCACTTGCCTGTTCCCGACACAGATAGTCGAGAAACTCGGCGGCAATATCGATAAATAGCGGGCTTTGACATTCATGACGGGCAAAAAAATCCTTTACCAACGCCAACCACTGCGCTTCAGTGTGCAGCGACTTGAGAACCGGATAAGCATTGGAGACAAAGCCGTTGACATTATTGAACAAAAGCTCGCGATATACCTGCATGTGTCGTTCGTCGGTGCCGGCCGGCAAAGGCATATCTTCCTGCCGCAAATAGGCCACAAAAGCCCGTTGTAATTGAGCCAGGGCCATTAAGCTCTCCTCTCTTGTGCAAAAGCATCCAAGGCCTGCCCTTGTAGCGAGCCTATCTGCTTCAACTCCTGACACAAGACTCGGGTTTCAGGGATATTAAAGTCCCGCTCCAGCAAGGTAGGATGTACCCCGTGCAATCGATAACACTCTGCCAGTAGTTGCCAGACAGGATTGATAATATCGGCGCCATGGGTATCGATAATCAGATCCTCATCCTGCTGATAATGACCTGCGATATGCAGGTAAGCGATGCGCTCACTGGGCATAGCTGCCAGAAAAGCCTTGGGATCATAACCATGATTAACCGAGTTGACATAGATGTTATTGACATCAAGTAGCAGACGACAATCAGCCTCTTCCAGCACGGCGCAGACAAACTCTTGCTCGGTCATCTCGGCGCCAGGCGCAGCATAAAAGGACACGTTCTCCAGAATAAGTGGCCGCTCCAGAATCGCTTCAACCTGTTTAACCCTGGCACTGACATGCCGCACTGCTTCGTAGGTAAAAGGGATTGGCATAAGATCGTACATATGCCCATCGGCGGAGCAATAACTTAAGTGCTCTGAATAAACATCTATCTGATGCAAATCGAGGAAACGCTTAATCTCCTTGATAAACACCAGGTCCAGCGGATCCGGGCTACCGATGGAAAGACTGAGCCCATGGCAATAAAATGAATGCCTTTCGGTCAATTGTCGAAACTGCTTGCCAAACTTACCGCCAAGACGCATCCAGTTTTCCGGTGCCACTTCAAAGAAGTCGGCCTCTTTAGGAGCTGCCTGACAAAACTCAGCCAACATCTCCCGCCTAAGCCCCAAACCGACACTGTTATTCATAAATAATTACCGCCTTGTGGTTTCAGACAGGGCGCAAAGCGCCCTGCACTATTCAACTTCAGTGGTTACTACCACACTTGCCTTCCTTGACTTTGTTAGCTTCTGCCTTGGCTTTATTCTCTTCGGCTTTGGCTTTGCCTTCGGCTGAGTGCATCATGCCTTCACCGCACTTGCCTTCGCCACACTTACCCTCTGCGGCCTTATTCACTCCCTCTCCACACTTGCCCTCGGCAGCCTTATTCATCCCTTCACCACATTTACCTTCGCCGCATTTGCCCTCACGGCTTTTTTGCTCGGTTTCTTTGACTTTCTTATCACCACATTTACCTTCGCCGCACTTGCCTTCATTACCAACCAATTGATAACCGGCTTCCATAGTCTGAAACCCGAATGGGTTGGCATTAGCTTCTGCGGCGACGGCGCTGCCGGCGATAACCATGCCCAAAGCGGCTGCTACTGTAGTTGTCTTGACTGTCTTCATTGTCTTTCCTGCCTTTGCTCATAGAGTTGTTACGAGTGACCGACCTCAATTGCCGGCTTGCAATATCAGACCCGGGGACAGCAGAATCTATTTCACATTTTCAACCGCGGATCACAGTTTTTATCCAAAACCCCATGTAGGGAACCATGAGTAAAATAGCAAATGCAGATAAGATCAAGCTGTTAACAGTTACATATCTAAAATAAGCCTGTGCCTTTTAAGCTGTCGATTGGTGCCGGATGGGATTTAAGGTAGAATGCGCCACTTTCTATTTCAGCCAGGCCTTAAACACGTGCGTATTATTCTCGCCCCTATGGAGGGGGTTGTTGACAATCTGATGCGGGAACTGCTCTCTGCAATAAACCCTTATGATCTGATGGTCACCGAGTTTGTACGTGTGGTGGATCAACTATTACCCGAAAAAGTCTTCTATCGTCTCTGCCCCGAGCTGCTGCAAGGCGGCATGACCCTCAGCGGTACGCCGGTCAGAGTACAACTTTTAGGGCAGGAACCCGGTTGGATGGCCGAAAACGCCTTGCGGGCTATAGAACTCGGCTCCCAAGGGGTAGACGCCAACTTTGGTTGCCCGGCCAAGATGGTTAACCGCAGCAAGGGCGGCGCCGTATTGCTGCAGTATCCGGAGCAAATCCACAAGATAGTCAAAGCCATGCGTCAAGCAGTTCCTGAACCGCATGCGGTGACCGCCAAAATTCGCCTGGGGTTTGAAGACAAGAGCCTGTTTATGGAAAACGCGCAGGCGATTTATGAAGCCGGCGCCACTGAGTTGGCCGTCCATGCCCGCAGTAAAAAAGACGGTTATCGTCCACCGGCCTATTGGGAATATATCACTGAGATCCGTAAAAAATTGGCCATTCCCGTGATCGCCAACGGCGAGATTTGGGACCGGGAAGACGCCCTTCGCTGCATGGAAGTAACGGGTTGCGACAGTATCATGGTGGGCCGCGGCGCCATCTCTCTACCCAATTTGGCGGATCACATCAAGAACAATGCCGAGCAATATAGCTGGCAGCAAACCCTGGCGCTTTTGATGAGTTACAGCCAGAAAGAACTCAACGGCCGCAAGAGTTGCTATTACCCGGCGCGAATAAAACAGTGGTTCAGCTACCTCAATCGCCAATACCCTCAGGCCGATGCCCTGTTCAGAGAACTCAGAGTACACAAGCAAACCGATGACATAGTGGCCACGCTCAGTCAGGCTTATCGCGAAATAAATGACAAGATCTGAGCAATTCTGACAAATTAACGCCTTAACGACAGAAAATGTCACCCAGATTTGATCTTCATCATAGTGACATTGACCCGGCTGTTTAGACTAAATGACCGTAGACTCAATCTTTACAGGCTATTATCAGTGAGCAGCTCCCATATCAGACAAGCATTGTCGGCGTTAGAAATCGATCTCAGGAAAGAGATAATGGTGCTCGGACCCCACTGGGATCCCCAGATGTCACTCAGTGATCTGATTGAAACCATGACTCAAGCCGATCTTTGCAAACATCCCCTCTACCACAGACTGTTGCGACTGGATGCCGCGTTGTGCCAACTGGATTTAGGACTTTATGGTCTTTGCGCAGACTGTGAAGCAGAAATCGAGCCACATCGACTCGTTAAAGATCCGACCGAGCAGCGCTGTGAACGTTGCCATGAGCAATATAAACATGAACACCGACAAGAGTTGCGCTTGAATCACTAGTCAGTTAAGCAGTAAAGGCAACCCCAGAGGTTGCTTTTTTGTTTGAGGTTATGTTTTGGCGTTTAAAAGCTAATAAAAAAGCCCCGCCAAAATGACGGGGCTAAGCCGTAAGGGAGAATCGGCGTTTTATCAGAACTTCTGATTAATGGTCACAAACCAAGTGCGGCCCAGTACGTCGTACAGCCCTGTGTTGACATCACGATAATCAGCGTAGTTGTACCAGGTTGGTGCTTCTTCATCGAAGGCGTTGTTCACACCCAGGGTGATGGAACCATTCCAGTCGTGGGCGTAAGTTAGCTGAACGTTGTGCTTGAAGTAGCTTGATACGTCGACCAGGTACTTGTTGTTATAT
Source organism: Shewanella indica (assembly GCF_033842865.1). Lineage (NCBI taxonomy): Bacteria > Pseudomonadati > Pseudomonadota > Gammaproteobacteria > Alteromonadales > Shewanellaceae > Shewanella > Shewanella indica. The sequence goes on from NZ_JAWXXR010000001.1 coordinate 4,322,418, forward strand.
TCAACAGCCCCTGAATCCTGGCCACCTATATAATAGGTCGTCCAGGCAGCACTCCAGTTATCACGGGTCCAGTTAACCGATGCACTGCCACGCCATTCGGGCTTATCCTGTAGACCGGCTTCATCGAAGAAGTCAGACTCGGCGTCGGCCTTGGTCTTGTAATCCAACACATGAGTCATTTCCAGCTTCAGACGGAAATCACCGAAGTCAGTTTCCTGGTTGTAGCTGGTGACAAAGTCAATCCCGGAGGTTTCCAGGGCACTCAGGTTACGATACTGGCTGTGAATGGTCTCAATCTTGCCATCACTGCCACGAACTATGTACTGAGAACCACCATTGGCCTCTTCTTCACGGATCAGATCCGCAACATCGACCACTTCAATCTTGCTGTCGTAGCTGATGTCATAATATGAAGTCTCAATACTCCAATCATCGGTCACGTTCCAGACAAAGCCCAGAGTCAGGGATTCACCCTCTTCCGCTTGCAGATCTGGGTTACCGCCGTAGAAGGTCTTATATTGGTTACTTGGGCTACAGTAGTTCTCATCAGCACCAGGGTTGGCACTACACCAGACAGTATCCAGGGTACGTTCAAAACTCAGCGCTTCACCGGAGAACATCTCACCCATATTCGGGGCACGGAAAGATTCACCCCAGCTGGCGCGCAGCAACAGGGAATCAACCGGACGCCAGCTGGCAGAGAACTTGGGCACAACAGAGTCGAAGGTTGAAGAAGCAAATCCGGAAGCTATGTTACCCTCCTGCTCGTAACGCTCATAACGCAGCGCGGCAGACAAGTCCACATTGTATGGTAGCGAAGATTGCAATTCCAGATAGCCAGAACTACGATCCCGGGTTGCATCAACATCATCACCACCCGAACCACCTGAGATAATACCGGCGGCTGATTGCGGATCACTCAGCTGTACGAACTCAATCATTTCATACTCGGCACCGACAACCGCGGCCAAAGTAACGCCATTGCCTTCATACAGCATGCCGGACAACAAACCATCAAATTGGGTGCTGTTGAATTGCGCCTGATACACACCTGTGTGGGCCGCTTGACCATAGAGATCGGCCATTTGCGCATCCCAGTCTTCATAACTCATGCCTGTAGTGTTGAAGACATCATAGTTGCCTGTGTTGATCAGGTCCTGAACGATATTGTCGTTGATCAGGTTGTAGTTGAATGAGTCAGTGGTTGAGCGGGTATGCTGGGCATTGATTTCCCAGTCGATGCCACTGCCCACATCCCAATAACCCACCAAACCGGCCAGGAAGTCGATTGAGTTGGTTTCAGTGGTAGTGTCACGCTCACCAATCTGTACTGAACGCATGCGGATCTCAGATATATCCGTGCCCAATGGGTTCATTGGGTTGTCCGCAGCCATGGTTGGGACGTTGGTTGATACTGGGGTGCCCGCATAACGGGTATTAGTTTCACTCAAGCTGGCAGAAGCGCGGCCACGGAACTGAATATCATCGGTCAGCTGATAATTGAAGTTAGACAGAATACTGTTGCGGTTCACATTACCAAACAGCTTGGTCACCTTACCAAAGTCATAGTAACAGGTTCCGGCATTGGCACCGTCGGTGCCATCAATAACATTCGGCGCCTGGGCACAAAGCTCGCTATTAGTATAATTGGCTGATTTACCATCTGCGCCAATATAGGTAGCTCTTGGGATCACGCTGTAGGAGCTGATACCATTCCAGGTTGGGTCATCAAAACGCCAAACATCTTTGTCGTATACAGAGCCTGTATCGTAATGCTCAAACGTCAGGGTGATATTGCCCTTATCTGTGCTAAAACCGGCGGCCACGGAAAAGCGTGAAGAATCACCGCCTTCCACATCCGGAGATTCGCCTGTGTAGTTCAGCTCAATACCTTCAAAATCTTTCTTGGTAATAATGTTAATTACCCCGGCAACCGCATCTGAGCCGTAAACCGCCGAGGCACCATCACGCAAAATTTCGATTCGCTCAACAATCGCCATGGGGATGCTGGAAGTATCGGCAACGGTTCCTGAGCTTGAGCTGGTACCCGGCATGCGACGACCATCGAGCAGAATAAGCGTTGCCTGAGACCCCAGACCACGTAAATCCACATCACTGGTGGCACTGGCTCCGGCACCATAACCGGACATACCCCGCCAGGAACCAAAACTGTTAATGCTGGAGTTATTCAATACATCGGCAACCGAAGTTTCCCCGGTAACCTTAAGATCGGCTGCTGTAATAACAGTCACAGGTGAAGCCGTTTCCATATCCACTTGCTTGATACGTGAACCTGTTACCTCGATCCGCTCAACTTTGCCTTCTTTTGCTTCCTCAGCAGTGGCATATCCGCTGAATGCAATTCCCGTAACTGCCGCAGCAAGTAAACCGCGACGAACTGCCTTTGCAGTTAAACTGATGGAACTCATACTTATCTCCCTGATGTTTCTTTTGTGAGAAATATCTGATTATTTTTGTTTTAAAATTTGCAAGCATATTGCAATGCTTACAATGATATTCCACAAATAAAACAATTTGGTCAACATTAAAAACCACCAAAACAACTAGGCAACAACAAATTGATACAAATAATTACACAGGCATTCACCCGCATTATATTTAATCAATAAAAATCAGCAAGATAGGTACAAAAAGGCCAAGCTGAAACATATTGATACCTAAGTATTTAAATAGTTAAAAATATTTCGCCAATGAAATAATTTGGCAGAACAAACAAAAATAACAAATTAATCGCCAAGAGAAAAACATAACAATAAAACAACATATGAGTTAAAATGTATCAAATATAGTCCTTATTTACTAAAAACAGGCATAAAAAAACCGGCTTAAACTAAGCCGGTTTTTAAATTTAAATATGATTAGAAGGTAAACTCTACCCCTGCATAATATTCACGTCCGATAACGTTATAATAGGCTCTTGGGTAATGAGGCCAGCTGGACTGGGTGTAATCGATCTCTGGGCCTGAATCAAACAGGTTGTTGATACCTGCCGAAACCTTGAGATTGTCATAGATAAAGTAACTGGCAGCCAGGTTGACTTCCACATGACTGTCAACTTTCACTGAGTACTCGCTATCTAAGCCATTTTCCACAAAGTAGTCCATCCGCTCACCGTTCATGCTGTCAATATACTTGAACAGAATGTTGGTGGAGAAGTCGTTATAAGACCATCCCAGGTTCAGGTTGGCACGCAGCTGAGGCGCAGAGCCTTCACCATCGATAAGATCCAGCTCTTCGGAATCCGGAGTCAGCTTTTCCTTCCAACGAGTCAGGTAAGTCCCTTCCAGGCGGCTGCTGAATTCACCATAGATCTCGGTTTCATAGCGATAGCCCAGAGAGAAGTCGATACCGGCAGTCTCACGGGAAGACATATTCATCGCCTGTGTGTTCACTTTCAGCAACTTACCATTGCTGTCGCGTTCAATCTTGTCGGCAAAGGCATCGGCGTGATCCAAAATGTATTGTGCACTTGGGTCATTCACCAGATTATCGATTTCAACCATCCAGTAATCTACCGTCAGATTGATACCTTCGTAGTCCCAAACCAGACCCAGGTTGTAGTTTTTACCCTCTTCGGCTTCCAATTCTGGGTTGGCACCGATGGCAATAGGTAAAGACTCAATCTTGTCACATTCCTTATAGGCTTCACAGCGCGGAGTATCGATAACTGTGCTGTAGCCAGTGGTGGGATCGCCAAACAAACGCTGCATATCCGGGGCACGGAAAGTCTCGGCATACAAAGCACGCAGCATCAGGCTGTCGATAGGACGGTACTCCAGTGACACTTGCGGAGTAAACTGGCCACCAACATCAGACTCATCATCATAGTAGTCATAACGTCCGGCCAATGTCATGGTCAACTGATCCAAGAGTGGCAAAGCCAGCTCGGCATAGGCAGCATACTGCTCACGTTCACCTTCGGCGCTGCTGCCCCCCTTGCCTATAACGCCACCGTTGGAGGTGAAGCTGTCAGACTTATCGTAGAACCACTCCTTGCTGTACTCAAGGCCCACAGCGTAAGCGGCTGTACCACCGGCCAGTTCGAACGCATCGCCATTAATGCCGGCACTAAAGCTGGACAGAGTAGATTGTCCCTTCTTGTTACCTTCGTAGTTCAGCAGCGCCGCATCTTCAGGAGAGATCACATCCATCAAAGACTTGCCGTTTTCACCTGAGGTCAGATAGTCAAACATAGCCTGATGAGTCGGCGAGCCTGAGCTGCGGGATTCCACAGTCTGACGCGCAATAGACCAGGAAGTATCATACTCGATACTGTCGGTCAAAAAGCCTTTGGCACCTATGATGAAAGAGAAATTATTGGTTTCAAAGTCAGAGGTACGTGGCCCCAGCTCACTCATGCGGCGAGTGTAGAAGTAGTCGCCATCTGCAGCATTGGCAAAGTCACCGCCGAATGCGGTGTCCTTGTTGAAGGTCTGGGACATACCCTTGTCTTTATTGGCAATGGTTACACTGTCGCCGGCCACATTGAACATGAAGTCATTGCCCACTGTCGCAGACTCAATCTCGGTAAAGGTCGAGGAATGAGTGTAATCGATGCGGGAATACAGCTGATGATCCGCATTCAGCTCCTTGGTGAGGTTGATCATGGTGGAGTAACGCTTCTGCTCCGGCAGGAAATCCCGCTGCTTGGAGCGGTCGAAACCACAGCGACCATTTTCCATCACCACATAACCACGGGCCTCACACTCGGCCGGTGACAAGGTCTTTTCCAGTGCAGTTTTGTTGTTGCCAAGATCCTGCACCAGGTTGGCGCCGTAGGAGCTGTAACCCGAGTATGGCTGACCTTCGACAATATCTGTGCCCCACTCTGGGCGATCTGTTCCTTTCAGCGCGGTTCTGTCTTCATATTCGGCAAAGAAAGTCAGGTTAGCCGTATCACTGCTGACACCTGTCATAAAGGAGAACTGGTTGTTACGCAGGCCACCTTCATCCGTATCGGAGAAACGATACTTGAAGGTGGTCTGTTCAACATCTTTCTTAAGAATGATGTTGATAACCCCACCCATGGCATCTGAGCCATAAATCGCCGAAGCACCCGTAGTCAGGATTTCGATACGCTCAATCGCGCCCAGTGGGATATTGGCAGTATCCACGAAGCTGTCGGTACCACCGGCACCAAACGGATACTTGGGCACCCGCTTACCGTTGATCAGGGTCAATACCCGACCGGCCCCCACGCCACGCAGGTTGACCGATGATGCGGCAGGGGTAAAACCATGGACTTCCTGCTGGGTCATGGAACCGCCGGAGTTTTGTGACAGGTTACCCAGCACATCCTGAACCGAGTTGAAGCCACCTTTTTCAATATCAGCAGCGCTCATTACTACTATAGGGGATGCATTCTCCATATCGGTGCGTTTAATACGGGAACCCGTGACTTCGATACGTTCAACTTGTTCAGTGGCCTGAGCCTCATCGGCGGCGTAAGCCATTGTAGGGATTGATGTGGAAACAAAAGCAAACAGACTAAAGCGGATAGCCTTAGCGACAGCAGTCTGCGTTGACATATTCTCATTCCTTTTACAAAGCACGGTGGCAGGGAGGGAACACCGTGTTCTTATTCTATGTAATACTCAGCCCCCCAAACGAGAAACATACCAATAACAGCAACATTATCAATCACTTAAATGATAACAATTTGTTTATACTTGGTTTAATTTGTAAAACACGAGCATCTTATCAATTAAGATCTAATGATATTTTTACCGAATCCATGCCGGGTCCCGGGAATTTGCATCATTTTGTATCGATACAAACCTGTTACAAAGATTATTTTTTAACCTGTTGTTAGAGCGACGCTTTTAATAAAAAATGCGATATAGATCGCATTTTCAATTCATACAAAAATCAAACAAAAAGGGAGCCAATTGGCTCCCTTTTGTCTATTTGCTGTTAATTAACGCGTGCGAGGACACAGCTCATCGGCAGCAAAGAAGTAAGCGATTTCACGCTCGGCTGAAGCCAGCGCGTCAGAACCGTGAACAGCGTTCTCATCGATGCTGTCAGCGAAGTCAGCGCGCAGGGTACCACGGGCGGCTTCAGCTGGGTTGGTCGCACCCATGATTTCGCGGTTGGCCAGAACGGCGTTTTCACCTTCCAGAACCTGAACCATGATAGGACCAGAAGTCATGAAAGAAACCAGAGCACCAAAGAAAGGACGCTCGCTGTGCTCAGCGTAGAAACCTTCGGCTTGTTCTTTGGTCAGGTGAACCATTTTGGCGGCAACAATTTTCAGGCCGGCAGTTTCAAAACGGTTGTAGATAGCACCGATGTGGTTCTTGGCTACCGCATCAGGCTTAATGATAGAAAAAGTACGTTCGATCGCCATGACTAGATTCCTTAATCAGCGAGTTTAAAAATTCGCGCGGATTATACGAAATAATCGCGTCAAATCCTAATCTTATCTGGTCAGCCCTTCAGTAAAAGCTGTGATACAAGCCAGGCGATTCTCGGCTCAGTGCCTATGCTTGAGCCACAAATAGCCGGCGCCGAGACCAATAAGCAACAGCAACAAAGGCATAAACGGCGGGAAATGATGAAAAAAACCTATGCCACCGTGCCCCGAATGTGCCAGCACGGCCGGGGCAAATAATCCAAAACTACAGGCGAAAATACGTGTCATGACTCATCTCCGGAAAAACAGGGATCAACAATTTATTAACCAAATAACTATAGATGACTCGTGATGGTGATAATTTGACCGAGATCTGTTTTCCGCCAGAGAGTGTTACTTTTCCTCTATCCAGCATTGCTGCACGGCTTCGAGAATTTTCTCACTGCAGCGTTTGGGATCATCATCGAAGGCTTCCAACGCCAATATCCACTCGTAAAGTTCAGGAAAATGCAGTTGCTGTGGATCCACATCAGGATGCGCTTCCAGCAGCTCCAAAGCCAAGTCCAATGAATCTATCCACTTGAGCCCCATGGTTACTCCTGCTTCTGGTAAGTACTGACTTTGAGTATAGCGCCGCAGAAGAAGGCTTTATAGCTTTGATTAATACTTTCCATCGGTGAAATCAGGCTTCACTGGGCGCCTTACTCTTACGCTTCTGCTTGGCAATAAACTCTATGATGGCGCCGGCAACATCTTTGCCGGTAGCGGCTTCAATCCCTTCGAGTCCAGGGGATGAATTGACCTCCATCACCACGGGGCCGTGGTTGGAACGCAAAATATCCACGCCTGCGACATTCAGCCCCATGGTTTTGGCGGCGCGCACCGCGATTGAACGCTCCTCAGGGGATAACTTCACCAAGGTTGCCGTGCCGCCCCTGTGCAGGTTGGAGCGAAACTCTCCCGGCAGAGCCTGGCGTTTCATGGCAGCAATTACCTTGTCGCCGAGTACAAAACAGCGGATATCGGCTCCTTGAGCCTCTTTGATATATTCCTGCACCATGATGTTGGCCTTAAGGCCCATAAAGGCCTCAATCACGCTCTCGGCGGCCTTGCGGGTTTCGGCCAGTACCACCCCTATACCTTGAGTACCTTCCAAGAGTTTAATCACCAAGGGTGCGCCACCGACCATATCAATAAGGTCCGGAATATCGCTGGGCTTATTGGCAAAACCTGTCACCGGCAGCCCTATGCCTTTGCGGGACAGTAACTGCATGGAGCGCAGCTTATCCCTCGAGCGAGAGATCCCCATGGAACTATTGAGTGTATAGGTCGACATCATTTCGAACTGACGCACTACAGCCGTACCGTAGAAGGTAATGCCGGCGCCTATCCTCGGGATCACCGCATCGAAGGACGGCAATTCAACGCCCCCGATATGGATACTGGACTGCTGCATGCTGATATTCATGTAGCATTCCAGCGGATTGATCACCTGCACCTGATAACCCCGTTCTTGGGCAGCCTCCACCAAACGGCGCGTGGAATATAAGGTTTTGTTCTGTGACAAAATTGCAATCTGCATCCCGGTCAGTATCCCGAAGAGTGAAAAAGACAGCGCATCATACGCCTGCCGTATTGGAAATCAATCTCTGCATGCCAAGCATAGCAATAAAAAACCGGCCACTTGGGGCCGGTTCTCAAAAGATGTCAGCACTTAGGGAAGATGCCTTGAACGCCAATTGCTGTGCAAGCCACTCTCTACAAAAGAGAAGGCCACAAGGACTTGTTCGGACCTTCCTTAGCCCTCACTGACCATGTTGACTGTGTATTTAGGGATTTCGACCACCATATCGGTTTCAACCACCTTGGCCTGACAAGACAGACGGCTTTCGGGCTCCAGGCCCCAGGCCTTGTCCAGCATGTCGTCTTCCAGATCATCGCTGGGTTCGAGATCATCGAAACCTTCACGCACTATCACATGGCAGGTGGTACAGGCACAGGATTTCTCACAGGCATGCTCTATGTTGATGCCGTTTTTCAGCGCGACATCCAAAATGGATTCACCCACCTCTGCCTCAACCACTGCGCCCTCTGGACACAGTTCTTCATGGGGCAAAAATACTATCTGTGGCATAGTCTCACCTATATGTTATCGACCGACTGACCCTTCAGTGCGGTCCGAATCGAATTGTCCATGCGTCTGGCGGCAAACTCCTGGGTCTGCGCATCCACCGCTTCTATCGCCGCCTTGATGGCATCAACATCACCATTGGCGGCAGTTTCATTCAAGTCAGCCATAGCGCTGTCAACCAGAGCACGTTCCTCTTGGCTGAGAAGTTCGCCATCTTTAGCCAGCGCCGAGTGCAGCGATTCCAGCACTCTGGCCGCTTCCACTCGCTGCTCTGTGAGCATTCTCAGCTCAATATCCTCTTTGGCATTCTGCATCGAGTCTTTAAGCATTCCGGCAATTTCAGTATCACTCAGGCCGAAGGAAGGCTTAACCTGGATGCTGGACTGCACCCCGGTAGACTTCTCCATGGCAGTGACGCTGAGTAAACCATCGGCATCGACCTGGAAGGTCACCCGAATATGCGCCGCGCCGGCGGCCAATGGTGGAATGCCCTTGAGAGTAAAGCGTGCCAGAGAGCGGCAATCGGCCACCAGCTCACGTTCACCTTGCACCACATGAAACGCCATGGCGCTCTGACCGTCTTTAAAGGTGGTAAATTCCTGGGCTCTGGCCACCGGAATGGTGGTGTTACGCGGGATCACTTTCTCCACCAAACCGCCCATGGTTTCAATGCCGAGCGACAGCGGGATCACATCCAGCAGCAAGAGATCCGAGTCAGGCTTGTTACCCACCAGAATATCGGCCTGTACCGCAGCGCCTATGGCGACCACGCGATCCGGGTCAATAGACGTCAGCGGCGTCTTACCAAAGAAGTCACCGACCATTTCCCGCACCAGCGGCACCCGGGTAGAGCCACCAACCATCACGGTTTCCAGCACCTCGTCGGCATCCACTCCGGCGTCACGCAAAGCCTTGCGGCAACCTTGAATGGTTTTCTTCACCAGCGTGTTTATCAACTGGTCAAACTCACTGCGACTCACTTCGGCTTCACGCTCACTACCGTCTTGCAGTGTCAGCTTAGCAATAGTGCTGTCGCTATCGGTCAGCGCTTCTTTTACCCGCCGGGCTTCCATCAGCAACTGCCGTGCTTCCTGGCTGGAAAGCGACTCCAGCGCCATGCGTTCACGCAGTAAGCCTTGCAGCAGTTCATCAAAGTCATCACCACCCAGACGCGAGTCGCCGCCGGTCGCCAAGACTTCAAATACGCCGCGGTTGAGACGCAAAATAGAAATATCAAAGGTGCCGCCGCCCAAGTCATAGACAGCAATAACGCCTTCCTGACCCGAGTCCAGACCATAGGCGATGGCGGCCGCCGTCGGCTCATTGAGCAGGCGTAACACCTTAATGCCAAGCAAGGCTGCCGCATCTTTGGTTCCCTGACGCTGGGCATCATCAAAATAAGCAGGCACTGTGATAACCACGCCTTCCAATGGTCCACCCAGAGTGGACTCGGCGCGGGCAATCAAGGGGCGCAATACCTCGGCAGACACCTGAACCGGATTTATTTTACCTGTGCGGGTGACAAACAATGGCAGGCCGTTTTCACTGGCCTCAAAATGATAGGGGAAAGCTTGCTCACCGCTTTGTACATCGGCCAAAGAACGGCCCATGAAGCGCTTCACCGACACTATGGTGTTTTCAGGATCCTTGGCCGAATCGGCCAGGGCATCGTGACCTACTCGGACGCCCTGCTCGCCATAGTGCACCACAGATGGCAATGAATGCCGACCTTGCTCGTCGGCCAGTGTACTGGTCTCGCCGCTGCGAACCGCAGCAACCAGGGAGTTGGTGGTACCCAAGTCTATCCCGGCGGCTAATCTGTGTTGATGAGGAGCGGCCATTTGGCCGGGTTCAGCAATCTGCAAAAGTGCCATAGTCTTCCATCTTGTGTTTAAAAAGTTGGCTCAATCAGAAATTGAGCCAACCGTAGGAATATGCTTTAAGGCCGAAAGCGAATTCAGTCGAACAGCGCATCCTGGGCCCGCTGCAGTTCATCCTGCAATTTTGCCATAAACTTCAACTTACGGACTTGATCTGCCGCGGCAATTGCGTCGGCCTCTGTGGAACTGTGAAGTTGGTTGCGCAGCAGCTCAGTCACCTGCTTACGATAAGCCGCGAATGAAGCATCGAGTTCATCAATATCACTCTGGGCATCAGCGCCCTGACCAATTTCCTCCAGCGCTTCACGCCATTCCATCTGCTGCATCAAAAAGGCGGTGTCTTTAACCGTAGTGGTTTCGTGACTGATATCTACACCTTTGAGCGCCAACATATGTTCGGCTCGACGGATAGGATCTTTCAGGGTCTGAAAGGCGTCGTTGATCTGGGCAGTGCGGGAAATGGCCAACAGCTTTTGCTGTTCACTGGCGTTGGCAAACTTGTCGGGATGCACCGCCCGCTGCAAATCGCGATAGCGACTGGCCAGCTCGGCGGTGTCCACATCAAAGGAGGGAGTTAAATCAAACAGCTCGAAATAATTCATATACTCTCAGGCGGCGGTGGAACTCAAACCGTGAAGCTCTCACCGCAACCACACTCACCTTTGGCGTTAGGGTTATTGAATTTAAAGCCTTCGTTGAGTCCTTCCTTGACAAAGTCCAGCTCGATCCCCTGAAGATAGATGAAGCTCTTGGCATCTATGATGATGTTAACACCATCTATGTTGTATACCTCATCATCTTCATTGAGTTCGTCGACAAATTCCAGAACGTAAGCCATCCCGCTGCAGCCTGAAGTTTTGAGCCCCAAACGCAAACCTATACCTTTTCCTCTGTTGCTGAGGAAGGCACGGACACGCTCGGCGGCGGCAGGCGTCATAGTAATAGCCATCTTAACTCCTGGCGTTATTTAGCTTGCTTGGACTTGTACTCTTCCAGAGCCGCCTTGATGGCGTCTTCGGCCAGAATCGAACAGTGGATTTTCACAGGTGGCAGAGCCAACTCTTCTGCAATATCCGTGTTCTTGATGGCGGCCGCTTCCTCAATGGACTTGCCTTTAACCCATTCAGTCACCAAGGAGCTTGATGCGATGGCGCTGCCACAGCCATAAGTCTTGAAGCGAGCATCTTCAATAATGCCCTGTTCATCAATCTTGAGCTGCAGCTTCATCACGTCACCACAGGCGGGCGCACCCACCATACCTGTTACTACGGATGGGTCGTTCTTGTCGAAAGAACCTACGTTACGCGGGTTCTCGTAATGATCTATCACTTTTTCACTGTAAGCCATGATACTGCTCCAAATTCATCTATCCGCGGGGATCAGTGGTGTGCCCACTGCACCTGGTTGAGGTCCACACCATCTTTGAACATTTCCCAAAGTGGTGACATTTCTCTCAGTTTGCCAATAGAGTTTCTAATGGTTTCGATTGCGTAGTCGATCTCTTCCTCGGAAGTGAAACGACCGATGGAGAAACGGATTGAGCTGTGCGCCATCTCGTCATTCAGTCCCAGGGCACGCAGCACATAGCTGGGTTCAAGACTGGCAGAAGTACAGGCCGAGCCGGAAGATACGGCCAAGTCCTTGAGCGCCATCATCAGCGACTCGCCTTCCACATAGTTAAAGCTGACGTTCAAGCTGCCACAGGCACGCTGCTCCATATCACCATTGAGATAGGTTTCTTCAATATCTTTGATACCGTTCCACAGCTTGTCGCGCAGATAGCGAATACGTTCGTTATCTTTTTCCATATCGGCTTTGGCAATGGCTGCTGCTTCGCCCATACCCACAATTTGGTGAGTCGCCAGGGTGCCGCTGCGCATACCACGCTCATGACCACCGCCGTGCATCTGTGCTTCCAGACGAATACGAGGCTTACGGCGCACATACAGGGCACCTATGCCTTTGGGGCCATACATCTTGTGACCCGAGATAGACATGAGGTCGACCTTGGTCTTTTGAATATCGATAGGCAGTTTACCGGCACTCTGGGCAGCATCCACATGGAAGATGATGCCTTTGCTACGGCACAGTTCGCCGATGGCATCGATATCGTGGATCACACCAATCTCGTTGTTGACATGCATGATGCTGACAAGAATGGTGTCGTCACGCATGGCCGCTTCCAGGCGCTCCATGGGAATAATGCCGTTGGCTGCAGGCTCCAGATAAGTGACCTCGAAACCTTCACGCTCCAACTGACGACAAGTATCCAGTACTGCCTTGTGCTCAGTCTTGCTGGTGATGATGTGTTTACCCTTCTTCTGGTAGAAGTGGGCAACACCTTTGATAGCCAGGTTGTCAGATTCGGTGGCACCTGAAGTAAACACAATTTCACGGGGATCGGCATTGATCAACTCCGCGACTTGGTTACGGGCGATATCCACTGCTTCTTCGGCCTGCCAGCCGTAGCGGTGTGAACGGGATGCGGGGTTACCGAATACACCGTCCATTGTCATGTACTGTACCATTTTGTCTGCAACCCGGGGGTCTACAGGCGTTGTTGCGGCATAATCCAAATAGATAGGAAGCTTCATTACACACTCCGTACTTCGCAGTCTCGGCCGAGGCTACATACAACGTACATTATTCGTTTTTATATCCAACAGAGGATCAGCTCAAGCGCTGACTCTCTGCTCCTGCTGCATCTTGTCTTGCTTTACCGAGATAAACTGTACATCTCGTTTCTGCATCAGTGCAGCAAGGCTGATGCCATTTAAAAAGTCAGAAATCTGTTTGCTCAGGTCACCCCAGAGCGAATGCGTCAGACAGCGGGTGCCACTTTGGCAATTCCCCTGGCCTTGACAGCGGGTGGCATCGACAGATTCATCTACCGCATGTACCACCATGCCCACCGAGATGTCATTGGCTTCCAGTCCGAGGCGATAACCACCACCGGGACCGCGCACACTGGCAACCAAGCCCTGCTTTCTCAGTTTGGCAAAGAGTTGTTCTAGATAAGAAAGGGAAATCCCCTGGCGCTCGGAAATATCTGCCAGCGGTACCGGCCCCTGCGCCGAATGTATGGCCACGTCCAGCATGGCTGTCACTGCGTAGCGACCCTTAGATGTAAGTTTCATAAAACGACCACGGCTCCCAAACAGGTATGTGGGAATTTCAACATACCCGAGCAATTTAGTCAAGTATAAATCCTACTTGTTTACTCGGGTATTGTGGTTCATAAATCAGGTTGAATACCCTGTCTGCTTGGTGGGGTATTTAACCTTTTTCGCCACGATTATTCAATGGCAAAAGCCGATAAAATGGTCATCGAGTATCAGATAATGGGATCAAACTCATCCATTGACTGTTGACGCTTTTGTGCCGCAGCAGTTTCGGCATCACTGAACTCGCCCACATCCAACTCAGGCAGACGTTCAGTACAGACACTACCGCCCATTTTCTGAACCGCCTGACAAACTTCCTGTACTTTGGAGTCCATCAAATGCATATGATCCAGCATCTGGCCTATGGCATTGGCAACAGGGTCTGGATTATCGGGAGAAACGGCGTAGGCATCAAAACCGTACTTCTTGGCCATGGCACTGCGGCGGGCACTGGTTTCCTTGGATTGAGCCGATGCAACAGTGACGGCCCGGCCAGGAATGCCCACAACGGTAGTGTCCTTGGGCACATCTTTAACCACCACAGAGTTGGAACCAACACGAGCCCCATCATGCATAGTAATGGGGCCAAGCACCTTGGCTCCTGCGCCTATAACCACGTTATTGCCCAAGGTCGGATGACGTTTGCCGGCTTGCCAGGTGGTGCCCCCCAGAGTCACCCCGTGATAAAGAGTGCAGTCATCACCAATTTCGGCTGTTTCGCCAATCACGACTCCCATGCCATGGTCAATAAAAAATCGCCTACCTATGGTTGCGCCCGGGTGTATTTCCACCCCGGTAAGCCAACGGGAAAAAGTAGACAGACAGCGCGCCAGAAAACACCAATTGGCCTTCCACAGTTTATGGCTGATACGATGCAGCCAAATGGCCTGCATTCCCGGATAGTTGAGCAATATCTCCAATGTGCCCCGCGCCGCAGGATCCCTGTGATAAATGGATCCTATGTCCTCTTTCAGTCTGGCTATCACACCCATCTTGATTCCTCGGATTACTCTTCTTTACTGTCGACCTTTTTTTCTACCGATGTCAGGATCCCGCGCAGTATATTCATCTCCTGCGTTTCGATTCTGGCCCGGGTAAACAGGCGCCTCAGCTTAATCATCACCTGTCCCGGATGATTCTTAATGATAAAGCCGGTTTTTTGCAGTGTCCGTTCCAGATGTTCAAAAAAGCGCTCATGATCTTCACTGCTGGGATACTCGACCAGCTCCTGCTCGGCTTGTTGATGTTTCTCCAACCAGGCCACCCGCGTTTCATAGCAGATAAGCTGCACCGCCTGAGCCAGGTTGAGTGAGCTGTATTCCGGGTTGGCGGGGATACACACATGATAGTGGCATTTTTGCAACTCTTCGTTGCTCAAGCCATGGCTTTCACGGCCAAAGACAATAGCGACAGGCCCCTGGCAACTTTCAAGCGCCAATTTGCTGCCCGCCTCACGGGGTTCAAGCACGGGCCAGTCGAGTGTGCGACTGCGGGCACTGGTGGCAATCACCAGACTGCAGTCTTTAATTGCCTCTTCCAGGCTGTCGACTTTGACCAGATGTTTGAGAATATCAGAGGCGCCGGCGGCAAGCGCTATGGACTGACCGTCTGGTTCAGCTTTTGGCTCCGCTAGATAAAGGTTGGATAATCCCATTGTTTTCATGGCCCTGGCCACAGAACCTATATTGCCGGGATGCGTGGTACCTACCAGGACGACACGAATATTGGAGAGCATGGAACAACTTCAAAAATAAAAAATCAGGAGGCGGATGGTACCACAGGCATATTTTTTTGCTTATAGAAAAATCGCCATTTGATATCGGCGTCAACTAGGGTATAATCTGCGCCGAATTTTTGTCCGTTCTTTAACATCCAGGGGATTGCAATGCATCCGATGCTGACTATTGCCGTGCGCGCTGCTCGCGCTGCGGGCCAAACTATTATGCGTGCCTACACCGAACTCGACCGTATTGAAGTCGATGCCAAAGGTGTCAACGATTTTGTGACCAGTGTAGACAAGGAAGCAGAAGCAGCAATTATCTATCAGATCCGCAAGTCCTATCCAGACCACAGTATAGTGGGTGAGGAAAATGGCGAAAACCGCGGCACCAACCAAGATTATCTGTGGATTGTTGATCCTCTGGACGGCACCAATAACTTTGTTAATGGTGTACCTCACTTCGCCGTTTCTATCGCCATGCAGTACAAGGGCAAAACTGAAGTTGCCGTTGTTTATGATCCCGTTCGCGATGAACTGTTTAGCGCCGTCCGCGGTAAAGGGGCCAAGCTGAATGATTTCCGTCTGCGAGTAAACAATGTCAACGATCTGGGTGGAAGCCTGGTTGCCACTGGATTCCCTTTCAAGGCCCGTCAGCACACCGAAACTTATATGAAACTGTTTGGCGAAGCTTTCTCTCTGAGTGCCGACTTACGCCGCGCCGGCTCTGCCGCTCTGGATCTGGCTTATGTAGCCGCCGGTCGTGTAGACGCCTTCTTCGAACTGGGCCTCAAGCCTTGGGATATCGCCGCCGGCGATCTGATTGTTCGTGAAGCCGGTGGTACAGTTACCGACTTCAGTGGCGGTCACAACTACCTGCTCTCCGGCCACATAGTTGCCGGTGCGCCTAAAGCCACCAGCCTGCTGGTCAAACGCTTCCGTCCTCTGTTGAGCGACGCTCTGAAGTAAGTTATTAAGCAAGGTGCTTAATTAAATAGAGAAAACCGCCTTATGGCGGTTTTTTTTATACCTGGGTGCCGCGAAAGTGAAGCCAACCTCAGTCCATTCGCCCCTTGCTTGATGCAATCAAGATTTGCTCAAACCGGGATTAATCAATAAGGCGTTGGACGAGCCAAGCCGAAATAACCAAGGATGAGTATCTTCCCCCTACCCTTCAAGCAGATAACTCTTTGGATGTATTTACATGCATTTACATTACACCTTAAAATACCCGAGTATTTTGTTTGGGTATTTGAGGCAAGACTATGAGCAAATCCGGCACTCGCAACATCCGAGGCAGCATCCTCAACATCGATGAACCGGTCAACAAGCAGTTTCCGCTGGCGCTCTTTCGTTTGGGCTTCAGGCCTTTTTTTCTCGGCGCCAGCCTGTTCGGCTTGTTGTCGCTCTTGCTTTGGGGAGCCTTGCTCAGTGGTCAAACCCAACTGACGTTCCACGCCAATCCCCTGTGGTGGCATGGTCACGAAATGTTATTCGGTTTCACCGGCGCTGTTATCGCGGGCTTTTTGTTAACAGCAGTTCAAAACTGGACAGGGATCCCCGGCATAAGAGGCTGGCCTTTACTGCTGCTCTGGTGTCTATGGCTGGCTCCCAGACTACTCTTGCTCGATGCCGACACAATTCCTTTTACCTGGGTCATGCTGCTGGATCTGGCCTTCTTCCCGATCACGGCGCTACTACTCGGTTTAGCCGTTATTCGAGTCAAACAGTGGCGTAACCTGGTGTTTGTGCCGCTGCTGCTGTTGCTCTTCGGCGCCAACGTCCTCTCTTATCTCGGCCTTGAACAGCCAGGGTTGGCACAAAAGGCACTGCAGGCCGCAGCCTTGTTGATCGTTATTCTGATGGCCCTGCTCGGCGGCAGGGTGATCCCCTTCTTTACCGAACGCGCCACAGATTTCAAGCGCGGGGCGCCAAGCCCTGTACTCGAGGCACTTAGCTTCGCCTCTTTGATTCTCATGCTGATCAGCTTGTTTTTACCCTATTCCTGGTTGACACAAACATTGGCCTTGCTGGCTGGCACAGTACTGTTGTTGCGCTGGGCACGCTGGGGCTGGCATGCCAGCCTCAAGGTACCACTGCTATGGTCACTGCATTTAAGTTACCTGTGTATTCCGATAGGACTGCTGATTATTGGTGTCAGCGGCCAGATGATGTTGGGGTTTCATGCTCTGACCGTTGGCGGTATGGGTGGAATGATCTTGGCTATGATGGCAAGGGTATCTCTGGGGCATTCCGGCAGACCATTGCAGATTGCCTGGCCTATGATCCCCGCCTTTGGCTTAATGTTACTGGCTGCAGCCTTGAGGGTCGCGGCAGCCATTGTGCCTCAGCTAAGTCAAATCTTACTTATGGGCGCGATTCTCTGCTGGCTATTGGCATTTACCACTTTTATAGTGCTTTACGCGCCAATTCTTTGCCGAGCGAGGTTGGATGGCCGCCCCGGTTAAAGGTTCTGTGAAAGCTATCACACAGATTTCGCGGCGAACTGGAAATTTACTGATACTATTTAGGAAATGATTTCAGGGAGTTTTCATGGAACTGTATCGCCAATACGGCTCTAAGAGCCTTAAAGCCGTCGAACATCTGGTCTTGTTTGTTATTGCCATTGCCACAGTCGTCGCCATTGGCCAGGAGATAGTGCATATCTTCAAAATGGGCGCTGTGGCCCTTGCCGATCTACTGCTGCTATTTATTTATCTGGAAGTGCTGGCTATGGTGGCCAATTATGCCGAATCCGGCAAGTTACCTGTGCGTATGCCACTCTATATCGCAATAGTAGCTTTGGCCCGTTATCTCATCCTGGACATGAAATCGATGGAAGACTGGCGCATAGTGGCCATTTCAATCTCAACCTTGGTACTTGCCGCAACCGTGATAGTGATCCGCTGGGGACAGTTAAAAATGCCCTACCCCAAGAATCAAGAGTATGACAACTAACTGGAACCCGGCAGACGCCGGGTTCTTTTTTATCTGCTCTTTAGAACTGACCCTAGCTATCGACAAATCTATGCTATTTTTAAAACACTTACCCCATTTACATAGGGTTTGATTCTCACATCGATAATGAAAATGTATGGTGCAAATACGCTAAATCAGAGTTGTCAGGACACATGTCCAGAGCCGTTTCCGCATCCACAGCCTCGAGAGACTCAAACCTAGTAAATATGGGATAACGGCCTACTATCCATTGAACTTAAGGGGACTGCCATGGATGAAAATCTGGATGACTTTATCGAAAGACGCAGATCATTGCGGGTCGATCTGGAGGCGGAGCGGATCAGGCTTCATTGGATAAATAAAGCGGGTGATGAACTCAATGACGATGGCATCTGTATCGATCTGTCCAGACGGGGAGTTCTGTTTGAATACCATCAGCCCTTTACCTTGGGAGAACTGGTATCTGTAACCTTCCATGCAGGAACCGATTCACAAAATACCATCAAGGGACAGGTGTGCCGTTGCAGCGAAATCAACCCAAAGCGTTTTCACATCGCCATGCAACTTATCTAGACCCCGACGTAGTATCCGGGGTGTTCTATACTTTACATCAACTTAAGTACCAAGGACACGGGGAGAAAATCCATGATACTGCTCGTAGGCGGAGAGAAAGGGGGTAGTGGCAAGAGCTGTCTGGCCCAAAATCTGGCTGTACACATTACCCAGAAATATCGGGCCAACGTGTTAATGGTCGACTGTGACCCCCAGCGCACCACATCCGACTGGATCCAGGCCCGCAACAATGACCCTTCCCTGCCTGCGATCAACTGTATCCAGCTCTACGGCAAGATCCGTAACGATCTCCTGAGCCTGGATGAACGCTTCGACTATGTGATAGTCGACTGCGGTGGCCAGGATAACCTGGCAATGCGGGCCGCCATGTCGGTGGCCAGTTATGTGGTGATCCCTTTGAGACCCAAGCGGCGTGATTTAAAAACCTTGCCCCATATGGAAGATATGCTCAGCACCTGTAAGATGGTCAACCCCAAGATGGTGGCAACAATAGTGTTGACTCAATGTCCGGCGCTGCCTTCACAGTTCAAACGCATTCTGGAAGCGAAAGATGTAGTAAAGTCGTTCGGTCTGAGGGCGCTGGACTCGGTCACTTTTAGCCGCAATATCTATGATGACAGTGAAGAAAAAGGCTCCTCGGTCATCGAAATTGAGCCCGATGGAAAAGCCGCCGAGGAGATACGCAATATTGCCGACGAGCTGTTATCCATCCCGCCGGAAAACTCTTATGAGCTTAACTGATCTCAAACGTCACAAGATCAAACCCAAGGCCAAAAAGGTCTCTGTCGACGATTTCATCGAAGATGCCAATAACTACGCCCATGGAAAACCCAGTCGCTTAGGTGGGAGCTCTTTGGCCAAATCTCGAACGGGACTGGATAAAAAATCAACCCGTCTCTATCGCCATGCAACTTTTACCCTGACTGAAGCCAGCATTAGTCAACTGGACAACATTGCCCGCAAGACTGGTATTGCCAAGTCCAAACTGCTGCGTATCTTCATTCGTAACTTTCACAGTCTAAGCGACAAAGCCCAAGCCGAAATGATTGCCAAAGATCAGGCGAATGAAACTCAGTGACGACAAATTTTGCTCTCAAGGGTGCTCAGCCCCTGAGATGATTCGATAAATTTACCCTTGGCGGCCAGAAAGTTGAGCAAAGCCTCTGCGTCCATTCCCTCGGCGCTGCAGGTATGATAGCGGGCGTCTCTACCGAAACGCTCCTGCATCAAAGCCTTGAGATCGTCCCGTTTAATGGGAGCGGTTTGTTCCAGCAACAACTGCAACACCTGATGGCCATGTACCGACGAATTCATGTATCCTCCACAAAACTATGAGTCGCAGTCGATTTTTAACGGATTTTGCTGCAGTATTCCCTGATTTAACGCAACTTGTTTGTCGTTTTGGCGGTTGTTTGCTTGTGCAAGAGGAGTTGTCATGTCCCTTATTCTATTGCTTACACAGCAGATGAGCCTGTATTTGGTGATCGTTTATCTGGTCAGCAAGACCCCTTTGTTCAAGTTGTTTACCGAAGCATCGACCCGCCTGCCCCATAAGATCTTTCTCTATCTGGTGTTTTCCGGCTTTTGCATCATGGCAACCTATTTCGGTGAGCAAACCCATGGCGCTATCGCCAATACCCGCGCCATGGGTGCAGTACTCGGTGGCCTGCTCGGTGGCCCAACGACGGGTTTGCTGGTCGGCTTGACCGGCGGCTTACACAGATACAGTCTCGGTGGATTCACCGATCTGGCCTGCGCGGTTTCCACTACCTTGGAAGGTTTATCGGCCGGGATGTTCAGCTATTATCTGCGCCGTCAAGGCAAGGCCGAGTTGGTATTCAATCCCATTCTGGTGTGTCTTATCACCTTTTATGCCGAGATGATGCAGATGAGCATTATCTTGCTGCTGGCTGAACCCTTTGATGAAGCTTGGGGGCTGGTGCGTCAAATAGCTCCGCCCATGTTGCTGGTCAACTCCATAGGTGCGGCCCTGTTTATGAGCATGGTACGGGATCAAAAAACCATGTTCGATAAGCTCTCCTCCAGCTTTTCCACCAAGGCGCTGAAAATTGCCGAACGCAGTGTGGGGCTCTTGAGCTCCGGCTTCAACGAGGAAACCAGTACTCAGGTTGCCAAGATAGTCATAGAGGAAACCAATGTCGGCGCAGTGGCCATCACGGACAGGGAAAAACTCCTGGCCTTTATCGGCATAGGTGCCGACCACCACTTGCCCGGCACCTTGATATCGTCCCAAATAACCCTGGATGCCATACACCAGAACAAGGTTATGTTTGCCGATGGGGTGGAAGTTCCCTATGCCTGTTCCATTTCCCCCAACTGTAAACTGGGTTCCAGTTTGGTGATCCCACTTCGCAGTGACAACGAGGTCATAGGCACCATTAAACTGTATGAACCCAAGAATAAGCTGTTTCTCAACATCAACCGCACCTTGGGAGAAGGGATCGCCCGCCTGCTGTCGAACCAGATTCTCTACGGCCGTTTCGAGCAGCAACAAAACCTGCTCACCCAGGCGGAACTCAAACTGTTGCAGGCTCAGGTTAACCCACATTTTCTGTTCAACGCGCTCAATACCATAGGTGCCATCATACGTCGCGATCCGCCCATGGCCAGAACCTTGCTACAACAGCTGAGTCAGTTTTTACGGATTAACCTCAAGCGTACTGCCGGCCTGGTGACCCTGGGAGATGAACTCGAGCATATCGAAGCCTATCTCACCATAGAAAAAGCCCGCTTCATTGATAAGCTCGAGGTGGATATCGCCATACCCGAATCTCTGCTGACCATCAGAGTACCGGCCTTTACCCTGCAGCCCATCATAGAAAATGCTGTCAAACATGGCACTTCGCATCTGATAGACACTGGCCGTATTCAGGTAGAAGGCCGCCGCACAGATGACAGACTCATACTGGAAGTCACCGACAATGCAGGGCTTTATCAACCCGCCGAAGAATCCGATGGCCTGGGGATGAATCTGGTGCATAAAAGAATACAAAATCTCTTCGGCCCCGATTATGGCGTCAGTGTCGAATATCAACGTGACAGTTACACTAGAGTCAGCATACATCTACCTATAACGGAAACAGCCCTGTGATCACTTGTCTTATTGTCGATGACGAACCTTTTGCCCGTGAAGAGTTGGCCGAGCTGCTGCTTCAGGCCGGCGACATTGAAATTCTCGGTCAATGTGGCAACGCCATTGAGGCCATGCAGGCGATAGCCAAGCTCAAGCCTCAGTTACTGTTCCTGGATATTCAAATGCCGAGGATCAGTGGCATGGAGCTTATCGCCATGCTGGATCCCGACAATATGCCCAGAGTGGTATTTGTTACTGCCTACGATGAATTTGCCGTCAAGGCCTTCGATAACCATGCCTTCGACTATCTGCTCAAACCCTTGGATGAGAAGCGCCTCAGTCAGACCCTGGATAAGCTGCGCCGGGATCTCAGACCTCAGTCGCTGTCAGCCATAGCACCGCAACAACTGGAACACCTTCCTTGTTTCAGCGGCAACCGTCTCAAGGTGATCCCGGTCACTGAGGTAGAGTTTGTCTTCAGCGATCTCGGTGGAGTGCATGTTGCGACCGCCAGAGAAAAGGTTCATACCCAGTTAACACTGAAACTGCTGGAAGAAAAAACCCCGCTGCTCAGATGTCATCGCCAGTATCTGGTGGCCCCCAAGGCCATTGCCGAAATAGAACTGCTGGAAACAGGCGCCGAAGTCACCACTCGCAGCGGCGCCAAGATCCCGGTATCTAGGCGCTTTCTCAAGCCACTGAAGCAGCTGTTTGGTTATCAGTAAAGCACAAGCTAACAACCGCTCAGCGGCCTAGATAACCGCTCACCCCCGACTTTTGACCGCTGACCCAGTTCCCGCTGGGCCTTGTAACCAAAGTGTTTACAATTGCGTCAACTCAAATCGGGGAGATTACAACTATGATGTGGTTTTTGCTGTGTGTCGGTCTATTGATTGGCGGCTACTTCATCTACGGTACTTTTGTAGAAAAAATATTCGGGATCAACAATAAAAGACAAACACCCGCCTACGCCCAAACAGACGGTGTTGACTATGTGCCCATGTCCAAGGGCAAGGTCTACCTTATCCAATTGTTAAATATTGCCGGCGTGGGGCCTATTTTCGGTCCTATTCTGGGGGCGCTATACGGCCCGGCGGCCATGTTGTGGATTGTTATCGGCTGTATCTTTGCCGGTGCGGTGCACGACTACTTCTCCGGCATGCTGTCGGTACGTAACGGCGGTCAGTCAGTGCCTAACCTGGCGGGTAAGTACCTTGGTAAAGGCGCCAAGAACTTTATGAACATCTTCGCCATCATACTGCTGTTGTTGGTAGGTGTGGTATTTATCTCGGCTCCTGCCGGCTTGCTCGGTAAGCTTACCGGCGGCAGCGTCGGTCTGTTTGTCGGCATTATCTTCGTTTACTACCTGATTGCCACCATAGTGCCGGTAGACAAAATTATAGGTCGCCTCTATCCCTTCTTCGGCGCCTTACTGCTGTTCATGTCTATCGGTTTGACCATAGCCATAATCCTGTCCAGTGAACATACTCTGTTGCCGGGCTTTGAAGCCGGTGACTTTCTGCAGAACCTGAACCCTGACAATGCCCCGTTGTGGCCAGCGCTCTTCATCACCATCGCCTGTGGTGCCGTGTCAGGTTTCCATGCGACGCAGTCCCCACTGATGGCACGCTGTGTTGAAAATGAATCCAATGGCCGCTTCGTGTTCTACGGTGCCATGATAGGCGAAGGTATCATTGCCCTTATCTGGTGTGCCGTGGCTCTGTCTTTCTTCGACGGTGTCGAGGGACTGAAAGCCGGCATGGACGGCAACCCTGCCAACGTGGTTTACAGCGCCTCAACCGGCCTTCTCGGTGCAGTCGGTGGCTTCATGGCGGTGCTTGGGGTAATCATTCTGCCTATCACCTCCGGCGATACCGCCTTCCGCTCCGCCCGGCTGATCTTATCTGAGTACTTCAATATGCCTCAGACTGAGATGCCCAAGCGACTGATGTTGGCAATTCCGCTGTTCATCATAGGGGCCATACTGACCCAAGTGGACTTCGGTGTCATTTGGCGCTACTTCGGGGTCGCCAACCAAGCCACTGCAGTGATGATGCTATGGACAGCTTCAGCCTACCTGCTACGCCACAACAAGCTGCACTGGATCTGTACCATTCCGGCGATGTTTATGACCACAGTGGTGATAAGCTTCCTGCTCAACTCCAGTACCCTGGGCGCAGGTCTGCCAATGACAGTATCCACCATCAGCGGCATAGTGGTGACTCTGCTGATAACCGCCCTGGTGATAATAAAGACCAAGGGCCGCAACGAGGTCGATGAAATACTCCCAGAAGAAGGTTAAGCTCTGGAGGTAAAACGTTGCATAAACCAAGAGCCGCCCTTTTGAGGCGGCTCTTGTTATGTAAAACGATTCGCAGCAACCGAGCCAATCACAATGCCAAGGGCTTCAACACTTTAGGTTCTACCATCACGCTGGCACTGTCGCTGCTCAGATAAATAATCCCGTCGCTGATATTGCAGCCCAGTTTCATTGAACGGCTGACCAACTGCGCCATCTCCTTCACCTGCTCTTCGGGTATCTCCCACACCTTAAGGTTGGCATAACGGTTAAAGGCATGTTGATTCTGTTGCCACCATACCGGCACGCTGCGGCCACCATAAGCAAACAGCTGCACTTCGTCGGCACGGCCGCTAGCCTTGCGCAGCCATTTTTCATCGCTCTGGCCAAACTCGACCCACAAACGAATATCACCGTTAAGCTCGCGATCCCAAAGTTCGGGTTCATCATCAACACATAAACCCTTGCTGAAGGCCAAACTGTCAGAAGCGTTGAGCGCAAAAGCCAACAAACGCACCATCATACGCTCGTCGGTTTCCGACGGATGTTGGGCAATGGTCAGCTGATGATCCTGATAATAATGCCGGTCCATATCAGCAATACTGAGCTGAACTTTAAAAATACTCGCCTTCAAGGCCATGATAACTTCTCTGTGATAGGAGGCAGATGCAGCCTCAATAAGGAAATAAAGGGTTTAAATAGCGCCGGGGCGCAAATGTTTGGCGAATGGGAACGCCGCTTTGAGCCTGGCGACTTCGTTTGCGTCGGCCAGACGCAGCATCCGCATGCCGGCTTGATAGGATGCCAACAGGGCACTGTCGGCCATGGGGGCTGTGCGTGACGCGTCCCGGCGGATAAGCTCCAGTAACTCAGCCGTTGGGGCGCCATCTGTTATCAGGCTGTCTATCCGCTGCAGCATCGGCATCGCGGCCAGCGGCAACAACTGCAGATGGCAATCATCTGCCAGCAGCAATAACTCTCCCTGCGCCTCGCCTGAGACAAAACTCAGCTCAAAATTCTCCCGGGTGCTGGCATCAAACCTGTCACCATTGAGCTTAAAAAAATGCTCCCAGAAGCGCCGCCTGGCATCCACCGAAGGCAAGCGCTGCTGCACTTCCTCTCTGTGATCGGCAATAAAATCCAGCAAAGAGCTGAGGCTTGGCGGCAGCAGAGTTTCAAGTTTAGCTCTCAAGTCTCTCGCAAACACAGGCGCGGCACCGGCGGTACTGATGGCCATTACCAGCCGTCCTCTATCAACGATGGAGGGCGTGATAAAATCACACTCGGATGGGGTATCAACCACATTGACCCATGCACCAAGCTCGCGTGCCTTGGCCGCCAGGGTTTGGTTTAGATTACTATCAGCTGTAGCCAGATAAACCAGCTCTCGCTCGGCAAGATCCCGATCTTCCACGCCCCGGCGAGACAGCCAAATCCGTCCGCTGGCGGCATAGGCTTCCACCTCGGCGTTCACCTTGGGCGCCACAAGGTGAATTTCAGCTTGAGTTCTGGCCAAAAGATCCAGTTTACGGCTGGCCACTTCACCACCACCGACCAACAGCACTCTTATGCGTGAGGTGTCAACAAAAAGAGGAAAATACTGCATTAATCCTGTACCAAAGGCAGTTCGTGGGCACACCAGGCGCGATAACCACCGTCAAGGGCAGCCACATTCCGGTACCCCAAGCGTTGCAAACTCAATGCCGCCAGTATAGCGCGTTGCCCACCGGCGCTGTAGAGTAGCAGCGCCGCTGACTTGTCCGGGAATCGCTTACCAATATCCCGCTCCAGTATGCCTCGGGACAGATGCTTGGCCAGCGGCAGGCGATCTTTTAGCCACTCATGATCTTCTCGTACATCAATGAGCTGCCAGCGATCATCATGCTGATACTCTTCTATGCTTAACTCTCGAACCAGATCCCTGGCCTGTTCAACCAAGGCCGTAAAATCAAGGCTATTTGTCATTTGTCACCTCCGGGCCCTGCCATCGATAGCTTAATTATGGCACTCGCTGCGTTCGGCGCTACACTGCCAGCAAAGTTCAAAACTGGCGTCGTTGAACTCATGACATTGCAGGCACTGCCACTGAGGCCTATCGGCATCGAGACTAGCCAATTGTGATTGTGCTTGCTCCCGCTGAGATTCCGGGACCCACAGCTCTACGGTTTGCATATCAACCGGCAACTCTCCCACGCCGCCCAGCAGAGCTTCACCGCGCAGCTCAACCCTCAATCCTGAGGTTTCCAGCATTCCCTTCCAGGTATGGGCCTGCAGCAGATTACCACCGGCTACCATGACTTTTCGTTCTTCCATGTTTCTTCCTACAACTTTAGGCTCTGCCACGGCAGAGAAATTAAGGAATGGATCCTGTGGAAGGATCCGCAGCCCATGCTACTGATAAACGCCTGGACTGTCGAGTGACAGCATTAAGTGAATTTACCTTTTGATAACAAAAGCGCATATTTGAGCCATAAACTCAGGTTTTATTCCAACTCGGAGCTATCTCCGTAATGCTCAGACACAAAAAAGCCACCCGCAGGTGGCTATTTTCTACCCGGTTTATCAGGGCATAATGGAAGGCTGATCGGCGCCTTCCTTCTCCACTTCCACCGGCATCATATGCTCGCGGTTGATCCCAAGTTTAATGGCCAGGAAACTCGCCACATAGATGGAGGAGTAAGTACCCACCAAAATCCCCATCAGCAATGCCGTGGCAAAGCCGTGGATCAGGGTGCCCCCCTTGAGAAACAGCGCTACCACAGTAATAAGCGTGGTTCCGGTAGTGATAATGGTACGGCTCATGGTCTGGGTGATTGAGGTATTCACCACTTCCACAGGTGTTGCCTTACGCATCTTGAGGAAGTTCTCACGAATACGGTCAAACACCACGATAGTATCGTTGAGCGAGTACCCCACCACGGTCAGCAAACCTGCCAGTACCGTCAGGTCGAACTCCAACTGCAGGAAGGAGAACACCCCCAGCGTCACTATCACGTCGTGCGCCAATGCGGCGACCGAACCCATAGCCAGACGCCATTCAAACCGGAAAGAGACGTAGATAAGAATACAGATCAGCGCAACCAGTACCGCCAGGCCACCCTGCTCTGCCAATTCCTTACCGACCTGAGGGCCGACAAATTCTACGCTCTTTTGCTGCACTGCCGGGTCTTGCTTGGCAGCAGCGGCAAAAACTTCCTTAACCTGAAGGTCGCTCTTGATGTCTTCGCGCACCTGCAGGCGCACTACCACATCGCGACTGGAGCCGAAGTTTTGCACCACGGCACCCGAGGTCGGTTCGGTATCGAGGGCAAGACGCAGCTCGTCCAGGTTAGCGGGTTTGCTAAATTCCATGATGACAGAGGTGCCACCGGTAAAATCCAGCCCCCAATTGATCCCCTTGGTTGCCAGGGAAGTCAGAGAAGCTACGACCAACACTGCCGACATAATACTGATAGGCAGAGCATGACGCAGGAAGTTGATAGAGCCTTTAATTGATAAAATCTGCAACATAATCAGCTTCCTCAGATCGACAGTTTCTTCACGCGCTTGCCGCCCCACATGGCGTTTACAACCGCTCGGGTACCGACAATAGCGGTAAACATGGATGTCGCGATACCTATCATCAGGGTCACGGCGAAGCCTTTAATGGCGCCGCTGCCCACTGCGAACAGGATAAGTGCGGTGATGAAGGTGGTAATGTTGGCATCGGCAATGGTGGAGAACGCGTTGCCATAACCTTCATGAATAGCCTGCTGAACACTGCGACCTGCGCGAAGCTCTTCACGGATACGTTCATAGATAAGCACGTTGCCATCCACCGCCATACCCACTGTCAGCACCATACCGGCGATACCCGGCAGCGTCAGTACTGCGCCCGGGATCATCGACATCACACCCACCACCATGATCAGGTTTGCACACAGCGCCAGG
Source organism: Shewanella indica (assembly GCF_033842865.1). NCBI lineage: Bacteria > Pseudomonadati > Pseudomonadota > Gammaproteobacteria > Alteromonadales > Shewanellaceae > Shewanella > Shewanella indica. The sequence continues at coordinate 4,350,540 of NZ_JAWXXR010000001.1, forward strand.
TTGGCAATAACACCAAAGGCGCGGTAGTAGATCAGCATAAAGATCAATACCACAGCCATACCCCAGAGCATTGCCTGCATCCCGTTTTCAATGTTTTCGGCACCCAGGCTTGGGCCTATGGTACGTTCTTCCACTATGGATACAGGTGCAATCAGCGCACCGGCGCGCAGCAGCAACGCCAGGTTCTGGGCTTCGCCATGAGACAGACCCGTGATAACGAAGTTACGGCCGAGGCGGGCTTGAATGGTCGCGACAGAGATGACTTCCTCGATCTTATCCATCTTCACGCTGCCATCAGGGTTACGCTTACCGCTGTCCTTATACTCGATAAACAAGGTCGCCATCGGCTTGCCGATGTTGTCTTTGGTCACGTTGGAGAAGATATTCCCGCCCTTGGCGTCCAGGCTGATACTCACCTGAGGCCGGCTGTATTGATCGAAGCTTGGCTGAGCGCCGGTAATATGATCACCGGTCAGCATCACTTCTTTCTTCAATACCGCAATACCCCCTTCACGACGTGGATACACCTCGGAGCCGGGTGGCACCCGGCCCGATTGCGCCGCATTCATGTCGGCTTTCTCATCGACCATATGGAATTCAATGGAAGCGGTCGCCCCGAGGATCTCTTTGGCGCGAGCAGTATCCTGTACCCCCGGCAGTTCAACGATAATGCGCTCGGCGCCTTGACGTTGTACTACGGGTTCAGCAACCCCAAGTTCGTTCACCCGGTTACGAATAGTGGTGATGTTCTGCGACAGAGCGTCTTCTTTCACCTGCTTGAGGTAGACTTCGCTCATGGTGGCCATCAGGGCAAAGTTATTGCCCTCGCTGGCGTCGCTGAACACCATATCGTTGGAGCGACTCTTCAGGAAACTCTCGGCTTTAGCCAGATTCTCGGCATCACGGAACTTGATCTCAATGCCTTTGGCCGTAGCCTTGACACCCGAGTAGCGGATCCCCTCTTCCCGCAGTTGACTGCGGAAATCGGCGATCTTGGCTTCTTCCATCTTGCGAATGGCTTCGCCCATGTCCACTTCCATCAGGAAGTGCACACCACCACGTAGGTCAAGACCCAATTTCATCGGTGAACCACCGAGTGACTCGAGCCAGGCCGGTGTCGCCGGTGCCAGGTTCAACGCTACGCTGAACTTGTCACCCAAGGCTTCTGCTATCGCTTCTTTGGCCAACAACTGCTGTTCGGCATTGTTGACTCTGACGAGTAGCTGACCGTTTTCCAACTCGGAACGCTTGACACCTATACCCTTGCTTTGCAGCAAGTCGTTCACTTGTGTCTGGGTCGTGACAGTCACATCCGCACCGCGGGTGCCCACCACTTGTACCGCGTGATCCTCACCAAAAAGGTTAGGCACGGCATAGAAAGCCCCGATGGCGATGATAATGATCACCATCAGGTTCTTCCATAAAGGATACTTATTTAACACGCCTCAGCCCCCTTGGCTTATAGCGACTGGATAGAGCCTTTTGGCAATACCGCCGCGATATAATCTTTTTTGATGGTGATCTGGGTGCTGTCGTTCAGGCTCAGCAGAACATAATCATTCTCATCGCTGATCTTGGCGATTTTGCCTATGATGCCACCACTGGTCAGGACTTCGTCGCCCTTACCCAGGGACGCCATCAGATTTTTGTGCTCTTTAACACGCTTGGACTGAGGACGGAAGATCATGAAATAGAAGATCAGACCGAAGATCACCAGCATGAACACCAATTCCATGGTACCGCCAGACTGAGGAGCACCGGCCGCACTAGCGTAAGCATTTGAAATAAACATATTTTTCTCTTCTTATCAGCAAATAAAATCAATCCACCAATTCAGGTACTTCACGGCCTTGACGACCATAGAAGTCCTTCACAAAGGCGTCTAATGTACCTGTCTCAATGGCGCCGCGCAAACCTTCCATTAACCTTTGGTAGTAACGCAGGTTATGTATGGTATTGAGACGGGCCCCGAGAATTTCATTACAGCGGTCCAGATGGTACAGATATGCCCGTGAGTAGTTCTTACAGGTATAGCAGTCACATTCCGGATCCAGCGGTGATGTGTCGTCACGATGCCGCGCATTGCGGATCTTGATAACACCTTCTGTGACAAACAAGTGGCCGTTGCGGGCATTACGGGTTGGCATCACACAGTCAAACATGTCGATACCGCGACGCACGCCTTCAACCAGATCCTCCGGTTTGCCTACCCCCATCAAATAACGAGGCTTGTCTGTTGGGATCTGCGGGCAAACATGCTCCAGTACTCTGTGCATGTCCGCCTTGGGTTCCCCTACAGCCAAGCCGCCGACGGCATAGCCGTCAAAACCTATTTCCAACAAGCCCTTGAGGCTTTCATCACGCAGATCTTCATAGACACTGCCCTGAATAATCCCAAACAGTGAGTTGGGATTTTCCAGGCGGTCGAACTCGTCCCGTGAACGTTTTGCCCAGCGCAGTGACATCTGCATCGACTTGCGGGCTTCGTCGTGAGTGGCAGGATACGGCGTGCACTCATCAAAAATCATCACCACATCCGAGCCGAGCGAATATTGGATCTGCATCGACTTCTCGGCATCCATGAAAATCTTTTCGCCATTGATGGGCGAGCGGAAATGCACCCCTTCTTCGGTGATCTTGCGGATATCACCTAGGCTGAAAACCTGGAAACCACCCGAGTCGGTGAGAATCGGCCGTTGCCAGTTCATGAAATCGTGCAGATCACCATGCTTACGCATGATCTCTTCACCTGGGCGCAGCCAGAGGTGGAAAGTGTTCCCCAGCAGAATATCGGCTCCGGTGGCACGCACTTCTTCCGGAGTCATCCCCTTCACAGTGCCGTATGTTCCAACCGGCATAAAGGCCGGAGTCTCGACCGTACCTCGTTCAAAAATCAATCGGCCTCGGCGCGCGCGGCCATCAGTAGTATCCAATTCAAATTTCATGATTTACCTCGTCAGAGAAACAGTCTGACCTTAATTGCGCGGACTCGGGCCGCAGTGTTTAAACAACAGAGGGTCGAAAAGGCAAAAGGTTCACCCTTAAGACAAAATACCCGCTCATTGAGGCGGGTATTTTAAAGCAAAAGTCGTAATCAGTGAGCTTTTTTAGTCACAAACATGGCATCACCGTAACTGAAAAAGCGGTATTTTTCGGCAATCGCGTGCCGATAGGCGTTCATTACCTCATCAAAGCCGGCAAAAGCACTGACCAACATAATAAGAGTCGACTCCGGCAGGTGGAAATTAGTGACCATGGCATCCACTACCTGAAACTCATATCCGGGATAGATGAAAATATCTGTATCCCCTTTGAAAGCCTGCAGTTCGCCTTCACTCGCGCGAGCAGCGCTCTCGAGCGAACGCACGGAGGTTGTGCCCACCGCGATCACCCTTTTTTCGGCCGCCTTGGTGTTATGGATTTTAGCGACCACCTCGGCCGGCACTTCGGCCCACTCAGAGTGCATCTTATGTTCCAGTATGTTGTCGACCCGTACCGGCTGAAAAGTACCGGCACCAACATGCAGAGTCACAAAGGCGATATCCACGCCTTTGGCTTTCAGCTCGGCCAACATATTGTCATCAAAGTGCAAACCGGCCGTCGGCGCCGCAACCGCGCCCGGAGTTTGGTTATAAACTGTCTGATAGCGCTCTTTGTCGGCATCTTCATCGGGACGGTCGATATAAGGCGGCAACGGCATATGGCCTACCTGCTCCAGCACTTCAAGCACACTCGGACCGGATACCAGTTCAAGTTCAAACAGCGCGTCGTGACGTGCCAGCATCAACATTTTGAAGCCGCCATCGAGCAAAATTTCACTGCCTTCCTTCGGCGACTTTGAACTACGCACATGAGCAAGCACCCGCTTGTCATCCAGCATCCGTTCCACCAGGATTTCCAGCTTACCGCCGGTTGCCTTCTGCCCGAACAGGCGTGCCGGAATAACCCGGGTATTGTTGAATACCATGAGATCGCCGGGTTGAACCAGGTTCAACAACTCGGTGAAGCGGCAGTCGCTAAGAGCCCCGCTGTTACCATCCAGAGTGAGTAATCTGGACGCACTGCGTTTCTCCATAGGGAACTTGGCAATCAGTTCCTCTGGAAGATCGAAAGAAAAGTCTGCTACACGCATGAATGGGCCTCGGCTTAGCTGGAAACGGCGGCTAGTCTAGGGATTTGAGGCGTTAAGATCAAGGCTCCAGCGGTTCGTTTGCCTTTTCGGCAAGGGGCTTGTTGTCATCGAAGGGCTCGCGCCGATATTCGAGTTGCTCGAACGGAATATCTATATCTACCCTGCGCCTCTGGGGCCTTGGCGTTTTGTTGATAAGTTTATTGAACCAGTCCCACATCATCCTTGATCCTCTGTGTCACCGAACGCTAAGCGTAGCATCTTTTTCCACTGAGCAAAAAGAGAACATTCACCAGCGTCAGAGACTATTTTCATTTGCCGGCTTGTCATGGTAACTTGAGGGCGAATTCGACACCCAGTAACCAATATGAACTTCCTTGCACACCTGCATCTGGCCGATATCAGCCAAACATCTCTCGGCGCCAATCTCGCCGGCGACTTTGCCAAAGGCAATATTCAACAGTTTCCCAAACATTTGCAGCAGGGGCTCTGGCTCCACAGACAGATAGACAAGTTGACCGATAGCCACGAATTAACCCGCGAGTTAGTGCGTACTTTCCCCAAACCGCTTGCCAGAGTGGCACCTGTACTGATGGATTTGGCCTTTGACCATATGCTGGCAAAGTACTGGGAGGAATATCATCATCAACCTTTGGCTGCCTTTTGCGATAAGGCCTACGAGAGCCTCAGACAAACGCAATCCCTACCCGAAGGCTTAGCCAAACTGGCGCCAGTGATGGAGCAGCAAAATTGGCTGTTGAATTATCAAAGTCGCCAGGGGCTCAACAGTGCTGTAACCGGTGTGAGTCGCCGACTTTCAAAACCTGAGCTGTTCAACGGTGCCCAACAAGCGCTGCAAAAACTCGATACTGAAATTGAAATCGCCTTTCGAACCTTTTACCCACAATTGATGGCTTACAGCCGGATATGGGCCAGAAAGACACCCGCGGAATTTCTTTGATCTAAACCCAGCCCAAGGGCCGCTTCGGTTGAACCCACAAAGCCACTTTTGCCGGGCCCATGGCTTTGTTAAAATTGCGCCTTCACGAAGGAGAGTTCATGCAAGTTTTTGAGTACCGCCCACCGGCCCTGCCCTGGCTCGATATCCGCTATCTGGATCGCGATATTATTATCATCAACAAGCCATCCGGGCTGTTATCCAACCCTGGCCGCGCCGCCGTAACCCATGATTGCGCCCTCACCCGCTTACAGCGCCTGTATCCGGAAACCATATTGGTGCACAGGCTGGACTGCGCCACTTCAGGGATAATGGTTTTCGCCCGCAACAAAGCCGCCGAGTCCAGTCTCAAGACTCAGTTTCAGGAACGGCAAAGCGATAAACTGTATGTGGCCGAGGTGGCTGGACATCTTGAACAGCCAGCCGGTGTTATCGACTTGCCTCTGGCAGCGGATAAGGCCAACCCACCGCTGCAGCAAGTCTCAGAGCAAGGTAAGAGAGCGGTCACTCACTACAAAGTGCTTGAGCGCCGTGAGGATTCCAGCCTGGTGGCATTACAACCGGAAACCGGCCGGACTCATCAGCTCAGAGTCCACATGCTCGCATTGGGGCATCCGATTTTAGGGGATGATTTCTATGGTGGATGTGAGATTGAAAATGCCCGTCCGCGACTCTGTCTGCATGCTGCCAGCCTGGCATTTTGCCACCCTTACTCGGGTGCCGAGATGCATTTTGTCAGCCTGTCGCCTTTCTGACCCTTGCAAGGCTTGATAAAGAAAGCCTTAGAAAAAGCAGCTAAAGAAAACGCCCGCTTAGCGGGCGTTTTCTTTTTTTACAATGAGTCAAACAATTATTAAGCACTCATCACTGATTTGGGTTCCAGACTGAAGCTATCGCCTCCTTCAGTGCAAAACTGCAGCTTGCCCTCTGCGGTTAAAATAAAGTATTCACCAAACAGGTTACCACCCATATCTTCCAGACATAAACCGGCATTGGTCTGTTTGGACTTCATCTCATCCACGCTGTGGCAACCATCGCTGAACCAGGTTTCCAGAAACAGCTTGCCACCTTGACGATACAAGGTCAGTTCTTCACCACTGCCTGGGCGACTATCCTGCCAACAACCAAGAAATTCTCGCTGTTGTTCGTTCTGTCGGTGCAGACGCTTGCGCTTTTCTACTCCAGACATATCCATACCCTTAAACCATGTCAGCCCAGCCTCTTTGGCTGACCCCAAATGCATGACATTAAGCATAGAACTCATAGTGCCCCTTTACCCGGCCAAAAGTAACATAAAAGTGAAAAATTTGATTCCAAATCATTAAAAACCAATAAGTTAGAATGAAATCTCTCGAATGTGCGCAGTGTAGCCCAGTGACAAAATAAAAGTGTGATCAAGATCACTTATTGCGGAGAATTTAAGCAATTTATGGAATAACTCACACAATCCCCTTACCACCGGCCGTTTGAACGGTCACACCGTGGCAAATGGGGACCAAAAACAAAGGGCGGCCCAGAGGCCGCCCTGTATCTTCAACAATGTTTCCTAGGGAATGCTTCTTGCAAAGGACTAGGGCCATTTGCTGCGAACCACGCCTTGCACCCAGGCCTGTAAGTCGACGCAGAGCACACATGGGGCTTGTTCGCACCTTCCTTAGCTTAGCTTGCGATCTTCGGCCTGGCAGACTGCCGCGGTAAACAACACATCAGTGGAAGAGTTCAGCGCAGTTTCAGCCGCATCCTGAATAACCCCGATAACAAAGCCCACGGCCACCACCTGAATGGCAATGCTGTCACTGATGCCAAACAAGCTACAAGCCAGAGGGATCAGCAGCAATGAACCACCGGCTACCCCGGAGGCACCACAAGCCGACACGGCGGCCACCAGGCTCAACAGCAAGGCAGTTGGCAAGTCGACACTGGTTCCCGTGGTATGCACAGCAGCCAGGGTCAGTACGGTAATGGTAATTGCCGCGCCGCCCATGTTGATAGTGGCCCCCAGAGGAATAGAAACCGAATAGGTGTCTTTATGCAGTTTGAGGCGCTCACACAAGGCCATGTTCACCGGAATATTGGCGGCGCTCGAACGGGTAAAGAAGGCGGTTACGCCACTCTCTCTGAGGCAAGCGAACACCAATGGGTAAGGATTGCGTCTTGTCTTGTAGAACACCAAGAGCGGGTTCACCACCAGGGCTATGATAGCCATGCTTCCCAGCAAGACGCCTAGCAGACGGCCATAATTGTACACTTCCTCAAAACCGCTCTCGGCAAAGGTCACGGCCACCAGACCGAAAATGCCTATCGGCGCCAAGCGGATAATAAAGCGCACCATCTGTGAGATACCATGACTGACATCGGCAAATACCTGTTTGGTCGAATCACTGGAATGATGCAGTGCCAATCCAAGACCAATACCCCATGCCAGAATACCGATATAGTTGGCATTCATCAGAGCATTGACTGGGTTGTCGACCAATTTGAACAGCAGGGTATTGAGAACTTCCAGAATACCTTGCGGCGGCGTTAACAACTGTTCAGGCGCCCTGAGCTTGAGTGTGGTGGGAAACATAAAGCTCATTACCACAGCTGTAAGTGCCGAGGCAAAAGTACCGAACAGGTACAAGGCGATAATTGGCCGCATATTGCTCTTGGTATTTTTCTTCTGATTGGCAATCGATGCCGCCACCAGCAGAAATACCAGGATCGGCGCGATCGCCTTAAGCGCGCCGACAAAAAGATCTCCAAGAAAAGAAACGCTCTTTGCCCATTCCGGAGCAAAGTGTGCGAGCCCCATGCCCGCGATGATCCCCAAAAGGATTTGCAGTACAAGACTGCTCTTGGCCAATCGGGCCAAAAGTAAAGAAGATTGGTTCATTGCCTGACCTGTCGTTATTATCTTTCTGGCACCAGTGCCACAGGAGTTACGTTTTTAGCGGATGAAACCGCTAATGTCTAGCTTTGAAGCCTATTTGTGTCGTCTGGATAACCCTGAGCACGCATTTTGGCAACAGTGATGTCATTTTTGACTATCTTGTGCAATTTTGGCGCCTCTGAGCATGGCATCAATAAGTTCATGGGCATCGAACTTGGTGAGGGCTTCGTTGGCACCTACCTGGTGCGCCTGGCTGACACTGATCTCACTGGACAGCGAGGTATGCAGGATAATGTAAGCTCCGGCGAGTGCCGGTTTGTCTCTCACCTCAAAGGCGAGCTCATAACCATCCAGACCCGGCATTTCGATGTCACTCACTAGGAGATCCACTGGGCGCTTTTCGGCCGCGGCCTTTTCCATGATAGCCAAAGCCTGGGCACCGTTTGAGGTGACCTCATAAGGGATATTAATGGAGTCCAGCGCATCAGACAGTTGCTTTCTGGCTACTTTAGAGTCGTCCACCAACAAGATCCGCAGCGGTTTCAACCTTTCCCTTTGCACATCGGTCAGCATGGCCACACTCTGGGCCGCAATCGGGAAAATCTTTGACAGCAGCAACTCAACATCCAGCAATTGCACCAGCTTATTGTCGTAACGAGTCACTCCGGTGAGATAAGCATTGCGTCCCAGGTTATCCGGCGGTGATTCAATATCACGCCAGTTACATTCGAGGATCTTGTCGATACCGCGAACCAGAAAGCCTATCTCCATCCGCTGACAATCTGTGATGATGATAAAGCAACTCTTGCGCTCCTCTGCGGTAACCGGGCGATAACCAACGGCCGCCGCCATATCCACTACAGGAATGGTATGTCCTCTGAAGTTTACCGCCCCCATCACAGCCGGATGAGATTGGGGGATCTGGTTTAGTGGCATATAAGGTACCAACTCACGGATCTTCAGGGTACCTATGGCAAACAGCTGGCTTGCCGACAGATGAAACAGCAGCAGTCCCTGAGATTGATTGGCCTTACTCTTCATAACAACACCATTACAGACAATAAGTTAAACGCTTCAGGATAACACAGGCTTGAACCTATGGTGGTCAGCTGCAATTCACAATTGCGACTCAATAGGCAAAAGGCTGAGAATATCGGCGCTGAGACGGCGCCAGAAACCGGCGGCGGGCTCGTTATAGAACACCTCTTGTTTGGCATCGTCATGCCACACCAGCTCATCCTCCTCCAGCGCCAAGCGGTAAGCATTACGTAGTAAGGCGCCGCCCAGTTGCCGCTGCATGTGTTCGGCAAGCTCGGGCTGATGTAGCAGTATGCCCATTTCAGTATTGATCCAGGCAGAACGGGGATCAAAATTGAACGAACCGACGAACACATCTTCGCCGTCCAGCACAAAAGTTTTGGCATGTAAGCTGGTGCGTGAGCTGCCGCGCCATGAAGAAGGCTTATGGTCGGGGTCAGCCTTGACTTCATAGAGGCTGACACCGGCTTCCAGTAGTTGCCGACGATACTTCTTGTAGCCACCATGCACGGCCACTACATCTGTGGCTGCCAGGCTATTGGTCACCACAGTAACCTCAATGCCATTGGCTACCGCCTGTGCCAGGGCATCTGCCCCTTTGGATGTGGGCACAAAATAGGGCGAGATGATCAGTATGTTGTTTTCAACCTGGGACAGAAAACGACCGATATCGGCCAGCATCCAACTCTCGGGCTCGGCGCTGCGCAGCTTATCGGGCGGGTCGAACAACACCTTGGCTTCGCCCCAATACCAGTCGAGTTGCTGCTGCTCCATGTTCGTTATCAACTGGCTCTGCAACAAGCGCTGATAATAGGGGTGATCCTGCATCGCCTGCTGTTCCTGCCGCATCTTGGCATCGGCCTGCAGCAATTTTTCCCGGGTCAGACGCTTGGGCAGCAATTGCTCAAGCGGAATAGTCAGCGGCGCATTCCAGTAAAGATCAAACTGATCAGAGATAGCCGGTATCGCCTCGCCTATGGCGAGCAAGTCAAAGTCACCGAACTCAAGTTCATCGTTAGCGGAAAAATACTCATTGCCTATGTTGCGCCCTCCCACCACAGAAACCATGTTGTCCACCGTCAGCGACTTATTGTGCATTCTGTGGTTCAAGCGGGCGAAACTGAACAGCCAAGACAAGCCTCTGAAGGTGCGGGAATATACCGGGTTATAGAGGCGAACCTGAATATTGGGATGATGATTTAAGGCCGCCAGTCCGGATTCGAGCGGCGCACTCGTGGTATCATCAAGCAGCAGCCTTACCCGCACGCCGCGCTCGGCAGCTTCCAACAGTTGCCACACCAGGGTTTTGCCGGTTTCATCGGCCCGATAAATGTAGTACTGCAGATCGATACTGCTCTGGGCACTGCGGATAAGCGCCAACCTGGCAATGAAGGCATCGACACCTTCGGCCAACGGCAGCACACCCGTCTGCGATGGGTGGATGGACAATTGAGGTTCCAGATAATCCAGCAAGACAGAACTCTCCGGCGTTGCCAGATAGCTGGAGTCGCTGTATGCGGGATCCCGTGTCGGTGCCGAACTGCAAGCGCTAAGCAAGGACAAGAGGACCAGCAATATTCCAAACTGTGGCAACATTCTGAATATTCTTCGAAATAATGAAGAGTATTCAAGCATTAATTCGTTCCGGGATCCAGTATTCCCGCCTCCGGCGTTAATTTGTTAATCCTGTAAAGCATAGAGCACATCGAACACAAACTGATCCCAACCATGGGATTCAAAGGCAACATCTGCCACCGCACGAATGCGGGCAACTGCATGCAGCGGCGCCACGCCATGCTCCATCAAGTAGTAGGCCAATAATAGGCAAGTACGGTTTTGCCCCGACTCACAATGTACCAATACCCCTAGACCGGCCGCACGCTGACGCTGGATAAAGTCGAGTGCCTTGGGTAACTGCTCGACGCAGAGCCGCAAATCGGCATCCGACGGGGCTTCTCCACTCGGTAAAGGGATACAGGCAAACTCAAATGGCGACTGAGGCCAATCGGCGGCCAAGTTACCAGCCATATTATCAGCCAAGGAAAGAATGGCGCCTATCCCGGAGCGTTGCAGCTCATCAAAATCCCAGTTCTGGCCTACCGGCCCCCGGCTTCCTGCCAACTCTCCCTCTTCCAGCCAAAAGAGTGGTTGCATCTGTGTTTTCCTCAGTAATACGCAACTTTTGCTTGGCTTCAGAATACCCCAAATCGATAGAGAGTTTCGTTGATTTATGCCAAAAGATTAACTGGGACGACCGGCTTCCAAGTCAAGCAATTGTTGCTTCATGGCGAGGCCCCAGGCATAGCCGGTCAACTTGCCATCCTTGCCTATGACTCTGTGGCAAGGCACGATAATCGCTATCGGGTTGGCGCCATTGGCAGTGCCGACAGCGCGAACAGCTTTGGGATTATCAATCTTTACGGCCAGCTCACCGTAACTGGTAAAACTGCCGTAGGGCAACCCCACCAATGCCTGCCAAACAGCGCGTTGAAAGCGTGTCCCCTTGGGAGCCAAAGGCAGTTCGAAGACCTGTCTGGTGCCGGCAAAATACTCCAAAAGCTGGCTCTTGGTCTGTGTCAATATCGCCTCTGCCCGCGCCTTTTGCGCCGTACTCGCGCTCGCCAGCGGGATCCGGCGCTCTCTGTCATCCCCCGTCAAAACCGACAGATGTGACAGCCCATGGGGCCCTGCGGCAAGCCACAGCCGGCCCACAGCCGAATCCATGCTAAGCTCCGCCACCGGCAGCAATTCTGCTATCGGCCACTCTTTACTCAACGATACGGCCAAGCTCGGATTATCTTGTGTACTCATAGGATTAATCCTTTGATTTTATAGCTTTTGAATAGGTGTTTGACAGATGCCTTTGCAACCCATTCCATTCTCTTCATTCAGCGCTTTCATTCAGTGCTTTCATTCCGAGCTGTCTATGGGCGCTGTGCCGAATGCCAAAGTTGCAGAGTAAGGTAGCTGCCCCAGGGCGACGCCGCTTCAGTGACACCTTGCAGTAATGCTTGGTAATGGCCCGCACCTTGATTGCCTTTATGCTGAGCAACTGCGCCTTGTTTAACCGAATCAGGATTAAGTTGAGCCAAACTCTCGTTACCCTTGGTCGAGATTGCTGTTTCAACAAGTAGCCTGAGCAGACGTTTACGGATTATCAAATCGCCGCCGAGCAACACATCAGGATCCGACAACCCGCGCATTCTGGCGTAGGCTATGGTCCAAGGGCCAATCCCTTTCAAACTGAGCCAAGCCTCAGGCTCGGTATCACCATGCTCAAGCTGAAAACGCGCCAACTCGGCCAGTGCCGTCTTTCTGCTTGCGGGCATTTTCAACTCGTCAAAGTCCGCCGCCAACATACTTTCGGGCTCGGGAAAGAAGCTGATTTCGCGCCCGGCGATAACTCGCCGCTCACCTCTGGCTGCCACCAACTGCCCCAACAGTTTTGTGGCTTGGGTAACGCTGACCTGCTGGCCCAGAACAGCCCGCACACCGGCTTCAAACAGAGAGCCTGCTGCCGGCAGCCTCAGCCCCGGCTCCCAACCAAAGGTGGAGTCTGCCAGTGTGATAGGTTGCAACACTTGCTCAACCTGCTGCATATCAGCGTCGAGATCCAATATCCTTCTTATCCGATTGACCAATACCGGCAACAAGCTAAGCTCGGCGCCCTCTTCCAATGCCAGGGTAACTGCGACTCTATTTTGCGAGGCCTGCAACTCGGCAAAAAACCAAGCTTTGAACCCGCCTTTGTCGCTGTTGAGTAACAGGCTGCGACCATAGCCCTGGCGGCCATTAAGTTCAAACCACTCCATTCCTGTTACCGCCCGCAGGCGATAGAAATCAAGCAGCGCTTGCCAGGCATAAGGCGGCCGGTAACTCAAAAACAGTTGCAGCCTGTTACTGTCGTCCATTTGCGTATCAGCGCTACGTCTGAGTGCCGACGGGGTTAGCTGCAGCTGACTCTGAAACACTTCGTTGAAACGGCGAATACTCGTGTATCCCGCAGCCAAGGCCACCTGCGTGATAGGGAGCCGGGTTTGGTGCAGCAACTGCTTGGCAAACATCAATTGCTGAAACGCAGCGTATTGCTTGGGAGACAGGCCCAGCGCTTCGACAAACAGCTTGCGCAGATAACGACTGCTGATCCCGAGACGCAGTGCCAAGTGCTCGACACCTTTCGCCGACTCGCCGCTCAAGGCGCCCTGCTCTATCAGAGTTACCGCCCGCTCCAGCGTGGTTCTCGTGCCTTTCCAGGCACAGGAACCTGGCGCGCTTTCCGGCCGACAGCGCAAACAGGGGCGCAAACCTTGATTTGCTGCGGCTGCGGCCGAGAAAAAATATTCGACATTTTCCTCTTTCGGCGCCACCGCCGGACAGATAGGCCGGCAATAGATCCCCGTCGTCTTCACCCCGATAAAGAAACGGCCATCAAACCTGGGATCGCGACTGAGTCTCGCCCGGCGGCAGGTGTCGGCGCTGAGCTCAGTAAAAATCGTCATCATCTGTTTCGCTATCGTCTATAACCTGGATGCAGATTACCCCGCAAACACGAGGGAAACCAGCGGAAAACGGAACTGGACCCCGAGACTAAACCCAAACAGTTGATCCGGAATAATAGCTGCCCTGCCGGTAAAAATTGGGTATGCTGGAACGGCTTGAATAAAAATCACTCCAGATCCGCAAGGCCCGATGTCTGCCCGCATAACCGGGCAAGAATCATTCTTTGCCAAGAGATAAATCGCCCATAACAGTTTGCCAAGAGAAGGCCATGATAAAGACGTTGTTTTCCCGCTTTGAACACTGGACGGATCCACTGCCGGATATAGAACCATCTCCACCGCCCAAAGGGCTCTATGCTTTTTGTCGCCACTACACCAAAGGTTTCGAACGACCGTTGATATTGATGTCAATATTGACCGCAATTCTGGCCATGCTGGAAGTGTCGCTGTTTGGCTTTATGGGGCAGTTGGTTGACTGGCTGGTAGACAAGGATCCACAAACCCTGCTGCAGGATGAAGGACTCAAGTTACTCGGCATGACCTTGCTGGTACTCGTGCTCTTGCCTGTACTCATCTTGCTGCACGCCTTGATTGTCTACCAAAGTCTCTTGGGCAACTATCCGATGGCCATCCGCTGGCTGGCGCACAAATACTTGTTGAAACAGAGTGTTTCCTTCTATCAGGACGACTTTGCCGGCCGCATAGCCACCAAGGTGATGCAAACCTCTCTTGCGGTGCGGGAAACCGTGATGAAACTCCTGGACGTGCTGGTCTACATAATGGTGTATTTCACCTCCATGTTGGTGATGATCGCCAGTGCCGATATGCGCTTGATGCTGCCCATGTTGGCATGGCTTGCCATCTATATCGGCCTGCAGTGGTATTTCGTGCCCAAGTTGAAAGCCGTGTCTACCGAGCAAGCCGATGCCCGCTCAACCATGACAGGTCGAATCGTCGACAGCTACACCAATATTGCCACGGTCAAACTCTTCTCCCACACCCAGCAGGAAGCCGAATACGCGCAGTCGAGCATGAAAACCTTCCTGGATACCGTGCACAGGCAGATGCGTCTGGTCACCGGAATTAACGTCAGTGTGCAGCTACTGAACTATTTCCTGGCCTTTAGCGTGGCAGCCGTATCCATCTGGCTCTGGAGCGACAGTGCCATCAGTGTTGGCGCCATAGCGATTGCCGTCAGCCTGGCTCTGCGCCTCAACGGCATGTCGCAATGGATAATGTGGGAAATCAGCTCACTGTTTGAAAATATAGGGACAGTGGCCGATGGTATGAGCACCTTGTCCAAACCCACCCGCATTCTGGATGCCGAAGACGCCAAAGCCATTTTGGTTGAGCAAGGGCAAATCGATTTCGATAAGGTCAGCTTTCACTATGGAGAACAGAGCGGTGTGCTGGAAGGCCTGGATTTACAGATCAAGCCAGGTGAAAAAGTCGGTCTGGTGGGGCGCTCGGGTGCCGGTAAGTCCACCTTGGTCAATCTGCTGATGCGTTTTCATGATGTGGAAAAGGGAAAAATTCTGATAGACGGTCAGGATATCCGTAAAGTTACCCAGGATTCGCTGCGCTCACAGATAGGCATGGTGACTCAGGATACCTCCTTGCTGCACAGATCCATCAGAGAAAATATTCTTTATGGTCGTCCCGATGCCACGGAAGAGGAACTGGAGCAGGCAATCATCAAGGCCCAGGCCAGTGAGTTTATCGCCTATTTGACAGATCCGTCGGGAAATACCGGGCTGGATGCCCAGGTGGGTGAACGGGGCGTCAAATTATCCGGCGGTCAAAGGCAGCGTATTGCCATCGCCAGAGTGTTATTGAAAGATGCGCCAATATTGATCCTGGATGAAGCCACCTCGGCACTCGACTCGGAAGTGGAAGCGGCAATTCAGGAAAGCCTCTATCAACTGATGGAAGGAAAAACCGTTATCGCTATCGCCCACAGACTATCAACCATAGCCGCAATGGATAGATTGATAGTGCTGGATCAGGGCAAAGTGGTCGAACAAGGCAGCCATCAGGAACTGATCCGCAGCAAAGGAATTTACGCCCAGCTGTGGGCTCACCAAACAGGCGGTTTTATCGGTGTAGACTGAGATATCTTTACCGCCCTGCTTTTCGGCATAGAACAACATTTCAGGAAGCCATCACGGCTTCCTGGTTTTTTAAGCCTTCCATACCATATAAAGAGACACTCACCTTGACTAACTGCCACATACTTATTCAAGTAGCGACTTTTTATTCAAGTAGTAACTAGGCGGGTATCCGGGCAAAACAATCTGGCGTATCGGTAATGAGGCCTGTGCCTGATAAGAGCAGTTAATAAGAACTGCATTTTAGAGCCACGTTTCGATACATGGTTGGATAAATACTCTAACAAGCCATTCGGGGTTAGAGCGCACTTTTGCTAGGACGCAAACGTTAAAGAAACAGATAACAAAAAACCACCCTGAGGTGGTTAGTGTTTCTCTTGAAGAGAGAATCTATGGTGGAGCTAGACGGGATCGAACCGTCGACCTCTTGCATGCCATGCAAGCGCTCTCCCAGCTGAGCTATAGCCCCGAAATTCTGTCAAAAACAAAATCTCTTGAAAAATGTGGCATCCCCTAGGGGATTCGAACCCCTGTTACCGCCGTGAAAGGGCGGTGTCCTAGGCCTCTAGACGAAGGGGACCCCGGACTCACGTTTAGACTCTGTGAAAGGAGTACAGGTTTTGCGAAACACTGCAAAATGTGGCATCCCTTAGCGGATTCGAACCACGGTTACCGCCGACTCTCTACCCAGAGAAAGTGGGCGCTGTCCTAGGCCTCTTGGCTAAGCCAACCCCGGACTCACTGTTCACACTCCGTGATAACAGTATTTGGTGGAGCTAGACGGGATCGAACCGTCGACCTCTTGCATGCCATGCAAGCGCTCTCCCAGCTGAGCTATAGCCCCGAAATTCTGTCAAAAACAAAATCTCTCGGAAAATGTGGCATCCCCTAGGGGATTCGAACCCCTGTTACCGCCGTGAAAGGGCGGTGTCCTAGGCCTCTAGACGAAGGGGACCCCGGACTCACGTTTAGACTCTGTGAAAAGAGTACAGGTTTTACGAAACACTGCAAAATGTGGCATCCCCTAAGGAATTCTAACCACGGTTACCGCCGACTCTCTACCCAAAGAAAGTGGGCGCTGTCCTAGGCCTCTAGGCTAAGCCAACCCCGGACTCACTGTTTAGACTCTGTGAAAGGAGTACAGGTTTTACGAAACACTGCAAAATGTGGCATCCCTTAGCGGATTCTAACCACGGTTACCGCCGACTCTCTACCCAGAGAAAGTGGGCGCTGTCCTAGGCCTCTAGGCTAAGCCAACCCCGGACTCACTGTTTAGACTCTGTGAAAGGAGTACAGGTTTTACTAAACGCTGCAAAATGTGGCATCCCTTAGCGGATTCGAACCACGGTTACCGCCGACTCTCTACCCAGAGAAAGTGGGCGCTGTCCTAGGCCTCTTGGCTAAGCCAACCCCGGACTCACTGTTCACACTCTGTGATAACAGTATTTGGTGGAGCTAGACGGGATCGAACCGTCGACCTCTTGCATGCCATGCAAGCGCTCTCCCAGCTGAGCTATAGCCCCGAAATTCTGTCAAAAACAAAATCTCTCGGAAAATGTGGCATCCCCTAGGGGATTCGAACCCCTGTTACCGCCGTGAAAGGGCGGTGTCCTAGGCCTCTAGACGAAGGGGACCCCGGACTCACGTTTAGACTCTGTGAAAAGAGTACAGGTTTTACGAAACACTGCAAAATGTGGCATCCCCTAAGGGATTCTAACCACGGTTACCGCCGACTCTCTACCCAAAGAAAGTGGGCGCTGTCCTAGGCCTCTAGGCTAAGCCAACCCCGGACTCACGTTTTAGACTCTGTGAAAGGAGTACAGGTTTTACGAAACACTGCAAAATGTGGCATCCCCTAAGGGATTCTAACCACGGTTACCGCCGACTCTCTACCCAAAGAAAGTGGGCGCTGTCCTAGGCCTCTAGGCTAAGCCAACCCCGGACTCACGTTTTAGACTCTGTGAAAGGAGTACAGGTTTTGCGAAACACTGCAAAATGTGGCATCCCCTAAGAGATTCGAACCACGGTTACCGCCGACTCTCTACCCAGAGAAAGTGGGCGCTGTCCTAGGCCTCTAGGCTAAGCCAACCCCGGACTCACTGTTTAGACTCTGTGATAAGAGTGCAGGTTTTACTAAACGCTGCGAAAATGGCATCCCCTAGGGGATTCGAACCCCTGTTACCGCCGTGAAAGGGCGGTGTCCTAGGCCTCTAGACGAAGGGGACCCCGGACTCACTGTTTAGACTCTGTGATAAGAGTGCAGGTTTTACTAAACGCTGCAAAATGTGGCATCCCCTAGGGGATTCGAACCCCTGTTACCGCCGTGAAAGGGCGGTGTCCTAGGCCTCTAGACGAAGGGGACCCCGGACTCACGCTTTAGACTCTGTGATAAGAGTACAGGTTTTACTAAACACTGCAAAATTGGCATCCCCTAGGGGATTCGAACCCCTGTTACCGCCGTGAAAGGGCGGTGTCCTAGGCCTCTAGACGAAGGGGACCCCGGACTTAAGCATTTAAACTCTGCTTAAAAAGAGCTGATTGAGAGTAGTTGGTGGAGCTAGACGGGATCGAACCGTCGACCTCTTGCATGCCATGCAAGCGCTCTCCCAGCTGAGCTATAGCCCCAAGCTATCTCTCATTACATTTGAGTGTACTGCCAGCAACTTGCTGCCCTGTGTCTCAACTGCGAGGCGCATTCTATGCAGCACACCCAAATGTGTCAACGCCTTTTTTAGGAATTTATTCTGGCTGCTACAAATTCAACCGCTTTGGAGATTCTTTGCTCGCAACGAGCTTTCCCAATGAGAAATAAGGTTAAATCCACAGCAGGAGATTGGCCCGCACCAGTTACGGCAACCCGTAAAGGCATACCGACTTTACCCATTCCCACCTCCAGCTCGGCCGCTGTTGACTCAATGGCATTGTGAATCGCTTCCACGGTCCACTCAGGCAAAGCCGCCAACTTCTGCTGCACCAGTTGCAAGGGCTCCAATGCGACCCCGCGCAAGTGCTTCTTGGCCTGCGCTTCATCAAACGCCTCGAAGTCTTCATAGAAGTAGCGGCTGGAAGCAGCCATCTCTTTAAGTGTCTTGCTGCGCTCTGCCAATGCAGTAACGATTTCAGCCAGGGCCGGGCCATTACTGGTATCTATCTGCTGATCACGCATATGCCATTCAAGGAAACCGGCCACATATTCTGGATCCAGCGACTTCATATAGTGCTGGTTCAACCAAATCAGCTTCTCGGTATTGAATGCCGAAGCCGCCTTATTGATATCGTCCAATTTGAAGAACTGCTTCATCTCCTCCAGTGAGAAGATCTCCTGATCGCCATGGGACCAGCCCAAACGCACCAGATAGTTCAGCAATGCTTCCGGCAAATAACCGTCATCACGATACTGCATTACGCTCACTGCGCCGTGACGCTTGGAAAGCTTGGCACCATCGTCACCCAGGATCATGGATACGTGGGCATACTCAGGAACAGGTGCACCCAGGGCCTTAAGAATGTTGATCTGTCTTGGAGTGTTGTTGATATGGTCTTCACCGCGAACCACGCAAGTGATACCCATATCCCAGTCATCAACCACCACACAGAAGTTATAGGTAGGTGTACCGTCGCTGCGGGCAATGATCAGATCATCCAGTTCTTCGTTGGCAATTTCAATCCGGCCACGAACATGATCATCAAAAACCACGCTGCCTTCCTGGGGATTTTTGAAACGTACTACATATGGTTCATCTGTATCACGGGGAGCGGCATCACGGCAGCAGCCATCATACTTCTGACGTTCACCCTTGGAGGCCTGCTCTTCACGCAGAGCTTCAATGCGCTCACGAGAGCAATAACACTTGTAAGCCGTGCCCTCTTTCAGCATCTGAGCAATGATCTCGTTGTAACGATCGAAGCGCTTGGTCTGATAGTAAGGACCTTCGTCCCAATTCAGGCCCAACCATTCCATCCCTTCCAGAATGGCATCAACCGCCTCCTGAGTAGAACGCTCAAGATCCGTATCTTCGATACGCAGCACAAACTCGCCATTATTGGCACGGGCGTGCAACCAGGAGTATAGAGCCGTACGGGCACCGCCCACATGAAGAAAGCCGGTAGGGCTGGGAGCAAAACGCGTCTTGGTGGTCATAATTGAACACTAACCTTAAGAATAAACGCCTGCCAGGCAGGCAAATGAAAAGTGCGCATATTCTAGCAGCCTAACCCTACAAGGGAAAAGGGCTCTGGCCGACAGTCACAAGATAGATATTGCGGTCCTGACTTGCTCAGCTATGACATGACATGCACAAGGCAGGCTCAGATCATCATCCTAGGCTGTAATACCATTGCTTCTTTCACACTGACTAAATTTTCAACTACGCTTCAGGGAAGCATCTTTTTTTGTGGAGCAGAGGCTATGACAGGAATCAGTCAATCGGCTTCCCTCGCCAGCATTGCGGCCTATTTGAAGCACACCAACGACTATGACGAACAAACCGCACAAAAAGAAGCCAGAGAAGTGATGCATAACCTGGTGACCATGCGTCAGAAAGGCTTTATTACCGGCTGGTACTTTGACGAACAGGGTCACCTGGAACTGCTGCCCAGTGACGCCGTCCTCAAGCGCATAGATCCCCCCAAGTAAATCAAAATCACAATAGGCGGTTTTCCACCCACAACCGACGACAGAGTGAGCAAGATCTCACTCAAACAGCAAAAAGACGTGACAAACATCAAATAAACTACACTTTAGCAACCAATGGGTTACAAAAAAGTGATCAAATTGGCGCGCTACTTGCCTTACCCAATACAGACCTTAGGGAAAATCGGCTGTATTCCCGCTGGAAATACGCACTTTGGGGTACGTATTTTTCAATAACTCAAGAGCATATAAAAAGGACACATCATGAGTGCATTCAATCCATCCAAACTCTTTACCCGGCCGCTGAGAACCCTTGCCAAAGTGACGGCTTTAGCCGGCGCCTTGGCGAGCTTCTCGGTTCTGGCAGAACCGGTAGAGATAAAGTTTTCCCACGTTGTGGCAGAAAACACCCCTAAGGGCCAGATGGCACTGAAATTCAAGGCCTTGGTCGAAGAACGCCTGCCAGGTGAATATCAGGTCAGTGTGTTCCCCAACTCACAACTCTTCGGAGACAACAATGAACTGGCCGCGCTGCTGCTCAACGATGTGCAGTTGGTTGCGCCATCACTTTCCAAGTTCGAGCGTTACACCAAAAAACTGCAGCTGTTCGATCTGCCGTTTCTGTTCAAAGACATGGCCGCTGTCGACAAGTTCCAACAGAGTGAAGCCGGGCAAAAGCTGCTGAACTCCATGAAGCGAAAAGGCGTTGTTGGTCTCGGTTATCTGCACAATGGTATGAAGCAGTTCTCTGCCAATGAGCCGTTGCTGTTGCCAAAAGACGCCAGCGGCAAAAAATTCCGGGTTATGGCCTCTGACGTACTGGCAGCCCAGTTTGCCGCCGTCGATGCAACTGCAGTGAAAAAGCCCTTCTCCGAGGTGTTCACCTTGCTGCAAACCCGCGCTATAGATGGTCAGGAAAACACCTGGTCCAATATCTACTCCAAAAAATTCTTCGAGGTGCAGAGCCATATCACCGAAAGTAACCATGGTGTACTCGACTACATGGTGGTGACCTCCAACACCTTCTGGAAGAGCTTGCCCGGCGATAAGCGGAAAATCATCAAAGAAGCGCTCGATGAAGCCATTGCCTATGGCAACAAAATTGCCGGTGACAAGAATGACCAGGACCGCCAGTTGATCATCGACTCCAAACGTTCTTTGGTAGTTGAGCTCACCCCTGAGCAACGCCAGGCCTGGGTTGATGCAATGAAGCCGGTATGGGCCAAATTTGAAGACCAAATCGGCAAAGACGTGATAGATGCCGCCGTGGCCGCCAACCAGTAAGTCAGTATGGGGGCTCCGGCCCCCGCAATTTCTGCGGAGAGCAATATGATTTCACGCGCCTTGGGCTACTTTGAGGAAGGCTTTCTCAACTTATTGATCACCCTGATGACGGTACTTGTCTTTGTCGAAGTCGTTGCCCGCTTCTTTTTCAATACAGGATTTCTCTGGATGCAGGAGCTGACATTGACCCTCTGTGGTTGGTTTGTCCTCTTTGGCATGTCATACGGCGTTAAAGTCGGTGCCCATATAGGTGTCGATGCCTTCGTCAAAAAGCTCCCCAGGACAGGCCGCAAATACGCCGCCATGCTGGCTGCGGTCATCTGTTTGATCTATTGCGGCCTGTTCCTTAAAGGCAGTTGGGATTATCTCAGCCAGATGTATCAGATTGGAATACCCATGGAAGATATCGACTTCCCCCATGCCCTGGTTGCCAAACTGGACCCCGATTTTGCCTGGGAAACCCTGCGCATAGATGTTGAAGATCCTGCTGTGCCGCTGTGGATCTCCCAAAGCATTCTGATAATCGGTTTTGCCATGTTGACCTGGCGTTTCATTGAACTGTTTTTTGCCATTCTGACCAACCGCTCACAAGGATTCAGCTTCCACGATGAAGCCAAGGAAAGCATGCACCTGGCAGATGAAAACGAAGCCGGCGAAGACAAAAACAACTCCAAGCATGAGTAGGTAACGCCATGACAATAGCTACCCTCTTTATCGTCTTATTTGTTTGTATGCTGCTCGGCATGCCCATTGCCATTGCACTGGGTTTCTCCAGCATGCTGACTATTTTACTGTTTTCCAACGATTCGCTGGCCTCTGTGGCCCTGAAACTCTATGAGTCCACTTCAGAGCACTACACTTTGCTGGCGATCCCTTTCTTTATTCTGTCCTCGGCCTTTCTCTCCACCGGCGGCGTCGCCAGACGGATCATCGACTTCGCCATGGACAGTGTCGGCCATATCCGCGGCGGTTTAGCCATGGCCTCGGTCATGGCCTGTATGTTGTTTGCCGCCGTCTCCGGCTCTTCTCCGGCCACAGTGGCAGCTATCGGCTCGATAGTTATCGTCGGCATGATCCGCGCCGGATATCCACAAAAATTTGCCGCCGGGGTTATTACCACCTCAGGTACCCTGGGAATACTGATCCCACCATCGATTGTGATGCTGGTGTATTCGGCAGCCACTGAAGTGTCCGCAGCGCGGATGTTTATGGCCGGACTGATCCCTGGGTTACTGGCGGGGATGCTGATCATGCTGGCCATCTATATAGTGGCCCGAATCAAGGGATTACCTTCCCTGCCCTTCCCCGGCATTCGCAAGCTCTCTATCTCAACGGCCAAGGCCATGGGTGGCCTGATGCTGATTGTCATAGTGCTGGGTTCCATTTACGGCGGGGTCGCCAGCCCCACAGAAGCCTCGGCGGTCGCTTGCGTCTATGCCTATTTCATTGCCGTCTTCGGCTATCGAGATATCGGGCCACTGAAAAATGT
Source organism: Shewanella indica (assembly GCF_033842865.1). Lineage (NCBI taxonomy): Bacteria > Pseudomonadati > Pseudomonadota > Gammaproteobacteria > Alteromonadales > Shewanellaceae > Shewanella > Shewanella indica. The sequence goes on from NZ_JAWXXR010000001.1 coordinate 4,373,550, forward strand.
CGCCTGGCGCAATCCTGGTGAGCCGGTAATCAAAGCCATAGGTCGCAATCTGGGGTACAGCCTGCTGGGATTACTCAAAACACCGGCCGACAAAGAGATACGCGCCGTCGTCAGGGATGGCGCCAAAGTCAGTATCATGCTGCTGTTTATCATAGGCAACGCCATGCTGTTCGCCCATGTGTTGACCACAGAGCGGATCCCTCACATGATTGCCGAAAACATAGTCGGCATGGGCCTGCCGGCCTGGGGCTTTCTCATCATAGTCAACCTGTTGTTGCTGGCCGCAGGTAACTTTATGGAGCCATCAGCCATTTTGCTTATCATGGCGCCCATCCTCTTCCCCATCGCCACCCAGTTGGGGATCGACCCCATTCACCTTGGGATCATCATGGTAGTCAATATGGAGATAGGAATGCTGACGCCGCCGGTGGGGCTTAATCTGTTTGTGACCTCGGGGATCACAAGCAAGAGCATAGGTTGGGTAATCCACGCTTGCCTGCCTTGGCTGCTGCTGTTACTGGGGTTCCTTATTCTGATCACCTATGTTCCTCAAGTATCTCTGTTCCTGCCTGAGTATCTGGATTCACTGCGGGGCTTTTAATCCTTGAAATCAACAGGGCTATCGGCGAGTCTAAGACTCGCCGATTTCTTACGCCGGAATTACACCGCAATAACGCCGGGACAATAAGATGCCGCTCAACAACAAGACCCGAAAGCGCCTGCTTATCACCACCATGCTGGTGACGGGTCTGTTTATTACCCTCAAACTGACCTACTGGTACCATCTGGATAAGGGATTCACCCAATACCAATCCCTGGCAGACAAACAGCTCAGCGAAGTCATAGGCTTTATAGAAGGCGCACTCATTCGCTATGAGAGTATTCCCCATGTGCTGTCCACCAACCCCATGCTGGCCCGGGTAATCAAGAGTAGCGCAGACAAGCGCGAAATCAGCAAAATCAACAAGTACTTTGAAGAGATACAGCATGTCACCGAAGCCTCTGATATCTATCTGCTCAACAGCCAAGGGGATGCCATTGCCGCCAGTAACTGGCAACAAGCCTATTCGTTTATCGGTCAGAATTATGCCTTTCGCCCCTACTACACAGAAGCCATCGCCGGCAGACTGGGCAGCTATTACGCCGTCGGTACCTCGTCCAACACCAGAGGGTTTTATTTCTCTTACCCGATTTACGATCAGGGTAAGGTGCTCGGTGTCATAGTGGTCAAGGTCGATATTGCCGATATTGAAGAGCAGATGACGGGGCTGGCCAAGGCGGGCCAGTATGAACTGGCCATCAGCGGTGAGGATGAAATCATCTTTCTCGCCAGTATTGCCAATTGGCGCCTGAGGTCACTGCAACCCCTGGCTGCGGAAAGGTTACAGCAGATAACCCTTAGCCGCCGTTATGCCGACCGTAAGCTGCAGGAACTCAGGATAGATCCGCCCTACCGGCAGGAAACTCTCCCCCACAGGGCACTGTATCGGATAGAAAACGATCAGGGCCGGGCCCAATATCTGGATACCCGCAATGAAATGATCAAGGTAGGCTGGTATGTGCATGTGCTGACACCTGTTGCCCCTTTGTATCGTTCACTGCCCCCTGTGATGCTGCTGTCCGCCAGTATCTTTCTGTTGCTGGCATTGGGTCTGCTGTTCAGTCTCGAGCGGCGCCGTAACCTAAGACGCATGCGCCAAGCCCAGAGCCAGCTGGAACATAGGGTCAAAGAACGTACCCGGGAGCTGGAAGATGCCAACACCCAACTGAAACAAACCCAGGATGAACTGATCCAGGCCGCCAAGCTGACTGTCATCGGCAGTCTGTCTGCCAGCATCAACCATGAAATCAATCAACCATTGGCGGCGCTGCGCAGTTATGCCCAAAACACTCAAACCTTTCTTGGTCGGGGCATGCATGACAAGGCGCAGGAAAACCTGGTCACCATCATCAGCCTGACCGACCGCTTGGCGGAAATAGTTGCCCAGTTCAAGAGCTTCACCCGTAAGAGCCAGGGCCAGGACAAGCCCACCAGTATCAATGAAACCGTGCAGGAGGCGCTGACCATAGTGCATCCGGAAATCGACAAACAGGGGATCCGGCTCGAACTGCAGCTCCCGGGTAAGCCCTGGTGCTTCTACGGCGATAAAATACGCCTGCAACAGGTACTGGTGAACCTTATCAGCAATGCCATAGTCGCCATGCAACGAGTCGATGAGCGTTTGTTGACCATCAGCATCAGCGTAGAAGATATGCTGTGTATCCGAATTCAAGATTCCGGCCCCGGCGTCAACGAAAGCCAGATGGAGAAAATTTTCGAACCCTATTTTACCACCAGCCAACGACAGGGATTGGGTCTGGGACTCTCCATCTCCCGCCGAATTGTCGAGTCCATGCAGGGCTCCATCAGCGTCGCCAACGCCGCAGAAGGCGGCGCTGTATTTCAGATCCTGTTGCCTCTGTACCACGGCGAGGAAACCCAATGAGCGAACAAGAATACACTGTCCTGATCCTGGACGACGAACCCCATATAGGCACAGTGCTGAGCCAGTTATTTGAACTCGAAGGCATCAGTGCCAAAGCATCGACTCAACCGAAAGAGATCTTGCGCCACCTCAGCCGTGACTGGATGGGAGTAGTCATTACCGATGTCAATATGCCCGGCATGGATGGCATCAGTGTTATGCAGCAAATCAAACAGCTGGATGCCGATCTGCCGGTAATACTGATCACCGGCTTTGGCGATATCGCCATGGCGGTCAGCGCCGTTAAACAGGGCGCCTACGACTTTCTGGAAAAACCCTTCAACAATGAACATATATTGGACGTCGTCAAGCGGGCACTGGAAAAGCGCAGCCTGACGCTGGAGAACCGCAAGCTCAAACAGGAGCTGGAATCCCAGAGCCTGCCAGGCCCCAGGATCCTCGGCAACAGTCCGGGGATCCGTCAGATGCGCCATCTCATCCACCAGGTGCTGGATACTCCGGCCGATATCCTGATCGAGGGTGAAACCGGCACTGGCAAAGAGTTGGTTGCCCGTTACCTGCACGATCACAGCCCCAGGCACGGCGCCAACTTTGTCGCCATCAACTGTGGCGCTATCCCGGAAAACATCATAGAGAGTGAGCTGTTTGGTGCAGAAGCAGGAGCCTTTACCGGCGCCGACAAGACCCGGATAGGCAAATTTGAGTACGCCAACGGCGGCACCCTGTTCCTCGATGAAATTGAGAGCACACCTATGGCATTGCAGGTCAAGTTGCTGCGTGTACTGGAAGACAGGAGAGTCGAGCGTCTGGGCTCCAATAAATCCATAGCGCTGGATATCAGGGTGATTGCCGCAACCAAGGTCGACCTCAAAGAACTGTGCCGCCAGGGCAGCTTTCGCGAAGATCTCTTCTATCGTCTCAATCTGGTGACTGTAGCCATTCCGCCGCTGAGGGAGCGACGGGAAGATATTCCCTTGCTGTTTCTGCACTTTGCCCGCATCGCTTCGGCCCGCTACCACAAGGCGCTGATTGCCCTTGGCGGTGAGCAGCAGGCCCGTATCAGTACCCATGAATGGCCCGGCAATGTGCGCGAATTGAGAAATCTGGCGGAACGTTATGTTCTGCTTGGTGCCGAGGCTGCCTTTGCCGGCGCCATAGGCAGCAGTGACAGCCTGCAAAGCGGCATGTCACTGACTCAAAGGGTGGAGTTTTTCGAAAGACTGCTGATTGAAGAAGCCCTGGCGCACAACAAGGGCTCCATCAAGCTGACCATGGAACAGTTGGAGCTACCGCGCAAGACCCTCTACGACAAGATGCGCAAATATGGTCTTGAGCGTAAAGATTACCTCAACGATGCCCCCTGAGGCGTATCCATCTCCTGGCTGAGCGGCTGTTTTTGCCGCCAGCCAAGGCGCCAAACCGCCAGCGAAGTCAAAAACAGCAAAACCATGGATCCCATCACCACGCCCTGCCACTCGCCTCGCTGCCAGAACAGCATCAAAAAAGGGCCTCCCATTGCGGCGCCAAGATAATAGCAGCACAGATATAATGAAGTGGCCTTGGCCCTGTGGCTGCTGGCGCGCATGGCCACAAAGGAGTTACAGCAACTGTGGGTAATAAAGAAACCGCAGGAGGTAAGCAAAAAGCCTACGCAGATCCACACCTGGGTATCCAGCAGAGTCAGCAGACTGCCGCACAACATCAGCAGCAAGGAAATTCTGAACAGTGGCAACTGCCCATGGCGGGCAATCCACCTGGCGGTGTAATACGATGCTAGTGTGCCGCTCGAATAGCAGAGGAAGATCAGTGTCGCCTCAAACCGGCTCCAATCATAAGGCGGTGCCATCAAGTGCAACTGAATAAAGCTGTACTGGTTGACCATCATCATAAATGCCAGCCCACCAATAAGGTAAGCCAGTCGCATCTGACTATCCTTGAGGTGATGTACAAAGCCCCGTAAGTCTTCACTGCCACCGCGCCAGAAACGCCACTGTTTCGGCAGCCGTTCTCGCTTGGCGGCGCTGACGGCATTGGGCAGTAAATAGCTGACCAGTGCCACCCCAAACAGACTCACCGCCAGCAGCAGCCACATGGCATCCTGCCATAATAGATGTTGCGACATCAGCCCGCCAAACAGCCGACCGATAATGCCACCGAAACTGTTGGCGGTAATGTAAACCGCCGCGGCCTTGAGCATGGTCTCAGGTCTGAGTTGCTCCTTGAAATAAGCCATGGCGATGGCCGGTACAGCCGCCAGCAATATCCCCTGAAGCAACCTCACCGCCACCAGTGCATTGAAATCTTTAACAAATACCAACAAGATATTGGACAGCGCCAGGGCCCAGAGGCTGATAACTATCGGCTTGTGACGGCCAATCCTGTCCGAGACTATGGCATAGCCAAGCAAGGAAAACGCCAGCGTAAAGCTGGTGACAGAAAGCACCAGAGTCGACTTGGCCGCCGTTACCTGAAAATGCTCGGCAATCAAGGGCAGCATCCCCTGCATCAAATACAGATTGATATAAACCACCACTGATGCCACGCACAGTGCCCAAATCAAACGGGTATCACGCGCATGCCGGCCAACGGCTTCGACCTTAGTCACTCCGACCTCTTAAATTAGCAAAGGATTCACCACAACAAGGTTAGCACCGGACAATGCATAACAATAATAGATAAATAATATCGATTTCATCAATTTTTGTTATGCTTGAAAAACTTCCTCAAGATTATCCGCAAGAGTAAGGCGAGACGTGGACATCCGACAACTAAAACACCTGGATAACCTGGTTAAGTACGGCAGTTTTACCCGAGCAGCAGAGAAGCTGAATTTGGCCCAACCCGCCCTCAGTCAGAGTATCAAGCGGTTGGAGCAATCTCTCGGCGTCACTCTGGTCGACCGCAGTGGCAGCCGCCAGGAAAGCGGCATTCGCCTCACTGCCGAAGGGCTGGCGCTGCATCAACATGCGGTATTGATCCTCAAACAGCTGAGTCAGGCAGAGGCCCATATCCGGGCCATGGCCGAGCTGGCCAAGGGCGAAGTGCGAATTGCCGTGCCCGGTATGTTGGGCTCTTTCTACCTGCCGTCACGGGTGATGGCTTTTCGCCATCAGTATCCGGATTTGAAGCTGTCTCTGTTTGAGGGAGGCACCCGCGATGCCCTGAGGATGCTGGAGCAGGAAGAGGTGGATATAGCGATTATCACGGCCCAGGACCTCAAGCCCGAGTTCGAGTCCTGTTTGTTAATTAGAGAACAGATGGTGGTAGCGTCTAGCCCTGAACACCCCTTGGCCACAAACGAGGCCGTAACGCTGGAGCAGTTTTTCGCCCATGAGTTGGTGATGTTCAAACCCGGTTATTTTCATCGTGAATGGATGCTGAGCCGAGCCAGAGAGCTGCAACTCGAACCTAAGATCGCCTTTGAAACCAATCTGATAAACCTAATAAAACAGATTGTAAGTCAAGGATTTGCCGTCACCAGCGTGTTGGAAATGGTGGTCAATGAAAGAGATGACATCATCGCCCTGCCCTTCGCACCGCCAGTGTATCTCGACTTGCATATTGCCTGGAAGAAACAGCGCCCGGTAAGCCAGGCCGACCGGGCCTTTGTGGAGTTTTTGCTGGCCAATAAGTAACAGGCCCGGTGGGACCCGGGCCTGTTTGTGTTTTAGTGGATCATCTCAGCGGCTCACATAGGCTCTTGTTTAAGTACCGCCCTATCCAGCTTGACTCTCATCACTTGCGGATCCCGCTTCAGCTTTTCGAGCACAGCAAGGAGATCGCTGCCTTCTCTAGCGGCCAACACCATCAGTTGAGTGTCATTTTGCCAATCCAACCTCAGGCCTGAATCGGCAGCAAAGGTCGCGGCATCAACACCTGGCTTAAGTTTGACCACCAACTTTCCGGTCACGGTCGCAAAAGGCTCGCCGGCCTCTGTCACCAGTTGCTCTCCCTGACTCAACCTGCTGGCTTTCTGCACACCTTTGTCTGTCTTGATATAAAAGGTATCCTTAAGCCCAAGGAAGTCAGCTCTACTGCCCTGTTGCCGATACTGCTCGCCGTTATCTTCAAAAGGATTTTTATCATGCGCCATCGCAGGAGTCGCCAAAAGTGTCAGTCCCATGACTATCATTACTGTTGAAATCTTCATCTGTTACTCCTTAAGATGCTGCCTTGGCCTTGTGGCCATGAAAACGAATGGACCAGCCCTTCAACATACCGTTACTCTCATTGGGAATACTGATATAGCCCTTATCATATTTGATAAACCGATATTCACCGCTGTTCACATCTATCAGCTTAATGGTCCACACGCCTTTGGTGTTTTCACCATAGAAAGCATTTGAGAGCATAGGTGTCTTATCATAGCCTTTGACCAGATCATTCGGATTATTGGGATCCATCACGCCCTGATACACCATGCCGTTGAAAGGCGTCATCAACACACTTCGGGTACCTGCCGGAGACACCAGCTCAACCGCCAGATCAGGAAGACGCAGGTGATCGGCGCTGAGCTCAATCTGCACCGCTTCCACCACCATATCCTCGGCAACCTCAAGAGAGTCTGACACCCCGGCAATATTGGCGTCCGGAATCGCCTTATCAAGCTCCATTTCACTGGCAATCCAGTCTGTCAACAGATACTCACCCAAGTCTGCCTTGTAGTCCTTGGCCATAGCGACAGCTGCACTAACATCTACCCGACCAAAGCCATACTCATTGTGGAAATGAAATCCTGCGGCATTGTCCTGCCAGCCTGAGATAGCCTCATAAACAGGCGCGTCGTCGCCCTCACCGATAGCAACCGTCTTGGCGGGTATATCGGCATCCACCTTGGTGGCAGTTGCAGCCAGGATATGGCGAATATCACGCCAGGAAAGAGAGGGATTGGCACTCATAATCATGGCGACCGCACCACTGGTATTGGGCGCCGCAGACGATGTTCCGTTCATACTAGACGTGTAATCACATTCCAAATTGAGTGGATGCTGACCACCATCAAACGGTGTTGCCGGGCGCTTCTGAATAACTGACCAGCCCTTGTCACAGCTGGCTCTGTCCGCGGTCACAATGGCGGGATCATCATCACCATATTCCCCACCCGGCGCAGTAACGAACACATTGGAGCCTACAGAAGAATAGCTTGAGCGCTTACCGGCTGCATTGATTGCCGAAACCACTAAATTAAATACGTTGGCGTTGTCGGTAGACATATTGGAATTATGGAAGGGCAAACCTTGGTTGGGCACTTTACCTTCCTTTGGCGCGCTGAAATAATCTCCGGGGATCCAGTAAGTATTGAATGCTCTATAATATGCATAGCCATTACCGGCAGACTTGACGAAGATGCTGCCCTTGCCGTCAAAACTGTCTTTGGTAATAGCACCATAGACCTCATATTCATCTTCATCGAATCCATGGGGGAAAGGCACTGAATAACCATAGCTCTGGTTAAACACCCTGGCATTGTCACTGTAAGCACTGGCGCCATGGGACTTGGCGAAATTTTCAAAGGTTTGTACGCTCTTGACCTTACCGCTGGGATCCCAATCCAGGAAGTTAAAGCCGATAAGACTGGCTTCAGGCGCAACACCGCGCCCCCCTATGCTATTCCAACCGGCAGCGGCTATGATCCCACCCACCGCAGTACCATGCGCAGCACTATCGGCAAATGGCGTCGGGTCAATAGTGCCAGTGATCAGATTATAGGATCCGCCCGCAATCACATTGGCACTGAGATCCGGGTGACTGATCTCAAGGCCATCATCTACCACAGCAACAATAACACCTTTACCGGTAACACCTGAGGCAATGGCATCACCGACATTCATATCTTCACCGGCCACACCACGATTCTTGGCAAAGGCATTTTGGCCTGTGTTTTTCAAATGCCACTGATGCTGATACAGAGGGTCGCCACCGTCGATACGCAATGTCAGCGTTGAGACAGACTCGCTCTTGCCGTCACTGACTTTGAAGCGCACGACTTCTGTGCCTTCCAACGCATCTGTCTGGTAGCTGAAGTTGCCCTTGGCCGCATCATTGATGGTCAAAGTCCCTAACTTGACTTCGCTGGGATCCACTAACGAAAAGGTTATCCCTCCTTCGGCATCTCTTCCTTCCAGTTGTCCATTGAGGCGTACCGACTGACGAACGTCATAGGTTACATCCCGGCTTTCCGGAGGTGTATTAACCGGCTCAGGCGCTTTCTTGCTGTCACTGCCACAACCCGCCAATAGGGCTGCAGCTATGCTCAGTGAAATAATCGACTTATGCATGCTTCTTTTCCTTTTGATAATAAAACGTCATATCGCTGAAAACTGGTTTTCGGAAACAGCTAGTTAATAGGTATGACGTACTTCTTATTGTTATAACCTGAGAGAAACCAGGCGTTAACATGAGTAACACACAATAGAGTCGTTTCAATAGCAAAGGCAGAGGTTGGGAAAAGTCCTACACAAAATTAGAATTAATCCGTTTTTATCGATTTGTAAAAAATGATGAAAAATCAAGCCTCGAAATACTTTTTAAAACTACAACAATAATTAAAATGAACATTACTTAACCAAGGATTTAAACAGATAAAAAGTGGATTAAAGACAATACTAAAACTATCAAACACACCATTAAAAACATTACCATATGAAAATATGGCAATTAAAAATAGCTTTAATTATAAATTGCCAGCCATCTTAATGTTCATCCCTCTTAATGAAGTTATTTGTTAAACATACAGATTTCCGCAACCATAAAAAGCTCTTTTACAACACTATTCAATCCCAGCATTAAACCTGTAACTTACACTGTACACTTAAAAAGATATACCCTGCAGGGTTCTAATCCTTTACAAGAATCAGAACCTGCAGGTACGTCTATAACCCAGCATGTCACAACAGCGGCTATCAATATCAACCTATTTTAATAGGATTCAGTATATCTGCTCTGTGCTAGCCAAGAATGTCACTAGTGGTTATTTATACTGTTACCAAGGTTGATAGAAGTCCTGTGCCAGATCCAATTCTGCTCTGAGAACCTGTGGATTCTGTTTTATTGAACCCAAAACCTTTAATAAATCGCTTCCATCCGGTGCGGATAACAGAAGGAGGTTGTTATCACTTCGCCAATCCAAATGCAAATTATGCTGTTGAGAAAATTCGGTAGCCGAGACACCTTCTGCCAATTTTACAATGAATTTTCCTGTTGGAATTGCAATAACATCACCAGCAGAATCAACCAAAGGCTGTCCCTTTGATAAAGTTTCTGCCTTTACAACTCTATCATTAATTTTCACCAATGGAGTATCCACGTCATAAACTTCGGGAGCTACTTTATCCAACAAAGAATCATCACTCAAAAATGGTCTAGCCTGTACTGTCATAGACATGGCAGAAATAAGTAACGAAACAACTATCACTGTAATATTTTTCATACTACCCTCTCCTTAAGAAGCGCTTACGGCTTGGTGACCATGGATACGTAAAGACCAGGACTTGAGTACTCCATTAGCCTCATTTTCCAATAGCTTTTCTTCTACATTCACCTTTCCTACTCGGAAAATATATCCCTGTTCGCCACTATTTACATCGATAACCTTCAAAGTCCAATTTCCTCTGGCATTTTCACCATAAAAAGCATTGGACAACATGGGAGTATTTGTATATCCAGAGTTTCGAGTGGGAACAAATCCATTATAGGGAGTCATAATAACGCTACGGGTACCCGAAGGTGAAATTAACTCAACAGCCAGATCAGCCAAACGCTTATGCTCTACCGTAAGATTAATTTGTACCCCTTCAACAATCCAATCTGAATCGAACTTCTGCACATCACTTACCCCCTCCAAGGAAGCATCCGGTATTGCCCCATTCAGTTCGGTACGAGACAAGTTATCACTTATCTGATATTCGCCTAAGTTCACCTTATAATTTCTAGCCATGGCAACAGCTTTACTGACATCAATGCGTCCGAAACCATAAAAATCATGGAATTTAAACCCAGCAGCATTGGTAAACCAAGCAGGCACAGCTTCATAAAGCTGACTAGCATCCGTATTTAAAGGAACTCTGATAGGCTGAATATTGGCATCTACCTGCTTGGACGTCATGGCCAGAATATGCCGGATATCACGCCAGGAGAGTGATGGATTGACACTCATTATCATGGCAATCGCACCACTGACATTCGGGGCTGCTGCCGATGTCCCGTTCATGGTAGAACGATAGTCACACTCAAGATTGAGTGGATGCTGGCCCCCATTAAAAGGGGTTCTGGGGCGCTCTTCGGTAACCGAACTGCCTTTGTCACAACCGGCTCTGTCCGTAGTCACAATTGCAGGGTTCTGAGTACCATATTCCCCCCCGGGAGCATTAACAAAAACATTGGCCCCCACAGATGAATAACTGCTACGTTTACCATTTGCACTTCCTGCGCTGACCACAAGGTTATAGAGGTTGGTATTATTGGGAGACATGTTGGCATTGTGATAGGGTAATCCTTTATTGGCTGGCCTATTTTCATCTCTGGCTGTAAAGAAGTCTCTTGGTAATAGATATTTAGGTTGTCCTATAGCGTTATATCCCAACAAGTTATAATTATATCCATTACCGGCAGACTTGACGAAAATACTGCCCTTGCCATTAAAACTCTTGGTAGTCACCTGCTGATAAACTTCAAACTCATTTTCTCTCATTGAGCCCGGAATCATTGGTTGGTTTCCATAGCTTTGGTTAAACACCCTGGCTCGGTCGCTATAAGCACTTGCGCCATGGGATTTAGCGAAATTTTCAAAGGTTTGTACATTGCGGATCTCACGGCTAGGGTCGCTATCCAGAAAGTTAAAACCGATAAGCTTGGCTTCAGGTGCAACTCCCCGGCCACCTATACCATTCCACCCGGCAGCAGCAATGATTCCTGCAACCGAAGTCCCATGTGAAGCACTATTGGAAAATGGTGTCGGGTCAACTGTACCTGTGATTAGATTATAGGATCCGCCCGCGATCACATTGGCACTGAGATCCGGGTGACTGATCTCCAGACCATCATCTACCACAGCAACAATGACATCTTTACCGGTAACACCCGAGGCTATGGCATCGCTGACATTGATGTCTTCACCGAGCACACCACGGTTTCTGGCAAAGGCATTTTGGCCTGTGTTTTTCAAATGCCACTGATGTTGATACAAGGGATCGCCTCCCTTTATTCTCAAGGTTAATGCCGAAATAGATTCACTCTTGCCGTCACTGACTTTGAAGCGCACGACTTCTGTGCCTTCCAACGCATCGGTCTGGTAGCTGAAGCTGCCCTTGGCCGCATCATTGATGCTCAAAGTCCCGAACTTCACTTCGCCGGGATCCACTAACGAAAAGGTTATCCCTCCTTCGGCATCTCTTCCTTCCAGTTGTCCATTGAGGCGTACCGACTGACGAACGTCATAGGTTACATCTCGGCTTTCCGGAGGTGTATTAACCGGCTCAGGCGCTTTCTTGCTGTCGCTGCCACAACCCGCCAATAGGGCTGCAGCTATGCTCAGTGAAATAATCGACTTATGCATGCTTCTTTTCCTTTTGATAATAAAACGCCATACCGCCGAAAACTGGGTTTCAGAAGCAAATCTTTAATAGGTATGGCGTATTTTTTATTGTTATAGCTTAGCCAAAACAAGCATTAACATATGTATCATATGTAACAGCGAGTTCAATGGGAGAAAAACGACAAGCAGGAAAAATCCTACATACGATACGAGATGCGTTATTTTAAGCATGTTATAAAAGACTAAATAAAGAAATGATAAACCTATAAATCTAAAAATAATTTCCTGTATAAACCTAAACAAAAACGCAATAAAAACAGCATATTGTTTAAATAATTAGTTACAAATTGCCGGGAAGATTTTATTTTTAAAAGCCTGTTATTAACAGAAAGGTATCATTTTATAAGAAAGGTTTTTCAAGCGCTGGGAATTTTGAAGTTTATTTTATAGTCACCGCATAGATGACTATAAAATAATAAACCTACTGGGCATCTGGTTGATTTTCAGGTGCAGCATCAATAAAGGCCGGCAGAATCAGGCACTCATCATTAATACGGCAAATGTTGGGGTATGGAGACAAGTCGATATTAAAACGCTTGGCATTATAAACCTGGGGAACCAGACAGATATCCACCAGGCTGACCTGGTCGCCGAAACAATACCGGCCCGAGTACTGTTGCAGCTGTTGCTCCAATGCACCAAAGCCCTGCTCGACCCAGTGGCGATACCAATCATTCTTGGCCGCGTCATCCAACTTGAGCGTCCCGGTCAGATACTGCAACACCCGCAAGTTGTTCAAAGGATGTATCTCACAGGCAATTCCCATCGCCATAGCCCTGACCAGCGCCCGCTGCTCAATATCACCCGGCAACAGCGCCTCACCGCCAAAGGCTTCATCCAGATATTCAATGATCGCCAGCGATTGGGACAGCACCAACTCGGCGCGCTCGTCGTTGTCATCCGTCACCACCAAAGCCGGTACCAACTCCTGCGGGTTTAGCGCCTTGAAAGCGGCCTGATGCTGCTCGCCGCCATTGCGCACCAGATGAACCGAGAGCTGCTCGGCGCAAAGCCCCTTGAGGTTGAGCGCAATCCGCACCCGATAAGCGGCGCTGGAGCGCCAGTAACCATATAATTTCAACATAAGTTGTTCTCCCAAAGCTCGCTAACCTTAGATTGCGACTCTGCCCTGGTGATGTTTTATCCAAAGCCTTAACGCTGACACATTCGAAGGCAATACCAAGCCGGTATAAAAACCAACGGGGCTTCATCTTTATTGAGAGCCCCGTTTTGTTATCAAGTTATTTTACTCGGCTATATACTCAACTACCTGCTGATCTATCGTGCCGAAGATGCTGTGCCCGGCATCATCCAGCATTTCGATTCTGACCCTGTCTCCAAAGCCCATAAATGGCGTCACCGCCTTGCCCTCGGCAATCACTTCCAGCATGCGCTTTTCGGCCAAACAGCTGGAACCTGCGCTTCTGTCATAGTTGGAAATGGTGCCCGAACCTATGATGGCACCGGCGCCCAGGGGGCGAGTCTTGGTGACATGGGCGATCAGCTCGGCAAAGTTGAAGGTCATATCCACCCCGGCATTGGGCTTGCCGAACAGTTCGTTGTTCAGATGGGTGATCAGCGGCAGATGAACCCGGGTATCCTGCCATTTATCTCCCAGCTCATCCGGTGTGATTGCCACCGGTGAGAAACTGCTGGAAGGTTTGGACTGGAAAAAGCCAAAGCCCTTGGCCAGCTCGGCCGGGATCAGGTTACGCAGCGACACATCGTTAACCAACATCAACAGCTTGATATGAGAGGCGGCGTTTTCAGCGCTCACCCCCATGGGCACATCATCTGTGACCACGGCAATTTCCGACTCGAAATCTATGCCCCAATCTTCGCTTGCCAGCGGGATATCGGCTCTGGGAGCGATAAAACTGTCTGAACCGCCCTGATAGACCAAGGGATCTGTCCAGAAAGACTCCGGCATTTCGGCGCCGCGGGCCTTGCGCACCAGCTCAACATGATTGACATAAGCGCTGCCGTCGGCCCACTGGTAAGCGCGGGGAAAAGGTGACAAACAACGGCTCTCGTCAAAATCCTGGGTGTTATCCAACATGCCGGCATTCAGGGCATCGGAAAGCTCTCTGAGCTGAGGTTCCAGCAGTGACCAACTGTCGAGCAATTGCTGCATGGTCTGAGCTATGGCGGGAACAGCCACTGTCTGCTTCAAATCTCGACTGACCAACATGAGTTGACCATCGCGGCGTCCATTGTCATATGTCGCTAATTTCATACCTGCTCCTTCCTGTCTCTGTCCGGATTAATGGTTTTCATCAGGCAATCTGCCCGGCTCAATCCGTTTCTGTTATCCCGCCAGTAATACCTCATGCCGCGGGCAATGAAAACTCTGTGACTCACTTCACATTTAACCGCTTTGAGAACGGGTTTGTAAACTTTTACTGACACTTATCACCAGCAAGCGCCGGCAAAGGCTTTGCGTTCAAGGAATGGCTAAATATCAGCCATTCCGGCGGCAAATCCGCTTTACAGGGTTTCAGCGCTTCTTGCTGATCTCATATTCCCTGAGTTTATTGGCAATGGCGGTGTGGGATACCCCCAACTTTTTCGCCAATTGGCGGGTACTGGGGTACGCCGGATAGAGACGCCGCAGCAAACCGGCTTCAAACTGCTTCATGGCTTGATCCAAGGTGCCTTCAAACTCCTTGTCGAAATAGCCAAAACCTTCGGCATAGGAAGGCAGTTTCAACTGTTCTATAGTCAATTCGGCCGAACCGTCCCACATGGATACCGCTCTGAACACGGCGTTTTTCAGTTGCCGCACGTTACCGGGCCAGGCATAGGTCAACAGGTGATCGCGGCAGGACGCCGAGATCCGCCGCACCGGGCTGGAAAGCTGCTGGCTGTAGTGTTCAAGGAACATTTCCGTCAGCGGGATAATATCGACCCTGCGTTCACGCAGCGCCGGCATATGGAAACTCAGTACATGAATTCGGTAGTAGAGATCTTCACGGAACTCACCGGTCTGACAAAGCTCCGCCAAATTCTTCTGGGTCGAGCAGATGATACGGACATCGGCGCGCACCTCTACATCGCCGCCGATACGGCGGAAACTGCCATCCTGCAGCAAGCGCAACAATTTGACCTGAGCGGCCTTGGACATCTCGGCAATTTCATCGAGGAAGACGGTGCCGCCCTTGGCTTCTTCAAAGAAACCCCGCTTAACCACTTCACCCTTACTGACATAACCAAACAGCTCCTCTTCTGCGGCACTGTCGGGCATGGCGGCGCAGTTGATGGCAATAAAGGGTTTCTCCCGTCGCATGCTGGCATCGTGACAGGCCCTGGCCATCAGCTCTTTTCCTGTACCGGTTTCCCCGGTGATCAGCAAAGGCGCATCCAGCTGTGCCATACGCTTGGCCTGCTTGAGTACCTCTTTCATCTTGTCGCTGACGGCCAGCACTGAGTCAAAGCCACTGCTCTGGCTCTGCAGCGCGTTGAACTGTTTGCCCACCCGCGCCGGTGACTTGAGTGCCACCACGGCGCCAGCGAGAATACTCTTGTCGTTTTCATCCGGCAGATAGATAGGCAGCATTTCGGCCAGATACTCGTTGCTGCCAATAGCAACCCGGGTAGCCTGCGCCAACACCTTGGGCTCACTGAGCCAGCGACCAAAATTAAAACCTTGCACCCAGTGATTGAGGGATTCATCTATTACTTCATGTTCGGCCATTTCCAGAATAAGCAAGGCGGACTCGTTGACGATACGAATTCGCCCCTTTCCGTCGAGGGAGAACACGGCATCCGGCAGGGTTTTCAAGAGGGTTTTTAGGGCGTAATGCTCCTGCTCCGAGGGCATAAAGGAAACGGTTCTGACGTCGTGCACCCCTTCCACCTTACGGATTTGGGGCATCAACTCACTCAAGGTCTCAAAGCCGACCTCGGCAAACTGCAAATATAAGAATCCCTTGTTACTGGCGTCGATAGCGATAAGGTTAATCCCGTATCGCTCCAGCACCATTAAAATATCCTTGGCTAAACCAACGCGATCCTGACAACTGACTTCCAAGCGCATAACTGTCATTCCCTTTTATAATTCAGATTCTTTGGGATTATCGCCCGCACGAAGAGGTCTGCAAGCGATGTAAAAATGCGCCCTATACGTTAGAAGGTTCTGACACAAGTGGCAAGCTCGCTTTACAGCAGATTTGTAACAAAGGGAAAGGATTCAGTGTGAAGATACAATCAACACACTGAATATATTAGGAAAAGATTAATCCAGTAACTGGTCTGTCTTGGCAGCCATGATAAAGTCGTTACGGTGCAACCCCTTAATGGAATGCGACCACCAGGTCACAGTCACCTTGCCCCATTCAGTCAGGATCCCCGGGTGGTGAAACTCTTCTTCAGCCAAGTCCGCCAGCTTATTGCTAAAGGCCATCGCCTGCCGGAAATTTTTAAACTTGTAAACCCGCTCCAGCTGCATGATGCCATCGCGCACCTGCACGCCCCAATCCGGGATCATCCGAATAAGCTCAGCAAGCTCGGCATCTGTCACCTTGGGAGCATCGGCGCGGCATGCTTCGCACTTCATATTGGCCAGTTCAGTCATAACATCTCCTTGAAAGTGGCCTGCACTTTTGCACACAGGCCATTACCGCCAGTATCAGCTGGCTTTGGGTTGAAATTTGGGGGTAAAGAGTCCCAATCGTTTGGCTTGAGTAACCGCCTTCATAATGTCCATGCGGGCGATTTCATCCAGAAAATCTATATGCTCTATCTCGTAATAGATGGGCTGCATAATGTCTATCCGATAGGGAGTGCGCAACACATCCAGTAGTTCAAAGGGTCTGCGCTCCGGAGTGTCACTGAAGGCGTACAGCGTCTCGCCCGGCGAGCTCAAAATGCCGCCACCGTATATTCTCAGGCCGTCGGTCTGGGTACGCAGCAAACCAAACTCCACGGTAAACCAGTAAAGACGCGCCAAAAAGACTCTATCTTCCTTGCTGGCATCAAGCCCCAACTGACCGTAAATATGGGAGAAATGAGCAAAGGCCGGGTTGGTCAGCAAGGGACAATGACCGAAAATCTCATGAAAGATATCCGGCTCCTGCAGGTAATCAAACTCCTCCCTGCTGCGGATAAAAGTCGCCACCGGAAACTCCTTGTTGGCCAGGAGTTCAAAGAAGCGCCCGAATGAAATAAGCGCCGGCACCGCCGCCGTCTTCCAGCCCGTGGTGTCCTGCAACACGGCATCCAGCTCTCCCAGTTGCGGGATCCTGTCTTTGGGCAAGTCCAATGCCTTGAGCCCTTGCATGTATTCATCGCAGGCGCGACCGGGCAAGTTGTGTTCCTGGCGGGAATACAACTCCTGCCAGATGGCGTGTTCATCTTGCGGGTAATCTATTCGGCCATCACTGCCTGGATGACGTGCCACATATTGAGTTGCTTTACTCATAGTCCATACTCACTGCCTGAATCGTTTCTGATTTCATGTTCACTCAAGGGCGAACTTTTGTTAACCAGCTCACACTTTATTTCCGGAGGCTAGTGATGAAAATTTGTAAAGAATGGGTTACAAAATAGTATTTAGCTCGGTAAACTCAGTAGCTTGCTCTTGCAGCCCAGGCAGAATTTTTTGCAAGTTTCCAGCAAAATAAGCCCTTTTTGCAAATGGCTTTTCAGTTTTACTGCATTACAATAGGGGCTGATTTATCCCGAGCACCCAAGGTATCTGAATGCCGATAAAATCAACCACCATCCGCAAGGCGGTGATCCCCGTTGCGGGTCTTGGCACCCGTATGCTGCCGGCCACCAAGGCGATTCCCAAAGAGATGCTGCCGGTAGTAGATAAACCCTTGATTCAATATGTAGTCAGCGAAGCGATTGCCGCCGGCATCAAGGAGATCGTGCTGGTCACCCACGCCAGTAAAAACTCCATTGAAAACCACTTCGATACCAGTTTTGAACTGGAAGCCCAGCTAGAGCGCCGGGTAAAGCGGCAACTGCTCAATGAAGTGCAGTCCATCTGCCCGCAAAATGTCACTGTTATCAGCGTCCGCCAGGCTCAGGCCAAAGGGCTGGGGCATGCCATTCTCTGTGCCCGTCCGGTAGTAGGTGATGAGCCCTTCGCCGTGCTGCTACCGGATGTATTAGTAGACGATGCCGCCAGCGATCTTTCCCGCGATAACCTGGCCGAAATGGTCAGCCTGTTCGACCAAACAAGAACCGGGCAGATAATGGTCGAAGGTGTACCGCACGAGAAGGTAGACCAATACGGAATAGCCGATGTCAACGGCCACGATCTTAAGCCGGGCGAATCCCAGCCGCTGATCAAACTGGTTGAAAAACCGGATGTCGACGAAGCCCCCTCTAACTTGGCTGTAGTGGGCCGCTATGTGCTACCTGCCGCCATTTGGCCCTTGCTAGGCAAAACACCGGCCGGTGCCGGTGATGAAATCCAGCTTACTGATGCCATTGCCATGCTGATGCAAAGCCAGCAGGTCAACGCTTACTATATGCGTGGCAAGAGCCATGACTGTGGCAACAAGCTTGGCTATATGCAAGCAACGGTAGAGCATGCATTGCGCCATCCCGAGCTTGGCAGTGAATTTGCCGCCTATCTGGGCGATTTAATAAAAGGATGTAAAGCATGACAATTTTGGTCACCGGCGGTGCCGGTTATATTGGCACCCACACTCTGGTCGAACTCTTGGCCGCGGGCAAAGAGGTTGTGGTAATAGACAACCTGAGCAACTCAAGTGTTGAAGCCCTGGCCAGAGTCGAAGAGATCAGCGGCAAGAGCGTACTCTTTTATCAGGGTGATATCCTCAACAAGGCATTCCTGCAGAAAGTCTTCAGCGACCACAGCTTCGAAGCCGTTATTCACTTCGCTGGCCTCAAGGCGGTAGGTGAGTCCGTCGCCCAGCCACTGAAATATTATGAAAACAATGTCACCGGCACCCTAATTCTGTGTCAGGTGATGAAAGAATATGGCGTTCGCAACCTGGTATTCAGTTCATCGGCCACTGTTTACGGCGATCCCGCCAGTCTGCCGATCACCGAAACTTTTCCCACATCGGCCACCAACCCCTATGGTCAATCCAAACTGATGGTGGAACATATTCTGGCGGATTTAGCCGCGGCCGAACCCAACTGGAATATCGCCCGCTTGCGTTACTTCAACCCGGTTGGCGCCCACAAGAGCGGCCGTATCGGTGAAGATCCCAACGATATCCCAAATAACCTGATGCCATTTATCGCCCAGGTTGCCGTCGGCAAGCGTGATAAACTCAGCGTCTTCGGCAATGACTACCCCACAGTAGACGGCACAGGTGTGCGCGACTATATCCACGTAGTTGACCTGGCCATAGGTCACCTCAAGGCTCTGGACAAGCTCGCCACCAATCCAGGTCTGGTCACCTATAATCTGGGAACCGGCCAGGGCTACAGTGTACTTGAGATGGTCAAAGCCTTTGAAAAAGCCTGTAACAAGGCGATCCCCTTTGAGTTTGCCCCGCGTCGGCCCGGCGATATCGCCGCCTGTTATGCTGATCCCGCCCATGCTGCCAAAGAGCTGGGCTGGAAGGCTGAGCGCAGCCTGCAGGATATGGCCGACTCCAGCTGGAACTGGCAATCCAACAACCCTAACGGTTACAAGGGTTAGTCATGGATCTTTCTCGCAGACGCCTGTTCAGTCGCCGCAAGAGTGATCTGGTTCGGCCGCCCTGGAGCAAGCCGGAGGCGGAATTTACCGACGCCTGCACCCGCTGCGGCGCCTGTGTGGATGCCTGCGAGACTCAAGTGCTTATCAAGGGGGATGGCGGCTTTCCGGAGCTTGACTTTCAGCGCGCCGAATGCAGCTTTTGTCAGGCCTGTGTCACCCACTGTGAACAGCCGGCATTCAGGCCTCTTGGCGAAGCGCCTTGGCGGCTCATTGCCCAATTTGCCGACAGCTGCCTCGCTCGCCAGGGTATTGTCTGCCAAAGCTGCAAGGATGCCTGCGACGAACGGGCGATCCGCTTTCCGCCCCTTTTAGGGGCTACCGCCCTGCCGGTACTGGATGCTGAGCGCTGTAGTGGCTGCGGCGCCTGCGTTGCCCCCTGTCCCGCCTCTGCCATCAAGCTACGAGAGCCAAACCCCGACTGACGCTCTGCCGGGAGCCAAAAATCTGACTCCCACAGCGCCAAATATTAGTGGTTTTGTTACTTTGTGATAACAGGTAATATCGAGTTTCCCCTGATAAAACCACTAAAAAGTACTATGTTTGGTAAAAACAAAAAAACGGCAGGGCTCACCTATATTGCCCAGGGTAGCAAGATTACCGGCGAGAGCCACTTCGATGACGAGACCCTGGTCGGCGGCGCCATCTATGGAAAAGTAACAGCTGAAAATAAGCTGATCATCGAAGCCAACGGCCTGATTGATGGCGAACTTAACT
Source organism: Shewanella indica (assembly GCF_033842865.1). NCBI lineage: Bacteria > Pseudomonadati > Pseudomonadota > Gammaproteobacteria > Alteromonadales > Shewanellaceae > Shewanella > Shewanella indica. The sequence goes on from NZ_JAWXXR010000001.1 coordinate 4,394,029, forward strand.
GCCAGGAACTCAAGGTTTCCGGGCTATTTCGCGGTAAACTCCACTGTGAAAAATTAACTATCTGCGGTACCGGCACGGTCGAGGGAGAAGTCGCCAGTAAATCAATGGAGATCTTCGAAGGTGGTCAATTTATCGGTATCAGAGTCAAAGATGAGGTTAACTTGCTTAAAGAGCTTGGCGATGATAATCCCCCTATGACTGAACTTAAGCTCCAAGCTCAAGAGTAGTGATCAAAAAAGCACACAAACATGACTTTTATCACATTTTAATCACAATAAATTCGAAAAGCGCACTGAATTGTGCTCAGTCACAGTAATCATATTTGTGCTGGTCTAGCATCTATCTCCAAAGAGGTATAAATCCATAGGATGGATGCTAATGTCGAGTCGATTATTGAAACAGCTGTGTGAGCTGGATATCTTTACCCTCATGGTGTTCAAGAACATCTATGAAACAGGGCACGCCAACTGTACAGCGCGAGAATTGGCAGTGTCTGCCCCTAAAATAAGCCGCTGCCTGGCGGCACTGAGATTAGCCTTTGACGACGAGCTTTTCTATCGCCGTCAGCAACAACTCAAGCCTACACCTCTGGCGGAGAATCTATACCAACCGGTTTGCGATTTCATCCATTCAGTGCACCGCCTGGAACAGCAAGTTCATCAGAGCCGCTTGCCTTCAAGCGATATCTGTATTCATGTAGCCGTAGCGCATGGCTTGCTTTCCTCGCTGGCGATGAAACTGGGACAGACGAACATTCAGCAGCAGTTGGGCCAGATCAGACTCTACCCCTGGCAAGATGATTCAGCAGAAAAAATTCACCGTGGACAATTAGACTTAGGGGTCTGTCTGGAGCACCCCGAGCAGTTGGATCTCATTCTGAGTTCGCTTGGGCAAACCATGGGTGTGTGTGTTGTCAGCCGAGAGGATCATCCGCTGTGGCAAAAATCACCGGCTATCACCCTCGAAGATATCAGCCAATATACTTTCGTTTACTTGACCATCAAGGGCTTCAACGAGCGCATGGATCCCATGGAACTCTTCTGTCAGCAAGAAGGCATTCCCCTATCCCAAGTGCATGCCGTACACGACAGGGAAGAATGGCATGCTCATCTGTTGACCATGAGCAGTGTAGCCTTCAGCACCCCCAATGAAATGGCGCTTATTGAAGGCATGCCGGGTTTGCGGGTGCAACATCTGCCCGAGACCGAAGTGGCTAAACTCCACCGGGCATTTTCGCTGCCAAGCTACTCCTTGGTAGAAAAGGCCCCCAGCTATCGCCGTTACTCCGAACAACAAAGAAAACTGTTGTTGAACCTGGTCACTCAAGAACTCTACCCCAAGGCTGAATATTGAGAACTGATTGATCACCTGGCATCTTTGCGACCTTCAGAATTAGCCCATTCTCCTATTTGTCCAGAACTATCTGCTACTTATAGCCAGCTTCAGCTTGTCACTCTGCGCATTCGGTAATTTCAAAAACTGAAATTACCGATTTCGCCACCCGTTATTTCTTTATCAATTTATTAACTCATATTTCACAAATAAAACAATAAGTCAAAACTACTACTTTGGATGTATGTATATTCAAATGACTGCACAGGCAGTACCCATAATTTGAATAAAGGGACGCAATGATGAAAAAACACAATAAGTCATTACTGGCGCTGGCTCTGACCAGTCTATTGTGCCTTACCGCATGCGGGGACGGTGAGGACGGAAAAGACGGAGCCCCCGGTGAACCTGGCATACCAGGCGAACCCGGACAGCCAGGAGCCCCCGCAGGTTCAAGTACTTCCACCATTATCAGTGCCGGCGATGTCAGTTTCGAGATAGTGCCGGCCGACAACACACTGGCAGGCGGCGAAACCTTCGCCCTCAAGTTCAAGGCCTCGGCCACCAACGGCTCAGGGGAGCGAGTCCCACTGACGGGCCTGGATCAAGTCGCCCTCTACTCTATTACCGCCATGAGCAATAGTTCCGGCAGCGGTGCGCCGCTGCAATGGGTCAATAATGCCACGGCTCAGGAACTGGGCAGCTCCATGTACTGCACCCTGGATGGCACCTATAGCTCCAGGGGTCAAACTGGCGATGCCTGTCTTCTGGTTGAAGATCCGGCCGAGCCAGGTACCTATACCGGCACTTGGGCACATGATGGAGTCGCTCCCATCATGAATGCCAATGACAACCTCAGCGCACCTCATCGCTTGTTCCTGCGCGCCTATAACCTCAAGGATACCAGCGGCGCAGCCATAGCAGACAAGGTGCTCTCTACGCCGCTGGATTATATTCCGGCATCCGGCGAGCTGGTTGAAGCCACAGGTAAGGATACGGTAACAGATACCGCCTGTATTGCCTGCCACAGTGAAGTCGAAGGCCGCATCGCCAAGATAAACGCGCACCACAACTACCAAAGCACTGAGAAGTGCGTTGCCTGCCACAACCCGGCTCTGGTACCTAACGAAGCCCAAAAAGCCGAAGGTTGGGTATTTGATTTCGGCCCCATGGTTCACAGGCTGCATGCCGGCCATCACATCGCAGGTTTCCTCTCCGGTGAAGCCAAAGAGTACTTCGGTGAAATAGGCTTCCCGGCAGAACTTAACAACTGCGCCAGTTGCCACAACAACGGTGACTCCTGGAACGCCAATATCTACCGCGAAGCCTGTGTCGGTTGCCATATCAATGTTAACTTTGAAACCGGCGTAGGCCACTCTGACTTCAACCTGGCTCAGGCCGACGACAGCCAGTGTCAGTCTTGCCATGGCAGCGGAGCACTTAGCCCAGTGCAAGCTCATAAAGTGGGTAAACGGGCTGAATATGCCGAGCTGTTGACCGTTGAGTTCACCTCGGCCACTGCGGCGGCTTCCACCACAGCGGGCAATAAACTGGTTACCATCACTGCTAATGTCAGCTTCAATGGTCAACCACTGACAGATGCAGCTCAACTGGCGGTGCTCAACAAAGACGCCACTCTGATAGGCAATGTGGATGCCAGAGGCGAAGTCACCCGCTGGGGCAGCAGGCCAGGTCTTGCCAGCGGCAGCGCCGCCAATGGTGTGCTGACCCTGACTACTGATGTCCCGGAAGCTCAGGCAATGGGCACCATTTACATCGGAACCGAGGCCAACTTCTGTGTCGATAACTCAGGTAAGATAGCCGCCTGTGCCGAAGGCATGCCCTTCGATGCCGTCAATCCAATTGGCGCCACTTCAAGCGTTAAGTTCTATAACCTAGATGGTGGTGATGCTGTCACAGCCCGCTTTGCCATTGCAGAGCGGATGAGCGCCAGCGAAGCCAAGTGTAATGCCTGTCACGGCACACTGGACTACATCAAGGGTACCCGCCACGGCACCTACACCTTTGATCAGTGTATGGACTGCCATAACAACAGCTATTACGGCTCCTATCACGGCACCTCCGAGTACAACACGGGTAATCTGGATGCCGATGGCAAGCCGATATTTGCCGAAGTCCCCGGACTCCTGTATGCCAACCGCGATCTGATGACAGTTGCCCACCGTTTCCACAGTGGTAACTGGGGTGAAGCTGCCATCTTCCGTGACGCTGCAGGCGAGCTGCACGGCTATCCAGCTGTGGAAACAGAGTGTGCTGCCTGCCACAAAGACGACACACCGCTGTTTGCCGCCGATGGTGGCCTGACATCAGCCAAGCGTGGGATCAAGATTTCAGCTACCGAGTATATCTCTCCCGTTGCCGAATCCTGCCGTACCTGTCACGCTCACTCTGACGCGGCCGCTCTGGCCCACTTCAAGAGTAATGGAGCCTTCGTTGCCGGTGATGCTGCCACAGACGCCAACCTGCCGGTTGAGTCCTGTGCCACCTGTCACGCCGAAGGCAAGACCTATGGCGTAGATAAGGTACACGCAGGGGGTGCTCACTAGTACCGTACCTTGAGGGCTGTCCCTGCAAGGCCCTCCCTCAACTCTGCAACAACAAGGGGACCCACTTGGGTCCCCTTATCTTTCCTCATCCAACTTAAGCCATAACTTACAACTCTGTAGCCGACATCCTCTGCTGCCACAGCTGTCGCAGTTTACGGACAAAGCTCTCCGGCGGTTGATCCAATGCGTCCACGGGAATATAGAGGTGATAACCCAAGTACTTGTCCAGCGTCAGGCAACGGCGGCCAAACATGGCCAATACGCCTCGGTAACGCTCATCATTGACCGTAAGAGGTTCAAACTCAGCGCTGAGAGCCGCTTCCAGTGTCTGCAGCTCTTCATCCTGGGCAGCTGCTGTCATCAGCAAGGGCCGCTGCTCCGACAAGAGCCCGGTCGCCAACCTGGGTGAAATGGCATCCAGCAGTGGATTGATACGTTTGAGCTTGAGCCCGACATAGGGCAGCGTCAGTTGCTCCATGCCTTGGGTGACTCTGGGCTGATCCAGCCGCTGAATATTATCCCAGGCCACAAACAAGCTACCGCGGCGATGGAAGAATCTCAGCCCTTCAGCGCTGAATTCAAGACTGACATGGGGCTCGAGCTGCTTGGCAATACCCAGCACCAAAGACACGGCCCCAAGGGCAAAACACACTATGCCCGGGGCAAACATCCAGGGCCAACCGATAAACAACACCAACCCCAGGACTATGCCCAGCCCTCCGGCCAGAGTCAGTGTAATGCCATTGCGCTTACTGCCCGGCCTTATTGTGATAGTTTCCATAACGCTTTCGCTCTATTGCCAGCGGCTTATCAGCCGTTTATTCATTCTATAACCAGGGTTCTGAACCATTAGCGGCCGGTAACAGTCAACCAGGCCAATCCCAGATATTCGTGCAACGCCTTTTGTGAATCATCCAGATTGGATGTGCTCAGGCGCCACCAGTGATCGCGCCTAAGCAGAAAGTCAGTCGGTGCCGCCCGAGGTTCAAGCCCGGTCGAGCGGAATATTCGCATCGCCCTTGGCATATGGCTGGCGGAGGTGACCAGGATCAGTTGTCTGCCACCCAAGGCATCTATCCCTTTATCATCAGTGCCGGCACCGAAGGCCTGCCGCAGCGCCTGGGCTTCCTCTATGGTATCGCGGGCCGAATCCAACATTAAAACTCGCGATGGCTCGGCCCCCAACTCGATGGCGGCCTCGGCCATACGCCGGGCATGACTCTGCTGCTCAAGACCGCCGCTCCAACCACTGACCGCCAGCAGGCAATCTTTGCTGTTGGCCGCCTTGAGTTGCGCCACCCCTTCACTGAGACGCTCAAGCGCCGTTGCCGACAACATATGTCGCGCGAGTCCGCCAACCTCATCATCATGGCCCGAACCCAGCACCATCACCACACAGGAGCGCGCCGGCGCTGCGGTATAAAGTGGATACTGACGCTCAAGCCCGGCAAGCAGTGTATTGCTGCCGATAGAGCTGGAAAGCAGTAGCACCCAAGTGATGGCAAAAACCACCAGGGCGCGCGCTACACCCGGCCTGCGACGGATATAAAAACAGGCAAGCAGCAGAGTGACCAAGGTTAGAGGGATGGGCATAAAGAATTGAGAGAGGATTTTTTTCAGCCAGAACACGCTTGATATCCGAAGGTTGGCAAAAGTAGCCATAGCTTACAGAAGCGTTACTCGGCTGACCAGTGATTGGCGAAGGGCGATGGACTCACTTGCCCCAATACATGTTCGAGCGCTTTCCACTTTTGTCTAAAGTGCCTAGAGTGTCTAAAGTGTCTCAGTCGAATACCTGTAACACGGCCCGGGCACCTCGCCAAACTCAGTCCTGGCCCCACAGCCAAGCGGCGCCGCGTACCCCGGAGGAGCAGCCGTAGTGATTGGGCAACACAGGAGTTCGGCACTCGCCGCCGACCACATAGCGCTTGAGTCTATCCGGCAATGCCGGATAGATGGCCTGCACATTGGACATACCGCCGCCGAGTACTATGGCGTCCGGATCCAGCAGATTGATCACATGGGCCAGAGAGCGGGCCAGACGGTCGAGATAGCGCTCAAAGGCCGCGCCGGCCTCGGCATCCCCCTGCTCCAGCAATGCCATCACCTCGGCGCCTGAGCTGAGCTGCGCACCGGCAGCCTGGTTATAGTCGCGGACAAACCCGGTTCCCGAAATAAAGGTTTCGATGCAGTCGTGCTTGCCGCAAAAACACTCAGTGCTGTTGAACTCCTCGGCGCGTATCCAGGGCAAGGGATTATGGCCCCATTCACCGCCTATACCATTGCCGCCCTGATGTACCCTGCCATTGATGGCAATGCCGGCACCGCAGCCTGTACCTATGATCACCCCGAACACCACCTCTTTGCCTGCGGCGGCGCCATCCACCGCCTCGGAGACCGCAAAACAGTTGGCATCATTGGCAACCCGCACTTTGCGCCCCAGACGCTGCTCGAGATCTCTATCGAGCGGATGACCATTTAACCAGGTGGAGTTGGCGTTTTTCACCAAACCGGAAAAGGGTGAGATCACCCCGGGAATGCCAATACCCACAGTTCCTGTCATTTCCAGCTGCGTCTCGGCTTCATCGACCAAGGCACAGATGGCCTCAAGGGTCGCCTGATAGTCTCTGGGGGTGGCAATTCGCTTGCGAAACAGCTCACTCCCGGAATCACCCAGAGCCACCAATTCAATTTTAGTGCCGCCCAAATCAACGCCGATACGCATCATGCTTTCAACTCCGGTGTTTGTATCTGCTTTAATCGCACGGCCAATCGGCGCTGTATGCGATAAACCAAGGATTGAGGATAGTTTCTTTTTGGTTATATTTTAAGTTGTTGCCTGCTGGATATTCCAAAACTCGGCCACCGGCACTCTCAAGCACGGCCTGAGCCGCCGCCGTGTCCCATTCACTGGTAGGGCCCAATCTGGGGTAGATGTCCGCCTTGCCCTCAGCAAGCAGGCAGAATTTGAGTGATGAGCCGACACTCTTCATTTCGTGCTCACCAAGCTGCTGCAGATACTCGCCAAGCCCCGGGCTCGAGTGCGAGCGACTGCCGACAATCACAGGAACCTGGCGCTTAACTCCGGCCCTGGCATTCAATTCCACCCGCTGGTATCCAGCCGCATTTGGGGTCTCACGCCAGGCACCAAGTCCCAGTGCACCCAAATAGCACACGGCTGTGGCAGGCACATAGACAACACCTGCGACCGCCTGGCCTCGGTGAATAAGCGCAATGTTGACGGTAAATTCACCGTTGCCCTTGATAAACTCCTTGGTGCCGTCGAGTGGGTCGATAAGCCAATAGGTTTCCCAGCCCTGCCGCTGCGCCCAGGGGATATCCGCCGCTTCTTCCGACATCTGTGGCCAGGCTGGAAACTCACGCGCCAGCGCCTGTTGCAACACGGCGTGACTGGCAAGATCGGCAGCCGTGACCGGACTGTCATCGGCCTTGTGCTCAATCGCCAGTTCGCCGCCCTGATAGTAGTGCATTATCGCCTCACCGGCGGCGCGGGCCATCTCGGTCAAGAGTGTCAGCTGCTTGGCATCAAGCAAGGTCTTGGGGGGATTATTCGACAAGGTTTCATCCTTTGGATCAACAAGATAGTTTATTATGCCAGCCACCCGGCTTTGGTGGGTATAACCTTTAGCTACTGGTTATAATCTACAGCCGGTTTTGCCTTACTTTTCATCCTGTTTAACCCCATTCAATCCAAGGAAGGTGCACCAAGCCCCGAAAGCATCAGCGCCAGCTGCGCCTGCCAGGAAAGCCAGATGGGTGATGGATAGTCTTTTGGCAAATAGCAGCGAAATGCCGAAGGCATGGCCGCCATGGCATCTTTGAGAGCGCTTGAATCGAGCGCCGAATACGCCGGGCGCGGCGCCTGCGCTCGATTCAATAAGGCGCCGTACTCTGCTGTGCTGACAGGCGTTATCCGGCACCCTGGCGTGATTGGCGCCGGGTTTGGTTGAGCATGTAATGTAGCTTGAGATTGCAACGCGGCCTGAGATTGCAACGCGGTTTGCAATGGCACCGCCGCCTGAGAGCTTGGCGCTGAATTGCACTGCTGCTTGGCGATTTGCTCGGCTATCTCTTTGGTGAAAAGATACCAGCTGCACTGCCCCGTTGCCGCGTAATGAAAGCAGCCGCTCAGCACCGCGGACTTCTCTGGCTTAAGATGAAACCAGATGAGCAACTGCCAGATAAGCCGCGCCAACGCCTCGGCCCAGGTTGGCGTGCCGACTTGATCCGCCACCACCTTGAGTTCCGGACGCCCGGTCAGCAATCGCCGCATGTTCAACACAAAGTTGCTGCCAAAACGGCTGTAAAGCCAAGAGGTTCTCAGCACCAGGGCGCCGGGATTGGCCTTAAGCAAGCGCTGCTCGCCGGCGAGCTTGCTCTGACCGTACAGGCTCAAAGGCTCGCAAACATCACTCTCGGTCAAGGCTCTGGGCGCATTCCCGAGCATATTGGCCGCTGCATTTCCAGAAACGTTTCCAAGAGCATTTCCCAAATCCTTCCCGAAGACATTTCCGAAGACATTTCCGAAGACATTCCCGAAGACATAGTCGCTCGAAATATGGATAAGCCAAGCACCCTGTTGCCGGCACCAGATAGCCAAACGCTCCGGCGCTTCGGCATTAAGCGCCATCGCGGCAGCCATATCCTGCTCGGCCGCATCCACGGCGTTGTAGGCGGCGCAGTTGATTATCACATCAGCATTGATTTCACTGAGCCGCTCAGGCAAATCTGCCGAGGTTAAATCCAGCTGCTGATGCCCGAGCGCCACAATTTCAATTGCGCTGCCAGGTGCTACAGCACTGCGGGGCTCTACAGCACTGCCGGGCACCAGGCTTACCTCAGGTATCTTCATTCGCAGCCTGGAAGGCGAAAACTCGGGTAACCAAGGTAAGTTCGCCAGCAGCGCCTGTCCGAGCTGACCATGAGCGCCGGTGATCAATATTCGGGTAGTCTTGGCTGTCACGATTTGGGATTCATGGCTAATCAGTTGATGGATTTTTGTGGTTCGTATACTTAAAGCAGGCGAACCAGGTTAGCCTGCAACCGCCTCACTCTCAAAGTAGTCGATTAACTCACCAAGCGTCTTGTGGCCTCGCTGCTGCAGGAAATTCAGCAGTGCCAATGGCTCGCGATTGAGCAGCCTGTCTCTTGGATAACCGGCTGCATCCACTATCTCAAGCGCCAGCGGGAACTCACCCAGACTGAAGGCCACATGGGAATCTGATCCCATCACCAATTGGGCGTCGAATCGTTTCGCCAGTTTGGCAATATTGAGGCAGCTGTCTTCACTGCCCTTGCGGGAGCAGGCAAAAGAGGAGTTATTGATCTCCAGCGCCACATTATGCTCGGCGGCGGCGCGGACAATCAGCTCCTGATCCAGTGGATATTTGGGGTTGCCTGGGTGGGTAATGATATCGACCTTGCCGCTGCGAATGCAGTTCAGCAGCGCCTGAGTGTGGCTGTCACTGTCGGCGGGAGGGAATACCGGCTCGTGAAACCCGGCCTGCACCAAGTCCAGCTCTTCCAGGAACTCACCAAAGAAGTCGATTTCCCCCTCCAGATTGGTAATATTGGCTTCAATCCCGCGCAATATCCCCACGCCGTCGACTATCCGCGGCAACACCCTGAGATTCACGAAATGCCAGAAATGCGGTGCATCGGCCATCGCCGGACCATGATCTGTGGTGGCAAACAAACGGATCCCTTTGTGCTTGGCGACTGCCAGATAATCATGGATCGTGCTGTAGGCGTGAGTAGAGGCAACTGTGTGGGTATGGGTATCGACTACGAACATGGCTCCCCCAGGAGACTGTTTCTTGAAAACCGGGCCACTAGCTTAGCGCAACTGACCCACTTTGGCGAATGAACCCAATAGCTTTCCAGCCCATCGGCCACCCCAAAGATAAAGGGGATGCATCGACTCAAACGGCTTGAACAGCATAGATTTCCACTCGGCAAAACTCTCAAGCACCTGCCGTGGGCTTTCGTCCTAACGGCTTCTCGGCACGCCGTGAAATCATCCCTGATGGCTCTACTCTGGCACCCATGCCAGCGAAGGCCTCGAATCCATCAGGAGCAGAATACTTATGTTGTTGGCATTTGCGGTTGATTAACCCAAGTAGGCTCAACTAAATCGGACTTGCTATCTTTTACCAAGCGCTCTCTTGCGGGCCCGCTGCTTTTGGGCGGCTTTACTCTGGTTTTTCGGCGCGTCGAAACTGCGGTTGAGATCCGGCTCAAACCCGGGCAGCCATTCTCTGGGGAGGCGCCTGTCGAGCATGGCTTCCAGCTCTTCGAGGAGGCGCTCGTCGTCACGACTGAATAGGGTGATGGCGAGCCCTTCCATGCCGGCGCGGCCGGTGCGGCCAATGCGGTGTAGATAATCTTCGCGCTTGAACGGCAGCTCCAGATTGATAACGCAAGGCAAGGCCGCTACATCCAGGCCTCTGGCGGCAACATCCGTGGCCACCAGCAAACGGTATTCACCCGCCTTGAACGCCTGATAGGTCTGCTCCCGCTGGGCCTGACTCAGATCTGAGTGCAGCGCACTGGCGGCCAAGCCCTCGGCACTGAGCTCACAGACCAGTTTGTCGGCGCCCTCCTTGGTGCGGCTGAACAGCAACACCTGACGCCAGTCGTGCCGGCGACAAAGGGCGGCAACGGCGGCGGCCTTACGCTCGCTATCGAGCTCAATCAATCGCTCTTTGATACTGCCATCCTGCTCTGATGCTTGCAGCTCCAGCACTTTGGGAGACTGCAGCAAAGTCTTGGCCAGGTGCCAGATGTTGTCGTTGAAGGTGGCGGAAAACAGCAGAGTCTGGCGCTGTTTGGCCATCTTTTTCATCAGCGCCGAGATCTCATCTTCAAACCCCATGTCCAACATGCGGTCGGCCTCATCAAACACCAAGGTTTCAACCTTATCCAGCCTGAGACTGCGCTTTTTAAGATGATCCAGCAGGCGCCCGGGCGTGGCGACCAAGAGATCAACGCCATCCTTGAAGTTCTTTAGCTGCCCATCGAGTGGCACGCCGCCATAGGCAATGGCAATCTTCAGCTCGCAGCCCTTGGCATAGCTTTTAATGTTATCGAAAACCTGCTGCGCCAACTCCCGGGTAGGCACCAGCACCAGAGCCTTGGGCGCTGCGGGTTTTACTGCTCTCTCAGCCGTGGCGGGCAGTAAACGCGCCAGCAGCGGCAAGGCAAAGGCGGCGGTTTTCCCTGTGCCCGTCTGTGCCTGCACCAGGAGATCGCTGCCGGCGAGCACCAAAGGAATAGCCTCTGCCTGCACTTGGGTTGCCTTGCTAAAACCCAGTCCGGCCAGATTGGTCAGTAGCGATTCGGGCAGAGAAAAAGCGGTAAATTCCATGGAGAGTCCTTCAAAAATAAAGCTTAGAGCAAACCGCCATTATACCCTGCTACCCGGTGCCGAATAGATGTTATCCCTGGGTTCAGGCAGCAAACGTGGCTTACGGGTGAAAAATTAACCGCCCGAGAGACTTATTCGGCTTGACGTTTGCTTTAGGCTGCAGCGCATCTTATTGTCATAAAAAGCAGTTTTACTTTTCTCTGCCCTATTTGAACAAGGAAGCGCCCATGGCCGTCACCAGCTTAGATGCCAGTCAGGTATATCGTCCCGCCAATCTCGACAATCTGGGAGATGAGGTCAAATCTACCCGCGAACTGGAGCCGCTGGATGACATCATAGGCCAGGAGCGGGCCCAGAGTGCGGTGGAATTTGCCATGTCCATCAAGGAGAAGGGCTACAACATCTATGCCATAGGCCAAAATGGTCTGGGCAAACGCACCATGATGCTGCGTTATCTCAAGCGCCATGAATTTACCGACAAGACACTTAACGACTGGTGTTATGTGGCCAACTTCGACCAGACCCGGACCCCAAAGGTGCTCAAACTGCCCGCCGGCAAGGGCGTCACTTTCAAGAAAGAGATGGAAAAACTGGTTCTCAGGCTGGTCAAGGCGCTGCCGTTGGCGTTTGACAACGAGATGTATTACCGCCGCGCCGACAAGCTCAAAAGTCAGTTGGCGCAAAAACAGGAAGCGGCGCTGCTGGCTCTGAGCGAAGAAGCCAAGGGGATGAAAATAAGCCTCTCCATCAACACTCAGGGCGAGTATCAGTTGATGGCGCTGAACGGCGAAGAGCCGCATACCGAGGAAACCTATCTCGCCCTGCCAGAAGCCGAGCAACAGCTGTTTGAACAGAATATCAAACACTTGGAATCGCGCCTAAGGGGCATTATTCGCCAATTGACCGAATGGGAAGAGGAGTTCAGCACCAAGCAGCAGGAGCACGATGAACAGGTGGCCCGCGAAGTACTGAGCCATTTCTTCAAGCCGCTCAAGGATGAATACCGCAGTCTGCCGGAAATCCGCTCTTTTCTGACGGCGATGCAAAAAGATATGCTCGGCAACCTGGATATCTTCCTTGAGGAGAGTGAAGACCAACTGGCGCTGGCTTATGCCTCGCTGGAAAAGAAAATGCCCAGGCGCTATCAGGTTAATCTCTTGGTAGAACAGGAAGAGCAGAAATTCCCTGTGGTGGTAGAGGAAAACCCCACCTATCACGGCCTGTTTGGATATGTGGAAAACGCCACTTACCGCGGCACTGTCTTTACCGACTTTTCGCTGATCCGACCCGGCAGCCTGCACAAGGCCAATGGCGGGGTGCTGCTTATGGATGCGGTCAAGGTGCTGGAGCGGCCCTACGTTTGGGACGGACTCAAACGGGCACTGCGTTCCCGCAGTCTGGACCTCAGCTCGCTGGAGCGTGAAGTCTCCCTGTCCGGCACAGTTTCACTGGCACCTGAGCCTATCCCTCTGGATGTCAAAATCGTGCTCTTCGGTGACAACCAGACCTACCAGTTACTACAGCATTATGATCCCGACTTCAGTGAGCTGTTTCGGGTAACCGCCGACTTTGAAGATGTGATGCCAAGAAGTCCGAAGGCCGAATGCTTCTATGCCAGATTTATCTCCTCGATAGTGCACGACAACCAGATGCTGCACTGCGATCGCAGCGCCATTGCGCGGATAATCGAATTCAGCTCGCGCCAGGCCGATGACCAAACCCAACTGTCACTGCATTCGGCCAATATCGCCAATCTGCTGCGGGAGACCCACTACTGCGCCAAGGCGGCCAACGCCCGCAGTATTCGCCTCGCACATGTGGAGCAGGCACTGGCGCAGCAGGAGCAAAGGGTATCGCGTCTCAGGGATCAACTGATGCAGAGCTTTCACAAGGGCACCACCCTGATTGATGTGCACGGCAAGGTCTGTGGCCAGGTCAACGCCCTGTCGGTCATCGCCACCACAGATCATCAGTTTGGCCTGCCCAACCGTATCAGCGCGACCACAGCCTTTGGCAAGGGCGAAGTGTTGGACATTGAACACAAGGTGCGCCTCGGCGGCCGTATTCACTCCAAGGGGGTGTGGATCCTCTCGGCCTATATCAAAACCCTGTTGGGACGCGAGGCCGATATTCCGCTGACCACCTCCTTGACCTTCGAGCAATCTTATTCCGGGGTCGATGGCGACAGTGCCTCCATGGCCGAATGCTGCGCCATTATCTCTGCAATCGCCCAGGTTCCCCTGCGCCAGGATATTGCCATAACAGGTTCAATGAACCAGTTCGGTGAAGCCCAGCCCATAGGCGGGGTCAATGAAAAGATTGAAGGCTTTTTCGATGTCTGTGCCATCAAGGGGCGCAGACATACCCAAGGGGTAATCATTCCCGCGGCCAACGCCCACAACCTGATGCTGAAAAAGCCTGTGGTGGACGCCATCAGCAAGGGCAAGTTCCATATCTGGACGGTCGAGCATGTGACCGAGGCGATGGCATTGCTGTGTGATATGGAAACCGGCAAGGCCGACAAGCGCGGTCACTACCCGAATGGCAGTTTACTGGGGCTGGCCTCGGCCAGGCTGTCAGCCCTGAAAACTAAAAACCAAGACAAGAATCAAAACAAGGCTTAAACCTATTCTGGGCAAAGCGCACTCTTTTCCGGTATAAAGTCAAAACGTCAGTGACCATGCCGTGAAACTCAATAAAAATCCCCGCCATTGTTAATGGCGGGGATTTTTCATCTGGCTATTTTTCCAGGCGAACCACCTGAACTGGGCTTAACGCCGACGTCGCAGCAATCCCAGCGACAAGAGCAGTAAACTCCAGCCGAGTGAACCACCCGAGTCTGACTCATCCACCGGCGGCTCTGGTGGGCTCACAGGGTCAACCCCGTCGGACTCCACCTTCAGCATAAAGCTGGTGCTGGCGGCATCGCCGCTGTTGAGGCTATCACGCACAGTTACTGTGACCAGGGTTTCACCGTGGAAATCGGCCTCTGGGATCAGGTTGAAACTGTCACCGTTAATCTCTGCGCTGATGTGTTCACCACTGACCTCCAACAGATTAGGCACTTTATCGGCATCAATATAAGTCACGGCAATACCGTCTATACGGCCATTTTCAGCAACGCTCATGTCACTGAGTGGCGCCAGTTGGATATTGCCTTTAACCACAATTTGATGGCTCAGGGTTTCCGGTTCGCCGCCTTCAAGATCGTAATCCAGCGTCATGGCAAGCGCCTTACCGGTAGCACCAGGTTGAATCGCCGCCTTGAAGCTCAGCTCGACCCTGCTTTGCTCAGGCCCTGAGTAATCAAAACAGATAACCAGGTCTTCCTCGAGCAAGGTATCCAGATTATCGAAGCCCAGCATCTCATAAAGATAGCCATTCTTCGGCCCCGCATCACTGGACCAGGTACTGTCAAAGCCTTCGACAAACACAGCACCGTCGGCCACATCGGCCCCCAGATTCTGGTAGGCATAGATGATCTCATACATACCTGGATGATCGTCGATACCACTACGCAGTATGGTCTGGAAGTCAAACTCCTGACCTGTCTGGCGGTCGGTAACATTATCAAACTCGAGGAACAACAAATCTCCCAGATCCGGACGTTCTTCCTTATACTGAGACGCTATGGTCAGGCCCCATGGTTCTTCCCAATGACGGCGGTACTTCATCTCGAAACTGCCACGCCAGAAGGGTGCCAGCGCCTCGTAGAGGAAACCCGGGCCACGGTGCGCCCCCATATACCAGTAGGCAGTGTTAAACTGCAACGCGCCCACTGTGTGCATCCGCATATAACCGGCATTGGCCTGATTGTACACCTTAAACTCGGCGCCCTCTTTGTAGAACAACCAGTCAATAGGCACATCGACACTGGTTTGAGAATCACCGACCAACCAGTCGGCATTGGGCTGCATACCAAACTCACCAAAGAGATCTATGTAGCCACCGGTGGAGTACTCATCAATCATAGGTGTACGACACATGGCATCGTTAAGGTTGGTACTGACTTTGTATTGCCGCTCAAGGAGCCGAGTGCTGGGCTGCAAGCCTGTCAGCGTCAAACCGTTTTCATCGGCAACAATCGCTTCGGCAACCGCAGGATTATTACTCTTGATGGTCGCCGGCGCCAAACGCATGCCTTCGGGTAACTTGAGCTGCAGTTCATAGTTGCGATCGCGGGATTCCAGGTTGGCCGCCAGTTTAACGGTAACATCCACAACATCTTCACTCAGCGCCTTGTCCTGGCTGACTGTCCAACTGACGGCATCCTCGCTGCGGCGGATATTGAGGGCACTAAAACCGAAAGAACCTTCAGCGCCCGGCCCGGCACCGAGATCCATACCGCCATAGAAAACATCCCCTTGCTTGGCATCGGGAATATTCCAGTTAAGAGTCAACTGGTAGTCACCGTTGCCATCGTGCGATGCCGGGCCATCCAAGCTCAACATACCACGATCGTCATCGGCCATGATCACCGCATGGCCGGTCACAGCTTCCACTTCCCCCTTGCCATAAGCCATGGCGGTGGCAAACCAATAAGTACCGGGAGCAGGATTTTCCAGGCTACAAAGGTTGTTTTCGGCTTGGCTGGAAGAGAAACACATCAGCTCGGCATCGTATTCAGCCTTGAGCGCCCTGTCATCCTGTTCCATCTCCTCCTGCGAAGGGATAAAGCCGTTGTTGCCGTTGGCATCACGACCCAGGATCACAAAAGGGAACACCCCTGAATAGCGTGGGTTCATATCCTCAAGCGTGCTGGTGCGCTTGGCGCTCTGCACTTCCACCACCAAACGCTTGGCGCCTTCAGGAACCGTGACTGTTTGAATATCCCAGCCCTTTTCTATGTAGTCCAGGTCAAGGAATGGCGCCACGGCTTCCAGGGTGGCACTTTTAAGTTCAGGCTGCACTGGGCCGTAGAAACGTGGCGTCAGCTGGGCATAGGCCGAGGTATTCATCTTCAGAGTCTCACTGCCCTGAGAGCGGCTGATCTCCAAATCCATGGATACCGGCATCTGATCTGCCTTACTGGCCACCACCACTGGCATGTGCAGCTCAGGGGAAGCACCCGACGCTTCAGTGAGCCTGAGCTCACCATTGAAGAAGGTGTTTTTGTTTTGTACCTGTTGCCAAGGCGTTCCCGGTTCGCTCGGATTGACGTTGGACTCAATCAGCGGCGGCACTTTGGCCTTGATCACCAGGGTCTGACTCTCACCCTTGGCAAGAGTAAAGTTCGTGGGAGAAACGCTGAGCTCAAAGCCCTGCTCCTGACCCAAAGCCTCGGCACTCCAGCTGCCGTCGCGGGTAGCAGTAACAGTACGCATCCAGCTGCAGCTTTGCTCACAGGCCATTTCCACCATAGAAGGCAGGTTGAGCCAATTGACTATCCCACCGTTTTCCGGATTGGCATTACGGTAATTTTCTATGGTCTCATCCATCACCAGGCCGGTATCGGCTGCACGGGCCACATTAATGGCACCGGCGCCGGCCATAAAGTGATAGAAAGGCTCCAGCAACTCATAACCTGTGTTGAGATACACAGGCCCGGCAGTCATCATCAGCGCCGACTGCACTTCAGCCGGGGTCCACTCTGGATGCAGCTGCATCAGCAACGTCATGGCACCCGTCACATGGGGGGCTGCCATTGAAGTGCCGCTCATAAAGGTCCAGTCAGAAGCATCCGGCGCTCCGGTAAAGGGTTGATCATCTGCGTTGGCAGCGTAAATCTGTACCCCGGGAGCAGTAAGATCCGGCACCAAGGTGTTGTTGGTGCGGCTCGGGCCCATTGAGCTGAAAGGCGCCAGGTTATTGGCCAACGCGTCGTCAAATAGATACTCGTTGCTGAAATCCGAGATAGTCGCGACAGCCGTGCCAGGCTCACTGTATTTAACCCAGTTTTTCAGCTTATATCTGTTACTCTGCTTCACCTGGATCCCAGGGATCACAAAGCTGTCGGCCACCAGATTGTCGACCTGATAGTCCACGTTTTGCAGAATAAAACCACCGGCGCCGCCGGCCGCTACATTCTTGGCCTTGTCCACTCTGGGAATGTCACCGCGCTCACAGATGACCATCTGGTCATCGCGGAAGGTTCCGGCAGGGAAAGGGGCGTTGCAGGAAGCGGCGTTGAAATCATCACTGGGATCAGGGTCGGCATAGTTTTCAGCCAGCACCACCTCACCGGTAATGCTGCCGGAGAAACTCTTGCCTGCAATAGGCTCGGACGGGCGATAACGTTCGTTGCCGCCGAAGTTGTCTATATGCTTGCTACCGGCTTCCAGCACCCTGTCGTGGGTGGTGGCGCCAACAGTTGTCACCCAGGGAGAGCTGTGATCCGCGCTCCAATAGGCGCCGGCATTACCGGCCGCTACGGCCACAGAAATCCCCGCTTCACGGGCTGCCAGAAAAGCCAACTCCATAGGGTCGGCCCAGGGTAAAGATTCAGCGCCACCGATTGAGAAGTTTATCGCATCGACCCCGTCGGCAATCGCATCTTCAAAAGCCGCCAGAATCGCCGACTCGGGACAACCTGCATAGGGATCACCACCATTGCCGGGCCAGCACACCTGATAAGAGATGATATGTGCCCGCGGCGCTACACCGCTGGTAGACGGGAAGTTAAAGGGCACATTAACCCCATCACTGGTAGCGTCACCTGTTGCAGCCTGCAAAGGTGTATTATCCAGATGGTTACCTGCTACTGTGCTGGCGGTGTGGGAGCCATGGCCGTTATAGTCCTCACCATTGGCCGGGCGCACCATGACAGGTGTGCCCCAGGGGTTGGCCTGAAATTCCGGCGCACCGTAAACATCTGTGATCTCGGGATAGGAATGTACCCCCACCAGTTTGTTGTTACACAGCTCAGGGCTGTCGACACAATCACCGGTAAACTTGTTGCTACCGAGCGGATTCAAACGCACATAGTCCTGATCCTCGGCAAAGGCCGGGTGATCTGTGTTAACCCCGGTATCTATGATCCCGACCAACATGCCCTCGCCCTTGGCAGCCAGGCCTGTACTCGGGTCCTGGCCGAGCCAGATCCGGTCGGCACCGATAAACTCAGGCCCTCTGTCGGTACGCAGTTGGAAAATGCGGTTAGGGGTTATCCGCTTGACGCCGCTCTGGCGGGCAAGAATTTTGGCATCTTCCTGAGTCATCTCCACCACCATAGCATTGCTGGCGACGGTGAAGCGCTGTTTCAACTGCAGATTGGCGCCGGCCTGACGGGCGCGGTTTACGAAACTGTCCTGGCGCTGTTCCAGGAAGCGGCTGTAAGCCCTGGCATCAGTCGTATTGACACTGACCCGACCTTTGGCGATCAGCGAACGATTTTTTGGTGCCTTGGTGGCCGCCAGCCCTGAAATACTACCGTCATAAGTTGCCAGAGGCTCTTCATTAAGCTGCACTATATAACTTTGAACGCCACTGACAGATGGATCCGGTTGAAATATCTGTTCCGGTGTCCGTTGACGCAACACCTGATTGAGCACTCCCGGCTGACCGGCATAAATATCACCTTCAAGACTCGCCTTGCGGGCCTTGTCTGCCGCCAACACCTGTTCTTTGGTAAAACTTGGCTGATAGAAATTGCCTTTGCCCACAGGTTGCATCTGCACCTGGGCGCTGGCGCTCATCATGCCGCCGAAATAGAGCGCGGTCAGACTGGCCAACGCCGTCTGACGGAACCGCGTTCCAAGTTGATTATTTGTTATAGTCATAGGTCCTCTTTAAGACTCTTGCTTTCAGTTGCGCAGTTAATCTGCACTACAGATATAACAAACAAAAACAAACAATTTCGTAGCATTTGGTAACCTTGCAATTACATACAAATGTATGGGATGCTGACGACACCTGCAGTTCTATTTCAGCATTGTTGGGTTCCAAGCCTCTGATATGAAGGTTAAATATGAAACTGACTTGGGTATTTTTTCTGCTATTTCTGCAGCAGCCATGGCTGGCTTTCGCTAACTGTAATCCTTCATCCCCTTCAACTTCTGAACCGGCAGTACCGCTGCATCTGACACTGACCAATGATCCCTGGCCTCCTTTTATTGAGACCGATGGCAAAACCGGTTTGGCACTGGAAATAGTTCAGAGCGCGCTGGCGGTTCATTGTTATCGCTTACAGGTGGAGTTAAAACCCTGGGCACGGGCACTGAGGTCGGTTAAAGAGGCCAAAACCGATCTGCTGCTGGCGACCTGGCATACGCCGGAGCGAGAGCAAGTGCTGTTGTTTTCTGAGCCCTATCTGCAAAATCGCCAGCGTTTCATCAAGCGCCGTGGCGATCCCTTTGAATACACAGATCTCGACAGCCTCAAGGAGAAAAGAATCGGCGTGGTACGCGGATACAGCTATCAAACCGGTTTTCGCGCCGCTAGCGATTTTATTCGCGTGCCCAACAACAGTCTGGAGTCCAATCTGAAGATGTTGGCAGTGGGGCGTCTGGATTTGACTCTGGAGGATGAGATTGTCGCCACAGATACATTCTGGCGTCTGCACCAGGAAGATAGCTTCGACTTTACCGGTCCGCCACTGGATATTCGCAACCTGCACCTGAGCACCAGTCGCCTTCATCCCCATGGCGCAGAGTTAATAGCCGAGTTCAATCAAGGGCTGGAGACAATCAAAAAAAACGGCGAGTATGCCAAAATACTCGCCAAATATGGGGCAATTCTACAAGGACGCCGGGCGCCGCCAATACTGCATCTCGATGGCGCCATGGCTAAGCGGGTTAAGGATAAGACTCCGAACGGGATGTTCTGCTTCAGTCAAGAGTGGCCAGCATCTCATCCGAGTAATCCTGCAGGCGCTCACCGCTGCGAACCTTGGCGATATAGTCAGGGTTAGCAATAAAGGGGCGGCCTATGGCGACCAGGTCAAAACGCCCGGCAGCAATCGCCTCAGCGGCCGTTTCCGGGCTGTAGCCACCCACACCCACCAGATTTCCCTGGTAGTGACGGCGCATGTAGTCCGATACCCGGCCATCGAGGAAGTCAAAGCGCATGTTGTCGTCAAACATGCCCTCGTGCAGATAGGCCAATCGGCGTGAGCCAAGCTCAGCGAGCAGATAATCGAACACCTGACGGTCACGGGGATCGGCACTCATATTAAAGTATGCCCCGGGTGACAAACGCAGCGCCGTGCGATCTGCACCTATGGCGGCTATGGTGGCATCCACAACTTCCAGGGCAAAGCGGCTCATGTTTTCAGGCGTTTGACCGTACTCATCTTCACGTCGGTTGCTGTCGTAATGCAGGAACTGATCGATGAGATAACCGTTGGCGCCGTGGATCTCCACACCATCGAAACCGGCCTCAATGGCGTTTTCTGCCGCCTTGGCATAATCACGCACCAGTTCAGCAATCTCGGCCTTGCTGGCCGCCTTTGGGGTTTGATAGCTCAGCTCGCGCATTCTCGGCACTGTACCTTCAACGCCCACGGCAGATGGTGCCAACACATGCTCACCATTAAAAAAGTGCGGATGCGCGACCCTGCCTGTGTGCCACAGCTGGGCAAAAATCTTACCGCCCTTTTCATGCACGGCATCTGTCACCCTGCGCCAACCGGCAATCTGAGCCTGGGTAAAGAGCCCAGGAGTATTGGGATAGCCCTGCCCATCCGGGCGAATGATGGTGGCTTCACTGATGATCAGCCCAGCCTCGGCGCGGCGGGCGTAGTAAGCCAACATGGCATCGGTCGGCACCAAATCGGCATCGGCCATACAACGGGTAAGCGGCGCCATCATAAAGCGGTTATTGAGCGTGATGCTGTCATTGAGACGATACTGTTCAAACAAGTTCTGGTACATGGTTCCTGCCCTTGGCGAGTTAACGGCTCAGTCACTGGCATTCGCCTTATTCAGAGCCTGAGGAGCTGAGCCCCTATTTGAATGTTTGTTCAAGATAAAGATTGTTGAATGATCATTCAAGCCTTTTTTGAACAAATGTTCAAATTGCAGTAAACTCGGCGCATCACAGTGGGAAATCATCTTATGAGAAACGCCGAATTCGATCGCGAGAAAGTGCTGCGCAGCGCCATGAATGCCTTCATGGCCAAGGGTTACAGCAAGACGAGTATGCAGGATCTGACCCGGGCAACCGGCTTGCATCCGGGGTCTATCTATTGTGCCTTCGACAATAAGCACGGGCTGTTTCTGGCGGCGATTGACCAGTACCATGCCGATCGCGAGCAGCAGCTACAGGGCTTTTTCCCGGCCGAGGGTTCACGGCTCGAATGCCTGCGGCGTTATCTGGACAACATAGTCAGCGAGTGCCTCAGCTGTGACACCAGCCAGGCCTGCCTTTTGGTCAAGGCCTTGAGCGAAGTGGGTGAGCAAGATCTGGCTGTGCAACAAAGAGTGAACCAACATCTACAGCAATGGCAAACGGCGTTGCAGCAGATACTGCAGCAGGCCCAGGCGCAAGGTGAACTGGCCGCCGATAAAGATCCGGCGCAACTGACCCGGTTTCTGATGATGGGTATTTATGGCCTGCGCACTTATGCCCATACTCGCCCGAGCGCCGATGAACTCAGTGCCCTGGCCACAGAGCTGTTTGAACACCTGAGTCTCTGAGCCGACCGCAAGCCTTGAGCGCCCAAGGCGCAGTCGCACTGCAGCATCACTGGGCCTTGAAGCCTATCCGAAAGCCACCCCAGTGTTTGCCCTTAACATAGATGGGCACAGAGAGATCGTGCATCACCTCGCCTGTATCACGTTTGTAGGTCTGCAGCAGCACCGGCTCTGTGTGCTGGCCGCAGCGGATCCCTGTTGGGTCGTTGAACAATCTCTTGGTGCGGTTTTGCAGCATATCCCGCTCCCTATCGCCGGTCAGCGGCTGGCAGAAACGCTGATTGTGAGTCGGAAAGTAGCCCTTCTTATCAACCGCACCGGCGTAAATCACCTCCCGGTGACGCTCCAGTATCGGTTCCTGCAAGGCCGGAAAGTGCTTGTCGGTAAAACCGTCAAAGGCGGTGTTGTATTTGGGTGGCTCTGTTGCCGCTATCGGCCGATATTGCGGCGAAAACAGCTGCTGCTCAGTAAATTTGCCTTCCGCCAATCCTTGCTCCAGCGCCTGGCCGCAAGCCTTGGCGGCCTGCTGCGCTTGTTTGAGAATAAGCTGATCGAAACTACCGGTATCCCAATGGGAAAGCGCCCGGAACATTCCCTCTGTGGTCTGCGACAGCCCAAAGGCCTGACGGGAGATCTGCTCGCTGCGACGACCTGTATCTGTCAGCGACTCGCTGATATGGGTAATAGCATTGGAAATATCCGCCGTCGTGCCGCGATATTCACGTAAAGCCGCCTCAATCTGCTCCAACGCCTGCGCCGAGTCCTCGACACCCGAAGCGATACTGTCAAACCTCTGCTCCAATGAATTCATGGCATCCACGGCGCCGGCCGTTTGGCTAACCACCTGATTCATTAGCTGTGAGGTGCCATCGGTCAGCTCTCTAATCTGGGTCAACATGGCGGCAATATTCTGAGTAGCCTCTGCGGTCTTGGCCGCCAGACTGCGCACCTCATCGGCCACAACGGCAAAGCCCCTGCCCGCCTCTCCGGCTCTGGCGGCTTCAATGGCGGCATTGAGCGCCAACAGATTGGTCTGGGCAGCAACACTGTCAATCACTTCGGTGATTTTGCCTATGGCATCGGCCTGCGCCTTGAGTTGCCCCACGCCGGAGGCGGCCTTGTCGACATCCTGACTCAAGGCTTCAACCGCACGAAAACCACTGACAGCATACTGACGCCCTTCCATGCTGACACTGCGGGATGCCTGTGCCTGATTGAGCACCACTTCGGCGTGTTCACTCAAGACCACGGTAGTATGACTCAGCTGATTGGCAGCCACGGCAATTTGCCCGGCTTGCTGGCCACTGGAATCCAGAGTGAGCTTGAGCTGGTCAACAAAGTGGGACACTTCGGCAGCGCCGATAGCAATACGACTGGCATCCCGGCCCAGTTGCTGCGCCGCCTTGTCATCACCTGCGCTCTCGCTGGATACCTGCTTGGCATTTTGAACCACAGGGCGGGAAGCCCAGCGCAGCGCCAATACAGGGCCAAGAAGCGCAAGACACCATCCAAGCAGTGAAAGTAATAGATTGTCGGCACTTAAAGCCAACTGGACACAACCCAGTGCCAGCGCCCCGAGCAGCAAACCCGCCAGCATAGGCCAAATACGGTTTTCCTCAGACATGCAGCCTCCCTTCCTATCCTTAGTGTTGGTTTGCACCAAATAAGGGATTCTTGAGTTTTCAGCATAACCCAAAGCACAGCGATCTGCCGAATTGGACATAAGTCTATAGTGAGGCTATGAACTTCTACGGCGGGAGACGGTAAGCATGATCAGGCGTGGCTTCACACTGCCGGCAGCCCGACGGGCGGACAGGTGCATTTAGCGTGGGAAAGCTGCTAGAATCTGCCACTCTTTTTCAACGCATTGATGAGACATTGCAAAGATGGGCAGAGCATATCAAAACCGCAAGGAATCCATGGCCAAAACGGCCGCACAGAAGACCAAGGTCTACTCCCGTTACGGGAAAGAGATCTACGTGTGTGCCAAGGGTGGCGGTGTCGATCCCGACGGTAACCTGGCACTGCGGCGCCTGATTGAGCGCGCCAAGAAAGATCAGGTACCGGCACACGTTATTGACCGGGCTATCGACAAGGCCAAAGGTGGTGGCGGTGAAGACTATGATACTGCCCGCTATGAAGGTTTCGGCCCGGGTAACTGTATGGTGATTGTCGACTGTCTGACCGACAACGGCAAGCGCACCTTCACCGAGGTTCGTCAGGCCTTTGTGAAGAATGATGCCAAACTGGGTGGCCCAGGCACTGTGGCCCACATGTTCGATCACCAGGCGGTATTTGTCTTCCCCGGTGAAGATGATGAAGTGGTTCTCGAGGCCCTGATGATGGCCGATGTCGATGTTGCCGATGTCGAGTTGGAAGATGGCATGATCAGTGTCTACGCCCCCAACACAGAATTCTACAAAGCCAAGACGGCATTGCAGGAAGCCTTCCCCGAGATCAACTTTGAGATGGAAGAGATCACTTTCGTGCCACAGAACATGGTGGAAGTGTCCGGTGAAGATGTCGCCCAGTTCGACAAGTTTATTGCCGCACTGGAAGACTGTGATGACGTGCAAAATGTCTATCACAACGCCGAGATCATCGAATAATCTCAAAGATTTAGAATATGGAAAAGGGACCAGATGGTCCCTTTTTCATTTCTGCATCAAAGTTAAGTCCTTGAATTAACGCAGTTCCATTTCCTGGATGATCTCGTGGGCAATTTCCGGGGTCGTCACCTCGGGCTTTTCATGAAGATCGGCTTTGAGCTGTCCCTTTCTGTGCTTGAGCGCCGCTTCCAGTTTTTTGCCTGCCTCGGCGATAGCCGGATACATGACTTCGTTCTTGCCGGAGGCCGCGACCGCCACCCCCTCGTAATTGGTTCGAATATCAACCTGATGTACGCCATGCTCTTTGGCAATAATGATGTCCAAGCCGATCAGGCTGGGAAAATGCTTGGCGATTTTGGAAAACTTCTCTTCGATATGGCTACGTACTGCTGCTGTAACTTCAACATGATGACCTGAAAGCTGAATTTTCATAGGTTTTCCTTTTTTCTGCTGATTCACTTATAGAGCTTGGGGCTTTCAGCGTAAAACACAAGGGGCAATGTTCAAATAAAGCTCGATAAGTGCCTTATTCTGCTCTTGTATGGTCAAAATTAATCCAGAGTTCATCATACTCCCTGTTTAGTGCTGTTTTTATCGCCTGTAATTAGCTCGATTTAATTCAGTTCAATATTTTCAGCCCCTTCATTATCAAACCCTGGCCAACTTGATACAGGCATCATTTACAAGTAAAACACGAATGCTAATGTTTATCATTAAGCATTATTAAGATAGAATCAGCGCATCTCTTTCCCTTGATGACCAATGCACTATCCGCAGCAATCATGAAATCTTTATCTCTATTACAGTTTCCCAGGCGCCATCCCCAAGCCCTGACCATTATCAGCCGGGCGCTGGCATCTATTATTGGCGGTTATCTTATTGCGTCTTTGGCCTGTGCCCTGTTGGCTGTGAGTCTGCCGATGAGCCGTATCGACAGTACAGTGTGCGCCATGATGCTGTCTTTTTTGATCTACGCCCTGGTGGTTATCAGGGTATTTTGCATCAAACGCAGTTTGCGGGCCTGGCAGGAACTCCTGCTGCTGGCGGCCGCCTTGTTTGGCGTGCTGAAACTGCTGGGGGCTTGAGATGAAAGACAGTTTTTTTCGAACTATGACCTGGCTACACACCTGGGTAGGCCTGCTGGTTTGTTGGGTACTGTTATTGGTGTTTTTTGCCGGCACCCTGAGCTACTATCGCCATGAAATCAGCCTGTGGAATCAGCCTGAGCTACACAAAGAGGTGTTCCAATCCTACGATACCACCCGCCTTACTGAGCAACTGAGTCAGGGCGAGGATTATCTCAGGCAAAATGCGGTCAACGCCCAGCGCTGGCTGATTGAATTCCCCACTGAGCGTCATCCCATGTTGAGTTATGGCTGGCAACAGCCGCCGGAGCCGGGACAGCGCCGCGGCGCCTTCAGTGAACATGCAGTCAAGGCCGATAACAGCGGCTATGTGACTGAAGTGCGGGAGAGCCGCGGCGGCAACTTCTTTTATCGCCTGCATTTCGATCTGCATTATATCTCGGCCATCACGGCGCGCTGGATTGTCGGTTTCTGCACCATGTTTATGCTGCTGGCGATCATCTCAGGAATAGTGATCCATAAACGCATCTTCAAGGACTTCTTCAGCTTTCGCCCCGGCAAGGGCAGCCGTTCCTGGCTCGATGCCCATAATGTCAGTTCGGTACTGGCACTGCCATTCCATCTGATGATCACTTATACCGGGCTTATCACCCTGATGATCATCTATATGCCTTGGGGCATATTGGTCAACTATGACAGTGACCGCCGGGAATTTATCAATGAAGCCCGCCCCGGCAGCAGCTTCACCCGCATAGCTGCCGCCAATGAAGCCGCGCCTCAATTGCCACTGGCAAGCTTCCTGCCCAAGGTGCAGCAAACCTTTGCCGAACTGCCGCTCAAGTCGGTGTCAGTGATCAACCCGGATGATGCCAACAGCCGGGTAGTGGTCACTTTCAACACAGGCGAGCAGGTTACAGAGCGGGAGCTGTTTATGGTGTTCAGCGGTACTGATGGCGAGCTTCTCTACAGCGCGGACAACGACATCAGCGCCGCCAAGGCAACCCACGACGCCATGATGTCCTTGCACACCGCCCGTTTCTCCGGCCCCGTACTGAGGGGGCTCTTCTTCCTTCTGGGGCTGAGCGGCTGCGTGATGATAGCCAGCGGTACCTTGATGTGGGCGGTTAAGATTCGCCAGAAACAACAAAAAGCCATCAGTCAGGGCGCCAAGCCCAGCCTGGGTCTGCGCCTGGTGGAAACGCTGAACCTGATGTTTATCCTCGGCCTACCCCTGGGTACAGTGGCCTTTTTCTATGCCAATCGCCTGCTGCCGGCCTCTTTGCCTGGCCGCAGTCAATGGGAGGTTCACAGTTTCTTTATTCTGCTGGTGATCAGTGGCCTGCTGGCTATCTGGCGCCGAGACAGAGCCATGTGGCGCGCTCAACTGGCGGCGCTGACAGCCGCACTGGCGTTCTTGCCGCTGCTGAACGCCCTGACCTCGCCAGCCAACCTGCTGAGCAACCTCGCGGCCGGTCAATGGCAATTGGCAGGATTTGATCTGCTGGCGCTGGCCTTCGCTGCCCTTGGCTTATTTGCCTTCAAGCGTTTGGGGAGACAGCCAATGAAACAAACGGCCAAGGCCCAAAAACTTAAGGCGGTGCGCGGATGATGATTGCACTTATTGCGTTGACTTATCTCGCCTTTGGCCTGCTGGCCATGTCCATGTTCGGTCATTTCCGTGAGGCCATGGGGCGCGCGCCAAAAACATTGGAAAGCCAGCTATTGTATGTCAGTGGTTGGCTGACGCTACTGATGAGCCTGATACTGTGTGTCACAAAATATGATTGGGGTTACGGTAGCATACTGTTTTTCGGTCTGATGACGCTGGCTGCCCTACCTGTGGTTTTACAGCTCAGCTATGCCAGCCGTAGCCTACCAAAAACGTTAATATTGGCACCTGTCATCCTGATAGCGGTTTGGTTTATCTAGCCAACTCTGCCTCAAACCATGAAAAAGCGCTGCAACTGCAGCGCTTTTTAGTGTGTATCTCAAAAGAGATCCAGCAATCAGCGAGGATTTTTCGGGTTTTTACAGCCTTTGCCCTTACATCCACCTGTGTCACCGCCACCGCCGGTGCCACTGCCGGAGCAACCATTGGCGGTCAGATAATCCACAGCATCCTTGGCCTGTACCAGACCATAACCTGTCTCATCATCACGGCCGGAAGCGCCAAGATCTTCGGCGGTGGCACGCAATGCCGCACGAATGTCACTGTTGCTGCACTGAGGGAAATGACTCCACACCAAGGCCGCAACCCCGGCCACATGAGGTGTCGCCATCGAAGTGCCGTCGAAGTATGCATAGTTACCCGCGCCGATATCAACGCTGGCATTGCTGCCCACGGCCGCCAACATGGCCGCACCATCGGTATCACTCACACCCACAGACGGAATGGCGGTAACCACCTCACCCAGAGTCCCGTTTAAGGCCCCCGGCTCATTGTTGTAGATAATGGCCGCAACACCACCGCCGTTTTCACAGGCGAGCACCTTGTCGGAGAAGGCGATATTACCGCGCTGAATTAAACACACCTTGCCGGCGGCATCACACTGGCTCTCACCTGTGCCGCAGTCAGCCAGAGTACCGGCGGCGCTACCTGTAGGTGAGCCTTCCATACCTATGGCCTCATAACCATTGCCGGCAACAGCGGCAGCAGCTACCAATGCAGTGCCCATAGGCACAGAGGAAAGTACGCCGACCCCCGGGCCGGAGAGCTCAACCTGACTGGTACGCTGTGAGAAATCCGCATGCTGCTTGTTGGCATCCACTGCGGCAACCGACACCACAGAGTTATAAGATGCCGGATAAGAGTGACGGGTATTACCGTCGTTACCGGCTGCAGCAATACTCAGAATGCCGCGACTGTCGGCGGCAGCAAAGGCGCTGTCCTCGGTGCGGCTCTTCATGCTGCCACCCAGACTCATGTTGATTACCTTGGCGCCGGCCTGTTCACACTTGTCCAGTGCGGCAACCAGGCTGGATGAATAGCCCCAACCATCGGCATTGAATACCTTGATAATGTGCAAGTTAAGATTGCCGTTGGGGTTTACGCCTACCACACCAACCCCATTGTTGAGCGCGGCAATAGTCCCGGCCACATGGGTACCATGATGGTTTTCATCTGTGTACCAGTTGCCGGTACCCGGATCATTGGTGCCATCAACATTGTTGCCCGATAGATCTTCATGAGCCAACTGGTAACCCGAATCTATGATGCAGACCTTCATATTGCCGGTCTGGGCGTCACTGAGTTGGTCGGCCTGCACCATGGGAATACCATAAGGCACTATCTGTGAAAGCGGGAAACGCTTCACATCCGCTTCGACATATTCCACGTTGGGATTGTTGGCCAGGCCCTTGAGAGCCTGAGCCGGAATAGAAAAAGCGGCGGCGTTGTGGGCCGACAGATCCAGCTCCATTTTGGCACCCATGGCCTTCATCTGCGCCATAGTGCTGGGGCCTTTCCCCTCCTTAAACTTGACTATGTAGCGCTCGTTATCTGCAGCCTGTGCACCGACGCACAGCGCCAAAGTCACCGCTGCTGCGAGGGGCTTGTAAAATGCCTGCATAATGTTCTCCTGCAATTTGTTTTTGGTCTGCATTTCGATCTATCTCGAAATATTATTTTTATTAACAATTGAAACAAGGTGTTTACACACGCTATTGTTATAGCGCTGCCAGACTTGAGATGCAAGACTAAAGTAGGTGGAATGACCAAAGAATTAAGACCAAAGAACTAATGGCAGACATTCATGTAATTAACTTTAAAAACAACACTTTAATAAAGATCTCCTCTTGATTTTGCCAAAAAATATCGAGCATAAATGGATCCTGCCCCCCAGTGGCAGACAAGGGTTTGGCAAATAGGCTATAGTGGCCGCTACTTTGCAAACCGTCTCAAGGAGCATCCAATTGAGTTTTCATCTGACCGTATCCTGGCAAACCAGCCCGGCGCCCGAGGGAGAGTTCAATCGCGATCATCAAATAGACTTTGGTACTGGCCAACAACTGCTGGCGTCAGCAGCCCCCGAATACAAAGGCAATGAAACCAAAGTCAACCCGGAAGAGAGTCTGCTGGCGGCACTGTCGTCCTGCCATATGCTGACTTTCCTGACTATAGCTCACTTGAAGCGCTTACCGGTCGAGAGCTACCGGGATAACGCCACCGCAGAAATCGGCAAGAAGGAATCAGGTAAAATCGCCGTGACCCGCATGACTCTTAATCCTGAAGTGACCTTTGCCGAAGGCACCGAGATAGATAGGGAAACATTGGCAAAGATCCACGAAAAGGCACATGCCAACTGCTTTATCGCCAACTCTCTGGCGGCAGATACCGAAGTGGAAATTAATTTCTGAGCAATAAAAACGGGTGCTACCGGCCTGGGAACCAAGTGGCCGATAACACCCTAACACCTGCACGGGGGATGCAAATGCATCCCCCGTTTTTTATACCTCGACGTTTACTTAATATCGTCCGCTTTCCCCTTGGGAGGCATGGGGCGAGCATTCAATGCCGGTATCGGCTCCCGCAACAATTCATCCTTGAGATAACTGATAGCCCGCTCAAGCTGGGCGTCTTTGCCGTTGAAGGTTGCCAGTGGCAAGTTGTCTACCTCGATATCCGGGCTGACACCTCGGCCTTCAAGCACCCAGCGACCATCGATGGCATACTGAGGATACTCGGCAACCCGCGCCATGCCCCGGTCGGTGAGGCTGTTGCGACCCGAGAGCCAAACCCCGGCGCCCGCCGTCTGTTTACCCACCAAGGGCGCCAATCCCAGTGCCTTTATGCCGGCGGAGAAGGTTTCACCATCGGAGTAGGTCAACTGATCTGTCAGCACCACCAGGTGGCCGCGGAACGTCTGCTGCATGTTGACATAAGGCGCACCTGTTGTGGGTTGCCAGAAGGCCCAGGCCTTACGCAGCAGCTTTTCGATAATCCAGCTGTCGATATTACCGCCACGATTGCGGCGCACATCGATAACCAGGCCATCCTTGTCATAGTTGGCGTAAAACTCGCGGGCAAAGCTCTCAATATCATCACGGCTCATGGCATACAGATGCAGATAACCTATCTTGCCGTCGCTGGCCTTGGCCACCTTATCGGCATTGGCATTGACCCAATCGAGATACCTGAGTTTGGCATTGTCACGGTTGCTGATGGCCTGCACTATTACCTTGTGCTGCTTGCTGCCGCGCTTGAGGCCCAAAAGCACCTGTTTATCGGCCTGATTACGCAGCATGGAGGTGAGCTGCGCCAGGGTAGCCAGCTTACGGCCATTGATATGGGTGATGATGTCGCCATCGCGGACATCGACTCCGGGGCGCGCCAGCGGTGAGGCCTGCATCGGCAACTCAGGGTCGGTGCGATAGATATGGCTTACCTTGACACCATCTTTCACCTGACTCAGACGTGCACCCAGCTCGGCGGCCTTGGGCATATCGGGATCCTTGGCAAAGTCACCACCGCGCACTTGAGAGTGCAGCGCATCCAGTTCCCCCATCATCTGAGTGAAGATGTCATTCAGCTCATGCCTGTCGGTGAGCCGGTCCAGCAATGGCTGATATTTGGCCTTGGCGGCTTGCCAATCGACACCGCGCATCTTCTTGTCGAAAAAGGAGTCTCTGTGCATCAGCCAGGCATCTTCAAAGATCTGCTGCCACTCCTGACGCGGTTGAATGGCGAGTTGCCACTGGGATGTTTGCACCACGGCATTGCTGAGATCGCCCGGCAGTTTGTCACCCACTGGCACTATTACCATCTCTTTGGGATTGCTCTGCTTACGCAGCAATACCTTGCTCTGATCGGCCGAGAGCTGATAATCGCGCACATCATCGGCGAAGGTTTCCAGCTTGGGGCTCAAAGGGTCAAACCTTACCAGCTTGAGCGCCGACTGTTCGCCTGTGATATCGCTATCGAGCAGATAGAGCCCCGAGTCCAGCACCTGCAAATTCTGGTAGTTACCCGCCTCGATGGGGACTTGCCACAGCCGCGACTTCAGGCCTTGCCAATCCACTTGCAGCTTATCGTCAGCGGCCTTTTCATCACCGGCAATAGCGCCTTGCAGCTCGTTGGGACGTTGGAATGGGAAACGGGCATCCTGACTCAATGCCAGGGCAAATATTTGGCTACGCTTGTCAAATACGGGGCCCATGTTGCGATCGCCCCAAGGCGAAGATGGAGTGGCCTGGAACTCACGGTTTGACAGGAAATAGAGCCACTGGCCATCCGGGCTGAAGCTGGGCGAGAAAGACTCGTACTTGTCGCTGGTCAGCATCTCGCCCTTGGCGGATTCCAGCGAGTAGAGCATCACCTGGCTGCGCTGGGCACCGACTTCCGAGCGAGTCAAAGCCAGGAAGCGGCTATCCGGCGACCAACGGATATCGACATAGGGGCCGAGACCTTCGTTGTTGGTCACTATCTTCTTGTTACTGCCGTCTTTGAGATCCAGCAGCCACAAATTACCGGCATAATCATCATGAGCCAAATAACGCCCATTGGGCGACAGCTCCAGGCTCATTCTCAATGTGTTGCCATCTTGGGTCAGCTGCTTGGCGCCAGCGCTGCCATCGGCGGGATAACGCCAGATCTCCTGCTCACCGGAAGCATCCGAGATGGCATAGACCCAACGGCCGTCATGACTCATCAGTGCATTGCGCATTCTATGCTTGCCGTCCGAGTCCAGCTCTACCAGGCGGGAACCATCTGTAGTCGCCAGCGCCACATGGCTGCGGGCAGTGATGACCACCTTGTCTCCTGCCGGGGCCAGCCTGGCACTGGTGGCAAAATCGAGCGGATCGTTAACCCAATGTTCACGCCGCTCGGGGAAGTCTGAGGCCAGACGCAGATCCAGCTTCTGCTCCTGCCCGGAAGCCAGGTCCCACAGGTGAATATCGGCACCCAGCTGGAACACTATGCGGCCGCCGTCCAGATAGGGGCTGCGCACTTCGAAATCACGATATTGAGTCAACTGTTTAAGATCTGAGCCATCGCTGGCCATAGACCAGATATTGGCGTTGCCATCGGCATCCGAGACGAAATAGACCCGCCCCTGCCACAGCATGGGATGACGCAGCGAGCCCTGATGCTCTTTGCCCAGCCGCACAGCCTCTTTGTCCTGCCCCAGTTGATAACGCCACAGTTCACCCATGGCGCCGCCGCGGTACACCTTGGCATTATCCCCTGTGGTTTGCAGCCCAAAGCGGCTGAAGTAGACATACTCGCCTTGTGGGTCAACCACGCCTTCTATGGCATCGGCCAACGGCAGATCGCGGGTTGTCAGGGTATCCGGGTTTACCGAGCGCAGCACCCAGTAGTTCGCCGGCCCCTGGGCATTGTCTGTGGCATAGAGAATTTCGCCATTTGCGGTCCAGCCCTGTAGCCGAACCTGGCTGTTTTCGAAACTGACGCGCTTTGCAAGCCCGCCACTCATGGGGATCACATAGACTTCCTGGGCACCATCATAGTTGGCGGTAAACGCCAGCGATTTTCCATCGGCAGAGATCTTGGCATTCAGCTCTTCGGCCGGCAGGCTGGTCAAACGGGCAGCTTTCTCCTGCCCGAGTGTCTGAGTCCAGATATCCCCTTCGGCAGTAAACACCAGGGTATTGTCATGAATCGCGGGCGAACGGTAATAGCCCTGACCCGCTTCTGCGGCATAGGCGGCTGCACTGCCCAAAGTTCCCAATGCCAGCATACAGCAGGCCACGGAGTGACGAAGTTTCATCAATGCCTCTATTCTCTGTTATTAATCAGTTAGCGCGGTTTTACGAGCCCAACAAGTTAGCAGAGAAAGCGGCGGGATTCAGCTGTTGCCGACGACAGAAGTTTTAGCAAATGTGTCGGCAGGCATACTGAAAAAATCAAACTGATAGCGGCCAGCCGTGGGTAATTTTGCTCAAGGATTCATTCACATCGAACAGCCTGATGCGTATGTTGTGGGCGCCCATGGCCGCCACTCGTTGTGAGTGCATGCAGGCGTAAGCTTCGGCGCTGGCTTCATCTTCAAACAGATAGATGCCACCGGCCTCGCCGCTGCGTGGGTTTTCGGTCCAGATTTTGGCAATGAAACCCGGCTCCCGGGTAATGGACTCGGCCAGAGGTTTGGCCTGCTCAGTCAGGGCATCGCCCATCATTTCGGCGGGAAATTCAAAATCAATTTGCAATAGAGTGGTCATTCAACCCTCCCCTTGGTTTGCGGATTAATGTCAGGGAAGATGCAAACAAGTGATTGGCCTTGAATGCCTGTCACTGTTAATGCTGCTCGCTTGGCAGATAGCAGCATGAGAACCTTCCTTATGAAATCATAAAACTGCGGCGCGTTCGCTACAAGGAGGCACAAATTGGTGGCATAGTTACCCTAAAGTAACTTGCGCCCAGCCTTATGACACTCAATCAGCAAGCCCCTCTCTGCCCGGCCTATCAGGTTCTGCGGCTGATCTGCGGCAAATGGAAACCCGCCATTCTGTTCCTGCTGCAACAGCAGCCACAGCGCTTCAGCTACTTAAAACGGCATCTACCCGGTGTCAGTCAAAAAGTGCTGACCGCTCAGCTAAAGGAGCTGGAGCAAGACGGCGTACTCACCCGTACTCTCTACCCTGAAGTGCCGCCCAGGGTCGACTATCGTCTCAGTCCGCTTGGAATGGCACTGTTGCCGCTGCTGGAGCAGATGCACCTTTTTGCCGAGCAAAACGCCGACTTGCTGACGGGAGAGGCCCAATGAAACCTGTGCCCTGGCTCGATGGCATGAAGCGCTGGCATTTTGCCTTGGCCACGCTTTTATTATTCGGTACTGAAATATTGATAGCCCGCTACGCCCCGCCCGGCTTCATCCGCGGGTTTATCGGCGATCTGCTGGTAGTAATATTGATGTTTTGCGCCCTTAAAACTCTTACCCCTTGGACAAGTCGGTTGCTGCTTCCCTTGGTGCTGGCATTTGCCTTCGCCATAGAGTTTGGTCAGGCCTTTGGCTTGGTGGATAAGCTGGGGCTGGGCCATATTCGCCTAGCACGAATCGTTATCGGCAGCCACTTCGACTGGCTGGATCTGCTGGCATACAGCCTGGGTTGTTTGCTGTTACTCCCGGGCTCCCTTGCGCTACCTTTCCCGGGGAAGAGACAAGCTCAAAGTGCCCGGGAATAACCCCTGAATAAAACTCAGTTTCGGTGCTTGCTCCCCGGCTTAGGCCAATATCAGCACCACCTGGGCGGCATTGGGCTGAGAATTACCCGCTAAATCGGGCTAAAAGACCGGGAGCAGGTTGGCAGCTGCCCCCCGTGGATTTGACGGTTCAAAAAGGCGGTTTAAAAATCACGGCTCAAAATAAGCTTAAACCTTGTAACGCTCGCTAGCGGGTCAGGCGGTTTATCAACACCTGATGCTGAGGGAAACGCTCGAGCAGTTCATTACGGCCGAACAGCTTGAAGTCATCGAAAGTAAAGCCAGGTGCCACCATACAACCTACCAGCGAATAGCCCGGATTATTCATTGCCGAACCAAAAATAGTGCCTTTGGGCACCAAGACCTGTGGCCGCTCACCTTTGGCCAAGTCCATCCCGAGTTGCGCCTCGGTCAGCTCACCCTGCTCTGAGAGCATATATATGGTCAGCGACTCGCCACTGTGGAAGTACCACATCTCATCGGCCGTCAGTTGATGCAGGTGGGACACTTCCCCCGTCTTGAGCATAAAGTAGATGCTGGTCCACAGGTTACGGCTGTCATCATAGTGACTGTCCGAAACGAATGAACGACCGAAATACCCGCCCTCAACATGGGGCTCAAGCTCGAGTGCCTGGATAACATCATCGGCGGTCAACATAAAAAACTCCTGTTATTAAAATAAGGGCAGGCTCCCTGCCCTGTGATGGATTGAAACTGACTGACTTCCCGGTAACTTTTTTTAAGCCCGTAACTCTTTTTAAGCCCCGTCACTATATTTAAACTCAGTCACTCTCTTTTAAGCTCAATCTTTAGTCTCAGTGATTCTCTTTGACTTCGAGACTCTGCTCGAGACGCTCAAGCAAGGCTTGCCAGCGCTCGCTCTGCTCGCGATTAAGCGCTTGCGCATTCTCGGGCGCCGTAGCCTGATGGATAAAGGACTGCTGCTTCAGTTGCTGCTGGGCCGCTTCTTTCACCTGAGCCGCTTCATTTAGGCTCAAGGCCTTGGCTAAAGCATCCGGCAGCGTCAGTTGATAATCTGCAACTATGCCTCGTACCAGCACTGCCGCCTGCTCAAGTTCACCGGCTTCGATGGTACTTGTCAGCAGATCCAATCGGCCGTCGATATCACTTGGCTGCGCGGCCAGAGCTTGCTGCTGCCTGGGGGCCATTCCCGCTCTTTGCTGCACACTCTGTTCTGCCACGGCGCGATTCTTGGCAGCAGCGCTTTCTTGAAGATGCATATCCTGTTGCTGAACAGCCTGTTCCTGAGGTGCCGCTCGCTTGGCGGCCATGGACTGCGGCGCCGCCATCGGCTCAACTCTGGCGGGCTGCGCCGCATCTTCAGCGCTATCTGGCTGCGGGCTGATTTCCAGATTAGCCGGAGCACTGAGCTGCGGCGCCGATGCGTTTCGCAGTTCGGGATTCAGAATAAACAACCCTGCCACCAGCATCACAGAAGCCGCTGCGGATAGGCCATATCTGTGCTTTTGCCAGAAACCGGGTGCCGGACGGATCACCTCTGGCGCTTGACGGCAGTTGTCCCTCGCCTGCTGCAGAATGTGCTGATCCAAGGCCAGAGGCGGCTGCTCGACAGCACCTTCACGATAGAGCGCATCTATCTGCGACTCTGGTGTGGCAGCATCATCGCGTTTGTTCTCTGTCATTCAATGCTCTCCTGGGTCTTGCGCCCCAAACAGTCACGCAGGCTCTGATAGGCATAACGTATCCGGCTCTTGGTGGCCTCCAGCGTTGCCCCGACCACTTCGCTGATCAGTTGCGCCGTCAGCCCGGACTCCTGATTTAGCAAGAAGGCTTCCTTCTGCACCTGGGGCAAGAGGCCGATGCACTCCTTGAGCCAGGCGACCTGACGACCTCGCAGCAGTTCGCTATCCGGCTCGGCGGTTTGTGGGCCCAGCAGATTGGCCTGCGCATCCGGCTCATCCTCAACTATGCTGAGACTGTCGACCGGTTTAACCGCCCGCACATGGTCAATCAGCAGGTTATGAGCTATCCGGTACAGCCAGGTAGTAAACTTGGCGCTGGGTTGATAACTCTGCGCCGCCTTGATCACCCGGCTCCAGGTTTCCTGATACAAGTCTTCAGCCAAGGCCATGTCACTTAACTGACGGACAAAATACCGGTAGAGTCCGCCCTTGTGTTTAAGATAGAGGCGCTCAAAAGCTTGGGCATCCCCGGCGGCATAAGCCAGCATCCAGGTCTCATCCTCTCCACTTGGCATTCCCGTCTGCCTTTGCTGTTCCAAATTCTCTCTCCTGACCGGCAGCTTAATTGGTTATTGGGATGAGAGTTTGCCTCTACACCATTGGGCTGTAAAGCCCGCTGGCGCGACTCTGGATCTCAGTTTTGCCTACGCCCCTGTTCCAGTGGTTTAAATCCGTCGGCCGGCATAGGTTCAAACATAGGTTCGGACATAGGTTCGGCTCTGGTTTTATCTGCCACGACTTTGCGTCCGGGCTTAAGCGCGCCTTGCCCGGCCAACAGCGCGGCGCTGCGAGCCAGGCTGACAAACTCATGTCGATAACCGTATGGGTCTTCGCCCTTGGCCGAATCGGCAAGCTCGGCGACCCGGCGCCAGTCAAAGTCATGCAGATACACTGAGCCGTTAAGCAGTTGCCCAAGCCCGGCTACCGCCGCGGCGAAACGCAGATCATCACTGGCGAGCGCAAGCGACTTGTGGGCAGAATCCAGGCGAATGCCGTGAGTATAAAGCTGGCTCTTACTGTCTTTGCTACTGTCACTCAAGGGCGGTTTGGCTCGCAGTTTCAGATAGCCAAGCTCTTCACGGCTGTATTTTTCCTTGCCGCTGACAGGGTCGCGACCATAGCGCAATGCATCGTTGGCCAGGTTATGTGAATCCGTAAGGCTGAGCTCATATAGGGCCGTCACCGCATGTCCGGCGCCCATTTCGGCGGCGTCGACCTTATCGTTGTTGAAATCCTCCCGCTTGAGGGCGCGGTTTTCATAGCCGATGAGGCGATACTCGGCCACCAGCGCCGGGTTGAACTCGAGCTGCACTTTGACATCCGACGCTATGGTCAGCAGGGTACCGCTACGCTGCTCCACCAGAATTTTACGGGCCTCGCTCAAGGTATCGATATAAGCGTATTGGCCATTACCCTTATCCGCCAACTGCTCCAACATACTGTCGCGGTAGTTGCCTAGGCCAAACCCCAGAGTCGTCAGGCCAATCCCCTGCTGCTTTTGTTGTTCAACCAGTGCCAGCAGCTCCAGCCTGCTGGTCAGACCCACATTGAAGTCGCCATCGGTGGCCAGCAGAACCCGATTTACCCCGCCACTGATAAAGTGCTTGCGGGCCAAACGGTAAGCTGTTTGGATGCCTTCGCCGCCATTGGTGCCGCCGGCGGCCTTAAGCTCAGCCAAAGCGGCGTCTAGGCTCTCTTTATCGGCACCATTGATACCGTCCAGTACGACGCCGGCCTCACCGGCATAGACAACTATCGACACCTTGTCCTGTGAGGTGAGCGTATCGCTGAGCATTTTGATGGCCGATTTCAGCAGCGGCAACTTGTCCTGCGATGACATGGAGCCGGAAACATCCATTAAGAACACCAGGTTGGCGGCGCCTATCTGACTGGCAGGCACTTCATAACCCTTAAGCCCGATACGCAGCAACATCTTGCCTTCATTGTAAGGCGACGGTGCCAGCTCAGTACTGATGGAGAAAGGCTCGCCTTTGTCCGGCTGTGGGTAGTTGTAGTCGAAATAGTTAATCAATTCCTCAACTCTCACTGTGCCCTTGGCTGGCAATGCTCCCAGGTTGATACTGCGCCGCATCAGGCTGTAACTGCCACTGTCCACATCGACGGAAAAGGTCGATAACGGTGTTTCGCCCGCCACCATGATGCCGTTGGCGATATACACCTCCGAGCCATTGGCAAGCACAGTGGCGCTGGGATAATTCACATCCGCCAGAGTCAATTCAGCAGGCACGCTCAAACTTCTTGGCTGGACACTCGGCTGGTACAAAGTCCGTGACGATGCAGCGCCGCTGACGGCTAACTTCTGAGCTTGCGCATGGGTTATAGCATTCGCGATATCCCGCCCGGGGTCTTTGCTTGGCAGCACAGTAGTTTCAACCTCAGAGGACTGAGCCTCGCTCGCTTGATTGGCTACCTTGGGTAGTTCATGGGACTGCTGTGGCTGACAGGCAGTCAGCCACAAACTGCCAACTAGAATGGCCAACAGGCTAAGATGATATTGGCGCCCGGCAATGGCGGCGCTTTGATTTATCCCCATCTTCCCTTTGGTACTCACCTTGCATTTGCCAGGCAACATTGTCGCCTTCATAACATTTCTCCTTATTCGGCTGTTGTTATTGCAAACGGGCAGCAGAAGCAAAAGGGTTATCGAACCCACAATAAATCTTGCAAATAAGCCAAAGCACTGGTGAATGATGGCTAAGAAACGCCAAGCGACCAAGGCAGATAAAAAGAGAAGAGCAAACGTGAAAAACCGAATTGCTTTCGACCAAACACACTTTTACCCCAAAAAAAAGCTTAAAATTTAGCTTTTGAGCCACACGTCACACAAGGCGGGTTTACAGAAGCCTAAAATAACGGCTCTTTTTTTCCGGCCACAAGCCGGTTCGATTTTCTGGAGCCCTGTCGACGTGCCTCACATAAGCAATTTCAGAACCCAACTTTTTTCTTTGCGCCTAGGCCATGCCCTGCGTGAAGTCATCGCCAAGGAAGGCTATAGTGGTAAACACTTTGGCCAGGATCTGATGGCCGGGGTCACAGTGGGGATCATCGCCATTCCATTGGCTATGGCTTTGGCTATAGCCAGTGGTGTTGCCCCTCAATATGGTCTCTATACCGCTATCATAGGCGGCTTTATCATCGCCCTTACCGGCGGCTCACGCTACTCAATCTCTGGCCCAACCGCGGCCTTTGTGGTGCTGCTTTATCCCATAGCTCAGGAGTTTGGCCTCGCCGGTCTGTTGATGGCGGGGATGATGTCAGGGGGGATTCTGATAGCCATGGCGCTGCTGCGCCTTGGTCGCCTGATCCAATATATTCCCCAGTCGGTGACGCTGGGCTTTACCGCCGGGATAGGGGTAGTCATTGCAGTTCTACAGCTGAAAGACTTCTTCGGCCTCCCGATAGACAGCATGCCGGAGCAGTTTGGTGAAAAGCTGCAGGTACTGGTACTGGCACTGCCACAAACCGATTTTCCCAGCTTAGTGGTCGCATTGGTCACTCTGGCTGTGATGCTGTTGTGGCCAAAACTGAAATTGCCGGTACCGGCGCATCTGCCGGCCATCATTATCGGCAGTCTACTGGCACTGCTGCTCGGCAGCTTTGGGCAAGAGGTAGAAACCATAGGCAGCCGCTTCCATTATCTGCTGCCCGACGGCAGCCAGGGCAATGGTATTCCCCCCTTCCTGCCAAACTTTGAGTGGCCTTGGTTGCAGCCCGGGCCGGATGGTGAACCTCTGGGGCTTTCCTGGCAGATGGTAAAAGCCCTGGCCCCAGCCGCCTTTGCCATCGCCATGTTGGGCGCCATCGAATCCCTGCTGTGCGCCGTAGTGCTCGATGGCATGACAGGTAAGCGTCACAGCGCCAACAGTGAGCTGCTTGGTCAGGGGATAGGTAATATAGTGGCCCCTTTCTTTGGCGGTATCACGGCTACAGCTGCCATCGCCCGCAGCGCGGCCAACGTCAAGGCCGGTGCCTTTAGCCCGGTATCGGCGATTATCCACTCCCTGGTAGTACTCCTGGGGCTGGTGGCGCTGGCCGGCTTACTGTCCTTCCTGCCGATGGCGGCCATGGCGGCCTTATTGCTGGTTGTAGCCTGGAACATGAGCGAAGCTCCCAAGGCCTGGCAACTGCTGAAAACCGCGCCGCGCAGCGATATCTGGGTATTTTTAAGCTGCTTTTTTCTGACGGTAGCGTTCGACATGGTGATCGCCATCTCTTTCGGGATCATGCTGGCGGCCCTGCTGTTTATGAAAGAGATCGCCGAGATGACCCGCCTCTACGATATCAGCCACAATAAACGTTATATTGACCGGCCACTACCGGACGATTGGGTAGTACTTAAGATTAATGGCCCACTGTTTTTTGCCGCGGCGGAGCGCATCTTTGCTGAAATCGCGCAGATGACTCAGGATAAACAGACAATCGTGCTCTATATGGATGGGGTGTCCATTCTCGATGCCGGTGGTATGGCGGCGTTGAACAAGCTGATACGCAAATGCCAAAGTAACGATACCCGTTTGCTGGTCGCCGATCTGCAATTCCAGCCAATCCGGACCCTGGCCAAGGCCAAGGTTCAGCCTATCGAAGGTGTGCTCAAGTTCTATCCCACTTTGAGAGAGCTAATTGAAGAACAGGTGCCGCTCAGCATAGATGGTCAAACTAGCGCAGAAGCCGCCCATATCAAACCGGCACAATAGCACTATTGAGCATTGATTATACCTTCACGCGCCCGGTCTTATCCGGGCGCTCGCTTATCCCGCCAAAGTAATAACCATCGCAAACTACTGACACAATTGTAAGAGATTGGCTATCCCCCCCACTTAAGCCAATCTGCTAGTATGCGCGCTGATAAAAAGGGCGTTGATTAAAAAGCACAGGATAAAAAAGGCGCAATATTGATTTGCCGCCGTACATTGCAAAGGACTGGGAATGCAAGCAAAACAAACAAAGCTCTGTAACCTGTTAAAGCTGGTTGCCGGGCTGGGACTATTCAGCCTGAGCCAACTGGCGCAGGCTAATGAGGATAAAACAGAAGCGGAGATCCGCTGGCAAACACTTAGCCCGATAGCCAACCTGTATCTGAGTCAAGCCAACGCGGAAGACTTCATCGCCCAAGGAGATAATGAAAAAAGCCGCTACAACAACTACGCCGGTGCCCTCGCCTATTACCTAATGGCCACAGAACGCGATAGCAGCAATATCTGGGCGCCCTATCAAGCCGCCGGTACTCTGGCAATGCTGGAACTTAAAGACCAGGCTATCGAAATGCTGCAACTGGCCGACAGCCGCGGCCTGTGGCAAAAGATAATGCTTGAGGAAGACGAAGAACTTAACGCCATCAGAGACTCGGATGAGTACCGCGCCGTGCTGGAAAAGGTTAAACGTCGTTATCCTCAGCATGCAAAAGATGCCGGTACAGCTTATATCCACCACCCTCATGGGACAGCCCCTGAAGGTGGCTGGCCTGTGCTGGTCTGGTTATCCGGCTATGGCACAGAAGGCAGCAACAGCACCCATATGGCCGAACTGCTGACGAGTGAACGGGCAATATTTATCGGCATCAACGGCACGGAAAAGCTCAATGAGCACAGCTTCCGCTGGGCCAGAACCGAAACCGAGTCCAGTCACCGGGCGGTGCAGCAGGCTTTAGCCCTGGCGGCAAAGACCAGCCCTGTCAACAAGCAGAAAGTAGCACTGATGGGCTTTTCCCAGGGTGCCCTTCACAGCGCTCACCTGCTGGCCAAACACCCGAATGATTATGTCGGCGCCCTGCTATTGTCTGCAGGCGGCATGCAAACCGAGCTCAAAACTTCGGCCCCCGCCGGTAAGCGACTGGTCATCTCATACGGCGAACAGGAACACAGCAGTAATCTGGCGCTGGATAAACAGCTGGAACAATTTTTTAGCCCGGATAATCAACTGCAGCTCAAACCGCATCAGGGCGGACATTTCTTTGATGATGCCTGGCAGCAGAAATACCCGGATTATGTCAATTTCGTATTGGAACTCAATTAAGGAAGATTAGATGGAACTGAAAAGTACCTCAGGTTTTAAATCCTATTTTACCCCCAAGCGCATTCTGATAGGGGTGGGCATATTGGCGGCCCTGGGTATTGCCCAAAGCTCAGTATTGATGACAGATGCCGGTTACACCTATGTGCATCAGAACAATGTTACCGGCTCTTTGGATGTGTTCACCGAGCCCGGCATCCACTTTCGCATGCCGTTTCTGTCGAAAATAACCCGCTATGATCAGGTCGTTACCGTCTCCTTTGGCAACAACCAGGGCGAGGTATTCTACCAACGTCTGCCGGCGCTGCAGGTACGTTTTGCCGATACCTACACAGGCCAGGTACCGGCCACTTTCCGCTTTAAGCTGTCTTATGATCCCGAGCAGCTCAAGACCATGCATCGGGAGTTTCGCTCCAACGACAACCTGATTGACACCATGTTGATCAAAAACGCCCGCAACGTCACTGTGATCACCTCAACCCAATATACCGGCGAGGAGTTTTTCCAGGGCGGCCTCAATCAGTTCAAGGCACAACTGTCGGATCAGCTCAGCAACGGTATCTATACCACTGAGCGACGCCAGGTTGAAGTCGAGCAGGTGGATCTGGTGCCGGTGGGCTTCGATCAGGAAGATTCCAACAAGCTGCAAGCCACCAAGCAATTGGTGTGGAAGACAGTGCCTATTACCGACAAGAGCGGTAATCCGGTACGTCAGGATAACCCGCTAAAACATTATGGAATCACGGTCACCCAGGTCACTATCGGCGATCCCAAGCCGGAAGATCAACTGGACAAGCTATTGACCGACAAGAAAAAACTGGTTGCCGAACGGATCCGTACCATTCAAGAGCAGGAAACCTCCAAGGCCCAGGCCAAGACGGAGCAGCTGCGCAAAGAGATCCAGCGTACCCGCGAAGTACAGGATGCCCAGCGTGCCAAGGAGCTGGCGGTTATTGCCCAGCAAAAAGAGGTTGAAGTGGCGCG
Source organism: Shewanella indica (assembly GCF_033842865.1). Lineage (NCBI taxonomy): Bacteria > Pseudomonadati > Pseudomonadota > Gammaproteobacteria > Alteromonadales > Shewanellaceae > Shewanella > Shewanella indica. The sequence continues at coordinate 4,437,478 of NZ_JAWXXR010000001.1, forward strand.
GCAAATCGCCGAGCGTGAACTGGTGGAAGAACGCAAGAAGAAAGATATCGCTACCCTGAGCAAGGCCAAGGAGCTGGAAATCGCCCAGGCCAACCTGGAGATCCAGAAAGCCAACTCGGCCTCGGCCATGTTTGAGGCCAAGGCGATCCGTGAAAAAGGGATAGCCGAAGCCGACGTACTGGCGGCGAAATACAAGGCATTGGGTGCTCATGAGAAAGTGTATCTGGCCGAGCTGAATCGGGATGTAGCCAACGCCCTGTATCAGAACCTGCCCAACTTCAAGGTGGATATGCCGAAGAACTATATCAACGGCAGTGGCGGCAACGGCATGACCTCCAATCTGGACGTGATCACCGGCTTGTCGGCGTTGGGACTGATGGAAAAAAGCACCACCCTTGGCAGTAAAGCATCCGCCAAATAACAGGCTGGCTAGAAAGTCAATTTTAGGGAGGCTTAGCCTCCCTTTTTATTCGCCTTCATTTCAGGTCATACTGATATGCCCAACCGCAAGGAGGCCTTATGTCTAAGCACTCATCCGTTTCACTGCGCCCGCAGCGCCGCGCTATCTCGCTTGCAGCGGCTCTCTCGACGGCAGCTTTGTTGACAGCTACCGTGAGTGGCTCTGCACTGGCTAAAAATTCAGCGCCATCGGTACTGAAGGATATCCGCCTGCCCCAGGGCTTTAAGATAGAAGTCTATCTGGATAATGTCGCCAATGCCCGCCAGATGGCGCTTGGCAGCCAGGGCACACTCTTTATCGGCAGTCGCGGCGAAGGTAAAGTCTATGCCGCAATAGATACAGATGCCGATGGCCGCCATGACAGGGTTAAAGTGATCGCCTCCGGGCTCAATATGCCTTCCGGGCTGGCTTTTCGGGACCAGACTCTCTATGTAGGCGCCGTGAGCCAAATTCTTGCCTTCGATAATATCGAGCAGCAGCTGAGTCAGAATGCTTCCCCGAGCTACCGAATCTTTTATGATGACTTACCCACAGATAAGCATCACGGCTGGAAATACCTCAAGTTTGCCGCCGACGGCCGCCTGTATATACCCATAGGCGCACCTTGCAATATCTGTGATGCCGGCAGCGACTACAGCAAAATAATCAGCCTGGATCTCCAAAGCAAACAACCGAGGCTCGAAGCCGCCGGTGTGCGCAACAGTGTCGGTTTCGACTTCGACCCTATCAGTGGCCAGCTGTGGTTTACCGATAATGGCCGCGACATGATGGGAGACGATATGCCAGCCGATGAGCTCAATCATTTGAGTCAGCGCGGCCAACATTTTGGTTATCCCTACGTTCATCAAGGGGATACCCTGGATCCTGAATTCGGCAAAGGTAAGCAGCCCGCCGATTTCAGCCCACCTGAAGTCAAGCTGGGCGCCCATGTAGCGGCGCTGGGGATGACCTTCTATCGCGGCGACAGCTTCCCCAGGGCCTATCACGGCGGCATTTTTATTGCCGAGCACGGCTCCTGGAACCGGTCCAGCAAGGTGGGATATCGAGTGCGTTTCGTGCCGATAAAACAGGGCAAGGCCGGTGAACCTCAGGTGTTTGCCGAAGGCTGGCTCAAGGGCGAAACCGTATCCGGACGCCCCGCCGATGTACTGCAGTTACCGGATGGTTCCTTGCTGGTAGCCGATGATGCCAAAGGCCGCCTCTATCGCATCTTTTATTCGGGCTGATTTTTGTCCGAAACACAGTGTTCAAGGGCAGCGCGCGCCGTCCTGTCATGATATTATCTGCAGCCATTATCGCCCGGCCTTGGGAACAACGCCGGGTTAAGGACGTTGCGAACCACGCCTTTTATCAAGGCCTGTAAGCCCACGCAGAGCACGCATGGAACTGGTTTGCACCGTCCGTTACTGTACCCGACCTGGAAACAGGCAAAATATTATAAATAAAATCAGTAGTTAAGGAGTTATCATGCAAGCCCTCGTTGCTGTTGTAATGGGTTCCAAGAGTGATTGGCCCACCATGGAAGCGGCCGCAGAGATCATGGATTCTCTCAAGGTGCCCTACCATGTCGAAGTGGTTTCGGCCCATAGAACCCCAGACAAGTTGATGGAATTTGCCGCATCAGCAGCAGACAAAGGATACAAGGTCATCATAGGCGGTGCCGGCGGCGCCGCTCACCTGCCGGGTATGATAGCTTCCAAAACCCGCTTGCCTGTACTGGGCGTGCCGGTACAAAGCAAGGCTCTCAGCGGCATGGACAGTCTGTTGTCGATAGTGCAGATGCCCAAGGGGATTGCCGTAGGAACGCTGGCCATAGGGACAGCCGGGGCATTCAATGCCGGCCTGCTGGCCTGCCAGATGCTGGCAACTCAGGACTCGCAACTGGCCGAGCGCCTCGAAGCCTTCCGCGAAGCTCAGACCCGCGCGGTACTGGATAATCCGGATCCGAGGGAAGACTGAGATGGCTGACAAGAGAGTTTGGGTACTGGGCGATGGCCAACTGGGTGCCATGTTGCGTCATGCCGGCCAACCGCTGGCGATAGATGTCCGCCCGGTGGATATCATGGCGCCAAGCGATGAAAAGTTGCCGCTGACAGACACAGATATTATTACTGCCGAACGTGAGCAGTGGCCCGAGTCACCCCTGAGCCTGCAATTATCGCAGCACTGTCATTTCATCAATGGTCCGGTATTTGGCCGCCTCGCCGACAGATACACCCAAAAATCCCTGCTGGATCAGCTCAAGGTGGCCACTGCGCCTTGGGAACTGCTGGACGAAAACACCCAAGTTAATGATCTTTATCACAAATATGGTGAAAGAGTTCTACTGAAACGCCGCACCGGCGGCTATGATGGCAAGGGACAACACTGGCTGAAACAGGTCGAGTCGAGCACTATCCCAGCCGATTGGCGTAATGAGGCGATTGCCGAGCAGGCGATCCCCTTCGATGAAGAAGTGTCTCTGGTTGGGGTTCGCAGCCGCAGCGGCGAGTGCTTCTTTTATCCCTTAACGCTCAATTTGCATCAAGATGGCATTCTGATGGCATCGATAGCCCCCTTGGCCCGGTTGCAACCATTGCAGGCCGAGGCCGAAACTATGCTCAGCAGTATAATGCATGAGCTGGAGTATGTTGGGGTGATGGCGATGGAGTGTTTCCGGGTGGGCGATCACCTGCTGGTCAATGAGCTGGCGCCAAGAGTGCACAACTCAGGGCACTGGACTCAGGCAGGCACTCATATGGATCAGTTCCAGCTGCACCTGCGGGCCCTGTGCGAATTGCCACTGATGACGCCTCAGGTTAACTTCCAGTGTGTAATGGTCAACCTGATAGGCATAGATAAGGACGACCGTTGGCTGAGCCTGGCCAATGCCGAGCTATTCTGGTATGACAAAGAGGTGCGCCCCGGCCGTAAGGTAGGCCACCTGAACTTGTCGGTACTGGATAAAAACGCGCTGGCAAACAGCATCAGCCAGCTTAAGCAGTGGATGCCGACTCAGTATCAGGCACCACTCTCATGGATACAGGCAGAGTTTGACTGAAAAACGGGCGGGCAAGGGTTGCCCGCCTTTTACGACTGTTCAAGGCATAACTTTAGGGCTTTCAGGATTTGTTGGATCAGAACGGACTCAAAAAGCAGAAGATAGACACATTGGATCTGCGTTATCATCTGCTGCTTATGTTACTGCCGCTGCTACTGATAGCCTTATTATTTTGGGTCACCAGTCCAGCCGGAGAACTTCCCTGGCTGCAGTGGGTTGGGGTTTCTGTCATCTATTTCATGGCCTATAGTTTGGGCTACTTTGTCCACCAAGGGCGCCTGGGCCGGCTGTGGCGACACCTGGAACAGGTGCTGGGTATCAACGAAGCCACCTTCGAGTTGGTGCATCTTTCCAGCCAATACGAAACCGAACACGCCTTCCTCAATGCCCTACTGGGTAAAGCAGTCGCCATGATAGATGGCGCCGAAATGGGCTCTATCATACTGGTGAAACCCGGCAGTAATAAGCTGCACTTTGAATCGGCTGTTGGGCTGGATATGACCAAATTGCAACGGCTGAATATGACCCTGGAGCAGTCTTTCGCATACAGGTTGACCAATGGCCGCTGCGACCGGGTAGTTGTAGTCAACGATATGCGCAAACTCAACGCCCAGAGTGGTCTGAGCCCTGAAGCTCAAACATTATTGTTAAACGCAGCCGCCCCTCCCATTAGCGCGACGCTTTCAAGCCCACTCCATATAGATGGCAAACTCTATGCCATGCTCAATCTCGACAGTTCATTAGTTGCCAGCTTCAGCAGCTATGACAGGGATCTGGTGGCTATTTTGACCCATGAAGCCGCCAATGCCATCGCCCTGTACCAAAAGTCCCGTCAGATCCACCAATTGGCCAACTTTGACAGCCTGACGGGGCTCGCCAATCGCAAGTATTTTGAAGAGCAAACCCAGAAGTGGCAGCCCAAAAACAACATAGAAAGCATGCTGGTGCTGCTGGATATGGATAACCTGAAAAAAATCAATGATAGTCTGGGGCACGGTGCCGGTGACTTTGCACTCAAACGTTTGGCAACCGAGCTGAAACTCGCTTTTCCGACACCGGCACTGGTGAGCCGCTTTGGCGGCGATGAGTTTGTGCTGCTCTGCTACGGCAATGAAACTTGGCTCAGAGAACGCTTACGGCAAGTCGAGACCAAGCTGACCACCGATAAGGTTGCCGTGTATTTCAGCGCTGGCATCGCACCTTTCAATGGCGATGTGGAGCAGAGTCTCAGATTGGCAGACAACCAGATGTACCAATATAAAAAAGCCCGCAAGAGTGAGCTCAAATAAATAAAGAACCGGATCCCAATGACGGGGTTACAGAAGTCGGTAACAAGGAGAAGCTATGCATAAACATCTCACCATCATGACAATGTTGGTCGTGGGCACATCGACTTTGCTGCAACAGGCACAAGCGGCACAAAACCTCTCTTCCTTAATGGTGGAAATCCGGCAGCAGGATGGTATCCCTCATTATTACAATCTGGCCAGTGGCATGCCCCTCAATGGTGAGATCTCCATCATTCGCGATAACCAAGGTTATACCCAAGCGACTTTCTCTCAAGGATTGCCCAATGGCCGCTGGCAGGTATTTCACCCCAACAATGCCAAATTGATTGAGGGTCAGTATTTCCAGGGTTATCAGAATGGCAGCTGGCGCATGTATGACCTCAGCGGCCAGATGACCGAATTACAGGTGTTCAACAAGGGCGTGCCGGAAGGGGAATGGCAAACCTTCGACAGCAATGGCCGCCTCAATGAAAGCGTATTCTACCGCAGCGGCAACAAAGAGCTGGTCAAGCGCTTCTACGCCAGCGGTAAACTCAAGGCCAGTGAAACCTATACCGATAACCTGCGCCATGGCCAGTGGCAGAGCTTCTATGAAAACGGCACCCTGGCCCAAAGTCAGCAATATGCCAACAACCAACTCTTTGGCGAGTATCTGGAGCAAAACGCCCAGGGGGTAATCAAGGTCAAGGGCCAATTCGATGCCAATGGCCAACGTCAGGGCGTCTGGCAGAGCTTTTTTGATGATGGCAGCAAAGAGAGCGAAACCCGTTTCAGCGCCGGAGAACGGGACGGCGAAAGCCTGAAATATCACCCCGGCGGTGAACTGGCAATCAAATGTGCTTACCGCGCAGATAAACGCCAGGGCCCATGCCAAACCTTCGACGATAAAGGCGTGCTGCTGGGCAATGAACTCTTCAGTGACGGCGAAAAAGATGGCCACCAGGAGTACTTCAACAGTGAAGGCAAGCTGGTCATAGAGCAGCATTACAAAAATGGCCTGCAAACCGGTATACAGAAACGTTTTCATCCCAATGGCCAGTTGGCCGAGCTGGAAACCTTCCACGACAGCCAATTGAGCGACAACGGTCAATATCCCCGCCATGGCAAGTATGAACGTTTCGATATCGACGGCAAACCCCTGGAAAAGTCCCAGTTCACCATGGGCCTGCTGGATGGCTTATATCAACGTTTCAGCGCCGGCGTTTTGCAAGAGTCCAGCCAATGGCAACAGGGAAAACGTCACGGCGACTTTATCCGTTACTTTCCGAACGGGGAAAAACGCAGCCTGGTGCAATATCAGCATGATAAGCAAACCGGAAAGTCCATCCGCTACTTTGAAGATGGCACAGTGCAAGAACAGGGCGAAGTCATAGACGGTAAATGGGTCGGCAAGTATGAGAGCTTCTACGACAATGGCAAGCCCAGGGAGTTAGCCCACTATGCCAAACACAAGGCCGCCAAGGATTATCGTTATCCGCTTGATGGCGCCTTCAAGCGCTGGTACGCCAACGGCGATCCCAATGAGGAAGGCGCATATCTCAACGGCGACAAGGACGGGCTCTGGATTCAGTATCGCGAAGGGGTCAAGAGCCGGGAGCAGACCTTTGTCAAAGGCAAACTCAATGGCAAATATGCCGAGTATTACCATGGCCGCCGCCGGGTTACGGGGGAGTACCTGGACAATAAGAAGACAGGTAGCTGGATAGACTACCGCTACGAAGAGGACGATCCTACCTTCGGCACCATCCCCGAGGGCAATGTCAGGATCAAGAGCCAGTGGCAGCTCGGCAAGTTGCATGGCGCACGCGAGCACTACAGCTTCAAGGGCATCCTTTATCGCAAGGAAACCTATGCCAATGGCGACAAGAGCGGCAACTACAGCGAGTACTATGTCAACAATGGGCAGCAGAAACTGGCCGGCGAGTTGTTAAAAGGAGCCAAAAGCGGCCAGTGGCAAAGCTGGTTTGAAGATGGCATGCTCGCCGCCAGTCAGGAGTTCAAGGACGATGTACTGCACGGCAAGTCAGAGCAGTATTACAGCAACGGTCAGTTAAAGCAGCAAGCCAACTACAGGCAGGGCAAACTCGATGGCAAACTGAGCCAGTACTTCCAAAATGGTAAACCACAGAGCCATGAACAGTGGCTCAAGGGGCAGAAAGAGGGTGAAGCCAGTTACTTCCACAACAACGGCAAGCTGGCCGAGAAAGGCACCTTCCTCAGGGACAGAAGAGAGGGACTGTGGCAGACCTTCTGGACCAATGGTGAGAAGCGTACCGAAGGCAGCTATATCAGCAATCGCGAATCAGGTGACTGGAACTTCTATGACCAATTCGGCAAGCTGATAAAGACTGAACACCATGGTTAATCTCCCCCCCGGTTTCGCGACTAGAGTTGGGGATTGTGAATTTTGGCAGCATCTATTGGCGAGAAAATGGGTTCAATAGACAAGTCGCCAAGGCTAGAGTCGTAAGCCAGCCTGATAGCAGCGGCTAATATCAGGTTACCGAAATAAACAGCCCCTTCCCCAGCCGGCCTCATCCGTAACCATAAAAATGCCGCTTACAAAAGTAAACGGCATCACGCGACAGAGGGATCCTAGCGCCAATATCAAATAATCAAGGTTGTTGTTCCAACTGAGGTATTGGCACCGCCTTCATCAACACTTCGGTGGTGAACTTGTCATTGTTGATCACCGGATATCTATCATAAGTTTGGAAAATCACCCTTCCCTGATACTGGATCATGGCGACCACACCATAGTTGACATCGGACTCAAGGGTTTCAGTCGGTAAAATAAACTTGAACGGCACCGGCGCCCTGGCGATATCAAAGCTCTTTTGTGCCACGATTACCCCGGGGGTGTCCAAGTCTATGATGGCAATGGTGATACTGGAACCTTGAGGCAAGGCCACTCTTTCCAAGTAACCAGCGGCCCCGTTGACGATAACAGGAGCTTTGGGGTCAACAGTGACACAGCCGCCTAGAAACACTATCCCAGCAGCAATTACCAGTCCTTTCACATACTTAATCATCTTGCTTTCCCTTATTTGGCGGTCATTCTCATCAAGCCTTCCTGAGTGGCAGAAGCCACCAGCTCGCCCTGTTGATTGAAGAATTGCCCTCGCACATATCCCCGACCGCCACTGGCATTGGGACTCTCTATGGCATAAAGCAGCCATTCCCCCATGTTGACAGGTCGGTGGAACCAGAGTGAGTGATCTATAGTGGCCATCCGCATCCCCGGGGTCAAAAATGACACCCCATGAGGCTGAGCCGCTGTCACCAAAAAGTTGAAATCCGAAGCGTATGCCAATAGGTAGTCGTGCATTTCATGTTCGGGCGGCAAGGCACCATTTGCCCGCATCCATACATGTCGTACGGGCTCAGTGGCCGCCGGAGCTACAGGGTTAAGCGGATTGACCAGGCGCATTTCAATGGGGGCATCGGCCATAAACTTTTCCAGCATTCTGGAGGGCACCTTATCCCTCATGGTCATTGCCAACTCCTGCTGATTGAGTATCCCTTCTGGGCCGGGAACCTCTGGCATTTCTGCCTGATGGCTGAAGCCAACTTCCGGCTCCTGGAAGGAGCAAGTCATGTAGAAAATCGGCCGCCCTTTCTGAATCGCCTTCACCTGACGGGCGCTGAAACTACCACCGTCACGCATATTTTCAACTTCGTAGACTATCGGCAGCTTTTCATCGCCTGCACGTAAAAAATAGGAGTGCAGTGAGTGCACCTGGCGCTCTTGCGGCACAGTACGACGGGCGGCACTGAGGGCCTGACCCATGACCTGACCACCAAACACATGACCAAAACCCAGATCCTGACTCTGGCCCCGATAAAGTCCGATTTCTATCTGTTCAAGCGCGAGCAGTGACAAGAGATCATCTAAAACCTGGCTCATAAAACTCTACTAACTGGCTGACATATACCGCAAAGATTAACCCAGAACCGCCCTTCGTGACCAGATGACTTTACTCTATCTCTATATCATGCTCAGCGGCAGCTTGTCTGGCCCAGTTAACAATTTGCGCCTCACCGCTGTCGCTGAAACCCAGCGGCGTGGCCACACTCAACTCTGGCCAGGCTCTGGCCAAAAGCTCAGGAGTACAAGCATCGGCATTAAAGTAACCCGGCTCTGTCTGCGCTATTCTCACCCGGCTGATACTGCCTGCTGCAGCCAACAAATGTTGCCCATTGGGCGCCTGCTCACTGAGCAGAAACAACCCGGCTGCCAATGGTGCGCTCAAACCAAATAAAGGTTGTACCGGCAGTGCCAGATGTTGCTCCGTCATAGGGGTGGTAGCCAAAGGATAGAGACTGTTGACACGGATGTTATGATTGCCGCCTTCACGACTGAGACTATTGGTTAATCCAAACAAAGCCATCTTGGCGCTAGCCCAGGCACTTTCAAAAAGGTCTCCAAACAGTCCACTAACACCACCCAACAAAAGGATCCGGCCATACTCCTGGGCCTTCATTCGCGACCAGAGGCCGTGACAGAGAAAGAAGCTGCCATCTAGATCCACCTGCAACTGCCGTCGCCACTGCTGTGGTGTCAGTTTTTCAAATGAGCAAGGGGTATGGATCCCGGCACAGGCCACCAACAACTCTATGGTGCCAAAGTGGTCACAAGCTTCCTGCAGCACCAAAGCAACATCTTGCTCATTGGCAACATCACAGTGCCAGGCTTTGGCATCGGCCCCCAAAGCAGAAATCGCATTCAAGGTATCTTTACAGCTGTCTATGTCCAGCAGTGCCAGACTGGCGCCACGCTGAGCCAAACCTATGGCAAAGGCGCGCCCCAACCCCGAGGCGGCACCGCTGACAAGGGCTGTCCTGCCCCCAAACCCCATCATATTAACCTCTGCTTTAGTAATAAGCTCATGAAATACCGGGTATTCTTTAACAATAAGAACACATAATCCCCTAAGGTTATTTGATTATGGCTGCATTTTTTTAATCCGCACGGGTACAAATGTGCGCTGACTCAAACTCTGTTAAATGCATTTATCCGATTGTGCTAACTTTCAAGTGGAAAATTGGTATCCTTAGCATGTTTTCCCATCTTTAACTCTGAAGAATTAACAAGATGAATCCCTGGATTTTAGCCTCACGGCCGCGCACCTTGCCTGCGGCAATAGGACCCTTGCTGATAGGCAACATTCTGGCTCTGCAACTGGAGAGTTTTAGTTGGACCATTGCAGTGGCATCTATGGTCTGTGCCCTGTTACTGCAGATTGCCGTTAACCTGGCCAACGACTACTTTGATTTCAAAAATGGTATAGATACCGAAGAGCGACTTGGGCCGATAAGGGTCACCCAGAGCGGCTTACTCGACCCGCTGAAAGTGCGTAATGCAATGATTTTTTGCCTATTGCTGGCATTGGCGGTGGGGTCTTTCCTCATCTGGCACGGTGGCTGGCCGATTGCCATCCTGGCGGCGGCTTCCATTTTGGGCGCCCTGGGTTACAGCGGCGGCCCATACCCGCTGGCCTCACACGGCCTGGGTGAAGTGGCGGCCTTTATCTTCTTTGGCTTGGTAGCCGTTGTCGGCAGTTACTATCTGCAGGCCGGTGATACCAGCACTGCAGCCTGGATTTTGGGTAGCGCCGTGGGCCTGCTCAATGCCGCCATCTGCCTAGTTAACAACACCCGCGATATCTATACTGACGAGAAAGCCGGCAAGCGCACTTTGGCGGTACGTATAGGTGAAGCCCAATCCAAGGTGCTGTACCAGGCGTTGGTATACTTACCCTTCGGCCTGATTATCGCTGGTTTCCTATTGGGCTTGCTACCTGGGCTACCTGTGCTGCTGACAGGCCTCGCGCTGCTGATGGCCCGCAAGCTGTCCAGTGATTTTATCCAGGAGTCAGGCGCAGCATTAAACCCTTTACTGGGGCGCACCGCCAAACTGACTATGATATTCAGCGCCCTGTTCAGCTTAGGCTTGGTGTTTACCCTTTAGCACTGGGATAGCTATAAACAAAGGGATAGAAATAGCAAAGGCTTCCACTGCCAAGCAGTTGGAAGCCTTTTTGTTGGCCGGTGATAGTATTCTGCCCGACCCGGTTTCCCTCAATCCAGCTTAATCAGCGGCCGCTTGGGGTCACTCCAATCCAGGTGATAACGCTCGTTGGCAGCTTGGTCTATGCGCTCAAAACTATGTGCTCCGAAAAAGTCCCGTTGCCCCTGTAACAGGTTGGCCGGCAAGGTCTCGGTGCGATAACTGTCGTAGTAGGAAAGCGCCGATGAGATGCAGGGCACTGGCACACCCGCAAGTACCGCCTTGGCAACCGTTTGCCGCCATGCCTGCTGGTGCGCCGAAAGCGTTGAAGCAAAGCCATCGGCCAACAGCAAATTGGCCAATTCCGGCTCCTTGTCGTAGGCTGCGGCTATGGATTGCAGGAATCTGGCGCGAATAATACAGCCGGCGCGCCAGATCCTGGCAATGGCGGCAAAATCCAGCTGCCATCCCTGCTCCTGAGCCTGCATCGCCATCAACTGGAACCCTTGGGCATAACAGCTCACCTTGGCGCAATAGAGTGCACTCTCCAAGCCATCAATAAAACTTTGTTGCTCGTCCGGGGCCGCCGATTGAGTGTCTCGCGCTTCGGGACCGGCCAGCTTGGTAGCCAAACTCTGGCGCAGAACTTTTTGAGTACTGATGGCGCGGGCATAAACCGCTTCGGCGATAGTGGGCGCCGGGCAACCTATCTGCAAGCTGCTAACTGCCGTCCACAGGCCTGTGCCCTTCTGCCCTGCCTTATCTAGGATCATCTCAACCAGAGGCTTACCGCTCAATGGGTCCTGTTGCCGCAAGACCTCGGCGCTGATTTCCATCAGATAACTGGAAAGCACACCTTTATTCCAGCGCTCGAATACCTCGGCAATGGCGTAGGCATCAAGACCCAGCACTTGGCTTAGCAGATGATAAGCCTCGCAAATCAACTGCATATCGGCATATTCAATACCGTTGTGCACCATCTTCACATAGTGACCGCTACCGGCCGGGCCTATGTAAGCCGTGCAGGGCTCCCCTTGGGTAACCGGGTTGCCGGGCTCGAATCGCTCCAACGGTAATCCGGTGTCACCATCCACCTTGGCAGCTATCGCCCGCCAAATAGGAGCAACCCGCCCCCAGGCTTTGATATCGCCGCTGGGCATCAGCGAGGGCCCGAATCTGGCCCCCACCTCACCGCCGGATACGGCGGAGCTGAAGAAGATAAACTGATCGCGATAGCGCAGCTCCCGCGCTATGGTGTCTGTCCACAGGCTATTGCCCGTATCTATGACTATATCCTCGCGCTCAATTCCGGCATCGAGCAGGGATTGGCATACGGCATCGACTGCCGCACCGGCCGGAATGGACAGCAGCAGAATGCGCGGCGTTGCTAAACTCCCCATCAAATCAGTAAGATTATTACAGCCAAACAGCAATTGTTCCCTCTCGGTCACTTCCATCTTGGCCTGGTTTTCGGCAGCAATCACTTTGCGACTGTCCAGATCGAACGCCGCGACCCGATAGCCGTTATCTATGATATTGAGAGCGAGATTCTTGCCCATCACACCCAGGCCTATGACCCCGATGTCAGAAAGATGCTTGTGGGTTTGCATTGTTATTAATTCCACGGGTAGCAGAGGAGCCGGTCGTTTTGTGAGCCAACAACCGGCCTTGAGTGGATTAATTATACTGATTAACGAAAGTTAATTACCAGCCGCCCTTGACGATAACCTTGTTTGAAAAACACGATTAACAGACAAACATCCGGGTTCAATTAGCCAGTTTCAGTCCCAAAACACCAATAAAAATCAACAGCAAACTGCCGATTTTCATCAGACTGGCACTCTCGCCGAATAGCCAGATCCCCACCAATGCCGTGCCCATAGCGCCAATGCCTACCCAAACACCGTAAGCCGTGCCTATAGGCAATGACTTGGTCGCCAGCCCAAGCAAACCGACACTGATAGCCATAGCGCCCAAGGTCAACAGACTCGGAATTAACTTGGTAAAACCCTGGGTATATTTAAGGCCTATGGCCCAACCTATTTCAAACAAACCTGCGAGGATTAAGAGTAACCAGTTCATGAACCCGTCCCTTTTTAAGAGGGGTCGTCCCCGATAGTGGAAAAGGCGCTTACAGGGTCGTCCCTGCGGCCAGAGTGATAAGGCTACATAGTGAGCTTAAGTTGCAAGCCTGAATGTAAAACTTGGATGCTACTACTTTGTATGTAACTACTTGTTGTTGCCCCGAACGGAGCAGCGGCATCTTAGCAAAGGCCGACTAAAAGGGCAAAGTGTAAGAGGCGCGCCTTTGCAACATGAAAAACAGTTAAAAAAACGCCTGCCGACGGCAGGCGCAAAAGGAGAAAGTCAGCCTCAGGCGTGCTCTTTCACCAGAGAATCAGCATAGCCCATACGGGTCAGTGCGGTGCGCACCAGATCCAGAGTAGCGGGATCTTCTATGGTCGCCGGCGCCTTGAACTCCTGATTGTCGGCAATTTTACGCATGGTGCCGCGCAGTATCTTGCCGGAGCGGGTCTTGGGCAACTTGGGTACAGCGCTCACCAAACGGAACGCCGCCACCGGGCCTATTTCCTGGCGCACCAGGGCCACCAGCTCCTTGTGTAGCTGTTCTTCACTCAGGGTATTGCCCATCTTGAGCACCACCAACCCCAGCGGCACCTGGCCCTTTAGCTTATCTTCGACACCGATAACCGCCGCTTCAGCCACCGCCGGGTGCTGACAAAGCACCTCTTCAAAGCGCCCGGTCGATAATCTATGACCGGCCACATTAATGATGTCATCGATGCGACTCATGATGTAGAGATAGCCCTCTTCATCCATATAGCCGGCATCTCCGGTGAGATAATAGCCGGGATACATGGCCAGATAGCTGTCATGGTAGCGCTTATCATTTTGCCACAGCGTGGTCAGGGTTCCAGGCGGCAGAGGCAGCTTGATAACCACATTGCCCGACTGCCCGGGAGCCACCTGCTCCCCCATTTCGTCCAGTACTTCCACCTGATAACCGGGCACGGCTCTTGCCGGTGACCCGGCTTTGACCTGAATAGGGGCAACCCCCATCAAGTTGGCAGCAATGGCCCATCCGGTTTCGGTTTGCCACCAGTGATCTATTACTGGCTTGGCCAGCTTCTCAGCCGCCCACTTCAGGGTATCCGGGTCACAACGCTCGCCGGCCAGAAACACGTTTTTCAGGCAAGAGAGGTCACTTTGAGCCACATAGCTTGCCTCCGGGTCCTCACGTTTGATAGCGCGAATCGCAGTCGGTGCGGTAAAGAAACTCTTGACCTTGTACTTGGCTATGGTGCGCCAAAAAGTACCGGGATCCGGGGTGCCCACAGGTTTGCCTTCAAACAGCAAGGTGGTGGCACCTACCAGTAGCGGTGCATAGACAATATAGGAGTGACCCACTACCCAACCCACATCCGAGGCTGCCCAGAAGACATCACCAGGTTCTATGTCATAGATGGCCTTCATCGACCAGGCCAGCGCTACCGCATGACCACCATTATCACGCACAACCCCCTTTGGCTGCCCTGTGGTGCCTGAGGTGTAGAGAATGTACAAGGGATGAGTGGCTTCGACCGCCACACAATCGGCAGGAGTCGCCTGACAGATAGCACTCTGCCAGTCATGATCCCGCCCTGGCTGCAACTCGGCCTGATACTGACTGCGACCGAGAATAAGGCAGTTTTCCACCTTGTGCTCGGACAGTTCCAGCGCCTTGTCCAGCAGGGGCTTATAAGGCACAACACCTGAAGGTTCTATGCCGCAAGAGGCAGACAATACCAATCTGGGTTTGGCATCGTTGATCCGGGTTGCCAGTTCATTGGCGGCAAAGCCGCCAAACACCACTGAATGTATGGCGCCTATGCGGGCACAGGCCAGCATGGCAAACACGGTTTCCGGCACCATGGGCATATAGATAACAACTCTGTCGCCCTTATTGATGCCGACAGATTGCATCCAGCCCGCCAGGCGACTCACCTGCTGCTGTAATTCGTTATAGCTGATGCCGTACTCGGTATCGGTTACCGGACTGACATATTGAATGGCGGTCTGTTCGCCGCGCCCGGCGGCCACATGTCTATCCACCGCGTTGTAGCAGGTGTTGAGCATGCCACCGCGAAACCAGTGGTAAAATGGCGCTTCACTCTCATCCAGCACCTGCTCCCAGGGCTGTTGCCAATCTATGGCGCGGGCATACTCACCCCAAAACTGTGTCTTGTCCTCGAGTGACGCCTTATGCATGGCTAAACCCGGATCTATCATTATCTTTCCTCCCAAAGGACGCCGTTCTGCGACGGCACTGCGTTCCCTTCCTTCCTGTGACAATTAAAGTCCTTTTTGGTCCAGTCCCCAATTAGACGTTAGCCTAAAACCCTGTTCGAACTGCGCCTTTTGGCTTCCGAGTATTTTGCTGTCCATCCGAAGCGGACATCAAAACGATTGGAATGCAAATATGCATAGTGAAGGGTGCCATGTACCGTTACCCAGATTGGAAGACAAATAAACAGGTTACTGAAGCAAGTGTTTCAATACGGGTAAAGGCCGATGGCAGCGGCGGTGGACACCAAGCTGCTCGCAAAATGGCACAACAAACTTTACCTTTACGTAAACTTCATATATCTTGCCAAACAGGTTCAATTTTATGGTGTTATCGATGAGCGCAAACCACAATCCACAAACCACTTACTCCATCAGTGATCTGTCAAAGGAATTTGATATCACCACCCGCAGCATCCGCTTCTATGAAGATCAGGGGCTGCTCAAACCCAGGCGTCGTGGCCAGACCCGTATCTACAGTCTCAAGGACAGAGTCAGACTGAAACTTATTCTGCGCGGCAAGCGTCTGGGCTTTTCCCTGGCGGAAACCCGCCGACTGTTTGAACTCTACGATGCCGACAAGAGCAGCCATGCACAGCTCAATACCATGTTGGCCCTGATTGAGGAAAAAAAGACCTCACTGCAACAGCAGATGGACGATATCAAGGTGGTGTTGATGGAACTCAATTCTGCCGAACTTCAGTGCCGTCAGGCGCTGGATGACATGGAGCAGGAAAAAGCCTGAGCCATTGACCAAACACCATAATAATAAAATAAAAATATTAACTTACAGGACATCAAGCCAATGAACTCTCTCTACTCAAGCCTCAACTTTGGACTCGGTGAAGAAATCGATATGCTGCGGGATGCAGTCAACGGTTTCGCCGCCAATGAAATCGCCCCCATTGCCGCCAAGGTGGATCAGGACAACGCCTTCCCCAATGAGCTTTGGCCTCAGTTCGGCGACATGGGGCTGCTTGGGATCACAGTCCCCGAAGAGTTCGGCGGTGCCAACATGGGTTATCTGGCGCACGTCGTCGCCATGGAAGAGATCTCCCGCGCGTCGGCGTCCATAGGTTTGTCCTACGGCGCCCACTCCAACCTGTGCGTCAACCAGATAAACCGCAACGGCAATCAGGCCCAGAAAGAAAAATATCTGCCCAAGCTGGTCAGCGGCGAACATATAGGCGCACTGGCGATGAGTGAACCCAACGCAGGTTCGGACGTGGTTTCCATGAAGCTGCATGCCCGCAAGGAAGGCGACCGTTACATTCTCAACGGCAACAAGATGTGGATCACCAATGGCCCGGATGCCCACACCTATGTGATTTATGCCAAAACCGACTTGGACAAGGGCCCGCACGGGATCACTGCCTTTATCGTCGAGCGCGGCTTCAAAGGCTTCTCCCAGGCACAGAAGCTCGACAAGCTGGGAATGCGCGGCTCCAACACCTGTGAACTGGTATTCGAAGACTGCGAAGTCCCGGAAGAGAATATTCTCGGCGGCCTCAACCAGGGTGTGAAGGTATTGATGAGCGGCCTCGACTACGAGCGGGTGGTGCTCAGCGGCGGCCCTCTTGGGATAATGACCGCCTGCATGGACATAGTGATGCCCTATATGCACGAGCGGGTGCAGTTCGGCAAATCCATCGGCGAATTCCAACTGGTGCAGGGCAAACTGGCCGACATGTACACAGGCATGAATGCCGCCAAGTCCTATATCTATAACGTCGCCAAGTCCTGCGATCGCGGCGAAACCACACGTAAAGATGCCGCCGGAGCCATTCTCTACAGCGCCGAGCTCGCCACCAAGATGGCACTGGACGCCATTCAGCTGCTGGGCGGCAACGGCTATATCAATGAATACGCTACAGGTCGCCTACTACGCGATGCCAAGCTCTATGAAATCGGCGCCGGTACTTCGGAAATCCGCCGCATGCTCATCGGCCGAGAGCTGTTCAACGAAACCAAGTAATGGCGAATGCCGGGGCCGTTCAAGCGGCCCTTCACGCTCCCCCATTCAGTCGAAAAGGATGACAAGCCGTGCCTCAAATCAGCAGTAGAATCAACGCCCGCAGCGATGAATTCAGGGAAAAACAAGCCGCCATGTCCCACCTGGTGGCCGATGTCCAACAAAAACTCAACAAGATAGTCGAAGGCGGTGGCCCTGTGGCCATGGAGCGCCATCTGTCCCGCGGTAAACTGGCGCCGCGTACCCGGGTAGAGAAACTTCTGGATCCCGGCTCGCCATTTCTGGAACTGAGCCAGTTTGCCGCCTTCGAAGTCTATGACGAGGAAGTGCCCGCCGCCGGCATCATAGCCGGGATCGGCCGGGTCAGCGGAGTCGAGTGCATGATTATCGCCAACGACGCCACGGTCAAAGGTGGCACTTACTACCCGCTAACGGTGAAAAAACACCTGCGCGCTCAGGAGATAGCCGAACGCTGTCACCTGCCTTGCATCTATCTGGTGGACTCGGGCGGTGCCAACCTGCCGCGCCAGGATGAAGTGTTTCCGGACAGGGATCACTTCGGCCGCATCTTCTTCAATCAGGCCCGCATGTCCTCCAAAGGGATCCCGCAAATCGCCGTGGTCATGGGCCTGTGTACCGCAGGTGGCGCCTATGTGCCGGCGATGGCCGATGAGTCGATTATTGTCCGTGAACAGGGCACCATCTTTTTGGCCGGCCCGCCGCTGGTGAAAGCCGCCACAGGTGAAGAGGTCAGTGCCGAAGAGCTCGGCGGCGCCGAGGTACACACCAAGATAAGCGGTGTGGCCGATCATCTGGCGCAAAACGACGACCACGCGCTGGAGCTGGCCCGCAATGCCGTCTCCCGCCTCAATCACCAAAAGCAGATTGCCCAGACACTGAGCCAGGTAAAGCCGCCCAAGTACGATATTCATGAGCTCTACGGCATAGTCGGCACCGACTTGAAAAAGCCCTTCGATGTCAAAGAAGTGATTGCCCGCATCGTCGATGACTCAGACTTCGACGAGTTCAAGGCCGGTTATGGTGCCACTCTGGTATGCGGTTTTGCCCGTATTCATGGCTACCCGGTTGGCATAGTGGCCAACAACGGCATTCTGTTTTCCGAATCGGCGCAAAAAGGCGCTCACTTCATCGAGCTTTGCTGCCAGCGCAAGATCCCGCTGCTGTTTTTGCAAAACATTACCGGCTTTATGGTCGGCAAAAAATATGAGCATGAAGGCATAGCCAAACACGGTGCCAAGATGGTGACTGCAGTATCCTGCGCCACTGTGCCCAAGTTTACCGTGATCATCGGCGGCTCCTACGGCGCCGGTAACTACGGCATGTGCGGCCGCGCCTTTGAACCCACCATGATGTGGATGTGGCCCAACGCCCGCATCTCAGTCATGGGGGGTGAACAGGCCGCCGGAGTGCTGGCCACAGTGCGTAAAGACGGCCTGGCCCGCAAGGGGCAGACCATGAGCGCCGAGGAAGAAGCCGCCTTCAAGGCTCCGGTAATAGCCCAGTACGATAAAGAGGGGCATCCCTACCATGCCAGCGCCCGTTTGTGGGACGATGGCATTATCGACCCGGCCCAGACCCGTGATGTGGTTGGCCTGGCATTGTCGGCGGCGCTGAATGCGCCCATAGAGGACACACGTTTCGGCGTGTTCCGCATGTAATGGAGGCCGGTATGGATTATCAATATCTGACCTTAACCACCGACTCCCGCGGCGTTTCATCCCTGGTGATGAATCGCCCGCAGCTGGCCAACGCCTTCGATGAAGTGATGATTGCCGAGCTCATTGATGCGCTGGAGTCCCTGGCCCGGGATCCCGCCTGCCGGGTGCTGCTGCTGAAAGCCAACGGCAAACATTTCAGCGCCGGCGCCGACCTGAACTGGATGCGCAAACAGGCGGCGATGGACTTTGACGACAACCTCAAAGACGCCGCCGAGTTGGCCCGGTTGATGGCAACCCTGGATCAATTCCCCAAGCCGTCATTGGCCCTGGTACAGGGCGCGGCCTTTGGCGGAGCGCTGGGGCTGGTGTGTTGCTGTGATATCGCCATAGCAACACCCAAGGCCAGCTTTTGCCTGTCAGAGGTGAAGCTTGGCCTGATCCCGGCGGTTATCAGCCCCTATGTGCGCCGCGCCATGGGCGAGCGTCAGGCGAGACGCTATATGTTGACCGCAGAGCGTTTCGATGCCGAAGCCGCCAAAACTTTGCAACTGGTGCATCAGGTAGCAGACGATCTCGAGGTCGCCGCCGCGCCCCTTATCGAGTCGCTGCTGGGCAACAGTCCGCAGGCGCTCAACTGGTGCAAACAGCTGATAAGCGATATCCGCCACGGACTGATAGATGAACAGACGCTGGCACTCACCGGCGAGGCCATCGCCCGGATCCGGGTGTCTGCTGAAGGCCAGGAAGGGCTGAACGCCTTTTTCGAAAAACGCCCGCCGAGCTGGCAAGGCTCAAGTGACAATTCGGGCAACAACTCCAGTTGCAATCCAGGCAATAGCTCAAACCCGCCACAGCGCCGTGACTAAGGAAGGATGTAAGATGTTCAACAAGATTCTGATTGCCAACCGCGGCGAAATTGCCTGTCGCATCATACGTACCGCCAGGTCATTGGGAGTGCGCACTGTCGCACTGTTCTCGGATGCCGATCGCCATGCCGCCCACGTGGCTATGGCCGATGAAGCCTTTTATCTGGGGGGCTCGGCGCCGGCCGACTCCTACCTCAAGGGCGATGCCATCATCGATATCGCCAAGGCCTGTGGCGCCGAGGCGATCCACCCGGGTTATGGTTTTCTGTCGGAAAACGCCGGTTTTGCCGCTGCCTGTGAACGGGCCAATATCGCCTTTATCGGCCCCAAGGCCGACTCCATAGAAGCCATGGGCAGCAAGAGCGCCGCCAAACTCATCATGGGCCGCGCCGGAGTGCCGCTGGTGCCCGGCTATCACGGTGATGACCAGAGCGATGAAGTGCTGCTCAGTGAAGCCGAAAAAATCGGTTTCCCGCTGCTGATCAAGGCCGCCTTCGGTGGCGGCGGCAAGGGAATGCGGATTGTCCGCAGCCTGACGGAAGTCAAGTCGGCCATCGACTCGGCCCGCCGTGAAGCCGCCTCCAGTTTTGGCAATGACAAGCTGTTGATGGAGCGTTACCTGGAGCAGCCGCGCCATGTGGAAGTACAGGTATTTGCCGACACCCAGGGCAATGCCATTTATCTGTCAGACAGGGACTGCTCGATTCAGCGCCGCCACCAAAAAGTGGTGGAGGAAGCGCCGGCCCCCGGCCTCAGCGACGCCCTGCGCCGCCGCATGGGTGAAGCCGCCGTGGCTGCCGCCCGCGCCATCGACTATGTGGGTGCAGGCACGGTCGAGTTTCTGCTGGACACCCATGCCACAGAAGAAGACGGCAGCTTCTTCTTTATGGAGATGAATACCCGTTTGCAGGTAGAGCATCCGGTTACCGAACTGGTGACAGGGACAGATCTGGTGCACTGGCAACTGCTGGTCGCCGCCGGAGAGCCTCTGCCCCTGACTCAGGAGCAAGTTGCCATTAAGGGCCATGCCTTTGAAGTGCGAATTTATGCCGAAGATCCGGATAACGACTTCCTGCCCGCCAGCGGCAAGCTCAACTTCCTGCGCGAGCCCAAGTCATCGCGCCATGTACGTATCGACTCAGGGGTTCGTGAAGGCGATGAAATCTCCAACTTCTACGACCCCATGATAGCCAAACTGATTGTCTGGGATGAATCACGCCCAAGAGCGCTGCAGCGCCTGCAAAGGGCTTTGGATGACTTCCAGCTCACCGGCCTGAAACACAATATCGGTTTCCTGGGAAAAATCGCCGCTCACCCGGCCTTTGCCAGCGCCGACTTCAGCACAGATTTTATTGAGCGCTATCAAGCACAGCTGCTGCCTCAAGCGAAAGACAGCACTCTGCCCTTGCCGCTGCTGGCCAAAGCCGCACTGTATGAAATGCTGTGGCGCAAACGCGACTCCCGGGCCAAACAGACAAACAGTCAGGACCCCTCCTCGCCTTGGGGCAGCGCCAATGGCTTTAGGCTCAACAGCGCCAAGCGCCACGATATCGCCCTGATGGACGATGAACACCATATTCATCACCTGCAGCTGACTGAGCTGGCCAAGGCCGATAGCTGGCAACTGACACTGGATGGCCAAACCCTGGTTATCGAAGGCGAGCTGAGCACAGATGAAGCCGGTGGTGACACGCTTCGCTGTGTGGTTGATGGGCATATCAGCAACCAGCGAATCAGCCGCCAGGGCATGGACTTTACCCTGCTTGGCCGCTCCGGCGAGCTTAGCGCCTGTCATTTCCGCGCCATTCAGAATGAACTGGAAGAGGAGCAGGCCAACCACGCCGATCTGCTCAAGGCGCCGATGAACGGCACCATAGTCACCCACCTGGTGGCTGTAGGCGACAGCGTTAAGGCCGGCCAAGGGCTGATGGTGATGGAAGCGATGAAGATGGAATACACCATAGCCGCGCCTTTCGATGGCACTGTGAGTGAGTTTTTCTTCCAGCCCGGCGAACTGGTCAGCGATGGCGCCCAGTTGCTGGAGCTCAGCGAACAACTCAAGGAGGCTTAAAAATGCTGCCTCCCAAGGTAAGCCTGTTTGAAGTGGGCCCAAGAGACGGCCTGCAAAATGAAACCTCGGTCAGCACTCAAGCCAAGATAACCCTGGTTGAAGCCCTGGCCGATGCCGGGGTGAAGCGCATCGAAGCCGCCAGCTTTGTATCGCCCAAGTGGGTGCCGCAAATGGCAGACTCGGGCGAGGTGCTGCGCGGCATTTCACGCCGCACCGGCGTCTGCTACAGCGCCCTGACTCCCAATCTCAAGGGCCTGGAGTTGGCGCTGGATGCCGGCGCCGATGAAGTGGCGGTATTTGCCGCCGCCTCCGAAGGCTTCAGCCAGAAGAACATCAACTGCTCCATCGAAGAGTCCATCGCCCGCTTCGAGCCCCTGCTGAGCCGGGCCAAGGAGCAAGGCGTTCGGGTTCGCGGCTATGTTTCCTGCGTACTGGGTTGCCCCTATGATGGTGAAATCGCCCCGGCAGAAGTGGCTCGGGTCGCCGACATTCTGCATCAATTGGGCTGCTATGAAATATCCCTCGGCGACACCATAGGCGTAGGTACACCGCTCAAGGCCCGCAAAATGCTGGAAACAGTGGCCGAGCGAGTACCGGTAGAGCGCTTGGCGCTACACTTCCATGATACCTATGGTCAGGCGCTGGCCAACATTCTCGCCTGCCTGGAAACCGGCGTCAGTGTAATAGATACCTCGGTCGCCGGACTCGGTGGCTGCCCCTATGCCAAAGGCGCATCCGGTAATCTGGCCAGTGAAGATCTTGTCTACATGCTGCATGGTATGGGTATAGACACAGGCATAGATCTCAACAAACTGGCCCGGGCCGGACGGCAGATAAGCCAGCAGCTTGGCCGGGAAACCGGTTCAAAAGTGGCCAGAGCCCTAGGAGCTTAAGGCTTCCAGGTGGCACAACAGATAAGCAGTATAACGACAGATAATAAACAGCAAGGACATCACTATGGCAGGACTCAATAAAGTCGTCGGCAGCTACGACGAAGCGCTCGCAGGTCTCACCAATGATATGACAGTCATGGTGGGAGGTTTTGGCCTTTGCGGCATTCCCGAAGGCCTTATCAATCAAATGGTCAAGCTGGGCGTCAGCGGCCTGACCGCCATCTCCAATAACGCCGGGGTGGACGACTTCGGACTGGGGCTGCTGCTGCAACATAAGCAGATAAGCACAATGATCGCCTCCTATGTGGGTGAAAACGCCACCTTTGAGCGGCAGATGCTCAGCGGCGAACTCAATGTAATCCTTACCCCACAAGGCACTCTGGCGGAGAAGATCCGCGCCGGCGGCGCCGGGATCCCCGCCTTCTTTACCGCCACCGGCTACGGCACCCCGGTGGCCGAGGGCAAAGAGACCCGCGAAATCAATGGCCGCCACTATGTGCTGGAAGAGGCACTGACAGCCGACTTCGCGCTGATCCGCGCCTGGAAGGCCGATACCATGGGTAACCTGGTATTTCGCAAGACAGCCGCCAACTTCAACCCCATGATGGCCACCGCCGGCAAGATAACAGTGGTGGAAGTGGAAGAGATAGTCGAGCCGGGTGAGCTGGACCCGGATCATATCCACACCCCGGGCATCTATGTGGATCGCGTCATCAAGGGTGTGTTCGAGAAGCGTATCGAACAGCGCACAGTCAAACAGGCATAAGGGCAGGAGAGCAAAATGGCACTTTCAAGAGAACAACTGGCCCAACGCGTCGCCAAGGAACTCAAAGACGGTTACTACGTCAACCTGGGGATAGGTATCCCCACTCTGGTGGCCAACTATATCCCCGAGGGCATGCAGGTAATGCTGCAATCGGAAAACGGCCTCTTGGGCATGGGTGAATTCCCCACCGAAGACACTATAGATCCGGATCTGATCAACGCCGGCAAGCAAACCGTTACCGCCGTCAAAGGCGCGTCTTTCTTCTCCAGCGCCGAGAGCTTCGCCATGATCCGTGGCGGGCATGTGGATCTCACGGTACTGGGCGCGTTCGAGGTGGATGTCGAAGGCTCTATCGCCTCCTGGATGATCCCCGGCAAGCTGGTTAAAGGCATGGGCGGCGCCATGGACTTGGTGGCCGGCGCCGACAATATCATAGTCACCATGATGCACGCCGACAAACACGGCAACTCCAAACTGCTGAGTAAATGCGAGTTGCCGCTCACGGGTTATGGCTGCATCAAGCGGGTACTGACAGACCTGGCCTTTATCGAAATCAAGGACGGCGCCTTCCACCTGCTGGAGCGGGCGCCAGGTGTGAGTGTCGAGGAGATAGTTGCCAAAACCGCTGGCAAGCTTATTGTCCCCGAACATGTGCCAGAGATGGCCTTGTAAGAAATTAAGTCTCTGAGGCCTATTATCACTCACAATAGGCCGACCTTGACCGGGCCGATTTTCAGCGGACCATAGTTTTTGAGTCGCCATCGCGACTCAAAAACCCCCGGATAATATTGGGTGTGACGGTTTTATCTCAAAACTTGCAAAACGCCGCTTTTAGCTGCTGAGCAACTCACGGGCATTGGCCAGGGTATTGCTGGTGATGGTATCGCCACCAAGCAACCGGGCCAACTCCTGCACCCGCTGCTCTTTATCCAGCGCCACCATAGAGGTTTCGGTACCGCTGCCCTTGGCATGTTTAGCAACAAACATATGCTGATGGCCGTTACCTGCCACCTGCGGCAAGTGAGTCACACACAATACCTGGGTCGATTCTCCCAGGGTGCGCAACATGCGGCCCACCACGGCAGCCGTCGGTCCGGAAATCCCCACATCCACCTCATCAAAAATCAGTGTCGGAGTCGCTACCTTACGGGCGGTTATCACCTGAATACCCAGGCCGATACGGGAAAGCTCGCCCCCCGAGGCCACCTTGGCCAGACTTTGCAGTGGCTGCCCCGGGTTGGTGGTCACCAGAAACTCCACCCTGTCACTGCCGTTGACCGACATCTGCCCAGGATTAAACTCCACCGCTATGCTGAACTTGCCCTTGGGCATATTAAGCTCATGGATGGAAGCCGTGACCAACTTGTCCAACTCTTTGGCATAGCGGCTGCGGCTCTGACTGAGTTTTTGCGCCTGGGTCAGATAATTCTGTTTGCTGGCTTCCAATTGCTGCTCTATCTCTTCGAGCTTCTGCTCATCCGAGTCGAGACTCCCCAGTTCGGCCAGCAACTGCTGATGATGTTGATACAGCTCTGAGGGCATCACCTGATGCTTGCGCGCCAGTTGCATCGCCTTGGAAAGTCGCGCCTCCAGCATGGCAAAGTGTTCAGGATCCAACTCGAGCTTGTCCAGATAGCGCTGCAGTTCGCTGCTGCTTTCCTGCACCTGGATCAGGGCATCGTTGAGCATGCCGCCGACATTGGACAGCTCAGCATCGACACTCTCAAGCTCGGCACTGATATGCACGGCCCGGTTCAACAATGACTCTATGTTGGCTTCTTCGCCCTCACTGAGCAGCATCAAGGCCAACTGACAGGACTCGATCAGCGCCGTACTGTTGGCCAGACGCTTGTGCTCCTGCTCTATCTCGGCAAATTCATGCTCCCCGAGAGCAAAGTCATTGAGTTCTTCCACCTGATAGCTGAGTAACTGCTTGCGGGCAATTCTCTCCTGCTGCGACAGCACCAATTGCCGCAGTTCCTGCTCGATTTGGCGATAACGCTGATAGGCACTGCTGACCCCATCGAGCAACAGCTTATGATTGGCATAGCTGTCCAGCAGGTAAAGTTGCTGCTCTGTCTTGAGCATGGCGTGATGAGCATGCTGGCCGTGGATCCCCACCAGCAAGGGTCCCAACGCCTTGAGCTGAGTCAGCGGCACAGGGTTACCATTGATATAGGCGCGGGAGCGGCCATCGCTGCCAATGGTGCGCCGTAGAATACATTCATCTTCGAGTTCGAGATCATTATCTTCCAGCCAACGCTTGGCCAGAGGGACATCCGCCAGAGAGAAACGGGCACTGACTTCCGTCTTGCTGGCGCCGGGGCGCACACTGGCGGCATCGGCCCGGTTACCGAGACAAAGCCCCAGGGCATCGATGGCAATGGATTTACCCGCCCCGGTCTCGCCGGTAATACTGGTCATTCCCGGACGGAAGTCCAGCTCCAGAAAACGCACTATGGCAAAGTTATTGATGCTGAGTTGGCAAAGCATAATGAATTCCCAAAACACTGTATTGATAAACAGTATATACTGATTTTTTATACAGTAAATATCTGTCGATTAATTATTCCCTGTGTTCTACCCAGCCTAAACAGCCCATGCCGCTATCAAAGGCAAACTGATAAAGGTGATTAGCGTGCCCAGTAATATACCCTGGGCACTGACCCCAGCCTTGGTGTCATAACGCTGCGCCAGTAAGTATACACTCGCTGCAGTAGGCAGGGCCGCAAGAATAACCCCCATCTGCAGATTGGTGCCGCTGATCCCCATGGCTTTCAATAATAGATAAGCCAGCAGAGGTTGCAGTAGTAGCTTGCAAGCGTTGATACCAAAAAGCTCGGCCAACTGCCAAGGCCCAGGTAAGCGGGTGGCGCCGCGAACCCGAGTCGCCTTGGCCAACACCATACCTATGGCAAACAGGGCGCAGGGACTGGAGGTGGCGCCTATCTGACTTATCATCATCGCTATCCCATCCGGCAGAGCCATACCGGAAGCCGAGACAGCAACGCCCAAGGCGCTGCCGATAACAATCGGGTTTTTCGCCAGCGCTTCAACAATAATCAGCAAGGGATGCGCCTTGTTTTCTGTATCTCTGGCAAGCTCCAGCGACACCAGTGCGATGGCAAACATCACCACAGACAACAGGCTGGCAATGGCCGCCGCAGCCAGCGCCAACTGGTTTCCCGGGTAGACTATCATCATCATGGGGATGCCGATAAAGGCGGTATTGCCAAAGGTGGCATTCAAGGCGCGAATCGCCCCTACCCCCTGACCGGCCCTGAAACAACCGGAAATCAGCAGCACCAGCAGATAGGTCAGCATCATTGCCACACTGAAACCGACGATGAAATGCCACTGGAAGATCTCCTCGAAAGAAGTTCTTGCCAGCACTATCATCATAATGGCCGGAAAAGCTATGTAATAAACATATTGGTTGAGGGCGGCGTCCGTACCATCCGGCAGGATTTTGCTTTTCTGTACCAGTGAACCTGCGAGCATAATGCCAAACACAGAGATCAGCGGAGTAATGATTCCAGTCATACTTCTTCCATTTTGCTGACTTTGGCTGTCGTACTCCCGCCGAGGATCTGCGAAAATGGCGGGGAATTCTGTATCTTGCCTGCCCTTATCAGTACAGCTAAGTAAGTTCGGCAGAGATTGCCGACAAGTTACCACAGCCGTTATCTGCCAGCCATTGCGCTATGGTCGTAGACATCGGCAGACAAGCGTTTTAAACATATCCTTGGCACATTGAGGAACAGCAATGAGTGACAATCAGGCTCCCGAACTGCAACTGCTCTACTTGTTTGTACATCTGGTCAATGCCGGAAGTTTCTCCCAGGCCGCCAAAGTACTGAATATGCCGGTGGCCACCGTCAGCCGCAAACTAGCCAAGCTGGAATCTGTGCTGGATAAACAACTACTGATGCGAACCACCCGCAAACTGAGGTTGACCGAAGAGGGACTGGAGTTGTTCCAACGCTATCAGCAACTGATAGCCCAGTTTGATGCCCTGGCCAGCGGCACCTGCGCCGACAAGCCCGAAGGCACCCTGAGAATTGCCGCTCCCATCTCGATTATCTCTATGATATTCATCGAGACACTGAACGAATTTTGCGAGTGCTACCCGGATATCAAGCTGCATATCGCCCAAAGTAACGAGGTGGTGGATCTCATCGATAAAGGCATAGATGTTGCCATAGTCGGCGGCACCCAGCCTGACTCCTCCTGGGTTTCCTGCTCTCTCGGAGTATTGGATTATCGCCTGGTGGCTTCCCCCGGGTATCTTCGAAAAGCGCCGGTATTTAACCATCCGCAACAGCTCAGTCAGCACAAGGTTATCAAGGTCTGGCCTCTGTTCAACTGGTCGCTGCGCCATCCCGATGGCGATGCCTTCTATTATGATGGCCCAGCCAACCTAACCCTGACGGATCTCCACGGTGCCATCCGCGCGACCTTAAATGACGGCGGCATTCTTTACGGCCCAGAGCTATTTTGCAAACAGGAGTTGAAAGATGGCCGGCTACAGGTATTGCTACCGGAGTGGAAAGGAGAAAAACGGCGTATTTCCCTGCTCTATCATCAACGCAGCCAGCAACCTCTCAAGGTAAAACTCTTTATCGAGTTCATGCAGCAGCGCGCCCCTGCGCTGTTTTCCATGGACTAAAACGCAGACGCAAAAAAGCCCGCGACGCGGGCTTTTCTTCGAAGGGGTAAGTCTTACAGACGGATACCAGCCTTCTCCAGGTCTTTGGCAATCACACTTCTTGGCAGTGCAACATAACCGTCTTTCTCAACAACCTGCTGACCCTGCTTGGACAGGACATAGCGGACAAACTCGCGCTGCATGGGTGACAGCTCTTTGTTTGGGTGCTTGTTGATGTAAACGTAGAGGTAGCGTGACAGTGGGTAAGTACCGCTGGCAGCATTCTCAGGCGTTGCCGCGATATAGTCGTCGCCCTTCTTCGACAGAGCCACAGCTTTCACACCGGCAGTCTTGTAACCTATGCCTGAGTAACCGATAGCATTCAGCGACTGAGATACAGACTGAACCACTGAGGCGCTGCCTGGCTGCTCGTTCACGTTGGCTTTGAAGTCGCCCTTACACAGCGCTTTCTTCTTGAAGTAACCGTATGTACCGGATACTGAGTTACGGCCGTACAGCTGAATGTCTTTGGCAGACCAGCTTCCGTCCAAACCGGCATCACCCCAACGAGTGATATCGCTGCCACCACACTTGTGGGTAGAGGAGAAGATGGCATCAACCTGCTCTATGCTCAGCCCCTTGATGGGGTTGTCCTTGTGCACAAAGACTGCCAGAGCATCAATGGCTACACGAATCGCAGTAGGCTTATAACCATAGTGCTTTTCAAACGCTTCCTCTTCGTTTGGCTTCATCTTGCGGCTCATAGGGCCAAACTGAGAAGTCCCTTCGGTCAGGGCTGGAGGCGCAGTTGAAGAACCGGCAGCCTGGATCTGGATGTTGACGTTAGGGTACATCTGTTTGAATTCTTCTGCCCACAGAGTCATCATGTTGGCCAGAGTGTCAGAACCGACAGAAGACAAGTTACCGGATACGCCACTTGTTTTCTCGTAGGTTGGCAGTGACTGATCGATAGCAGCCATAGATGCTGCTGAGAATACACCAGCGGCTGTAAGAGTCACCGCACCGACAAGCTGTTTCAATTTCATTATTTGCTCCAGTGTTTACCGAAATTGGTTTCTAAAACGCAGCCAGTATCAATTGCCACAATGACAAGTCTATGACTTTAAAATGACAGTTGCATGACAGGCCAAGATAAATTCGCAGCAAATGAGGGATTGAAATTAGCGGATAGCACAGTTTTCAATAGTTTCAACATTAAGGGCCTTCGAGTAAAAGTATTGTTTAAGCAGCTCACTTTCTGTAGCAAAGAGTTTGTATAATCATAATCTGAAGCTTGCTGCTGGTGACACAAGCAGCAAAATAAATCCCCTTCGCACCAGATAGTAAAAAAGGAGCCTACGGCTCCTTAATAACATTAGTCTATTCCAGCGCTTCAAGAATCTTGCTGCTCCAGCAGATGCTGCGGGATCACAAAGCTGAAAGTACTGCCCTTACCCAACTCGCTGGTCACCTTGAGTTCACTGTGGTGATGACTAAGGGCGTGTTTCACTATCGCCAACCCCAAACCACTGCCACCGGTTTGCCGCGAGCGGGCACTGTCGACCCGATAGAAACGTTCAGTCAGTCGACTGATATGCTGCGGTGCAATTCCTTCACCACTGTCTTTAACACTGAACATGGCGCCGGTTGCCACCCGTTGCCAGCGCACCTCAATACTGCCGCCCGGTTCAGTGTAACGTATGGCATTGGACAACAAGTTGGAGCAGGCACTGCGCAGCTGCAACTCATTGCCATGGGTATTGAGCCCGGGTTCGGCATGGAAGCTCAGTTGGTAGCGACCACGGGAGAGCGCTTCGCCCTCCTCCTTTAAGGTGGTCATCAACTGCTTCATATCCACAGTGTGTTCCAGGTTGATATCGGCGGCATCTTCAATCCGCGACAACGCCAACAACTGCTCTACCATGGATTGCATCCTGCCGGTCTGCTGCTGCATCAGCTCCAGCGCCTTGACATTGGGGGAATCAGGTTCGGCCATGCTCTGCATCATCTCAAGATACCCCTGCAGCACAGTGAGCGGCGTCTTCAGCTCATGGGAGACGTTGGCAACAAACTCCTTGCGCATTCCCTCGAGTTGCCTAACCCGGGTAATATCCCGGGCAATCAGCAACAGCTGCCTGTCGCCATAGGCCATCAAACGCACTTCCAGCAAACGTCTATCCGAAACCGGGGACGGCAGCTCCAGCGGCTCCTTGTAATGACCCTTTTTCAAATAGGCCGAAAAGTCGGGATGCCGGATAAGGTTATCTATTCGCTGACCATTATCCTGCGGCCAGACAAAGCCAAGCAGCAGCTGCGCCAGCTTATTACACCAGAGAATATTGTGCTCTGAATCGAGTACCACTGCCGCATCAGGAAGCGCTTCGGCCCCCTGGCGAAACCTTCCTAACAGCCCTGCCAACTGACTCACCCGCTTGCGGTTTTTACCCTGCAGGCGATAGATGCCATTGAACACCCCTTCCCAGCTGCCGCTGCCCTGAGGCGGCGTTAAGCGGCGATCGCGCCACAACCAGTAATTGAGCCGAATAAGCTGGCGATAGTGCCAACCCAATAATAGAAAAGCTCCCAGACACAACACCAAGAGCAACTGACCAAGCAGCAACCCAAGCAGCAGACAAGCCGCCAGGTACAGCATCAGACGGGAAAACAGCCGATAACCCGAATAGGAATCAAACATAGAAAATGCCCAGGCAAAAGGCCGATGGTTGCACAAGATAACGCAAAACCCGGCCCATGCCCATTGTTACCCCGCTAGATACGGGTAGAGAAGCGGTAACCTGCGCCGCGAACCGTTTGGATCAGTTTATCGTGCCCGGACAGCTCCACGGCTTTCCTTAAGCGACGAATATGCACATCCACGGTTCTGTCTTCGACATAGACATTGGTGCCCCAAACATTGTCCAGCAGCTGCTCACGGCTGTAGACCCGTTCCGGGTGAGTCATAAAAAAGTGCAGCAAACGAAACTCAGTCGGCCCCATCTCCAGCACTGAATCCCCCACTGTGACCCTATGACTGACAGGATCCAGAGTCAGGCCCTGCACATCTATGGTTTCTTCCAGGCGGGTTGGCGCGGCGCGTCTGAGAACCGCCTTGATGCGGGCCACCAACTCCTTAGGGGAAAACGGCTTGGTAATATAGTCATCGGCGCCCACTTCCAGGCCTTTGACCTTGTCCTCTTCCTCACCGCGGGCGGTGAGCATGATAATGGGGATCTGACGGGTAAACTCATCTTGCTTCAATCGCTTGGCAAACTGAATACCGCTGCCGCCCGGAAACATCCAGTCCAGCAGAATAAGATCCGGATAAGGTTCCTTGAGCAGTGCCAGGGCAGAGTCAAAGTCCTCGGCGGCACTGGTGGTGTACCCGTGTTGTTCCATAACAAAAGTCAGCATCTCACGGATAGCCAACTCATCTTCTACTATTAAAATCCTTGCAGTCATAACGGTTTCTGTCAGTGAATTTCCACGTGGCCATTATTGGACAGTTTTATTACAAAATTATGAAAAAGACTCGTTGAAGCCCTATTAACGCCACCATTTTGTCATAATTTTCCGGATTAAACACTTGAAACCCTGATAAAAATATCTTTAAAACCTCTCCATTAGCCGCTATCGACAACAATCATAATGCGTGTAAATCCATAACAAAAACATATACCAAACAATATCTTACCTGGAAAAAATTCCACATTTCCCAAAAGATAATAATCAAGTTGAACCAGGCTCGGAACATATGACACAGACCAAGGCGCTGACACATATTCTGCCGATGCTTAAAGTGATCGCATGTCCGGTCCAACTTGCCGGTCTGAAATCAAGTCAAATAGTGTGATTACCGGCGATTTTTGGCGATAAACAACCACAGGAGTTCAATGAAGCGCCACCAGGTTAATACCTGAAACCGGCCCGAAAACGAAAGCAGCTCATCACCTTAGAGTACGAACCTGAGGCTGGCGACGCCATGCTAACGAGTTTTATTTACCAAGAGGCTTGATGATGCTGGGGAACAATGAAGCTGAGTAACAAAAAATCCGATGACATATTTACATCGGATTTTTATCTTTTGCATGAACCCCTTAAAGTCGCCAGATAGATATGTTCGGGATTGCATTCTTTGGGCATTATTGCAAACTTATCTAGGCCTTGAACAAGGCCTCTACCGACAATCCCTGAGAGGAGAGTATGTCGCGCAGGCGTTTCAATGCCTCCACCTGAATTTGCCGCACTCTTTCTCGGGTCAGGCCAATTTCCGAGCCTACATCCTCCAAAGTGGAAGGTTCATATCCCAGTAGGCCAAAGCGTCTGGCAAGCACTTCTCTTTGCTTGGTATTGAGCTCATTGAGCCACTTAACCACAGAGTTGGAAATGTCTTCTTCCTGCACCTGGGCATCCGGTGTCATCTCATCATCGTCTGCCAACACATCGAGCAGGGCCTTGTCGTTGTCACCGCCTATCGGAGTGTCGACCGAGGTGATCCTCTCATTCAGCTTCAGCATCTTGCTGACATCGCTGCTTGGTAGTTCCAGCTTTTCGGCTATCTCTTCGGCTGTGGGTTCGTGATCCAGCTTATGGGCCAACTCCCGGGCAGTACGCAGATACACATTGAGCTCTTTAACCACATGAATAGGCAGACGTATAGTACGGGTCTGATTCATTATGGCTCGCTCTATGGTCTGGCGGATCCACCAGGTGGCATAAGTGGAGAAACGGAAACCGCGCTCGGGGTCGAACTTTTCTACGGCACGGATCAGACCAAGATTGCCTTCTTCAATCAGATCCAAGAGTGCCAAGCCACGGTTGTTGTAACGACGGGCTATTTTGACCACGAGGCGTAAATTACTTTCGATCATGCGGTTGCGTGATTTTTCACAACCTTTGAGGGCCTTGCGCGAGAAAAAAACCTCTTCTTCTGCACTCAGCAAAGGGGAAAATCCGATTTCACTCAGATAAAGTTGGGTCGCGTCTAAGTTTTTTTGCAGGTCATCCTGAACCATTTCGGCCAGAGCTTCTTCCTTCTTTGACGCCACTTCCGTGTCGTTTACGGATAAATCTACAAGCTCTTCCACGGGTGCGCTAGCATTTTTGCGGCTCATAATATTCTCTCCCAAACCTTAACAAACTAATTTACATCGTTTTTTATCCTCCATATGCCAATTTTGGCTCCCAAACAATCAGCGTTTGGGTAAATAATTGAGTGGATTGACAGACTGACCATGGTAGCGGATCTCAAAGTGCAGCATGACCTGGTTGGTGCCTGTGCTTCCCATCTTCGCAACCGTCTGCCCGGCAGACACATGCTGCTTTTCCTTGACCAAGATCTTATCGGCGTGGGCGTAAGCACTGAGATAGTCATCACTATGTTTGATAATGACGAGGTTTCCATAACCCCGCAAAGCATTACCCGCATAGACCACCCGACCATCGGCAGTGGCTTTAATAATATCGCCTCGGTTACCGGCTATCTTGATTCCTTTATTTCCCTGCTCTTTGGCAGAGAATGCGCCAATCACCCGGCCATTAACCGGCCATATCCAGCGACTGACTTTGTCCGGCAGAGTCGAACTCGGCTTATGGACAACATGGTTAACATTTTGTTTACCATTGGATACAGGGTAAGCAGACTTTGGTTTGGGATCAAGTGTTTTTTTCGGCTTATTTTGCTTGGCTTTAGCAACGGCCTGTTTCTGTTTAACCGTTTGTTTTTTATAGACCTTGTCTTTTGATTTTTGAGGTTGAGGTTTGGAGCTTTTACTCGATTTCAGCCATGAACCGCTATTAACATTTTTTTTACTTTCTAGGGTGAGTACCTGTCCAGGGTAGATGGTATAAGACTTATCTAGCTGATTTAACTTGGCTATTTGCGCATAGTCTTTACCGGCTCCCCAGGCGATGGAATAGAGGGTATCGCCTTTTCTCACCTTGTAAGTATCAGATTGGATTGAGCCTCTTTCGATTGCCGGCCGTTTTACACCATAAATAGATTCGACCGGAGCGGGTCTGTGAGCCTGAAAACTGCATCCAGAAACCAGAGTGACCAACAGCACTGAGCCAAGACGCCAAAATAATGATGTCTTTCGTTGCAATAACCGGCTGAAATGCAATGGATTCAAGAATACTCCTGCACGCTGTAATAACTATCAGGCTAAGCCGCCACTGATTAAAGGCACAAATTTCACCGCCTCGATAACCTGAGAAGTAAACTGTCCCTTCTCCCGGCGGATCTTCAACAACTGCTGGCTCTCATCACCGACAGGGATCACCAATACGCCCCCCTCAGCCAACTGTTCCAGCAGGGCGGCAGGGATATCAGATGCCGCCGCGGTCACCATGATGGCATCGAAGGGCGCCCTGTTGGGCCAGCCTTGCCAGCCATCACCATATTTGAAATGGACATTATGCAGATCCAGCCGCTTGAGACGTTGACGAGCTTGGATTTGCAGACTTTTGATCCGCTCGACCGTAAAAAGTTCAGGCACCAACTGCGCCAATACCGCCGCCTGATACCCGGAGCCGGTACCAATTTCCAGCACCTTGGCAGGATTATGCTCCAATAGTAACTCGGTCATTCTCGCCACAATATAAGGCTGGGATATAGTCTGACCCGAGCCTATAGGGAGAGCAGTATTTTCATAAGCCTTATGCGCCAATGCGCCATCAAGAAACAACTCTCTGGGGGTTTTGGCCACCACCTGCAACAGACCCGGGTGACGGATCCCCGCTTCCTGCAGTTTTTTGGTTAAATTCAATGCCGATGTGGAGGCTACCCGGGTCATAGTTTTTCTATCCAGTGTTGCAATTGAGAAAGCTGCCGATAGGCGGTTAAATCTACAGTTAATGGGGTGATGGACACATATCCCTGAGACACAGCATAAAAGTCGGTGTCTTCACCCACATCCAGTTCAATCCCGGGGGGCCCCAACCAAAATACCTCGCGGCCATGAGGATCTCTGGCTCTGACCATCCCCTCCGCCTTATGGCGGGCGCCGAGCCGAGTAACCCGTATCCCCTTGATTTCATCGAGAGGCAGATCCGGCACATTGATATTGAGGATCTGATCCGAGGCAATGGGATGCTTCTTAAGCCCCATAATGATCTTCACCGCATAGGCCGCCGCAGTGTCATAATGCGTAAACTCACGCCCCACCAAGGATACGGCCACCGCCGGTAACCCCAGAAAACGCCCTTCCATCGCTGCCGCCACTGTGCCTGAATAGAGGGTATCGTCTCCCATATTGGCACCGGCATTGATCCCCGAGACCACCATGTCGGGTTCGCCTTCATAGAGTTCACGAATCGCCAGATGAACGCAATCGGTCGGCGTGCCGTTTACCGAGATGTAGCCATTGTCTAACTTATTAATCCTTAAGGGATTCGTCAAGGTTAAAGAGTTACTGGCACCGGAGCAGTTGCGATCCGGTGCCACAGTCAGCACTTCGGCAACGGCTGACAAGGCTTCTGATAGAGCGCGGATCCCAGGTGCCGTTACCCCATCATCGTTGCTGACCAAGATTTTCATGCGGGATTTCCTTCCTGAGCCGCCTGGCGCTCACGCCACAGACGTTCGGTCACATCATCATAGTCGAGCAGTTCCCGCAGCACTGAGGTTGCAAAGCTGCCCGCGGGAAGGCTGAACTCCAGCTCCAAAGTGTCCGGCTCGATAAATTGGTACTTCATCCCCTCGGGACGCAGCAACAATGGTCGCCTTTCCTGCTCGAGCCCGGCTTTTTCCAAACCTTCACAATCGGCGCTGTATTCGGCCAGCACCTGAGTCTCAAAGGCCAAGGCATCGGCACTGCTGAGTGGCTGGCCCCTACCCCACATGGGCGCCGACAACAAAATATCTTTCTCTGCCAGCCTTTGTTGCAACACCTCATCCCAGCGCTCGGCAACAAAGAAGCTGCGACTGCCGGCCAGCATGACACAATCACCGTCCAGACACTCAAGCCCATGGGTCGCCAGGCGCTGAGAGACCAGTTGATTGAACAATAATGAGCGCAGCGCCGACAGGTAGATGGAGCGCTTGTTTCTGTCTTTCACCTTGCGCCCCTGTAACATCTGCCGTGCCATTTCTATGTTACGGCCGTTGTGACCAAAGCGCTGTTCACCGAAATAGTTGGGTACGCCGCTCTCGGCAATCGATTCCAGCCGCTGCAATACATCTGCCGGCTGGGTTATCTGGCGCAGAACCAGCTTGAAACGGTTACCGGAAAGCGCACCAATACGCAGCTTCTTGTTATGACGCGCCGCACTCAATACCGTGATGGACTCGCTATTGAGGCTCAGCCAATCCGGCGTTTCCTTGCCCGGAATTCGTACGCCGAACCACTGCTCTGTGATGGCATTCTTATCCTTCTGACCGGCAAAGGTCACCTCTTTGGGGTGCACCTTGGCCAATTTGGCCAGCATCTCGGCCACCTGAACCGTATTCAGGCCATCTTTACGAATATGCAGCAGATGGTGCTCACCCTCGCCCGAGGGCAGAAAAGGCAGTATTTCCTGCACCTGAAAATCGCTGTTGCTGGTGCGCATATCGCCTTTGGAGAGCGGCTTGCCATAGAGAAAGTGTAATGAATTCATCTTATTTGAAATCTTTTCCTGTAAATGAGTCGGTATTACATACCGAACATCAGCACCACGGCTTCTACCGCAATGCCTTCACTGCGGCCGGTAAAGCCGAGTTTTTCTGTCGTGGTCGCCTTGACGTTGATGGAGTCAAGATCTGTGTGCAGATCTTCGGCCAACATCTGTCGAATGGCTTCAATATGCGGCGCCATCTTGGGCGCCTGGGCAATAATGGTCACATCCAGGTTGCCGAGACGAAAGCCCTTGTCCAGCGCCAGGCGGTAACAATGACGCAGCAGCACCCGGCTGTCGGCTCCCTTGAATTCGGCATCTGTATCGGGAAAGTGTTTACCTATGTCACCAAGTGCCATGGCGCCGAGTATCGCATCTGAAATCGCGTGCAATACCACATCACCATCGGAGTGCGCCAACAAGCCTGTGTGATGCGGTACTTCCACCCCACCCAGAACCAAGGGCGGCTCACCACCGAATTTATGTACATCAAAACCGTGTCCAATACGTATATTCATTGCTTGTTCCTGTATTCAGTTACCCCGCTGATGCGCCAGATAAAGCGCTGCCAGCGGCAAATCGTCCGGATGGGTTACCTTGATATTGTCGCTACGGCCGCTGATAAGCGCCGGGTGTACCCCGCGCCACTCCATTGCCGAGGCTTCGTCTGTCACCAGCACACCGGCGGCCAACGCAGCTTTCAGCGCCTCGGTCAAAGTAAGCAGTGGAAACAGCTGCGGCGTTAGCGCATGCCAGAGCGCTTCTCTGGCAACCGTTTCACTGATGCAACCATCGATGCCGCTGCGTTTCATGGTATCGCGCACCGGCGCTGCCAGTATCGCCCCTTGTGGATATTGTTTTCGTGAAGCAAGCAGCTTATCAATATCGCCATGGGTCAAGCAGGGTCTGGCGGCATCATGCACTAAGGCCCAGGTAGTGGCAGGCAATGGCTTGTCGGCAACCAGACTCTCAAGCGCCGCCAACACAGAATCCGCGCGCTCTTTACCGCCAGTGACAGTCTCCAACTTGGGATGACTGGCCACAGAGAGTTTGCCAAAGAAGCTATCTTCCGGGTTCAGCGCCACTATCACCCTTGAAATACCACTGTGGCTCAGCAAAACCTTGAGGGTTTGCTCCAAAATGCATGAGCCGGCAAGCGGCAGATATTGCTTAGGGCAGTCAGCGCCCATGCGACTGCCTATTCCAGCGGCCGGTACTATGGCAATCACTTGTTCATCACTGGGGAGCCCGGCCTTTATGGCTCGGGAGGAAATAGCTTCACTCATGGATATCCGTTATGTTGAAATTGGGCCGTTATTGATTGGCCAAAGACATAGAACGCTGTTCACCACCAACAACCCGGTAAAAGGTTTCACCCTTCTTGATTAACCCCAGCTCATTGCGGGCACGCTCTTCCAGGGCTTCGGTACCGCTGCGCAGATCGCGGATCTCCTCTTTCAGTACCTGGTTGCGTTCTTCGAGCCTGGCATTGCTGTCATTTTGAGCCGCTATCTGCTGCTCAAGATGAAAGTACTCCGGCAGACTGTTTTCTCCCAGCCAAAGACGATATTGCAGTAACCCCAGCAGCAAGACGATGACAAAAAGCAGTCGTTTCATGGTGATAAATTCAGCTCATGCCCTAAAAATACGATTAGTGTTGATAGTACAACAAAAAAGGCCACCAAGTGGTGGCCTTTTGAAACTGGAGGCGAAAATTACGCCTGACCTTTGATCTCACTCAGGCCACGGTAGGCTGCCTTGGCACCCAGTTGCTCTTCAATGCGCAGCAGCTGGTTGTACTTGGCAACACGATCAGAGCGGCACAGGGAACCTGTCTTGATCTGGCCGGCTGCGGTACCTACTGCCAAGTCGGCAATGGTCGCATCTTCAGTTTCACCTGAGCGGTGAGAGATAACGGCGGTGTAACCGGCTTCCTTGGCCATACGGATAGCGGCCAGAGTCTCTGTCAGAGAACCTATCTGGTTGAACTTGATCAGAATCGAGTTGGCAACGCCCTGCTCGATACCGCGAGACAGGATCTTGGTGTTGGTCACGAACAGGTCATCACCCACCAGCTGGATCTTATCACCGAGGATCTTGGTCTGGTAAGCCCAGCCGTCCCAATCAGACTCATCCAGGCCATCTTCGATAGAAACGATAGGATACTGTTCGGTCAGTGACTTGAGGAAGTCAGAAAAACCGTTGGAATCGAATACCTTGCCTTCACCGGCCAGGTCATACTTACCGTCTTTGTAGAACTCGGAAGCGGCACAGTCCAGCGCCAGAGTCACATCAGTACCCAGTTTGTAGCCTGCGGCTTCAACGGCTTCTTTGATAACCGCCAGGGCGTCGGCATTGGATGACAGGTTAGGCGCAAAACCACCTTCGTCGCCCACAGCAGTGTTCAGCCCCTTGGACTGGAGCACTTTCTTCAGGTTGTGGAAGATTTCAGCGCCCATACGCAGGGCTTCGCGGAAGCTCTTGGCACCGACTGGCTGTACCATGAATTCCTGAATGTCGACGTTGTTGTCGGCATGCTCACCACCGTTCAAGATGTTCATCATAGGAACCGGCATGCTGTACTGGCCAGGAGTCCCGTTCAGTTCGGCAATATGAGCGTAAAGCGGCATACCTTTGAAGGCAGCAGCGGCCTTGGCGGCAGCCAAAGACACAGCCAGAATGGCGTTGGCGCCCAGCTTGTCTTTGTTTTCGGTGCCGTCCAGCGCGATCATAATGCCGTCCAGCTCGGCTTGAGCCGTGGCATCTTTACCCAGCAGGGCTTCACGGATAGGACCGTTGACATTATCAACAGCCTTGAGCACGCCTTTACCCAGATAGCGAGCCTTGTCGCCATCACGCAGTTCCAGCGCTTCACGGCTACCGGTAGAAGCGCCTGATGGAGCGGCTGCCATACCAATGAAACCACCTTCCAAATGCACTTCAGCTTCTACAGTGGGATTACCGCGAGAATCCATGATTTCGCGTCCTATGACGTTAATGATCTTAGCCATAATGTCCTCGATTAAAGTTAAAGAAAAAAACCATACCCATCTGAGCGTTCAGCGTCTCTCATATGGGTATTGGACTTTCACTTCACACTTCCCGGTGCAGCGGGGATGAAAAAGCCGGAGCTGCCATAGCAGTCCGGCTCTTCTAGTTTAACCCAGATTACGCTTTTGGTAAGTACTGGCAGCGGCGACAAAACCTTCAAACAGAGGGTGACCGTCGCGAGGTGTTGAGGTGAATTCCGGATGGAACTGACCGGCAACAAACCAAGGATGTGCCGGGATCTCAATCATCTCCACCAGCTTGCGATCGGAAGACAAGCCGCTGAATACCAGACCAGCCTTTTCCAAACGCTCACGGAAAGCGTTGTTCACTTCGTAACGATGACGGTGACGCTCAATACAGGTGTTGCTCTTGTATGCGGCAGCGGCCTTGGTGCCTTCAATCAGATGGCACAGCTGAGCGCCAAGACGCATGGTACCACCCAG
The DNA here is from genome assembly GCF_033842865.1 of Shewanella indica. Taxonomy (NCBI): domain Bacteria; kingdom Pseudomonadati; phylum Pseudomonadota; class Gammaproteobacteria; order Alteromonadales; family Shewanellaceae; genus Shewanella; species Shewanella indica. The sequence continues at coordinate 4,477,602 of NZ_JAWXXR010000001.1, forward strand.
ATCAGAAGCTTCATCACGCTGCTCCAAATTACCTTCTTCATCAACCCATTCGGTGATCAGACCCACAACAGGGAAAGGTGTTTCCTTGTTGAACTCGGTAGAGTGGGCACCTTCCATGCCGGCGACATGACGGGCGAATTCAATCAGGGCAACCTGCATCCCCAGACAGATACCAAAGTATGGCAGTTGGTTTTCACGGGCATATTGAGCGGCAAGGATCTTACCTTCAACACCACGCTCACCAAAGCCGCCGGGAACCAGAATGCCGTCCAGGCCTTCCAGCACTTCAACGCCTTTGACTTCAACCGTCTGGGAGTCTATATACTTGATGTTCACTGAAACCCGGTTTTTAAGGCCGGCATGCTTCAGCGCTTCGTTGACAGACTTATAGGCATCCGGCAGTTCGATGTACTTGCCGACCATACCTATGGTCACTTCATTGTTTGGATTGGCTTCCTGATAAACCACGTTTTCCCATTCGGACAGGTCGGCTTCAGGGCAGCTCAGGCCAAAACGCTTGACGACCAGCTCATCCAGACCTTGTGAGCGCAGCAGCGCCGGGATCTTGTAGATGGAATCCACGTCTTTAAGGGAGATAACCGCCCGCTCTTCAACGTTACAGAACAGGGAGATCTTGGCTCTCTCGGTAGCCGGAATAGCGCGGTCGCCACGGCAAACCAGAATATCCGGCGCAATACCGATAGAACGCAGCTCTTTTACCGAGTGCTGAGTCGGCTTGGTTTTCACTTCCTGAGCCGGGCCGATAAAAGGCACCAGAGTCAGGTGCATAAACAAACTGCGCTCGCGGCCCAGTTCAACAGCCAGCTGACGGATAGACTCGAGGAAAGGCAGAGATTCGATATCCCCCACAGTACCACCGATTTCAACGATGGCGACATCATGGCCTTCACCGCCTTCGAGGACTTTTTCCTTGATGGCGTTGGTGATGTGTGGGATCACCTGAATGGTGGCACCCAGGTAGTCACCACGACGCTCCTTGCGCAGCACTTCCTCGTAGATACGACCTGTAGTGAAGTTGTTGCGACGGTTCATCTTGGTACGGATGAAACGCTCGTAGTGGCCCAAGTCCAGATCTGTCTCTGCGCCGTCCTCAGTGACAAACACTTCCCCGTGTTGGGTTGGGCTCATGGTTCCCGGATCAACGTTGATGTAAGGATCCAGCTTCATGATGGTTACATTCAGGCCTCTGGCCTCTAAAATTGCTGCGAGCGATGCCGCTGCAATGCCTTTACCTAGTGATGAAACAACGCCACCAGTAACGAAGATATACCTTGTAGTCATGCTGAACCTGAGAAAAAAGAATGATAAATAGGTGCTCGAATGAAAGCACCAGGACGGGGCGACAGTATATCAAAGCCCCTGCCATTTACCAAACAGGAATGACGATAATTTTTACGCGCTGATCTCATTCGCGCATTTTTAATCCAGGCTTAGCCTGCTACTGGATTTCACCGCGCTCTTCACGCTTGACCTGATCCCAATAAGCATCCAGAGCCTGCAGATCGTGTTCTGCAAACGGCTTGCCGCTGGCATTGGCTTTTTGCTCAATAGCACGAAAACGCCGCTCAAACTTGTTATTGGCCCCTCTGAGGGCCTGCTCGGGATCCACCCCCAAGTGGCGCGCCAGATTCACCGCAGCAAACAGCAAGTCGCCCACTTCATCCTCAACTCTGGCCTTATCCGGCGTGGTTTGACGCGCTTCGTGCAACACCTCTTCAATCTCTTCCTGTACCTTGTCGACCACAGGCTCAAGCTCGGGCCAATCAAACCCTACCCGGGCGACCCGCTTTTGGATCTTACCCGCCCGCGCCAACGCCGGCAGCGCCTTGGGAATATCATCCAGCACTGAGTGCAGCTCGCGCCCGGCGCGCTCTGCCGCTTTAATGCGCTCCCAGTTGTTCTTGGCATCCGGCGCCGAGTCAAAACTCAAGTCGGTATCGGCGGCAAACACATGGGGATGACGATTGATAAGCTTGTTACATATCCGCTCGAGCACAGTGGCGAAATCAAACCAGCCCTTTTCCTTGCCAAGCTGGCAATAGAACACCACCTGAAACAGCAGATCACCAAGCTCAGAAGGTAACTCCTGCCAGTCGCGGCTTTCTATGGCGTCAGCCACTTCATAGGCTTCTTCCAGGGTGTAGGGCACTATGGAGTCAAAATCCTGCGCCCTGTCCCAGGGGCAACCCAGCTCAGGATCCCTGAGCTTTGCCATAATCTCAAGCAATGCATTGATATCTGCCGCCACCGCCATTACTCCTTTATTGCTAATACGCTTACCAATCCAACGACTCTTTGATAAGTCTTAAAAAACAGCAGGACGCAACCTAGGCGTCCTGTTTTAAATACCGGTCGAATACCGAACTGGCCTCAGAGCCTGCGGGCTTCTATTACCCCGTCTATCTGGGTCAGCTTGGAGATAACCCTGGACAAACCGTCTAGGTTATAAAGCTCCATCTCAAGTTCAATGGCCGCAGTCTGGTTCTTGAGATCCGATGAGGAACTCATCGCCAGCACATTGGACTTTTCCGCCGCCAGCACAGAGGTGAGATCCCGCAGCAGACCGGTTCTGTCATTGGCCACCACTCGAATACGGATTTTGTAGCCGCCGGAGTAGTTTTCGCCCCAGACCACATCCACTACCCGCTCGGGATGGGCACGCATCAGTTCCTTGACCTGCTCACAATCGGCTCTGTGCACCGAAATACCGCGTCCCTTGGTGATAAAACCGAAAATCTCATCCCCGGGCACCGGCTGACAGCAGCGCGCCAGATGGCTCATCAGATTACCGACACCATTGACCTCTATCTGGCCGCGATTGGCACCTATGGGCTTCTGCTGACCTTTCTTGACCAGCTCTTCCACCGCCTCTTCGTCGGAAGGCTCCTGAGTCCTGAGTCGGCTCTGTACATGATTGACCACTTGGTTGAGGCGCACATCGCCGCCACCTATGGCCGCCAACAGGTCATCCATGTTGGTCATGTTGAAGCGCTCAATTGCGCTGCCGACATCCTTGAGTGTCAGCCCCACCCGCGCCAGTTCGGCTTCCAGCATCTCGCGTCCGGCCACCAGGTTCTTGTCCCTGTCCTGCTGCTTGAACCAGTGTTGGATCTTGCTGCGGGCTCTGGAGGTCTTGATATAACCCAGGTTGGGGTTGAGCCAATCGCGCTTCGGATTGGGATGCTTGGAGGTGATAATCTCGATGCGCTCACCGGTTTCCACCTGATAAGTAAACGGCACTATGCGGCCATCGACCTTGGCGCCAATACACTTGTGGCCCACCTGGGAGTGGATATAGTAGGCAAAGTCCAGCACGGTTGAGCCGGCTGGCAAATCCACCACTTCGCCGGACGGGGTAAACACATAGACCCTGTCTTCGAAGACCTGAGCCCGGATCTCCTCCACCAGGTTGCCGCTCTCGACCACATCTTCCTGCCATTGCAAAATCTTGCGCAGCCAGTTGATCTTCTCTTCGTAGCCACTCTGTTTACCGGAGTGATTACCCTCTTTATATTTCCAGTGAGCCGCCACCCCGAGTTCGGCATCTTCATGCATCTGCTGGGTGCGAATTTGGATTTCGACTGTCTTGCCCTCCGGTCCCACCACCACAGTGTGAATCGACTGGTAACCGTTTGGTTTGGGGTTGGCAATATAATCGTCAAACTCTCTGGGAATATGGTGCCAAAGGGTATGCACTACACCGAGCGCGCCGTAGCAGTCCTGCAGCCGGTCGGTGACGATTCGCACTGCACGCACATCAAACAGCTCGTCAAATTTAAGCTGCTTGCCGCGCATCTTGCGCCAGATGGAGTAGATATGTTTGGGGCGACCATAGACCTTGGCACGAATCTCTTCTTCATCCAGCCGCGTTTGCAACTGATTGACAAAGTTGTCGATAAAGACTTCTCGGTCCAGGCGCTTGCCGTCCAGCTGCTTGGCAATCTCTTTATAGGTTTCGGGATGCAGATAACGAAACGAGATATCCTCCAGCTCCCACTTGAGCTGACCTATACCCAAACGGTTGGCCAGCGGCGCGTAGATGTCGGCAATTTCCCGGGCCAGCAATACCCGGGTTTCTTCATCGTCGTTTTTCACGGCCCTAAGCAGGCATACCCGCTCGGCCAGTTTGATCACCACGGCGCGTACATCTTCCACCATCGCCAGCAACATCTTGCGGATATTGTCGATTTGCGGCTCACTGCTGCGGCTGTCATTGCCCACCTTGAGTGCACCTATGGCATCCATGGTCTTGACGCTGTTGACCAAGGTAGCCAACTCGGGACCAAAGTCTTCAGTGAGCTTGGCTTCATCGACTATGCCCACCTCGAAAAACACAAATAAGATGGCGGCCTGCAGGGTTTCGATATCCATGTTGAGCGGCGCGAGGATCTCTATCATCTCCCGCGCCTTGGCCTGAAGCTCGGCTTTAGGACGCTTGCACTTGCCCATAGGCAGTGCTTCCACCTTGGCTATCAGCTCCAACAAACGCCCGGCATCGGCGGAGTCGGCCACATAACGATTAACCCACTCATCCAGATTGAAATCAGGATCCTTAAAGTGTGCTTCGCGAACAGATACCATCTCACCTTCCTTTAGTGTCCGATTAACAGACTCAACAAGACTCCCTATCTTGAGCATACCCGATGGTATGTCAAACCCCCGTGAGTACCTTTATTGATAAAATTGACTCGATAGACAATAAAAGCATCAATTCCGCACAAACAATGCCATGGCTTCGGTGTGATGAGTCTGGGGGAACATGTCCAACACACTGAGGCGCTCCAGGCGATAGCCTTGCGCGAGCAATAACACGCTGTCCCGCGCCAGGCTCGCCGGATTGCAAGAAACATACACTACTCGCTCTGGCGCGATGTTTTTCAGGTAAGAAAGCGTCTCATAGGCCCCGGCACGGGCGGGATCCAGCAGCAGCTTATCCACCTTGCCAAGCCAGGGCTCGGCCGAAAGGTCGGCGCTAAGATCGGCGCAAAAGAACTGCACACCTTCAAGCCCGGCTTGTTTGGCATTTTGCCTGGCCTGCTCAACCATGGCGGGCACACCCTCGACACCTGTGACCCTGGCGCCGGTGGCCGCCAGCGGTAGGCTGAAGTTACCCATGCCGCAAAAGAGATCCAGTATGTGCTCACCGGCCTTGGGTTGCAGCCAATCTATGGCCTTGGCCACCATGGCGCGGTTCACTTCGCCGTTGACCTGAATAAAATTCCCCGGATTAAACTTAAGCGTCAGTTCATCGCCATCGACGCCGGGCAAGCGGTAGCTTGGCTGACTGCCCGCAAGATATTCACACTCGCCCTGATTGTCCTGCAGCACCAACTGCAATCCTTGCAGCCCGGCAAAGGCCTTGAGCTTTTCCTTGTCTTTATTCACCAGTGGCCGGGTAATTCTCAGCACCACAAAACGACCGGCTTCGGTTTCAATCAGCTCCACATGACCAAGCTGAGCCACACCCTGCAGGTGCGCCAGTTGCGCCGCCAACGGTTTTATCAGCTCAGACAACGAAGCCGCCAACACAGGGCATTCGCCGATGGCAACTACCTTACTGCTGGATTTAGCCCTGAACCCCAGGGTGAATTCGCGACTTTGTTTGTCATACCAGGTCGCCAGTCTGGCCTTGCGTCTATAATGCCAAGGGGCAGAAGCCAACTCGCCTATCTCCGGCAGTTCGGATAAGCCAGAGAGCTTGGCAAACAGCTCGGCCAGGGCCCGGCGCTTGTGCTGCCGCTGGCTCAAATCTGACAAGTGTTGCAGATCGCAGCCGCCGCAAAGCGCATAATGGGGGCATTGGGGTTCAACCCGCTCCGGGGATGTTTGGCTGATGCGGATGAGTTTACCCCTGGCATAGTTCTTTTTTTGTTCGGTGAGCTGCACCTCGGCGCTCTCACCGGGCAATAAGCCGGGAATGAACACCACTTTGCCCTGATATTGACCGATCCCGGCACCCTGATGATCCAATCCGGAAGCCGTGAGTGACAGTTTTGCGGAGACTTTCTTGGATCTGTTTGGTTTTTCTCTAAAAAATTGTGCCATCTAGGCCCCTGAAACAATAAAAAACTGGCAAAGACGCCGGGATATCTGGCAGTCTATCTATAGCCGTAAAACAAACTAGCTGGAATACCTATACCGCCCATGAACAGTGCGAATAACATGACCAAGTACAGCCTCAGATCCTGGGTGCTGGTATTGGCCCTGGCTCCTACCATTTTGGTCGGTATTCTTCTGGGCAGTTACTTTACCATAAATCGCTTTTATGAGCTTGAAGATACGCTCATAGAACAGGGCAGTAATATCATAGAGCCGCTGGCCATCGCCAGCGAGATAGGCCTGGCTGCCAACAACCGCGAAGCCACCAAACGCCTGCTCGCCGCGGCTCAGCTCAACAAGTCGACCTTGGTGAAATCCATCGCCATCTTCGATGCCGACAACCAGCTGTTTGTCACCTCCCATTATCACAAAGACTTTGAGATCATGCGCTACAAGGGCGCCATCTCGGATCTGGCCCGCACCGAATACGATCAGCTAGGCGACAGCCTGGTGCTTAGGGCACCGATTTTCGCTGCCGGTAGTCTGCTGGCGATAGACGACGCTCCCGGCTTCAATGAAAAACCCCTGGGCTATATCTCTTTGCTGCTCAACAAGGAAAAGGCGCTGCTGGAACAGCACAGAGCCGCGGTGGCGGCTTTTATCATAGTGCTTATCGGGGTGCAGCTGAATCTGCTGTTCACCTTCCGCCTGGTAAAGAATGTCACTCAGCCGATCACCGACATGGTGCGGGTGGTGGCCAAAATCCGTGAGGGCAAGCTGGATACCCGACTGGAGGGTAATCTCATCGGTGAGCTGGATCTGCTCAAACGGGGGATTAACGCCATGGCGGGCTCCTTGTCGGAATACCACGACGAGATGCAGCAAAATATCGATCAGGCGACCTCGGATCTCAGGGAAACCCTGGAACAGATTGAAATTCAGAACGTCGAACTGGACTTGGCCAAGAAACGGGCACTGGAAGCCAGCCGGATAAAATCCGAATTCTTGGCCAACATGTCCCACGAGCTGAGAACGCCGCTCAATGGCGTGATAGGTTTTGCCCGTCAACTATTGAAAACGCCGCTGCACGCCAGCCAGATGGAATATATTCGTACCATTGAACGCAGTGCCACCAACCTACTGGGGATCATCAACGACATCCTCGACTTCTCCAAGCTGGAAGCCGGTAAGATGGTGCTGGAAACCATGCCATTCGCCCTCAGGGAAACCCTAGATGACACCCTGATGCTGCTGTCCGGTTCCGCCCACGAAAAAGGGCTGGAACTTGTCGTGGATGTGGCCCCGGAAGTGCCGGATGCCGTTAGCGGAGACGCCATGCGGGTTGGCCAGATCATTACCAATCTGGTGGGTAATGCCATCAAGTTTACCGATCAGGGCAGTGTGCTGTTGAAGGTGGATATCAGCAACATCAAAGGGGTAAGCGGATTAAATGGTTGATCTTACCTTTGCATGAGAGTGAGACAGACCGGCATCTCATCGGATTATCTGGTTGATGCTTCACCTACTGCTGGTGCATGTTTCCTTCGCTAATTCCAGCAAGAACCCCACACGCCTCAACTTCCCGGTCATCGTTGCAACTCGCTCTCAGTGAAACGAGTTGTTTCTCAAGCGCTTGCAGAGCGGTTATCTGCGACCGCACATGAGAGATGTGATCATCGAGCAAGGCGTTGACGGCGGTACAAGGCTGATGAGGGTCGTCCTGATAGCTCTGTAGTTCGTGAATCTCAGCCAGTGACAGGCCCAGGATTCTGCAGCGACGGATGAAGGCCAGCCCCTCACCATGCTTCTCGGTATAGACACGGTAACCGTTGTCCTGCCGATCAGGCGGCGGCAACAAGCCCTGCTGTTCATAGAAGCGGATCGTCTGTGTTTCGACCCCTACCAACTGCGCCAACTGACCAATGCGCATCAGCCTCCTCCCCAACGGATTCTTTACTCTATTGACCTTATAGTAGCTTTATAGTTTTAAATGGTACCACAACATTGTTCAAGTGGAGTCGTATCATGAGCAAATCCTGTGGTGGCGCCTGTGGCGGTGATGCAACGTCCGCAGCGGATACCGATATACAGGCCTCCTCCGAGGCGCCAGGGAGATGGGTCAGTGTTTATGCCGTGCCGAAGATGGACTGTCCATCAGAAGAACGAATGATTCGCCTAGCCCTGAACGGCTTTGAGGAGATTCGGGCGCTGTCCTTCGACTTGTCGAACCGCCGGCTGAAGGTCGTGCATGACGGCGAGGTCGAGCCCGTCACCTCGAAACTGAAGACCTTGGGGCTAGGCGCCTCGCTTCAGGAAACCGTCGCTGCAAATCCGGAGACCATCAAGGCCGCCGAGTTTTCGGCAGCTTCTGCTAAGCAAGAATCCGGGACCCTGCGCTGGTTGCTCGGCATCAATGCACTTCTGTTCGTGGTGGAAATGACTGCCGGTCTGATCGCCCAGTCCACCGGCCTGATTGGAGAATCCCTGGACAATTTTGCCGATGCGGCGGTGTACGGGCTTGCCCTTTATGCGGTTGGACATAGCGTGAAAATGCAGGTACGTGCCGCGCATCTTGCTGGTGTACTGCAACTGATCTTGGCTGTGGGCGTGCTCGTAGAGGTGGTGAGACGCTTTGTATTCGGTAGTGAGCCTGAATCGCTGGTGATGATGGCTATCGCATTCGTCGCATTGATTGCCAATACCAGTTGTCTGCTGCTCATATCCAAACATCGGGAAGGCGGGGCGCACATGAAGGCAAGCTGGATATTCTCGGCCAACGACGTGGTGATCAACCTGGGGGTCATCACCGCCGGCGCCCTGGTCGCGTGGACCGGTTCCAATTATCCGGATCTGATTATCGGCACCATCGCGGGGGGCATTGTACTTAACGGTGCCAGACGCATTTTGGCGTTGAAGGGTTAAATAATGCTCATTATTGGCAAAAAGCTCTCGCCGTATGCCCTATTGTCCATATCGGGCCTGCTGGCAGCGTCTGATCAGGCTGTAAAGTGGCTGGTGCAGCAATCAATGGCCTATGGCGAGTATGTTTCGGTGACCCCGTTCTTTAACTGGGTGCACCTATGGAACACCGGTGCCGCATTCAGTCTTTTTGCGAATGGTGGAGGCTGGCAGCGCTACTTTTTTATCGGAATCGCGGTAGTGGTCTCGATTTTTCTGATCAAGCTGATCCTTGAAAATCGTCATAAAGGAGAAGCCATCGCTTACAGTCTTATCCTCGGTGGCGCCATGGGCAACCTGATTGACCGGGTCTTTCGCGGCTATGTTGTGGATTCCTTTGATTTCTATTGGCGAGATTGGCATTGGCCGGCCTTCAACCTGGCTGATATTGCAATTGTCCTCGGTGCCTTACTTTTCGTTTCCAGCAGTTTGTTGGGTAAAAAAGCAAACACCAATGCCGAGCCGGATGGATCTGACTGACACCTACGCCTATACAACACCATGACCGAACTTCCCGACAACATCCTTCACCTGCCGCAATACCAAGTACTGGGCTGCAAATCAACCGACGACGAAATGCACTTCCAGGTGGACGCGCCCGATCCCATCTCCTGCGAGGAATGCGGCGTGCAGGGTGAGTTCGTGCGGTTCGGCAAGCGTGATGTTCCCTATCGGGATCTGCCCATCCACGGTAAGCGGGTCACCCTCTGGGTGGTCCGCCGCCGGTACACCTGCCGGGCCTGCAAGACTACCTTCAGGCCCCAGCTACCGGGGATGGTGGACGGCTTCCGCATGACGCTGCGGCTGCATGAATACGTGGAGAAGGAATCCTTCAACCACCCCTACACCTTCGTGGCGGCACAGACCGGCCTGGACGAGAAGACGGTACGCGACATCTTCAACGCCCGCGCCGAGTTCCTGGGGCGCTGGCACCGCTTCGAGACGCCCCGCATTCTGGGCATCGACGAGCTGTACCTGAACAAGCGCTACCGCTGCATCCTGACCAACATCGAGGAGCGAACCCTGCTCGACCTGCTGGCCACCCGCCGTCAGGACGTGGTGACCAACTACCTGATGAAGCTGAAAGACCGGCATAAGGTCGAGATCGTCAGCATGGACATGTGGAACCCCTACCGGACAGCGGTCAAGACGGTGCTGCCACAGGCCCGCATCGTGGTCGATAAATTCCATGTGGTGCGTATGGCCAACGATGCCTTGGAGAAGGTACGCAAGGGTCTCAGGAAGGAGCTGAAGCCTTCCCAAAGCCGAACCCTCAAGGGAGACCGGAAAATCCTGCTGAAACGCGCTCACGAAGTCTCAGACCGGGAACGCCTCATCATGGAGACCTGGACGGGAGCATTCCCGCAACTGCTGGCCGCCTACGAGCACAAGGAACGCTTCTACGGCATCTGGGACGCCACCACACGACCCCAGGCAGAAGCCGCCCTGGACGACTGGATAGCTACTATTCCGAACGGCCAGAAGGAAGTCTGGAGCGATCTGGTCAGGGCGGTGGGCAACTGGCGCGAAGAGATCATGACCTACTTCGAGACGGACATCCCCGTCACCAACGCTTACACGGAGTCCATCAACCGACTGGCCAAGGACAAGAACCGTGAAGGGCGTGGTTACTCCTTCGAAGTGATGCGGGCACGAATGCTCTACACCACGAAGCACAAGAAGAAGGCCCCGACTGCGAAGGTCTCTCCGTTCTACAAGAAAAGCATCGGTTACGGACTGCCGGACTTCGCAGAGGAACTCAACTACGGGGTCGATCTATCAACCATCTGAGGGTGGTATCAGGTTGGTGGGGTAAAGGTGCCCCATCAACCATTAAATCCGTATACCCTAAAAAAACAGGCATCCCGACTCTCGTCGGGATGCCTGTTTTTGTTTGGCTTGCTTCAATAGTGAATCAAATGATCCTCTATCGGGCTTAGGGTGTGGCGCGGCGACACCTCGATAATGGAACAGCATTAACATTCAGTTAAAGTTTTCCTGGTAGCGGCCGATATCACGAATCCCGCCTGTAGCCGGACATGTAAAGTGAATAAATTAAAATTAAAGCATAAGATTCTATTGAGTTTCATCGTTGCCATTACCATCACGGTAGCGGCACTCAGTGCCATCAGTTTTAACAATATGAAAGCCCGGCTGTATGAAGACAGCGAAACCCTGGTCGCCAGCCTCGGCAAGCTCGAAGCAGAAAAAGTAACCCGCTGGTTTGACGTGCGCCAACGCATGCTGTCTGCCGCCGCCCCACACCTTGATCGGGCACTCCTGCCCGCCCTGCAACAAGCCAAGGAGTCCGGCGGCTTTCAACTTAGTTACTTTGGCGCCAAAAACGGGGTCATGTATGACGATGACCCCAGTATCGACCGCACCGGTTACGACCCGCGCAGCCGCCCCTGGTATAAACAAGCGATGGCTGCAAACGGCGCCATTATTACCTCGCCTTACGAAGACGCCACCGGTCTGGGTACCGTGGTCACCCTGGCTGAGCCGGTGCGCACCCATGGCCAGATTAGGGGTGTGATCGGCGGCGACATCGGCATCAGCCAGCTGATTAAAGATGTGAATGCCATTCAGTTGCCCGCCAAGGGCTATGCCATGATGCTGAGTAAAGATGGCACCATCATCGCCTATCAAGATGAGTCCATGATCTTGCAGCCGGCCAGCAGAATCGACGACGATATTACCGTCGCCAATCAGAATAAATGGCAACAAAGCCAGCAGCTGCATCCGGTGAAGTTGAAAGAGGCGAACAAGCTGGTGTATAGCCAGGCCGTCCCCGGTACCGACTGGCAGTTGCTGATGATCCTCGACAGGGCCGCATTGGAAGCCCCGCTAACGCCCATGTTATTGCAACAGCTGGGCATTGCCACGCTGGTCGTGGTAATCGCCACCATATTGATCAGCCTGTTGGTGCAATGGTTACTCGCGCCTTTGCTGCGCGTCTCCCAGGCGCTGGCCCAAATTGCCGATGGTCGTGGCGATTTAACGCGCCGCATCGACATCCAAAGCCAGGATGAAGTGGGTACGCTGGCCACCAACTTTAACCGCTTCGTTGCCAGCCAGGCCGAGCTGATTGGCCGTATCCGCAGCCAGGCAGAATACCTGGGCAACAATGCCGAACAAGCCTCGATACGTGCCAACCAAACGGTCACCGAGCTGGGCCGTCAGCAACAAGAAGTGACCATGGTGGCCACCGCCGTCACCGAAATGGCCTCGGCCACCCATGAAATTGCCAATAACGCCGAGCAAACGGCCACCGCGGCCCAACAGTCGAGCAGCAGCACCGCCCATGGCAAGCAGCAGGTGAATAAAACCCGCGACTCCATTCAGTCGCTGTCGCAAGAGATGATTCAGGCCGCCTCCGTGATCCAGCGCCTGGACGTGCATGCCAAGGAAATTTCGAGCGTGTTGTCGACCATTCAGGGCATTGCCGAGCAAACCAACCTGTTGGCGCTTAACGCGGCCATAGAAGCGGCCCGCGCCGGTGAACAGGGTCGGGGGTTTGCGGTCGTGGCCGACGAGGTGCGGGTGCTGTCACAGCGTACCCATAAGTCGACCGAAGAAATTCAAGACACTATCAGTACCTTGCAGCAAGCCACCAAGGAAGCCGTGCAGTTGATGGCCACCAGCCGTAATCTGGCCGAGTTGAGTGTTGAGGATGCAGAAGCGGCGGCCGACGCCCTCACCGAGATCACCACCGCCGTGAGTCTGATTTCGGACATGGCCAGCCAGATTGCCACCGCCGCCGAAGAGCAGAGTCAGGTCACCGGTGAAATCACCCAGAATACTACCGCCATCAAGGACGTAGCCGACGAGCTGGCCCACGATGCCGAACTGTCACTCGCCCAGTCGAAAGACCTGCACAAGCAGGCGGGTGAGCTTAACGGTCTGGTAAGCGCTTTTATTCTGTAACTCAGGAAAAAACAGAGGGAGCAAACTGCTCCCTCTGCCGACGGCTGTTATTTGGTTTTACAGGTTTTAATACCAAAAATGGCATACGCTGGGCATACGCCCATAAAGGCCGTTGCCAGTGGAATAACTCCCAGCCAACCCCACGGCGTCTCTGGCCCCACGAATACCAGGGCAATCAACACCAATCCCACTATCGCCCGTAACACTCTATCAATGGTTCCCATATTGACCTTCATCGGTGTTCTCCCTTGGTTGAGGCAGGTGATATGGATTAAGCTCAGCGTCCACTCTGGACAATGGCTATGCCACACCCAGTGATAACGGAACACAGCTGCAAGCGATCCGCCGGTCTCTTCGTCACACCGGATGATCTACAAAGCACAGCCATATTCAGTCCGGTTTACCCCTTGTTCTTCCCCCGTACTCTTCAGCAGGTGTGCGGCGCTCGCGGCTATTTTGTAACCGTCCGCCGAACCCATCTCCCCGCTTCTTCCAGATAGCGGCATGGTGTGCACCTATTTTTGGTGGACACCATTTCAAGCCACTTTCTGGAGGGTTTCGTGTCTCGACAGCGCCGTACATTCCCCAAGGCTTTCAAGGCCCAGGTCATCGAAGAGTGCGCCCAGTCCGGTGCTTCCGTCGCCGGCGTGGCGCTCAGCCACGGGCTCAATGCCAACCTGGTGCATAAATGGATTCGTAAGCAGCGCGAGCCGCTACCGGTCGTATCTGCACGCTTTATCCCGGTGCCGCTCGGCATCCTGCCTTCAGAGCAGGCCAGCTCTGAAGAGCTGACGATACGAATCGAAATCCCCTACCACGCCGGCAGTCTGTCGGTGCACTGGCCGGTGCAGGACGGCGAAGGCTGTACACGCTTGCTGCGCGGGCTGCTCGCATGATTCGCATCGATCGCATCTGGCTGGCCACCGAGCCGATGGACATGCGCGCCGGCACCGAAACCGCATTGGCCCGTGTAGTGGCGGTATTCGGTGCGGCCAAGCCGCACTGTGCTTATCTGTTCGCCAACCGCCGCGCCAACCGCATGAAAGTGTTGGTGCATGACGGTGTAGGGATCTGGCTGGCCGCGCGGCGATTGAACCAAGGCAAGTTTCACTGGCCAGGCATCCACCGCGGCTTGGAAGTTGAACTCGACACCGAGCAGCTTCAGGCTTTGGTGCTCGGTTTACCCTGGCAGCGGGTTGGTGCAGCCGGTGCGATCACAATGCTGTAGCGCCGGCCATTAGCCTATCGCTTTATCTGCGCGGATCGCCTGCTCTGGCACAATCAGCGGCATGACTTCCTTGCCCAATCTCGACCAACTAACACCTGAGCAACTGCGCGCACTGGCCGCCCAGTTGCTCACGCAGGTCGATGCGATGGGCAAAAAGATCCACCGTGATCAAACCATCATCGAGCAGCTCACCCACGAAATCGCCTGGTTCAAGCGCCACAAGTTCGCCAAGCGTAGCGAGCAACTAAGCCCTGAACAGGGCAGCCTGCTGGATGATTTGCTCGACACGGACATCGCCGCCATCGAGGCGGAACTGAAAACCCTCAATCCTCCGGCGGCTCCGGCTGAACCCCGCCAACAGCCCAAGCGCGCGCCGCTGCCAGCCCAGTTTCCGCGTACTGTGATCCGTCACGAGCCGCAGAACACTCAATGCGCCTGCGGCTGCCCGCTGCAACGCATCGGCGAAGACATCAGCGAAAAGCTGGATTACACGCCTGGCGTGTTCACCGTCGAACAGCATGTGCGTGGCAAGTGGGCCTGCCGCCAGTGCGAAACATTGATCCAGGCGCCGGTACCAGCCCATGTGATCGACAAGGGCATCCCGACTGCCGGCTTGCTGGCTCATGTCATGGTGGCCAAATACGCCGATCATCTGCCGCTGTACCGGCAAGAGAAGATCTTTGGCCGTGCGGGTCTGGCTATCGCGCGTTCGACATTGGCGCAGTGGGTCGGACAAACCGGCGTACAGCTCCAACCATTGGTCGATGCCCTGCGCGAGGCGGTACTGGCGCAAGGCGTGATCCATGCCGACGAAACCCCCGTGCAAATGCTGGCCCCTGGCGAGAAGAAAACCCACCGGGCTTACGTCTGGGCATACTGCACCACACCCTTCGCCGACCTGAAGGCCGTGGTCTATGACTTCAGCCCAAGCCGTGCAGGTGAGCATGCGCGCAATTTTATGGGTCAGTGGAATGGCAAACTGGTCTGCGACGACTTCGCCGGCTACAAGGCCAGCTTCGAGCAGGGCATCACCGAAATTGGCTGCATGGCCCACGCCCGCCGCAAATTTTTCGATCTGCACTCAGCGAACAAAAGCCAGTTAGCCGAACAGGCGCTGCACTCCATTGCCGGGCTGTATGAAATCGAGCGGCAAGCACGGCACATGAGCGATGAAGAACGCTGGCGAATACGCCAGGAAAAGTCTTCACCGATCCTCGATGCGCTGCATGACTGGATGCTGGCCCAGCGTGATCGGGTGCCCAATGGATCAGCCACGGCAAAAGCCCTGGATTACAGCCTAAAACGCTGGCTAGCGCTGACGCGCTATCTGGAAGATGGAGCCGTGCCCATCGACAACAATCAGGTCGAGAACCAGATTCGGCCTTGGGCATTGGGGCGCTCGAACTGGCTGTTTGCCGGTTCACTACGCAGCGGCAAACGGGCGGCTGCGATCATGAGCCTGATCCAGTCAGCACGCCTCAACGGTCACGATCCGTACGCCTACCTGAAGGACGTGCTCATGCGGCTACCAACGCAGCGGGCAAGCGAAATCAGTCAACTGCTGCCGCATCAGTGGATACAGCCTGAAGCAGGCATGTAACCACAGCGGTGTATCACCCCAAACAGCCTACCCGTAATAGTCTCGCACTGATTTTTTGGGCGTTCACGATGTGATACACGGTAAGCGTTCAGCGTGTGATACAGCTACCCGTGCAGCCTGTGATACAGATACGCAAGGTGAGTTAGCTAGACGCTTACGCTATTTTTTTGTTAGCCGACGCAGAATGGTGCCTCGATCACCTGCCGCATATACGGTGCCGCCCTGGGTGGCGCATACCGCGCGCAGCCCAACCTCGCTGCCGCTTGGCTCAGTCAGCCACTGCTCGCCTTCTAATCGCAGCACGCAACCCCGTGTGCCTACCGCATAAGCCCCCGCCGCAGGCGAGCCGGAGATGGCCAACAGATCGTCACGCAACCGGGTGGCCATTTGCTGCCAGCGCTGGCCATTAAAGTGCGCCAGTGTGCCAGAAAGCCCAATGGTATAAATATTGCTCAGGCTGTCGCCCCAAACACCGTATAAAAAGCTCTCGGTGCCCACGTTGAACTCGGTCCACTCTTTGCCGTTGTAGCGCAGCATCAGGCCAAAGTCGCCTGGCGCCAGCAAGTGTTCGTTGTCCCAGGCCCATAAACCATATAACGCAGACTGGGTGCCGCTGGGCATACGCTGCCAGCGCAAACCATCAAAGTGCAGTATCAGGCCTTCATCGCCTACGGCGTAAATGGAATCCGGTCCGCTGCCCCACATCGCCATTATGGTCACATCTAAATGCAGCTCAAAATGCAGTGTCCACTCGGTGCCACCAAAGCGATAAATACGCCCCAGCTGACCGGCAGCAAACAAGCCATTGCCGCTGTCCCACAGGCAGTGCACCGCCAGCTCGCTGGGGGCCGGCAAGGCTTCCCAGCTATTTTCTCCGTCACGCAAGCGCCACACACTACCGGCTTCGCCACAGGCGTAACAGCTACCGTCAACGCCTTCGATAATACCCCACAGCTGATGTTTGCTGGGCACATCCATTAGCTCCCAGGGGCTGGCATCCGCTGCCTGGGGTGGCGGTGCCAGCGCCTGGGTAAAGTCTTCGGCGGCGGTCATAATAGTGCCAAAATCGCCCACCACCAACGCTTCGCCGGTGGACAACACAATAATATCCATTAGATCGTGGCGGCTGTTGCTTTCGAGCTTGTCCAGCCGCAAGTCGTTCAGGTAATACAAGTGGCCCTGATCGCCGACGATCAGCACGCCGTCTTTGTAGGACTTGAGCGCGCGCAAGCGCGGCATGGGCTCGTCGAAGTTCAGAGCCTGAAACATCCCATTTTGATAGCGCACCAGTTCGCCCCGAAAGCCGCCGTGATCGACAAAATAACGGCCGCCACCCAACAGCAAGCTACCGTCATCCTGCACCAACATGGTTTGAAAACCGGAGCCCAGCGGGCAATCAAGCGCCGCCCACACCCCGCTGGCGTCCCGCTTGAGCACGGTACCTTCGCCGCCGGCCGCATAAACAGTACTGTTATCGGCGCAGGCCACCGCACGCAGATTAATCTGGGTAGGGCAGGTCTCGCGCTGCCAGCTAACGCCGTCAAAATGCAGAATAACGCCATCATCACCTACCGCCCAGGCCTGGCCCAGCTCGTTACCATCGATGGCAAACAGCGGCGTGTTTTCTTCGCTGGCGGCAAAGCGTCCGCTGCGCTCATCAATACGTCCGCCGCGCAGCTTGTGCCACTGCTCACCGTCATAATGCAACAGGCAACCCATCCAGCCCACGGCATACAGGTTATCGGCCGTTAATCCCCAGATGCCGTGTAATGGCAGGCGCTCTGGTACCGCCATCGTCTGCCATAACCGACCTTCGGCATCGGCCACACCGGTATAGCGCAGCACCCGACCTTCGTCGCCCACTACAAACAGTTCGCCATCGCCACTCCAGCCGGACCACAGCACATCCCCGTCGCCGGCCCCCACTTCGGGCACTCTATGCCAGGGGGCGCGATTGGGCGCATGTTGGTCAGTGCCCAACAGTTGACGAAAGAAATGACGACGATTGGGGGTACGGGTTTCGGTCATGACAGCACTCTCACATATTTAGAAATAAATCGATGACGAGCATCGGCGACAAAGCACCCACTCTAATGAATGGGGCCCTGACTATTGCCCAGCAAAGAGGCCAGTTGTTCGCGCAGCGCCGCTCTTTGTTCCGGCGCCACCGCATTCAGCGCTTGCTCAAGCTCGGGGGCTTCCAGCCCGGCCTGGGTCAGGCTGTGCAGAGACGCGGCGGCCGCTTCGGCAAAAATGGCCTCGCCATGGGCACGCACCGCCGCCACCGCGGGCGCAAAGGCTCGGGCTTCGGCCCCATCGGGCGCGGATAAAATAACAGGCACCCCGGTATCGGAGCCGCTGGATAACGCCAGCGACAAGGGAATTTGTGCTATCGACTCCACTTCGACTTCCGCCAGGGCCGCCGCCAGATGGGCGCGCGGAAACACGTGAAAATGACCGCTGCAATGGGGGCAGGTGACGCCCGCCATGTTCTCGACCACGCCAATCAGGGGCAGCTTGCGCTCCTGGCAAAAACGCACCGCTTTCAGGCTGTCCATTAATGCCACTTCTTGCGGCGTGGTGGTCAACAGCGCCGCCACATCATGGCCTTCCAGCATGTCGGCCAGGGTGATCAGTTCGTTACCCGTGCCCGGTGGCATATCAATGACCAGAAAATCCAGTGGCCCCCAGTCGAACGAGCCAATCAAATGGTGCATAAAGTCATGCTTGTAGGCATCACGCCACACAATAGGGGTATCGTCGCGCTCCATCATGAACGCCAGCGAGCCCACTCGCACCGGATGTTCAATACCTTCATAGGCAAAGGCTTGAGGGGGCAGCCCTTGGTTAGTCAAGCGCACTCGCTGGCCGACAAAGCCGAAAAATCGACTCTGATTGGGCCCATGAATATCCGCATCGGCCACCCCCACCCGATAACCCTGAGCGGCAAGACCGGCGGCCACGTTGGCCGATACCGTGCTTTTACCCACCCCCCCCTTGTTGGCCATGACCATGATGATTTGGCCAATATCTGCCAGGCGCGATTCAATCAGCCGCTTTTCATGACGGCCTTTATCCAGCTGGCATTGTTCTTCTTGTGGGCAAAACTGACAGGCGTGGCCACGGCCACAATCTGTGGGTGCCAGGGTCTGGGGATCAAAGTGAGAAACCGACATAGAGAGATCCTTATTTTTTAGTAGTACCGTCGTACCCGGTATCCAGCAGAATCCAGGTGTGCGTCACGCGTTTGTTGCCATTGCGCTCTTCGTCACTTCCCTGCCACACCGCAAAGCCCATGGGGACGATGGCGCGCTCAAAATCCACCTCAAACTCCCCCTTGGCGGCTAATGGCCGCGACATGACGACCTGCCAGCTGCTGTGCTGGGGGACCTGATTGGTGACGTACGCACTATCACCGGACACCGTCTGTTCCGTTAAAGTAGTCGTGCTGCCATAGCCGCCGGCAGCCAGATTTTCTACTCGATTCTGGTCGGCGAGCCAATACCAGATATTCACCGGTTGCTCTGGGCCAGAGCCCATCATATAGGAAGTGTCTGTATCGTTAAGGGCATACTGCACCGCCACCCCATCGCGAAAATGATCGACGGTCGTTGCCCTGTCTTCGGTGGCATCCTTCCAACGCAGCCGTACATAAAAGCGATCGCTAGAGCGGGCAACCTGGAAATAGATGTGTTTACCCCGGGTGGCGCCGTCATCGAAACGTAACTTAACCGACTGATGCACCGGCGGTGCCGGCAGCAGATAGGTACTGTAGACCGGCAGTCGACTCCAAATCAGATCGTCAGGATCGTTCTGGCTACGCAAAAAAATGGTATCGGGTATTGTCGATACCTTGACCGTATCGCCGGGCTTTATTTCTAGAATATTGGGGTTTTGCTCACTGCGCTCGGCCAGGGCGCCTGCACTGGCCAACACCAGCGCCAGGGTAAGGCTGCCTTTCATAAAATGACCCAGTTTCATGGCATGATTCCTCATCGGTAATGGCTCGCTCAGTCCCACATGGACTGATTGGCAGGGGCGGCTCGTTCTTCTCCCGGCTTTGGGCTCGGGCCCACCAGGGTTTCTAACGACAGCAGCTGGGCATTGGCCCATGCGGGCAACATCTCCACCAGGTGCTCCAGATTAGGATCCAGACCGTGATGGCTCTCTTTGGCGTAGCTGGCTCGTATCGCTTGCAGCAGCGGTGCCAGGTAGCGAGCCAAAAAGTCACGCTGGGCACGGCGATAAGGGGCGGCATCTCTGTCATTCGCCAGCGCCCGTGATTCGAGGTGACACAATAGAGCACAAAACTCCAGCATGGCCACCAGATGATCTGGTTCGTCTTTATGGCCTTCGTCGCTCACGGCGGCAGTCAAGCCAAAGTGAGTGTAAAAGGCCTGCACATTCAGCAGATAGGCCCCGGGGGTGAGCCCGTCAACCAAACCTGCATAAGCACTGGCCACCAAGGGCACCCGCGGCTTGCCACGACGGCCCTGGATAAAGGTGGACATATACCCCACCTCCAGCTGCTCCAGGCTTTCGCTGATATCAAATTCCGGCCAGGGTTCACCGCCCAGCGTCTGCCAGGCTTGATCCAGCGCCATCTGCAGCCGACCTTCTTCCAGTGCCTGCTGGGTCTCTGCCAATGGGTAGCCAAGCACGACCGCAGCCAGGCGGTAAATAGCCTCGCGAGCCTCGGCCCGTTCGGCTTGCAGCTGGCGAGCCAGTGACGTATTAGCATTTGTCATAAGGTTACTCCCGCCGTTAGCTCAGCTTGAACATTTCAGCGTGTTTAAAGCCGATCAGGGTGTCCATCAGCTCACTGTCTTTACCGTCTGCCTTGGCCTGACGGGCCTCGGCCAGGGTATCCAGCACTTCTCCTACTCTGGGGCCAAACAGGCTTTCCAGATAAGACAAGGGGATCCGCGACTCCTCGAGTTGTTCACCATTGGGGCCGAACTTGGGTGGTGACGTCGGTGGTACGTAGAACACGTTGGGCTGCGTCCCCCACTCCGCATGCAGCGGCAAGGCAACCTTGTACTTTTCTACCAGCAAATGGATGGGACCTGCTTCATCATCACGATAGCCTATCCAGCGAATGCGCCCTACACACTGCTGGGCACAGGCGGTGGGCAACCCCTTTTCAATGCGCGGATAGCAGAAGATGCACTTCTCGGACTTTGAGATTTGCTCATTGAAGTAGATTTTTTTGTAGGGGCAGGCGTTGACGCAATAGCGATAACCGCGACAACGCTCCTGATCCACCAGTACGATTCCGTCTTCCTGGCGCTTGTAAATGGCGTTGCGCGAGCAGGCCGCCAAACAGGCCGGGTTGGCGCAGTGGTTACACAAGCGTGGCAGGTAGAAGTAGTAACTGTTCGGGTAGTCGCCTTCACCCTCGTCCTCATCCCAGTTGGCACCCCAGGTTGGTTTGACGTGAGGACGCAGCCAGGGGTCGGTACCTGTCATCAGTGCTTCTTCGTAGTTGTATTCCCAGGGAATACCGTAGTCTTCCTGGCTTGGTTGCTTGCCTAAACGCAAGGCACCGTCTTTGTCGAAGCCACCGCCCATGTTCTGATAATCACGGGGATAGCCTTTACCCGGCATCGTTTCCACGTTATTCCAGTACATGAATTCGCGGCCATTACGGTTGGTCCACATCAACTTGCACGCGGCAGTACAGGTCTGGCAACCAATGCATTTGTTTAAATCTAAAACCATGCTGAGCTGGCGCTTAACAGTCATAATAATTTCCTCTTAAACGGCACGTGGGTCGTTAATGTCTTCCGGCTTCGCCAGTTCAATGTCGTAGCTTGATTCATGAATGTGCTGGTTGGCGTTCCATCCGTGGTAAACGTACCTCAGGTGCCCCCAGTTACCCACCAGCTCCAGTGGTTGCAAGAATATGGCGTGGGAAATGTTCATATTTCTGCGCTTGATGTACTGATGCGGCTCCCAGCCGTGCTCCATCATGATCGAGTCGGCAGGAATGCTCGGATAGAACTTCGCCTGAGCAAAAAAGTCACCGTTGCCGTTAAACAGCCGTACCGTGTCACCGTCCTTGATACCTTTTTGTGCTGCCAGTTTCGGGTTGATGTAGATATTCGGTTCGCCACGCTGCAAACGCAGCAGGTATTTATTACTGCGCCAGTTGGAGTGGATACCCCAGCGTGCGTGTGGCGAGTAGAACTTCAATGGGTAGTTGGATGCCTTAGGCCCGGCGTGCAAACGCGCGGTGGGCACTGTGGACTTCAACTTCTCAAACCACGGGTGGTCACAATAGAAGGTGATACGACCGGTCAAGGTATCGTAGGGCTCCTTGCCATCGGTTTGTGCGGTGAACGGGTTATAACCTTCATCTGGCTTTAACGGCTGGTTCAGGCCCGCATGCTCATTCATCACAATGAAGCCTTTTTCGGCAGCTTCCTCGATGGTGACACCACCGAATTCCGGCGAATCTTCGATGATATGTTTCAGTACATCGTAATCGGTATTGAGCGCGCCATTACGGGTAAAGTCGTCGTGAATGGTATGCAGATCACGGGTAACATCACCATCCTGAATCGGGCCTATACCGCGCGCAATGGCTCTTTCCTGAATTTTTTTGGTCAGCAGCGCCATGATTTCCCAGTCTGGCTTTGACTCACCGACCGGCTCTACCGGGCGGGTGAAAATGTTGGCAAAGCGGTGATAGCCCTGGGTGCGTATATCCCAGGCTTCATAATGGCTGGCCGCCGGCAGCACGTAATCTGCCCACTCGGCGGTGGAGTCCATGCGCACGTTAATGTTCACATACAACTCTTCAGCCTGGCGTAAGTGCTCTTCGCGGTACTTTTCCGACATCTTGTTACGACGGAAAGTGTTGTCCGCGATGGAAATCATGCCTTTGATTTCGCCGTAGTACGGCATCCAGCCTTTTTCGATGGATTCGTTCATCATCTCTTCCATCTCATCGAGATCGAAGCCGACGCGCTCTTTTAGTTTTTTGTTATCGAAATGGTTACGGGCACCTTCCATCATGCCGCCACGCAAAAACTCACCCAAACCACCGGCTTCCTTGCGCGCTGACTTCTTGCCTTCAAAGCCCGCCAATTCCGACCAGCGTGGGTGATTCCACACCACCCAGGAGGTATCCAAACCACCGGTACGACCACCATGTCCAGTCAGTGCCAGGGTTAATGCATAGCCCCAGCTGGTGTACAAGCAGTTGGAGTAACTTGAAGTCATATAGCCCAGCATGATGATGGCTTTTTTAGCCGCCGCCAGATGACGGGCTTCCTGGCGCACAATATCCGGGTGAATATTGGTCTCTTCCTGGGTTTTTTCCGGAGTGTACTTGGCGGCTTCTTTTTTAACCTGTTCAAATACCGTGGTGACCGAAATGCCTTCTACCTCGAAGGTGCCCTCAATGGCCGGATCGACATTACCCAACTTAAGGGTCTTGTCTTCATCGCCCATAGTGCCTTTCGCTTTTACTGCTTGCTGGCTGTTCAGATCCCAGTGGTAGAACACCTGATCAGAACCGCCTTCCACCAGATCCGCTTCACGCAGCAGCTTACCGTTGTCGGTACGCACCAGCATCGGCAAGTCGGTTTGCTCTTTCATAAACTCAGGTTTGAACAGCTTCTCGGCAATGATCACGTTGACAAATGACATGGCCAAGAATGGATCACTCCCTTGATGGATCGGCATCCACAGATCGGTGTGAATAGCACTGGGGTTGTAATCCGGTGCGGTACTGGTGATGCGTGCGCCATTGTATTTGGCTTCCCAGATATAGTGGGCATCCGGGATACGGGTGGCGTTCGGGTTAATCATGCCGAGCATTATGTAGTCGGCATCAAACCAGGCATCGGAGGTGAAACTTTCCAGCGGGTTACCGTACGCCAGATGCGCACCGGTAATCAAATCTCCCACCGCGGTAATATGGTCCAGTTGAATACCACCGACCAGCGCAGCAAAGCGTGCAGGGCCGGCGTGACGGACTATAGACTTGTTACCCGAACCTTGGTGAGTTTTCAGCTTGCCAGGGCCGTGTTTGACAAAAATATCGATGATTTTGTCAGCCACTTCTTCAGTGGCCTGATCCCAGGAAATTCGCTGCCACTTGCCTTCACCACGTTCGCCGGCACGTTTCAATGGATAGCGTAAGCGGTCAGCTTCGTACATGGAGGTGGAGTGAATCGCACCTTTTTGGCAGCCTCGAGGGTTGGCATCCGGGATGTTTTCGTGAACCTGTGGGTATTTGGCAATCTGTTCTTCGCGGACCACGATGCCATCTTTAACGTAGACGTTCCAGGCGCAGTTACCCATGCAGTTGATACAGTGTGCCGCGTGGCCGACGGAGTCCCACGTCCACTCGTTGCGATATAAATCTTCCCAGTCACGATAGGGATATTCGCTGGCCAGGGTCTCGCCCACGGGTTCAAGGCGGTTTAGTCCCCAGACGTTACCACTCAGCATGACGCCCGCCCCCGTCACGCTCAGCCCTTTAAGAAAATCCCGGCGCTTCAGTTTCCACATTCCCATGGTTTTCTCCTCATCGACGATGATGCCGACGTGCCGGGACAATCCGGTGACGGCGTGCAGGTGACAGTGACGTCACCGTCTATTTGGTGTGTTGGTGTGTTTGGCCAAGACTCCTGGCGTGGGAGCCAGCCATACAGATGTCGATAGCTCTGCAGACAGCTCCCGGTATCAAGAGGGATTCAGTATTCATAAACAATAGCAACGGGAACGCGTTCCTGTGGAACGCACCCCCGTCGTATCATTTTTTTCTTGGTCCGCTAATGGTGGCCAGCCTACATCTAAACAGAGCCGTCCGCCATCGCTTAGCCGCCGTCATCACGGCTTTTTCAACTTCATTTGACCAAGATCAACAGAGCCGTATTTAGCGCTAACCAAGGCTTGCAAAAGGGGCCTGCAACGTTCCTAATAAATTCATGGATATGGTTGTCGAAGTACTGTCACTATAAAGGGAAACAAAATGTCGAATAACTGGGTAAAAGGGTCTGTTGCCGCGGTATTGCTGGGGATGATGGCGCAATCGGGGTTGGTTATGGCCGCAGGGGATGCCGCAGCCGGAGCGCAGAAAGTAGCGGTCTGTGCCGCCTGCCATGGCGCTAACGGCACGTCGGCGGTAAATATCTATCCCAATCTTGCCGGTCAATGGGCGCCCTATCTCGAGAGTGCACTCAAGGCCTATCGGGCAGGTGAGCGTACTGGTGGCATGACGGCCATGATGGCCCCGCAGGCCGCCAATTTAAGTGATGAGGATATTGCTGATATTGCGGCCTTTTACAGCGAGCAATAACAGCGGTTTTTAGGGTCTGTTGACCTTGCGCCAGGCAAAGAGGTAAAAGAAAGGTGGCAACCCAGTTTTTTGTTGCTTTGACAGAGCTGGCTGAACAATTTGTGACGGCCCATCTGCAACACGTGTGCTGCGGGAAATTGATTCATAGATTCAGTTAGCCAAGAGTTTTTATGTATGAAAACACCAATTTTTTAGATTCTAGAATTTCATTTATTCATTTCACACAAGGGGATATCCATGACCAACATGTCGATTCGCAGTTTCAAATTGAGTCTCGCTGCCACTGCTATCGGGGCAGCCATAGCGATGGCTTCGTCACCTGTTGTTGCTCAGCAGGCAATGCAACCCATGCAACCGATGAAAATCGAGCGGGGAACCATCCTGACCCAGCCCGGGGTCTTCGGCGTTTTTACAATGTTCAAATTGCGCCCTGATTGGAGCAAGGTGCCAGCAATGGAACGCAAGAGCGCCGCGGAAGAAGTTAAGAAACTAATTGAAAAACATAAGGATAACGTTCTGGTTGATCTCTACCTAACACGTGGCCTAGAAACCAATTCCGACTTTTTCTTCCGCATCAACGCCTACGACTTGGCAAAAGCCCAGACCTTCATGCGCGAATTCCGCTCGACAACGGTCGGGAAGAATGCCGATGTTTTTGAGACCCTTGTCGGTGTAACAAAGCCCTTAAACTACATCAGCAAAGACAAGTCTCCAGAGCTGAATGCGGGACTTAGTTCGGCTACCTATAGCGGGCCGGCACCAAGATATGTGATCGTAATCCCCGTCAAGAAAAACGCGGAATGGTGGAACATGTCGCCGGAAGAGCGTCTGAAAGAGATGGAAGTTCACACGACACCTACCTTAGCCTATCTCGCGAACGTCAAGCGTAAGTTGTACCACTCAACTGGCTTGGATGACACCGATTTCATCACCTATTTTGAGACCGATGATCTGACAGCATTCAATAATTTGGCGCTGTCTCTGGCGCAGGTCAAAGAGAATAAATTCCACGTTCGTTGGGGCAGTCCGACAACGCTCGGAACCATTCACTCTCCGGAAGACGTGATAAAGGCGCTTGCCGAGTAAACGGCAAGGCTGTTCCTCCCATGCGCGCCTGGAACAGCCTTGTCTCGCGATCCTTGGGCCAGACCCAAGGATCGCCATACCCCAGTATTTGAGCATTTGAGAGTCTGAAGCTCACCTTGCTCGTTTCAGATCGCCGAGTAACCGACTCGCTATTATGCATGCCAATTAAATGACAAACATTCTCAAATCGCTGCGCCAACCAAGCACTAAATACTCACTATTGGGTTTGCTCTCGGTCGGCTTTATCGCAGGCATCTTCTTTTGGGGGGCTTCAATACTGTAATGGAAGCAACCAACACGCTTGAGTTCTGTATTTCATGTCATGAAATGCGTGACAACGTATATCAGGAATACAAGGAAACCATCCACTTTACCAACCGAACCGGCGTCCGTGCCACTTGCTCAGACTGCCACGTGCCCAAGGACTGGGGCCACAAGATGATGCGCAAGGTTCAAGCGAGTGGCGAAATCTACGGCAAACTCATGGGAACCATTGATACCAAGGAAAAGTTTGGGGTAAGCGGATTAAATGGTTGATCTTACCTTTGCATGAGAGTGAGACAGACCGGCATCTCATCGGATTATCTGGTTGATGCTTCACCTACTGCTGGTGCATGTTTCCTTCGCTAATTCCAGCAAGAACCCCACACGCCTCAACTTCCCGGTCATCGTTGCAACTCGCTCTCAGTGAAACGAGTTGTTTCTCAAGCGCTTGCAGAGCGGTTATCTGCGACCGCACATGAGAGATGTGATCATCGAGCAAGGCGTTGACGGCGGTACAAGGCTGATGAGGGTCGTCCTGATAGCTCTGTAGTTCGTGAATCTCAGCCAGTGACAGGCCCAGGATTCTGCAGCGACGGATGAAGGCCAGCCCCTCACCATGCTTCTCGGTATAGACACGGTAACCGTTGTCCTGCCGATCAGGCGGCGGCAACAAGCCCTGCTGTTCATAGAAGCGGATCGTCTGTGTTTCGACCCCTACCAACTGCGCCAACTGACCAATGCGCATCAGCCTCCTCCCCAACGGATTCTTTACTCTATTGACCTTATAGTAGCTTTATAGTTTTAAATGGTACCACAACATTGTTCAAGTGGAGTCGTATCATGAGCAAATCCTGTGGTGGCGCCTGTGGCGGTGATGCAACGTCCGCAGCGGATACCGATATACAGGCCTCCTCCGAGGCGCCAGGGAGATGGGTCAGTGTTTATGCCGTGCCGAAGATGGACTGTCCATCAGAAGAACGAATGATTCGCCTAGCCCTGAACGGCTTTGAGGAGATTCGGGCGCTGTCCTTCGACTTGTCGAACCGCCGGCTGAAGGTCGTGCATGACGGCGAGGTCGAGCCCGTCACCTCGAAACTGAAGACCTTGGGGCTAGGCGCCTCGCTTCAGGAAACCGTCGCTGCAAATCCGGAGACCATCAAGGCCGCCGAGTTTTCGGCAGCTTCTGCTAAGCAAGAATCCGGGACCCTGCGCTGGTTGCTCGGCATCAATGCACTTCTGTTCGTGGTGGAAATGACTGCCGGTCTGATCGCCCAGTCCACCGGCCTGATTGGAGAATCCCTGGACAATTTTGCCGATGCGGCGGTGTACGGGCTTGCCCTTTATGCGGTTGGACATAGCGTGAAAATGCAGGTACGTGCCGCGCATCTTGCTGGTGTACTGCAACTGATCTTGGCTGTGGGCGTGCTCGTAGAGGTGGTGAGACGCTTTGTATTCGGTAGTGAGCCTGAATCGCTGGTGATGATGGCTATCGCATTCGTCGCATTGATTGCCAATACCAGTTGTCTGCTGCTCATATCCAAACATCGGGAAGGCGGGGCGCACATGAAGGCAAGCTGGATATTCTCGGCCAACGACGTGGTGATCAACCTGGGGGTCATCACCGCCGGCGCCCTGGTCGCGTGGACCGGTTCCAATTATCCGGATCTGATTATCGGCACCATCGCGGGGGGCATTGTACTTAACGGTGCCAGACGCATTTTGGCGTTGAAGGGTTAAATAATGCTCATTATTGGCAAAAAGCTCTCGCCGTATGCCCTATTGTCCATATCGGGCCTGCTGGCAGCGTCTGATCAGGCTGTAAAGTGGCTGGTGCAGCAATCAATGGCCTATGGCGAGTATGTTTCGGTGACCCCGTTCTTTAACTGGGTGCACCTATGGAACACCGGTGCCGCATTCAGTCTTTTTGCGAATGGTGGAGGCTGGCAGCGCTACTTTTTTATCGGAATCGCGGTAGTGGTCTCGATTTTTCTGATCAAGCTGATCCTTGAAAATCGTCATAAAGGAGAAGCCATCGCTTACAGTCTTATCCTCGGTGGCGCCATGGGCAACCTGATTGACCGGGTCTTTCGCGGCTATGTTGTGGATTCCTTTGATTTCTATTGGCGAGACTGGCATTGGCCGGCCTTCAACCTGGCTGATATTGCAATTGTCCTCGGTGCCTTACTTTTCGTTTCCAGCAGCTTGTTGGGTAAAAAAGCAAACACCAATGCCGAGTCGGATGGATCTGACTGACACCTACGCCTATACAACACCATGACCGAACTTCCCGACAACATCCTTCACCTGCCGCAATACCAAGTACTGGGCTGCAAATCAACCGACGACGAAATGCACTTCCAGGTGGACGTGCCCGATCCCATCGCCTGCGAGGAATGCGGCGTGCAGGGTGAGTTCGTACGGTTCGGCAAGCGTGACGTTCCCTATCGTGATCTGCCCATCCACGGCAAGCGGGTCACTCTCTGGGTGGTCCGCCGCCGATACACCTGCCGGGCCTGCAAGACAACATTCAGGCCCCAGCTACCGGAGATGGTGGACGGATTCCGTATGACACTGCGGCTGCATGAGTACGTGGAGAAGGAATCCTACAACCACCCCTACACCTTTGTGGCGGCACAGACCGGCCTGGACGAGAAGACGGTGCGCGACATCTTCAACGCCCGCGCCGAGTTCCTGGGGCGCTGGCACCGCTTCGAGACGCCCCGCATCCTGGGCATTGACGAGCTATACCTGAACAAGCGCTACCGCTGCATTCTAACCAACATTGAGGAGCGAACCCTGCTCGACCTGCTGGCCACCCGCCGCCAGGACGTGGTGACCAACTACCTGATGAAGCTGAAAGACCGGCAGAAGGTCGAGATCGTCAGCATGGACATGTGGAACCCCTACCGGGCAGCGGTCAAGGCTGTGCTGCCCCAGGCCCGTATCGTGGTCGATAAGTTCCATGTGGTGCGCATGGCCAACGATGCCCTAGAGAGAGTGCGCAAGGGCCTCAGAAAGGAGCTGAAACCGTCCCAGAGCCGGACTCTCAAGGGAGACCGGAAAATCCTGCTGAAACGCGCTCACGAAGTCTCAGACCGGGAGCGCCTCATCATGGAGACCTGGACAGGCGCGTTCCCGCAACTGCTGGCCGCCTACGAGCACAAGGAGCGCTTCTACGGCATCTGGGACGCCACCACACGGCTCCAGGCAGAAGCCGCCCTGGACGAGTGGATAGCCACCATCCCGAAGGGCCAAAAGGAAGTCTGGAGCGATCTGGTCAGGGCAGTGGGAAACTGGCGCGAAGAGACCATGACCTACTTCGAGACGGACATGCCCGTCACCAACGCTTACACGGAGTCCATCAACCGACTGGCCAAGGACAAGAACCGTGAAGGGCGCGGTTACTCCTTCGAGGTGATGCGGGCACGAATGCTCTACACCACGAAGCACAAGAAGAAGGCACCGACTGCGAAGGTCTCTCCTTTCTACAAGAAAACCATCGGTTACGGACTGCCGGACTTCGCAGAGGAACTCAACTACGGAGTCGATCTATCAACCATCTGAGGGTGGTATCAGGTTGGTGGGGTAAAGGTGCCCCATCAACCATTAAATCCGTATACCCGATTTTTGGATAATAGAGAAAGGACGAAATATGGCCAACTGGACGACTATGGAATTCTGCGCACTACTCACCCCATTTTCATCTGCCATGCCACTACCAGCCGCCATTCTATGGCTGGTTTGCCTGGTAACTGTGATACTGCTTGGCAGCAAAATACACCCAGTATTCGCGGAGAAAGAGGATAAATAAAAGGCCCAAACCCCGCCTTTTGCCCGGCCTTCTGGTCGGGTTTTTTCATAAGAAAAATGTGGGCAAAGAGAAAGGAAATGCAAACTAACAAAGAGGGAAACAATAATGGATAACAACATCGACGCTACCAATGCACCCAACATGACCCTAAAAAGAGCCTGGCTGTTCTATGGCCTTGCCTGGGCCGCCCTCACCGGCCTGTGGCTGATATCGGCAGCCATAGAGTATGTGGCGGGGACAAACCTCCCCTGGTTATTTGTTCTTCTGCTGATTGGCTACCTGGCCATCGGTGTTACACTGAACATCAAAGTGCTCCGAAAGCTAGTAGTCTGGCACCCGATGTACAACACTATTGAAAACACCGCGAACGCAAAAACCCACATGTTTGCCCTATGGCCATTGACCTACCCGTATCTCTTCATCCAGATGGCCGTCAGCACCCACCTGTAGGTAAATACGGACCCTTGGAACGATTCAGGAATATCGACACATTCCGGTATAGTGGTTACACACCTGACCCAACCAAAGAGGCGCTAATATGAATGACCAACAACCGAATGAACTTAAGTTTGATCGTAAGATAGAATATCTATTGGCACGAACCACCGATCTCGGGATCTGGATCACCGGAGCCTGGACGGTGGGAATTGACAAAGCTCGGGCGGTTGAATACGTGAATAATTACAACTCAAGCCCCGATCAAGGCTTTTTCGAGCACGGGGGAGAAGTCATTCTCTCTCATGCCGGCGGTAAAATAACCCTATCAATGCAGGAAGCAGCCGCGATTATTAACCTGGTGCGTACTGCATATATGTAAAATCGCAGCGATCAGGAGCAAATAGATCATGGCCACCTATATAGGATCGATAGTAGTCGATACCACCAACATCGCCACCGCCGCCAAGGTCGCGGCTAGAGCTTCCAAAAAGGACGCCGTTCGCGGGACTATCACCGTGGGCGGGAACCGATACTGCTGGATCGTAGACCAGCGGTACGAACACCACGATGGTTTTGAACAGAGAAAGGGCCATGATCGGTAACAAACACGGGCGTAGAATCGCCAAGTGGATGAAGAGACTTCTACCCGAAACAGCTGCCGAGAGAATGCAGAGGGAGTCAGATGAGGCCCTGGCACGAGTTCAAGCGGCAGGTTATACAGTGCATTTCTACATGCCCGCCGCCGGCATCGAGAACTCCACGTTGGCGAATGATCTTCGACGATTGGGCAGCGGCGGGCATATCATCACGGATCGAAACGGTAAACTGGTTGGTAAGGTTGCCACTCACCTATCGAGAGAACAGGAGGCCCAAGCCCGGCGGACCACCTTTCGCCTTGTCACTGAAACAGAAGGGAAAGTTGGGGCCGGTTTTCGCCATTTTGAACTCCGAAACTTGAGTAATAAATTAGGAATATCGATGTTACCGCGAATGTCAATAGAACCATTACCAGAAAATGTTGAATGCATACGAATGCCGAACCCGTTGGTGAGGCCCATAAATATAATAATAAATAGAGAGAAGGGTAATGTATTCACGAAGACAGTATTAGGTGTTCTAACCTCCGTAACAACACTACAAACACTTGACCTTGTGAAAAGAGGAATGATGAAAATAAAGGAACCGATGTTACCGCGAATGTCAATAGAACCATTACCAGAAAATGTTGAATGCATACGAATGCCGAACCCGTTGGTGAGGCCCATAAATATAATAATAAATAGAGAGAAGGGTAATGTATTCACGAAGACAGTATTAGGTGTTCTAACCTCCGTAACAACACTACAAACACTTGACCTTGTGAAAAGAGGAATGATGAAAATAAAGGAACATTAGCCAGTGGGGGCATCAGGGGGTAGTGAAATATACTCAAATATTTCATCATTACCTCCGCGAATCCGTGAAGACCGCTTTGTCGGAGAAAAACCCGTCAAGCTCGGTCAGGGACAGCGGCCGGCTGTACAGATAGCCCTGCGCATACTGGCAGCCTTGCTGGCGGAGAAAGTCACGCTGCACTTCCGTCTCCACGCCCTCGGCAACAACTTCCAGATCCAGGTTGGCGGCGAGAGTGATGATGGTGCGCACAATCGCATCGTCATTGGGATCAACGCCAATATCCCGGATGAACTCCTTGTCGATCTTGAGGCGATCAAGGGGAAAGCGTTTGAGGTACACAAGCGAGGAGTAGCCGGTCCCGAAATCGTCCATCGCCAGTCGCACACCGATCTCCCTGAGTTCCTGCATGACTTGCCCGGCGCGAATGGGATCCGGCATCACGACACCCTCGGTAACCTCCAGCTCAAGGTAATTCGCAGGCAGGCCTGTCTCCTGCAACACCTGCCTGACCGTATCCACCAGACCGGCGTCATCAAACTGGCGCCTCGAAAGATTCACGGCCACGGTAAGGTAGCGGTCGAGCCGCTTATGCCAGCGCACCGCCTCGACACAGGCCTGACGCAGTACCCAGGCGCCAACTTCCACGATAAGACCGGTCTCTTCCAGAATAGGGATGAACTGGTCGGGACCTATCGTTTTGTCGTCTGGCCTGTTCCAGCGTAACAGGGCCTCCGCGCCCTCCAGCCCGTCCACCGCTCCTGTGCATCCTGCGCCCGCGGCATTTGTGCCTCCCTGCACGTCATCGCCCAGGCGTATCTGAGGCTGATACCGCACTTCGAACTCACCGCGCTCCAATGCGACCTGCAGCGCCTGCTCCAGTTCCAGGTGCGAACGTATATTTAAATCCATCTCCTCGCGGAAGAAACGATAGGCGTTACGTCCGGCATCCTTCGCCTCGTACATCGCGGTATCGGCGTTTTTCAACAGGGTTTCCACGTCGCACCCGTCGTGGGGGAAGAGACTGATCCCGATACTGGCCGAGGCACGGAAGTTGCGCTCATCGATGGTCACCGGTTGATTGATGGTTACGAGAAGTTTGCTCGCCAATTTGGCCACATCGTCCGGGTCGGCGACATCGGTCAGCGCGATGGCGAACTCATCACCACCAAGCCGGGCGACCGTGTCGCCATCGCGCACTGTCTTTCGCAGCCTGTCGGCAATCGCCTGCAGCAGGCGATCGCCCACGGCGTGACCGAGGCTATCGTTGATGC
Source organism: Shewanella indica (assembly GCF_033842865.1). Taxonomy (NCBI): domain Bacteria; kingdom Pseudomonadati; phylum Pseudomonadota; class Gammaproteobacteria; order Alteromonadales; family Shewanellaceae; genus Shewanella; species Shewanella indica. Next base: position 4,510,953 of record NZ_JAWXXR010000001.1, read on the forward strand.
GTTTGAAGTGATCGAGATCGAGAAACAGCACGGCCACCAGCCGATCGTGTCGGCGGCCGTAGGCAATCGCCTGGATAATACGATCACGCAACAGCATCCGGTTAGGCAGGCTGGTCAGCGGATCGTGGTGTGCCAGATGGAACAGGCGCGCCTCGGACTCCTTGCGCTCGGTAATGTCCTGAACCGTGCCGACCATCCGCTCCACGTTACCATCCGCGCCCCGGATGCAGCGGGCCTGCTCATGGACGTGGCGAACATCGCCGCCAGGCAAGAGGATGCGGTGGTCGATCCGGTAATCGCTGCCGTCTTTAAGCGACTTGATGATCTCCGATTCGACACGGATCCGGTCATCCGGATGGAGGCGGGCGAGGAACGAGTCGATAGTGGCCAAGAAGGTCTCCCGCGACCGCCCAAGGATGCGATAGACCTCGTCCGACCACCACAACGCCCCGGATCTCACATTCCATTCCCAATGCCCCAGGCGCGCAATACGCTGGGCCTCCGCCAAGCGCGCCTCGGAGCGGGCCAGGTCCTGGAAAGCGCGCTCCTGTTCGGTGATATCCTCAAGCGCTATCAGCAAACGCGCTTCTTCTTCTTCTTCTTCTTCTTCTGCAAGATACATTCCAGTAACGGCATAACGGATCAGTCTGCTGTCGCCCCCACACACCCGCATGGCCAGCATGCCATCGGCTCGCGCCGTGGCGCCGCCCAGAACCGCCGACAGCTGATCACCAAACCCTTCCGCCTCGATAACCTCCAGTGCATGACGCCTCTCCACCGCATCCGATGGGACATCGAACATCCGCAGGAAGGCGCGATTGACCGTCAAGATGCGCAGACGGGTCGACAGGATGATCAGGCCGCTGGGTATGTTGGCGAACACGCGCTCGGCATATTCCTTGAAATCCTGCAATTTGAGTTGCCCAGTCACCTCCACCCTATACTCCTGGAACCCTCAGGGGCTCATCCGGTTGCAGGCAGGCCGATTGCCAAAGCTTTGTTTAAACGCCACGTACAACTGCCGCTCGGTATCGCGCCAACGATCGGCCACGGGTCGAAAGCGGAACCAGACACGGCCATCGGCGACATGGTCGGCCAGGCACGCGTTGGTGCCGGAGCCGCGGATATGGTCCGTCAGCCGCTTGCGCAGATCGCCGGTGCTGCCGATATAAATAACATCGGCCGGACCCGTAGCGAGGCGGCGGGTGTGCAGTTCATAAACGCCCCCCGCCACCGGCGCAATCGACCGCACCACTTGGCGCTCAAGGGGGTGCAGCACGCTGAAACCGTGCGTGGCACCGAGATAGCCGGCGTTATCGCCACGGTGCCGGCTGCAGGGAATACCCAGGTCTCGGCGGATGTTCGCCACCGTTCGCCGGGAGAGACACTCGCCGAATTCCGCCTCGATCGCCTGCGCCAACAGCGTATCGTCAAGCGGTTTTCTGCCCGGCTGGTCAATCAACCCGGCCTGCTCCGCGCGAACAATGGCGTCTACGTAGCGCCGGTGCAGTTGCCGCGGCCTGGGGCACAGGTCACGGGCTTCGCGGATATCCGTATCGCCCAGCACCCCCACGGGAAGATGGCGCATCAGCCGCGACAGGCGACTGCTGTCCGCCTGTACCGGACAGCACGGATCAGCATTGATGCTGCCGGCGAGCATATTCAGCGTCAAAGGCCGTAGCAGCAACGCATCACCGCTTTTCAGGAAGGACGCCTGAAGCGCCGCCAACGCACGCAGAAGCGCGAGCGTCAACAGGTTGCGGCTGTTCACGGAGCGCAGTTGTTGCAGGAGGCATGACTGGTTCTGACCGACGTCGGAAAACCTGGCAGGATCATATTCGTAATATCGGGAAAACAACTCGGAACCAAAATAAAATCGTGTGGACCGGTCAAACCAGGCCACGTGTAACGCCCGGGGTGACAGTTGACCTCGGCCGCTCCAGCCTGACCCGGCGAAAGCCGGCTTCATTGTCTGTCCCACATGCACATACGTCCTCGCCGCTGCAAATTCCGGCGAAGATTCGATATCCCGTACCCACCGTTCAAATGCGCGAGGACGAAGCTCCAAGGTGCGGGCCAGCCGGATGCACCCCACTTGGTGCGGCTCAAGTGCATGCCGGAAGTTCTTTTTGTTGTTTTCAGGCATGACGCGCCGACATAAAAATAACTTACTACTGAATCCTGCAACATAAGTCGCGGATTATTGAATCTATACATTAATCCGATGCCGGTACGGCTCGTCCGCCCATTGAAGCGCCGGAACCCCGGTCGAATAAGGTCAACCGCCCAACTCCCAGCGAGTTGACACACCTCGCCAGCCGTCAGAGTCGCATCCCGCAGCAATATCCCCGCCATTCGCCCCTCCCTCTCGCCCGCCCTTGCGGTCGATTCCTTTTAGTATTTTCAATCCGCCGCGCTCAGAATCACCCATTTCAGGGCTGATTTCAAGCACCAACCAAGTCCATTCGTTATTGCAATGTCGTCTGATTGATACGCTGACTAACTCCTTATCTCAGGCGAGGCATACGGAGCACCCCAGGCAAGCCAAGCCGGGTTAACGCCAAGGACAGCAGCCAGTGCTGCTAGGCATCTGGGTCGCATAGATTTGCCGATTTCGATCTTTTGGATCGCGGCCTTATTTGATCCGGCAAGGTCTCCAAGCTGTCCTTGCGTCAGTCCATTGGCCATTCTTAATGTTCGTAACCGTTCGCCGATCCCGGCTTCGGCTGATTCGTGGTTCTGGATGAGTTTAACAAGCTGCTTCTTATCCACTATCATCTCTTTCTAACCAGTCTTTTCCTATGCCGCGTGGGCGGCTAATTCGATGCTCTGAATGTTGTACTAGGGCCTGTTAGCAGTCATGGTGATACCCGCCAGCTCACTCGTTCTCTAACATGCTCGTTTCGACGACGTAGTTTGGCTCTATAGCCATACCCGTATCGGTCGGTGCAATGCGCACCCGCCCCCCGTCCTCGTCCTCTAGTGCTATCCAATGAAAACCCTCATCGCCTGGATCACGCCATTCCGGCTTGATTACAACTGTGTCGCCCTTCTTGATCATGTATACCTTCTCCTCGCCAAAGTGCTTTGTTTGGGATTCTCGGTTACTCTACCGTGCGCCTACCTATCGAACCCGCACCTCAAACCCCGCGATCCCGAGTTCCTTGCACAGCTTCCACAGAGTTTCCAGCTTCTTGAACACCCGCACCTGGCCGCGCCGGGTCTTCATTTCCCGTTGTTCCAGGCGGCCGGTGTTGATCACCACGGTAAAGCCGGGGAGATCGAGGGGCCGGGGCACGGCCGCCAGGCGGAGATCCACGCCGGCCTGGACTAGGGTACGGATTTCGACTTCGTTCATGGGGTAGGGTCTGCCAAAAGTGTCGTTTTTGGTAAAATAGCAAACTGGAAACCAATATATATAGTATTGGTAACCAGATCAAGCAGTCAGGAGAGGCCGGGGCGGTCGCTGTTGGCGGGGTGATTTAACATAGCGCCCGTTATTCGCAACCCGACAGCCTAAATTCTCAACGTGTTTACAGGTTGACGTGTAAACGTGTTTCTCGCATACTGTTAGTGCAATCATATGAACGGAGCTGCCTCGGCAGTGTGGTTGTACCGCCTGGCAACAGGTCTCTAGCTGGTCTGGAGATATCGAAGAGTCCCGGAAAAGCCCGCCTCTGAGCGGGCTTTGCTTTGTCTGAGATTCACCGGGCCGGTCTAACCTCCCTACCCTGTTGTTTGTTACGCGCAATCACGTGTAGCCGGATCTTCCGTTTTTTCGGGCGTGTGCTGGCATATGCGTCAGTTCGCTCATAGGCGCTCTGAATAACCAGGTTCAGCCAATTCCCCTTCCGGGTTGCTTTAGTTACATCGAAATAGATCTCATATTCGGTCTTCTGGACGCCCTTAGTAGTGACTTCAATGGTGAAAAAGGTCCCGTGGTGGGTATGCCAACAATTGCGCCCCCCTAGGTCTTGAATGATGTCCGGCAGCTGCTTTGAGAACTCGTAGCGGTCAAAACAGAATATCCGCTGCTCTCTCGGCCATGGATACCACATATTGCCTGTAACCTGCTCATTGACCAGCGGCTTCCTGCTAAAACAGTGCATCGAAAATGTCACCTGAAATTTATACTTGATTGCGGTCAGCTTATCGGTGGCCTCTGTCGTATAGTGCCAATCGAAGGGATCGAGGTGGCTAAGATCGTACGTAGTGCCCTGGAATGTAAACGGCCTCCATTTCATCACACATGCCCCCGGCGCTTCCGTGCGTCCTCTTCGCCACGCTTTTTCTGTTCCTTCAACTCCGCCTTTGCCAGTGCCTTGAGCTGGGTTATCAGCCCTGTTAGATCGTATTCGTTGGACGTTTGACCTCCGGCACTCTGATAGCGGCTTTTCCGCTTAACCAGTCCTCGCGTCTCCATCTCTTTCAGATGCTTCTGTACCGTGCTTTTATCGCGTCCCACAATCTCGCCAATGGTGGCCTTTGATGGCCACGGCATTTTCGTCTTCTCCCACCAGTGCTTGAGCAGCACCAGTAGAATATTGAGCTTCACGGCATCAATGCCGAGTGCCTGCTGGCGCTCCAGCAACAGATTAGGAATGGCTGTCCAACCCGCCACATCGAGGGTCGCCTTGCCCCACTTGTGCTCAAGGGCTTTCAGCTTTTGGGCTGGTACTGGCAGTTCTACGATTTCACCCATTTCGGTAATCCTGGTAATTTTTCTTTCATGCTTCCAGCATAAGGCCGCCAATACGGGGGCACAATGGATGCCCCCTATGCAATAACAAGCACGGGGCAATATATATACTATGTCTCTGGCATAGAGTTGCGTGTGATCCGATGAATCTGTATCACCTGGAATCTTCTTTGGTGGTTATCCGCAACTACGGAGCCTGTTTATTATCGCATGGGGAGGTATGGGTAATCCAATATGGGGGATAGGCGAAAATGCATATGGGTTTGAGCAGTATCGGTATAATCACTTGCCAACATGGTCGCCCGGCTCGGAACAGCCCGCCAAGGAGGCGAAAATGGCTATGCCCTGCTATCCCCTTCCAATAATGCTCTGAACAATACCTTCAAAGTAACTTGCATCCTTGAATTTTCTTTTTTTCCTGATAAACCCAGGATCAAAGAAAACCACCACGTCGTTCACCATCAACCGAAGGCCGTGCTGCGTGAGAGAGAAATCAATTTCGCTTCCTGGATATTTATCGGATAAATGGCCTTGGAATGACTTCAACAGCATATCGACTGTGAGCTTGCGTTTTTTGTCAATAAGTTTGCGCTTTTTATCAATTTCCTTCGCTATGCTTTTCCGCTCATTAACCCAATCTGTGCCATGCCTTTTTTCCAGGACACTCCAGTAGGCGCCTTTTGATTTATCGTGTTTCTCTTGATTGACTGCTTTTAGCACATACGCCAGGTTTTCTGGCCAACAGCTACCTTCCCGGCAGACAGGTTTCAAGTGATCCAGTGAGTAGTTCTTTTCGTCATCGGATAGAGGTGTTCCAGTAAAGTAACAATTGCCTTCTTGTATCCTGAATATTTCTTCCAAATCTTCTCTTTCATACACCCCGCCAGACATTGTCATTAGAAATTGTCTGTGCTCTGACCTCTCTTTATTTCGTTCTTGCTCACTCATGCCGCTTTTCCTGTGTGGCTAACCCCCGGGTTCAGGCGCGCCGGCTCGTCAGCGCTGACATCGAGGTCGAGATAGCGGGCGCGACCGAATGTCGTCAGCCAGCTTTGCCAGGGCAGAGGGGTCGCGCGTTTCGCACTCCCATATCACAATAAATTCCCAGCCGGCCGCCGACAGCTCGGCGCACTGACGGCGATCTCTCTCAATGTTGCCATCAAGTTTGTGCGTCCAGTATTCAAGGCGCGAACGCGGACGCTTGGCCGCCCCACAGCCAGGATGCTGATGCCAGAAGCAGCCATGCACGAACAGTGCAATACGGCGACTTGGAAAGACCAGATCGGGAGTACCGGGCAAGCGCCGGTCATGAAGTCGGTAACGAAATCCGGCGGAGTGAAGAAAGCGGCGAACAGCCATCTCTGGCGTGGTGTCGCGGGAGCAAACAGCCCGCATCGTGCGGCTTCTCTGCTCCGGTGTTTCCTTCATTCTCTACCCGATTATTGGCGAAATTCGATCTTTAGGCTGGGATCGGTTTCAACGTCTTCAATAATTTCATTGTAACGCGTGACCAGATCCCCAACAGCAACACGCCGCCCTTCCGCTGCAAACTTGCCAAGTTCATACAGGTTAAGGGCAATGAACTGTTCAACTTCGAAAACGTCGATCCGCTCACCTAACCCAGCATTTTCTGCCAGAACCTCGGCGGCAGTCAGCCCGCGAGCCGTGGTTACGATAATAGGCCTATGGTTATCATCGACGTTTTCCTGGCAGCGCTGGACTACAGCCTCGCCAGGAGCGGTGGTGACATGGATAGCCACATCACCAATGAAGAAGTCGCCAGCCCGGCCGGTCTGTGCATCAGACGTGGAGAAGCTATTGTGCTCGAAGGAGCCATTGCCAAGAGCGCAATCAAGCTTCGCACCGACCAGGTGCTGCAGCACTGCACCTGCGTACTGCATACCCGGCGTTTTCCGCTGCCTGTCTTCGGCCTGGCTAATCACGTGACGAACCAATGTGCGAAGACTGCGAGACGCATCAAGCTTGATCTTGAAAGGCTTCGCCGAAAAGAACTCGTGTACGCGCTCGATCCAAAATGCCTCTACTGCATCCAGATCAACGACTCCACTGTCAGCCAACTTATTGAGGAAAACCACATACTCGCGCATGTTCCCAATACTGCCACGACTGGTACGCCCGCCTTCAGCGGCTAAAACGCGGGTGATGTCGTGGCGTTTCAGCACCGTCTGCACGGCACCTCTGCCCAGGCCGAGAACTTGGCCGCCGCCTCCAGTAAGCAGGCTTTCAGAATCAAGGGGGAGGCCCTTGCTTCGCGCGTGTTGAGTGATAACAAGAGCAACGCATAACGGACCTTTGCGGCTGAACTTTTGCTCCTTGTTGAATTCACGTAGCGCTTCCACTAAATCCGTCATTACGCCGCCTTCTTTGCTGCTGTTAAGGCAGCAGAAAGCATCGGTTCAAGAATATTTTCGGCGAGAAAACGGACCACGGGCACAGCCACGCCATCACCAGCGAGGTGGTAGGCTTCGTTATAGTTTTTAGGTAGCAGGTAAGTATCAGGTAGCCCCATCAGGCGAGCAGCTTCACGAGGCGACAAGAGGCGCGACCGAACGCGCTTGCCCTTTATGACCATGATGGTTTGGCGGCTCGAACCGCCCGACGGGGTACGCAAGCACCCCGCAATATCATCAAAGCGGATTTCCGCACGCTGCACTTTTTCACCGTTGACGCCATTCGCACGGGTACGCTTATAGATAGTTCCAACCATCCTGCAGTCAGCTTTTTTTGCAGCATCCACCTTCGCAAGATTAAGCGGGCTCATCATGGTAAGCAGTTTCTTGGTCTCTGCTGCTGTATGCCAAGTGACGCCTTGTGGCTTGTCTTCTACCAGGTCGGCAAAAATAGAGGAGCGGGCAGGAGGTGAGGGCATCTGCCACCAAACCCACGAGTTTTTCGAGCGTTTTGGCAGCTTTTTGTAAGCATCAATAAGTGCCGCCGGATGCCATTCCGTCCCGGGCTTTTCGGTGATTAATTCGCGTGGGATCGTTACAGGTTTTTTAACGGCAATGATGAACAGTCGCGGCCGGGATTGCGGAAGAAACTTCACAGCGTTCACAATAACTGCGCCGAAGCGGTAGCCTGCACCGGCAAGGGCGGAGCAGATCGCGGCAAAGTCTTTTCCTTCGTGAGAGCTAAGAGCCCCATAGACATTTTCAAGCACAACCATATGCGGAGCGCGATCTTCGTCATCCAGCGCCTTCATCAGCTTCCAGAACGGCCAGAACGTGCCGGATCGATCCCCTTTAAGTCCGGCGCCAGCGCCGGCAAGGGAAAGGTCCTGACAAGGAAACGATGCCCAAGCTAAATCTGCGTGACCCGGCAGGTCATCCGTAGTCAACGCAGCCACATCACCGACGCGCAGATGATCTGCGCCCCAGTTCGCCGCATAGCTGGCCGCCTTCTTAGAATCAAAGTCATTGGCGAACAGGCAGTCCCATTCGGAGCCTAACCCAGCCCGAGCCATGCCCCCGCCGGCGAAAAACTCATAAAAGTTGCCCATTTTTCTCCCCTTCTCCCTCGCCTTCAAGGCGGTTCGTTGAACTTTCCCGACTTAACTTCTCCTGAATGGCTTCGGCAATCCAAGTATTGCGTGATACGCAGCCAGCACGGCGAGCGCATTCGGTGTCGATGGCTTCCAGCATCTCCGGCGGAAGGCGCACACTAAAACGCCTCAAGGAGGCGTGCAGGTCTTTTAAGTAGGATTTCATTTGTGTCAGTGTGGCGCCACATTGGCATTTTGTCGAGAAATCCCCGCAAAAACTTGACGAATAATAGGTAACCGTCAAACATATGCTAAACAACATCCGGCAAGAGGAAGCGCCAAATGCAGACCTTAACACTTGAGCAGCTTCGTGCAACAACTGCCGCCGGCGGGGTAACTGGCGTAACGCTAAAAGCCCAAGGCGGTGTGTTCTATGTCGCGGTGACCACCCGAGCGGGGAAAGCTGTACTTGTGCTGACTCGCAGCAAGGAACCGCGTGGCTTTGCTGACCCCCGCAAAGCTATGGAGCTATTGCGCGGAGTGGGCATCGCGACTGGAGACTTTGATATCACGCAATGGAATCCTAAACAGGGCAGTTTACGCCCTAGCCGCCCAGACGCGGCCAGGGCTATGAAAAACGCTCACTCTGCAAGAAAACAGCAGAACGCCTAAATAAACCAAAACACCCCGCAGCTAGGCGGGGTGTTTGTTATCAGCCTTTGTATAGGGTAGGGTCAAATACGCACCGCTCTTCGCGGCTTCTGTTCCTGACGTTGCACCTGCCTCTTCTCTTGCTTTTGCTCGGCCTTCTCGATGGCCAGACCCACAGCAGCCCTTACCTGGCGTTCAACCCCTTCACGCCCCAGCACACTGTTATTAGCCAAATCGTTGAAATCCGTGTGGCGCTTCATCTTGGCCAAGGCCTCCAGCTGCGCCTCACTGAGCAAATCGCCCTGGAGCTTGTTCCGGTCCTCGGTGGTCAGCTTAACCCCCTCCGGGTCCTTCTCTGCATCTGCCAGTGCCTTCGCGGCCAGAGAGTGATTCCGGTAGACCTGGGGAGTGACAGGCTCCAGTTCCTTCGGATACTCATTCTCGCCCGGCGCAAACACCGGGAAGATAGCTTGACCGCCGACCGCCTTAGCAGCCTCCAGTGCCTTCTCTCTACCGCTATTAACCCCCTGTGTCAGAACCAGTTGACGATCATCGTCACCAGCCACAATAACCGGCTTATCAGGGAATTTCTCGCGCAAGTCTTGCGCCACTGCTTTCAGGTTTCCAGAATCAAACGCTGCGATGGTACCATGACCCCACACCTCGGCCAGTGTGGAGGCCGTGGCGTACCCTTCGCCGATCACCAGTGCTGGAGCTGCCGCAACCGCCTCGATGCCACCAACGGCGTGGAAGCAACCTTCCTTGCGGCTGTCCTTGGCGAACCGCTTAGTGCCGTTCGCCTGGATATACTGCGTTGTCCACTGTTTCCCGCCGGCGTCGATAGCTGGAATATAGGTGGTCTGTCCGTTCTTGTCGGTCAGAGCTCCGGCATGAACCTGGATGCCCTTCTCCCGCATATACGAGGTAGGCACGGCTGGCGCAACCAGGCCAGCCGTTTGTTTACTGATACGTTGTGCAGTGGCCTCATGCAGACGCTCTTGTTCAGCCGCCCGGGCGGCCAGCTTCTCGGCAGCCTCAGCCTGTAGTTTGGCCTTCTCCTGGGGATCGAGCGAATAGCCCTTGGATTTCCATTTCATATCGAGACCCGTCCGATTGTTTTTGATGTATCCGGCCGGATGGCCATCCAGGTGCCCAACATAGAACCCAGCCCCGAAGTCATGCTTAACACCACTCTTATCGTCTTCGAGTCTGATTCTGTGTTTTTTACCGTCCATGATCGGGTGTACCCCACTAACTTCACAGCCAAGAGACCGCAGGGCCTCCGCGAATTCCTCCCTGGGCGACATGGCCGGCCCCTGTTGACCAGGTACATTATCAGGCAGCCAGCGTTGCAGCTTCTCCATGTCGGCACCTGGGCCGGCATACCAGGACTTCGCCGCCTTGTCCCATTGGGCACCCGCAGCCTTGGCCGCCTTGCGCTCCCCATAAGGCACCGCCAAATATTGATGCTCGACAGTGGCAGCTTGCTGTATCTCGGGCGACTGGCCGGCCTCGGGTGTTTTCCCCATCCATTTAGCGAACGGGGTAGTATCCGCGCCGGGGGGCACATACCAGGAACGTTCCTGACGGTCCCAGCGAGCGCCTAACCCCTTCGCTTCGTCTTTATCCTTGAACGATACATTGATGTAGGCCCGTTCGGACTTCTCTTCCCTGGGCGGCTGTACGCCTGTCTCCAGCGGTTGTTGCTCGCTATCTCGTCGCTCAAGCTCGGCAATCCGGCGCTGTAAATCAGCATCGTTGAGTATGGCTACCGCCTCCGCGGCCTTGCGATCCTCCTTAGCGGTGGAAATCTCACTATCACTGCTATTCGGGTCGCGCCTTATACGATTCTCGGCAATACGCGCCAATTTGGCAGCTTGCTCGTGCTCGTTGCTCTCTGTCAGAGCATCGATTACAGCCAATTGATCCGCCAGATCCTCGGCCTGCTCCTGGCTATCGAAGTCGGCAACCCACAAATGGGTGCCATCATCGGCTTCCGCATATACTCCCCAAAACTCAGGATCTACGCCAAGGACATGAGCCGGGGTAACATGGCGCTCTTTCCCATCGAGGCCTTCGGCCTCTTCGTACACGTTGCCCTGTACCTGAACGCCGCCGTTCCAGTGACTGGGCAGATTCACACCTAGCCGCTCACTGGCGGTGCTTTCAAATTGAGTGCCGCCGATCTCTGCGACCGACAACTGCCTACGAGCCTCAGAAACGGCCTGCAGGTTGGCCGACACCTCGGTCGGCATAGCAGCCAACAACCGATCCTGCTGCTCCTTATTCGATATCGGTAGATCCATCCCTTTCTCCTGTGTCTGCATGTTATCCAGCTCCTGGACCTGCTGGTGCTCGAAGGCCAATACATAGCCTTGGATCTTCTCGGCATCTGCAGAAGCCCGGAAAATCTCCAGCGGGTCCTCTTCAAGGGACTTGATCCAGGACCCTACATAAGCCGCATGCTGTTCTGGATCGTGACCGATGCCCAACTCATCACCCAGGATCATCGAGGCGATTTCCGCTCTCAGTTCTTCCTTGGCATATCCCGCGCTACCAAAAGGATGCGACAGATCCCGGTCCAGCCGAGAGTGATGGCCAGTCCAGTGCCCCAGCTCGTGCAGTGCCGTGGCATAGTACCGATCTGCACTGGAAAACTGGCCGCGTTCCGGCAAGGTGATGCTATCGCTTACTGGCCGATAAAACGCACGATCACCTGGTGCGTGGGTAATCGCCGCCCCGGAGGCCTTCAGAATGTGCTCTGCCCGTTCCACGGCATCCCATTGATGCTCTGGCTGCTCCTTACGCTCAAGCGGCGGCAGGCCGTCGATTTGCTCTGCATTGAAGACTGTGGCAAAAAATACACGAGGCCGCTCTAGCTCGGCGATCATCTTCACAGGTTTGCCGTTGCCATCAAGCACCGGCTTGCCCTGATCATCCCGTTTTATCTGTTCCTCGGTAAACTTCCAGTATTGGACAAGAGTACCTTTCTCTCCTTTCAGCACCTGGGCATCCACTGCAGCCGCCTGCTTATAGGTCATCCAGCGTGGATCAGATCGTCCCTGACTCATCAGAAACATTGCATTAATGCCCTTGTAGCGTTTGCCCGTTGTCGGGTTAATCGGTAGATATGTACTGGCCGCACCAGGCTCCCACGGCTTTTGCCACGGAGCAGTGCCCGCCTTTAGTTGTTCAATCAGTCGCTCCGCGACCACTTCGTGAAACGGTTTTTTCTGTTTCATGCCGTTATCCCTTCTAAATAATTCGTTAATCCCTGGAAAGGTCTGCTGTGTTCTGGATCGGTCGTGAAGACCCTGGGCGACCATGCACGTAATGTTCTGCAAATCACCGATCTGCATGGGCCTCACGCGAGCAATGCAGGTTTCCATGAACGACTGCTGTCCACGCTGCTGCACCAGGTCATTACCGACATGGTGCAGTGGCGTGATGCCCTCACAGTGCAGCGCAAAGACTTCTTCTGCCCGAACATCAAGCGAACAGTCAGAGTACCGTCGATTGATCTCATCCCATGAGGGCTTCAGACTCGGCTCTTCGCGGGCCGCGATCAGGCCATCAAGCAAGGCCCGCTTCTCTGCCGGCGGAAACGTGTTCGCGCCGTAGTGGCCCAGCACTTCATGCCTGAGCGACACCAGCAAATCGCGGGCATCGGTGATGTTCTCCAGGGAAACATCAATCTGGCCTTTGTAGGAACGTCCATTGTGCTCGGTCGGCCTCGGCAGGTAGCCGCCCTTCATGCCTTTGGGAACTTCACCCGCACGCGCGCCATACAGCTCGGTCGTGTTCTCCCTGAACTTATAGGCAAGCTCGACAGCGCCGGGGTAGTCGTTGAGGAAGAGCTTTGCTACCCCTATCGCCTCGGCTTTGGTCATGGGCATGATTAGCCCTCCTTGGCCTTGCGCTCGATGGCCTCGGCGACCGTCTCACCATCCTGCAGCCCGTACAGCTCGCGGGAATTGGTAGTGGTGATGAAGGGCGGAATATCATCGCTCGGGCCTTCATCGTCCAGAAATGCCGGCTCTTCCTCCCCCAACTCCGCCAGATCCTCGGTGCTCTCTTGAGCGTCCTGCTCGCTCAAGGCATCCTCCACGAACGCGCCGGCACGCTCGGCTTCCTCCGGATCAAACTCGGCTTCATAGCCCGGCGTCTGGGCATCAGCCAATTTTTCATATAATGCTTCGGCTGCATTCGCCTCATCATCAAATACGCTAACCGCGTCAGTGTCTTTTTTGCTGTTCATACCGACTTCTCCTTGTTGTCGCTGGTAGAGCCATTACGGCCCTTGCTATAGTCCGGCCTGCCTTTCAGGTCTGGATACGTTTGCTTGCAGGTAGGGTAGTTACTGCAGCCCCACCAGAATTGCCCTTTCTTCCTGCTTGGCCTCCGCGATAGACCACTGCCACAACTCATGCACTTATGCAGAGACGACACCGGGGCCGCCTCTTTGCCGCCGGCAATCGTCACCGCGCCATCATTCGCTTTAGCAACCTGGCTACGGATAAACTCCTCTTGTTTGGTAATGAATGCCTCCAGGCTGGCGGCACCCTGCTCGATGCCTTTCAACATGCGCTCGTAAAGGGCTGTCAATACCGGGCTTTTCACCACTTCAGGCAATACGTCAATCATGCTACGGCCCAAGGTGGAGCTGATGATCTGCTTGCCCTTTGTTTCCAGGAACTCGCGGCGCTTCAATTCGGAAATGATCGAGGCGCGGGTAGCGGACGTGCCGATGCCGTCGCCGTCGCGCAGCATCTTCTTATGCTCCGGCTCGGTGACGTACTTGTGGATGTTCTCCATCGCACGGATCAGCGTGCCCTCGGTGAAGCGGGCCGGTGGTTTCGTCTTGGCATCCTTCCGCGTGGCCTGCCTGCAGGTCACGGCATCGCCCTGGGCCATCGAAGGGAGCACCTGGTTGCCGCCTTCGTCCTGGTCCTTGTCTCTGTCGTCGTTGTCCTGGAACACGTCACGCCAGCCGTTGCGCGTGACAACCTTGCCGGACGCGGCGAATGTCTCGCCGGCAACCTCGATGCCAACCGTGGTACTCAGATACTCATGCAGCGGGTAGAACTGTGCGAGGTAGACACGGACGATCAGGTCGTAAATTTTGCGTTCCATGTCGCTGAGGCGCCCCGCGCTGCCCTTGTGCATGGTCGGAATGATTCCGTGGTGCGCGGTGATCTTCGAGTCGTTCCAGGTCTTGGACTTGATACGTGAATCCGCACCGTCCACGATTCCGGCCAACTCCGGGTTGACGTGCTTGATGGCCTCAAGCACCTGCGGCGCGTCGGCGTGCTGGGACTCCGGCAGATAGGCGCAGTCGGTACGCGGGTACGAGGTCAGCTTGTGGGTTTCATAGAGCGCCTGGCAGGTATTCAGCACGTCCTCGGCGCTATAGCCGAACTTGCTTGAAGCCAGAGCCGTTATGTCAGACAGGGCGAACGCCAGCGGTTGGTTTTGTTTCTTGGCCTCCTGCTTGTACTCGTCCACGCTGCCGGCCTGGCCGGTGACAGCGGCCACCAGGGCGTCTGCAACGGCGGTATCGACCAGGCGGCCCTCAGAATCGAGGCCGGCTTGATCCTCTTTCGCTTTCCACGCGGTGATAAACGTCCCGCCGGCATGGGTTATTTCGGCCCGGATCTTGTGATACGGCACCGGCTTGAATGCCTCGATTTCGCGGTCCCTGGCAACCACCAGGGCCAGCGTCGGGGTCTGCACCCGCCCCACGGTGAGTAATGACCGTGATCCACCACGCTGCGCCCGTAGGGTGAATGCACGACTCAGATTCATGCCAATGAGCCAGTCGGCACGCCCTCGACCACGGGCAGCGTCAGCCCAGCCGGCATAGGCGCTGTTGTCCTGGAGCGCCGCCAGCCCGCGCTTGACGGTCACCGAATCTTGAGACGACACCCAAAAGCGGCGCACTGGCTTAGTGTTCCTGAAATGCGCCAGAACCTCATCAACCAGTAATTGACCCTCTCGGTCGGGGTCGCCGGCATTGACGATTTCACTGGCGGATTTGATAAGTTTCCCAATGATCGATAGCTGTTTTTTTGCGTCGGGCTTGGGTTGCAACAACCAGGTGGAAGGTATTATCGGAAGCTCATCGATCCGCCAGACCTTACGGCCATTGCTGTTGCGTGGTACGTCCTCGGGCGTGTACTCATCCGGCCCGGCCTGTTCCAGCATATGGCCGAAACACCATGTCACCTTGTCGGCACCGCACTCTATATAACCATCACCCTTACCCGTCGCCCCCAGCTCTCCGGCGATAGCCTTGGCCACAGACGGCTTTTCCGCGATAAACAACCTTGTCATATCTTGACTCCTACCATGTAAAAACCGGGCGAATCACCGAAACCACCTGCGATCGATCAACCAGTCCGTAATAACGCCCATCAAAAGAAACAGCCGTAACATCCGACATCAGCAACAACTCACCCGCGCTCAGTCTGTGCTCTTGGATACGAAAACGGGGCATAGGGCGACCCGCACCATCCGCATCCAAGGGGACACTCCACGGCAATAGATCCCCGTTAACCCGTACCCCCTCGGAGGACACCGAAACCAGATCATTTTTAGCCGCTAAAATGCGCTTCATCATGTAACCGTAGCCACCAGGGCACATACCCGCGCCGAGATAGTCCCTCCGGACCGCCTCATCGAAGACCGCTTTTTGAGGTGGGCAGACAACCACATAAGCCCCCAGCTCCACGGGCTTAGTGGTCGTCCAGTACAGGCCCACGGGGATACTGCGGGTAGTGTTGATACGGGCTCCAGTCGCATAAGCCAACGCGCCAAAGCACAGGACAAGTACACCCGACCCGGCCACCACCTTTGCAAGCCGCTTCACAGGGCAATGGCCCCAGATCCCACCGGAACCCGCCGCAACACATCACTTGACCGTGGAGCGGAGATTGAGGCGCGAGCCTGGAAGATCGGATCTTTAAAATAGAGCGGCTGCTTGCCATAGATGGCGGGATAGCCGGCGACATAAATAACCATGTCACCTGGTTGTTCAATCTCGCCCGTGGCCGTCTTGGTCGGGCCTGGCATGCGTAGACACTCATCAGGCGTCAGAAGCGGCCTCTGCACCTCCTGGAAGGTGCGGGAGACATGGCCGTGCATGGCAGACGTGCGCCGGCCGCTGGTCGTCACCCGCTCCGTTACCACCGTGGTCTGCCCAGTCAGGCGAGACAAATGTTCGGCTGTCTCTACCCGGTTGGGCGGATACGCATTCTGAACATGGCAGTTGGAGGTAATCGTTTCGTCGTGGCCATAGCCGGTTTCGCGGGATTTGAGCTGGTTAATGTCCTGAGCTATCAGGTAACACTTGATGCCGTAACCGGCGACAAATGCCAGGGACTCTTGCAGGATCTCCAGTTTGCCCAGGCTGGGGAACTCGTCCAGCATCATCAACATGCGGTGCTTGTAATGCGCCTTGGGACGGCCGTTCTCGAAATCCATCTTATCGGCCAGCAGTCGAACGATCATATTAACCATGACCCGCACCAGGGGCCTTAGCCTCGCCTTGTCATTCGGCTGAGTGACGATATATAGACTCACAGGGTCATCGTGATTCATCAGGTCCTTGATGCGGAACTCGGACTCGCTGACATTCCGCGCCACAACCGGATCACGATACAGGGAAAGATAGGATTTCGCGGTAGATAGCACCGATCCCGCTTCTTCCTCCGGACGGTCGAGCATGTCCCGTGCGGCTGAACCGATCACCGGATGATTACTCCCGTCAACATGGCCGTAGGTGGTCATTTCCATCCACAGTTCGGCAATATCACGGTTCGGGTCTGCCAGCATGGCATCTACAGCAGGCAAAGTAGCCGCCGCACCTTCGTTGCGAGCCTTATAGAGTGCGTGCAGAATCACGCCGACCAGGAGCGCGAACGCCGTTTTTTGCCAGTGTGAATCCATGCCCTTCCCGTCCGGATCTACGATCAGGGTCGCTAGATTCTGAACATCGCCCACCTCGTATTCTGTTCCTACTCGTATTTCATCCATCGGATTCCAATGGATGCAGCCATTCAATGACGCTGGTTCAAACCGCATCACCTTGTTACCGGCGTGCAGCTTCCGCCATCCAGAGGTCAGCGCCCACAATTCGCCCTTCAAGTCGGTAATAACACAGCTCGCCGGCCAAGACAGGAGCGTAGGCACCACCAGGCCGACACCCTTACCGGACCTTGTCGGCGCATAGGTCAATACGTGCTCTGGGCCAGAGTGCCGGAGGTAATAGAAACTGCCATCCTCATCCTCCCAACCACCCACATACACGCCGGTCTGGGTAGGGGCTTCCTTGTCCGTGACCACATCAAGCAGCTTGCGTGGCCGGGGCAGCAGGCCAGCCGCCTGAATATCCTTTTTCTTGGCCCACCGTGCCGATCCGTGCAGATGCTCATCGGCCCGGGACGAATTAGCGTAAACAATTTTTGTAACAGCTACGCCCAACAGGCCAGCAGTAGCAACCACCAGGCCAACACCGGCAGCCCGCATAACCTCATCTGGGTACTGGGTATAGTATTTCGACGCCCACCCCAGAATTGACCAAGGGGCATAGATATGGAACAGATGACCACCCAGGACCGCTTGATAATCGAATGAGTGAGCAAAAAACTGTGTAGCGGACTGTAGGCCCGCACCTAACGACAAAGCGCCCAATGCCGGCAATAGTTTATTGTTGCTCTGTTTTTTACGTACTTGAGGCCCTGCATGGCTGTTCTGTTTTTTCATCTTCTTCCCTTTCGTCCCTTTGATGTAGTAATCGAACCCTTCGCGTTAACTGTGACGCTCTCCCCTATCGAAACACGCTTTACGCGCCGCGCCGTGGCCGGATCTACCGGCACCACCAGCACATCATCACCATCACCACGCTTCAGGAGGGCCAACGAATAGCCCTCGATGTTCCTGGAGCCCGCATAGGAAAATGCACCAACTTCCCCATTATATCGGCAATGCTTCGGTATATCGAAGCCTTTTAAGCGTTTGGCCTCGCGCTCCGCTATGTATTTAGCCGCAGCTGCCAATGCCTCCGGGGTTACTCCTGCTCTTGCCCCAGAAAGAGGCCGTCGCAGTTGATTATCTGGTTTGGCTCCTTGCTGCTCCAGGTTACTAGGAACATCACGCGGCAATAGCACTTCACCTCCGCTGGCGACGCGAACCACACCGAGTTCGGACAATCTTCGCAGACGGTGCTGGCCTTGGGGCGGCGGGATTCGTCCAATGCGTCCAACGTTGGGCTTGCGCTGCTCGCCTGGGGCGCTGGCGGCTGCTCGTCCAGGTCCTCGCTCGACACTGCCGCCGCGTCGGGTGTCGTGCTGGCCGGTAGCGGCTCCTGATCCAGCGCGGCCAACGCCGCGTCCAGTTCGTCCTCGATCTTGATTTGGTCTGTCATGTATTCCCTCATTGGTTAATAGTGACTGCCGGCGGCGCTCCAGCTCCGGGTCGGCAAAGGTGATAGGCAAACGCGCAACAACAGCAGCTCGGATGATCTGCGCCTTGAATTCAACCGTACCGTTGACCGTTATCCGATTGCCGTAACGTTCGCTTGTCAGACGAAGTGCAGCGACTAGACCATCCTCTGTCGCCTCACGAGAAACCTGCAGCTTGTCCCCATCATCACGCACCGCGCTCTTGCCGGCGCGATAGATGATCGTGCCCTTCTTAGTGATGTTGTCCATCACTGGGGAGTGTCCCGGCTTTGCACCTCCCTCCCCTCTCACAGCGTTCCCCTGGAGGCCTTGGGCCGCCTCACGGGCACGGAGAGCCGCCAAGGCCTCGGCATTACCGCGCAATGCCTCCTTCTTTAGCCAATCGGCCCAAGTTCGCCGTCTATGGGTATCGGATAGCCTGCCTTTCTTGATCCGGAACTCCCGATTAATCGCCTGAATATCCGCCCGTAGTGACTTGCTCGCCTGTGCATATAACAACTTCTTGTTGGCCCTGTTCTGCCCCAATACCTTGATACTCGACCTGCGCAGCCGGTTCGACCGTTTCACAGCCTCGATCTCCGAATCTTTCCAGTGCCCCAACCGCTCCACGTCCGCTTTTTTGGTAGCGACCAGGGTTTGCTGTTCAGTTTTATATTTGGCGTAAAGCTCTACGGTATTGATCCTGGAGCGTATAGGCTGCTTCGCATACTCGCGCCGCGCTTGTGTGCGTTCGGCTTGCTCCGGGGATGGCTCGAATGCCCCAAGGCGTTCTTCCAGCCTCGGCTTGGACAGGTCGCGGGCCACGGTACTCGCCTTTATCATCGTGCCGTCGCCCGCTTCGATCACGAAACCGTTGGCTCGCTGTCGTAGCTCTAGGCCGTTCTCACGCATAACCTGGCGCAACGCGACCCAAGACTGCGCCCCCCGGATCTCGTCCAGGCACTCGCGCTTGATCCACCCCAAGAGGCTGTCCACGCCAGCATGTCGCTCCATGTCAGCAGCCCGGCCTTCGGCAATGGTTCGCGCCGGGGTGTGATTGTCCTGCTCCAACCCATAGTCCCGTTCCGTGACGGCGCACAGCTCGCCCAACGTCCGATAGGACTGGAAGGGTTCGTGCATAGTGTTGCGCGTAGGATGAATCTTGTTGATGGCGATATGGATGTGCAGGTTGTCGGTGTCGTGATGTACCGCACTAACCCGTTGATGCTCGTCATATCCCAGACCCGCGCAAATCCGCTCTTCTATCTCCTTGAGCGTGTCCGCGCCGGGGTTCTCGCCAGCGCGAAAGCTGACCAGCAAGTGAAAGGTTTTGTCGCCCTTGGCCCGCTTGTTGATGTGCTGGGTGGCCAGCACTTCATCGGTCGCGGCCTGGACGGTGCCGGCCTGGCAATTCGTGACCGTGACCAGGCCCAGCCGCTCGGTCTTGCTTTGCGCGTCTGTGATGTACTCCACCAGGCCGGCAAAATCGCTCTTGCCCAATGAGCGCATGGGAACGTGCTTGGCGATCATCGATCACCGCCTGTTTTTTTAGCGGCTAAAGTCACGGCTCAGCCCGAGGTCGTACCACGGCCTTCATGACACGCCCCATTTCGTCTTGGGTGGCCTCGATACGTCCCAGCAGCGCCAGAATGGTAGCCTCCCCGAAGTGGGCGGTTCGCACGTCATCGGTCAGCCAGAGTTTCAGCAGGCCTCCCAGTCGGCCAAGGTCGCCATTGATGCGGGCCAGCTCGCGGACGTGCTCGTAGTCGGTGATGCCCTTGATCTCGTAGCCCTGGCCGACCTCGCGCAAGTACCGTGCAACGCTGAGGCCTGCTTGCCGCGCATGACGCTCGATCTCTTCTTTCTCTTCCGGCAGGCAGTACACCTTTATTGGTGGACTGTTCTTCCGAGTCACTGTTGTTTGTTTTCCCATCGTTCAATCTCTGATTCTGCCGGCGGTAGCCGGCTGGCCTCGCAGAGCAGGATTCCCGTTGAGCACCGCAGGTGCGAATAAGGACAGCGAAGAAGGAACACCCGTTTACGGGTGGGCCTACTTCGCCCATCCTGCCCGCCTTTCAGCGGTGTAACTCCAAAGGAAAGTTTACACCTAAAGACGTGTATACAAAAAGGAAAAGTAGCGTATATATCGAAACATGGGCTAGAATGCGGGGAAACCGCGTGATATACAGAGCTTACCGCTTATATTCCAAGCGTTATACTTGTGCTTTACACAGTAAATACACGCAAAATGCACAATATGGACTAACAGCGATGAGCAAGCGATACACAGAAGAGCTAGCTGAGTGGGCCGAGAAACGAGCCAAGAAAAAGCGTCGGCAAGACGCGGTTGCCGTGGCATTCCTAGCGGTCAAGGCGAATGTGAGTGAGGCAATGGCGGCCGGCTATGCACTAACCACCATCTATGAGCATATGCACGAAACCGGAAGGATTAAGTGCAGCTATGAGACATTCCGCCGGCACGTGCGGAGATACATTAAGGCAGGCTCGGCAGCCCTCCCCTCCACCAACCTGGCGAAGAGAGAGCCGACTGAACAGAAGGCCAAGCCCGCCAAGGCGAAACAGGAGCAGCCCAAGAAGGGCGGCTTTGAATACAATGCAACACCCAACAAAGAGGATTTGATCTAATGGCAAAGGTTCACATGGTTCTACAAGGAAAGGGCGGCGTCGGCAAATCAGTCATAGCGGCCACTCTGGCACAGTATAAGACGGACAAGGGACAGACCCCCCTGTGCATCGATACCGATCCGGTCAATGCCACGTTCGAGGGTTACAAGGCCCTCAACGTGCGCCGGCTGAACATCATGGAAGATGATGAAATAAACAGCCGCAATTTTGATGCCCTGGTCGAACTGATCGCCCCATCAAAGGATGACGTGATCATAGACAACGGCGCCAGCAGCTTCGTACCACTCTCCCACTACTTGATCACCAATGAAGTACCCGCAATCCTGCAAGAAATGGGGCATGAGCTGGTTGTGCATACGGTCATTACCGGCGGCCAGGCCCTTCTGGACACGGTGAGCGGGTTCGCCCAACTGGCGGGGCAATACCCGGAAGAGTGCTTGTTTGTGGCCTGGCTGAACCCCTATTGGGGACCCATCGAGCACGAGGGTAAGGCCTTCGAGCAAATGAAGGCATACACCAACAACAAAGACCGGGTTTCCGCCATCATCCATATCCCCGAACTCAAGAAAGAGACCCACGGCCGGGACTTCGCTGAAATGCTACAAGCCCGCCTGACGTTCGACGAGGCGCTGGCAATGGAATCGCTCACGATCATGACTCGCCAGCGGCTTAAAATCATCCGCAAGCAGCTATTCGGGCAAATGGATAACGCGGCGGTACTGTAATGACCGACAAGATCGAGGAGACCATCAAGGAAATCGCGGCTAAACACGGCATAGCCGTGGGC
Source organism: Shewanella indica (assembly GCF_033842865.1). Classification (NCBI taxonomy): domain Bacteria; kingdom Pseudomonadati; phylum Pseudomonadota; class Gammaproteobacteria; order Alteromonadales; family Shewanellaceae; genus Shewanella; species Shewanella indica. Next base: position 4,532,678 of record NZ_JAWXXR010000001.1, read on the forward strand.
CGTGATGACCCGATCCTGGTACTGCAGACCATTAACGAAAGGCTGATGCAAGATAGCGCAGCAGCCCAGCAAGAGATTCTGGACCGATTCAAGGAGGAGCTGGAGTCGATTGCGCACCGCTGGGGCGATGATGCCAAGAGTAAGGCTGAGCGAATGCTAAATGCGGCACTCACGGCCAGCAAAGAGGCGATGGCATCAGCGATGAAGGAAGGGGCCACCGCAGCGACAGTGGTCATTCAAAAAGAGATTAAAGATGCTGTCCTTCAGATCCGCCAGCCCATCGGCAGTGTTCGTGCAGCAGCGACTATGAACATAGTCGCTGCTGTAATGACATTGTTGGCTGCTGGAGTGGTGCTATGGGCGGCAGGATAGGATAACTACTTAGGCCGGTTGATGGCCAAGGACTGGCCACGACTGTGCTCCCGCGCCTGTTTTTGTTCTTGCTCCTGCTTGCGCACCACCATTTGATGGCGGCGCAGTGATTCCCTCATCGCATCCCAGTCAGCCGCCAGCTCGGGCCGTTCGGCCCGTAGCTTTCGGGTGGCCAGCTCTTCAATCCTGGGGGAGTGCAGACCCATCCCCTCCTTAACCTCCCTAACAGCATCTAGCCGGCTGTGGAGCGTCTGTATACGCGCACGCTGTCGCGCCTGCAGTGTTTGCCAGGCCCGCTTAGTGCTAGGCCTCGATAACAAGCCAGGCGGGTTAGATCGCGACTGCGCCAGACTGGCTTGCTGTCTGTCTATCAAGCCCTCTAGGCGTTCCTCAATGTGTTCTACCTGCTCATGCTTAGCTTGCACATACAGGGATAAGGCCTCTTGATAGCTCTGCTCAACAGGCGCCGCTTCCAAAAGAGCCTGCTGCTCACGTTCCAGGCCCAGGGCGGAATCAATCAGGTCCGCCCCACCTCTTTCCGTCGTTTGAGCTCTGCCTTCATCCAGGCGCTCGATGCCTGCATGTCGTGCCGCAGAGATTCGATCTCTGATTGCTTCAACAGACGCGGCCGCTTTGAGGTGTCCCGCCTCTCCTTGGGTGAGTGAATCGATGCCATAACCAAATACCTCCGTCCAATACTTATCCATTGCCTTGCCGTGCTTCTTTTCGATAGCGTCCAGCATCGAGGGTTTCACAGCCAGATCCAGTGCACCAGGGTGTGCAGTCATAACAGCGGCGCCAACAGCCTTACCGCCCCGGTTTTCAACATAGCCTCTCAACGATGCCACGGTCCCGCCCATAGTCAGCGTATCATCAACAACCAGGTACTTTTGACCAGGCTTAACTGATCCGTCAAATGTAGGGTTGAACGCCAAGCGATAATCGGCGCTGGAGTCAGTACGCTGAATCTTTTCACGCTGCACGATCCCTGTCTCCACCTCCATGCCTAACCGGTCACTCAGCACCTCCGCCAGCGCCACGGGGATTTTGTTGTTCCCGGCTGTCTCTGCAGCCAGCACAGGGAGCACTCGCACATTCTTGTTCTCTTCTAGTAGAGCTTCTATTTGCTCGATCATTTCATCAGTGACCAAGCGATCCACCATGTCCAGCGCCGCGCCGGCATCGCCCCCCTTGGCTGCCGTGTATTCTGGCTGCTCCTTGAGCTGCCCCAGGTCTCCATTCCGGATCACACGAGGAAACTTACCCCATCGTGAACGCTCCCCTCTTCCCAGACCTTTCATCAAACCTCCCTTTTTTAGCCGCTAAAATTAACGTGATCGGCTGCGCCCCCGTTGCGCCGCCATCGCGGACACTTGGGCCTTCCCTTGCGCATCATAATTAATGGATTTCGCGCTGCCGATAGCAGGTACTATATCGAAATCCTTGGGTGAGTGCATGACAAACTTTTTGCCGAACTGCTGGTAAACTCCACTGCTATCAGCATGGACGATCTGACCGTCATACGACTTGGTTTTATCGGCTTCCTGGGCCATATATAGGTTGTACATACCCGGCTTCAATGCGCCGGCCTTATCAACCTTCTCATTCTTCCATGCTCCTCCCTGCTCTGTTTGAACGATGCGCTGACCGTTCATCACCACAAGACGTTGTTTCATAATTCTCTATTTTCCCGTTATGGGTTGTTAGTCTAATAGACTACATTACCACTGACCCCCTCGACAGCCCACGTCACTTGCGCCGATCAGCCTTACCGTCACCTTTGGGGCCGGCGAGGCCACGCAACAACTCCTGCTGGCTGGCGAGCTGCTGGCGCAAGGCATCGATCTCCCCACGCAGGGCAGCCGCCTCTTCCCGCGCAGTAGACGCAACCATACGTCCCTCGTCGCGCTCCGCCTGGGCCTTAGTCAGACGTTCGGTGGCCCGGTGAGCCTCCTGGGCGGAGATCTTACGCTGTTCCTGGTGAGAATCCCGTTCAGTATCGAGCTTGGCCGACAGGTTGGCCACCTCGGCGGCCAGGCGGTCACGCTCCTGGATCACAGACGCGACCCGGGACCGATCTGCCTCGGCAGCTGCAGCTAGGCGCTCTTGCTCCCGGTGCGCGTGGTCCAACTCGGTGCGCAGATCGGTGGCCCGGCGCTCTATTTCGTCGGCTTTGGCCTCGGCACGCTCGGCACGGGTAAGGGCCTGGACCAGCTCGGTCCGGACAGCGCCGATCTCGTCGGCTGCCCGTTTCGCGGCCTCCTGGGCAGCCTGCTCGACGGCTGCGGCGCGCACCTCCACCTGATCCAGCTCGCGGGCTTGCGTCTCGTAGGCCTCGGCGAGTTCCTGACGCATGGCGTCCAGCTCACCACGCTCCGCCTCCCAACCGGCCTGAGCGGCACGCAGACTCTCGTTCGCCAACTCCTGGGCCTGCTGCCAGAGGGTGGCCACGGCTGCGGCGTTCGCCTGCTGTATGGCCTCCGGGACCTGGATGGCTACAGGGGCGGCCTGGGCGGTCTGCGCCCGGCGCCACTCCTTCATGATGGCGGAGGCGTCGTTCATATTCACCTTGGCAGCGCGGCGCACCTGATCGACAGTAGGGAACCGTTCGCGCTCGACCTCCTGATAGAGCTGATCGGCAACAGCGACGATGCGCTCACGCACGTCAGCGGGGATAGTGGGTTGATTCATACGGGTAATCTCCTGACTCTGATAAGATAATAATAAGAATAATATAATTATTATTATTATGCAACCTTTATTCTATTCGACAGGCAAAAAAAACCCCGCACATTGGCGGGGTCAAGGAGGGGTGTTCTAGTGGAGGGCCTGTTACCCCTCCATGATCGATACCAACTGCACCTGGGTCAGGTCTGCTTCGTACTCGTGGCCATCCAGTTCGTCTTTCAACCAGGCGAAACCATCGGTAGGGGGACGACGATTGAGAATCAAACGCGCCGCCCTGCCGTCATGCGTCACCAGCACGATAGCCTTTTTCAGCTGATCCGGATCAGGGTCTTTTTTCGGCTTCTTCTCTCCTGTGGGCTCTTCTCCCCCTCTTCCTCTTCCTCGGTGTTACCTGGATTGGGGTCCTCGTTTTTCTCTTCATGCTGCCGCTTGTCCTCCAGGTACTCGCGTAGCAGCTTGACCGATCCCCGCGTCAACTCCTGGTCATCATCATCCAGCCACGCGCCGACCTCTTCCGGGTTCTTCTTGTAGGCCTTGACAAGCTCATTAACAACGGTAACGTCATTGGCCCGGCCAGCATTGAACACAACTGCAATGGGTTCCGGCAGATCCAGCAATGTGACGTGCTGAGTGACGAACGCCGGGGACTTGCCGATCTCCTTCGCAATCGCCTGCTTCTTTTTCCCTGTCGCCAGCTCGCGGCCGATGAAATCGGCAATCTCGCGGGCCGTCAGTTCGTTACGTTGCAGGTTCTCGATAACCTGGTCGGCCTCGTTGTAGTCGTTATCAACGAAAGCCGGGATAGTTTCCTTCCCGGCCACCTTCGAGCCGCGATAGCGGCGGGCACCGTGGTTGATGAGGTAGCGGCCCTCCGCCTCGGGATGCTCGCGCACCGAGATCGGCGACTTAACGCCCCGGTCGCGGATCGTCGCGGCCAGCTCGCCCAGGCTCTCCTTTGAGAAACCTGGATTATCTGCATGGCGCGGCTGATTCGGGTCCTCATCGATCAAATCCAGCGGTATCTCAAGTGGACCACCTGAAGAACCCCCGGTCGAAGGATCACCCAACAGACTCGACAGATCGCCGATGCCATCCAGGCCCAAACCCGACATTGCAGGCGATTGCTTTTTAGTAGCTGTCTTGGCACTCATCAAACGATCTCCATTTTTGTAATCACATGGTCAGCCAGTGCGCGAACTTCTTTCGCGGCCTTACGGGCTGCCGTCTTTCTTATCTTCCAAACAGGCACCCCACTCGCCAGCGCATCGGCAATACTGCTACGCAGTCCCACACCGGCAGGTATGAGCAACTGCGGATAGGCCTGCTCCAGGTCGGCCAGATGCCGGCCATGGCGGGGGTTACGTGCATCAACTTTGCTTGGGACCATCCCAAGGAATTTCAGCTTGGGGTTAGCTTTTCGGACATTGGCAATCGTGGTAACCATCTTTTTAATGCCCTGGATGCTGTACGCCTCCAGCTCGATGGGCGATAGCACGTAGTCCGCGGACAGTAGCGCAGCAGCCAGTCCCACGCCCAACGATGGCGCAGTATCGATCAACACCACATCAAAGCCAGCCGCTTCCAATGCCTCGATATTAGCCCGGAAAGCGGCACCAGCCTCGGAAATACTCCGTTTTTCCATATCCGCCATTTGCGGGTCTGATTCGATCAATCGCATCAAACCGCCATCGCCCATATCCCCGAAATGGTCAGCCAGGCCCTCAGCCCCATTAAACATCCTGCTCGCCGTACAACCACTGGCGAAGGCCTGTAGCGTATAGGAGGCGTTCCCTTGCGTATCCAGATCGACTACCGCAACCCTCAAGCCGCGCTCCACGAAATCAAACGCCAGGTGCACCAGCGTTGCCGTTTTTCCAACCCCGCCTTTCTGATTCGCGGTGACCATTGTTTTCATGATTCTGTTCCCTGCTTTTTCTTGGCGTCCTCGCCCCATTTCTTGACGATGAACGCCTTGTGTTCCGGCAGTACGACCGTGACCCGCTCGTACCCTTCCGGCAGATTCTCCGCCGTGTGCGCCAACCAAACCCGCTTCACTGCCTGGGAAACCGCCCCCTTGGTGAGCCCTAGCGCCTTTGCAAACTCCGCCTGCGTTCTGCCCTCGACCAACACACCCCGCGCTATATCGACGGTCTGTTGGCCGATATCCAAGTGTTTTACTGCCGCCTGGAACTGGGCTTCGGTTAGCTGCTTTTTCATACACTGCACCCATAATCACGCCACCCTGATTGTCTAAAAAATAGCGGTGCCAGCCGCCAATAGAATGGATAGTTTAGCTAAACATTGCTTTTTCTGTCAACTTTTTTAGCCGCTAAAACATCATCCGCTGGGTACGAGGCGACCAGATAGGTGAGTAGAGTAAGCACTGAGAAATGCCCCAAAAAGACCCATCCGGCATTCATCTCTGGAGAACTCCAGTAGTAGATCATCCGGAACATCTGGAAGGTCACATCAGCAATAACCACCAACCTCAACAGAGGCCAGAACAGAACCAGCAACAGCCATAGAAAACGCAATATTCCCCTACCAGCACGATAGATCCTACCAGGTCGCTTAGCTGAGTCATCGCTGTTAACAACCGGCCCGGTGCTAACCTCTTCCGTGACTTGAGGCGATTTAGGAAACTGTACGATATTCGACATAACTTGACCCTCCATGAACTTGCGTGTTCAATGCTGATAGCTCTCCCACCCTGGGAAGCATGGTCTTGGTGTGCCAGCGCCAGGCCAGACGCCCCGGTTAATCCGGGGCGTCACCAACCACCCAAACAAACAGATCCCTGCTACCTCAATCAAGCCGAAGGTTGCACTTCATGAGCCAACCAGATCCACGCCGGTTGCGGATCTGCTGAAGATAGGCTTCGTCGTTAGAGGTGTTTTTTACATGCCAGGGATAACAACCATTCCGCCAACACTGAGCCAGCACCGACTTCCACTGGCGCCCCTCATAACCAGCAAAACGACAAAGCGCATCCCATTGCTCGGTGGACAGGGTATCTCCCTGGATGGTTTTCTTCTGTGAGTTCATCGGAAATTCTCCGGTAATTGACCAGGGCGAGAAGCTCGGCCTTCAGATATACAATAGGGCATAATGCCCTATGCTGCATAGTTTAGCTAAACCTCCAGAAAAGAGCAAGGGGAATTTTAGCCGCTAAAATTATTTTCTCCAGATGATACCTAGCCCGGCGTAGTCGCAAAGAAGCGCCCAAGCCGCGTAAGGTATCGCAGAGTCTTCACCGATCCAGCGCCGGACTGTTCTGTCTCCCCTAGCTCCAAGCCCCAGGGCCTTTGCCGCTCTGCTGCCGGTGAAATGCGCCAAACGAAGCGCCTCCCTCACCTCTTCCCCGCTCGGCTGCGTCCAGGTCTCTGCTGGTCGTAAACACTCCAGGCGTATATTTGGTGTATCGGTCATATTCTTTTGCTCTTAGTTTGCTTCGCCATCCGGAAAAGGACGCAGCTGATCGAAGTGGAAACGGTATGTTCTGCACTTCGGATCATAAAATATTTCACGCCTTCCCTTGCGAATTTTATATTCAACCGGGCGATCCATATATGCCCAGACCTGCCTGGAACCAGGATCAACCCGCGTAATTATCACTGGTTTCCCCAATTCCTTAGCAAAACACCGCCGATAGACCTTAACAACTTCACATCGCAATCCGGGCTTAAACATCCCCTTCTTGGCGTACAAATCTGCGGCCTTGGCCGCTAGTCTCTCCTGAGCCTGCGCCGCCCATTTTCTGGCTATAAACGCCCGGTGCTTGGGCAGTATCACATCCACCAGTTCGTGACCTGGTGGCACTGAAATAGTCGCCGGGGATCGGTGCGCCGGCGGGTCCAGGCGCACCAGCCAGGCCGGCAGCAACTCTCTTGCCAGGCGATCCCGATATTCTTCATCAATTGGGTGTTTCTTATCCTTGAGGTAGGCCGCAAATACGGCCGCTGCAGCTTCGTCCACGCATTGCCTCAAGTAAATATCATCGTAGTGACAACGGTAGCCGGTTTCTGAAATAAAAAGCTTATCCAAGTCCACTGCATGGAAAATGAACTCCGTGTGCAGCACACCCATACCGTCGCCAAACTCTACCATGGCACGAATACCCTCCACCTCGATCAAAAAATCTCCTGACTGCCCCCATTTGGGAACCTCACCAGGCACGGCCCGACAATGCCGCTCAACCAGGTGGCCCGGTGCATTCACATCGGCCATACACCCAAAGAAAGTGCCTCCGTTCAGTTTCCAGACGGTCGCCTCGTATCTATCCGCCGCCGCCCTGGCCGCCTCTTGGTCTCCGCCAATGGCCGCCGCATGCAGATCGTCCACGGCTATCATCGCCACATCCAGCAGCGCCGCTTGATCATCTGGCATCGAGGCCGCCAATTCGGCGGCTTGTTTGTCCCGCTCACTCATCCCCTGCCCCTTGGTTTGGCCCCGGCTTGAAACCGGGGCCGCCCCTCATCAGTCAATAGCGCGGAAAATGGCCGGACCTTCGGCATGCTCGGCAGCGAAATCGCGCAGGAAGTAATAGCGGTCGATCAGTAGATCACCCGCGTCAGTCCCTTGCGCATCAGCCGCAAGCTGACACAATGCGAAGAGCGTGGCGACGATCCCGGCAGCGTCAGCCGACAATTCGCCCTCGAACCAGTTGCCGGCGACTGCCACGCGCATAGGGCTTTCCAAAGCCGGCGCCAGGTAAAAGCCGCCATTCGACAGAGTGTAAAAATGCCAATACCCGCCCTTGTAGTCTTCGGAAAGGCGGTCCATCCAGGCATAGACCAAGGCCTCACCGTGCATCATCAGGCGCGGAGTGAAGGAAGTAGGAAGGAAGTCCAGTCGGTTATCTTCAGCAACCAGGGACGCGGAAACAGGGACCTGTTCTTGTATTTCATTCATCGGAAATTCTCCGGTAATTGACCAGGGCGAGAAGCCCGGCCTTCAAGACACATATTAGGGCAAAATGCCCTAATAGTCAAGCACAGTAATTGATTACCTGACACTTGAGGGGGGCAATCACCGCCGATCTTCCCTTGGTGTTAAACCTGGGACTTGATTAAAGCTCTGGAGCTAGGTGGCGGCACTGTACGTGTTGGGGTGCCGTAGTCTGAACGCCATGGGGTGTGCAGAGGGGCGAAGCCCCTTTGTAAGCGTGCAAACTTTAGCTGGCCATGGATGGCCAGCCCAGGCCGCGCTTGCGCGGGGCGAAGCCATGGAAGGCGAAGGGCAGGCGCTTTTGTATGCAGCGAGCGCCGATTTTGATTTTTACCTTATCCACAGATCGGAGGCACTAACTACAGGTTTATTTAAAGGAAGATAGATATAGGGTAAGGTGAGAAAATGTGAGTATTATTAAAGTATATCAATAGCTTAGCGCAGATTATCGGCCTTTGCAGCGGGAGTTCTTCAGCGCACGAGGCGGGAGTTCTTCAGCGCACGGCTTTCAACAATAAAATAACTAACGCATTGATTATACAGTACATTTAACGGCGGGAGTTCTTCAGCGCGGATAACTCTTGATACTCACAGGGTTATTCACAAGAACAGGGGCGGGAGTTCTTCAGCGCACTTGGTCTCAATGCACCGGCCGGGAGTTCTTCAGCGCAGCATCAGAACAGTTCTTTCTGTCGCGGCTGACCCACCGGCTGTATGTGTGTTGGGGAGGGAATCAGCACCAGCCCATTATCTTTCACATCCACCTGTGCTTGAGGATACACAACGGCCACCGCCTTAAGGGCCTTCAAGAAAGCCTTCTTGAAGTCGCGCACCGCCTGGTCGTTTTTGAAGTTGCTGCCGAACTGAAGCATGAGGCTGGCCCAGGGGATCGGACGGGTCCGGCGCTCGGTGTAGCTCATCCGGTAAGTGAGCCATGTGTACACGTCCATGGCGAGCGGAGAACCGCGTAGCGACTTATAGGCCCGCAGATCGATCGGTATCGGTCGGTCGATACACTCCTGGAAGAAATTTTGGCTCAGCCGGACGGTGGATTGCCACGTACCGGCCTCGTCCTGTCCTTGTGGACGCCACAGGGCGCTACTGGGATCATTGTCCCCGTCAAGCGCCCAGTCCTCCCCATCGAGACTGAGGTCATCGGCGATCATCACATTGCGCAACTTGAAACCCTTACGGCCGTTGCCCAGGTCGCCGGTGTACTGAGCGGTGATGAGGGCACCGAAGAGCCGCTTCATCTGCTCGGAGACTCGCGTAGAGGTTCCACGGGAACCGCCGCTGCTGGAGCGCAGCTCCATCACCTCGCGGAGGAATCCGCGCAGGGAGTCCCCTAGCTCGATCACAGGCGACTGACACCGAACGGCCTCTGTGGTCACCCAGGACAGCAGCAGGCGAGGATAGATGCCGTAGGGGATACCACCTTCATAACCGGCGAGGATGCGCAGCCGGAATTCTCCGTTCTTGCGGGTGAAGGCGTCTGTTTTCGGGTCCTTGTAGGGCATGGTGGCCATCACCAACGCCCTGGCCATGAAACCCAGCGCGCCGGCGTGCTTTGCGTCCTCAAGGTCTTGGCCCATGTGCTCATCGATGGCCGCCCGCACCCAGTCCGGCACGGGTTTACGGTAATCAACGGTAAGGATGTCAGATGTCTTGTCGCCCTTGTTGCGATTATTTGCCATATCAAAGTTCCAAGTCGGGCCGATCAACAGAGAGGCAGACACGGCATCCAACGGCCGCCAGCATCTTGATCAATCGATCAACGGTACATTTTTCAACACGCCCGTTAAGCACGTCGCTGAGGCGCGGCCCTGTGGTGCCCAGGCGTTTCGCCATCTCTCGACCGGATAGGCCGCTTTCGTAGTAAAGCCGGGCGATCTCGTTCATTAGTTCGGCGCGTATCCGGAGATTATCGGGCTGCCTAGAGTCTACGGTGTTCATAAGAACCGCACATTATCAAATTCGATAAACATACACAATAGGATTTAAAATAGCGGCATTTGTTCCCGGACTGGTTTCCCACCGATAGCGATAGACGCGGCCACGGACGCCTTAACCTCCGGCTGATCGGCGGGCGCTACAGGCATCGGTAGATCGGCCCGAGAGTAGTTACAATAGGTAGACCAGCCGGAAGGATCGCCCAGAGTATTCCCATGATAAGAGACCAGTTCACCAAGCTGGATCTGGTTAAGGAATAGGGTGGAAAGCATTTGGCAGGGAAACATCCGGGCACAGCGCCTATCAATATCCACGCCAGTGAAGGAAACCAACTTCAGGGCTTCCGGTCCGTGCGTCTCGCAAATGTGGTTTGCAGCAGCCAACATCAGCCCCCCAGCGCCCACAGCCGGATCACAGATACGGGTAAGACGATCAGAGGGCAAGGGACTATTGCCCATATTTAGCCTGGCCAACAGCTGGCAAATCTCGCCTGGCGTGAAAAATTGACCCGTCCCTTTCTGGTGGTATCGGCTGACCAACTCCATGTGGACAGGCCCCAGGATATCCGTAAACGGAGCGGCGGCTATGGCCTCTTTCGCATACAGCCCGGAAAGATTGAACAACACCTCTCGCACCGCGTCAGCGGGGATCTCAGTCAGTTTCAGGCCAAACCCCGCCATTACGTCATCGATCATCAAATCAAACCACTGTTCGGCTCTGAGCCCTTCCTTGCCATGCAAACGAATCAGTTCCTTGGTCAATACGTCCATTGGTTCCCCCTGCTTTTGATGTTTTGGATTTGAGCGCCTGCGCTCCTGACCCACTGGCGAAGTGCGGGGGTAGAGAACGCAAGGGGAGGGGGATCGCCCGGCCTGCACAAGTGAAGCGCAGCGAAACGCGGAAGGTTGGGGAGACCCCTTGCGTGAGCGAGGGGCAGAGCCCCTTATCAGCCCCGGACAGTTGCGAAGCATCTGTTTGGGGCATACAAACAAAAGCCGGCCAATAGTCCCGATAGGGTCTATTGGCTCTTTATTAACCAAGCGGAGCGCGGAGGCATCAGGGATACGGAAGGCTTGTCCCTGAAGCGAAGCGGAGGGGATGGTGCGAAGCGGAACCTGGAGCAGCCCGACCCGCAACGCGGGGGATGCGCAGAACGTGCATAAAAGGTAGAATAAACGGCTAAAGATATACTTCGATATATCGATATAATAACGCGGAAAATTTTAGCCGCTAAAATAAACCGCTCTCAAGCAGAGGCCCAGTGTACGATTTCATTTTCTTCACGAATGTGCTGCGCATCCTAGAAGAGCGCGACATGACCAAGCAAGAGCTGTCGAAACGATCAGGGGTGTCAATCTCGTTCCTCTCTGATCTAACGACCGGCAAGGCAAACCCGAGTCTGAAGGTGATGGAATCCCTAGCGACGGCACTAGGCGTTGCCTTGCCCATGCTGCTGGAGTCTACCGATATGGATAGCAAGACACTGGAAGAACTGGCCGGACACCCGGCCATAAAAAGCCTGCCGGCAGGGTACGAACGAGTTACAGCCGTACTACCCGAGCACAAAGCATTCATCGTCAAAAAATGGGGCGATGAGACCAAAAAAAAGCTAGAGGAAAAAAATAGGAATACCACAGTTTCACGGAACGAACGCCCAAACCCCGCGTTTTAGCCGCTAAAAAAACCTAAATCGATTTGTCTAATTTGGTCTAAAAATTAGGCGATTCCCACTGACAAGAACATACATCGAAAGGGCGCTACCCATTCGATATGCACGAAGTATTGCATCTCGAATAGTT
>NZ_JAWXXR010000002.1:0-49438 GCF_033842865.1 Shewanella indica
AAAATCGAGGCCGGTCTCTCCCGGCGAGTCACACCACTAGGCAGGTGTCGCTGCCGCTAGGCCCAGGGCGAGCGGCATTCCCTTGCCAATCCAGCATCAATACATCGGTACATAGACCAGCTCGATATCGACCCGTTGATTTTCCAACTTCCCGGCCGGGGTGGTGTTGTCGGCTACAAAGTCGGTGGCTGATGCGTAATTGACCATGATCTTCAGGGGCGATACCCCGTGATCTATCAGGTACTGCCGGGCTGCAGCGGCGCGAGCGAATGCCAGGGCTTCATCCTTTGCGCTGGGCCTGGTCGTGCTGGTGCGGCCGCTGACATAGACCACAGACGCATCCTTGGCATCGGCCAGGATCTCGGCCACGTCCGGGGCTGGCTGAAACCTCGCGCTGGAATCCGGGTAAGACACCCGGACCAGGGTTGATACGGGTGCACCGGCAGCGGTGAAATACGTCTCTTGGGCGGCGGCGGATTGTGTAATGCTGCCCAGTAATAACACGCTCAGTAAAATAACCATTCGGCCCATTTCAAGCTGCTCCTTTATGTTCTAGTCTCCGGCGTTGCGAGCCTCGCCGGTCCTGGATGTTCTCCGCCAGTGTGGCGGCCTGGAACTCCATTAGCGCCTTCTTGGTGGCGGTCGGTACACTCGAATCGGCTATCGCTGCCTTGCAAAGCTGCGACTGGACAAAGACCATTTGCCGCTTCATGTCCTGATTGCTGGCAATACGATTGCTATTCAGCTTTGATACGATCAGTAGCGTGTCATGCCTCAGACGGTAGAGGGCGGCCTTTGCTAGAGGGTCTGCATGTTTCGTGATTCTGATCCGGGTTCTTGGCTTTTTGTCAGACATTACATTTCCCTTTTCACAAGCTGCCGGGGGATATAAGCGTGGTCCTGTGTCGATTCGATGGTGATGGGCGTTGTCGCTGTCTCCTCGATGACCACCTCATCCGGGCTCAGTCGGTTATCCAGCCAGTTGGCCCATTTTGTCGCCTTCTTCATCAAGTCCGCCCGATAGACCACGTTGTATTTTGGCGTCCGTGAGTGATAGTTAGCGGCCCGAGTCCACAGGTCGCCCTGGTCGTTCATGATGTGCTGCCTCAACCGCCAGGCGGCCAGGTCGAACGGGTAGCATCCGCCAGCTGCTACATCGTTCGCCTGTATCCCATACCGTTCCAGATCCCGCAGATATGCCGTATTGAATTGCATTGGACCCACATCGTGGGTGCCGTTTTTATTCCGGACCCACTGACCAGGCGCACCGCCTTCTTTCTCTGCAACTGCCAGCACGATGTTGGCGGGTATCTCATATTTCACTGCTGCCGAGACCGCGCAGGTGATGCGCTCTTGTTCCATGGGAGGCAGATCCGCAACGAATGGCATGTCGATTACCAGTAGAAAGTAGGCCCGGCCGGCGTGCCTTCGATAAAAACATCCCCGTACATCTTGGTTGCGATGCAACCTTGTGGGTCCGATCCGTTATCGTTCTGCTGGCATATTCTGCCTTTTATGTAGTGACCGGGAACGTCTCTCCAACCGTTACAATCACCGGCGTCTGTATTATCCCAACTGGTGCATATCCGATGCGGGGCGATTTCTGCCGCTGGGCCATAATCAAAGGTCATATGGCTGCCACTTCCGGGAGGCGGATTTACAGCACATGAGCTGAACGCGGGGAGGGGGGGCTGGCGATGTCTCACGCGACTGATCATTGCGGAATAGGCTGCACCGCAGCCGGCGGGAAATCCTCCCGGCATACAGATCCAAATGGAACATTCCGCTTGTGATGCCGCATTGGCTGAATAGGGAGGAACCGCTGTCAGAAGCGCAGCGATAACAGCGACCAGTCTGGTTTTTCGGATCTCCGTTGGCATTGTTTGTCTCCTTGATTGATTCACGTGTTTTGTGTGCCGTTATCGCGGTTCACAAAGGCGGCGACCTCCGACTGAGGATCTGCGTCCTCACCCGATAGGCTGTTGTCCCCGAAAGAGGGGGTGTTATCACTACCAGCTCCCGAGTGCTCTGCGAGAAAATCGCGGGCCTCGTCGGCCTGCAGTTGCTCTCTCAGCTCGCCGGCAGCGGCTATGTCCTGCTTATCTTGGCGTGCCTGGGTGGTTGATCCTGGGTTGCGGATCTCCGATGCGATCTTTCCGCCAGCAGTCTGGTTTATGGCCCCCTTCGCGGAATCCACGATATTGGCGGCTTTGTCCTTAACGATCGATCCGGAGCCTTTAGCCAAGTTCGCGCCGGCGTCGGCGGCTATCTTTGTCGCTGTGCTGGCTGCCATTGCAGCGGCGGCCATGAAACCACCTTTGGGTTGTTGTGGTGAACTGCCGCCTGAATCAGAGGCTGTCTGTTGCGTTCCTGGTCCGCTGTCGTCTCCATTGGAACCCCCACCGTCCGAGCTGGACGCGCCTCCGCCCTCGCCGGCGACCGAATATTGGCCACCACCACTATTGGCAGCAGTATCTCCGGAGCCGCTGCCCCCACTCGCAGCGGTTCCACCGTTATCGCCTCCAGCGGGGGCCGTAGAGCCCATCGGAGAAGAAAAGCCGGCCGCCTCTGCAAGTGGGGTATTTCCTGTGCCTGGTAGTCCTCCACCGCCAGATCCACCACCACTGGGGTCACTGCCACCTCCGCCGCCAGATCCTCCGCCCCAGAGGCTTGTTAGTACATCGCTACCTGATGCCACGTTGGCGTTGGCTTGGGAGAAGGCGGCCATTAATGCGGAAGCCCCACCAGCTCCTTGTGTGGCGCCCGCTGCCACCATTGCGCCCCCCACGGCTGCTGCTGCTGCTGCCATACCGGCAGCCCCCATCGCTGCGCCGGCACCAAATTGACCAATGCCCATTCCCCCCACGCTTGCTCCGGTGATGATCCCAGAGATAAGCTGCGGCACCTTGTTGGTCAGCACAAAGATTACGAGTACAACAATCATGACCACGGCCATTTCAGAGAAATCGATTCCTGATTCCATGTTGTTGTAGTAGTCAAAGATGAGGGATTTACCTATGCCAATCAGGAGGATCATGGTCATAATCTGGGCGGCAATCCCCAGTACGGTTTTGTAGTAATTAATGGCCATGTCCGAGGTCCAGCGAGACCCGCCGAAACCGAGGAAGAATATGCCGCCGTAGGCTAGAATCCATGCTGAAATAAGTAGCAACAGCATGTTTACTGCGATAAGTGCAGAGAGCGCCAGAATGAATAAAGCCAAGATGACGCCAATGAAGCTATCTATCGGCGAAAGGGGGGATATTTCATAAAACGCCTTGCCTAGCAAAATGAACCCGATATCGACAATACTGGAGGGAGAGAAAGAGCCTGTTAATCCAGTCATTGATGCAGCCGCTCCACCCAGTCGCATCAAGGAATCAATAATAGACATGGCAAATGCCGGTCCGTTGTATAGAAGCCACCAAAAGAACCCGGTGAAGATGGTGAATCGAGTGAACTCGGCAAAAAATTCGCCAATGTCGGCCTTCCGTAGAGCCATCATGCCAAACGTCCAAACCATAGAGATCACTACCAGTATCCAGAAGAGCCTGGTAGCTGCCGCTTCAATTTTAGTGGCCCAGGAACTGGCGTTGTCCTTGAACTTTTGTACTATGTCATCCATGAGGTCTACGCTATCAATGGCCGCACTGGCATCCGCCGTGAACAACAACAGCACCAGGAGTAGCGGCCATGAGGCGTTAACGAAACGAGAAAGAGAGACGTTCACTGGCACAGCTCCTTAATAAAGATCGCTTGGTCCCCAGGTTTTTCCTGTGCTCGGTTTGAAAGTGCCCCGTCTAGCACATTTTCCGGCGAACTCTTCTCGGGCTGATTTAGGCTCAATGGCCATAATTATTTCTTTTTTGCAATTTGCATTGTTCACTTCAGGTAGCACAGTCACAGTTTCCGCGCCTGTATCTTCCGAAAAGCATCCAGACAGAAGGGCGGAGAAACTACCGATAATAAACACGAGCAGAAATTGATTTGCTTTCATAATTGTCTCCTTAATAAAGGTCGCTAGGTCCCCAGGTTTTTCCTGTGCTAGGTTTGAGATTGTCAGTGCTTGCCCGATACTTTTTACTTGCTGCCGCCAGTCTCGCCTCTTCCGCCATCTGTGCCTGCATTCGCGTGGTTGCCGCATTCTGTTGGGCAATCAGAAGCCCCCGGATCTGCAGAAGCTGATTAGCCTGCTGGCTGGCGAGCTGGTTGGCATAACCGATGGCCTCCATCTGCCCCGTTGAGCTTTGGGCGGCCGCCTGGAGCTGTTCTAGGCGGATGGCATCAGCCTGCATGGCGTCCTGTTGCGCATCGAGGCCGCGGAATAGGGCATCATTCGCTCGTTTCTGTGATGAGAAGCCAAGTCGGCGGGCGTCTTCCAATTTCTGCCATTCAGCCGCTGTACAGGTTCCGTTAGGATCAAGGCAGGGAGAGCTTTCGTAGTAATCGAGATCCCCGTACTGCGCCAGGTAGGTATCTACGTCGCCCAGGGTGGTCTTGTAGTACGCCAGGGAGTCGATGGCATTACGTAGGTTGTTCATTGTGACGGTGGCGTTGTCCCATATGTACGTGGACGGGGCCATCGTGTTCTGCAGCATGTTTTGATACTGCTGTAGTTGAGTTTGGTACTGCTGAATCAGCTTAAGGGTCTGGCTGACCGATTCCGAGGCGCTGACGGTAGTTTGCACGATGTTGGTTACATCGATAACCGGGATGCCGCCGGCTTGAACTGCCGGCAGCATCGGGCCGGTGGTCAATGCAATAGCCAGTGCGATTTTAGCGGCTAAATTTTTCCATATCATTGGGCTTCTCCCTTGGCGTTAATAATCAAAAGACTGGTACGGCTTCGAAAATGTCAGGTCCTTGGTGACGATGACGTTAAATCGAAAACCCGGGCGTATTTCCAGGGTTGGGGCAATACTCAAGTTCTTGGCGACCATCTGCCCGGTTACCTGGCCGAGCTGCTGCCCCAGTGCCTCGCTCAGGGCATCACTAGACCGTTGGCTATCGCTGCTGCTACCGGAATCATCCTGACTCAGGGCAATGCCTGCCGTGACTCCTGACATGAGCAGTGCGGAACCGAAAATTCTGAGATAATGATTGTTCGTCTTGTCGTTGAACCCTGCATATCCAGCGCCATCGGCACCAGGCATTGAACCAATGTCCAGGGCCTTGCCGTCCGGGAATACGACCCGTTGCCAGGCGACCAAGACACGTGACTGGCCGTAGGCCACATCACTCGAATAGGTCCCGACCAGGCGGGACCCTTGCGGGATCAGAAGATGGCGCCCGGTAGGCGTGTCATAGACGTGCTGAGAGATCTGGGCCACGATCTGTCCTGGCAGCTCCGAGTTGATGCCGGAAATCAGCGTGGCCGGCATTACGAAGCCTGCCCGCAGCTCATATGGAGAGCGAGGGGCTGCCGTGCGGGAGCCCAGCCGCCAGCGATCCTCGCCGCTGGCGCTATAGCTATCGGGTACTGTGGCGGTCTGCAGGAGCGCAGGTGCTCCCGTTGTGCCCGTGCCACCGGCACCGCCTGCTTGGTTGTCTATCGTGCTTTTTACCTGCTCCAGGCGAGCCTGGTAGGCGGCGGTAGGGTCATCCCGTGTTGCTGCGTTTATCTGCTGCCGTACAGCCGCCAGGCGCTCGATCATTTCCTGTCGAGTCCGGGGGGTGTTGTCGGGCACACTGGATACCGATGGCGCACTACGTGGTGCGGTCATCTGTACATTGGTTTTCGACTTCGCGGCCTCCTGGAGCATCTGCAGCTTTGCCATCCGTATGCGATCCGCCTCTTCGTCCCTGACCGGTGCCTGTAGCGGCGCCGGTTGATTCAGAGTCGGCGGAGGCACGGGCGGGAGATCCGGATTCTCTGGCCTTGCGATGATCAGCTTAGGGGCTTCTTCTTCCGGCACAGGAGGCGCTACAGCCGGTATGAATCCGTCTGTACGTGACCCCGCAATGTCTTTTGCGAAAACAGAGGTGGAGCCCCCTTGCTTCTCCTTGGTGTCTGCCGGCTCATTTTGCTGGGCGGCACGATCTGCGGCGACCAGCATCATGATCAGCAGGAACGACCCCATCAGTGCACCGAGGATGTAGACCGGCATGTTGTTGACCCGGCGAACGCCTCCCTTTTTGCTGACTTTGCCCGGAGAGGCGTCCGGTGCCATCTGGTCTGCGGTTGTATCCGTCATTCCATTACTCCTTGCGTGCCCAGTACCCGGCGGGGACAACGGTGCCGTTCTCCTGCCGGTATGGGCGATTAATGGCCTGGCCGCCGATCTGGAGGGTCAGTCGATATAGGTGGTCATCCTTCGCCTGGTCGAGGACGTACATCAGCGGCAAGCCTGCATCCGTTGCATCCGGTTCGTGCTGTGCCTTGGGTGAATACTCCTGGATCGCATAGCCAGCCTCCCGCAATCCATTCACCAGCTCGCTACCGAATACATCCGGGGTGGGTTGTTTTAGCGTGAGGCGCGTCTTTGCCGGCGGATAGAGCATGGCCAGTTGTTTCAACGCATCATTGGCGATCAGCTGGTCAACGCTGATCGGCTGATCCTTCAGGTAGTTGCCATACTGGCTCGGCCTACTCATTGTTGCACAGCCAGTCGCGGCCAGCGCCAGGATCAGGATGGCCATCCTGCTAATACTGAACATGGTCATATCCCCCCGCTTTTCGGTTGTCGGTTCCCCGGCTGATCGTCACGCGGTCCTGATTGCTGCCGACGCCGGCTATCAGGATCGCCTTATCAAACACCTGGTCAACGATGTAACGGTCTCCCTGTACGCGGTAGTTGACCAGCACGGTTTCGTCATCACTGAAAAAGCCCCCGGTCTTGCGGACCACCAGCAGACTCGGCGCTTCTGTCTGCGCCATTGCGTCAGGCATCTGAATGATGGTCTTTCGTCCGTCGTTATAAACCCGTACAGGCTTCCAGCGGGCCTCTCCGGACAGTTCATAATCGAAAGACAGGTTGCCCAGGTACTCGCCGGTCTGGGGGATGGTTCTGGCCTCGCGCTCTTGCGTTTCTCTGGTACGGACCGCATCCCATTTGGCTAGGGTGTCCTCCGGATAGGAGAATGCCACTTGCGGCATGTACTGGGTCCGATGTGACCGCAGCCGCAGGTGATAGGTGCGGCGATTCGTGGTGACGACCAAGGAGGTTTCCAGGCCTACATCCATCGGCTTGATGATGAGGTGCTGGGTCTCGCTTGCTCCGCTGCCGGTGATTGCCGGTTCCACCATCCAGCGGGCGGTATCGCCCAGGTGGATCGAGTTGACCAGCTCGCCGGGCTGCAGAGCCACATCACAGATCTGCAGGACCGCACAGACAATGCTGGGCTGTTGGGCACCGAACAGGAACCGTACTGATCCATCGGGACCCGCGACGGGCTTCATGCCGGTGGGTGTGCCGGCGGCCCACCGTTTGGCAATGCCAATAGCCGCCTTTTCCTGTGCGGTCAGTGTGGGATTGTTTTTAGAGAAAAACTTCTCTGCCAGGTCGCCATCGGCACCGGCCAGGGCCACGGTGGGCACCACCAGCGCGGCACCCAGGACTGCAATAAATCGCTTCTTCATGGTGGTTTGCCTCGTGTTCAAAGGAGTTTCGACCAGGAGTAATCACGCACGTAGATCCCGGTGGGATTCATGCGGATCTGTTCCTCGGTGGTTTGTGGAGTAGGTGCGGTGGTGTAAACCGTGATCAGGGCTCGCATGTTCACGGGCTTTCCGACGGCGACCCCCTGCCGGTCTCGGGTCGTTTCCACCCAATCCACCTGCCAGGTGTCCGGGGATTGCGGTATCACCGATGTGATCTCGGTACTGACCATGACCTTCGCGGCCCGTTGGAACGGGCTGGAATCTTCCGAGCCGTTCAGCCACTCGTTAGTTTTTGCCGTGGCCGGATCATTGGCGGCCAGCTTGGCGTAGATGCGGAAGATGGCTTTACGTTGCAGGGCCACATCCGGAGAGACCATGCGAGCATCGGTAATGAACTCCGCTACCGAGGCATGTATCACGCGCTGATCCACGGGAGAGGCTGCCGTTACAGGACCGGCCGATATGGCCTGTCCCAGCTTATCCACCTCAATCACATAGGGGATGAACCTCGACTGAGCGCCGATATGGATGATCCCACCTACAGCGGCCAGCACGATCATGAGGGTCAGGATCGCTACTACCTGCCACATCCGGCGCGAGGCAACTTGAGCGCCTACGTGATCATTCCAGGTGCGGCGTGCCGACAGATAGGGGTTCTCGCTTTCCCCCTGCCGGCGGCCGCCGGCAATGGCGTGTTCTCCACGCCGTGGGTCGGCGTCGGCGGGCTTCTTGAATACGATGCCCTTCATGGTGTCGCTAAAGCTCATGCTGCCTCCAGATAGTTGTTCAATTTCAGCCCCCGGGCGGCCAGCCAGTGGTCCACCCACTGATCTCCATACTTGGCTTCGAGGTGTTGAATAGTTGCGATGGATTCCTTGTCGGTAGCGCCGACGAACGCCAGAGCCAATGGGCCTAATGCCAGCTCATAGAGGCGGCGGCCCGCTTCCGAGACGCAGTAATATTGGCGCTTGGGTATGGCGGTGGCGAGGATCTCGATCTGGCGGTTGTTGAGGCCCATGCGCCGATAGAGAGCGGCGGTTTCCTCATCCCGTGCGTAGACGTTCGGCAAGAATATTTTTGTTGCCGTGGATTCCACGATCACATCCAGGATGCCGGAATTGGCGGCATCGGAGAGGGATTGAGTAGCCAGCAGCACTAGGCAATTTTTCTTTGCAAATGCCTTGAGCCATTCCCTGATCTTGTCCCGGAATACCGGATGGCCGAGCATGATCCAGGCTTCATCCAGCAGAATGGCGGCCGGCTGACCTTTCAGGCTGCACTCGATGCGCCGGAACAGGTAGAGCAGCACAGGCAGGGCGAACTTCTCGCCCAGGTTCATCAGCTCCTCGATCTCAAACGTGGTGAAGTCGGCCAGCGCCAGGCCGTCCTCTTCGGCATCCAGCAGGTGCCCCATCATGCCGTCGATGGTGTACTGTTTCAGGGCCTCGCGGATCTTCTCATCCTGGATCGTTACCGTGAATTCCGACAATGTGCGGGCACCGCTCTGGTGCATGCTTATGATGGCGTTGCCGATCTCGTTGCGTTGCGCCGGGCTGGTCTCCACGCTGTTCAGGGCCAGGATGGTATCGATCCACTCCATTGCCCAGGCACGGTCGCCCTTCGATTCCAAGAACTGCAGCGGGCAGAACGCCAGCCGGCTATCGTCAGAGGCTACAGAGAAGTGCCGGCCACCCACCGCGGCGGTGAGCGGATACATCGACATGCCTTTATCGAATGCGTAGATCGACATGCCCTGGTAGCGCCGGAGCTGCGCCGCGATCAGGCCGAGGTGGGTGGATTTACCGGCCCGTGTCGGCCCGAACATCAGCGCGTGGCCCAGGTCCCGTACATGCAAATTGAGCCGGAAGGGTGTGCTGCCGCTGGTTACACAGTGCATCAGCGCCGGGGCCATTGGTGGATACATCGGGCATGGCGCGTGCTCGCTGCCGGTCCAGATGGTACTGATCGGCATCAGGTCGGCCAGATTCATGGTGTTTATGTGTGGCCGCCTGACGTTCTCCACGCCGTGGCCTGGCAGGCTGCCGAGGAATGCGTCAACGGTGTTGATGGTTTCGATCCGGGAGGCGAAACCGAGGGAGTCGATCGCTTTGGCGACCTGGCGGGCGGATCGCTCCAGTTTCTCCCGATCTTCGTCCATTAATACGACCGCGCTGGTGTAGTAGCCACCGGCTACCAGCCCGCTGTTGATATCGGCAATGGCAGCTTCCGCGTCCGCAACCATCGATAGAGCATCCTGGTCTACGGCACCCGAGTTCGTGTTGAACACCTGGTCGAAGAATCCGCGTATTTTCTGCTTCCACTTCTTGCGGAATTTATCCAGGTGCTTCACCGCTTCATGCTGGTCCATGAAAATGAACCGTGATGACCAGCGATATTCACTGGGCAGCTCAGACAGTGCGCTCAAGATCCCCGGAGTCGATTCCAGCGGGAACCCGTCGATAGCGACTACCTGGATATACTTTCGGCCGATCTTGGGCACCACGCCGCCCCAAAACTCCTGCCCACCGATGATGTTATCCAGGTACATCGGATTGTTGGGCAGCATGATCGGCTGGTTATTACCCGTGGCGCAGAATTGCAACCAGCTCAGGAAATCATCGTGGGTGTGCCTGCTCCCGTCCTCGTCAACGACTTGGTGCCCCTGCAGCCGCGTGAGCTGCACGGCAGCCGATAGGCGGGATTCGATCGTCTGTATCTCATGCTTGAACTGTTCGATGAGGCCCTTTGTCCGGGCCTTGTGATTTGGCACTGGCGTATCATCGTCAAACATCAGCTCAACGAATTTCCGTTGCGCCAGCATGGGCGGAAACCAGGTCAGGGTGAGGATGAAATACCCCTCGTACATGGTCCCTGCCCGCTCGAAAAGTGCGCGGCGCTCTTCATCGATAGCGGCGGATACCGGGTCCGGAAAATGTGACAGCTCACGTTGCGAATACCGAGGGGCTGGCCGGCGCGGTGCATCGATGTGGATCATCCAGCCACTGCCGAGTCCGGCAAGCGCCTGATTGATACGAGCGGATACCATGTTGCGCTGTTCGTCGGTGCTGCTGCCGTTGTCGTCGCCCTGGTACAGCCAGGCGGCCATGAATGCGCCGTTTTTACAGACGATAACGCCGTTATCGACTTCGGCGGCATAGTTGAGCAGGTCGGCGAATCCCTCATCCTTGGACCGATGTTTCTTCAGTCGTGATTCTGCCCCGGCGACCTGTATACGACCGTACAGGATCAGCACCAATACCACCCCGAGGGTAGCAATCGTGTAGCTCACCATTTCTAGTTCAATCATCTGTAACGCTTCCCTTGTGTTGCCGTGTTTTCCCGGAACGGTGTACTGCGAGGCGGGTAATACCCCTGATATCTCCGGTGGCGGAGGTAGACGAATCGCATTTTCGGATCGGACTTCGCCATGATTCGGCATGCGAAGAGCGCACCGAACCACAGGACGAGGCCGAATACCGTTGCCCGGAGCTCCTGGGCTGTGAAGATCAGTGCGCCGGCCAGGAGGCCGGCGAACATCACCAGCTCACGGTCCCCGCCCATAAACAGGTTTTCGCGGTTGCCAGCTCTACGGATGGGGATCGTGCGGAGCGCCATGATTACTCACCCTCCCCCGCCTTTCGGGCTGACGCCACCACCTGGTGGGCCGCATCATTGGCCGGTGCCGCGATCACTGCGCCACGGCCGAAGAATGTTGACATCATGTTTTGTGCGCCGACCAGCAGCGCCATAACCAGAACAATGAAAATCAGGGTCCGGAAGAAACCGTTAAGCTCGCCGCCAAAGATCAGCACGCCGCCGGCTACAACAATGCCGATGATCGCCAGGGCGAAGGCGACGGGGCCGGTTACGGAGTTGCGGAGATCGGTCAGCCAGCTCTCATAGGGGAGAGATCCGCCCGTTCCCACAGAAGCCAGCGCCTGCTGAGGGATCATCATGATGGCCACGGCCAAGGCGGCCAGGGCGAACGCCCACATCATGCGGTTACTTTGGGCAAAGGGGTGAGACAGTTGCATTTGGTTGTTACTCCTAAACGGTTTTGGTGAGGTATTGGCCATTGTCGAATCCGGATACCTCGATGATTTCCTGGATCTGGCGGCCGCTACTGGTACGGGCGATATGAACGACCATATGAACCGCCTCGCCTATGAGCGGTTCGATGGGTTTGGGTGAATCAGGGTGCATGCTGATCAGCATGGCGAGACGATCCAAGCCGGACTTGGCGTTATTGGCGTGGAGCGTGGCGGCCCCGCCTTCATGCCCAGTATTCCAGGCCATGAGCAGATCCAGAGCCTCGGGTCCGCGCACCTCGCCGACCAGGATGCGGTCGGGGCGCATCCGCAGCGTGGTTTTCAGCAGCGCCGTCATGGTTACGTCCAGGCTGGTGTGGTACTGCACATAGTTTTCGGCCGCGCACTGGATTTCCCCTGTGTCCTCGATAATGAAAACTCGTTCGGTGGGATCGTTGGCAACCATCTGATTGATGATTGCGTTTACAAGAGTAGTTTTGCCGCTGCCGGTTCCGCCGATCACCAGGATGTTTCGGTGCGCCCGCACGGCGTCGATCAGCACGTCCCGTTGCTGTTCGTTCATTACGCCGCTTTCGACATACTGATTGAGGGTAAAGATGGCCACCGCCTTTTTTCGGATGGCGAATGTGGGCGCTGGTACGACAGGTGGGAGCTGGCCGGCGAACCGGGAGCCGTCCAACGGCAATTCGCCCTCCAGGATCGGTTTTTGGCGGGTGACCTCTTTGCCGTGGTAGCCGGCTATGGTCTCGATGATGGCCTGGGCCTGCGCCGTGCGTAGCGAGCCCATGCAGCGCATCGGCTCGCCGAGGCGCTCTTGCCAGAGGCGGCCATCAGCATTCAGCATTATTTCTACGGTTTTCGGGTCTCTCAGTGCGGCCAGTAGCTCCGGCCCCATGTCGCGTTCGAGCTTGCGCTTCGCACGTTCCTTGATGCTATTCGTTTCGTTCTTTCCTGGTGTCATCCCGGTTCCTAGACGTTATTTCCTATCCTTCTGGCGAACATACGATATAGCGAAACTATTCGAGATGCAATACTTCGTGCATATCGAATGGGTAGCGCCCTTTCGATGTATGTTCTTGTCAGTGGGAATCGCCTAATTTTTAGACCAAATTAGACAAATCGATTTAGGTTTTTTTAGCGGCTAAAACGCGGGGTTTGGGCGTTCGTTCCGTGAAACTGTGGTATTCCTATTTTTTTCCTCTAGCTTTTTTTTGGTCTCATCGCCCCATTTTTTGACGATGAATGCTTTGTGCTCGGGTAGTACGGCTGTAACTCGTTCGTACCCTGCCGGCAGGCTTTTTATGGCCGGGTGTCCGGCCAGTTCTTCCAGTGTCTTGCTATCCATATCGGTAGACTCCAGCAGCATGGGCAAGGCAACGCCTAGTGCCGTCGCTAGGGATTCCATCACCTTCAGACTCGGGTTTGCCTTGCCGGTCGTTAGATCAGAGAGGAACGAGATTGACACCCCTGATCGTTTCGACAGCTCTTGCTTGGTCATGTCGCGCTCTTCTAGGATGCGCAGCACATTCGTGAAGAAAATGAAATCGTACACTGGGCCTCTGCTTGAGAGCGGTTTATTTTAGCGGCTAAAATTTTCCGCGTTATTATATCGATATATCGAAGTATATCTTTAGCCGTTTATTCTACCTTTTATGCACGTTCTGCGCATCCCCCGCGTTGCGGGTCGGGCTGCTCCAGGTTCCGCTTCGCACCATCCCCTCCGCTTCGCTTCAGGGACAAGCCTTCCGTATCCCTGATGCCTCCGCGCTCCGCTTGGTTAATAAAGAGCCAATAGACCCTATCGGGACTATTGGCCGGCTTTTGTTTGTATGCCCCAAACAGATGCTTCGCAACTGTCCGGGGCTGATAAGGGGCTCTGCCCCTCGCTCACGCAAGGGGTCTCCCCAACCTTCCGCGTTTCGCTGCGCTTCACTTGTGCAGGCCGGGCGATCCCCCTCCCCTTGCGTTCTCTACCCCCGCACTTCGCCAGTGGGTCAGGAGCGCAGGCGCTCAAATCCAAAACATCAAAAGCAGGGGGAACCAATGGACGTATTGACCAAGGAACTGATTCGTTTGCATGGCAAGGAAGGGCTCAGAGCCGAACAGTGGTTTGATTTGATGATCGATGACGTAATGGCGGGGTTTGGCCTGAAACTGACTGAGATCCCCGCTGACGCGGTGCGAGAGGTGTTGTTCAATCTTTCCGGGCTGTATGCGAAAGAGGCCATAGCCGCCGCTCCGTTTACGGATATCCTGGGGCCTGTCCACATGGAGTTGGTCAGCCGATACCACCAGAAAGGGACGGGTCAATTTTTCACGCCAGGCGAGATTTGCCAGCTGTTGGCCAGGCTAAATATGGGCAATAGTCCCTTGCCCTCTGATCGTCTTACCCGTATCTGTGATCCGGCTGTGGGCGCTGGGGGGCTGATGTTGGCTGCTGCAAACCACATTTGCGAGACGCACGGACCGGAAGCCCTGAAGTTGGTTTCCTTCACTGGCGTGGATATTGATAGGCGCTGTGCCCGGATGTTTCCCTGCCAAATGCTTTCCACCCTATTCCTTAACCAGATCCAGCTTGGTGAACTGGTCTCTTATCATGGGAATACTCTGGGCGATCCTTCCGGCTGGTCTACCTATTGTAACTACTCTCGGGCCGATCTACCGATGCCTGTAGCGCCCGCCGATCAGCCGGAGGTTAAGGCGTCCGTGGCCGCGTCTATCGCTATCGGTGGGAAACCAGTCCGGGAACAAATGCCGCTATTTTAAATCCTATTGTGTATGTTTATCGAATTTGATAATGTGCGGTTCTTATGAACACCGTAGACTCTAGGCAGCCCGATAATCTCCGGATACGCGCCGAACTAATGAACGAGATCGCCCGGCTTTACTACGAAAGCGGCCTATCCGGTCGAGAGATGGCGAAACGCCTGGGCACCACAGGGCCGCGCCTCAGCGACGTGCTTAACGGGCGTGTTGAAAAATGTACCGTTGATCGATTGATCAAGATGCTGGCGGCCGTTGGATGCCGTGTCTGCCTCTCTGTTGATCGGCCCGACTTGGAACTTTGATATGGCAAATAATCGCAACAAGGGCGACAAGACATCTGACATCCTTACCGTTGATTACCGTAAACCCGTGCCGGACTGGGTGCGGGCGGCCATCGATGAGCACATGGGCCAAGACCTTGAGGACGCAAAGCACGCCGGCGCGCTGGGTTTCATGGCCAGGGCGTTGGTGATGGCCACCATGCCCTACAAGGACCCGAAAACAGACGCCTTCACCCGCAAGAACGGAGAATTCCGGCTGCGCATCCTCGCCGGTTATGAAGGTGGTATCCCCTACGGCATCTATCCTCGCCTGCTGCTGTCCTGGGTGACCACAGAGGCCGTTCGGTGTCAGTCGCCTGTGATCGAGCTAGGGGACTCCCTGCGCGGATTCCTCCGCGAGGTGATGGAGCTGCGCTCCAGCAGCGGCGGTTCCCGTGGAACCTCTACGCGAGTCTCCGAGCAGATGAAGCGGCTCTTCGGTGCCCTCATCACCGCTCAGTACACCGGCGACCTGGGCAACGGCCGTAAGGGTTTCAAGTTGCGCAATGTGATGATCGCCGATGACCTCAGTCTCGATGGGGAGGACTGGGCGCTTGACGGGGACAATGATCCCAGTAGCGCCCTGTGGCGTCCACAAGGACAGGACGAGGCCGGTACGTGGCAATCCACCGTCCGGCTGAGCCAAAATTTCTTCCAGGAGTGTATCGACCGACCGATACCGATCGATCTGCGGGCCTATAAGTCGCTACGCGGTTCTCCGCTCGCCATGGACGTGTACACATGGCTCACTTACCGGATGAGCTACACCGAGCGCCGGACCCGTCCGATCCCCTGGGCCAGCCTCATGCTTCAGTTCGGCAGCAACTTCAAAAACGACCAGGCGGTGCGCGACTTCAAGAAGGCTTTCTTGAAGGCCCTTAAGGCGGTGGCCGTTGTGTATCCTCAAGCACAGGTGGATGTGAAAGATAATGGGCTGGTGCTGATTCCCTCCCCAACACACATACAGCCGGTGGGTCAGCCGCGACAGAAAGAACTGTTCTGATGCTGCGCTGAAGAACTCCCGGCCGGTGCATTGAGACCAAGTGCGCTGAAGAACTCCCGCCCCTGTTCTTGTGAATAACCCTGTGAGTATCAAGAGTTATCCGCGCTGAAGAACTCCCGCCGTTAAATGTACTGTATAATCAATGCGTTAGTTATTTTATTGTTGAAAGCCGTGCGCTGAAGAACTCCCGCCTCGTGCGCTGAAGAACTCCCGCTGCAAAGGCCGATAATCTGCGCTAAGCTATTGATATACTTTAATAATACTCACATTTTCTCACCTTACCCTATATCTATCTTCCTTTAAATAAACCTGTAGTTAGTGCCTCCGATCTGTGGATAAGGTAAAAATCAAAATCGGCGCTCGCTGCATACAAAAGCGCCTGCCCTTCGCCTTCCATGGCTTCGCCCCGCGCAAGCGCGGCCTGGGCTGGCCATCCATGGCCAGCTAAAGTTTGCACGCTTACAAAGGGGCTTCGCCCCTCTGCACACCCCATGGCGTTCAGACTACGGCACCCCAACACGTACAGTGCCGCCACCTAGCTCCAGAGCTTTAATCAAGTCCCAGGTTTAACACCAAGGGAAGATCGGCGGTGATTGCCCCCCTCAAGTGTCAGGTAATCAATTACTGTGCTTGACTATTAGGGCATTTTGCCCTAATATGTGTCTTGAAGGCCGGGCTTCTCGCCCTGGTCAATTACCGGAGAATTTCCGATGAATGAAATACAAGAACAGGTCCCTGTTTCCGCGTCCCTGGTTGCTGAAGATAACCGACTGGACTTCCTTCCTACTTCCTTCACTCCGCGCCTGATGATGCACGGTGAGGCCTTGGTCTATGCCTGGATGGACCGCCTTTCCGAAGACTACAAGGGCGGGTATTGGCATTTTTACACTCTGTCGAATGGCGGCTTTTACCTGGCGCCGGCTTTGGAAAGCCCTATGCGCGTGGCAGTCGCCGGCAACTGGTTCGAGGGCGAATTGTCGGCTGACGCTGCCGGGATCGTCGCCACGCTCTTCGCATTGTGTCAGCTTGCGGCTGATGCGCAAGGGACTGACGCGGGTGATCTACTGATCGACCGCTATTACTTCCTGCGCGATTTCGCTGCCGAGCATGCCGAAGGTCCGGCCATTTTCCGCGCTATTGACTGATGAGGGGCGGCCCCGGTTTCAAGCCGGGGCCAAACCAAGGGGCAGGGGATGAGTGAGCGGGACAAACAAGCCGCCGAATTGGCGGCCTCGATGCCAGATGATCAAGCGGCGCTGCTGGATGTGGCGATGATAGCCGTGGACGATCTGCATGCGGCGGCCATTGGCGGAGACCAAGAGGCGGCCAGGGCGGCGGCGGATAGATACGAGGCGACCGTCTGGAAACTGAACGGAGGCACTTTCTTTGGGTGTATGGCCGATGTGAATGCACCGGGCCACCTGGTTGAGCGGCATTGTCGGGCCGTGCCTGGTGAGGTTCCCAAATGGGGGCAGTCAGGAGATTTTTTGATCGAGGTGGAGGGTATTCGTGCCATGGTAGAGTTTGGCGACGGTATGGGTGTGCTGCACACGGAGTTCATTTTCCATGCAGTGGACTTGGATAAGCTTTTTATTTCAGAAACCGGCTACCGTTGTCACTACGATGATATTTACTTGAGGCAATGCGTGGACGAAGCTGCAGCGGCCGTATTTGCGGCCTACCTCAAGGATAAGAAACACCCAATTGATGAAGAATATCGGGATCGCCTGGCAAGAGAGTTGCTGCCGGCCTGGCTGGTGCGCCTGGACCCGCCGGCGCACCGATCCCCGGCGACTATTTCAGTGCCACCAGGTCACGAACTGGTGGATGTGATACTGCCCAAGCACCGGGCGTTTATAGCCAGAAAATGGGCGGCGCAGGCTCAGGAGAGACTAGCGGCCAAGGCCGCAGATTTGTACGCCAAGAAGGGGATGTTTAAGCCCGGATTGCGATGTGAAGTTGTTAAGGTCTATCGGCGGTGTTTTGCTAAGGAATTGGGGAAACCAGTGATAATTACGCGGGTTGATCCTGGTTCCAGGCAGGTCTGGGCATATATGGATCGCCCGGTTGAATATAAAATTCGCAAGGGAAGGCGTGAAATATTTTATGATCCGAAGTGCAGAACATACCGTTTCCACTTCGATCAGCTGCGTCCTTTTCCGGATGGCGAAGCAAACTAAGAGCAAAAGAATATGACCGATACACCAAATATACGCCTGGAGTGTTTACGACCAGCAGAGACCTGGACGCAGCCGAGCGGGGAAGAGGTGAGGGAGGCGCTTCGTTTGGCGCATTTCACCGGCAGCAGAGCGGCAAAGGCCCTGGGGCTTGGAGCTAGGGGAGACAGAACAGTCCGGCGCTGGATCGGTGAAGACTCTGCGATACCTTACGCGGCTTGGGCGCTTCTTTGCGACTACGCCGGGCTAGGTATCATCTGGAGAAAATAATTTTAGCGGCTAAAATTCCCCTTGCTCTTTTCTGGAGGTTTAGCTAAACTATGCAGCATAGGGCATTATGCCCTATTGTATATCTGAAGGCCGAGCTTCTCGCCCTGGTCAATTACCGGAGAATTTCCGATGAACTCACAGAAGAAAACCATCCAGGGAGATACCCTGTCCACCGAGCAATGGGATGCGCTTTGTCGTTTTGCTGGTTATGAGGGGCGCCAGTGGAAGTCGGTGCTGGCTCAGTGTTGGCGGAATGGTTGTTATCCCTGGCATGTAAAAAACACCTCTAACGACGAAGCCTATCTTCAGCAGATCCGCAACCGGCGTGGATCTGGTTGGCTCATGAAGTGCAACCTTCGGCTTGATTGAGGTAGCAGGGATCTGTTTGTTTGGGTGGTTGGTGACGCCCCGGATTAACCGGGGCGTCTGGCCTGGCGCTGGCACACCAAGACCATGCTTCCCAGGGTGGGAGAGCTATCAGCATTGAACACGCAAGTTCATGGAGGGTCAAGTTATGTCGAATATCGTACAGTTTCCTAAATCGCCTCAAGTCACGGAAGAGGTTAGCACCGGGCCGGTTGTTAACAGCGATGACTCAGCTAAGCGACCTGGTAGGATCTATCGTGCTGGTAGGGGAATATTGCGTTTTCTATGGCTGTTGCTGGTTCTGTTCTGGCCTCTGTTGAGGTTGGTGGTTATTGCTGATGTGACCTTCCAGATGTTCCGGATGATCTACTACTGGAGTTCTCCAGAGATGAATGCCGGATGGGTCTTTTTGGGGCATTTCTCAGTGCTTACTCTACTCACCTATCTGGTCGCCTCGTACCCAGCGGATGATGTTTTAGCGGCTAAAAAAGTTGACAGAAAAAGCAATGTTTAGCTAAACTATCCATTCTATTGGCGGCTGGCACCGCTATTTTTTAGACAATCAGGGTGGCGTGATTATGGGTGCAGTGTATGAAAAAGCAGCTAACCGAAGCCCAGTTCCAGGCGGCAGTAAAACACTTGGATATCGGCCAACAGACCGTCGATATAGCGCGGGGTGTGTTGGTCGAGGGCAGAACGCAGGCGGAGTTTGCAAAGGCGCTAGGGCTCACCAAGGGGGCGGTTTCCCAGGCAGTGAAGCGGGTTTGGTTGGCGCACACGGCGGAGAATCTGCCGGAAGGGTACGAGCGGGTCACGGTCGTACTGCCGGAACACAAGGCGTTCATCGTCAAGAAATGGGGCGAGGACGCCAAGAAAAAGCAGGGAACAGAATCATGAAAACAATGGTCACCGCGAATCAGAAAGGCGGGGTTGGAAAAACGGCAACGCTGGTGCACCTGGCGTTTGATTTCGTGGAGCGCGGCTTGAGGGTTGCGGTAGTCGATCTGGATACGCAAGGGAACGCCTCCTATACGCTACAGGCCTTCGCCAGTGGTTGTACGGCGAGCAGGATGTTTAATGGGGCTGAGGGCCTGGCTGACCATTTCGGGGATATGGGCGATGGCGGTTTGATGCGATTGATCGAATCAGACCCGCAAATGGCGGATATGGAAAAACGGAGTATTTCCGAGGCTGGTGCCGCTTTCCGGGCTAATATCGAGGCATTGGAAGCGGCTGGCTTTGATGTGGTGTTGATCGATACTGCGCCATCGTTGGGCGTGGGACTGGCTGCTGCGCTACTGTCCGCGGACTACGTGCTATCGCCCATCGAGCTGGAGGCGTACAGCATCCAGGGCATTAAAAAGATGGTTACCACGATTGCCAATGTCCGAAAAGCTAACCCCAAGCTGAAATTCCTTGGGATGGTCCCAAGCAAAGTTGATGCACGTAACCCCCGCCATGGCCGGCATCTGGCCGACCTGGAGCAGGCCTATCCGCAGTTGCTCATACCTGCCGGTGTGGGACTGCGTAGCAGTATTGCCGATGCGCTGGCGAGTGGGGTGCCTGTTTGGAAGATAAGAAAGACGGCAGCCCGTAAGGCCGCGAAAGAAGTTCGCGCACTGGCTGACCATGTGATTACAAAAATGGAGATCGTTTGATGAGTGCCAAGACAGCTACTAAAAAGCAATCGCCTGCAATGTCGGGTTTGGGCCTGGATGGCATCGGCGATCTGTCGAGTCTGTTGGGTGATCCTTCGACCGGGGGTTCTTCAGGTGGTCCACTTGAGATACCGCTGGATTTGATCGATGAGGACCCGAATCAGCCGCGCCATGCAGATAATCCAGGTTTCTCAAAGGAGAGCCTGGGCGAGCTGGCCGCGACGATCCGCGACCGGGGCGTTAAGTCGCCGATCTCGGTGCGCGAGCATCCCGAGGCGGAGGGCCGCTACCTCATCAACCACGGTGCCCGCCGCTATCGCGGCTCGAAGGTGGCCGGGAAGGAAACTATCCCGGCTTTCGTTGATAACGACTACAACGAGGCCGACCAGGTTATCGAGAACCTGCAACGTAACGAACTGACGGCCCGCGAGATTGCCGATTTCATCGGCCGCGAGCTGGCGACAGGGAAAAAGAAGCAGGCGATTGCGAAGGAGATCGGCAAGTCCCCGGCGTTCGTCACTCAGCACGTCACATTGCTGGATCTGCCGGAACCCATTGCAGTTGTGTTCAATGCTGGCCGGGCCAATGACGTTACCGTTGTTAATGAGCTTGTCAAGGCCTACAAGAAGAACCCGGAAGAGGTCGGCGCGTGGCTGGATGATGATGACCAGGAGTTGACGCGGGGATCGGTCAAGCTGCTACGCGAGTACCTGGAGGACAAGCGGCAGCATGAAGAGAAAAACGAGGACCCCAATCCAGGTAACACCGAGGAAGAGGAAGAGGGGGAGAAGAGCCCACAGGAGAGAAGAAGCCGAAAAAAGACCCTGATCCGGATCAGCTGAAAAAGGCTATCGTGCTGGTGACGCATGACGGCAGGGCGGCGCGTTTGATTCTCAATCGTCGTCCCCCTACCGATGGTTTCGCCTGGTTGAAAGACGAACTGGATGGCCACGAGTACGAAGCAGACCTGACCCAGGTGCAGTTGGTATCGATCATGGAGGGGTAACAGGCCCTCCACTAGAACACCCCTCCTTGACCCCGCCAATGTGCGGGGTTTTTTTTGCCTGTCGAATAGAATAAAGGTTGCATAATAATAATAATTATATTATTCTTATTATTATCTTATCAGAGTCAGGAGATTACCCGTATGAATCAACCCACTATCCCCGCTGACGTGCGTGAGCGCATCGTCGCTGTTGCCGATCAGCTCTATCAGGAGGTCGAGCGCGAACGGTTCCCTACTGTCGATCAGGTGCGCCGCGCTGCCAAGGTGAATATGAACGACGCCTCCGCCATCATGAAGGAGTGGCGCCGGGCGCAGACCGCCCAGGCCGCCCCTGTAGCCATCCAGGTCCCGGAGGCCATACAGCAGGCGAACGCCGCAGCCGTGGCCACCCTCTGGCAGCAGGCCCAGGAGTTGGCGAACGAGAGTCTGCGTGCCGCTCAGGCCGGTTGGGAGGCGGAGCGTGGTGAGCTGGACGCCATGCGTCAGGAACTCGCCGAGGCCTACGAGACGCAAGCCCGCGAGCTGGATCAGGTGGAGGTGCGCGCCGCAGCCGTCGAGCAGGCTGCCCAGGAGGCCGCGAAACGGGCAGCCGACGAGATCGGCGCTGTCCGGACCGAGCTGGTCCAGGCCCTTACCCGTGCCGAGCGTGCCGAGGCCAAAGCCGACGAAATAGAGCGCCGGGCCACCGATCTGCGCACCGAGTTGGACCACGCGCACCGGGAGCAAGAGCGCCTAGCTGCAGCTGCCGAGGCAGATCGGTCCCGGGTCGCGTCTGTGATCCAGGAGCGTGACCGCCTGGCCGCCGAGGTGGCCAACCTGTCGGCCAAGCTCGATACTGAACGGGATTCTCACCAGGAACAGCGTAAGATCTCCGCCCAGGAGGCTCACCGGGCCACCGAACGTCTGACTAAGGCCCAGGCGGAGCGCGACGAGGGACGTATGGTTGCGTCTACTGCGCGGGAAGAGGCGGCTGCCCTGCGTGGGGAGATCGATGCCTTGCGCCAGCAGCTCGCCAGCCAGCAGGAGTTGTTGCGTGGCCTCGCCGGCCCCAAAGGTGACGGTAAGGCTGATCGGCGCAAGTGACGTGGGCTGTCGAGGGGGTCAGTGGTAATGTAGTCTATTAGACTAACAACCCATAACGGGAAAATAGAGAATTATGAAACAACGTCTTGTGGTGATGAACGGTCAGCGCATCGTTCAAACAGAGCAGGGAGGAGCATGGAAGAATGAGAAGGTTGATAAGGCCGGCGCATTGAAGCCGGGTATGTACAACCTATATATGGCCCAGGAAGCCGATAAAACCAAGTCGTATGACGGTCAGATCGTCCATGCTGATAGCAGTGGAGTTTACCAGCAGTTCGGCAAAAAGTTTGTCATGCACTCACCCAAGGATTTCGATATAGTACCTGCTATCGGCAGCGCGAAATCCATTAATTATGATGCGCAAGGGAAGGCCCAAGTGTCCGCGATGGCGGCGCAACGGGGGCGCAGCCGATCACGTTAATTTTAGCGGCTAAAAAAGGGAGGTTTGATGAAAGGTCTGGGAAGAGGGGAGCGTTCACGATGGGGTAAGTTTCCTCGTGTGATCCGGAATGGAGACCTGGGGCAGCTCAAGGAGCAGCCAGAATACACGGCAGCCAAGGGGGGCGATGCCGGCGCGGCGCTGGACATGGTGGATCGCTTGGTCACTGATGAAATGATCGAGCAAATAGAAGCTCTACTAGAAGAGAACAAGAATGTGCGAGTGCTCCCTGTGCTGGCTGCAGAGACAGCCGGGAACAACAAAATCCCCGTGGCGCTGGCGGAGGTGCTGAGTGACCGGTTAGGCATGGAGGTGGAGACAGGGATCGTGCAGCGTGAAAAGATTCAGCGTACTGACTCCAGCGCCGATTATCGCTTGGCGTTCAACCCTACATTTGACGGATCAGTTAAGCCTGGTCAAAAGTACCTGGTTGTTGATGATACGCTGACTATGGGCGGGACCGTGGCATCGTTGAGAGGCTATGTTGAAAACCGGGGCGGTAAGGCTGTTGGCGCCGCTGTTATGACTGCACACCCTGGTGCACTGGATCTGGCTGTGAAACCCTCGATGCTGGACGCTATCGAAAAGAAGCACGGCAAGGCAATGGATAAGTATTGGACGGAGGTATTTGGTTATGGCATCGATTCACTCACCCAAGGAGAGGCGGGACACCTCAAAGCGGCCGCGTCTGTTGAAGCAATCAGAGATCGAATCTCTGCGGCACGACATGCAGGCATCGAGCGCCTGGATGAAGGCAGAGCTCAAACGACGGAAAGAGGTGGGGCGGACCTGATTGATTCCGCCCTGGGCCTGGAACGTGAGCAGCAGGCTCTTTTGGAAGCGGCGCCTGTTGAGCAGAGCTATCAAGAGGCCTTATCCCTGTATGTGCAAGCTAAGCATGAGCAGGTAGAACACATTGAGGAACGCCTAGAGGGCTTGATAGACAGACAGCAAGCCAGTCTGGCGCAGTCGCGATCTAACCCGCCTGGCTTGTTATCGAGGCCTAGCACTAAGCGGGCCTGGCAAACACTGCAGGCGCGACAGCGTGCGCGTATACAGACGCTCCACAGCCGGCTAGATGCTGTTAGGGAGGTTAAGGAGGGGATGGGTCTGCACTCCCCCAGGATTGAAGAGCTGGCCACCCGAAAGCTACGGGCCGAACGGCCCGAGCTGGCGGCTGACTGGGATGCGATGAGGGAATCACTGCGCCGCCATCAAATGGTGGTGCGCAAGCAGGAGCAAGAACAAAAACAGGCGCGGGAGCACAGTCGTGGCCAGTCCTTGGCCATCAACCGGCCTAAGTAGTTATCCTATCCTGCCGCCCATAGCACCACTCCAGCAGCCAACAATGTCATTACAGCAGCGACTATGTTCATAGTCGCTGCTGCACGAACACTGCCGATGGGCTGGCGGATCTGAAGGACAGCATCTTTAATCTCTTTTTGAATGACCACTGTCGCTGCGGTGGCCCCTTCCTTCATCGCTGATGCCATCGCCTCTTTGCTGGCCGTGAGTGCCGCATTTAGCATTCGCTCAGCCTTACTCTTGGCATCATCGCCCCAGCGGTGCGCAATCGACTCCAGCTCCTCCTTGAATCGGTCCAGAATCTCTTGCTGGGCTGCTGCGCTATCTTGCATCAGCCTTTCGTTAATGGTCTGCAGTACCAGGATCGGGTCATCACGGCCCACGGCTATGCCGTGTTTAGCCGCGATTTCCTTGATGGTCTCCTCGATCTTGTCGGTCATTACAGTACCGCCGCGTTATCCATTTGCCCGAATAGCTGCTTGCGGATGATTTTAAGCCGCTGGCGAGTCATGATCGTGAGCGATTCCATTGCCAGCGCCTCGTCGAACGTCAGGCGGGCTTGTAGCATTTCAGCGAAGTCCCGGCCGTGGGTCTCTTTCTTGAGTTCGGGGATATGGATGATGGCGGAAACCCGGTCTTTGTTGTTGGTGTATGCCTTCATTTGCTCGAAGGCCTTACCCTCGTGCTCGATGGGTCCCCAATAGGGGTTCAGCCAGGCCACAAACAAGCACTCTTCCGGGTATTGCCCCGCCAGTTGGGCGAACCCGCTCACCGTGTCCAGAAGGGCCTGGCCGCCGGTAATGACCGTATGCACAACCAGCTCATGCCCCATTTCTTGCAGGATTGCGGGTACTTCATTGGTGATCAAGTAGTGGGAGAGTGGTACGAAGCTGCTGGCGCCGTTGTCTATGATCACGTCATCCTTTGATGGGGCGATCAGTTCGACCAGGGCATCAAAATTGCGGCTGTTTATTTCATCATCTTCCATGATGTTCAGCCGGCGCACGTTGAGGGCCTTGTAACCCTCGAACGTGGCATTGACCGGATCGGTATCGATGCACAGGGGGGTCTGTCCCTTGTCCGTCTTATACTGTGCCAGAGTGGCCGCTATGACTGATTTGCCGACGCCGCCCTTTCCTTGTAGAACCATGTGAACCTTTGCCATTAGATCAAATCCTCTTTGTTGGGTGTTGCATTGTATTCAAAGCCGCCCTTCTTGGGCTGCTCCTGTTTCGCCTTGGCGGGCTTGGCCTTCTGTTCAGTCGGCTCTCTCTTCGCCAGGTTGGTGGAGGGGAGGGCTGCCGAGCCTGCCTTAATGTATCTCCGCACGTGCCGGCGGAATGTCTCATAGCTGCACTTAATCCTTCCGGTTTCGTGCATATGCTCATAGATGGTGGTTAGTGCATAGCCGGCCGCCATTGCCTCACTCACATTCGCCTTGACCGCTAGGAATGCCACGGCAACCGCGTCTTGCCGACGCTTTTTCTTGGCTCGTTTCTCGGCCCACTCAGCTAGCTCTTCTGTGTATCGCTTGCTCATCGCTGTTAGTCCATATTGTGCATTTTGCGTGTATTTACTGTGTAAAGCACAAGTATAACGCTTGGAATATAAGCGGTAAGCTCTGTATATCACGCGGTTTCCCCGCATTCTAGCCCATGTTTCGATATATACGCTACTTTTCCTTTTTGTATACACGTCTTTAGGTGTAAACTTTCCTTTGGAGTTACACCGCTGAAAGGCGGGCAGGATGGGCGAAGTAGGCCCACCCGTAAACGGGTGTTCCTTCTTCGCTGTCCTTATTCGCACCTGCGGTGCTCAACGGGAATCCTGCTCTGCGAGGCCAGCCGGCTACCGCCGGCAGAATCAGAGATTGAACGATGGGAAAACAAACAACAGTGACTCGGAAGAACAGTCCACCAATAAAGGTGTACTGCCTGCCGGAAGAGAAAGAAGAGATCGAGCGTCATGCGCGGCAAGCAGGCCTCAGCGTTGCACGGTACTTGCGCGAGGTCGGCCAGGGCTACGAGATCAAGGGCATCACCGACTACGAGCACGTCCGCGAGCTGGCCCGCATCAATGGCGACCTTGGCCGACTGGGAGGCCTGCTGAAACTCTGGCTGACCGATGACGTGCGAACCGCCCACTTCGGGGAGGCTACCATTCTGGCGCTGCTGGGACGTATCGAGGCCACCCAAGACGAAATGGGGCGTGTCATGAAGGCCGTGGTACGACCTCGGGCTGAGCCGTGACTTTAGCCGCTAAAAAAACAGGCGGTGATCGATGATCGCCAAGCACGTTCCCATGCGCTCATTGGGCAAGAGCGATTTTGCCGGCCTGGTGGAGTACATCACAGACGCGCAAAGCAAGACCGAGCGGCTGGGCCTGGTCACGGTCACGAATTGCCAGGCCGGCACCGTCCAGGCCGCGACCGATGAAGTGCTGGCCACCCAGCACATCAACAAGCGGGCCAAGGGCGACAAAACCTTTCACTTGCTGGTCAGCTTTCGCGCTGGCGAGAACCCCGGCGCGGACACGCTCAAGGAGATAGAAGAGCGGATTTGCGCGGGTCTGGGATATGACGAGCATCAACGGGTTAGTGCGGTACATCACGACACCGACAACCTGCACATCCATATCGCCATCAACAAGATTCATCCTACGCGCAACACTATGCACGAACCCTTCCAGTCCTATCGGACGTTGGGCGAGCTGTGCGCCGTCACGGAACGGGACTATGGGTTGGAGCAGGACAATCACACCCCGGCGCGAACCATTGCCGAAGGCCGGGCTGCTGACATGGAGCGACATGCTGGCGTGGACAGCCTCTTGGGGTGGATCAAGCGCGAGTGCCTGGACGAGATCCGGGGGGCGCAGTCTTGGGTCGCGTTGCGCCAGGTTATGCGTGAGAACGGCCTAGAGCTACGACAGCGAGCCAACGGTTTCGTGATCGAAGCGGGCGACGGCACGATGATAAAGGCGAGTACCGTGGCCCGCGACCTGTCCAAGCCGAGGCTGGAAGAACGCCTTGGGGCATTCGAGCCATCCCCGGAGCAAGCCGAACGCACACAAGCGCGGCGCGAGTATGCGAAGCAGCCTATACGCTCCAGGATCAATACCGTAGAGCTTTACGCCAAATATAAAACTGAACAGCAAACCCTGGTCGCTACCAAAAAAGCGGACGTGGAGCGGTTGGGGCACTGGAAAGATTCGGAGATCGAGGCTGTGAAACGGTCGAACCGGCTGCGCAGGTCGAGTATCAAGGTATTGGGGCAGAACAGGGCCAACAAGAAGTTGTTATATGCACAGGCGAGCAAGTCACTACGGGCGGATATTCAGGCGATTAATCGGGAGTTCCGGATCAAGAAAGGCAGGCTATCCGATACCCATAGACGGCGAACTTGGGCCGATTGGCTAAAGAAGGAGGCATTGCGCGGTAATGCCGAGGCCTTGGCGGCTCTCCGTGCCCGTGAGGCGGCCCAAGGCCTCCAGGGGAACGCTGTGAGAGGGGAGGGAGGTGCAAAGCCGGGACACTCCCCAGTGATGGACAACATCACTAAGAAGGGCACGATCATCTATCGCGCCGGCAAGAGCGCGGTGCGTGATGATGGGGACAAGCTGCAGGTTTCTCGTGAGGCGACAGAGGATGGTCTAGTCGCTGCACTTCGTCTGACAAGCGAACGTTACGGCAATCGGATAACGGTCAACGGTACGGTTGAATTCAAGGCGCAGATCATCCGAGCTGCTGTTGTTGCGCGTTTGCCTATCACCTTTGCCGACCCGGAGCTGGAGCGCCGCCGGCAGTCACTATTAACCAATGAGGGAATACATGACAGACCAAATCAAGATCGAGGACGAACTGGACGCGGCGTTGGCCGCGCTGGATCAGGAGCCGCTACCGGCCAGCACGACACCCGACGCGGCGGCAGTGTCGAGCGAGGACCTGGACGAGCAGCCGCCAGCGCCCCAGGCGAGCAGCGCAAGCCCAACGTTGGACGCATTGGACGAATCCCGCCGCCCCAAGGCCAGCACCGTCTGCGAAGATTGTCCGAACTCGGTGTGGTTCGCGTCGCCAGCGGAGGTGAAGTGCTATTGCCGCGTGATGTTCCTAGTAACCTGGAGCAGCAAGGAGCCAAACCAGATAATCAACTGCGACGGCCTCTTTCTGGGGCAAGAGCAGGAGTAACCCCGGAGGCATTGGCAGCTGCGGCTAAATACATAGCGGAGCGCGAGGCCAAACGCTTAAAAGGCTTCGATATACCGAAGCATTGCCGATATAATGGGGAAGTTGGTGCATTTTCCTATGCGGGCTCCAGGAACATCGAGGGCTATTCGTTGGCCCTCCTGAAGCGTGGTGATGGTGATGATGTGCTGGTGGTGCCGGTAGATCCGGCCACGGCGCGGCGCGTAAAGCGTGTTTCGATAGGGGAGAGCGTCACAGTTAACGCGAAGGGTTCGATTACTACATCAAAGGGACGAAAGGGAAGAAGATGAAAAAACAGAACAGCCATGCAGGGCCTCAAGTACGTAAAAAACAGAGCAACAATAAACTATTGCCGGCATTGGGCGCTTTGTCGTTAGGTGCGGGCCTACAGTCCGCTACACAGTTTTTTGCTCACTCATTCGATTATCAAGCGGTCCTGGGTGGTCATCTGTTCCATATCTATGCCCCTTGGTCAATTCTGGGGTGGGCGTCGAAATACTATACCCAGTACCCAGATGAGGTTATGCGGGCTGCCGGTGTTGGCCTGGTGGTTGCTACTGCTGGCCTGTTGGGCGTAGCTGTTACAAAAATTGTTTACGCTAATTCGTCCCGGGCCGATGAGCATCTGCACGGATCGGCACGGTGGGCCAAGAAAAAGGATATTCAGGCGGCTGGCCTGCTGCCCCGGCCACGCAAGCTGCTTGATGTGGTCACGGACAAGGAAGCCCCTACCCAGACCGGCGTGTATGTGGGTGGTTGGGAGGATGAGGATGGCAGTTTCTATTACCTCCGGCACTCTGGCCCAGAGCACGTATTGACCTATGCGCCGACAAGGTCCGGTAAGGGTGTCGGCCTGGTGGTGCCTACGCTCCTGTCTTGGCCGGCGAGCTGTGTTATTACCGACTTGAAGGGCGAATTGTGGGCGCTGACCTCTGGATGGCGGAAGCTGCACGCCGGTAACAAGGTGATGCGGTTTGAACCAGCGTCATTGAATGGCTGCATCCATTGGAATCCGATGGATGAAATACGAGTAGGAACAGAATACGAGGTGGGCGATGTTCAGAATCTAGCGACCCTGATCGTAGATCCGGACGGGAAGGGCATGGATTCACACTGGCAAAAAACGGCGTTCGCGCTCCTGGTCGGCGTGATTCTGCACGCACTCTATAAGGCTCGCAACGAAGGTGCGGCGGCTACTTTGCCTGCTGTAGATGCCATGCTGGCAGACCCGAACCGTGATATTGCCGAACTGTGGATGGAAATGACCACCTACGGCCATGTTGACGGGAGTAATCATCCGGTGATCGGTTCAGCCGCACGGGACATGCTCGACCGTCCGGAGGAAGAAGCGGGATCGGTGCTATCTACCGCGAAATCCTATCTTTCCCTGTATCGTGATCCGGTTGTGGCGCGGAATGTCAGCGAGTCCGAGTTCCGCATCAAGGACCTGATGAATCACGATGACCCTGTGAGTCTATATATCGTCACTCAGCCGAATGACAAGGCGAGGCTAAGGCCCCTGGTGCGGGTCATGGTTAATATGATCGTTCGACTGCTGGCCGATAAGATGGATTTCGAGAACGGCCGTCCCAAGGCGCATTACAAGCACCGCATGTTGATGATGCTGGACGAGTTCCCCAGCCTGGGCAAACTGGAGATCCTGCAAGAGTCCCTGGCATTTGTCGCCGGTTACGGCATCAAGTGTTACCTGATAGCTCAGGACATTAACCAGCTCAAATCCCGCGAAACCGGCTATGGCCACGACGAAACGATTACCTCCAACTGCCATGTTCAGAATGCGTATCCGCCCAACCGGGTAGAGACAGCCGAACATTTGTCTCGCCTGACTGGGCAGACCACGGTGGTAACGGAGCGGGTGACGACCAGCGGCCGGCGCACGTCTGCCATGCACGGCCATGTCTCCCGCACCTTCCAGGAGGTGCAGAGGCCGCTTCTGACGCCTGATGAGTGTCTACGCATGCCAGGCCCGACCAAGACGGCCACGGGCGAGATTGAACAACCAGGTGACATGGTTATTTATGTCGCCGGCTATCCCGCCATCTATGGCAAGCAGCCGCTCTATTTTAAAGATCCGATCTTCCAGGCTCGCGCCTCAATCTCCGCTCCACGGTCAAGTGATGTGTTGCGGCGGGTTCCGGTGGGATCTGGGGCCATTGCCCTGTGAAGCGGCTTGCAAAGGTGGTGGCCGGGTCGGGTGTACTTGTCCTGTGCTTTGGCGCGTTGGCTTATGCGACTGGAGCCCGTATCAACACTACCCGCAGTATCCCCGTGGGCCTGTACTGGACGACCACTAAGCCCGTGGAGCTGGGGGCTTATGTGGTTGTCTGCCCACCTCAAAAAGCGGTCTTCGATGAGGCGGTCCGGAGGGACTATCTCGGCGCGGGTATGTGCCCTGGTGGCTACGGTTACATGATGAAGCGCATTTTAGCGGCTAAAAATGATCTGGTTTCGGTGTCCTCCGAGGGGGTACGGGTTAACGGGGATCTATTGCCGTGGAGTGTCCCCTTGGATGCGGATGGTGCGGGTCGCCCTATGCCCCGTTTTCGTATCCAAGAGCACAGACTGAGCGCGGGTGAGTTGTTGCTGATGTCGGATGTTACGGCTGTTTCTTTTGATGGGCGTTATTACGGACTGGTTGATCGAT
Organism: Shewanella indica; assembly: GCF_033842865.1. Classification (NCBI taxonomy): domain Bacteria; kingdom Pseudomonadati; phylum Pseudomonadota; class Gammaproteobacteria; order Alteromonadales; family Shewanellaceae; genus Shewanella; species Shewanella indica. The sequence goes on from NZ_JAWXXR010000002.1 coordinate 30,909, forward strand.
CGCAGGTGGTTTCGGTGATTCGCCCGGTTTTTACATGGTAGGAGTCAAGATATGACAAGGTTGTTTATCGCGGAAAAGCCGTCTGTGGCCAAGGCTATCGCCGGAGAGCTGGGGGCGACGGGTAAGGGTGATGGTTATATAGAGTGCGGTGCCGACAAGGTGACATGGTGTTTCGGCCATATGCTGGAACAGGCCGGGCCGGATGAGTACACGCCCGAGGACGTACCACGCAACAGCAATGGCCGTAAGGTCTGGCGGATCGATGAGCTTCCGATAATACCTTCCACCTGGTTGTTGCAACCCAAGCCCGACGCAAAAAAACAGCTATCGATCATTGGGAAACTTATCAAATCCGCCAGTGAAATCGTCAATGCCGGCGACCCCGACCGAGAGGGTCAATTACTGGTTGATGAGGTTCTGGCGCATTTCAGGAACACTAAGCCAGTGCGCCGCTTTTGGGTGTCGTCTCAAGATTCGGTGACCGTCAAGCGCGGGCTGGCGGCGCTCCAGGACAACAGCGCCTATGCCGGCTGGGCTGACGCTGCCCGTGGTCGAGGGCGTGCCGACTGGCTCATTGGCATGAATCTGAGTCGTGCATTCACCCTACGGGCGCAGCGTGGTGGATCACGGTCATTACTCACCGTGGGGCGGGTGCAGACCCCGACGCTGGCCCTGGTGGTTGCCAGGGACCGCGAAATCGAGGCATTCAAGCCGGTGCCGTATCACAAGATCCGGGCCGAAATAACCCATGCCGGCGGGACGTTTATCACCGCGTGGAAAGCGAAAGAGGATCAAGCCGGCCTCGATTCTGAGGGCCGCCTGGTCGATACCGCCGTTGCAGACGCCCTGGTGGCCGCTGTCACCGGCCAGGCCGGCAGCGTGGACGAGTACAAGCAGGAGGCCAAGAAACAAAACCAACCGCTGGCGTTCGCCCTGTCTGACATAACGGCTCTGGCTTCAAGCAAGTTCGGCTATAGCGCCGAGGACGTGCTGAATACCTGCCAGGCGCTCTATGAAACCCACAAGCTGACCTCGTACCCGCGTACCGACTGCGCCTATCTGCCGGAGTCCCAGCACGCCGACGCGCCGCAGGTGCTTGAGGCCATCAAGCACGTCAACCCGGAGTTGGCCGGAATCGTGGACGGTGCGGATTCACGTATCAAGTCCAAGACCTGGAACGACTCGAAGATCACCGCGCACCACGGAATCATTCCGACCATGCACAAGGGCAGCGCGGGGCGCCTCAGCGACATGGAACGCAAAATTTACGACCTGATCGTCCGTGTCTACCTCGCACAGTTCTACCCGCTGCATGAGTATCTGAGTACCACGGTTGGCATCGAGGTTGCCGGCGAGACATTCGCCGCGTCCGGCAAGGTTGTCACGCGCAACGGCTGGCGTGACGTGTTCCAGGACAACGACGACAGAGACAAGGACCAGGACGAAGGCGGCAACCAGGTGCTCCCTTCGATGGCCCAGGGCGATGCCGTGACCTGCAGGCAGGCCACGCGGAAGGATGCCAAGACGAAACCACCGGCCCGCTTCACCGAGGGCACGCTGATCCGTGCGATGGAGAACATCCACAAGTACGTCACCGAGCCGGAGCATAAGAAGATGCTGCGCGACGGCGACGGCATCGGCACGTCCGCTACCCGCGCCTCGATCATTTCCGAATTGAAGCGCCGCGAGTTCCTGGAAACAAAGGGCAAGCAGATCATCAGCTCCACCTTGGGCCGTAGCATGATTGACGTATTGCCTGAAGTGGTGAAAAGCCCGGTATTGACAGCCCTTTACGAGCGCATGTTGAAAGGCATCGAGCAGGGTGCCGCCAGCCTGGAGGCATTCATTACCAAACAAGAGGAGTTTATCCGTAGCCAGGTTGCTAAAGCGAATGATGGCGCGGTGACGATTGCCGGCGGCAAAGAGGCGGCCCCGGTGTCGTCTCTGCATAAGTGCATGAGTTGTGGCAGTGGTCTATCGCGGAGGCCAAGCAGGAAGAAAGGGCAATTCTGGTGGGGCTGCAGTAACTACCCTACCTGCAAGCAAACGTATCCAGACCTGAAAGGCAGGCCGGACTATAGCAAGGGCCGTAATGGCTCTACCAGCGACAACAAGGAGAAGTCGGTATGAACAGCAAAAAAGACACTGACGCGGTTAGCGTATTTGATGATGAGGCGAATGCAGCCGAAGCATTATATGAAAAATTGGCTGATGCCCAGACGCCGGGCTATGAAGCCGAGTTTGATCCGGAGGAAGCCGAGCGTGCCGGCGCGTTCGTGGAGGATGCCTTGAGCGAGCAGGACGCTCAAGAGAGCACCGAGGATCTGGCGGAGTTGGGGGAGGAAGAGCCGGCATTTCTGGACGATGAAGGCCCGAGCGATGATATTCCGCCCTTCATCACCACTACCAATTCCCGCGAGCTGTACGGGCTGCAGGATGGTGAGACGGTCGCCGAGGCCATCGAGCGCAAGGCCAAGGAGGGCTAATCATGCCCATGACCAAAGCCGAGGCGATAGGGGTAGCAAAGCTCTTCCTCAACGACTACCCCGGCGCTGTCGAGCTTGCCTATAAGTTCAGGGAGAACACGACCGAGCTGTATGGCGCGCGTGCGGGTGAAGTTCCCAAAGGCATGAAGGGCGGCTACCTGCCGAGGCCGACCGAGCACAATGGACGTTCCTACAAAGGCCAGATTGATGTTTCCCTGGAGAACATCACCGATGCCCGCGATTTGCTGGTGTCGCTCAGGCATGAAGTGCTGGGCCACTACGGCGCGAACACGTTTCCGCCGGCAGAGAAGCGGGCCTTGCTTGATGGCCTGATCGCGGCCCGCGAAGAGCCGAGTCTGAAGCCCTCATGGGATGAGATCAATCGACGGTACTCTGACTGTTCGCTTGATGTTCGGGCAGAAGAAGTCTTTGCGCTGCACTGTGAGGGCATCACGCCACTGCACCATGTCGGTAATGACCTGGTGCAGCAGCGTGGACAGCAGTCGTTCATGGAAACCTGCATTGCTCGCGTGAGGCCCATGCAGATCGGTGATTTGCAGAACATTACGTGCATGGTCGCCCAGGGTCTTCACGACCGATCCAGAACACAGCAGACCTTTCCAGGGATTAACGAATTATTTAGAAGGGATAACGGCATGAAACAGAAAAAACCGTTTCACGAAGTGGTCGCGGAGCGACTGATTGAACAACTAAAGGCGGGCACTGCTCCGTGGCAAAAGCCGTGGGAGCCTGGTGCGGCCAGTACATATCTACCGATTAACCCGACAACGGGCAAACGCTACAAGGGCATTAATGCAATGTTTCTGATGAGTCAGGGACGATCTGATCCACGCTGGATGACCTATAAGCAGGCGGCTGCAGTGGATGCCCAGGTGCTGAAAGGAGAGAAAGGTACTCTTGTCCAATACTGGAAGTTTACCGAGGAACAGATAAAACGGGATGATCAGGGCAAGCCGGTGCTTGATGGCAACGGCAAACCTGTGAAGATGATCGCCGAGCTAGAGCGGCCTCGTGTATTTTTTGCCACAGTCTTCAATGCAGAGCAAATCGACGGCCTGCCGCCGCTTGAGCGTAAGGAGCAGCCAGAGCATCAATGGGATGCCGTGGAACGGGCAGAGCACATTCTGAAGGCCTCCGGGGCGGCGATTACCCACGCACCAGGTGATCGTGCGTTTTATCGGCCAGTAAGCGATAGCATCACCTTGCCGGAACGCGGCCAGTTTTCCAGTGCAGATCGGTACTATGCCACGGCACTGCACGAGCTGGGGCACTGGACTGGCCATCACTCTCGGCTGGACCGGGATCTGTCGCATCCTTTTGGTAGCGCGGGATATGCCAAGGAAGAACTGAGAGCGGAAATCGCCTCGATGATCCTGGGTGATGAGTTGGGCATCGGTCACGATCCAGAACAGCATGCGGCTTATGTAGGGTCCTGGATCAAGTCCCTTGAAGAGGACCCGCTGGAGATTTTCCGGGCTTCTGCAGATGCCGAGAAGATCCAAGGCTATGTATTGGCCTTCGAGCACCAGCAGGTCCAGGAGCTGGATAACATGCAGACACAGGAGAAAGGGATGGATCTACCGATATCGAATAAGGAGCAGCAGGATCGGTTGTTGGCTGCTATGCCGACCGAGGTGTCGGCCAACCTGCAGGCCGTTTCTGAGGCTCGTAGGCAGTTGTCGGTCGCAGAGATCGGCGGCACTCAATTTGAAAGCACCGCCAGTGAGCGGCTAGGTGTGAATCTGCCCAGTCACTGGAACGGCGGCGTTCAGGTACAGGGCAACGTGTACGAAGAGGCCGAAGGCCTCGATGGGAAAGAGCGCCATGTTACCCCGGCTCATGTCCTTGGCGTAGATCCTGAGTTTTGGGGAGTATATGCGGAAGCCGATGATGGCACCCATTTGTGGGTTGCCGACTTCGATAGCCAGGAGCAGGCCGAGGATCTGGCGGATCAATTGGCTGTAATCGATGCTCTGACAGAGAGCAACGAGCACGAGCAAGCTGCCAAATTGGCGCGTATTGCCGAGAATCGTATAAGGCGCGACCCGAATAGCAGTGATAGTGAGATTTCCACCGCTAAGGAGGATCGCAAGGCCGCGGAGGCGGTAGCCATACTCAACGATGCTGATTTACAGCGCCGGATTGCCGAGCTTGAGCGACGAGATAGCGAGCAACAACCGCTGGAGACAGGCGTACAGCCGCCCAGGGAAGAGAAGTCCGAACGGGCCTACATCAATGTATCGTTCAAGGATAAAGACGAAGCGAAGGGGTTAGGCGCTCGCTGGGACCGTCAGGAACGTTCCTGGTATGTGCCCCCCGGCGCGGATACTACCCCGTTCGCTAAATGGATGGGGAAAACACCCGAGGCCGGCCAGTCGCCCGAGATACAGCAAGCTGCCACTGTCGAGCATCAATATTTGGCGGTGCCTTATGGGGAGCGCAAGGCGGCCAAGGCTGCGGGTGCCCAATGGGACAAGGCGGCGAAGTCCTGGTATGCCGGCCCAGGTGCCGACATGGAGAAGCTGCAACGCTGGCTGCCTGATAATGTACCTGGTCAACAGGGGCCGGCCATGTCGCCCAGGGAGGAATTCGCGGAGGCCCTGCGGTCTCTTGGCTGTGAAGTTAGTGGGGTACACCCGATCATGGACGGTAAAAAACACAGAATCAGACTCGAAGACGATAAGAGTGGTGTTAAGCATGACTTCGGGGCTGGGTTCTATGTTGGGCACCTGGATGGCCATCCGGCCGGATACATCAAAAACAATCGGACGGGTCTCGATATGAAATGGAAATCCAAGGGCTATTCGCTCGATCCCCAGGAGAAGGCCAAACTACAGGCTGAGGCTGCCGAGAAGCTGGCCGCCCGGGCGGCTGAACAAGAGCGTCTGCATGAGGCCACTGCACAACGTATCAGTAAACAAACGGCTGGCCTGGTTGCGCCAGCCGTGCCTACCTCGTATATGCGGGAGAAGGGCATCCAGGTTCATGCCGGAGCTCTGACCGACAAGAACGGACAGACCACCTATATTCCAGCTATCGACGCCGGCGGGAAACAGTGGACAACGCAGTATATCCAGGCGAACGGCACTAAGCGGTTCGCCAAGGACAGCCGCAAGGAAGGTTGCTTCCACGCCGTTGGTGGCATCGAGGCGGTTGCGGCAGCTCCAGCACTGGTGATCGGCGAAGGGTACGCCACGGCCTCCACACTGGCCGAGGTGTGGGGTCATGGTACCATCGCAGCGTTTGATTCTGGAAACCTGAAAGCAGTGGCGCAAGACTTGCGCGAGAAATTCCCTGATAAGCCGGTTATTGTGGCTGGTGACGATGATCGTCAACTGGTTCTGACACAGGGGGTTAATAGCGGTAGAGAGAAGGCACTGGAGGCTGCTAAGGCGGTCGGCGGTCAAGCTATCTTCCCGGTGTTTGCGCCGGGCGAGAATGAGTATCCGAAGGAACTGGAGCCTGTCACTCCCCAGGTCTACCGGAATCACTCTCTGGCCGCGAAGGCACTGGCAGATGCAGAGAAGGACCCGGAGGGGGTTAAGCTGACCACCGAGGACCGGAACAAGCTCCAGGGCGATTTGCTCAGTGAGGCGCAGCTGGAGGCCTTGGCCAAGATGAAGCGCCACACGGATTTCAACGATTTGGCTAATAACAGTGTGCTGGGGCGTGAAGGGGTTGAACGCCAGGTAAGGGCTGCTGTGGGTCTGGCCATCGAGAAGGCCGAGCAAAAGCAAGAGAAGAGGCAGGTGCAACGTCAGGAACAGAAGCCGCGAAGAGCGGTGCGTATTTGACCCTACCCTATACAAAGGCTGATAACAAACACCCCGCCTAGCTGCGGGGTGTTTTGGTTTATTTAGGCGTTCTGCTGTTTTCTTGCAGAGTGAGCGTTTTTCATAGCCCTGGCCGCGTCTGGGCGGCTAGGGCGTAAACTGCCCTGTTTAGGATTCCATTGCGTGATATCAAAGTCTCCAGTCGCGATGCCCACTCCGCGCAATAGCTCCATAGCTTTGCGGGGGTCAGCAAAGCCACGCGGTTCCTTGCTGCGAGTCAGCACAAGTACAGCTTTCCCCGCTCGGGTGGTCACCGCGACATAGAACACACCGCCTTGGGCTTTTAGCGTTACGCCAGTTACCCCGCCGGCGGCAGTTGTTGCACGAAGCTGCTCAAGTGTTAAGGTCTGCATTTGGCGCTTCCTCTTGCCGGATGTTGTTTAGCATATGTTTGACGGTTACCTATTATTCGTCAAGTTTTTGCGGGGATTTCTCGACAAAATGCCAATGTGGCGCCACACTGACACAAATGAAATCCTACTTAAAAGACCTGCACGCCTCCTTGAGGCGTTTTAGTGTGCGCCTTCCGCCGGAGATGCTGGAAGCCATCGACACCGAATGCGCTCGCCGTGCTGGCTGCGTATCACGCAATACTTGGATTGCCGAAGCCATTCAGGAGAAGTTAAGTCGGGAAAGTTCAACGAACCGCCTTGAAGGCGAGGGAGAAGGGGAGAAAAATGGGCAACTTTTATGAGTTTTTCGCCGGCGGGGGCATGGCTCGGGCTGGGTTAGGCTCCGAATGGGACTGCCTGTTCGCCAATGACTTTGATTCTAAGAAGGCGGCCAGCTATGCGGCGAACTGGGGCGCAGATCATCTGCGCGTCGGTGATGTGGCTGCGTTGACTACGGATGACCTGCCGGGTCACGCAGATTTAGCTTGGGCATCGTTTCCTTGTCAGGACCTTTCCCTTGCCGGCGCTGGCGCCGGACTTAAAGGGGATCGATCCGGCACGTTCTGGCCGTTCTGGAAGCTGATGAAGGCGCTGGATGACGAAGATCGCGCTCCGCATATGGTTGTGCTTGAAAATGTCTATGGGGCTCTTAGCTCTCACGAAGGAAAAGACTTTGCCGCGATCTGCTCCGCCCTTGCCGGTGCAGGCTACCGCTTCGGCGCAGTTATTGTGAACGCTGTGAAGTTTCTTCCGCAATCCCGGCCGCGACTGTTCATCATTGCCGTTAAAAAACCTGTAACGATCCCACGCGAATTAATCACCGAAAAGCCCGGGACGGAATGGCATCCGGCGGCACTTATTGATGCTTACAAAAAGCTGCCAAAACGCTCGAAAAACTCGTGGGTTTGGTGGCAGATGCCCTCACCTCCTGCCCGCTCCTCTATTTTTGCCGACCTGGTAGAAGACAAGCCACAAGGCGTCACTTGGCATACAGCAGCAGAGACCAAGAAACTGCTTACCATGATGAGCCCGCTTAATCTTGCGAAGGTGGATGCTGCAAAAAAAGCTGACTGCAGGATGGTTGGAACTATCTATAAGCGTACCCGTGCGAATGGCGTCAACGGTGAAAAAGTGCAGCGTGCGGAAATCCGCTTTGATGATATTGCGGGGTGCTTGCGTACCCCGTCGGGCGGTTCGAGCCGCCAAACCATCATGGTCATAAAGGGCAAGCGCGTTCGGTCGCGCCTCTTGTCGCCTCGTGAAGCTGCTCGCCTGATGGGGCTACCTGATACTTACCTGCTACCTAAAAACTATAACGAAGCCTACCACCTCGCTGGTGATGGCGTGGCTGTGCCCGTGGTCCGTTTTCTCGCCGAAAATATTCTTGAACCGATGCTTTCTGCTGCCTTAACAGCAGCAAAGAAGGCGGCGTAATGACGGATTTAGTGGAAGCGCTACGTGAATTCAACAAGGAGCAAAAGTTCAGCCGCAAAGGTCCGTTATGCGTTGCTCTTGTTATCACTCAACACGCGCGAAGCAAGGGCCTCCCCCTTGATTCTGAAAGCCTGCTTACTGGAGGCGGCGGCCAAGTTCTCGGCCTGGGCAGAGGTGCCGTGCAGACGGTGCTGAAACGCCACGACATCACCCGCGTTTTAGCCGCTGAAGGCGGGCGTACCAGTCGTGGCAGTATTGGGAACATGCGCGAGTATGTGGTTTTCCTCAATAAGTTGGCTGACAGTGGAGTCGTTGATCTGGATGCAGTAGAGGCATTTTGGATCGAGCGCGTACACGAGTTCTTTTCGGCGAAGCCTTTCAAGATCAAGCTTGATGCGTCTCGCAGTCTTCGCACATTGGTTCGTCACGTGATTAGCCAGGCCGAAGACAGGCAGCGGAAAACGCCGGGTATGCAGTACGCAGGTGCAGTGCTGCAGCACCTGGTCGGTGCGAAGCTTGATTGCGCTCTTGGCAATGGCTCCTTCGAGCACAATAGCTTCTCCACGTCTGATGCACAGACCGGCCGGGCTGGCGACTTCTTCATTGGTGATGTGGCTATCCATGTCACCACCGCTCCTGGCGAGGCTGTAGTCCAGCGCTGCCAGGAAAACGTCGATGATAACCATAGGCCTATTATCGTAACCACGGCTCGCGGGCTGACTGCCGCCGAGGTTCTGGCAGAAAATGCTGGGTTAGGTGAGCGGATCGACGTTTTCGAAGTTGAACAGTTCATTGCCCTTAACCTGTATGAACTTGGCAAGTTTGCAGCGGAAGGGCGGCGTGTTGCTGTTGGGGATCTGGTCACGCGTTACAATGAAATTATTGAAGACGTTGAAACCGATCCCAGCCTAAAGATCGAATTTCGCCAATAATCGGGTAGAGAATGAAGGAAACACCGGAGCAGAGAAGCCGCACGATGCGGGCTGTTTGCTCCCGCGACACCACGCCAGAGATGGCTGTTCGCCGCTTTCTTCACTCCGCCGGATTTCGTTACCGACTTCATGACCGGCGCTTGCCCGGTACTCCCGATCTGGTCTTTCCAAGTCGCCGTATTGCACTGTTCGTGCATGGCTGCTTCTGGCATCAGCATCCTGGCTGTGGGGCGGCCAAGCGTCCGCGTTCGCGCCTTGAATACTGGACGCACAAACTTGATGGCAACATTGAGAGAGATCGCCGTCAGTGCGCCGAGCTGTCGGCGGCCGGCTGGGAATTTATTGTGATATGGGAGTGCGAAACGCGCGACCCCTCTGCCCTGGCAAAGCTGGCTGACGACATTCGGTCGCGCCCGCTATCTCGACCTCGATGTCAGCGCTGACGAGCCGGCGCGCCTGAACCCGGGGGTTAGCCACACAGGAAAAGCGGCATGAGTGAGCAAGAACGAAATAAAGAGAGGTCAGAGCACAGACAATTTCTAATGACAATGTCTGGCGGGGTGTATGAAAGAGAAGATTTGGAAGAAATATTCAGGATACAAGAAGGCAATTGTTACTTTACTGGAACACCTCTATCCGATGACGAAAAGAACTACTCACTGGATCACTTGAAACCTGTCTGCCGGGAAGGTAGCTGTTGGCCAGAAAACCTGGCGTATGTGCTAAAAGCAGTCAATCAAGAGAAACACGATAAATCAAAAGGCGCCTACTGGAGTGTCCTGGAAAAAAGGCATGGCACAGATTGGGTTAATGAGCGGAAAAGCATAGCGAAGGAAATTGATAAAAAGCGCAAACTTATTGACAAAAAACGCAAGCTCACAGTCGATATGCTGTTGAAGTCATTCCAAGGCCATTTATCCGATAAATATCCAGGAAGCGAAATTGATTTCTCTCTCACGCAGCACGGCCTTCGGTTGATGGTGAACGACGTGGTGGTTTTCTTTGATCCTGGGTTTATCAGGAAAAAAAGAAAATTCAAGGATGCAAGTTACTTTGAAGGTATTGTTCAGAGCATTATTGGAAGGGGATAGCAGGGCATAGCCATTTTCGCCTCCTTGGCGGGCTGTTCCGAGCCGGGCGACCATGTTGGCAAGTGATTATACCGATACTGCTCAAACCCATATGCATTTTCGCCTATCCCCCATATTGGATTACCCATACCTCCCCATGCGATAATAAACAGGCTCCGTAGTTGCGGATAACCACCAAAGAAGATTCCAGGTGATACAGATTCATCGGATCACACGCAACTCTATGCCAGAGACATAGTATATATATTGCCCCGTGCTTGTTATTGCATAGGGGGCATCCATTGTGCCCCCGTATTGGCGGCCTTATGCTGGAAGCATGAAAGAAAAATTACCAGGATTACCGAAATGGGTGAAATCGTAGAACTGCCAGTACCAGCCCAAAAGCTGAAAGCCCTTGAGCACAAGTGGGGCAAGGCGACCCTCGATGTGGCGGGTTGGACAGCCATTCCTAATCTGTTGCTGGAGCGCCAGCAGGCACTCGGCATTGATGCCGTGAAGCTCAATATTCTACTGGTGCTGCTCAAGCACTGGTGGGAGAAGACGAAAATGCCGTGGCCATCAAAGGCCACCATTGGCGAGATTGTGGGACGCGATAAAAGCACGGTACAGAAGCATCTGAAAGAGATGGAGACGCGAGGACTGGTTAAGCGGAAAAGCCGCTATCAGAGTGCCGGAGGTCAAACGTCCAACGAATACGATCTAACAGGGCTGATAACCCAGCTCAAGGCACTGGCAAAGGCGGAGTTGAAGGAACAGAAAAAGCGTGGCGAAGAGGACGCACGGAAGCGCCGGGGGCATGTGTGATGAAATGGAGGCCGTTTACATTCCAGGGCACTACGTACGATCTTAGCCACCTCGATCCCTTCGATTGGCACTATACGACAGAGGCCACCGATAAGCTGACCGCAATCAAGTATAAATTTCAGGTGACATTTTCGATGCACTGTTTTAGCAGGAAGCCGCTGGTCAATGAGCAGGTTACAGGCAATATGTGGTATCCATGGCCGAGAGAGCAGCGGATATTCTGTTTTGACCGCTACGAGTTCTCAAAGCAGCTGCCGGACATCATTCAAGACCTAGGGGGGCGCAATTGTTGGCATACCCACCACGGGACCTTTTTCACCATTGAAGTCACTACTAAGGGCGTCCAGAAGACCGAATATGAGATCTATTTCGATGTAACTAAAGCAACCCGGAAGGGGAATTGGCTGAACCTGGTTATTCAGAGCGCCTATGAGCGAACTGACGCATATGCCAGCACACGCCCGAAAAAACGGAAGATCCGGCTACACGTGATTGCGCGTAACAAACAACAGGGTAGGGAGGTTAGACCGGCCCGGTGAATCTCAGACAAAGCAAAGCCCGCTCAGAGGCGGGCTTTTCCGGGACTCTTCGATATCTCCAGACCAGCTAGAGACCTGTTGCCAGGCGGTACAACCACACTGCCGAGGCAGCTCCGTTCATATGATTGCACTAACAGTATGCGAGAAACACGTTTACACGTCAACCTGTAAACACGTTGAGAATTTAGGCTGTCGGGTTGCGAATAACGGGCGCTATGTTAAATCACCCCGCCAACAGCGACCGCCCCGGCCTCTCCTGACTGCTTGATCTGGTTACCAATACTATATATATTGGTTTCCAGTTTGCTATTTTACCAAAAACGACACTTTTGGCAGACCCTACCCCATGAACGAAGTCGAAATCCGTACCCTAGTCCAGGCCGGCGTGGATCTCCGCCTGGCGGCCGTGCCCCGGCCCCTCGATCTCCCCGGCTTTACCGTGGTGATCAACACCGGCCGCCTGGAACAACGGGAAATGAAGACCCGGCGCGGCCAGGTGCGGGTGTTCAAGAAGCTGGAAACTCTGTGGAAGCTGTGCAAGGAACTCGGGATCGCGGGGTTTGAGGTGCGGGTTCGATAGGTAGGCGCACGGTAGAGTAACCGAGAATCCCAAACAAAGCACTTTGGCGAGGAGAAGGTATACATGATCAAGAAGGGCGACACAGTTGTAATCAAGCCGGAATGGCGTGATCCAGGCGATGAGGGTTTTCATTGGATAGCACTAGAGGACGAGGACGGGGGGCGGGTGCGCATTGCACCGACCGATACGGGTATGGCTATAGAGCCAAACTACGTCGTCGAAACGAGCATGTTAGAGAACGAGTGAGCTGGCGGGTATCACCATGACTGCTAACAGGCCCTAGTACAACATTCAGAGCATCGAATTAGCCGCCCACGCGGCATAGGAAAAGACTGGTTAGAAAGAGATGATAGTGGATAAGAAGCAGCTTGTTAAACTCATCCAGAACCACGAATCAGCCGAAGCCGGGATCGGCGAACGGTTACGAACATTAAGAATGGCCAATGGACTGACGCAAGGACAGCTTGGAGACCTTGCCGGATCAAATAAGGCCGCGATCCAAAAGATCGAAATCGGCAAATCTATGCGACCCAGATGCCTAGCAGCACTGGCTGCTGTCCTTGGCGTTAACCCGGCTTGGCTTGCCTGGGGTGCTCCGTATGCCTCGCCTGAGATAAGGAGTTAGTCAGCGTATCAATCAGACGACATTGCAATAACGAATGGACTTGGTTGGTGCTTGAAATCAGCCCTGAAATGGGTGATTCTGAGCGCGGCGGATTGAAAATACTAAAAGGAATCGACCGCAAGGGCGGGCGAGAGGGAGGGGCGAATGGCGGGGATATTGCTGCGGGATGCGACTCTGACGGCTGGCGAGGTGTGTCAACTCGCTGGGAGTTGGGCGGTTGACCTTATTCGACCGGGGTTCCGGCGCTTCAATGGGCGGACGAGCCGTACCGGCATCGGATTAATGTATAGATTCAATAATCCGCGACTTATGTTGCAGGATTCAGTAGTAAGTTATTTTTATGTCGGCGCGTCATGCCTGAAAACAACAAAAAGAACTTCCGGCATGCACTTGAGCCGCACCAAGTGGGGTGCATCCGGCTGGCCCGCACCTTGGAGCTTCGTCCTCGCGCATTTGAACGGTGGGTACGGGATATCGAATCTTCGCCGGAATTTGCAGCGGCGAGGACGTATGTGCATGTGGGACAGACAATGAAGCCGGCTTTCGCCGGGTCAGGCTGGAGCGGCCGAGGTCAACTGTCACCCCGGGCGTTACACGTGGCCTGGTTTGACCGGTCCACACGATTTTATTTTGGTTCCGAGTTGTTTTCCCGATATTACGAATATGATCCTGCCAGGTTTTCCGACGTCGGTCAGAACCAGTCATGCCTCCTGCAACAACTGCGCTCCGTGAACAGCCGCAACCTGTTGACGCTCGCGCTTCTGCGTGCGTTGGCGGCGCTTCAGGCGTCCTTCCTGAAAAGCGGTGATGCGTTGCTGCTACGGCCTTTGACGCTGAATATGCTCGCCGGCAGCATCAATGCTGATCCGTGCTGTCCGGTACAGGCGGACAGCAGTCGCCTGTCGCGGCTGATGCGCCATCTTCCCGTGGGGGTGCTGGGCGATACGGATATCCGCGAAGCCCGTGACCTGTGCCCCAGGCCGCGGCAACTGCACCGGCGCTACGTAGACGCCATTGTTCGCGCGGAGCAGGCCGGGTTGATTGACCAGCCGGGCAGAAAACCGCTTGACGATACGCTGTTGGCGCAGGCGATCGAGGCGGAATTCGGCGAGTGTCTCTCCCGGCGAACGGTGGCGAACATCCGCCGAGACCTGGGTATTCCCTGCAGCCGGCACCGTGGCGATAACGCCGGCTATCTCGGTGCCACGCACGGTTTCAGCGTGCTGCACCCCCTTGAGCGCCAAGTGGTGCGGTCGATTGCGCCGGTGGCGGGGGGCGTTTATGAACTGCACACCCGCCGCCTCGCTACGGGTCCGGCCGATGTTATTTATATCGGCAGCACCGGCGATCTGCGCAAGCGGCTGACGGACCATATCCGCGGCTCCGGCACCAACGCGTGCCTGGCCGACCATGTCGCCGATGGCCGTGTCTGGTTCCGCTTTCGACCCGTGGCCGATCGTTGGCGCGATACCGAGCGGCAGTTGTACGTGGCGTTTAAACAAAGCTTTGGCAATCGGCCTGCCTGCAACCGGATGAGCCCCTGAGGGTTCCAGGAGTATAGGGTGGAGGTGACTGGGCAACTCAAATTGCAGGATTTCAAGGAATATGCCGAGCGCGTGTTCGCCAACATACCCAGCGGCCTGATCATCCTGTCGACCCGTCTGCGCATCTTGACGGTCAATCGCGCCTTCCTGCGGATGTTCGATGTCCCATCGGATGCGGTGGAGAGGCGTCATGCACTGGAGGTTATCGAGGCGGAAGGGTTTGGTGATCAGCTGTCGGCGGTTCTGGGCGGCGCCACGGCGCGAGCCGATGGCATGCTGGCCATGCGGGTGTGTGGGGGCGACAGCAGACTGATCCGTTATGCCGTTACTGGAATGTATCTTGCAGAAGAAGAAGAAGAAGAAGAAGAAGCGCGTTTGCTGATAGCGCTTGAGGATATCACCGAACAGGAGCGCGCTTTCCAGGACCTGGCCCGCTCCGAGGCGCGCTTGGCGGAGGCCCAGCGTATTGCGCGCCTGGGGCATTGGGAATGGAATGTGAGATCCGGGGCGTTGTGGTGGTCGGACGAGGTCTATCGCATCCTTGGGCGGTCGCGGGAGACCTTCTTGGCCACTATCGACTCGTTCCTCGCCCGCCTCCATCCGGATGACCGGATCCGTGTCGAATCGGAGATCATCAAGTCGCTTAAAGACGGCAGCGATTACCGGATCGACCACCGCATCCTCTTGCCTGGCGGCGATGTTCGCCACGTCCATGAGCAGGCCCGCTGCATCCGGGGCGCGGATGGTAACGTGGAGCGGATGGTCGGCACGGTTCAGGACATTACCGAGCGCAAGGAGTCCGAGGCGCGCCTGTTCCATCTGGCACACCACGATCCGCTGACCAGCCTGCCTAACCGGATGCTGTTGCGTGATCGTATTATCCAGGCGATTGCCTACGGCCGCCGACACGATCGGCTGGTGGCCGTGCTGTTTCTCGATCTCGATCACTTCAAACGCATCAACGATAGCCTCGGTCACGCCGTGGGCGATCGCCTGCTGCAGGCGATTGCCGACAGGCTGCGAAAGACAGTGCGCGATGGCGACACGGTCGCCCGGCTTGGTGGTGATGAGTTCGCCATCGCGCTGACCGATGTCGCCGACCCGGACGATGTGGCCAAATTGGCGAGCAAACTTCTCGTAACCATCAATCAACCGGTGACCATCGATGAGCGCAACTTCCGTGCCTCGGCCAGTATCGGGATCAGTCTCTTCCCCCACGACGGGTGCGACGTGGAAACCCTGTTGAAAAACGCCGATACCGCGATGTACGAGGCGAAGGATGCCGGACGTAACGCCTATCGTTTCTTCCGCGAGGAGATGGATTTAAATATACGTTCGCACCTGGAACTGGAGCAGGCGCTGCAGGTCGCATTGGAGCGCGGTGAGTTCGAAGTGCGGTATCAGCCTCAGATACGCCTGGGCGATGACGTGCAGGGAGGCACAAATGCCGCGGGCGCAGGATGCACAGGAGCGGTGGACGGGCTGGAGGGCGCGGAGGCCCTGTTACGCTGGAACAGGCCAGACGACAAAACGATAGGTCCCGACCAGTTCATCCCTATTCTGGAAGAGACCGGTCTTATCGTGGAAGTTGGCGCCTGGGTACTGCGTCAGGCCTGTGTCGAGGCGGTGCGCTGGCATAAGCGGCTCGACCGCTACCTTACCGTGGCCGTGAATCTTTCGAGGCGCCAGTTTGATGACGCCGGTCTGGTGGATACGGTCAGGCAGGTGTTGCAGGAGACAGGCCTGCCTGCGAATTACCTTGAGCTGGAGGTTACCGAGGGTGTCGTGATGCCGGATCCCATTCGCGCCGGGCAAGTCATGCAGGAACTCAGGGAGATCGGTGTGCGACTGGCGATGGACGATTTCGGGACCGGCTACTCCTCGCTTGTGTACCTCAAACGCTTTCCCCTTGATCGCCTCAAGATCGACAAGGAGTTCATCCGGGATATTGGCGTTGATCCCAATGACGATGCGATTGTGCGCACCATCATCACTCTCGCCGCCAACCTGGATCTGGAAGTTGTTGCCGAGGGCGTGGAGACGGAAGTGCAGCGTGACTTTCTCCGCCAGCAAGGCTGCCAGTATGCGCAGGGCTATCTGTACAGCCGGCCGCTGTCCCTGACCGAGCTTGACGGGTTTTTCTCCGACAAAGCGGTCTTCACGGATTCGCGGAGGTAATGATGAAATATTTGAGTATATTTCACTACCCCCTGATGCCCCCACTGGCTAATGTTCCTTTATTTTCATCATTCCTCTTTTCACAAGGTCAAGTGTTTGTAGTGTTGTTACGGAGGTTAGAACACCTAATACTGTCTTCGTGAATACATTACCCTTCTCTCTATTTATTATTATATTTATGGGCCTCACCAACGGGTTCGGCATTCGTATGCATTCAACATTTTCTGGTAATGGTTCTATTGACATTCGCGGTAACATCGGTTCCTTTATTTTCATCATTCCTCTTTTCACAAGGTCAAGTGTTTGTAGTGTTGTTACGGAGGTTAGAACACCTAATACTGTCTTCGTGAATACATTACCCTTCTCTCTATTTATTATTATATTTATGGGCCTCACCAACGGGTTCGGCATTCGTATGCATTCAACATTTTCTGGTAATGGTTCTATTGACATTCGCGGTAACATCGATATTCCTAATTTATTACTCAAGTTTCGGAGTTCAAAATGGCGAAAACCGGCCCCAACTTTCCCTTCTGTTTCAGTGACAAGGCGAAAGGTGGTCCGCCGGGCTTGGGCCTCCTGTTCTCTCGATAGGTGAGTGGCAACCTTACCAACCAGTTTACCGTTTCGATCCGTGATGATATGCCCGCCGCTGCCCAATCGTCGAAGATCATTCGCCAACGTGGAGTTCTCGATGCCGGCGGCGGGCATGTAGAAATGCACTGTATAACCTGCCGCTTGAACTCGTGCCAGGGCCTCATCTGACTCCCTCTGCATTCTCTCGGCAGCTGTTTCGGGTAGAAGTCTCTTCATCCACTTGGCGATTCTACGCCCGTGTTTGTTACCGATCATGGCCCTTTCTCTGTTCAAAACCATCGTGGTGTTCGTACCGCTGGTCTACGATCCAGCAGTATCGGTTCCCGCCCACGGTGATAGTCCCGCGAACGGCGTCCTTTTTGGAAGCTCTAGCCGCGACCTTGGCGGCGGTGGCGATGTTGGTGGTATCGACTACTATCGATCCTATATAGGTGGCCATGATCTATTTGCTCCTGATCGCTGCGATTTTACATATATGCAGTACGCACCAGGTTAATAATCGCGGCTGCTTCCTGCATTGATAGGGTTATTTTACCGCCGGCATGAGAGAGAATGACTTCTCCCCCGTGCTCGAAAAAGCCTTGATCGGGGCTTGAGTTGTAATTATTCACGTATTCAACCGCCCGAGCTTTGTCAATTCCCACCGTCCAGGCTCCGGTGATCCAGATCCCGAGATCGGTGGTTCGTGCCAATAGATATTCTATCTTACGATCAAACTTAAGTTCATTCGGTTGTTGGTCATTCATATTAGCGCCTCTTTGGTTGGGTCAGGTGTGTAACCACTATACCGGAATGTGTCGATATTCCTGAATCGTTCCAAGGGTCCGTATTTACCTACAGGTGGGTGCTGACGGCCATCTGGATGAAGAGATACGGGTAGGTCAATGGCCATAGGGCAAACATGTGGGTTTTTGCGTTCGCGGTGTTTTCAATAGTGTTGTACATCGGGTGCCAGACTACTAGCTTTCGGAGCACTTTGATGTTCAGTGTAACACCGATGGCCAGGTAGCCAATCAGCAGAAGAACAAATAACCAGGGGAGGTTTGTCCCCGCCACATACTCTATGGCTGCCGATATCAGCCACAGGCCGGTGAGGGCGGCCCAGGCAAGGCCATAGAACAGCCAGGCTCTTTTTAGGGTCATGTTGGGTGCATTGGTAGCGTCGATGTTGTTATCCATTATTGTTTCCCTCTTTGTTAGTTTGCATTTCCTTTCTCTTTGCCCACATTTTTCTTATGAAAAAACCCGACCAGAAGGCCGGGCAAAAGGCGGGGTTTGGGCCTTTTATTTATCCTCTTTCTCCGCGAATACTGGGTGTATTTTGCTGCCAAGCAGTATCACAGTTACCAGGCAAACCAGCCATAGAATGGCGGCTGGTAGTGGCATGGCAGATGAAAATGGGGTGAGTAGTGCGCAGAATTCCATAGTCGTCCAGTTGGCCATATTTCGTCCTTTCTCTATTATCCAAAAATCG